>NZ_OZ242363.1:852500-4441744 GCF_965208895.1 Candidatus Poriferisodalis sp. | reverse complement strand
TCTAGCGACGGCTGAGTGCCCGCCCAAGGCGGCACCCCTGCTCGGAGTCAGGCGACATCGAGGAATTCGCGGAGAGCCGCCCGGATGATCTCGCTGGTGGTGGTGTGATCCGCTTCGGCCCGGTCTTCGATTGCCGCCTTCAGCTCAGGATCGATCCGTACCGGTACAACATCAGCGGGACCCGAACCCATGGCAGGACGGCCACGCCTGCGAGTCTTGAGCGCCTCTACGTCGTACTCGGTCGACTCCACTTCGTCGGCGATGGCGTCGAGATCGGCGTCGGTGAGGGTCCTTCCGGCCTTGGTCGTGCGCGTGGTCATGGTGACGGGTCGTCCCCTGTCGCGAGCAGGTCATAGAACACGAATCGCAAGTGCATGGCGTGGATCACGAGTTCAACCGCCTCGGGCAACTCGAGCCAGATGATCTCGAGGAGGTTGCCGGCGGGGTCTGGGCCGATAGCCAGCACCTTGGGCGGGTCGGCATCCGGTTCGAGATCGACAATGACGAGGGCATGCGAGACGGCATGGAGGATGTCTGATTCGCCGTAGCGATGCTTGAACGCCGAGCGGTGGAACTCCACATGTGCTTATCGTAATACACATTTTGCGTTCGACGTCTTCGACCAGGAGCCGCTGCGGCCCGACCACCGCATCTGGACGATGCCCAACGTGCTCGTCACACCGCACGTCGCAATGGTCGGCCCCGACATCGATCGGCGCCGCTTCGAACTCATCGCCGACAACTGCCGCCACCTGCTCACCGGCGAACCACTCCAGTACCTGGTCACCGACAAGATCCTCGGCTTCTGACGGCAGGTTGCGCAAACTGCAATTGCCATCGGCGACCCGCCCCGTTCTTAGACTTGGGCGGAGTGTCTGCAACGCGCTTTACCCGGCCCGTCGAGATCCCCGATGATCTCGCTGACGGCACTGTCGCGCCCGAACGCGGGCGAGTGATGCTGCCAAGGCGCCTCGCATGGAGCGGTCAGGGCGACTTCGATCTCGACGACCGTCGTGACCGCATGTATGTGTACCAATTGGTGATGACCGAAGGCACGTCGGACGACGTGCGCCGCTACATCGACCTCAGGCTTCTCTTGGAGATGTGGCACGACATGTGGCTCTCGCCGCATGTGCGGGAGCGGTGGGACTGCTGGTTGCGCGACCGCGAACTGATCGCCTAGCGCTGTGCTCACAGCCCTGCAGCAACGTGTTCGCAGCATCGTCGCGGAGTTGCCCGAGGCAGGCACAGTGGCTCTGGCAGGCGGCGGAGCGCTCATCGTGCACGGCATCGACGAGATGTCCATAGACATCGGGATCTCCGATCAGGCCAAGCCACGCGACTTCGTCGACATCCACGCACTCGCCGGCCGCTTCGAACTCGCAGACCTGTACAGGTTCGCAGCGGAAAAGGACCCAGGCTTCGGCCTCGAGCACCTCCGCGACGCACTCGGAGTGTTCGACCACCATCCACGTCAGGCCTTCCCGGTCACCGACTCGGAGTACGAGGGACTGCGTGATTGGGTTCACGATTGGCGCATTGAACTCCCCGCCAACGAAGAGCGCTTACGGTCGGCCGATGAACACCCGCGAACCTCACGCGATGTAGGAGACCTCCACTCCTTGACACCGCCACGTCGATTCGACTCGACAATTCCAAGGCACTGCGACGCATGAACGTGAGCGAAGAAACCCCCAGTGAGCTTCAGGCCGCTTCGAACGCCGCTCTTGAGTGGATCAATGCGACGCGAGAGTCGCACTACGAGATCACCGGAGTCATCGATGCCGAAGACACCGTGGCACGAGCGCGAGAACGGTCCTTCGAACTGGGCTTGGTGCTGTGCGACGGCGACGTTTGTGCCCGTGAGCAGGTGGTGGTCGAACGATCGGCCGAGGGCTTTCGAGTGTCGGCCGCCGACGTTGGCGATCCGCTGATCCCGCCGCTGCTCGACCCACCGATCGGGGTACGCACCGGATGGCTCAATGCCCAACTCGACAAGCACAAGTTTGTCGTCTTGGTGTTCTACCGGGGCTTGTGGTGACCTCCGTGCCGCCGCGAGTTACGCGGCTTCGGAAAGTCGGGGGTCGTCGAGGAGATCCGGGCAGCGGGCGGCGAGATCTTCGCCGTCACCAGTGAGCCCCAGAGTCTCGCGAGCGAAGCACAGGACTCATGGGAACTGGAATATCAAGCGGTCGGCGACCCGCACCACGAGATCCTCGGAGACTGCCGTCAGGCTGACCGGTTCGATCTCTACATCGGCGACACCGCAGTACTGGAGCGACACTGGTCCTCGCACCCGAACGGCATCTTCCAGGCCGGAATTCTGGCCCTCACCGAGGATCGACGGGTGCTGTACCGGTGGCACTGTCGCCCGACTCATCAGAACCGCGGTGGCGCCTCCGGTCGAGTCACTGCGTCGCATGTGTGGTCTCGCATCCAAGATGGACTAGCCAGCGACACCGACGCCCCATGGGATACCGATCCCCCGCTCGACGCCCCAGAGGCCTTCTGGCCGTACTTCGTCGCTCAGCTGTTTGCCCATGGATGGTTCATCAAGCCGAAGCGGTTCCCACTCGGCCGTTCCGACGACACGCCGTCTGCGCGCGTGTCCGCGATGAAACCACGACTCATCGGATTCGCCGCGGCGTGGGCCATCTGCTTCGTGCTCCTGCCGGCTCGCCGAGTCCTCCTCGCTTTGGCCGGCTACGCCGTGGCCATCACACCGGCCGTCCGCCGAGTCAACCGCGAGTTCCAGCACATTCCCGCCGGCAGCGCGCCCGAGCCCGGCGGGCGAAGCCTCGGCACCGAGCCCCCGAAGCCCAACCCTCGACAGCCGAGTCGCTGAAGCGGCAGAGCGAGCCGAGTTACTCGAAGGTGCGCCTGGCCGTTTCCCAAGCGTTGATCTTGTCCCAGTCGTACTCCACTCCCAGCCCCGGACCGGTAGGCACTGCGACGCATCCGTCAGCACCCACATCGTCGAGGCCGTCGCCGTAGCCGTCTGCGTAGATCGGCGGTTGCAGGCAGTTCTGCGAGGTGTCGGGATTGACCAAGCCGAGTTCGTAGAAAAGCGTGTTGGGTATGGCCGACATGCAGTGTCGGTGCATCGGGCCGGCCGTGTGGAGCTGTACCTCCATGCCGATGGCGTCGCAGAAGTGGGCCAGTTTCATCGTGCCGGTGATGCCGCCGTCCAACTCAGGATCGATGTGCATGATGTCGGTGCCACGAGCGAGCACGAAGTCGGCCTTTTGCTCGAATCCTCGGATGTGCTCGGCAATGAGCATCGGTGTGCGGACGAAGTCTCGCAGGCGCTTGTGAGCGGCGGCGCTCGAAGAGGCATCGCGGTACGGGTCTTCGTACCACAGGTATCCCAGGTCATCGCAGGCCCGACCGACTTCCACGGCATCCATGAATGACCCCAGCGACGACGCGGGGTCTGTCATCAACTTCATCGTGGACCCGACGCGGTCGCGAACCGCTGTCATGATGCCGATCTCGTTGCTCACGTCGCCGTCGAAGAAGCCGTGAATCTTGAACGCCGGGAACCCGCGTTGCTGGCATTCCTCCGCGAAGTCCGCGTACTTAGCGACGCTGTCGAGGCCGCCGGGCGTCTTCTGGCCCGGTGTCGTGCTCGCATATGTCGGCAGCCGCTCCCGGTACCCGCCCAGCAACTGGCTGATGGAGGCGCCGTACTTCTTGCCCGCGAGATCCCACAGGGCTGTGTCCAGCGCTGCGATGCCGACCTTGTCGAAGTGCCGGAACTGCAGTTTGAGGAGTTCGAAAATCCGTTCGCGCTGCTCTGGGTCCCTGCCGATCAGCAGCGGTGCCATATCGCAGACCTGCGCCATTGCATGTTCGGTTGCGCCGTAGTGGGGTGCGTAGCTACCCGTGTGACCGTCGTCGGTCTCGATCGACATCATGAACTTCGAGACACTCATCTCTGCCCCAGGCGAGCAGGCCCAGATCGACGGACCGACGTCGGGGAGCTGATACGTGTAGGCCTGTACGACAATGCGGCTGATCTTGCTCATGATGCACCTCGGTGAGATTGCTGTTGGAGCAGGCGGCGGGCGGCCTCGACGACCACGCCGACGGCCCGCTCCTCAGTTGCGGCGATGCGGCCTTCGTCGACGACGGCTTCGGACTCGGTCCGCTGAGCGATCACCCCGGCGACGCACCCGGCCCGCCAGCCGTTGGCAGCGCACATCGTGAACAGCGTGGCCGACTCCATCTCGTAGTTGAGCACGCCGATGCGACGCCACTCCGCGAGGCTGCCCCGCAGCCACCCGACGACGTCGCCGGCCACCGTGTCGTAGCGCTCCTGGCCGGGGTAGAAGGTGTCGCTGGACGCTGTGATCCCGACCTGATGGGGAGCGTCGAGAGCGACTGCGGCATCGACCAGGGCTCGGGTGCACTCGAACGAGGAGGCGGCCGGGTACTCCAGCGGAGCGAAGTGCCGACTCGCCCCGTCGAGGCGAACCGCGGCCTGGGTGATGACCAGGTGACCCACCAACAGATCGGGCTGGATCGACCCCGTCGTGCCGACCCGCAGGAACGTCCGCACGCCGACTTGAGCCAGCTCTTCGACTGCGACCGAGGTGGACGGCCCGCCGACGCCGGTCGAGCAGACCACCACGGGCTGGCCGTCGATCGACGCCCGATAGGTCGTGAACTCCCGCACGGAGGCCAAGTGCGCCGGCTCGTCCATCGTCTCGGCGATCCTCGCCACCCGGGCCGGGTCGCCCGGCACGATGGCGAGCGTGGCCCCGCCCAGATCGGCCGTGCTGACACCCAGGTGCATCACGCGCTCGTCACTCATCCCCCGACCCTATTTCTCCGACGTCGACCGGGTGGCAATGGTCACAGATCAAGGACGGCTCGCAGTCCGTCATCGATCGCTTCGACGAGGGGCCGCGGCAGTCGGCCCACACGCTCCCCCAGCCATGAGCGATCGACCAGTTCCAATCCGAGCGGCACTGCAACGGAGTCGGTGGACAGGCCGGTCACCGCAGCGTCGAGCAGGACATTGCCGGCGAGGCCTGCCCGGTCGAGATTCGAGGTCAGCGGCACAACATGGATTTGCCAGACGTCGACATCGAGAACGTCGTCAGCGGAGACCACGACACAAGGCCGACGCTTGTCGAGATCGATCCAGTACACCCCGCCGCGCACTACCACGGCGCAGATCGCTCCATCCGCTCGCCAACCGCCATGGCGTCCTTGGGAGTCAATCCCTCGGCCGCGGCAAGCGCCGCGTCGGCCACGAGCTGGTCGGCGAAGGACATGGTCGACTGGGCTGCGTGGAGCCGGAGCTGTTCGGTCACCCACCTCGAGAACGGCATGTGCAGGCTCTCGATGATCGGCACGACGTCATCAGGCACACTGATCGTCTTATTGGGCACGTATGTATCATACGTACATATAACGGCAGACGCTCTGCAGCAGGCCGTAGATATCCGAAACCTGGCGTGATGCACTCAGCCAGATCACAACGCCAAGGCAGTTCAGCAGGCCCCGAGCGCATCTAGAGTTCTCGGTATGGACGAGTCACAGCCACCGCAGGCTGTTGAGGTCGAGGCGCGGCAGCCCTACAAGCTGTGGATCAGATTCGACGATGGCGTGAGCGGCACAGTGGACCTCGCCCAGTGGTCAACCCGAGGAGGTTTCGCTGCCTGGTCGGATGCGACCTTCTTCAAGACTGCGCATCTGCGGCCATACGGCGCGATCGCTTGGGGCAAGGACGACACGCTCGAACTCGATCCCACGGCCATGTACTTGGATCTCACCGGCAAGTGCTTCGAAGACCTCCACCCGAAGCCGTGGCCCGAGTTGGCTGGCTGAGCTCAACTCAATTTCGTCATGGCCGAGCTCAGCCGCTTCTACGGGATCGTCATTCGCATGTACGGCAACGATCACGCTCCGCCTCACTTTCATGCCGTCTACGCGGACCGGTCAGCGCTCGTGGAAATAGCGACACTTCAGATGATCCGTGGGAACCTGCCACGCCGTGCGCGAGGCCTCGTTGCTGAATGGGCCAAGATCCACCAGACCGAACTTGTTGAGTCATGGCAGCTACTCAACCGAGGCGAGACCCCAGCGAAGATTGATCCGCTGGACTGAACTGCAGCATGCCTGCTCGGTCGGCGCCTCATACAGCGCTCATCTAATTCGACATCGGATCGGCGTTTGCCAGTCGCGGCCATCCCTTGGGGACTACGAGCCGTCAACGAAGGGGTTCTCGCAGGCCACACTCGCGGCTCAGACCACCGGAACCCGGCCGGCTAGTGCACGGGCTCTGGGGCTGCGGGCATTGCAAGTCAGCGTTCTTCGTCAAGCATCTCCGCCATGTCATGGATTTCCGTCTCGACCAGGCGGTCGACGATATCCAGGCACCTCTCAAGCGTTCTTGGGTCACCTTGTCGATACAGGCGCAACACAACCGTGAGCAGATCTCGGCCCGCGAGACTTCGGGCGGAACTCATATCGCCCAGATCGGACCCGCTGACTTCGACAACTCTTTCGCACACGGTGAGCGCGTTTCGCGGCAGCACAGTGTCAAGGTCATTGAGGGCGTGAACAAGTATGTCGTTCGCTTCAGGGAATGTCGGACTTGCGAGGAACTCCTCGACGAGGTGTTCCATCTCAGGAGGGTTGAGATTGTTCAGGTGCCAAAGGCCTCTCGATGCTGCCAGTCGAACTTCGGAGTCCTCATCATGGAAAGCGAGCAAGAGATCATCGAGACAATCCGCGATGCCTTCAGCGAAGACAGTGGCTGCACCACGTCGGGCGTCAGGGTGCAGTTCATGCAGGTTGCCAGCGATGCCTACCGGCAGTCGGCCATGCCAGCGAACAACAGCCCAGATGCTTCCTGCGCGCTCACCGATTCCACCTCCACACGCGAGCGCTAACGCCAAGTACGCCCCGAAGCGAGACGGTTCCCGCATGATCGCCTTTTGAAGCAATTCGCGAACAGTAGGGGCGTCGAGCAACTGGGTTTCGTCGCCGAGCAGACGTTCTGCGCTGCTAAGGGGGCCTGTCAGACGCTCCCTTGTCAAGCGGCGAGCGCGAATGGTTGTTTTCGGGCGGTTTCGTCGCGCCACATTCGTCGGATGACGCGGTTGGCGAGTTGGCGTTTGTGGGCTCGTCTGGCCTCGCGTCGGGTTTTGCCTTCGCCGGCTTTTCTGGCGAGGTAGGCGATCGCTTCGGGCTGGCTGCGCTGCTGGGTGACCGACGCGATGTGCAGCACTGAGTTGATGCGCCGGTTGCCTCGGAAGTCGAGCCGGTGCTTGACGGGATCGCCGGCGCCTTCGCCCGAGGAGAGAGCGACGGCGCCGGTGCCGCACCAGCGGGCGAACTTGGACTCGCGGTCGAATCGGGTCGGGTCGCCGACCTCGCACAGCAGCGTCGCGGCTGAGATCGGGCCGATGCCTGGCTCGTCGCGCAAAGTGGTGCCGTGGTTGTCGAGCAGCTCGTCGATGAGACGTTCCAGTCGGCGGATCTCGCTGCGGGCGGCACGGTCTTGGTCGATGAATGCCTGCATCCAGGCGAGCCGGTGCCGGCCCGCTGGGGTCGTGCATGTGTCGGGGTCGATCCCTTCGAGGCGGCGCAGCCGGGCTTCGATCTTGCCGCTGGTGGTGAGCTGGTCGCGTATCTCGGTGGGCAGCTTGGAGATCTGGTCGCCGACGTGGTGGAGCATCAAAGTGCGAGCAGCCACAAGGGTTCTGCGGTGTTCGAGCACCGCCTCGATCTCGGCCACGAGCGGGTCGTAGGCCTCCAGAGCCTGCACCGGTCCCAGCGTCGGCTCGGCCAGCAGCGCCCGTGCCGAGGCGACGGCGTCGACGGCGTCGGTCTTGCCCAGCCGCCGGCTGCGGCGCTGCGCCGCCGAGCGCGACGCTGGCACCTCGCGGGCGTCGAACCCGGCCGCGCACAACGCGATCGCGACGTGCGCCCCCCACTTGGCGGATCCCTCCACGCCGACCTGGCCGACGTCGTGAGCGTCGAGCAGGTCGATCGCGGCGCCGTAGCCGACGGCGGTGTTCGAGAACGTCTCGTGGACGAGCTCGACGCCGTGAGGGTCGACGATCCCCACGGTGAAGGTGTCTTGGTGGGGGTCGATTCCCCCGACTGGCGGTGTCATGCTGTGCTCCTGCTGGAAGTGATGTTCCGGTGGGTCCGGGAACGGCAGGGGCGCTTCGTCACAACCGAGTCGAGACAGTCAGGCTCCCTTCAAGACAGGAGCGCTCCTGCCGGTCCCACGCTCGACGCGACAGGTCTGACAACAGGCACAAGGCCAAAGGTTTGTGGAGTCATCGCCGAGCGCAGGACCGGACCGTAACCCCCTGGCTGGAGGCCCCGGCGACATCAACAGTGACACTCGGAAAGTTTGTGTAAATGGCGTGGTCTGAGGGTCCTTGGCTGGGTGCTGGGGGCCGGGAAGGATCATGTCTGTGACTGATCAGAATATGTCGGCTGTGCCGGCGGGAGAGGCCGTCGGCGAGACGGCGATGAAGGACTGGGCCGAGCTGTTGGTGGCCCAGGCGCGTGCTGAGGGGGTGGAGCTGACCGGCGACGGCGGTCTTTTGACGGGGCTGGTGCGCCAGGTGCTCCAGATCGGCCTGGAGGTCGAGATGAGCGAGCATCTGGGCTATGAGCGTCACGCGGTTGCGGGCCGCGGGTCGGGCAACTCTCGCAACGGGTCGACGCCCAAGACGGTGACGACCGAGATCGGCGAGGTCGAGCTGCGGGTGCCTCGGGATCGTGCGGGCACCTTTGAGCCGGTTACGGTGCCCAAGCACCGCCGCCGGCTGGACGGGCTGTCGGGCAACGTGATCAGTCTCTATGCGAAGGGGCTCACGACCGGCGAGATCCAGGACCATCTGGCTGAGATCTATGACACCTCGGTGAGCCGGGAGACGATCTCGAAGATCACCGACGAGATCGTCGCTGACATGGCGGTGTGGCAGAACCGGCCCCTCGACCCGGTCTACGCGGTGCTGCTGATCGACGCGATCGTCGTCAAGGTCCGCGACTCCCAGGTCGCCAACAGGCCTGTGTATGTGGCCATAGGCGTGGATCTTCAAGGAGAACGCGACGTCTTGGGCATGTGGCTGGGCCCATCGGGCGGCGAGGGCGCCAAGCAATGGGCCACGATGCTGACCGAGCTGAGAAACCGAGGCCTCGCCGACGCGTTGATCGTGTGCTGCGACGGACTCAAGGGCCTGCCCTCGGCGATCCGGGCGACCTGGCCCGAAGCGACAGTTCAGACATGCGTCGTGCACATGGTCCGCAACAGCCTGCGGTACGCGTCCCGCAAGCACTGGGGCGCCATCACCAAAGCCATGCGCGACATCTACACCTCAGCGACCGTCGAGGCCGCCCAGACGCGGTTCGCCCAGTTCGCCGACGACTGGGAGGACACCTACCCCGCCATGATCCGCTCGTGGCGGCAGTCATGGGACGAGTTCGTGCCGTTCCTCGAGTTCCCCGCCGAGCTGCGCAGAGTCGTCTACACCACCAACGCCATAGAAAGCCTCAACGCCAGATTCCGACGGGCAGTGCGCCATCGAGGACACTTCCCCAACGAACAGGCAGCGATGAAAGTCCTCTACCTCATCGCCACCGCCAGACGCAAGAACCGCACCAACCTCACCGGAAAGACCAACGGCTGGAAAGCCATCCTGAACACACTGACCGTCCACTACGGCGACCGGATCGCCGCCTACATTCGATGAAAACCACCACAGCCGGATACACAAAAAATCTGACAGGCCCCAACCCGGTCCCCGCCGCCTGCCAACCGCGCGTTCGTGACACTGCTAAGTTTCACCTCGGAGATGCCCCCCTGAACTCGAAGATGCGGACTTCAACCGCATGCATCGTCGCAGATCAGAGGGGCTTTTCCGCGGACCCGAACCACCCAATCCGCCCGATTCGTGAATAATCAGGGCTAGCAGGACAGGTGAGAACCAGGGCTGGGAGCTACCGCCCTTAATTATTGGCGCCCACCTACAACCCTGCTTCAGTTGAGTCGACGCGTCCGCTCCGCCGGCCAGCGCGCTTTTCGCTGTCGACCTTTGCTCACTTACCTCCCACCAGCACCGAACGAATCGAAAGTCGTCGCCGGTTGCAAGCCCCTGCCGCACAACACCAGCGCTGGGCTCAAACGGTCGGTGAGCTGTTAGCTCCCTCACAATCGCGGCTGTTGCCCAGTAGGCAAACGGATGCCCAGCAATGGACGACAGGACGAGCGAATCCGGGCGAAAGACTAGTTCGTGCGTGGTCTTCCTCCGAACTGCATTCACCGCCGTCCGTAATGCTGCAGAGCGATCATCGCTGGTCACGGCGCGGATTACGACCGGTTGCTTCGGAGGCCGTCCAGGCTGTTTTCGGTTCATCACATAGGCAGCAGCTTCCACCATTGCTTCTTCCATCACACGTTCACCGAGGTCAGCGACGACCGTTAGCTCATTCGCGTAGAGAACGTCTGCTCGCCAGTCCATGAATGACGATAAGAAGAGGCCAGTCCGAGACGTAATTGCGGCCGTGGTCCCATCTGACGATGCAAGCTCCATTCCTCTACCGACGAAGAGTGCGAACAGATCTGAGGTCGCCGGAATCCATGGGTAGGCCGCTTTCAAGTGGGCCTTCGTCGTCGCGATGGGGGAGCCAAACGGTGGGTTCATCAAGCACGCCGTGTATCGCCGGCTCATTGCCTCGACGAAGCGGACGGCATCGTGGGCCTCGGCTACGAACAGCCGTTGTGAGGCCGTCGATGTCGTCTGGTCGGCGATCACCGCCAACGTCTCCAACACGAGCGACTCGACGTTGGCGGCATCGTGTTCGGACAACCCTTCCGCAAGGATTCCCTCAAACTGGCCGGACCCGAATGCATCGCGGGCTTCTCGGTCGAGGCGCTCTTCGATCTTGAGCAGGGGCCCAAGTAATGGAGCCATGACGAGTTCGTGCGAGATCGCTCGAACGACCCGACCGATGTGCGACGGCAGGGTGGCGATCAAGTCCTCGGCCTCGGGGGTGGTCGGCAGTGATCGGGCGCAAATCACGTTCGGTTTGGGGAGTGGCCCGCGGTAATGGCGCCGAGCGCGGAGGATCACGGCGGCTTGCGCGATCTGGGTCGCACGGGGATCGATGTCGATACCCCACAGTGACCGCACGATGTCTGGCGCCGCGTCTTCGGGTTCGACGCCGACGTGCCGCCAGGCGGCCTCCAGTACGTCGTAGGCACCGAGCAGGAAATGACCCGAACCACAGGCCGGATCTAACGCGCTCACTTCACGAAGGTCGATGGGTTTTGGACGGCGCTCGGGAGCCTCGACGAGCAACGGCATCTCATCGGCGAGCGCAGGGAACGAGGCGGCGAGGTGCGCGCCGAGCCCGTTCTGCACAAGAAACTCGACGACATACGAGGGCGTGAAGAACTGGTTCCGAACCGCCAACTCCCTCGAGTTGCGGGGGGCTGACGACTCACGCATCTCCTTTCGTTCTTCTGCTGTGTTGAAGAACTGATATGACCAGCCGAGCGCGTCGGGCGCCGTCCAGATCGTTTCGTCGGCAGCAACGAACAATTCGATCAGTTCCGAGAACGCTGCCGTCGACGGCTCGAGTTCGAGGAGTGGGTTGCGGGGGTCGAAGAGCGCGGGGACATCTGCTGACAACTCATCGGCGCAGATCCGAACGCACAGACGAAAGCGTTCCCACTCCTCATCCGCGCTGGCCGGTGCGATCTCGGCAAAGTCACGAAACCCTTGCGAGGCAAGTCCTTTGCCGATTGCCTCGGGAAGGATGCCGATGCCTTCCGCGACCCGCAGAGCGACGAGCCGATTGACGTGAGTGAATGCCGCCTCGCGAACCAGCCGTTCGACCGCAGCAGGTTCGGATTCACCCTCGCTGCGCAGAAAGGCGATGATGTCGAGCAGGTCGATTCGAACCGCGGCCTCGGACGCATCGAGCGACAGCGCTTCTGTCTCTTCGATCCGCCCGTCGCTGTGATGTATGCCGAAGTCACCTTCCAGCGTCGAGTCGAGATCGGCCTCCAGCAGTGACCGCGCCGCTTGAATGAGGTCGTTTAAGGCAGCCCGCTGAGCGCCATCGAGTGCTGCGGTCACCGGAACCGGACCTCGGTGTCGTCGTCGAGTTCGCTCAGGACCGCCTCTCTCAGCCGGCCGAGGGCTGCGTCGAGCTCGGTTTCCGAGGTGATGGGCGCGCTCCAGACCTCGGCGGCACGCACATGGCGAACGTCACGAGTCGCAACGAGAGCGTCCAATGCGTCAGACACGGAGCGGACCGCGCCGTCAACACCTTGGAGGTTCGCCCGGAGCAACGGGATCTCCGTAGCGTCGGCGAGGCGGGACATCGGGGCGGTCACCTCGTCGAAGACCACGCCATCGACTGACGGGTATCGAGTTCGGAGCGCTTCAGTGGCTTCCTCCACCCTCTCCGCGACGATGTCCCGCAGCGAAGCTTGCTCTGAAGCGATTGCTTGCTCGATATTGGTTGTGTGGCTCTTGATCTTCGCCAAGTCGTCGCCGTAGCGGGCACGCGCCAACAGCTCGCCGAGTGCCACGGCCTCCACCTCGGTGTCATGGTCGCCCAGTTGGGAGGCGTTGCGATGCGCAGCCACGGCGGCGCGTAGGGCAGGCATCTCGGTCTCGACCATGGAGGCAAGTGCACCCACCGCCGCCCGACCTTCGGCGAGGTCGCTGCGGCGCTCGTGCATGGTCTCGACAACGAGGTCATCGTCGGGGCCTGACAGACGGCCAAGGAGCTCGTCCATGACATCGAGCTGTTCGGGCACTTGAAGGCCGGCACCTGAGAGCGTCGACTTGGCTTGAGTGCAAGGCTGGCGAAGGTTTGCAAAATCCGTCCGGCCGCGCTGCGCAAGCGATCCCACATCGAGCCCGACCGGCACTCCGGTCAACTCCTGGAGCCACTCGGCGACCTCGCCACGGACCTCGACATCGGGACCGGTGTCCTCAGCGGGCCGGAATGACGCGGCCCGGAAGGTCGGCAGCTTGGCGAATATCGGTTCCAGGCGATGGTCCGTGTGAGACGTAATCCGCGACGCCTGAGAAACGACCTCGAGGAGCCCGGCCCGGATTGCGGCGGCCAGCACCACCTGCAGTGCTTCGGGAGAGCAGCCGAAGGGCGGTGCGCCGAAGTGTCGTTCGAGCTGCTGGCCGTTCTGATCCTCGTTGTATTGCTTGCGGGCCTTGATGTGGGCGACGACGGTCTCTATCGGACCGCTGTCGGTGACGAGTTGGTGCCCGTCGCTTGTGATCGTCACAACGCTCAGACCGTCAGTATCGCAACAGTCGGGCAGCCCGGCCAGGGAGTCCGCCGTCAAGACCTGCGCGGGATCCGTTCGCTTGACCGTCGCCGTGAATTCGTCGAGCCGGGGGTAGATCTTGTCGAGGTGGGCGGTAACGACCTTCTCGGCGACTGACTGCGGGTCGCCATCAGGTGCCTCCTGAGAAGTTCCGTCGAAGACGACCGTTCCCGCTGCCATGTCTCGGGCCAGCAGCTGACCGGCCGTTCGCCCGTGTCGGTCGGACCGCTTGCGTTCTTCCTGGAGCAGGAAGCGTTCGGCCTCCCCTTGGTCGTTCTTGTGGCGGTCGATCATCTCCTCGCTGCGGTACAGCTCGACCAGCGCCTCGAAAGTGTCGTTCTGTGTCTCGTACGCCCAGTAGATCCGGCGTCTGTTGTCCTCGGCTCGAGAGGTGATCCGCAGTGCATCGAGGTCGTCATCTCCTCGGATGTCGAGGCTGATGTCACCGTCGGTGAGCTTCTCGCGCTCGACAGATAGCTCGAGCTTGAAGGTTCGGCCCTTCTTGACAGTGAGAGGCCCGAGACGGTTCCGCAGCAGCGTCTTGCGGAGCCGCTTGTGCCGTTCGCCGATATCGATCTGCTTGCGCTCCTTCTCCCAATTCTTCTGCTCCGGGGTTTGGAGTCGGTAGCCGTCATCTCCCTCGCGCAGGCGATCTTCCTTGACAAGGTCCGCGAGTGCGTCACGCACGTCTGCTTCAAGCGGATCTGCATGCGTGCTGGGATGAAGGAGGACGGATAGGTTCCGTGGCGAGAGCGGCACTCCGGGAACGTCGGTGCACAGCGCCACGACCCGCATGATCTTGGCGTGGAGGCTGTCGTCGCCGTGCGCGCCAGCGACCTGCTCGACCTCGTGGCGCCACGCAGTCGGAATCACCTCCTCGAGGAGGGTGTAGGAACGATCGAGCGTCACGAGCGCGCCGACATCGTCGCCGTCGAGCCCGACTGTCGGATTCGTGATCAGTTGCTGGGTGTGCTTGATGATCGTTCGATTCGAACCGCCCAACGTCTGTGGCGCGCCGCCCTGGGCGCGCCGGGCCGAGACGGCGTCGATCAGAACCTGGAGCTGGTAGGGCACCAGCGGATAGAGACGAACGAAATCCTCTTCGCTGAATGGCTGGTAGCGGTCGGACTGAAGCGCAACCGACGTGGTGAGCTTGTTCCGGTCCTTGTCGAGAGCGGCTCGGACGGCCGACGCGCCTTCAGCGTTCTTGTCGAGGACGCGTCGGCCGGTCACCTCGTCGATGTCCGACGGGAGCAGGTCAACACGGATCGGGAAGCGGTCGACTGCTTTGGCCAGCTCCGTCTGCCTGCCTTCGAGGCTGTCGACCACGTCGGTGAGCTTCTCTTGTGACGTGGCGAGCAGCCACAGGGCACCCTTCTTCTTCTGGCACGCCTCGGCCAGACCTTGGAGGCCGAGCATCCTGTCGGCCGACCGAGCGACGTATTGGCCAGCCTCGTCGACGATGAACACGATGCGCTTTGCCCCAGGACGGCGCCGCGACAGCATCGCCAACGCCCGGTCTGCGAACCAGTTGGCGTTGATTTCGGGTGCGCTGGCGGCATTCGACCACGAGTCTGCCGACGGGTAGGTGTCGGGGTCGAGCTCGTGCAGCACGCGGCTGGCCGGATTCTTGGCCAAGATGGTGTTCCGGTGGTCATCCCACGACCGGCCATACAGAGACTCGTATGCAGCAAGGAATTGCTCAAGACCGATCGTCTCTTCTGGTCCCTCGAGTGCGTACTCGAGCTCGGCGAGCGTGATATCTCGGCTGTAGCCGAGAGACTCGAGGAGCGTTCGGTACACCGGCAGGACCACCGCCTCGCCCTCGCGCAGCACATTGGGGCTGGTGGCCAGATCGAGCAGCACCACCTCGGCCTCGATCTGAGAGTGGATCGTGCTGAGCAGTTGGCGGGCACGTGGGATCTCGTTGAGTTCGAAGAATCGGTCGGTGACTCGCTTCTCGCCGATCTCCGGGTTCGCGATGAGATATCCGAGCACCTTGGCGAACGATGACTTGCCCGAGCCGAAGAATCCGGACACCCAGATGTTGACCGTCTCGCTCGGGTTAAGGATCGTCTCCTGGAACCTGTCGATCACCTCGGTGAGCTCGGTCGCAATGTGGCCGGTCGGGATGTACTCCTCGATCTCGGTGAGGATCGTGGACTTATCGTCGACCTTGATGACCTCTTCGATCTTGCGGTCGATGGGCCGGCTGAATAGTTCTTCGATTCTCACGATTCACCTCGGGGGATGATGAGGGCTCGATAGCCGTAGGTCGGCTCGGTTTGGCCCATGAACCGCAGGCCATAGTCGCCCTCGATGCGGCCGGGGTAGAGGAGCGTGACTGGGCTGTCGATGCGCGCTTTGAGTTCGTCGAGCAACGTGCTTGTGCGATGCGCGGGGTACAGCGCGCCAGCTCGGTACAGGAAGATGGCCGAACGTTCGGTCTGCTTGGACTCGATCCGCTCGACGACCCGATCGGCCACAGTGGGTCGTGCGCTCAACACTTGGCGAACGGCGAGATGCGCATCCTCGTAGGCACCGGCCCGTTCGAGACTGATGATCTCCTCGAGTTGGCCGCCCTCCTCCAATGTTTCCCAGAAGACGGCGGCGAGCGAGATGGTGTCGCAGTCGATGTTCCGCGGGTCGGCCTCGAGCCACTTGCGGAGATCGCTCAGCTCCCGTCGCACCGTGTACTCGTGCTTCGGCTCGTACTGGTAGATGAGGAACGGCGGGGTTGTCTTCGTCTCATAGTAGGTGACGATCCGCTCGGCGATGTTGGCGATGGGCTCAGGCAACGGCACAAGCCACCTCCACCAGACTCCCGACGCGCCAGTCGATCCGGAGGCTTGATCCAGCGCGGGCGTAGTAGACGAGTCCCTCTGCCGCGAGGCGGTGCATCTGTTGGTCGATCCGGGGGCTGTCGAGCAACCACCGCTTCCACACAGGCGTGGTCAAGAGGCCGCGGCTCGACTCGCCGCACTGATGGAGGCGGTAGGCGACGTATGCGAATCCGCCATCGGAGATGCCGGGACCAGCAATCTCCTTGTAGGGCGACTTGGTGGAGCCTTCAAGGCGTCCGAAATCGCGCAGGGTCGCCAACAGCCCCTGGGCGACCCGCCGTTTCAACGACGGCGACCAGGCCGGGACCTCCTCGGCCGTTTCGAGCTCGTCCACCCATTGCTCGGCCAGGTCAGCGTTCACCCCGAGTCGGCCTTCTTCGTGCCAGCGGACGAGCGGGCCCTCTGCGAATGCGGCAAGCAACCGATCAGCTCTCGACGCCTCGTAGTAGCAGGCATCTGAGAATGCGGCAGATCGATCGCGCAGAATGCGAAGCGCCCGAACCACGTCCTCGCCCGGATCGATGAAGCGAGGACGCAACGCGTACATCATGACGTCCGCCGCCCTCGACTGCGAAGGCAGCCCAAGTAAGTTCTCTTCGTTGAAGAGCGACAGATTCGCCGCGCTGGACAGGTCGTCGTCCCACAACGAGACGAACTGCCGGGTGTCGTCGAGCAAGGCGCCGCGTTTCGAAATGTTCGAACTCATCTCGGTCAATCGGTCACCTCGAGGAAGGGCACCGCAAACGTCTCGAGACCAACATACGAGGCAGCAAGCGTTCGAACAGCATCGGCCACCGCAGCAGGGTCTCCCAGCAACGAGCGCTCAATTGTCCCGACTCTCAGCGCATCGCCGAGAGATTCGACCTTCAATTTCTTGTCGACACGCAGATCGGCTTCGATGGCCTCAAGCGTGGCCGACTCAAGCAACTCGAAGATCTCTGACGGTTCGTCTTCGGTCTTCTGTTCGGCGACCCACGCCGTCGCCCAGCGGCGTACCGGCCAGCGATCGCTGAACAGGTGGACGGCGTTCGGCCGATCGATGATGTCGTTGTGGCGGTTTGTCGCCGAGGCCAAATCAAGTTCGACCGCTGCCATGCGCCAAGTTCGTGGGAGTCGTTGTTTCAGGACCACGCGACCTGCGGCACCGAATGAACGAGATCCCCACCAGTTCCGGAGATCTGCCTCACCCAGTCGGGCGACTCGAATGGCGGATGCAACGATCTCGTCGACATCGTGTGTTGAGACCGCTGATGTCACGGCGCTCCCCCGCTCGACTCCTGCCTCTCGCGTAACGACCGGCTCAGCAACCATAGTGGGAGGGTTCAAGACGAACGGCGGTCGCGCCAGTTCGAAGCCAAACCGTCCGAGTCGCCGTAGGTCGCGCTTCGGTCGATTTCAGACTGCCGCGCCGGCCAGAAACTCGCGCGCAACCGCGACGGCTTCGTTGCGCAGGCGAGCTCTGCTCTCGTGGTCGTCTCGGTCGGCCAGGAAGTTCGCATACGCAACCGGGGCGTCGTAGTGCGGCGCCTCGAACCGCTCCCGCAACGATTCAAGCGCATCGGTGACCGATTTCTCGGAGCGCACCGGGCTCCGGGCTGCGACCTCGCCTGCGGCCCTCGGGCCGTTCTCATGGTTCTTCAAGGTGTAGACGAGGTCGTAGGAGTCCTTGTTGTGATGCCGCTGTTGAAACGCGAGCAACTTGAGCACGGTGAAGATCAACACGCCGGCAACGCGAAGCCTCACGGTCGACAGCCCGCCCCCGTCGAGGCGCTCAGCGGTCACAGACACCTCGACACAGTCCTGTGCCGTGAGGCCGGCACAAGGGGCATTGAATGCGGCGAAGTCCGAACCGGTTCCTTGTTTCGGGCGATAGATGGCACCCGGATCTGCCTCATCGGTTTCGCAGATGAACTCGACGTCCACCGTCACGCCATCGACGATGCGCTGCCACTGGAAGCTGTGTTCGCCGACGGCGAAGCCGGAACGAATGAGATTCCTGTAGAGCGTGGCGTAGGTCTCGCTGGATTCGCCGACTGCGAGGGTGATGACGAGGTCGACATCAGTAGTTCCGACGTGGGGATTGGCTGCCAGAGGATCGGACCCGACGATGTAGCGCGGCGCGAGCCCTCCGACCAGCACGACCCTGTCGCACCACGGTCCGAGATCGCCGAGCAGCGTCACCAGCACCCGCTCGCAGCGTTCGGTGGCGGCAATGTCGTACTCGCTGCCGTGGTTTGGCGCCATCAAAAGCCGATCAATTCACGTCGCAGATGATCTGCCTGCTCTTGTCCTCGCTGAGGATTCCGTCTCGCGTCGAAGTACAGACGACACACATTGGCGAACCAGGCACCATGTCTTCGAGTCCGGTAGGCCAAGGGAATGTCGTCGCGTTCCTGCTGCAGCACGACGTTAGGCCCCGATGTGACTTCCTCGGCACTGATTTCTGCGGACACCGCGCTCGGGTCGGCGACTGCCTCGAGCCACACCTCGACGACAGGAACGCTGGTCAGGACCGGAGCGATGCGAGCGATCGCTGCGGCACCGGTCAACGCATAGCTCACCCCGGCCGACTCAAGACGGCGACACACCGTCGCTGCCAAGTCCTCAGCAGCGGCGGCCAGCATGAACGTGGGGTGTCTTCGGCTGCGATCATGGTGCTCCTCAACCCACAGATCGAACAGTGCAGAAGGCTCGACGAGACGTCGCTGCTTGGACGGTCCCGCACCTTGGGAGGCGACGATCTCCAAGTCCACAAGGCGCTGCAGCACTCGGTGTGCGAGTGCGGGGGAAACGCCCGCATACTCCGCCATCTCGGCGACATGCCAAGACCTCGCCGTGTCAAGCAGCATCGCCTGCGCAACAAGACTCGACTTCCCCGACAGAGTCGCACGAGTCTTAGATCGCGGCCGCCGCGCTGCTCCATCAAGCCGCACGAGCAGCCCCGGTAGCTCCAGGCGGACGTTGCCGAGACCGTCGATCGTGCCGATGCCCTCCTCAGCGAGCGCCGTTCGTGCGCCTTCGGTCATATCTCGCGCGATGACGACCAGCGGCAACGAAGTGCCTCGTGCACGGTGGATGAGCTGGTGAACGTTGGCGGCATTGACACGGGTTTTGACCTCGACCGAAATTGGCGTCTGCGTTCCCGCACCCCAAATGACAGCATCGGCGCCGCGACCTACGGGATGGCCTATTCCCACATCAAGTCCGGGGATGTCGCGCAAGATCCGAAAGACTTCGGCTTCGAGCCCCAGTCCGACATCTACTCTTATACCTTTATTTATAGACACAGTAAATATCATATCAAAGGTAAATCACAAGGTGCCAAGGAATGCCACGGGATCGTCATTCGTAGGTACGGCAACGCTCGCTCGCGGTAAGCACAGTTGACGTCGGGGCCGCCATACTGCGGGGCGGGCGATTGAAGGGACAGCCGTGGGCGACTCCAGCCAGAGCGAAGTGGTGGTGCTGGGCGCCGGGGTGTCGGGCATCTACCAGATCAAGCGCCTGGTGGACCTCGGCATCGACGCCGTGGTCCTCGAAGCCGAGGACGATCTCGGCGGCACCTGGTACCGCAACCGCTACCCGGGTTGCCGGTTCGACTCCGAGAGCTACACCTACGGCTACTCATTCTCGAAAGAACTGCTCGACGAATGGCACTGGAAGGAGCGCTTCAGCTCACAGCCCGAGAACCTGCGCTACCTGAACTACGTGGCGGACAAGTTCGACCTGCGTCGTCACATGCGCTTCGGCAAGCGAGTCAAACGCATGGCCTGGGACGAGAGCGAGCGCCGCTGGCATCTCTCGCTCGCCGACGGCGACACCCACACCGCACGCTTCGTGGTCACCAGCCTCGGTCCGCTGTCGGCACCGACCCTGCCCTCCTACCCCGGCATGGACTCCTTCGAAGGCCCGGCGTTTCATACGTTCTTCTGGCCCAAAGAGCCCGTGGAACTGGCCGGCAAGCGCGTCGGAGTCATCGGCACCGGGGCTACCGGCATCCAGGTGATCGGCGAGATCGCAGACAAGGTCGCCGAGCTCAAGGTGTTCCAGCGCCGCCCCAATTGGAGCACCCCGCTGAACAACTCCCCCATCTCCGAGACAGAGATGGACGAGATCCGCGATCGCTACGACGAGATCTTCGCCAACTGCGCTGCCTCACCCCAAGGCTTCGAGCACGTGCCCCGCTGGGGATTCTGGGACATGACCGCTGCCGAGCGCCGTGAGCTGTGGGATGAGCTGTACACCCGCTCGGGTTTCGCCATCCTGGCGGGCAACTTCGCCGAGATCTTCGTGGATGAGGCCGCGAACCGGGAGATGTCGGAGTACATCGCCGAGCGGATCCGCCAACGAGTCCGCGACCCTGCCGTGGCGGAGAAGCTCATCCCCAAAGACCACGGCTTCGGACTGCAGCGGCTGCCGCTGGAAACCGACTACTTCGAGGCCTACAACAACCCCAATGTCGAGCTGGTGGACCTGTCGCAGACACCCATCGAGCGCCTGACCGCAACTGGCATCGAGACCACCGACCGCCACTACGACCTTGACCTGATCGTCTACGCCACCGGCTTCGACGCCATCACCGGGGCGTTCGACCGGGTGGACATCCGCGGTGTCGACGGCACCACGCTCGGCGAGAAATGGCGTGACGGCCCCAGCACCTTCTGCGGCCTGCTCTCACACGGCTTCCCCAACATGTTGATGGTGGCCGGCCCCCAGAGCGTGTCGGGCTCCACCAACTTCCCAAGGGCCATCGAGGGCGGCGTCGACTGGGTGACGGGATTGCTCGAATACGTGCACGAGCACGGATACAGTCGGGTGGAAGCGCAGCCCGAAGCCGAGCAGGAATGGGTAGACGAGGTGAAGCGGTTCCACGAACGGCTGCTGTTCCGGCGCAGCAAGGGCTGGTTCACCGGCTACAACTCCAATGTCGCCGGCCACGAGGAAGGCAAGGTCCGCTACCAGGCCTACTTCGGCGGAGCCACCCGCTACACCGCCAAGGTCACCGAGCTTGCTGCGAACGGCTACCCCGGCCTCGCCATGGCCTGACCCATGTCGGCCGACATCGACCCGACGAACGTGCTGGTCGTCTGCGTTGACGAGCACAACCGCAATGCAATGGGCTGCGCCGGTCATCCGGTAGTGAGCACCCCGAACATCGACCGACTCGCCCGTCGCGGCACTCGGTTCACCAACGCCTACACCAGTTCGCCCATCTGCGTGCCTGCTCGTGCGTCGCTTGCCACCGGCCTGTACGTGCACCAGTGCCGGGCATGGAGCAGCGCTGAACCCTTCGACGGCAGCGTCCGCGGCTGGGCGCAGCGACTGCTCGATGCCGGTCATCGCGTCGTCTCGGTCGGCAAGCTCCACTACCGCAGCAGCGAGGACCCCAACGGGTTCGACCCCGAGATCGTGCCGATGCACGTGTATGACGGCATCGGCTGGTCCACCGCGCTGCTGCGCGAACGGGTGCCGGTGTCCCCCGCAAATGCACGATTCGCCCGCGACGTGGGGTGGGGTCACAGCGAGTACACCGCGTACGACTGCGAGATTGCCGATGCGGCCTGCAATTGGCTGCACAAAAGCGCATCGGAACGCTCACAACGGCCATGGGCGCTGTTCGTGTCGTTCGTGTCCCCGCACTATCCCCTCATCGCCCCCGAGCAGTACGAGGAGCTGTACCCGCTCGAGCGGATCGAGATGCCCGACGCATACGAACCGGCGCAGCGGCGGCGCCACGCAGCCGTCGCGATGGTGGAGCGCGCCTTGGGCTACGACTACTTCGAGAGCGAGGAGCACGTGCTGCGCGCCCGGGCTGCGTACTACGGACTGTGCTCATTTGCCGATGCGCAGATCGGCCGGCTGCTCGCGGCACTCGAGGCATCCGGGCAGACCGACCGCACCCGGATCATCTTCACCAGCGACCACGGCGAGATGCTCGGCAATCAGGGCCTGTGGGGAAAGAGCGTCATGTTCGAGGACTCGGCGGGCATTCCCATGATCGTCGCCGGGCCCGACATCCCCGCAGGTGCTGCGGTCGACACGCCGGTGTCGCTGGTCGACTGCCATCCCACCATCATCGACGCCGCAGGCGCCCCGCCCGAGGACGGAGACGAACTGCTGCCTGGCGTGAGCCTCATCGACCTCGCAGCCGGCGCTCGACCCGATCGAACCGTGCTGTCGGAGTATCACGACGGCGGCTCGCCGACGGGGATGTTCATGGTTCGCTGCGACCGCTGGAAGTACGTTTGCTACCCCGGCTATCCGCCCGAGTTGTTCGATCTCGATGCCGATCCGAGCGAGCTGCAGGACTTGGGTCAGGACCCGGATTTCGCCGATGTCCGCCGCCGATGCGAGTCGAGGCTGCGCACCGTCTGCGATCCCGAGGAAGTGAATGCAGCGGCCTTCGCCGATCAAGCTCAGCGGCTCGCCGCACTCGGTGGCGAAGCGGCGGTCCTCACGGCCGGCGACTTCCACGAACGCCAATCCCACACACCGGTGCCGACCTCAGCGGCCTGACGCGTCCCGGCACATGCGCGTGCTTCCCTCCCGAGCGGGCGAGGCGCATAGTGTGCGCGAGGGAGCCAGTGATGTCGACGTGTCCGTTTCATCCGTTCTCGGCGGAATTCCTCGCCGATCCGTACCCGACCTTCGCTTCGGTGCGTGAGGAGACCCCGGCCTTCTACAGCGACGAACTCGACATGTGGGTGGTCACGCGCTACCGAGACGCGTCGATGGTGATGTCGGACACCGAGCAGTTCTCGGCGTCGAACTCCCAGGATCCGCTGCTGCCGTTCTGCCCTGAGGCCGGCAGGGTTCTGGCCGAGGGGTTCGGCTACACGCCGGTCATGACGAATCTGGACCCGCCCGAGCACGCCCGGATTCGTCGGCACAACATGACCGCGTTCTCGACCCGCCGGGTCGCGAACCTCGAGCCGGTCATCCGTGAGATCGCCACGAGCCTGCTCGACGACATGCTGGCCGAGGATCGGTTCGACTGGGTAGCCGGCCTGGCGTACCCGCTGCCGATCAACGTGATCTTCGAACTGGTGGGCTTCCCCAGCGAAGACGCCGACATGGTCAAGGGGTGGGGCGGGGACCGGCTGACCATCATGTTCGGACACCCGGACGAGAGCGAGCAGCTACGCGTGGCGCAGAACATGGCGGCGCTGTGGCAGTACTGCTCGGAGCACGTGCAGCGCCGCAAGGTCGACCGGGCCGACGACTTCACCTCCGCCCTGCTCGACATCCGCGACGCCGACCACGAGGCGATCAGCGAGACCGAGATCACCAGCGTGGTCATGGGGCTTGGGATCGCCGGTCACGAGACCACCACCAACCTGTTGGCCAATGCAATGCGGCTCCTGGCAGAGCACCCCGACCAGTGGACCGAGATCTGTGCCGACCCGTCGCTGATCCCCAACGCCGTCGAGGAAGCCCTGCGGTTCGACTCCAGCGTCAACGCGTGGCGGCGAAAGGCACGTACCGACATCGACCTCGGCGAGGGAGCCGTGATCCCCGAGGGGGCCAGAGTGCTGGTGCTGCTCGGGTCGTCCAACCGCGACGCTGCCGAGTTCGACGACCCGGACCGCTTCGACATCCACCGCACAGGTGCACGCCGCCATCTCTCGTTCGGCAAGGGCATTCACTACTGCCTCGGAGCCCCGCTGGCCCGTCTCGAGGCCCGCGTCGCCTTCGAGGAGCTCACTCGACGGGCACCCGACCTTCGCCTGGCCGACCAACAGCTCGACTACCCGCCGATCATCTCGTTCCGCGGCCCCCGGCAGCTCTGGTTCACCCGCAACCGGCAGGACACCCCATGACCGTGCTGAACCATCACGACCTGGGCGAGTACCCCATGTGGGCCGCGGACCCAGCGAGCTTCGATTTGAACGACCTCGACGCCCGCTTTCTTGACTACCCGTTCCCGACCTACGCGCGCCTGCGCTCCGAGTCGCCCATCCACCGCAATGGCGACGGCAGCTTCTTCGTGACCTGCTACGACGAAGTGGCGTCCGTGCTCAACGGACGGGCGATGAGCTCGGACAAGAAGGCCCCCCTGAGCGGCGTCTTCGGGTCCGACGCTCCGATCTACGAGCACCATGCCAACGTGATGGTGTTCCTCGACCCGCCCGACCATCCACGCGTGCGGGGCCTGGTAGCCCATGCCTTCAGAACGCGAGCGCTGGCGTCATGGGAGCCGAAGGTCGAGCAAGCCGTCGACGAGCTGCTCTCCGACGCCCTCGTCGACGGCAAGATGGACCTCATCGGCGACTTCGCCTATCTCTTGCCCCTCACCGTGATCGGGCAGATGCTCGGCGTCCCCACCGACGACCGTGAGCGATTCAAGACCTGGGGAGCGTCGGTGACTGCGTCGCTGGAGCCAAACCCCGCCCAGCACGTCATCGATGCGGCCAATGCGGCAGTCGAGGACTTCAAGGGTTACCTCGGTGAGCTCGCTGACCGGCGCCGCCGCGAACCGGGCGACGACCTGATGTCGATCCTCGTGAGCGCCGAGGAGGACGGCCAGGCCCTCACCGAAGTCGAGTTGTTGCACAACGCCGCATTCCTGCTGAACGCCGGACACGAGACCACCTCGAACCTGATCGGGAGCGGCATGGACGCACTGTTCCGCCATCCCGATCAGCTCGAGCTGCTGCGCGAGCGCCCGGATCTGGTGCCCTCGGCAGTCGAGGAGATGCTCCGCTTCGACAGTCCCAACCAGATCGGCGGACGCCTGGCGCTCAAAGACGTCACCTTGCGGGATACGACTGTGCCGGCGAACACCTTCGTGTGGGTGTCCAACGGCGCCGCCAACCGCGACGCCGCCGCCTGGCAAGAGCCGGATCGCTTCGACATCACTCGCAATCCCAACCCTCACCTCGCGTTCGGACACGGGCCGCACCTCTGCCTGGGAGCAGCTCTGGCTCGACTCGAAGCCCGCGTCGCCCTTCAGCGCCTTGTTCGCTTCGCGGACCTGCGCCCCGCAGCCCAGCCCGTGCGCCGACCCCGCGCTCGCCACCGGGGTTTCCTCTCCTACCCCGTAGCGGTGTGAGTCGGCTCGCGAGCAGCATGATCGATCGCCACATCAACGACTGCGGGCGGCTGAGAATCGGAGCACCGTATTGTCGTACGCCGTGATGGAATCAGCCGAGCTGATCGCAGCGGCCGAAGGGCTCGTGCCGCTCCTGCGTGAGAAGGCCCGTGAGTCTGAGCTGGCCCGCCGTCCGGTCGACGAGGTGATCGACGCCGTACGCCGCAGCGGCCTGTTCGCGCTGATGACACCGAAGGTCTACGGCGGTCACGAGGCCGATCTCGACACCTACTTCGAGGTGTCGCTCACGCTCTCGCGAGCGGACGCCTCGATGGGCTGGCTCCTCACCTTCTACATCGAGCACAACTTCTGGCTCTGCGGCTACCCCGAGAGCTTCCAAAAAGAACTCTTCGCTGACCGCAACTACGTCCTCGCACCGGCCACGCTGAACTTCGGGGCCGGCAGTGCCGCCAAGGTGGAAGGCGGCTACCTGCTCACCGGCCAGTGGCAATGGGGCACTGGCATCGTCCACGGAGACTGGGTCCTCGCCGGCGCGCTGGAACGCAGCGAAGACGGACCGCCGGTCCCGCTGTTCTTTGCGCTGCCACGAGTCGACGTCGAGGCGATCGACACTTGGCACGTCGTCGGATTGTGCGGCACAGGGTCGTGGGACATCCGAATCGACGATGTCTTCGTACCCGACGAGCGGGTTGTCTCGATGGTCGACCTCATCAACGCCACTGGCGAGTCCCGCCGACTCCACCCCGGCGACCTCTACCGCACCCCTCTCATTCCCGTGCTCGGCTTCGCAGCGGGGCTGCCCATGCTCGGCGCTGCCCAGATGGCGCTCGAGGAGTACCAGACCCAGACCAAGGCCAAGATCGCCGCCGAACAGGTCACCGTCGGCGGCCGCGAGCGCACGCTCGGCAAGCCATCGGTCGTCGCGCGAGCCGCCCTCACCATCGACGCGGCCGAACTCATCTTCCGAGACGTTCTCGCCGAGGTCATGGCTCAACGCAATGATGCGACCATCGAGACCCGCAGCGGGTGGTTGTCCCGGCTGACGCACGCCGTGTTCATGTGCCGCGACGCCGTGCAGGACATCAGCTCGGTGACCGGTGCCAGCGGCGCCCGCCTCGAGAGCCCGATCCAGCGGGCCCTGCGTGACATCACCGCCGGCTCCAATCACGTCATCTTCGACCGCGAGCTGCGCTACGCCGACTACGGCCGGCTCCTGCTCGATCAGCCCGTCCAGATCGCGCTGATCTGAACCAATCTGACGGCTACGAGTTCACCCTGAGGCCGCGGATGCCCATGCCGATGGTGACGTTCTCCCACAGCTCGATGTCGAACTTGTCGGCGTCGTACCCCATCGAGTTCTCGTTCTGGTAGATCGGGACGATCCACGCAAGGTCGTACGCCTCCTGGAGCATCGCACGATAGGCCGCGTCGGCTTCGGAGTCCGTGGCGGCACCCACGGCCTGCTGGTACGGGCCGAGGACCGACGGAACCGGGACATTCCATGGGTTCCAGAGCGTCGGAGGCGAGAGGAAGATGCCGAACGTCTGGTCAGCGTGGATGGTGGAGACGAACGTCAGCGATGCACCCACCTGCTGGGAGGCGACCTCAGAGATGTTCGCTCCGGGAGGCACGTCGCGAATGTTCATCGTGACGCCGCCCTCGGCGAGCATCGCAGATGCGGCTTGATGCATGACGTTGAAGATGCCCCAACTCGGCACCTCGAACGTGAGGTCGGTGACCCCGGCCTCTGCGAGCAATTCGGCAGCCCGCTGCGGATCGTACGGGAAGCCCTCGTAGCCCTCGATGTGCCATGGCGAACCCTCGGGGAACACTTGATTCGCCGGCTGGCCAATGCCGCGGGTCACCGACGCACCCCAGCCCTCTCGGTTGATGAGATGGGCGATCGCCTGCCGGACTCGCACGTCGGCGAATTCGGGGACGAGATTGCCGCCGATGTCATGGAAGTGCAGGATCGAGTGGTTGTTTGCGAGATGCGCGACCTCGTACCCAGCAGCCAACGTGTCCTGAAGTTGGAAGACCCGGACAGGAGCGACGTCGACTTCGCCGGTGACGAGCGCGTTGAAGCGGGCTTCATCATCGGTGATCTGGATGAACGTGATCCGCTCGACACCCTGATCCTCGGGGCTCCAGGAGTTGGGGTTGACCTCCATCACGATCTCGCTCTCGTTCCGCGAGACGAGCTGGTAGGGGCCGGTGCCTGCGCTGACGCTTCCTGCCGCGATGGCTTCGGGATCCACGTTGGGACTCATCATGAGCCCGGGGAAGCGAGCCAGGTTGAGCAAGAGGTCGCGGTCGGGGCCGGTCATGTTGAACACGACCTCGGTGGGCGACACGACCTCGACGCTCTCGATGCCGAGCAGCAGCGCTCCCGTCGCGCCGGGTGTCGCCTTGGCCTTCTCGATATTCCACTTCACGGCATCGGCATCGAACGGTGTCCCGTCGTGGAAGGTCACCCCTTCACGCAGGGTGAATCGGGCCTCGGTCGGGGAGATCTCCCACTCGGTGGCCAAGCCGGGCACGAGCGAGTTGTCGGGCAACTCGTTCACCAAACCGTCGTAGATCGGCGAGTAGAACAGCATGCCGAAATCACGGTTCTCGAGATGGGGATCGAACGTCGCAGCAGCCAGCGGTGTGCCGTAGCGGAGTTCACCGCTCGGACCGGCAGGCGCAGCGTCCTCGCCGGTGCCGTCATCAGCGCCGGGGTCGTCGGAGACTTCGTCGCCACTCGATGCCGCGTCGCCGTCCGAGCTGTCGTCGTCTGAGCTGTCGGCGGCGGTCGTCGACGGACTGCTGGCGGAACCGTCTTCGCTCGAGCCGTCGTCATCGCCGCCGCAGGCGGCGGCGAACAATGCCAGCACCAAGACGAGTGCCAACCACTTAGGTACGCGCATTACTCCCCCTCATTTGGATCGCTTTTCAGATCATCTTCCGGGTGTCGGTCTGGTGTTCATCGCCTGCATCGGCCTCAGTGCTGGTTCGGCAGCTCGAAGCCAGAGTGACGCGAAGCTATCATATTCGCTACTGCTGTTGTTTTGCGAAATTATTGCTACGGTTGCGAACATCGCCGGCCGAGACCGGTTCCGGCAGAAAACGAGACCCCCATGGCTCTGCACGGAATGCACGGAATCACCCTCGGCGTCACAGACGTCGCAGCGATGACACCCTTCTACGAAGACTTCGGCCTTGAGGCCGACGAGTCCGGAACGACGTTCTCCTCGACGCACGGTGGCGCGCAGCTGTCGATCGTGGAGCGCAAGTGGCGGCAGATCGTCGACACCACTCTCGGCTGTGACGATGATGACGACCTCGATCGCATACGTCACGCCGCGACCGCCGCCGGTCACGACTATGTCGACCTCGGCAACGCGATCGAGATCGTCGAACCGGTCACCGGGCTGCTCATCCGCGTGAAGATCATGCCTCGGGTCGAACTCGATCCCGTCGAGCAGACACCGATGAACCAGGCGGGGTACTCCCCCCGCCTCAACGCTCGCCCCGACACACTGTTTGTCGAAGCAACGCCCCGACCGCGCAAACTCGGCCACATCGCCATGTCATCGCCCGACATCGAGGCGACAGGCAAGTTCCTGGGTGACATCATCGGCGCCAAGCTCTCGGATCGAGTGCCGGGCAATCTCGCGTTCTGGCGTACCTCCACCGACCATCACAACTTCGCCCTCGCCCAGGCTCCCGGCGCAGTGATCCATCACCTCGCCTGGCAGATGGACGACATGGACGCCATCGGCCACGCAGCTCGCAACCTGCTCACCGACAACCTGGAGCGCCACGCGTGGGGTCTCGGCCGCCACTTCCTCGGCAGCAACCTGTTCTGGTATTTCAAGGACCCTGCCGGCAACTTCGTCGAGTACTTCTCCGACATCGACCAGATCGTCAACGACGCCGAATGGATGGCCCGCGACTGGGAGCCCGACAAGGCCCTTTACATCTGGGGCCCACCCACGCCCGACGCGCTCAGACCGACCGACATCGGCGAGATCATCGAAACGATGATGGCGAACTGAGACGGCCCGTCGCCAACCCGTAGTCGCCTGGCTACCGGGTCTCGACCGGGGTTGCGAGCGCTCGCAGGGCGTCCAGGAACGCGTCGAGATCCTCGACGGCACCGAGCGGAACACTGTGCAGTTCGTTGGTGCGATCTTCGATCGCAGCTCGCCCGGCGATACCTTCGGGTGACATCGCGCCGTCGTCGTCGAGCCAACCACGCTCCACCAGCGTCGGCGGCAGCGACTTGAGCTCCAGGCCCCGCTCGGACTCCTCGAGCGCGACCATGTCGAAACCGGTCAGACCGGATTCCTCCCACGCCGCCGCGTGCGCATCGGTGCGCACGTAGCGCGCATAGGTGAGCAGGTGATGAAGCTCCTGGGCCCGGTCGGACGGCAGCGGCACCGGTTGGTAGAGCGCACACAGCGGTGAGGTCGCAGCCGAGAAGCTCTGGGCGGCGCCGTCTCGCGCCACCCCGAAACCAGCGGTTCCCCAGGTCTCGGCCGCGAGCTCGGCTCGAGTCCGGAGGTTGCCCAGCAGCGCCTCGCGGAACACCCCGACCGGCTTCCAGTCATCGTCGAGCCACGGCTCGTTTGCGAGCTTGTCGTTCGAGCCGTCGATGACGAAGTCGTCGAGGTATCGGTGGCGCAGCCGCGTGAGCTCAGGCCGCCAGCGGCCCTCGAAGAAGACCTCGGCGAGGTGTCCGGTGACCGGTGCGAGATACGCGGGGAGCGGGTCGCCGAGCTCCGCCATGGTGGCGCGCCACCGGGGCAGGGCGATGGCCTGGAAGCCGACGACGAGACGATCGAGTTCGCGCCCGATCTCGGGAGTAAGGGAAGACATCGGGCGGGGCTTCTTTCAGACGGCGAGCGGAGTTTCGTTCATCGGCTCCTCGAGGAACCCCTCGGCGAGACCTCGTTGCATCAGGAGGTCGGCCGTGGTCTGAAGGTGCTCGCGCAGCAACGCGCACGCTCGGTCGATAGAGGCGCGCAGTGTCTGATAGCAAGAAGCTTCACGGGGTCTCCTGTTGCGTCATAAGCGTAGATTATCGAGATTTATCCATGATGACGAAATAATCGCGTCATCCGACCCGAAAGCTGGTGAATGATGAGTCAGTTTGCCGACAGCATTCGAAACGTACGCGACTACGTGCGACTCCCTCTCCTCTACGACCACTGGTACGTCGCGGGGCTCTGCGAAGAATTCGACCGTACGCCCAAGGCGAGAACCCTGCTCGAGCGTTCGATCGTGTTCTACCGAACGCTCGATGGGCGCTTGGTTGCAGCACAGAACCGGTGCCTGCACCGCTCCTTCCCCCTCGCCGAGGGCTACCTAGAGGGTGACGAGCTGGTGTGCCATTACCACGGCATCCGCTACGACCCCGAGGGGACGATCGTCCGCATCCCCAGCCAGAAACGCTGCCCCGACCGCAAGCTCCGCACCTACCCGATCGTGGAGCAGGGTCCGTTCGTGTTCATCTGGATGGGCGACCAAGACGAGCCCGACTTCTCGCGACTTCCCGACCTTCCATTCCTCAGCGACTCCGGATTCCGGACGTTCCACAACAGCCACCACCTCGACGGCAGCTACCTGCTGATGCAGGAGAACCTGAACGACTTGACCCATTTCTCCTACCTGCATCGGGACTCCTTCGGATTCGATGACTCCTTCCTCGAGCTGCCGACCACCGTCGAGGAAACACCCGAGGGCGCGAGCTGCTACCGCGTCGACAACAACCCCGCACGCGCAACTGGTGCCCTGCCGCCCGACATCCAAGAACGAATAGCGGGGCGCCCCGCCGAGCGCTGGGACGGCGGGCTCGCAATCTCGCCGGGGGTGTTCAAGGGCTACGCCCCGATCAAGGTGGGTGATCCCGAGGCGGAAGACCGCGAGATCTTCAGCCAGTACATCATGCACTACGTCACTCCCGAATCGAGCACGACCACCCACTACTGGTGGTCGATCTCCAACGATTTTGGAGTGGACAACGACGCCTACTACGAGTTCATGGCCCTGACCATCAAGCATGGGTTCGACGAAGACGCGTGGGCCGTCGACCACATGCAAAAGGTGCTGGACAACGACAATTTCGACTACCAGGAGCTAGTGATCGGGGGCGACAAGGCCGGCCTGCTCTTCCGACGAATCGTGCTGGGCTGGGTCGAAGCCGAATACGGACGCACGCAGGCAACAGCCACCCAAGACTGAACCCAGACGGGACTGAGCCGAAACCATGACCGCGAAATCGCCCAGCATCGATATAGACCTGTTCAGCGACGAAGCCATCGCCGACCCGTATCCGTTGTACGAACAGATCCGCAACGCCGGCGCAGCCGTCTGGCTCGAGCCCTACGACATGTGGGCAATCTCCCGCTTCGAAGATGTCCGCGCTGCGCTCCGCGCCGATTCGATTCTGCTGTCGGGCAAGGGGGTGGCCATGAACGACGCCCTCAACAACACCGGCAATACCAACTCGCTGGTGAGCGACGGAGACGAGCACCGACGCCTGCGCTCCGCCCTGATGAGGCCCATGATGCCCAGCGCCGTGCGCGACATTCGAGAGCGAGTGCAGCAACTCTCCGACGAGCTGGTCGAGCGATTGCTCGCCTTGGACAGTTTCGACGGCATGTCCGATTTCTCTAGCTACCTGCCCGTGAGCCTCATTTCCGTGCTCATCGGCTTGCCCCCCGATGGACGTGCTCGAATGCTCGAATGGGCAGGCGCCGCCTTCAACGCGCTGGGGCCGATGAACGAGCGGGCCCAGGCAGGACTGCCCGGCGTGATGGAGGCCGGCCGATACGTGCTTGACCTCGACCCAGCCGACCTGCCGCCGCAGGGGTGGGCTGCGGGCCTCTTCCGGGCTGCCGACGAAGGCAAGATCGATCTGAGCGAAGCCCGCAAGCTGGTCTTCGACTACATCATTCCAAGTCTCGACACCACCATTCTTGGTGCCGGTCACCTGCTGTACCAGCTCGGACGCAACCCCGGCCAGTTCGACAAAGTCAAGAACGACCGGTCACTGATTCCGGCGGCGGTACACGAGGCACTCCGCATCGGTTCCCCCGTCCGCGCCTTCACCCGTTTGGCCAACGCCGATTATGAGGCTGGCGACGTGTTCGTACCGGCCGGCGACCGGGTGGTGATTCTCTACGCAGCCGCCAATCACGACGAACGGCGCTATGCGCTCCCCGCTGTATTCGACATCGAACGCGACGCCAAGGACCACGTCGCCTTCGGACACGGCGTCCACCGCTGCGCCGGAGCGCACCTCGCCGAGTTGGAGATGCAATGCCTGCTCGACGCCATGGCCCGCAAGGTCACCACGATCGACGTCGAAGACCCCACACCGTTCCCCAGCAACATGCTCTCGGGGTTCTCGTCGTTCCGAGCCAGCATCTCGTGAGTCTCACGAGCCAGCGCGTCGACGCCCACATCGTCAACACCGCCTAGAGCAGTTCGCCAAGGTCACGCTGGCTGACGAAGGACAGATGCGACGAGAAGGTCGCGAAAGAGTGCGCGACGCCCATTGCGGCCGAGGTCGTCGCGGAGCAACGCGACCGTGTGAACCGTCATGATGAGTTCGACGACGCGCGTGTCGCTGAGTTCGGTTCGGACTCGGCCCTGCGCACGCCCGCGACCGAGGACCGCCGACCAACTCTCGAGCACTCGGGCTGCAATCGCGTCGTTGACCCGCAACAGGAAGCGTTCGGGCGTTCCGGCGTGTTCGTGACGGACGATTTCGGCCACGAGTTCGTCGGCCTCGCCGGCTTCGACTGAGAACAACGAGCCCTCGATCAGCGCAGCCTCGATGTCGTCGTAGGTCGCCAGATGGGCCACGACCGAAGCGTGCAACTCCGAGAGCCGCCGGTCGAGGATCTCGGCGACGAGCGCAGGTCGATCGTCGAACTGCCGGTACAGCGTGCGCCGCGAGATCCCAGCCTCATCCGCGATGTCGTTCATCGACGTGCGCTGGGGTCCGAACCTCTCGAAACAGCGAATCGCTGCGTCGACGATCTTGTCCCGCTCATTGGCGTGGTCCGCCAGGGTCACGAGACGGCTTCGACCAACGGCGATGGCGAGGTGACTCGCACGACCTGGCCCGGTGTCTGCCCGTTGCTGACACCGGCCTCGTGGGTGACTTCACCATTGACCAGGATGTACTGGTAGCCGCCGGCGTCGCCCTTCCGTCGCCAGTCGCCGTTCGGCATGTCGTGCACGATGTCGTACCGACTCATGTCGAAATGCAGGTCGTTGAGGTCGTAGACGAGCACGTCGGCCCAGAAGCCCGGCAGGAGCGCCCCGCGATCGCGAATCTGCACGGCACGGGCGGGCTTGAGGCTGAGCTGGAAGTGCATGTCCTCGAGCGTCCGTACGCCTTGCTCCCGAACCAGCCAGATGAGGAGATCAGTCGGATAGTGGCCCATGCCGAACGACTTGGTGTGGGCGCCGCCGTCTGACCCACCACCGACGACACCGGCGTGATCGAGATACGACATGGCTTGCTCGGGCTCCGTGGCGCCGATCGGCGGCGACTTGAGCTGGAGGGCGAGATCGGACCGGAGCGCCAGATCGGCCAATACCGCGACCAAGGATTGGCCGATCTCCTCGGCGATGTCGTTGAGCGTTCGCCCGAGGTGCCCCTCGAGGGCCTCGTTGCCGCCGACATCGATTACCGTCTGGCCCGCCAAGCCCGAAGCGCCGGTGGCTGCGGTGACTTCGCCGAGCTCGGCATCGAAGCTCTCGACGAAGTCGCGGTCGCCGAGCAGGGCACGAATCTCGTCGTCGTCGGCGCAGGCGACGATCCGGCGGACGCCCTTGAACTGGCCACCGGCCGCGTCGAGCTCGCGTACGCCGGCCTCCACCCAGCCACGGTTGAGCAGCGCGCCGGCGGTGATGTCGCGGCCCAGACCTCGCTGCTCGCTGAGCCACTCCAGATCTTGGGGCACGAGGAAGTCGAGCTGATCGTTCGTGAGAAAAGCGTTGTGAATGACCCGAACGCCGGATCCATGCGCGAGTTCGGCGAGGCGTTCGGTGATCGAGCGGTCGCCATAGATCGCAATCTGTGACAGCACCTGGATGATGCCCTCGCCTCTGTCGACCACAGCGCGACGGATCTCGACGAGCGCGTCGTGATCCATCGAATCGGTCGGCATGGACGTGCCGTCGTAGTCCACGTGCGTGTTGCCCTCGGCGCCCATCGACGACATCGAGACGCCAATTACACCGGCGTCCATGGCTTCGTTGATCAGGCGATGGATCTCCGCCATCTCCTGCGCGTTTGGTGACCGGGTCTTGGCCGCGTCGGCACCCATCACGTAGACCAGCAACGGGTTGAGCGGCAGGTACGTCGAGACGTTGACGCCCTTGGGCAGCGCCTCTAGCCGGTCCATCCAATCGGGGAACGTCTCCCAGTCCCATGGCATCGCAGCTCGTTGATGAGCCACGGGAATCTGCTCGGTCGTCGACATCATCAACATCGTCCGCTCGGCGTCGTGAGCCCTCACGGGCGCGAACCCGAATCCACAGTTGGAGTTGACGACCGTCGTGATGCCGTTTGGACCCGAGTCGAGACAGTACGGATCCCAGAACAGGGCGGCGTCGTAGTGCGTATGCTGGGTGACGTGGCCCGGCGCCACGATCTTTCCCGTGGCGTCGATGGTGCGCACCGCGGTGCATCCCTTCAAACGCCCGATCTCGGCGACCCGGCCGTCGCGAATGCCGACATCCCCGTAGTAGCCAGGCGCGCCCGTTCCATCCACGACGAACCCGTTGCTGATTAAGACGTCAAACGATGCGGAATCCACAATCAGGTCCCCCTGGGTTCTCAAACTCTGGTGCCGGTGAAGCCCCGTCGCCCTGGACTGTAGCAAGTTTCTGACACAAGGCACAAAGTCTGCGTTATGTGCCAGAAACCAACCCGATGCCGACGACATGGGCGTGTCACGGGTTCGAAGTCGCCGACCGAGCCGATAGGACGCAGAACTCGTTGCCCTCAGGATCGGCAAGCACTACCCAAGAAACATCGCTCTGCCCGACATCGACACGAGAAGCACCGCGCCCAATCAGCCGATCGACCTCGGCGTCCTGATCATCGGGACGAAGGTCGATATGGAGACGGTTCTGGCCCAGTTTGGCCCGTTCGCTCGGCACGAACATGATGCCCGGCGAGCGGCCGACCTCGGGCCGAATCTCCAACACGACCGGGCCATCGTTGACAACCACCCAATCCAGCGCCTCACACCACCAACGACCAAGCGCCACCGGGTCACGCGAAGCGACAATGACCTGCTCCCACTCAACACTCACGACCGGAACCTAGCGACGCCGTCGATACTGCACGGTCCTCGCGCACCGCTGAGTGCCCCGGCTAGAAGGTACGGAGTCGCCAGGTGTCGACGGCGTCGCATGGTGTGGGCTGTCGAGCAAGCAGCGTCGGCTACTCATTTTCCGATGGCGGCGCGAATTCCGCAATTCGAAACCGAAGGAACGGGAGGACGCGATGTCAGGTGCGACCGAGATTGATCCAAGCCGAACCAGGGCTGCGTTGGACCAGGCGACCCATGCGCCGGGGGCGATCTTTGCCAGCCCCGAGATCTTGCGTCGCGAGGTGGCCGGTCAACAGGGGGAGGCACCTTCCGGCGATCACGCACCTATGGCGTTAGGAGCAGGTGGGTTAGGCTCGTCTTTGCATGGCCGATTGAGTTCGGCCTTGCAAGGAGGAAACCCTGATGGGCCCGGAGGACGCAGAGGGCGGTGGCGGTGCCGTGACGCAGGATGCCCCCGAGGAGTCGGCGCCTCGACTGCAGCCGATATCCCACGTGAACCCTCAGCGCCCAACTGAGCGCCGGAAGGCAGTTGCTATGGCCAAGCGGGCTGTGGCAGCGCCCAGGCAGCGCCGGAAGACAGTTGCTATGGCCAAGAGGGTCGTGGTGAACCCCCGGCAGCGCCGGAAGGCAGCGGGGTAACGGTTAGAGGAACAGCCTGCCCCAATGCAGCGCAGCGAGGGCTCCCAGCACTGCGGTGACTCCCGCCAAGCTCACATAGAGCCACTTCCGGCGGGCGTTGAACTGCAGGTACAGCTCTTGGACGTTGCTGTCGCCCCATAGAGCGAGGTCGCGATACACCGCGTCATCTGTGGGGAACAAGTCAACATCGTCCCCCTGCGCTACAAGCGCGTGCGGGCTATCACCAAACGGACCCTCCGGACTTCGCAGCACCGCCAGCACGGCGACTAGGTTGGCGAACACGCCCGCACCGATCACCGTCATCCACAGAACCGACGGGCTCGCCAAAGGCGGTTTCGTAGTAGGAAATCCGGCCAGCCCGGTGCCCGCAGCGATCACCGCAACGGCGAAGAACGCCATGGATCTCGTGCGGATGCGGTCCATTTGGGCGTCAAGTTCGGCTCGCCAGCGGACCACTTCCTCATAGGCCAGCCGGTAGGCGGCCCGCGACTCAGTCGGGTCAGGTTCGTTCACCGGTGCGGGACGCTACCGGCGGGCGCAGATGCGCCAGCACTGCTGAGTGCCCCGGCTAGAAGGTGTCGTAGTACTCGCGTTGTTCCCAGTCGGTCACTGCGGCACCGAACCGTGTCCACTCGGACCTTTTGAGGGCGACGAGGTAGTCGACGATTTCATCGCCGAGGGTGCTGCGGTAGAAGCCGCTGCGGTTGAATGCGTCGATGGCACCGCCGAGGGTGCGAGGCAGGAGGGGTCCTGCCTCAGCCTCATACGGCGTCTCGCTGGGGGGTGGCGCCTCGAGTTTCGAATCGATGCCGTCGATCCCTGAGAGGATTTGGGACGCGAGGTAGAGGTGGGGGTTCGCAGCGGGGTCGCCAGCGCGGTTCTCGATTCTGGTCGCGGGCCCGGGGGGCTCGTCGATGACGCGCAGCATGGCACCTCGGTGTTGGCGGCTCCACACGATCCGGTCGGGAGCGATGCTGTAGGGCCGGTAGCGCTTGTAGCCGGTAATGGTCGGCGTGGTGAGCAGGCAGGATTCCTCGGCGTGGTCGAGGAGCCCGCCGAGGTAGTGCATCGCCATCTCCGAGAGCGCTTCACCGGGGATCGTCGGCGCGAACAGGTTGCGGCCGTCGCCGGCGCTGAGGACCGATTGATGGATGTGCCAGCCGGTCGTGAAGGTGTCGTCGCCTGCTGGCCTGGACATGAACGTCGCATGCAAGCCGTGTCGCCTCGCGATCTGCTTGACGGCGGCGCGGATCAGAACCGCTTGATCGGCCAGTTCGATGCCGTCAGCGGGAGCGAAGGTGAGCTCCACCTGACTGGGGCCGTGCTCGGCCTCGATCGTCCTCGGCGCCAGGCCCAGCGCCGTGAGGTGGCGTTGGATCGGTTCGAGCAGCGGTTCAATCTGATCGGAGTAGTCCTCAGCCAGCAGGTCCCACCCCGGGTGGATGCGTTGGTGGTCACCGGAGGATTCATCGACGCGGTAGAGATGGAACTCCATCTCGAGACCAGCGCGGAGCCGCAGTCCGCGATCCGCCAGCCGCTGATGCGCTGCAGCACAGATCCGGCGCGTGGACAGCTCGACCGGAGCACCCCCGACGCTGTACAGGTCACAGAGCATCCACCCGGTCCCGTCCAACCACGGCAGCACGCGAAACGTGGCGGGGTCGGGGACCATCAGCATGTCGCGCGCCCCCATCACCGAGGCAAGCGTTGGGCCGCCGTCGGGCTCCCAGAGGCTGAACGCGTAGTGCCGGCCGGTGTCCTTGGTGAGCAACGAAGCCGGAAACGAGACGCCGCTGCGCAGCGCCTGCGCGATCTGCGCCGCGTCGAGAACCTTGCCGTGCAGCAACCCGTGCTGGTCGGCGAACGAGACCCGAACGCTTCGCAGCCCCAAGTCGCGAACCTGGTCTTCGACTCCCGCCGCGGCGTCGGACCAATCCGCGTCCCAGCGGTCTTCCAACTTCGGTATGCCGTGCAATGGTCAGTCCGCCAGCGCGGGAGCCCACCCTGAGGCCTCGCGTCGTTTGGTCTCGAGGCTGCGCCACGCGGTGTCGAAGTCGTCGACGATCGTGACGCCGTCGATGGCGCCGGGGCCGCGGAGCGCACCGGGGTCGGCCGCACCGATGAGCGTGTCCGCGTCGGGCTGGCGGATGGCAGCCAGATACATGCGGCGATGGGCACGGATGCCGACATCGGACGGGCTCAGGTGTTCGGTGGTGCGGTCAAAGATCGGGCCGGGCGACTCGACCGCCCACTGATCGTGAACATTGATGTCGGCGCCCATGCCGGTGTAGGTCCGCTCGCGCTGCTCGACCGGATCGAACCCCCAGTTGTTCGATTTGTCGGCGATCGGGCGGTACTCCGGCAGGGTGACCTGGCTGATGCGCTGCTCGCGCATGACCTCAGCATCGACGGGATCGCCGTAGCTGACGAACATCGAGTACCAGTAGCAGTGCTGATCATCAATGGGGACCTGCCACTGGGTGATGCTCATCTCTCGGCTCATCGCGATCGTGATCGCGTTCGGGAAGATGCAATTCGAGACCCGGACATGGGTGAACTCGTCCCGGTACCGGCGCAGCGTCCGGAACCTGAACCCGAACGGGGTGGGCTCGATCTTGATGTCCGGCGCAGAGGCCACCCGCATCAGCTCAGCGACGGTCACGCCGGTGTCCGCGATGGTGTCTCGGAACTGCAGCCCATAGGTGCCCTCCTCGGGGCCGAGGAAGCGATGCAAGAACGCAGCATGCGCCGGGTCCAAGCCGACCTCGTGAGCCTGCAGCCAGTTGCACCCCCACATGCCCTTGAACGCGAACACCTGCGGGCCCGGCGCCACGAAGCAATCCAGCCCAGGAAGCTCCGGTGGATCGCCCTCGCCCAAGAAGGCCCACACGATCCCATTGCGCTCCGCCACCGGGTACTGAACCTGACACACCCTGGTGTGGAACGTGGACCCCGGTGGTTCCGCCGGGGTTTCGACACACGCGCCGGTCACGTCGAAGAGCCACCCATGGAACGAACAGCGCAGACCGCCATCCTCCACCCGTCCATAGGACAGATCAGCACCGCGGTGGGGACACCGACGCCCAATCATGCCCAGACGACCTCGTTCGTCGCGAAACAGCACGAGGTCCTCTCCCAGCAAGCGAACGGGAACCACCGGCCGGTCGCTGTCGAGTTCCTCGGTGAGCGCCGCCGGCTGCCAGTACCGACGAAGCACATCCCCACCCGGAGTCCCCTGGCCGCTCTCGGTCAAGAGTCGGTTCTCCTCAGCACTCACCATGGGGGCCTCCCTCGTGGTGATATAGCACGACCGATGAAGGCTGGTTCACTCTCTCGGCTCGGCTAGAGGCCGAGCGCGACGGCGGCGCGCTCGGTCTGGGCGTCGGTGTCGCCGTGGCTCAGGCAGAACGCCCTGGCGCGCCTGGTGTAGAGCTGCAGGTCGTACTCGGTCGTGTAGCCGATCGCCCCGTGAACGGTGTGGGCGGCATGGATCATGTCGGCTATCACCTCGTTCGCAAAGACCTTGGTCCCGGCGACTTCGAGAGTCGCGTCGAGCCCCTGGTCGAGCATCCAGGCGGTCTCTGCGACCAGGAGCCGGCAGGCGTCGGTGTTGATGCGCATGTCGGCAAGAGGGTGGGCTACCGCCTGGAAGCTTCCGATTGCCTGTCCGAACTGCTGACGGCTCGATGCGTACTGCGACCCGAGCCGAATCATCCCTTCGCAGCAGCCGACCGCTTCAGCGGTGGCCACGATGGTGGCCGCGTCCAATCCGGCGTCGATGGCTCGCTCCGCGGCGCCGCCGCGGGCCAGGACGCGGTCACCGGGCACGGCCACGTTGTCGAACTCGACGTGGAACAGCGGGTCCCCGCCCGTGGCGCCATGGCGAGCCCAACTGACTCCCTCGGCGTCGCGGTTGACGGCGACGACCGCTGCTTCGCCGTCCGTTGTCGTCAGCGACACAACCAGCACCTGCGCCACCGACGCGTACGGGACCATCGCCTTCGCGCCCGAGATCGTGGCACCGACGTCTGTCTCGGTGAGGATGCTCGACGAGGCAGATCGTTCGTCACGCCCAGCCGCGTCGACCAGTGCGGGCGTGATCACGGCGTCGCTGGTCGCGAGCGTGTTCAGCATGTCGCGGTTCACCGCCGTCGGTTCGAGGGCCTGAAGGAAGGCCGCCGCGAAGCCGGCCGTGGCGACGAGGGGCGTCGATGCGGCAGCCCGTCCGAGCTCCTCGGCCAGCACGCAGAGATCGACGAGTCCTGCACCGCCTCCGCCGATGTCTTCGGGGAGGGCAAGCGCGGTCCAGCCGAGTTCGGCCATCGGGGCCCAGATCTCGGAGTTGACGCCGTCGGCGCTTGCCTCGACCTCTCGAACCGTGTCGGGATCGAGCGAGTCGGACAGAAAGCGCCGGACGCCGTCTCGAATCATCGCTTGCGTGTCGTTGAGCATGAGGTCCATGGCCGTCGCTCCTACCGGGGCAGCCCGAGGCCGCGCTGGCTGATGATGTTCCGCTGGATTTCGTTCGTGCCCATGGCGATCGGCTGCGGGATGCTGTGGACCCAGTGATCGTTCATGAGCCCGTCGAGCGGGGCGTGGCCGTCGCCGGTCTTGAGCTGTCCCCTGGCGCCCATGATGTCGAGACCGATATTGCCGATCAGGATGTTGAGCTCGGATGAGAAGACCTTGCTGACTGCGGGGTCGACGTCGTTGGCGTCGCCCGCCTCCATGGCCGAGACGACTCGGTAGGACAACAGCCTCGATGCTCGGTATCGGGCCTGAAGTCGTACCAGCCCGGACCGCACCGACGGGCGCATGGCCAGCGGCCGGCCGTCGGGGCCGTTCGTGGTTGTCGCATATTCGATCAAAGCGTCGAGCAGCACCTTCACCCGGGCATGGAGCGCAGCCCCAACCCGCTCATGGGCCAGCGTCGCAATCGTGACCCGCCAGCCGTCACCACGCGGGCCCAGCAGGCAGTCATAGGGCACCTCGACGTCGTCGAAGAAGACCTCGTTGAACTCCTGGGGGCCGCCCATCGAGTCGATCGGTCGAACCGTGATCCCGGGAGTGTTCATGTCGACCATGAGCATCGACAGACCGTGGTGCTTGCGCTCACCCGGATCGGTCCGGCACAGCAACAAGCACCAGTCCGCAGCAGTCGCGTAGCTGGTCCAGATCTTCTGACCGTTCACCAAAAAGCACCCGTCAGCGTCGGTCGCCTTCGTCGACAGCGCTGCCAGATCGGAGCCGGCCTCGGGCTCGGAGAACCCCTGACACCACATGACCTCACCCGCAGCCATCGGCTTGAGGAACCGCTCCTGCTGGTCGGCGGTTCCGAACTCCATGAGCATCGGGCCGATGTAGTTGAGGCTCATGTACTGCGGGCCGCGGGGCTCACCGGCCGCCCACATCTCCTCGCGCACCACCATCTGGCTCCACACGTCGGCGTCGACGCCACCGTGGGAGACGGGCCACGACATCGTCAGCCAATCTCGCTCAGCCAACTTCATGCAGAACTCTCGAGTGAAGGGATAGATGCGGTCGTCGTCGTGAAACAGACCGTTCCACCACTCAGGCAGCTCTTTGTCCATGAACGCACGCAACTCCTTCCGAAATTGCTCTGCCTCGGCCGGGAATTCGAACTCCATCCCGTTCCTCCTCAGTGATCGCGGGCCCCATCTTCCCTGGAAACTGCGCGTGGACCTCACGCGTTACTACAGCACGCGGTGTGCCGAATGTGCTCCGCAAGCAGCGCGCCGGGCAAACTTGGCCCATGTCCGACACCTCCGACCATGTCCGGCTCGAGATAGACGGCGCCGTCGCCGTGGTCACGATGGCCAAGCCACCGCACAACCTGCTCAACGGCGCCTTCATCGATCAGCTGATCGGGGCCTTCGAGAGCGCAGCAGACGCCGGTGGCCGCGCAATCCTGCTCCGCAGCGAGATGAAACACTTCTCGGCCGGAGCCGACGTCGACGGGTTCGGATCCGAAGATGGCCGCTCCCAGGACGCCGCCGCCGTCCTCGAACGACTCGAGGGCGTGCCGCTTCCCACCATCGCCGCCGTTCACGGCCTCGCGCTCGGTGGCGGATTCGAGGTCGCCTTGGCCTGCGATTTCATCATCTGTGGGGCCTCGGCCCGACTCGGACTCGTGGAAGCCACCCTGGGCCTGATGCCGTTGCTCGGCGGAGTGCAACGCGTCGTGGATCGAGCCGGCGCGAGCCGCGGCAAAGAGATCGCAATGTTCGCTCGCCGCCACGATCCTGTGCTGCTCGAGAAGTGGGGCATCGTGAACGTCGTGGTGGCCGACGACGAGCTGGGGAATGCGTCACTGTCGTGGGCCCGCCAGTTGGCGACCGGCCCAAACGTCTCCTACGCCGCGATCAAACGCCTGGCTGCCATCACCACCAGCGAGGGTGTGCGAGCCGCTGATGTGGTCCAGGACGAGGCTGCGAAGCCCGTGTGGGCCTCGCAAGACCTCCAGACCGGAATGACCGCCTACGCCGAGACCGGTCCCGGCACCGCGATCTTCCAGGGCCGATGACCGCCCCGCTGGACGGCGTCAAGATCGTCGACTTCACCCGGGTGCTTGCCGGCCCCCATTGCACCAAGCAACTGCGCGACCTGGGCGCATCGGTGGTCAAGATCGAGCCCCCCGCACCGGACACGGGCCGAAGTGGCCAGCCCCACGTCGGACCGATGTCGCTCTACTTCGCCCAGCAGAACAGCGGCAAGCGCGCCATCAGCTTCGACCTCAACTTCGTCGAAGCCCAGGACATCGTGCGCCAGCTGGTAGCCGAGGCCGACATCGTGGTGGAGAACTTCCGGCCCGGCACGCTCGACGGCTTTGGCCTCGGATACCAGGATCTTCTCGCCGTCAACCCGACGCTGATCATGGTGTCGATCAGCGGATACGGCCAGACCGGTCCGTGGCGCAGCCGGCCGGCGTTCGCCCCGACGGTGCAGGCCGAGTCGGGGTTCACAGAGATCATCTCGCGCCACTACGGCGACACGTTGACCTCGGTCGAGAACGACGCGTACAACCACGCCGACGTCTACACCGGCCTCCAGGGCGTGATCGCCACGCTGGCCGCGCTGGCGCACCGCGACCGCACCGGCGAAGGGCAACACGTCGACGTGGCCATGGTGCACTCGATGCTCGCTGTCAACGACCGCGTGAGCTACGAGTTGTCGGACATCGACGTCGAAGGCGAACCGCTGGCCCTCAGCGCCCCTGAATCGCCGGTGTTCGAGCTCCCCGACGGCCAGCTCATCACCATCGCAGCCAGCCCCGTCGCCACATTTGTGTTCCAGCGCTATTGCGCCATGATGCGCCGCAACGACCTGCTGCTCGATATCCGGTTCATCACGCCCGACTTCCGGCGCGAGAACTGGGCCGAGCTGCATGCCGAGATCCGCGATTGGGTGCTGACGTTCCGCACCATCGAAGAGCTCGAGGCCCAGGTCAGTGAGGCTGGGCTGGCGGTGGGCACCATCCGCACGGTGACCGAGATCGCCGAGTCCGAGTGGGCCACCGAGCGTGGCGCCATCCGCGAGGTCGACGATCGTGCCGGGGGCACCGCTCGCGTCCCATCGCCTCCCTGGAAGTTCAGCGCGGGCGAGCTTCCCCCCGCCGGTTTGGCACCATTCCAGGGCGAGCACAACCGCGAAGTCCTGGCGGAGCTGGGGCTGTCCGACGAACAGATCGACAAGTTGCACGACACCGGCGTGATGATCGACAACGTGCCGCCGGGCGTCAGCTGACCGGCGAGGCGGCGAGGGGGAACGCCGTATTGGCTTCTCCTACTGGTCGGGGAGTTCGTTGAACGCCAGACCCCGAGCTGGATCAGGCTCTTTGGGAAGACCGAGCTCGCGCTCACCGATGAGGTTGCGCTGGATCTCGTCGGTACCGCCGGCGATTGACATGCCCTGGGTGAACAGTGCCGTCTTCAGGAAGTGGCCGCCGTCGGGCTGATCCTCGCGGCCGAGCTGTGCGGGCATGCCCTTGCCGGAGAAGCCCAGATCGCGCAGGGTGCGGCACAACAGTGAGTTGCCGAGCTTGCCGAGCGACGGATTCACCTCTCTGGCGCCGTTCCAGTCCAGGACAGCTCGATCGATGTGCGCCTTGGCCAACGCCTGTCGCAGCAGCGGATCGGTTCGATCTTCGTCTTCGAGCAATGATCGGACGACTTGGTCTTTCACGGCTCCTGTGGTGTAGCTGAAACCCGAGATGCCGGTGCTGGTGGCCTGCCTACGCTGCACCACCCCGACAGGCGCCGAGAGGTCGACACCGTTGACGACGTCGCCGCCACCGTCGTGGCCCACCGCATCGAGATCGCGCTCGACGGCCAGCATCGTCATGGCCGCCCGCCAGCCGTTGTTCAGCCCGCCGATCGCATCGTCGTGACGCACGCGGGCGTTGTCCATGAAGACCTCGTTGAACTCGCAATCACCGGTCATGTCCCGCAAGGGGCGAACCTCGACGCCGGGCTGGTCCATGTCGACGCAGAAGAACGAGATGCCCTGGTGCTTGGCCACGTCGGGGTCGGTGCGCGCCATCACGACGGCCCGATCGGCCGTGTGACCGGCGGTTGTCCAGACCTTCTGGCCGTTGACAATCCACTCGTCGCCATCGCGCTCGGCGGTGGTGCGCAGCCCTGCCAGGTCCGATCCGGCGCCGGGCTCGGAGAAGAGCTGACACCAGAGCTCTTCACCTGTGGCGATCTTCGGCAGGTAGCGATCAAGGAGCAGGTCGGGACCGTGTTCGAACAGTGTGGGCGCCACAAGCGTCACCGACACCCCGTTTGGAGGTCCGAACGCGCCGACGTCATCTCGGGCGCGATCGGCTTCCAACGCTTCGAGGTGGCTGAGGCCGCGACCGAAGCGATCGGCCGGCCAGAACGGATAGCCCCATCCGGACTCGGAGATGAGCCGCCACCAGTCCCCCACGGGCATCTCGGCATCCCAGTGAGTCGAGTACCACTCGTGCGCGTCGTCGTAGACCGTCATGTTCGAGCCTGTCCGTCGAGATCGGCGATGGGGCGAGCCTCCGCTGCGACACTACTGCCATGGCCTTAGTCGGGATCTTGGGCGCGGGCCTCAGCGGCGTGGTGATGGGCATCGAGCTCAAGCGTGCGGGCATCGACGACTTCGTCGTCTACGAGAAGCAGTCCGATGTCGGCGGGACGTGGCTGCGCAACACCTACCCCGGACTGCACTGCGACATCCCGTCGCACATCTACTGCTACACCTTCGAGCCCAACCCCGACTTCTCGATGGTGTTCTCGGGCCAACCCGAGATCCAGGCCTACATCCGGTCGTGCGCCGACAAGTACGGCATCGCCGACCACATCCGGCTCAACACCACCGTCGACCGGGCATCGTGGCAGCCTGAGGACGCCTGCTGGGAACTCGAGTTGGCAACGGGCGAACGACTCCGCCACCGCTTCGTCGTCTCAGCCACTGGTGGCCTCACCGAACCCCACTACCCCACCCTCGACGGCTTCGATTCCTTCGAAGGCCTGGTGTGGCACGCCGGGTCGTGGCGCCACGACGTCGACCTCGCCGGGCGTCGGGTCGCGGTGGTGGGCAGCGCGGCGGCCGCGGTTCAGGTCGTTCCCGAGGTGGCGAAGGACGCGACCGAGGTCTTCGTGTATTCGCGCACGCCCAACTGGGTTCGCCCTCGCCGCAACCGCTACTACACCGATGAGGAGAAGGCGGAGCTGTCCACCGACGATGGTTGGCACCGCGCTCGTCGCCAGCAGTACCGCGACAGCATGCTGTGGCAACGGGCGTTCGAGAAGAAGACCGACGCCATCGAGGAGCTGCGCGCTGAGGTCATGGACCAGATGCACGCTGCGATCTCCGATCCGGACACGATCGCCGCACTGACACCCTCGTTCGAGCCGGGGTGCAAACGCATCCTCGTCTCCGACGACTACTACCCCGCCCTGGCGCTGGATCACGTGACGCTCGTTCCGCACGGCGTGACTGCGCTGACCCCGAGCGGCGTGGTCAGCGCCGACGGCACCGAGGTCGATGTCGACGTCGTCATCTTCTGCACCGGGTACAAGCTGGGCGGCCGGGCCGACGGCGGGCCTGCGCTGGAGATCTACGGACGCGACGGCCTTGACCTGCGGACAGCGTTCGCTCGGGCGCCCGAAGCATTCCGGGGAGTCGCCATCCCGGGCTTCCCGAATTGGTTCACCGTCGCTGGTCTCAACGGATCCCCAGGTCATGCTCCGGTGTTCATGACGGCCGAGGTCGCCACCAACTACATCGGCCGCTGGATCCAACACCTGCTCGCCCGCGGCGCGAGCGCCATCGAGGCTCGCCGAGACGCCACCCACGAATGGGCCGAAGCCATCCAAGCGGAGCTGCAGGAGATGAGCTGGGCGGGCGACTGCCCCGGCTGGTACCGCGACCGCAACGGTCGCATCCTGCCGTTCTTCCCCGGCAGCTGGGCCCGCTTCCGTCGCGAGATGCGCAACCTTCACCTCGATGCGTTCGACGTGAGCTGACGCCGACTCACATCACCGAGCGGCGCTGACCTTCACCCGACTACTGCGAGCACATGCTGGCATCGCCCCCAGAGCTGGGCCGCGAAGCCGTTGAAGGAAAGCCACTTGTTTGGATACTCGTATGACTCGGGACCGCTTGTAATGGCTACACATGTGGCGTCAAGCATGCGTTCTTGGTCGAGGCGCTTGAAGGCTGTGGCGTAGCGCTCGGCGTAGCTCATCCCGTCGAACAACGGGTCGGCCTTCATGCCCGCGGGCACCGCCTTCCCACCAAGGAGGTGCTTCGGATCGGTGGTCTTCGTCGTCTCCTCGACAATCATCAAGTAGCCGACCCATGGCCTGAGGCCCGAGATCAGGAGCCCACGCTCGTGGGACTTCCAAACGTCTGCCGCCTGGCCGATGGCTTCCTCAACCCGATTGTTGAAGTTGTTCGCCAAGCTCGATCCCTGCGACTTGGCTTCGACGATAGCGAGAGCGTGCCCTTGGTACTGGAGTACGACATCCCAGGACTTCGTCTCCCGGTAGAAGCCCGGGAGGTACAGCGTGTCACTCGGAGCAGGGTCAGGCTCGATCCCAGCGTCCTCGACCACCTGCCGAATCAGCAGCTCGAACGGCGACATGTGTTTGCCGGCCCGGACGGAACCGCTAGTGCCGCCGTCGCTTCGTCCCGCGAGATTGGCCGCCGCCTGCTGGTCGTTCTTGATCATCCAGAAGTCCTGGATGGCGGCGGCGAACGCCTCTTCGTAGTCGGGCACGGCCGGGGTCATCAAGGTTCCGTGCGTGCTACTACCGACTGGGCCAACCGGCGCGCAGGGTCCACTCCGTAGAGCGGCCACGCGGCGACGGAGGCCGCCGGTCGGTCCCGCGAGCGAAACGCTGAGCGAAGGTCCTCGCTCACCGAGTCTGAAAGCGTCTTGGGGTCCGGTACCCGGATTTTCCGTAGGTACTGGGCCTGAAAGCGGTAGGTGCCACCGCGCATCTTGACGCAGTACGCACCGACCAACAGGTTGGCGACATCGGAGAGCAGAAGGCCGCCGAGGACTTCGAGGTCCCACTCCTCGGAAACGACGAAATACAAGTTGTGATGCGGGTAGTACGCGCCCGGATCGAACACGGGGTGAGCGGCAGCCTTCATATCCGGTAACAGGAGCTTCGGACGCGCCTGGAGACTCGGATCGACCTTGTCGATCGTGCGATGCCAATTCTCGGGTTGCCGCTTCGCCACGTGTCGGGCACGGACGCGGTCAGCATGCGACTCGAGGTATCTGGCCATGCCGGGGAAATCGGCCAAATCGACGAGCCTGCCGTCCTCCCAAGGGTTGACCAAGAACTGGCCGCCCCAGGCGGGTTCACCGTCCGCAACATCTGAGGCAGTCAACAGCGGCAGGAGCCGGCTGGATTCGACTCCATCTGCCCGGGCCGTCACGAAGACGTCATCACATCCGGTCGCGACCCCGATACCGACCCGGGTTCCGGTTCGCCGGTCTTCGATAGGTGCGAAGTGCTCTTCGAGGAAGGCTATCAGCTCGAGATCGTGCGGCGCTCCCGCCGGCCAATGCGCCCCACTGGAGAACCAAGTTGGCAGCTCGGCAACCTTGAATGAATCGTTAGACCGCGGGGGATCAGCGTCGGGATTCGAGAGCCAGGCCACCACCTGCTCGGTATCGGCGGCACCGAACGAAGCCGACGTGTCGACAACCTTGGCGGATCCTTGAGGACCGTTGCGTAAGACAGTGATGGCGGGGTACGCCGCTACCGGGTCCTCAAACGCATCGACGTCGTGCAGTACGACCAAGCTGTCGATGGCGTAGTTGTCGACTACAAGCGAGCGGAGGCGTTCGCCGTACTGATTCCGCATCCAGCGATCAGCGCAAATGAACGCGAGCCGCCCATCCGGAGCGAGCACCGAGAGACCTCGCTCGTAGAACCCGACAAAGACGTCGGCCCGGCCGCGCATCGTCGGCAGTTCCCGACGGTAGGCAGCACTTACCTCGGTCGGCACCTCTTCGAGACGGATGTAAGGCGGGTTGCCGACAACGAAGTCTGCCTGGAGGCCCCGGTGGTCGGCGAGGAGGAAGTCGTCGGTGCGGACCCACTCCCCAGAAAGTCGCTCGGCAACGTCGTTGGGCTCCCCCATCATGAGCAGCGTGTCCATCACCGCCTTGCGCGTGTACTCCGCATTGTGCTCGAGAAGGTCGAACCCCCAAATAGCGCCTGCCATGTCGCGCAGCCGTCTGCCATAGCGTCCGCAGGATTCAGCGAGTCGTTCCACGATTGGGACGATGAACGCACCGCACCCACACGATGGCTCAACAACCGTCGCAGCGCCAAGGTCCTCGTCGACCCGGTAGCCCACCAGATCGAGGATTAGCTCGACGACCCAACGGCGGGTGAACACTTCGCCGTGCTCCCCACCAAGGTGCGGCGTCCAGTTCGGCCTCTCCGTCGTTACATGCATCAACGCCAGTTGCGAAGCCCGGCTCACTCGACCCTTCTCCGCCGAATCCAAACTACAACCCTGTGATCCCATGCGGCGGCACGCTACTGAAGTCCTGTAACAACTATCCCCAGACGACCGGGCCGATCGATTTCGTTCCCGACCTCTTCGAAGCCGCTCCATCGCTCCGTCCGCAGGACCCAGCAAGAGCGGTCCGAGGACGGCGAACCTCATGCGCCGATCGGCGGCGGCTCCTCGCCCGGTCGATGGGCCATGTCTGCGAGATCGCCGAGCCAGGCCGCATTGCCGAGGCCACAGCTCCCGGCGAGCACGACATCCTCCTGGCCGTCGTCGTCGTGGATCGGGTTGGGGATTCCCTTGGGTGGTGGGTCGTGCGTTGCGATGCGCTCGCCCCGCCACACGCCGGTCGGCCGGGTCACGCCAGGAAGTCCCGCAGCGCAGCAGCCATCTCGCTGCGCACGTAGGCACCGGTGGCGATCACGTCGACCGCGGACCGGGTGGGCGCTGCTGGGCGCCGGCCTCGCTGCAGCTGTAGTCGATGCTCTCCACGTCGCACCGGGCGCCGGGATAACGATTCCAGTACCAGGTACCGTCGACGCCATCACCGGTCTCGAATCCTTGCGCCGACAGCCCCATGCCCCGCAGCTTGTGCAGCAGGTAGAGCCCGGCCATGCCGGCTCCAACCACCACAACGTCGACATCGCTCCGATGCTCGCCCATCATGATCCCCTCAGCCGTTCTCGACCTGATTCTCGTCGGTCTCGGCTGCACCGTCGCGATTGACCGGAGCGGAGCGCCTCAGCGCGAGCGTCACTGACATCTCTTCACCTCAGCCCAAGGCCTTGATCAGCGACCCGATCTCTTCAGCGGCCCGGTAGCGGGACGCGAAGCTCGGCAGCACCATCAGCTGGTCGAGACCGGCCGCCTCGAGCTCGCCGACCTTCTCCACCAACTCATCGAGCTGACCCACGATGCATGCCGCCCCGATGAGCTCAGGTGTCGCGAACTGGACCTCGTCCGGGTGCAGATAAGTCCCGTGGCCGGCATGGATCCGGTAGTGGCGTTCGGCCTCGGGACTCTGCTCCACCAACGCGACATAGTCGTCCCACACCCTGCGGAGGTGCGGCGGCGGATCCACCCCGAACTGGCGGAAACGCTCATAGGCATAGTGAAGGCCCATCACCGCCATCGGTCCGCATTGCTCGATCACACGATCCGAGGTGAGGTCCTCACCGGGCTCGAGCACCGCCATCGCGGTCAAAGTCGTCAGCTGAAAGCCACTTTCGTCGAACTCCCGACCGGCGCCGGCCGCGCCGCCAGCGGCGTTCGCCCGGCAACGCTCAACTGCGCTGCGCTTGGGCGGCACCGCAGCGATCAGACCGTCGCCATAGGCACCGGCAAGGGCCTGTCCCTTGGGCCCGAACGCCGACACGTGAATCGGGACCGGATCCGTCACGTTGACGAACCCAAGCTCGGCCATCTGGAAGGCCACATCGGTGGTCTTACCCTTGTGAGTGAACGGTGCCTCCTCGCCGCTGAGCAGTCGACGGGTGGTGTCGAGAAAGGCCTCGAACTCGACCAGTCGAGCCGGCTTGCGTGCCATCAACCGCCACGCGGTGAAGCCGTTGCCCACGCCCAAGAACGTTCGACCGGGAGCCAACACATTGACCGTGGCAATGCTGTGGGCCGTCACCGGCGCAATCCGCGTATCGACTACCGACACACCAGTACCGAGCTTGATCCGCTCAGTCCGGTCCGCCGCCAGCGCCATGCACGAGTAGCAGTCAGACCACAGCATCTGCGAGTCGGCGAACCACGCCGCGTCGAACCCCAGAGCCTCAGCCCGAACCACCAGATCGATGTCGTCGATCTTCGAATGCAGACAAATCCCGAACTCCATCGTGCCCCCTCGCTCAGTCGCCCAGCACAGGTCTAGACCGGACGCAGCGTGCGAGTCGAGTGAGGTGGATCAGTCCAGCAGTTCCACGTCCGGGAAATCAGGACCCTGCCACTCGCCGATCGGGCGCATGCGGGTCTCCGCCGGACCTGACGCGTGTACTAGCGAGTGTGTCGGAGGGGGGACTTGAACCCCCACACCCTTTCGGGCACTAGATCCTTAATCTAGCGCGTCTGCCAATTCCGCCACTCCGACTGAAGGCCCGAAATTGCTGGCTGCGCAGCCATTTCGGAGCGCATCAGCATAGCGCTGAAGCCTGGTCTGTTCGGCGGGGGTCAGGCCTCGCCGATCGCCGTTGCCAGGGCGTCCAGGCTCACTGGATTGAGCTCGCCACGCCACGACCACACGACGATGTCGACCCCGGCGTCGAAGAAATCCTGCGCTCGGGCCACAGCTTTGTCGATGTCGCCGTCAGTCTCGAATCCGAGGTGCACCGACCGGTCGATCTCGGCTTCGTCACGCCCGACTCGCTCACAGTGCGCCCGCAGAACGTCGTCGAGCTCCCGCCATGCAGCGACGTCGGCGGGGAAGGTCATGTCCCATTGGTCGGCGTACTTCGCGGCGGTGCGCAGGGTCCGCACCCGTCCCTGACCGCCGATGACGATCGGGATGCGCTCCTGGATGGGCTTGGGCTCGCACCACGCATCGGTCAACTCGAAGAAGCGTCCCTTGTGGGTGGTCGTCGTTTCCGTCAGCAGCTTGACGACGACCTCCATGCCCTCTTCGAGCCGGTCGGAGCGGTCGCGCAGCGGACCCAGGTCGATGCCGTATGCATCGCTCTCCATGAAGTTCCAGCCGGCACCCATGCCCAGCTCGAAGCGGCCGCCCGAGATGTGATCGAGCGTCGCAGCCATATTGGCCGTGACCGCCGGGTGACGGTGATGCATGCCGTTCACCATGGCGCCCAGGCGGATCCGGGTCGTCGCCTGTGCCAGGCCCGCCAGCATCGTCCAGCCCTCCAGGTTCGGACCGTCATACGGCGGTGCCAAGGGATAGAAGTGATCCCAGTTCCACGCCGACTCGAAGACCTCGATCTCGTCAGCCGCCTGCCAGATGGCGAGATACTCCGGCCAGGTGGCGTGGTGCGGAGGGGTCTTGATGGCGTGACGTCCCATGGGGGCTCCTTGTCTCGTGCGACCAGAACGATACGGGGCCGATGTGTGGTGAACTCGCGGTCGTGACTCGGTCGGGAAGAGGCTCTGGCTGTGGTTGACGCGGCAGACCTGATCATCCGCAATGCCCGCTTGATCGACGGAACCGGTGCCCCGTCGACACATGGCGACATCGCAGTCGGCGACGATCGGATCGTCGGCTTGGGCGATCTCGGCCATGCCGGAGCCGCAGTCGAGATCGAGGCAGGCGGCCAAGCAGTGGCGCCCGGCAACGAGATTGCGTCCATGCGGCACCGCTTGGAGCAGGCGCTGGAAGCGGGCGCCATCGGCCTGTCGACGGGTCTCTACTACGCCCCGGCTGCAGCCGCTCCGACCTCGGAGATCATCGAGCTGGTCACCGCAGTGCGGGCAGCGGGCGGCATCCACACGACCCACATGCGCGACGAAGCCGACCGCGTCACCGAGTCGATGGACGAGGAGGATGTGCGCCGGATCCTGGCCTATCCGGGCACCATGATCGGCTCGGACGGCCTGCCGCACGACGAGTTCCCGCACCCCCGCCTGTGAGGCACATTCCCTCGAGTGCTCGGCCACTATGCGCGCGATCAGGGACTCTTCTCGTTGGAGACCGCAGTGCACAAGATGACGGGGCTGCCCGCACGGCGATTCGGTCTGGCGGATCGGGGCGTGCTGGAGGCGGGTGCCATGGCCGACCTCGTGCTCTTCGACCCGCAGACGGTGATCGACACCGCCACCTTCGAGCAGCCGATGCAGCCAGCCCGCGGCATCGAGCTCGTCATGGTCAACGGCAGGACGATTTGGCGGGACGGCGCCAGCACGGGCGCACGGCCGGGGCGGGCGATCAGGCGAGGTGCAGGGGTCTCGTCGCTGCCGGGCGGGTCAAAGGCCCGTGGCCGCTAGGCGAGGAGCAAGCCCAGTATCAACGTGGTGAAGCCGAATGAGACGGCGACCACCACCGTGATGCGGCTGAGGTTCTTCTCGGCAACGGTCGAGCCCGCAGCGGTAGATCCCACGCTGCCGCCGAACATGTCAGAGACGCCGCCGCCACGCCCGCTGTGCAGCAGCACCAGGCCGATCAGCCCGAAGGCGGACAGCAGGTGAATCCCGCCGACAATCCACGTCATCACGGGCAATGAGGCTACCGGCGCACTGGCGCAGCACCCATGGCAAGGAATAACGCAGCGAACACAGTGTGGGTTCTGCGGTGCTCGCAGCAGTCAACAGGAGGTCAGTGCTCACGCGTTGCCGCTACTGAGCGTACCGGTACTGGTCCCCGGTCAGGGGCCGCCTACGCCCTCTCCCCCCAGAATGCCTTCGATGATCTCGTCGATGTCCTCGTTGCCGTTCACGCCGCCGATGGCATCGCTCGGCTCGGCCACCCCGTCATCGCCGGCTTCGGCATCTCCGGTCCCGAACGTCAGCTCCCACGCAACCTCGGCATGCGCTTCCACCATGAGCTTCCACTCGGCATGCTCGTCGAACGACTCCGCAGGGCAGCGGTGCCGCAGGACAGCAACGGCTTCGCCCTCTCCAGCGCGGTCAGTGCCGCGCCCGCTGATGCTCGAAGCGTCCAGCACCATCACAGACTCCGGCACCTGCGGCACGGGCTCCTCGGCTGGTGGCTCGGTCGGTCCATCCTCGGATGCTTCAGAATCGCCTGTATCCGGGTCGCCTTCTTCGGGTGCGTCAGGATGGACTTCGGGTGGAACGAACGTCTCGACAATAACCCTCAAGTAGCCTTGATCCCCAAAGGGCGCGGCAGTCCGGTTGCGGCCTCCTCCTTCTCCGGGCTCAAACGGAGGAAGAACGTTCCAATCGACGGTGGCGACATAGTCCGCGCAGCGCAGCGTCACCGCGCCAGTGAAATCACCCCCCTCGCTGATCCGGACAAAGTGCCCCGGGGCCGGGGGAGGGTCGGGCGCCTCAACCGGCGGCGCCGTCGTGGTCGGCGAAGCGGCATCCGACTCAGGCGGCGTCGACTCAGCATCCGACTCAGGCGGCGTTGACTCAGCATCCGACGTCTCGTCCGCTGGAGGCACAGAGTCGGAGGTCGGCACAGTCGCCTCGGTGGTCGTCGTGGTCACCGTCGTCGTCGGCACCGGATCCGGAGGCAGTGTGGCCGGCGAGGAGGCCGACTGCGATTCCGTGCCTCCGAAGCCGACGAATCGAACCACTGCAAAAGCAGCAGCGGCGAGAACCGCGGCACCGGCCACCCAAATCAGCAACTGCCGAGCACTCACCTGGCGCTTGGCAGACGCCGCACCGGGCTGGATCACTGGGCGCTCGCCTTCAGCCATTGCAGGCCTCGAATGGACCTCGCGCCACGCCGCTCGTCTCGATCATCGAACCCTCCCGCCGCCCGGGAGCCGAGTCCCGCAAGCGTTGTTCAATACGAATAGTAGTAATCGCTCGACGAAGCGCTCGCGGCCGCGCCGACCAAGCGGAATTCCAGCGAAAAGAAGGCGATCTGACGGGCAAAGCCGAGGCCCGAAGGGCCCGCGAGCGCAGCGAACGGGAGCGGGCAGCAGCAGGCGGCGCCACGAGAACGCTTACCCACCCGCGCGGCGCCTATGGGGCGATTACGGGCGGATCGGGTGGGTGATGGGGGTGCTGCCCTTGGCACCTGGCACCCAGCCTTCGATGATGGCGCTGAAGCCGCCCGCTCCCCCGCCGGCGCGCACCACCATCGGCGACCATGGGGGCAGCTTGCGCAGGTTCCCCCCGGTCGAGCCCTCGCTCGACCCGAACACGTGCCCGCCATCGGAGCCTCCGCTGCCGCCGTGGCCGCCGTCAGCAGTGTCCCTCAGGTGCTGCACGAAAGCGGCCGGCAGGCCCTCTTCGATGCCGCCGGCTCCACAGGCTGCGAAATCGAGATCCATCTGCAGCAGCGGTTCCAGCTCGTCGTAGAAGCGTTCCTTGGTCCAGCCTGAGTCGGCGAAGGTCGACATGTGCTCAGGTGTCATCACGACCATGGCCTCGCTCGGCAGCTTGCGATTTCCCACGCACAGCAGCTGCTGGGCGAGGGTTCGGATGAGCGAGTTCGGCGTGCGGGAAACCTGGTCGATGCAGCCGACCGGGCCGTGGCCGGCGAACAGCGTCACCGTGTCCTGGCCGGGTTCGAACCCCCGCGTCACCGACAACGGCGGCCAGCCGTCGGGCAGGCCCTCCTCGTCCTCGGCGAAGCACCAGCCCACCTTCGAGGGCGACCCGAGTGCCGAGCGATCGATGCCCCCGATGCCCGGCTTGCCGCCGCCCACGTTGCGGATGACCAGCTGCAGGGCCCGGCCGATGGTCGAGTTGGCACGGTTGCCCTGGCCGAGCGCGCTCTTGTCGGTGTTCATGCCGATGCGGCGGCGTATCGGGCCGTTCACAATCACGATCGGGCCCGAGAACCACAGCGTGCACAGCAGGCCGTGCATGTTGAACGTGTCGGTACAGGCCGCCTCGACCGCTGCGAGCACGACCGGCAGGTACTCGGGCTTGCAGCCGGCCATGACGGCGTTGACAGCCACCTTCTCCACCGTGCATTCAGCCAGCGTCGGCGGCACCACGGCCACAATCTCGTCGGGCACCCGCGTCGTACCCGTCAGCATCGCAGCCACGCGCGCCTCGGTGGGAGGCACCACCGGCAGACCGTCGGACCAGCCGCGGTCATAGGCCGCCTCGACGGGATCCTCAGCCGAAGCCAGCTCCACCTTGCGGCTCGTGAACGATGTCGCTCCGAATCGCAGCGCCAGCTCGTCGGCCAGCAGGGGGTCGACCGACATCGAGCCGCAGCCCGGTCGCATGTCGGGCAGGCCCGAGCCGAGATCATCGGCACCGCTCAATGCCTCCCAGCTGCGGCGGTCCCACCCGACAGTGCGAGCCATCTCTCGCCCGTCCATCACCGCCATGAGCGTGGGCACCGTTTCGATGTCGTGATGCCACGACACGGCCAGGTCATGATCGTGCAGGACCTCTGCCGACGGCCCGTCGAGCGCGGCCATGAACTCGGGGTCGTCCTGGGTGAACACCGTCAGGCGTGTCCGGCTACGCACGGCATGGTCGACCAACTCGGCCAGCACGGGCTCGACATCACAGCACGTCGGGCAGTCACGCTTCACGAACGCAACAAGGCCGTCGCTGAGGTGTGTCCGCGGCTCGGCGGCCGCTTCGGAAGGGGGTTGGTTGTCGGCAGGCACGCCGTGACTTTAGGTCCGGGACCCGCCCGCTGGCGCAGGCTCTCAGGTCCAGCCTCCCCGCCGCTGTGGGCGGCGCCAGGACAAGCTGTTCTCTTTAGCGGGGATGGGCCGCGAACTGCTCGCTCGCTGTGGCGTACGCCTGCAGCGCCACGGCGGGACGGCGTCGCGGATCCAGCAGGTTGTTGCCCATCGCATCGAGGTCGGCCGATGCCGGCATGACGATTTCCACACGCCCGCACTCCGTCAAGCTCAGTCGTTCGCATTCGGTTGCCATTCGGCTGGCAGCCCGCAGGGCGCTCCAGCCCCACGTCATGGCCCCGAAGTCCATGGCTGCCGCCATCGGCATGGACATTCCCCAAGACCGTGCCGCCGACGGCAGCTCGGCGATGCCCATCGGGGAACTCACCACGACGAGGTCATAGGACTCATCGCGCAGTACGTCGAGATTGTCCGACGAGTGCACGCCGGCATCAATGTACGCGGTGCCGTCGATCTCCACCGGCTCGAAGACGGCCGGCACGGCGCATGATGCAGCGACGGCCTCAGCGGGCGTCGCCGGGCTGTCGGCATCGAAGACCACCCGCTGGCCGCCGTCGAGTTCAACTGCCGGCACGCGCAGCTCGACCCCGGTCGGCCATTGCTCGCCGAAGAGCCCGCGAACCATGTCCGCGACATGCGATGTCGGCACGTTGCCGTGAGGCAGCAGTGATGCCAGCGCAGTGCCCGGTGCCACCCGACCCGGCAAAGCGGTCGCCAACATCCAGATGTGGGGCGCCATCGGCGCCCCGAAGCTGGCCGTGGCCTCGCGCTTGGGGCCGCGCTGGGCGCGTGCCGCGCCGAGCAGCCGCTCGCCGTCGGCACTCAACGGCTGACGGGTCTCACGCCGGAACAGGTCGCTGGGGCTGAGACCGGCGGCAACCAGCGCGCCCGAGATGGAACCGGCGGACGTTCCCACGATCAGGTCGACGTCGCGGGCGTCGATCCCCCACGTGTCCTCGAGCGCTTTGAGCACGCCGGCATGGAAGGCCCCGCCGACGATGCCGCCGGAGCCCATGACGAGCGCCACGCTGCGATCAGATCGTGGGCGCCCGCCAGCGCCGCCGGTGGTCATCGGCCGCGGCTACTTGGCGATGTCGCTGTGCTCGACCATCCAGCCGATCATCGACGGGATCGAGCGCTTGCGAGCGCCGTTGCCCACGATCAGCCCGACGTGGCCCGCAGGCAGGCGCATCTCGGTGGCGTCAGCGGCGCCGACCAGCTTGTCGAGGCCGTAGGTGGATTCCGGCGGCACGATGTGGTCGCGCTCAGCGATCACGTTCAGGAACGGTGCCTTGATGTCGGCGAGGTCGAGCCTGCGCCCGCCCAGCATCAGGTCCCCGGTCATGAAGCCATTGCCTTCATTGAACATCTCGACGGTCTGGATCATCGTGGCGCCCGGGAACGGGATGTGATTGCGGGTCCACGACGTCATGGCCTGGTAGGAGCTCAGGAACTTGTCGTCGTCGAGGTGCTCCCAGAAATCCATCACGGTGCTGAGGTCGGAGGTGGGCGTCAGCAGAGTGAACGACGCCCGCACCGACTCCGCCGGCACGTTGCCGCTGGCGTCCATCAAGTGCGCTGGGTCGATGCCGTCGGCGCCGACGCCGGTCATGACCGTCGGCATCTTGGTGAAGTCCACCGGGGTGGCCATCACGACGACGTTGCGGATCGGGTCGTCGGGGTGGCCGGCCGCGTACAGCAGCGTCAGCAGACCGCCGTAGCAGTAGCCGAAGACGGTGACACCGACCTCGCCGCCCATCTGGTTGACCTTGGCGACCGCCTGGGGCAGCAGCTCGTCGCAGTAGGTCTCGAGGGTGTTGTGGGCTTCTTCCTCGTCGGGTACGCCCCAGTCGAGCAGGAAGACATCGAAGCCCTCGGCTACCAGCCGCTCGATGAAGCTGTTGCCTGGCTGCAGGTCCAAGATGAACGAGCGGCTCACCAAGCTCATGACCAGCAACAGCGGCGGGCGCACAGTCGGGCTCTCGCTGCGGTATCTGTACAGCACGGCCTTGCCGTTGCTCCACACCGCGTCGCGAGGCGTCTGGCCGACCGGGGCACGGTCGATGCCCATGACGTGGCGGGTGAGGTTCCACCAGCGCCGCATGCCGGTCTCCCACATCTCCGCAAACGGTGCGAGCGGGTTGGGCACTTCCGCAGGGCGCTCGGATGATTCGCCGTTGGCGGCGGAGTCGGCTTTGGGCTTGACAAGAGTGGTTGCAGACATGGCTGCTCCTTCGGGGTGATGAGAGGGTGTTCAGGAACTTTCGACAGCTGCGGTGAGCTTCCCCGCCGCAGGCTTCATCGGGTTGGTCTTTGATGCGCTGGCTTTCGTTGAGTCGGTCTTTGATGCGCTGGCCTTCGTTGCTGCTGACTTGGATGCAGCCGGCTCGGACACGGTCTGCTTCGATGCCGGCGCGGCCTTGCCGTTCGTTGCCGGCGCCGCCTCAGCGGGGACAACGGCGACCACGTCGAACACGAGATTCTTGAGACCCTTCAGCTCACGATCCACTGCGGCGACCTGCTGGCGCAGCTTGCGCACGTCGGTGGCAGCAGGCAGGTTCCAGAAATGCAGCCAGCGCCGGCTGGCCTGCTCGAATTCGGCGGCGAAAGCGCTGGTGACCTTGGCGCTCGCGGCCATGAAATCGCGGAAGCCATCTGAGGCTGCGAACTGCTGGAGACTCGGCGCTACGGCGGACTCCCATTCGTTGTAGATCTCACGCCACTGCTTAGCCATGTTTGTTTCCTCCGGGAAAAGGGGGTATTCGGTCTGATGTCACGAATTCCGGCGGCGTGCGAGACACCTGCCGGTGCGAATTGATGAACTGACGGGACGAGCGCCGCTGTCCATCAATTGCATGACGCTATGCAATCATATCTAGGTTACGGCCCTGTCACACGAGCATTTCACGTCGAGAAATTGTGTGACACTCTGCAATGATCCGCTGGCCGGGGCGAACAGATCGGCTAAGGTAGGAATGCAGCCGATGAACGTGATCGACATGGACCAGCAGGGTGTACGAGACCCAGCGCAGTCCGGAGGCAGCGGCACCCGTCGCACCCTCGGGCTGCCTCGTGTTCGCGACGCGCAGCAGCCGAGTGCTCCTGAGCCCACCGAGTGGGGCGACGACTGGGATCTCGATCACAAGGTCGCCGCCCTGTGGCGCGCCGCCCGGCTGGGGCCGACGGTCGAGCGCCTGCGCCGGCACGTCCTCGGCGGCGGATCGAAGTCCATCGAACCGGGCCAGTTCCGGGCCCTCGATGCCGTGGCAGGAAACGGGCCCGCAACGATTCGAGCACTCGCAGACATCATGGACGTCGAGCCCAGCACGGTCACCCGTGCCATCACCAGGCTCGAAACCGACGGACTCGTCTACAAGCAGCGCGCCGAGCGCGACCAACGAGAGGTGCTGGTCGAGCTGACTGACCTCGGAGCAGCCCGCCACCAGTACTTCGTAGACCGCGCATACCGCATCTACGAGGAGATCTTCGCGGTGTTCGACACGAGTGAGCGGGAAGTCCTCGCTGACTTGCTGGAGCGCATGCTGGTGTCGACCGATGCCGCGCTGGCACGGCTCGATGCCCGCGCCCTGTAGTCCCTACCCACGAGACAGCAGAGTCGCCGAGCAACGCCGGGACCGCGAGGATTCCGTGAGCGCAGCGAACGAGGACGTGAGACAACATGAGTGACGACGGCAAGATGCTCCCTTGGGTGCACGCCGCAACAAGGATCCCGGCGCCATGACCGGCACCGATGCCAAGACGCCACAAGATCGGTCTCGCATGCGTCGCATGGCAGCACCTGCGCCGCTGCGCGCCGGCTACCGGGCGGCCGGTTCGGTGGCCGAGTGGATCCGGGGCCACAGCGAGGACGACCTGCCTGCAGTGCGTCAGACGCCCGCCGCCGCGTGGAAATGGATGATCGACGAATGGTCGATCCAGTTCGAGCTGGCCTCGGCCCGCATGAGAATTCCCGACGGGCCGTTCCGGCAGCGACTCCGCTCCGAGCTCGCCGAGGCACACCGGCACTATGCCGACCGCGGCTGGCTGGAAGACCCTGCCGCGTACCACCGCACTCCCCCGCCGCTCGACGGCGGCGTGCAAATCGGCGCGACCTCGGCGGGCGATGCGGACTTCTGGCATGTTCGCTTCACCAGCGAGTTCGAGCCGTGGCCCGGCGAACCCGGACGCGAGCGCTGGATGAGCTACCGGCCGGTACGCACCACGCACGCATGGATGCTGCAGCATCCCGATCAGCCACGTCCCTGGGTGGTGGCCGTCAACGGCTACCGCACCGGCGAGCCGCAGCTGGATATGTGGATGCTGTACGCGAACCGCTTGCACCGACGCTGGGGCCTGAACGTGATCGCAGTGGTACTGCCGCTGCACGGACCCCGGTCGATCGGCGTGAGCGGTTCCCGGGTCATCCACGCGGGCGCCATGAACACGGTGTTCACGGTCGCGCAGGGCGCTTGGGACATCCGGCGGGTGATCGGCTGGGTGCGCGACCAGCACGAGGCGCCGTCGGTTGCCGTGTCAGGCATATCGCTCGGCGGCTACATGGCGGCGATGACTGCCGCTTTGGAGGACGACCTGGCTGCCGTGATCGCCGGTGTCCCCGAGAGCGACCTGGCACGCGGCACCCGCCGGCAGGTCGAACCGCTGCTGCCCCCCTTCTATGAGCAGTGGGGTCTGTCCTGGGAGCCGTATGAGCAGATCCTCTCGGTGGTGTCGCCGCTGTCGCTGCCTTGCAAGGTCCCGCGTGATCGGCGCTACATCTTCGCTGGCTTGCTCGACCGCTGGGTTCGGCCCGGCAACGTCAAGACGCTATGGGAGCACTGGGAGCGGCCCGACATGGCGTGGTACCAGGGCTCGCACCTCTCCTACCCGTTCGAGCGCGAGGTCTCCCGCTACGTGGACCGCGCAGCGACGGAGACGTTCGGCCGCTTGCCAGCAGCACCGCCACGCTGACCGCCCACCCGCAGCCAACAGCGGTTAGACGCGTTCGGACTGTCCCAGCACCGCCAGCCGATGCCGCACCACCTTGCCGGTGGTGGTCATGGGCAGTGCGTCGACGAAGTGGATGTCGCGCGGCACCATGAAGCTCGGAAGGCTCTCGGCGACCCATGCGCGCAGCATGTCGGCATCCACGCGCTGCCGCTGGCGCGGCACCACGAACGCTGCAACACGCTGACCGAATTCGGGATCGTCCACGCCGACGACGGCGGCGATCTCGACGCCAGGGTGGCGTCCGAGCACCTCCTCGACGCCGGAAGGGAACACATTCTCGCCGCCGGTCACGATCATGTCGTTGGCTCGTCCCGAGACATGAAGCCGACCGTCTTTGTCGAGCCGACCGATATCGCCGGTGGCCATCAGCGTGCCGGCCCGGTCGCCGTCGCTCCCGTCGGTGTAGCCGAGGAACTGCGCCGTGCTGGCGAGATGGACCCAGCCCGGGGTGCCTCTGGGCGCCGGCATGCCGTCGTCGCTGAGAATCGTGAGCGTTACCCCGTCGGGCGGGCGGCCGACGGTGCCGGGCGCGGCACGCAGGTCGGCGGGATCTGCGATGGTCCCGATGGCCGTCTCGGTGGAGCCATAGACGTTGTAGAGGTCGTCGCCGAAGCGGTCCATCCAAGCGCGAGCGAGCTCGCCGGAGAGGACGTTCCCGCTGCTGAGCACCATGCGGGGCCTGCGCACCGACGCGGGGTCGATCGGCAGTTCCAGAATGCGGCGCAGCATCAGCGGCACCACGACAAGCGCGTCGTAGCGGTGCTCGCACAGCAGCTGGCCGATCTCCGCGGCCTCGAAGCGCTGCCTGACTTCGATCGTGCTGGCTGTGGCCAGCCCGACGGCGAGCTGGCTGAGACCCCAGGCGTGAAAGAGCGGCGACGCGACGAAGTAGCGGTCGCCGAGGCGGTACGGCACGCGCCGCAGCATCCCGACCCCGCCGACGCGAGTCGTCTTCAGCGTGCGAACGGCGCTCTTGGGGGCGCCGGTGGTGCCAGACGTCAGCAGCACGAGCTTCGGTCGGCGACTCGGGGGCGAGCATCGCAATCCCTCGGCGGCGATGGGCGCCATGGCATCGGGACCGTTTCCATCGGCCACGAACACCCTTGCGTTCGTGCCCGACTGCGCGATGACCTCGGAGAACTCCTGGTCGGCCACGATCACGGCGATGTCGTCGCGCTCGCAGACCTCGGCCAGGTTCGATGCCGGGAGTGCCGTCGACAGCAGCACCGTGTCACAGCCGGCCCGCTCGGCGGCAACCAGTGCGGTCACGAACCACCGGTGGTTGCGGCACAGGATGCCGACGGCAGCCAGGCCGCCATCGGGCCCAACTGCCGCAGCGCGCATGCGAACGGCGACGCTCGACGCTGCACGGTCCAGCGTGCGATAGTCGATCGTTCCGTCGTCGTCGACGATGGCGGCGCGGCCGCCGAACCGAAGCGCTGCCGCGGACACGGACGCCGCAGTGCCGAGGCCCCAGCGCACCGACGCCCACCAGCGTGCTGAGTTCAAGGCCGCGTCGACAGCACCCATGCGCAAGGCGACGTTCCACATGCTGTCGCCGGCAGTGACGGACCCGATCACCGCAGCTCAGTCCCCGCCGGCGTCGAAACTTCGATAGACGCCCAGCAGGGCTGCCTTTTGCTCATCGGTCAGGCTCGGATCGGCTTGGACTGCTTCGACCACGGTCGGCACATCTTCACGGTCCATCAGGCCGGCGTACGACAGCAGGGTGGCTGCCCGCACGTTCAGCGCTTCAGCAAGTGCTTTCAACACCCGCACCGACGGCTCGTGGAGCCCGCGCTCGATCTGGCTGAGGTACGGATTCGACAGCTGGGCCATCTTGGCCAGCTGACGCTGGCTGAGCTCCATCAGCTCGCGCTGCGCGCGGATGAAGCCGCCAAGCTGGTCGAAACCGGGAAATGGGCTCGCCGACCTCTGATCGTCCGCTTCAGCGACGTCAGGGTCGGAAGCGGCCATCAGGCCTGAGCGTCCTCGTTGGCGCGCTCCCACGCAGCGGCGATGCGCGCAGCGCAGTCCTTATTGGCCTCGTGCATCTGGCCCAGGAAGCTGAAGTAGGTGTCGATCATCTCGGTGGGCTTGGGCAGGTACTCCGCGAACGGCGAGGACATCGCCGGGACGGCGGACAGCCATGCCTCGGCAACACGCTCGTTCATCGAGACGAACTGCTCTTGGGCGGTCTTCATCTGCTCGAGGGTGCGGTCCTGCATTTCACGGACGGAATCGAGAACGGCCATGGGGCTGGCTCCTGGAGGTGAGGGGAAGCGCCGACGGGGGTCACCGGCGCTGCTAGAAATAGTACCCACTCCGGGAACAACTTGCAACTCTCCAGTGCCTCGCGGAGAGCGTGGGGCTCGAACCGTCCGTGTGCGCTGCGAGGCACACATGTCGCGACGTCAGTCGGTGATGGTGGATGTGGCTTTGGCTCTGTAGTTGGCGGCGCCGATGAGGTACACGATGTGAAATTCGATGTCTGCGTCGATGCCGGCGGTGGGGACGTTCACGGTTGCGCCGGTTTCGTCGCTGTTGACGGTGATGGTGACGACGTTGCCGAGTTTGCGGTCGAGTGCGACGGCGTAGTAGACGGTGACCGCACCACTCGAGCGGCAGCTGAGGCTGATCACGAACTCCAGGTCGTCGCCTCGTGCGGCCGTCGCGTCAGCGACAGAGACAGTCGGCTTGCCGACACAGGCCGCGACGGCGGGCTCGGGCGGCGGATCGTCGTCGTCGGTGATGTGCGCGGTCTGTGTCGATTGCTGGCCGACGGTGTAGCCGCTGCCCGCGGCGAGGGTGGCGGTGATGGTGCCGTCGGGCTCATCGGTGTCGTCGTCGACGGTGGCGATGGTGAGGGTGGTTTGGGTGGCGCCTTGGGGGATCGTCACCGTCTGCGTGCCGACGGTCGCGCCCCACTCGCCCGCCGAGGCGACATCCACGGTCACGTCGAGGTCGGCTGTTGCGGGTTTCGACGCGGTGACCGTGAACGTCGCAGCCGTGCCCTCAGTGCCGCCGGTCGCGGCGGTGATGTCGATCTGCGGGGGCGGCTCGTCGCTGTCGATAATGACAACGGTGGTGGACCCGTCGGCGCGCTCGACACCGTCAGGACCCCACGAGATGCCCAACGTCACACCCTCGGTGCTGCCGTTCAGCGTCGGCGCCCGAGCGCCGGTGCCGTACCACACAGTGATCTCCTGATCGAGGAAGTCGCTGTCATCCACAGCCGTCAACACCAACTCAGCACGCTGATCACCCGGCTCCAACACAACACCGTCATCACCCGGCCCGAAGACCACCTCGAACTCATTCGCGAACACCGCATCGCGATCATTCAGATCGCGCATCGTCCAATGCGTGCCCTCATCGCCGCCGGTCACCCTCAACGGCACCGTGAGCGTCTCCCACGACCGCAAAGCACGAGTCGGCGCGATCCTCAGATGCGCCTGACTGTCATCGCCGGCGCCGTCCTCAGCGATCGAGGTCGCAAAGAAGATCATGTACACCGTCAACGGATCCACATCATCATCAAACACCGCAACCGCGGCCGTGCTCTCAGCGGCCGACACCGTGTACTCCGAATCCGCACCCGGAGCGTCCAACGTGGCCGTGACAGAGCCATCGGCCTCGTCTGTGCTGTCGCCGGTCGTGGGGATGGTGAGCGTCGTGGTGCCGCCCGAGGGGACGTTTACGGTGCGCGGCCCGGCGGCAGCGTAGTCGCCCGCCGTGGTCACCGTCACCGCCACCTGCACCGCCGCCGCAGGGGTGGCGGTCACCGTAAACACCGCGTCGGCACCCTCGGTCACATCCCCAGCAGCAGCGATGCTGACCTCGGGGATCACCAGCGGCGGGTCGTCGTCGTCGGTTACCGGCGCGGTCTCCGACGCCAGCGGGCCAACGGTGTAGCCGCTGCCCGCAATCAGGGCGGCTGTCACGCCGCCGTCGGGCTCGTCGTCGCCGTCGTCTGCGGTGGCGATGGTCAGGGTCGCCTGGGTGGTGCCCGACGAGATCGTCGCGGTGCGTGTTCCGGTTGTGACGCCGAAATCGCCTGATGCGGTGATGGCCACGGCCACATCGAGGTTGGCTGCCGGCTGCGGCGCCGCGGTGATAGTGAACACCACATCGGTGCCCTCGGTGCCTCCCGAGCCAGCAGTGATGTCCACCTGCGGCGGCGGGTCGTCGTCGTCGGCCACGACGACCGTGGCGGCCTTGTCAGCGCCCAGGTCGTAGCCGGCGCCATCGATCAGCGTGACGGTGACCGACCCGTCGGCCTCGTCGGCGCTGTCGTCAGCGGTAGAGACCGACAGGGTCGTCGATCCTGAAGTCGGGATCGTCACCATGCGAGCGCCGGTCGTCGCGCCGAAGTCCCCGACCGCCGACACCGACACCGACACCGCAAGCGGCCGCGCCGGCGCGGGAGCCGCGGTGACGGTGAACGTCGCGTTGTGACCCTCGGTGACGTCTGCGCCGGCGCCGATGCTGACCACCGGCAGGGTTTCGGTGACGGTGCCGGTTCCTCTGGGCTGCGCTAGGGCGTTGGCCGCGCCCGGCGCCCACACCACGCTGAGGAAGACCTCACCAACGTCGACGGTGGGCACCCTCACCGTCGCCGACATGTCACCGCTGACAAACGTCACCGACTCGGTGGGGGACCCGAAGTCTCCGTACCAGACGTAATAATGCGCCGTGATGCTGCCGCTGTAGCGGCAGCTCAAGCTGATGACGAACTCGAGGTCATCGCCCCGCGCCGCGGCAGCATCGGACACCGACACGGTCGGCCTGCCCGCACACGCAGGCGGCAGGTCGTTGTTGGTGATGGTGACGGTGAGCGCCCCGCCGAGCGTGATGCCAGCGAGCACGCCGGTGTGGGAGGGGGCGCGGGCGCCGGTGCCGAACGCGAACGTGATCGGCCGGTCGACGGTTGCGTCGTCGTCGACGGCCTCGAAACGCATCACCGCGGTGCGCCCGCCGGGGCCGAACTCCACCGCGGTGGCTGTGCCGTAGCCCGTGCGGGTCACGCCCGGACCTGTCGGGTCGTCCAGCGTCCAGTCGCTGCCCGGCGTCCCGGTCACCGTGATCGGCACGCTGACCGTCTCGCCGTCCAAGAGCGTCCGGCTCAAAGAGATCTCCACATCAGTCCAGCCGCCGTTCTCAGAAACCGACGCGTCCGCCGACGCCAGCGAGACCCTCACTGGCACCGAGCCGCCGTCGTCATCCCTGACTCCGACCGTCGCGGCCGCCGACGGGGCGAGGTTGTAGTCGAGGCCGTCAACCAGCGTGACGGTGATGGTCCCGTCGGGCTCGCTGATCGAGTCGCCGGCGGTTGCGACCGACAGCACCGCGCGGCCCGAAGCGGGAATCGCGACCGTCTGCGCGCCCACCGAGACGCCGAACGCCCCCTGTGAGGCGACCGACGCGCTCACCGCCAGATCAGCCGACGGCGTCGGGATGGCGGTGAGGGTGAACTGCGCGGCGGAACCCTCCACGACAGCGGGGCCCGCCGCTATGGAGATCAGCGGGGCGGACTCGTCGTCGTCGATCCTCACCGTGATCGCCGCCGGGTCGGCCACGCCGTTGCCGCCGCGGACAGCGGCGGACACCTCGAACGTCTTAGCCGTCGACCCGGTCACCTCGTACACATCGTTCTGCGCTGCCGTGAACGCCACCGACCCCGAACTCTCCGTCGAGCCCGCCGGGATCGTCAGCACAGCCGGCGGGCCCAGCCGCCCGTCCGACGCCACTGCCGGCGCTACCGCCGTCGCAGAAAGGTCTGCGGTCACGTCCTTCGATGACAAGCCGCTGAGGCGCGCCGTGACCGCCACCGAGCCGCCCTCGGCCACCGACGCGCTCGCGGCGTGCAACGACATCACCGGCATCGGATCGTCGTCGGTGATCGTCACCACCACCAGCCCCGATTCGGGGCGATACCCCAGCGGCAGACCGCGCAGCCCGACCGCGAACGTCTCGAGGCCCTCGTACACACTGTCCTGGGCGATCGAGATCGTCGCGGTCGCCGACGACGAACCCGCTTGCACCGTCACCGAGGCGGGCGCCGAGTAGTCGGCACCAGCCTCAGCACTCACACCGGCGAACGCCAGCGGCACCACCAGATCGGTGGCCGGGGCGGGGCCGCCCACCGACACCGCCACATCCACACTCCCGCCCTCGGCGACGCTCGCCGCTGCGACTGACAGCGTGACCGGCTCCGTGGGCACGCCCGTGTGCCCCGTCACCACGACGCTCCATGAGCTGAGGATCTCCCTGAAGCCGTCGACGCAGTACAAGTCGTACCAACTCCTTGCCAAGCTGCGCGTGAAGGCGGCAAGACTGGTGCAGTCGGGCAGCGTCGGCATGCGCCGGATTCTCAGCTTCCATGTCCCCCCCGGGTTCTCGCCCAGATGGCGCGATGTCCCGAAATCGAACGAGCCCCGCAACGAGCACGAGTGAGCGCGGCACCCGTCAGTCTCCGGCAACAGGAGGGATTCGGTTCCTGTCGGCGACACCAGGGTCCACCGGTAGGCGCGGACGTTCGATATGTCGCCGACGACGGTGACTTTGACGTGCTCGGTGAAATCGATGGCCGTCTGCACATCAAGGGCCAGCTCGATCTCCGCTCCGCGCCCCGGCAGCGACACATCGCCGGTATGCGAAGCCGTGGAAGTCTGCATCGGAGGCAGCAGCGCCCAACTGGCCGCGGCATCGACCGCCGCATCGGCATCCACCAGACCGAAGCCGTACTTGTAGCTGAACGAGTACGACATGGGCACCGGCCCCGCCGAGCTGTACTTCGAGGCGCCGCTCATCCAGCCCGAGTCCTGCGGATCGACCTTGCGCGCGGTGTCGGCCAAGATCACCTTCACGTCCCGCCATGTCAAATCGGCGTTCACGCTGCGCATCAACGCGACCACCCCCGACACCATCGGCGCAGCGAAGCTGGTGCCCTTGAGGCCGTCGCGGTAGTGATTGTCGCCCACGGGCGCCAAGACCCCCGCCTCGCCGTAGTCCCCTGCGAGTCCGCACACCCACGTACTGGGGCCTTCTTCGGAGTAACTTGCCAATGGCCCCGAGGGTGCCACCGCGCATGCCAAAATGATGCCGCGATAATTGTTGGCAGCCTCCAGGCCCGACCAGACACGTCGGGAGCCTGCAACGCGGCTGTTGCCGGCTGACTTCACATGGGGAGTCCCCTTACCGCCGAAACCCTGTTCGAGGCTGGTCTCCAGTGCCCGCTGCCAAATGGAGCCCGCCCGATCAAGTCCTCGTTTCACAGGGGTGCCATAGCTGTGGTTGGCCACCGCCACCGTGCCTATGTTGAAAGTCAGTGCCTCGGCTTTTCGAGCTGCGGAGTAGTTGTCCAGGAGGTTGTAGTTCACCAGCGTGGCCCGGGGGGCGACGCCGCGCCCGCCCACGGTGTTGTCGCGCGCCCCCACAGTCCCGGCAACCATGGTGCCGTGAGGTCCGCCACTCCACCCCTCGACTTCTGAGGTGTAGCCGCCCCAGTTCGTGCTCCGGCTGGTGTCCGCGTTGTCGCGGAGATCCTCGTGCGCCGGATTCCAGGTGTGGTCCACCACCGCCACTGTCACCCCGGCCCCCATCGTCGTGGACCACACATCGCCGAGGTTGATGTCGACCACCGGATCCTGCCGACGGAGATCATTGGTCTCGTCATACCGGTAGTCGCCGGACGCGTCCAAATGCCACAAGCAGCTCGACAGCTCGTCGGGCCAAAGGCTCGTGTACTTGGTACACCGCCGCCTCGCAGCCGCCGTGTCCGAGGCAACGCCGTCCGCGGATATTCGCGAGCCCTGCCCCACCTCGAGCGGCGTGAACGTGTTGGGAACCGCGGCGTCGACACCGGGTTCGGCCGACAACGCGTCGGCCAGACGCAGCGATGCTGCGTCCGACCCCGTCTTCACCAAGAATGCGTTCGGCAACTCGCCCAGCGGCGACACCTGTCCGGGCGCGACACCGTGGCGGTCCCACACCGCCTCGATTGCCGGCCCGCCCACATGCGGACCGAACAGCACATTCACGCCGCCCACCAACAGATGCGGCTGTCCGGTGTCGGACACAAACCAGGTGTCAGGCTTCGCCGCCGCTGCGGCACCCGACGCCGAAGCCCCCGACGCGTTACCAGCCACCCCAGGCGCATACGCGCTCGCCGCCGCAGACGCCGCCAGCGACCGGGCATCGCCCAGCTCCGCTATCTCGGCTGCGTCCAACAAGCGCAGCGGCACCTCACGCCCGCCGTCATGCATAATCCACACGCCGTCGGGGCCCATCAGATCCGTGACCCCCAACTCTGGCACCGCCTCGCCCAACTCCGGAGCGCCCAAACCGTCCTCAGGCGCCAGCCCGTCCCCGGCACCTGGCTCGGCGTCCGGCGGCGCAAGATCGCCGTCAGGCGCCGAAGGCTCACCACCCGTCGCGGACGGCCCCCGATTCACCGTCGACTCAGCGGTCTGGAGGACGGCGCTGTACGACTCGCCCTCAGCGTCGAGCGAGGTCCGCGGCTGCTGCGCCGACGAGGACTGCGGTGACGCGCCCGCCGCGGGCACGCCGACCAGCACCCCGCACCAGAGGACCAGCACCAAGCCGGCAGCGGTGATTCGAACAGGCCGGGCCTTGACCACCATGACCCCACAACCATAATCCACTCACGGCTGCGGACCCGCAGACCACGCCCAACAGACAAGCAAGAGCGCTCTGGCGCTCACAGCTTGACCAGAGAGCACCGGACAGTCTCGCCCCTACGGCGAGGGTGCCCGGGAGCAGGCGGCGACCAAGTTGCGCCACGACGGCGGACACTGGCGGGGCGGAGCCCGTCGATGATGAATCAGTCGGTGATGGTGGATGTGGCTTGGGCGGTGTTGTTGGCGGCGCCGATCGTGTACAGCACATGGAACCCGATGGCCTTGTTCACCCCGGCGGTGGGCACACTCACGGTCGTCTCGGTGTCGCCGCTGTCGATGGTGACGATGTCGCCTGCGCTGAAGCCTCCGCCGTGGGAGACGAAGTAATACACAGTGACAGCACCCGTCGAGCGGCAGCTCAGGCTGATCACGAACTCGAGGTCGTCGCCTCGCGCTGCAGTCGCGTCGGCGACGGCGACCGTCGGCTTGCCGGTGCATGCCGCGACGGCCGGCTCGGGCGGCGGGTCGTCGTCGTCGAGAATCTGCGCGCTCTGTGTCGCCTGCTGGCCGATCTCGTAGCCGCTGCCCGCAGCGAGTGTCGCAGTGATCGACCCGTCAGGCTCGTCGACGCTGTCATCGGTCGTGGCGACGGTGAGGGTGGCCTGGGTGGCGCCTTTGGGGATCGTCACCGTCCGCTGCCCGACCGCAGCGCCCCACTCGCCCGTTGAGGAAACGTCGACGGCGACGTCGAGATCGGCTGTCGTCGGGGCCGACGCGGTGACCGTGAACGTCGCAGCCGTGCCCTCGGTGCCGCCCGCAGCGGCGGTGATGTCGACCTGCGGGGGCGGCTCGTCGCTGTCGATAATGACAACGGTGGTGGAACCGTCGGCGCGCTCGACGCCGTCAGGACCCCACGAAATACCCAACGTCACCCCCTCGGTGCTGCCGTTCAGCGTCGGCGCCCGAGCGCCCGTGCCGTACCACACAGTGATCTCGTGATCGTCCCAGTCGCTGTCCGCCACAGCCGTCAACACCAGCTCGACACGCTGGTCGCCGGGCTCCAGCACAACACCGTCGACACCCGGCCCGAAGGTCACCTCGAACTCATTCGCGAACACCGCATCAGGATCATTCCGATCACGCATCGTCCAATGCGTGCCCTCATCGCCGCCGGTCACCCGCAACGGCACCGTCAGCGTCTCCCACGGCCGCAAAACACGCGTCGGAGCAATGGCGAACTGCGCCTGATTGTCATAGCCGGTGCCGTTCTCGTCGATCGACGTCGAAAAGAAGATCATGTACACCGTCAACGGATCCACATCATCATCAACCACCCGCACCGCGGCTGTGCCCTGCACGGCCGACACCGTGTAGCCCGCATCCGCGCCGGGCGCATCCAGCGACACCGATACGCTGCCGTCGGCCTCGTCGACGCTGTCGTCGACGGTTGGGACCGTCAGCGTCGCCGTCGCCGCGCCCGCCGCGAAGCTCACCATTTGCGAACCCTCAGCCACGCCCCACTCGCCCGACGCCGACACCGTCACGCTGACATCGAAAGCCGCGGACTTCGGCTCGCTCGCGGTCACCGTGAACACCGCACCAGAACCCTCAGTCACAGCACCAGCCGCAGTCACCGAGATCTCGGGGATCACCGGCGGCGGATCGTCGTCGTCTGCGACTTGCACCGTCCGCGACGCCAGCGGGCCGATCGTGTAACCGCTGCCCGCCGCCAGCGTGGCAGTGACCGACCCGTCAGGCTCATCGACGCTGTCGTCTGCGGTGGCAACGGTCAAGGTCGCCCCGGTAGTGCCCGCGAGGATCGTCGCAGTACGCGTTCCGGTTGCGACACCGAAATCGCCCGAAGCAGCAACCGTCACAGCCACCTCCAGGTCCGCCGCCGGCGCCGACGACGCCGTCACGGTAAACGTCGCGCTGGTGCCCTCCGTGCCGCCCGAGCCGGCCGTGATGCTCACCACCGGCGGCGGCGGATCGTCGTCGTCAGCGACGCCGACAGTCGCAGACGTCTTGGTGCCCAAGTCATAGCCGGTGCCGTCCACCAGCGCCACGGTCACCGACCCGTCCGCCTCGTCGACCCCGTCATCACGAGTCGCAATAGCCAGCGTCGCCGATCCCGAGGTCGGGACCGTCACCGTCCGCGCACCGGTCGTCGCACCGAAGTCTCCCACAGCCGACACCAACACCGACACCGCAAGCGGACGTGCCGGCGAAGGCGCCGCGGTGACGGTGAAGGTCGCACTGCCGCCCTCGGCGACATCGGCACCAGCCGCGATGGAAACCACCGGCGGGGTAGTGATGACGGTGCCGATGGCCGCGGGCACACGGAAGGCGTTCGCGGCGCCGGGGGCCCATGCGACCTGCAACTTCACCCTGTCGGAGTCTTTGGTAGGCACGCTCGCCGTCGCGTGCGTGTCGCCGGGCTCGAAAGTGGCTTTTTGCGTATTCCCGACGATATCGCCGTCGCGCACGAGGTAGTAGTGCGCCACTACCGAACCAGTCGCACGACAGTTCAGACTGAGCCTGAACACCAAAGTCCCGCCCCGCGCCGCACTCGAATCAGCCACCGACAACGTCGGCCTGCCGGTGCACGCAGGCATCTGGTCGTGGTCGGTGATGGTGACAGTGAGCGCCGCACCGAGCGTGATGCCGGCGATCACACCAGTGTGGGAGGGGGCGCGGGCGCCGGTGCCGAACGCGAACGTGATGGGCCGGTCGACGGTCGCGTCGTCGTCGACGGCCTCGAAACGCATCACCGCGGTGCGCCCGCCGGGGCCGAACTCCACCGCGGTGGTCGCACCCTGGCCCGTGCGTGTGACGCCCGGCTCTGCCGGGTCGCCCAGTGTCCAATCGCTGCCCGGCGTCCCGGTCACCGTGATAGGCACGCTGACCGTCTCGCCGTCCAACAGTGTCCGGCTCAAAGCGATCTTCACATCCGTCCAGCCGCCGTTCTCAGACACCGACGCATCCGTCGATGACAACAAGACGTTCACCGGCGCGACAGCGTGGACATCATCCACGACAGCGACCGTCGCGGCCGCCGACGGCGCGAGGTCGTAGCGGAAGCCGTCAGCCAGCGTGACGGTGATGGTCCCGTTGGGCTCTCTGATCGAATCAGCGGTGGTCGCGATCGCGAGCTCCGTGCTGCCCGACGCTGGGATCGTGACCGTCCGCACGCCGGTTGTGACGCCGAACGCCCCTTGCTGGGCCACCGTCACGCTCACCGCCAGATCAGCCGACGGCACCGGGCTGGCGCTGACCGTGAATTTCGCCGACGAACCCTCAACGACGGTGCTGCCCGCAACGATCGACACCAACGGCCTCGCGGTGTCGTCGTCGAACACCTCCACGATCTTCGACGGCGACGTTGGCGGTGTGTAATCGGTGCCTGCGTTGACTGTCACGGTGATCGACCCATCGGCTTCCGCATCGGAGTCGTCAGTCGTGCTCAGCGCCAGTACCGCGCTGCCCGAGGTGGGGATGGTGACCGTCCGCACGCCCACCGTTACACCGAACGCCCCCTGCTGGGCCACCGTCACGCTCACCGCCAGATCAGCCGACGGCACCGGGACAGCGGTGAGCGTGAACTCCGCCGCCGAACCCTCGGCGACCGCCGGTCCCGCGGTGACGGAGATACTCGGGACAGGGTCGTCGTCGTCGATCCCCACCGCGACCGCAGCCGGATTGGCGACGCCGTTTCCGCCCGCCGCGATCCCCGTCACCATGAACGTCTTCGCCGTCGCCCCCGAGAGTTCGTACACCTCGTTCTGCGACGCCGCGAACGCCACCGTCCCCGAGCTTGCCGTCGACCCCGCTGGGATCCTCAATACGGCCGGCGAGCCGAGCTGCCCGTCCGACGCCACAGCCGGCGCGACCGGCGTCGCAGACAGATCCAAAGCCACATCTTTCGACGACGCGCCGCTCAGGCGTGCCGACAGCGCCACCGAGCCGCCCTCGACCACCGATGCGCTCGCCGCGTGCAAGGTCAGCACCGGCAGCGCATCGTCATCGGCGATGGCCACTGTCACCGGCTCCGACGCGGGCCGGTACCCCTGCGGAATAGGCCCCAGTCTCACCGTGAATGTTTCAGGGCCCTCATGGATGCTGTCCTGGAGGAGAGAGATCGTCGCAGTCGCCGACGTCGACCCCGTCGGCACCGTCACCGACGCGGGCACCGAGTAATCGGCGCCCGCTTGCGCACTCACATCCGACGACGCCAGTTGGACGACCAGGTCCTGGGTCGGCGCAGCACCGCCCACCGACACCGTCGCATCCACGCTCCCGCCCTCGGCAGCATTCGGCGAAGCCACCGACAGGGAAATCGGCACCGTGGACGAGCTCGAATGCCCAGTCACCTCCACGCTCCACGAGCGCAGGACCTCCCTGAAGCCGGCGTCGCAGAATTCGTCGTAGCGGGAATGAGTCTTGAAGGCGGGGTCGGCACAGTCAGGGTCCGTCGGCATGTGCTGAATTTTCAGCTTCCACGTACCCCGCGCGTTCTCGCCCAGATGACGCGACGACCCGAAATCGAACAAGCCCCGCATCGAGCACGATCTCACATTGCAGATTTCGGCTTCGGGCGCCAAGAGAGATTCGGTGCCTGTCGGAGACACCAAGGTCCACCGGTAGTCGCGGACATCGGCTGTGTCGAGGGACACGGATACCTTGACGTGCTCAGTGAACTCGATGGCGGTTTGCAGGTCGAGCGCCAGTTCCACCGTCTGGCCGCGCGCCGGCAGCGACACCTCGTTGTTGTGTGCAGCCGTGAAGGTCTGCATCGGAGGCAGCAGCGTCCATCCGACCGCGGCATCCACAGCAGCCTTGGCATCCACCAGTCCGAAGCCGTACTTGTAGCTGAACGAGTACGTCTGCGCCACCGGACCCGTCGAACTGTACTTCTGGGCGCCGCTCATCCAGCCCGAGTCCTGCGCGTCGACCTTGCGCGCAGTGTCGGCCAGGATCACCTTCACATCCCGCCACGTCAACTCGGCGTTCGCGCTGCGCATCAACGCGATCACGCCCGACACCATCGGCGCAGCCGCGCTGGTTCCGCCGAAATGGGCGTAGTAGACGTCCTGGCCCACGGTCGTCAAGATTCCCGCTTGGCCCGCGTCCCTGGCCAGTCCGCACACCCACAGGTTGGAGCCTTCCTCGGAGAAACTTCCCGATAGCCCTGAAGACGCCACCGCGCACACCGAGATGATGCCGCGGTAGTTGTTTCCGGCCTCCAAGGCTGACCAGTAGCGCCGGGAATCAGGGTCGCGGCCATTGCCGGCCGACTTCACGTGGGAAGTCCCCTTGCCGCCGAAACCCTGCGCGAGGCTTGTCTCCAGTGCCCGCTGCCAAATCGACGGTTCCGGAGCAAGCCCCGACCGAGGCCGAGTGCCATAGCTGTGGTTGGCCACGGCCACGGTTGCCTTGTTGAGCGTCAGCGCCTCGATTTCCCTCGCGAGTGAGTAGTTGTCCAACAGGTCGTAGTTCACCAAGGTGGCGCGAGGCGCGACGCCCCGCCCGCCCACGGTGTTGTCGCGGGCGCCCACAACGCCGGCAACCGCGGTGCCGTGATAGTGGTGCCGCGGGTCCGCCTCTGAGGTGAATCCGGCCCAGTTCGTGCTGCGGCTGGTGTCCGCGTTGTCCCTGAGATCTTCGTGAGTCGCTGTCCAGTTGCGATCCACAACCGCCACAGTCACCCCGGCCCCCATCGTGGTGGACCACACATCGTCGATGTTGATGTCGATCACCGGATCGCTGACCTGCACCGCCTCCCACCGCTTGGAGAACCTGTAGTCGCCAGACGCGTCGAGGTGCCACGAGCAACTCGACAGCTCGTCGGCCCAGAGGTCGTCGTAGAGATTGCATCGCTGCCTGGCATCCGCCAACGTCGAGGATGAGCTGTCGGGCGCCTTCAACAGGGTCTGCCCTTCCTCGAAGGGTGTGAAGGTGTTGGGAACCGCGGCGTCGACCACGGGCTCCGCCGACAGCGCGTCCGCCAGACGCAGCGACTCGACGTCCGACACCGTCCTCACCAAGAACGCGTTGGGCAGCTCGCCGAGCGGCGACACCCGCCCCGGCGCGACCCCGTGGCGCTCCCACACCGCATCGATGTCGAGAGCGCGCGCCTGCAATCCGAACAGCACGTTCACACCGCCGACCAGCAGGAGCAGCTCGCCGGCATCGGACACGAACCATGTGTCCGGCTTCGCCGCCGAACCCGCCGCGGCCCCGGACGCATTCGAGTCGCCCGCACCGGGCGCGTACGCAGTCGCCGCCACAGACGCCGCCAACGAACGCTCCTCGCCCAGCTCCGCTATCTCGGCCGCGTCCAACAAGCGCAGCGGAGTCTCGCCCCCACCGTCACGCATGACCCACACGCCGTCGGGCCCCACCAAGTCCAAGACTCCCAACCCCTGCACGGCCTCGCCCAGCTCCGGACCTCCGAGCCCGTCCTCTGGCGCCAAGCCGTCTTCGGGCGCCAACCCGTCCTCTGGGGCAAGAACGTCCTCGACGCCGAGCGGCGCATCAGGCAGCGCAAAACCGCCGCCTGGAGCGGTGGGCTCACCATCTGTCGCGGACGGCGCCCGATTCGTCGTCGGCTCGGCGGTCTGGAAGGCGGCGCTGTTCGACTCGCCCTCGGCGTCGAGCAGGATCTGCTGCTGCGTCACCGACGAGGGCTGCTGTGACGCGCCCACCGCGGGCACGCCGGCCAGCACCCCGCCCAGCAGCGCCAGCGCCATGCCAGCTGCTGTCAATCGCAAGAACCGCATCGAACCTCTCACAATCATTGAATAATAATGCACGCCTGCGGGCGCGTGGGTCTGCTTGGCGCTCAATACTTCGCTTCCGACAGACGCTTGGCGGGACGTCAGTTGGTGATGGTGGATGTGGCTTTGGCTGTGTTGTTGGCGGCGCCGATCGTGTAGAGGATGTGGAGTTCGATGGTGCTGTTGACCCCGGCGGTGGGGACGGTCACGGTGGCGTCGATGTCGCCGCTGGCGATGGTGACGAGGTCGCCTGCGCCGTAGCTGCCGCCGTGAGCGATGAAGTAGTACGCGGTGACAGCACTCGTGGAGCGGCAGCTGAGGCTGATGACGAACTCGAGGTCGTCGCCTCGTGCGGCCGTCGCGTCAGCGACAGAGACAGTCGGCTTGCCGACACAGGCCGCGACGGCGGGCTCGGGCGGCGGATCGTCGTCGTCGGAGATCGGCGCGGCTCGCGACGCGTGGGAGCCGATGGTGTAGCCGCTGCCCGCGGCGAGGGTGGCGGTGATGGTGCCGTCGGGCTCGTCGGTGTCGTCGTCGACGGTGGCGATGGTGAGGGTGGTTTGGGTGCTGCCTTGGGGGATCGTCGCGGTGCGGGTGCCGGCGGTTGCGCCCCAGTCGCCGGTTGAGGCGATGTCCACAGCCACGTCGAGGTCGGCTGTTGTGGGTGCCGACGCGGTGATGGTGAACACAGCGTCGGTTCCCTCGGTTCCGCCTGCGGCAGCGGTGATGTCGATCTGCGGGGGCGGCTCGTCGCTGTCGATAATGACAACGGTGGTGGAACCGTTGGCGCGCTCGACGCCGTCGGGACCCCACGAGATGCCCAACGTCACCCCCTCGGTGCTGCCGTTCAGCGACGGCGCCCGAGCGCCGGTGCCGTACCACACAGTGATCTCCTGATCGACCCAGTCGCTGTCGGGCACGGCGGTCAACATCAACTCGACACGCTGATCACCCGGCTCCAGCACAACACCGGGGTCGCCGGGCCCGAACGTCACCTCGAACTCGTTCGCGAACACCGCGTCGGGATCGTTCAGGTCGCGCATCGTCCAATGCGTGCCCTCCTCGCCGCCGGTCACGCTCAACGGCACCGTCAGCTTCTCCCACGACCGCAAAGCACGCGTGGGGGCAATGGCGAACTGCGCCTGATTGTCATAGCCCGTGCCGTTCTCGTCGATCGACCTCGCAAAGAAGATCATGTACACCGTCAACGGATCCACATCATCATCAGACACCGCAACCGCGGCAGTGCCCCGAGCGGCGGAGACCGTGTACCCCGCATCCGCCGCAGGCGCATCCAACGACACCGTGACAGAGCCGTCGGCCTCGTCCACGGAGTCGTCGACGGTGGGGATGGTGAGCGTCGCCGTCGCAGCGTCCGCCGCGAAGCTCACCGTCCGCGAGCCCCCAGCCACACCCCACTCGCCCGACGCTGACACCGTCACGCTGACATCGAAAGCCTCAGGCTTCGGCGGGCTCGCGGTCACCGTGAATACAGCACCAGCACCCTCGGTCACAACGCCACCAGCAGCAGCGATGCTGATCTCGGGGATCACCGGCGGCGGATCGTCATCGTCGGTTATCGGCGCGTTCCGCGACGCCAGCGGGCCGACGGTGTAGCCGCTGCCTGCAACCAACGTCGCGGTGACGCTGCCGTCTGGCTCGTCGTCGCCGTCGTCGACCGTGACGATGGTCAGCGTCGCCTGAGTGGTGCCCGACAAGATCGTCGCCGTCCGCGTTCCGGCCGTGACGCCGAAACCGCCTGCTGAGGTGATCGCCACAGCCACATCGAGGTCGGCCGCCGGCTGCGGCGCCGCGGTGATGGTGAAGACTGCGCTGGTGCCCTCGGTTCCCCCCGAGCTGGCCGTGATGTCCACCTGCGGCGGCGGATCGTCGTCGTCTGCGACGACCACCGTGGCGGTGCTGCTGGTGCCCGGGTCGTAGCCGGCGCCGTCCACCACAGTCGCCGTGACCGACCCGTCAGCCTCGTCGACGGCATCGTTGAAGGTAGAGACCGCGAACGTCGCCGACCCCCCAGTCGGCACCGTCACCGTCCGGGCGCCGGTCGTCGCGCCGAAGTCCCCCACCGCCGACACCATCACATCCACCGCGATCGGACTCGCCGGCGGGGGGGCCGCGGTGACGGTGAACGTCGCGCTGTGGCCTTCGGTGATGTCGGTTCCGGCCGTGATGGTGACCACCGACGACGGGCCGTCGTCGTCGGCCACAGCGACCGTCGCGGTCTTGGCCGCGCCCAGGTCATAGCCGGCGCCGTCCACCACAGTCGCCGTGACCGACCCGTCAGCCTCGTCGACGGCATCGTTGAAGGTAGAGACCGCGAACGTCGCCGACCCCCCAGTCGGCACCGTCACCGTCCGGGCGCCGGTCGTCGCGCCGAAGTCCCCCACCGCCGACACCATCACATCCACCGCGATCGGACTCGCCGGCGGGGGGGCCGCGGTGACGGTGAACGTCGCGCTGTGGCCCTCGGTGATGTCGGTTCCGGCCGTGATGGTGACCACCGACGACGGGCCGTCGTCGTCGGCGACATTGATGGTCGCGGTGCTGCTGGTGCCCACGTCGTAGCCGGCGCCGTCGGCCAGCGTGGCTGTCACCGAGCCGTCGGGCTCGTCGATGCTGTCGTCGCGGGTCGCGACGGAGAAAGTCGCCGTGCCGTTGCTCAACACGAGGGTTCGCCGCCACGGGCGGTAGGCGAGGTCGCCGGTCTGGGAGATGTCCACGGTGACGGTGATCGGGCTTGCCGGCGCGGGGACCGCGGTTATGGTGAACGTCACGGCGGCGCCCTCGGTGACATCGGCACCGGCTGCGATAGTGACCACCGGCGGGGTGGTGATCACGGTGCCGACGGCCGCGGGCACACCGAGGGCGTTCGCGGCGCCCGGCGCGTATACCACCTGAAATTTCACCTTGTCGGAGTCCTTGGTGGGCACGCTGGCCGTCGCGGATGTGTCGCCCGGCCCGAACGTGACACTCCGGGTCGCCCCGTCGATCTCGCTGCCGCGACCGATGTAATAGTGAGCCACCAAGACACGGCTGAATCGACAGCTGAGAGTGACACGGAATTCGAAGTCCTCTCCCCGCAGCGCGGTCGCGTCGGCCACCGACACCGTCGGCGGGCCGTCGCACACCGGCGGGAGGTCGTGGTCGGCGATAGTGACGGTGACCGGCCCACCCACTGCGACGCCGCCGGCGACCCCGGTATGGGTCACAGATCTTGTTCCGGTGCCGAACGAGAACGTGATAGGCCGGTCAAGCTCCGCGTCGTCGTCGATCGCCTCGAAGCGCATCACCGCGGTGCGCCCGCCCACGCTGAACTCCACCGCGGTGGTGCTGCCATAGCCGGTGCGCTTCACGCCCGGCCCCGTCGGGTCGCCCAACAACCAATCGCTGCCCGGGACTCCCGTCACCGTGATCGGCACCCTCACCGTCTCACCGGCCACCAGCACCCGACTCAAAGCAATCTCGAAATCGGTCGCGCCCCCGTTCTCAGAAATCGACGCGTCCCCCACCGACAAAGAAACCGCCACAGGCACCGGCCCGCCGTCATCGTCGGCCACCACAACCGTCGCCGTAGCGGCCGCGGCGAGGTCGTAGGCGAGGCCGTCGGCCACAGCCACGATGACCGACCCGTCGGGCTCGCCGAACGAGTCATCTGTTGTCGCGACCGACAGCACAACGCTGCCTGAAGCGGGGACCGTCACCGACCGCGTACCCACAACGACGCCGAATGCGCCCTGCTGGGACACCGTCACGCTCACCGCCAGATCAGCCGACGGCGCCGGGAACGCAGCAACAGTGAACTCCGCAGCAGAACCCTCGGTGACAGCGGAGCCCGCGGCGATCGAAACCCGCGGCCTCGCCCTGTCATCGTCGAACACCGCCACGCTCGCCGATGACGACGGCGGCGTGTAATCGACCCCCGCAGCCACCGTGACCGTGACCGACCCATCAGGCTCTGCGGCCGAGTCGTCAATGGTCCTCACCGCCAACACCGCGCTGCCCGACGCGGGAATCGTGACCGACCGCACGCCGGTCGTGACGCCGAACGCCCCTTGCTGAGCCACCGTCACACCCACCGCCAGATCAGCCGACGGCCTCGGACTGGCAGTCAACGTGAATTCCGCCGCCGCGCCCTCCGCCACAGCCGCGCCCGCCGCGATCGAGACCACCGGGGCGGACTCGTCGTCGTCAATCCTCAACGAGACCGCAGCCGGGTCGGCCACGCCGTTGCCGCCGCGGGCGGTCGCGGACACCTCGAACGTCTTCGCCGCCGACCCCGACAGCTGGTACACATCGTTCTGCGACGCCGCGAACGCCACCGACCCCGAACTCGCCGTCGACCCCGCCGGGACCCTCAACACAGCCGGCGAGGCCAGCCACCCATCACTGGCCACCGCCGGCGCCACCGCAGCCGCAGCCAACGTCACCGTCACATCCTCAGACGACAAACCACTCAGCCGCGCCGCCACATCCACCGAACCGCCCTCGGCCACCGATGCACTCGCAGCGTGCAACGACAGCACCGGCAGCGGATCGTCATCGGCGATCGTCACCACCGCCAGCCCCGACTCGGGACGGTACCCCAACGGCAAAACGCCCAGCCTTACCGCGAACCTCTCAGGACCCTCGTGAATGCTGTCCTGGTGGACCGAAATCTGGGCCGTCGCCGAAGAAGACCCCGCAGGAACCGTCACCGACGCGGGCGCGGAGAAGTCTGCACCCGCTTCAGCGGCAACATCGGTCAACGTCAACGGCACCACCAGATCCTCGGTCGGGGCGGTACCGCCCACCGACACCGTCACGTCCACGCTCCCGCCCTCCGCGACGCTCGCCGCCGCGACCGACATAGAAACCGGCTCCGTCGGCCCGCCTGCGTGCCCCGTCACCTCGACGCCCCACCAGCTGATGACCTCCCAGAAGCTGTCGTCGCAGAACCAGTCGTACCAAAACCGGGAGCTGAAGTTCGAAGGGCTCGAGCAGTTGGGAGTCGTCGGCATGCGCTGGACTCTCAGCTTCCACGTACCCCTCGCGTTCTCGCCCAGATGACGCGACGACCCGAAATCGAAGTTGCCCGCCCGCAACGAGCACATGCGCGCCCAGCACCCGTTGGCCTCTGGGGCCAGTAGAGACTCGGTGCCCGTTGGCGACACCAGCGTCCACCGGTAGTCACGGAAGTCCGATATGTCGCCGCCGACGGTGACCTTGACGTGCTCGGTGAAATCGATGCTCGTCTGCAAATCCAGGGCCAATTCGATCTCATCACCGCGTCCCGGCAGCGGCACCTGGCCGAAGTGCGTAGCCGTGAAGGTCTGCATCGGGGGCAACAGCGCCCAACTCGCCGCGGCAGCCACCGCGGCCTCGGCATCCACCAAACCGAACCCGTACTGGTAGTTGAACGAATAGGTCTCGGCCACCGGCCCCGACGAACTGTACTTCCGGGCGCCGCTCATCCAGCCCGAGTCCTGCGCGTCGACCTTGCGCGCAGTGTCGGCCAAGATCACCTTCACATCCCGCCACGTCAACTCGGCGTTCGCGCTGCGCATCAACGCGATCACCCCCGACACCATCGGCGCAGCCGCGCTGGTCCCGCCGAACGTGTCGCGGTAGTGATTGTTGCCCACGGGCACCAAGATCCCCGCTTGGCCCTCGGCATCTGACAGCCCGCACACCCACAGATTCGTGCCCTCTTCGGAGTACCTCGCCGTTGTCCCCGCCGAGTTCACCGCACATGCCGAGATGATGGCGCGATGGTTGTTCGCGGCCTCCAAGGTCGACCAGTAGCGTCGTGAACCAAATGAGCGGCCGTTGCCGGCCGCCTTCACATAGGAGGTCCCCTTGCCGCCGAATCCCTGCTCGAGGCCGGTCTCCAAAGCCCGCCGATATAACTCGCCCTTCCGCGCGAGCCCCGGCCACTTCTTGGCCCCGTAGCTCATGTTGACCACCGCCATGGTCTCGATGTTGAGCGTCAGCGCTGTGACTTCCCGCGCGGTGGAGAAGTCGTCCAACAGGTTGTAGTTCACCAGCGTGGCCCGGGGCGCGACGCCGCGCCCGCCGACCGCGTTGTCGCGGGCGCCCACAACCCCGGCAACCGCAGTGCCGTGATGGGCGCCGCTCCTGGTGGTCTCCGAGGTGAAGCCGCCCCAGTTCGTGCTCCGGGCTGTGTCCGCGTTGTCGACCAGGTCCTCGTGGTTCGGATTCCATGTGCGATCGACCACCGCCACCGTCACCCCGGCCCCCATCGTCGTCGACCACGCATCGCCGAGGTTGAGGTCGGCCACCGGATCCCTCACCTGCCAGCGGGGATTGGTGGCCGCGTCATACCGGTAGTCGCCCGACGCGTCCAGATACCACTGGCAGCTCGACAGCTCATCAGCCCAAAGGCTGGTGTACTTGGTACAACGCCTCTGAGCAGCCGCCGTCTGCGACGCATAGTTAGAAACCTCCACGTCCGTCGCGACCTGCCCCACCTCGAACGGCGTGAACATGTTGGGAACCGCGGCCTCCACACCCGGCTCCGCCGACAACGCGTCCGCCAAACGCAGCGACTCAGCGTCCGACACCGTCCTCACCAAGAACGCGTTGGGCAACTCGCCCAGCGGCGACACCCGCCCCGGCGCGACGCCATGGCGGCCCCACACCGCCTCGATAGCCGGCCCGCCCACATGTTGACCGAACAGCACGTTCACACCGCCCACCAACAGATGCGGCTGCCCGGTGTCAGACACGAACCAAGTGTCGGGCCTCGCCACCGCACCGGCCCCCGACGCCGAAGCCCCCGACGCGTTCCCAGCCGCCGCTGGCGCATACGCGCTCGCCGCCGACGACGCCGCCAACGACCGGACCTCGCCCAGCTCCGCTACTTCCGCTGCATCCAGCAGGCGCAGCGGCACCTCACGCCCGCCGTCATGCATGATCCACACGCCGTCGGGTCCCACCAGATCCGTGACCCCCAACTCCTGCACCGCCTCGCCCAGCTCTGGAGCGCCCAAGCCGTCCTCAGGGGCCAAATCGTCCTCAGGAACCAGCCCGTCCCCGTCACCCGGCGCGGGTTCCGTCGGCGCAAGATCGCCGTCAGGCGCTGAGGGCTCGCCACCTGCCGCGGACGGCGCCCGATTCGTCGTCGACTCGGCGCTGTGCAGGTCGGCGCTGTACGGCTCGCTCTCGGCGTCGAGCGGAGTCCGCGGTTGCTGTGCCGACGCGGACTGCTGTGACGCGCCCACCGCGGGCACACCGGCCAGCACCCCGCCCAACAGCGCCAACACCAAGCAGAAAACGTTGACTCGAACAGCCCGGGCCTTGACCACCATGACCCCTCAACCTAATTCACCCACCGCAGCGGACCCGCAGACCACGCCCGTCAGACAACTCGCGGCAGCGGACCCGCAGACTGCGCCCACCAGACAAGCAAAGACGCCCTCGCGCCCACGGCTCGACAAGAGAGCATCTGACAACCTTGCTCCCTGCGACGAGGACGCCCGTGACTAGGCGGCGGCCAAGTTGCTGCACGACGGCGGACACTGGCGCGGCGGCGCCCGTCGGCGATGAGTCAGTCGGTGATGGTGGCTGTGGCTTTGGCTGTGTTGTTGGCCGCGCCGATCGTGTACAAGACATGGAACCCGATGGCCTGGTCCACCCCGGCGGTGGGCACACTCACAGTCGTCTCGGTGTCGCCGCTGTCGATGGTGACGATTTCGCCGCCGCTGAAGCCTCCGCCGTGGGAGATGAAGTAATACACAGTGACCGCACCACTCGAGCGGCAGCTGAGGCTGACCACGAATTCGAGGTCGTCGCCTCGTGCGGCCGTCGCGTCAGCGACAGAGACAGTCGGCTTGCCGACACAGGCCGCGACGGCGGGCTCGGGCGGCGGGTCGTCGTCGTCGGAGATCGGCGCGGCTCGCGACGCGTGGGAGCCGATGGTGTAGCCGCTGCCCGCGGCGAGGGTGGCGGTGATGGTGCCGTCGGGCTCATCGGTGTCGTCGTCGACGGTGGCGATGGTGAGGGTGGTTTGGGTGCTGCCCTGGGGGATCGTCGCGGTGCGGGTGCCGGCGGTTGCACCCCAGTCGCCGGTTGAGGCGACATCCACGGCCACGTCGAGGTCGGCTGTCGTGGGTGCCGACGCGGTGATGGTGAACACAGCGTCGGTTCCCTCGGTTCCGCCTGCGGCAGCGGTGATGTCGATCTGCGGGGGCGGCTCGTCGCTGTCGATAATGACAACGGTGGTGGAACCGTCGGCGCGCTCGACACCGTCTGGACCCCACGAGATCCCCAACGTCACCCCCTCGGTGCTGCCGTTCAGCGACGGCACCCGAGCGCCGGTGCCGTACCACACAGTGATCTCCTGATCGACCCAGTCGCTGTCATCCACAGCCGTCAACACCAACTCCGCACGCTGATCACCCGGCTCCAGCACAACACCGCGATCACCCGGCCCGAAGACCACCTCGAACTCATTCGCGAACACCGCATCAGGATCATTCAGATCGCGCATCGTCCAATGCGTGCCCTCATCACCGCCGGTCACCCTCAACGGCACCGTCAGCGTCTCCCACGACCGCAAAGCACGCGTCGGCGCGATCCTCAGATGCGCCTGATTGTCATCGCCGGCGCCGTCCTCAGCGATCGACCTCGCAAAAAAGATCATGTACACCGTCAACGGATCCACATCATCATCAGACACCGCAACCGACGCAGCGCTCTGGGTCGCCGACACCGTGTACCCCGCATCCGCACCCGGCGCGTCCAACGACACCGACACACTGCCGTCAGCCTCGTCAACGGAATCGCCAACGGTCGGGACAGTCAGCGTCGCCGACGCCGCGTTGGCCGCGAAGCTCACCGTTTGCGAACCCCCAGCCACACCCCACTCGCCCGACGCCGACACCGACACAGCGACATCGAACCCCGCAGGCTTCGGCGGGCTCGCGGTCACCGTGAACACCGCACCAGAACCCTCGCTCACAGCACCCCCAGCAGCAGCGATGCTGATCTCGGGGATCACCGGCGGCGGATCGTCGTCATCTGCGACCTGCACCGTCCGCGACGCCAGCGGGCCGACCGCGTAACCGCTGCCCGCCACCAACGACGCCGTCACACTGCCATCAGGCTCATCGACACTGTCATCAGCAGTGGCGACGGTCAGCGTCGCCCCGGTGGTGCCCGACAAGATCGTCGCCGTACGCGTCCCGGTCGTGACCCCGAAATCGCCCGCGGCGGTGAGCGCCACGGCCACATCAAGATCCGCCGCCGGCGCCGGCGTCGCAGTGACGGTGAACACCGCGCTCGTGCCCTCGGTCCCGCCCGAACTGGCCGTGATGTCCACCTGCGGCGGCGGATCGTCGTCATCGGCCACATCGACCGTGGCGGTCTTGTCCGCGCCCAGGTCGTAGCCGTCGCCGTCCACCAGCGTGGCGGTGACCGAACCGTCGGGCTCGTCGGCCGAGTCGTCAGCGGTCGCGACCGCGAACGTCGCCGACCCCGTCGTCGGGATCGTCACCGTCCGGGCGCCGGTCGTCGCGCCGAAGTCCCCGACGGCCGACACCGTCACATCAACCGCTATCGCGCTCGCCGGCAAAGGCACGGCAGTGACGGTGAAGTTCGCGTTGTGGCCTTCGGTGACGTCGCCGCCGGCCGCGATGGTCACCACCGATGACGGGTCGTCATCATCGGCGACTGCGACCGTCGCCGTGCTGCTGGTGCCCAGGTCGTAGCCGGCGCCGTCGACCAGCGTGGCAGTGACCGACCCGTCGGCCTCGTCGACACCGTCATCCCGGGTCGCAACGAGGTAGACCGCGACACCGTTGCTCAAGACCAGGGTTCGCTGTCCCGACCGATAGGCGAAGTCGCCGGTCTGGGAGATGTCCATGGCGATGGTGATCGGGCTCGCCGGTGCAGGGACCACGGTCACGGTAAACGCCGCGGCGGCACCCTCGGTGACGTCACCGCCGGCGACGATGCTGACCACCGGCAGGACGGTGATGATGGTGCCGATGGCCTCGGGCACACGGAAAGCGTTCGCGGCGCCGGGAGCCCACGCGACCTGCAATTTCACCCTGTCGGAGTCTTCGGTGGGCACGCTCAACATCGCGTGAGTGTCGCCGGGCTCGAAAGTGACCTTTTGGGTATTCCCGACGATCTCGCCGTCCCGCGCGATGTAGTAGTGCGCCACCACCGAACCAGACGCACGACAACTCAAACTGAACTCGAACACCAACCTCCCACCCCGCGCCGCACTCGCATCAGCCACCGACACCGTCGGCTTTCCCTCGCACACCGGCGGGAGGTCGTAGTCGGCGATGGTGACGGTGAGCGGCCCGCCTGCCGTGATGCCGCCGGCGACCCCAGTGTGGGTGGGCGCTCTCGTTCCAGTGCCGAACGAGAACGTGATGGGCCGGTCAAACGTCTCGTCGTCGTCGACAGCCTCGAAACGCATCACCGCAGCGCGCCCGCCAGCGGTGAACTCCACCGCAGTGGTCTTGCCGTAGCCGGTGCGCACCACCCCCGGCCCGCCCGGATCGCCCAACAACCAGTCACTGCCCGGCGTGCCCGTCACCGTGATCGGCACCCTCACCGTCTCGCCGGCTCTGAGCGCCCGGCTCAAAGCAATCTCGAAATCGGTCGCGCCGCCGTTCTCAGACACCGACGCGTCCGCCGCCGACAGCGTGATCGCGACGCCCGCCGGGCCGCCGTCGTCGTCGGCCACCACAACCGTCGCCGTAGCGGCCGCGGCGAGGTCGTACCCGAGGCCGTCGGCCACAGCCACGATGACCGACCCGTCGGGCTCGCCGAACGAGTCATCTGTTGTCGCGACCGACAGCACAACGCTGCCCGAAGCGGGGACCGTCACCGACCGCGTGCCGACAGTGACGCCGAAGGCACCCTGCTGGGCCACCGTCACGCTCACCGCCAGATCAGCCGACGGCGCCGGGTCGGCGGTCAGGGTGAACTGCGCGGCGGAACCCTCGGTGACCGCGGGGCCCGCCGCTATGGAAACCCGAATCCTCGAAGCGTCGTCGTCGAACACGGCCACGGTCGCCGACGGAACCGGCGACGGCGTGTAATCAGCGCCCGCGGTGATGGTGACGGCGACCGACCCGTCGGCTTCCGGGGCCGAGTCGTCAGTGGTCCTCACCGTCAGCACGGCCCGACCAGAGGCGGGGATCGTGACCGTCCGCACACCAGTGACGACGCCGAATGCGCCCTGCTGGGCCACTGTGACGCTGACCGCCAGATCAGCCGACGGCGCTGGGTCGGCGGTGAGGGTGAACTGCGCGGCGGAACCCTCAGTGACCGCGGGGCCTGCCGCTATGGAGACCATCGGGGCGGACTCGTCGTCGTCGATCCTCACCGTGATCGCAGCGGGGTCGGCCACGCCGTTGCCGCCGCGGGCGGTCGCGGACACCTCGAACGTCTTCGCCGCCTGCCCCGAAGGCTCGTACACGTCGTTCTGCGACGCGGCGAACGCCATAGACCCCGAGTTCGCCGTCGAGCCCGCCGGGATCGTCAACACCGCCGGCGAGCTGAGCCACCCATCGCTGGTCACCGCCGGAGCGACAGCGGACGCGGACAGGTTGATAGTCACATCCTCAGACGACACGCCGCTGAGCCGCGCGGCGACATCCACCGAACCGCCTTCGACCACCGCCGCCGCGGCGTGCAACGTCAGCGTCGGCAACGGGTCGTCATCGGCGATCGTCACCACCACCAGCGGCGACGCGGCCCGGTACCCCACCGGCAAAGAGTGCAGCCTGACAGCGAATGTCTCGGAACCCTCGTGGACGGTGTCCTGGATGATCGAAATCTGGGCGGTGGCCGACGACGACCCCTTGGGCACCGTGATCGACGTCGGCGCCGAGAAGTCGGCGCCCGCTTCAGCCGTCACGCCCCCGAACGCCAGCGGGACCACCAGATCCTTCTCCAGCGCCGGGCCGCCCACCGACACCGTCACATCCAAACTCCCGCCCTCAGCGACGCTCGCCGCCCCGAAAGACAGCGAAACCGGCTTCGTAGGCACGCTCGTGTGCCCCGTCACCTCGACGCTCCACGAGCTGACAACCTGCCTGAAGCCAGTGCCGCAATACACGATGTACCAAAACGGGTTCGAGAGGAAGAAGGAACGGTCGGAGCAATCCGGCCAAGTCGGCATGTGCTGGATTCTCAGCTTCCAAGTGCCCCTCGGGTTCTCGCCCAGGTGGCGCGACGATCCGAAGTCGAACGAGCCCCGCAACGAGCACGCGGCCGCAAAGCACGAGTCCCTCTCAGGCGAAAGGAGCGACTCGGTGCCCGTCGGCGACACCAGCGTCCACCGGTAGGCGCGGAAGTCAGACATGTCGCCGGCGACGGTTACCTTGACGTGCTCTGTGAAATCGATGGCCGTCTGCAAGTCCAGGGCCAACTCGATTTCATGGCCGCGCCCCGGAAGCGACACAGCGCCGGCGTGCGAAGCCGTGAAGGTTTGCATCGAGGGCAGCAGCGTCCAGCTCGCCGCGGCATCCACGGCGGCCTCAGCATCCACCAAACCGAAGCCGTACTTGTGGTTGAACGGGTACAACTCGGCCACCAGCTCCGTCGAGCTGTACTTCCTCGCACCGCTCAGCCAACCCGAGTCCCGCGGGTCGACCTTTTGCGCCGTGTCGGCCAGGATCACCTTCACATCCCGCCACGTCAACTCGGCGTTCAAGCTGCGCATCAACGCAATCACGCCCGACACCATCGGCGCTGCCGCGCTGGTGCCCCCGAAGGCGTCGCTGTAATAGTTCTGGCCCATCGGCGCCAAGATCCCCGCTCGGCCCGGAGGACCGTTCGACAGCCCGCACACCCACAGATTGGGACCCTTCTCGGAGTACCACGCCAATTTCCCCGTCATGTCCACCGCGCACGCCGAGATGATGGCTCGATAGTTGTTCCCAGCCTCCAAGCCTGACCAACCGAGCGGGCCGCCGTTGCCGGCCGCCGTCACGTAGGAAGTCCCCTTGCCGCCGAACCCCTGCTGAAGGCCGGTCTCCAATGCCCGCTGATAAATCGAGCCCTTCTTCGAGAGCCCCGGCCAATCGATGGCGCCGTAGCTCATGTTGACCACCGCCACCGTCGCCATGTTGAGCGTCAGCGCCTCGGCTTCTCGCGCGGCGGAGGAGTTGTCCAACAGGTTGTAGTTCACCAGGGTGGCCCGGGGCGCGACGCCGCGCCCGCCCACCGCGTTGTCGCGGGCGCCCACAACCCCGGCAACCGCAGTGCCGTGAAAGGCAGCGTCTCGGGTGGTCTCCGAGGTGAAACCGCCCCAGTTCGTGCTCCGGCTGGCATCCGCGTTGTCCCGGAGATCCTCGTGGTTCGGATTCCAGGTGCGGTCCACCACCGCCACCGTCACCCCGGCCCCCATCGTCGCGGACCACGCATCGCCGAGGTTGATGTCGATAAGCGGTTCCCTGGCCCCGTAGTAGAAACCGGCAGCGTCGTCATACCGGAAGTCGCCAGACGCGTCCAGATACCACTGGCAGCTCGACAGCTCGTCGGCCCAAAGGTCGGTGTATGCGTTGCACCGCCGCCTCGCATCCGCGGTCTGCGAAACGTAGTCGTCCGAGGCGTCCAACAGGTCCTGCCCCACCTCGAACGGGGTGAACGTGTTGGGAACCGCGGTGTCGACACCGGGCTCGGCCGACAACGCGTCTGCCAGACGCAGCGACTCAGCATCAGACACCGTCTTTACCAAGAACCCGTTGGGTAACTCGCCCAGCGGCGACACCCGCCCCGGCGCGACGCCGTGGCGGTCCCACACCGCCTCGATTGCCGATCCGCCCACATGTGGACCGAACAGCACATTCACGCCGCCCACCAGCAGGAGCGGCTCGCCGGTATCGGACACGAACCATGTGTCCGGCTTCGCCGCCGAACTCGCCGCAGCCCCCGACGCGTTACCAGCCGCCCCAGGCGCATAAGCAGTGGCCGCCGCAGATGCCGCCAACGACCGGGCATCACCCAGTTCCGCTACTTCCGCGGCATCCAGCAGGCGCAGCGGCACCTCACGCCCGCCGTCATGCATGATCCACACGCCGTCGGGCCCCACCAGATCGGTGACCCCCAACTCCTGCACCGCCTCGCCCAGCTCCGGAGCACCCAAACCGTCCTCAGGCGCCAGCCCGTCCTCGACATCGGGCGCGGGCACCGGCGGCGCAGGATCGCCGTCAGATGCTGAGGGCTCACCACCTATCGCGGACGGCGCCCGATTCTCCGTCGACTCCGCTGTCTGGAGGACGGCGCTGTACGACTCGCCCTCAGCGTCGAGCGGGGTCCGCGGATGCTGTGCCGGTGGGGACTGCTGTGACGCGCCCGCCGCGGGCACGCCGGCCAGCACCCCGCCCAACAGCGCCAACACCAAGCAGAAAACGTTGACTCGAACAGCCCGGGCCTTGACCACCATGACCCCTCAGCCTAATTCACCCACCGCAGCGGACCCGCAGACCACGCCCGCCAGACAAGCAAAGACGCCCTCGCGCCCACAGCTCGACAAGAGAGCATCTGACAACCTTGCTCCCTGAGACGAGGGCACCCGTGACTAGGCGGCGGCCAAGTTGCTGCACGACGGCGGACACTGGCGCGGCGGCGCCCGTCGGCGAGGAATCAGTCGGTGATGGTGGATGTGGCTTTGGCTGTGTTGTTGGCGGCGCCGATGAGGTACACGATGTGGAATTCGATGTCTGCTTCGATGCCTTGAGTGGGGACGTTCACGGTCGCGCCGGTTTCGCCGCTTTCGATGGTGATGGTGACGACGTTGCCGAGTTTTCGGTCGAGTGCGACGGCGTAGTAGACGGTGACATCGCTCGTCGAGCGGCAGCTGAGGCTGATCTCGAAGTGGAGGTCGTCGCCTCGTGCGGCTGTGGCGTCGGCGACGCTCACCCTCGGAGCGCCGGCGCAGGCCGCGACGGCAGGCTCGGGCGGCGGGTCGTCGTCGTCGGCGATGTGTGCGCTCTGAGTGGCTTGCCGGCCGATGGTGTAGCCGCTGCCTGTTGCGATGGTGGCGGTGATCGACCCGTCGGGCTCGTCGACGCTGTCGTCGGTCGTGGCAACAGCGAGGGTCGCCTGGTTGGCGCCTTGGGGGATCGTCACCGTCTGCGTGCCTGTCGTTGCGCCCCAGTCGCCTGCCGAAGCGATGTCAACGCTCACGTCGAGGTCGGCTGTCGTCGGGGTCGACGCGGTGACCGTGAACGTCGCAGCCGTGCCCTCGATCCCGCCGGTCGCGGCGGTGATGTCGATCTGCGGGGGCGGCTCGTCGCTGTCGATAATGACAACGGTGGTGGAACCGTCGGCGCGCTCCACGCCGTCAGGACCCCACGAGATCCCCAACGTCACCCCCTCGGTGCTGCCGTTCAGCGTCGGCACTCGAGCGCCGGTGCCGTACCACACAGTGATCTCCTGGTCGACCCAGTCGCTGTCATCCACAGCCGTCAACACCAACTCAGCACGCTGGTCACCGGGCTCCAGCACAACACCGCGATCACCCGGCCCGAAGACCACCTCGAACTCATTCGCGAACACCGCATCAGGATCATTGAGGTCGCGCATCGTCCAATGCGTGCCCTCAACGCCTCCGGTCACCCTCAACGGCACCGTGAGCGTCTCCCAAGACCGCAAAGCACGCGTCGGGGCGATCCTCAGATGCGCCTGATTGTCATCGCCGGCGCCGTCCTCAGCGATCGACCTCGCAAAAAAGATCATGTACACCGTCAACGGATCCACATCATCATCAAACACCCCCACCGCGGCCGTGCCCTGGACGGCCGAGATCGTGTAGCCCGCGTCCGCGGCCGGCGCGTCCAACGACACAGTGATCGACCCGTCGGCCTCGTCTGTGCTGTCGCCCGCAGTGGCCACCGTCAGCGTCGCCGTCGGCGTATTCGCGGCCAGCGTCACCGTCTGCGAGCCGACCGAGGCGCCCCAGTCACCGGCCGCCGAGACCGTGACGCTCACGTCAACACCGGCCGGCGGCGCCGGGTCCGCGGTCACCGTGAACACCGCGTCGGCGCCCTCGGTGACGTCGCTTGAGGCGGTGATGGTGACCTCGGGGATCACCAGCGGCGGGTCGTCGTCGTCGAGAACCTGCACCGTCTCCGACGCCAGCGGGCCGACGGTGTAGCCGCTGCCCGCGACCAAAGTCGCGGTGACGCTGCCGTCGGGCTCGTCGACGCTGTCGTCGGTCGTGGCGATGGTAAGGGTCGCCTGGGTGGTGCCTGATGAGATCGTCGCGGTGCGTGTTCCGGTTGTGGCGCCGTAATCGCCTGATGCGGTGATCGCCACGGCCACATCGAGGTTGGCTGTCGGCTGCGGCGTAGCGGTGATGGTGAACACCGCATCTGTGCCCTCGGTGCCCCCCGAGCCAGCAGTGATGTCCACCTGCGGCGGCGGGTCGTCGTCGTCGGCCACGACGACCGTTGCGGTCTTGTCAACGCCCAGGTCATAGCCGGCGCCGTCCACCACAGTGGCGGTGACCGAACCGTCGGCCTCGTCGGCGCTGTCGTTGGAAGTCGCGACCGACAGGGTCGCCGACCCCGACGTCGGGATCGTCACCGTCCGCGCGCCGACCGTCGCGCCGAAGTCCCCGGCAGCCGACACCGACACATCGACCGCCATCGGGCTCGTCGGCGAAGGCTCCGCGGTGACGGTGAACGTCGCGCTGTGACCCTCGGTGACATCGCCGCCGGCAACGATGGTGACCACCGGCCGCGGGTCGTCATCATCGGCGACTGCGACCGTCGCCGTGCTGCTGGTGCCCAGGTCGTAGCCGGCGCCGTCGACCAGCGTGGCAGTGACCGACCCGTCGGGCTCGTCGACACCGTCATCCCGGGTCGCAACGAGGTAGACCGCGGCACTGTTGCTCAAGACCAAGGTTCGCTGTCCCGACCGATAGGCGAAGTCGCCGCTTTGGGAGATGTCCATGGCGATGGTGATCGGGCTCGCCGGCGCAGGGACCACGGTCACGGTGAACGCCGCGGCGGCACCCTCGGTGATGTCGCCGCCGGCGACGATGCTGACCACCGGCGAGGTGGTGACGATGGTGCCGATGGCCGCGGGCACACGGAAGGCGTTCGCAGCGCCGGGGGCCCATGCGACCTGCAATTTCACCGTGTCGGCGTCCTTGGTGGGCACGCTCACCGTCGCGTGCGTGTCGCCGGGCTCGAAAGTGACCCTTTGGGTATTCCCGACGATCTCACCGTCGCGCGCTATGTAGTAGTGAGCCACCACCGAACCAGACGCACGACAACTCAAACTGAACTCGAACACCAACCTCCCACCCCGCGCCGCACTCGCATCAGCCACCGACACCGTCGGGCGGCCGTCGCACACCGGCGGGAGGTCGTGGTCGGTGATGGTGACGGTGAGCGGCCCGCCGAGCGTGATGCCGCCGGCGACGCCGACATGGGTCGGCGCTGTAGTCCCAGTGCCGAACGAGAACGTAATGGGCCGGTCAAACGTCTCGTCGTCGTCGACAGCCTCGAAACGCATCACCGCGACGCGCCCGCCGGCAGTGAACTCCACCGCGGTGGTCTTGCCGTAGCCGGTGCGCGTCACCCCCGGCCCGACCGGGTCGCCCAATATCCAGTCGCTGCCCGGCGTGCCTGTCACCGTTATCGGCACGCTGACCGTCTCGCCTGCTCTGAGCGCCCGGCTCAAAGCGATCTCGAAATCGGTCGCGCCGCCGTTCTCAGACACCGACGCGTCCGCCGCCGACAAAGAGACCGCCACCGGAACCGGGCCACCGTCATCGTCGCCGACCGTGACCGCCGCCGTGCTGCTGGCGCCAAGGTCGTAGTCGAGACCGTCGACCACAATCACGATGACCGACCCGTCGGGCTCGCCGAACGAGTCATCTGTTGTCGCCACCGACAGCACAACGCTGCCCGAAGCGGGCACCGTGACCGACCGCACGCCGGTGACAACGCCAAAGGCGCCCTGCTGAGCCACCGTCACGCTCACCGCCAGATCACCCGACGGCGCCGGGTCGGCAGTCAGGGTGAACTCCGCCGCGGAACCCTCCGCGACATCTGGGCTCGCAGCGATCGACACCCGAAGCCTCGCAGCGTCGTCGTCGAACACAGCCACGCTCGCCGACGGCACCGGCGGCGGCGTGTAATCGGCGCCCGCGGCGACCGTCACGGTGACCGACCCGTCGGGCTCCGCTGTCGAGTCGTCGGCAGTCGTCACAACCAGAACCGCACGGCCCGACGCGGGGACCGTGACCGTCTGCGCGCCGGTTGTGACGCCGAACGCACCCTGCTGGGCCACCGTCACGCTCACCGCCAGATCACCCGACGGTGCCGGGTCGGCGGTGAGGGTGAACTCCGCCGCCGAACCCTCCGCCACCGCAGTGCCCGCGGCGATGGCAATCACCGGGGCGGACTCGTCGTCGTCGATGCTCAACGTGATCGCCGCCGGGTCGGCCACGCCGTTGCCGCCGACAGCGGCAGCGGACACCTCGAACGTCTTCGCCGCCGACCCCGACAGCTCGTACACGTCGTTCTGCGACGCCGTGAACGCCACCGACCCCGAACTCGCCGTCGACCCCGCCGGGACCCTCAACACAGCCGGCGAGCCCAGCCACCCGTCTGAAGGCTGGGCCGGCGCGACCGCCGCCGCCGACAGACTGGCGGTCACATCCTCAGACGACAAGCCGCTGAGCCGCGCCGTGACATCCACCGAGCCGCCCTCGGCCACCGACGCGCTCGCGGCGCGCAACGACAGCACCGGCAGCGGATCGTCGTCGTCGATCGACACCACAACCAACCCCGACGCGGGCCGGTACCCAATCGGCAAAGCGCCCAGCCTGACCGCGAACGACTCCTCCCCCTCATGCACCACGTCCTGGGCGGTAGAGACCGTCGCAGTCGCCGAAGACGAGCCCTTCGGCACCGTGATCGATGCAGGCGCTGTGTAGTCGGCGCCCGCCTCAGCAGACACGCCGGCGAACGCCAGCGGGACCACCAGATCCTCGGAAGGCGCCGGGCCGCCCACCGACACCGCCACATCCACGCTCCCGCCCTCCGCGACGCGCGCCGCCGAAACCGACAAAGAAACCGGCTCCGTCGGCCCGCTCGTGTGCCCCGTCACCTCGACGCCCCACGAGCTGATGACCTCCCTGTAGCTGTTGTCGCAGTACCCGATGTACCTGAATCGGCTATCGCCGCAGTTCGGCCAGGTCGGCATGTGCTGGACTCTCAGCTTCCACGTGCCCCTCGCGTTCTCGCCCAGATGCCGCGACGACCCGAAATCGAACGAGCCCCGCAACGAGCACCGGCCCGCTTTGCAGTCGCTGTCTTCCGGCGCCAGGAGGGATTCGGCGCCCGACGGGGATACCAGCGTCCACCGGTAGTCGCGGACGTCCGATATGTCGCCGGCGACGGTGACCTTGACGTGCTCGGTGAAATCGATGCTCGTCTGCAAATCCAGGGCCAGCTCGATCTCCTCGCCGCGCCCCGGCAGCGCCACATCGCCGGTGTGCGAAGCCGCGTACGTCTGCATCGGGGGCAAAAGCGTCCAGCCCGCCGCGGCAGCCACCGCGGCCTCGGCGTCCACCAAACCGAAGCCGTACCTGTAGTTAAACAAGTACACCTCGGCCCCCGGCCCCGTCGAACTGTACTTCCGGGCGCCGCTCATCCAGCCCGAGTCCTGCGCGTCGACTATGCGCGCCGTGTCGGCCAGGATCACCTTCACATCCCGCCACGTCAACTCGGCGTTCACGCTGCGCATCAACGCGATCACCCCAGACACCATCGGCGTAGCCGCGCTGGTTCCGCCGAAATGGGCGGTGTAGTGATTCTGGCTCACAGGCGCCAAGATCCCCGCCTGGCCCCGCTCCCTTGCCAGCCCGCACACCCAAAGACTGGGGCCCTCCTCGGAGAAATCTGCCTGTATCCCCGCCGAGTTCACCGCACACACCGTGATCATGCCGCGATGGTTGTTGGATGCCTCCAAGGCCTCCCAGTAGCGTCCTGGACGAGTGCTGTCGCGGCCGTTGCCGGCTGACGTCACATGGGAGGTCCCCTTGCCGCCGAACCCCTGCTCGAGGCTGGTCTCCAAAGCCCGCTGATATATCGAGCCAGCCGGAGAGAGCCCCTGGCTAGGACGATCGCCATAGCTGTGGTTGGCCACCGCTACCGTCGCCTTGTTGAGCGTCAGCGCCTCGGCCCTCTTCGCCGAGGAATAGCAGTTCAACAGGTTGTAGTTCACCAGCGTGGCCCGGGGCGCGACGCCGCGCCCGCCCACCGCGTTGTCGCGGGCACCCACGACCCCCGCAACCGCAGTGCCGTGAGTCGCGCTCTCCAAGTAGATGTGGTAACACATGTTCTTGGTCCGCGCGTTGTCCACGTTGTCGACGAGGTCCTCGTGGTTCGGATTCCAGACAGTGTCCACCACCGCCACCGTCACCCCGGCCCCCATCGTCGTGGACCACACATCGCCGATGTTGATATCGATCCTCGGATCGCTGACTCGCACCGGCACCCAATACGGGGAAAACCGGTAGTCGCCCGACGCGTCCAGGTGCCACTGGCAGCTCGACAGCTCGTCGGGCCAGGGGTCGGTGTATGCGTTGCACCGGCTCCTCGCATCCGCCGTGTGCCAGGTACAGCCCTGGTAGGCGACCGAACAGTCTTCCGAGGCGACCGACGAGACCTGCCCCATCTCGAACGGCGTGAACGTATTGGGAACCGCGGCCTCCACACCCGGCTCGGCCGACAACGCGTCGGCCAGGCGCAGCGATTCGGCGTCCGACACCGTCTTCACCAAGAACGCGTTGGGCAGCTCGCCCAGCGGCGACACCCGTCCCGGCGCCACGCCGTGGTGGCGCCACACCGCCTCGATCGCCGGCCTGCCCACATGCGCACCGAACAGCACGTTCACTCCGCCTACCAACAGATGCGGCTGCCCGGTGTCGGACACGAACCATATGTCGGGCTTCGCCGCCGCTGCGGCACCTGACGCCGAAGCCCCCGACGCGTTCCCGACCACCCCAGGCGCATACGCGCTCGCGGCCGCAGACGCCGCCAGCGACCGGGCATCGCCCAGCTTCGCTACCTCGGCCGCGTCCAACAAGCGCAGCGGCACCTCACGCCCGCCGTCATGCATGATCCACACGCCGTCGGGCCCCACCAGATCCGTTACCCCCAACTCCTGCACCGCCTCGCCCAGCTCTGGAGCGCCCAAGCCGTCCTCAGGAGCCAAACCGTCCTCAGGAACCAGCCCGTCCCCGTCACCCGGCGCGGGTTCCGTCGGCGCAAGATCGCCGTCAGGCGTTGAGGGCTCGCCACCTGCCGCGGACGGCGCCCGATTCGTCGTCGACTCGGCACTGTGCAGGTCGGCGCTGTACGGCTCGCTCTCGGCGTCGAGCGGAGTCCGCGGTTGCTGTGCCGACGCGGAGTGCTGTGACGCGCCCGCCGCGGGCACACCGGCCAGCACCCCGCCCAACAGCGCCAACGCCAAACCAGCCATGCCCACACGCGTTCCGCAGCCCACGACGACTGACATTAGGCGCTACGCGGCCAGCAGCGATGCTCCCCGCCGGCGTCGCTGCGGCAGCGAAAATACATCAGCCGAGCTGCTGGCCGGGCAAACGGCGACAGTTTCGAGCTGTCATGCCTCCCAGCGCGACAGCGCCTACCCGACGCCTCTCGCGTCGGCGGATTGAACTATTCGCGCGAATTGAGTCGCATCCAGAGACGCACCGCCAACCAGGGCGCCATCTATGTCTGGCTGGCCGAGCAACTCCGCGGCGTTGGCCGGCTTGACAGAGCCGCCGTACTGGATGCGGACGTGCTGACCGCTTCCTCGCCGCAGCTCATCGACCACCTGGCGGACCGTGGCGCACATGTCCTGAGCGTCCTGAGGTGATGCGTTTCGGCCGGTGCCAATGGCCCATACCGGCTCATAGGCGATGACCAGGCTTTCGAGGCCTGCCTTGGTGAGCTTGGCGAGGCTGCCTCGAAGTTGCGCGCTCACCACTTCTTGCGCCCGGCCGGCTTCACGTTGTTCGAGCGTTTCGCCGACGCAGACGATCGGCGTCATGTCGTGCTTCGCCACGGCGGCGGCTCTTGCGGCGACGAATTCGTCGCTCTCGTTGAAGAGTGCCCGGCGTTCGCTGTGGCCGACGATGACGTAGCTCACGTCGAGCTTGGCGAGCATGGACGCAGACACTTCGCCGGTGTAGGCACCCTTGACCCGGTCGTGGCAGTTCTGTGCGCCGAGCTTGAACTCCAAGCGGTCGGCGTCGATGACGGTCTGGCAACTCCGCAGGTCGGTGAAGGGCGGGTGCAGGCTCACCTCGACCTGGTCGTAGCGGTGGCGCGCCAGTTCGTAGCTCAGCTTCTGGCACAGCTGGATGGCCTCAAGGTGATTGAGGTGCATCTTCCAGTTGCCCGAGATCAGCGGCGTTCGGCTCACCGTCTACCCCCACTGTTCAACTGCCCGCCGAGACGGCGGGTCATGCCCGAGATCACAGGCGTTCGGCTCACCGTCTACCCCCACTGTTCAACTGCCCGCCGAGACGGCGGGTCATGCCCGAGATCACAGGCGTTCGGCTCATCGTCGTTCTCCCCGACTGACCTACTGGTGCGGCGAGTCTCGCAGGGCCGCGAGGCCGGGCAGATCTCCGTGTTCGATGAATTCGAGGCCTGCCCCTCCCCCAGTCGAGATGTGATCCATGTACGGGGCGATGCCGAACTGGGCCACGGCTGCGGCACTGTCGCCGCCGCCGACAACGGTGAATGCCCGCGAGTCAGCCATCGACTGAGCGACCGCCCGCGTGCCTGCTGCAAAACGCTCGTCCTCGAACAGACCCATCGGTCCGTTCCAGAAGACGGTGCGGGCACGAGCGATGACGTCGTCGAACTCGGCTGCCGAGCCGGGGCCGATGTCGAGACCGCGGAAGCCATCGGGCAGGCTGCGACCCATCTGGCGCACGGTGCCGCCGGCGTCGAGGGCGGTGATGTCGGCGGGAAGCACGATGTTGGCGCCGCTGCCCATCAGGCGCGTGCAGGTCTCGATGAAGTCGGGCTCGCACAGCGATTCGCCGATGGGGTGCCCGAGAGCGGCCAAGAAGGTGAAACACATGCCTCCGCCGATCACCAGCGTGTCGACCACCGACAGCAGTGCTTCGACCACGCCGAGCTTGTCGCTGACTTTGGCCCCGCCCAGCACCGCCACAAACGGCCGCTTGGCGTCGGTTCGCAGGCCGCCGAGCACCTCGGCTTCCCGGTGGAGCAACCGGCCCGCTGCGCTCGGCAGGCGCTGCGGCGGCCCGACGATGGATGCGTGCGACCGATGGCTCGCACCGAAAGCGTCGTTCACGTAGCCGTCGAAGGGGGCCAGACCCGATGGCGACGTTGCGAAGGGGGCACCGGGGCCGCCTTTGACAAGCGCATCCACGAAGGCCGGGTCGTTCGCCACCTCCCCCGGGCTGAAGCGGAGGTTCTGGGCCAACGCGACGCCGGGTGCCAACTCCGACAGGCGCCCCGCTACGGGTGTCAGCGTGAAACGCTCATCTGGCGTGCCGCCGGGACGGCCCAGGTGCGAGCACGCGGTCACGGCCGCTCCGCGTTCGGTCAGCCAGCGCAGAGTCGGCAGGGCCGCACGTATGCGCAGATCGTCGCCGATCTCATGTTGCCCGTCGGCGCCTTCACGCAGCGGGACGTTGAAGTCGCAGCGAACCAAGATGCGCCGGCCGTCGAGGCCACCGAGTCGCTGCTCGAGATCCTCAAGCGTCGGCAGCCCGCCAGCGACGCTCATCGGTTGCAAGCGATGCCGACCAAGTCCACCAGCCGGTTCGAGTAACCCCACTCGTTGTCGTACCAGCCGAGCACCTTGACCATGGTGCCCATCGCCATCGTCAGGTCCGCGTCGAACACGCAGCTCGCCGGATTGCCCACGATGTCGCTGCTCACCAGCGGATCGGTGGAATAGTCCAGCACTCCTGCGAGCGGCCCTTTGGACGCTGCGGCAGCGAAGGCCTCGTTCACTTCCTCGACGCTAGGGCGAGCGTCCAGCGTTGCGGTGAAGTCGGTGATCGAGCCGTCGGGGATCGGCACCCGCAGCGACGTGCCGTCGAGCTTGCCTGCCATCGACTGGAGCACCAGCCCGGTCGCTCGGGCGGCACCTGTCGAGGTCGGGATGATGTTCACGGCTGCTGCACGAGCCCGGCGCAGGTCGGAGTGCGGCCCGTCCACCAGCGATTGGTCGCCCGTGTAGGCGTGGATGGTCGTCATCAGGCCCTGTTGGACGCCGAACGCCTGGTCAAGCACCTGCACCATGGGCACGAAGCAGTTGGTGGTGCAGCTCGCATTCGAGACCACCTTGTGCGCCTCGGGGTCGAAGTCGGCGTCGTTGACGCCGACGACAAACGTGGCATCCGCGCCCGAGGCCGGGGCCGACACGATCACCAGCGGTGCACCGGCGTCGAGATGCATCGCCGCTTTGTCACGGGAAGTGAAGATGCCGGTGGACTCCACGACCACGTCGACGCCGTAGTCCACCCACGGCAAATCCGCCGGGTTGCGCTCCGAGAGCACCGGCAGCACCTTGCCGTCGATCGAGATGCCACCGTCGGTCGCCGCGATGTCGTGCGGCAGATTGCCGAGCACCGAGTCGTACTTCAGCAGGTGAGCCATGGTGACGGTGTCGCCGAGATCGTTCACCGCCACGATCTCGATGTCGCAGTCGGGGCGGTCGGCCGCCCGGTAGAAATTGCGCCCGATACGGCCGAAGCCGTTGATGCCTACGCGCACGCTCATCTGTTGCAGTCCTCTTCGCTCTGCGAGCCCGGCAGGCTGCCTGTGCCCCGGCCCGTTCTGTCGCTAGCTGTCTAGCGGACGCGCGCCCTCCGGCCGCCCATCCCCGTGACGGGTGCTGCGGGTCGTACCATGCAACAACAGATGACCTGATGTGACGAGGCAGCCGCAGTGCCGGTTGCCTCAGACCTGCGGCCGATCCAGTCCGAGTCGATACGTGAACCAAGGGCCCTTCGCAGAAGGAAATCCGGCGCTTCGGACGACAGGCGGAATCTCAGGTGGCATTGACGGAGCACGCTTTCAACGTCGAGCTGGCCAATGCGTTGCGGCGAATGCATCCTCGCTGGACCGTCGAGGCTGAGCGGACCGGTCGGATTGTTGGACAGCCGGGCCGCCGGCCGGACATCACCATCGATGTACCGCGTGCAAGCCCGCTAGTGATCGAGACCGAATTCGAGCCGGCGAACACCGTCGAGGACGATGCGCAGGCCCGTCTCGACGTGCAGATCGAGGGTGCGCCGCTGCCGGTGGAAACGGTCGTCGCGCTCATCGTGCCTCGTCGGATGCGCGACGTCCCGTCGGCCGGCCTTCACCTGAGGCTGGCCGCTGCGGACGACCTTCGATGGGCTGTGCTACGCGCGGGAACGCCCACCCGGCGTCTGCCAGCCGACGGCTGGATGAGCGGGAGCCTGCGCGCGCTTGCAGACACCTTGGAAACGCTCGCAGTCTCGGTACGTCGACTCGACGAGGCGGCGGACACGCTCGAGACTGCCGTGGCGATCGGCGTCCAACTCCTGAACGACGCGACGCCGCATGTCCGAGCCAGGGTGGCGCGAGAGCTTCGTCAAGCGCCGGATGAAGCCACGGAGCATCAGACCTGGCGCATGGCCTCGGTGATCCTCGCCAATGCCTTCCTGTTCCAAGAAGCCGTTTCGCAGCACTACTCCACGCCGTCCATCGGCGACATCCGCTCAACGCAGAGCGAGACGCACACCCTCGACCTCGTGGGCACGCTCACCGCTTGGAATCGGATCCTCGAGATCGATTACCTGCCTATCTTCGATATCGCAACCCGACTGCTGCGGGCTATCCCAGCCCCCACCAGCAGCTTCCTGTGCGGGGCTATGTCGACGGCCGCGCTCGCACTGCACGAAGCCGGGGCGAACCAAGTCCAGGACATGACCGGTCAGATGTTCGGCCGCATGATCGTGGACCGCAAGTTCCTCGCAACCTTCTACACGCTGCCGTCGGCCGCCGCCCTGCTCGCCGAACTGGCCCTGCAACAGCTCGACCAGCGTCTCGACTGGGGCGACCCGTCGTCGGTCACCGGGCTTCGGGCCGCTGACTTCGCCTGTGGCACCGGCGTGCTGCTGTCAGCCGCCTACCAGCGCATCCGAGCACGGGTGCGGCGTGCCGGCCTCGACGACGCCGATCTGCACACAGCCATGATCGAGCACGCACTCATCGGCGCCGATGTCATGCCGGCCGCGGCACACTTGACCGCCACCATGCTCGCCTCAGCTCATCCGGAGCTGAGCTTCGGACACTGCGGCATCCACTTGGTCGACTACGGCCGGTCGAGCGCGTACGACAGATCACCCATCGAGGCCGACGCTGCGCACGGCCCGGACGGCCACATGGCCGTCGGATCGCTCGATCTGCTGGGCGAGCAAGGACAGGTCAGCTCCCTGCTGGTGCGGTCCGTCGAACGCGTCTCGGGCACCGATCGCCAAGCCGTGCCGCAAATGCAACTCGACGACCACTCGCTGGATCTCTGCATCATGAATCCGCCGTTCACCCGACCCACGAACCACGAGACCGCAGCTGCGGCGGGCGTGCCAGTTCCGTCGTTCGCCGGATTCGAGACCGATCCTGCTGATCAGCGTGCCATGAGCGAGCGTCTCAAGAACCTGATGCAGCGAGTCGGCAGCCTGCGAGCCGGTCACGGAAATGCCGGACTGGCATCCAATTTCGTGGATCTGGCCTTCGCCAAGACCAAGCCCGGTGGCGTCATGGCGCTGGTGCTTCCCTTCGCTGCGGTCACCGGCAACAGCTGGGCGGCGTCGCGTCGGCTCCTCGACAAGCATTGCGACGAGGTCACCTGGGTGGGCCTCGCTGCCCATGGCTCGACGGAGCGTGCCTTCTCAGCCGACACCGGCATGGCCGAAGCGCTGGTGATCGCCCGGAAATCTCCCACCCGACGTCGCAGCCGCGCCACCGAGACCAGATGGGTCACGCTGGCCCGTCGGCCGGAATCTGCAACAGCAGCCGTCTGGGTTGCCCAGTCGATCAGCGACGCCGCCGAGGCGGCGCCCAGCTATCTGCGCGTCGGCGACGACACCATCGGCCATGTCCAACCCGCCGGCACGAACGGGCCGATGCTGCTCGCCGTAGCGGAGCCCGATCTCGTCATGTGTGCCACCGCGCTCGCCGAAGGCCGACTGGCTCTTCCTCGCCACGCCACAGTTGACGTGTCGACATGCGCGCTCGCTGATCTCGGGCGGCCCGGCCCTGTACATCGCGACATCAACGGTGCACATCCGAGTACGGGCGCACCACGCGGTCCGTTCGAACTCGGGCCAATCGACCCGGAACACACGCCGTCCTATCCGATTCTGTGGGCCCACGCAGCTGCATCGGGCCGCGAGTCCGCATTGTGCGTCGCACCTGACTTCGCCGGACTGCTCCGATCTGGGATGCGGGTGGAGGCGCTGAAGACTTGGGCAACCGCAACCCGATTGCATGTCAACTGCGACTTCCAAGTGAACTCACAGCCACTCGGTGGGTGCATGACCTCCGAACCAGTGATCGGCGGTCGAGCGTGGCCGTCGTTCCTGCTGGACGAACGGGCGTGGGAACCGGTGATCGCGCTCTGGCTCAACACCACGCTCGGGCTCGTCGCACGCTGGTCAGTCTCGACTCGCCAGCAGCAAGGGCGTGCAAGCCTGACGATCACCACGCTGGGAAAGATCCCAGTGCTCAATCCGCGCCGCTTGTCGCAGGAGCAGGTCGATGCCTGCGCCGTGCTTGCGGACGGGATCCGGGATCGCCCGATGCTGCCTGCCAACGAGGCCTACCGCGACAGCGCACGCCAGGAGCTGGACCGGGCGCTGCTGGCGGGGGTCCTCGGGCTTCCCGAGAGCATCTTCGAGCCGCTCGCGGTGCTGCAGCGGCAGTGGTGCGAGGAGCCGTCGGTTCACGGCGGCAAATCCACCCGCCCCTGAGCCTCTCAGCGGGCGATGTCGCGGTGGCGGCAGTGGAGTTCGTGGCCCGCCGAGGCCAGCAGGCGGGTGACTTCTTCGGCGATTGCCACGCTGCGGTGCCTGCCGCCGGTGCAGCCCAGCGCAATCGTCAGGTACGACTTGCCTTCGGCGCGATAGCACGGCAACAGCGCTTCGAGCAGCGGCATGAGGTGCCCCAAGAAGGCGCCGGTTGCCGGCTGGCCAAGCACCCACTCGCGCACCCCCCGATGCAGTCCGGTGTAGGGCCTCAGCTCGGGCACCCAATGCGGATTCGGCAGGAAGCGGCAGTCGAACACCAGATCGGCTTCGGTGGGAACACCGTGCTTGTAGCCGAACGACATCACCGCGGTACGCATCTGAGGATCGTCGCCGGGCGCGCCGAACTCGTCACGCACCCGGTCGCGCAGCTCGTGCACATTCAGATCGCCGGTGTCGATGACGACATCGGCCGTCTCGCGCACATCGGCGAGCAGCTCTCGCTCCAGCTCGATCGCGTCGACGACCGACTCCGCAACCGGCTCCGCACCAGACGGCCCCGAGACCGGGGCGACCGCGGGCAGATCGGCGGTATGCAGCGGGTGGCGCCGCCGGGTGTCGTCGTAGCGGCGAACCAGCACGTCTGTCGGTGCATCCAGGTACACGACTCGTACCGAACTGTTGCGCTCACGAAGCTGCGTGATCGCCGTGACGAGGTCCTCCCGGTACTCGCGGGTGCCTGCGACGAGTGCCACGCGTCGCAGCCGGGAGCCGGGGCGGGCCACCATGTCGGCCACATCGCCGATGAGGTGGGGCGGCAGGTTGTCGATGACGAACCAGCCGACATCCTCGAGCGCATTCGCTGCGGTGGAGCGGCCCGCGCCCGACGAGCCAGCCACGATGACAAACTCCGGCCCCCCAGCCACCGCGTCGATGGTATTGGCTGGCTGGCGCGGGCCGAGTGTGCCCGATGCCCCGGCGCTCTCAGGTACCTGCCAGCACCCAGAGGCGGAGCCTGCGCCCGAGCGGCCCGCCACCGGCAGCGAAGAAGGGCGGGAGATAACCGTGCAGCAACAGGAAATTCATGGCTGTGCGCGCCTTCCTAACTCGGGTGGGTCGCGGCGTAGACCGCCTCGGCGACAGCATCGGGCAGCCAGCTCAACTCCTGCAGTTCTGCAAGCGACGCCGATTTCACAGCGCCGACGCCTCCGAATTCGCGCACCAGGCGTGCTCGCCGCTTGTCCCCCAGACCGGCGATTCCGTCGAGCACCCCGCGCTTGAGAGCCTTGCTGCGAAGCCTGCGGTGATAGGACACCGCGAATCGATGGCTCTCGTCGCGCACCCGCTGCAGCAGATACAGCGCGTCTGACTGCCGCGGGATCCGCACCGCCTCCGAACGCTCCGGCACGAAGACCTCCTCGAACTGCTTCGCGAGCGCGCACACCGGGATCTCCTCCCCCAGCCCCAGTTCGTCGAGCACCGCCGCCGCAACACTGAGCTGACCCTTGCCGCCGTCCACCACCAGCAGCTGCGGCGGGTAGGCGAACCGTCCCTGCTCAGCCGCAGGCAGATCGCGCTCGGCCAGGTAATTCCGCAGACGCCGACGCAACACCTCGTCCATGGCTGCGTAATCGTCGTTGCCCTCGACATTGCGAAGCCGAAAATGGCGGTACTCGCTGCGGCGCGGCAGGCCGTCTTCGAGCACCACCATCGACCCCACATAGTGCGTGCCCTGCAGGTGGCTCATGTCGTAGCACTCAATGCGCAGCGGCGGCTGCGGCAACTCCAAGTGCTCTGCCAACTCGTTCAGCGCGCGGGCGCGGCTGTTGTGGTCGCTGCCGCGGCGCAGCCGGTGCCGCGCGAGCGATTCGCGGGCGTTGTGGCACGCCGTGTCCATCAATGCGCGCTTGTCGCCCCGCTGCGGGATGCGCAGCGTCACCCGAGAGCCTCGCGCCGAACTCAGCCATTGCTCGTACAAGCCGGTCTCTGCGGGCAATTCGGGGACGAGCACCAGCTTCGGCCAGCCCAGCGGATTCTCCTCGTGATACAGCCCCGACAGCACCCGGGAGACGAGCTGGGGACCGTCGAGCGCTTCGACCTTGTCCACCACGAAGCCGCGCTGGCCCATCACCCGCCCCTTGCGCACGAAGAACAGCTGGACGGCCGCCTCGAGCTCATCGTCGCTGATGCCGATGACGTCGAAGTCCTCGTTCCGGGTGCCGGCAAGCTGCTGCTTCTCGATCGCGCGCCGCACGCTGCCCAAGCGGTCCCGCAGCCGCGCAGCCAGCTCGAACTCCAGTTCCGCCGATGCGTCAGCCATGCGCTGTTCGAGATCATTGACAATGGCCTCGGTGTCCCCCTCGAGGAAACGGACCAGATCCCGCACGAGCCGGTCGTAGGAGTCTGCGTCGATCTCGTCGACGCAGGGTCCAGCGCACTGCTCGATGTGGTACAGCAAGCACGGCCGGCCGAGCCGTTGATGGGTCTTCAGCTTGCTGTCGCTGCAGGTACGGATCGGGAACGTCCGCAGCAGCAGGTCGAGCGTCTCACGGATGGCATATGCGTGGCCGTACGGGCCGAAGTACCGGTTCCCGCGCTTACGCCGACCCCGAATCACCATCGCCCGGGGCCACTCGTCCAAGAGGGTGACCGCGAGGAACGGGTACGACTTGTCGTCTCGCAGCCGTACGTTGAACCTCGGCTGATGCCGCTGGATGAGGCTGTACTCCAGCATCAGCGCCTCGACCTCGGTGGAGACTTCGATCCACTCGACGGATGCAGCCGTGGCGACCATCTGGGCGGTGCGCGGATGCAGTCCGGCGGGATCGCCGAAGTAGCTGTTCAGCCGGGAGCGCAGGCTCTTGGCCTTGCCGACGTAGATGATGCGACCGTCCGCGTCCAGGAATTGGTAGCTCCCCGGCGTATCCGGTACCGATCCCCCCTCCGGGCGCAGACCCACGCTCGCAGGCTATGAGACTGAGCCCGATGGGTGGATACCGGGAAGGCGTGTAGTAAGTTTCGCCGACGAAAGGCCCGGACTGCGGGGTGTCGAACTGGCATTCCCGAGGACTGGCATGATGCGGCAGAACCGCATCTCGTAGCTGCGCAGGAGGCTGCACAATATGGAACTCGCACAGGAGCGGGACGCAGGCACCAACGTGATCAGTCCCGCGGGCCGCGTGGACGGATCGAACTCCGCGGACTTCCACGAGGTCCTGATGGCCGCTCTGTCGGACGACGACAATCGCGTCATCCTCGACATGGGAGCCATGGACTACATCAGCAGCGCCGGCCTGCGCGTCCTGCTGCTCGTCGCACAGCATCTCGGTGGCAACTCGACGCCCTTCGCCGTCTGCTCCCTCGCAGCCTCGGTCGATGAAGTGTTCCGCATCAGCGGCTTCAATCAGATCATCACGGTGTTCGGGACGCTCGACGAGGCGAAGGCCCAGCTGGCCTAGCCACGCCCATGTCGCAGCCCTGGCGCATCCTCGTCGTCGACGACGAGCCCGATCTCGAGCCGCTCGTCCTGCAGCGGATGCGGAGACACATCCGCAGCGGCAAGTACCAATTCGAGTTCGCAGGAAACGGCTTGGAGGCGCTCGACAAGCTGCGAGCCGACGACACCATCGACTTGGTGCTCTCCGACATCAACATGCCCCAGATGGACGGGCTGACCCTGCTGTCTCAGCTCGGCTCGCTGAACCAGGACCTGCGGGCGGTGATCATCTCCGCATACGGCGACATGGGCAACATCCGCACCGCCATGAACCGGGGGGCCTTCGACTTCGTCACCAAGCCGGTCGACTTCGACGACCTGCAGATCACCATCGAACGCACGGTCGAGCATCTGCGGCAGTGGCGAGAGGCCACGGCGTCACGCGACAAGCTCGTGACGCTGCAGAACGAGCTCGACATCGCCTCGAACGTGCAGCAGTCGATCCTTCCCGACGATTTCCCGGTGACGGCCGCATATGAGATCAACGCCAACATGGTGCCCGCACGCAATGTCGGCGGCGATTTCTACGACTACGTCGCGGTGCCCGACGACCGGATGTTCGCGACGGTCGCCGACGTGTCCGACAAGGGCATCCCCGCTGCGCTGTTCATGATGTCGAGCCGGACGGCGCTCAAGGGCGCCGCCATCGGCACGGGTTCTCCGCGGGAGGCGCTGATCGAGGCCAACCGTGTACTGCAGGCCGACAACCCGACGTTCATGTTCGTGACCGTCATCATGACCGTCTACGAGCCCCGCACCGGCGAGGTGACCTACGCAACTGCCGGGCATGACCCGCCGGTGGTCGTTCACGCGGATGGCACCGCCACCCAGATGCCCGGCACCGGCGGCATGGCATTGGGCATCGTCCCCGAGGCAGTGTTCGCTGCAAACCTGGCCGAGAACACGCTGACGCTGGCACCCGGCGAAACCTTGGTGCTGTACACCGACGGCGTCAGCGAGGCGATGAACGTCGAGCAGGAAGAGTTCGGCACCGAGCGACTGCTGGGAATGTTCGAAGGCAGCCCGCCTCGAGATGCCAAGCAAGCCATGAGCGCCATCTTCGAAGCGGTCGCCGAGTTCGCCGGCGAAGCACCCGCGTCGGACGACATCACCTGCTTGGCTCTGCACCGGAGCGCCACGCCGTGAGACCGCAGCCGAGCAGTGCCGAGGACCGCACAGACTTGCTCCCGAGCGCCGCGGCGGCGCTGCGGGACGCCCCCACTACGGAGCACCGATCATGCGACGTTCGCTGAACATCACACCAGTGCCCGGCGCTGCTGCAGCCGAGGCGCTCCCACGCATCGTGGCGTTCGTGGAGGAACTCGCCGAGCTGGACGACTGGGCGCCAGATCTCGTCTTGCGGGCCAACCTCATCCTCGAAGAACTCATCTTGAACACGCTCACCCACGGGCGCACCAGCGGGCTCAGCGACATCGAGATCACGCTGGAGAGCGGCGAGAACTCGGTGGCGATCACCTTGGTCGACGACGGGGCCGCGTTTGATCCGCTTACCGACAACACCGACCCCGGCACCGAACTGCCGCTGGCGGAGCGATCCATCGGCGGGTTGGGCCTGCACCTCGTGCGCACCATGGCCGAAGACCTCGCATACAAGCACGCCGACGGCAAGAACCACCTGACGCTGGTCGCACGGGCTGGCGGCTGACGGGACGCCGATGCGCTCGCGCCTGCCAGCACGTCGGCGCGCAGGCGCCTCAGCAACGATGCGGGCGGTTGCGGCCCTCGGCGTCGTCGCTGGCGTCACCGCGGGGCTCAGTGCCTGCAGCGATGCCGTGAGCGATCCGGCGCGAGACGGTGCCGACGCGCCGGGTGCGATCGTCGCTCCGGCACGCCCCACCGTCCCCGATGCGCTCAACGACGAGACCGGCGTCTATCCCGACCGGGTGGTGTTCGGGCAATCGGCTGCGCTGAGCGGTCCGGCAGCGGAACTCGGCGTTGGCATGCGCCTGGGAATCCTGGCCGCCTTCGAAGAGGCCAACCGGGCCGGGGGGGTGAACGGGCGACGGCTCGAATTGACATCGCTCGACGACAGGTACGAGCCCAACGACGCCATCAAGAACACGACTGCCCTCATCGAGAGCGGGAACGTGTTCGCGCTGATCGGCGCCGTGGGAACGCCGACCTCGCGCTCCGCGACCCCCGTGGCCGCCGCGGCGAGCATCCCCTACGTGGCGCCGTTCACCGGGGCCGGCTTTCTGCGCAACGACGACTGGTCCAACATCGTCAACCTTCGTGCCTCCTACGCCCAGGAGACCGAGGAAATGGTGGAACGCCTGACCGCCGACTTGGGCATCGAGCGCATTGCCGTGCTCTTCCAGGACGACTCCTTCGGCCGAGCGGGGTACTTCGGCGCACTCGCCGCCCTCGAACGACGCGACATGGAGCCCGTCGCGATCGGCTTCTACCCGCGCAACACCACCGCCATCAAGACGGCCCTGCTGGACCTGAAGGCAGGCGACCCTGAAGCGGTGATCATGGTCGGTGCATACGAGCCCGTCGGCACGTTGATCTCGTGGTCGCGCAACACCGGCTTCGACCCCGTCTTCATCACGCTGTCGTTCGTCGGCTCGAACGCCCTCGCCGACCAACTCGGCGCGGTCGGCGAGGGCGTGCTCGTCACACAGGTGGTGCCGTTCCCGCTCGACGAATCCATACCGGTCGTCAGGGCCTATCAGGCAGCCTTGGAACATGTAGGCACACTGCACCTCCAGTTCGACCATGTAGAGCCGAATCCGGTGCCCGGCTTCGTGTCGCTGGAGGGCTACATCGCCGGCAGGCTTGCCATTACCGGACTGGAGGAATGCGGCAATTCGGTGACGCGCCGGTGCTTCCTGAACGCGATCTTAGGCGCCGAACAGCTCGACATCGACGGCTTCAACATGCATTTCGGCGACGGCGCGAGCATCACCGAGGACAACCAGGGCTCTGATGCAGTGTTCGTCACCCGAATCGGATCCGACGGCGCCTACCACCCGCTCGACACGCTCACAGGCACTGAGCCGTGACGCCTGCAGAATCCGCCGAGGAGGCGCTTGGGGGCAACGGCGTCAGCGATGACCCCGATACGGCCACCGCACAGGGCGAGCCTGCGGCGAGTTCGCCGCCCGCCGATGCCGCCGGCGCGGCCGCCGCTGAGTCAGGCGGCACATTCGGATACCGCAAGCCCGCGCTTCACCTTCGGATCTCCACACAGATGTACGCGGGCATCGCAGTGCCATTGCTGCTGACGCTGGCAGCGAGCGTCGTCGCATGGATCTCGTTCACCCGAGTCGGCGAGGCGGAGCGCGAGGTCACCGAAGGGGCCATTCCCGAGCTGGACGCGGCTTTGGGCGTCGCAGAGGCGAGCAATCGGCTGGTGGCTGGCGGGCCGCGGCTCACGGCTTCGACGCCTGAGGACTACGAGACTGTTGTCGCTGAGATCGCCGCAGCGCGCAGCGAGTTCGAGACACAGCTGGACCTGCTGTGGAACCGCGGCGCCGGCTCCATGTGGCTCGGCGAGATGCGCAGCGACGCCGCCCAGCTCAGTTCCAACATCGACGCCATCGAGGCGGAGATGCCCGAGTTCTTCGAATTGCGCGAGCAGGCACGGGCTCTGCGAGCGGGGACCGACGCCGCAGTCGGTGAGCTGGCCAACCAGCTGGTGCCCGCACTCGACGACCAGCTCTTCTTCCTGGTCGAGGGACGGCGACAGCTGTGGACCCCGCCGGCGCCTGAGTCCATCCACAGATCCGAAGCCGAGGTGCTGGCCTATCGGCGCTGGTCGGCATTGAGCGGTGACGTCTCACAGGTAGACGCCTTGCTGGCAGGGGCGTTCAGCGCCTCAGAATCAGCGCTGATCGAACCGCTTCGTGAGAGCTTCGAATCTGCCAGGGACCGCATCGAGATCAACCTCGCTGCGCTCGACGAGCGCGGCGGCGACGAGCTCCGCCCGACGGTGAACCAGTTGATCGCGCTCGGTCTCGGCAACGGCGGCGTCTTCGACGTGATGTTCCGCGCCCTCCAGATCTCGGAGAACCAGCGAGACCTGCTCGCCCAGAACCAAGACCTCGGCGTTGGTCTCGTGGACGAGATCGAGTCGCTCGTCGGCGCAGTGCAGGCCAGCGTGGACGCCGCTACCGCGGCGTCGGCACAAGCGGTCAGCACCGGACGCGTGCTGCTCGTCGTGATCAGCATCGTGGGCGTCGTCGGTGTGCTGGCCTTCAGCTGGCTGTTCGTGGGCAGGCGCATCCTGCGGCGGGTCGCCCAGCTGTCCGACCGCATGAGGGCGCTGGCCGGCGGCGACTTGGAGTCGCCGGTGGATGCCGGCGGACGTGATGAAGTCTCCGAGATGGCCGACGCTCTGGAGCACTTCCGCAAGGCTGCGCTCGAAGTCCAGCGGCTCAACTTGGTCGAAGAGCTCGCCGGTCAGCTCAGCGAGCGCAATGAACAGCTCTCCCAGACGCTCGCCGACTTGGACCGCGCACAGGACCAGATCGTTGCGAACGAGAAGCTCGCGGCGCTCGGTGAGGTCACTGCCGGCGTCGCCCACGAGATCCGCAATCCGCTGAACTTCGTGAAGAACTTCGCCGAATCGTCCGACGAGCTGCTCGAAGAGCTGCTCGAAGCAATCGCAGATCCCGAGCCGCCCGAGGACCAAGCCGGCTACATCGCCGAGATCACCGGCGACCTCAAGCAGAACCTGACCCGCATCCGCGGGCACGGCGACCGGGCCAACCGCATCGTGGAGAGCATGCTCATGATGGGCCGCGGCGGCGGCGAATCACGCCCCGTCGAAATCAACGCCCTGCTCGACGAGCACGCCATGCTCTCCTACCACAGCGCCCGGGCGCAGGATCCGGACTTCAATGTGACCATCGAACGCGACTTCGATCCCGAGATGGGCGAGTTGGAGGTCATCCCGCAGGACATGGGCCGCGTGTTTCTCAACTTGGTGAGCAATGCCGGCTATGCGGCCAACGGACGATGGCGGGAACTCGGGGGCGAGCCCGGCAAGATCGTCACCGACGGTGACGGCGACGACTCGACTTACTTCCCTACCATCCGGCTGAGCACTCGACGAACCGATGAGTCGGCAGTGATCAAGGTGCGCGACAACGGCAGCGGCATCCCGCCCGATGTCGTGCAGCGGATCTTCGAGCCGTTCTTCACCACCAAGCCCACCGGCGAGGGCACAGGGCTGGGCTTGGCGATGACCAACGACATCATTCGTGGCCACGGCGGCCAGATCTCGGTGGAGAGCGAGCCAGGCGAGTTCACCGAGTTCACCGTGGAGTTGCCGCTCGAACGGTCGGTGCTCGTCGAGGCCGCCGAGACCGAGGGCACCGCAGCGGCGACATGATCACCCCGGCCTGACGGGGGTGAACTGTCTCACCGGACAGTTCAGCCGACCAGCGGCGCCAGATACCGACCAGTGTGCGATTCGGGGGCCTGAGCCACCTGCTCCGGCGTTCCTGCGGCCACCACAGTGCCGCCGCCGACTCCGCCCTCAGGCCCCAAGTCGATGATCCAGTCGGCGGTCTTGATGACATCGAGGTTGTGCTCGATGACCACCACGGTATTGCCACCCGACACCAGCCGGTCGAGTACGCCCAGCAGCCGGCGGATGTCCTCGAAGTGCAGGCCGGTGGTGGGCTCGTCGAGGATGTAGATCGTGTGGCCGGTGGAACGCTTCGACAGCTCGCTGGCGAGTTTGACCCGCTGTGCTTCGCCGCCTGACAGCGTCGTGGCGGGCTGTCCCAGGCGGATATAGCCCAAGCCCACGTCGACCAGCGTCTGCATGTGGCGCCGGATGGGCGGCTGCGCCGCGAAGAACTCGAGGGCGTCCTCGCAGGGCATGGCCAGCACGTCGGCGATGGTCATGCCCTTGAAGCGGACCTCGAGCGTCTCGCGGTTGTAGCGAGCGCCCTTGCACACCTCGCAGGGCACATACACGTCGGGCAGGAAGTGCATCTCGATCTTGATGTTCCCGTCGCCCGAGCAGGCCTCGCAACGCCCGCCCTTGACGTTGAAGCTGAACCGGCCGGGAAGGTAGCCCCGCACCTTCGCCTCGTTCGTGGCCGCGTAGAGCTTGCGGATGTGGTCGAAGACGCCGGTGTAGGTGGCGGGGTTCGAGCGCGGCGTGCGGCCGATAGGCGATTGGTCGATGTCGATGACCTTGTCGAGCGCCTCGGCGCCTTCGATCGCCGTGTGCAGGCCGGGCACTCCCTTGGAGGAGTAGATCCGCTGCATCAGCGCCTTGTAGAGAATGTCGTTCACCAGCGTGCTCTTGCCTGAGCCCGACACGCCTGTCACGCAGATGAAGCAGCCCAGCGGGAACTCCACGTCGATCTTGCGCAGGTTGTGCTCTCGCGCCCCCCGGACGACCAGCCGGTCGTTGCCGCGGGGCCGGCGCGCCGGCGGCGTCGGGATCTCCCGGATGCCGGAGAGGTACTCCCCCGTCACCGAGCCCGGCGCGCCCGCCAGCCCGTCGGTGGGCCCGCTGTAGACGATCTCACCGCCGTGCTCGCCGGCGCCGGGGCCGATGTCCACCACCCAGTCCGCCACCGAGATCGTCTCGAGATCGTGCTCCACGACCAGCACGGTGTTGCCGAGGTCGCGCAGGTGCAGAAGCGTGTCGATCAAGCGGCGGTTGTCACGCTGATGCAACCCGATGGACGGCTCGTCGAGCACGTACAGCACGCCTTCGAGCCCGCTGCCTATCTGGCTCGCCAGCCGGATGCGCTGGGCCTCGCCGCCTGCCAGCGTCGCCGCTGAACGGTTCAGCGTCAGGTAGTCCAAGCCGACGTCGAGCAGGAAGTTCAGCCGTGCGTCGATCTCCTTGATGATCGGGGCTGCGATGATGCGCTGCCGCTGCGTGAGCTCGAGCCCGTCGACGATCTTCGCTGCCTCGCCGATCGACGCCGAGCAGAGCTCGAAGAGGTTCCGGCCGGCGACCCGCACGGCGAGCGACACCTCGTTGAGCCGCGCGCCGTGACAGGTTCCGCACGGCACCTCGCGCATGTATCCCTCGATGCGGTTGCGTGACCAGTCGCTCTCGGTGTCCGCATGGCGGCGGCGCAAGAACGGGATGACGCCCTCGTAGCGGGTCGTGTAGCTGCGCGAGCGGCCGTAGCGGTTGCGGTAGCGCACGGTGATCTGCTCGCCAGCCGGGGCGCCGTCGAGCAGCAGCTTGCGCTGCTGGGCTTCGAGCTCAGCCCACGGCACGTCGAGCGGGATGGCGTGCTGTTCTCCAACGGCCTCGAGCAGCCGGGTGAACCACTTGCCGGTCGACCCTGCCCACGGGGCGAGTGCGCCAGCCGCCACCGACAGCTCCGTGTTCGGCACGACAAGCTCCGGGTCGACCTCGTACCGGGTGCCGAGGCCATCACAGGTCTGGCATGCGCCGTAGGGAGAGTTGAACGAGAAGTTGCGGGGCGCCAGCTCCTCGAAAGAGCGTCCCGTGCCCGGCGAGAACAGGTGCTGGCTGAACGTCAGCACTTCGGGCGAATCGTCGGGGGCGCCGCCGTCTCCCGAGGGCACTGTGCTGTGCGGAACGAGGTGGATCCACACATGCCCGTCAGCGAGGCCCAGCGCCGCCTCGACCGATTCGGTCAGGCGCTGTTCGATGTCGCCACGGATCACCAGCCGATCGACGATGACCTCGATGTCATGGTTGACGTAGCGATCGAGTCGCTCGATCTCATCGACGCTGCCTAGATCCAGCACCTCGCCGTCGACCCGCACGCGTGCATAGCCCTGCCGGGCGAAGTCGCCGAGCTGCGTGTGGTAGTCGCCCTTGCGGCCGCGCACCACCGGGGCGAGCACCTCGAATCGGGAGCCCTCGGGCATCTCCATGATCCGGTCCACGATCTGCTGGGACGTCTGGCGCTCGACCACCTCACCGGTTTGCGGATCGTGCTGCACGCCGATTCGGGCGTAGAGCAGCCGGAGGTAGTCGAACACTTCGGTGATCGTGCCGACAGTCGAACGCGGGTTGCGGCTGGCGCTCTTCTGGTCGATAGAGATGGCCGGCGACAAACCCTCGAGGAAATCCACATCGGGCTTGTCCATCTGGCCCAGGAACTGGCGCGCGTAGGCCGACAGCGACTCGACATAACGGCGCTGCCCCTCGGCGTAGATGGTGTCGAATGCCAGCGACGACTTGCCGCTGCCCGACAGCCCGGTGAACACGATCATGCGATCGCGGGGCAACTCGACATCGACGTTGCGCAGGTTGTGCTCCCGCGCGCCGCGGACGATCAGCAGCTCACCCATGCTGCGGACTGTTCCTTTGGCGCCCATCCATGCAGGGCGAGCCTACCCGTGCCCCCGCCGTGCATCCCGGAAACAAACACAAGTTCGTTCGGCGCTCAGAGCACGCCTTGACCGTCGCGCCGATCGGCAGAACTAGGGTCGCGATCGCGCGCAGCGGACCGTGCATGCGGTGCTGCGACAGTGCCGATACTCAGCACGAGCCGTCGGGGCAGATCACCGGAGAGCGAACTGGGGGCCGTCATGCCATACGAAGTACGAGGAGTCGTGGCGAAGGCTGTCGGCGAGCCGGTCAGCGTCGAGACCATCACGATTCCCGACCCCGGGCCCGGCGAAGTGATCGTGGACGTGCAGGCCTGCGGTGTCTGCCACACCGATCTCCACTATCGCGAAGGCGCTATCAACGACGAGTTCCCATTCCTGCTTGGGCACGAGGCAGCGGGCGTGGTGTCCGAGGTCGGCGAGGGTGTCACGAGTGTCGCCGTGGGCGATTTTGTGGTTCTCAACTGGCGGGCAGTCTGCGGAGACTGCCGGTCCTGCGACCGCGGTCGCCCCTGGTACTGCTTCGCGACCCATAACGCAGCACGCAAGATGAGCCTCGACGGCGTCGAGCTCTCTCCCGCGCTCGGCATCGGTGCATTCGCCGAGAAAACCCTCGTCGCAGCAGGACAGGCCACCAAGGTGGATCCTGCGGCGCCGCCTGAGGTCGCTGGCCTCATTGGCTGCGGAGTGATGGCCGGCTTGGGAGCTGCAATGAACACCGGCGGAATAGGCCGGGGCGACAGCGTGGCGGTGTTCGGTTGCGGCGGCGTGGGCGACGCTGCGATCTGTGGGGCGCGTCTTGCGGGAGCGCACACCATCATCGGCGTCGACATCGACAGCCGCAAACTCGAATGGGCCCAAGAATTCGGTGCTACGCACGCCATCGACTCGTCAGGCATGAGCAACGACGAGGTTGTCGAGGCAATCCGTGAGCTGACCGGAGGCAACGGCGTGGATGTGGCCATCGAGGCTGTCGGACTGCCCCAGACCTACGAGCAGGCCTTCTATGCCCGTGACTTGGCAGGCACTGTCGTGCTCGTCGGGGTGCCGAATCCCACGATGAAGATTGAGCTGCCGTTGATCGAGGTGTTCGGTCGGGGCGGGTCGCTGAAGAGCTCGTGGTACGGCGACTGCTTGCCGAGCCGGGACTTTCCGATGCTGATCGATCTTCACCTGCAGAATCGTCTGCCGCTCGACAAGTTCGTCAGCGAGACGATCGGGATTGCCGGCGTCGAGGAGGCCTTCGAGAAGATGGAGCGCGGCGAGGTCCTGCGCTCCGTGGTCGTTCTCTAGGCAGTCGTTCTCTAGGCGCTGGCGTCTCGGAGGTCTCGGCGCAGTTCTCTGAGCTCGTCTCTGAGGCGGGCTGCGTATTCGAATCTGAGGTCTGCCGCTGCTTCGGCCATCTCCTCTTCCAGCGAGGCGATGAGCCGTGTGAGGTCGTCTGATGGCAGGTCGCCGTACGCGGCTCGGACCTTTTCTGCGTTCACTCGGCCTGAGGCCAGCTTCTCTGGGACCGGGGCCGTCTCTGCTGGGCCTCTGAGGACTTCGAGGATGTCAGTGACCGCCTTGCGGATCGTCTGGGGGTCGATGTTGTGCTCCGCGTTGTATGCCTGCTGCAGGCCGCGGCGCCGGTTCGTCTCCGATACCGCACGGTGCATCGAGGGCGTAAACGCGTCGGCGTACATCACGACCTGACCGTCCACGTTGCGCGCTGCTCGCCCGATGGTCTGGATGAGCGACGTCTCGCTGCGCAGGAATCCCTCTTTGTCGGCGTCGAGGATGGCGACAAAGCTCACTTCGGGCAGGTCGAGGCCTTCTCGCAGCAGGTTGATGCCCACCAGCACGTCGAAGTGCCCGAGCCGCAGGTCACGGAGGATCTCAATCCGCTCGATGGTGTCGATCTCGCTGTGCAGGTACCGCACCCTGACGCCCAACTCCAGCAAGTAGTCGGTGAGATCTTCGGCCATCTTCTTGGTGAGCGTCGTCACGAGCACCCGATGGCCCCGTTCGGTGACCCGCTCGATCTCACCCATCAGGTCGTCGATCTGGCCCTGCGTCGGGCGCACGACGATTTCGGGATCCACCAGGCCGGTCGGGCGGACGATCTGCTCCACCACTTGAGAACTCGTCCGCAGCTCATACTCCCCCGGCGTCGCTGACAAGAAGACGACCTGATTCAGCCGGTCCATCACCTCGTCGAAGCGCAACGGCCGGTTGTCCCGAGCCGACGGCAGCCGGAAGCCGTGCTCCACGAGGGTGTCCTTGCGGCGTCGGTCGCCGGCGAACTGGCCGTGCAGTTGGGGCACCGCGACATGGCTCTCGTCGATGACGAGGAGATAGTCGTCGGGGAAGAAATCCAGCAATGTGTACGGCGGCTCGTCATAGACCCGGCCGTCGAGGTGCATCGAGTAGTTCTCGACGCCGTTGCAGTAGCCCAGCTCGCCCAGCATCTCCAGGTCGTACTCGGTGCGCATGCGAAGCCGCTGCGCCTCGAGCAGCTTGTTCTCCTTCTCGAATTGCTGCAGCCGTTCCGCCAGCTCGGCCTCGATCTTGGAGATCGCCACGCGCAGCTTGTCCTCGCCGGTGACATAGTGCGACGCAGGGAACACGGTGACCTCCTCGAGATCGCCCAGGCGCTCACCGGTGACCGGGTCGATGCGGCTGATCCGATCGATCTCGTCACCGAACAGCTCCACCCTCACGAGGAACTCCTCATATGCCGGGTGCATCTCGAGCGTGTCGCCGCGTACCCGGAACCGACCCCGCACGAGATTCATGTCGTTGCGCTCGTACTGCATGTCGACGAGTCGGCGCAACACCGCGCGCTGATCGACCGTCTCGCCGACCCTCAGGTACAGCATCTGGCGCAGATACTCCGAGGGTGCACCGAGCCCGTAGATGGCAGAGACCGATGCCACCACGATGACGTCCCGCCGCGTCAGCAGCGCGGCGGTGGCCGAGTGCCGCAGACGGTCGATCTCATCGTTGACGCTGGAGTCCTTCTCGATGTAGGTGTCCGAGGCCGGCATGTATGCCTCGGGCTGGTAGTAGTCGTAGTAGGAGACGAAGTACTCCACACGATTGTCGGGAAAGAACTCGCGGAACTCGTTCGCAAGCTGTGCCGCCAAAGACTTGTTCGGCGCCAGCACCAGCGTCGGACGCTGCGTGCGTTCGATCGTCCACGCGATCGTGGCGCTCTTGCCCGAGCCAGTGATGCCCAGCAGCGTCTGGAACCGTTCGCCGCGGCTGATGCCATCGGCCAGATGGGCCACTGCGCGCGGTTGGTCACCGGCCGGCTCGAAGCCCGCCTCCACCCGAAACGGGTACGCAGCAGTCGGCGCCGGCAGCCACGGCCGGGCCTGACGAGATTCGTCCCGCCCCGAGTCGGCGTGCCGCGGGGCTGTCGAGACCGATGCCATGATCCCGAGGCTAGGGCTGGGACGCGTCACCATCCCGCCGGCGTCGGCTTGCCCGCGGGGGGACACTGTTGCGACGCCGGCGCCGAAATTGACCCACTGACGCCATCCGGTGTGGTTATCCTGCCGCGCTGACCACTCACCAGATGAATACTGACGACACCACTACCCGAGACCATTCATGAGCCGCGACGAAACAGACGCCCCTGAGCCCCAGGACGAAGCGCTTGACGACGCCATGGCAGACTCCGGCTTGCTCGGCGACGACTTCGAGCCGGTCCCCGACGACCTCGAGGCCCCCGAGCTGGTAGTGACTGGGCTCGAAGATGATGACGACGACAATGGCGAGGACATCGACGAATTGGATATCCCCGAGACGAAGGCCCCCGACAAGGACGCAGCCCCGAGCCGCGAAGTGCCCTCCGGGGTTCGCCCGACCGACGACGAAGACGACGACGACGACGAAGACGACGAGGAGCTCGAAGCGGACCTCGGCGAGATCCTCAAAGAGCGGCTGGCGTCCGAAGACGACGACGAAGACGACGAAGACGACGAGATCGGCATCGTCACCGGCTCACGTTCATCGTCCAAGCAGGAGGACGAAATCCTCTGCGAGGGCTGCTTCCTGCTGGTCAAGCCTTCACAATTCGACACGCGGTCGCCCGAGCCCAGCTGTCCGCACTGCGGTACGCCCCTCGCATACTGAGGCCGCGCTGCGACCGCAGAGCTGAGCGCTCGCCACGTGCCGAGCGCCCGTCACGGGGCTGGGTCGATGTGCGGCAGCGCGCTCGCCCAGCGAAAGGCTGCGCCGATCGCAGCTTCGAGCTCGTCGAGACCGCCGGAGTTGTCGATGACCCAGTCGGCGATAGCCAGTCGCTCTTCGCGCGACAGCTGTGCGGCGATACGAGCGCGTGCATCGTCGGCGGAAAAACCCCGCGAGGTCACGAGCCGCTCCACAGCGATATCGGTCGGCGTGTCCACCACCAGGATCCCGCTGGTCTGATAGCGGGGCCGCTGACCCTTGGCCAACCCCTCGCCTAGCAGCGGGATGTCGAGCACCACCAGGCAATCGGTTCCCTCCAGTTCGCTGAGCCGGCGACGGATCTCCCGACCGACCGGAGGATGGGTGATCGCGTTCAGATCGGCGAGCGCGTCGGGATCGTTGAACACGATGGCCGCAACCGCGCCGCGGTCGAGCGTGCCGTCCGGCGCCACGATGTGGTCGCCGAAGCGCTCCACCATCTCGACAAAGACGGGGCTCGATGGTGCCTGCTGGGAGCGAACGATGGCGTCCGCATCGATCAGTACGGCTCCGTGCTCGACGAAGCCCGAAGCAACAGTGCTCTTCCCGCTGCCGATGCCGCCCGTGAGCCCTACTGAGATCATCCGACCGGCTTCGAAGGAGACGGATTCAACTGGAGCGGATCCAGCGAAGAGTGGCTGCGCTAGCCGTCACCCTCGGCAGCGGCCGTGGCGGGCTCGCCCTCGGTTTCCTGGTTCTCGTATTGCGCGAGGGCCTGGCGGTAGGCCTCCTCGCCATGCTCTTCGTAGTACTCGCGCCATGCCCGCTCAGCTTCCGATTCCTCGCCCTCGGCAGGTGTTTCGTAGCTGAATTCGCCGATGAAATTGCCCTCTTCGTCGTACGCGTGGTCGCCGAACGCCTCGCGGTATTCCTCCGCTACCACGCCGCCTTCGGCGGCCTGCTTGATCGACAGGCTGATGCGCCGACGCTGCAGGTCGAGATCGATGATCTTCACCCACAGCTCCTCGCCGGGGGTCACTACCTGCTCAGGCAGCTCGACGTGGTGAGCCGACATCTCCGAGATGTGCACCAAGCCCTCGATGCCATCGCCGACCTGTACGAAGGCTCCGAACGGCACGAGCTTGGTGACTCGGCCGTAGACGAGTTCTTCGACCCGGTGGGAGTTGGCGAACGCTTCCCACGGATCCTGCTGCGTCGCCTTGAGCGACAGCGAGATGCGCTCGCGCTCACGGTCGATCTCGAGCACCTCCACCGTCACCTCGTCGCCGATGGTGACGACCGAGCTGGGATGATCGACATGCTTCCAGGACAGCTCCGACACGTGAATGAGGCCGTCCATGCCGCCGAGGTCGACGAACGCGCCGAAGCTGACCACCGACGAGACTCTGCCAGTGCGCCGCTCGCCCCGCTGGAGGTCTCGCAGGAAGCCTTCCCGCTCCTCCTTGAGGCTCTCCTCCAGCCAGGCTCGCCGGCTGAGCACAACGTTGTTGCGGTTCTTGTCGAGCTCGATGATCTTGGCTTCCAGCTCGCGGCCGACATAGGGGGCCAGATCGCGGACGCGCCGGAGTTCCACCAGCGACGCCGGCAGGAATCCCCGCAGCCCGATGTCGACGATCAAGCCGCCCTTCACGACCTCGATGACGGGACCCGTGACGACGCCGTTCGATTCGCGGATCTCTTCGATGCGACCCCAAGCACGCTCGTACTGCGCTCTCTTCTTGGACAGCACCAGGCGGCCGTCGGGGTCTTCCTTTTGAAGGACGAGCGCCTCGATCTGATCGCCGACGTCCACGACTTCGGAAGGATCGACGTCGTGGCGGATCGAGAGCTCGCGAGACGGGATGACGCCCTCAGACTTGAAGCCGATATCGAGCAGTACTTCGTCGCGATCGACGCGCACGATGGTGCCGGCCACGATGTCGCCGTCGTCGAACTCGACGATGGTCTGCGCTATGGCGTCCTCGAAGGAGGTGTCGCCCAGATCGTCGACGGTGACAGTCCGCGGCACGTAGTCGCCCGCTTCGGTGAACGTGCCGAAAGCGCCCTGCGAAGCTCCGTTGCCCGCTTCCTTGCCCGAGCTCTCACCGTCCTGGGTATCCGGCGGTGCTGCTGCCGTGGCTTCGGATACAGGGTCTTCGGATGCGGTGTCTTCGGATACAGGGTCTTCGAGGTCTGGTGCGGGGGCAAGTGCGTCGGTCACGGGGGGAATGCTCACGTCGGGAGTACGGGCGCAGGCGGCCGAGCGAGCCGCACGAAGCGCACGGCGAGGCTACCGGCCCGCGGCGTTCAGCCCTTGGCGTCGGCCCAGGTTGCGCCCGCCGAAACATGAACTTCGAGCGGGACCGCCAGGTCGGCGGCATGCCGCATCGTGTCCACCGTCAGCTCGGTCACCTCGTCGCGCTCCGATGGGGGCACTTCGAGGATCACCTCGTCGTGCACCTGCAGCACCAGACGGCTGGCTGCCGACCGATCCTGCAAGGCCGCATCGAGGCGTACCAGCGCCACTTTGAATATGTCCGCTGCGAGTCCCTGGATGGGAGCATTCATGGCCTGTCGCTCCGCGGCCAGGCGCACGCGATGATTTCGAGATGTCAATTCGGGAAGCGGGCGACGCCGCCCGAAGGCCGTCTCGGTGTACCCACGCTCGCGACTCTCCGAGACCACGCCGTCCATGAACGAGCGCACCTCTGGGAACGCTTCGAAGTAGGCGTCCAGAATGCGTGCTGCTTCGTCGGTGGGCACCCCGAGTCGCTGTCCGAGACCGTATGCCTCCATCCCGTAGGCCAGGCCGTAGCTCACCATCTTTGCCACCGACCGCTGCTGCGGGTCGACCTCGCTAGGGGTGATGGCGAAGAGGGATGCTGCAGTCGCGCTGTGGACGTCGTGGCCCGCCTCGAAGGCACCGACGAGGCCCGGGTCGCCCGACAGATGCGCAATCACCCGCAGCTCGATCTGGTTGTAGTCGGCAACCAGCAGCTCGTAGCCGTCAGCCGGTACGAACGCGCGCCGGAACAGGCGCCCCTGGGAGGTCCGCACCGGGATGTTGTGCAGGTTCGGCTCTTCGGAGCTGAGCCTGCCGGTGCGCGCAACCGTCTGGTTGAACGTGGCGTGGATGCGGCCGTCCGGTTCGACGCATTCGAGCAAGCTGTCGCCGTAGGTCGATCGCAGCTTCTCCACCTCCCGGAACGCCAGCAGCTTGTCCACGATCGGGTGCTCGCTTCGCAGTGATTCGAGCGCTGTGGCGCTGGTGGAATAACCCGTCTTGGTCTTGCGCTGCGGTGTCAACCCCAAGTCCTCGAAGAGCACCTCTGCCAGCTGCTTGGGCGAGTTGACGTTGAGATCGTCCCGACCGGCCAGTAGCCGCACTTCTGCTTCGAGTGCAGACACTTCGCTCGTCAGGTGGTCACGCAACGACTCCAGTTCGGTGTGGTCGACACCGATCCCGGCCGACTCCATGCGAGCGAGGACGCAGATCAGCGGACGCTCGATGTCGCGATACAAATCGGACATCCCGAGGGTCTCGAGTTCCCGGTCGAGTACTGGGGCGAGCATCGCCACTGCGAGGGCATCACTGCCGGCCGCGACACTTGCTGCAGGACCGTCGGCATCGAGATCATCGAAGCCGAGTTGATCTTGTCCATCGCTGCCGGGAAGCTCAGTGCCGCAATGCCGGGCGAGGAGCGCTCTCAGCTCGGCGCGGCCTTCCGATGGATGGATGAGATAAGCGGCGATCGAAGTGTCGGTAGCGAGGCCGGGCACCGACCCGCTGGCAGCGAGATCACCGTTCGCTAGCTCCAGTGCCCGCATCAGCGCTTTCGCCTGATGGACGTGGACGCCTGGCCCGTCGGCCCCGAGCAAGCGGGCAACCCGCTGGGCGATGTCGGGCACCTCCAGATCGTCGGCACCGAGCGCGAGCACGGACCCGCTTGAGGGGTCGACTGCGACCGCCAGCACGCCCACGGCGCCGTCCGCCTCGAGGTTGTATCCGAGCGCGACAGGATCGTCACGGTCCGCCAGCTCGGCCAGCAGCCTCACTGCATTGGCGCCACGGGCATCGGCTTCGCCGTCGACCGGCAGAAACTGCGCCTCCGCGAGCTGGATGGCATCCGGGGATGCTGCGTCGGCCGTCAGCAGGCCGTCCAGGGCCGTGCCCACCAATGCGTCGCGGAGACGAGCGTGGAGGCTGCCGAACTCCAGGAACTCGAACGCACGCGTCACCAAGTCGCCGTCGAGAGCGTCCCATTGGAGATCCGCTGGTGCCGCTTCGACCGGTGCGTCGGTCCGAAGGGTCATCAGATCGACGTTGCGCCGCACCTGCTCGGTGTGCGCCGCGAGATTCTCGGCCAGCTTCGGAGTCTGCTCCCCAGCCGCGGCCAGCAGGGCTTCGAGACTGCCGTACTTGTTGAGCAGCTTGGCGGCCGTCTTCTCGCCGACCCCAGGCACTCCGGGAAGGTTGTCGGACGGATCGCCACGCAGTGCGGCGTACTGCACGTAGAGGTCCGGCGTGACGCCAGTGCGCTCGGCGATGCCCGCTTCGTCGTAGAGCGCATAGTCGGTGACGCCGCGCCGGTTGTAGACCACCCGCACCCTAGGGTCGCGCACAAGTTGGTACACGTCGCGATCCCCGCTGACGATCAGCACATCGTCGCCACGCTGTTCGGCTGCGGACGCCAGCGTCGCCAACAGGTCGTCGGCCTCGAAGCCGGCACAGTCCAGCGCAGTCATGCTCAACGACTCGAGCACTTCGCGCACCAGGCCGAGCTGATCGATGAGTGTTGCCGGCGTCTCGTCGCGATGTGCCTTGTATTCCGGCGCAGCGATATGCCGGAACGTCGGCTCGGGACGGTCGAAACACACCGCGATCGCGTCTGGGCGGTGATCCCGCACCAGGTTGATGAGCATGGACGTGAAACCGAATACGGCGCCGGTGGGCTGTCCCGAGCGTGTGGCCATGTCCTCGGGTATGGCGAAGAAGGCCCGGTACGTGAGCGAGTTCCCGTCAAGCAAGAGGAGCTTGGACATCGGAACTCTCCCAACGTTGCGGGGCGGCGATTGTGGAAGCCTGCGAGGCGCAGGCGAGCAGATCTCGAAAGAGCGACTCAGGGAGTCAGCGATCCATCGACAATCTGCTGAGCGATGTCTCGCATCTTCGCACGGTTGGCCATCGCCGTACTCCGGATGAATTCGAAAGCATCCCGCTCAGACAGCTGAAAATCGTCCATGAGCAGGCCCTTCGCACGTTCCACGGCCTTGCGAGTCTCCAGCTTCTCCTCGAGGCTCTCCACGGTGTCCTCGAGCTCTCTCATCTCTGTGAAACGACCCCACGCCACCTCTATGGCCGAGACCAGCTCCTCGCGCTGAAACGGCTTCACCAAGTACGAGAGCACTCCGGCATCGCGAGCCTCGGAGATGAGATGGCGCTTGCTGAACGCCGTGAGGATGAGCACCGCAGAGGTGCGGTCTGCGGCGACCTCGCGCGCCGCGTCGAGGCCATCGCGACCGGGCATCTGGATGTCGAAGATGCACACCTCGGGCTGATGCTGGCGTGCCAATTCCACCGCTTCATCGCCGCGACCCGTTTCCGCCACGACGACATAGCCCTCGTCTTCGAGCATCTCGCGCAGGTCGAGCCGGATGATGGCCTCGTCCTCTGCGATCACGACTCGCTTGGACACACGCGCTCCCCTCACAGGACAGGATCGCACCGGCGGGCGGGCCCGGTCGGCTGCTGCGGATCGGCCAGCCTACCGCTGCACTTCGGCGGCCTCCCCAGAGTGTCCTGGCGGGATTCCTGCCGGTTTCGGGTGCCCGGGGCGGGAGTTGAACCCGCACGCCCGTGAGGGCAGAGGATTTTGAGTCCCCCGTGTCTGCCGTTTCACCACCCGGGCTGTGGGGCGTTTCAGCGTACTCAGCGACGCGGTCGCACTTGCGCCGAGTTGGCACCTACCCTTTCGGCTGAATCCAATCGTGCGTTCACTGCGCCGCGGCCCGGGCACGTGCCCGAACTTCCGCACCGGCGCTGCGGAGGAGGCCGAGTGCTCGCATTCACATTTCCCGGTCAGGGCTCCCAGCAGCCCGGCATGGGCGAGCCGTGGATCTCGCATGAGTCGTGGGAGCTGGTCACCGAGGCGTCCGATGCCTGCGGGCGCGATGTCGCCGCCCTGCTGCTGGAAGCAGACGCGGAGGAACTGCGTCACACAAGGAACTCGCAGCTCTCCACCTTCGTGCTGTCGATGGTCGTGCTCGATGCCGTCGAGCGCACTGGTGCGACCTTCTCATGTGCCGCCGGGCACTCGCTGGGCGAATACAGCGCCCTGACGGCCACTGGCGCATTGGCGTATGACGATGCTGTGCGGCTGGTCGCCGAGCGCGGCGAGGCCATGCAGGTTGCCGCCGACGAGCAGGAAGGGACCATGGCAGCCGTGCTGGGTCTCGACGACAACCTCGTGGCGCAGGCATGCGACGCGACCCCGGGCGATGTCTGGGTCGCGAACTACAACGCGCCGGGACAAGTCGTCATCGCGGGTGCCCCTGATGCCGTTGCCGCAGCCGGCAACGAAGCCAAGGTGGCCGGCGCGAAACGGCTCATGGCACTGCCCGTGGGCGGCGCATTCCATACGCCGTTCATGCAGCCCGCACGTGACCGGCTCCGCAAGGCGCTGGCAGAAGTCGAGATCCGAGCCCCGAGCGTTCCGGTCGTAGCCAATGTGGATGCACGCCTCCGCTCGGATGCCGACGAGTGGCGCACGCTGCTGGCCCAGCAGCTCACCAGCCCCGTGCTGTGGCGGGCCGGCCTCCATGCGCTCGGCGACTCCGGGGTCACTGCCTACGTGGAGCTCGGCCCGGGCAAAGTGCTCACGGGGATGACCAAGCGCACCCACCGCGGTGCGACAACGATGTCAGTGAGTGCGCCGGCCGAGATCGACGCACTGATGGAGGCGCTTGCGACCGATGCCCCCTCGGCGCCCACCGTGCTGGGCGGCGAGAACCTCTATGTCACCGAACGCCTTATCGTCAGCCCCTGCGCAGGCATCTTCACGCTCGGAGCCGACGTCGTCGACGGGCAGCAAATCCGGGTCGGCGATGTCATTGGCCACGTCGCTGGAGAGGAAGCGCGGTCCGCATTTGCGGGTACTGTCATGGGGATCATGGCCGTAGAGGGCGAGCGGGTCACCGCTCGGCAGCCCGTTGCGTGGCTGCGGACGGCCTCAGGGACCTGAAGGGGAGGCCACAGATGACGCTCAGCGTGGGAAATGCATCCGGCGCGCGCATCGTCGGCATCGGAACGGCGCTCGGCGAGCGAGTCGTCACCAACGATGAGCTCGCCCACACGGTCGACACTTCCGACGAGTGGATCATCGAGCGCACCGGCATCAAGCAGCGGAACATCGGGGGCACCACGGCGGGCCTGGCTGCACGTGCCGGCGGGGCAGCCATGGAGGTGGCCAGCGTCGATCCGTCGAGCATCGACATGCTCATCTTGGCAACGACCACTCCTGATCGGAGCGTGCCGGCTACGTCTTCGCGGGTGCAGGAGGCCCTCGGGCTCGATTGCGGGGCAATGGACGTCAACGCCGCCTGCTCGGGTTTCGTGTACTCGCTCGTCGCAGGTCACGGCATGATCGCCATGGGACATGAACGGGTGCTGGTCATCGGCGCCGAAGTGCTCTCGCGGATCACCGATTGGACCGACCGCTCCACGTGCATCCTGTTCGCCGACGGCTCTGGTGCCGCAGTGCTCGAGCGCAGCGAGCAGGGATCGGACTTGCTCGGCTGGCACGTCTCGAGCGACGGCGCCATGGAGGAGCAGCTGTACTGCGAGCACGGCGACTACATCCGGATGGCCGGCCAAGCCGTCTTCAAGAAGGCCGTGCTCGTGATGGAAGAGTCGGCTCGCCAGTCCATGAAGCAGGCCGGTCTCACGCCCGACGACATCGACGTCGTCGTGCCGCACCAGGCAAATGTCCGCATCGTGCAGACCTCCTGCAAGCGGCTGGGCATTCCCTTCGAGAAGGCTGCGATGGTCATCGAGCGCACCGGCAACACGTCGTCGGCGTCGATTCCCCTCGCGCTCGATGACGCCGTGCGGGGCGGTCGCATCAGCGAGGGCGACCACGTCCTGCTGGTCGGATTCGGGGCCGGCATGACCTCGGCATCAGCGTTGCTGCAATGGTCGGGCGCTCCGGCTCGGGCCTCCTGAGCCCCGATTCCGAGCACGACCAGGAAACCGAATCAACATCGCCCACCAGCGTCACGAACACGGCTCACGATGAATCAGACCCAAGCGGGCCCCCCAAGCCCACGGACCGTCCTGGTGACGGGTGGCAGCCGCGGCATCGGTCTGGCCACGGCCCGGTTGTTTGCCGATGCGGGCCACCGTGTGGCAGTCACCAGCCGCACTGAACCGCCTGACGACGAGCGTCTGCTGTGGGCGGCGTGCGATCAAGCGGACAGTGATGCAGTCGATGCCGCGTACAGCACTGTCGAGGCAGAGCTGGGCCCGGTGGAAATCTTGGTCGCGAATGCCGGCATCACTCGTGATCAGCTGGTGCTCCGCATGGCCGACGATGACTTTGCTGCTGTTATCGACACGAATCTCACGGGCGCGTACAGGATGGCCAAGCGGGCGGCCCGGCCGATGCTGCGCGCCCGCTGGGGGCGGCTGATATTCGTCTCCTCGGTGGTTGGACTGCTCGGTTCGGCCGGGCAGGTCAACTACGCCGCGTCCAAGGCAGGCCTCGTGGGCATGGCCAGATCGCTGGCGCGAGAACTCGGTTCGCGCAACATCACTGCGAATGTCGTCGCGCCCGGTCCGGTCAACACTGAGATGTTCGGTGCCCTGAGCGACGGGCAGCAGGCCGCCATCACCGGTGCTGTCCCGTTGGGCCGGGTGGCGGAACCGACGGAGATTGCCGCCGCGGTGGCGTTTCTGGCATCAGACGATGGCGCGTACATCACCGGGGCCGTGATACCCGTCGACGGCGGTTTGGGCATGGGCCATTGAGCCGACAGGCTCAGCCCGGGCCTCAGCGGCCCGTGAGCGACAGCGAACAAGAGCGGAATGCAAAAGGTGTGACGACGGCGAGGCTCGCGGGACCTACACTGCGCACTCGCACGGCCGCCGGGGGATCGTGCGCTTGACCGCCCGCACATGAGGGGATCAGCATGAGTGACACGTTGGATCGATTCCGTGACTGCGCCGTCGAGGTGCTGGCCGTGGATCCCGAGCAAGTCACGCCCGAGGCCAGCTTCGCCGACGACCTCGACGCCGACAGCCTGGACCTCGTCGAGTTGGTGATGGCCTTGGAAGAGGAGTTCGACATCAGCGTCGACGAGGAAGAACTCGAAGGCGTCACCACCGTCGCGCACGCGATCGAGCTGGTCGAATCGAAACTGTGAGCGACAGCCGGCGAGTAGCTGTCGTCGGCCTCGGCGTCATCTCATGCGCCGGGACCGGCATCGACGACTTCTGGCAAGGCTTGAACTCCGAGCCGCCAGAGGGCGAGCGCCGGGTCACCGACTTCGATCCAGCGCCGTTCTACGACAATCCCAAGGAGGCGCGGCGGGCTGATCGGTCGACTCAGCTCGGCATGGCATCGGCCGCACACGCGATCGCCGATGCAGGCGACTTGGCGACCGACCCGGATCGCTGCGGGGTGATCTACGGCACTGGTGTCGGCGGCCTGCAGACCTTCGAAGACCAGGTTCTCGTGCTCGACCGCAAGGGTGCGCGTCGGGTGTCGCCGTTCATGGTCCCGATGATGATGCCCAACGCCCCCGGGGCTGCCATCTCCATGCGCTTCGGCCTAGCCGGCCCTTGCGAGGTGCTGACCACGGCCTGCGCAGCAGGAACGCACGCTGTCGGGTACGCAGCTCGGCTGATCCGCACAGGAGTCGCTGACGTGATCGTGGCCGGTGGCTGCGAATCGGTGATGACCCCCGTTGGCACTGCAGGCTTCGTCAACATGACTGCTTTGTCGACGAGCGGTGTCTCCATGCCGTTCGACAAGAACCGTGACGGCTTCATGATGACTGAGGGCGCAGCCACCCTGATTCTCGAGGAGTGGGAGTCAGCGGTCTCGCGGGGAGCAAAGATCTACGGAGAAGTGCTGGGTACCGCGTCGAATGCCGACGCCCATCACATCACCGCACCGGCTCCGGGCGGCGCGGGAGCGCTGCGCTGCATGCAACTCGCGATCGAGGACGCCGGCCTCACCCCCGACGACATCGCGCACGTGAACGCGCACGGCACCTCGACTCCGTTGAACGATGCCGCTGAGGCGGAGGCGCTCAACAAGCTGTTCGGCCCGAACGGGCCGCTGGTGACGTCTACGAAGGGCGTCACCGGCCATGCGCTGGGTGCCGCGGGAGCGCTGGAGGCGATCGCGGTGCTGCTGTCGATGCGTCACCGCAAGATCCCACCGACGGCGGGCTGGACCACTCCCGATCCCGAGCTTGCGGAGTTCCGCTTGGTGACCGGTCAAGCGGCCGACTGGGAGCCGGGCCCGTCGCTCAGCAACTCGTTCGGCTTCGGCGGCCACAACGGCTGCATCGTGCTCGGCCCCGCCTGAGCACCAACATTCTTTATACTGCTATGATCCGAACCGTGGCCGCGGCACATCTCCATCACCAGAATGTCGCACCTCGGGCACTGACAGTGGCGTCGACACTCGCAGTCGGGGAGGGGGGGGGGGGCAACACCCCGCCCGAAAGCCACCTGCGCAGGCCCAGAACTTAGGGATATCTGCAGCGGATCCCTACTCCAATGGCATTCGCCGGGCTTCGTACCGACGCACCCGAGTCACCGTTCAAATGCAAGACGCGGTCGTCGGCTCCACCGTTCAAGCCCACACAGATGCCGACACACTGATTGGCACAACCCGAACGGCCAGTGCCAATTGTTCAATCGCGCATGGGATGTTTCGAACTATCGACATCTTCCATCGCCCTCGTCATGCGTGCCCGATTCCAATCATAGAAACCCGCTGCAGCGAGCCAGTAGCGAACCGCATACGGCTGATACCAACATTAGGTCAGCTAGCCAGATCAAGCGCTGGCCCGATCAACCTCCCCAACCCATGCGACAGCAATAACAATCAATACAGTGACAATCGAAACATCGACAGAAATCGCGCCAACTACTGAGATCATATCCGATATTCACCCATCACAATTGAACAGATAGGAAACATTCGATGGCCAGAACAGCAAAGATAATCCTCACACTCAGCACGATATGCGCAACGCTATTCGTTCTAGACACGGCAACGGGTGCGGCTCGAGACCCAGCGCAATCACACATGATGGAGATGGCCAAGTCTTCGCCAGATGGCGACACGTCACCGGAACAGTACCAAATATGGAACGACATGCGCAAGTACTGGAATCTTGCGCGCGATGTATTCAGAGCACAACGGGGAGCATACGCGGCGAACAGCCGCGGTGTCGTCAATCTCGCCCTCGACCTCGCGAACAACTACTTTGGTTATCAACCAAGTCATGCGTTTAGCAACTCACCTGGTGGCCTAGATCCCATCGACATTGACCGAATCTTCGATAGGTGAACCCGTAGCCAGAAACCGGGTCGTTTCCGGGAGGACTGGTGCCCTCTGACAAGACAAAGAGAAATCGCGAAAGATCTCGTCGGGGCCTAGACGTGCTGCCTAGAACAAATGTCAGCACCTTCCCTAAACTCCGTATCATCGTCACCGGCATCGCATTTGCCACTATGTGCCTTCACTTTCTGATGATATTGCTCTATACCTTGCCCATCAATCCTGTGAGCGTGCGCTTGCATGGCCCTATATCACGTTACGTTGAGCCGCTGTTTTATCAAAACTGGCAACTTTTTGCTCCAGAGCCATTAGATTCCGCGCAGGGCCTTCTGCTCAGAGTCCGTGTGCGAGACGGAATCAATAGCGAGAAGACTACCGAATTCATCGACATTACGAGTCCGAAGATCTCGTCCCTTCACGCGACGAGATTCTTTCCTCCTTTACGAACTCGCATTGTTTCGTCCGTTCTCGGCACCGTAAATTACCGGCATCCGATACTCCTACGTCTCGACGCGTTGGATGGTGATGTTTCTCCTTGCAGTGCCCTCTTTGAGAATGTCGACCAGACCGGGACGATGTCTGACCACGAGTGCAATACGGACGCGGCCGCTCTCTTTCCAGAACCGGTTCGAGAAGTGATACGTTCTTTTGCGCAGGCAGAATTGCCGTACATTGCACCGGATTTGCCCGAGCTTCAATCTTTCCAGCGGAATAGACCGGCGCGGATAGAAGCTCAATTGAGACTAGTTTATGCCAATGCGGTCCCATTCTCTCGACGAAATGACAGCTCATATATCAGCCATCCGACGATAATCGATTCTCCATGGCTTCAAATCCTATCGCAATAAACCGCGATCTCACTGTGTCTGATCTCATTGCTGACAATACCCAGAAGATCTGGAGTCATCGCTACTGTACTTATGGAATCGCACTGGTTCGCATTGGCTACGGAATGTCATGGTTACTGTTGGCTATAACGAATCACCAGGACAGGTCTTACCTGTGGGGGCCACAAGGTTTATACTCATACGATCTATTTCAGCAAGTATCGGTGTTCCCCTATTTCAGCCTATTTCAGCTGAGTGACCAAGCCCTATATTTCGAGCTGATTTTTCACATAGGTATTATAGTCACATTGCTCTTTACGCTTGGAACTCTTGGCAGGTTCGGCGTAGTCTTACAATATATATTCGTCGCTTCTCTATACCACCGGAACCCAATCATTCTGGACGGTGGAGACAATATCGCGCTACTTGTTCTGTTTTGGCTCATGTTAGCTGACTCAAGTGCAATAGCTCTTCGGCCGAGGCATTCCTATGCGACACGCCCGACTCAAAGGAACTCAATTGCAACGTTCTTGCATAATGTAGCGGTAGCAGCAGTCATCACCCAGCTTTCTATCCTCTATTTGCTATCTGGGTTATACAAGGCCCAAGGGAGCACCTGGTTTGAGGGCACAGCGCTATACTATATCTTTCAAGTGCCGGAGTTCTCTTGGCCACCATTGACGGATATACTTCGCAGTAGTCTGACATTCGGACTTATAGCATCCTATTTGACGATCTTCTTTCAAATTTCGATGCCTGCATTACTCCTGTCTAGAATCGGGCGATTTGCTTTCTTGGCTTTTGCGATACCATTTCACGGATCAATAGCCCTATTCATGGGCTTGACCTCCTTTGCCAGCTTCATGCTTGCTACAGAATGCGTATTGATCAAGGACTCAGAGTATGACGCTTGTAGGGTCGGGCTACTACGAATATGCGGCGGCATGAGTCGTCGAACACGTCGTGCTTTCGCGAAAATAAGATAGCACGAAGGGAGAAAATAGTGCGGGATAACGACTTGGTCGAATGGTGGAATTATTGGGGTCTGTCAGAAATGGCGACAGCTGTGGGAGCGGCGATAACCGGAAATGGAATCGTCGTCGCGACGGATGTTCGTGGCCTTTGTGCGGACGGTTCAGCTCAGCGTGTCGAAGCCAAAGATCAGTGGCACTTGGGATCATGTACAAAGCTGTTCACATGCTGTCTGTGGGCCAAATTTGTCGAACTGGGACGGTGCGACTGGCGTAGTCCTGTGGCCAGCTACTTTATGAGTGAATTTCCGGTTGATGATGATTGGCAAACTGTGACTGTGGGTGACTTGCTCCAGCATCGCGTGTCAATCGCAAGTGATCTACCACGCAGTGTGATGTACGAACATTGGCATCATACTGGAGAACTTGCAATTCAGCGGACGTCGATAGCTATGGAAGCTCTCTCGTCGCCAACAAGACCAATTTCGTATCCCGTATATTCCAATGTCGGGTATATTCTGGTGGGCGCGATTATCGATCGATTAGGTGTTGGTCCGTTCGAACTATCGCTTCAAGAGCATCTTCTTGATGAGTTGTCGATCACTTCAGCCGGATTTGGCCCACCCCCGAGAATACGTGGCCACAGAGCGCGACTTCGACTTGGCCCATTTGAATTCGGCCGCTCTTCACCGCGTGATCCGCAGAGTACCTACAGCGACAACCCAGCCGTCTATTCGTCAGCAGGCACACTGCATATGTCCCTCGGTGACGTGCTATCACTACTCACGGCCCTCGTCGACCCGGCGGTGGAATTGCTCCCACCCGAGACGTGTATGAAAGTGCTCAAAGTCTCGTGTAACCACGCGGCTAAGACTGCGATGCAGCCGCTAGAAGAATCCAACACTCGTTTCGAGATAGTCGGCTCGAACACGATGTGGTCCTCGGCGTTCGTCTTCGATTTGCAAGAGCGACGAGCATCTGCCGTCGTAGCGAACGACGGCCGTACCCGTGTCGTGAACGCAGTCGCTCGGCTCGCCCATCGGCTTGTTGTCAACTCCGCAACCGCCACATGAAGTCTTAGACAACCTCTGTTGGACCGCTGGTCTGGAGGTCTATTATGGAGGGCACAGCTCGGCCCAACATGCTGTTCTCGTTTGTCTTCGGAGGCCACAACGGCCGCATCGTGCTCGGCCCTGCTTGGTTCCCAGACAAGCCGAGAACGAGGGCTAGTTGGTTCGCGCGCAGGGACGGAGTTGGACCCTCTGCTCCAGCGATCCAGCAGATCGCAACATCGCAGCGTCCCCTACCCCCCCAACTATGACATCTGCGCCGAGCGGCTTGAGTCCTTACAGGCTGTTGTACGTAGCGGTCTCGATGGCTTCGTAGAGTCCGTATGACCGGGGATCCGCAAACGGCACCTGCTGGCTGATGTAGCAGCCGGCCACCTGGTTTTGCAGATCGATCCAGAAGTAGGAGTTGGCCAAACCGGCCCACATGAGGCCGCCGGCCGGGCGCCCCGTCGGAGCGGGTTCCTCGTTGATCTGGAATGTCAGGCCCCACGATTTCTCGACGCCGGGGAAGAACTCAGCGTCAAACGAGTACGGCGGGATGGCGGTCGGAAGCATCGTGACGCGCAAGTCGCCCATGGCATTGGTGACCATCTGCGCATGCGTTTCGGGTGACACGATTTCGTTGCCGTTGAGGCTGCCGCCGTTCAGCATCATGGCCAGGAAGCGGCAGTAGTCGTCGACGGTGGAGTACAGGCCGCCGCCGCCCATCTCGAACTCGGGCTCTTGAGGGATCTCGAATGGCATCTCGACCAGCGAGCCATCCTCCATCCGCGCTTGCATCGCCGAAATGCGAGCGCGCATGTCGTCGCTGATCTTGAACGACGTGTCGGTCATACCCAGCGGCCCGAAGATGTGCTCAGACATGTACTCGCCGAGCGACATCCCCGAGACCGCCTCCACCATCTGGCCCGCGCAGTCGATGCCCGTGCCGTAGAACCAGCGATCGCCGGGGTCGAACAGCAGCGGGATGCTCAGCGTTTCCTTCCGGCACTCGGTGACGCCGGGCGTCCCGGTGACCTCTTCGTACTGGCCCAGCTCCGGGCTCCAGATGTCGTATCCCATGCCAGCGGTGTGGGTCAGCAGGTGACGCAGCGTGATGTCGCCGTTGCGGGGCCGGGTGACCGGGTTGCCGTCGTCGTCGAAGCCGGTCAGCACGTCGAGCTCGCCGAGCAGTGGCAGCACCTCCGCGCCGGGGCCGTCGAGCGAGAGCTGGCCCTGCTCGACGAGCTGCATCGCCGCGGTGCCGGTGATGGCCTTGGTCATGGAAGCGATCCAGCACACGGTGTCATCAGACATCGGAACGTCGCTGTCGGCGCCCCGTGTGCCAGCCGCCGCTGAGCAGATCTCTCCGTCGGCACTGATGACCCTGGCTACCGCGCCTACGACATCTCCGTCGGCGACGCCTCGGTCGAGAATTCCTTGAACCGTGTCTCCGAGCGACATATCAGGCCTCCTGTTCGGCTGAGTTCAGCGCTTCGCAGGGATTGATTCGGCCCTGCGGGCGCGACGCTAGTTCGGAGCAGCGGCACGAAGGACACCGACCGACCGACATACGCTCGGGCCGATGCCGGCGCCTGAGATGTGTGAACCCGCCTGCACGCACTTGCCGTGCCGCTCACATGCGTGACTCCAAGCGGCACGGCAGTCCCCCAAGCGCGCGGACGCTCACGGTCGCAGCAGCACGGATTGTTGCGGCTGGTCTCGTCGGCGCCGCTGCGGTGGCCGCTGGATGCAGCGCCGGCCCTGTACGGATCGAGCCGCCGCCGCCCAGTCAATCGGGGGCGCCTGCTCCCGCTTCGCCTGCTGAAGCCGGAGCACTCGGGGCAGAAATCGAGATCGAAGCCGTGGCGGTTGCCGTCACCGCACCGGTCGCTTCGGCCGCGGCCGCGACGACAGCTACAGCCGAAATGGCGGTCGTCATGGCGACAACGACAGAGCCGGATGTGACGTGGACGCTGCTGGCGGGCGGCGACGTGCTGATGGACCGCAGCGAAGCAGCCGGCATCGACCCGTTCGCCGGCATCGAGCCAGCGCTTGGACCGGCGGACATCGCGGTCGTCAACGTGGAGATGGTCATCAGCGAGCGCGGAAATCCCGCCGACAAGCAGTACGTGTTCCGGGCGCCGCCGTCGGCAGCCGAGCGCATCTCTGCAGCCGGCGTGGATGTGGCCAACCTGGCCAACAACCACGCCATGGACTACGGACCGGACGCGCTGATCGACACCGTCGACCTTCTCGAGGCCAACGGTGTGATTGCGCTCGGTGCGGGGGCGAGAGGCCCCGATGCGTACCGGCACCGCGTGATCGAGGTCCGGCCCGGTGTGCGCGTCGCATTCGTCGGCGCCTCGATGGTTGTGCCGCTCGGGTTTCCGGCGACCCAGACGCGTCCGGGAATTGCGTCGGCGTACCAGCGGGACCGAGTGCTCGCCAATGTGCGGGTGGCCGCAGGCGAGGCAGACGTGGTGATTGCCGTCGTCCATTGGGGCATCGAGCGCATGACGTGTCCAGAGGGCCGCCAGCGCGATTTCGCCTTCGAGCTGCTGCACAACGGCGCCGACGTGGTCATCGGCCAGCACCCACACGTGCTGCAGCCGGTCGCGTTCGACGGCGGGAAGCTGGTGGCCTACTCGCTGGGCAATTTCGTGTGGCATCACCGGTCCGGTATCACTGGCGAGACGGGTGTCCTGCAGATCGACTTCGACGGCAACGAAATCGTGGACTGGTCGTTCCATCCGCATCTGCTCGACGCCAACGGCGCGCCGGTGCCTGCTGCTGCAGGGGCCCGCGTCGACCGCATCAATGACATTGTCTCGGGTGACTGCGCCCGCCATCAGCCGCCGCCGACGACTGCTGCGCCAGCGCCCGATACCGACGGTGAGACCGGGTCGGAGGCCGAGTCTGAAGCCGAAGGTGAGGGCCCCGATGGCGCGGAGGAGGCCGAATCCGGCACGGCAGCCGAAACCGAGACCGAGTAGCGGCCTCAGCCGAGCACTTCGGCCGCTGCGAGGTCGGCGATGCGGTCGGCGTCGTAGCCCAGGAAATCGGTGAGCACCTCATAGTTGTCCTCGCCCAGGCATGGGCCGCCTCGCCAGACCACCGGTGGCGTTCGAGACATGCGCGTCCTGCAGTGCTGCGTCCACATCGTCCCGCGATAGCTGTGGGGAACGTTGATGTGGTGCTCCCGAGCCTGCAGCTGCGGATCGTCGCAGCATCCTTGACCGTTGTTGACTGGGTAGGCATCCACACCGCTGGCCTGCAGCGTCTCGGCCGCCTCCGTGTTGGTGCGCTCCGAGGTCCATGCCGAAATGGCCTCGTCGATCTCCGCCGCACGCTCCCTGCGCGCAGCCTGATCCGAGCCTGGTGTCCCATCGCCGACGAGCCCGATGGTGTCAGCCAGCGCTGCCCACCGGTCATCGGCGCAGGCAATAGCCACCCACTGGTCGTCGCCCGAGCTCGGATACACGCCATGCGGGCTCATGTGCGGGTCCTCGTTGCCGCAGCGCTGCGGATCGCGGCCATTGATCGACGCATCCAAGATGGCCGGCGCCAGATAATGCAGAGCTGCTTCGGTCTGCGACACGTCGATGTAGCAGCCGGTTCCGGTGCGGTCGCGTCGCTCCAACGCCGCCATCAGCGACGCCACGATGACGCGTGGCGCCAGGAAATCGGTGTAGGGGCCATACGGGCCGGCGGGTCCCCGGTCAGGCCATCCAGTGATCTCGTAGAAACCGGCGATCGCAGCTGCCATGAACCCGTAGCCGGCAAGACTCGAGTACGGCCCGCTCTGGCCCAGCAATGAGCTCGACAGCATGATGATCTCGGGGTTGATCGCCGAGAAGTCGTCGTAGCCGAAGCCCATGCGCGCTGCTGCTCCTGGTGCCCAGGACTCCGTGGCGATGTCGGCCCAGCGGATCAGGTCTTCCACCACCGCTCGCGACTCGGGCTTGCTGAGATCGAGGCTGAGGCTGCGCTTGCCCGCGTTGTACACGCCGTAACCGACGCTGTTGTCAGGATGGGCTTCCTCATCGACGAACGGGTTGACCGTCCGCATCGTGTCGGGCCGGCTCTCCGTCTCCACCTTGACCACGGTTGCCCCGTAGTCGGCCAGGATCCGCACTGCGGAGGGCGTGGCGATGACCCACGAGAATTCCACGACTTTGAGGCCGGCAAGCGGCAACTGGTGTCCGTCGGAACTGGGGCCGCCGGCACCAACCACTGCTGTCGCATGCGGCTGGCGGTCGGTGTCCACGGTGTCGTTGCCGGCACCCAACGGCGGAACGGCAGGGGTTCGTTCTGGAGCGTCGGCGCTGAAGTGGACAAGCGGACCGCAGTAGCGAGCCGTGCGGCCGTCATCCATCTCGGTGTCCCGCCAGAACCCACGATCGGCGAAGTGCGGGTTGGTGAGGAGGTCGCTGACCAGCGCCGACGGTGTGATCAGCAGGTTCCGGTCGAATGCCGCGGCCCACAGTTCATCGGTGGTCTTGGTCGCGAGGAATCGGGCGTGTGTCGCGAACGACTTGGCGATGATCTCGGGCGATCGCTGGCCGCTGAGGACCTCGACGGCGATCGTCTCCCAGTCCACCGCCTGGAGTTCCTCGTCGGCGTAGCCCTCTTCGGCCTCCCACTCCACGAGCCGTTGGGTGTAGGGCGCGAATGCGGCGCCCATCAGTGCCACACAGATGGTGTTTCCGTCCGCGCACGGGAACATCATCGGAACATCGATGCCGCCGAGGCTCAAGCCCCCGGCGAGGCGGTCGATGGGGTTGGCATTCACCCGTGGCGACAGATTCTGCGGCTGCCCGTGAGTCATCGACTCCATGGCGGAGATGTCGACGTGCTGACCGAGGCCGCTGCGCTGGGCCTCACGCAGCGCAATGAGCGTCGCAGCCGCGGCGTCTCCGGCTGCCTGCAGGAAGCTCTGAGGCGCACCCGAGACACGGACGGGGGCGCGGTCGGAGTCCCCGCTGGCGTGCAGGAAGCCGCTGCCGGCCACGGCGGTCAGGTCCGAGCCTGCCCAGGAGCTGTGAGGCCCGGTCGAGCCGAACGGCGTCACCGAAGCATGGACGATCGCGGGATTGACGGCGGCGAGGTCGTCATAGCCGAGGCCCAGCGATGCCAAGTGACCAACCGGGGCGTCCTCGATGAGTGCATCTGCGCCCCTCACCAATTCGAGCAGCCGCAGTCGGCCGTCCGCGCTGGAGAGATCGGCAGTGACGCTCTGCTTGCCCTGGTTGTAGGCCCAGTGGGCGAGCGAGCGCTCCGGGTCTCGCTCGTCGTCGACGAAGGGCCCGAGGTGACGGCTGCGGACACCGCCGGGTGGCTCGACGGCAATGACCTCCGCGCCGAGGCTGGCGAGCAGGTAGCCCGCGAACTGGCTGACTCCCTCGCAGAGATCCAAGACCCGATAGTGCTGCAACATCTCGAACGTCACCCCTTATTCATGCCGGCACGTTGCGCCGCCCGACGCCGATTCTTCCCTGTGCGGGCGGGTGGCGCGGACCGTTGGGCAACCGAGCTGCCCAAACAGTCGCCGATTGGCCAGCCGAGCGGCGAGACTGCCCGAGCTGTTCGGATGGCCCAGGAGGTTGCGCCGCACGGCGCAGCCGTGGCCCGAGCGGCCCGCGAGCGCAGCGAGCGAGAGCGGGAGACAATGGGTGCGACAGCGAGGGGTTGCGCCAGTCTGCGCTGCCCATTGGGAGGACCAGATGGTGTCGATAGCGACTGATCGCGTGGTGGAACGTGCTGAGCTGCTGGAGTTCGTGCGGGAACGGCACCACGGCGTGCTGCTCACGCTCCGGCGGGACGGTCGCCCGCAGGCATCGCTCGTCACGATGGGTCTCGATCCCCAGGGCGACGCCGTGCTGGTGAGCAGCTACCCCGACAGGGCCAAGTCGCTGAACCTTCGGCGCAACTCCCAGGCGTGGGTGGTCGTGATGTCCGATGCTTGGAACGGCGAGTGGGTGCAACTGGAGTGCCGGGGCGAAGTGGTGGACCTGCCCGACGCTCTCGACGGCCTGGTCGAGTACTTCCGGGTGATCAGCGGCGAGCATTCCGACTGGGATGAATACCGCGAGGCGATGACCCGCCAAGACAAGGTGCTGCTGCGCCTGTACATCGAGACCTGGGGTCCGATCTCGAAAGGCGGCTTCCCCGCCCGCCTCGTTGAGGAGTAGCCGATCAGCGGGACGGGACGGCTCGTGCGGCGATGTGGCCCAAGCTGGCCGTGGGATTGAGCGTGCCAAGCTCGCTTCCCCAGTCGCCGCCGAGACGGGACTGCACGTACGCCTCGGCCAGCGCTGAATCGCCGTGCTGCACCAGCAGCGATGCTGCCCAGCACTGGGCCATCTGCTCAACGAGACGGCGCGCGCCTGCTTCACGCGTCGCCCCCGAGCCACCGTCATCGTGGCCCCCTATTGCGGCGCGAAGATCGGCGAGGTGCCGGTCGAGCGTGGCGTTCGCGCCCCTCGCGCGTTCCAGCCTGTCTGCAAACGCTTCCACACTGTGCGGGGAGCGGGCCATGGCTCGCAGCACGTCGAGCGCGATCACGTTGCCAGCGCCCTCCCAGATGGCGTTGAGCGGGGCCTCGCGGTACAGGCGGGGCAGGATCGACTCCTCGACGTAGCCGTTTCCGCCCACGCACTCCAGTGCTTCGCGCACGACTGGGCTCGAGCGCTTCGTCAGCCAGTACTTGCCCACCGCGGTCGCGAGGCGCGAGAAGGCGGCCTCATCGGGATCCGTCGGCGCTCGATCGAAGGCGCCGGACATCTGCGCCATCATCAGCGTCGCCGCCTCGACTTCGAGTTCCAAGTCGGCGAGCACGTTCACCATCAGCGGCTTGTCGATCAATTTCGAACCGAACGCGCTGCGATGCGCCGCGTGCCAGCCCGCCTGGGCGACCGCTTGGCGCATCAGCGATACGGCCCAGATGGCCACGTCGACCCGGGTGGCATTGACCATGTCGATGATCGTGGGCACGCCGCGCCCCTCGGGGCCCACCATCTGCGCCAGCGCGTCGTCGAATTCCAGCTCGCCCGACGCGTTGGACCGGTTGCCGAGCTTGTCCTTGAGTCGCATGAACCGCAGCCCGTTGCGCTGCCCATCGGGCAGTACACGCGGCACCAGGAAGCACGAGAGCCCCTTGGGCGCCTGGGCCAGCACCAAGAAGGCGTCGCACATCGGGGCGGAGGTGAACCACTTGTGACCCTGCAGCAAGTGGGCACCCTCCAAACCGGCGGCGGACGCGCCGACGGGCTCGGCGATTGAGGTGTTGGCCCGCACGTCCGAGCCGCCCTGCCGCTCGGTCATGCCCATGCCGACGAGGCAGCCCGACTTGGTCGACGGTTCGACGAGGCGGGCGTCGTAGCTGCGCGACACCAGGCGCGGCCGCCACGTCTCAGCGAGCTCCGGTTGGTGTTCGAGCGCGCCCAGTGCTGCGGACGTCATCGAGGTCGGGCAGCCGTGGCCTACCTCGACCTGACTCACCAGGTACATCAGAGCGTTCCGAGTGACCGCGCCGCCGTCGCCGGGCTGGGACTCATACCGCATGCAGTGAATGCCCGCCGAGACCGACATCTCGAGCAACGAGTGATATGCCGGGTGGTACCGCACCTCGTCGATGCGGTTGCCGAAGCGATCATGGGTTGCGAGCTCGGGCGAGTGCCGGTTGGCCAGGAAGCCCCACTCAAACACTTCGCCGGTGCCCACCGACTTGCCGAACGCAGCCATCGTCTCACGGTCGCCGCCCTCGCGTTCCATGGCCGCACCGAGCACCGGGTCGCTCGCGAAGAGGTCGTACGGTTCGAGCGGCGGCGGCTGGTTCGCGCTCGCTTCAAGCGTCATCGCATCATCCATGGCCACCAGTGTGGTGCGTGACGGCGAGATTCGTGTTGGCGCAGGACCCTGCTAGTCGGCGTCGAGCTGGCGTACGAGGGTCGGAGGCGCTCGGTGCCGGTAGCTCTCCTCGAGCCAATCGGCTAGGTCGTCGAGGTCCACGTCAGCCATGCGGACCAACACGGCGCCGTACCCGTCGTAGTGGGGCACGGTGAACAGCACGTCGGGATGGTTCTCGAGCAGGACCGGCTTCATCTCCAGCTCGCAGAACAACACCAGCACCTCAGTGTCGTGTACGTCATCGCGGTTGTATTCGCGCTCGCTCCACATGCGACACACGAGTTTCTTGCGGACCTTCAACGCCGGCGTCCCATACGAGGTGGACTCGGTCATCTCGGGCAGTGCCATCCCGAGCCGCCGCACGTCGTCAAACGTCGCCATCCTGCGGCCGTGCTCTAGCGGGCTTGCCAGTCGGGGGCGCGGCGTTCGAGGAATGCGTTGGCGCCCTCGGCGTGGTCGGCGGTGGTCTTGAGCACGCTCTGGCCGAGGCGCTCGAGACGGCGTCCGGTCTCGTGGTCGACGTCGGTGCAGGTGTTCAGCACCGTCTTGGCCATGCCCAGGGCGAGCGGAGCGAAGGCGGACATCTCCGCCGCGAGCTCCATGGCGACGTCGACCGCCGAGCCCTCCCGAGCCACTTCGGTCGCGAGGCCCATGGCCTTGGCGTCGTCGGCGCCCACATTGCGCGACAGCATCACGAGTTCCTTGGCGCGCCCCAGCCCGACGTAGTGGACCAATCGGGAGCAGCCGCCCGAGCCCGGGATGAGCCCCACCTTGGCCTCGGGCATGACGAATCGGGCGTTCTCAGCGATGACCCGGAAATCGCACGACAGCGCCAACTCGAAGCCGCCGCCTGCAGCGACGCCGTTCACCGCGGCGATGACGGGCACTTCAAGCGCCTCGATCAGATCGAACACCGAGTGGATGCCGCGGGCCACCGCACGGAATCCTCGGGTTCCCATCTCGGTCAGATCGCCCATCTCCGAGACGTCTTCGCCAGCAGAGAAGGCTCGGCCCGCGCCGGTGATGATCAGCGCACGAATTCCGGTCGCCATCGCCGTGTCCTCGACAGCGTCTCGCATCTCAGCACGCATGGCAGCGTTCCAAGCGTTGAACTTCTGCGGCCGGTTCAGCGTCAGGATCCGCACGCCGTCCGCATCTTCGCTCAGCAGGTGTTCGTAGCTCATGTTTTCTCCCTCTGTCGTCGGCGCTCGCTCGTGCAGGTCACTCGTCGGGATCGCCGCGCATCACCACGATGCCCGTGGCAACCACATCGCCCCGCTGGTTGCGCAACTCCACCCCTCGATCCAGCTCGCCAAAGCTCACCGGCGACACCGTCACCTCATCGCCAGGAAAGATCGGTCCGCGCAGCCGGACGTCGAGGTTCAGGATCGCGTCGACGCCGAACTGAGCCACGAGCGCATCCAGCGCGATTGCGGTCGTGTGCGAGGCCTGCACCACTACATCGGGCAACCCGGCCTTGGCTGCGAACTCCGGGTCGGTGTGCACCGGATTGGGGTCACTCACGCCGTCGACGAAGCTGCGCATGGCCTCGGAGGTGACCGCCGGAGCGGTTGAGGGGGTCAACTCCAAGTCGCTTGTGCGCTGTTCATTCATCGCCGGGCTCCCCCGCCTCGCCGCCGTCGTCTGCGGCGGCTTTCTGCGCCCGCTCTCCGGCCGGCTTGCGTTCCACGAACACCGTCCGCTGCCGCTGGATCAGCTCGCCGTCGGAGTCTCGATACTCCGACAGCACCGTGGCCAGGTGCAGCGTCCCCTTGTCGATGATGTCCTCGACCGACACCACCACCGACACCCGCTCGCCCGGACGGAACGAACGGTGCCATTCGAAGGACTGGCCGCCGGCGAGACCGCGCTCGAGGCTGAGCTCGATGGGCCCGACCACCGAGTCGCCGCCTCCCACCGTCGGCCCGAAGAACGGCAGCCGCAGCGCCACCTCCTGAGCGTGGGGCGTGCCCAGCGCATCGACGAGCAGCGCCACCGAGGCAGGCTCCACCACCACCTCGGTGCGGACCAGCACTCGGCCCAGCGTCTCCAGGTTCATCCTGATGCCTCGCTACCCATGATTCCGCCTAACTCTGCAGCCCAACACGCTCAATTCGAGCTCAGCAACTGCCACACCTGCACCAGCAGGTCCTGGTCGTCGCCTGCAGACGGCGGGTCGCAAGCCGGCTGCATGTCCCAGCCGTAGGGCTTGTTCATCACCTGCACCCGAGGCTCCGGCGTCGAGCGGTCGCCCCGGTCGAATGCACCGACGACAAGCGTGTGCTCCCCCTCGGCCACCCAGAAGCACTCCCAATGCGCCGATGACGACGTCTCGATGAACGCCACTTCGGGCGCCAGGCGCGTCACCTTGATCGCAAGTCCGCCCGCGGCCGCAGGGTCCATGGCCTACTACAAGAACCGGCGGTTCAACCGGTTCGGCGGTACCTCGATCCCGAGCTCGGTGAGCAACGGCCTCGTGTCGGCGATGTACTGGCGGCGAAGGTCGGCGTTGTTCTTCTTCCGCAGACCCCACCGCACATACGCGTCGCCGAAGTCGGAATCGGACCGGCCGAACATATCCAATGCCGCGGGCCACCAGAAGTTGATCTTCTCATTCGCCTCGTCGAGCCCCTCGGACGTCTTGCAGACGAGGCGGAGGTTTCGCAGCCCGAGGGTGCAGTGGAAGAGTTCTTCCTTGTGCACCCGCGTGGCGATGTCAAGCAAGGGTTTGTAGGGCACGCCGTCCCACGTCTCGCCGATGTACACCCCCACCCGATCGATGAGCGCATGGAAGTACGACAGGTCGCAGAACGTCTCCATCGGGTGCCGGAATGCGTACTGCTCAATCGGACGGTCGACGTGATCGACGCCGAGCCCGGCCAGGATCTGTGCATTGATGATCCCGTGCTCTACTTCCTGCTGCATCAGCTTGACCAGGAGCCCTTTGGTCGCCTCGTCGGGCGCAAAGCGCAGGCAGCGGTCCCACAGTTTGGTGAGCAACTCCGTGTAGTGGGGGTTCGCGCTGTTCTCGACGTGGTAGCTCAGCATCCGCACGAGCAATTCGTGGAACTCGGCGGGAATGTCGGGGTCGCCCTCTTCCCAGATGCGCTGAGACTCGCCGATTGGCCCAGACCCGATTCGATCAGATTCCGGGCGTTCCAGCGTTGACGTGCTCATGTCATCCTCACATCGCCACAGTCCGAGCGGTACTCCGCCGACATCTTCCGAGAGTACTCAGCCAGACACCGTTCAGACGGGCGAACCCTTCCGTTGTCGCACAATTTGTCTCCCGCTCTTGTTCGCTGCGCTCACGGGCCGCTCGGGCCACGGCTTCGCCTATCGGCTCAGCCTCAGGTTTGCGCGTCGCTCTCAGTGCCGAGGTACGCAGCACGCACGGCCGGGTCGGCCTGCACCTCGTCGGGAGTGCCCACGCTGATCACCTGGCCCTGGTCGAGCACGTAGATCCGGTCACTGATGCCGGTGATGAAGTTCAGATCATGGTCGATCACCAACACGCCGGCGTCGACCGCCGCGGCCATGTGCCGAATTCGCCGGATCATCTCATCGGACTCGGCATCGCTCATGCCGCTCGTGGGCTCGTCCAGCAGCAGGTACGCCGGTGCCATGGCCGCTGCCCGGGCCAATTCCAGGCGGCGGGCGCTGCCGTAGTCGAGCTCTCGGGCGCGGCGGTCCCGTACCTCCCACAGGCCGGCTTCGGCTACGAGTGCATCGACCGACGGATGGGTCCCTGGCCGGTGCCGGGCTGCCACGCGGCTGGCCAGATCCACGTTCTGGCGTACCGTCAGCGCGCCGAACAGCCGCAGATTCTGGAACGTCCGCAGCAACCCGGCACGGGCGATCTCGTGGCTCGACTCGGTCCTCAGGTCGCGCTCGCCGAGCTTGAACCAGCCTTCGGCAGGTTCAACCATGCCCGTGATGACGTTCACCAGCGTCGTCTTGCCGGCGCCGTTCGGGCCGATCAGCCCGACGACCTCATCAGGCGCCACGCTGAGACCAGCCCCATTTAGCGCCCTGAAGCCGCCGAAGTCGACAACGATGTCGCCCACCTCGAGGATTGCGCCTTCATGAGGTACCTCAGCGTGCAATCCCACCGGCGCGACCTCAGCCAGCGGTTCAGGCCGTTCGGGAGACTTGCGGCCATTCCAACGACGCCAGAGCCACCCATCCAGCTCCCAGTCCCCAACCAGGCCGTCGGATCGGAAGATCATGAAACCGAGCATTGCCAGGCCCAAGAACACTGTTTGCAGGTTCTCGCGGAATACCCAGTCGAGCGATCCGGCATCAAGACTGAGGCCGAACACCTCGAAGCCGTCCTGGCCCAGGCGTCGGGCGAATTCGCGCCCGACGGTCATCACTGCGACGCCGACAAGCGCGCCCGTGACGCTGTTGCGCCCGCCCACGATCAGCATGGCCAGTGTCAGCAGCGTGTAGCTGAAGAAGAAGTTGTCGGGCAGGATCGAGCCGTTCTCGTACACCCTCAGCGACGAGCCGACGCTCACGACGACGACCGAGATGAGCAGCGCTGCGGTCTGCTGAACGAGCGGATTGACACCCATGGCGCGTGCGGCCAGATTGTCTTCGCGGGCGGCTACGGCGAGCTTGCCGCTGCGGCTCTGAGCGAAGAGCCGCGCAAGGATCAATGCTCCCAGCAGGCACAGGTAGATCGGGAGCCTGCTGTCGAGCGCTGCCCCGATCTTGAACGTGAGGCCCGCACGGTTTCCGCCGGTCAAGTCGGGCCAGTTGCGAGCCACCTCGTGAGTGACGAACAGCAACGCGAGGGTGATCACGGTGGCCGCGACAGCACCGGATTCCGCGCCCGAGCGCGCTAGTCCGATACCCACGACGAGCGCGACGATCATCGTCACGCCGATAGCGACCGCACCGGCCAGCACCGGGTTGAGGACCACTTCGTCCAAGCCGAATGGAGCGTCGGGAATGCGCTTGAGCTTCTCTTCGGGGCTGATGGCGAAGACCGCGAACGCGTAGCCGGCGATCGCGCCGAAGCCGATGTGGCCGAACGACAGCACGCCGGTGTTGCCGACATAGATCTGGATACCGAGCACGATGATGGCGTCGATCAGCATGACCGTCACCAGCCGTTCGGCGGCGCGACCCTGAAAGCTCTGGTAAATGAGCGCGCCCGCTACGAAGACTGCGAAGAGCAGGGCGCATCCCGCGAGGGGGAAGCCGACGTCACGTCCGAGTCGGGGGAACATCGAACCCGACCGATCAGACCCGCACAGCGTGCTTGACGGTGACGAGGCCCTGCGGCCTGAAGATGAACAGCAGGGCGATCAGCCCGAACACCACGCCCTCGGTGAGGCTGGCGACGCTGTCGGGCAGCCGTGAGCGCAGCAGCACCTCCGCCAGCCCCAGCATCAATCCGCCGATCACCGCTCCCCGCAGACTGCCCAAACCGCCGATCAGCGCAGCCAGCACGCCCTTGAGCATCGGGGTGATTCCAGCACTGGGGCTGATGCTGCCGGCTCGCATCAGCCAGAACACCCCGGCAATGCCCGCCAGCAGTCCCGAGAGGGCAAACGCCCCCCGGATCACCGTGTCGGAGCGCACACCCATCAGCCGAGCAGTGTCGAAGTCGGCGGCAGCCGCCCGCAGCGACAACCCGAACATGGTCCGCTGCAACAGCAGCGTCGTGCCGATCAGCGTGATGACCGTCACCACAATGACCACGGTGTCGTACACCTCGATGTTGAGCGGGCCGACCGAGTAGGTGTTCGTCACCCATGAGGGCCGGTGGAACGGCTTGACCGAGGCCGACACGTACAGCAGGAAGATCGCGGAGATGACGAAGTGCACGCCGAACGACGTCAGCAGCAGCGTGAAGTCCGAGCTGCCCCGCACTCGCGAGAAGGCCACCCGCTCGATCGCCAGCGAGGTCAGCACGGCGCTCAGCACGATCAGCGGCGTGACGATGTACCACGACCACTCGCGCCCCAGCGTCCACAGCGCGACATAGCCGCCGACGGTGATGAGCTCGCCATGGGCGAAATTCAGCAGGTGCATGACGCCGAAGACGACCGCGACACCCAGTGCCAGCAGCGCATAGATGCTGCCCCGGCCGAGACCGTCGATGAGGTTCTGCGCCAGCTCGGTCACGATGCGGCGTCTCCGCAATCGCGGGGCGCGTGTACGCCCACGACCGGCAGACCTTCGTCCGTTGCGACAACCGACCCGACGAAGGTGTCGAACAGATCGTCCTGCTGACTCAACTCGGTTCCCGTGCCTGAAGCCACCACCTCGCCGCTGCGCAGCACGTACGCACGGTCGGCCACCGCCAGCATTCTTGCGGCGTTCTGTTCCACGACGAGCAACGTACGGCCCTGGTCGCGCAGCGTGCTGATCAGCTCGAACACCAGGTCCACGAGCACCGGAGCGAGACCCAGCGAAGGCTCGTCCATCATCAATAGGCGAGGAGCCGACATCAGCGCTCGCCCGATGGCCAGCTGTTGCGCCTCGCCGCCCGAGAGATAGCCGGCCGGGACGTCCCACTTCTCCTTCAGCACGACGAAGCGCTCAGCCATTTCGTCCAGCAGCTCGGCGCGCTTTCTGGCGGGCACCGTCACTCCCCCGATCCGCAGGTTCTCCTCCACCGTGAGGTCGGCGAAGATGCGGCGGTGCTCGGGCACGAGCGCCACGCCCGAGCGCAGCAGCTGTTCTGGCGGGCGGCCGGTGATGTCCTGGCCTTCGAAGGTCACGCGGCCTTCGGCTGGAGCCAACAGTCCCGAGATGGACGAGAGCAAGGTGGTCTTGCCCGCGCCGTTGGGCCCGATGAGGCCGACGACCTCACCGGACCCGACGCTGAGGGACGCGCCGCGCAGCGCAGCGATTGAGCCGTACCGAGCGGTGAGGCCTTCGATTTCGAGCATGGAGACCGAGATCTGCCGCCTATGTCCGCTGGTGCCCGCTGGGACGGCTGCCGTTGCGGGCCTACTTGATGGTGATCGTGTCGACGAGTACGTCCTCGCCATCGGTGATGCGGTTGATCGGCACTGCCTTGGGCGGGATGCCGTTCGTGCCTGCGTAGGTGATTTCGCCCGACAGCCCCTCGAATCCGGAGAGCTGCTGGACGGCCTCGCCGATCGCGGCTGTGTCATCGCAGCCGCAATCGAGCATGCCCTGGATGCCGACGAGCATCGAATCGACATACAGCGCCATGAAGCCGCGGCTGTCGAGCGCCTCGCCGTTGAGCGCCTCGAACCCGGCGAGCATCGAATCGATGCGGTCGCCCGCAGTGATGCTCGTGTGCGGCGTATGGGCGATGCCCTCATTGTTGGCCTCGAATTGGATGCCCGTGGCGTCGAGGGCGTCGGTGCCGACGTAGGTGAGACCGTCGAGCCCTTGGCCTTCGAGCTGACCGCGCAGGGCCGTCACCTGAAAGCCGAGCGCTGCGGAGAACACGACCTCGTTGTTCTCCGAGATCTGGGCGATCTCGTTCACCTGCGAGGAGAAGTCGGTGTCTCCGGCCCACACGTAGGTCTGTACGCTCACCACCTCGCCGCCGCCGGCTTCGAACGCCGCGATGAACGCGTCGGGGTTGACGCCGGTGTAGGGAATGCCCTCGCCCTCGGTGAACACGATCGCCCGAGTGATGCCTTGATCCAGCGCCCACTGGGCTGCCGCACCCGACATCTGGTGATCGTCGAAGGTGACCAGGTATGAGTTGATGGACGCATCGGCGAGCGTCGGCTCGGTGGACGCCGCCACGAACAGCGGGACGGTCCCGCCGGTGGTCTGCAGGATCGGCAGCGCGAAGTCGGCGAACGGCGGGCCGATCAGGAAGTGCGCACCCCAGTCGAGAAGGTCATTGGTGGCAAGCGCAGCGTCGTCGCCCACTTCGGCAACCCGCACTTCCACCGGCCGGCCGTTGAAGCCGCCGCGGCAGTTTGCGAGCTCTGCGATGTAGGGCACCAGCTTGGAGCCCGGGATGTCAACGAAGCCGACTACATCGCTGAAGTCCATCGCCATGCCCACACGGATCGGATCGCCGCCCGGCGCCTCTTCGCAGTTCGACAAATCAGCGCTCAGTATGTGGTCGATGTCGATACTGGTCATCGTGACGGCAGCAGCCGGTGCTTCGGTGGCTGCAGGCGCTTCGGTCGCGGCGGGCGCCTCGGTGGCAGCCGGCTCGCTCTCCGTCGTGTCGTCGTCGCTGCCGCATGCGGCACCGAGCAGCGCAACTACGGCCAGCAAAGCCAAGATGCGTCGTTTCATGATGGGCCCTCCCCGTCGATCGAATCGATGCTAGCCCCCCGTGGAAATTGGCTCGTATAGGTTCTGCTGACCGTTTCCGCACATGAAGCTACGAGGACCAGCAATGGCCAATGAACGTGTCCGAATGCTCTGGCCTGACCACCTCGGGCTTGCCCGCGGCAAGTACCTTCCTGCGGCCCTGGCTCACGAAGGCACCGGGCACGCCGCGGCCGTGTACAGCCTCGCGTACGACCGTTCATTCATCGCCGCACCCGGGTCGGGCGTACTCGACGGCTTTCCCGACGTGCATGCCACCTTCGAAGAGTCCGACCTGCGGCCCGGCTGGGACGACGACAGGACCCAAGTAGCCGTCTGCGACCTGTCGCAGGGCGGCGAGCCGTTCCGATACTCCGCTCGTTACGCCCTTCGCAAGGCAATCGCCGACTGGGAAGCCTTGGGCTACCGCCCCATGGTGGGCATCGAGTTCGAGGCATACGTGCTTGAGCTCACCGAAGAGCACGGCTGGCAGCGCTGGGACACGCCCGAGTCGTACGTCTACGGAACCGGCCGCCTGGTGGACCCCATCGGCCTGATCGACGACATCGTCGATCTCGCAGCCGGCAGCGACATCACGCTCGAATCGGTCAATGCCGAGTTCGACTCGGGACAATTCGAGCTGACGCTTCGCTATGCCGATGCGCTGCGGGCTGCCGATGACGCCTTTCTGTTCAAGGTGCTGGCCCGCGAATGCGCCATGGACCGCGGTCGCCGGCTCACGTTCCTGGGCAAGCCCTATGCGGATCTCGAGGGCAATGGCGTCCATGTGAACTTCTCGCTGCTCGATGCCGACGGCAACAACGTGCTCGCCGATCCCAGCACTGACGACGGACTGTCCGGCTTGGCGAAATCGTGCCTGGCCGGACTGTGCGCTCACCATCAGGGACTCACGCCGCTGTGTTGCCCGACGGTGAATGCCTACCGGCGCCTGCGGCCGTTCACGTTCAGCGGCCGGCGCGCCAACTGGGGCTATGACCATCGCGTGGTCGGCACCCGTGTGCCGGCTGAGCGCGGCACACGGACGCGCATCGAATCCCGTCTGGCCGATGGCGCCTGCAACATCCACACGGCGATTGCCGCCGTGCTGCAGGCGGCGCGTCTCGGTGTGGTCGATGAGCTCGAATGCCCCGCACCCGAGACCAACGACGGCATGGAGGCCTGGAACACCGAAGTGACCTCTGCGCTCAATCTGAATGATGCGCTGGGCGACCTGCGTGCAGACGGCGCACTTGGCGAGGCCGTGAGCAGCGACTTGGTCGACAACTTCCTGGCCATCAAGGACGCCGAGTGGGAGCGCTACGTGGCAGCCGTCGGCGAGCCTGTCGACGAGATCAGCGACTGGGAGATCAACGAGTACCTCCCCTACCACTGAGCCTGCGGCAGCGGGTCGCTGTTCGAGTCTCCACGAGCATCGTTCTCTGCGCAGTGCTGCCGCCTGAGGCGGCAATTCTGCCCACGTCAGGGTCGGGGCGCCTTCTCTGCGCAAGACTGCGGTTCACGGTGGCGAAATTGCACAGACCTGGGGTGCCGCACGACAAGTCAGGTGAATTCGATGTAGCGATTGCGCTCCCACTCGGAGATGTCGTCGCCGACCGGGTCGCAGCCGGCCTCGGTGAACTTGTCGAGCTCGGCCTTGGCCATCAGCACGAAGTTCGTCGAGAATGCCTCCCCCAACGCTGCGGCGAGTGCGCTTCCCTCATAGGCCGCGATGCCTTCGGCAGCGTTTGCGGGCAGCGGCACAGCGTCGCCGGCGTCGTCGTACTGGTCGCCGACGCTCATGGGCCCCGGGTCGGCGCCGCGTTCGAGCCCGTCGGCGCCCGCTGCCAGCAGGCCGGCGATAATGAGGTAGGGGTTCGCGTCGGCACCCGCTGCCCGGTACTCGACCCGATTCGCGCTGCCCGCTCCCACCGTGCAGCGGCACATCACCGAGCGGTTGTCGAGCCCCCAATGCACGTGGGTGGGGGCGAACGTGTAGGGGCGCACCCGCTTGTAGCCGTTGGGCACGGGGCTGCCCAGCAGCGACAGCGCCGCGGCATTGTCGAGCTGGCCGCCGAGCCAGTGCGACATCACCTCGTTGGGGCCGTCGGTGGAGCTGGCGAACGCGTTGTGGCTCGCAGCCTCCTGCGGGCGCTCGCCGCCGGCGGGAGCGCGATCGCCCACCGACACGAGGCTCGTGTGTACATGCATGCCGCTGCCCGACGGCGCGGTCCACGGCTTCGGCATGAACGTGGCCTTGAGACCGGTCTCCTCAGCGATCTCCTTCACAATGCTCTTGTACAGCGCTGTGTTGTCGGCGGTGGTCATGGCATCGGAGTACTGCACGTTGATCTCGATCTGGCCGGGTCCGTACTCGGGATTCGACGATTCGACGGGGATGCCGGCGTCGATCATCGCGAGGCGCATCGCCAGCAGCACCGATTCGACGTCAGCGCGGTCGGTGAGCGACGAGTACTGGATGTGGCTCTGGGTGTGCGACCAGTCGGCCTCGCACAGGTAGAACTCCATCTCGGTCGCCACGAGCGGGCTGAAGCCGAGCGCCCGGCAGCGTGCGATCTGGTAGGTCAGCACTGTGCGTGGGGCGATGGGGTGGAGACGGTGCGGCGGTTCGAGACTGTCGGCGAACACCAATGCGTAGCCGGGGCGGTGGCCGAAGATGCGCAGCGTGCCCAGATCGGGAACCAAGTGGGTGTCGAGAAAGCCGAGGCCCATGTTGATGTACGGGCTGTCGACAAGATCGTTGTGCAGGTCGAAGATGTAGATGGCGTCGGCAAGGTGACATCCGCCCTCTGCGATCGAGCGCAAGAAGTGATCGACCGGGAAGCGCTTGCCTCGAAGGTGCCCGTAGGTATCGACGATGGCGACCTCCACGGTGTGCACGTCGGCTCCGCTCAAAATGCCCTTGATATCGGCGACGGTTGTCACAGGCTTGCCTCCTTGGTCCACCGGAACATCTGCACACACTTACCATTCGCCCATGACACGCGGAGCCGATTTGACCGCACAGATCGATATTGCCGACGCGAGCCGCTACGGCAACGGCATCCCCTGGGAGGACTTCCGCGCCCTGCGGCAGCAGCCGGGGCTGCACTGGAACCGCTACGAAGACCACGGCTTTTGGGCGGTGACGCGCCACGCCGACGTGTGCGAGGTGTCTCGCCACCCCGAACGATTCTCGTCGGCGATTGGGCACGTCAACTTATGGGACCTCGAAGCCGATGCGCTGGAAGCGCGCCGATCGATCCTCGAGCACGACCCGCCCGCGCATACCCGCCTGCGCCGGGTGGTCAGCAAGGCGTTCACTCCCCGCCAGATGCGCCGCTACGAAGAGCGCACGCGTCAGATCGCCGACGAGCTGCTCGACGCTGTCGTCCGGCAGGGAGGCGGTGACTGGGTGGACCTGGTCGCGGCGCCGCTGCCGATCCGGGTCATCATCGCCATCTTGGGCGTGCCCCCGCAAGATGCCGACTACATGGTGGAGCTGTCGAACCATCTGGTCGAAGGCACCACCGAGAGCCAGTCGCTGCCGCCTGACGCCTACGGCAACACCACGCCGTTGCGCCTGCTCCCCTTCGGGAGCCCCGCCGCGTGGGGGCTGTACGAGTACGGCGCGAAGCTCGGCGACGAGCGCTTGGACCACCCCGCTGACGACGTCGTCAGCCACCTCGTGCACGCCGAGGTCGGCGGCGACCGTTTGACAGCGACCGAGTTCCGCAACTTCTTCCAGGTCCTGGTGTTCGGCGGCAATGAAACGACGCGCACCGCAATCACCCACGGGACGATCGCGTTCGCCGAGCACCCCGAGCAGTGGGACCGGCTGGTTGCAGACCGCGAACTGCTGCCCAACGCCGTGGAGGAGGTCATCCGCTGGGCGTCGCCGATCCTGCACATGCGACGAACCGCCGCAGTGGACACCGAACTGTCCGGAACCCAGATCGCCGCAGGCGACAAGGTCGTCATGTGGTACCCATCGGCCAATCGGGACGAGGCGCTGTTCGACCAGGCCGACGAGTTCGACATCGGGCGGGCCGACAATGCCCAGATTGCTTTCGGAGGCGGCGGGCCGCACTTCTGCCTGGGTGCCTTTCTCGCCCGCATGGAGCTGACCGTGCTGCTCGAAGCGATGCTGGACCGCGGCATCCGGCCGGCGAGCGCCTCGAATCTCGTGCGGATTCCGTCAAATTTTGTCCACGGCGTCGCTTCGGTGGAGGTCTCGGTCGACGTGCCTGTCGGCGGTCCACCGGCGTCTGTGCGAGCCTCCTGCAACAATCTTTGACTGTGAGCACCTGGGCGGAGCCGTATCTGGACGACCTCGGGCCTGACGACGCCAACATCTCCGACCACGACGTCTGGACCCAGGGCGTCCCGCACGCCACGTTCGCCCGTATGCGACGGGAGGACCCCGTGGCGTGGGTCGAGGAAATCGACGGGCGCGGCTACTGGGCCGTCACGAAGTACGACGATGCGTTCCGCATCAGCCGCGACACCCAGACGTTCACCTCCGCGCAGGGCATCCGGCTCGAGGACATGGCGCCCGACGAGCTCGAAGCGCGTACGACGATGATGGAAATGGACCCTCCTGAGCACACGCGGTACCGCCGCCTGGTGAGCCGCGGGTTCACGCCTCGTGTGGTCAACACGTACGAGGCGGCCATCCGGGGGCTTGCCTGCGAGGTGCTGGACCGGGCACTGACCACCGAACGCTTCGACTTCGTCACCGAGGTGGCGACGGAGCTGCCGATGCGCATGCTGGGCCGGATGCTGGGGACCAGCGATGAGGACGGTCACCAGCTCGTCGAGTGGGGTGATGCGCTGCTCGGCAACACCGATCCCGACTTCACCGACTACCCCGTCGGGCTTGTCGACACCGACGACTTCCGCTTCATGCCGTTTCGCAGCCCGGCGACGGTGGAAATCTTTCAATACGCAGCGCAGCAGGCCGCTGAGCGGCGCGAGTGGCCGACCTCCGACGTGATCAGCCAGCTTCTGGCCCCCACCACCGACGGCACGCCGCTCACCGATCTCGAGTTCAAGAACTTCTTCACACTGCTGATCGCGGCCGGCAACGACACCACCCGCTACACGATGACCCACGGGCTGTGGGTGCTGATGGCTCATCCCCATCTGTTTGACCTGTGGCGCACTGCGGTGCTGGCCGGCGATGAGACGCTGACCACGGCAGCGGTGGAGGAGGTGCTGCGTGCCAGTTCGGTCACGACGCACTTCCGGCGCACGGCGACATGTGACACCGAGATCAACGGCACCAAGGTGCGGGCCGGCGACAAGGTGGTCCTGTACTACATCAGCGCGGATCACGACGCCGACCGGTTCCCTCACCCATTCCGGTTCGATCTGGCGCGCACCGACAACGAGCACATGGCCTTCGGCCGCAATGGACCCCACTTGTGCCTCGGCGCTTGGCTGGCCCGCATGGAGATCAAGGTCGTGTTCGAGGAGCTGCTGCGGCGGGTCGTGCGGATCGAGCAGGACGGGCCGGTGGAGCGGCTGCGCTCCAACTTCATCTCCGGCATCAAGCACCTGCCGGTGCGCGTCGTCGACCTGGCGGCATGATGCTCGCCGAGTACTCATCGGCAAGTGCGGAAGATCACGTGAGAGCCCTGGTCGTCACCCACGAGAAGACGTCGCGACCCGGATTCGTCGGTGATCGGCTGACCGAACGGGGCGTCGATCTGGCTGTCCACGTGATGGTGCCCGACAACACGCGGCCCGCAGACTTCCAGCCGCTGCCTCAGGAAGACTTCGATGTGCTCGTCGTGACCGGTTCGTATTGGTCGGTCTACGAGGACGCCATCGAACCCTGGATCGGCACGGAGCTGGACCTGATCCGCCGTTCCCATGAGGGCGGCACGCCGGTGCTGGGCATCTGCTTCGGTGGCCAAGCGCTGGCAGCAGCACTCGGCGGATCGGTGGATCGCTCCCCTGAGACTGAGATCGGTTGGTACCGGATCTCACCGCCCGAAGGCGTCGACTTGCCGATATCGACCGGTCCCTGGATGGAGTGGCACCACGATCGCTTTCACCTGCCCGACGGGGCCGAGCTGCTCGCCAGCACCGAGATCTGCCCGCAGCTCTTCCGGATGGGCCGCAGCGTGGGCACCCAGTTCCATCCCGAGATCAACGTGGAGCTCGCCAGCGAGTGGCTCTGGGCGGCCAGCGACGACTACCTGGAATCGGTCGGCGTGGTTCGCGAGGACATCCTGGCCGCCGTGACGCGCAACGAGGCCGCGAACCGGCGCAATTGCTTCGACCTCGTCGACTGGTTTCTCGACGACGTGGCCCAGTCCTAGCCGAAGGGCTCGGCGCTCTAGCCGGCGAGCCGCTCGCTGAGGTACTCCGCGACTCGGGCAATGCCGTCGTCGGCTTCGGGGAAGAGGCCAGCCATCGAGTGCCAGACGTGGATCATCTCGGGCCATACCTCGAGGGTCACGTCGACGCCACTGGTGCGGGCCTTGTGTGCCAGCCGCTCGCTGTCGGACAGCAGGACTTCGTCGTCGCCGCAGTGGATCAGCAACGGCGGCAGGCCCGAGAGATCGCCTTCGAGCGGTGACGCGTATGGATCGGCGGGATCGCCGTCTGCGCCGAGGAAGACACCGGCGATCCGGGTGAGATCGTCAGCGCTCACCATGGGGTCGCGGTCGGACCGGGTGACGGCACTCTCCCCCGTGCCGGACATGTCGACCCATGGCGAGATCGGCACGGCTGCGGCCGGCAGCGGCAGCCCGAGGTCGCGCAGCTTCATGAGCGTCGACATCGTCAGCCCGCCGCCTGCCGAGTCGCCGGCAATGGCGATCTTGTCGGCAGAGTGGCCGCGGTCGAGCAGCCGGCGATACACCGCAACCGAGTCCTCCACCGGCGCAGGGTGGGGATGCTCGGGCGCGAGGCGGTAATCGACCGAGAGCACCGGACAGCCCAGCTTCAGGGCCAGATTTCCCGTCAGATTCCGGTGCGAGCCGATCGACCCGGCGACGTAGCCGCCGCCATGGACGTACTGCACGATGGCGTCACTGCTGGTCTCATCGGGTGTCTGCAGCTCGCACGAGACACCGTTGGCGACGACCATTTCACCGCTCACGCCGGTCGGCAGCGGTCGGGCAGTGAGCTCAATGCCCTTGCGCATCGCATCGATGTCGGCAGGCATTGCCTGCGACGCGATGATCTCGCGGATTCTGTAGAACGCTTCGCTCGCCATCGAGCCCTCCCCTGCTTCGGCCCGCATCGGATTGATCCCGATCGGCCGCCACAACGTAGCCATGTTGGCGAGACGGGGCCCAGCTCAGCCTCCTAGTGTCCGCGGTGAGCGACGCGGCTCTCGGAAGGGGATCCCATGCTGCTGGAGAACAAGATCGCCATCGTCACCGGCGGTGCATCAGGCATCGGCGAGGCCAGCGCGAAGCGCTTTGCTGCTGAAGGTGCGTCGGTGCTCGTCGTGGACATCCGCCGAGAGCGAGCCGAGAGCGTGGCAGAGGCCATCACCCGAGACGGCGGCGAAGCGCACGGCTTCGGCGCCAATGTCGCGGAGCCTGACGACGTCGAGGCGATGGTTGCCGCGGCCGTGGATCGCTGGGGGGGTCTCGACGTGCTGTACAGCAATGCAGGCACGATCCGTCCGGGCACCGCGGTGGAGCTGCAGCCTCGTGACTGGGATCTCGTGATGAACGTGAATGTCCGGTCGGTCTATTTGGGCGCCAAGTACGCCGTGCCCGCAATGGAGGCCCGCGGCGGCGGCTCGATCATCAATACGGCGTCAATCAGCGGCCTGCACGGCGACGGCGGCTCGGTCGTGTATGCCGCGTCCAAGGCGGCAGTCATCAACCTGACGCGGGCGCTGTCCACCGATCACGCTCCCGACGGCGTTCGCGTCAATGCCATCTGCCCAGGCACCATCGAGACTCCCCCGGTGCAGCGGATGATGCAGGACCCAGCTGCGCTCGAACGAAATCTGGCAGCGCACGCACTGCGCCGCCTCGGCCATCCCGACGAGATCGCCAGCGTCGCGACTTGGCTCGCCAGCGACGAGTCGTCATTCGTCTCCGGCGAAGCCATCGTGGTAGACGGCGGCCTGCGAGCCCAATCACCCCTGGGCCGCCTAGCCGACCCCCGCCCCACCCACCTCCGCTGACCGCGTCGCGCACAAACCGCCGTTGCGCCCGTACGAGCGCTTTGAGCTGGCGCCGCCGCAAATCGGCGGCCTCTCAGCTTCGTGGGTGCCCTGCCGGGCACTTGCCGCCTAGACGAGGACGCGGATGGCCGCATTGTGTGCCTCGACGTGTACGGGCGCCGCATATGCCTCCGGCCTCTTCTTTCGCGGTTTCTTCAGTGCCCGGGAGTGTCGGGCCTGGGGCGCCGACTGGTGTGGACAGTGTGAGATTGGCGGCGGGCTGCTCACGCGCCGACTCAGTGAACGCGTCCATCATGTCGCCGCACTCAAAGACCCTGTTTCGGCGGCCGGCGCTGCGCTGCTCCAAGATTCCGGCATCGGCGAGTCGGGCGACTGCGTGGCGTGCTGTCCGCTCGTTCGTGTCAAGCAGACGCCGAGCGCTATCCGCTGTGAGGACCGGATTGGCAGGCAGGTGATCGAGCAGCCGGAAGGCCGCGCTCGAAGGGCGAATTCGCTTGGCCGTGGCCTGGGCCGCCCACCGCTGCCGCAGCGCCTCGACGTGCGAGTTCAGCCGGTCATGGAGAATGCACGCATGGAATGTCGCTTCAGCGAGCATCTCAATCCAAGGCTGCGCTGATCTCGACCTGGCCTCGTCGTCAGGAGCGCAGACCAAGCGAAACGAATCCAGTGCGTCGAAGTAACGCGGCCTCTCGATCATCAAAGCTGAGCTGATGGGCAGCGTCCCTCGTCCGATCACCTCCTCACGCAACAGCATGAACTGGATCAGGGCGCGGCCTGTGCGACCGTTGCCGTCCGGGAAGGGATGGATCGTCTCGAATTGGGCATGAGCAATGGCGGCACGAACCAACGGGTCTCCGTCATCTCGGTGGACGTACTCGACCAAATCCTCGAGAAGACCGAGAACGTGCTCAGGCGGAGGTCCGACATGGCGAGCGGCGAGCGGGCCTTTGAGCGCCCCTGCGCCGACCCAATTCTGCCGCTCCCGCAATCGGCCGGCGATCGGGTCATCCCCCATGAGGGTCTCGTGCATGTCGCACAACGATTCGACGGTGAAGCTGGCACCAGACTGCGCAAGGTCTGAGGCGTGCCGGGTGACGCCGATGTTGCGCAACGCCTGCATTTCAGCGTCCGGCGGCTTCTCGCCGAACAACCCCAGTTGGGCCTCTGCCCGGGCAACCCGACGAGCAGAGGGCCGGATGTCCTCGATGGTGCTCGAAGCGATGCTCTCAGCGCGACTCAATAGCCATTCGGCTGGCAAGTCACCTTGACCGAGTGTTTCGCTGAGGGCGCGGCAACGCTCCGATGAGCGCGACAGACGTGCCCATGTGCGGGAGCCCAGGACAGGCTCCCAGCCGGCAATCGGGTGGGGTACGTATGCGTCGAACAGCAAGTCTTGTGGATCGCCGGCGCGGGCGGCTCTTGAGATGTTCTCCCGGTTGTCCCAGTAGCGCCGTTCGGTTCGTCCCATGGCTCGCATCCTTCGCGCACCCGAGTGCTGAGATGACCGCAACCTACGCAATTCGGCAAGTTCGGGTGATCCGTGCTCCTGAGTTTGCCGTAAGTGCAGCCAAGCGGCAAAGAGACCGCCAGCCATCGTCGCAGCCCCCGACTCGTCATCGAAGCGCCGGGAGACGCCGTTCTGCGCTCGGTCTACCCCTAATCGCCACCGCTCGACGCAAGAACCGCACCAACCTGGCCGGCAAGACCAACGGCTGGAAAGCCATCCTCAACGCGCTCACCGTCCACTACGGCGACCGGATCGCCGCCTACATTCGATAAAATCCACCACGCCCGGATACCTAAAAGGTTGGACAGGCCCCTGTCTGAACCCGCAGTGGCCGACGCGGCTTGATCCGCACTCAACGACTTCGACGAGCGAATGGCCCCCGGATCGGCACCTGACCAGAGGCATCTGTCGAGGACATCGTCGGCACGCACAGCCACTTCTTCGATCCGCTGGCGCAATGCCACACGTAGACTACGGTTTTGAGGCCATGACCCCCCCCCCCGGACTCGCTGTTCGCGCCAGCAGCACCGGCTTGGCGGGACAACGTCACTGATTGGTGTTTGGAGCAGTTCCAACACCGCTATGGGTCACACGTCTCGAAGGACGACATCTGGGAGTACCTCTACGGCGTGATGCACGCGCCTGACTGGCGTGAGCGCTTCCGGCACGACCTCCAACGCAGCCTTCCCCGCTTGCCTCTGGCCCCCGATTTTGAGGCATTCCGCGCAGCGGGCCGAGAACTCATGGACCTGCACGTCGGCTATGAGTCCTGTCCTGAATTTCCGCTCGACTGCTTCGTCGATGGCGAAGAAAGCCAAGGCCAGCACCCCGACGCCGCATACCGGATTCAGGCCCGGATGCACTGGGGGCGCTCAGTGGGCAGCGCCAAGCGCGACGACCGGTCGATGCTTCACGTCAACGAGCGCTGTCGTCTTGTCGGCATCCCAGTCGAGTGCCACAGCTACACAGTCTCGGGTCGTTCACCCCTCGAATGGGCAGTCACGACGCTCACTGTCAAGTATGACAAACCGTCGGGAATCACCGACGACCCGAATCGCTGGCATGTCTGGGCTGACGAACCGTTCAACCTGATCAGACACCTTCGTCGCCTTGCCTACGTCGGATCGCAATCGGCGCGGATCATCGCCGCGCTGCCCCTATCGCTCGAAACCGTTGACGAAGCCGCTGACTCAGAGTTGACCGAGTCATGACGCTCTTCGAAACAGGGACAGCGGTGCAGGGACATCTCTTTGAGCCGGTGGTGTTTCGCCAGATTCGCGAGCGGGCGCTGAACTCCACTGAGAAGGGGCGAATGTTCGAGCAGGTGATGCGAGGCGCCTTCGAGGCAAACCCCGAGTTTGATTTCCAACACGTCTGGCTGTGGAATGAATGGCCCGAACGGACCGAACTCGGCTACACGGTTGACATCGGGGTCGACTTGGTAGCGCAGCGCAGGCACGGTGGCCGTGTCGGTGTGCAGTGCAAGTTCTACAAGGACGCCAAAGTTGCCACCAAGGGGATCAACGACTTTCTCGCGCTGGCGTTGAATGACGATTTCGACGGTTCGATCCTGGTCTCAACCGGTCAGATTCCGAAGCACGCCGCGACGAAGCTCATCAAGGGCGGCACCAAGCTCATCGACCTCGCCGAGCTCGAATCGTGGCCCGTCGACTGGCTGGCAGGCCTCGAAGACCCGGATGCCGTGGAATGGGCCAGCGAGCCCAAACGGCCCTTCCCCCACCAGCAGGAAGCGCTGATCGAGATCAGCAAGGGATTCCAGGAACATCGCCGCGGCACAGTGGTGATGCCGTGCGGCACGGGCAAATCACTAGTGGCGATGTGGGCCGCTGAGGAGCACGCTGGCCGGGGCGGATCGGTGCTGTACGCGGTGCCGTCGATTGCGTTAATGGGTCAGACGATGCGCGAGTGGGCGCGGAATCGGTCCATCGCTCACAGCTACTTCGGCGTCTGCTCCGATCCAAGCACGGGTCGGCTACCCAGAGGCGCGGCAGACGAGCTGGCCGCGGTGCAGATTCCCGTGAGCACCGACCGCGCCGACATCGCCCGACGGCTGGCAGAGGCACCGCGCCCCGACGAAATGCGAGTAGTGCTCACCACGTACCACTCGCTGCCGGTAGTGGCCGACGCCATCGAACATGCCAATCAAGCCATCCGCAGCGGCGGTCACGGCTTCGAACCCTTCGATCTGTTTGTCCTCGATGAAGCCCACCGCACGACGGGGATCGAGGACGCAGAAGCCAAGACCGACCGTGTCTCGGGATTCAGACTCGCTCACGACGATCGCCGGTTGCCGGCGCTGCGGCGTCTCTACATGACGGCCACGCCGCGGGTGTTCACGCCTCGACTGAAGGCCAAGGCGGCGAAGATGAGCGAGGAAGCCGGTCGCGACCTCGATTCGTACTCGATGGACGACGACGCCGTGTACGGGCCGCGGTTCTTCAAGATGGCGTTCAGCGATGCCATCGACCAGGGGCTGTTGACCGACTACCGGGTGCTCGTCGTCGGCAAGCGGGCAGGCAGCAACGAACTCAGCGACGCATACGTCGAAGTGCTGCGAACTGAGGATGCCCGGCGAAAGTCGTCGGCTCGGGGCGGCCTGGTGGCGGAGGGCTATGCCACGAAGCTGCTCGGCGTGCTCGACGCCTTGGCTGCGCCGAAGACTGTACGCAGCGACCCACAGAGGATGTCCGGGCAGATCGCGCCCCAAACGGGCGCTCCGCTGCGCTCGGCGATCCTGTTCGCCAGCACGGTGGCGAAATCGAAGCTCGTCGGCGAGGCAGGAGGATTCGCGGAGCTGCTGGGCAACGACCACAGCCTGCTGAGTGCGATCTCCGACGACCTGCGCGCCAAGAGCAGGGCCGAGGGCGAAGCACAGCCGATTCTGCGCATCGAGACCGACCACATGGACGGCAAAACCCGAGCCGATGTGCGTGCCCGTCAACTGTCTTGGCTGCGTGCCGCCAGCACTGCACAAGGTCCACTCGAGGACTCGGGTTCCGACGGCGAAAGTCGCCGTCAAGTACAGGGCGACGGCGGCGACCAGCAAGGGGCCACCTGCCGAGTGCTTGCCAACGCCAAGGTGCTCTCAGAAGGTGTGGACGTGCCTGCCCTCGACGCCGTGGTGTTCATGGACCCGCGCAAGTCGACCATAGACATCACCCAGGCCGTGGGGCGCGCCATCCGCCGGGCCGACGGCAAGGAACTGGGCTACATCGTGATCCCGGTAGTGGTGCCTGAAGGCAGCGAGATGACCAGCGAGGAAGTGCTGGCCGGCTCGGATTTCTCGACCGTGTGGGAGGTAGTGCGAGCCCTCCGCTCCCACGACGACCGCGTGGATCACTGGCTGAACGGTGTCAGCACCAAGCCCCCGATCGACGTCATCGCTCCCGACGACGGCGACAGCGACGCCGAGGATGCCGATGACGCCGATCCGGCCGTGGAACAGCTGGCGCTCGACCTGCAGATCAAGCAGCGCCTCGAACGCGAGGTGTTCTCCAAGATGGTGGATCTCTGCGGTGACAGGCAGATGTGGCCCACGTGGGGCAAGAACGCCGCCAAGGTTTGCGATCAAGTTCGCGACCGACTGTCCGGTGAGCTGCTGGCGCCGATGGAGGCTCAGCAGGAGTTCGAGACGTTCCTGACAGCAATTCGAGAGACTGCGGGCGAACGGATCACCTATCACGACGCGTTGGAGATGGTGGCCCAGCATGTGGTGACCATCCCGATTTTCGATGCGCTATTCGCCGATTCCGGATTCGCCAAGGAAAACCCGATGAGCAAGGCCATGGACCGCCTGCTCGCAGCGCTCGCTCAACACAGCGGCCACATAGATGCCGACGATGCAGCCGATCTGGCTGGGTTCGACTTGGCTGAACAAGTGTTCGGGGCCGAGTTGACACCGCTCACCCGGGCCTACCGCACGATGCGTTCGATGTTGTCCGACGACATCACGCCGGCGCAGAAGGTCGACCTGATGCGCCAGATCTACGACGGATTCTTCGCTCACGCGATGGAAGACGTTACCAAACGGCTCGGGATCGTCTACACCCCGGTCGAGATCGTGGACTTCATGGTGCGCGCCACCGACGCGATTTGCCGCAAGCACTTCGGCAAGGGCCTCACCGCAGAGGGAGTCCACATCTTGGATCCCTTTGTCGGCACCGGCACCTTCATCCATCAGATCCTGACGATCAAGGGTGCCGACGATCGGCCGATCATCCGGCGCGAAGACCTCGCCCGCAAATACCGCCACGAGCTGCACGCGACCGAATTGGTGCTGCTTGCCTACTACGTCGCTGCGCTCAAGATCGAAGCCGGCATGGAGAGCCGGGATGGCTTCGACGACGGCCAGTTCCAGCAGTTCGAGAACATCGTGTACGGCGACACGTTCCTCCAGAACGATGCGCTCAGCAATGGCCGGCTCGAAGGCACCGAAGACAACACCCTGATTGCGCAGATGCAAAACCAGCTGCCGATCCGCGTCATCATCAGCAACCCGCCGTGGTCTGCCGGCCAGAAGAGAGCCAACGACGACAACCCCAACATCGGTTACCCCGAGATTGAGCAGCGGGTGCGCGACACGTACGGCAAGCGGCACCGCGAAGTCACCGGGCAGGGCAGCGGCAAGTCCGGTGGCAACCTCTACGTAGAGGCCATCCGCTGGGCTTCCGACCGGGTCGGCGATCCTGTGCCGACAACCCCGCGTCGGTGCCCCGAGGTGCCGGGCGTGGTCGCCTTCGTGCACCCCAACTCACTCGCCACCGGGATATCTCTGGCCGGCATGCGCGCCGCCCTGCGAGACGAGTTCAGTGATATCTACGTCGTCAACCTGCGGGGCGACGCCTACAAGCAGGGTGAAGAATTCAAACGAGAAGGCGACAAGCTCTTCGGCGGCGGCTCACGCAACGGCGTACAGATCACGTTCCTCGTCAGCGACCCCGATGCACCGAGACCAGACGGGCCTGCCGCTCTCCACTACGCCGAAGTCCCCGAGTACCAGCACCGCACCGCCAAGTTCGCGTGGCTCGAATCCATTGCTCCGGGCACAGACACCTTCTGGGACAGCTTCGAGAAGGTGCCGATCGGCGCCTCCCACGACTGGGTCAACCTCACCGACAACGCTTTCGGAGAATTGCCGATATCTCTCTGCGCCCTGACCCGTGACCGTCGAGACGACGTGGCGGTCAGCCAGCACGCGCTCGGCCTCACCACAAACTGCGACACGTATGTGTATTCGTTCAGCCGCGACGATCTGGCGGAAAGAATGCGAGCATTCGTCGCCGCCTACGAGCGTGCGCGACGCGCCATCCACGAGCGGAACGTACCTCTTGATGTCGCCACCGCAGACGAGGAGGTCGAGGACATCAAGTGGCACGCGCGCCTTCGCCAAGCAGTCAAGGCCAACATCCAGATCGAGTTCGACGAGGATCGGATTCGGCCAGTGCTCTACCGGCCCTTCCAGCAGCTCTGGCTCTACGAAGACGATCGCATCCTCTCCAGCGTCAAGACCATCGCGGCCATGTTCCCGCGCGACGGCAATGACCCCCCCCCCCCCGCTCTTGGTCTCGACACCAACCAACCGAGCCATCTTCGGATGCCTCACAACAGTTGTCTCACCAGACCTCTGCGCCGCTGGGACGAATCAGCCGACCCGAGTCATCCCGCGCCAGCGATATTGATGACGACGCCATCCAACATGGCACTATTCGCAGTTCTGGCGACGCCGAAGCTGGCCGATCTTCACGCGACGGCACCGGGCCAAGCGACACGCTGTCTGCCGAGGCGCTCCTGATCGCCGCCACAAGCAACCGGACCGTCTACGACGTCTTGGCTTCCAGTCTGCTGCCGGACCTCCACACGGTCGATCCTGCCTGTCGAGCGGTTCCGCGCAACTTCATCGCGTAAGCGCCGATTCCCCGCGCCTACGCTGTCGAACGTCGCGTCGGGCCCCGCGTGCTGGAGGATGCCGTTGCGAGCAGAGCGTTCGACGCATGGGAAAGGGCTCGGGCCGACATCGTCGAGAAGTGGAACTTCATGTCCGACAAAGCCAACTTGGAGCCGCGCATTCCGCCCCGCCTCCTCCGGGCAGCCGACGTCGTGCGTGACCATCCGCCCGCAAGCATGACCCAGGACGAGATCGACCGGGCGATCGACACGATTAGGGCGCCCTACCCTGAGCGCACTATCCGAACCTTCCAGAGCGCGCTCGCTAGCTCACCCGAGCCTGCCGAGCAGTCCGAGCAGATAATCCGGGTCATCCGCGACCTCGGGTTGCATCCCTACGTGCCTCCCGAACCGCTCCCCGAAGTCACTCCCGACGACGTCTACTGCGTCACCTGGCTCGCCCTCATCTGAGGCGAGACGACCTTCATGTGTAGGAATTTCCAAGCCCTGAACCGTGCATCAACGGGTGTGTGGCAGGGCACGCTTAGCCTGAATCCACCGGTGGGGTGGTTGGGAAACAGCCCTGCCCGCCCGGGCGAGCAGCCAGCCCCTGACGCCGTCGCGCCAGGGCCGCCGGCAACGTAATGGGGGTCATTGGGGCGTGGTGGTGCCCGGTTCGGCTTGGGGGGGTTGGGTTGTGTGCTGCGCTTTTGGGGGTGTGCTGCGCTTTTGGGGGTGTGCTGCGCCGGGCGGCTGGGCGCTGGGGGCGGTTCAGCAGTGTTGGGGCAGGCTGCGGATCTTGTCGAGCGCGGCGGCGAACGTGTGAGCCCAGGGCCATCGGGCGGGGAGCCGCAGGGTGGGCCGTCCGCTGCGGTTGACGAGCCGGCCGGGGACGGCGAGCAGGCGGCGTGCGATGGTGGCGGCGACGGTGAGCTTTCGGGGGTCGTGGACGTGTCCGATGCGCGCTGTCCAGCGTGCGATGTTGTGCGCGAGCACGGCGCAGGCGAGCCATGCGGCGTTGGCGGCGAAGCGTCCTGAGGGGCTGTGGGCGAGGCCGCCGGCTTTGAGGTCTTTGATGGCGAGCTCGACGCGTGCGTGACGGCGGTAGGCGGCGTCGGCTGTTTTGGTGTCGAGCGTTTCGGCGTCGATGTCGGTGACGACGGCGTGGTGGCGCCAGTCGGGGAACAGGTCGCCTTGCTCGCCGACGATGCGGGTGCGGCGCACCACCAGCCGCACCGTGCGAGCGGGCTTGCCGCGGCGGCGCCGGCTCGAGGTCAACGTCGTCTCGGCGACGTGTGCCTCGCCGTCGTCGGTGTAGCCGATCGGGGTCCATTCGTCGTCGTCGATCGCGGCGATCGCCTTGTCGACAGCGGGGTTGCGGCCCACAGCGATCAGGAACCTCACGTCGAGCTTGTCGAGCCGCTCGGTCAGGTCCCAGGAGAAGAACCCTGCGTCGGCGCGCAGCGTCAGCGCCGCCTGTGGCGCCAACCGCCGCGTCCTGGCGACGGTCTCGGACACGAACCGCAGGTGTCCTTTCTGGGAGGACCCCTTGCGCATCCGCGAATGCAATATCTCGCCGGTGTCGTCGCGCACCGCGACCAACGGGTGATAGCCCAGCGTGCGCGTATGCCCATAGGCGGCGCCTTGCTTCGCGTCGGAGTGCACCTCGCGGACCGTCGAGTCGACATCGATCGTGACCTGCTCGGCCGCAGGGGCGGCGCCTGCGTCCCACGCGCGGCCCAACGCCAGCTCCTGCGCGCGGTCGAGCTGACGCACATGACCGAACGTGAACGACCTCGCGAACGTCCCCAACGTCGACGGCGCCACAGGCGCGAACCCCAGCACCGACCTTGTCGACGCGGCCCGCAGCCTGTCCGCGTCCGAAAAGAACGAACCGCCCACCAGCATCGAGCACACCGCCGTGAGCACCTTGGCACCCGAACCGCGGCCCGACCCCGGCGGCGTCACCACCTCATCGATCAACGACTCCAGACCCAGCCGGGCCACCAGCGACCCCGCCAACAACAACCCCGCATCGGCGACCAAAGACTCCTCGTCGAACACTGCCTCAATCCGGTCCAGACCCCCAGCTACGCTGCTCACAGAAAGTGCCTCCCGTCATGGCATCACGCCGACTATTCGTCAACGGCAAAATGCCACGTCAGGAGGCCTTTCTGGTGGACGCGCACCACCCAAACCCGCCACCCCACCGGTGGATCCAGGCTTAGGCTGATGACTGGAACCCCGCGGAGGTGAGGTGACAGCGAAGAAGCATGCTGACAGTGAGGTAGCGACTGGCGCTGCTATGGGGGCAGGCATTTACTCATTTCCCCAGGCGGCACAGATTGTGGAGCGAAACCGAGATGTCTCGCGTGCCCAGATTCGTCGCTGGATGACGGTCGTCAAGCCGCCGACGCAGGACAAGAACACCTCGGCGACGATTGGATTTCTCGATCTGATCGGCTTGGAAATGGTGTGCCGCTTTCGCGACCGCGGCGCTTCGCTCCAGAGGGTCCGTCGGGTGCTCGACGGCATGCGTGAGCGGTTTCCAGACATTCAGCACCCGCTAGCTCACGAGTCCTTCTACACCGACGGGCACAGCGTCTGGATTGAATTTCAAGGGCACGCGGAGGAGATCGTTGGAAACCGCAAGGGACAGTGGGCCATCACCTCAGCCATCAAGACGTTCGCCGAGGAGATCCAGTTCGTCGACGAACGCGCTGCCTCGTGGGATATCGCTGAATGGATCGAGATCAACCCACGCATCTGCTTCGGCGCTCCGGTGGTGGCGGGCACCAGGATCCCCGTCAGGTCCATCGTCGCGAGCCTCGCTGAAGATCCCCCCGAAGAGGTCGCACGGGGGTTCAACCTCAGCGTGACCCGAGTAAAGGCTTGTGCGGAGTTCGCTCGACACACCGCGTGACATCCGCTTCTGCCTCGACGCGAACATCTCTCCGCGGGCAGCTGCGGGCATCGACAATGTGATTCACGTTTCCGAAGTGGATGCCCTCAGCCGGACGCACGGCGGCCATTCCAATGCCGATGACTACGACATTGCCGTCTGGTGCGCGGAGAACAGCTACGTGTTGGTTACCTGCGACAACGACTTCCGATCCCGAAGGCAGCGCACACAATTCATCCAGCAGGTCGGAGTCGAAGTCATCATCTTCACGTACGAACTGGCTGGCCTCGCCAATCACGTATCGACATGGCGAGACGGATACCTCTATGGGAGCAGAAGCTCAACGGGCTCGGCTACGCCCCGCGCGTCTGGCTGCAAGTTCGGCGCGGCACACTGCGTGAGGACCGGCCGGACCCGGCATCGGTGAGAGATTGATGTCGATTCGGGACAAGCTCGCCTCGGGGGTGCGCGGTCAACTATGAGCTACACCGAAGCCGAAGTGTCGGCCGCACGGAATGCGATGCACAAGTACCGCGGAGAGATCGATGGCGAGATCGCGGCTGCATTGGCGGTGGTGGGCCTCAGCGCCGAGCGGGCACACAAAGAAGCCGAGATGCGAGACGACATGATCCGGGTGGCCCACCGATCCGGCGCCTCGCTGCGCCAGCTTGCGGAAGTGTCCGGACTCGGGCGCGAGACGGTGACAGCCATCGTTGAGGCCGGACCAGCCCAGCACTGACTCAGATCACTAGGCGCGGCGGGCGATTGGCAGCGCTAGCTGCGCCTCTCCGTCAGCTCAGTCCAAGGCGTCTGCGTCGGTGATGAGAAAGATCATCGAGGCTTCGCAGGCCACCTGGCCGTCGACACTCGCCGTGCCCGATGCCCGCCCTGCCCGAGGCGACAGCCGGTGGATCGTGGCTTCGAGGCGCAGCGTGTCGCCCGGGGCGACCTGGCGTCGGAAGCGAGCCTTGTCGATACCACCGAAGAGCGCCAGCTTGCCTTCCAGCGACGATGCCGAAGCTGCCGCGAGACCGGCTGTTTGTGCAATCGCTTCAACCATGAGGACTCCGGGCAGCGTCGGTCGACCCGGGAAGTGACCAGCAAAGAAGTTCTCGTCGCCGCTGAGGTGCCACAGCGCGACGCAATGCTCGCCCGGCTCAAGCTCCACGATCTCATCGACGAACAGGAACGGCGCCCGGTGCGGCAGCAGCTCGTCGGGTCGAGGCAAATCAGTGTCGCTCGGCGATTCAGGTGCTGGGTCGCTCACGGGGGCGAAGCTACAGCCCGGCTGCATCGAGGGGCCGGACGCCGATTGAGCTCATCGGGCCGCTGAAGATGGCGGCCGAACCGATGCTCACTCGTCTCCGAATGTGCTCCGCTGGTAGGCGACTACGGCGGCGATTTCTGCGTCGGCGAGGATCCCGCCGAATGGGGGCATCGAGCCTCGGCCTGTCCATACGACCGACAGGTGGCTCCGAACACTCAGCCGCTCGTCGACACCGTCGAGCGCTGCGCCGACGCCGCCGCTGCCGTCGCTGCCGTGGCATACCGAGCAGCTGTCGCCGAAGACTTCGCTCCCGAGCGCCACATCAGCACTGGCGAACGCCAGCTCCAGCCGGTCGAGATCGGCCTCAGTCGCGTCTGCAGCACCACAGGCAGCGAGCCCGACGGCGACGACGAGCACGATGCCCGCTGCGGCGAAGAACTGCGCCACCGAGCCCACGAGCCGTGGGTTGGCAATGTTCCCAGGCGGCCCGCAGCGACGAGAGTCCCGGGGGACTTGTGAGGACTGCGCGAGATCTGTCGGAGTGGAGCGACGCGGGAAGTTCATCGGGTCACCCGGTCGGTGCCGACGCCGGTGTAGCGGCTCGGCGGCTCGTTCCAGCGGCGCGACATCCAGTCGGCGTCGCGGTAGTGGGCATGGAAATGGTCGGGTATCTGGCGCATCACCTGGTCCACCCTTCCGCCGTTGGGTCCGAAACGCTGCTCGCCTGCATCGATCAAGCGGGCCAGCATCGCATCCAACTCCGGGGCGGGCGGTTCGGTTCCGTGCCGCTTCCAGACAACCATCGGCGTTGCGCACACCTCGCAGTCGGCGACCCAGCAGAGCTCATCCTCGAAGTACCAGTGCGTGAAGCGTGCCGCCTCGCACAGTTCGCAGTCGGGATCGAACTCGGGCGAATCCGTCTGCGCGTCACCGCAAGGTGCCGGCGAAGCAGCGTCAGGTTCGACCGCCCTCACCGCTCAGCCGCGATCGAGCGCCGTCCGGTACGAGGCCACGAGCTCGCCGACCGCCTCGGGACCGTCGGACATCAGCGTCCGGACGACGGTGGAACCGATGATGGCGCCATCGGACACCTCGCAGGCCTCAACGGCTTGAGACGGCGAGCCGATGCCGACGCCGGTGAGCACCGGCCGATCGGTGACGGCCAGGCAGCGTGCGGCAATCTCGGTGGCCGTGCGGGCGAGCGATGCACGCTCGCCGGTCACGCCGAGCAGGCCGACTGCATAGACGAACCCCCGGGACGCGCCGCACAATTCGCCAAGCCGGTGCTCGGGCGTGGTGGGTGCTGCCAGCAGAATCGCCTCGATGCCGGCCTCGGCGGCATCGTCGAGCCACGGCCCAGCCTCGATGTACGGCAGGTCGGGCAGGATCGCCCCCGACACCCCCGCCTCGACCAGCGCGGCGGCGAACCGCTCGTGGCCCTGGTGGTGGCAGATGTTGTAGTAGGTCATCACTGCGTGAGGAATGCCGGTGTCGAGTTCCCGCGCCTCTTCCAGCACCGATGCCGGCGTCGCGCCTTCGTCCAGCGCTGCGGTGGAGGCTTGCTGGATGACCGGTCCGTCGATCACCGGGTCTGAGAAGGGAATACCGATCTCGATGGCGTCGGCGCCGGCGGCCGCGGCCGCTTCGACGGCACGCTGCCAGCCCTTGTAGCCGCCCGTGACGTAGGGAATGAGCAGCTTTGCGCCGCTGTCGCGCCGAGCCCGCAACCATGTCTCGAGCGCGCCGAATGATGGGGCCTGCGAGCTGACGACTGCCCCGGTCACGAGACGGTTCCCTGCATGCCGAGCACGTCCATCATCTGGTCGACGTCCTTGTCGCCACGGCCCGAGAGGTTCATGAGCACGGTCTGACCCTGCATCTGCGGCGCTGCACGCACGATCCATGCGAGCGCGTGCGCGCACTCCAGCGCCGGGATGATGCCTTCAGCCCGGCTCATCAGCGTGAACGCTTCGACTACCTCCTCGTCGGTCACGCTCGGATACTCGGCCCGGCCGATGGCCGCGAGGTACGCGTGCTCAGGTCCGACACCGGGATAGTCCAGGCCTGCCGAGATGGACTCTGCCTCCATCACCTGGCCTACCTCATCCTGCATGAGGTAGCTGGTCATGCCGTGCACCACGCCGGGCACACCGCGCCCGACAGCGGCACCGCCAGCGGGCTCGACGCCGACGAGCCGGGCGTCGCCGTCGGCGAAGCCCGAGAAGATCCCAGCGGCGTTGCTGCCCCCGCCGACGCACGCGACCACCACGTCAGGGTCGCCGCCGGTCAGGTCCTTGCACTGCGCAGCGGCCTCGTCGCCGAGGATGTGATGGAAGGTGCGCACCATCCACGGGTAGGGGTGGGGTCCCATCACCGAGCCCAGGCAGTAATGCGTGTGCTCGACGGTGGCCACCCAGTCGCGCAACGCCTCGTTGACGGCGTCCTTGAGGGTGCGGCTGCCCGATTGAACCGACTCCACCTCGGACCCGAGCAACTGCATGCGGAACACGTTCAGGGCCTGACGGTCGACGTCGACGGCCCCCATGTACACCTTGCACTCCATCCCCAGCAATGCCGCCGCCGTCGCCGTCGCGACGCCGTGCTGACCGGCACCCGTCTCGGCTACCAGCCGCGTCTTGCCCATGCGCTGAGCGAGCAACGCCTGCCCGATGACGTTGTTGATCTTGTGCGAGCCGGTGTGGTTGAGGTCTTCCCGCTTGGCCAGCAGGCGCACACCGAGCTGGCGCGACAGGTTGCGGCACTCGGTCAATGGCGAGGGTCGTCCGCCGTAATCGCGCAGCGTGGTCTCGAATTCGGCCACGAACGCCGGATCAGCCCAGGCCTGGCGAAACGCCGCCTCTAGCTCCTCGCAGGCAGCGACCAAGGTCTCGGGCACAAATCGGCCGCCAAACTCGCCGAAACGGCCATCGGTCGTGGGCTCGCCCATGACCGACCTCAGGCTCGTCGTAGGTTCACCCATGACCGACCTCAAACCCGGGGTGGGCTCGTCGGTTGCTGCAGCCATGTCGTCCCTCGCTCAGTCGTCGCGCCAGTCGTACGGCGCCTCAGGGCCCGGCACCGCTGACTCGTCGGCATCCTCGTAGAGAGCCCCAGCGTCGGTTGCCTTCGCAATGAACTCACGCATAGCGAGCACGTCCTTGCGGCCGGGTTCCGACTCGACTCCTGATGCCACGTCCACGCCCCAGGGCCGCACAATCTCGATGGCCTGCGCCACGTTGGAGGCGCGCAGCCCGCCTGCGAGCAACAATCTCATGCCGCGATCTCGGCCTTCCAGCTGTCGCCAGTCGAAGACTCGCCCGCTACCAGGCTCGGAGCTGTCCAGCATCAGCACCGAAGCGCCGTAGTCACGCACTCGCTCGACATTGGGATCGCCTGCGACGAAAGCCTTGATGAGCCCGGGCACCCGCTCGGCGACCCAGCGGCTGTCGGCCGCCGTCTCGTTGCCGTGCAATTGGGCCAGCCGCAAGCCGGCGCCGTCCATGATCTGCACCACGCGCTCGGGCAGCTCGTTGCGAAAGACGCCAACCGTGACGATGCCGCCCGGCAGCCGGCGAATGATGTCGCGCGCCAGCCGCGGCGAGATCTGCCGTGGCGATCCGGGCACGAAGTTGAAGCCGATCGCATCGGCACCCATGCCGACAGCGACGAGCGCATCCTCTTCGTTGGTGACACCACAGATCTTTACGAACATGTCACTGCTGGCACCTCAGGGGACCTCTCGCCGATACGGGCTCTTGGTCAACGGGTACCCCGACGTCGGGTCGAGGTCAGAAGTCGACGCCCTTGGCGGCGACTGGGTCCAACATGAAGAGCTCAGGCCGTCCGGCCATGTAGTCGCGAATCGCCCGTCCGAAGACCTTCATTCCCTCGGAGCCGCCGTGGGATTCGAGCGAGGCCTGATCGCTGTACAGCTCGTAGAACCACACGACGTCGTCGTCGTTCTGGTCTTTGTGCGCGGCATAGACCTCGGTGCCGGGCTCTCCGGCGACATTGCTCATGCCGATGTCTGCGATCACAGCGAGCAGCTCGTCGCGCTTGCATGGCTGTGCGGTCAGCTTGGCCAGCAGTGCGGTCTTGGACATATCAGTGCTCCCTGCAATCCGGTTGCGTCAACGACAGCCTGCGAGCGTACCGGTGAGGGCTTCGCAGCGGGGCCAATGACGAGTCCTCGTGAGGTGACCCCGGCCGCACGCGCCCTTCAGAACAAGTCGGCGAGTTCGACAGGTTGGGCTGCCGAGGTGAACGCCCCTTCAGCTGCATCTCGGCGTGCCAGGGCGAAGCCCACTACTGCATCGTCGAGCGCTGCTGCGCTCAGCACCGTGGCGACTGCGGTGCCGGCGCCATCGTGCAGTTCGTCGCCGGGCGCCAGCGGCACACCCGCCCGGAGCCGGCAGACGCTGCGACGCCCGCCCGTTCGTGAGTCGATCCGTTCCACCAGTTCCTGGCCGCGATAGCAGCCCTTGGTGAACGACGCCGCCCGCTCGACAAGTCCGGTCTCGTTCGGAATGTCACCCGGTTGGATCTCCGAGCCCATCGCAGGCAGGCCGTACGCCATGCGCAGCGCCTCGAACTCATCCGTCGGAATCTGCTGCGCACTGCCGGTTTGGGAAACGACGCCGCTGGGACTCACCAGCATGTCGTAGCCACTGGCGTGGGGCCACAGCGTCGGGCGCACCACGTGCTCGGGCGCATCGGCGGGACCGGTTGCCGCTGCCCGGGTCGTCGGTTCCGAGGCCGCTTGAGGGCCGCGCACTGCGTGCATCGTCCACTGCTGCGGGGAGAACTCGGCCTTCGTGCGCAGCTTGAAGCGGGCCAGCGACGTGGTCATTTCCTCGCCGAAGCCAGGTTCGGCGTCGGCGACGAACGTGTCTGGGCCGGTACGGCTGATGACAAAAAGTGCTTCGATGCGACCGCGCGGCTCCAGCAGGAAGGACAAGGCGCTCTCACCCGGTTCCAGCGCCGCAACATCGGCGGAGATCTGGCCCTGGAGGTACAGCTCGGCCTCGGGACCGTTGACGATGACGACATCGCGCGGGACAGTCGCGACGACCAGCCGGTCCAGACCAGTTCTCGAGCTCATCCGCTTCTCCACCCGGGTACCAGCCGTTCGACTGCATTTCGAACCAGCGCCAGCCCGACCCCATCGTCGAGCGACATGATCGACTCCGGGTGAAACTGCACGGCTGCGACCGGCAGTTCGCGGTGCTCGACTGCCATGACGATGTCGTCGTCGAGGCTGACTGCGGTCACTTCCAATTCCTCGGGCACCTCGCTGCGACGGGCGAACAGCGAGTGATAGCGGCCCGCCCGAAATTCCTTCGGCAGCCCGTCGAGCAACTGCCCGCCGAGCGCGCGAATGGCAGAAGTCTTGCCGTGCATCGGCGTGGTCAGCTGGCCCAATGAGCCGCCGAAGTACTCCACGATGCCCTGCAGGCCCAAGCAGACGCCGAAGAGCGGCAAGCCGGCATCAATCGTTGCGCGAACCACCGGACCGATGCCGAAGTCGTCGGGGCGGCCAGGGCCAGGCGACAGCACCACGAGTTCGAACTCGTCGGGGTCGATTTCATCGATCGGGAACCCGGCTCGGCGCGTCACCACCGTGGCGCCGGTCTGGCGCAGGTAGTTCGCCAGCGTGTGGACGAACGAGTCCAAGTGATCGACCAGCAGGATGCGCCTTCGGCTGGGCCCCGAAACGACCGCGCCCGAGTCGGGCGCAGACCGCGGTCGCCGGATCGCGTCCAGAAAGGCCGACGCTTTCAGCTCGGTCTCAGATTCCTCTTCCTCGGGGACGGAGTCCCACAGCAGCGTGGCACCCACCCGAACCTCCGCGTGACCGTCAGCCACCCGAATGGTGCGCAGCGTGAGACCGGTGTTGAGGCTGCCGTCGAAGCCCACCTTCCCGACAGCGCCTCCGTACCAAGCCCGGGCCGTGCGCTCATGCTGCTCAAGAAACATCATTGCTGCGGTCTTCGGAGCGCCGGTCACCGTTACCGCCCACGTGTGGGAGAGAAATGCATCCAGCGCGTCGAACCCCGGCCGCAGTCGGCCTTCGACGTGATCGACGGTGTGAATGAGACGCGAATACATCTCGATCTGGCGGCGGCCGATGACCTTCACCGAGCCCGGCACGCAGATGCGGCTCTTGTCGTTGCGGTCCACGTCGGTGCACATCGTCAGCTCCGACTCGTCTTTCGACGAGTTGAGCAGCGCCAGGATCTGTGATGCGTCGTCGATGGGGTCTTGGCCCCGAGCGATGGTGCCCGAGATCGGGCAGGTCTCGACCCGTTCGCCCTCGACGCGGACATACATCTCCGGAGACGCACCGACCAGCCATTCGCCTGACGTTCCCACCTGTCCCAGATTGATGAGGAACCCGTAGGGCGCAGGGTTCTGCTCCTTGAGCCGGCGGAAAAGCTCGGAGGGAGGCTCGATGCTGGGCTCGCAGAACATCTGGCTCGTGACGACTTCGAACAGGTCGCCACGGGCGAAGTAGTCGCGGGCCGCTCGAACACCAGCCGCATAGCCGCCCGGTTCGTGATCTCCGCGAGCCTCCATCTCGAAGTCCGGTTCGTAGGGGACGCGAGTGCCGCCGCCCGCCAACCCGGCGGTGCTGCGACCGTCAACTGCGAAGTCATACCGCAAGCGCTGCGCGATGCCGCCCTCGTGATCGACGATCAGCAAGTCGTCGGGGAGGTAGAGCACGAGGTCGCGCTGGTTTGATGGACGCGGCAATGTCAGCGAGATCGGCTCGAACTGGAAAGCGAGGTCGTACCCGAACGCCCCGTACAGCCCAAGGTGGGGATCGTCGCAGGAGAACAGGTCGACGAGCGCGCGCACCACCGTGAACGTTGACGGCTGGCGGCTGCGCTCTTCTTCTTCGAAGCGCCTGTCGGGGCGCTCGATGCGGCAGGCCACACCCCCGAAGCCGTCGCCGTCACCCAGCTCGAGATCGACGATGCCCGCGGCGCTGCCAAGGCCCGCCAACATCTCGTGGACGGGTGCCAGCAGCACGGTGCCCCGCTCGTTCAGTGCGCTCACCGAGACGTCCTGGGCCCGGCTGGTGATGGCCAGCGGCGGGTCAGTGAAGCCCATGTCCCAGCGGGTGTAGCGACCCGGGTACTCATAGCTCGACGACAGCAGCACGCCCCGGGCCTCGTCGAGCCGGTCGACGAGGTGCTCGATCTCGGCGTCGCCGTCGACGGTGGCGGCCTCCAGCGCGACCGTGATGCCGCCGCCGGTGCGAAGCTGCGTCTGAGCGGTGGTCATCGGCGCTGCATTACGAGAACAAAGTCACCGATGCGTCACAGGTACAGGCCGGTGCTGCCGGGCTCGATGCGAGGTGCAGCGATGGCGTGCACGTCGCGCTCGCGCAGGATCAGGAAATCGTCGCCGTGCACCTCGACTTCGTGGCGATCCTCAGGATTGAACAGCACCTGATCGCCTTCTTGGGCGGTTCGCACGTTCGCTCCTGCGCCGATGACTTCGCCCCACACGAGGCGCTTGTTCTGCTGCGCCGTTGCCGGAATCAGGATCCCGCCGCTCGTGCGCCGTTCGGAGCCGTCGTTGGGAAGTCGCACGAGAAGACGGTCGTGCAGCATCTTGATCGGCCGACGCTCGTCGTCATCGGGATCGGGCGCCGAGGCCGGCTTGGCCTTGCGACCGCCGGGCTTCGAACTCTTCGAGGGACGGGCGGGTTTCGTCGCTGCAGCCGTTCCGTGCTCGTTGCGTGTCTCCGGAGCGCTCACCGCCCGCACGGTACCGTTCACCGGCGTGAATGACGCAGAGAATTCGGGCAGGGCAAGCACGCCCGGCCCCCCGTTTGCGGTCGAGGCCTTCGCTGTTGCGCCAACCGCCTCAGACGGCGTCGTGCTCGAAGCCGAAGCTGCCTGGCCCGAGGGGGCCACGGCGGCAGTCGTGCTCTCGCACCCGCACCCGCTCTACGGCGGCGACATGTGGAATCCCCTCGTCGATCACCTTTTCAGGGCTCTGCCCGCGAGCGGCATCGCAACGCTTCGCTACAACTTCCGGGGCACCGGCAGTTCGGGCGGCAGCCACGACGACGGGAAGGCAGAGCAGCTCGACGCTGCCGCGGCGTTCGACGCCGCCGTCGGCCTCGCACAGGAACGGTCGAGCACAGCTGCTGCGGCGCCGGTGGTCTCAGCAGGCTGGTCGTTTGGCGGCGATGTTTCCCTGGCGACCACACACGACGGTCTGTCGGCGTGGATCGGCATTGCCGCTCCCCTGCGGATCGTCGACCCGGCGTCGATGGGCGCGGCGGCTGATCCGCGACCCAAACTGCTTCTGGTGCCTCAGCACGACCAGTTCCGCTCCCCCGCCGAAGCGGCCGAGATCACCGAGAGCTGGACCAACACCCAGCGAGCGGTGATCTCGGGCGGCGATCATTTCCTGATGGGCCACGCCCGAGCGGTCGGCGAGATGATCGGCGAGTTTGTCGGCGGCTTATAAGAGGCTGAGCCGATAGGCGAAGCCGTGGCCCGAGCGGCCCGTGAGCGACAGCGAACAAGAGCGGGAAACGACTGGTGCGACAACGAAAGGGTTCACCTATTGGCGCTTCCTCTGAGCACGGCTGACCTCACACAATTCGAGACGTGCGGTCTCCCCAGTACTCGTCTCGCAGGATGCGTTTGTAGAGCTTGCCGGTGGGATGGCGGGGCAGCTCGTCGCGGAAATCGACCGAGCGGGGCACCTTGTAGTTCGCAAGATGCTCACGGCAGTACCCCAGCAGCTCAGTTGCCAGGGCGTCGTCGGACGCCAGGCCGTCGATCGGCTGCACGACGGCCTTGACCTCTTCGCCGAAGTCTTCGTTGGGCACCCCGAACACCGCCGCGTCGGCCACCTTGGGATGCAGCACCAAGCAGTCCTCGATCTCTTGGGGGTAGATGTTCACCCCGCCGGAGATGATCATGAACGCCTTGCGATCGGTCAGGTACAGGTAGCCGTCTTCGTCGATGCGCCCGACATCGCCGAGCGTCGACCACAGCTCATGGGCGTCGTGACGGGAATCGGCGGTCTTGTCGGGGTCGTTGTGGTATTCGAACGCCGGGACCTCGCGCTCGAAGTAGATCGTGCCCGCCTCGCCGACTGGCAGCTCGTTGCCCTCGTCGTCGCAGATGTGGATGACGCCGATCAGCGGCTTGCCGACCGTTCCGGGGCGCTGGAGCCACTCGTCGGAGTTCACGTAGCAGAAGCCGTTCAGTTCGGTGCCGGCGTAGTACTCGTGCAGGATCGGGCCCCACCAGTCGATCATCTGTTGCTTCACCTCGACGGGGCACGGTGCCGCCGCATGCACGGCGACCTGGTGGCTGGACAGGTCGTGACGGGTGCGCTCGGTTTCGGGCAGCTTGAGCATCCGGCTGAACATCGTCGGCACCCACTGGCTATGGGTGATGCGGTAGCGCTCGATGTACGACAGCGCTTCGGCCGCGTCGAAGCGGTCCATGACCACCGCGGTACCGCCCATCGACTGAGTGCCGGTGGTGAACGACAGCGGCGCGGAGTGGTACAGCGGGGCCGGCGAGAGATACATGCTGCCCTCGCCAATGCCGAAGATGCCGCCCACGAGTCCGACGCCTACAAGATCGGGGTCGGTGATCGACGTTCCGTCCAGGGGCCGCTTGATGCCCTTCGGGCGGCCCGTCGTGCCAGAGCTGTAGAGCATGGCCGACCCGCGTGGCTGCTCGGCGAGCGGCTCTGCGGGGTGGGCTGCGATGGCGTCTTCGAACGCATCGAACCCTTCGGCCGCCTCGTCCAGCATGAGCCGCACGTCGCAATCGCCGATGAGCGGCAACATCTCGGTCGCTGGCTCAACCACGGCAGGCGACGCCACCAGCACGCGCGCACCGCAGTCGTTCACAACGTAGGCAGCTTCTTCGGCCGTGAGGTACCGGTTGACCGTGGTGAAGTACAGGCCGCTGCGCATCGCAGCCCAATAGGCGTCGAAGTATCCGATGTTGTTGTCGGCGAAGATCGCCACGTGGTCGCCGGGACGCAGGCCCGCAGCCCACATGAGCTGCGAGAACTGGCAGCTGCGAGCCTCGAGCTCGCCGAAGGTGCGGACCTGCCCGTCGCGGGCCATGATCACCGCTGGTCGGTCGGGATCGTTCGTGGAATACGCGCCGGGGTAGCTCATGGCGGGGAAGCTAGCGGGCACCTGCCGGTACGGCTGAAGCCGGGGCCGGCCGTGAGGGCAGGGCCGTTCGTCAGGCCGAGGGCGGTCGCACGGCGACGCCTGCGTCCATCAGCACTCGCTTGGCGTCGGCAATCGTGTGCTCGCCGAAATGGAAGATCGAGGCTGCGAGCACCGCGTCGGCACGGGCGATGACGGCTCCGTCGACCAGGTGCTGGAGCGTGCCAACACCGCCGCTCGCGATCACAGGAATGCCGACTGCGTCGGCGACCGCCCGGGTGAGCTCAAGGTCGAAGCCTGCCGTGGTGCCATCGGCATCCATTGAGGTCAGCAGGATCTCACCCGCGCCCAACTCGGTCACTTGGCGCACCCACTCCAGAGCGTCGATTCCGGTGTCCTCGCGGCCGCCCTTGACATACACGTTCCACGTCGGTGAGCCGCCGGGGCCATCGCCATTCGACTTCGCGTCGACGGACACGACGACGCATTGACTGCCGAACTCGTCAGCGATCTCGCGCACCAGCTCAGGTCGCACGACGACCGCTGAGTTCACCGACACCTTGTCGGCCCCGGCCCGCAGCAGCGCCCGCGCATCGTCGACAGTGCGGATCCCCCCGCCGATCGTGAACGGGATGAAGACCTCTTCGGCGGTGTGACGGGCAAGCTCGATGATCGTGTCGCGGCCGTGCGCAGAGGCGGTGATGTCGAGGAAGACGATCTCGTCTGCGCCCTGACGGTCGTAGGCAGCCGCCAGCTCGACGGGATCACCAGCGTCGCGAAATCCCACGAAATTGACGCCTTTGACGACTCGCCCGTCGTCCACGTCCAGGCACGGGATGACACGCACTGTCTTCATGCGATTGCCCTCATGCGATCGCCTTCATGCGACTGTCTTCATGCGATTGTCTTCATCGACGCACCTGTGTCATCGGTCGGCGGGGAGATTCGGTTCGTCGATCACGGCGCTGCCGCGGGCCACCACCACAGCGGCGCCGGGCGAGACCACGCCGTCATGGAGCGCTTTGCCCACAATGGCCCCGGCGAGCGTGTGCCCGTGAGGCGAGCGCAGATCTCGCAGGTCGGCAATGTCAGCGAGGCAGCCGACCCCGCCGCTGGCGATCACCGACATCGCCGGGGGCCGCTGAAGCGAGTCCAGCACGTCGCGCAACCCGGTCAAGTCGCTCCCGCCGCCCATCCCGTCGCGGGCGATCTGCGTCACGATCACTGCTTCTGCGCCGCTGCCGGCCAGCCGGGCGAGGGCAACGTCCAGGCTCACCCCGCTCTGGTGCTCCCAGCCGCGGGTGGCCACCTCGGTTCCCCGCACATCGAGACCGACCGCGACGCAATGGCCGGCTGACGTCAGCTCGCTGATGAGGTCCGGGTTCTCGATCGCAGCAGTGCCCACCACAGCGCGGTCGACGCCTGCGTCAAAGAGCGCCTCGGCGCTGTCGCGCGAACGCACGCCGCCGCCGCACTGCACACGGACGCCGGCATCGCCGACGGCGGCGACAACTGACTGGATCACTCTTTGGTTGCTGCGCTCGGCAGTGCCGGAGCGTGCGGCATCGAGGTCGACCATGTGGATCCAGCGAGCACCTGCTTCTGCGAACTCATGCGCGACTTCGACCGGATTGGCGTCATAGCGAACTTCGCGGTCGTAGTCGCCCTGCAGCAGGCGCACACATCGCCCGCCGCGCAGGTCAATGGCGGGATACAGATCGAAGCTCACCGGCGGCATTGGTCGGCCCTCACTGCGGCCAGGAAATTCTGCGCCAGCCGTTTGCCGGTGTCACCGGATTTCTCAGGATGAAATTGCGTGGCCCACACTTGGTCGCGCTCGGTGACTGCTGTGATGGGTGTGGGGTAATCGCACGTCGCCACCACGAAGCGTTCTTCGGTGTCGGGCGCGTAGCTGTGGACGAAATACATCCAGGCGCCCCCGGTCAATCCGGCCAGCAACGGACAGTCGGGCTGCCGCACGTCGAGCCGGTTCCACTGCATCTGTGGCCGAACCACCCCGTCCGGCAGGAGTCTCACCGTGCCAGGCATCACGCCGAGCCCCGTCACGCCCGGTGCCTCCTCGGAGGCCTCGAACAGCATCTGCATGCCGACGCAGATTCCCAGGAACGGCCGCCCGCTGTCGATGGCCGCAAGCGCTGGCTGCTCCAAGCCGGTGGCGCGGAGCTGCCTCATGCAGGTGCCGAAGTGGCCGACGCCGGGCAGCACTACTCCATCGGCGTCAGCGATGAGGCCGGCATCGGCAGTGAGTCGGGCATCGGCGCCCACCCGTTCGAGCCCCTTCTGGGCCGACCGCAGGTTGCCGATGCCGTAATCGAGAACTGCAACCAGCGGACGTTGAGCGACGCCGCTCACCGGCAGCCCGTCACTGTGCGCTCCTCACAGGACGCCTTTCGTCGAAGGCAGCACATCGTCCGCGACGCGAATTGCGTCGTAGAAGGCCCGAGCGGCACCCTTGAAGCTGGCCTCGATGATGTGGTGGGTGTTGCGCCCCCGCAGCATCACCAGGTGCAGCGTGATGCCCGCCGACATCACCAGCCCGCGCCAGAACTCCTCGCAGAGCTGCGGGTCGAATGGCGGATCGCCCAGGATCTTCTCGCCGGGCGGCTCGATGTCGTAGTGCAGGAACGGTCGGCCTGACAGGTCGAGCACCACCTCGACCGCAGCCTCGTCGAGCGGCACGACATAAGAGGCGAAACGGCGCACGCCGGCTTTGTCACCCCAGGCTTGCCGCATCGCCTCGCCGAGGGCGATGCCGGTGTCCTCGACCGTGTGGTGCGCATCGATTTCCAGATCGCCGACCGTGCGCAGCTGCAGGTCGAAACGGGCGTGCTTGGCGAGCTGGGCAACCATGTGGTCGAAGAACGGCAGGCCCGTCGAGATGTCGTTCTGGCCGCTGCCGTCGAGATCCAGCGCTATATCGATCTGCGTCTCTGCGGTGTTGCGCTGCACGGTTCCAACGCGGGAGGCGGCAGGAGTGGCAGTCATAGGAATCTCACTGGGTCGCTTGAGGCTGTGCTGAGGGAGGCTGGCTCGATCAGCGGCGGTCGCATCAGCCTGCGGCCTGCGGAGCTGTTTCGCACCTTGCCGACTGGCCGGGTCACGAGATCGCTTCCGACAGGGCGTCGAGAAATCGGTCGTTCTCGCCCGGCGTTCCCACGGTGACCCGCAGGCAGTCGGCCAGCCGGGGCCAGCCCGAGCAGTTTCGCACCAGCACCGAGCGGTCGACGAGTGCCTGCCACACGTCATCGCCGCTGCAGCCGTTGGGGGTGGTGCGGAACAGGATGAAGTTGGACTGCGAGGGCCAGACCTCGAGTCCCATCTGAGTCAACGACGCCATGATCCTCTGTCGTTCCGAGACGATCGCCGTCACTCGCGATTCCGTCTGGTCGGCAAATCGCAGCGCCACCCGGCCCGCGATCTGCTTGAACGTGTCGACGTGGTACGGCAGCACCACCTTCTCGAATTCGGCGGCCATGCCGGAGGGCACGACGGCGTAGCCGAGCCGTGCTCCGGCCATCGCCCACGTCTTCGAATACGTCCGCGTGACCACGAGATTCGCCGGCCCGCCGGCGTCGTCGCACAGGTCGATGGCGCTCCAGTCGGCGAACTGCCCGTAGGCCTCGTCGACTACCACGAGGCCGGGCGCGATCTCGAGCGCTCGTTCGAGCACATCGAGCTGCTCGGGAGTGCCGGTGGGGTTGTTGGGCGAGCACAGGCACACGATCGACGGCTGGTGCCGTTCGATGAGTCGTTCCAGCTCGTAGACGCTGACGCTGCCGTCGGCATGGCGTTCGCCCTCGACGACAGTGCACTGGGTGCTGCGTGCAATCTGGCCGTACATCGCATAGGTGGGCTCGAACGTGGCGACGCTGCGGCCAGCGCCGCCGTACGTCAGGCACAGCGTCTGCAGCACTTCGTTGGAGCCGTTGGCCACGAAGATCCGGCCTGGTTCGGTGCCGTGCAGCTTGGCCAGATCGGTTCGCAGCTTGCTGGCCGTGCGGTCGGGATAGCGATGCCACTCGACATGCGCGAGTTCGGCAGCGAGAGCTTCGGTGAACTCCGGCGGCGGCCCGACCGGTGCCTCATTGGTGTTGAGGCGCACTTCCACGTCGATCTGCGGCGAGTGGTAACCGTCGAGCAAGCGCAGGTCGTCGCGCACATCAGGCTTGCGCGGGTTGCTCGACCTTCGCACGGCGGCACCTGTTGCTTCCCGCTCTTGTTCGCTTCGCTCACGGGCCGCTCGGGCCCCGGCTTCGCCTTGCGGCTCAGCCTCTGGGGGCTTCATGGCCTGACTCCGTTGGCAGCCCACTCCTTGCGGCGCGACACCGAGGCGGCGTGCGCCCACAGACCCTCGGCCTCGGCCAACTCGGCCACCGCTGGCGCCAGCTCATCGAAGCCAGCTTCGGTGACGTCGACGACGTGCATGCGCTTGGTGAAGTCGTCTGCCGTGAGGGCGCCGGCGAAGCGGGCAGTGCCGGCAGTGGGGAGCACATGGGACGGCCCCGCGACGTAATCGCCGACCGATGCCGGCGCCCATGGACCGACGAACACCGCTCCGGCGTGGCGGACGTTGCCCACCAGTTCTTCAGCACCGTCGCACATGATCTGAAGGTGCTCGGGAGCGACGAAGTTGGCGACCTCGACAGCCTGCGCCGGTCCGCCCACGAGACACACAAACCCATCGGATTCCAGCGTGGCCAGCGTCTCCTCGCGCCGGGGCGAGAACTCTACAACCTGCGAGATTGCGTCGCACACGGCACCGGCGTAGTGCTCGTCCCAGGCGACAAGCCAGGCTCGCCCGCCGGGACCGTGCTCGGCCTGCAGCACCACGTCGGTGGCAGCCGCTGCGGGCGGGCAGGTTGCATCGGCAATCACGACTATCTCTGACGGACCGGCAAACGCAGACGCAACGCCGACATCGCCGCTCACGAGCTGCTTGGCGGTGGCGACCCAGGCGTTCCCCGGCCCAGCCACGACATCGACCGGGCGGATCGATTCGGTTCCGTATGCAAGCGCGGCAACGGCCTGCACGCCGCCCACACGGTGAACCTCGGTGACACCACACAGGTGCGCCGCCGCCATCACCGCAGCAGCGAGGCTGCCATCGGGCCCAGGCGGTGAGCACAGCACGATGTCGTCGACCCCCGAGGCACGGGCAACGAGCACCGTCATCAGCACTGTGGAGGGATAGGCAGCCAGGCCGCCGGGCACGTAGATGCCTGCTCGGTCCACCGGTTGGCTGATCGAGCGGATCGTGACGCCGTCGCGCTCGTAGGTGTGGCCTGCGCTCGCCTCGCCCTCGTGGAACTCCAAGATCCGTCGGTGAGCAGTCTCCATCGCCGAACGCAACGCCGAAGGCAGTTCGACCCATGCGGCCTCCAGCTCGCTCACCGGAACCAGCGGCTCGGCCACGTCGACGCGGTCGAAGCGAGCTGTGAGATTTCGAACGGCAGCATCACCGCCATCTCGGACCTCATCGATGAGCTGGCGGACAGCGTCGTGAGACACCAAGCCACCGGCTTGCGGGCGCGGCAACAGATCGACGAGCCGACCATTTAGGCCCCGCAGGTCCAGCCGCTTCAGCACCGCGCTGAGGGTACCTGCGGCCTCTCGGGCCATTGCTGCGATTATTGGGGTGATCCGCGTCGGGCAATGCGAGAGCACCGTGCCCTGGACATCGCCCGGGGCCGCCGCCACAGCGGTTGAGGGTGATGTCGGGTTCATGCCGATCTGCTTGGCGGCCGCCTTTCTGGGTTCATCCATCGGTCCTGTCCCAAACCATCCATCGGTTCTGTCCCAAACCATCCATTGAAAACGTCCCAAAACGTCCATTGAAAACGTCCCAAAACGTCCATCGCCGCCTACGCTGGACTCCATGGCGCCCAGCGAAGCGAACGCTGCCAGCTATGTGCCCCGGGTGATCGACGCCGACATCGAGCGCTTCCTGCGCCTCGTGCCCACGGTCGTGGTCGACGGCCCGCGCGGCTGCGGAAAGACCACCAGCGCGCGGCAGTTCTGCGCCAGCGAGGTCGCCCTCGACGAGATGCCCAATGCCCATCGTGCCGCGCAGGTCGATCCCCGCTCGATTCTGGACGGCGACACGCCCCGGCTTATCGACGAGTGGCAGCTCGCTGCGGGCATCTGGAACGCTGTCAGACGAGCAAGCGACGACCGCCGCTCGACCGGCCAGTTCATCCTCACCGGCTCGGCCCTCCCCGCCGACGACATCACCCGCCACTCGGGGGCGGGACGCATCGGGCGGGTGCGCATGCGCCCGATGTCGCTGTACGAGCAAGGCGTCTCGGATGGCTCGGTCTCGCTCGGTGCCCTCATGGGCGGCGACGCACCGAACGCCGTGGCGCCCGCCCATCCGCTCGACGACGTCGCCGAGTGGACCTGCAGGGGCGGATTCCCCCAGACGCTGGGCCTGTCCACCCAAGACGCCCAGCAGTTCCTGGGGCTGTACCTCGAGGAGATCAACCGAGCCGACATCGAACGCGTCGACGGCATCTCACGAGACCCCGCCCGCGTCAACAGGCTTATGCAGTCCCTGGCGCGCAACGTCTCCACCCGGGCCACGCTGCGCACGCTGGCCCGCGACACCGGCGGCGCGCATCTCGATCCCAAGACCGTCACCAGCTACCTGTCTGCGCTTGAGCGCGTGTTCATCGTCGAGGATGCTCCCGCGTGGTCGCCACGCCTCAGATCACGGACAACGCTGCGTGCAGCCCCTGTCCGACAACTCGCCGACCCCGCACTCGCGTGCGCGCTGCTGAGGACCGATCCCGAACGCCTGCTCGGCGACCTCGAAACGCTGGGCTTGCTGTTCGAATCCCTCGTGGTGCGCGACCTGCGCGTCTACTCAGGCCCCGTGCGGGCATGGGTTGGCCACTACCGCGACGAGACCGGCCTGGAAACCGACGCCGTCGTCGAAGCGAGCGACGGCACTTGGGCAGCCTTCGAAGTCAAGCTCGGAGGCGACGAGGCCGTCGACCGCGCCGCAGCCTCGCTGCTCAAGCTCGCCCAGCGCGTCGACCCTGCCGTCCGCAGCCGCAACCGCGCACTCGCAGTCGTGACCGCCACCGGCGGATACGCCTACCAACGCCCCGACGGCGTCTCGGTCGTCCCCATCACCGCCCTCGGCCCCTGACAGCGAATACACCACAATCTCCAGCAAGAAACTGAATCGCCCCGGGTTGGGACTGTCAAAATATGACAGTCCCAGGCCCCGACGCCGCGACCCACTGCACAATATCCCTGAAAGCCCTGCCGACTATCCGCACTGTGGATAGTCAACTATCCTTTTATGCATGGCTTATCTGCGGCGTCACATCGATGGGCGTCTCGCTCGCTTGATGGCCGTCCACCCGGCGTGCCTGGTCGAGGGAATACGAGGGGTCGGCAAGACCTCTAGCGCGCAGCGCCTCGCCGCTTCGACGCTGCGCCTCGACGATCCGCCGGTCGCCGCAATGGTGGCCGAGGATCCCCAAGCCGCCTTCGGTGCGCTGGTGCCGCCTGTGCTTATCGACGAATGGCAGCGCGTGCCGACGGTGTGGGACGCAGTACGCCGCTGCATCGACGACGACCGGGTGCCCGGCGGATTCATCCTGAGTGGGTCGTCGCGAGCGGCGCTCGCCGCCGACGTGCACGCCGGCGCAGGCCGCATCCTGCCCGCCCGCCTTCGGCCCATGACCCTGTGTGAGCGACGAGGCGAGGCACCCGCGGTGAGCCTCGCCGATCTCGCCGCGCACGGCATCGATGCCGTGCGCGGGGTCCGGTCCCCGCTGACGCCGCCCGAGCAGACCGACGCCATCACCGAATCGGGACTGCCCGGCTATCTGGGCATGGATCCCGTCGATCATCACGAAGCGCTGCGGGCTTATCTCGACCTCGCGGTCGCGCGCGACCTCGCCGAGATCGCGTCCGCGCAGCGAGACGTCACCAAGCTGCGCAGCTACATACGCGCATACGGCGCCACAATCGCCACGACCGCCGAGCATGCCGCCGTCCACAACGCAGCAGGCGTGTCCAAAGCCACCGGCGAGAGCTACCACGACCTGCTGACCCGCCTCGGGCTGATCGACGAACTGCCCGGCTGGTCCCACAACCGCCTCAAACGGCTCACCCGCCGCCCCAAGCGCCACCTGGTCGACCCGGCTCTCGCGGCCGCCGACCACCACGACACCACGTCCACTCTCGCCCGGCGACGCGACCGCGCCGGGCAGCTCTTCGAGAGTGCCGTCGTGTGCCACATCCGCGCCGCCGCCGACGTGCTCGGGCTCGGATGGCGCTTCAGCCACCTGCGCACCGCAGGCGGTGACCACGAAGTCGACCTCATCGCCGATCTCCCCAACGGCGACGTCCTGGCATTCGAGGCCAAGCTGTCACGCACCGTCACCGCCGCCGACGCACGCCACCTCAAAACGCTCAAAGAACGCCTCGGCACCAGCTTCCGCACCGGACTGGTCGTCTACCCCGGCGACACCGCCTACCGCCTCGACGACCGCATCGCCGCAGTCCCCCTCGCCGCACTCGTGTGAGCGCTCCGCCGAACTCAGACGGCACCGTCTTCGACCAGAGTTATACTCAGATATAATATTCGGAGGTGAATGTGCACTCCACGACGATGCGACAGGTCGGCGGCTCGGTCATGTTGGCAGTGCCGCCGGCGCTGCTCGACGTGATCGGCGTGCGGGCCGGTTCAACAGTTGACCTTGACGTCGACGGCGGGCGTCTTGTGGTCGTGCCCCGCCGACGCCCCGCCTACACGCTCGACGAGCTGATCGCCCAATGCGACCCCACTGCGCCTGATGACGATCGAGCATGGATTGACGGAACACCTGTCGGCCGCGAAGAGCTGTGACTCAGCGGGGAGAGATCTGGCTGGTGGATCTCAACCCAACAGCCGGCCACGAGCAGCGGGGCACCCGACCCGTGATGGTGGTGTCGCCTGCGGAGTTCAACGCTTTGACCTCAACGCCGATCGTGGTGCCCATCACCACTGGCGGGCAGTTCGCACGCCGACGCGGATTCGCCGTCTCGCTCGACGATGCCGACACGCGCACCCACGGTGTCGTGCGCTGCGACCAACCCCGCGTGCTCGACCTGCAAGCACGCAACGGGAGATACCTCGAAACCGCACCCGGCCACATCGTCGACGACGTAGTCGCCCGCCTCGCAGCCATCATCGGCTAGATCTGAAACTGACGGTCGCCGTAGTGGACGGTCAAGGTGTTCAAGATGGCTTTCCAGCCGTTGTGTCGCCGCCGACCCACAGGTCGAAGTGAGCTGTGAGCTTCCGAACGGCAGCATCGCCGCCATTGCGGACCTCATCGATGAGCTGACGGACAGCGTCATGAGACGCCAGGTCACCGGCTCGCGGGCGCAGCAACAGGTCAGCGAGCCGGCCGTCTCGGCCCCGCAGGTCCAGCCGCTTCAGCACCGCGCCGAGGGTGCCTGCGGCCCCGTTTGCCACTGCTGTGAATTTGAGTCGCCCGTGTTCCGATTCCGCAGCGACGCTGCCGCGGGCCTACGGTTCGACGATGCAACGGAATCTTCGTGCTCTCGCGGTGCTGTTAGTCGGCGCCGTCAGCCTCATCGTGCCGCTTTCCGCGGCGACCGCAGCAGGGCTCGATGACGTCGACGTGACGCGCTACGGGGGTGCCGATCGTTACGCGACATCGCTGCTGATCGCCGAGGCAGTGGCAACCGAGGCTGGTGGAAGGCTGGACACCGTCGTCATGGTTTCGGGCAGCAGCTGGACCGACGCAGTCGTCGCCGCCCCGCTGGCGGGGTCGCTGGACGCCCCGGTGCTGGCAACGCCGCCCGGCGAGCTGCGAGCGGATGCCGCGCGGTTCTTGCAGCGCACCGGTGTCACGCTGGCTGTGCTCATCGGCGCTGACAGCGACACAAGCGGCGTCGGACCCGCGGTGGTGGCCGAACTCGAGGCGCTCGGCATCACCACCGAGCGGGTGACCCGCCCCGACCAGTACGCGAACTCCGTCGCTGTCGCCCGCAGACTCGGCGCTCCCGGCGAGATGGGACGTCTGGGCCGGACCGCTGTCGTGGCCAGCGGCAGGGTCTTCGCCGACGCCCTTGTCGCCGGCACCTTCGCCGCGCGGGGTGGACACCCGATCCTGCTGACCAAACCAGAAATTTTCCGCCGCGATGTGGCACGCTACCTGACCGACAGGGATGTCGAGCATGTTGTGCTGATGGGCGGCAAGGCAGCCCTGCACCAAGTGATCGAAGATGCGATCACCGATCTCGGCATCGAGGTGACTCGCCTCGCGGGTGCGACTCGATACGACACCGCTGTCGAGGCTGCTGAGTTCATTGACGGCCGCTACGGCGACGGGTGTTTCTCCCCGCGCCGGATCGGACTGGCTCGTGCGCGTGTGCCATTCGACTCATTCAGCGCTGGCCCGCTCCTGGCCCGCCTGTGTGCGCCGCTGCTGCTGGCCGACCCAGGCGCCGTTCCCCGTTCGACGGCCGAGTTCCTCAACGATGCCCTCGAGGTCCGAGCGCGGGTGCCTCGCGATGCCGGTCTGCACGTGTTCGGCGGAAATGCAGCCGTTTCCCGGAAGGCCGTCGACCATTACCTCGATGATCCGTTGGGCACAGAGGGTGGCAGGCTTCGACCGCCAGGTCCGTGCGTCCCGGGCCTCGGAAACGAGCCCATCCAAGTTCTGGCGGATGTGTTCTCGCACCACGCCGCGTGGTCACCGGACTGCACCAAGATTGCCTACACGGGCTGGACTGAGCCATACATCGGGGCCTTCTACATCGCCGGCGTCGACGGTTCCGATCCCGTGATGGTGTTCGATCACGGTGCAGGTTCGCCCGCTTGGTCTCCTGATGGCAGCAAGATTGCTTTCGATCGGAGCTCGGGCAAGTGGGTGAAGGGAGACCCGGTCAGTCACATCTTCGTCGTCGACGCCGATGGATCGAACCTCGTGCAGCTCACGTCCGGCGAATTCGGCGACAGATCCCCGAGCTGGTCGCCCGACGGAAAGCGAATCGCCTTTGCGCGTCAAGACCTGAACAACCGAGAGGGCATCTATGAGCAGTATGACGATGTCTTCATCGCCGTGGTGGACGCTGATGGAAGCAAGCTGAAGACGCTCACCGAGGGCGGATTGTCAGATGGTTATCCCGCGTGGTCGCCAGATGGAAGATGGATCGCTTACGACAGAGGTCAGGATCTTTGGCTCATGGACACGGAGGGGCGAAACGTCCGCAGAATCACCGAGGAATACTCGCCTGATGGCCATTCGTGGTCACCTAACAGCACGGCGATCGCGTACACGACATTTGCCTTTGTGCAAGACGACACCTACAGCGACGGAGTCCGGCACGACCGGACCCTGTTCGTCACCTCGCTCGACAGCGGGAGAACCGTTGAAGTGGTCAGGTACGTGAGCCGCCCCGTGAGCAACACATCACGAGGCACGTTCACCATCATCCGCAGGCCTCAATGGGCACCCGACGGCCGCAGCATCATGTACGAGCGCAACACCCATATGGGCGACGCTGCGAGGACATATGTCGCACCTGCGCCGGCGCTCTGAATCGGTGAGCGCCGCTGAGGGCACGAGTGTGTGTGGCGATTCTTGCTGCCTCCCGGAGCGGCCCCCAGTCCCAGGACGCAGTCGACATACGCTCCGGCGGGCCGCAAGGGCTGCGAGCTCGGCCGCAGTCGCCGTCCTGATCACCGCTGTCACCTTGATGCTTCCAGCCGCACCGGCGAGTGCGGTGTCCAACCTCTCCGAAATCGAGGTGACGAGATATGGGGGCGCTGATCGTTACGCAACGTCGCTGCGTATCGCTGAGGCGTTCGCCGATGGCGCCGGCGGTCGCCTGGAGCAGGTCGTTCTCGTCTCTGGACAGCAGTGGACCGATGCGGTAGTTGCCGCTCCGCTGGCAGGGGCGCTCGAGGCACCGGTGCTCACCACGCCTTCGAGCGAGCTGCGCTCCGATGCCGCAGCGTTCCTGCGGCGCGCCGGTGTATCCGACGCCTTGATCGTGGGCGCGGACAGCGACACCGACGGCGTCGGACCCTCGGTGGTGACCGAACTCGAAGCGCTCGGCATCTCCGTCGAGCGCGTCACCCGTCCGGATCAGTACGCGACCTCGGTTGCGGCGGCGCGACGGCTCGGCACACCCGGCGACATGAACGGGCACGGCCGGACCGCGATCATGGCCAGCGGCAGAGTGTTCGCTGATGCTCTCGTCGCCGGCCCCTTCGCGGCACGGGGCCGCCATCCGATCCTGCTGACCAAACCCAGCATCTTTCGTCGGGACGTTGCCCGCTATCTGACTGAAACCGATGTTGAGCACGTCATCCTGATGGGCGGCACCAGCGCAATGCCTGAGATCATCGAGGATTCGATCACCGATCTCGGCATCGAGGTCACGCGCCTGGCGGGCACGACGCGCTATGACACGGCCGTCGCCGCTGCGGAACTCGTCGTGCGCCGCTACGGCCTCACGTGCTTCACCGAGCGTCGTGCCGGCCTGGCACGCGGACAGGTTCCGTTCGACGCATTCAGCGCTGCGCCGCTGCTGGCCCGACTGTGCACTCCGTTGCTGCTCGCCGACCCTGACAGTGTCCCTGTCCCGACCGCTGACTACCTCCATCAGGCACGAACCGACATCGGATCCTTCACGGGCGACAAACTCGATGTGCACGTCTTCGGCGGCAATGCAGCCGTCTCAGACACCGCCATCGACGACTATCTCACCGGCGACGCCGCTGTCGGCGTCCAATGCGACCTCGACGTCGGAAGCGAACCCAGGACGATCATTGACGATGTCGATGTGATCCTTCCTGTCTGGTCGCCGGATTGCCGTCGCTTCGCCTACGAGAGCAACCGGGAGATCTGGATCGCGGATGTCGACGGCAGCAATCGGGTCAAGCTGACGCGTGGCACATTCCCCGCGTGGTCGCCCGATGGCACGCGCATCGCGTTTGCCCGCTTCACCGGCCGGGCGCTGTACAGCAACGTGGTCGCCCATCTGCATGTCATCAACGCGGACGGAGGCGGAGAAGTGCAACTGACCGATTCGATCTCGCAGGACTATGCCCCGCGATGGTCGCCGGATGGCCGCCGGATCCTGTTCCGCCGTATCGATCTCTGGGAAGAGCCCGAGGAGTTTTTCGCCAATCGACACCTCGCAATCATCAATGCGGATGGGACCAACGAAACCAATCTGGATACCGAGGCGTTTTTCGAGCGGAACCATTACTGGACCCATGACGGCGAACGCATCTCCATTGGGAGCGGCGGGGGCGTCGCAACTGTGCGAGATGACGGTTCAGACTGGAAACCCGTCTGGCCTGTCACGCTGAGCGACATCAGATTCTCGGGATACGCATGGTCACCCGACGGATGTCGAATTGCACTGGTCAACAGGGTTGCCCACGAAGACGGTCAAGATGGGAGCTATACTTGGGAGAGCTATATCAAGGTGCTCAATCTCGAGAACTCAGATGTGATCACTGCGGTGAGCTACTCGGGGGCCAATCTCTTCAACGTCCCCGAAACACTTGCCCCGCAATGGTCGCCAGACGGCCGTTTCATCGCCTATTCCCTTGACGACGGCAAAGTCACGCCGCGGCGGCCGCTTGTCGTTGTACGAGTCCCACCGACGTGAGACCTCCTCGTTCACTGTGTCGATAACGTGCCGCGGGTGATCAGTGCCGCGGAACTGTCGTCGATCGAGACGGCCGTGGGCGAACTGAGTACCCGGGTTTCTCAGGCGGCCGATGAGCTGATGGGCACCCCCCATGAGGATGTCGGCGTCGAGCTCTACGAGGTGGAGCGCTCGCTGCGGATGGCTCGCCGCCGACTGGCCCAGGCCACCGACGCACTGCGCTGAGCACTCGGCCAGCGGCTGCTGCTGGCAGCGCCTCGCTGCGATCAGGAACGTGCAGCGATGGCGTCGGCGGTGGCGACGATTTTGCGGGCTCGGGTGAGGTGCGGCACGTCGACCATCTGACCCTTGTGGGCGAAGGCCATCAACCCGGCGGCTTCGGCCTCAGCGAAGGCCTCAAGCAGTTCTTGAGCATCGGCCAACTCGGCCTCACTGGGCGTGAACGCAGCGTTGACAATGTCGATCTGGGCGGGATGGATGGTGATCTTGCCGGTGAAGCCCATCGCCGCGGAGGTCGCGCACTCGGCGGCGAGCCCATCGTCGTCGCGAAAGTCCACGAATACGGTGTCGAGCGGCTGCTTGTTCCACGCCGTGGCGCCCACCAGGCACATCACCCGGGCGTATTCGAACACCGGCAGGTAGGCGCCTGTGGCATCCCGATTGGCCTTGGAGCCCATAGCCGCGGAGAGATCCTCGGCGCCCCAGCTCAGCGCATCCACCCGGTCGTGTTGTGCGAGCTCGCCGATGTTCAACAGCCCCTGGGGCGTTTCGGTTCCCAGCACCAACAGCACCACGCCGCCGGGTGGGTGACCGTGCTCGATTTCCCAGCGGGTGATCATCGCGTCGAGTTGGACGACCTCTGCCGCGTTGTTCACCTTGGGCACCAAGTAGGCGTCGGGCGGAGACACCATCGTCTCGGCGATGTCGTCGACGCACCAGGGACTGTCGAGCGGGTTGATCCGCACGACACGTTCCTTCGCACCGAAGTCGACGTCGGCGAGCCAGCCCGAAACGGTTACTCGGGCACTGTCTTTGTTGTCGGGCGTGACGGCGTCCTCGAGGTCGAGCACGAGGCTGTCGGCATCGGCAGCAAGCGACTTGGCGAGCATTCGCTCATTGGCGCCGGGCACAAAATGCGATGACCGTCGCACGGTCGCGGCACCGGGCTTGCGGGTCTCAGCCATGCGGCCCATCCTCCGTGCTTTCTCGTTTGATGCTCAGACGTTTGCTTCTCACGCCCGTGCCTTTGCTGAATCAGAGGCTGAGCGATCCCCGCATCTTCTCAGGCCGCGAAAGCGCTCGGGCAGAAGTCGTTCAGCACGCAATCATCGCAAGCCGGCTTGCGAGACGAACAGACTCGTCGCCCGTGCAAGATCAGTCGCAGGCTGAAGTCGCCCCGTTCGTACTGGGGAATCATCGGGTTCAGTGCCAGCTCTACCTTGACCGGGTCTTCTTCATCGGTGATGCCGAGGCGCCGCACCAAGCGGCCGACGTGGGTGTCGACAGGCAATCCGGGCAGGTCGAACGCCACCGACCGGATCACATTGGCAGTCTTGCGGCCGACGCCGGGCAATTTCACCAGGTCCTTCAGGTTCGTTGGCACCTCGCCGCCGTGATCGGCCAGCAAATGGCGTGCCATGCCCTGCAGGTTGCGGGCCTTGCTCCGAAAGAAGCCGGTGGGATGCACCAGTTCCTCGAGATCGGCGAGATCGGCCGATGCAAGTGCTTCGGCGTCGGGATACTTCGCGAACACGCCGGGAACGGTGGCATTGACGCGGGCATCGGTGCACTGCGCGGACAGGATCGTTGCGACCAGCAACTCGAACGGGTTGCGGTGCTCCAGCTCGCAGACGGCCTCGTACTCGTCCTTGAGCCGTTCATGCGTCCGCTGGGCGCGTCCCTTCGGCGATCGGGGCCTGGCCATGGCGAGTGTCTAGCGCTCCGCCCGAGCGCGTGCGCTGCCCTTGCGAATCGAAACAAGCTTGTCGGCACGCAATTGACCGCAGGCGGCGTCAATCGACGTTCCCCGGTTCCGACGCACGGTGGCATTCACCCCGAGGGACGAGAGCTCCGCGGCGAAATGCTCGATCCGCTCAGCCGGCGACGGTTCGTGGCTGTATCCCGGGGTGGGATTCAGGGGGATGAGGTTGACGTGAGCCGCCAGCGGCCGGGTGTAAGCGGCCAATTCCGCAGCGTCTCGGTCGGTGTCGTTGACGCCGCCGATCATTGCCCACTCAAGGCTGATGCGCCGCCTCTTGGCGCGGCGATAGTCCGCAAGTGCGCGCGCCAGATCTCGCAGCGGGTACGTGCGATTGATCGGAGCAATGCGGTTCCGCAACCGGTCGTTGGCAGCATGGAGTGAGACCGCCAAGTTGACCGGCAGCCGGGCCTTCGCCATGCGCTCAATGCCGGGAATCACACCCACGGTCGACACCGTGATGTGCCGCGCACCGATGCCCATGTCTGTGTGGAAGCGTTCCACCGCCGCCCACACAGATTCGTAGTTGGCGAGCGGTTCGCCCATGCCCATAAAGACGATGTTGACGGCTCCGCCGCGGGCGGCTGCGCTGTTGACGGCTCCGCCGCGGGCGGCTGCGCTGTTGACGGCTCCGCCGCGGGCGGCTGCGCTGTTGACGGCTCCGCCGCGGGCGGCTGCGTTCGGGCCGGAAGGTGCTTCCTGCAGTGTGCCCAGAACCTGCTCGACGATCTCTCCGACACTCAGGTTCCGGTCGAAACCCACCTGGCCAGTCGCACAGAAACTGCACGCCATGGCACAGCCCGCCTGACTGCTGATGCACAACGTGGTGCGATCTCGGTAGCGCATCAGCACCGACTCGACCAGGTGACCGTCACGCAGCGACCACAGGTGTTTCGTCGTGGTGCCCCGATCGGCCGACTGCGTGCGGACGAGTGTCAAAGCCGGCGGCAGCAATTCGCTGATGGCGCGGCGCAGGCTCTTGGGGACATTGGTAATCTCGGTCAGCGGTCGGCGTTGGCGGTACAAGCCCTCCCACACCTGGTCCAGCCGGTACGCGGGCTCGCCCTCTAGCAGCTCTCCCAGCTCTGCACGGCTGAGGTCTCCGAGCGAGGGGTCGGCGCCCAGATCTGCCACGTCCGCCCGATTCCCTACGAGCTCAGCGGGCCAGTGCCTGTGAACAGCCGGCGCACGACGGCAACCTCGAGCCCGAGATCGAGGTACAGCGTGACGGCGGGCGTGTTGTCGGCGTCGACATAGAGCATCGCCCGCGTCAGGCCCGCGTCGGCGAGGTGTTCGTAGCCGGCCAGCGTGAGGGCCCGACCGAGACCCCGACCGTGGTACTGGGGGTCGACTGCGATGACGTACACCTCGCCGACCGGCGGGTCCTCATCCGCGTGCACCTTGGTCCAGCAGTAGGCGGCGATGCCGCCGTCGATGTCGTAGACCCGGAAGCCGTCGGCGTCGAACCACGGCTCGGCCTGGCGCTCGGCAACCTGGGCAAGAGTCCATCCGCCCTGCTCGCGGTGCCAGGAGAATGCACGGTTGTTGACGTCAACCCATGCCTGCTCGTCTTGCCCCACCACGAACGAGCGCGTCTCGATGCCGCTGGGCTGATCCATCGGCAAGGACCGCTCCATGCGATAGAGATCGCGCTCGAAGGTCAGGCCGAGCTCGGCGAGCCCGCGCCCGAGTTCGGTCTCGGTTGGCACTAGGTCGCCGCTCGCTGGCTCGCCGTGATCGGGATGATCGATCCAGACCGACATCGGTCCAGTGGCATCGGTGAGCTGCAGGCGCAATGCCTCAACCAGCGCGCCCGGCGTCCATTGCGCGGCATTGGCCTCCACGACGGCGCCGTGCTGATCGGTACCGATCGAGATGACGGGATCGGCACTCACCGACAGGAGGCTAATGCTGCACCGGCTCCGCAATCAGGCCGCCGTGATCGCCGCAGAGGCTGCGCCGATGGGGGGCGTGCGGACGCAGGTGCCACACTTGTCCGGTGAATCAGATGCGGTGGCTCAACCGCAGCCAGCCTCAGACGCTCTTCAGTGCAGTGCTGCTGTGCTATTTCTCCGCAGCGCTGCTGCTGCTGTTCGGGACTCGCATCGATTCGCAGCTCGCACGCGACATCTTCGAGGGCATCGTCTCGCTCTTTGCCAGCGACCGCACTGCAGACGATCTGGGTAACAGCATCGTGCCGCTGGCCCTCACCGTCCTGCTCGGCGGCGCGTACGTCGCGGGCGCCTTGGGGACGTCCAACGAGCGCCGTTGGGGCCACTGGCTGTGCACCGCGGCAGCGATCTACGCAATCCTGGCGACCTTGTGGTGGGGTGCGCGCACGAGCTTCCAGCTGGGCGTGATCTTGCGCCTGATGTTCGATGCGTTGTTGCTGGTGCTGCTGTTCCATCCGATAAGCCGCAGTCACCGCCGCGTCTGGTTCCAGTGACCTCGCGCCTGCGCCGACAGACACACTCTGTGCTGCCCAGCCCCGCAGAGAAGGCTCGGGCCGTCGAGGAGATGTTCGACGAGATCGCGCCCCGCTACGACCTGCTGAACCGGATGCTGACGTTCCGCCTCGACACACGGTGGCGTCGCCGCGCCGTGGCTGCGCTCGGGTTGCAGCCGGGCGAGACAGTCATCGACGTGGCCTGCGGCACCGGCGACCTGTGCAACGAACTCGAATCGGCAAGGCTGCGTCCCGTCGGCGTGGACTTCTCCGCAGGCATGCTTGCGGCGGCTACCACCGATGCCCCCTTGCTCCGCTCGGATGCGCTCAGCCTCGGCGTGCGCGACGCTTCGCTCGACGGCGCTACGTGCGGCTTTGCGTTGCGGAACTTCGCCAGCCTCGGGCCGTTCTTCGCTGAGCTGTCCCGCGTGCTGCGGCCCGGTGCCCGGGTTGCGCTTCTCGAGGTCGCCGAACCTGCCAACCCGCTGCTGCGCTTCGGTCACCAGATGTACTTCGGCAAGGTGGTGCCGGCGGTCGGCAGCCTGCTTAGCAGCCGAACCGCCTACCGCTACCTGCCCGAGTCGGTGGCCTATCTGCCCGAGGTGGCGGTGCTGTTGGCCCAGCTCGCGGAGGCAGGATTCCGCGACGTGAACCGGGAGGCGCTGAGCGGCGGCATTGCCCAGCTCATCACCGCAACGCGGACCGGCTGAGCTGATCCGGTCGGTGCCGTGCGCTCAGGCCACAGGCACCATCTTGGCGAGATCGTCAACGGGGAGTGCGGACCACGCCGGCTCGTTGACGGGGCGCTGCAGGCCGAGATTCAGGTACCCAGTGCCAAACCGACAGTGAGCAGCGCACCCACGACGATCTGCAGGCGACCGGTGCCGACCAGCACGCCCACCAGTGCGGGACCGGTTGCCCCGCGCAGCACCGCTCGAACGGGCGCAATCGCCACCACCGCAGCGGCGACGCCCAGGATTGCCCACGGCCGCAGCAAGGTGAGGTACAGCGGCGAGAACACCACCAGGAACACCACCACGACGTACATCGCCCGCGTCGGTCGATCCCCCACCCGCACTGCCAGGGTCCGCTTGCCGGCTTGCTCATCGGTGGGCAGGTCACGCAGGTTGTTCGAGATGAGCAGCGCCACCGAGCCCAAGCCCACCGGTACCGACGCCGCGATGCCCAACACTGTCAACCGTGCGTCTTGGACGAACGCCGAACCCGCCGTTGCCACCAACCCGAAGAAGACGAACACGAACAGCTCGCCGAGACCCCGGTAGCCGTACGGGCGACGTCCGCCGGTGTAGTACCAGGCGGCCACCATCGATGCCCCTCCCGCCACGACCAGCCACCACGACACCGCTGCTGCCACAACAATGCCGAACACTGCAGCGACGCCGAAGGCTGCGAATGCAGCTCTTCGCACCGCAGCCGGGGTCGCCGCTCCTGAGGCCACCAGGCGCTGCGGTCCCACCCGGGCCACGTCGGTGCCCCGAACCCCGTCGCTGTAGTCGTTGGCGTAGTTGACGGCGATCTGAATGCACAACGACACGATCAGCGCGAAGGCGGCTCGCCACCACACGACCGCGCCGTCAGCCGCGGCATCCGAAGCCGCTGTGCCGACAAATGGCGGCACCAAGGATGCAGGCCAGGTGCGGGGCCGAGATCCGGCCAGCCACGTGCGCACGCCGGTCATCGCTGCGGCGAGCCCAGGGGACCGGTGATGCGGGTGATTGCGAAAGACTGGGTGCCTGTTGCCAGCAGTCCCCCGTCGGCGGCATAGATGCGAACGATGCCGTTGCCGATGGCGTTGTGCACGGCGTCGGACTCGATGTCCAACAGCACCCATTCGCTCTCGGCTTCACCAGAGATTCGCACCGTGTTATCGAGGCTGGATCCCCTGAAACCAGCATCGAGGCTGACGCGCATCCCGCTCGGCAGCAGGTCGGCCAGCGCCGTCAGACCCGGACCCGTCGATGCGAGCGTGCCGCCGAGGCGCGCCCAGTAGCGGACGTGCCGCTCGCCCGGCTGCTGGCCGGCGAGCCGGATGTCGGCTTGATCGGTGAACGAATCGCCGGTGATCGAGGTCGGGCCGCGCGGAGCGCATGAGTCCGGCGGCGGCACATCGGGGGCCGTCGCCCACGTCTGGTCGATTCCCAGCTGTCGACCGCCAAGGGACACGAGCGCACGCAGAATGACCCGGCCATCGGCGGCGTCCGTGATCTCCGCGGAGGCCTGGGTCATCCGGTTGCCGCTGGCGCCGATGTCGAGGGCGATGGCCGCGCGGCCGTCGACCGGCAGCCGCGCCAGGTACTGGGCCGATGCAGCAGCCATAGGCCGGCCCGTGACGCTCTCGAGGGCCGCCACGGCGGCCGCGAGTGCGCAACCGCCATGCATCGTGCCGGTGGCGCCGGCCACGTCGTAGGTGACCGGCAGCAGCCAATGCAGCTCGGTGCCCGTCGACTGAAGACCGAAGAAATCGATGACCTCAGCGACGTGCGGGTCCTGCGGCGCGGCATCACTCATCGCAGCATCGCTCATCGCAGCCTCGGCGCTCACGCAGCCGAAAGCTAGTGCTGACTACAGCCTGAAGTCCTCCACGGGGCCGGCCGCTCGCGCCACGGCGAACGACTGGTTCCCGGCGGCGAGCGGCGCCAGCAACTCGCCGTCGGGCGTGAACATCCGCATGATGCCATGGCCGACCGCGTGGCCGCGCGCGTCTGCGAGCGCAGACTCAGCCTGCTGCGGCCGCCCAGGGAGCGGATTCCTGCGACCGGTAGTGGTCGGGGCGAATGCCGAATGCCTCGATCATGCGGTGCCAGCCGCTTGCGGAGGCGAGCAGCGCACCTAGGCGCAAGATCTGCTGTTCATTGAAGTGGTTTTCGAGCCGGTCGTACAGCTCGGCCGGGATCACGCCTTTGTGCTCATAGCCAGAGAGACGGTCGCACAGTGCGAGTGCCGCCTTCCACGACTCGGGCAAATCCGATGCCTCGTAGTCGGTGAGCTGGGCGATGACTTCGTCGGTCAGTCCGGTGCGCACCAACGATGCGCTCTTGACCAGGCTTCAGTGAAAGCACTCGTTCCGGTTGGCCATGCGGATGCGGCACAGCTCGATCATGTGCCGGTCGAGCGCACCGGGATCCTCGTCGGGATGACCGCCGTACACGGCCCCGACCCAGCCGAGGAACAGATCGATGGTGGTCTCGTCCGCGGCGAGCGTCCGAAAGAGGTTGTCGTCGGTGTAGGCCTTGGCGTACCAGGTGTCCAAGCGGCGTTGCTGCTTGTCGTCCAGTTCGGTCACCTTCGGCAAGTAGCCGTGCTCGTTCGCCATGACTCCCCCTCGACGGCCGTGGCTCGCTGGCAGCGACGCTACCGCCCCGCAGCACACTGAGCGTTCGTGTGACGGCGCAGCACGGCTAGAGCCGCGGATCGACCGGCTCGCTCTCGAGTGCGAGCACGCCGAAAACGCACTCATGCACACGGGACAGATGCTCGTTGGCAACGAACCGGTCGAGCGCCTCGATCCCCAGCGCAAACTCTCGCCGGGCGAGCGACGACTTTCGGCCCAGCGAGCGTTTGCGGAGCCGTTCCAGATTCGTCGGCGCCAGGTATTCGGGCCCGTAGATGATCCGCAGGTACTCACGGCCACGGCACTTCACCCCCGGCAGCACCAGACCCCTGCCGGAGCGTGCGATGGTCTGCGCCGACTTGATCACCATGCCCTCGCCGCCACGGTCAGTCATTGCTTGCCACCACTGCGTCGCCTCCGCCACCGAGGCATCGTCGTCAAGATGCACGAACCGGCGATCGGTTCGGCGCAGCGAGCCGCCCGCAGCTGTGACCAGCGCATCGATCTCTTCGAGGTGCCAGCGGTGAGGTCGACGCGCCAGCACTTCGCCCTGCGCGGCGAGGATCTGGAACGGGGCGATCTCGATGCCGTCGGCGCCGTCCACGTCCCAGCAGTACTGCCGGTAGGCGCCGACGAACGACGCCACGTGTTCCGCCCGCTCCGCGGTCCGCGACGTCAATGCCTCCACGTCGACCCCTCGCTTCGTGGCAGAGGCCATCAACTGCAGGGCTGTTCCGAGCGCTACAGTGCCCGCGGCGCCTGTCGCTGCGTACTGGCGGCGCAGCAGCTCGGCAGACTTCGCTGTCCACGGCAGCATCTCGGCGTCGACCACCAGCCAGTCGGTGCCGAGGCGGTCCCAGATACCGGTGGCATCGGCGGCAGCTCTCAGCCGGTCGAGCAGCGTGCCGGCCACGCCCGGGTTCGAGAAGAATGGCCTGCCGGTGCGCGTCACGATCACGCCTGCGTCGTCATTGGAGATGCCGAAGCGCTCCGCTGCAGCCGTGGGATTGCGCGCGAACACCAGGACCGCCCGAGACCCCATGTGCTTCTCCTCGCACACCACCTCGCCGGTACCGGCCTTGCGGAAGTACGAGAACGCTTCATCGGGATGTTCAAGACAGTCAGGGCGCGCAGTGGTCGCGGCTGGCGCCATGGTGGGCGGCAGATAGGGAAGCCAGCGAGGGTCGACGGCGAAACGGCTCATCACTTCGAGCGCGGCGCTGGTCTGGTCGGCCTCGATGGTGATGCGGCCGCCCAGAGCTGTCTCAATCGATCGCTTGCCCAGGACATCGCTGAGGTCGACCAAGGAGACGCCATTCGATCCGTGCGCGCCAACCGCACCGTCGCCGTGTGCGCGCAGCGGCCTCGTCGGCTCGTAGTGCACTCGTGCGGCGGGCACCGAGACCAGTTCTTTCTCGGGCCAGCGCAACGCCGTGAGCTCGCCGCCGAACACCACGCCGGTATCAACACAGATCGTGTTGTTCACCCACCGGGGCACCAAGACCGGCGTATGGCCGTACACCACCGCAGCCTCACCCCGGTAGTCGTTCGCCCACGGGTAGCGCACGGGCAACCCGTACTCGTCGGACTCGCCATCGGTGTCGCCGTAGAGCGCGAGCGAGCGCACGCGGCCCGATGTGCGCCCGTGGTATCGCTCGGGCAGTCCTGCGTGCGCGACCACCAAGGCGCCGCCGTCGAGCACGTAATGGCTGATGAGACCGTCGAGGAAGGCTGCCACCCGGGCGCTGAACTCCGAGCCGCGGGCGTCCAGCTGGGCCAGCGACTCGGTGATGCCATGTGTCGGCTGCACGTTGCGCCCGCCCAGGGCGCGGCGCAGCTTGTTCTCGTGGTTGCCCTGCACGCACAGTGCGGCGTCGGCGTGCACCATCGACATCACGACGTCGAGCACCTCGGCCACGCCGGGGCCGCGGTCGACCAAGTCGCCGACGAAGACCGCCCGTCGCCCGTCGGGGTGGACGATCGGTGACGAGTCGGTGTCGTAGCCGAGTTCGCCGAGCAGCGCCACCAGCTCGTCACCGCAGCCGTGGACGTCACCGATGATGTCGAACGGCCCGGCGTCGTCCCGCCGATCGCACCACAGCCGCTGACGAATCACCTGCACCGTGTCGAGCTCAGCAGCGGTGCCGAGCGAGTACACCTTGCCGAAGCGCTCCTTGCGCAACCGCTTGACCGTGCGGCGCATCGTTTGATGCTGCCGCTTGACGGCGTGCTCGGGCGTGACACGGCCCTGTCGCTCCCGGCTGCGCTCCAGGCACAGGTCCAATGGCAGGTCGAACACGACGGCGGTGGCCAGCACGTCCCACTTGCGGGCCAGCTCGATCAGTGACGCACGGTCGGCAGGCTTGGTGTTAGTGGCGTCGACCACGGTTAGACGCCCGACCTCGAGGCGCCGTTCCACGATCGTGTGCAACAGATCGAAGGCCGCTGCGGTGATCGACTGGTCGGACTCGTCGTCGCCGACGAGCGCGCGGCACCGGTCGCTCGACACGATCTCAGTATCGGAGAAGTGCCGACTGGCGAAGGTCGACTTGCCCGACCCCGATGCACCGCACAGCACGACGAGGCCCAGGTCGGGAACCTCGATCGTCGCGAGCTGATCTCTCATCGCCGGAACACCGCCATCTGCGTCGGCGGACCGTAGTCGGAGTGTTCGACGCCGATTCCGCTGATGTCAGCTCGGTAGCCGAAGCGTTTCTCTATGTCAGCGACCCACGCGCCGAACTCCTCGCGGCTCCATTCGAAGCGGTGGTCGCGATGACGCATGCCGTCGGGCCCGACATGGCTGTAGTTCACGTTGAATTCTCGATTGGGCGTGGTCAGCACTACTGCCTGCGGCGCTGCGTGGGCGAACACAGCATCGGCGAGCGAGTCGAGCCGCTCGGGGTCGACGTGCTCGATGACTTCCACCAGGGTGGCGATGTCGAAGCCGCGCAGCCGGTCGTCGGCGTAGGTCAACGCACCTTGGACGAGAGAGACCTGCTCGCGACGGCGCTCGGACATCTCGTCGAGCCCGAGGCGCCGCTCGGCCCGGTCGAGCGCGTCGATCGAGGCATCGGTACCGAGCAGGTAGGTGACAGTCGGCTCGTCCATCAAGTGCGTGAGCAGCCGTCCTTCGCCGCATCCGAGGTCGGCGACCCGTCCGCCTCCCAGGCTGCGCACCACCTCGAGCACTGCCGAACGACGCTGGTCGGCCAGGCTGATCGGACGTTCCGCCAGTTCGTGGTCACCCCCTTGCGGCTCGGCCCCTGACCCACTGCCGCCGTTGGCAGCATCGTCATCGGCGCTGTCGTCGCGGTCGTGGTCGGACTCGGCAAGACGCTCCATGGCCGAGCGCGTCAGGCTGCCGAAGCGCAGGTACCGCCGCGAGATGAGATACGACTCGGGATGCGACTTGAGCCAGTCGCCGCCGCGGCGAAGCAGCTTGTCGACCTCGCTGTCGCCGATCCAGTAGTGCTTGCGGTCGTCGAGCACCGGCAGCATCACAAATAAATGCTCCAGCGCGGCTCGTACCGTCTGGCGCCCCTTGAGCCCGACGCTGTGGTAGCGGCTGTTGCCCCACGACGGGAACTGCGCGTCCAGCGCGATCGGAGTCGTGTTGACCTCGTAGCCCAAAGGCTCGAACAGGCGACGCACGATGCGCTCGCCGCCGCGCACCGGCAGCGTCGGCAGATGCACTTCCAGATCCAGCGGCTGCGCGACCAGATGCGGTCGAGCGTCGCAGGTACCGCTCAGCGCTGTCCCGAACAGGCGACCGAGGGCCACTGCGAGCATGGACGAGGCCACATACGGCCGGTCGTTCACGTAGTGCTCGAGGCTGGCTGGCGGGCGCCCCTTGGTGCCGCGTGCCAGCGCAATCGGGTCGACTTCGACGAACAGCGTCGCCGTGCAGCGCTGCGGGGTGGCCTCGGGAAAGAACACATGCGCACGTCCGATTCCGACGTCGACTGTCCGCACACGGTCGGGATGCTTGTGCAGCAGATAGCCCAGATCAGTCGCGTCGGCCGTCGTGGAAGTGAGCGAGACCAGCATGGCACCGCCATCCAAACACAATTCACAGTGCACGCTGCAACCATTTTCTGAAGGTCACTGTCGATGTCGTCAGGGCCTCCAGCCAGGCGGATACGGTCCGGTCCCTCGCTCGGCGCTGACTCCACAGTCATTTTGGACTCGTGCCTGTTGTCAGACCTGACGGCGGGGCGGTCGATGTCTGCGGAATATGTACCGCTTGATGTGCGGCGTCGCCGAAACCTGTCGCCTGAACAGGGCTCCGGTCATCTCGCGTAGTCTCTGCAGGAGCCGAACATGGTCGAGCGGCATGGCCGCACAACGCAAGGGGGCGTGACATGAAGGCAGCTGTGCTCTGCGAACAGCCGGGAGACCTCGAGATCGAGGACCTGAGCATCGATGCTCCGGGGCCCAACGAAGTGCTCATTCAGACCAAAGGCGCTGGGCTGTGCCACAGCGACCTGCACTTCATGGAGGGGCTGTTCCGGACGCCGCTTCCCATGGTGATGGGCCACGAATCGGCGGGCGTGGTCGAAGCGGTCGGCTCCGACGTGAGCTATGTGGCACCCGGCGACCACGTCGTGGCGTGCCTGTCGATCTTCTGCGGCCAGTGCCACCGGTGCCTGTCTGGCAACCCGCACCGTTGCACGAACATCCGGGCCACGTCCCGCCCGAGAGATGCCGCCCCCCGCTTGACCCGCGACGACGACACGGGTGTCGACCAGATGGCTCGGCTCGGCGGCTTCGCCGAGCAGATGCTGGTGCATCAGAACGCCGTCGTGAAGATCCGCCCCGACATGCCGCTCGATCGGGCATGCCTCATCGGCTGCGGTGTCACCACGGGCTTCGGTGCTGCGGTCAACACCGCCGGCGTGGGCGTCGGCAGCGTGGTCTGCGTGATCGGCTGCGGCGGCATCGGATTGTCGGCCGTGCAGGGCGCCCGGGTCGCCGGTGCGGGGCGCATCATCGCGGTTGACATGACTGACGAGAAGCTCGAGACGGCCCGCCAGCTCGGCGCCACCGACACCGTCAATGCCTCAGAGGTGGACGACGTGGTGACCGCTGTCAAGGACATGACCGGTGGCGGCGTGGAGTACAGCTTCGAAGCCATCGGGCTGGCGCAGACCGTGCAAGAGGCGTTCGGGATGCTCGACATCGGCGGCACAGCCACCGTGATCGGCATGGTCCCCTCGAAAACCAGGGTCGAGCTGCGCGGCATCGACTTCCTGGCTGAGAAGAAGCTGCAGGGCTCGATGATGGGCTCGAACCAGTTCCGCAGCGACATCCCGATGATGATCGACCTGTACCTCGACGGACGGCTCATGCTCGACGAGATGATCTCGGGGCGCATCGACCTCGAGCAGATCAACGAGGGCTACTCCTGGATGAAGGCCGGTACCTCCAACCGCACGGTCATCACGTTCGACTGACACAGCGACGCGTCCGCGGGTCACCGCTCTTGCAGGCCGCGGGTTCGACATCGTCCGCAGGCGCGGCACGGTGAGCCCCGCTTCACCCGCCATCGGCTGTCGGCTGGGCTGCTTGAAGTCGTCGAGTCCACAGAATCGATGCCGATCGGAGATCGCCCGTTGAGCGAGAGCGCTGCCAATCCGAAGGCCGCGGCAAGGGCACTCGCCACGGTTGGCGCCGAGCGCATCACGACGCTTGACGCCGTGCGCGGCGTGGCCGTGCTCGGCATCTTGACCATGAATGCCGTGGCATTCGGCCTGCCGGCAGCCGCCTACACCAACCTCGACGCGGCCGGATCACGGACGCTGTTGGACTGGATCATCGGCGGTGCCGGAGAGATTTTCGCCGATCAGAAATTCATGGGCCTGTTCTCGATGCTGTTCGGCGCAGGCATCGTGCTGTTCGCCGAGCGCGCCGCGGCGAAACGCAGGCGCAGAGCGCTGTTGAGCCTGTGGCGCAACGCACTGCTGGCCGTCATTGGCCTCGTGCACATCTCGATCTGGGACGGCGACGTGCTGCTGCTCTACGCGCTCTGCTCGCCCCTGGTGCTAGCACTGAGAAAACTGCCGCCGAAGGTACTCATGACGCTGGGCGCAGCCTGTTTCGCCGCCGTCGCGGTCACCTCATGGACCGTGCAGTCGTCGCTGCGCAGCTACTCCAGCGTCCTTATCGACTTCTGGCACTACGGCGACCACTACGGCGTCGTCGAGACGTGGTTCCTCATCGATGTGTTCGGACGAGCGCTGGGGGCCATGCTCATCGGGGCAGCGCTGTACCGCACGGGCGTGATCAGCGGCCGCCGGACGCCGTCGTTCTATCGCCGTCTCGCGGCCTGGGGGCTCGGCATCGGGCTGCCGCTGTCAGCCGGCGGATTCGCGCTGATGGCAGGCTCCGGTTTCGACATCGATTGGGCCATCTCAGGAACGATCCCCAACACGCTGGCCACCATTCCCATCTGCTTGGGCTACTTGAGCCTGATCGCGTTGTGGAATACAGCAGGCGACTCGGCAATGCGCCAGCGCGTGCGCGCCGCCGGGCGCATGGCGCTCACCAACTACCTCACCCAGACCGCGATGGGCCTGCTCGTGCTGGGCACCCTGTTGGGCGACTCCGAACTGAGCCGCAGCGCCATCGCCGTGTTCGTCGTCGTCGTCTGGGCGCTGCAGCTGTGGTGGTCGAAGGCCTGGATGGATCGGTTCAGCTTCGGTCCCGTCGAATGGCTCTGGCGCTGCGCGACCTACCGCCGCTGGCAGCCATTGCGCAACCGCTGATGGTCAGGCCGGCGAGGGCAACGAACCCGCATCGAATGCACCACCGAGCGACTCGAGTCGGGCCACGCGCTCGCGCACGAGCGCTGTTTCCTCCGACAGCCTGTCGATGCGGTCTGACTGGCCGTCGATGCGGTTGCCGAGATGGAACGTGATGGTGAGCACGCTGCCGAGCACGCTGAGAACGATGCCTGCACCCACGACGAGCACTGCCCACGCGTCCGCCACAATCTGCGTCGCCGCCACCAAACCGTATGTCATAGCACCACCATAGGGTGGCGACATCTGTCGAATCCACTGCATTTCAGTGGTGCCCAAGCAGAGGAATCCGCTCAGCAAGCTCCGCTAGGAGCGTGGTCGGAAAGTCGCGTTTCGGGTGTTTGGCGCATGCAAAACCGCAGGTCAGGGGCTTGCAGATTGGGTCCGGCACCCGTTTCCGACCAGCCTCCTAGGGCAGGATCGGTGTGGCTTCCATGTATCCGGGTTCGAGGAAGTCGACGCTCGGCGTGACGCGGGTCAGTTCGGCAGCGATGCTGGAGGTGTCAGTCGGGACTGAGAAACCCGGCAGCCAGTTGTCGTGGTGACCGAGGATGAGCTTGCGAGGCCGCAGCAGGTCGGCCTGCCGGCCGATGAACTGGGCGAGCGAACCCTGGATGGGCTCGCCGTCGATGTTTCCGCGGCCGGCTGCTGCGAGGATCGCCACGTCGGGCCGCAGGTCGCGCATCACCCCCGTCCAGTGACCCGAGGTGTCCTGGAACAGCACGGAGCCGTCAGGTGCCTCGATCAGGAACACGAGCGCCCCGCCGTCACCCCGATCGCTGTGGCCGACCGCTGATGCCGCAATGTGTTCGCTTGTTGCAGGATCGACTTCGGTGGCCAGGTACTTCATGAGCTGTGCGAAGCGTTCCTGTTGCTGCTGCCAGGTGACGCCCAAGTCGCCGAGGCAGACCTCGTCGGGCTGGTCCATTTCGGTGTGCGACCAGACGCATGAATGCTGGCTCGGGAACACCGACACCCGCACCCCTGCTCCCCGGTCCCCGCGAGCCAAGTCCACCGTCTCGCCCCCTGCGACGCAGATCATCCGGTCGAGCGGGATGCCTGCCTCGGCCATGAGCCGCACGGATTCGTAGGAAGCGATCAACGTGGCGTCAGTGTTCGCGATGATCCGCTCCGCGCCGTAGAGGTGATCGAAGTGAGAATGGCCGACGAGCACCCAGTCTGCCTCGGTGATGTCGTCGGCTGAGAGCCCCGGTCCGGCGGCGTTGGACGCCCGGTCGATGTAGGCATCGAGAAACACCGTGAGACCTGCGGTGCGCAGCCGGAAAGTTGCGCACCCGTACCAATCGAGGGTCGTAGCCATGGCCGGAACCATACGCCTGGGCTCGGCGGCTGTGCGGGCCGGGCACACTGGCGCGGCTATGGCTGACTGGGAGCGGGGGAATCGCCGGGCCGGCGGCCGTCTCGGTGCCGCACTCGCGTGGATGGCCTTAGTGACGATGCCGTTCGCTGCTGGATGCGCAGCAGGTCCCGACCCTGCATCCTCCCGGTCCGGCGGCGGAGCGCTCAGCGGCGATCTGCATGTCCTCGTTGCCGCCTCATTGATGCCGGTTGCCCAAGTGCTGGCCGACGACTTCGAGCAGCTCCATCCCGACGTGGACGTGCAGATTGCCGGAGCGGGCAGCGCGGCGCTGCGCGAGCAGGTGCTCGCCGGCGCACCGGCCGATGTGTTCATCCCTGCCAGCGCGGTCCATCTCGACGCGGTTCGCGACGAAGTCGGGCTGGCGAGCGCCGCTGTCGTCGTAGCGCGCAACTCGGTCGTGCTCGCCGTGCCCGCCGGCAACGACGCCGGGGTGACATCGCTGGCCGATCTGGCTCGGCCCGAACTGCTGATCGGGCTGTGCGCAGCCGAGGTTCCCTGCGGTGCGCTGGCACGAACCGGATTGGCGCAGGCCGGGATCGAGCCGGTTCCCGACACCGATGAGCCCAATGTGCGCGCACTTGTCACCAAGCTGGCCGCGGGAGAGCTCGATGCCGCCGTGGTGTATGCGAGCGATGCGGTTCCGAGCGCACGGGGGACCACAAGCCTGGATGCGGTCGTGAGCCTGGGCTGGACTGCGGGCACCGCGCCCCAGGCGTCATACGCTGCCGCGGTGCTGGCCGATGCACCCAACGGTGCTGCAGCAGCAGCGTTCGCCGACTACCTGGTAACCAGCGCGGCCCGCAGCACGTTCGCAGAATTCGGATTCACGGTGCCATGACCTCCGCATCGGCATCGCAGGACGCCAACCACGCCGACCGACGCTCGATGCGCCGCTCGCCACGAGATCTGCCGCCGTGGCCGGTAGCTGTCCTCGCAGCCCTCGGCGTGGTGCTCTTCGCCCTGCCAGTGGTAGGGCTGGCCGCACGAACGCCGTGGACGGGGCTGTGGACGCATCTGTCGAGTCGCTTTGTCGTGGATGCGGCGGTGCTCTCGGTGGTGTCCTCAGCAGCCGCGGCGATCGTTGCAGCCGCAGTCGGCGTGCCTCTGGCGTGGGTTCTGGCACGAGTGGACTTCCGTGGCCGCTCGGTGGTGCGGGCGCTCGTGACGCTGCCCATGGTGCTGCCGCCGGTGGTGGGGGGAGCCGCGCTGCTGTTCGCACTCGGGCGCCGGGGCGTCGTGGGCGGGCCGTTGCACGACGCCACCGGGCTGCTGTTGCCGTACTCGATCTGGGGAGTCATCTTGGCGAACGCCTTTGTGGCAACACCGCTCGTGATCCTGACCGTCGAGGGTGCATTGCGGAACCTCGACCGTCGCTACGAGAACGCTGCGGCCACGCTTGGAGCGTCACGGCTGCGGGTGCTGTGGCGGGTCACGCTGCCGATGATCGGGCCTGCATTGGGCGTTGCCGTCGTGGTGGCGTGGGCTCGGGCCCTCGGCGAGTTCGGTGCAACGGTGACCTTTGCGGGCAATCTCGGCGGGCGCACACAGACACTGCCGCTTGCGGTGTTCGTCGCCCTCGAAGCAGACCGTGACGCCGCCGTGGCCATCAGCCTGGTGCTGGTGGCCCTGTCGCTGGGACTGCTGATCGCTCTGCGGGACCGCTGGTGGCCGAGCCGATGACCAGCGCTGACGCCTCGGGGGGCTTCGGAGCCCTCGACGCCGAATTGCGGCTGCATCGCGGCGATTTCGAGCTCGACGTGCAGTTGCGCGTCGAGCCGGGCGAGACGGCGGCGCTGCTCGGTCCGAACGGCGCAGGCAAGTCCACCATCGTGGCGGCGCTCGCGGGACTGCTTCAGTTGGAGCACGGCGTCATCAAGCTCGGGGGACGGGTGCTCGACGACCCGGCGGCGGGAATCTTCGTGCCTCCCGATCAACGGCGCATCGGTGTGGTGTTCCAAGACCAAGTCCTCTTCGGTCATCTCAACGCACTCGACAACGTTGCGTTCGGATTGACGTCCCGCGGGACACGCCGAACCGAAGCACGCGAACGGGCACAGGCCTGGCTCGATGCGATGGACCTCGGCGATCTCGGCCATCGCCGCCCCCGCGCCCTGTCGGGAGGCCAGCGTCAGCGGGTGGCACTGGCCCGCGCACTGGCCTGCGAGCCGGATCTGCTGGTTGCCGACGAGCCGCTTGGGTCGTTGGACGTCACCGCTCGCAACCGGCTGCGCCGCAATCTGGCCGCGCATCTCAGCAGCGGCCGCAACGGGGGCAGCGTGTCGCCCGCAGTCCCGCTCCAAGGAGCGGGCAATGTGCCGCTCCCGCTCCAAGGAGCGGGAGGTGTGCCTCGTTTGCTGATCACCCACGATCCGACCGATGCGTTCGTACTGGCCGACCGAGTGCACATCATCGAGAACGGTCGCCTCACCCAATCAGGCACGCCCGATGAACTGCGTCGAGCACCGGCAACGACCTATGCCGCCGACCTGTCCGGGATCAATTTGGTGCGCGGCACAGCCGACAGTGGCGAGATCACTGTGACGCCCGACAGCGGCACTTCTTCTGAGGGAGGCAGTCGTCGTGGGACCGTGCTGCTGCACGCGGCCGACTCCACCTTGAGGGGGCCGGTGTTGGCCACCATTCACCCCCGCGCGATTGCGCTGCATCGCGAACGGCCGAGCGGCAGCCCGCGCAACGTGTGGCGTACCACCGCTGAGGCAGTCGAGCCGCTCGGCGACATCACGCGGGTGCTGCTCGGTTCCCCCCTGCAGCTCACCGCCGACATCACCCCCGGGGCTGCACAGGAGTTGCTGATCCGCCCCGGCACCAGCCTGTGGGTCTCGGTCAAGGCAACCGAGGTGGAACTCGCACCCGACAGCGGCGACTGATCAACCGGAACGGCCGACTGTGTTCATCGCTCAGCCGGAGCGGCTGACTGGGTTCATCGCTCAGCCGGAGCGGTTGACTGGGTTCATCGCTCAACCGGAACGGTTGACTGTGTTCATCGCTCAACCGGAACGGTTGACTGAGGTCCATCCCTTGCCGGCGCCGGGACGGTCGTCGAAGTCGGCGCTGTATCGATCGAAGAACCCGGGGTCGGCTGCGGCAGCCGCTGATTCGATGTCGTTGCGTGAGATCGCTGCTTGCCACGCGTCGATGAGACGATCTTCGGCCTCGTAGTCGAAGCGGTCAACGAGCGAGCGCTCCATCGCGCCACCGGGCTCGGGGTGGTTCTCCTCGCGGGCAAGCCAGCGTGCCGTATCGGTCAATCCCTCCACCGGGTCCACGACATCGCGGTACGCAAGCTGGAAGATCGCCTTGTCGCAGTTGATCACCCGGTGATGGGGCGTGCTGCGCTGGGTGAGATGGTGAGACACGGCCGCATACTCCCAAGGGATCGACACGATCTCGAAACGGTGATCCAGCGCCGCGGCGATGATCTCGACCCACTGCAGCAGCGTGGGCGTCCACTCGTCGGACACGTTGTAGGCCTGACCAGACGACCGTGCGCCGGCATCGACGGTCGCCAGCACCATTGCCGCGGCGTTGCGCGCGTCTGCCGAAGCCTGCAACGTCACGCCGCCGTCGGGCAGCACGATGCGCGTGCGGCCGTCCAGCACACGGCGCACGATCTTCCACTCGCGCGGGCTGATCTGGCCGGGGCCATAAATCCACGGGTAGCGAAGGTGCGACGCCGTTGGGTGCTCGCGGAACACGACGAGCTCGGTATTCGCGATCTGGCGCACCTTGGTGTTCACACGGAACTGCGGCCCCTCATCGGAGACCAAGCGATCGTGCTCGCGCGTGGGCACGCGCATGCCTGCCGGCCAGAGCGCATCTGCGTCGCCCCAGCCGCTGTACACAGGGAAACCGCCGATGCTCACGAACTTGGCGACGCGACCGGCCATCACCCGCGCGATCTCGCGCAGCCGGCCGTACATGACCACCGACAGGTCGTAGGTAGCCCGCCCGATCGCAGCAGTGAACTGGTCGGCATCGAACGGGTCGGTGTGAATGTGGGTGACGAGATCGGTGATCTCGTCAGCCTCGTGGCGTCCGGTGTGCAGAATCGTGACCCGGTAGCCCCGCTCGAGCAAGCCCTTCACCACATGGGGCCCAGTCGGACCCGTGCCGCCCACGACCAACGCAGTCTGCTCGCTCACGACCGCTCCTTCGACTCACTGTTCGTCCGGCATCGGGGCCGCGCGGGCGCGCGTTCTGCGCACTCGCTGAGCCCGTGCCGCGGCGACATTACGGCTCGTAGACCGTGTCTCGCAGCCGAAGATCGACAACTCGCCGCCCTTGCGGTGAAGCTGACCGCATTCGCCGGTACGCTCCCGCAACGATGAGCGCGATCATCGGCGGAACCGGGTCATGAGCGAGTACAAGCGCGGCACCCGAGTCATAGTCAACGAAGACCTCCCTGGCGTCCCCGAAGGCACGCCAGGAAAGTGCGGTCGAGGCCTCGGCTTCGCGATCAAGCGCTACCGCGTGCGCTTCGACAACGACGTCGAGGTCATCTCGGTAGCCCACAGCAAGCTCGTACCTGAGGATGAATGGCCGCAGTTCTTGGCTAAGCGGGCACGAGCCGAAATCGAAGCGGCCCAGGAACGGGCACGTCTTGCCGAGGCCCGCGCCGCAGCGGCTGAATCGCGCGGGCTGCCGGCAGGAAGCACTGACAAGCCCCCGGCACAGGACACCGCAGCGGCGGCGCCCGCGCCTGCCGAGCCGGCCGGCGATGACGGCGCAGCAGATCCCCGGCTCGCTGCGATACTCGCCCGCTCCAAGTCGGCACGCGAGGCAACCGGGGTCCCTGCGCCGGAGAGCACCGCGGCCCCCGCGGCAGAGAAGTCGGCCGCTGAGCCAAGCTCCGCAGCGGCGGCTGAACCCGCTGCGGCTGCACCCGCGACAGCAGCCTCGCCCAAGCGCTCAGCGCCGCCGTCGGGGCCCGAACGTGTCGAGGTCCCCGAATTCGTGCCGGGCCCCGAGGTCGATCCCGACTATGCCCCTGCAGCCAACCGGGTGAGCGAACTCATCTCCGAGACGCGCAAAGACGCCTAGTTCGGCGCGGGGCTGCGGCTGCGGCGCCAAGCGCACCAATGTGAATCGGAACAGCCAGCATTGTTGAGGTCGGCCTGGATCGTTGAGGTCGGCCCGGCTCGCTATTCGCTTGCAGACGGCGGCGGGAACGGTTCAGGATCGGCAAAGCGCCGCACCACGTTGGCCGTGATACGCGCGATGTCGTTGTCGTAGCCGTCGCGGGCCAGCGCGCCGAACCACGAGATGGAGCCGACCGAGAAGACTGCTCCCCCATTCGGCGTCTCGTAGAACACCATGTCGGCACGCACCATGGGGTCGGGCGTCGGGAAGTCCACCGAGCCTTCGAATTCTTCTTTCGTGCGCAGCATGTCGGAGCCGAACGTGGTCGCAGACGCCAGCACGACCGCGTGGCTCGGAGAGCCGAGACGCACGTCGAAGCGGTCGACCTCCTGGCCGGCGGCGCCGCCGCCCAGCCCGGAAGTGCCGATGCGCTCCCCCGGCACCCCGTCGAGTATCCACGCAGCCCGCGAACTGTCGGCCCCGGAGTCACGGACGAAGTAGGTGGCCTTCTCGAATCCCTGCGCGGCGAAACCGATGCCGCAGATCTCGTTGGGCGCCCGCCCTTGGCGCCGCCACATGCCGCCGTACTCGCCGCCCCAGGCGTGATAGCTCTCCCCCGGCCCGGTCTGCCAGTTCCGCACGCCGTCCTCGGCCCGGCGCAGCTCCATGGCGCCAGGCCAGGCGTCGCTGAACGCCACTCGCCAGTAGAAGCCATTGCCTCCCAGGTACATGAGCCGCCCGCCGCTGCGTTGCCAGTCGGCCAGTGCGTCCAGCATGGCGGTGGACCAGTACTCGGGATGGCTGCCGGTCACCAGCACCCGGTAGGGCGCGATTGCCGCGACGCCGTCTGCGTGCAGGTCCTCGTCGGTGACGATGTCGTGGCCAATTTCGAGGTGCTCAAGGAAGGCGTTGATGTCGGTGTCGGGCGTGAAGTTCCAGCCGTCAGCCCCGGGCCGAAGGTTCAGCACGGGCCGGCGGCGTGAGCTGAACATGACGCCGCTGCTGTCGGGGTGCTTCTCGTAGTGGCTGCGCCCAAGTTCGGGATGGTCGCGGATGTAGGCGTGCTCGGGTCGCAGGCGAGTCTTGGTCGGGATGAAATCAGCGCCTTCGAACAGCATCCGATGGTTGGCATAGGCCATGTAGGTGGCAGTCGGCATCAGCATCGCCACGTCGTTGGTACGTGCGCCAGTGGCAGGGCGCACGAAGAAGGGCACCCGATCTTCACCGGCTTCGCCACGCAACCGAAATGCGTAGATCCCGCTCGGCAGATCATCCGGCAGCGTCGCGGTGACGGTGGTGTCCCAGCCCGCGTCGTACAGGTCATCGTGATGGAAGTGGACCGCGTCGAAGTGGGATGGGTTGTCGGCCCAACGGTGCGCCGACCCGTCCCATGCAGGCCCCGTGATGGCTCGCGTCGGCAACTGGTGCAGCATCATTCGGCCCGTATCTGGGTCGTCATCGAGTGGGGGTTTCATGGGAGCGCTCCGGGCCGCCACATCGCTGTGGAGGTCCCATGTGCACGACCGTCCGCCGCCCACAATGACCGGTCGCGCGATCCGTCCGTCAAATCGTTCGCCGTCGGGGCCGCCTCCGAGCCAGAACTCAGCAGGGTCCAAGTGTTCTGGCCAACCGCGTTCTGGCAGGAATAGTGGATTGGGCGGGTAGCGGTACATCGTCGAAGGCCACGGATTCACCCCCCACGACTGCAACGCATTGCCATGATCGCTCCACAAGGGCATCTCGCGGCGCACATCTGTGTACAACCCGGCCGGGCCGTCGTGGGAGGTGTCCTCGTCTTTGTGCAACCCCATTGCCTCGAAGAACGACCAGCACTCCAGTTCGGCAGTTTCCTTGAGCCCAAGCGAGACTTCGCGTGCATCGCGGCCTGGCGATGAGGAAGGAACGGCCGAGACGAAGAGGTACAGCCGATCGGCCTCCGTCTCGATCATCGTCTCAATCAGGTACCAGCGGTTCACTGTCAGCGTCACGGGACCTTGGTGATCTTGCCCGAGGAATATGCCTCGTCCGGGATAGCGCGCCAGCAGTTGCCCGTCGACGATGTCGAGTGCAAGATCGACCCGCTGCTGTTCCGAGCCGCCCTCGTGCGAGGTATCGAGCTGCAGCTCCGGCGGAAGCGTCAGGGCCAAGTCATCGTCAGGATCACTGCGATCTGCACGCGCACGCTGCAGCGAAGCGGGAACGGGTGCGCAAAGCGTCGCGATACGGTGCCAGCCAGTCAGGTTCGTCGGCATCACCCAAAGCCGGAAGCCGATGTACGGCCCACCCCTTGGCATTCCTCTCACGTCTGCGACTGCATACGAGCCAGGTGTGAGGGGCTGCTCGTCGAGTTCAACCGACCAGCTGCCGGCTGCTGGGGCTGGCCGCTCGTCGAAGCCGGGGCCGTAACGGGTCGGGTCGCCGCAGGCGATTCGCGTGATGTCGATCTCAGCCGGGCCGGGCTGGTGGCTTGAGGCCATCAGCCTGATCGTCTCTCCGGCACGCAGCGTCCAGGGCTCGCAGTAGCCGGTGACTTGCTTGGGAGCATCAGGGCCGGGGCGGTCGGGCGCCCCGACCTCGGGCGCGTGGGACTCAGGCATGGCGTCTCGCTTACGTTGATCGGCAGGCTCAGCTCAGCGCTGTGACCGAAACGCGTCGTAGTCGGTGACGGGCATGCCGTCGGCCCGCCAGCCGCCGAATCCGGTCTCCACATGGCTGACCCTAGGCACGCCCATGTCCTGCATCGTGTCGGCGGACAAGGCCGAGCGGGCACCTCCGGCACAGCACAGGATGAACTCGCGGTCTTCGGTGAACACTTCTTTCGTGTAGGGCGAGTCAGGAGAGACCCAGAACTCGAGCATTCCCCGCGGCGTGTGCATGGAGCCCGGAATGGCACCGTCACGCTGCAGTTCGCGGACGTCACGAATGTCGACGAGCAGGGCACCCTCTTCGGTCACGCGACGGTGCGCCTCCGCCGGCGAGATGTTGTCGATACGTGACTTGGCCTCCGCGACCATCTCATTGACTGACTTGACGCCCATCGGTTCCTCCTGGTGCTGCTGTGCTGCAAAGCCGGGCCACCATGTTCGCACCTCAGCACACACGATGGACAACCGCTGTTGCCAGCCTCGTCGGCGCAGCGCAGGACATGGCACGGTCGACGCCGGTGCGGCGGCACCCGTGCCTCGGTCGCGCATCGATGATGCGCGCGCACTCACAAGCGATTCGAACACCGGCCAGTCGGGGTCAGCCGACGGCTCGGAGCCTCATGAGATGGCGTCCCGGCAATTCGCCGCCCCACGTCTGAGACATCCCATAGGTACGGCGGCGCGGCTTGCGTGGCGTGTCAGGGGCAGTCGCTCCACCCGCTCGGCCAGGTGGTGCAGACATGCCGCCGGCCGTCGTCACCGATCACATATGTGGACACGGCACCCTCGAACTGGGCTCCGTGCGGCACCGTGCTACCGCGACCGCTGAGGTTGCCGGTTCCTTTGCCGTCGTGCCTGAAATGCACTGGGGTGTTCGGCGGCAGATTCACAAATGTCGTTATGCCGTTATAGCTGGCTTCCGAGCGGACCCCTCCGCCGGCGAGGCGGCCGATGCATGCCAGATAGGCAGCGCTGTTCAGGTAGGCGTCGGTCGTGGTGTCCAGACCGCCGGCGCAGACCGCCTCGCGTGCTGCGCGGTCGTCACCGAGGCATGTCAGATAGCCAGCGCTGTTCAGGTAGGCGTCGGTCGTGGTGTCCAGACCGCCGGCGCAGAGCACCTCGCGTGTTGCGCGGTCCGCTTGGTGTGTTGCGCTGTCCTGAGCGGCGGCTGGGGCAGCCGTCACCACCAGCAGCCCTGCCGACATCAGCCCCAACGCCAACACCGCCACAAGCCCGCGGCGGCCTCGGCCGCGCCTGGGGGTGCCGGTCAGCCCGCCTGAGGCAGCATCGCGCCGCTGCAGCCGCTCACAGGGGGGGGGGGGGGGGAGGGAGAGCACGTACCGAAACCGAACACCTTGATCAACGCCTCCGAAACCGCAGCCGTCCCGCTGCAACACCTGTGCGCAATGTTACAGCAAAAGCCGCCGCCGCGTCCTCGTGCCCGCGCTCGCGCGGCCAAGCTCGCCCTGGGCAGGCACCGGTCCGCGCATCCCGGCGACGCGGGGCAAGGCCGCGCTGGTGCTGCACGCCCGCGGCTCCTCGTTGGTGCGGCCCCTCAACGCGGGGCAAAGTCGACAGGCCGATGGCTCCAGCAGGCCACGGTGGCATCGGCTCTCAGTCCACACGAATGCTCGCCGCCTGAGGCCACAGCAGTGAAGGCGCCCGGCGGCGGATCTGCCCGGCCCATTGCGCTGTCGCCCCAGCAGGCGACCGTGCCGCTGGTGCGCAGCCCGCAGGCATGTGTGTAGCCGACCGACACTGCGGTGAATGTGCCCGACGGCACCTGTGCCTCGCCCTCATTGCTGCCGCCCCAGCAGACGACCGTGCCGCCGGTTCGCAGCCCGCACGAACGCACGCCTCCCGCCGCGACCGCGGCGAAGGCGCCCGGCGGCGCGTCGGTCTGCCCCGACGCGTCGTCGCCCCAGCAAGCGACCGTTCCGCCGGTTCGCAGCCCGCAGCCATGAGCGCTGCCCGCGGCGACCGCTGTGAAGGTTCCGGCCGGTGCGCCGGTGCGCTCCGAGCGGCTGTCGCCCCAGCAGGCGACGGTGCCGCTGCTTCGCAGCCCGCACGAATGCAGCGGGCCCGCGGCCACTGCGGTGAAAGCGCCCGTGGGCGCGTCGGCCTGACCGAAGGCGTTGTTGCCCCAACATTCGACAGCGCCACCGGCACGCACGCCACACGAATGGCCGCTTCCTGCGCTGACGGCAGTGAAGATGCCCGACGGGGCGCTGGTCTCGCCCCATCTGTCGGTGCCCCAGCAGGCGAGGGTGCCGTCAGTGCGCAGCCCGCAGGCATGCACCGCGCCGACCGCAATTGCGTTGAACTGCAGCGGGATCGTCTCCGCGGCGGTGCTGGTCCCAGCGGTCGTGTCGCCGGTGGCGCGTCTGCCGACAAGTTGCGCCGTGGCCCACCGATCCGCGCCGCCGAGCCGGGTCATGGCGCGCCCGCCGACCTTGACCGTGGGCACCGCAGCAGTGCCGCCGAGCACGTAACCGCCCGCCGCAGCAGCGTCGAGTCGAGCCTGCTGGCTCACCGGCATGGCTGCATCACGCGGGCCGGCGAGCACCACGCAGTCGGTGCCGAGCACCCCGGCGAGGGTCACGGCGCTGTAGATGTCCGACTGCGCCCTCGCGTCCGACGCCACCACCACCGGCACATCGCCCGCGCAATCCGACGCGATCCATGGCTCGGCCCCGTCGAGATACAGGCCGGGCTGGGCCACGTCGGCGGGAGGAGTCAGGCTCACCTCGGGCGTGGCCACCGAAGCAGGCTCGCGTCGTGAGCCGAGCGCGCTGGCCTCAGTGCCGACTCGCTGCGCTGTGACCCACCGGTTCGCACCGCCGAGCCGGGTCATGGTGCGCCCGGCGATCTTGGCCGGCGGCACCGCTGCGGTGCCGCCGAGCACGTAGCCGCCCGCCGCAGCAGCGTCGAGTCGAGCCTGCTGGCTGACAGGCACGCGCGCTTCACGCGGGCCGGCGAGGACCACGCAGTCGGTGCCGAGTGCCCCGGCGAGGGTCACAGCGCTGTAGATGTCCGACTGCGCCCTGGCGTCCGACGCCACCACCACCGGCACATCGCTCGCGCAATCCGACTCGGTCCACGGCTCTGCTCCGTCGAGATACGCCGTTGCGGGCTGAGCTGCCGACGTCGCCGGCATCGCCAACGACACCGCAGCCAACGCGGCCGCGAGCAACGGAATCGAGCGAACGCGCCCCTTGATCGGCATCAACGTCTCCGGCATGGTCCATCACTCCGATGCTCCACAAGCCCGAACTTGGGCCACAGACACTATGCCCTCGCGGCTCGGCGGTCCTCGGCGAGCGGTGACGACGCTGCTCAATGCACAGCTCATCTCCGTTACCGCCCGTTTTACCGACGCAATCCAGGCAGCCATGGAGTCCTTGGAACTCGACGCCCGCCTGATGGTGGTCCGGGGTGACGGCTCACTCGTGTCTGCGGAATTCGTGAACCAGCGCCCGATCGAGACCGTGCTGTGCCCGTGGGTAGCCTGATTTCATGAGCATCACGGTCGAAGTGCACAACCTCGGCCCTCTGAAGTCGGCAGAGATCGAGCTGTCCGATCTGAACGTGCTCGTCGGCGACAACAACACAGGAAAGACCTTCTTCGGCACGGTGCTTCATCGCACGCTGGAGTCCTCATACAGTTATCCGCTGCCTCCGCGCGCTGAAGTCGGCGACATCCCCAAGCCATTCGGCAAGCTGGTTGAGAACCTCATTCGGGCGCTGGGCAGCAAGAACCCGTCTGACGAGTGGATCACATGGAGGCCCGATCCAGCAACGCGAAGGTGGATCGACACCATCAACAGGAACATTCTGACCGGTTTCGGATCAGCGGTGCGAGACGCGATCGCTTACGCGTATGGCACAGAGGCGAGTTCACTGCGGCGTCGGACGATCAGTCGGTTCGCTCCGGATTCGTTCGTCCGCATCGGACTCTCAAGCAAGAAGTCCGAAGTCGAGTGGGAAGTGCGCATCCCATTCGATTCCGACACCGTCGACGTCGTGACGCCTGGTTCGGTTGGCTGGCTTGCCCACCTGCTCAGCGAGGAAAACGTGGAATTCGCCACCGGCTTGTGGCCATTGCGAAAGGAGGATGTCGATTCGGCAGTTGCAGATCTCGAAAATACATGTTGGCGGCTCGCTCTCTCGGAGGGTCGTGAAGCACTCTTCGATAGCTGGCCCCGAAATGCCATCCATCTCCCTTCGGAGCGATCCGGCATCGTTCAGAACTATCGCCTGCTTTCCGGTGCTGCGGCTCGAAGCCTCGCTCGCACCAATGATCGTCGTGCCGACAAATCCCTGCTCTCGGGAACCGAAGCCGACTTGCTCACCCTCCTCCTGTCTGCAAAGCACAGCGACAAAAATGCCAGGTCGTCGGCCAAGTTCTCGCGATTCGTTCACGACTTCGAGGAAGACATCGGCGCAGGTATCGACATCGACGACCACGACAGCCCTGCGCAATCAATCGTCGCTGCGACCACCGAGGGGCGATTCCCCATATCTCGTGCCTCCGCCATGCTCTCCGAACTCGCCGCACTGCACTTGGCGCTGCGATTCCATCTCGAGCCAGGTGACAGCCTGACAATCGACGAGCCGGAGGCCCACCTACACCCTGCGGCGCAGCGACGCATGGCCTCGTTCCTTGTGCAGCTCGTTCTCGGGAACGCGACCGTCATATTGACAACCCATTCCGACTTCTTCGTGGGACAACTCAATAACCACATTCGAGCGAGCGAACTCACGAGGCTCAAGACGCCGCCTTCCGGTACGACGAGCCTGGCCATCGACCGATCCCGCGTCCGGGCCATGCGGTTCAGACGGTCGTCGCGCTGGTGTACCGGGGAGGCAATCGACATCGATCCCGTCGACGGCATCGACGAAGCCACATTTACCGACGAGATGGACGCGCTGTACAGCGAGTCAACGAAGACGACGAACCCACTCTTGGACACGGCCATCGACTGAATGGCCGACGGCATTGGTGGTGAAGGCGTAGCGCCTTGTGGACAGGCGGCATGCGCCGTCTGCAGGGCACGCATCGGGCTGCTTGAGCACGGTGCCGAAGAGGTCGCTTCGGCGACGCTTGTCGACGGCGACTGCAACGTGACGATCACCGATCAAGGCGGCTGCTCGTGTCAATCCCGGCTTCGTCTCGACCTCCCGGGTGCCGACTATCGATCCACAGGTCGCACGAAAGAGGACTCGAAGCTGCGTTCGCCGGTCTTGGGAGGAGCGCTGGCACACTTGCAGCGGTGACAGAACCGCTCGGAACGCCGTCAGGTCGTTTCTGTCTCGGCATCGACACCGGCGGCACCTTCACCGATGCCGTGGTGTACGACCACGGCGCTGATCGGGTCCTCGCGACAGCCAAGACGCCGACGCGCCACGATGACTTGTACCGCTGCATCGTCGAAGCAATGTCGAGCGTGCTTGAGGACGGCCGCGACGCTTCCTCCAGCGCCCCCGGCGCTGCGGACATCGGCCTGGTGGCGGTATCGACGACGCTGGCGACCAACGCACTGGTCGAGGGTGCGGTAAGACCGGCCGGCTTGGTGGCGATCGGATTCGAGCCTGAGACCCTGGCTCGCGTCGGGCTGCACGCCGGAGCCGCGGGCATCAGCGAGACATCGAACTCGCGCGCCGGCGAGCAGATGAGCCGCAACCTCGCGACGGCACCGCTCGTCATCGTGGGCGGAGGACACAGCGCCCACGGTGACGAACGCGACCCGCTCGATATCGCCGAGCTCACCGGTGCCATCGACCGCATCGACGACTCAGTTGATGCGTACGCCGTTGCCGCCCAATTCAGCGTCCGCAATGCCGCCCACGAACTCGAAGCTCGCGATGCCATCGCGCAGCGCACCGGCAAGCCCGTCACCTGCAGCCATGAGTTGTCACCGAACTTGGGCGGACCGCGCCGTGCCGTGACCACACTGCTCAATGCTCAGCTCATCTCGGTCACGGCCCACTTCGCCGAAGCAATACGAGCAGGGATGGAGGCTCTCGAACTCGATGCGCGCCTCATGGTGGTCAGAGGCGACGGCTCCTTAGTCTCGGCAGAGTTCGTTGCCCGACGCCCGATCGAGACCGTGCTGTCGGGCCCTGCGGCCAGCGTCGTCGGAGCGCGCCATCTGGCGAGTTCGCTGACAGCGGGGCACGACTCGCTGAGTGCCGCCAGCCTCGTCGTCGACACCGGCGGCACTACCACCGACATCGCCGCTGTCCGCGACGGCGCTGTCGTGACTGCGGACGGCAACAACGATGCCGACACGGCCACCGTGGGCGGCCACGCCACGATGGTCACTGCGTTGCCGACCGTGACGGTGGGTCTCGGCGGCGACAGCGAGATCCGCATCCCGCCTGACGGGAGCCTCGGCGAACTCACCGTCGGGCCGCGCAGGGTGGTGCCGTTGTGCACCGCAGCCCAGCGACACCCCCACGTCGTCCTGCCGATGCTCGAACGTCAGCAACAGGCTGAACGGCCGCTCGCAGAGTTCGGCCAGGTCCTGTTGAGGGCCGTAACACCGGCGTCGAGCGAGCACCTCGACGGTCTCGACAACGAGATACTGCGGCTCGTCGACGACGGCGGCGGCGCACTCCCCATGGACAGCCTCAAGCGGTCGGCTCGCTGGCGCAGTGCGATCGAGCGACTCGAACGCAGTGGCCAGGTGCGCCGCGCCGCGCTGACGCCGACCGACGCCTGTGTCGTGCTCGGCTTGGCTGACGCTGATGCCGACGCCGTGGGCGACGCCGCAGCAGCCAGGGCCGGCGCCGAGCTCTTCAGCCGCCAGCGCGACCGCTACGGCGTTCAGATCGGCGCCGGTGCCGCGGACGTGTCCCGCCGGGTGATGCGCACGGTGCTGCGGGGCGCGGCTGAGGCGCTGCTCGGCGTCGCGCTCGGCGCAGACGGCGTCGCCTCGAGCGAAACCAGGCGACCGCTCGCTCAAGCGGCACTGAACCGCAGACTTGCCGAGCTGGCAAGATCCTCAGCGGATCCGATCAGCAACCCCGACGACGCCCGCACGGTCAATCCGCTGTGGGGATTGCTCGAACCCAGCGCCCTGCCGAGCGTCCCGATCACCGAGGATGCCGACGCGACGCGGAGCGAACGCCCCCCGACGGATCACGCGCCGCTGGCTCGCGTCGACGCTGGCGTGGGGGTGCCGATCGTGGCGATCGGAGCCCCGGCGCCGACCTATGCCCCGCTCGTCGCAGCCCTGCTCGGCACCACCGCAGTCGTTCCGCCCCATGCCGAGGTGGCCAACGCAGTCGGCGCAGCCGTGGCCCGGGTCCGCATCACCAAACAGATAACGGTGACTGCGCCTCGTCGCGGCAGCTACCGGGCCCACTGGGGCGACGACCCCCCGGTCTGGCACAGCCTCGACGAAGCCCGAGAGTGGGCGACCGCCCAGGCAACTGAGGCCGCTGTGGCCGAGGCTGCCGCGGCAGGCGCCCACAACGCGACGGTCACCGTCGACTGGGCGACCCGCACAGCCCCCAGCAACGGGCGCGAACTCTTCGTGGAGGCCACCCTTCGGGTCACGGCGGCCGGCCGCCCCTACTTAGGCGGTGCGGATGCGTGAACGAGTCGGCCCTCGCTGCGGCACGCGGTCTGCACGCTCGCCAGCCAATCGACATCTGGAACCGGGCGCGTCATGACCGGATCGTCGCCAAACGCAGCCTCGAGCGCAGCAGCGATGCCCAACAGACGCCGATCGCTATAACTCGGGCCGACGAGCTGCAACCCGAACGGCGTGCCTTGGCCGTCGCGCCCGCATGGCAGCGCCGTGGTGGGATGACCGACCACGGTCAATGCCGCGGAGAGCCCGAGCCACGCCATGTAGTTGCGCACGGGCACGCCGTCGATTTCGGCAGGGAACAGCTGATGCCAGTCGAACGGCGGCACGCTGACCCCCGGGCAGATCAGCACGTCGAACCTGTCGAACAGCGCATCGGTCGCCCGGTACAGCTCCACCTGGCGTCGCCGGGCCTTGGCGATGTCGAGCACGGTGGTGCTCAGGGCCTCGTCGTAGGTAGCTCGAATGTTCGGGTTGAATCCACCGTCAGGATTGTTTGCATCGGGACCCGCAGCGTCAGGGTCGAACTTGTGAATGCTGCGGTGGTACTGGGTGGCGAAGATGTCCGAGCGAAGCTGCCAGTCCACATCGAGCGCGTCGCTGAGGTCTATATCGGCTTCTTCGGCTGATCCCACGATGCCGCTCAGCCGTTCGACCCGGTCGGCGAACACGCCCCGCACAGCGTCGGACACCAGCAATCCGCCCAAGTCGGCGCTCACACCGACCCGCAGCTTCCCGACGTCGGCCTCTGGGAGCTCGGCAAACTCCGACGGGTCGAGCGGGAAGGCCATGGGATCGCAGCGAGCAGCCCGGTCGCGCCCTGCGATCACCGACAGCAGCAGCCCGACGTCGGCAACCGTTCGGGCCATCGGGCCCTGCACGCTGTAGTTGGTGCGCCCGATCGTGCGCTCGTCGTGGGCCACGGTGCCCGGCGTGGAACGGTGAGCAGCAACCCCGCAGTACGACGCCGGGATACGCAGGCTGCCGCCATGGTCGGACCCGGTGGCAAGCGGCGTCATCCCGCACGACAGTGCGACTGCGGAGCCGCCCGAGCTGCCCCCGCAAGTCAGCGAAGGGTCGAACGGATTGCCGGTGGCACCGAAGAGACGGTTCACGGTGTTGGCGCCGATGCTGAACTCGGGCGTGTTGGTCTTGCCGATGATGATTGCGCCGGTGTTACGGACCCGTGCCACGATGCCGTCGTCTGCCTCTGGCACGTTGTTAGCAAACGGCACCGCGCCATACGTCGTCGTTAGCCCAGCAGTCGCCTGGATGTCCTTGATGGCCACTGGCAGCCCCGCCAGTGGCCCCAGTTCGTCGCCACGTGAACGGGCGTCGTCGATCGCTCGGGCCGTGGCGCGCGCCGCTTCGTCGTCACGAATGACGAGCGCATTGACCGCCTCATCGGTGGCATCTGCCCGTGCCAGGCAGGACTCCAGCAACTCGATCGCCGACAGGTCCCGGGCTGCCAACAGCTCCCGCGCCCGCGTCGCAGACAGTTCGCACGGCTCGCTCATCTCCCGGAGCGTGACACATCGCCGAGCCTCGGGCTGCGCTCTGGCTGCATCGGTAGTCTGACCGGCCATGAGCACCGGGGATGGGGTCAGCTCGAACGGTCACGAGCCGAGCGTCCACGACGTGGTGGTCGTAGGCGCCGGGTTCGCCGGCATGTACGCGCTCTACACGCTGCGCGGGCTCGGTTTCGACGCTGTGGTGGTCGAAAGGGCCGACGACGTCGGCGGCACCTGGTACTGGAATCGGTACCCCGGTGCCCGCTGCGACGTCGAGTCGATGCAGTACTCCTACTCATTCGACCCCGAACTCGAACAGGAATGGGAATGGTCCGAGCGCTATTCCGGCCAGCCCGAGATCCTGCGATACGCCAACCACGTCGCCGACCGGTACGACCTGCGACGAGACATCCACTTCGAGACAACGGTCCAGCGGGTCGACTGGGACGAGGATGCTTGCCGATGGGTGCTGCAGACCGACCGGGGCACGTACCGGGCGCGCTTCGTGGTGATGGCCACCGGCTGCTTGTCCACCACCAATGTCCCCAGATTTGATGGCGCCGAGACCTTCGCCGGACCCACATTTCACACGGGCAATTGGCCGCACGAAGGCGTCGACTTCAGCGGCCTGTCGGTGGGCGTGATCGGCACCGGCTCTTCAGCCGTGCAGGCCATCCCGGTCATCGCCGCGGAGTGCCGCGAGCTGACGGTGTTCCAGCGCACGCCGAACTACACGGTGCCGGCCCGCAACCAGCCGCTCGATCCCGACGAGCAGGCCCACTGGAAGCAGAACTACCGCGAGCTGCGGGCCGAGATGTTCGCCCAACGCGCAGCCATGGTGCAGCGACTGCCCGACATCGAAGACGCCGCCAAGGATCTGGGCGAGCAGGAATTCAACGAGCGCATGGAGGAGCGGTGGGAGGTGGGCGGCTTCACCTTCTACCGGGCCTTCGGCGACGTCGTGCTCGATGCCGAATCGAACGAGCGAGTTGCCCAATTCGTCCGCGACAAGATCGGCGAAGTCGTCGATGACCCCGAGATGGCCGCGAAGCTCACCCCGCACAACACCATCGCCTGCAAGCGCCCCTGCCTCGACACGAACTACTACGAGACGTTCAACCAGCCCCATGTCCATCTGGTCGATGTGTCCGCGACGCCGATCGAGCGCATTTCGCCCGCTGGCGTCGTTGTCGACGGCACCGAATACCCGGTCGACGCGATCGTGTACGCGACGGGATTCGACGCGATGACCGGGACGCTGCTGCGCATGAACATCACTGGCCGTGGCGGTGTACGGCTGGCCGACCATTGGGACGCCGGTCCACGCACCTACCTGGGACTTGGCGTGGCGGGCTTCCCGAACATGTTCACCGTGTCGGGACCGGGCAGCCCATCGGTGCTGAGCAACATGATCCCGTCGATCGAGCAGCATGTCGACTGGATCGCCCGCTGCCTCGTGGATCTGCGCGAGCGCAGCACCACCACGATTGAGGCCGAGCCCGACGCCGAGGCCTACTGGGTGGACCACGTCAATGCTGTGGCCGACTTGACGCTGTACCCGACGTGCAACTCGTGGTACCTGGGGGCAAACATTCCCGGCAAGACCCGAGTGTTCATGCCGCTTCCTGGCTTCCCGCCCTACGTTGAGATCTGCGAGGACGTGGCGTCCGACAACTACCGCGGCTTCGCCCTGGCATAGAAGGTGCGCGAAGTGGTGAACCTTCCCGCGGTGCAGGCAGTCGTTTCCCGCTCTTGTTCCCCATGCCGCATGCGATTGGGCTCACGGGCCGCTCGGGCCACGGCTTCGCCTCCGGCTCAACCTCTTAATCGCACCCATCCTGCGGAGACCTGCCGATGAGATTCACGCCCACCGAATTGACTGGTCCGGAGCTCGACCTCCAAACCGAGGTACGCAAGTTCCTGGCCGCCGAGCTGCCCCCCGGCAGCCACGAGCCGTGCTTGGGCATGGCTGCGGACCACGATCGGGAGTTCTCGGCCAAGATGGCCGCCCGGGGCTGGGTGGGCATGGCACTGCCATCACGCTGGGGCGGCTCCGACCGCACCGCCGTGCAGCGCTTCATCGTGGTGGAGGAGATGCTGCGCTGGGGCGCTCCGGTCGGACATCACTGGGTGGCCGACCGCCAGACCGGCAATGTGATCTTGAAGTTCGGCACCGATGAGCAGCGCGAGCGGTTCCTGGCGCCGATCTGCCGGGGCGAGCTGGGCTTCTCGATCGGCATGAGCGAGCCAGACAGCGGCTCAGACCTCGCCTCGGTGTCGACCCGAGCCGAGCGGGCCGACGACGGCTGGATTGTCAACGGCACCAAGATCTGGACGTCGAACGCGCACATGAACGACTGGTTCATCTGCCTGCTGCGCACCGCACCGATGGAGGACGGCAACAAGCACGCCGGGCTGTCGCAGTTCCTGATCGACCTGAGCTCCCCCGGGCTCGAGATCAGCCCGATCCCGTTCCTCGACGGCAGCCATCACTTCAACGAGGTGACCTTCCACGACGTGTTCGTGCCCGACACCAACGTGGTGGGCCAGCCGGGGATGGGCTGGCACCAAAACACCACCGAGATGGCCTATGAGCGCGGCGGGCCCGACCGCTGGCTGTCACCGTTCTCGACGGTGGAGCAGTTGCTGCGCGAGGCCGCCGGCACCCCGATGCAAGACACGGTGTCGGACCTGTTCGGCGAGCTGGCAGCTCGCTGGTGGGGCATCAGGAACCTGTCGCTGTCGGTGGCGCGACTGATCGACGAGGGTGAAGCGCCGTCGGTGGAGTCGGCACTGGTCAAAGAGATGGGCACCCGCTACGAGCAGGAAGTCGTCGAGAAGCTGGTGCAGCTCATCGACGAGGAATACTCGCCCGAGTCGGAGTCATTGTTCGAGCGGTTGCTGGCCCAGTGCGTGGTGACCTTCCCCGGCAATACGATCCGGGGCGGCACCATCGAGATCCTGCGCTCAGTGGCCTCGAAAGGCCTCCAGGGGCTGCCGGTATGACGGCAGGCCCATCGACACAGACTGCCGGTCTGACGGCAGGCCCATCGACACAGACTGCCGGTCTGACGGCAGGCCCATCGACACAGACTGCCGGTCTGACGGTGAACACCGCCCCCGAGCCGGTTGTAGTCGACGATTTGATCACCGAGACAGCGGATCGTCTGTTCAGCGAGCTCTGCACCCACGAAGCAGTCCAGGCTGCCGAGGACAGCGGCGGTGCACCAGATATCTGGGGGGCGTTCCGCGAGACCGGCTTCGACCTGATCGCAGTGCCGGAAGACGCTGGTGGCTCAGGCGGCACACTCGCTGAGGCCATCGAGGTGCTGCGGTTGGTCGGCTACCACTCGGCGCCGATCCCGGCTGCTGAGAACGGCATCCTCGGCGGGTGGCTGTTGGCCGAAGCCGGCATCGAACGCCCCGACGGTCTGGTGACGATCGTCCCGCCTCGGGCCGGTGATGACGGCTGGTCGGGTGGCGGCGCCTGCTCAGCGGAGTTGGCCGGCGACGGCAGTGCCACGTTGACTGGCGAGGCGCACCGGGTCCCGTGGGCCCGCAGCGCAGAGATGATCGTCTGCGTCTGCGAATGCGATGGCCAGACGACCGTGATCGCAGTGCCGACATCGGAATGTGAGGTCTCGCCGCTGCCGAACATGGCCGGCGAGCCCCGCGACACGGTCCGCTTCGACGGCGCAACGGGTCAGGCAGCGCCTGCGCCCGACGGCGCCGACGCGGCCGCGCTGGCCCAGCGCGGCGCCCTGTCGAGGGTTGCCCTGATGGCCGGCGCTATCGAGAAAATGTGCCAGCTCACCGTCAGCTACACCAACGAACGGGTCCAATTCGGCCGACCGGTGGCGCGCTTCCAAGCCGTGCAACAGCACTTGGTCTGGGCCGCGCAGGACGCAGCGCTGGTCCGCATGGCTGCCGAGATCGCTGCCCGGGAGGCCACCCGCGGAGACGCGCCCTTCGAGATCGCCGCAGCCAAGCTCACCGCCAACCAGGCAGCCGCCCGGGCCACGAAGGCCTGCCACCAAGCCCACGGCGCCATGGGCATGACGCAGGAGTACCCGCTGCATCACTTCAGTCGCCGGCTGTGGAGCTGGCGAAAGGAATACGGCTCAGACGCCTACTGGTCAGCGGTGCTCGGCGACATGGCCACCGGCATAGGCGCGGACGGCCTGTACCCCCTCATCACCTCGGGCACCGCTGCCCTACAGTGACTGGTGGCAGGCGCCGGTAGGGAGGTGGCTATGTCGCCGACGAGTTCCGAGATCATCTTCGAGGTCAGTGATGACGAAGTCGATGGCGGATTCTCCGCCAGCGCACTTGGCTATGGCATTCACACCCAGGCGGAGACGATCGAGGAAATGCGCGACAACATCCGCGAAGCGGTTGAGTGCTACTTCGACGACGCGTCGCCACACCCTCCTCAAGCGAGGCAGGAAATGAGATCCACGAGGCCGATGCCGCTCTGCCACACGGATTCATCTATTCGTAACCGCGCCCGTCCTGCATCAATCTCCAACTGAATGTCTTCTTCGGACTCCGCCATAGCATCGCCGCGCAACTCCTCAATCTCATCGAGTCCTTCACATAGAGGCCGCAAGCGCGGGCCCATGCTCTGAACGAATCGCATGCTGTCGAGAACATGGTCTTGGTCCACATTGCCAGAATTCCGTCCGACGGGCACTACGCACAAGAGAAATCGGTCCGCCTCGTCCACTGCTGTTTTGGCTTGCCTAGGTGTCATTCGCACGCTCTGCTCACGTGTTGCCTTGACCTCGACAAGCCAAGTCACACCATTGCGCGTGAATTCGATGCCCATCTCTTCTTCGTCGTATATCACATCATAATCAATCTCGAAGTCCGAGCCGATCCCTGTACGCCGCACCGCGAATCCCCTATTCTCCAAGCCCTCTCTCACCAAATCCTCTACCTGAGCACCCAACTGCTGATTCTCATGAACAACGCGTCTTTGTTCACGCCGCTCTACGAGATACTCATGAAGATTCTCGTCCGTCTTCATATCCTCGACGAACTCGCGTACGGCCCTCAAGTCCCCACCGGTTGAGACAAGAATCTCGGTCATAGCATCGTCAAGCGCCGAGCGCGATTCGTCATTGTCAACGATGAAGTGCCTTATCAGGTCAAGATGCGTTACGGCTATGGCCCGCAAGAAGTCTGCAGTAGCCGGCAGATCACTTAAGACATCAGGAGTCCACCCGCTATCTCTAAGGAGATTCGCAAGCGATTGTGCTGTCGCTTGGGCGCGTGTGTCTCGTCCCAGCGGGACCCATCGATTATTCACGACTGGCATGAGCCATTTTGCCTGATAATAGTGGTGCTTGTCGCCGCATTCGCAATCTACTGCCCTAGGTATGAGAGCTTCTGAATCTCGCGGAGCCAGCCATTCAGTCAAGAATCGCCAAAATAGCTGGGCGCGTCCTTGATTACTACGCACTCGCTCCATAACTCCCGAGTTTTCCTTGGTAAGAAAACTCACATCGGTCACACGGACTGGGTCCTTGGCTCGATGTTCACCCTCAGCTAGCGGTTCATCGGGAAGGAAGGGTATTGCAGATTCATCGCTACAGAATACGGCATCGGTCCGTATGTATCCTTCGTGACAGAGATCAACCCACGCTTCCTCTCTAGGCATCTTGTCAAGAAAGTCATCTGCCATGATGTACTGCCACGGGAACAAGTCAGTGTAGTCTTGAAGATCCTTCACCCAAGTCGCTGTTGGACCAAGAGGTATTGCCGAGTCGTCGGGTTCATGGGGATCTAACCAGAGGACCTTAGAATCGCCATCACGAGACTTGATGGAGTAGGCGGGAAATCGAGTCAAGTAGGCCCATTGCTCATTGGCAACTACCCAATCCAAGAACCGCGGCGCGGCTTCGACGAGTTCAGTCCCGACAGAATCGTCTTCGCCGAGCTTACGAAGTTTGGTTGCTATCTCTTGCGCTAGATCTTGGTTTCCATAGTCTCCCTTGCCTGTCTCATCGCTAAGAAATGAGAAATGGGCATGACGAAGCCTCGCTCTGACCTCGAGACTTAGAAAATCATCAGCGATATTCTTTAGTTCATCGTCAACACCTGTGTCCCGATACAGGTCAGCTAGCCTATCGAGATAACCAGCCTGATCTGGAACGATCTGGCGATTCCGAATCACTTCATCAAGGGCGTCACCCCTGAGAAAGCCATGGAACTGATTCAACCAATCCTTAGCCACGACATCCTCGTGAAGTGCGTTCTGAAGATTGTCAAGGGTTCCATATTGGGCATTCGGACCTGTTGCTACATCTTCGAGATGACGAGCTAGTTCATCGCCTCCATATGCTTCGTCGAGTGATGTTAGGGGCAAACCCATGAAAGGCTCCCAGCTCCTAACCGCTTCGCACCATCCTGCGACCTCGCTGCGTGCTGGCATTCTCGCCCGGAGTGCCTCGACCCCATTCATTAGATCCCAAAGTACTTCCACTCCATTAACCTGTTGTGCTATCGGTAACACAGAGTCACGAGGAGTGATTGGTCCGCCGCCACTACAAACTGCGGCGGTATCTCGGATATCGCCAATGAGCTGATTGAGTTCTTGATGAAGCCAATTGCTATTGAACCAAGACTGCTCAAGAATCGGAGGGACGTTTGCTAGCCTGTATACCTGTCTCGATTGAGCTTCAGCAGCGAACTGCAGTATATTAAGGTGCAACTGACAAGCTTCTACTATCGCCAACTGATTCGTTCGATTAGCTGTGTTATCATTTTGTCCAAGGTATACGCCATCACGATGCTCGGTCGGCGTGAATTCGAAGCTATTGATGATAGCCGGAAAGCTGAAGCCATCCGTGCCTATCAGAGGGAAGCCAAGAAAGAGTCGTGGCGTATTTCCTAACGGCAGGCAGGTCAATCCATCTTCGGCTTGCCGCATAGGGATAGCGACCTCTACATTTGTACCATCTGCGACCAGATACTGATACTCTTGCAAGCCGTCATTTTCGTGAACTCGCACGGTTACCAGTTGCAACCCCTGTCGAGGCAAAGGCCTTCGATCGACGACCTCGAAACTCATCGTAGCTTCAGCGAGTGCGATATCTATACGATGAAATTGGCGGTTAAAGACGACAACAAACGGCGCGCATCTCTTCAACATCGCGATTCCTTGCTGAGCTACGCCACGGCCATCGTCGTCGATCGAATATCGAAACCGTGTACTAAAACCATCCGATGCGCTCACCGTTGATGGTCGAAAGCCCTCCCACGCCTCCTCCATGCAATTCTGAAGCAGTGCCGCTGAACTGTTTGGACGCTCCAAACGGAACTGAAAGGATTGTCCGTCAACCAACTGTCCGGAAATATCGATGGCAGGAGACAAGAGGTGCGTTGTTAAGAATCCGCTGCCATATTGGCCGATTGTGTTTTCATCCTCTGCCTTCGTGGAGCCATGGTAGATGAGGCGAACTACCTCATTGATCGCGAACCCACGTCCATTGTGCTCAAATATGACTTCATTCTCGCCCAACTCGACTGAGGCGATGAGACGCGTGTCGCCGTCATCGCAGGCATCACGAGCATTCTGCAAAAGCTCCCAAATCCATCGGGTCTGCATGCGGGCCCGGTTGGACTCAAGCTCTTTCAAGTGGTTGAGAATGCTCTGGGCATTGTTCTCGACGAGTACTTGCGATCTTATGTGATCTTTGTCAATCATCTATTCTGCCTCGTGCTGAGATCACAACTTCGCGCCTACCTCGGGCGTCGACGTGTTCGTGCCGCTTCCTCCAAGTCTGCCACTATTCACAAGCGACCACACTATGTGATTAGCTTCATATGGTCAGCACTGCCAGTCGCGGCCTGACCAGAACCCGCTCCCCGCCCGGGCTGGTCAAGTCCGCATTCAGCATGCACCCTCACGTCTCGCGCCGCGGCTCGACGGCCGGGGCTGTGCACGCGGCGACGGGGCCAGGACCTCCCGAAGGAACATTCCGGCAACACCACCGCCAAGCCAAGTGGTCCCAGTTGGATCCATCTGACTCCTCCCGAGAGATCACCGGATGTTGCAAGTGGGCCACTTCAAGCGCCGTGAAGGGGAAGTGTCAGACACTCCCGTGTGACATCAGAGACTTTGAGATCTATCGCAAGGTGAGGCGCCATGGCCGCGGGGTTACATTCCAACAACTCGCGTGCGAACAGATGTGGCACCTTCATCTCGCATGGTGCGATCTGAGTACGCGACGCGCCGAGCGCGCCAAAACGGCTTGATCGAGGTGGTCTTGGAGATCCATGATCGCTAAGGACGCTCGACGCCGACACATCAGTCGATCGGCCGGAATCTCGGGAGTAGATGTGCTACGAACGTGCTACGTTGCGGACATGAACGGGACGACCACAATCCGCTTGAACGACGAGGACCGGTGCCTGCTGGCACAGCTAGTGCCCGAGTACGGCGACCAATCGAGCGTCATCAGGCACGGCATCCGGAGGCTTGCCGAGGAACAAGCACAACGTGTAGCGCTCAGGTCGCTGCTGCGTGACTGGGAAGCCGAGTCAGGTCCGGTCGATGAGGACATGGTTGCCGAGATGCAGCAGCGCTACTACAACCGATGATCCTTGACGCAGGCGTCCTCATCGCGATCGATCGCGGCGCCACACAGGCCCACGCGTATTTGATGACTGCTGAGCGCAACGGGGATGCCCTCCACACAACTTCCCCGGTTGCTGCACAGGTGTGGCGCAACGGAAGCCGGCAAGCCCGACTCGCACGAGCGCTCCAATCAATGACGCTGCACCCCTTCCTGCCCGGCGAGGTTGCCGTGGTGGGCGAAACCCTTCGCAGATCGGGCACCGCCGACGTGGTCGACGCACATCTCTACGTGGTGGCAGAGCGAATCGGCCACGACATCGTGACTTCGGACGTCGACGATTTCGCGTCGCTTCGCACAACGACAGCGCCGCATGCACCACGGGTGCTGGCTTGGCAGTGACCCAGCCCCGCTGAATTACGCCAGGGTGCGGGCAGCGGTTGCGACCAGTCGAGCGCTTCGCGGGCGGCGCATCTACGCTCGCCGCATGAGCAGCAACAGCACAGTCGACAGCACTCTCGACGAATTCGGCCAGTACGGGGATGTATCGGTCAAGTTGAGCGACGACCACGTGGCGATCGTGGAGATTCACCGGCCGCCCAACAATTTCTTCGATCTGGAGCTGATCGACGGCCTCGTCGCCGCGTTCGGCGACCTCGACGAAGAGGACGGCTGCCGGGCCAGCGTGCTGTGCTCGGAAGGCAAGAACTTCTGTGCGGGCGCCCAGTTCGGATCTGATGGCCGCCGGGGCGGCGAAATTACCGCCACCAACGCCGACGGCAGCCCGCGCCATCTGTACGACGCAGCCTTCGACCTGTTCTCCAAGCAGAAGCCGGTGGTGGGCGCCATCCAGGGCGCAGCGGTGGGCGGCGGGCTGGGCGTGGCCTGCTTCCCGGACTTTCGCATCGCCGCACCCGAGGCCCGCTTCACGGCCAACTTCGCCCGATTGGGCTTCCACCACGGCTTCGGGCTCACCGTGACCCTGCCGATGCTGGTCGGCAATCAGCAGGCGCTGGATCTGCTCTACACCGGCCGCCGAGTGAAGGGCGACGAGGCCGTCGAGCTCGGGCTGGCCGACAAGCTGGTGCCGCTCGACGAGCTGCGCCAGGCCGCTTACGACTTCGCCTGCGAGATCGCCGGGTCGGCGCCGCTGGCCGTCGAGTCGATCCGCAACACGATGCGAGGCCACCTCGCCGACGCCATCAGAGTCGCCACCGACAACGAGAAGGCCGAGCAGGACCGCCTGCGCACCACCAACGACTGGCGGGAAGGCGTGAACGCCATGAACGAGCGCCGCACGCCGAACTTCACGCGCAGCTGATGCCGGGTCGCCCCGAAGTGCCCGACCTCACCCGCGGCTGATGGCCGATCCCACGTCGACCGCAGCCACGCTCACCCCTGACGCCATCCGCGCAGCGCTCGACGGACTGCTCGAGCGACGCACCGAAGAGACCCGGCTGACGTCGATGGGTGCGGGCAGCGACGACCTCGACAATGGTCGGGCGTATCTGGCGGCGACTGTCGAGGGCGGCTGGCACGTGCCGACCTGGCCTGCTGACCATGGCGGCCGGGACGCGTCGCCCGCCGAGAACGCCCTCGTCGGCTCGGTGCTGCGCGAGTACGTCGTGCCCGATCTGTACCCGTTCGCGATTGGGCTGGGGATGGTGGGGCCCGCACTGTTGGCCCACGGCACCGCCGAACAGCAGCAGCGCTGGCTGCGTCCGATTGCTTCTGGTGCCGAGATCTGGTGCCAAATGTTCTCCGAGCCCGAAGCTGGCTCGGACCTCGCAAATGTGGCCCTCAGCGCCGAGCGGGACGGCGACGTGTGGCGCTTAGGCGGCCAGAAGACGTGGACCAGCCGCGCGATGTGGGCCGAATGGGGCATCTGCTTGGCCCGCACCGACCCCGCACAGCCCAAGCACAAAGGGCTCACGATGTTCGTGATCTCGATGGAGGCTCCTGGTGTCGACGTGCGGCCGCTGCGGCAGATGAACAACGACGCGCACTTCAGCGAAGTGTTCGTGGACGGTGCGGTCGTGGGTGACGGGTGGCGGGTCGGCGATGTGGGCGAGGGCTGGCGCGTTGCCATGACGATTCTCTCGCACGAACGCGTCGGCGCCGGCAGCCGCGGCGGGGGCGACGGTGCGAAGCGGGGAGCACGTGTTCCGCCGTGGATCGCCGACTTGGCCGCGCTCGGCGCACTCGACGACAAGGTGCGACGGGACGAGGCGATGTCGATCTACGCCGCCGACATGGTGTCGCGCTGGACCGCTCAGCGGGCCGCCGACGAGGCTCGATCGGGCGGCGGTCCTGGACCTGCCGGCAGCGGTGCGAAGCTGAGGACGGTGTCGTCGTACAAGCGACGTGCCTACTTGGCGAATCGCGCAGCAGGAGCGGCGGGCATGCTTGAAGACGGCCACGGCTACATCGAGACGGTGACGGCACCGTCGATGTCGATACGGGGCGGCACCGACGAGATCCAGCGCAACATCCTGGGAGAGCGAGTGCTGGGCCTCCCCGGCGAACCCCGCCTCGACCGTGATGTGCCCTGGCGCGATTCCCGCAAGGGAATGCTGTGATCCGACCTCTGGCGAATACGGGCGATTCCCCCAAGGGAATGCTGTGAGCGGCATCGCGGCACCCACCACCTACGGCGAGATGATGTTCCTCGAACAGCACGGCCCCGACACCTACGTCGGGCTCAGCCCCGAGTACATGTGGGGTCGGATCTACGGCGGGCAGGTCATCGCGCAAGGCCTGTGGGCGGCGTTCCAAACCGTCGACGAAGCGTTCGTGCCGCACTCGGTGCATGCCTACTTCATCCGAGGCGGCACGCTTGACGAACCGGTCCGCTACGAGGTGGACCGCCTGCGCAACGGCCGCTCGTTCTGCACCCGAGCGGTCGTGGCCCGCCAGAGCGGCGGCGCAATCCTGAACCTGTCGTGCTCATTCCACGTGGCAGAGCAAGACGCCCAGGTGCAAACAGCACGCATCCCGCTCGCACCCGACCCGCAGGACTGTCGCAACATAGACGAAGAGCGATGGCCCTGGATCATGGAACGCCGACCGCTGCCGAGTCATCCGGGGGCAGGCCAGTCGATGGGCTGGGTACGCATCGTCGATCCGATCGAGGACGATCCCCGCCTGCACATCTGCGGGCTGGCGTTCACGTCGGACGCCATCCAGTTCAACGCCGCCCGCTCTCTGCATCCTCTGCAGGTGACCCGCGAGCAGTACCAGGAGAAGTTCATGGGCGCGTCACTGGATCACGCCATGTGGTTCCACCGCCCGATGCGCGCCGACGAGTGGCACCTGTACCAGTTCGACTGCCACGGTCTCACGAGCGCTCGGGGCATGACCGTGGGCAACCTGTTCGCTCCTGACGGCCGCCACGTCGCCACGATCGCCCAGGAAGTTCTGCTGCGAGAGCGCCGATCCCAGTCCTAGAGACTGCCGGGGCTGGGCCCGGCGAGCGGCGACTGGGCCGATCCGCCCACGCTCGGCGCCGTTATGCGCAGCAGGCGTCCTCGGCGTGGCTCGGGCGTTCGGTTCCGTCGCCACGTCGTGACAGCACCACGTTGTTCATCACCTCGGTGTCGCCCTGCTTGACGTACCACTCCCACTCGATGCCGTGCGGATCGGCGGTCCACGTCTCGACCTTCTCGGCGTAGCAGCACATGGTCTCGTCGATGGTGGAGGTGGTGAGGCCTGCGGCGGTCATGCGAGCGTGAGCCTGCTCCACTTCCGCGGCGGACTCGGTCTCGACCCCGAGGTGGTTGATGGTGCCGCCGTCGCCAGTCGACTCGAAGAGCACGAGCTTCAGAGGCGGCTCGTCAATGGCGAAGTTGGCGTAGCCCTCGCGCCGCTTGGCAGGTTCAGCGCCGAATAGCCGGGAGTAGAAGTCGACCGCCTCATCAATGTCATCCACGTTGAGTGCTAACTGCAACCGCATGGGTCCACGCTACGGCGACCGCCGCGCACTGCACAGGACGAATTCGGACATCTGAATTCGCCAACCGAAGCCTCCTGTCCTGAGACCGCCAGCCCTACCCGACGCTGCGCGACAGAACTCAGAACCTGTCGCGCGGAGTCAGACGCAACGCAATGCCACGACCCTCGACGCAAGTGAAGTCGACCCTGCGCCGGACACATCTGTGAACGTCGACGGAGTCGACTGCTTCGTGTCGTCGTGGTTCGCGCAGGAAGTCACCCCAACCCGACTGGACCTCTCCCGCCGGCGCCCCGCAGCACCGGCGGTGATGTCGCCTCGCTCAGAGTCCGCGGCCGCGTCGCCTCGGCTGCTGTGACTGTGCCGGCGGTTCGGTTTCGATACGCAGCACGCAGCGATCCGGTCAGCGCGGCTTGGCAGTTGCCCATCCGCACATCGAAGCGGCGCATCAGGTCAGCGTCGAGTTCGCGGTGCTGGCACTGTTCCGCGCTGAACGTGGCGATGCCGATCGCCGCGGAGGCGTGTCGCCGCAAGTACGTATCGTCGAATTCGTCGTGCGGCCAGCTGCCAGCGTAATGCTGGGCTTGGTGCCAGTCGGAGAGCTTGATGAGGTCGATGTTGCGGGCCGCAGCTTCGAACGCTTCGCTGACCCATTGCGGCTGGGTGGCGAGCAATGTTGGTATGCGATGCTCGCGCGGCGGCGGGGCGCCGGCCGTGAGAATGAGCATGATCTTCGCCGACGACTCGAAGACCATATGCGCCGCTGAGCATGCCTTCGCAAAGCGGCGCAGCTCGGTGGCGGTGTGCTCGGACAGGTCGCCTGCGGCAGCAGCTCGGGCTTCTTCGGTGCCTGGGACGAGGTTCGCGGTCAGATCCAACACGGCGTCGGCGAGGTTGGCGAATCGCTCCTGCAGCTCTGCGGCGGGGGTTGCAGGCATTCCGATGTCCTTGTCCCAGTCGATCTCGCCGTGCTGGTCGATGTCGGCGAGAGTGATCGCGTCCTCCGCGATGAGCGCCTCGATCGAGCACGGCACGCCGGTGGTGCGGGTCGCCCACTCGGGGGCGTCGGTGACGATCACATCGACCGGACAGCCTGACACGGCCCTCGCTCGCCTCTGCAGCTCCGCCCGGCACGCGGCCCGTCCGCCGTAATCGCCCAAGTCGTCGTAGATTGCGACTAGGTCAATGTCGCCAGGGGTCGCGGTGTCGCCTCTGGCGAGGGACCCGAACAGCAGCACAGTGCCCACACCGGCGCTGACCAGCTCGTCCGCGGCGCGGCGTGCAGCGCCGAGATCCGGACCAGCCATGTGCTCACGATACCGAAGCTGTCGGCGGGGCTCGAGGCGGAACGGACTCGCCACCACACCGACACGGCACCTGCATGCGCACGGTTCGAGGGGTGAACGTCCGTTGCCGGCTGATACCGACACCTCTCCAAGAAACCTCTATGGAACGCTGGGACGATCACACCCGAGCCGCCACAGTCAGGCTCCCTTCACCACAGGAGCGCCCTGCCGGTCCCACGCTCGACGCGACAGGTCAGACAACAGGCACAAGGCCAAAATTTTGTGGAGTCATCGCCGAGCGCAGGACCGGACCGCAGCCCCCTGGCTGGGAGCTCCGGCAGACCCAACAGTGACACTCGGAAGTTTGTGTAAGCGGCGTGGTCTGAGGGTCCGCAGCATCATGCCGCGGATGCGGTTTTCGCGCCTCGGACTCGCCCGGCTACCAGCCGTTGGCCCGCAGGCCGTCGATCTCGTCTTGATACTCGGGCGGCACCTCCACGAGAGGCAGTTCGTTGTCCAGCCGGTCCAGGATCACCTCCGCAAAATGCTCGCGCTGCGGCTTCAGCCGCTTGTCGCGCACCACAGGGTCCATCGTCGGATACGTCGCCGCATACCGGGCGCACTGGTGTCGCAGCTGCTGATACTCAAAATAAGTGAGACCGAAAGTCGGCTCGATCAGATGGGACATGATGTCGCCGCTTCGTCCTTGATGCAGCACAAACAGCTCCACATCCGGCCAATCAGAAGCGCGTCCGCACGCCTCTAGCACCTCGAAAAACGCGTCATGCAACATCGGATCGGCTTCGGGCAATGACGTCATCGCATGATCCGCAAAGCGGAGCACCGAACTCTCAAAATGGTCCAAGATCTCGCCATCGGCGTCAGCGTCGGCAAAATAGTAGAAGTTCGAAACTTGGGCCTTGTTCACTTCCCATCCGGCGATGGACACCGCGGTGGACGGGATGTTGATGACGTAGCTGTTGAGCATTTCGATCACGCCGAACTCCCTGAGAAGTTTGGATGCGCCCAGCTCTTGAGTCCCAGACCCGTCGTTCAGGTCCACATCAGTGAGCTGCCGAGGATCGTCACCAAGATCGAGAATCGCATAGTCAGGCAACCGCGCAATCTTGGCGGGCACCGTGTGCTGAATTGTTGGTTGTGTTGGCTCGCTGTCGTCAAGAACCGTGTGCTGTGCAGCAGACCGGGTGCCCTCGCCGTCGGCCGGCGAGCCTGTGCAACCCCACAAGAGCACGCCGAGCATCGACAACCCCATCGCAGCCGCCGCACCGCGCCGCGCGATGCCGGACCACGCCAACACAGTCCCGCGACGCCATTGCAACACCGCATGACGGCTCGGCCTGGCATGCGCCTCGTTGCTCATTCTTCGTCCTCCAGCGTGTTCGGTTCCACCCGCGTGAACAGACCGCTGCATGTCTCGATCGCCCCAGCGATCGCCTGCGCGCCGAGTGACCCGCCGTAGCGCAGCGCAATCAGCTCGGCCGCGCACACCGAAGGTCTCACCACGCCGTCGACGAACGCCGACCAGTAGTAATCCCATGTGGACGAGCTCACTACGGTGCGGTACCACAGCAGGTCGCCACGGTAATCGCACTGCCAGTACTGCTCCGACAGCGACTGGCAGCCCTCGAGCTGCTCAGGCTCCGTCTGTCCTGCCACCTTGATCTGCAGAGTCCTGCCGTACTTGTTGTCCAAGACGCTGGCCATGGACACGGACAAGATCCGAGCAACCGACCTGCACGCTCAACTCCGACGGATGCGACGGCGCACGCGGCGTGTGGTCGACGGCGACGCGCAGGACATAATCGCCGGTGGCGCGTGCTCCGTGGAGTTCGTGCCAGCCGTAGGTGGTGGCCTCGATCGTGTAGGCCCCGGCTTCAGACTCAGGCCTCGGATGCGGCTGTCGCGGCCGTCCGCTCCCGAGTCGTCGTCGGAGCCGACGACCGTGCCGTTGCTGTCGGTGACATACACATGAGGATCCTGCCCCGACACCGCGTCCAGATCGAGCGTCGCCGCGGACGTGACCGTGAACGTGAACCGCCACGCGTAATACGGCACCTGATCGGTGCTCTTGTGCGACGAGACGCACCCGGCCGCCCATGTCCCGCTGCGCGTCACCGTCCCAGAAGCCAGCGTCGCCAGCGCCGTCGTGCACTCCGCGGGATCGTCTTCGGGGTCTTCTTCGTCCTCGTCACCTTCATCGGGGTCTCCTTCTTCGTCCTCGTCCTCGTCTTCGTCTTCGTCGGGGTCAGAGGCGGGATGGCAGTGCGGCGGCGTGGTGGCCCGGTCGATCGTGCGGCCCGCGGCGCATACCCATGCGGGGTCCCGGGTGAGAGTGCGCTCGCAGTTCGCGCGATCGCCCGACACAGCAGTCCACCCGGCCGCGCAGCGATAGCCGGCAGCGCCCAGACGCGTGCCCACGGGCCGCTCGCACCGCGACGACGAGTTCAGCGAATAGCCCGCAGCCGTGCACGACGCGTCAGGCACCGCCGACTGGGTGTCGCGCACCGTGCGGGTGACCGAGACGACACGGGTCACCGGACGGCAGCACACCTGCCGGGTGCGGATCTCGTCGCGGTACACCGTGCGAGACACGTCCCGGTACCGCACCTCGTCGCGGTAGTTGTACGCTGGTCGGCTCTCGTAGTGGTACACCGGCTCGGTGATCAGCGTCTCACGCACCCCGGTGCGCTGCTCGTTGCGGTACCCGTACCTCACACAGCCCGACCCGAACTCCACGTCGTACTGGGCTTCCCCCCAAATCGTGGGGGGGTTGGTCAGTGCTTGTTTACTTGTTCGTAGTCGGTCGGGCTGGTCATGTCGATGGCCCAGTTGTGGCTGCACGTCACATACACGCGCCGTGTGGTGTCGGCCGCCACCTCGAGGGTGACCCATCGCGCCGTGCCCGGCGGCGACATGGCCGCGGCGACCGTCACGCCCGTAGGCTCAGCGACACCGGCCGCTACGATCGGCGTGACGGTGACACGATCCGCGACGGTAACCGAGTCGGTGCCTCGGCCACATGACCCAAGCTCGACACCCTCACTGAGAACCCCAGACTCAGGGACCACCGCCGTCGAGGTCGTAGTTGCCTCACCGGACACCAGCCGTCAGCAGGAGCCCGGGTCGGGTTGTCGGCGACGGCTCGCATTCAGTTCTTGTCAGGGTATCTAGAACTGTAAAGCGGCCAGTCGTGGTACTCGGCGTGCTCAGGATGCTCAGCTACGAATGCATCTCTCAACGCGGCTTCCTCCGGACGCGGATAACGGCACTTGCCCTCGTCGTCGGTGACCCAGCTCGTCGGGCAGATCAACAACCTCTCCCCGCCCCAAAAAAAATTGGACACGTAGTTCTCACTCTCAGAGGTTTCCGGGTAGTTGATCACGAACTCCAAGTTCTCGAACCTGTCGCAATAGCTGCCTTCGCGGTCGATGATCACCTCGCCGGGAAACTCGCTGAACGGGCAGGGCTGGCCCACCAGCGGATACGGACTCGACTCGTCCACCTCGACGCGCTCAGGAACCGGTGCCGTTTTTTGCTCATCTGTCAGCTCGACCCGATAGTGCTCCGCGCACGACTCCCGCTCAGCAATCTCCAACTCAAGACAACGCTCGATATAGGACTTTTCCAACGGACGAGCATCCCCCTCATGATGCTCCACCGGAACCTCGACAACATCATGATCACGAATATAATCATTCACCGTCAGCAGAAAATACTCCCGAACGCGATTAAGCATCCCGTCACGCACCTCGGGATCTAGCGTCGGATACGTCGCTGCCTGTTTAGCACACTCGTGACGCAAGTCATAGAACACATCAGACGACAAACCAAACTCAAGCTCATAACGCTCCCGTTCTTCCTCCGAAGCCCCCATAGGATTGATTTCCGGATATCCCGCCTCCGCTGCACATTCTCTCATCGCCTCCACGAATGCCAATTCGAGCACACCGCCCGTTCCCAGATCGGACGGCAAGCGCCAATACGAGTTTTTGATGATGTCCTCGACCTCACGCTCGAACGCCAAGCGTTCTCGTTCGTGGCCTGACGCTACAGAAGATATGTGCTCGTCTCGGCGATTGTTGTATTCAACTGCATCTCCTACCGTGCGGAACCGAATATAAGAGGGCGTATTGAACACGATATCGTCGATCAGTTCATACAGGCCGAGTTCCTCGTCGGTGTAGCGCCGGTCGAGGTCCAGCGGCACATCCTGCGCGATCGCGGCCCAAGCGGACTGGGCATGGGAATCTTGATAAGCGGAGTCACCGGAGTCTTCGGATTGGAACGACCCCAGCCACACCACCAGCAGAACCACAATGATCGCTGCGACCGCGAATGCACCGAGCCGCCACCGTCGCACACGCCGAAACGGTGAACCGTGCCCGCCGTCGGCCAGCTGGACATCATCTGGACCTGAGCAGCCCGACGTGTCTGCCGAATCCTCAACACGCGACATGTCTGTCCTTTCTCTTCGAATGAGGCTCTGCACGGCTGCCTGCCAGCGGCCGCGAAGCCGCGCAATCACTCAACGACCCAACCGAGGGGACGGGCAGCCAGATCACCGACCGCCCTGCGCCCGTGACTACCGGTTGGCGTTCAGCCGCCGTACATCTCCGCATCTCAGTCACAGGCAGCATCCGTCGCGAAGTTCTGCCACAAGACGCCCAGCACTGTCTGGGCGAAGCCCAGAATCAAGCTCAGCCTGAGCGCTCCCTTCAGCACCGTGCCCGTCGGGAACCTGTTCTTGGCCCATCCGCCCACTCTCTTCGCCGCAGCGTCGACGCCTTTATCAACGCCGTACTCGACCACCCCCTCGCACAGCAACTGGACAAAAGCGTCGTCAAGCGCTGTGATACCAGTTATGCGCGAATAGTCCCCAGTTCCAACGAGGATCGTCTCGCTGTAGTCGACGGCTCGCTGTATGGCCTCCAGATCGCTGCGCATCTTGGCCGGCACGATCCGGCCGTTCTCGGCCTGGCTCTTACGGATCGCCGAGACGATGTCGAACCCGCTGTTCCACGTCATCACCGCCAGTCTGTGAAGCTCCATGCACTTCGCTACCCGGTCCCCAGGATCTGGAAAGAGAATCGGGGAAGCCGAAGCCTCTTTGCAGAATACGGGCCTGCCGGCACGGTCGATGTCGTAGGGGCTCCATGGCAGATCTTCGGGGTCGACGATGCCGCCGCCGTTTCTCGTGTTGCACGACTTGATGTTGCGCCGCTGATGCTCATGGCCCGGGGTCCAGTAGTTGGTATAGGTGTCCTTGCACGGCGGCGGGGTGTGTGCTTGACAGTTGTTGTGGCCGCGTCCGGGCTCGTGGTGGTGCACCAGCCGCGCCCGTTCCCCGTCGGTGCTGGGCGGGCAGCTGCGGTCCACAACGACAGCGGTGATGGCGGTTTGGCGGGTGATGGTGCGGTCGCCATTGGCGTAGGCGACGGTGACGGTGTAGTCGTCCGCGCGGGTGGCGGTGGCGACCAGGGAAGCGTTGCCTTCGTCGCCGTGGACGGTTGCGCTGAGTCCGGCGGGCGCGATCGACGCAACCGACAGCCGTGTGGTGCTGGCAGGCTCGTAGGTCCACGAGCCTCGGATCGCTTCGCCGACCTCGCCGGTGAGCTGTGCGGGCTGGCCGGTGCCGGTGATCTTCGGTGTGTAGTCGGCGCTGACGGTCACTCGGTAGGTGCCTTGGTCGCGGGGTCCGTAGGTGGTGGCTTCGATCGTGTAGCGGCCGGGCTGGAGGAATCGGCGGGCGATGCGGCTGTCGTGGATGTCGCGGCTGTATCTGCCGTTGACGTACCCGATGTCGTCGTTGTGGGCGAGCCTGGTGCCGGTCCCGTCGGGGGTGTGGCCGTTGAGCAGCAGCACATAGGGATCGATGCGGTCCGCGCCGCTGCCGGTGTTGGCCAGGTCGATGGTGACCCATCCCGCGGCAGCCATCGCGAACGTGTGACGGCTCGCATAGAACACCCGGCCGTCCCCAGAGCGAGGATGACGCACCGACCGGCACCCTGCCGTCGAGCTGAGCGTGCCAGTGCGCGAGGACTTCGCGCTCGACAGCGTGCCCAGCGGGTCATCGCAGTCGTCTGCGTCGGGTGCGGGGTTCGCCTTGAAGTTCGCCCACGCCGTCGCGCTGGCGCCGTTGTGGCTGCATGTCACATTCACGCGCTGGGTGGTGCCGGCCGCCACCTCGAGGGTGACCCATCGCACCGTGCCCGGCGGCGAGGTGGCCGCGGTGACCGTCGTGCCCGCAGGCGTAGCAACACATGTCGCTGCGATCGGCGTGACGATGATTCGGTCCGCGACGGTGACCGAGTCGTCTCCCGCCACCGGCGTCTCGGTCACGTGATCCAAACCCGAGACGCGCACCGGTGCCGGGTTCGCCTTGAATTTCGCCGTCGCCGTGTCGCTGTCGCTGCCCGACACGCATGTGACCGTGACCGTCGCCGTGGTGGCGGCCGCCACGCTGAGGCTCACCTTGCGCGACCCGCCCGACGCAGGCGCCACAGTCGCCGCTGCCGGCGTGGCCGTGCACGTCGCCCCCGCAGGGCTCACCGCGAACCCCGACGACACCGTGACCGCGGACTTGCCCGCTGCGGGGGTGCCCTCGGCGTCCGCGAAGCCGCTGACGCTCACCTTGCCCGCAGCCGCCGTCAGCTTCAGCCGGAGCGTCAGCGTGAAACTGCCCGTGGTGCGCTCGCTGCCGGTGGTCACCTCGACCGTGTAGACGCCCGGCTGCAGTTTCAGGCCGCGGATGCGGCTGTCGCGGCCGTCCGCTCCCGAGTCGTCGTCGGAGCCGACCACCGTGCCGTTGCTGTCGGTGACATACACATGAGGATCCTGCCCCGACACCGCATCCAGATCGAGCGTCGCCGCGGACGTGACCGTGAACGTGAACCGCCACGCCCAATACGGCACCTGATCGGTGCTCTTGTGCGACGAGACGCACCCGGCCGCCCATGTCCCGCTGCGCGTCACCGTGCCTGTGCCCAGCGTCGCCAGCGCCGTCGCGCACTCCGCGGGATCGTCGTCGGGGTCTTCTTCGTCCTCGTCACCTTCGTCGGGGTCTCCTTCTTCCTCTTCGTCCTCGTCTTCGTCGGGGTCAGGGGCGGGATGGCAGTGCGGCGGTGTGGTGGCTTGGTCGATCGTGCGGCCTGCGGCGCATTCCCATGCGGGGTCCTGGGTGAGGGTGCGCTCGCAGGTGGCGGCGTCGCCCGACACAGCAGTCCACCCGGCCGCGCAGCGATAGCCGGCAGCGCCCAAACGTGTGCCGGCGGGCCGCTCGCACCGCGACGACGAGTTCAGCGAATAGCCCGCGGCCGTGCACGACGCGTCAGGCACCGCCGACTGGGTGTCGCGCACCGTGCGGGTGACCGTGACGATGCGGGTCACCGGGCGGCAGCACACCTGCCGGGTGCGGATCTCGTCGCGGTACACCGTGCGAGACACGTCCCGGTACCGCACCTCGTCGCGGTAGTTGTACGCTGGCCGGCTCTCGTAGTGGTACACCGGCTCGGTGATCAGCGTCTCACGCACCCCGGTGCGCTGCTCGTCGCGGTACCCGTACCTCACACAGCCCGACCCGAACTCCACATCGTACTGCACGCAATAGCGCACCCGCGCCGTGTAGGTGTATGTCTCCATGCCCATGTAGGTCTTCGTGAGCGGCGGCACACGTACCCGCACGGTGAGAGGCGGCACACGCACCCGCACCGTATAGGGCTGGCGTTCGGTCACCGTGGTCTTGACTTGCACCGTGTACGTCTGTGGGTAGGTCACCATGTCGGTGACCGTGCGCCGTTCGGTCACCTCACGGTTCACGGTGCGCTGGCACTCGGGCGGGTCGCCCGCCAGCGCCCATCCCTCAGCGGTATTGCACGAATATGTCGGCAGCGTCGTGTGCACCGTGGTCGTCACGCAGTTCTCACCGGACGGCTGTACCGCGTGGCCGCCGATCGTCGCAGGGCACGACGCCGTCGCCGGCTGAGTCTCGTCTTTCTCGCAGTCGCCTGAGCCCGAGACATAGGAGTAGCCCTGCGGGCATTGCGCTGCCGCCGAGGACGCATCGCCGGCGTTCCCGCCCGCATCGGCGGCCGAGGCCGTCGGCACCAGCACACTCGAAACGACCAGCACCGCCGCAGCCGCCAGCCTGGCTCGGCGCGTCATCGCGGGCCCGCGAACGCGCACGACGGGAGCGCGCTCCATCTCGGCGGGTCAGAACGGCGCCCCGCGGCCCCAGCGAATATGCCGGGTTTCCACACCGTCGTCCCGCCGGTGTCCGCGAAGATCAGCGGCACCCGGACGCATCGCGACCCCAGCCGCCTGTTCAGCCGGTCCGCTTCGGGAGCGTTCCCCGGCGCCGACGACCGCGCCTCGCGGTGCACTTCGGACGCCATCAGGTTCGCCGCCGCCAGTCGGGCGCTGTAGCCGGCCACCGACTCGCCAGCGTCACCCACCAGTGACTGCACCTTGGTGACCGCCAGCGCGGCGAGCGCTGCCACCGCGGACGCGACCAGCAGCCACCCCAGGCTTGCGACGCCCGGTCCGTCGGGGCGACGCCGGGCACATGCAACGGAGCGCTCCGACCGGATTGCCTTGCCGCGGGAGCGGCCTGCCGCTACTTTGTGCGACCGCCTATGGAAAGCACCTCGCGCTTGGCTGGATTCGGGCGGCGACGCATGCGCTGTTCGCGCGAGCGCGCCGAGGCCGGTGATTTCGCGCCGCGCGGCGCGTTCGCCGCGCGGCGTCGCGGCTATTCCGCGATTACCCCCCCCCCCCCCCGCGGGATTGGTTCGGATGTGCACCGGGCTGTCATGAGCGGCGCAACGTAGCGAACCGCGTTGCGGGTGTCAACCACCCGCCGTTTCGAGTCCGTCCTCACGCTTCGTGCATGTGCCGACCGCAGTGTCGGCTTTCTCGGGGTGCCGGGGAAGGCAGGCATCCTCGGGAGCAGCGGTGAGACGCGGCCTGCTGGGGCGTGTGAGCAGGCGGGCGGCGGCGGCGCCTGCCGCGCTCGCCGACGCCGTCGCAGACGGTGCCATTGTGCCGCCGCGAGCGGCGCGTCGGCCGGGGCCGCGCGCCAAGCGCATACTGCTCGGCGCAGCGGGCGTGCTGGTGGCGGCAGGCAGCGTCGCTGGTTTCTCGGTGACCTCCGCCGCTTTCGACGAACGGATAGCCGTGGTGGTTGCCGCCCGTGATCTCGCGGAAGGCGAAGTGCTCGCCGCGGAAGACCTGCAAGGAACGCTGGTGTTGCCGGGCGGGGTGCCGCATCTGGTGTGGAGCGCGGACACCGCCCGTGCGCTGGCGGGGCTCGCCGCGGCTCGGCCGCTGGCGGCGGGCACCCTCGTGACCGCAGACCTGCTGGCGGAGCCGTCAGCGGGCGCATTCGGAGACCGGCTGGAAGTCCGTGTTCCGATTGACCTCAGCCTCGCCCCCCAAGGACTCGTGCCGGGCGATCTGGTGCTGCTGGTGGATCCGGGCGTGGCCCCCGCAGCACACGACCCGGGGCGCGCACGGCAGGTGATCGAGGTGCTGCGGGCGGACCTGCTCGACGGCGCGGCGCTGCGCATCTTCGCTCCCCCGGCGGAGTGGGTGCGCTGGCAGACGCTTCCTGCCCGGCTGGGTGCGCTGCCGATGGCGCTGCCGGTGCCGCTGGGAGGCGACCCCGGCGTGCTGGCAGCAGATCTCGACGACGTGTGGGCCGCCCAGCACGCCCGGGCCGCGACCGCGATGTCGCCGCTGGGCCCGAACTGGCCGGCCGGGGCAGGCCCGGGGCTGCTCGAATCGATCATCGCAGTGGACGCCAGCCTGTCCCCCTCAGGCCTCGCCGAGGGCGACCTGGCGCTGCTCGTCGATCCCGGAGCGGCGGCGGACCCGCTCGACAAGGGGCGGCCCCGGTCGGTGCTGCGCACGGTTCGGCTGGATCACTACCGCGACGGACTGCTCGGCGTATGGGCCGAACCCGACGAATGGGTGTGGTGGCGCAGCCTCCCGCAGCGACTCGGGGGCGCGCCGATGCTGCTGCGCGTCCATCCCGACACCGACATCGACGAGATGAGCGCCGAACTGAACGACAGCTGGCACAGCGAGTGGGAGCAGCAGCGGTGATGGCGACGGTCCGCAGCGCGGGCAGCAGCGACGCCGACCTCGCCGCGCCGCTGATCGAATGCGGGGCACTCGCGGTAGGTCTCGCCCATGCCATCGCCGCGGCAGGCGCCGACGTGCTCGTCATCGACGCCGACGCCTGCGGCACCCGGCTGGGGCAGCGTGTCGCCGCCGCCACCAAGACTCGCCTGTCGGCTGCGCAGCGGGGGGTGGCCACTCTGGCGGCCGCTCGCGCCAGGCTTGAGGCGACGGCGGTGAAGCGGCACTGCTGGGCGCTGCCGCGGCGCGACGGCGCTGCGAGTGCAGGCTCGGTGCTGCTGGCAGCCGCCCCGACCCACCCCGGCGGGGCGCAGCACGCTGCTGGGCTGCTGGCTCAGCGCGCCGATGAGCTCGCTGCACTGGGCGAGCTGTTCGCGGTGCTGGTGTCGCTGCCCGGAACGCTCGTCGAGCCGTACCGACAACTGGCGGATGCCGCTTCGCTGAACGTCTCTGCGGCCCCGCGTCCGGGCACGGCTGCGCCCGCAGGGCTGCGGGCCGTGCTCGCGGCTCTCGGCCGCCCCTCGGCCCCCGATCCGCTCACCGAGCTGCGCGCCGGCGGCGATGTCGTCGGCCTCGTCGGACCAGTGCGTGACAGCGTGCTGCTCGGCGCCTCGCCGCGACGCGCCGAGCGCGGCCAGATCGAAGCGCTGCGCACAGCCGCCGCGCGGCTGTGCCGGATCGGCGGGAAGCGATGAGCCTGGCTGCAGCGATCTGGGAGGAAGCGCGCGAGCGGGTGCAGCAGCACCGCCTTGCCCACAGCGCAGACATGGCCGTCGATCATCAAGCAATCGCGGATTCGTGCCGGCATCTCGCCTCAGGGCTCATCGAGCAGATGGAGGCCGCGGCGCTCGACGCGTCTGGCGTCGCGCTCGCCGACACCGAGCGCGCATGGATCGACAGCCAGCTGGACGCGCTGCTGGGAGCAGGGCCGCTGGAGCGGTTCCTGCGCCGCCCCGACGTGGAGAATGTGTGGCTGTTCGGCCCGCATCGCGGCGCGCTCGGCCTTGCAGGCGGAAGGTTCGAGCCGATCGCCGAGCCGCTGTTTGCCGACCGAGCCGAGATGGTCGGCTTCATCGCTCACCTGGCGGTCACCCACGGCCAGACCGGCCGGCGCTTCGACCATTCCGCGCCGCTGCTGGACCTGCGGCTGCGCACCGGCGAGCGGATATTCGCCGCGATGGACGTATGCGATCAGCCGTACCTCACCGTCAGATGCCACCGGCACCGGCTGGTGAGCCTCGCCGACCTGGTCGACGCGGGCACGCTCGACGCTGACGCTGCGTCGTTCCTCGCAGCCGCTGTGCGCCCCCCGGCGCCGACGAACGTGCTGGTCTGCGGGGCGCTGGGCTCAGGCAAGACGACACTGCTGCGCGCCCTGCTCGCCCATGTCGGCCCCGACGAGGTCGTGTGCACCCTCGAGCAGACCTTCGAGCTGTTCCTGGACGACACCCACCCGTGGGTCTTCGCCGCGGAGACGCGCGAGCCCAACAGCGACGGGGAAGGCGAGATCGGCATGGACGAACTCGCTCGACGCTCGCTGCGCACAGGCGCGGACCGGGTCGTCGTCGGAGAGCTGCGCGGCCCCGAGGCCGCAGCGTTCCTGTCTGCATGCGGCACCGGCAGCGACGGGTCGATGGCCACCATTCACGCATCGTCGCCGCGCCAGGCCCTCGCACGGCTGGTGCGCTACTGCCTCGTCGGCGCCGCCGCGCCTGCGCAGTCGGCACTGATCCAAGAAGCCTCCGAGGTGATCCACCTGATCGTGCACATGAGCACCGACCCCCACAGCGGCACCCGACAGATACGCACCATCAGCGAAACGCTGCCCGCCCAAGGAGACCGCTTCGACGTGCGCGACCTGTACCGGCGCGATCGGCCCGATGCCGGCCTCGAATTCCTCGGGGCGCCCAGCAACGCCGAGCTCGCGGAGCGAGTGGCCCAAGGCGGCCACCGCCTTGCCGCTCCCGGGCACACGGGCTCCCGATGACCGCCGCTGTGTTCGGACTGCTGGCTGCGGCGGGCATCGCCGCTGCCGCTGCGTCGATGCGGCCCCGCGGCCCGCTCGGCGGCTCGGCTGCGCCGGCGGCACACGCCGACCCTCGCGATCTCATCGCAGCGGTCGCCGCGGGACTGCCCAACGCAGGTCGCAGCGACGCCGCATCCGATGCGACGGGCAACCGCGGCCCTGGTGCTCTGCGCATCGGCCAGGTGCTCGCCGGTGTCGGCGGCGCGTTGGCCGGCCTTGCGGCGACCGGCCTGTGGGGCATGGCACTGCTCGGCGCAGGGCTGGGGGTGCTGGGCCCGCCCTTCATCGCAGCGCCCGCACGCCGACGGCGCCACACCGCCACAGCATTGGCGTGGCAGGCATGGGCGCGTCAGCTCGCCGAGCTCGCCCGCTCAGGGGCGGGACTGGCCGACGCGCTCGCAGCAAGCGTCCCGCACGCCGACGCTCGCATCGCTCCCACCGTCGGGCGGGTCGCGGTCGCAGCCCGGCAGCATGGCGTCGCTGCCGCGGCCGATCTGCTCAGGTCGGCGGGCAGCACGTGGGAACCCGACATCGCTGCAGGGCTGCGCATGGCCGCAGCTGCGGGCGGGCCCGTCGCTGCGTCGCTGGACGCGCTCGCCGGCCGCATCGGCGACAACGTCGCCGTTCACCGTGCCCGCACCGAAGCGGTCGTCGCGCTGTGGACACAGACCATCGCTCTGCTGGCTCTGGCAGGCGGGGTGATCACGCTCATGTACCGCAACAACCCCGCCTACTTCGACCCCTACCGCACCGCCGACGGGCAGACCGTGCTGGCAGTCATCGCCATGGTGCTGACCGGCGCGACCGCGTTCCTGGTCCGCCACAGCACCGTGCACGCCCAGCGTTCCCCGCTCGCCCCGCGCAAGCCCGGGCGCTCTCGGCCGCAGCGGATGCCGCTGTGAACCCCACTGGACATTTGCCGATCGCCTTCGTCCCGCTCGCCGCGGGACTCGGGTTCGCCGCCGGCGCGGTGCTTGCCGGAGTTGCGCTGTTTGCGCCATCGGCATCGGCATCGCCGCAGGCGCCGCTTCGGCGCAGCCGCCTTGTTGCGCTCGCCGGCGGCAGCTTCGGTCGGCGCCGAGCAGCCGACCTGCGCCTGTGCGGCATCGCCCCGGCCGTCTTCGCTGTGCAACGAGCCGCCAGCACCGCAGCCGGGGTGGCAGCCGGCTCCGTCGCAGCAGCTTTGTGGACCACGACGGTCACCTCCGACGCAGTCGCCTTGGCAGCAGGCGCCGCGGCAGGGTGGCTGCTCCCCGCGCAGAGCGTGCGAGACACCGCCCGGCAGCGCCGCGACGACGTCCACCGGGCCGTGAACGCGTGGATCGTGCTGACCGCGCAGCAGGTCACCGCCGGCGCCGAGCCCGCAGCGGCAATGCTCGCTTCGGCCCGCGCCAACGACACCGCGCCATGGCAGCTGCTTACGCGGCATCTCCAAAGCGCCCAGAACCGCGTGCGACCCGCTGCGGAAGGACTCAGGGAACTCGCCGAGCGCTACCGGCTCGACGGCGTCGACCAGGCAGTGGGCGCACTCGAACTCGCCGCACGACGAGGCACCCGCCTCTCCGACGCAGTGCTCGCCGCTGCAGGGGTCCAGTGGGCGCACAGCGTCGCCGCTGAGCGAGAAACCGCCCAGCGGCACAACCAGATCATCGCCCTGCCTGCCACCGCCGTCGCGCTGGCGCTTGCCGCAATCCTCATCTACCCGCCGCTCGTGTCGCTCACCGGCGGCATCGTCGCCAGCGGAACGTGAACGCATGAATACCCAAGGCTCGGCGGCGGCCCCACCGCCGAGGCCCCGGCCCCCGACGCGTCGCCGGCGGGACGCCCGCGGCCTCGCCACCCTCGAATGGCTGCTGTTGGTGGCAGCCGCAGGAGGGTTCACCGCGTCGATGTCGGCAGGCCTCGACCATCTCATCGCCGACCAGATCACCCCGACGCAGCCCGATGCGCGCATCGCCTACGTCGAGTCGCGCCTCACCGCTGCGCGCATCAACGACCGCTCGGCCGCAGCCCTCGCCGCACTGCACAGTGCCCGGGCCGACGATGCGACCGACCGCATCTCCGCACTCGAGGCACAGCTCGACCGGTTCCGGCACGACTGCGAAAACCTGGCCGACGCCTACCCCGAAGCAATTCGACGCGCAATCTGGCACTGGCTGCCTATTCCGCTCGCCTTCCCGCCGACCGCGCACGACTCCTCCGTCGGCAATTCCGCACCTGCCCGCGCCGACGAGGCCGACGATGACGCCGCCGCCGATCCAACCGATGTCGACGGACGCTGGGTATGCGCCGTCAGCGGCCCAGCCGAATGAGACGCGTGCAGGCCGGATCGGCCCGTCGCTTGCCGATCCGGCGCGGCCGCGACCGACGCGGCGGCACCGTCAGCCTGCTGGTGATCCTCATGGTGCCCGTGTGCATCCTCGCCGCAGTCGTGGCCGCGGCAGTCCCCCGACGGCTTGCCGCCCAAGCCGTCATGGACGACGCCGCCACGCAGCTCGCCGCCATGACGGTGGTGTGGCAACAGCTCCAGGCCCGGCCGCACGACTCGCTCGGCTGGTACTTCCCCGACTGCGCTGCGCCGCCGAGCGCCGAGGCATCCCTGGACACCTCGGCACCCGGCCCACCGGCCGACAGCAGTGCATCCGATCCGAGACAGGAAGCGGTCGACGAAGACACCGCCGCACTTGGGCGTGTCTGCGCCGCGGCAACCGACTCTGTGCTGGCCGGGCTCAGCGCCCGCGGCGTCGACACAGACCGGCTCAGCGGCTACCACACCAGTGCCTACAGCACGATTCCTGCCGCTGACGGCGATGGCGGCCACCGGCCAAGTGTGCCCTGCCGAATCGGCGAGCGGATCGTGCTGACCGAAGCGGTCCATGTCGGCATCACCGCCGCATGGGGCAGCGCGGACTGGGCTGCCGGCCAGGTCTGGCCCCACGGCATCGATCTCGGCAGCCACGACATCGCTGCGCTCACCCGGCCCGCGACCGACTCCGCCGAAGCCGCGGGGATGCCGTCCTGCACACCGCTTCATGGCCCCGCGAGCAGTGCCCACGCACTCGCCGCAGCCGATGCCACGCCGACCCGCACCGCTTTCGGGAATCCCGCAGGGCCGTGACACCGCTCAGCCGCCGCCGCGTTCGCACTGCCGCGCCGCAGGCCCGCCGCTGCGTGCTGCGCCGTGGCGAGCGCGGCGCCGCCTCGGTGATCGAGTTCATGGCGCTCGCACCCATGTGCGCCCTGATCGTGCTGACCATCGCATGGGCCGGGCGCACCGCCCAAGCCGAACTCGCCGTCAGCCTCGCAGCCCAAGAAGCCGCCGTCGCAGCCGCGGTGTGCTGCGGACACCACACCTCGCCGGAACAGACCGCGAAGAACGGCGCCGGAGGCATCGACGCCGGCACTGCACGAGAGCTCGCAGCCGAAGCCGTCATCGCCAGCCGGCCGTCGCTTGAGCGTCTGTGCGCCGGCGGGCCACGGCCCGCACGCGCCGACGGCCGCTGGACCACCCACACCGCGGCCGACATCGCCGGCCCCCGAGCCGCCGGCGCAGCGGCCTCCACCAGCGTGCGCCTCGTCACCGCGCACGTCGCGTGCACCGCCGACGGGGCAATCGCGCCGACCCGGGGCCTGTTCCCTGCCCGCACCGTCCACGGCCACGGCACCCACCTCGCCGTCACGACCGCGACCATCCCCACACCGCCGGGCACCCCCGAGCCGACGCCATGAGCGCCACAGCGCTCGCCGCAGCCGTCGCCGTGTGGGCAGCGCTCGCCGTCCACGCAACCGTCACCGACCTGCGCCGCCGCATCATCTCCAAGCGCGCCTGCTGGTCTGCCGCCGTCGCCATCGCCGCGCTGCACAGCATCGCCGCCCTCGCCGCGAACCAGCCCCGCCACCTGCTCACCGTCGCCGCCGGCACCGCAGCAGTCGTCGCCCTCACCGAGTTGCTGTGGCAGATGCGGCCCGCCGCCGTCGGCTATGGCGACATCCGCCTCATCAACGTCAACAGCCTGCTGCTCGCCTGGTGGGGACCCGTGTGGCCATGGCTCGCACTCAGTGCCGCATCGCTCGCCGCTGCCCCCCAAGCGATCACCGCATGCCGGCGCCACGGCCGCAGCGGCGCCATCCCGTTCGCGCCCGCGCTCGCCGTCGGCACCGCCGCCGCCCTCACAGCACGACTCGCCGCCGCCCCCTGACCCGAACCGACAACCGAAGGAGCCTCCATGCAGACGACACTCGCCATCGATCGACCAGTCGGCAATCGCCCGCCGCACCGAGCCCCGATGCCGCACCGCAATCGGCGACACCGCGACCAGATCGGCCTCACCACCCTCGAATGGCTGCTCATCGTCGCTGCGGTGGCCGGGCTCGCAGCACTCGCCGTCGTCCTCGTCCAAAACGTCGTCGACGACACCGCCGAACAGCTCGGCGGCGCCAGCGCACGCGCAACAGCCGCCAACGTCGCAGCCGACACCGTCATCCGCGAAGCACGCACAGCCAGCGCCAGCGATGCGCGCTTCAACACTTGGAAGAACTGGGAGCTGTACTTCACCGCCCGATGCGAACGCCTCGAAATCCTCTACAGCGACACCAACTTCGACGTCGAAGCAAATTTCGTGAGGCCCATCGGCAAGGCAGACAACGACCCCACCACCAGCACAGACCTCAACAAAGCCGACAAACAGGCGGCCGCCTCAGGCAAACCCCAAGCCTTCTGCCGACGAAAGACCTGAACCGGGCCGCTCGGGCCACGGCTTCGCCTATCGGCTCAGCCTCTAGGGTGCGCCGCTGTGACTTCGCCACGACAGCTCAGCCCCGTACAGCTCGCTGCAGCCGACGCCTTGACCGCCTACCTCGCCGACGGAGGCGAGGCACCCACAGCGGCGTTTGCCAACTTGGGCTTCGAAGACGGACTCGCCATCCAGTGCGAGATGCAGCGGCGGGCCGCCGCCAATGGTGCCGTGCACGCCGGCTGGAAGGTGGGGCTGACCTCGGATCGGGCTCGGACTGCAGTAGGAATCGACGACCGGCCGTTCGGGCACGTCAACCGCGTGCTCGCATCGCCCGCCGACATCCCGTCCGCGCAGATCAGCAAGGTGAGCATCGAACCTGAGATGTGCTTCGTGATCGGCGAGCGCATCGCCGGCGACGACGTCGATCCAGCTTCGGTGCCCGCTCGGATCGCGCGGGTGTGCGCCGGCTACGAGGTGAACGAGGCGCGCGTCGCCGTCGGAGGCAACCTCGCCATGCTCGTCGCCGACAGCCTGACGAACTGGGCCATTGTGCGGGGCTCGGGAGTCGACGCTCCGCCCGCAGCAGCTCTCGACCGCTGCGTGGTGACGGTCTCGTGCGACGGCGAAGAGCGCTTCAGCTGCACGGCCGCGGACGAGGTCGACAACCCCTACCTGTCGATCGCCCGGCTCGCCGCGACACTGCACCGCCACTGCATGGCTCTCGAAGCGGGCCAGAGCGTGATCACCGGTGCGTACTCCCGCTTCCGGGTCGAGCCCGGCCAGCGTTGGACGACCCACTACAGCGGCATCGGAGACGTGGAGGCGACGATCTCATGAGTACTGCAATTCCCGGCCCGACGACGCTGGAGGTGCCCGACGAGGCCCTCAACGTCCTGGTCACCAAGACGCTGACCCTGCCTGATGTCAGCGCAGCCGACGAGGCCGCGATCCGTGCCGCAGCCGGGCCGGGCGCCGTGGTGAACATCGTGGACCGGCCACGAGACGGCGTGCCGCTGGCAGCGGACGCACAGGTAATCCTCGGCATCGTGCCCGAGTGGCTCTTCGATGCGGCCCCGAACCTGCGCTGGATTCACGCCACGGCATCGGGCGTCGACATGTTCATGTACCCCAAGTTCCTCACCAGCGATGTCGTGCTGACCGGCGAGAAAGGTCTGGTCGGCAGCCACCTGGCCGATCATGCGTTCGGCCTGCTGCTGGCGCTAGTCAGGCGCATCGCAACGGCGGTGAAGCTCGGCCCGCAGGGATGGGACGACGACCTCCGGGAACAGATGCGTTACAGCGAGCTCGAGCTCGAAGGCCTGACCATGGGCATTCTGGGGTTCGGCGGCACGGGCCGACACATCGCCCGCCGCGCCACCGCGTTCGGCATGAACGTGCAGGCGATGGACCTGTACTCGGTTCCACCTGGCGAGGGCGTCGAGACCGTCGGCGGGCCGGAGTCGCTGCGCGACATCGTGGCGACCAGCGATGTCCTAGCAGTCGGTCTGCCGCTCACCGGCGACACCCGGGCCATGTTCGATGACGAGATGTTCGCCTTGATGCCCGACGGCGCGGTGTTGCTGAACGTGACCCGCGGCGAAATCATCGACGGACCGGCCTTGGAGCGTGCACTGGCTGAGGGACGGATCGGCGGCGCCGCTCTCGATGTCGCACCCGTCGAGCCGCTGCCCGCCGACAGCCCGCTGTGGGGTTTCGACAACTGCGTGATGACACCACATACCGCCGGTGCCAGCCAGCACCGCGCACGGCGCAACCTGGAGCGCTTCTGCCGAAACCTCGTCGCGCTGCGAGAGGGCCGCGCGCTGGAGGGCGTCGTAGACAAGCAGACGGGGTTCTGAGCGGGCGCATTCGTCGCACCACTGGCTTGCTCACGGCCCATCGGACAGCGGCCCGGACCACCCAAGAAATCGGCACTGCAATTCCGACACCTATCTGTCACAGAAAATCCGACCGGATAGGTCGGGTTTTGCCGGTACAGTCTTGCGCGCTCGGCAATCCCGCCGGGTTATAGGCATAGCCCGCCTCATGGGGCGTAAGAAATGGAGCTCACTATGAGCGACGCAGATGAAGACCAAACCGACCAATGGGGTTTCGAAACCCGAATGATCCACGCGGGTCAAGCGCCTGACAGCGCCACCAACGCCCGCGCGGTTCCCATCTACCAGACCACCTCGTACACCTTCGAGAGTTCCGAGCATGCCCAGAAGCTGTTCGGCCTGGCTGAGATCGGGAACATCTACACCCGCATCATGAACCCCACCCAGCATGTGCTGGAGGAGCGCATCAGTGCGCTCGAAGGGGGCATTCGCACAGCAGTCGGCCTGCCCGGCGCGCTGGCGGTGTCCTCGGGGCAGGCGGCGGAGACGCTGGCAATCCTCAACCTTGCGGAGTCGGGCGACCACATCGTGGCCAGCCCGTCGCTGTATGGGGGCACGTACAACCTGTTCCACTACACGCTGCCGAAGATGGGCATCGAGACCACGTTTGTGGAAGATCCCGACGACCTCGACGCATGGCGCGATGCGACCCGTGACAACACGCGGGCGTTCTACGGCGAGACCATCGGCAATCCCAAGAACGACATCTTGGACTTCGAAGGCGTGTCCGACGTGGCCCATTCGGTGGGCGTTCCGCTGGTCATCGACAACACGGTGCCATCGCCGTACCTGTGCCAGCCCCTGGCCCACGGTGCGGACATCGTGGTGCATTCGGCCACCAAGTTCATCGGCGGTCACGGCACCTCCATCGGCGGGCTCATCGTCGACGGCGGCACGTTCGACTTCGGCGCCTCTGGACGGCATGCGATGTTCACCGAGCCCGATCCGAGCTACCACGGGCTGGCCTACTGGCCGGCCCTCGGCGCAGGTTCGTACATCCTCAAGGCACGGGTGCAGCTGCTGCGCGATATCGGCGCTGCGGTCTCGCCCATGAACGCATTCCTGTTCCTGCAGGGAATCGAAACCTTGTCGCTGCGCATGGAACGACATGTCGCCAACGCCCAGGCGGTGGCCCAGTACCTGGAGTCCCACCCGCAGGTCGAGTGGGTGCTCTACGCCGGGCTGGCGTCGAGTCCCTACAACGAGCGGGCGCGCAAGTACCTGCCTCGGGGCGCCGGTTCAGTGCTGGCGTTCGGGATCGACGGCGGCACCAAGGCGGGCCAGAAGTTCGTGGAGAGCCTGCAGTTGCACAGCCATGTCGCCAACATCGGCGATGTGCGCAGCCTGGCGATCCATCCGGCCAGCACGACGCACAGCCAGCTCACCCCCGAAGAGCAATCCGACACCGGCGTCGAGCCGAACTTGGTGCGGCTGTCGGTGGGCATCGAGACCATCGACGACATCATCGCCGACCTCGATACTGGCTTCGAAGCGGCTGCCGGCGTCTGACGCTCGGCACCATCGGCTCGCGGGCTGACGGCGCTACGTCGTCAGCCCGTCGGCGGATGCCATACACAGGCCCAAGGGAACTGCTCGACGCGCTTCGCATGAGGTAGTTCATGCCGGAAATTGCAGGGTAGTTCCTGCTGGTTCTTGCAGGCTTCATTGGCTGACGGCGCCGGCCTCGCGCAGGGCGGCGCGGATCCGGTGTTCGCTCATTCGCCGTCTCGCTCCTGGCTCTCGGCGCGCAACTGCTTGTGCCCCGAAATGGCGCCGGCGATGGCGCATGCGAACAAGAACACGCCGGCGTTGATCTGCCCGGCGTTGTTGGACGCGAGGCAGGCCAGCAGCAGCACGACTGCGATGTCGGCCCGCCAGGTCCCGCGCTTGCCCACGGCAGTCCGCGCACCGGCCGATTCGTCGCCGCGGAGATCGAACTCAATACGCCATGTCCTGGGCTTGCTCATGACAGCCCCCGCACCATCTCGACGCGCATTCGGCGGCGTCGGCGGACGCGATCGCACCAGTCAAGCAGCAGGTCACCTCGCCTGGTGGCCGTGTTGTCGTGTCCGCGTGCCAAGGCCTCACCGACGTTTTCCGAACCGTGAAACTGACTGAGATGAAGGTCCGAGAACTTCAATAGGTGCATGCCATCGACGGTAGTGAGGGGCTGTTACATCAAACCGTCCGGCATCAACTGACGGCGCCAACCTCGCGCAGGGCGGTGATCTCGCCGGGCGCCAAGCCGAACTGGGCCAGGATCTCGTCGGTGTGCTCGCCTCGCGCGGGGCTGGGCCGGCGGATGTCACCGGGCACCCCGTCGATCTGGGTGGCATTGCGCACAATGCGAATGTCGCCCATCGCCGGGTGATGCACCGGCGCGGCCATGCCGAGATGCTCTACCTGCGGGTCGGCGAATGCCTCAGCCACAGTGTTGACGCGACCGCACGGGATGCCGACGGCGTTGAGACGTTCGACCCATTCGTCGCAGCTCGCCTGGGCCAACCGCTCGCCGATGAGCTTGTTCAGCTCAGACCGATTGGCCGAGCGTAATTTCGTCGACGAGAATCGTTCGTCGTCGACCAAGTCGGGGCGGTCGATCTCGGCGCAGAAGGCTCGCCACAGTCGACCGCCGGGGGCGGCGATGTTGATGTGCCCGTCTGCGGCTTCGTAGGTCCCCATCGGGATCATCGTGGGGTGGTCGTTGCCGGCCTGGGGCGGATCCTCCCCCGCCACCGTCCAGCGGGCCGCCTGGAAATCGAGCATGCCGATCATCGACTCGAGCAGCGAGGTGTGCACCCAGCGGCCTTCGCCAGTGCGGGATCGCTCGATGAGCGCTACCAGAACGCCGATCGCGAGCTGAAGGCCTGCGGTCACATCGCTGATGGCCACGCCGGCCCGCACGGGGCCGTGGCCCGGCAGCCCGGTCACGGCCATCATCCCGCCGAGGCCCTGCGCGATCTGGTCGACGCCGCCTCTCGTCGCGTACGGACCGTCTTGGCCGAAGCCCGAGATCGATCCCATGACGAGCGTTGGGTTTACGGCGTGCAGGGTCTCCCAGTCGAACCCCAGCCGGTACTTGACGGTTGGCCGAAGGTTCTCGATCAGCACGTCGGCCGGCCGGACGAGCCGGTGAAGCAGTTCACGGCCCGACGGATTCTTCAAATCGATGACCAACGAGCGCTTGTTGCGATGGATGTTGAGGTGATCCGGCGATGCCTCCCGGCCTTCCTCGAAACCGTCGACAGGAGCATCCACTCGGATCACGTCGGCACCCCAGTCAGCGAGTTGCCGTACGGCCGTCGGCCCCGCGCGCGCAATGGTCAGATCGAGCACGGTGATGCCGGCAAGCGGCAACTCCGGGCCGCCCGCGTTGGCATCCGGCGACGGCTTCGCAGACGCAGTCATGCGCCGGGTGAGGCGGACCGCCGATCCCGTACACGACAGCCTTCCTTGCCGATCACAGCCTCAGCCATAACGGTGAGCGTACTGGCCGCGAGAAATGACTCAATACTGAAATGACTAGACCCTGACTAGACATTGCAATATCGTCTGATGGAACCCAGTATGGACATGCCAAGGAGCGTCGTTGTGGGATTGGAACCGGCGCAATCCGCCTCTCAAGTGTCCATGCCCGGTGGCCCGCTGCACACCGTCGCGGCTGCCGATTTCAAGGCGCGGTGCCTGAAGATCCTCGACGAGGTGCGGGATTCTGGCAACTACGTCATCATCACCAAGCACGGCCACCCGGTCGCGAAGCTCGTTCCGGTCGACGCCACTGAGAATCGGCCAGCGTTCATCGGGGCGTGCAAAGGGCAGATCTCTTACGCCGAGGACGAGACGTTCGAGAATTCCACCCTCGATGACATGGACGCCTGGGAATCGAACCTCGACGATTCGCAGGAACAGTGATCTGAGCGCACATGCTATTGCTCGACACGAACGCTCTGCTGTGGGCGCTCAGCGACGATCCTCGGCTCGGCGGCGCCGCACGTGAACTCATCGAAGAGGCTTGGGCGACTGGGGCAGTTGCTGTCTCGGCGGTAACATTCTGGGAAGTCGCCCTTCTTGTCGAGCGCCAGCGTCTGACGCTGTCGGCAACACCGGAACAGTGGCGCCGAGCACGCATCGCAGACGGACTCGTTGAACTGCCGCTGCACGGCGAAGAGGCATTGAGAGCCGTACGGCTCGGGGAAGAAGGCTTCCACCGAGATCCCGCCGACCGGTTCATTGTCGCCACGGCTCTCATCGGTGGACACACACTCGTTACATCCGATCAGCAGATCCTTGCATGGCCGGGGCCCTTGCCCCGTGTCGATTCCCGCGGCGTGGGCCCAGGAGGAAGCCGGCACCCCACGAGAAATGCATGACTGCGAACGCCGCCGCCGCCCTCACACGGTCGCCCAACTGCGGAAGGCTGGAGCGCAGCCGGGCCGCGGCCAGCGCGCATGCGCCGATGTACGCGGCGGGAGCGATCAAGCCGCGCTGGCGCCCTTTGGCCAGCTGGCACGCAGACAGCACCAGACCCACAACGAGGGCCGGCGCTGCGAGCTGCCGCGGCTGCATCGAGCGTGGGTGACGGCTGATCACCACGCGCTTCCAGACTCCGTAGTCGAAGTACTGACGGGCGAGTCCTGCCCAGCTGGATCGGGGCAGGTACTCCACGACCAAGCTGGGATCGAGCCACACCACGTGACCCGCTTCGTGCAGACGCCAGTTCAGCTCGTAGTCCTGATTCCGTTCTAACGACTCGTCGAACCCTCCGACAGACCGCAGCGCAGCAGCGTCGAAGACACCGAGATACACCGTGTCGACGGGCCCTGAATGACTCCCCTGCCGGAACGCAGCCGGGCCCCCGCCGAACGGCGACGACACGGCCGCCGCGATCACTCGACTCAAGCCGCTGCGCCCGACCGCACTCTGCACGCCGCCGACATTCGCGGCCCCGGATTTTGCAAGCGTTGCGACCGCCCGCTCGACGTAATCGGCTGGCAGCCTGGCTTGCGCATCGACGCGCACAATGACTGAGCCCGCAGCCTCGGCAATCGCCAGATTCAAGCCCGACGACGTGGTCCCCGCGGGATTATCGACGACTTCGAGCGGCCATGCGCAGTTGGACTCGCGAGCGACGTCCTCGGTCTCGTCGCTGCTCGGCGCCACGGCCACGATCACGTCCAGCGAACCTCGGTAGGTCTGCGCGCTCACAGCATCCAGGCATCCAGGCAGCTCAGCGGCACAGTTGCGCGCCGGGATCACCACGGTTACATGCGGCCCGCCGGCTGTGACACGCAGCCCGCCGGCCGCTCCCGCATCGCTCACCGGGCGTTGCGGCGAGCCATGACGACAAGGCTCTTTGCCATGATCTCCCAGTCGAGCACCGGCGACCAGTTGACGACGTACTGAAGGTCGTGGCCGAGCTTGTAGCCGGGATCGGTCTGGTAGTGGCCCTGCGTCTGGGCGAGTCCCGTGATGCCGGGCGGCACGTCATGTCGTCGGCCGTACCCAGCGATCTCGCGTTCCAGGCGGGCCACGAATTGGGGCCGTTCGGGCCGCGGACCCACGAGCGACATGGTGCCGACCAGTACGTTCCACAGCTGCGGCAGCTCGTCGAGGCGGGTGCTGCGCAGCCAGCCCATCCCCTTTATCACCCGTGGGTCGTTCGAGGCGGCCATCACTGGCCCATTGCGCTCGGCGTCACGCGTCATGGTGCGGAACTTCAGCAGCACGAACGGCGCTCCCTCACGGCCGACACGTTCCTGCCGGTACAGCACTCCGCGGCCTCCCACGGTTCTTACATAGATCGCGACGGCCGCTGAGAGCGGCAGTGCGAACGGAGCGAGCAGTGCCAGGTACGCCAAGTCCAAGAGCCGCTTGAAGCGCAGGCGGCACATGGGCAGCGCATGGGCCCGCAGCGCCACGAACGGCATGCCTCCGATCTGGCGACTGCGCTGCAGACCGAGCAGCGTGTCTGCCGGCTTGATCCGGCGGAACACGCCGATGTTGCGCAGTTCCAGTTCGCCGAGCGGCTCGGGATAGATGGTGTCGAGCGGCTCGCCGGACAACAGCAAGAGCTCGGTGGCACCCAGGCGATCCGCTTCACCGATGATCAGTTCGGGGTCGGTCAGGCTGCCCGCGACCACGGCATCGGCTTCCGCGTCCGCGAGGTGCACCTCAGCAGAGTCAATATCGGCGGGCGCGCCCACCAGCAGCATTCGAGGCCTGCCCATCCGCAGCAGGCGCACGCGGCGCGCTCCCCAGCGATTGAACGAGATCAGCACCGCTCCCGCCACCGCGAGCACAACCAGGTTCGCCCGGGGCATCAGATAGCGGCCCGTCAGCAGCGTCACCGTGGCATCGCCGCCCACCGCCATGAAGGTCAGCAGCATCGCCCGCGGAAGCCAGGGGCGGTGCCCCAGCCGCTGCTCGAACTCGTAGAGACCGCCGAAGTAGTAGACGGTCATGTGCAAGACCGTGGCGATCGCAAAACCGATGACGTAGTGGGTGCGGGGATATGTCGGCCAGTCGAGGCCGAAGCGCACCACGGTGATCGCCGCCATCAAGGCGAACAACGTCACTGCATCGACGACGTAGAGGAATCGGAATCCTCGCCGGCTCGACGTCGCCAGCGCTGCGGCTGAATTCACGTGCTCATGGTTGGACGGAACGCGTCCGGGGGCGCTGTGCGACGTGGCGTCCGGCAGTCGATGCCGCTCTTGGACCACCATCGGGCCGATACTACGCTGCCCCCCTTCAGGCGATGGGTGCGACGATCAGATTCACAGCGATCAGAATCGGGCGATCGGAAACGACGGATCCCTCATGCTCATTCCAGGACTCGTGGCTCGACTGCGTTCGGGTTGGACCGTCGTTGTCCTCATCTGCGTGGGCGTGCTGGCACTGTGGGCACCAGACCTCGACTTGCCGCTGGGCAACAGCGACGATGGCCGGATCTTTGGCCGCGCAGGCATTCAGGCGCGCAACTTCTGGGACTTGGGGCCGCTGGATTCCAGCCTGGGCGCCAGGACCGATCCGTTCATCCGGACCGAATTCGAGGTGCCGCCCAGAACCGAGCCGCCCCCAGAGGCGGTCACCTATGCGCATCACCCGCCGCTGAAGCAGTTCCTCACCATCGTCTCGGTGGGCACGCTCGGCGACAGCCCGACCGCAATACGGATCACCGACTTCCTGCTCGGCGCCGCCACTGTGGCATTCATGGCCGCGCTGCTGCGCGCCGTGGGCATGCGGTGGGGGCCGACGCTGCTCGCGCTGCTGGTCATGGTGAGCACAGGCTTTTTCTACGTGTACGCGCGCATGGGCATCAGCTTCTCGATGCTGCTCGCGCTCACCGCAGCCATCGCGTGGCTGCGGCGAGCCCAAACGCCCTCACGCTGGGCACTCGCGGCTGTCGGTGCGCTCACCGCGCTCACGGCGATGCACTCCTGGATAGCCATCGCATCGCTGGGTCTGCTGCTGCCGTGGCTGTTCATCGGGACGATGCAGCGGCGGCCGGCCCGCAGCTCTGGGGCAGTCACCGGTTCGTCGGGGGGTGTGGCCGGTTGGCTGCGACGCCGGTGGTCGCCGGCCATGACTGCAGTCGCAGCGGGGGCGCTGCTGGGAGGCTTGTTGACCGCCGGCTGGCTGCTGAATGCAACCGACGTCTCCGAGCTCAGCGAGCGGGTCGCCTTTCGAACTGGCAATGATGTCTCCACCGCAGCCGAGCAGGCCCAGTTCACCTTCGGCGAGTTTCTCCAGCGCCAGTGGACCTTCGCAGGCCACGAGCTGTTGACGTCGTGGTGGCTGCGGCTGCTGTTTTTCCCCGCGCTCATCGCAGGCCTCATCGACCGTCGCACCCGGGGACCGGTGGTGGTGACGCTCGCTGTGGCGATGTCGCTCACATTCGCGCTGCAGCAGGGAGCGTGGATCCATCGCCTGTGGAACTTCCCATGGGTGGCGCCGACGTCCATCGGCATCGCCGCCCTTGCCGACGCAGCTGGTCGACTGTTGCGGGGGCCCGCCGCCAAGCTTCGAGCGCCGTTGGGTGCAGCCGCAGCGGCGGTCACGTTGGTGACGCTGGCGTTCGTGGTGTCTGGTTCGACGCGAGACTTCTATCTCTCGCGCCCGGCCGATGCCGGGGCCGTCTTGGAACAGGCACGCGACGAAGCGCAGGTGGCTGAAGCCGAGTTGGTGTGGTTCGCCGCGGGCATCTGGACCCCGCGCTGGATCTCGTACTATCTGGATCGGCCGGTCTGGATGCTTGACGAGACCAATGTCAGCGAGGTCGTCGCAACGGATGTGATCTTGGTGCGCAACGACCGGGTGCCATCCTTTGTGCCTCCAGAGGCAATGGCTGCGCCGCTGGCCGCCGGCACCGAATACACGCTCATATCTGCAGCAGCACTGGCTGAGTGACCGAATCTCGGGCGCCCGGCCCTCGTCGGGACGCGAGGCCTCACGCCGAACCGTCTGCGCACCTGTTCACGAATCGCCAGTGGTCAGCCAGCATCTGGGCCAGGCCGCGCCGCGCACGCCATCCCAGTTCGTCCGCAGCCCGCGAGCAGTCGGCCCACGACTCGGCGATGTCGCCCGGCCGGCGGCCCACGACCTCATGCGGAATCCGACGGCCGGTTGCAGCTTCGGCGGCCTCGATCAGCTCGAGAACCGTGGTGCCGATGCCGGTGCCGAGATTGAACACGCAGCTGGACTGGGTGCCGAGATCGGCTTCGAGCGCTACCAGGTGGCCCTCGGCGAGATCCATGACGTGAACGAAGTCGCGCACGGCAGTGCCGTCGCGAGTGCCGTAGTCGTCGCCGAACACCTGCAGCCGATCCGCCGAGCCGAGCGCCACACGCATCACAACGGGCACGAGGTTCTGGGCGGCCGCGATGGGCTGCTCGCCGATGCGGCCCGAAGCGTGCGCGCCGACTGGGTTGAAGTAGCGCAGGATGACCGCTTGCAATGCGGAGCACGCCGATGCGTCGGCGAGGATGCGTTCGCAGATCAGCTTGGTAGTGCCATAGGGGCTCCGGGGCGCAGGGGCCGTCTCCTCGGTGACGGGCAACTGCTCGGGCATGCCGTACACCACGGCCGACGAGCTGAAGACCAAGCGATCTATGCCTCGTTCAATGGCGACTTCCGCCAAGTTGAGCGTCGAGAGGAGGTTGTTCCGGTAGTACCTCAGGGGTTCGGAAAATGACTCCGGAACGCTCTTGCAGGCCGCGAAGTGCGCAATCGAATCGAAATCGTGTTCGTCGCAGAGCCGTCGAACTGCGGCACGATCCGTCGCGTCGCCTTCGATGACTGCCAGATTCGGCGCCGTCAGTGTTCGAAGCTCGCCAACCACGTCGCCCCGGGCGTTGGAGAAGTCATCCAGCACGACGACGTCGCGCCCTGCGGCATGCAGGGCAACCACCGTGTGGCTCCCGACGTATCCGGCGCCCCCAACGACGAGCGTTGTCATGGTGGCAGTGTGCCACCCTGTCGCGACAGGCGACCGGTATGGTGAATGTCCGCTCGGATGGCCGCGGTGGCCCTGCTGCACATGTCAAGGAGCAGACCTTTGGAGCGTGTCCGCGAATCGTGCGCCGAGTGCTGGCCGCTCGCGGTCGGGACGGGCCGCAGTACCCGAGTCTTCACCGGCACGGCGCGTCGGGCCCTGAGCTGGACGATGTGGTTCGCAGCACTGATGTTGCTGGCGGCGTGCTCGTCGATCACGGTGCCGCCAGAGACGATCGAGGTCGAGCCAGTTCCGTCCACATCGACGGTGTCCGCGGTGCCGCAGACCAGCATCGCGACGCCAGCGAGCACCGCTCCAGCAACAACCAGCGCGCCGGTCACATCGGTGACCGAGGCCGAGCCCGCCACCTCCACCACAACCGCTGCTCCGCAGTTCACCGCGCCATTTACCGGCTTGCCGACACCCGTCGAGATCGTGCGGCCCGCTGCCGTCGTCAAGATCGACAACCACCCGCGTGCCTTGCCGCAGTGGGGTCTCAATCAGGCCGACGTCGTCTACGAGGAACTCGTCGAGGCCCGACTCACGCGATTCGCTGCGATCTTCCACTCCACAGATGCCGACGTGGTCGGCCCTGTTCGATCGGCTCGCACCGGCGATTTCGCACTGCTGTCGAATCTCAACCGGCCGATCTTCGTGAACTCGGGAGCGAATGCGTACACCGCCCGAGCCCTTCGCAGTGTCGACGCGGTCGCCATCATCGACGGGGCCGCCATCGCCAAGGGCGTCTTCGAGCGTTCACCGGAAAAGAACGCTCCGCACAATCTCATCACGGACACGGCTCGCATCTATGGCGCGGGAACGGCTGAAGGCAGGACGCCGCCGAGATACCTCAGATTCCGCGACGAGGGTGAGGCGCTGCCGCGAAGCACCGCCGCGAGCGGCGTCGATATCGACTTCGGGCAAATCGAGGCGTCGTATCGCTGGGACGCAGCCGTAGGCGGCTGGGCCCGTGCTCAGAACGGAAGAGATCACACCGACTTCGACGGTGTGCGCGTCGCACCCGAGAACGTCATCGTGCAATTCGTGCGATACCGCCAGAGCCCCGCAGATGCTGCAACTCCCGAACCGGTGCTCACTGGCGGCGGCGAGGCATGGATCTTCACAGACGGCGTGGTCGTGCGAGGCACGTGGGAGAGGTTGTCCGAACTCGATGTCACCGTGTTCCGCTCCGACAACGCCCTCATCGTGCCGCTGACAGCGGGCCGCACTTGGATCGCGCTCGCGCGAGCGGGGACGGCCGAGATCGTTCCCTGATCAGTGCCCCGTCATCGCAACGGTGCAAGCGTGCTACGCCGCCAGTGGTTCAGTCGAACTCGTGACGAGGCACGTCAGACCACAGCCGCTCGAGGTCGTAGTACTCGCGCGTCGGCTCGTGGAAGATGTGCGCGACGAACTCGCCGAAGTCGAGCAGCACCCAGTGCGCCTCGTCGAGCCCCTCGGTGCGGATCGGCCCAGCACCCCCGGCCGCCTTCACGTGGGATTCCATCAGCTCGGCGATGCGCCGTACGCGCCGCACGTTGGGTGCGCTCGCGATGATGAACCAATCGGTGATCGCCAGCACATCGCCGACATCGAGCACCACGATGCGCTCGGCGGTCATCTCCGCCGCTCCTTCGACTGCGGCCTTGACCTGCAGCGGGACGATCGACGGGGCATCGCGAGCGACCGGCCCGACGGTGTGGACCCCACCCGAAGCCGGGGACGCCTGCTGAACCGATGCCACGTTCACGGAGAATAGAGCGTGTGCTCGTCGATGTAGCTCATGACCGCAGGCGGCACGAGTCGGGCGGCGCCCGGCGCGTCCCCGTGCAAGGCGCGCTGGGCCAGCAGTTCACGCACCAGTGTGGCCGAGGCCTCAACCGGATCCATGAACACCGTCTCGGTGCGCCAGCCTTCGACATCGGCGGGTGGCTGGCCCACGGGCACCACGACCGCGAGCCTCACGCGCTGGGCGAGTTCAGCGGCACGGTGCCAAGTCGACACGCCGCTGGCCGCGGCGGGACCCACCACCAGCACCGATTCGATCCCGGGTCGCTCGAGCTCAAGCACCGTGTCGATGGTGTAGGTCGGCCCACCCCGCTGGATCTCCACATCGCTGACCTCCATGCCATCGACATCACCGAAAGCCAGCCGGACCATGGCCAACCGGTGATGCGCGGGGGTCAGCTCACGCTCGGCTGACTTCTGCCACGGGTCGTTCGCCACGATGATGTGCAGCACGCCGGCATCGAGTTGATCCTGCGCGCAGACGGCCGCAGCGATGTGACCGGCGTGAGGTGGGTCGAAAGTGCCCCCGAAGATCGCTTGTCGCGGCGGCACCGCAGCAGTGTAGAGTCACGCCTCACATCTCATCTGTAGCTCGCACCCAGGCGCCGTTGCAATTTCCGGCAAGCCTCGGTGGCGACTTCTTGCGCGCGCTGTGCGCTGTGTGCTACGTTTGACCGTCCGCCCAAAGCAGTGCTGCGCCAGGCCCGGGTTCTCGGGCTTGGCATCGCATGCGGGCGTACAACCAAGATCGGCTCCGCCACCACAGCGGCGCCACGCCTGAGGCCGGGCTGCGCTAGCTCGCCGAAGGCAACACATACCCGGTGCCCCCCACCGGGTGGCATGCCGGGGCGGCATGCAACCGAAGACGAAGAACCGGCTGCCCCCTGCCGGTTGGAGCGAATGTCATGGATTCAGTTGGCCAATACCTGAACGAGATCGGTGCGGTTGCGCTGCTCACAGCAGAGGACGAGCGCATGCTCTCCCAGCAGATCGAGGCAGGACGCGATGCGCGGGCGAGCCTCGACAACGATGAGGAATTGTCCGTGGCCGAGCGGCGCGAGTTTCGCAAGGCCGTGCAGACGGCCGCAGCCGCACGCGATCGCTTCATCCGGGCGAATCTGCGGCTCGTCGTGTCCATCGCACGCCGCTACCCGCTGCCTCCGACGCTGGAACTGCTCGACCTGATCCAGGAAGGCAACCTCGGCCTCGAGCACGCAGTCGAGAAATTCGACTGGCGGCGCGGCTTCAAGTTCTCCACCTACGCCACGTTCTGGATCCGGCAGTCCATCGGGCGTGCGCTCGATCAGAAGGGCAGCCTCATCCGTCTGCCCTCAGATCGCTCTGCCACGTTGCGGGCCGCTCTGCGCCACAACGGCGGCGACAGCGATTCGCTCGACGACGAGAACGCCTGGCTGCAGCGGATCAGCACGCCCACGTCACTCGACAAGACCGTCGGTGACGACGGCGATAGCGCGCTCATCGACCTCATTGGCGATGACGCGCCCGGGCCCGAGCACTTCGCGATCGAGTCCGATCGCCGCGGCATGGTCATGTCCATGCTCGGTCGCCTGGACAAGCGCGCCCGCTACGCGGTGGCCCGACGCAACGGGATTATCGACGGTGAGCAGCGCAGCTACCGCGAGATCGGCGAAGAGCTCGGCGTCACTGCCGAAGCAGCACGCCGTCTCGTTAAGCGTGCCGTCGATGAGCTGCAGAGCCTCGCCGCGGACGGCGAGTTTGTAGACATCGATGCCGACGCAGACGCTGTCTGACGCCTCGAGCTCGGGGTCCGACGCGCCCAGTCCCGCCAGCTCTCATCTGCACGCACCAGGATGGCATCCCGGCTCGTGGGCCGACCGGTCCGCCGGCCAGCAACCTGAGTGGCCCGACGCAGACGCACTCGCAGCTTCGCTGGCCGAGTTGCGTCGGCTTCCCCCGCTGGTGTTTGCCGGTGAGGCGAGGCGGCTGACCGAGCTGCTCGGGCACGTCTGCGCCGGCAAGGCTTTTGTACTGCAGGCCGGCGACTGCGCCGAGTCGTTCGAGCTCTCCACCGCAGACCAGATCCGTGACCGTCTCAAGGTGATCTTGCAGATGGCCGTCGTGATGCAGTACTCCGCCGGGCTGCCCATCGTGAAGGTAGGTCGGATCGCCGGTCAGTTCGCGAAACCGCGCAGCTCGGCCAACGAGACCCGCGACGGCCAGACGCTGCCCGTCTTCCGCGGCCACATCGTGAATGACATCGCGTTCGAGCCCGAGGCTCGCACGCCTGACCCAGGCCGCTTGCTGCAGGCGTACAACACATCGGCGGCAACGCTCAACCTGTTGCGGGCATTCACACGCGGCGGCTACGCCGATCTGCGACAGGTGCACGACTGGAATCAGGAGTTCGTGGCGTCCAGCCCCGCCGGCCGCCGCTACGAGATGCTGGCCAACGGCATCGATGCGGCGCTTCGCTTCATGAACGCGTGCGGACTCGACACCGACGACAGCGCCATGCGCCAGGTGGAGCTCTACACCAGCCACGAGGCGCTGCTGCTGGGCTACGAGGAAGCGCTCACCCGCACCGACAGCATCACCGGCGACTGGTACGACTGCTCGGCGCACATGCTGTGGGTCGGCGAGCGCACCCGCGAGCTCGACGGAGCCCACGTGGAGTTCCTGCGAGGCGTGCACAACCCAATTGGGGCGAAGCTGGGTCCCACCGTCACGCCCGACGAAGCGCTGGCGCTGTGTGAAGCGCTGAACCCGAATCGGATCCCGGGCCGGTTGACCCTGATCAGCCGCGTCGGAGCGGGCAACGTGGTCGAATCATTCGAGCCGATCCTGAACGCAGTCACCGATGCCGGACATCCGGTGGTGTGGCAGTGCGACCCGATGCACGGCAACACCTACAGCACCGAAGACGGTGTCAAGACTCGCCACTTCGACGCGATACTGGCCGAGATCCGTCAGTACTTCGCCGCCCATGCCGCTGCGGGGACGTGGCCCGGCGGCATTCACCTCGAGATCACCGGCGATGCGGTCACCGAATGCGTCGGCGGCGGTGACGAGCTGGCCCAGCACCAGCTCGGCGACCGCTACGAGACGATGTGCGACCCGCGCCTCAACGGTCGGCAGTCACTCGACTTGGCCTTCCTGGCCTCCGACCTGCTCGCGTCTGCCGGAGGCTGAACCCTGGGCCCGAGCGGCCCGCGAGCGAAGCGAGCTAGAGCGGAAGACAACGGGCGAAGCCCGGGCCCGAGCGGCCCGTCAGCTACGCGAGGTTGTCGACGAAGCCTTCAAGCTGGCGCAGATTGCGGCACTCGAACACGCCGTCGGTATAAGTCGAATACTCGGTGATGACCGAGTCTCCCGTGTCCCAGTACGAGCGTGGTTCAGGGTTGAGCCAGAACACCGAGCGGGCTCGCTTCTGGCATTCCTTGAGCACCCACGCATTCGTGGAGTGATAGTTGTTGCGAGCGTCGCCCAGGAACATCATCGTTGACTTGGCGTTGACGTCCTTGCCGAAGCTTTCCCAGAACACGCCGAAGGCATGGCCGTAGTCGGAATGGCCGTCTACCCAGACGACATCGGCTTCGGTGTTCACCCGGTGCACCGCGTTGGTGATGTCCTCTTCGTTCTGGAACATATGAGTGACCTCGTCGATGCCGTCGATGAACACGAACGACCGCACCTTGGAGAACTGGTTTTGCAGCGCGTACACCAGGTGCAAGGTGAACCTGGCAAACGCCGCGACTGAGCCCGAGATGTCCGCCACCACGATGAGCTCTGGCTTGTTTGGGCGCGGATGGCGGAAACGCGGCTCTGCGGGCACGCCGCCGTAGCTGAGCGAACGTCGCACTGTGGCCCGGAAGTCGAGCGGGCCGCGACGCTTGTGCTTGCGCTTGCGCGCGAGGCGCGCGGCCAGCTTGCGTGTCAGCGGTTGGATGGCCTTGCGAATGTTGGCCATCTCCTCACGGCTGGCGTGCATGAAATCGACGTCTTCGGGCAGGGGTTTGCGCAGCGTCTTGGCCATCGCCTCGACGCCTCTGTCGGCCACGAGGCGGCGCCGGATTTCGGCTTCGATCTCGCGCTTCAGCTGCTCGATGCGATTCTCGAACTCCTCGCGTTCGAGCCGCTCAGCCAACTGTGTCATGTCGCCCTCGTAGCGCTCGGACGACTCCTCGATCAGCCGCTCGAGCATGCCGTCGAGGTCGAGATTGCGCAGCGTGCGATACAGGTAGTAGGTGCCGCCCACGGGTCGACCCGGCTCCATGCCCGCGAACTGCGTCACAGCCGCCCGGGCCATGGCCGCCATCATCGCCTCATCGGCGTTCAGCAGCGCCCGGAAGAGCATCTCGGCGATCTCCTCGGGGGACATGTCCTGCCCGCCCCCGCGGCCGCCCATGCCCTGCATCTGCTGGGACATCCACTCTTCGAGATTGTCGGGATCGAACTCGCCGTCGCCGTTCTCGTCGCCGACGTTGTACTCAGGCCCTCGCAGCGAGAAGTACACCTCGAAGACCGTCTCGAATGCCCGCCAGTGCTGCTCGTTCTTCACCAGCGTGGCGGCAAGCGCGTACTTGAAGGCATCACGGTCTTCGATGGGGATGTGCTTGACAGCCTCCATCGCATCGAGATTCTCCGTCAGCGACACCGGCAAGCCGGCGTTGCGCAGCTCACCCACGAAACCGCTCAGCAGATCCAACATGGCCGATCTCCGTCCTCGTCGAGCCCTGTCTAGGCCTCGACCGTCAGCTCTTTGGCGGCCTTCTCAATGTCGGATTGGTACTTGAGCAGGATGTGCAGCGTCTCCTTGGCTTGCTCGACGTCGATGTTCTCGATGCCCAGCAAGACCAAGGTGCGAGCCCAGTCCAGGGTCTCGGACACCGACGGCGCCTTCTTGAGCTCGAGCTGGCGGATGGAGCGCACGACGCGCGCAATCTGCTCGGCCAGGTTCTCGCTGATGCCGACGACCTTGGTCAGGACGATCTGCTTCTCGCGTTCGAGGTCGGGATAGTCGATGTGCAGAAACAGGCAGCGCCGCTTGAGCGCTTCTGAGAGCTCCCGGGTGTTGTTGGACGTCAGGATGACAATCGGGATCTGGGTTGCCGTGATGGTGCCCAACTCGGGGATCGAGACCTGGTAGTCGGACAGGATCTCGAGCAGCAGTGCCTCGGTCTCGATCTCGACGCGATCGACCTCGTCGATCAACAGCACCACTTGGTCTTTCGCGCTGATCGCCTCGAGCAGCGGCCGGGTGAGCAGGAACTCGTCCTGGAAGATGTCGTCCTGCAACTCCACCCAATCCTCGTGCTCGGCGTCGACACCCCTGTCGGCCTGGATGCGCAAGAGCTGTTTCTTGTAGTTCCACTCGTACAGCGCCTTGGCTTCGTCGAGGCCCTCGTAGCACTGCAGCCGGATCAGGCGGGCGCCGGTCATCGCAGCGACCGACTTCGCGAGCTCGGTCTTGCCCGTCCCTGCTGGCCCTTCCACCAGCACCGGCTTGCCGAGCCTCTCAGCCAGGAACACGACGCTCGCGATGCCGTCATCGGCGAGGTATTCGACTTTCGCCAATCCTTCACGGACACCCGAGAGGTCTCCGAACATTGTGTCGCTCATTCTGGGTGTCTCCCCTGTCAGTGTGGGCAGTGGTCGGTGGGCGCCGGTTCGTCGGCCCAGAGTCGTTGGCGACGCTGCCGGTCAGACAGTGTGGCAGCCGCGGCCTCCACTCGGCACGGTCAGTCTCGAATGTGACCTGTTCCGGTCACCACGAACTTGGTGGTTGTGAGCTGCTCGAGGCCCATAGGACCACGAGCGTGCAGCTTTTGGGTGCTGATGCCGATCTCGGCTCCGAAACCGAATTCCTCTCCGTCCACGAAGCGTGTCGAAGCGTTGACGAGCACTGCGGCGGCATCCACTCGGCGGGTGAATTCCTGCGCAGCGGCGAGGTCACTGGTCACGATGGCCTCGCTGTGTCCCGTGCCATGTCGGTTGACATGGTCGATAGCTGCGTCGAGGTCGTCCACCACGGCGACGCTCATCTTGAGCGCCAAGAACTCTGTCGAGAAGTCCTCGGGACTGGCTGGCCCGATCTGCGACGAGATGGCCTGCGCCGTCGCGTCACCGACCAAATCGACGCCCTGCAGGTCGTTGATGACTCGGGGCAGGAACGCCCCGGCCACGTCTCGGTGGACCACGAGAGATTCTGCTGCGTTGCACACCGAGGGCCTGCTGAGTTTCGCGTTGGCGACGATGTCGGCCGCCATGTCTAGGTCGGCCGCTGTGTCGACGTACACGTGGCAGTTGCCGTCGCCGTCGATCACGTAGGGCACGGTGGCGTTGGCGAGCACAGACGAAATGAGAGCGGGACCGCCGCGCGGGATGAGGCAGTCGATGTGGTCGCGCAGGCGCATGAACTCGGTGGCAGCACTGTGACGTGTATCGGTGACGAGCACCAGTGCGTCTGCGGGCAGACCGGCTTTGACCAAGCCGTCTCGCAATGCCTCCGCGATAGCCATGTTGGAGTTGAGCGCGGCGCTCGAACCCCGCAGGAACGCGGCATTCGCCGACTTCAGGCACAGCCCGAAGGCATCTGATGTGACGTTGGGCCTGCTCTCATAGATGATCGCCACGACGCCCAGAGGCACCCGTACCCGTTCCACCGCCAGCCCGTTGGGCCTCACCCACCCGTCAACCACTTGGCCGACCGGGTCGGCGAGAGCCGCCACCTTGCGCAGGCCCGCTGCCATGGCCGAGATGCGCCCGGGGTCGAGCCGCAGTCGGTCGATGAGCGTCGCTGAGGTGCCGGCGGCCTCGGCGTTGGCCACGTCGTCGCGGTTGGCAGCGAGCACGCGGTCGGTTGCTGCTTCGAGCAGGTCGGCGGCCGACAGCAGGGCTTCGTCTCGCACCGCGCCAGGCGCTTGTGCCAGGACTGACGCAGCGGCCTTCGCACGCTCGCCCAGGGCGATCATTGCAGCAGGGACGGGGCTGCCGATCGAGTCCCGTGCGGTGTCAGAGGCCACGTCAGGCACCTGAGCAGACTAGTGGCATTGCCTCGAATCACCCCAGAGGCGAAGCCGTGGCCCGAGCGGCCCGTGAGCGCAATCGCATGAGAATTGGGGAACAAGAGCGGGAGTGACAGGCGTTGCAGCGAGACGGGGCCACCCACCCGCGCTCACCCCAGGACGACGAGGTCGTCGCGGTGCACGACGAGCGGATGCAATCCGGTAGGCAACTGGTCGCTGCGCAGACCTGCGGTGACCCGCAGCCCCTCGGCGTCGATAGCAGTAAGGCCCTTGGCGAAGGTCTCCCCAGCCAGATCTACGACGTCGACAGCTTCGCCGGCGACAAACGAACCTTCGTGAGAGACGACGCCGGCGGCGAGCAGCGATTTGCCGCCCTTCGAGACCGCTCGGCGGGCGCCGTCATCGACCGTCACCGATCCTCGGGCGGCCACGGCGAAGCCGATCCAGAGTTTGCGGGCGGAAACGCGGGCGTCTCGTGCAGGCACGACGGTGCCCACGCCGGGAAGCCCGACGGCGGCGTCGGCGACGACGTCGGGCCTGCGGGCCGAAGCGATCACCGTGCGCACTCCGCTCCACGAAGCCATCCGGGCCGCGGCCAGCTTCGAGGCCATGCCCCCGCTGCCGACGGCATTCGCGGAGCCGGCCGCCGCCTGCAGCGACGGGCTCACCTCCAAGATTTCAGAGATGAGCGAGGCATCGGGATCGATGCTTGGGTCGGCGGTGAGAACGCCGGGCATGTCGGTCAGCAGGATCAGCGCATCGGCGCGCACCAGATTCGCGACGAGCGCCGCTATCCGATCGTTGTCGCCGTAGCGGATGGCGTCGTCGGCGATCGCGTCGTTTTCGTTGACGACCGGGACGACGCCGAGGTCGAGCAGATGGTGAAACGTCGCCCGGGCGTGGAGGTATTGGTCGCGATCACGAAAGTCGTGTGGCGCGATGAGCACTTGGCCAACGACCATGCCAACGGCTGCGAACAATTCTCGGTAGGACGCCATGAGGTCGATCTGTCCGACGGCCGACAGCGCCTGCAACCGCTCAGGCTCTGAGGGCCGCTCGACATTCAAACGCTGCACGCCGGCGGTGATCGCACCGGAGGTCACCACGATGACGTCGTGGCCGGCGGCGCGTACGTTCGCAACGTCAGATGCCAGCTTCGCGACGGCGTCCAGGTCGACACGCCCATCCGATGTGGTGATGGACGACGTCCCGATCTTGGCAATCAGCCGCAGTGAGTCAGGCATCGACGTCAATCCTGCCGTGTGGCCGAGGTGGTGACAGCGATCTCGCAGATTTCTCGAAGGCTCATGTGTCTGGCTCGTACGTGAACTCAAAATCGCCGATGCGCACCAAGTCACCCGAGTTGGCGCCGTTCCGGGCCAGCGCCCGGGAAACGCCGAGCTTTTCGAGGCGGCGTTGCGCCCATGCGAGCGCCGCCGGGTCGGTGAGGTCGGACAGCGCGACAGCCCGGCGAGCCTGGCGACCTTCAATCTCGAACACGCCATCTGCGAGGCGCAGCACCGTGATGCCAGTGGGTTCGGGGCGGTGCACGACGTATTGGGTGGGGGCTTCGTCGAGCTCTCTGGCTTCGCTGACCAGCTCGCGCAGCTGGCCGAGAACCGGGGCCACGCCGTCCCCCGTGACAGCGCTGAGTCGCTGGCCGTCCCAGGCCAAGTGAGCGACATCGGCCTTGGTGCCGACGATCAGCCGTCGGCGGGCTGCGAGCTCGGGGTCGTAGCGCTCGAGTTCCGCGATCAGGACGTCTACCTGTTCATGGGGGTCGCGATCAGAGACCTCCGCCAGGTCAGCCATGATCAGCAGCACCCGAGCGCGCTCGACATGGCGCAGGAACTGATGGCCCAGGCCCTTGCCTTCCGCAGCGCCCTCGATGAGGCCAGGCACATCAGCGATCACCATCTCGAAGCTGTCCCGATGGCCGCCGCCCGTGCCGTCGTCGAGCCGAACGACTCCAAGGCTGGGCGTGAGGGTTGTGAAGGGGTACGAAGCAACCTTGGGCCGCGCTGCAGACACTGCGCTGATGAAGGTGCTCTTGCCGGCGTTGGGGAATCCCACCAGCGCCACGTCGGCCATCAGCTTCAACTCCAGGCCCAACCAGCGTTCCTCGCCGGGTTCTGCCTGTTCTGCGAATTGAGGGGCACGCAGCCGGTTCGAGGAGAAGCGGGCGTTGCCACGGCCGCCGCTGCCGCCATGTGCCGCCAGCCAGCGATCGCCAGCGTCCACGAGGTCGGCCAACACCGTGCCGTCACGATCCCGCACAATCGTGCCCTCGGGCACGGGCACAAGTTCGTCGACGCCGCTTCGGCCGTGCCTCTTGCGGCCCTGGCCGTGGCCGCCATTGGTGGCGCGCCGGAAAGGGAAGTCGCGAAACGCAAGCAACGACGCCACGTTGCGGTCCGCGACAACCCACACATCGCCGCCGCGGCCGCCGTCCCCGCCGTCGGGGCCGCCGCGCGGCACATGGGATTCGCGCCGGAACGAAACGCAGCCTGCGCCGCCGTCGCCGCCCTTGGCGTGCAGCTGGCACTCATCGACAAAGTCGCTCATCGGGGTTCGCCTGCCTTGGAGGCCGCGCCGATAGGTAAGCCTTCCCGCTGCCGCACCATTTGTTTCCCGCTCTTGTTCCCCATCTTCATGCGATTGGGCTCACGGGCCGCTCGGGCCAAGGCTTCGCCATTCGGCTCAGCCTCAGGGGTGTGGGATTGAAGTTCTCGAGGGCTACGAGGGGTCGACGTCGACGAGGCGGCGTCCCCGGCGGTAGCCGAAATGCACGACTCCCGGCGTCGTGGCGAACAGTGTGTCGTCCTTGCCGCGGCCCACATTCCGCCCTGGATGGAACTTGGTGCCGCGCTGGCGCACAATGATGCCGCCGGCATCGATGGCCTGCCCCGAATACACCTTCACACCGAGTCGCTTGGCGACCGAGTCGCGCCCGTTGCGAGTAGAGCCTCCGCCCTTGGTCTTCGACATCGTTCAGTCCCTCGCGATCGCGGTGATCTCGACCGTGCTGTAGCGCTGCCGGTGTCCCCACCTGCGCCGGTAGGTCGTGGCGTTCTTGTAGGTGAAGCCGTCGATCTTGGGCCCCTTGGTCTCGCCGACCACCTTGCCCTTCACCGAGGCCCCGACGAGTTCATCGGGCGTCGCCAGCACTGCGCCGTCATCCACCACGAGAACCGGCGTGAAGGTGACCTCCTCGCCGGGCGGCACCGCGAGCAGCTCGACGTCGAGCCGTTGGCCGGCTTCGACGCGGCGCTGCTTGCCGCCGGTGGCAATGACTGCATACATCGGTTGGGAAGGATACCGACGACGCTGCTGGAATGGCGCGGAGCGCTCGCTTTGGATCAGGCGAACAGCGACTCGCGCAGCTGAATGCCGCGCCCCTCGCACTCGTCGCATGGATCGGACATGGACTCCAAGAGTCCTTCACCGGTGCGCATCCGGGTCATCTGCACGATGCCCATGTCGGAGATGGGTTCGGTTGCGGTCCGCGTCTTGTCGCGGGCCAGAGCCTCATTCAGCGTGTTCATCAGCTGCTCGCGTTGGCGTTTGTCGTCCATGTCGACAAAGTCCACGACGATGATCCCGCCGATGTCTCGCAGCCGCAGTTGCTTGGCGATCTCGGTGGCGGCTTCGAGGTTGTTCTGGAACAGCGTCTCGTTGAGGCTCGACCGGCCCACGTTGCGCCCCGTGTTGACGTCGATCACGGTCAACGCCTCGGTGTGCTCGATGATCAGCGACCCGCCGGACGGCAACCAGACCTTGCGATCTGTCGCCTTGCGCACCTGTTCGGCGACATGGGACCGTTCGAAGAGCGGTAGCCGTTCCGCCACAGGGTCGTAGTAGCGGATGCGATCCATCAAGGGAGCAGCGACGGCTTCCATGTAGCCCTTGACCTGGTCGAACAGCACCGGATCGTCGATCACTACCTCCCGGAAGTCAGCAGTGAATTGCTCCCGGATGATGCGAACTGCCAATTCCGGCTCACGGAACAGCAGCGCCGGCGCATCGGATCGCTTCGACAACTCCGAGATCTGAGTCCACTGGCGTGTCAGACGCTCGATGTCCCGGCGGATCTCGGCGGGAGTGACGTTCTCGGCTGCCGTGCGCAGAATCACGCCGAAGCCCTCAGGGATCTCCTTGGCGAGCAGGGTGCGCAGCCTTCGCCGCTCCCGGCTGGGAAGGCGCCTTGAGATCCCCGTGACGCTGCTGCCGGGGATGAGCACCACGAAGCGGCCGGGCAAGGACACCTCAGTGGTGAGACGAGCCCCCTTGTGGCCGATCGGGTTCTTGATGACCTGGCACATGATGGTCTGGCCGTTGCTGATCAGGTCGCTGATCGCGGGACCCGAGACATTGCGACCCCGACGCCCGCCGGCGCGTTTGCGCTCGCCCGAGGCGTCTTCGTCGCTGTCGTCGGAGGCAACGGTGAGGTCGCCGCGGTAGAGCACCGCTTGCTTGGGTGTCCCAATGTCGACGAATGCGGCTTCCATGCCCGGGAGCACGCGGCGCACCCGGCCCATGTACAGATTGCCGTAGATCTCCGAAATGTCGTCAGACGGGCGGCTCACGTAGTACTCGATGAGCGACCGGCCCTCGAGCACGGCGATGTGTGTTGCCCCCTCCGAGACATGGACGCACATCCGGTATCGGCCGAGCGGCTTGCCATTGCGGTACTTTCCGCGTCGCTCGGTGAGCTGTTCATCGTCAAGTTCGAGCGGCTGCTGATCGGCCAGGATCGCCTCGACCGGCGCATGGGAACCGTTCCGGGTCTCGGTGGTCGTCGAGGCGGCCTCGCCGGATCGGCCGCGTCCGCCGCGCCCCCGCCCGCCGCGCCTGCGGCGTCGGCGGCCGCCAGCGCCCTCGCTCTCGGTTGCATGCTGGGAGGGTGCCGGGCGGCTGTCGCCGATCTGAGGCTTGCGCGCCGGTGGCGGAACCGGTGGGACCGGAGGTTTCGCGAGCTCAGACTCCGATGATGCCGGATCGGACTTCGTTCTTCCCTTGGGCGCCGACTTCCCCCTGGTTTGGGATTTCGCCTTGGGCGCCGACTTGACATGAGAACCCGATGCGGGCTTGTCCGGTGCCGTTACTGCCCGCTTGCGCTTGGTCTGCTGCGGAGAAGCAGCTGCTGTCGGCGCCGCGAAACTCAATCCTGGTTCGGGCGCGCCAGACTTGTCGTCGCTCGTGGGTGCGACCAGTCGGCGCTTGCGAACAGCGGGTGCCGGTTCTGCCGCACTGGTTTGCGTCGAACTGTTCTCGGCTCGATTGCGGGGTGTCGAATTCTTCTGGGTGGGATTCTTCTGGGTCGGATTCTCTTGTGATTTGTCCTGAGTGTTGTCTGTTGTGTCGTTCAGTGTTGATTCATCCACTGATGAGTTCCTTATGTTTCTGGGCGCACATGGCAGGCACGGCCGGTTCGGCTCGTCCCGCTGCGCCACACGTCCATTGATGTGTTCTTCGGGCAATGCCCATTTCATGTGCCGGCGCAAGCGCTGGCACCAGTTCGCTGGGGCGCACCACCCGAGGCGTCGCTGACAGCACGGCGCTCAGCACCGCCCCTCGATCCGAGCATCCGACCACCTGCAGCACCTCAACGCTGGGTCGGACATTCGAACTCACGGTTTCGCCTTTGTGCACCCGTTCAGTCACGACGGTACCGGCGGCGAGGAATTCTGCAACCGCTTTCTCCGCCGCAGCCGGGTCGAGTCCCACGATGTCGAACTGCCAGCCGCACGAGCGAGTCGCCGCCTGCAGCGACGGACCACGGCCGTCGGTCAGCACTGCCGCCGACACCTCCATGCCGACCGGCAACGCCTCGCTGAGTGCCTCCGCAACGGTGCAGTAGCTGGGGACGGCCGACGCTGGCTCGAGCTCGCAGGATCTGTGGGTATCGGTCTGGCAGACGATCACGGGCCCCGAAACACCCCGGTCGCAGCCGCCGAGGGCACTCCCTTCGACGACCGCGTCCGCAATCAGCGGCAGCTCGACAAACTCGCCGTCAGACTCATACCCGGTCGGCAACGCCAAACCGAAGCTCATCTTCATGCGAGGTGAGAAGCCTTCGCTGTACGCCACAGGCAGACCGACCCTGCGCACAGCGCGCTCGGTCACCCGAGCGACATCGCGATGGCCGATAAACCGGATCTTTCCGGTCTTGGAAAAGCGGACGCGCAGCCTCAACGCCGTCTCCCACCCGCTTGGGTGGGAGCGGCACTTCGGCTCAGCACCGGCGTAGCAGGCCTGCGCATCTTCATGCGCCACCCCCCGCCGATGCACCTGCGCTCGCCAGCCGGCGGGGACGCAGCTCGACCGGCACCAGATGGCCGGTCGCGAGATCCTGTCCCGTCCCCTGACTGCCGCCATTGGGGGCGACGGGGGACGCAACTATGTGCTCGATCCCATATTCAGTACAGGCCCCGCAGTCGTAGCACGGGGTCCATCGGCAGTCATGCAGGCCATGCCCAGCCAGGGCGTCCTGCCAGTCCTGCCACAAAAAGTCACGATGCAGCCCGGCACCGATGTGGTCCCAGGGCAGCACCTCAGATTCGCCTCGGTGGCGGTACACGTACCAGTCGAGGCTGAGGCCGCTCGCTGCCATTGCCTCTTCCCACAGGCCCAAGTCGAAGCGCTCGCTCCACTCCTGGAAGGTGCCGCGCCTGCGCCAGACGTATTCGATGACCGCACCCACCCGGCGGTCACCCCGGCTGGCAATTCCCTCAGCGGTCGAAGCGGCCGGGTCATGCCACTTCAACTGCACGCGACGGTTGCGGCCCAGCGCGGAGCGCACCAGCCGCACCTTGCGGGCCAGCTCGTCGGGCGGGTTCTGCCCGAACCACTGAAACGGCGTGTGCGGCTTGGGCACGAAGCCCCCCAGCGATACCGTCACCGACGCCCGCTTCGTGTACTCCTGCCCGATGCGAGCGCACGTTTCGGCCAAGTGAGCGATGGCCTCGGTGTCTGGGTCCATCTCCGAAGGCAGACCCGTGAGGAAGTACAGCTTCATGCGGTGCCAGCCCTGGCTGTATGCCGAGCGCACGGCGCCGTACAGGTCTTCTTCGGTGATGAGCTTGTTGATGATCTGACGGAGTCGCCATGAACCCGCTTCGGGCGCGAAGGTGAGCCCTGTGCGGCGTGCGCGTGACACTTGAGCCGCTACGTCAACGGTGAAGGCATCCACCCGCAGGCTGGGCAGCGAGACGCTGATGCGCTTCGCATCAGCACCCGCAGTCTCCAAGGCGCCAGCGGAGACGGTATCGCGCACGAGTTCGGCGATCCCGCTGTAGTCAGCGGTGGACAGCGACATCAGGCTGACCTCGTCATACCCACTGCGCTTGAGGCCGGTGCTGATCATCTCGCGCACTTGCGCGGCGGGACGTTCGCGTACCGGCCGGGTGATCATGCCCGCCTGGCAGAAACGACAACCCCGCGTGCAGCCCCGAAACACCTCTACCGACAGTCGGTCGTGGACCACCTCGGTGACCGGCACCAATTGCTGGCGGGGATAGGGCCAGTCGGCGAGGTCCGCGACCGTCCGCTTGGCAACCAGCGGCGGCACGTCGGGGTACTTCGGGGTCACCTCGACGAGCGCCGCTCCGTCATAGGCCACGTCGTACATCGCCGGCACGTACACGCCCTCGATTCCGGCCAGCTCTCGCAGCACGCCTACGCGAGTGCCAGCCCGCTTGCCGTCGCGCTTCCACGCGCCCACCACTTCGGTGATCTCGCCGACCACTTCCTCGCCGTCGCCGACCACGAAGAAATCCACGAAATCGGCCAGCGGCTCGGGGTTGAACGCGCAATGCCCTCCGGCGCCGATCAGCGGATCGGCGTCGTTGCGTCGAGAGGACCTCACCTCTAGCCCGGCCAAGTCGATGCAGTTGAGCACGTTGGTGTAGACGAGTTCAGCCGAGAGGTTGAAGGCGATGACGTCGAATTCGCCTGCCGCCCGGTGGGTGTCCACCGAGAACAGCGGCAACCCATGGGCCCGCATTTCGGCCTCGAGGTCGATCCAAGGTGCGTACGTCCGCTCAGCACCGGAATCCGGGCGTTCGTTCAACAGCTCATAGAGGATCTGCAGACCCTGGTTGGGCAGGCCGACCTCGTAGGTGTCGGGGTAGGTCAGCAACCACGAAGTGAGGTGGGGGCCGAGTGTCGGTTGCTGCATCCCGTCCTCGCAGCCGATATACCGAGCCGGCTTGGAGACACGTGGCAGCAAGGGCTCGAGCCGAGGCCACAGCGTTGTCATTTCCCCATCAACGCTACCGGTCCACACAGTTGATGAAGCGTTAGAGGGCGTAACGGCGAGACCCGACGCTGATGACGATGCCGACCGCAGCGAAGACGGTGATGGTTCCCGAACCGCCGTGACTCATGAGCGGCAGGGGGATACCGGTGATCGGCATGATGCCGATCGTCATACCGATGTTCTGAAACACCTGGAACAGCAGCATCGAGAGGATTCCGACCGCGAGTAATCGACCGAAGGGGTCGCTGGCGACGCGAGCTATCTGCCAGATGCGCACCGTCATGTACACATAGAGCACGAGCAGGAGCGCCCCGCCGACGAGACCGAATTCTTCGCCGAGTGCGGTGAAGATGAAGTCGTTGTGCTGTTCGGGCACGAGGTTGAGGTTCGTCTGCGTGCCTTGCTTCCAGCCCTGGCCCCAGATGCCGCCTGCTCCGATGGCGATCTGGCTCTGACGCAGGTTGTAGGACGCCTCAAGCGGCTCGAATTCCTGATCCAAGAATGCCGTGAGACGGTTTCGCTGCGTCTCGCTCAGCAGCCTGGGCCCTTGGAGCGCGTCGATGCTGAACACCAGCACGAGGGCGAGGACTCCAGCCAGCGTGATGACAAAGATGTGCCGCAATTGCGCACCGGCCACGAGCAGCATGCCCATGGCCACCGCCACAAAGACCAGCATCGTGCCGAGGTCGGGCTGCAGATAGATCAGGGCCATCGGCACGACGAGCAGCAACCCGGCGTTGAGGAGCGTGTCGAAGCGCAGGTATCCCTCATGATTGGCGACGAACGCGGCCAAGGACACGATCACGACGAGCTTGGCGAACTCCGACGGCTGCACCTGAAATCCGAAGAACGGCAGCGTGAACCATGACCGGGCGTTGCGGATCTCGGGGGCCCAGCGCAGCAACGCGCCGAGCGCCCCGAGGATGATGAGATAGGCGGGCGTCGAGTAGAAGCGCAGCACTCGGTAGTCGACGACGGCCGCGACGACCATGACCACAATCCCGATGCCCACAAAGATCGCCTGACGGCGCGCCACGGTCCATGGGTCGCCGCCCTCGAAGGAGAGGCTACGCCACGTTGCGGCGTAGTTCATCGCCACGCCCAGGCACGCGATTGCGATGGCGGCGAGCGCCAAGGAGTAGTCGGCGAACCAGGCTGGAGACCGCAATTCACGGCGGGTCTGCGTGCGATTCAGCAGCCGCGCAATCATGACCCGCCCCCGATCTGGTCCACATCGGGGATGCCGTCGCCGTCCGCATCAGAGGGCGTGTTGGCGCGCGGCAGCTGGACGCCCCACGGACAGCCTTCGGGCACGTAGCCCAAGAACGCCGGATCGCCTCGCAGCGCCTCTGGCACTTCGGGGCACTCCGGCTGGGGAGGCACGAACGCGATCTGCGGTTCAGGCCAGCGCTGCTCGTAGGCCCGGACTGCCTCGATGATGCGCCGGGCCACAGGCGCAGCCGCCTCGCCGCCGTAGCCGGCCTCCTCCATGACGACGGCGACGGCATATCGGGGGTCGTGGGTGGGTGCCCACGCCACGAACACCGCCGTGTCCTCCTTCTTGCGTCGCAGCACGGCGTTCAAACCCTGCGCCTGGGCCGTGCCGGTCTTGCCAGACACCGGGTAGCCGGCATGGTCGTAGCCCTCGAAGGCCTTGGCGGCCGTGCCGCGCAACCGGGAATTGGTGACGTTGCTCAATCCTTCCCGTACGACTGCGCTGCCGGCGGGGAATTCCACGGTGTCGAGCACCCTCGGCTCGAAGGTCAGCACGGGCTCGCCGAACGTTGCAGTCTCGCGAGACACGACCGCCTCGACGACGTTGGGAGCGAAGCGGGTGCCGCCGTTGGCAAGGGTGGCGTACGCGTTTGCGAGCTGCAGCGGTGTGACGGCAACAAGCCCCTGGCCGATCCCGGTGTTGATGTTGTCGCCCGGGAACCAGCGCGGCGGTTCGTTGTACGGGTTGTAGGCCTCGGGACTCAACTCAAAGAGAGTCTTCTTCACATCGCCGTCAGGCACGCGGCCCGTCTTTTCGAATGGCAACTGCACGCCGGTCGGGGAATCGAATCCGAGGGCGCGAGCCATGTCCTGAATCGCCCACTGCTCCGGGCCGTCGACCCAGTACAGGTCGTCGGACACCTTGTAGAAGTAGGCGTCGCTGGACCGGGTCAGCGCCCCCGACAGGTCCAGGGTTCCGAGTGCAGCCCGATCTGCGTTGAAAAACGTGCAGCGGCCGGTGCAGCCTCGCTCATCGGGAATCCTGTAGTAGCCGACGTCGTGATATGCCGCTCGCGGGGAAATGAGGCCCGCATCGAGGCCAGCGAGTGCCGTCACCGGCTTGAAGACCGAACCGGGCGAGTAGGTGCCCTGCACTGCGAGATTGTTCAGAGCGCCCGGCGCATAGGGGTTCTCGAACACCGATTGGTACTCCGCCAGTGACAGGCCCTCCACCATCCAATTCGGGTCGTAGGTGGGGTGCGAGGCCATCGCGAGCACATCGCCGTTGCGCACGTCCACCACGACCGCTGCCCCGGTCAGCGCCGGGTAGAAGAACCCGGAGTCCTCGCTCACGGTTTTACGGGCAGCGATCAGCCCTTGGCGCAGGTACGACTCCACTGCAGCCTGCAGCTCGACGTCAATGGACAGCACAATGTCGTGGCCCGGCTGCGGCGGCACGTCGGCCAAGATTCGCTGCACCCGGTCCTGCCGGTCCACCTCGAGCTTGGTGCGCCCCGGTTCGCCGTGGAGCTCGGCTTCGAAGAGCCCCTCGATGCCCGCCCTGCCGACCCGCTCGTAGGGCAGGTAGCCATCGTCGATCAGCTCCCGGTGCTGGCGCTGCGACATCGCTCCGACGTAGCCGACGATGTGTGCCCCGACCTCGTTTTGTGGGTACACGCGGACCCAGTCCCACTTGGCCTCGACTCCTGCGATGGATCGTTCCGCCACGCGCAGAAGGCCGTCCTCATCGAGCCCGGTCGCCACCACCTTGGGTGCGAGCGGATGAGTGCGCTGGTCATCGAGGCCCGAGCGGAGCTGCTCTTGGGGCACATCTAGCAGGACGGCAAGATCGGACAGCACGGCTTCGGTGTGATCTTCGCCATATCTCGAATAGTCGTAGGTGACCACGCCAGTTCGAACGTTGTCAGCGAGAACGACGCCATGACGGTCGAGAATGCGGCCACGAGTCGGTGGAGTGATGATGATGCGGACCTGGTTCGACTCCGCGGCAACGGTGAACTGCTCAGTCTCGAGCACCTGCAGGTACCACAGGCGGGTGAAGAGCGCTCCGAACAGGCCGATCATCACGATGCCGATGAAGGCCATCCGCCGGCGGACCCGCTCATCCACCGCGGGCAGCGCTTTCTCGACGGTCAGAAATTCGCGGGCGGATGATGAGAGCCCATCGAAGCACACGTTCGAGCAGCGGATTGGTCAGCAGCGACGCAACACCGGTGACAAGGGCGATACGAACAAGCGGCGCCTCGGTCACGTAGACGAGGTCCATCAGCCAGCCGGCGCCGCCGAAGATGCCGATCCCTCCCGCTGACAGCACCGAGGCCACCGCCGAGCGCGCAAACCATCGAGCTGACGGGATCTGCTCGGCAACGCTGCCCGACACGTAGCCGACCAGTGTCAGCACGAGCAGGGACATGCCGAACGGTGTGTGCACGATGAGATCGGACGCAAGTCCGCAGGCGCCGCCGAACGGCGCCCCGATGCCCTGGCCGCCGACGATCCCTCCCGCGACAGCCAGCAGCACCAGCAGATCGACGATGACACCCGCCGGGGTAATGTGCACTCCTAGGCCGACGTGAACCACGACGGCGAGAGTCAGCACCAGCGCCGAGCGGGCCAGCGGGCCCGCACCTGCCATCATCGGCCGTCGGGGGTCATGACCCACCGCCCGCCGTACCTGCTTCGGCTGGGCCGTCGTCAGGCTCGCGATCCACGATCACCGGCTCTGGAACCTTGGGTTCATAGAGCAGCACTTGCACCCACCGCAGCCGTGTCAGATCTGCTGCGGGGTGAACGGTGACTCGCTGCGCGCCCCGCACCGCGTCGGGCTCGACATCGGTGACCGTGCCGACAAGCAACCCTGCGGGAAATGTGCTGCCGTCAAATCCGCTGGTCACAACGGTCTCGCCTGGGATGACGACCGTCTCGAGCTCGATGTAGCTCACATCGAGGTCGCGCCCTGGGCCCCGTCCTGAGGCCAACCCGTCGTCGCCGGAGCGGACGATGCGCACGCCGGCGTCGAAGTTCGGGTCGGTCAGCAGTTCGACGAGCGAGCGCGTGTTGCTCGCCTCCACGACACGACCGACGAGGCCGTGGCCGCTCTCCACTGGCATGCCCTCACGGATGCCGTCACGTCTTCCCTTTCCCAGCTCGATCGTGCGCTCGAAATTCGAAACCGGTGCGTCGATGACCCGCGCCGTCACCCTGGGAATCGCCTGTGCCGTGTCGCGGGCGCCGACCAACGCGAGCAGCTCCTGGCGGTCCCGTTCCAGCTCACCGACCCGCAGCACGGAAGCCTGCGCTTCTGCCAGATGACTGCGCAGCTCCGCGTTCTCAGCCTCCAGGTCGTCGAAGCTGACGACTCCTTGCCACGCGTTTCGTATCGGGCTGACCACCCAGTCCCCGAATGTCCGCACCGGTCCCAGCAGATCCAGCGTGGCGCCGCGGGCAGTGTCCAGCACGCCGCCAGATCCGCGTGCGTCGAGCGTCAGCAGTGCAATGGCCGTCACGACGAGCAGGGCCAGACGAAGCCAAGTGCGTCTCCGAATGCCGGCGCGGCGGGCCACGGCCGGGGGCGTCAGCGCCCCTCGGTGGAGGAGTACAGCACTCCGTGGAGGACGTCGAATTCTTCGAGCGTTTGGCCAGAACCGCGCACGACGGCGAACAGCGGATCCTCCGCGATGTGGACTGCAACGCCCGTCTCCGAGCGCAGTCGATCCGGCAGACCGCGCAGCATCGCTCCTCCGCCGGCGAGCGTGATGCCGTAGTCCATGACGTCGGCTGCCAGCTCCGGCGCAGTGTCGTCGAGCGTTGCCTTCACCGAATCGACGATGGCGCTGACGGGCCCCGCGATCGCTTCGCGGATCTCCATGCTGTCCACGCTGACGGATTCGGGCAGCCCGCTGACCATGTCGCGGCCACGGACCTCGGCGAAGATCTCCTGCTGCAATGGCCACGCCGAACCGAGGGCGAGCTTGATCTCCTCCGCGGTGCGCTCGCCCACGATGAGGCCATGTTCCTTCTTGACGTGAGCGCTGATCGTCGCGTCGATCATGTTGCCGCCGATGCGGGCAGAACGAGCCGTCACGATGCCGCCCAGCGAAATCACCGCGACCTCAGTGGTGCCGCCGCCGATGTCGACGACCATGCTCCCCTGCGCTGACTGCACCGGCAGCCCGGCGCCGATCGCTGCGGCCATCGGCTCCTCGATGATGTAAGCGCGGCGCGCGCCCGCATATTCGGCGGCTTCCTGCACGGCGCGCTGCTCCACCCCGGTGATCCCCGACGGCACGCAGATCACCATGCGCGGCTTGGGCCAACGGGTCTGGGAAACCTCGTTGATGAAGTGCCTCAGCATCTTCTCGCAGATGTCGAAGTCGGCGATCACACCGTCCTTCAGCGGGCTGATCGCAGTGATGTTGCCGGGGGTCCTGCCGATCATCCGCTTGGCTTCCTGGCCGACGGCCAGCGAGTTGCCGGTCATCGAGTCGACCGCGACCACCGACGGCTCGTTCAGCACGATGCCCCGGCCGCGGACAAACACGATCGTGTTGGCCGTGCCCAGATCGACCGCGATGTCTCGGCCGCCAAGCATGGGACCGCGCTTGCGGCGTCGGGATGACCCATTCGCCGCCATCAGCTGCTGACCTCGTTGATCGACGCGACGTCGTTCGACGCGGTGATAGTAGGGAAGAACAGAGCGATCTCGCGTTCCGCGGAAGCCTCGCTGTCGGAGCCGTGCACGAGATTCTCGGTGGGAGACAGCCCGAAATCGCCTCGGATGGTGCCCGGCGTTGCGGTGGCGGGATTGGTCGTGCCCATCAACGTGCGCACAACGGCGAAGACGTCGTCGCCTGCGTCTGGGGGACCTTCCAGCACCATGACAACCGACGGCGAGCGGGTGATGAATTCCAGCAGAGGCTCATAGAACGGCTTGCCGGCGTGCTCGGCGTAGTGCCGCTCGGCCGTGTCGCGATCAATGATCCGGTGCTCGAGGGCAGCGACAGCGAGTCCCTTGTGCTCGAATCTGCCCAAAATCTCGCCGACGAGACCGCGCTCGACGGCGTCTGGCTTGCAGATCACCAGCGTTTGCCGCATCGCTGTCTCCCTCGGCCGTGCACGCGTACTGGCGCGATGCGCCATCGGCTGCGCGCTCGAGGCTAATGCGAGTCACGGCTGAGAGGGTGCGCGGACGGCGGGATTCCTCGATTCGAGAGTTCTTGTTTCCCGCTCTTGTTCGCTGCGCTCACGGGCCGCTCGGGCCACGGCTTCGCCTCACGGCTCAGCCTCTGAGAAGTCGCCGGGCTTCGGCAGCGATGTAGAGAGATCCGCTCACAACCACAATCCCCTCCCGACCAGCCCGGTCGCGGGCGTGCTGCAGTGCCTCGCCGACGCCGTCGGCGCCGGTGATCTGGAGCGGCCGCTCACGTCCCGCAGACGCGTGCTCGACCGCGGCGGCGATCTCGTTGGGGGCAATTGCGCGCGGCCACGCCGCCGCCGTGGCGACGACTGCATCGAAGGGATCGAGATCTAGCGCTTCACAGAATGCACCGGGATCGTGCGGCCTGTTGGCACCTATCACCAGCACCTTGGCGCCGTCCGTGCTCGTCGGCGCGCCCTCGGGGTGTCCCAGAGACGACGTCGAGCCCACCCACAGAGATTCCGCAAGCGTGTCTCGCAACGCGGCAGCCCCGCCAGGATTGTGGGCCCCGTCGATCACTACCGTCGGCGCCTGAGCGATGATTTCGAAGCGCGCCGGCAGAGAGACGGATTCCAAAGCGGCCGCAATCACGTCATCGTCGATGCGCCGACCAAAGAACGCCTCGACAGAGCTGATGGCCGTGGCGACGTTCGTCGCTTGGTGAGCACCATGCAGCGGCACGAAGTGGTCGGCGTGCTCCCCGAAGGGCGTGCGAATGCTCACGAGCTGGCCGCCGACGGCAGTTTGACGCTGGACGACATCCCAGTCGACGCCTCGTCGCCAGACATCGGCACTCGCCTCCGCCGCCGCAGCAGCCACGACTTCGACGAGATCCGGGGCTGTTTCGCCGCAGACAACGATCGCCCCAGCCGAGATGATCCCTGCCTTCTCCGCCGCAACGTCTGCCAGCGTCGGCCCGATGATCTCGAGGTGGTCAGCACCGACGTTGGTGATGACTGCCACTGCTGCGTCCACGACGTTGGTGGCGTCCCAGCGCCCGCCCATGCCCACCTCGATCACGTTCACGTGGGCGTTCGAGGCGAACCAGTTGTACGCGGCAGCAGCCATTACCTCGAAGTAGTTCGGCCGTTCACCGCAGCGCTCGGTCACCATCGATTCGAAGACCGCGATCTCACTGATCGCCAGAGTGAACGACTCGTCGTCGAGCGGCTCGTTGGCGACAGTGATCCGGTCATTGACACGTTCGATGTGGGGAGACGTGTAGCTGCCCGCAGCCAGACCACACGACCCCAGCAGCGCTGCTGCCAGCCGTGCCGTGCTGCCCTTGCCGTTCGTGCCGGTGATGTGAATCGTCGGCACGCTGTCCTGGGGATCGCCCAAGACGCCCATGAGCGTCCACATACGGTCCAGCGTGGGCGGCGTTGCTTCTGCGCTGCCGAGCAGACGCTCGAGATCGATGTGGGAGTCCAGCCAGTCGACGGCGGCCTCGTAGTCGCGCAGCGGGCCCGATATGGCTTCCGTCGGCCCAGTGTCAGAGGGCTCAGGGTTCAAGACGCGTTGCTCAAGAGGCGCGGCGCGTGACGGTCGACCGAGGCACCAGGGTGGGGTTCACCTTGTCGAGCACCACTTTCCGATCGACGATGCAGCGAGCCACGTCGTCACGGCTCGGCAGGTCGTACATCAGCCCCAGCAGGACCTCTTCGAGAATCGCTCGAAGTCCCCGGGCACCCGTGTTACGCAGCATCGCCTGATCCACGATCGCTTCGAGTGCATCGACGGTGAATTCGAGCTCGACGTCGTCGAGTTCGAACATCCGGCGGTACTGACGGATCAAGGCATTCTTCGGCTCGGTGAGGATGCGTCGCAGTGCGTCGGGACCGAGCGGGTCGACAACACCGACGACGGGGAGCCTGCCGATGAACTCGGGGATCAGGCCGAAGTGGCGCAGGTCTTCAGGCAGAACATCGGGCAGAACGTCCAGCGCAGAGCTGTCCATCGCGTTGCGCAGCGTCGCACCGAAACCGACGCCCCGTTCGCCGATTCGGTCAGCGATGAGCCGCTCGAGGCCGTCAAAAGCGCCTCCGCAGATGAACAGCACGTTGCTGGTGTCGATCTGCAGGAACTCTTGGTGCGGGTGCTTGCGGCCGCCCTGCGGGGGAACGGATGCCATCGTGCCTTCGAGGATCTTGAGCAGCGCTTGCTGGACCCCCTCGCCCGACACATCGCGGGTGATCGAAGCGTTCTCGGCCTTGCGGGCGATCTTGTCGATCTCGTCGATGTAGACAATGCCGGTCTCGGCCCGCTTCACGTCAAAGTCCGCCGCCTGCAGGAGCTTGAGCAGGATGTTCTCGACGTCTTCGCCCACATAGCCGGCTTCCGTGAGCGCCGTGGCGTCGGCGATGGCAAAGGGCACGTTGAGCATGCGGGCCAGCGTCTGCGCCATCATCGTCTTGCCGCAGCCAGTCGGACCGATCAGCAAGATGTTCGACTTGGCGATCTCGATGTCGTCGGATGCGCCCGGACCGGAGGGCTCAAGGCGCATGCGCTTGTAGTGGTTGTAGACCGCAACCGACAGGATCGTCTTGGTGCGGTCCTGATCGATGATGTAGTCGTCGAGGAAGGCGAAGATCTCGCGCGGCTTGGGTACCGATTCGAACGGCGTCTCGGTGGTGGTCTCGACCTCGTCGTCAATGATCTCATTGCACAGGTCGATGCACTCGTCGCAGATATAGACGCCCGGGCCCGCGATGAGCTTGCGCACCTGCTTCTGCGACTTGCCGCAGAACGAGCACTTGAGCAGCTCGCCTCCCTCGCCAAACTTCGCCACGCTGCACCTCCCTCCTGAAAGATCTTCTGAGGATTCTCCGGCAAGAACTCCTGGGAGATCCTGCATGTCGTTGGACTGTCAAGGTTCGCACACGGTCCGACCGCACGCGCGCCGAGCGACGACCGCCAAGGATGGCACAGCCCGAGCGGCATGTCGTGATCTGTTTGGACGGTCTGCTGTCTCGGGGCCACGGGGAGCGGTCGGAGCGCACCGGTAGGCTCCGCGCTTCGTGAAGACGACGCTGACGCCGCTGGACCCAGCGGATTTCATCGGGCCCGCGCCAGTATCTGAACCTGATCCATCCCTCCCCGACAAAGCGTCGGCTTCCGCCGAGTCTCCGGATGCCAACGGAGTCGCTGAGGAGATCGACAGCGACGCCCTCGGCGCCGGCGAGGCCGAGCACGACGACGAACATGAGTCCGCCCACGAGGACGACGCGCAGCAGCGCTTCGTGGGACCCCGCGTCAAGCTGACCGTCGAAGTCGACGCGGAGACCTTCGATGCCGACATCGAGGCTGCGTTCCGCAAGCTCGCCCGCGAGGTGCGCATCCCGGGATTCCGACCGGGGCGGGCTCCCCGCCGCGTGCTGGAATCGCACTTCGGATCAGAAATCGGTCGCGCTCAGGCGCTCGAAGAAGCGGTGCCCCGCTACTACGCCGAGGCCGTGCGTGACAATCAAGTCGACGTGGTGAACCAGCCCGAGCTGGAACTCACACTCGACGGCAGCGAAGGTCCGGTGGCGTTCGAGGCAACCGTCGAGATCCGACCGGTGGTCTCGATCTCGGGATATGAGACCTTGCAGGTGGAGATTCCCAGCCCGGTGCCGCCCGAAGATGAGATCGAGGCTCGCATCGACGAGACGCGCCGCCAATTTGCCGATATCGCCGAGGTGGAGCGGCCCGCCGATGACGGCGACCGGGTCACGATTGACATCGAGGGTTCGGTGGCAGGCGATCCGCTGCCCGGGCTGTCGGCACAGGACTACCTGTACGAGGTGGGCAGCGGCGGCATCGTTCCCGAGGTTGACGAGCAGCTGCGCGGCAGCAAGGCGGGCGCCGAACTGTCATTCAGCGCACCGCATCCGGTTCAGACGGAGATGGAGATTGACTTCGAGATCACCGTCAACGCTGTGTCTGAGCTCGTCTTGCCCGATCTGACCGATGAATGGGTCGACGAGAACACCGAATACGACACGGTCGAGGACTTGCGTGAGGCCACAGCACGGCAGCTCGGCTTCGGACGGATCATGCAGGCCAACATGGTGCTGCGCGACGAGATTCAGAAACAGCTAGCTGGCCTGGTGGAGGGCCCCGTGCCTGACGCCATGGTGAGCGGAGCCATCGCGGATCGCATGTCCGAACTGGGCAGCGGGCTGCAGCAACGCAACATGACGATCGAGGAGTGGTTGGAGGCGACGGGGCAGGAGCCGGCGTCATTCATCGGTGAACTGAGTGACGATGCCGAGCGGGGCGTGCGCCTGGATCTGGCACTGCGCGCCCTGTCCACGGCCGAGGACTTGCAGGCTGACGATGATGACGTCGACGCCGAGCTGGAGAAAATGGCGGCCAACGATGGTCGCAGCCCGGCCCAGTTGCGAGAAGTCATGGCCGAGACTGATGGTCTCGCACACTTGACGGCAGCCATTTGCAAGAACAAGGCGCTTCAATGGGCAATTGAAGCCGCTGTGCTTGTGGGGCCGGAAGGCGACACAATCGATCGCTCGGAACTCGAACTGCCGACGCCCGATGACCCCGAAGACCCAGACTCCGCAGACGAAGACGATTAAGGACCGATGGTGACCACCGAGTTCTCCGCAAGCCACGACCACGACGGCCACGGTGCCGCACGGCACAGCGCGCGCAACTACCTCGTGCCCACGGTTGTGGAGCAGACCAACCGCGGCGAGCGCGCCTACGACCTGTACTCGCGACTGCTGAAGGAGAACATCATCTTCTTGGGCACGCCCATCGACGACGTGATCGCCAACCTGGTATGCGCACAGATGATCCACCTGGAGTCGGAGAATCCCGACAAGGACATCAACATCTACATCAACTCGCCCGGCGGCGATATCAGTTCCCTGTTCGCCATCTACGACACCAGCCAGTACATCCGCAACGACATCACCACAATCTGCCTGGGTCAGGCAGCGTCGGCAGCCGCGGTGCTGCTGGCGGCGGGAACCCCGGGCAAGCGAATGGCGCTGCCCAATGCGCGGGTGCTGCTGCATCAGCCCTACGGGCAGGCGATGGGTCAGGCGACCGACATCGAGCTGGCGGCTCGGGAGATCGATCGGATGCGCGAGCGGCTCGAGCGGATCATTGCGCACCACACCGGCCAGGACCTTGAGCGGATTCACGCCGACACCGACCGCGACTTCATCATGGATGCAGAGGCCGCCAAGGAGTACGGGATCATCGACGAGGTGATCGAGAACCGTCAAGTTCTTGAGGACGGCCCCATCCGCGCCGCCTAGGCGAGCGGACGACGGGAATCACTGAGCTCCCCGCAGCACACCATGTGCTGCCAGCATCATCAGCTTGGAAGGCTGAGGTTCGAGTGAGCGGACGACGGGAATCACTGAGTCCCCCGCAGCACACCATGTGCTGCCAGCATCATCAGCTTGGAAGGCTGAGGTTCGAGTGAGCGGACGACGGGAATCACTGAGTCCCCCGCAGCACACCATGTGCTGCCAGCATCATCAGCTTGGAAGGCTGAGCTTCGAGTGAGCGGACGACGGGAATCGAACCCGCATCATCAGCTTGGAAGGCTGAGGTTCTGGCCGTTGAACTACGTCCGCGAGGAACGCCGAGGGTAGCGGCGCGCACATAGCGCACTGCCGAACCCCAGCGAGCGGACGACGGGAATCGCCGTCTCGATGGCGGCGCCAGAGGCGCCGCGTGCATCATCAGCTTGGAAGGCTGAGGTTCTGGCCGTTGAACTACGTCCGCGAGGAACGCCGAGGGTAGCGGCGCGCGTGCGGCTGGATTGAATCGCTACGAGTCGAGGGTGAACGGCAGCGATGTCGTCGTGGCCGAGCGGTCGGCACCGTCGAGGATGACTTCTAGCTCAGCGCCGGGCTCGAACCATGGTGGGTCCAGCAGTGCGAGGCCGATATTGGCGTTGAATCGTGGGGAGCGTGTGAGTGCCCGCAGCGTGCCCGCAGGGCGCCCATCGGGACTGCGTAGTGCACGGGGCGATCGCAATGGCATCGGAGGCCCGCCGTCGATGATGACCCCGACCAGACGCCGCTGGGTGCCAGATGTCCGCCGGGCCCGCAGCGCCTCCCTGCCGATGAAGTCGTGGCCTGCCCGGCCAGGGTCGTCACTCTTCAGGCTGACGAACCGACCGATGCCGGCTTCGTCTGGATCGCTCTCGGAGTCTGTGTCGCCGCCGAACGACAGCAAGAAGCTCTCGATGCGCTCTGGGTTGTTCGGCGCGCCGACCCCGAGGCCGAAGGGCTGACCGGCGCCCCACAGCAGGTCCCAGAGCTGTTCGCCCATGGCGCCGTCCATCAAGAAGAGTTCGAAGCCGTCCTGGCCGGACCAGCCCGAGCGGCACACCACCATCGGGATGCTGCGGCCTTCGAGGCTGTGGTCGTACCGTTCGAACCGGAAGAAACGCAGGTCGCGCACCCACTCCCCCAGCGCTGCAGCAACCACGTCTTCGGCGCGGGGCCCCTGGATCGCCAACGGCCAGACGTCCGGCTCGGTGACCTCGACGCCGTATCCCCTCTCACCGGCCACTGCCCGTACCCACAGCAGCACGTCGCTGTCTGCGATGGAGAGCCAGAACGTCGTGTCATCGATGCGAAGTGCCATCGGATCGTTCACGAGCCGGCCCTGGTGATCGCACATCGGCGCGTAGCGGGCGACACCTACCTGCAGGTCTCGCAAATCGCGGGCGCAGAGATAGGTGATGAGACGGTGAGCATCGGGCCCAGCGATCTGCACCTGACGCTCGCAGCCCACGTCCCAGATCGCCGCAGTCTCGGTGAGCGCCCGGTATTCCGCTGCCGGGTCGTCAGTTCCGATGGGCAGAACTGTGTGGTTGTACACCATCGCCTTGGTCATGCCCACGGCGGCGGCGCGGTCGGTGAACGGCGTGACCCTGGTCCGAGGTCCAACGATCAGCTCCACCTGCTCAGCTTCCCCTGACCCGCTCGATCTCGGGCCCCTCTCGCACAGTCCGAACTCGAAGATGGCTGCCTGCTAGCGGCCGAGCACCTGCAGATGCCCCTGGTCACGCAGCCCCTCGATGAACGGCTCGGTGTAGGCGGCTTCAGGATCGGCCCTTACTGCCTCATCGATGGCATACGCATCGTCGCCAACCAGAATTCGCCACCGGCCAGCCAGCACGTCCGACAGGATGACCTCAGCCGCCTGTGCCGCGGTCGTCGGGGCGTCATCGCGGAATCGTGTGTTGCGATCGTTGACGAAACCTTCGATCTGCTCGTCGCTGAATCCATCGAGGTTGATGCCCCTCGCCTGCATGTTCTTGCGAATGAGCGGGATGTCTGCGCCGTGGGTGGTGAAGCTGTTCCGCGCTATCTCGGTGCCGATGTGGCCAGGCATCACCACGTGGGCGCTGACGTGCGGCGCGTGCAGCGCCAAGTCCTGCATGAGTGCCTCGGTGAACCCCTTTACCGCAAACTTCGCGGCGCAATAGGAGGTATGCGGCAAACCAGGGCCGATGGTCGCCCAGAAGCCATTGATGCTGGCGGTGTTGACCATCGCGCCTGCATCGGAACGTACGAGCATGTCCATGAACGCACGGGCGCAGTTCAGCACGCCGTTCCAGCAGACCTCGAAGGTCTTGTCCCAGGCTTCACGCTGGTCGTCGATGACGAAGCTGCCGCCACCGCCGACGCCAGCGTTGTTGAACAGCAGATTGATGTGGTCGGAGTCGTGCTGTTCGGCGACCTCGGCGGCAAAGGCCGCTACGGCGTCAGCGTCGGTGACATCGCACTGGTGCGTGGTGATTCGTACGCCGCTGGCTGCGCGTGCCCCTGCGAGGTCGATCGCCTGCTGCAGCGTCTCGGTATTGAGATCGCAGGCGGCAACGTGCGCTCCTGCGGCTGCTAGCCGACACACCAGCTCACGTCCCATGCCCGTGCCGCCGCCGGTGACGACTGCGATCCTTCCTGCGAGTTCAGTGACTGCCATGGCTTATGCCTCCGGTCCCTCGGCGAACATCGCTGCTGCGGCAGCTTCCATCTCTTCGGGGGTCACGTCTCTCACATGGGTCGCAATGGACCACTTGTGGCCGAACGGGTCGCGAATGCTCCCGAATCGGTCTCCCCAGAACATGTCGGTCGGGGGCATCAGCACTTCCGCGCCGAGCGCAACGGCCGCGTTGATGGTCGCGTCGCAGTCGGCGACGTAGCGGTGCATGGTAACGGTCGAGCCGTTGAGCGCCGCTGGGGCGGAGCTTTCTCCCGACCATTCCGGGAAGTCGTCGGCGAGGAACAGCAGGCCATCGCCGAGCACCATTTCGGCGTGCATCACCTTGTCGCCCCCCGGTGCCATCTGACGGTTGGTCTCGCTGGCCCCGAACGCAGCCGTGTACCACTCGATGGCATCGGCGGCACCACCTGCAGACCCATCGGTGCGGGCCCCGATGGTCATGTAGGGCACCACGAAGGGCCGGTCGGCGGGAATCGGATTGACGTCGCTCATAGGCGCGGACTCTAGATGATTAGTTCCAAGGGCATGAGCGAGGATCTGCAATGAAACTGACTGAAAGACTCGGTAAGGCATTCGTGGACGCTTCGTGGCTGGCGTGCGAGCGGACGTTCGCGGCGAATGCAGCGGAGAGCCTCCCAACATCTGCGGCGCACAGGAACATCGATCCCGGCGTCGGCCCACCACCTCTGATGTCTTTTGGCCATTCTCGGCCACATCCAAGGCCGAGTTCCGCCCGCACCCCTTGGAACTAACCGTCTAGCCACGTTGCGCGAAACGCAATGCCCCTCCGTACCCCGCTCTCCGCAGCGTTCCCGAACATCGCTCAGGGCTGCGAAAATGCGATCCTTCGGCGCGTCCGCTCGACGATGAGCACAGCCGGCAAGGAGGACTCTCATGAGGCAAGTCGACCACTGGATCGGCGGTCAGCGCACGCAAGGGTCGCCCAAGACGATGTTCGATGTGACCGACCCAGTGACCGGCGGTGTTGTCGCCACCGTTCCCATGGCGTCTGCGGGCGACGTGGACGTGGCTGTGAGCACGGCACGAACGGCGTGGGAGGGGTGGCGGGAGGCCTCCATTTCGTCTCGGGCCGCGGTCATGTTCGCCTTCCGGGAACTGCTCGAGGAGCACCGTTTGGAACTGGCCGAGATGGTCTCGGCCGAGCACGGCAAGGTGCGCGCCGATGCGCTTGGCGAGCTGCGACGAGGGATCGAAGTGGTGGAGTTCGCCTGCGGCATCGGTCAGTTGCTCAAGGGTGAGCGCACTGACGACATCAGCACCGAGCACGATGCGTACACGGTCCGCCAGCCGGTGGGCGTGGTTGCGGGCATCACGCCGTTCAACTTCCCGGCGATGGTGCCGATGTGGATGTACCCGGTGGCGATCGCCGCCGGGAACTGCTTCGTGCTCAAGCCGTCGGAGAAGGATCCATCGGTATCGGTGCGCATCGGCGAGCTGTTCGCCGAAGCGGGGCTGCCCGACGGCGTGTTCAGCGTGCTCCACGGCGATGCCGATGCGGTGAATGGGCTGTGCGAGCACTCCGGGATCGACGCGGTGAGCTTCGTGGGCTCGACGCCGATCGCCCGCCATGTGCATCGCACGGCGTCGATGGCCGGCAAGCGGGTTCAGGCGTTGGGTGGGGCCAAGAACCACATGATCGTGCTGCCCGACGCTGACCTCGGCCAGGCAGCCGACGCTGCGGTGTCGGCTGGCTACGGGTCGGCCGGCGAGCGCTGCATGGCCATCTCGGTAGTCGTGGCAGTGGGGGCGATTGCTGATGACTTGGCCGGGGAGATCTGCGAGCGGATCGATGCGCTGCGTATTGGCCCGGGGCTGGGCACCGAGGCGGTGGACATGGGGCCGCTCGTGACGGCCGAGCACCGTGACCGCGTGCTCAGCTACATCGACTTGGGCGAGTCCGAGGGCGCAGTGCTGGTGCGCGACGGTCGCGAGCTGGTGGTGGACGGCCACCCGGACGGCTACTGGGTCGGCCCGACGCTGCTCGACGAGGTAACGCCCGAGATGAAGGTCTACGAGGACGAGATCTTCGGGCCCGTGCTGTGCCTGGTGCGGGTGGACTCGTTCGAAGATGCGATGGAGCTCATCGAGAACAACCAGTTCGGCAACGGTGTGGCGCTGTTCACCCGTGACGGCGGAGCTGCACGGCGGTTCCGGCGCGAGGCCCCCGTCGGGATGGTCGGCGTGAATGTGGCCATCCCGGTGCCGATGGCATACCACTCCTTCGGCGGCTGGAAGGACTCGCTGTTCGGCGACCACCACATGCACGGCCCCGAGGGCATCCGCTTCTACACACGGCTCAAGGCGGTGACCGAACACTGGCCCAACCCAGCCGACCGCGGCGTCGACCTGGGATTCCCCACCGCCCGCTGAGCCTCCCTTTCGGGCTCGACGGGGGCGTTTGATTCTCGGGCGTCGGCCCCAGCCAGCGGTCGGGAAGGCGGGATTTGAACCCACGACCCCCTGCTCCCAAAGCAGGTGCGCTACCAGGCTGCGCCACTTCCCGAATCTGAAGAGCTGACGGGTCAGCTCTTGATTTGGAGCGTACCGGTGGAGGCGCGAACGGCCTGTGTCGATTCTGAGGCCGGCGCTACTGCACTGCGCTGCGACTCGGAGTTGTGCTGCGACTCAGTCGTCCACCGAGATGACCTGCGTGGGGCAGCTGGCCGCTGCCGTGCGCACAACGCCGTGATGCTCGGCGCTGGGACTGTTCTCGAGCAGCTGTACGAGACCGTCGTCGCCCACCTCGAAAATGCCCGGAGCGATCATCTCGCACGATCCGCTGCCGATGCACTTGTCGACGTCAATGGTGATTTTCACTGTGCCTCCACATCGCCTGGCCTTGCGGGCCTCTAGGCCGCCGGACCTCATTGTTGGCAGTCCGAGCAGCTGCTCGTTACGAATCAGCGCAACGTTACGCCACGTTCGGGGAGAACCAGCGCCGCTCCGGCCCGCCCTCGCAATTCTCGCCAACCGGGCACCAGTGACTCGTGCCCGTTACCCTCAGCGGCGGCCATCACCGGCCACCCTCGCCAATCCCCAGGAGGACCACCGTGAAAATCGGCGTGATGATGTTCCCCACCGACAAGGCCATCGGGCCTGTCGAGTTGGCCAAAGCTGTCGAGGAACGGGGCTTCGAGTCGCTGTGGTTCCCCGAGCACAGCCACATTCCCACCAGCCGCGAGACGCCATGGGGCGGCAATGAGGGCGCACCGCCGCTGCCTGAGGAGTACTGGCGCACCCATGACCAGTTCGTGTCGCTCGGCGCCGCTGCCGCAGTCACCGAGAACCTCGTGCTCGGCACCGGCATCACACTCGTTGCCCAGCGCGACCCGATCTGGCTGGCCAAGGAAGCCGCCACGGTGGACCGGATCTCGAACGGCCGGTTCATCTTGGGCATCGGCTACGGCTGGAACAAGGAAGAACTCCGCAACCACGGCGTCAAGTACACCGACCGGCGTGCGATCACCCGCGAGATGATGCTGGCAGTGCGCGAGCTGTGGACCAACGACGAGGCCGAGTTCCACGGCGACTGGGTGAACTTCGATTCATCGTGGGCCTGGCCCAAGCCCGTGCAGGAAGGCGGCCCCAAGGTGATCCTGGGCGGCGCCGCTGGGCCGAAGACCATCGCCGACATCGTCGAGTTCTGCGACGGCTGGATGCCGATTTCGGGCCGCTACGACCTCGAAGTGCCGATGAAGCAGATCCGGGAATCCGCGATCGAAGCCGGCCGCGACGCCGATGACATCGAGTTCGGCCAGTTCGGCACGCCTCCCAAGCCCGAGATCCTCGAAAGCCTCTCCGAGATCGGCTGCACCCGGGTGGTGCTGGCGCTGCCGCCGGCCGACGCCGACACGGTGCTGCCGATTCTCGACAAGTACACCGCGCTGCTGTAGCCGCTCCCGCTGTCGGGGCCATCGCCGGAGGCGTAGTGGCTGTCGGCCGCGCGCTGCTGCCTGTTTCGTCGTCTGCCGCGCCAGCGGGAAGAATGTGGCGATGACCGACAGCGCGCCCGGGGTAGAGCAGCTCGACGTCGTCGACGAGGCGGGGCGCTACCTGCGCACGGCCCCGCGGAACGAGGTTCACGAGCGAGGCGAGTGGCACCGCGTGTTCCACTGTCAGATCGTCACGCTGCGTGACGGCGTTCCGACGGCCGTGCTGCAGCGACGCACTCGCTCCAAGGCTGCGTTTCCGGGATTGCTCGACATCAGCGCTGCCGGGCATCTTGCCGCCGGCGAGACACCGCTCGATGGCGTGCGAGAACTCGAAGAAGAACTCGGCGTGAGACCCGCCAGCGCCGATCTGGTGCCGCTGGGCGTCCGCAGGCTGGCCGATGACAGCGGCGAAGGCACGCTGAACTGCGAGCTGACCAGCGTGTACCTGCTGCGCGATGACCGTCCGCTCACCGACTACGTGCTGGCACGCGACGAGGTCGATGCGGTGTTCGACGCGCCCATCGCCGATCTGCTCGCACTGTTCGAGGGCGGCCCGTCAATCACCCTGCACGGTGTCACGTCAGCCGGTCATACCGATGCACGAGAGGCAACTTTCGAAGCGACGCTCGAGGACCTCGTACCCAGCGCCGAATATTGGGTAGTGCTGATGGTGATGGCCCAGCGGTTCCTCGCCGGCGAGGGGCCGCTCGCGGTGTAGCCAAGCTCCGCTCCAATTTCGGCGACGCGGGCACGGCGCCGTCAGGCGTGTTCGGCAATGACGGAGAGCACCTCGGCACCGTAGGAGTCGAGTTTCGCCGGCCCGATGCCCGACACGGCCAGCAACTCGACCTCGTTGCGGGGACGCTGTGTGGCGAGAGCAATCAGGACCGCATCGGCGAAGACGACGAATGCCGGTACTGCGTCGGCCCGGCTTCGCTCAAGGCGCCACGCACGCAGTGCCTCGAACAGCGCCGCATCATCCGGATCAGACGGGGGTTCGGGCTTCGAACGACGGGTCGCCGGGCTTGCGTCGGTGCCCGGCAAGGCCGGTGTGCCGCCTGAGTCGGCAGGGCCAGAAGAACCGTTACCCCGTTGCGTTCCTCGCACGGACTCGGCGGACTGCGCCGATTCGGGCACTTCTGGCATCGGCGGCGCCAGTTCGCTCAGCTCCGTCAGGAATGGGGACGGCAGGTCGTCGCTGATGAAGGTCACCGATTCGGAACAGCGCGTCAGCGCCACGTGAAAGACCCGGCGCTCTTCCTCGACATCGGGGGCGAGCCGGTGCGGCATCAACCCGGCCGACGCCTCAAAGACGATGACGTGGGGCCATTCAAGCCCCTTGACCTTGTGAACCGTTGCCAGCCGCACCCCTGATCGCCGCGCCGTTGTCGCCGGGCCGCCGTTGCGCTGCGAGCGGGCCTCGTCATTGCCGAAGCCGATGGTGTCCGCAGCGCCGAACCCGGACAGGCGGTCAGCCAGCCACCCGGCAAAACCCGCCGGGTCGGGGTGCAGATGGGCCACTGAAATCAGCGCCCGCAGGTCGTCGCCGTGGGCGGATCTGTCCACCGCGCGGCGCGACGCATCCAGGCGCGTGTCAAGGCTCGAGCCCAAGCCCAGCTCATCTCGAACGATCTCAAGAATGGCCTGCGTGGAGAGCTGCTCATTTGCGGTCCGCTGACGCAGCATGTCGATGTCGCCCGCGAACTCGTCGATCTTGGTTGCCGTGCGTTCGTCACTGAGACGGCCCGCCAGCGCCCGCAGAGCTCCGATACTGCGCTGCTCGCCGATCCACTCGATCACCCGGGGCGAAATTCCGCGTGGCGGCCGGCGCGCCGCATCCGACAACGCACCACTTGGCAGCGATTGACGGGGCGCGACGGCCAGCTTGAGCCACGCCAGCGCGCCCGCGACACCGGTGCGCTCGATGAACCCCCGACCCAGTGGCGCATCAGCCACCACGCCCATGTCGCCAAGCACGATCTGCGGCACCAGCAGCGTGCTGTTGACCCTCGCCAGCACAGCAATGTCAGATGGCCCTGCACCATCGTCCATCAGTGCTGTCACGGATTCCCGAAGCGCTTCAGCCGTTTCGGGCACGGCCTTGACGACGACGGTCCGGTTCTTGAGATTGCCACCGGCGCTACGCCGGTCGCCCTGACCGGCGTCTGAGGCCGCCGTCGCTGTGACCCGCTGGGTTTCTGAGCCTGATTCGGGCGCAGTGACCTGCTTGTCGATCCGGCGGCGATTGTGCGACAGCAGGTTGATGGCGGCGTCGATGACGGGCGGCGGGCAGCGGTAGTTCACGTTCAGGTGATGGCGCGCAGCCCCGGGGAAGTACTTGTCGAAGTCGATGAGCCACTGGGGCGACGCGCCCGCGTAGCCGTAGATCGTCTGGTCGTCATCGCCGACGGCGAATACATCGGCCCGGGGGCCGGCCAGCAGCCGGATCATCAGTAGGTGTGCCGGTGTCAAGTCCTGGAATTCGTCCACCAGCAGCACACCGCAGGCTCGGCGTGCAGCGGCACGAGCCTGCGGGTCGGCCAGCAAGATCTCGATCGCTCGGATGATCTGCTGGTCGAAGTCGGCCAATCCGTCCGCCGCCAAGTCCTCGACGAATCTCGGCGCCACCGATGCGAAGTCGGGAACGTCGGGTTGGAAGTCGTACTCGACATCGGCCGGATCACGCAATCCCAGTCGAGATGCGCCCAACGCCTCGAGCCACGGTGCGAGCTGGTCGGTCATCGCCCGCCGTCGACGCTTGATCAGACCGTCGAGCCGGTCGCGCACGCCCATCTCATCGATCACCTCGATGCGGCCGTGCCGAGAAGGGCGAGCGAACGGACCGCTGCCATTGCAGATCGCGAGTGCGAGGCTGTTCAGCGTACGAACTTCGATTCCCGGAAGGTCCGCCGTGCGTTCTTGCATCTCGCGGCGGGCACGCACGTTGAAGGCCACAAGACACACCGCGCCTGGGGTAATGCCGACATCGCGTACCAAGTAGCGAGCACGTTCGGTGAGCACACGTGTCTTGCCTGAGCCAGCGGGCGCAACGATGCAGGCCGCTCCCCCGAGGTGGCCGACCGCTGCGCGCTGATCGGGTGCGAGGTCGGCCTGCGCACTTGCACGCCGGGCGCCCCTCAGACTGCCGACAGCCAGATTCGCAGCGGGGACGACCGGTGAGGCCAATCCCATTGCGTCGAGATCGAATGCGTCGAGCGGCCCGCCGTCACACCACACCGGACCGGCGTCGGTGATCACATCTGCGGCCGCAGCGTCGTCGCAGGGCTGCGCGCCCAGTTTCAGCGCCGCGGAGACGGGAGCAAAACGTGGTTGCTGCGGGGCCCGAGCATCCACGCAATTCGCCGTCAACAGGTGTGCCAACACCTCAGAGCGCATGGTGAGGCCGGGCGTGAGCTCCCACCACGGCGCGTGCCACACAGGCGCCAGATCTGGCAGCTCACCGTCAAGCTCGATGACCAGGCGGGTGCGTGTGCGCCAGGCTTCGCGCAGCCGGACACCGACCTCGGCGCTGAAATCGCCCGTCCTCACCGTGACGTGTGCGCAGTCCAGCCATGGCTCGGGCGGGCGGTCACCGGGCCGCACCAGCACGCTGCGGCCCAACTGGGGCGGCCCCGCGAGTGCTGCCGCGGCAGGCGTCACGGCGTCTCGGGGGCGCTGGGCGTCCACGTAGTGCTGAGCAACTCGGTGTGCACCGGTGGACGCGTTAGCGGCCGACGCCGATGAGGTGCATTGCCTCCGCACGGGTCGCGGTGTTGCGGAACTGACCGCGCACCGCCGAGGTGATGGTCAGCGAGCCCGGCTTCTGCACGCCCCGCATCGACATGCACTGGTGCTCGGCCTCAACCACCACGAGGGTGCCCCGGGGCTCGAGCACCTCCATCAGCTTGTCGGCGACCTGGGTGGTGAGCCGTTCTTGCACCTGCGGCCGTCGGGCGTAGGCCTCCACCAGGCGCGCCAGCTTCGACAGCCCGGTGATCATGCCCCGCTCGCCGGGGATGTAGGCGACGTGGGCGCGGCCGACGAACGGCATGAGGTGGTGCTCGCACATCGAATAGAAGGGAATGTCGCGCACCATGACCATCTCGTCGTGGCCAGTCTCGAACTGCACCTGGAGGTGGTGTTCAGGATCTTCCTGCAGGCCAGCGAACACTTCCGCGTACATGCGGGCGACTCGCTTGGGCGTCTTCTGCAGGCCGTCACGGTCGGGATCCTCGCCGATGGCGACCAGGATCTCCCGGACCGCCCGCTCGATCCGGTCGGTATCCACCGGCTCTTCGGTGACGGCGCCATTCGTCTCTGCGATCGACATCACCCCACCTGCGGGTTTGGACGCCGAAGCAGTATCCGTGCCAGAAACTGAGGCCTGCGGCATCCGCTGAACCTACCCGCGTTCGCCGGAGACACCATCGCCCTTTCCGATCTTGCACAGTGGCCGCACCAAGCGCCCCCGGCAGGACTCGAACCTGCAACCGGCGGGATAGAAGCCCGCTGCGCTGTCCAGTTGCGCCACGGGGGCTCTGGCCACGAGGACCCGCAGCCATCCTGCCACCGAACGGGCCCGGGTCCAAGGGTTCCGCAACACGGCGACGACCTCGTCGGTACATTCGCGAGTCCGGACTTCGCATGGCTCCGGCCCTCAAGGGAGACTGAACGTGACAGCGAATAATCCAGGCTTTCGATTCGACACCAGCGACCTTCAGTGGATCCACTACGAGGGCGGACCGCGTTTCGACTATCGGATCGACTACGACATCGCCGTGCTCGGCCACGAGGAGAACGCCGGACGGCTGGATCTGCTGATTCGATGGGCACCAGATGCCTACTGCCATTTCCACCGTCACGTGGCGACGACGACCTCGCTGGTGCTCGAAGGTGAGCATCACGTCATCGACATCGATGGCGATGGCAACGAGGTGCACCTAGATGTCCGGCCAGCCGGCACCTACTGCAGCGGCCCCGGCGGTGACGTGCACATGGAGCGCGGCGGCCCCGAGGGCTCGCTGGTGCTGTTCTCGATGCATGAGCCCACAGGGCGAATGTTCGAGGTGCTTGACGCCGACCACAACGTCCTAGCCGAGAACACCATCGAGTCGTTCATAGAGCAGGCCCGCGAACTCGCGACTTGACATCCCGATGGGCCGCGGGCCATCGGAGCCCCTGAACTAGGGCTCCGGGCTAGTTCGAGGGCCAGCGCAGGATGCCGGTCTCGGTGCGGCCGTCGGCGTCGTCGTAGTCCGGGTCGCCGGGGAAGGCGATCCGGTGCGGTCCCTCGTTGTCGTAGCGGATGCGCACGTGCTCATCGTCGACTGGGGTTCCTCGTCCGGCCGCAGCAACTGCTTCATCGATGGTCTCGAACCTTGCGAGCCGGTGCAGCATCCCGATGGTGGGCGTCATCATCACCATGTCGCCGATTTCGTTGCGCCGGATCGCGTCGGCCGGTCGCACCCACTGGTGCTCGACAGCCTCGTCGTGGTCGGGCAACGGGACCTGACCGTCTGGCATTGCTGTCAAGAAGAAGCGTGTGTCGTAGCGACGGGGTGATCCCATGGGTGTCACCCAGCGGCCGATGAAATAGACGTTGTTGCCGTCGAGCAACAGGTCTTCGCTGCGCACCGTCTCGATGAAGTCGCGCTCACCGGCATTGACCTCGTCGCGGTACTGCGAGAACCGTTCGGCCACATCAGGCGGCGAGAGGTCGATGATGCCCGACGGCAGATCCCGCGGATCCTCCACGCCGACCGGGTGGTCGTGATGGGCAAGCAAGATGCCCGCCTCCTCGAACGTCTCCCGCAGCGCCGCCACCCAAAAGGCGATGCCGCCGCGCTCGATGCCGATGCTGAATGAGGCCTCGTCATCGGTCAGGCCCGACACAGTCTCGTCGGCAATCTGGGTGGCATCTTCGGGATCGACGGCACCGCCGGGATACACCCACATGTCGCCCACGAAGATCGACCTGGCATTGCGCTTCAGCATGAGCACGTGGGGATCGTCGTCGCCCGACAGGATCATGACCGTGGCGGCATTGCGCACCGGCACGGCCTCGGGGTCGTAGTCGCCTCCGGATCCGGGCGACTTGGCGCCGACCGAGGCGCGGCGCTCGGGCGCCCCTTCGGATGCTTCAGTCACCGGCAGCCTGACAATGCGATCAACAGTCGCTTAAGAAACCGGTCGATTGACTCAGTAGTCGATGCCGGCGCAGACGAGGCATTCTTCGCCGTCGTGGCTCGCCCGGGCGGCTGCTGCGTCCTCTTCGGTCTGGTACTGCGGCGTCGGGTGGCGCGCAACCCGGTCGTCCTCGTAGGTGTCCTTCCCGGCTGCCTTGCCGGTCGGCACAGCGCTCTCGGGCAGGTCGGCTGCTTTGGTGGCGGGCGCGAACACTCCGTCCTTCCAACGGTCGGAGTCCGACCAGCGGTAGGGCAGGTGCGCCATCGAGCCGGGCACGCCGAGGTTCTCGAAGGCGGCGAACGTGTCTCGCAGAATCCGCAGGTTGAGCTCTGGCTCGTGCGGCTTGCCTGCGGTACGCCCGAGCGGATAGTCCAAATACGCCGAGCGGGGCGGCCAAGCCGCCCGGGTGATGTCGCGTGCGCTCGACATGGTCAGTGTCGGGATTCCTTCGGCCTCGATGGCCCTCGCAATCAGACCCCCGGTCTGATGGCAGACAGGTCAGACCGGCACGAGCAGCACGACGTCGAACTCGTCTGCAACGCAGCGCTTCGCCAACTCCGGGATCAGCTCCTCGTGCACCCGGCGCGTGCTGTAGATGCCTCCCATGAGGGTGTAGGCGTTCGGGCCCAGCTCGCCGATCTCGCCGCTGTCGCGCAGCGTACGCAGGGCCTCGATCGGGAACACGCAATTGATGTCCGAGCGGGCATCGGTCAGGTCGTAGGCGAAGTGCGTGGCCCGAAGCTGCGACGTGTCCACGTCGGTGGGGATCGCCCGGTAGGTCGTGTCGTCGCGGTAGTGGAACGCCGTCTGGCCGGAGACATAGACCCCGCCGGTGGCGATGAGGCCAACTCGGCACTCAGAGATCGGCTTGGTCAGCGGCGTCCACGGCGGCGGCGTCTCGCTGTGCACCCAGCGGTACTCCCCGTAGCCCAGTCCGATGTACTGGGCGGTGATGCGGGGGATGTACTCCACGGGCGGCTTGCGGGCGGCTGCGTTCTGTTCGCTCACGCTTCTACGGTACGCCGTCGGGCTCGTACCTGTCAGAGGTCCCCGTCGTGTGCCCGGTCACGTCGCCACGAAATCCGGTAGCGAGGCGGTGCGACCCGTGGCATCCTTGACCACCCCGTGCGGGTCGTAGCTCAGTCGGTTAGAGCGCCAGTTTGTGGCACTGGAGGCCGGGGGTTCGATTCCCCTCGATCCGCCGCACCCCTGCCCACCACAAGTGTCGCGGGGCTGTCGTTAGCCTTGCGGGGCACCATGCGCCTCTAGCTCAATTTGGCAGAGCAACGGACTCTTAATCCGCAGGTTCTGGGTTCAAGTCCCAGGGGGCGTACAACTGGTCTGCCGGAGAACACCGGCTGATGCACAGGCGAGGTTTGCCCGATGGGCCAACAAGACGCACACGCAGAGCCGAACCCATCCGAGTACCACCCAGCGGCCGATGAGCTGGTCGAGCGCAACCGGCGGGTGGCCGACGCCGTCAAGACACCCGGCATGGCGGCTGCGCCCAGCCGTCACGTCGCAATCGTGACCTGCATGGATGCCCGCATCGATCCGCTCGCTGAGCTGGGGCTAGGCGTCGGCGAGGCGCATGTCATGCGCAACGCAGGCGGAGTCATCACCGACGACGTGATCCGCTCGCTGTGCATCTCCCAGCAGCTGCTGGGCACCCGGGAAGTCCTGGTGGTGCATCACACCGGCTGCGGCATGTGCGGTCTCGACGAGGCGGCGTTCAGCAAGAAGATGGAAGACCGTTTCGGCGAGCCGCCCGGCTGGCCGATCGGCTCGTTTGCCGACCCCGCCGACGACGTGCATGCCGCCATCGCAACACTGCGAGCCTCGCCGTTCATCGAGCACGACACGGCTGTGCGCGGCTTTATCTACGACGTCGACACCGGCCTGCTCAACGAGGTGCCGTCGGCCAGCTAGTCAGCCCGTCTTGGCGATGGTGACGGTGTGGGTCCGCCCGGAGTCAGCAATGACCGACACGGTGTGGCCTCGAATGGTGACCGAGTCGCCGACCTCGAGCAACGGGAAGGCCTCGACCGTGCCGTCCCCGCGGTCGCCTGCGACTTTGAGCGGTAGCTCGCCGGCGCCGAGGGAAGCGTCGACGGTGTACACCAGCACTCCTTCGACCGGAAGGCCGGGTGGGGTAATACGTGAGCCCGCACTGTCTGTGTAGGGCTGCACGGCGTCGAATCCGAGCCGGCGGCGGCTCTCGACGACGAGGACTTGATTCGAGGTCAGCGGAACGACAGCCATGACCGTGCCGCCGCGAGGAACGGCAACGGAATCAAGCTCGACAGTCGCAGATGAATCGGTGACACACAGCACTTCGCCTTCAGCGAGCCATCCCAACTGCCAGCGGCTCCACGCCAACATCTCCTCATAGACGAGACGGTTGCCAATCGCCGCGGAAACCGTGCCGTCGGCATGCTGCCGAATTTCCGAATATCGGGCATCGCCGCTCGCAGCGGGGAAGTACGAGTTGAGATTCATGCGGCCGAAGCTCACAGGTACCCAGATTCGGTGATCTGCAAGCGTCGGCCGTCGATGCTGATCGCCGTACGGGTAGAGATCAGTCAGACCCAACGCGTGGCCGACCTCGTGGGCGGCCGTCGATCCCCAGCGGCGAGGTCCGATTTCGGTGCTCCCTCGAAAGATGTTGGCCACCGTCAGCTGCATCACGGCGCCATCGGCCGTTTGGCTACCACCCGCGAGACCGCCGCCGAAGTGTTGGCTCGGGAACACGATCAGCACGACATCGGAGCCACTGAAGTCGAAGTCGTCGTCGGCCGTCGCAACGACCTCGCCGAACAGGTCTCGCGTCTCTACGTCAGGCGCTTCACCGTGCTCATTTGCCGACACCTCGGTGATGTATTCGCTGCGGGGATGGTCCAATCGCAACCAGCCGTGTCGCACCTTGGTCGAGATGTCGAGCTGGCCGTAGCTGACTGCTTCGAGGTAGCGCGTCATGAACGGCAGCCCGCCATCGGCCTCCTCCTCGGTCGTGTAGTCCGCTGGGAAGTCAGGGAATTCGGCGAACAGGACAGCGATACGAAGCGTTCCGGTCGCTGGGGGTGCCCAGGAGGGCAGTGGAAAGCCAGCCGTCGTGAGCGACGACAGGCCCGGCGGCATGCATCCCTGCGAAGCGTCGACCGGAGTGCCTTCGGAACCCCTGACACGAATCTGCATGTCGATGAGGCGGTTGCCGTCGATCTGGTACGTCACATACGCGATGCGCTCACCATCCGGCGACCAGGCGGGCTCCACCTCGGGTCCACGATCATCGGTCAGTCGGAACGAGCGGATCCCGTCCACCTCGATGATGCGTATGTCGGCGTCGCGGTGGTCGCCACTGACATACGCGATTCGGGTGCCGTCGGGTGACCACGCCAAGCCCTCGATGTGCACCCCGCCAGTCAGGATGCGGGCGTTGGCGCCATCGGTGTCGATGATGCCGAGCTGGTCGGACTTCACATACGCGATACGCGTACCGTCAGGCGACCACCTTGGTGAATAGAACCTGCCATTCGCGACGACCTGCTGGTTCGCGCCGGTGCTCGCGCCCACGATCACCAAGGACCGCTCGCCACCGAGCAAGCCCCCCGACTCGAGAACTCTGTGCCCGGTCTCGCGGCTGAAAACAATCCGGCTTCCGTCAGGCGACCACGACGGCGACTCATCGAACACCTCGCCACTGGTCAGCTGCGTGTTGCCGCTGCCATCTGCATTCACGACGAAGATGTGGGAGACCCGCGGCCTCGCCGTGTAGTCCGGTTGTGAGTATGCGATCTTCGTTCCGTCGGGAGACCACGCTGGCTCCCCGACGGTGGCCGCCCCGGCTGGAGACCTGAGCACCCGGCGCTTCCCGCTGCCGTCGGGACGGACCTTCCACAGCGCTCCCTGTTCCCGGTATGCGATGTAGGAGCAGTCCGGTGACCACGCCGGCTCGCCAGTGCTCGAGGTCGGACCCGAAATGCGGACGTCGTTGTCGCTGGCTGAACCACCGCAGGTTCCTGCTGGCAGAACGGTCGGCTCAAAGGCCGGCTCGTCTGTCTCCTCGGGGGTCCCGCCCGTGAGATAGGCGTCGACTGCTGCCCGAGATACAGCTGCATCTCCGCCGAAGATGTTCAGCTGCAGCTCGTCAACCCCATCAGCACGGCGCGACGAGTCGAGGAACGCTGCCGTCTCGGATGGGATGGCATCTGGGTCAGCCAGCACCAACGGAGCGCACTGCCGAGCCAGCAGCGACGCCGCGCTGAACGAATCGAACGGCACCCGAGCGCGGGCCAGGCCGACTGCAGAACCGCCGAAACAGTTTCCAGTCGAGTGCTCGGCCATAAAGCTCGCCGTCTTCGTCGCAGTGTCGTACCGGGTGGTGCCCGCCATGCGGCTGACAGTGATTCCCAGTCCACGGATGGAGTCCTCCACCCCAGCCGACAACGCGGCAGTCCCGCCCATCAACACGACATGGCGTATGCCTGCTTCGCTCAGGTAGGCCTCGACGCCTGAGTCGAGACCTGACTGGGGACTCAACAGCACCGGATGGATACCTCGCGCCGACAGCGGGCCGGCGACGAGCGCATCAGCGAACACCTCGCCACTAGCGACGATCGCCGTCGATCCGAAGTCGCCGAGCGTGCCCGCAGTTCCGGCTCGACGTGCCACTTCGATGCCCGTCGCGAATTGATCTGCGCCGCCGACCCACTCGACGTCGAGTCCTGCCATCTCGAGCGCCGATGCGACTGACTCCGAGATGGAGCGTGACTCAGCATCCGGCCCCGCACTCACGAGGAGCACTTCTGAGGCCGCGACGCGTTGCAGGAACTCCAGCGCATCGTCGCGAAGTTCGGTGGGCGGCGTCATCAGTACCGGTGCCTCAAGCCGGCCGGCGATCGACGCTGCAACGACTGCCTCGTGCCAGCTGACACCCGAAACGATGACCACAGATTCCAGCGAGCCGCCGGCATCCGCAGCAACCGCCTCAGCGACAAGCAGCGAAGTGGCGTACCGGTCGGTGCCGCCGTAGCGGGTGAGCGCGACGTCTGCAACGTCGGCGTCGGCTGCAGCAGCCGCGACTGGCGCAAGCACCGCAGAGCTGACGCTCAGAGCGCCCAACATGGCGACCGTGGCCGCAAGGCGCCTCATCGCTGGCATGGGGCTTGCTTATCGCACTCCCGGCCTAAGCGGATGAGGGGGCGGTGGGCCAGTCGGGGACGCCTTCGTCGCGTTCGACGCCGGTGCTGTTGAGCAGCCCGCTCACCATCCGGTAGCAGCCCGAAGCGGCGATGAGATGCACCATCTCGGCGTTGCTGAAGTGCGATGTGGCTGCGGCCCACGTGGCATCGGAGACGCAGTCGTCGGAGTACAGGTCGTCCACCACCTGCAGAAGGGCTGCCTCGGCCGGCGTCCAGTTGCCCTCGGCGATCGGCCGGGTCACGAGGTATATCTCCTCTTCGGTCATGACTTCGGCTAGGGCCATCAGCGTGTGCTGGCCGAACTCGTAGACGGACTGGCAGTTCCAGCCCATGCGAAGCACCGCGATCTCCACGTCACGCCGGGACAGGTCGCCCTTGTACAGGATCGTCTGGGCGAACTCTCCGAACGCTTTGGAGATCGACCGGCTGTGCGCGAGGGTCGCAATGACGTTGACGGCATTGGCGAACGAGTTCGCCATGGCCTCGCGGGCCCGCTCGGCCACCTTGGGGATTGGCTCGAGGCGAGGTGAGGTCGGTCGTGTCAGGTGCATCGTCAGCACATCCCTTCGTCAGCCCCGCAAATGTAGGAGGGCAGCCCGCCCGGCGCCGTGCTCAGAGGCTGAGCCGGCAGGCGAAGCCGTGGCCCGAGCGGCCCGTGAGCGCAGCGAACAGGAGCGGGAGACAAGAGGTTTATCCCCGAGAGGCTCACGCGCCGGCGCGTCTGCTTAGGCTGCGGGCATGACCGAGCCAGCCATCTCGACCTTCCCCGTGCCCGACATTGCGGACATGCCCGACGACCTGCGAGAGCGCATCGAGCTCATCCAGTCCAAGACCGGCTTCGTGCCCAATGTGTTCCTCGCGCTGGCGCACCGGCCCGACGAGATGCGGGCGTTCATGGCGTACCACGACGCGCTCATGGAGGATCCGAGCGGACTTACCAAGGCGGAGCGGGAGATGATCGTGGTGGCCACCAGCGGGGCCAACAACTGCCTCTACTGCGTCGTGGCGCACGGTGCGATCCTGCGCATCCGCGCCAAGGATCCGCTGCTGGCCGATCAGCTCGCGGTCGACCCTTCCAAGGCCGATCTGAGCGACCGCCAGAGGGCGATGATCGACTTCGCCCTGAAAATGTGCAGCGAGCCGTGGTCGGCATCATCCAGCGATCACGACGAGTTGCGGGCCCACGGCTTCAGCGACGACGACATCTGGGACATCGGCGCCATCACGGGGCTGTTCGCCCTGTCGAATCGGATGGCCCATCTGACGTCGATGCGCCCCAACAACGAGTTCTTCACGATGGGCCGCTAGCCGCACCCGTCGACGTGGGTGGGCAAGCCCCGCACTCACCGGCCCTCCAACTGCGTCCTAGCGCGCCGGGTAGACGAGGTCGCCCTCTGCCGCAGCGGCAGGTGCAACGACAACGATGTGACCGTCTTGCACCTGTACGGTCCCCATCGGCTTGGCAACGTTGACGCCACGCTCGTCGAAGCGAATCGGTCCGTAGAAGGTGTCGGCGTCGAGCGTGCCCAGCGCAGTGCGCACCTCATCGGCGTCGCGACTGCCCGCAAGCTCGATGGCGAGATGCAGTGCAAGCGCTGCGGCCGTGGCGCTCGCCGCTTGGTACACCGGCGGTGCACCCCAGAGGCTCTCGTAGTAGCTGGCGTAGTCGGCCGCCGTGCCGAAATACGCGCCCTCGTAGGACATCGCCGGCTCCCATTGTGTGGGGCCAAGGACGCCGTCGACGTAGGCGCCGAGATCGTCGATCAGCTGCGGGTTGGACGGTCCGACCGTGAGGAGCATCGCGTCCGGCCCGAAGCCCAGCCCACGAGCCGAGCGCACAAACAACACGGCGTCGTCATAGTGGCCCCCGCCCACGAAGACATCGGGCTCCAAGGCGGCCAGTTCGCGCATGAGGCCATCGACATTGTCGACCCCTCGGGGGTACGACATCGCCGTCAGTACTTCAATGCCGTTGGCTTCGAGGTGTCGCAGAGCGCCGTCTGCCACGGAGGTGGCGAAGGCTGTGTCCTCGTGTGCGACAACGGCAGTGCGAGCGCCCTGCGACGCGAGCAGCTCGATGCTTGAACGGGTGTAGTCGCTGGCGATCGTGGCTGGGGTGAACAGGCTGCGAAAGCCGCGTCCATAGATGCTGTCGGCGGCGCCGTTGCCGGCCATAAGGATGACATCGCTGGCTTCGGCCTCGGCGCTGGCCGTTTCCGTCAACGTGCTGGAGTACGGCCCGAGCAGGTAATCGACCTCGTCGTCGTCGATCAGTTCCCGGATTCGCGCAGCCGCCTTGCCAGGGTCAGATTCGTCATCGCGGTAGATGATTTCGACGCGGTAGCGGCTTTCGCCGATGCGAATTCCGCCGTATTCCTCGTTCACCCAGCGAGCCCAGGTGTCATATCCCTGGCGAGCGTCAGCGCCCGGGGATGCGAACACGCCGGTTTCGCTGAGCGCGGCGCCGAGCCGGATTGTGCCGTCAAACCCGTTGCCTGTGCCGTCGTCGGCATCGCCCCCGGTGCATGAGGCTGCCAGCAGGAGGGCCACCGCCAGCACTGCTGCTGTTTGTGCCCATCTGCGCCACGGCGTGTGGAAAGGAGATCGAGTCATGTCCGGGCCTCCGACCGGCGGCAGGGCTGCTGCCCAATGGTTGTCGGCAGCGTATGGGCAGGACCGAGCTACGGCGCGCTGAGCGCTTAATCGCGGTTCGACTGCCCTGACATCCGCTCACTTCCAGCTACTTGCATCCGGCTGCTAGAACCAGCGAGGTGGAGCCGAAAGCGCTGCCGGGTCCCGCCTCGGAGCGCATGTCCAGGCAGCGGTCCCGCGATACGGGGCCCGAACGGCTGATCCGCTCAGCGCTGCACCGACGTGGCCTGCGCTACTTCGTGCATCGCCGGCCATTGCCCGGCGTACGCCGCGAAGCCGACCTCGTGTTCCCTCGCCTGCGGGTGGCGATCTTCGTGGACGGCTGCTTCTGGCATGGGTGCCCCGACCACGGCACCAAGCCCCGCCGCAACGCCGAGTACTGGGAAACCAAGATCGCCCGCAACCGAGCCCGCGACGCCGACACCGACGCCCGCCTCGAAGCCGCTGGCTGGACGCCGGTGCGCATCTGGGAACACGAGCAACCCGACGAAGCCGCCGACCACATAGAACAGCTCATCCGCCAGCGCGCCCGCAACCTCGCTGACTGAATCCCTGCCAATTCGCGTCCCTACAGAAATCGCTTGGCCCGTCCGCCGGTGGTGAGTACGTTGAGCCCATGCCCCAGATTCGGGTCGATCTCCCTGACGATCTCTACGGATCGGTCAAGGAGCACGGCTTGTCGCCCGCCGACCTGCTGCAGACGGCCATCCACGACGAGCTCCGACGGCGGCAGTTGAGCGCAGAGACCGAGAAATACCTCGCTGAACTCATCGACGAGGTCGGAGAACCCTCAGAGGCTGCCGTGGCCAAGGCCGAAGCACTGGTGAGACGTATCCGCAATGGCGGCACTGGCGAGGCAGCAGATTGACCGTCCTCGTCCTGGACTCGGGCGGGTTGAGCCGTCTGAGCGAACAGAAACAGGAGAATGTGGCACTCATCGCAGTGCTGTCGCGCGACGGCTACTGGCCGCCGATCGTTCCCTCAGTGGTGCTGGCAGAGTCGATCTCGGGTCGTCAGCACACGGATGCGAACACAAACAGGCTGCTCAAGCGGTGTGACATCGTCACCGACCTTCCCGAGCGGGTAGCCCGCCGAGCTGGAGCCTTGAGATCGGCTGCCAAACGAGGCTCCGCTGTCGATGCGATCGTGGTCGCAATGGCCGAGCCTGACGGCGTCGTGTTCGGCAGCGACGTCGGCGACCTTGGCGCACTGGCCGTCCATGCCCGAAATGTGCGGGTGCAAAGGGCGTAGATGCAGCAACGTCAGCTCTGACGCCCACCTCTGCCGTGAACGGTGCATGCCTAGAAGCAGATGGCTGGACTCCGTGCGCATCTGAGAACACGAAGAACTCGACGAAAAAGCATGTGCAGAATTGGTAGTCAACGACGCGTGAAACTTGCACAGAGGAATGGGTCGCCTCGCTGCCCACCGAGGATCAGGCAGTCAAGCCCCAGCAACCGAGTTTCGTGGCCATGGGCGCCTCCAGTTCGGGTCGACGGGCATCGGAATCCGACGACATGCTCGCCGATGGATTCGGCGCCGATCGCTCGCATTGATTGTCGACGCCGACGTCCTGTTGGCCGCTGCAGCGAGCACCGGCTGTCGGAGCGGATCCGGGCCATCCCCATCTGCGCCCTCTGGGTCTGGCCACCAACGTCGCCAAGCCTGCCCGTCGATGCCGCCGACCGCGTCGAACAATTTGTCCGCGATCCAGTCCACCGCCTCGCTGGTTCCGGTTGCGACTGATCCGATGCGATACGCAGGGACGCCTACAATCGCTGTTTGAGAGCGAGGTCGAGGTCGTGCCGATGCGGAACTTCACTGCCGTAGTCGAGCGTTGCCCCGACACCAGGTTCTTTGTCGGTTACGTCCCGGGATTCCCGGGTGCACACTCTCAAGGCGAAACTCTCGAAGAACTCAACGACAACCTCAAGGAAGTCATCGCGATGATCCTCGAGGACGGCACTCCGGCAATGGCGGGCGAGTTTGTCGGCACGCAGGTCGTCGAGGTGGCTTGAAGCTCTGTGCCATCAGTGCCGATCCTCAAGCCGCGAGAGGTCGGCGCGTTGCTTGTTGCACTCGGATTCGAAGAGATCCGCCAGCGCGGCTCGCACAAGCGATTTCGCCATCCGGACGGGCGGTCGACGACCGTGCCGGTGCATCAAGGACGAGACCTGTCCCCAATCCTGCTCCGGTCCATAGCGCGAGATGTCGGGATGACCGTGCAGCAATTCGTGGCGTATCGCCGATAGGCCCATCGGAAGGAAGCGCCACACTGTGCGCGGCAACTCGGTAAGGGCACCGCGCCCAACGTGCAGTACAGCATGTGCAGGACTAGTAGCTAGCGATGTGTGTAACTTGTATTAGCGACCGTGCAGAACTAGTAGCCTTCTGCTGTGGCGAGCTACATTCCGCGCATGGCGGACGCCAGGATCGAGTTCTTAGCTGAGTCCCCCGCGGCGTTGTTCGTCACCGGTGCTCGTGCTACCGGCAAGACGACGACTGCCCGCCGGCACGCAGCCACAGTGATTCAACTGGACAATCCTGACGAGGCTGCTGCTGTGCGGGCCGATCCCGACGCGGCCTTGCGAAGTCTCAAACCGCCAGTCCTGCTCGATGAGTGGCAGATGGTCCCTGAGGTGCTCGGTGCAGTCAAGCGGGCCGTCGACACGGACCGTGCTTCGGGAAGGTTCATTCTCAGCGGGTCGGTCCGCTCTGCTCGCGATCCCTCCCTGTGGCCGGGGACGGGTCGTCTGCTCCCGGTGACCATGCATCCGATGACGGTGCGCGAGCAGCTCGGCGCCATCGGTGTGGAGTTTCTCGAGCTCATGCGCACCGGCGAAGACATCCGACTGCCAACGGACCCGCCAGACCTGCGTGGCTACGTCGAGCTCGCGCTCAAGGGCGGCTTTCCCGAAGCAATCCTGGAAGGCGAGCCCGCTCGCCGCGATGCTTGGCTCGACGGCTACCTCAGCCACATGTTGAATCGCGACCCGTCGACGTTGGGGCTCTCACCCGACAGCGCTCGTCTTGGTCGCTACTTCGGCGCATACGCCCTCAACACAGCAGGTCTTGCGACGGATGCCACGCTCAACAGTGCTGCGGCGATCAACCACCGGACTGGCACCGGCTATACGCAGTTGCTCAGCGATCTCGGTGTTATCGCCGAGCTACCTCCGTGGCACAGCAACCGGCTCGCTCGGCTCGTCAAGGGACGCAAGCGCCTCGTGGCTGACGCCGGCCTGTGGGCTGCCGCTGTCGGCGTCGACGCCGCGACCGTGATGACCAGCGGCGACCTGATGGGGAGGCTCCTGGAAACCCTCGTCATCAACCAGTTGCGGGCCGAAACGGTTCTGACGACGCGCGGCCCACAGCTGTGCCACCTGCGGGCGGCAGACGGTCGCCACGAGGTCGATCTGATCGCAGACTTCGGGGCGCGCGGCATCGTCGCCATCGAGATCAAGACAACAAATGCCCCCGATACCAGTGATGCCCGCCATCTCATATGGCTCCGAGACGAACTCGGCCCCCAGTTCGCAGCAGGCGCCGTCCTGCACGTCGGCCGCCACAAGTACCACCTCTCAGAGCAGATCGAAGCCATCCCCATCTGCGCCCTCTGGGCCTGACCGAGAACTTCGCCGCGCCTAGCCGGTGAGACCCCCTCCGAGTAGCGCATGCCATCAGAAATATGTGGAAGTCCCCGAGAACGACGGCGTAGTCTCGTTGACGTGGTGGTGACACTGGATCTCTCCGAGGAAGGCATGGCGCGATTGCGCGCCGAGGCCGTGCGTCGCCAAATCAGCGTCGACGCCGTCATCGAGGAATGGGCCGCTTCACTGCCCACCAGGAAACAATCTGTCAAGCGCCAGCATCCGAGACTCGTAGCCACGGGCACCGCCAGTTCAGGTCGACGGGCATCGGAATCCGACGACATGCTCGCCGAAGGATTCGGCGACAATCGCTCGCAATGGCTGAAGGCTTGATGCCTTGCCAATTCCGCTACCGGGTTGGCAGTTGCGGCGCTGACACGACTGAATCAGTCTTGCCAGCCAAGCGCCAGAACGAACCATCGATCTCGACACTTGGACCCTCGCCAGGCAATGCGGGGTACACACGGGCGGCGACGGTGTCACCCGCCCCGGGAACTGGCAGGTCCAAGGCATGAGCGATTAATCGGTGACGCTCGTACTGGCCCAAGATGATGATGCCTTCAGACTGCAAGTCGCCCCGAGCACCACCATTCCCCCGCAATCGCTTCATGTAGTCCACTTGCTGAGCCACAGTTGCAACGATTTCCCGTCGAATCACGCGGTGCTGCACCAAGCGGCACAAGCGGCGTATGCGCTCAGCCCCAGACCTGCCCTCCATGATGTGGGCCGCGTCACCCTCGGGCAAGTGGAGCAGCGTGTTCTCAGCGAGCCGACCGCAAGCGAAAATCCAGCAAATGGCGTTGCGTCCGCACTTGTTGAGGGTCGTCTTGGCATCTCGGTTCGCGCCCTCGCCCAATAGCTCGGTCGCCGCCCGCACCACCCCCATCTTCCAACGCGATTCCGCGTCGTTGGCCCACAGCACCATGCAGATCTCGCCCTGTGCTTCCGGCGGAATCATCCAACGGCCAACTGTTTGCGAGTATTTGCAGTCAACATCAACGCCTGCGATTCGAAAGTCGAGTTCTTCGCCATCGGCAAAGCCGAACTCGCGCTGCATGTTGATCTCCACCAGTGTCCCGCAGTGGGTTTTCTCAGTCTTGTGCAGCTGGTCCCAGCGGTACCGGCCGGTCCGCACGCCGTCATAGAGTTGGTCCAGCGTCGCCCGAATAACGCGTGCAGTGCGAGCACCAGCCGCGTCGGCACTTCGCAGAGCAGTCGCGACAGCAGTCAATGCTGGGTCTTGGTCGGTCTCGACATCGTGCATCTCGCCCGAACCAATTCCACCAGTCAAGCTAAGCAAGCAGCCAGAGCGTTCGCCATGGCCTCGGCAAGAGGCGGAGGGAGCGCGTTGCCGATCTGTCGATACTGGCGTGTCTTGCCACCGGCGAATTTCCAGTCGTCAGGGAACGCCTGCAAACGGGCGACCATGGGGATGGTGAGACGAGGCATCCCCTTGTGCGCTTCCGACGGCGGCGCGTCCGCGAGGCCGAGGCCATCAACGCCCATGGTCGCCCACGCTGAGCGCGCCCGAGTGGGACCCAGATCAGGACCGCCATGTTTGGCTGAGCCGCCAACGATGGTGGGAGCGACCTGGTCCGCCTGTTCTGCCCAAGCTGCTGCCCAACGCCAGCCGCCTTGAGCTATGAGGTCTCCAATGGCCGCTCCGACCGAGCCTCCGGGGGTACTGGGCGAAGGAAACGAGAATGCGCATCCCTGAACGGCGACCATGAACGATCTGGTGCGCGTCTGTGGCACGCCGAATTCTTGTGCATCAAGCATCGACCACGTCACCTCATAGCCCATCTCGGTGAGGCACCGCTCGATGTTGCGCCTGAATGCGTCGAAGCGCCGGGCCATGAGACCGCGCACGTTTTCCACCAGCACGGCACGAGGGTGCACGGCCGACACATGCGACAACAGCGCTGGGAACAGATCACGTTCGTCCCTGGCGCCTAGCTGCTTGCCCGCAACGCTGAACGGCGGGCAAGGGAGACCCGCAGCAAGCACATCGGCACCATCCCAGCGACTGAGATCGACCTCATGCAGGTCAGCCTCGACGACGTTCCACAAGGGCCGATTCAGCCGCAGCGTGTCGCAAGCGAACGAATCGAGCTCCACCAGGCAATCGTGAGCAAATCCTGCGGCCTCGAAGCCGAGTGCCTGGCCGCCGGCACCGGCACATAGCTCCACGACGCGAAGCCGGCTCGCGGGACTCACACCATGATCCGACTGCGTGACGGCGGCATGAGTGAACCCTAATGAGACCTGCGGTACCGACCCGTGATACCTGTCGACGCACATGTGTTCTCCTGCCACGATCAAGGACTCTTGCATAGGCCGATGATGCTCGCGGGGTGTGACGCCGTGCGACAGCTACATCGCCGTGTGCGTCAGAAGCCGAGGGCGGTGAGGGGGTCTGTGTAGGGGAGGTCGAGGGCGGCGGCTACGTGGGGCTCGGTGACGTGGCCCTTGTAGACGTTGAGGCCTGCTCGCAGGTGGGGGTCGGTGCGCAGGGCGTCGAGGTCGTTCTCGGCGATGGCCAGCACCCTGGGCAAGGTGGCATCGCTGAGTGCCCGGGTTGAGGTGACCGGCACAGCGCCGGGCATGTTCGCGACGCAGTAGTGCACGACGCCGTCGACCACGAAGGTCGGCTCGCCGTGGGTCGTCGGCTTGGAGGTCTCGAAGCATCCGCCTTGGTCGATGGCTACGTCGACCACCACCGAGCCGGGTCGCATCTGAGAGATCATGTCGGCGGTCACCAGCTTGGGTGCTCGGGCACCGGTCACCAGCACGGCACCGATCACCAGGTCGGCGTTCAGCACCTCGGTCTCCACCGTCGCCCGGGTGGACGTCACCGTGACAACCGACGCGCCGAAGCGCTGCTCAAGGTGGTCCAGTGCAGCGGGGTCGATGTCGAGCACTCGCACGTCGGCGCCCATGCCGATGGCAATCTCGGCCGCGTTCTCGCCGACGACTCCCCCGCCGATGATCACAACACGCGCCGGCGGCACGCCGGGCACGCCGCCGATCAGCAAACCGATGCCGCCGTGGGCGGTCTCGAGGGCCCAAGCACCCGCCTGCACGGCCAGCCGACCGGCAACCCGGGACATTGGGGCCAGCAGCGGCAAGCCGCCGCGTGAATCGGTCACCGTCTCGTACGCGACGCAAGCCGCACCGCTCTCGACGAGGTCCGATGTCTGGTCGGGGTCGGGAGCGAGGTGCAGGTAGGCGAACAGAATCTGGCCCTCGCTCAGCATCTTGCGCTCAGAGGCCTGCGGTTCCTTCACCTTGACGACGAGATCAGCCTTCTCCCACACCTCGTCACAACTGCCGATGAGCGCACCCGCAGCCTCATATTCCGCATCGGGCACACGAATGCCCGCACCGGCGCCGGCCTCGACCAGCACCTGGTGGTCGTGCAGCGCCAGCTCACGCACAGCGTGCGGCGTCAGCCCGACGCGCTGCTCGCCCGCCTTGAGCTCACTCGGCAATCCGATCAGCATGCGGTCACCTCCATCCCAGGCGCCCAATCCCCCAAGCGCCCGCTGAACAGGCGCACCCCGTTCGGGCTACGAAGCCCGGGCGAAGTCTACGATTTCGCCGATGGGCACCCGTGACCAGGGGACCGACACCAATGTCGGCAGCGCTGGGAGCGTCAGCATGGACGGCTGGACCCTGCCAGCGCTCGTGCGGCACGCAGCAGTCACCCATGGCAACCGCGAGTTTCTCGCGTTCGAAGACGGCCGAACGGTCACGTTCGCCGAATTCGACGAGCTGACCGACCGGCTTGCCACCGCTCTGGCTGACATCGGCCTGCAGCCAGGAGATCGCCTGCTGGGCCTGCTCACCAACAGCGCCGAGTTCATGCTGCTGATGATCGCCACCCACAAGCGGCGAGCGATCTTCGTGCCGGTCAACACCGACCTGCGCGGTGCCTTCCTGGAACACCAAGTACGCAACTCCGAGCCTCGGATCGTGGCCGTGGACCGGGGTTTGCTCAGCCGATTCGACGATGTAGCCGCCCCAGCAGGCGCTGCCGATGAGACAGCAGCAGGACTGGCGGCACGAGCGGCGCTCGAACCGGACTGGCGCATCGAGACCACGCTGCTGGCGGACGACGGCGACGCTCACCCCTCCGGTGAAGCCACCGGTGGCGTCTCGGCCGGCAGTGCGCTCGCGGGCACCACCGTGCTGCCGCTCGAGCAACTCTTGGGCACCGAGCCGAGAGTCGACGCCGTGCTCGAGGCCGAGCCCAGCGATGTCTGCACGATCATGTACACCTCGGGCACCACCGGCCCGGCCAAGGGCGTGCTCATGCCCCAGGCGCACTGCTACCTGTTCGGCCTCACCGCAGCGCAACGCCTGGAGATCACGCCCGACGACCGCTTCTTCTGCTGCATGCCGCTGTTCCACGCGAACGGCCTGTTCATGCAGATCTATGCAGCGCTGCACGGCGGCGCGTCGGCGTATGTCACGAAGCGGTTCAGCGTGGGCCAGTGGCTCGACACCGTTATCGATCAGGGCATCACGCTGACGAACGCGCTGGGGGTCATGCCCGAATTCATCTGGCGCACTCCCCCCACCGACCGGGATCGCGACCACCGGTTGCGGGCCGTCATCGCACTTCCCGTCGCCGCCGAGTGGGCGGCGGCCTTCGAGCAGCGATTCGGTGTGCGGATCGTGCAGGGATACGGGATGACCGAGGTCAACATGGTCGCCTACACGGACCCGGCGGATCCAGTGATGTCAGGCTGCGCCGGCCCGCCGCTGGATGAGTACTTCGAGGTGATCGTGGCCGACCCGGCAACCGATTTGCCGCTCTCACCAGACGAGATCGGCGAGATCCTGGTTCGGCCCAAAGTCCCGTTCTGCTTCAACGTCGGCTACCACCAGATGACCGGCAAGACCGTCGAAGCGTGGCGCAACCTCTGGTTTCACACCGGTGATGCGGGCCGGATCGACGAGGCCGGCCGGTTGCATTTCGTGGACCGGCTGAACGACCGCATCCGCCGCCGCGGCGAGAACATCTCCAGCTATGAGGTCGAGACCGTCATCAACGGCTATGACGGCGTGATCGAGAGCGCCGTCGTAGGTCTGCGTGTCCAAGGCGCCGGCGGCGAGGACGAGGTGCTCGCCGTTGTGGCAGTGGACGGCTCACCGCCCAACCCGGTCGAGTTCTTGGACTGGTGCGTGCCGCGCATGCCCCGCCACAGCGTGCCGCGCTACCTGCAATTCGTACCCGAACTCGACAAGACCGCCTCCGGCAAGATTCGCAAACAGGCCATCCGGGACGCAGGCGTCACCGGGGACCTGTGGGACCGGGAGTCGGTCGGCTACACCGTGGCCCGCGGCTGAGCTGGCACATCAGATTCGTTCTGAGTTCGAGCCGCTCGACACAGATGCCATAGCTGCGGAGGCAGCAGGAGACTCTGCGACGTTGCGACCTGCCGGATCGCTGGAGCAGAGGGTTCTGCTGCCTCCGCAGCGGGCGCCTCAGGTTCCTCTACAGGTCAGGCCGAAGCAGCACCCGGCCTGTGGTCTTGCGCTCGTGCAGGTCGCGCAGCCCGTCGATCAGCCCGTCGAGCGGCAGTTCCTGGCTGACGAGCGGGTCGAGCCTGCCGTCAGCAACCTGGGGCCACAGCTCGGCGTAGCACTCCTCGAGCACCTCGTCCATGCGCCCCCGGTAGCCGCCCATGTGCACGCCGACCACGGAGTAGTTCTTGACGAGCAGGTGGTTGGCTGGCGCCTGCGGGATGGTGCCGCTGGCGAAACCCACCACCAGCAGTCGGCCTTCCCACGCCACCAGCCGCCGGGCAATGTCGAAGTACTTGCCGCCGACAGGGTCATAGACGATGTCGCAGCCCCGCCCGCCAGTGGCGTCCTGGACGGACTGGTACAGGTCGTCGTTGTCGTAGTCGATGACGACATCGGCGCCTAGCTCGCGGCAGGTCTGCACCTTGGCCGGCCCGCCCGCTGCGGCGATGACGGTGCAGCCCGCTGCCTTGGCCATCTGCACAGCAGCCGAGCCGACGCCCCCAGCAGCCGCCAGAACCAGCACCGTCTCACCAGCCTGCATCTGCCCCCGCCGGTACAACGAGAACCACGCCGTGCCGTAGATGACGTTGGCGGCGCACGCCGCCGGAATCGAGACGTCGTCGGGGATTCGCCGGGCAGTCGCGCCCCTGATGAGCGCTTCGCTGGCATATCCGCCCCAGCCTGCGGTACCCGAGCCGATGACCCGGTCGCCGACCTCCAAGTCGCACTCAGGGCCCACCGCTTCCACGGTGCCGCACGCTCCCATGCCGGGCGTGAACGGCGGATCCCACCGTTCTTGGTAGGTGCCCTGGCAATGCAGGATGTCTGCGAAGTTCAGGTCGGTGGCTTCCACCGTGATCCGTGCTTGACCCCGCCCTGGCTCGGGCGAGGAATACTCGCCCAACTCCAGCACGTCCCACGGATAGCCCAACTCGTTCAGTCGCCACGCTCTCATTGGTGTCCCCTGACTGGTGTGCCTGCTCGCCCGGATCGGATTCACCGAATCCGTCCGGGACGGCAGCACCGTAGCAATGGACGCTGACGCCATCCCGGCCGCACGCGTACGCTCGTAGCGAGGCAAGGGGGCAACGTGGCGCTCACAACGCAAGACCGCAGCACCGCAGGGCCGTCGCAAGACACGAAAGACGTGATCCCCGTCCTGGACCTGTCGCCCCTCAACGAGGCAGCTCCCGACCCCTCGGCCGTCGAAGCGCTCTCCGGCGACTTGCGACGTGCACTCACCGAGGTGGGGTTCTTCTTCATCGTGAATCACGGCGTGCCGTGGGCGATGGTGGAGGGAATCTTCAACTCCGCCCGCGAGCTGCACGCACTTCCGCAGCCGACGAAGGACTCCATCCCGATGGGGAAGCTGATCGGCGGCTACCTCGGCATGGGCGGCGGCACTTCGTATGCCTCGGACATCGCAGGAGAGGTCCGCAAGCCCAACCAGAACGAAGCATTCTTCTGTCACCGGCACGGTTACCACACCGACAACCAGTTCCCGCCCATCGACGGATTCGCGGCGAGGTGCGAGGCCTACATCGACCAGCTCATCGCCCTCGGCGGTCGGCTGCTGCCAGTGCTGGCACAATCGCTGGACTTGCCGCACGGCTGGTTCGTGCCCGACTTCGACAAGCCGAGCGTGACGCTTCGGATGTCGCACTACCCGCCGATGGACTACTCGGACAACGAGTGGGGACTGGCCCCGCACACCGACAGCTCGGTGTTCACATTCCTGCCGGCCAACGAGGTGCCCGGGCTGGAGATCCGTCCTGCCGGCCACGACTGGATCAAGCCGCCGCAGCTCGCCGAGTCGTACCTGGTCAACAGCGGCGACATGTTGAAGCGCTGGACGAATGGGGTCTATCTGTCGACAGCGCATCGAGCCCGCAACCCCACCGACGGCGAGCGGTATGCGGCACCGTTCTTCTACGGCGCCCGAGATGATGCCGTGGTGGCGCCGGCGCCCACGACGGTCAGCAACGAGGCCCCCGCTCGCTGGGAGCCGATTACCTACGGCGACTACCAGCGCTGGTTCCTGAATCGGAACTACGAGAACGTCACCGGCGAAAAGGTCGGCAAGTTCGAGACCTAGCGGCCGGCAAGAACCGACGCTCGGCTACTCCAGCACGCCTGCCACGGCCAGCTCGGCAATGCGGTCGGGGTCGTAGCCGAGCAGCTGCTCGAGCACCTCAAAGGTGTGCTCGCCGTAGGTCGGGCCGCCGTGGCTGATGCCATCGGAGCTGCGCGACATCACGAACCGGGTGCCTTCCACCCACATCGTGCCGTTGGCGCCATGGGTCACGTTTCGGAAGTGGCTTCGGTGCTCGAGCTGCGGGTCGTCAACCATCATCGCCGAGTCCGCAATCGCGTGCGCCGGGACGCCAGCGGCCTGCAGCTCGTCGTGGGCTTCAACACCGTCTCGCTGCGAGGTCCACGCCGTGATCAGCTCGGCGATCTCGTCGGCCCGCTCGCGGCGCTCGTCGACGCCGAGCCCGCCGAGCCCTTCGGCGCCGATGATCCTGCTCAGCGCACGCCACTGGTCGTCGTTCTCGCACGCCACGGCGATCCAGCGGTCCTCGCCCGCTGAGGCGAAGACCCCGTGCGGGGACATCACCGCATGGTCGTTCCCGAGCTTGTCAGGCAGGTGGCCGTTCACCTCGTAGTCGAGCACTGCCGGGGCCAGGAACGTCATCGACGCCTCAGCCTGGGACAGGTCGATGTACTGGCCTTCGCCGGTGCGGTCGCGATGATCCAGCGCTGCCAAGAGGGCTGCGCTCAAGAACTTCGGCGACACATAGTCGGTGTAAGCGCCGAACACGCCGGCCGGGTCGCGGTCGGACCAGCCGGTCATCTCGTAGAAGCCGGACATCGCGGCACCCATCGTGCCGAAGCCGGCAAGCGACGACAGCGGCCCGCTCTGACCGAACAGGCAGCTCGACGCCATGATGATGTCTGGCTTGACCGCTCGCAGGTCCTCATATGACAGGCCGATGTCCTGCAAGGCGTGCGGCGAGAACGACTCGCACACGACATCAGCCCAGCGCACGAGGTCCAGGATCAAGTCGCGGCTCTCGGGCTTGGAGATGTCGATCGTGATGCCGAGCTTGCCGGCGTTCATGTTCTGGTAGAGCCCGCCGTTGTCGGCTCCGGCTTCGTCGTTCAAGAAAGGTTGGATGGTCCGGGCCGCTTCCACCTTGTGAGACGACTCCACACGCACCACCGTGGCGCCCCAGTCGGCCAGCACCCGCGTGGATCCTGGTCCGGCCATGACCCACATGAAGTCGAGGATCTTCACGTCCGCGAGCGGAAGGGACGGGTCGCGGTGGCTCGCGCCGGCCGCAGACACCAGCGCGTCAGACACCGGCGCTGATGGGGCAGCACCCACCTCAGCAAGCACCTCGTCGGTGTGCTCGCCGATCGACGGCGGTGGCGCGGAGATGTCGAGCGGAGTCTCGCTGAACTTCGCCAACGGGCCCGGATAGCGCAACGAGTCGAGACCACCAGTGGGAATGTCGCGCCAGAAGTCGCGCTCGGAGTACTGGGGCGACTCGACGAGGTCGGCGACCGTGGAGATCGGCACGATCAGCAGACGCTTGTCCAGCGCCACCTCCAATAGCTCGGCCTTTGTGCGAGTGGCGGTGAAGTCTGCGGCGACCTGCTGGATGCGCTCGTACTCGGTGGGCGGGATGCGGCCGGTGATCACACCCTCCACGAAGTTGATCCAGTCGATCTCGAGGTCACTGTCGGCACAGCCCCCCTCGGAGTGCATCCATTCGAACAGGCGCGCGCCGAATGGGCCGATCGATTCGCCGAACAGGATCGTCACCGAGACGTAGCCGTCGGCGGCAGGCGAGCGCAGCCGGACCCGGAAGGGGCCAAGGCGCGCACCGCCGCTCATCCGCAGCAACTCCGGCGAGTTGTACAGGTGGCACAGCGTGGCCGATTGGGTGGCCTGGGTCACGGCCTGCTGGGCGCTGACGTCGATGTGCTGGCCCTGACCAGAGCGCTTGCGCTCCCGCAGCGCGATCAGCGACCCGACGGCAGCTTCGGCAGAGGCGTGCAGGAAACACTGGTCGAGCGGGATGCGCAGCGGGGGCCGATCCTCGTCGCCGACCACGTTGGACAGCTGGCCCGCAGCAGAGATGATCGAGTCGGTGGCGGCCCAGTCGGCTTTGGGTCCCGACTGGCCGAACGCCGAGATGGACGTGTACACGAGGCCGGGGTTGACCTCCGCCAAGTCCTCCGCGCCGAGACCCCGGGCAGCCATCGCACCCGGCGCATCGGATTCGATGAGCACATCCGCGCTCGCCGCCAGGTCGCGCAACCGTTGCTGGTCGCGAGGGTCGTCAAGGTCGAGCGCGACACTGCGCTTGCCGCGGTTGTAGGACCAGAACCACAGCGAAGCCTCCAGGTCGCCTTCACGCCCGGCGACGAACGGACCGACGCTGCGCGCGGCAGATCCACTGGGCGGCTCCACCAGGACGACGTCAGCGCCGAGGTCGGCCAGCAGCGCACCCGCCATCTGGCCTCGATGATCCGACAGGTCCAGTACTCGGCAGTTCAACACAGCGAACCCCTCTCCCCGTCCCGCAGCACGCGCGCACGGCTCTCTCGTCGCGCGCCGAAGCTAGTGCGGCACCACCAGAGCGCTGAACGGGGCAGGCCCAGCGCCCGCCGGCTCAGCCTCTCAGCGTTCCAGCACCGGCTGTGCCTCCACCACTCGCAATGACACGGGCGTCGGCACCACGACGGGTCCGACCGTGCCCGCGAGCCCGGTGTTCGACGTCCAGCGCACCATCCAGACCGACTGGACGGTGCCGCGGAAACGACCGGCCCTCCCGGCAGTGGATGCACGTTGAAAGATGTGACTGCACGGCGAGCGAGTGCCCGGCACGAGCCAGGGCAGGCCCGGACCGGGGCACGAGACCAACACTGATCCATCGCCGGGAACCAGTTGCAGGGCCAACGGTGTTGCCACCAGCGTGACCACCACGCTGCCTGCGGCGACCACGCGCACGATGGGACGCCAGCTCACCGCCGACACCCAGAACCAAGTGTCGACGCCGACCAGTGTGCGCACTCGCTGCGCCGGTGGCGCGAAGAACGGCACCGGTCGCGGGAACGTGAACGACGACAGGCCTCGATTGGCCGCCATGCCCACCTTGTCGGCATGGTGCGCCGGATCCCGACTCGAAACTTCGATGCGGAGTCCGCCCAACACAGAGTCTCGCGGCGGTGCTTGCTGCGACGCACCCGGCGGCATACCGGTTTGAGCGGTGCGGTACGTCAGTGACGGCACTGCCTCCGCCGTCGACGACACGGCGAGTGCCCCGATAGCGAGGCCGCAGAGCGCCACGACATATTTTGCGCATCTCGTGTCTTCTCGCACATGACTACCGTGGTGCCCGCACGTCGTCGCGCCAACTGATTTTCTTGATTCGCAGCCCCCAGCCTGCAGTTGTCGCAGCCTCGCCCCGCGGATGGAGGGCGTCAACCGGCGGGCGTCGGATCGCGAGGAGCATTCACCGCGACTCGGCGGATCGGGATGCACCCTTGCGCAGGCGGGCACCGGCACGCAGCGGCGAAGTAGCTTGCCGACACCATCCAGCGCGACGTCGCACGTACCGAGAGGACCAGTTCATGGCCGCAGACGATTTCGCCTACGCCACGACCAAAGAGACTGCTGCTGCCGTCGCAGCCCGGGACGTCTCTTCGCGAGAGCTGCTCGAAGCGGCGCTCGGGAGGGTGGACCGCCTCGACGGTCCGATCAACGCGGTCGTCGCCCTCGATGCCGAGCGCGCACGGGCCGCAGCCGACGCAGCCGACGCTGCTGTGGCGCGAGGCGATGAACTCGGACCGCTGCACGGCGTGCCGATCACCATCAAGGACTCGTTCCAGACCGAGGGACTCGTCACGACGTCGGGCGCGCCCGCGCTGGCCGAATTCGTGCCCGAAAGCGACGCCGACCCGGTCGCCCGCTACAAGGGCGCAGGGGCGGTGGTGTTCGCCAAGACCAACCTGCCGCTGTTCGCAGGCGACGCGCAGTCCTACAACGAGGTCTATGGCACCACTGCCAACCCGTACAACATCGAGCACACTCCCGGCGGTTCCTCGGGCGGTTCGGGGGCGGCACTGGCCGCCGGCTACACGCCGCTCGAGCTCGGCTCGGACATCGGCGGCTCCATTCGCATCCCGTCGCACTGGTCCGGCGTCGCCGGACACAAGCCCAGCTACGGGGTCGTGTCTGCGCTCGGACAGATTCCCGGCATGCCTGGCACGCTCAGCCAGGCCGACATCGCCGTCGCCGGCCCGATGGCACGTGATGTCGACGATCTCGAAATGGCGCTCGACATTCTCGCCGGGCCCGACGCGTGGAATTCCAAGGCCTACTCGCTCGACCTCCCGCCGGCTCGACACAGCGACATCTCCGATTTCCGGGTGGCGGTGTGGCTCGACGAAGATCTGTGCCCGATCGACACCCAGTACCGGGAGCTGCTGCTGGGGGCGGCGAACGCCCTGGAGCAGGCCGGTGCGCGCGTCGAGACCGACATGCGACCGACATTCACCTTCGAGAAGGCGGTCGACACCTTCCTGCACCTCCTTTCTGCCGCCGAGGCCGGGACTTGGACACTCGCTCAACTCGAAGAAATCGCCTCCTCGAACGACGATCCCCAAGGAGATCTCGGCATCTGGTATGCAGCGATGCGTCACCGGGAGTGGCTGAGCTGGCACGAGCGTCGGCTGCAACAGCGCAGGCGCTGGGAGGAGTTCTTTACCGATTGGGACGTCGTGCTGTTGCCGGTGACGCCGACGGCCGCCGTCCGTCACGACCACAGTCGGCCTGCCACCAGCCGCCGAATCACGGTGAACGGCGAGACTCGGCCCTACTTCGACATCATCAAGTGGATGGGCCTCACCGGCGTGGCGTGGCTGCCCGCAACCGTGGTGCCGGTGGGCATGGTGCCTGCAGCCGGGGGCGATCTGCCGGTAGGAGTGCAGATCGCCGGGCCCTTCCTGGAGGACCGCACGACCCTGGCAGTGGGCCGCTTCCTGCAGGAAGCACTCGGCGGGTTCCAGCGGCCGGAAGGCTTCTGAGCGGCTCTGCACTCGTTCGGCGGAGGCACCGATGGGTACAGGACCGCTCGAAGGCATCACGGTGGTCGATGTGTCGAGCGCTGTCGCCGGCGCGTGGGTATCGACGCAGCTCGCCGAGATGGGCGCGGAGGTGGTGCTGATCGAGAAGGTAGGCACGTCCGACGTCATGCGCCTGACCGGTGCGATCGTCGGCGACCAATCGGGCTGCTGGGTCCAGATGCACCGCAACAAGCGCGGCATGGATCTCGACATCCGCGATGAGCGTGGGCGCGAGATTCTGCTGCAGCTCGTCAAGGTTGCCGACGTTTTCGTCCAGAACTTTCGGCCTGGCGTGGCCGAGCGCCTGCGCATCGGCTACGACGATCTCAGCGCCGTCAACCCCGATCTCGTGTACCTGTCGGTGTCGGGTTTCGGGCCAGCGGGGCCCTATGCGCACCAGCCGGTGTATGACCCGATCATCCAGTCGTTGACCGGCATGACCGCAGCGCAGGGAGGCGACTTCGTCAAGTCCGCCACTGCAGACAAGACCACTGCGATGACGGGGGCCACCGCTGTCCTCGGGGCCTTGCTGGCCCGCTCGAACGGCGCCGGCGGCCAGCACGTCGAGGTCAATCTGCTCGATTCGACGCTGTCGTGGATGTGGCTCGACTACTTCTGGAACGAGTCGGTGCCCGAGGCCCCGCGCACACCCACCTACAGCGAGTGGTACAGCCCGTGGCAGACGGCGGACGGCTGGGTGGGTGCCATCTGGCCTTCGGACGAGCAGTACGCCCGAGTGTGCGGGAAGCTGGGCGTGCCGCATCTGGCCGACGATCCTCGCTTCGCCACTCGCGAAGCCCGGATACGAAACTCCAATGAACACCAAGAGGTGTTTTCCAAGCTGCTCGGCGACTTCACCACAGCCGATGCGCTCAAGTCGTTGGAGGAAGCCGACGTCCCATGCGCGCCGGTGCTGGACGTCACCGAAGTGTTCGACAACCCCCAGGTGAAACACAACGAGACGGTGCTCACCCACCACCATCCCGTCATTGGCCAGGTCCGCACCGCCCGGTTTCCGGCCCGGTTCAGCAAGACGCCCACACAACTGGAGCGCCTAGCCCCAACCAAGGGCGAGCACACCGATGAGGTGCTGACCGAACTGGGCCTCTCAGGCGACAAGATCGCCGAGCTCCGCAACGACGGCATCGTCGCCTGAGCTGCGGGCAGCCGCACTTCGACCGCCGTATCTATCGGGACCTGTGCAGGTGTGCGTCCGCCTGCCGGTCTGCGGTGTTGGGCTCAGCGCTGCGCGGTGAGACCGGTGCTATTGCCGGCGCACTCGATGGCGAGCGTGAACAGTGTGCTGACGGCGTCGTGGGGGCGGTAGGCGAGGTAGCGCCGCACCCGCTGGGCCACCGGCCCGGCAGGCGATCTCCGAATCTCGGCGAAGATCGGCTGCCAGTCGGGCACCGTGCCCCGATCGATGGCGGCCACCAGCGCCTCGTAGGGCCATGTGCCGACGGGGTCGGCCGGGTCGGCGTCGACATTGCGGAACCGCAGTGCGCTCACACTGCACCTGCCAGGTGCAAGGCCAACCCTTGGCAGGCCGCTACCACATCTTCCCAGCGGTGCCAGCGCCGGTCGAGTCCCTTGTAGCGAGGCAACTCATCGATCACGTCAGTGTCACGCGGCGAGGGCTCAGCAAGTGCCATCACCAGCGACGTCAGCACCGATGCCCGATCGCCGGACCGGTCGACATAGAAGTCGTCGATTGCCGACAGCACGCCGATCGCCGTGTCGGCGCCGATGTGGTCGGCGAGCGCCACCACATCGAGATAGTCGCGCACCACGTTGCGCTGCACCACCAGGAACGCCTTCACCCGCAGGGCCTCGGGCTCGGTGGGCGCCACGACGACCGAGCCGGAGCCGACATCGATCTCGACGGTCTCGAGCGGCCGGCTACGGCGCATCTGACGCAGACCGGCCTCGACCCCGTCGAGGCTGCCCATGATCGTGAACGGCGACTTCGACGCGCGCACCGAGGTCGCCCAGCCCTCAGTTGCCTCGACGGCGTCCAGAATCATCTCGTAACGATCAACCAGATCGGCCAAGACAGGGTCATGGTCGAACGAGTCTCGGTGCCCTGCATGCAGCGCCGCTGCCGAGCCTCCCACCAACACCGCATCGGGGACGACCGACTGCAAGCGAGCGGCCGACTGCAACACTCGTCGCAGCGTTTCGCTCATCTCGGCCACCTCCGAGATCCTAACGACGGCCTTGATTTCGAGCAGCGAGGGCATGCACATGACTGCCGCCACGGCACCGACGCGGTGCCCGACAGCGGGGCAGCGTCGGTCGCCGCCGCTCCCCGCCCACATCTTCACTGTGTTGCACAGGCTGAATGCTGCGGTTTTCTGTGGTGTGGTAGTCGGGGTTCCGGGCAGCGTAGGCGGCTTCGAAGTGGTCGGTTGTCGGTCCAAGAAACAGTCGGTTGAATACTCCTGAAACAGTCAGTTAGAATATTCCGAAGTGTCGATTGAAGCAATGGCGTCAAGCTGCGCTGCTTTGCCGTCGACATGCATCCAGCAGGAGGGGGGTTCTCGTGTCCGACGGCAAAGCCCGCAACGCCCCCAAGGCCACTCTGACACCCGCCGGCTACCTCACACGTGTGGTCCATCACGATCTCCGTGACGCTCTCGCTGCATCCGCTGCTGTGGTCGTGGAAGGACCTCGAGGTTGCGGCAAGACATGGACGTCAAAGCACTTTGCTCGAAGCGAAGTGCTGTTCGAGCAGGACGTGAGCGCCCGGCTCGCGTCGAGCGTCGCACCGCAGACTGTTCTCGAGGGCGCAGCACCGCGGCTGCTCGACGAGTGGCAGCTCGCGCCCGACGTGTGGCCCCACGTACGTGCTGCCTGCGATGCGCAGCCCGGCCTGAGCGGCCGCTTCATCCTGACGGGTTCCGCCACGCCGCCCGACGATCTCACGCGCCACTCCGGCGCCGGGCGCATCAGCCGGGTGCGCATGCGTCCCATGTCGCTGCTCGAATCCGGCCATTCCACCGGAGAGGTGTCACTGAATGGCCTCTTGAGCGGCGCTGCCTGCGCGGCATCGCCATCAGGCATCGACGTCGAAGGCATAGCCGATATCACCTGCCGCGGCGGCTGGCCCCGCCTGCTCAACCAAGACGCGGCGACTGCTCAGCGAGCGCTGAGGGACTACCTCAACGAGGTGTGCCGCGTCGATGTCTCTGCCGTCGATGGCGTGCACAGGAACCCCGAAGGGGTCCATCGCCTCATCATGTCGATGGCTCGCAACGTCTCCACGACGGCGTCGGTCAACAAGCTCGCATCCGAAGCCGGCAGCGGCGACGGACTGCACCGCACCACCGCGGGCAGCTACCTGAGTGCGCTGCGACGTCTGTTCGTGCTGGAGGACCTTCTCCATTGGCGCACTCATCTGCGTTCGCGTGCCACGCTCACTGCCAAGCCCAAGCGCCACTTTGTGGATCCGTCGCTGGCAGCCGCCGTGCTGCGAGCGACTCCCGGCCGTCTGCTGGGGGACCTTCCGGCGTTCGGCTTCATGTTCGAATCGCTGGTGGTACGCGACCTGCGCATCTATGCCCAAGCGAACGATGCCGTGGTCATGCATTACCGCGACAGCGATCACCTCGAAGCCGATGCCATCGTGGAGGCGGGCGATGGTCGTTGGATGGCAGTCGAGGTGAAACTCGGCAGCGCCAAGGGTGTCGACGACGCGGCGAAGTCGCTGCTTCGCCTAGCGGCCAAAGTCGACACAGATCTCATCGGCCCGCCGTCGAAGCTGGTCGTGGTCACCGCGTCCGGATACAGCTATGACCGCCCCGATGGCGTCGCGGTCGTCTCCGTGTCCGCGTTGGCGCCCTGAGCGCGAGCGAACAGGCGCCGACCTGCGGAAGCGCTCGGCTAGCTGTCGGCGGGCACAACGCCTTGACCTGTGTCTTTGCGGACTCGACGCGTTCGAAGCCATCCATGTGGGCGTCGGGTGTCGAGGGAGGTCGAGGCCGACCGCCGAGCGATCTGCTCTCGGCTCCGACAGGCCCGGCAGCGGATCTGCCCAAGAATCCCGCATCGGGCCCGCCCGCCTGCAAGGGCCGTTCACTCCATTGTGGGATGAGGGCGGGTTGATAGTCCGCGGCAGGGATCGAGGCCCCGCCGGGATCGATGCTCTCCGACGGCGAGCCCTGGATGGCCCCGCTGAAACGTGATGCCGTGTCGGTGCGGCTGCGGCCCCGCAACCGGTGGTCGGGTCCGGGGCGGCTTCAGTCCATTCGGCGTAGCTGCGATCAGCCGTCGAGGTGCTGCTTGGCCGTCGGGACGCCAACGCCAAGCAACGCGCCCGAATCCATGCATATCGAGTTGGCTTGTTCGCGCTCGAGTTTCGAGTTCGACGACGCTGAACCTGGTCGAGACCAGGGCCGATCACGTGCGCCGCGCCCGCCAGACGCAGCGTCATGAGCGCTCATGCTGCGCGCGGCTGCGAGCCGCGCCGGCAAGACCATGCTGAGCCGCGTCAACGACTGGTTCGTAGAGCACGGCCACGGCGAAGCGGCGCCGGACATCGTGGACCGCGCCCACGAGTACCCCCAGCCCTGGAAACGATTGTTGGGTGGTATTATTCCTACATGATATTGGCGACGGTGTCTGCGGATGCTCGCCGTGTGAGCATGTCCGCTGCCGCTCGTGAGTGGATCGAGAGTCTGCCATCTGGCACATGGTTCCGTTCGGGTGCCGTGCCGGGTCCAAGGCATGTCGTGCGGAACGTTCTCAGCCGCCTCATAGCAGCCGACCGGCCGATCATCGGCAGGGCAGCACGCGACATCTACTGGCGGCAACCGCCGCCGTCGGCCCGCAGGTACGGCAAGCCGCCGATGCTCACTGAGGCATTCGACTCAGTGCTCGGCCCTCCTGGCTCCAGCTATGCGGATTTTGGCGCCCTCAGCTTGATCGGTTGGTCCACTCAGGTTCCGTATCGCACGACCATCGCCGTGCCGCACCGCAACCTCACACCTCCTGCGTTGCCCGTCGGCTCGCCGGTGCGTTTCGTGGAACGCTCGAACACGCGACGTCGAGACCTGAACTGGAACGAAGCGAACCTGCTCGAGGCAGCCAGATCGGCTCTCAGAGCCGATTACCACAATTGGGATCACGCCATGTGGCTGCTCACCGACGCGAACGGCTGGATGAAACAAGGCGAGTCCATCCGCAAGGAGATGCTCCTGCGGGCATCCGAAACAGAGCCGAAGGAACGCGGCTGGGCAGGCTGCGAGAACAGCGACAAGTCGTTCGATGCCGTCATGGCCCGCCTTTCCGCAGACCTGCCGGACCTCCTGGAAGCCCCGTGAGGCGAGCGCAGCCATGCCTCGCTCCGACGCAGCGCGGTGGACAGTGCCAGAACTACGCCGACACCTGCCCTGTCGCCGCGCACCGCACCCGTTCGGCATCGACCGATGCAGCGGCGCGAGCGGCTCGGCCTGCGATGCGGGATGTGATCGCTGACAGCGGGAGCGATGCCTCGCCGCCGGTCCCGCTCGCTGATGACGCTGATCGCTTCCATGACGCAGCCGATGCGGCATCAGATCACTACGGGCTTTCGCGTGACCTGATTGTCCGCGACTACTGGCTCATCAGAACGCTGCACGCATGGAGGAACGCTGTCGGTGACGGCTATGTGTCGCGGAGATTCCCGAACGCTGATCTGTCCGACGCCGAGAATCTCGTCGGCCGTTTCGTCTTCGGCGGAGGGACTTCCCTGTCGGCAGCTTGGGGGATCACGCAGCGATGGTCACAAGACATCGACTTGGTGCTCAGCCCGCTTGGGCACGCCAAGGCAAAGGAACTGCGTCAGGCATGCATGGACGCGTTCGACAGAACCTCTCGACGGATCTCCGGCACCTACAAGATCGTCGGCAAAGGCCCGGAGCACAGATTCGCAACACTCGTCCACGCAGATCGGGCTGGGATCTCTCGTGTCGATGTCACGTTCAAGCCGCTCGACGCAGCCCCGATCTGGACTCAGCGTCAGCCAGTCATGTCGCTGATCGGACGTGTCTGCGGCGACGAGATGCTCAACGCCCACCCCGAGCTCGGCGGTTTCGAAATGTCCACTCTGGGACCGGGGACAACAGCGATGAACAAGCTGCTCGCACAGGCAGAAGCATCAACTTCCGGGGACATGCAATTCATCCGAGAACGCGCTCGCGACGTATACGACCTGGCATGCATCGCTCTTTCCGAAGACAGGTTCGAAGGACACATCGGGCGAGACAGCAAGGCGCTGCTGCACATCGCCGAGCAATGGGCACCCAGCGAGAACCGCAGACGTCCCGCAGACCCGAATTTGGCGCCTTGGGACGGTTTTTGGTGGGTGTCAGGCCTGTGACCTGCGGTTTTGTGTTCTGCGGGGGTGTTTCGTGACGAAAATGTAGGGGCGACATATTGTCGTCTGTGACGCTGTTTGCGCGCTATGGTGTGGACATGTTCGTGAAGACGACCAGACGTCGCAGGGGCGACAAGACGTACGAGTACCTGTCGTTGGTGGAGTCGGTGCGCGACGGCGCGAAGACCCGTCATCGCACGCTGCTGCGCTTGGGCGAGGTCACCGCTTTGCGCCGCTCGGGCCGGCTGGACCGCATCGTCGCGGCGCTGGTGAAGCACCTGGACACCGAACGCGTCGACGCGGGATCGCTGGAAGCCGACGCGGCGCCGGCGGCGGGCGGCGTGGCTTGCGCGGCGGCTGTGTGGCAGCGTCTCGGGCTGGACGGCTGGTTCGCGGCCGCGGGCGCCGAGCGCGACGCCGGCCGATTGTCCGACGCGGTGTTCGCGATGGCCGCGAACCGTCTGGTCGCGCCGTGCTCCAAGCGCAGGCTGCCCGAGTGGGCCCGATCCGATGTGGTCATGCCCGAGAGCTGGCAGGCGCCGTCGCCGTGGCAGTACTACCGGGCCCTGGACGCAGTCGCCGATCTCAAAGAAGACACCGAGGAGTTCTTGTTCTCACGGCTGTGCGACCTGACCAGCATGGATCTGCGGTTCGTCTGCTACGACCTGACCTCGACGTATCTGGAGGGCGCGACCGCGCCTTCGGAGCGGTTCGAGTCCAAGGCGTTCGGCTATTCCCGTGACCGCCGTCCCGACCGGCCTCAGGTCGTGATCGGCTTGTTGTGCACCGGCGACGGAGTGCCGATCGCGCATCACGTGTTCGCCGGCAACACCGCCGATGCGTCCACCTTGCCCGACGTGCTCGCCGATCTCACCGCACGGTTCGCTGTGGGCCCGATCTGCGTGGTCGCGGACCGGGGCCTGATCTCCGCCGACAACGTCGCCGCGGTCGCAGAGGCCGGCTGCGATCACGTTTTGGCCACCCGCCTGCATCGCGACAAAGCCTGCCAAGAGGCCCTCGAGACCATCGACGACGACACCGAATGGGCCGACGTGCCCGGCTTGAGGTGCCGCGCTGCCGAAGCGATTCTCGCTGACGGCACCCGCGCGGTGATCGTGGAATCCGACGCCCGCATGCGACGCGACACCAAGCGCACCGCCGAGCTCGTCGCCCGCACCGAAACCGCGCTGCTCGCTCTCGAAGACAGGGTCAGAGCCGGCCGGCTCACCGATGCCGCGAAGATCGGACGCGCCGCTCAGCGCATCATCGGCCCAAGCGGCGTCGGGCGTCTGTTCGACCTCGAGATCAGCGACCGACGCTTCGTCTATCACTACGACGAAGACGCCCACGCCTACGAAAAGCTGCTCGCGGGCCGATACGTGCTCACCACCAGCCTCACCGCCCAGCAAGCCTCCGCCGAACGCGTGGTGGCCGCCTATCGGCAGCTCGCCGACGTCGAAGCCCGTTTCCGCACTCTCAAGGACTTCCTGCGGCTGCGCCCCATACGGCACTGGACCGAACAACGCGTCCGCGGCCACATCGCCGTGTGCGTCCACGCCGCCGTCGCCGAGACCCTCATCACACGCGACCTCCAAACCGCCGCAATCGAAGACCCCGACATAGCCGGCCAGCATCTCAGCGCCGCCCGCGCCTTGCGCGAGCTCGACCGCATCCGCGAAGTCCGCCTGCGCGCCGACAACCAACCCGTCACCGTCACCACCCGCCGAAGCCCGCTGCAGACAAAGATCCTCGCGGCCACCGACACCCCCACCCGCCACTGGGACAAAGCCCGCATCGGCTGACGCACCCCCCCTTCCGAGACGATGTAGTGGAAACACCGACCCGCCGCGCCCCCGCTGACCAGCACAAACACAAAACACGCGCCAAATTCGGGGCAGACGGCTTCGCCGCGCTGCGCTCATTCGACCCGACAACCCCCGAGCATGAATCGCTCGCGCAGGGCTACGAAGAAGTCTCCAACAACATGGTCTGGGGGGAGAGAATCCCGCTACGCGAAGCAATTCGCCTAGCAGTCAGCCTCGATCCCGGCCCATCAGAACCGTACCGCCCGCCGGAACCCAACCCGCTCGTCGCCTACCCGCGGCACTGACCGCGCTTCAGCCGGCCGGCGCCGCGTTGATGGTTTCAGCGCCGACGTTCGTATTCGTTGGGTGACATGTTTCCCAGGGTCGAGTGCCGACGGCGGCGATGTCCTCGATGTCGAGGCATTCGTGGCGCAGGCGTCCGTATCGGGCCGGCCCGCCTGCAAGGACCCTTCGCTCCGTGGCATCGCAACCTGCTTGGACTCGGGGCCGCGCTACAAGCGGGCGAGCGCTTCTTGGACCGCGGTGGCGACGAGGCGGCCGTTCTGCCAGAAGCGGGCTTCGGCGGTGCCTCGGTTGCTCCGGGCGGCCAGCGGGCGCTGCTCGCAATAGATCCACTCGTCGGCCCGGGCCGGCTCATGGAACCACATGGCGTGATCCAGGCTGACGACCTGCACGTTGCTGTCCAGCCAAGTGACCCCGTAGGGCACGATCACGTTGTCGGCGAGACAGTCGTCGCTCATGTAGGCGATGATCGCCTCGTGGATCGCCGGGTTGTCGGGCAGCCGGCGGGGGGCCCGGAACCAGTAGTCGATGCCGCCTCGAGGTGATGGCCCCGTCGGTGCCCATGGGGCGTGCACGACCCGGTACTCAACCGGCCGGGTCATGTACGACCACTGCTCGCCGAAGATGGGACCAACCTGCGCGATGCACTCCTGATAGGTGGGTACCGAGGTGGGCGGCGGCACGTCGGGAGACATCGGTGTCTGAATGTCGACCTTGCCCGTCTCGGGGACATGGAACGTCGCAGTGAGCTCGAAGATCAGCCGGTCGGACTGGAACGCCTGCGATCGGCGTGTGCAAAACGCGCGCCCGTCACGCACACGATCCACCCGGTAGTCGACCTCGGCCAGGCCGTCACCGCCTCGCAGGAACACCGCATGCACCGAGTTCATCAGCCGATCCTCGTCAACGGTCCGCTGTGCCGCGACAACCGCCTGTGCCAGCACGTGCCCGCCGTAGAGTCCGAACTCGTCAAACCCGGAGCCTTTGCCCCGGAACGTGTCCGACCCGTTGTCGTTCTGCTGCAGGTCCAGCAGGTCCAGCAATTCGTCTAGGGCCTCGTCAACGGCCGCATCAGTGTCACTCACGGCCTAGTTCTCTAGCAGACCGCAGGACCTGCAAGCCCGACAATCGAGCGCAGCGCTGGGGTTTCGACGCGTGGGGCGGCTACTCGTAGCCGGGCGGGGAGGCGAATCCGCCGAGGGTGCGCTCGATGAGGGCCGCGTAGCGGATGCCGCGTCGGTCGCCCAAGTGTGGGGCCACGATCTGGATGCCCACCGGCAGGTTCAGCCCGTCGGCTGTCAGCCCGACCGGAGCGACCGTTCCGGGGAGGTACACGCTGCAGCTCCAGCCAGCCCAGAAGAGCTGATCCACGCCCAGCTCCTGGCGGCTGTCGATGTCGATGGTGCGAGTCGGACGGGTGCCCGTGTGGTCGTGGACGAACGCCGCCGATGCGGCGATCGGGCACAGCAGCAAGTCATAGTCGTCGAAGTACCGGGCCCACGCCTGCCGGTAGCCCTCGCGCTTGTTGTGGTGGGCGAACCACTCACGGTGGCTCATCGTCATCGCGTAGTCGACCAGCGACTGGTAGTCCCCTTCGCCATCGTTGTAGCGGTGAGCGCGGGACTGTGCGTCGTTCCACATCGCGTCGTCGGCCAGCGCCCCGGTGGCGGCGCGCAGCAGCATCAGGTAGTTCTCGTTGAACTCGTGCTGGTCAATGTCGGGTGCGGCTTCGCTGAGGTCGGCACCAGCGGCCGCCAGCGCGTCCACCGCCCGCTGCAAGGTGTCGATCATCGCCGTCGAATTCCGCATGACCGGCGTGTCCAGCATGACGCCCACCCGGAACGCGCCCAGCGTGCCGCGAGGTTCGGAACGCAGCGCCACGCGGTACCCGTCCGCATCTAAGCCGGACGGCCCAGCGAGAAGATCGAGCGCCAGATCCAGATCGGCAGCGCTGCGCGCCAGCGGGCCGCACACCGCAATGTCGCTTCCGACCAGGGCGCCGGGCACTGCGTGACCCCCGTCGGGCACCAACCCGAAGGTCGGCTTGTGGCCGAACACGCCGCAATAGTGCGCAGGGTTGCGGATGGACGCACCGATGTCGGAGCCCAGCTCCAGCGACGCCATGCCGGTGGCAAGTGCCGCCGCCGATCCGCCTGAGGAACCGCCCGGTGTGCGGGTCAGATCCCACGGATTGTTGGTGCAGCCGTAGATGTCGTTGAAGCTCTGCCAGTCGCCCAGCATCAGCGGCACGTTGGTCTTGCCCCAGATGACCGCCCCGGCATCCAGATACCGCGTCACCGTGACAGCGTCGGCTTCGGCCACGTTGTCTGCCCACGCCGGATTGCCCCACGTCGACGGTGTGCCAGCCCAGTCGAAGGCTTCCTTGATGGTCATCGGCACACCGTGCAGCGGCCCCCAGCACTCCCCCGCTGCGAGCGCTGCGTCGGCTGCTGCCGCCCGCTCACGCGCCTCATCGATCCGGGTCACGATCACCGCGTTCACCGCAGGGTTGAAACGCTCGTAACGGTCCAGCGCACCCTCGATCGCCTCGACCGCCGACACCTTGCCCTGCCGGATCAGCGAGGCCAGCTCGGTGGCCGGAATCAGGTTCGGATCTGTGTTCGTGACGCCTGTCATCGCGCCGAGACTAGGAGGAATCAGCTGCCTCAGTGGCTAGATGGTTAGTTCCAAGGGGTTAGTGGTCGTAGGCGATGAGTGAGCGTGCGGGGCCGGGCCGTTGGGTGGTCTGGTTGTGCCAGATGGCGGCGGTGAGGGCGAGCAGGCGGGTGGCGATGCGTGCTGCGACGCCGGTGCGGGTGCGTGCTTTGTGGCGTTCGAGGGCGGGTTGGCCTTTGAGGGCCCGGTTGATCGATTCGATGATCTGGCGCCAGGGCCGCAGGAACCTGGCGCCGGGCCGCGGGGCCTCGGTTCGGGTGGCGGGCCGTATGAGGGTGATGCCGGCGTCTTTGAGGTCGGTTTCGAACGTTTCGGAGCGGTGGCGGTTGTCGGCGATGAGGGTCTGGCCTGCTCGGGCGATCTGGGCGGTGGCGATCATGTCGGCGCAGACGTCGCGTTCGTCGGCTTTCGCGCCGGCCACCGCGTAGGCGATCGGCAGTCCTGCGGGGGTGGCGATCAGGTGCAGCCGCAGGCCCCAGAAGTACCGCGAGTGCGACGCGCAGTACCCGTATTCGGCCCATCCTGCGAGGTTCGAGCGTTTTTGGTCTCGCGGCTTCGGCCGCACTCGACGGGGGTGGAGTCGGCCAGCCACACGTCGTCGTGGAACGAGTCGCATTCGCGTGCGAGGCATCCCATCACACCGGCGATCATCTCCGCGCTGCGCCGCAGCCGCTTGTTGTAGCCGGCGCGGTCGGGCAGGTACGGGAACCACGCCCGCAGATGCTCATGGGCGTAGCGCATGAACTGCGACTCGTTGTCGAACCCCAACAGCGCCGAGATCACCGCCAACGTCACCAGCTCCGCGTCGGACAGCTTCGGCGCGAAACCCACCCTGGGCCGCCAAGGCGCCCACTGCGGGTTCTGCGCGAGCAGGTCGTCGATCCTCACATACAGTGCAGTCGCGAGGGTGACCCGAGTCCGGGCCCATGCTGAGAACCTCCAAGATCGAAGCGTGAATACACACCCCGAGCTTGGACACCCTCACCCCACCAGCGGTGGACCCCACCCCTTGGAACTAACCATCTAGCTGTGGGGCCCCTAGCGCAACTTCCTTCGATTCGAGGCAGTACTCCAGCTCACACCCACCACGCTCGGCGCTACCACCACGTCCGGAGCGCAACTTCCTTCGATTCGAGGCAGTGCTCCCGCCGTTGGCCGAAGCAGGGACGGTTCGGGAGATCCCATTGCCGCCGATAACGCTCGAATTCGCCATCATGGCTGAGGCCGTCGCTGCAGCAGATCGAACATGGCGCTCTGCCCTCGGTGGAGTTCGGCTAGGTCCGGGCTCATCCAGTGCAGGAGTTCGAGCGATTGCTCCCACACCTCATTGAGCGCGACCACCTTGTTCGAACCAGGGATCTGGATGCCATTGAGAATCGGTTCGTGATGCACTGCCCGGTTGCGAAGGCGCTGAAGCAGTGCGGTGCGACTATGCACCTCGGCTCGCGCGGGCCGCCCTTCGCGGCCTGATGCAGTTGTGGTGCCCTTTGAGAAGCCGAAGCGAAGTGTCGGGCGCCAGAGATTCGTTTCGTAGTCGATCGCGCGCCCGAGTGCGCTTTGCCCACCTCGTCCCAACAAGTGCACCCATACACCGAGCGTGGAGTCAGCGATGACCCTTCCGGGTCCAATGGTGCCCTTGCTAATCTTATTCTGATGCTTGCGGACGACACCAGCCAGCATCGCAGCCGTGATGTCGTCAAGCATCAGCGAGCTTGAGGCCCACCAGTCGGCACGACCGAAATAATCTGCGAGGCGGACGTGGATCGTGTTGCGAAGCGTCACCTCAATGTCCGCAGCGAGTGGCGCGACCGCCGCTGCCAGATCGACGTTCCATCGGTACAACGCCCAGGCGTGATCGTCGGACGACGCTCGGTGACGGAAGGTGCCGAACCGTGGCGTCGAGATTGCTTGCTCGACTCGATGGTTGAATTCCACGGCGGGTGAGCGTACGCTTAACCCAATTCCCCGGTGCCGCAAATACCTTCGTGGTATGCGCCCGGGGTATTGCCGTTCTAGGCGCAGGTGGGCCACCTCGTCGGCTGCTGGGGCGCCAATCACGCCGGACAGGCGACGACTCCGAGGTGAATGGTTGTCAACAGCGTCGCATGGGCTGGCGCTGACATTGCCACAGTCCGGTCACGTTGACTGGGGGTCTTCAGTCACTGCCGCCAGTGGGAGCGATTGGTATGGCATGAAGTGAGGACGCGGGCTGGGCATACGGATACGGCAATGGCCTGAGATTCAGCTGGACCAGGCGGCGTCGGCGGCTCGGAGGAGGTGAGCGATGTCGTCGTCGGTCATGGCCAAGCTGAGGCAGCCGAAGCCCCCGCCCGACAGATAGACGCCGCCCGCTTGGATGTCGTGTTCGAACCGTTCGATTTCGGCGGCTTCGTCGCTGCTGAGATGCGCGTCGCGGTAGTTGCGGATGTGTCGGGAGTGGGGATGCACCTTGAACAGGCTCCCCCGACCGGTGACCTGCCAGTCCACACCGGCTCGGGAGATCGCTGACCGCAGACCGCTGCGGACTGCTTCTCCCATGTCGTCCAAACGTACGAAAGCAGCGTGATCGAGCTGGTTCATAGTGGCGAGCCCAGCGGCCATGGTGACGGGGTTCGCCGTGAATGTCCCTCCCGAGGGCACCTTGGCCCGACTGCCGCCGGAACGTGCGAACGTCGACATCGGCCCCTCGCGCCCCGCAACACCGCCGACGGGAAAGCCGCCGCCGATGATCTTGGCCACAGTGGTGATGTCGGGATCGATGCCGAGCAGGGTCTGCGCTCCGCTGTAGCCCAGCCGGAAGGAGATGACCTCGTCGAGCACCACCAGCGCGCCCACCTCACGCGTGGTCTCGCGGATTGCTGAGATGAACTCCGGTTCGATCACGGGCATGCCCACCCGGTTCGGCATGACGTCGAGCAGCACCGCCGCCAGCTGATCGCCGCTTCGGCGGATCGCAGCGCGGGCACCCTCAGCGTCATTGAACGAGATGATGCCCACCTCGTCTTCGACCGACGCCGGCGTACCAGCGGCATAGCGCACCGTCGACGGCGCCGTCGCATCACCCCAGTTGGTGGGATTGGGCGACTGGCTGGCTTCCGCGTGGTCATAGGTGCCGTGATAGGCACCTTTGACCTTGATGACCTTCGGCCGCCCGGTGTAGGCGCGGGCGGCTTTGAGGGCAGCCATGACCGCCTCGGTACCCGAATTGCAGAATCGGATGAGCTCGAAGCTCTCGACACGCCCGCACAGCAGTTCGGCCAGATCGACTTCGGCGTCATTGGGGAACGAGAAGGCGGTGCCTCGAGCCATGCGGGCCTGCACCGCGGCGGCAATCGTCGGATCGGCGTGGCCGATGATGATCGACGCGAAATTGTTGTTGCAGTCGAGGTAGCGGTTGCCGTCCACGTCGGTTACCCACGCGCCCTCGCCGTGATCGACGTAGATGGGGTGCCCGCCCTTGCGCAGCAGGGTGTCTCGCGACGTGCCGTCGGTGATCGAGCGCCGCGCGCGCTCATACAGCGCTGCAGACGCCTCGGTAGGCCATCGTCCCGACTCGGTCATCTGCATGGTGGCGTTTGCTGTGCCTGCTGAGACATCTGCCAAGTCTGGCATCGGTCCCCTGAGGGGACCGGTTTTGCCCGCCAGCGGCGGACTTCAGGCGTCATTGCAGGGCCTTGGGTGCGAGACTGAACAGATGACAACGCCCGCAACCGACGCCGACGGCACCGACGGCGCCCAAAGGCGGCCCGCGGCGCCTTGGCGGATCGGTGTGGACGTCGGAGGCACCTTCACCGACTTGGTCCTGGCCGATGCGCAGGGCGCGACCTGGGTGGCGAAAGTTCCCTCAGTCCCGGCGGATCCGAGTCGAGGAGTTCACGCTGCGCTCGCCCGCGTCGCCGTGGACCTCGGCATGCCGCTGGGCGACGTGCTCGCTGACTGCTCGCTGTTCGTCCACGGCTCCACGGTGGCCACCAACACCATGCTCGAAGGCACAGGCGCCACCGTCGGGCTGATCGCCACCGAGGGGTTCCGCGACGCGCTGGAGATCCGCCGAGGCCTGCGCGAGGACCAGTGGAACCACCGCGCTCCGTATGCCCCGGTGCTCGTGCCTCGCTACCTGAGGGCAACCCTGGGCGGGCGCATCGACGCCGACGGCAGCGAACACGCCCCGCTCGATGTGGACAGCCTCGGTTCGGTGCTGGAGCACTTCGACAGCCACGACGTCGAGGCCATCGCCATTGCGTTCATGAATTCGTTCGTGAACGACTCCCACGAGCGAGCAGCCGCCGAAGCCGTGAGCGAGCAGTGGGACGGCACGTGGATCACGACGTCGGCCGCTGTCTCGCCGCTCATGGGCGAGTACGAACGCACGTCCACCGCCGTCGTCAACGCTTCGCTGTCGCCGAAGATCGTGTCGTACTTGCGCTCGCTGAACGACGATCTCGCTGCGGCCGGGTTGCGTCACGCCATCTTGCTGGTGCAGTCGAACGGTGGCGCCGCCTCGGTCGATCAGGTGTCGGGGCGGCCCGTGAACCTGCTGCTCAGCGGCCCTGCCGCCGCCGTCGGCGCGCTCAATCTGTACCGCGACGCCACCGACAGCGCGCTCGTCAACGATGAGAACACCTCTGCGGTGGCCGGAAACCTGATCTCGATGGAGATCGGGGGCACGTCCTGCGACGTCCTGCTGATGTCGGGCGGCGAGGTGGACACCCGCGACGACATCATGATCGCCGGCTATCACGTATCCACACCTGCGATCGACATTCACACGATCGGCGCAGGCGGCGGCACGATCGCGGGCGTCGACGAGGCCGGACTGCTCTTCGTCGGGCCGCAGGGCGCGGGCGCCGACCCCGGCCCGGCGTGCTACGGCCACGGCGGCACGCTGCCCACCGTCACCGACGCCCAGCTGATCCTCGGCCGCCTTCGCCCGGGCAAGTCCGCCGGCGGCACGTTGGACCTCGACATCGACGCAGCACGCGAGGCGATCCGCGCACACGTCGCTGAGCCGCTCGGCATGGCTATCGAAGAGGCGGCCGCCGGCATTGTCGAGGTCGTCGAGCAGCACTTGCTGAGCGCGACCGAGCACATCTCGATCGAGCGAGGCCATTCGCCGCGGCGCTTCACCATGGTCGCTGCGGGAGGTGCAGGCCCCATGCACGGCGCCTCGGTGGCTGCGGGGCTCGGCTGTGAACGCGTCTATGTGCCCCGCGATGCGGGCGCCCTGTGTGCGATCGGGATGCTGCACTCCGACGTTCGCCAGGACTTCACCCGCTTCTTGATGGGCTCGCTCAACGAGCTGGACCCCGTCGAGATCGATGCTGGATTCGACGCCCTGCGCGTCCAGGCACTCGACGTGATGGACGGCGAGGGATTCGTTGCCGAACAGGTGACGCTCGATTGCGAGCTGGAACTGCATCACCCGGGCCAGCTGTGGACCATCCGCGTCCCTGCCTACTCCGATAAGGCATCCGGAATCGACGCAGCCGCAGTCCGGGCCGCCTTCGAGACTGAATACGAGCGGCTGTACGGCCACGTCCAGACTGACGGCACGATCATGGTGGCCTCGCTTCGCCTCGTGGCACGCGCCTCGACGGGCGACGTGGCCACTTCGCAGACGGCGCCTGCGGTGGGTGATCCCGAACCCATCGAGACACGCTCGGTGTGGCACGGCGCGTTCGGCTGGTGCGACACTCCGGTCTTCGACGGCGAAGTGCTGCGGCGCGGCCACGCCATCACGGGGCCAGCGCTGGTCGAGGAGTTGACCACGACGGTCGTGGCCCGACCGGGTGACCGGCTGTGGGTGGACGCGAACGGCGACCTGTTCATCGACCTCGCGCCCGCCGACGAGACCGCCGAGGGCTCGGCTTCGGGCGACGCGGCTGTGTCCCGAAGCGTCCAATCGGGTCGAACCCGCAGCGGGTCGAACGGCGAGGCGGCGGCTGCAACGGATGAACTCGGGCTCGACCCGATCGTGCTCGCAGTCATGCAGAACCGGCTCGACCAGATCAGCAAGCACATGGGCTGGGTCATGACGCGCACTGCGCGCAGCACGATCTTCAGCCAGAGCCACGATTTCTCCTGCTACGTGACGACTCCGGACGGAACGTTGGTCGCCAACGCCGACGGCATCCCCATTCACACCGGCGGGGGCGGGTTTGCAGTCCGGGCGCTCTTGAAGCGCTACAAGGGACGCATCAACCCAGAGGACGTGTTCCTGCTGTCGGACCCCTACGTGGCCGGCGGCAACCACCTGCCCGACTGGGTGATCGCGAGGCCTGTGTTCGTCGCCCGTGAGGGCGAGCGGCAGCACAGCGTCGCCCGTGAGGGCGAGCGGCAGCACAGCGTCGCCCGAGAGGGCGAGCAGCAGCACAGCGTCGCCCGAGAGGGCGAGCATGGCGACAGCACAGAGGACAGCGGCGGCGAGCCCACGCTCGTGGGGTTCTGCTGCAACCGTGCCCACCAGTCCGACATCGGCGGCGGGATCGCAGGCACCTACAACCCTGAGGCCACCGAGATCTGGCAAGAGGGCATCCGGCTGCCAGTCATGAAGCTGATCGAGGAGGGCAAGGTCCGCGACGACCTGTGGGAACTGCTGCTCATCAACTGCCGGACGCCCGAGCTGCTCGACGGCGACCTGCTCGCCATGCTGGGCTCGACCCGCATCGGCGCCGAACGAGTCCTCGGTCTGGTTGCCGAGCTCGGGGTCGCGCCGTATCTCGCCTACCTCGACGGCGTTCTCACCCACGGCGAGCGCCGCATGCGCACAGCCATCACCGCACTGCCCGACGGCAGCTATTACGGCGAGGACCGCACCGACAACGACTGCTTCGGCCCTGCTGACATCGCCGTGCGAGTGAACATGACGGTGGACGGCGACGAGATGACTCTCGATTTCACCGGTACCGATCCCCAGATCGACGGCTTCAAGAACAGCTCGCTGGCGAACACGTACTCGTCGGTGTTCCTTGCCGTGTCGTCGTTCTTCGACACGTCGATCCCACGCAACGAGGGCACCTACCGACCGGTGACGATCATCGCCCCGCAAGGCAGCATCGTCAACGCACTGCCGCCTGCCCCGATGACGATGAACACCGTGTTTGTCGCACACGAGATCGTGATCGCGGTGTGGCAGGCACTGGCACAGGCCGACCCGGATCGGGCGTGCGCAGCGTGGTCCAAGACCATGCACGGGCACGTCGCCGGGCGCCGCGACGACGGCACCACCTGGGTGATGTACCAGTGGCATGCCATGGCCACGCCGGGTGCGACCGCGGAGCGCGACGGCTTCCCGCAGATGGGCCACCTCATCACGCTCGGCGGCCTCGACCTGCCGAACCTGGAGTTCCACGAGCAGATGTACCCCGTGCGGTACGTCCGCCACGAGCAGCGCTGCGACAACGCCGGTCCCGGACAACGACGCGGCGGCACCGGCGTGCGATACGAGGCCGACATTCTGGAGCCTGCCATCTGGTCGTTCCGCGCCGAGGGGCTGGACACGCCGTCCGGCCATGGCGTGCGCGGCGGCGGCACCGGCGGGGTCGGCCTGGAGTGGATCGCCCCCGTCGACACCGATGCCGATGGGCCGACGTTCGTGCCGCCCAAGTACGGCATAAAGCGGATGGGCCCCGCACGCATGATCGCCGACACTCCTGGCGGGGGCGGCTGGGGCGACGCATTCGCGCGAGAGCCCGATGCGGTGCTGCGAGACGTGATGGACGAGGTCGTCAGCGTCGAGGGCGCCCGCCGCGACTACGGCGTTGTCATCGGCGACGACGGTCGTTGCGTTGACGCCGAAGCAACCGTTCGGCTGCGGGCAGTCGGCCGAACAGCTGTGCCGACCGACTGAGCCCCGGTGCGATGCCATGCTGTGTGCAGCAATGCCGATCCCGGCAGCTTCGTTGCGCAGAGAAACGAAGCGGTGAGTTCTATGCACAGACGTGCCGCTCCGGGCGGCATTCTTGCGCACCGAAGCGTGACAGCGAATCGAAGTAGACCCCCAGCTAGCGAGGAAGCGATCTCATGACGCTTGCGCTTGTCCACGGCAACCCCGAAACAGCCGCCATCTGGGACCCCATGCGCGTCGCCCTCGAGCGCCATGGCGTCGGCCCCTCCGACGTCGTCGCGCTGTCGCCGCCTGGATTCGGCGCGTCCGCGCCAGACAGCTTCGGCGCCACCATGAGCGAGTATCGGGACTGGCTCGCGGCCGAGCTGGAACGACTTCTCAACGCAGGCGCCTCACACATCGACCTGCTGGGACACGACTGGGGCGGCGGTCATGTCATGCGCATCGCCATGGAGCGTCCTGACCTGATTCGCTCGTGGTGTACCGACGTGATCGGCCTCTTCGATCCCGACTATGTCTGGCACGACGCAGCCCAGCTGTGGCAGACCCCGCAAGGCGATGCCTCGATCGAGCGCATGATCAGCCGCCCGGATGCCGAGCGAGTCGAGTTCTATGCCGGCTTGGGCATGGGAGCGGAGGTGGCCGCTGCAGTCGTGCCCCATATCAACTCCGACATGGGGCGCTGCATTCTGGCGCTCTACCGCGACGCTGCTCAACCGGCCATGGCGAACTTGGGCTTCAACGTCGCAGCAGCCGGCCAGCGCCCTGGACTCTGCATCCTGGCGGCGGGAGACCACTTCACCGGCGGGGGCATCATGCATCGCCGCATGGCCAAGCGAGCCGGTGCTCGGGTCACCGAACTGCTCGATGTCGGCCATTGGTGGATGTGCGAGAAACCGGGCCTCGCCGCACACACCGTCGCGAGCTGGCTCGCATCGCTCGACTGACGAGCGGCAGCCTGCGGTGTCGCTCCGTCACCTGCTCGGGAATGGGTCCTCGGGCGCACAGCGCCGACCGGGCGTTGGGCTACTGTCGCGGCTGATGCCGAGCCGTTCGCGGCTGGGCACACCGTCCTGAACGCAAACCGGTGCCGCACCCGCGGTGCCATCTACAAGGGGGCAAGTAATGGCCGCATCGGGTTCGATTCTTGGGAATGCCGTCCAGCGCAAGGAAGATCCTGGCCTGCTGACCGGGGCGAATCACTACGTCGACGACCTTGACGTCGACGCCGCCATGGTCGCATTCGTCCGCTCGACCGAAGCCCACGCCGAGATCACCTCGATCGACACCTCCGAAGCGGCGTCGATGCCGGGCGTCTTGGCGGTGTACACGGCTGAGGACCTGTCCATGGACGCGTTCCAAGGCTTCCCGATGATGCCGCCGGACTTCAACCGTCCACCGCTGGCCGCCGGTCGTGTCCGCTTCGTCGGCGACATGGTGGCAGCAGTCGTGGCAGGGACCCAAGCGCAGGCCAACGACGCGGCGGAGGCTGTGTACGTGGACTACAGCTCGCTGCCGGTCGTTTCCGATTTCGAGCGGGCTGCCGACCCCGACTCGCCGATCGTGTGGGAAGGCCAGCAGTCCAACGTGTGCTTCCCCTTCGCCATTCCCGGGCCCGACGAGGAGACCGGTGAACGCCCCGGCGTCGATGCACTGGCCGGCGCCGATCACGTCGTATCCGAGCGCATCGTCACTCAGCGCCTGGCCGGCGCACCCATGGAGCCCAATGGCTGCGTCGCAGTGCCCGGCGCCGACGGCACCATGACGCTGCACGTGTCGGTTCAGAACGCTCATTCCCAGCACGAGGCGCTCGCCCCCGCCCTCGGTCTTGAGGCCGAGCAACTGCGAGTGACCGCGCCGTGGGTGGGTGGCGGATTCGGCCCCAAGGCTGCGGTGTACCCCGAGTACATCGTGGTCGGCAGGGCAGCCCAGGAACTCTCCCGGCCAGTTCGCTGGACCGAGAACCGAACCGAGAACATGCTGTCGATGGTGCAAGGCCGCGCCATGGTCATGAATGCCGAACTCGGCGTGCGCAATGACGGCAGCATCGTGGGCCTCAAGGCGAACGTGATCGCCGACGCCGGTGCGTATCCGATCATCGGAGCGATCCTGCCGATGCTGACCGGCATGCTCAGCCAGGCCGTCTACGACATTCCCGTCATCGACTACCAGTCGCTGACGGTGATCACCAACACCACGCCCATCGGCGCCTACCGAGGCGCCGGGCGACCAGAGGCCACCCAGATGGTGGAGCGCATCCTCGACAAGGCTGCCGCTGCGATCGGCATGGACGCTGCAGAGATTCGCCGCAAGAACTACCTGCAGCCCGATGCCTTCCCCACCGCGTTGCAGACTGGGGTGAGCTACGACTCAGGCGAATACGAGCGGGCGCTCGATGCGGTGCTCGAAGCATCGGGTTACGCAGAGCTGCGATCCGAGCAGCAGGCCAGGCGTGACTCGGGCGACTCCAAGATGATCGGCATCGGCGTGTCGTCCTACGTGGAGATCACGGCCCCCGTCGGTCTGCACGTGGAATACGGCAGCACGGAGGTTCACGACGACGGCACGGCCACGATTCGGGTCGGCACCTCCAGCCACGGCCAAGGGCACGACACGGCCTTCAGCCAGATCGTCGAGGGCGTGCTCGGCATTGCCATGGAAGACGTGACTCACGTCGACGCCGACACCGCCGAGGTCCCCTCGGGTGCCGGCACGCTGGGTTCGCGGTCGCTGCAGACCGCAGGCTCGGCGGTGTACCTGTCCAGCCAGGCGGTGCTCGAGAAGGGCAAGCAGCTCGCCGCCCACCTGTTGGAGGCCTCCGCCGACGACATCGTGGTGGCCGAAGGCGGCTTGGCGGTCGCCGGTGTGCCGACCAGCTCAGTGAGCTGGGCCGACATTGCCAAGCTGGCCAACGACGACAGTGCCCGCCCCTCCGGCATCGAGGCAGGCCTCATGGCCGAGGAGAACTTCGACGGGACCGATTCCACGTTCCCGTTCGGCTCTCACGTGGCGGTCGTCGAGGTTGACCGCGAGACCGGCGAGGTCGAACTGCTGCGCCATGTGGCGGTGGACGACTGCGGCACCATCATGAACCCGATGATCGTGAACGGCCAGCAGCACGGCGGCATCGCACAAGGCGTCGCACAAGCGCTGTACGAGCATGTGGAATACGACGGCGATGCGAACCCGCTGAACGCCAGCCTGATGGACTACCTGGTGCCCTCGGCCGCAGAGCTGCCCAGCTTCGAGGTGTCCAACACCGAGACGGCCAGCCCGCGCAACCCCCTGGGTGCGAAGGGCATCGGCGAGTCTGGAACGATCGGCTCCACACCGGCGGTGCACAACGCGGTATGCGACGCCGTCGCCCACCTCGGCATCGACCACATCGACATGCCCTGCAGCCCCCAGAACGTCTGGCGGGCACTCCAGAGCGCCTGACCCAGGGCGGCGCGCCGGCTGCCCCAATTGGGCGAATTGCAACGGTTGCATTGGGACATTTGCAATATTCGCGATCGCTGATTTGCAATCTGGATTCGGCGGCAGCGGAGGCTGCGACCGGTGCTTGGCTTGCGCTTGCGCCCCCTGACTGAGTACCCGGCTGTCGAGTGCCACGCCAACCGTCCATTTGCGGATTGCCTCATGGTGCCCTGGGTGCCCGCGAGGCCGCGCGCTCCGCGGATGAAGTGCCTAGCAATCACGTAGTCTCTGTGCTCGCACACACAGCGTGACCGGCTCCCCAGACGGGATCGGCGCGCCGGCAGAAGGGACACCCCCATGAGCACTGACGCCGCGACCGATCCGGTCATCGTCGCCACCGCCCGCAGCCCGATCGGACGAGCATTCAAGGGCTCGCTGACCGAGATGCGGCCCGACGACATGACCGCGCAGATCGTGACCAAGCTGCTCGACAAGGTGCCCGAGCTTCCCCGCAACGAGATCGAGGATCTCATGCTGGGGTGCGGCCAGCCCGGCGGAGAGGCCGGCTTCAACATCGCACGCGCCTCGGCGATCTTGGCCGGTCTCGAGGAGGTACCCGGCACCACCGTCAACCGCTACTGCTCCTCGTCGCTGCAGACCATTCGCATGGCAGCGCACGCCATCCGCGCCGGTGAGGGCGACGCCTTCATCGCCGCTGGCGTCGAGTGCGTCAGCCGCTACGACAAGGGCAACTCCGACAGCCTGCCCGGCACCACCAACCCGCAGTTCCGTGCTCCCGGCGAGCGCACCAAGGTGCGGTCAGAAGGCGGTCACGACGACTGGGCTCCTGCGCCGGGACTGCCCGACCTGTACATCGCGATGGGCCAGACAGCCGAGAACGTCGCCGAGCACAAGGGCGTGAGCCGCGAGGCCATGGACGAATACGGCGTGATGAGCCAGAACAAGGCCGAGGCCGCCATCGCCAGCGGCTTCTTCGAGATGGAGATCACCCCGCTCGAGCTGCCTGACGGCAGCGTGGTCAGCGCTGACGACGGGCCTCGTGCAGGCGTCACCTACGACGCCGTCTCACAGCTGAAGCCCGTGTTCCGGCCCGACGGCCGGGTGACAGCCGGCAACGCGTGCCCGCTGAACGACGGCGCTGCCGCCGTGATGGTGATGAGCCGCAAGCGTGCCGAAGAGCTGGGCATCACCCCGCTGGCTCGCGTCATCTCGTCGGCGGTCTCGGCGTTGAACCCCGAGATCATGGGCCTCGGCCCGATTGAGGCCTGCAAGAAGGCGCTGGCTCGGGCGGGCATGACGATGAGCGACATCGACATGGTCGAGATCAACGAGGCCTTCGCGGCACAGGTGATCCCGTCGGCCGACGAGCTGGGCATCGACATCGTCGATCAGCTGAATCTCCACGGCGGTGCCATTGCGCTGGGCCACCCGTTCGGCATGACCGGTGCCCGCATCATGACCACGCTTCTGAACGGTCTTGCCGACCGCGACAAGACCTTCGGGCTCGAGTCGATGTGCGTCGGCGGCGGTCAGGGCATGGCCATGATCGTCGAGCGGCTGAACTAAGCCGCTGCCTCAGAGGCTGAGCCGTCATCAGGCGAAGCCGTGGCCCGAGCGGCCCGTGAGCGCAGCGAACAAGAGCGGCAGACAATTGGTGCGACAACGAGAAGGTACGCCTGCCGACGCGGTCTCTCCGGGCACATTCACCAGGTAACTGCCGCGCCTCACGGCGGCGCGTCGGCAACACTGGCCGGGTGAACACGTCCTTAACGACGGCGCCGCGGCCCATCGAGATCGTTCCATCGGTCCTACCCGCTGACTTCGCGCGTCTCGGTGACGAGTGCGCTGCGCTTGCCGAGGCGGGCGTCGATCGGATCCAGTGGGACGTCATGGACGGCGTCTTCGTCCCGAACCTGACCTTCGGCCCCGATGTCATCGCGGCCTGCCGCCCCCACGCCAGCGTGATGTTCGAGGCCCACCTCATGGTCGTCGACCCTGACCCGATGCTCGGCGCCTATGTCGACGCCGGCTGCGAGATGCTGATTATCCACGCCGAATCGGTCACTCACCTGCATCGCACGCTTGGCCGCGTCGCCGAGCTTGGCGCGCAACCGGCCGTGGCCATCAATCCGTCGACACCGATCGACGCCGTAGCTCACGTGCTCGACCTCGTCGACATGGTGCTCGTCATGACCGTCAATCCGGGGTTCGGCGGTCAGGCCTACATCGCCGCAATGGAGCCCAAGATCGCTGCGCTGCGCCAGCTCATCAGCCAGAGCGGTTCGGCTGGGGCGTCAGGCGCAGGCATCGACATCGAAGTGGACGGCGGCATCTCGGCCGAGACCATCAGCGGAGCCGCCGCGGCAGGCGCCAACGTGCTCGTGTCGGGCAGCGCGCTGTACCGCTACACCGAGGGACTCGCGCACGGTGTCGCGGATCTGCGCTGCCGTGCGGAGGCTGCATCCCGAGCGTGATGGCGGTGACAGCTCGCCGGCGCTGGCTCCTCATCGCCGCCGCCGTCGTAGCGATCGCCCTTGCGCTGTGGCGCGACAGCGGGGAGCCCTCCGTCGAGGAGTTCTGCGGGGAGTTCGCTCACCTGCTCGTCGTCGACCAGATCAGCTTGACGGTCAACCCGAACGACGACACCACCACACGTGAGGCAATGGACCGCACAGCGCGGCAATTCGCCGACGCTGCAGCAGCAGCACCGGTGGAAATACGACCTGACATGGCTTTGCTGGCCGACCTGACCGCAGCGCTTTCCGATGCCGTAACCGAGACAGCGTCACGGGAGACGTTCGATCGTGCGGCCGCGTTGATCGCAGCGCAGGATCCGTTCCTCGAGACCCAGGATGCCGCCACGCAGCGAGTCGTGGACTACGTCACCCGCCATTGCACCGCTGCGCCTGGATAAACCAGACGCACGAGCACTGCTGCGACCGGCTAGATCATCTCCCCGCGCTTGACGACCACGTGATCGCACAAGCCGTAGCCCTTGGCTTCCTCGGCAGTGAACCAGCGGTCTCGCTCGGAGTCGAGCAGGATCTGCTCGACATCCTGACCGCTGTGAAGCGCAGTGCGCTCGGCCATCAGGCGCTTGACGTAGGCCATCTGCTCGGCCTGGATGGCGATGTCAGATGCCTGGCCACGTACTCCGCCAGACGGCTGATGCATCATCACCCGGGCGTGCGGCAGGCAGTAGCGCTTGCCCGGTGCTCCCGCCGTGAGCAGGAACTGCCCCATCGAGGCGCCCAGCCCGAGGCAAACCGTGGCCACGTCGCAGGCGACGAATTGCATCGTGTCGTAGATGGCCATGCCGGCGGTGACCGAGCCACCAGGGCTGTTGATGTACAGCGAGATGTCGCGGCCCCGGTCCTGACCCTCTAGGTACAGCATCTGCGCACAGACGACGTTGGCCAACTGGTCATCCAATTCATCGCCCAGGAACACGATGCGGTCGTCGAGCAGCCGGTTCGAAATCTGGGTCCACCCGGTCACACCGCTGGACTCGAACGCACGCTCAGACGCCGGGCTCGGGCGCTGTGTGGAGGGAAGTTCGCTCATGGGGCGCAGGTTACCGACGGGGCCATCGAGCCCAGCCGGAGTCGCGCTGCCGATCGCCTCCGGCGGCGCCTCAACAGCGTCCGCGAGGTCGCCCCAGTCGAGTTCAGAGCTGCGCTGCCAGGGCACGCAAGGCGCGACCGCGATGGCTGATGTGGTTCTTCGCATCCGCCGACATCTCGGCAAACGTCAGCGGGGCTGCCTCGTCGGGGACAAAGACGGGGTCGTAACCGAAGCCGCCATCGCCCCGCTGCGACAGCGCAATCGTGCCCTCGACGGCGCCATCGGCCAGCACCTCGCTTCCGCCGCACAGGATAACCGCCACCACGGTCCGAAAACGCGCTCGGCGCTCCGAATACGGCACCCCTTCCAACGCGGCCATGAGCTTCGCCAGATTGGCAACCGGATCCGCCTCGGGTCCCGCGTAGCGGGCGCTGTGCACGCCGGGCGCACCGCCCAGCGCATCAACCTCAAGCCCGGTGTCGTCGGCAATGGACGGCTCACCGGCAGCGGCGAACACGAACCGAGCTTTGATGAGCGCGTTCTCTTCCAAGGTCTCGCCGTCCTCCGCCACGTCGCCCAATTGCGACGGCCTCGGCAGTATCTCCACCGATGGCATCGCCTCACGCAACACCGCGGCGATCTCGACTGCCTTGTGCGGATTGGCCGACGCCATCACCAGCCGCACGAGGTCACAACCTCCGCGACCATCGGGGGCTTGCACGCCTGGTGTGCTCAGCCACAGCCGGCGATGAGGCCGCTCCGGTCACGTCGGTGGCGTTGCCAGCGCTGCTCGCTGCAGGTCGACGATCTCGACGATCCCCGAACGGGCCAGCGCCAGCATTGCGGCGAGCTGGGCGTCGTCGAAGGGTTCACCCTCGGCGGTGCCCTGCACCTCCACGAAGCGCCCCTGCCCGGTCATCACGACGTTCATGTCCACTTCGGCCCGCGAGTCCTCCTCGTAGGGCAGATCGAGTCGGGCCTCGCCGTCCACGATCCCCACCGAGATGGCTGCGCACTCGTCGACGAGCGGGTGCTGGCTGATCGCTCCGTTGGCGACCAGCCGGGTGCATGCGTCGTGAAGCGCCACGTAGCCCCCGCAGATCGATGCCGTTCGGGTCCCCCCGTCGGCCTGCAACACATCGCAGTCGACGGTGACCTCGCGTTCTCCGAGCGCTGCCATGTCGCACACCGCCCGCAGCGCTCGCGCGATCAAGCGCTCGATCTCGAGCGTGCGCCCCTTCTGCTTGCCGCGCTTGGACTCACGGCCGACACGCTCGCCGCTCGAGCCGGGCAGCATCGCGTATTCGGCAGTCACCCAGCCGGTCCCTCGGCCGCGCATCCACCGCGGCACGTCGTCGTCAATCGACACGGTGCACAGCACCCGGGTCCGACCGAAGGACACCAGCACCGATCCGGGCGTTTGGTCGGTGAAATCGCGTTCGAAGGTCACCGCGCGCAGTTCGTCTGGCAACCGACCGTCGACGCGAGTCACGACCCGGGTTCGCCTTTCACATCAGGCTCGGCCACATCATGCTCGGCGCTCATGCCCAGAACGTTACGCCGGTGCGTGCAACCGCCGCATCGCCGCTGAACACCTCGCCCGCTTCGGTCAGATGATCCTGCGGATCCGATCCCGGCGGTACATGAGTCACGACGAGTTGCCGTGCCCCTACGTCGTTGGCATCCGCCGCTAGCCATGCGGCGCTGACATGGGGAATCGCAGGGTTGTCGGTGGCGTGCAGCAGCGTTCCCTCGCCGACCACGAGGTCCGGCGAGGGCCGCCCGGCGTCACGGCTGAGCGCCGAGAGCGCCCAGCCCCGGCCGGTGTCGGAGGTGTAGACGATGGACTTGCCGTTGCTCTCAAAGCGCATCGCCAGTGTCTCGACCGGATGATCGGTGCGTGAGAACAGCACGTCGATGTCGCCGACGCGTGCCTCCGACGAATCCTTCACCATCTCCCAGCCGAACAGATCAGAGCTGTCGCCGTAGGCCTCGGTGACCTCCCGCACGCCCTCGGTTGCGAGAACCCGGATGTGGGACATGCCCATGTAGTACTTCGCAGCGTTGTAGACCACCGGCAGCTCGGCACAGTGATCGGGGTGGTGATGGCTGACGAGCATCGCGTCGACCGACTCGAGCGGCACGTGGGATTGCAAGTTGGCGAAGGTGCCGGGGCCGCAGTCGACCCACAAGGCCGTCGTCTCGCTGCGTACCAGATACCCGCTGCAGGACTCGCCGGCGGCGGCGTAGCTGCCAGAACAACCCAAGACCGTCACCGAGAGCTTGCTCACGGAGGCCGATACTACGCAAGCGAAGCGCTCGGCTCACATCGCGACGCGGACAAGAGGCTGAGCCGATAGGCGAAGCCGTGGCCCGAGCGGCCCGTGAGCGCAGCGAACAAGAGCGGGAAGTAACTGGTGCGACAATCCGAACTCTTGCCTATCGGCGCAGCCTCTCAGGGCGTCAGCGTGTCGCGCAGGCCGTCCCCGCTTCGAGCGATCGCAGGACCTCCGACTCATCGAAAATGCCGACGAGCCGGCCGCCTCTCGTAGCGAGCAACACCGAGAGCGCTTCGGTAGCCGTTGCCGGGCGGAAGGTGGCGGCCGCGTAGGCCTCGGCAACCTCGGCGCGCGTCGCGCCGACGCCGATCCCTTCGGCGGTCCGCAGCATGTAGGGATCGGGCCCGAATGTGCCGAGCCGCCATGTCATGAAGTGCTCGTCGTCGGCGTCGCGTTGCTGGTATCCGTCTTCGGGATCGCCGAACATGGCCAGCACACCGGGCCATTCCACGACCCGAAGGCGGCTGCCGGGACAGTCGCCGTAGATCGAGAATGTGTCAATCCAGCCGCTGTCGGCCACCGGCTGTCCGAGCGCGTCGGTCAGCACATCCAGAGCCGCCGGCACCCCAGCACCGAAGCTCACGAGGCCCAGACCGTCCCCTGCCAACACCACGCCTTCGGGATGGGGAACGGCGGCGGCCCCCAATCGCGCGGATGCTGTCGTAGCGGTTGGGGCTTCGCCGCGTGGCTCGGCGCCATCGACGGGGACGGTCACCAGGACTGCCGCCGGACGCTCGGCTGACTGCTGGGCGGGCAGCAGCGTCGTCGCGGTGACGTCGCGCGACAGTGCGATAGTGGCCGTCGGCGCGGGAGCTACCTCGAGGGGCGGGCCTGTACACGCTGCTGCTGACACCGCCAGCGCCGCCACGACCGCGGTGAGCGCTGCAACTCGGCGACGGGATCCCGGCTTCGCCATCTCGGCAACGGTATGACGGCTCGGCAACAGATCAACAGCAGGACTCGTCAGAGCAGACAATCAGAAGTAGATGACGTTGGCGGCGTGGTCGGCCGCAGCGTCAAGGTCGTCAGTCCACGCGCCGACGGAGAGATATTTCCAGCCGTGGTCGCTGACGACGAACACGATGACGCCTTCGTCGATGCGGTCGGCGGCCTTGCGGGCCCCGGCCAGCGCGGCCCCCCCCGAGATGCCCGAGAACACGCCTTCCGTCGCCAGCATCCGCGTCGCCTCGATCGACTCGCGTGGACGGACGATCATCTTGCGGTCGAGCAGGTCGACGCCTCCCCAACGCTCAAAGATGGGCGGCACGTAACCGTCGTCGAGGCTGCGCAATCCCTCGACCTGTTCGCCCGCCGGCGGCTCGACGGCCCACACCTGCACCGCGGGCGCGTGTTCCTTGAGGTACCGACCGACACCCAGCAGCGTGCCGCTCGTGCCGAGCCCTGCAACAAAGTGGGTGATGGTTGGGATATCGGCCACGATCTCGGGGCCGGTGGTGCGGTAGTGCACCTCGGGATTGGCCTCGTTCCCGTACTGGTAGAGCATCGTCCAGTCGGGGTTCGCCTCGGCCAGTTCCAATGCGAACCGCACAGCGCCATTGGAGCCCTGCTCGGCCGGGCTAGCGATGATCTCGGCGCCGAAGATCTCGAGCATCTGGCGTCGCTCGGCGGTGACGTTGCCGGGCAGCACGATCTTCACCCGGTAGCCGCGGCGCTGCCCGAGCATGGCCAGCGCGATGCCGGTATTGCCCGATGAGGGTTCGATGATCACCGATCCCGGCGCCAGACGGCCCTCGGCCTCGGCACGGTCCAACATGGCGAGCGCCACCCGGTCCTTCACTGAGCCGGTCGGGTTCTGCCCTTCCAGCTTGGCGTAGAGCGCGACCGAGGGGTTGGGGCTGAGCTGGCTGACGTCAAGGGTGGGAGTGCCGCCGATCAGCTCGTCAACGGAGCGATAAACGGCCACGTGCCGGTTCTGCCGCTGGGAGCCGGTGCTGGGCCGGACCGGCTCAGCCGCCGGCGACGGCCGGCAGGATCGACAGCTCGTCACCGTCAGACAGCGCCGTGTCCATCTGGGAGAGGTACCGAACGTCCTCGTCGTTGACATAGACGTTCACGAATCGGTGCAAGCTGCCGTCTTCGGCGAGCAAGTTGGGGGCGATGCCGGGGAATTCGCCGACCAGCCACGACACCGCTTCGGACACGGTGCTGCCCTCGGCAGCGATCTGCGACTGCCCGTTGGCGTGCGGACGCAGGACGGTGGGCAAGCGGACGGTGACAGCCATCGGGACTCCTGGGTTCGGCGGCGCCGCAGCGGGCGGTTGCAGGCCAAGAACTCGCGCGCCGCCGCGGCAATTCCCGACCTGATCACTCAGGATTCTACGGGCCGTCGCCGTCGTCGTCTACTGCCGCGCCGAGTCGCTGGCACCAGAGAATCGGCGCAAGAGCGACCAACGTCAGCCGTACCCTCGGGCTCGTGGCCGCGAGGCTGAGCCGATAGGCGAAGCCGTGGCCCGAGCGGCCCGTGAGCCCAATCGCATGAGAATGGGGAACAAGAGCGGGAGGAAACAGGTGACGCAACGAGACCGCTCATCTATCGGCGCGACCTCGACCGAACGGACAGTCGTAGCGTCTAACCGCCGTGCGCGCCGCAACTACGAGGTGCTCGACACCTTCGAGTGCGGCATGGTCTTGCGCGGTTCCGAAGTGAAGTCGCTGCGTGCCGGCGGCGCCCAGATGGGCGATGCATACGCCCGGGTGCGTGACGACGAGATGTGGTTGATGGGTCTGCACATCGCCCCATGGATTCACGCCTCGCCCAACATGGGCCACGACGTCGAGCGTCCCCGCAAACTGCTCATGCACCGCGCCGAGATCAACCGGCTGCGGGCACGGACCGAGCAGGACCGCTTGCAGCTCATCCCGCTCGAGATCTACTTCCGCGACGGGCGGGCCAAGCTCGAGCTCGCCCTCGCGCGCGGCCGTCGCCTGTACGACAAGCGTCAAGCCATCCGCAAGCGGGAAACCGATCGCGAGGCCCGCCGCGCGCTGCGAGATCGCTCAGCCTGAGCCGTCAGGGTCAGGAACCGGGGGTTTGGAGATAGCAGCTGAACTCTTCGGGTTTGTGGTCGGGATACATGTACTCGCAGGTGTAGAACGGCGTTCCATTTCCCTCGTCGTCGAGTTCATCGTAGGCCTCGAAGAACTCATCAGCATTCTCGAGCCAATTGTCCGGCTTGAAGATCGCCGGGTAGGCCACGCCCTTGTCTCCGGCCTTTTCGCAGTTGTTGGTACACGTCTTGTTGGCCTGTTCGCGAGCGGTGAGGTCGGTGTTGCGAGTGACCATGACCGGCGTGACCGTAGCCGTCATTTCCCCGTCCGAATCCGTGCTGGTGCTGTACGTGTTGGTGGCCGTGGGTGCCGTGTTTGTGCCAGGCGCAACGTAGTCGTCATCGGACGTCTCGTCATACTGGGAGTCATAGGAGTTGCAGTCATCGACGGTATCGCCGCACGACTGATACGGGGTCGGCTTCTCGGGCGGCTCGCTGGGCTTCACGTAGTCTGAGGGCGGAGTCGGATTCACGTAGTCGGACCAGGCTTTCCGGGTCGCATCTCGTGCCAGGACCTCGCTGTTATATGCTTCCCAAGCCTTGTTGACGGCGAAGACATCGGTAACGGTCTGACGCGTCGTCTCCCAAGTTTGTGTGGTTTCGTTGAACGTGGCGACCGAGCGCTCGACCGTCGGCAACGGCGCTCTTGGCTTGTTGATTCCGGGCGGCATAGTGGTGTAGCCGGTCGGGATCGTCCTGGATTGGCAGAGCTCGCTGCGATTCGGTCGTGTCGGCACCGTGATCTTGCGTGGCGGATCATTGGTGTCGTCGGGATCATCAATCTCGACCAGGACAAGGGGCAAGATATCGGCCGAACAGATTGGGCCGCCGTCCGCATCCACCCATGGGTCGGCGACATCTGAGTCGGGCAGGCTGCTGGTGTCGGCCTCTTGGGCGGCGGCGGGCGAGCTCAGCAGCATCGTTAGGAACAGCGCCACCGCCGTCGTGATCAACGCAGATGAGCTTGCCACTGTCAACCGAGATCTTGTGGCTGCCAGAGATGACATCTTGACCTCCTCACGATGTTTTTCGGACGATGCGCCCGATCCTGCATACGAGACTTCCGTGTTCGGAATACCGGTTGCGCTTCTGCGCGACAGCTTTGTACGGATTCGCCCGTGGGTCAAGTCAGGTGGGCTCAGGAGGCCTTTGCGGTGGACGCGCACCACCCGCGCCACAACCCCACCGGTGGGCTCTGGGCTTAGGCGAACGCTCCGGCTGCGATCTTGGCGATTTCGCCAGGCTGGTCGAAATCAGCTTGGTGGCCGGCGTCATCCACGAGGTGAGTACCGACCACGTTCGGCAATGCCTTCGCCCAGCGCTCCAGGTACGACGCCGGGATGATCCGGTCCTTGGCCCCGTGCACGAGCGTCACGGGGTTGGCTACGCGGTGCAGCCGGGCCGCCAGCCCCCACTCGGGCAGCGGCCAGATCAGCTGTGCCGCGGCGGTGCGGGTGAGATAGCGGTGCACGCCGTGCTCCACCACCATGTCGGCGGGCAGATCTGCGGGGTCGTCGAAGAACGCCGCTGATGCCGCGGCGTCCTCGGTCAGCATCTGGCGCTGCACGCTCAGCGTCGTGCCGAACGGGTCGGCTACCGGGTCGTTGTCGTCCCACAGACCGAACGGCGCCACCAGCACCATCGGCCCGAATGCCTCGGGTCGCACCGCTGCGAGTTCGAGCGCCATCATCGCGCCCACGCTGGAGGCCACCAGCGGGGCGCCCGTCAGCCCGGCCACGTCGATGACCTCACTGGTGGCGACCACCCAGTCGTGCAGGGTGCGCAATCCATCAGGCTCGCTCGAGCCGGTGAATCCCGGCAGGCTCGGCGCCACCACGCGATGCCCCGCGGCGGCCAATTGCTCCAGCACGGCGTGGGGGCCCGGATTGCCGAGCATCCCGTGGAGGTAGCCCACGGTCGGGCCCTCGCCCAGCTCGACGAGGCCGATGTGCCCGTCTCGATATGGCAGCGAGTTCGGCGCGAAGTGACCGGCCAGCGGTGTGGCTGCGCTCACTGCGCGCGGCTTCCGACCGGTGCGAGCTGATGGTCGGCCTTGGGCCACCAGTGATCCTCGTAGGTGTCCTCGAACAGACCGGCGACCTCGGGCATCACCTTGGTCGCGTACATCTCGGTGTTCATCTTCACCAGCTCGGGATCCATGTTGCCGAAGTGGCTGAAGACCATCAGATGACCGACGTTCATGGTGGTGGCCAGCTCGTGCACCTGCTCGGTGACCTGGGTGGGATTGCCCAAGATGATGTAGCCCTTCTCGACCATTGCCTCGAAGGTCAGCTTCTTCGAGCCGTACGACGCCTTCGCTGCGCCTGCCTTGGCAGCATCGGCTGCGTTGGCTTCGCGGCGGGCGGTGGCCTCCCGGGCGGCCCGCTCGACCATGCCTTCCACGCCGGCACGCACCGTGTTGGGCGTCTTGTAGCCGGGCGGGTCTGCGTAGCCGGCGTACACGTGCAGGCAGGTGTTGAAGAAGTACTCGGCCGGCTCGCGGTACAGATCCCAAGCCTCGGCCTCAGTGTCGGCCACGGCAATGAACTGAGCGAAGCCGCCCTGGAACGGGTTGGTCTCCTTGCCCAGATCCTGGACCTTCTTCCAGAACCCCTGCATGGTGCGCAGCCCGGCCTTGTAGCCGAAGTAGCTCAGGTAGCAGTACACGAGATCCTCAGCGGCGCACCAGTCCCACGTGTCCACCGAGCCGCCGCCGGGAATCCAGATCGGCGGGTGGGGCTGCTGTACGGGCCGGGGCCACACGTTGACGTAGCGCAGCTTGTTGTAGTTGCCGTTGAAGCTGAACACCTCGTCCGACGTCCACGCCTGCCGGATGAGATCCACGCCCTCGTGGTAACGCTCGCGCAGCGTGGCCGGGTTCTGCCCGTAGGCGTAGATCGTGTCCATCGGCGAGCCCACCGGGAAGCCCGCGATCATGCGCCCGCCGGTGATGCCGTCGAGCATGGCGATCTCCTCGGCCACCCTCAGCGGCGGGTTGTACAGGGCCACCGAGTCCCCCAGCACGACGATGTTGGTGTCGGGGCAGTTGCGAGACAGCGCCGCAGCGATGATGTTCGGGCTCGGCATCAGCCCGTAGCCATTCGAGTGGTGCTCGTTGATGCCCACGGCGTCGAACCCGCACTGGCCCGCAAATTCGAGCTGATCGAGATACGCGTTGTAGGTCCGGTGGCCGACAGCGGGGTCGTAGAGCTTGGGGTCGATATCGACCCACACCGAACGGTGCTGCTCAGGGAAGTCCGGCGGGAGCTCCGGGTACGGCATCAGGTGGAAGAAGATGGACTTCACGGTGTGCTCCTTGGATGACGGACGAGGTGCCGGCTCGTATTGCTGGGCGCGCAAGCGAACGCGGACAAGCAGAAAAAACCTACTCCGCGTTCGACTCTGTGATGCATCTGAGGTTGCGGCGGCGCGGCGCGACCGCCGGCCGAGTCGCTCAGCCCGCTGGCTCAGTCCCAGTCGCGGCCCACGATGGAGACGTCATCAGGGTTGAAGAAGCCCGGCAGGTTCCAGCCGTCGAGGTCGTACTCGGACATGCACTGCTCGGCGAAGCCCTCCAGCATCTGCGTCATCGAGCCCATGCCGGGGATCTCGAAGTCGGCCACATCGAGGTTCTCGTAGCGGATCTGCTCGTTGTTGCCGGCGTAGTTGCGCTCGTACAGCTCATGGCGGCCACCGAATTCGCTGCCCATGGCATCCCACAGCAACTTCATGATCTTCATCCGCTCCATCGCGGGGATGTCGTTCGAGCCCCGCACGTAGCGCTCCAGGTACGGCCGGATCTCGTCAGAGCTGAAGTCCTTCGCATTCGAGTTGACGTAGATCAACCCCGATCCGACGACCGATTCCACGATGTCCTTGATGCGCGGGTAAAAGTACGGCGTGAACGTGCGGTAGGCCATGCCATAGAGCAGCGCGGGCTGCACCGCACCGTTCTCCCACGGGTCGGGGCTCTTGGCCATGGCATCGCTGAGGCCCCACATCAGGTTGCGGATGGCGATCACCTCACCCAGGTTGGCCTGCACGCCCCGGAACCCACGGGTGCCGGTCGCCCGCAGCGCTTTCGACAGCAGACCGGCGATGAAGTCCAGCTTCACGCACAGCCTGGCCAGACCGTGAAAGGTGAAACGCGGGATGAAGCCCGACGCAGGGAAGAAGTTGTTGGCGTTCTCGATGTCGCCGTAGAGGAACACGTTCTCCCACGGGATCAATACCTTGTCGAACACCAGGATCGAGTCGTTCTCATCCAACCGGCTCGACAGGGGGTAGTCGAACACGCTGCCCGTAGCCGCCGCCTGCAGCTCATAGGAGTTGCGGCAGATGAGCTTCACGCCATCGGCTTCCATCGGCGTCGTGCAAACGATCGCGTACTGGGGATCTTGCAACGGCACGGGGCCGAAATGGGCAATGAAGTTGTAGTGGGTCAATGCCGAGCCCGTGGCCACCACCTTCGCGCCCGACACGATGAGACCGTTGTCGGTCTCCCGTTCGACGTGCATGCAGACGTCGGCAATCTGGTCAGCACCGAGGTGGCGGTCGACCGGCGGGTGAACGATGGCGTGATTCCAGTACGACACCTCTTCCTGGCTGCGGCGGTACCAGTACTGGGCGTTCTCGCTGTAGTCGCCGTAGAACTCCGGGAAGGCGCCCAGCGTGCCCAAGAACGAGGCCTTGTAGTCGGGGCTGCGGCCCATCCACCCATAGGTCAAGCGCTGCCAGCCAGCAATTGCGTCCCGGGCACCGACGAGATCATCAGCGCTGTGGGGCACACGGAAGAACTTGTGGGTCTTGCCGCCCGATCCGGTGTCGGTGTCGCACATCAGCACGTCTTGCTGGTCGGGATCGTGCAATGCGTCGTACAGCCGGGCGATCGAGCGCACGCTGTTGCGGAACGCCGGGTGCGTGGTGACGTCTCGAACCTTGTCGCCCTGGAAGTACACCGTGCGCCCGTCGCGCAGGCTCTCGACGTACTCGTCGCCGGTCATCGGCGACCATGTCTCGACTGATTCGCTCATAGTTCCCCCTGTCACGTTCCCCTGAACGCGGCCCCGACACTAACGCAGCACGCAGATCGGGATTCCGGGGCTCAGTGCAAAGCTGAGACCAAGGCGCGATACGCTCAGATTCGCAGCCGGTCCGGCGGGTGAAGCGTGTCCGAACACATGACGACTGACGGCCTGCATTTGCCCTCGATGCAGATTCGGGGCTTCCGCGGCATCCCCCGCTTGGACATGAAACGCCTCGGACGTGTCACGCTGCTCGCCGGCCGCAACGGGGTCGGCAAGACGACGGTCCTTGACGCTGTCCGCCTCTACGCAGAGCGCGGAAGCATAGTTGCGCTCCACGGCATCCTTACGCGACATGAGGAACTCGAGACGTGGCCCGACGATGACGACGGCTGGGACGAACGTCCTGTCTTCGAGGCGCTGTTCACAGGGCGTCGTCCTGAGCTGCAGAGCAGCTTCACGGTGGGCCCCGATTCAGGCGAGTCGCGTGTCTGTGCGACGATCGTTGCGCCCGAAGACGTCTCAAGAGATCAGCTGAAGCTGTTCGAGTCCCGCAGCGGGCCGCTCGACAGCCCGATCCTGCAGGTCAAAGTCGGGCAGTACCAGCAGTATCTGCCGGTCTTTGACAAGATCGACCGTGCCTATGAACCGCTGTTCCTGCACGGCCGACGGTCGCGGCACTGGGTCCAAGAAGCGGAATGGCCTGCCAGCGTCGCGTGTGTAGCGCTGGGACCCGGCCTGCCGGGCAATCGTCAAGCGGCAGCGCACTGGGATGAGCTCGCAGCCGGGCCGAGAGAGGAGCTGGCACTCGATGCGTTGCAGCTCGCATGTGATGGCACTATCGTTCGCATCGCTGCCGTGGCTGGGTCTGCGCGATCTCGCGAGCGGCGAATCGTGGTCGGTCTCGACGATGGTGATCGCGTCCCGCTCCGCAGCCTTGGTGACGGCGCTGCCCGGCTCTTTGGTCTGGCGATTGCATTCTCCAACGCGGCCGACGGCTTCCTCCTGATCGACGAGGCCGAGAACGGCATCCACCACTCGTTGCAGACCGACTATTGGCGCTTGGTGTTTCAGGCTTCTCGCGACCACAACGTGCAAGTCATCGCGACAACTCACAGCTGGGACTGTGTCGAAGGATTCGCTCTTGCCGCTAGCAAGGACGAACGGTCCGAAGGCATCGCGGTTCGCCTCGAGCGCCTCGACAATGGCGATCTTCGAGCGATCGAGTACAGCGAGGACACGCTCCGGGTTGCAGCGGAGCGAGGCATCGAGATCAGGTAATCCTCTCGTGGCTGCCGACGGTGCTGCTGGCCCGCGCTTGCTGCTGGTCGAAGGCGCGGATGACGAGCACGTCATCGGGCATCTTTGCGAGCAGACGCAGGCAGCGGCGAACTTCGACATTGCCCAAATGGGCGGCGTTTCCCAGATGAGAGAAGAGATCGAAGCGCATGCCAAGGTGCCGGGCCGAACCGCGCTGGGCATCGTCATCGATGCAAACTCCGATCCGCAGGCGCGATGGCAGAGCATCAGAGATGCCGTCGAGCGGGTCGGCGCCCCACTCCCGACGACACCTGAGCCGGGCGGCACGGTCGTGACGCCAAGCGCAGACGGCGTGCCCATGGTGGGAGTCTGGCTCATGCCCGACAATCAAGGACCAGGCGAACTCGAAGACTTCCTCGCTGAACTCATCCCGCCAAGCGATGAAGTATGGGAACTCGCCCGGCAGTACATCGAGCAGGTGCCGGGTGACCAGCTCAGCAAGCGCACCAAGGCCAGAATCCACGCATGGCTCGCCGTCCGCACCGCCGGCGGTCGTTTGGGCACGTCCATCAGCGCAGGCGTATTCGATGTGCAGCGGCCTGCCGCGCGGTCTTTCGTACGTTGGCTGCACCGCGTCTTCCCCTGACACGGGAACGTCTGACAGACCCGGTGGATTCAAGCTACGCAATCGCTTAGAAACACTCGAGATGTGCGTTGTGCCCTTCTACGGCGAACCAGCCGAGCGCTGTCGCTCGAGGGCCATCCACTGAAGGAATAGTACAGGTACCAACAGTATTCCGAGGCGAAGAATGGATACAAGAAGGCAGATTCCGATGGCTATCGAGCTCAGACGAAGAACCGCGACCATTGCGCGGGCTGGAACCCCGATGGGAAGCCCAACGATGATCCCGACAGTCCAGAATGCAGCTACCACCGCGCCTGGTGGATTGGGCGGCGTCGGCCCATAAGAAGTCGTGGCTCCACCGCTCTGCCCAACAAGTGGGAACACACTGTCTAAGTCAAGTTCGTCACCTTTCAGCGCGAACAGAAGGATCGACATTGAAATCCAATATGCAAGACCGATGAAGCTGATCCAGCGTGCTTCATTAGGGTGGGTGCGTCCCTTCATTGCATGGCCGCCACGGTCAGGTCTTTACAGCGATTAGCACTCTGATATTACGGCAATTGTTGGCAAGATCACTCCGTCGGACCATATCGTTTCGTCTGAAATATCGTCAACGGCAAAATGTCACGTCAGGAGGCCTTTCTGGCGGATGCCCACCACCGCCACAACCCGACCGGGGGATCTGGGCTCAGGGAATGAGCAGAACCTTGCCGGTCGTTTCGCGGCCTTGGAGAGCCTCGTGAGCCGCGCGGGCTTCGGACATCGCGAAGCGAGCGCCGATGCGCACATCGAGTCGACCCTCGGCGATCCAGCCGAACAGGTCGTTGGCCCGGGCTTCGAGCTCTGCGCGGGTGGCGGTGTGGTCGCCGAGCGTCGGCCGGGTGAGAAACAGCGACCCGCCGGCCGACAGACGCAGCGGCGCCATCGGCGGCACCGGTCCTGAGGCATTGCCGAAGGTGGCCATCGTCCCGCGTGGACGCAGGACGTCGAGGCCGCGGTCGAACGTGTCGGCACCGACGCCGTCATAGACCACATCCAACGGCCGCGGCCCGGCAATCCGCTCGACGGCGTCGCCGAAATCCTCGTCGCGGTAGTTGATGACGTGGTCGGCGCCAGCGCCCGCCGCCAGCTCAGCCTTCGCCGCTGTGCCCACCGTCGTGAAGACCTCGGCACCGCGCAGCTTGGCGATCTGGATGAGCAGCAGCCCCACACCACCAGCACCCGCATGGATCTGGCAGCGGTGACCCGGCTCCAGCGGAAACGTCGAGCAGGCCAGAAAGTGGGCGGTCATGCCCTGCAGCATCGTGGCGGCGCCCAGTTCGGTACTGGCCCCTTCGGGCAGCACGACCGCCACGCGGGCGGGGACTCTCGCCTTCTCTGCGTAGGAGCCGGGGTGCCCAGTCCACGCCACCTGATCGCCGACTGCGAACCCCTCGACGCCTTCGCCGACCTCGGCGACGCTGCCGGCGCCCTCCACGCCCGAGATGAACGGGAGCGGCACCGGATAGAGGCCGCTGCGGTGGTACGTGTCGATGTAGTTGACCCCGGCGGCGTCAACATCGACGACCAGCATTCCGGCCTCGGCGACCGGGTCGTCGACTTCGGTCCAGACGAGCGCTTCAGGCCCTCCTGGTTCGGTTACCTGGATTGCGCGCATCAAAGACTCCTAGGGGCGCGCCACGATCACGGAGCCGTGGCGGGAATGGACGTGACGAGGCAGTCCGGACGAGCCGAATTCAGCTTGGGTCGAAGTTGGTCTCGTAGTCGGTGGTGTCGACCAGCAGGTCCTCTTCGGAGAGGGTCACCGCGTAGTTGAGAGCACCGTTGATGTCGTGTTCCCAGACCTCGGCGGGCAGCTCGTAGAGCACCTCGACGCCGTAGCCGTTGGGATCGTTGATGTACACGCTGTGCGTCATGCCGTGGTCGACCCGCAGGTTCATCTTGACGCCGTTTTCCTTGAGGAATTGCACCTGCTCCAGCCAGGACTCCCTGTCGGGGTACGCGATGGCAATGTGATTGACCGCGCTTGCACCCGAGAACATGTCCCATTGCTCGGGCGCCTCGGGCAGCTGGGGCATCTCTACCAAGGCGACATCGTGGTGGTTCACGTTGTCGATGACACCGCTGTAGAACTGCATCTTGTAGGGAGGCACGTTGTACTTGTCTGAGTCCAACGCTCCGACCTGCTTGAACCCCAGCAGGTCGCTCCAGAAGTGATGCGATTCTTCCATGTTGCGGACGTTCAGCACGAGGTGATTGACCCCCCGTGGCGTCACTGCCGTCGTGCGCTTCGCAATGGTGTCGGTCATGAGCTACCCCCGTGACGTGTATTGACATGCGCTGCAACCACTGCCTGAATTGGGTTGCCGCGTCCTGCTGCGGAGCATAGTCACAATCGCCGTTGCTACGAAAAATCTGACTGCGCTCAGAGAAAGTCGCGAGGCAGCTCAGAGTGCTTCGAGCCTCGGCTTGACCTCGGCCGCGATCCACTCGGGGACCGTGTCGTCCTCGTGGCAGAAGTGCTCGAACACCACCTCGTCGAGACCGAGGTCGCGCAGCTGCCCGCAATGGTCCACCAGCTGGGAGACCGAGCCCCGCCACGGTCCGTGGCCCGCCGCAATGGCGTCCTCCAGGCTGATGCCTGAGCCCTCAGGGGCCATCATGTCCAAGAAGCGCTGCAGTACCACTTCCTCATGGTGCTCGTCGGGGCCGATCGTGGCGAAGATGAGCATGGACTTGCGGATGTCTGCGGGATCACGGCCGAAGTCCTCGCAATGCCGGGCCAGTGCCTCGTTCGCGGCCCGGAAGTCGTCAATGTCGAGCGGGGTCGCATTCCACTCGTATGCGTGCTCGGCGGCAATGCGCAGCGTGCGCCGCGGCCCAGTGCCCCCGATGAGGATGGGTGGGCGCCCCGCGGGCGGGTGGGGCTTGGAGTTGGTGCCCTGAATCCGGTAGTAGCTGCCATCGAACGTGCCCGACTCGGAGTACCACAGCTCCTTCATCAGGGCGATCGCCTCTTCAAGCCGGTCGTAGCGCTCAGGGCCGGCGGGGAAGTTCACCCCGTAGATCTCGTGCTCGTCGGGGTACCAGCCTGCGCCGAGACCCATCACGAAGCGCCCGTCTGAGAGTGCATCAAGCTGCTGGGCCATACGGCCGACGTTCACCGGCTCACGAAACGTGACCGGCGTCACCAAGGGGCCGAAGCGAATCCGCTCAGTCTCCTCGGCGGCCATCACGAACGACAGATAGACGTCGATGGCGTCCTTCTGCTTGCCGTTGAAGTAGTGGTCGGAACGGAACAGCGAACGGAACTCCAGCCGCTCGATGAGCCGGCAGATATGGCGCCACCGTTCCCATCCCAGCGGCGTCGCCTCCCCGATGATGATGCCGACGTCCATAGATCGCTCCCCCTGCTGAGCGGCACCGGTGGCCTGCCCTCAGTCGTCCGCCGAGTCGGGGCGATGCGCAGCGGTGCGTGCGCGAGCCGGAGCGTAGTCTCGGCGCGTTCGCCCACTCACAGCCGGAGTTCTCCATGGCCGACAGCACAGGCACCGCCGACACCGCACCCGCACGCTCGCTGACACTCGCCGGCGCCCGCAAGGCACTCGATGCCGCGCTCGCCAAGGCCGCCGACATGGGCGGACTGTTCTGCATAGCGGTGACCGATCCTGCCGGCGAGCCGATTGCCACTGCACGGATGGACGGCGCGCCGCGCCTGTCAGCAGGCATCGCCCTCAACAAGGCGTTCACCGTTGCCGGTTTCGGCGGCATGCCCAGCGGCAACTGGTGGAATCTCATCAAGGATGAACCGGCGCTGGTGCACGGCATCACTCACACGCCGCGGCTCATCGTGTTCGGCGGTGGCGTGGGGATCTTCGTTGACGGCACGTTGGTGGGTGCCATAGGTGCCTCGGGCGGTTCGGCCACCGAGGACACCGAGGTCGCCCAGGCCGGCGCCGACGCGTTGGCCGGCTAGCTGGAGTCGTACATGTGAGCCCGGGCAAGCCGGGCGGCCGGGCTCAGCCCTGGCGCTTGGCGAGCCATTCCTCGAACTCGGGACGCCGATCCTTGGCGATCGGGAACGTGCCGATCGAACTCTCGCCGGCGGCGACCCGCTCGATGGCCCATTCCTCTTCTATCTCCTGAGCGTAGGAGTCGTTCGCAACCTCTTCGGCGAGCAGCGCCGGGATGACCACGGCCCCCTCGCCGTCGCCCACGATGATGTCGCCGGGGAATACGGTGACGCCGGCGCAAGCAATCGGCACTTGGTGTTCGAGCGGGGTGTGCAGCCGGCCAAGAGTCGCTGCGTGGGACGACTGGTGGTACACGGGCAAGCCGACGTCTGCGACGGCCGGCGTGTCGCGCAGCGCACCGTCAGTGATGAACCCCGACGCACCGAGGTGCTTGATCCGCATGGTGAAGATGTCGCCGATGGTGCCGGCGTGCGGCTCGCCGCGGGCTTCCACGATGAGCACCTCTTCGGGCTCGGTCGACTCCACGGCTCGGCGCTGAGCGTTGGGGCCCTGCAGGCGTCGCTCGAAGTCTTCCCGTTTCGGGACAAACCGGAGGGTGTGGGCATAGCCGAGCATTCGCTGCCCCTCATTCAGCGGCCGCAAGCCGTTGAGGAAGCTGTTCTGCATGCCTCGCCGCTGCATCTGACCCGCAAGCGTCGCCGTGGACACTGCGTTGAACTTCATGCGCATGTCGTCAGTGAGCGCCACTGGGCGGTGTTCTGCGTCGGCCATGGGATCCCCATTTCTTTGCCCGTCAGGACTGATTGTGCACGGCGCGTCAAGCGCGTCTCGCTCGCAGCAATGTAACCAATCAAATGCGCCGAATTTGAGTGCGCTCAGTTCTGGGAACCGGATTATGCTCGCCCGAGGCGGGGTCCCCGATCTCGCCCACAGGGGGCGCGGGCTCGGGAGGGCTGGGTTCCCGACCGGGCGATCTGCCCGGTCACACCACGGGGGGGAAGCTCATGCTTCGCAAATTGACAGCAATCGCATTCGTGTTCGTGCTCGTCGCCGCAGCCTGCGGCAGCGATGATGACGACGACACGGCAGACACCGCGGCGCCGGCCGCCACGGAGGCGCCAGCGGCCGACGACGACACGGCCGACGACGACATGGCCGACGAGCACATGGCGATGGACCAAGCCGGCGACTTCTGCGGCCTAGGAAATGGCGAAGAGGCGACCGGCGAGCCGATCGTCATCGGCAACGTGACGACGTCAGTCCCCGGCATTGACTTCTCGACCGGCCCCCTCATGATGGAGGCGTACTTCCGCTGCGTGAACGCAAACGGCGGCATTCACGGCCGCCCCTTGGAGATGGTCTGGGAGAACGACAACGCCACCCCCGAGGACGCCGCAGCGGCAGCACGCAAGCTGGTTGAAACCGATGGCGTCGTGGTACTCGCCGGCGGCTTCTCGATCTTGGACTGCGCGGTCAACGCCGGCTACTACGAGGAGCAGGGCCTGAACGTGATCGTTGCGGGCGTTGCGGGTGAGTGCTTCAGTTCGCCCAACATTTCGGCAACCAACATGGGTCCGGCCTACTCGTTGCTCGGCGCAGCCCAGGCAGTCGTCGCGAAAGGTGCCGCCAACAAGGTCGTGACGGTCACCGGCGTCTCGCCCGCTGCGGAATATGCGCAGTCGCTGGCCGGCGCGTTCGTCGAGCAATCCGGGCTGGAGTGGGAGAACGTCCTGACAGACCTGCCGATCTCGGATCCGACCTCTGTCGCACTCGACCTCGTGAACCGGGCTGGCGACGGCGGGGGCGTGCTGCTCAACTACACACCGCCCGAGGGTCTCAAGATCCTCAAGGCCGCGGAAGAGCAGGGACTGATCGACCGGGTCATCTGGGGCGCGTCGACACCGCTGAATGACAGCGCCGTGGCCGCCACGCTTGGCGCCGCCTGGGAAGGCAAAGTCAACGTCAACGCCGAATTCAGCCTGCTGGACGATCCCCGGCCCGACGTGGAGCTCTACCGGCAGGTGACCGCCGACTTCCACGAAGACCCGACGCTGGGCAGCTTCCAGCAGATGGGCTGGGTGGCCGGCCGCATCCTGGTGCACGCCCTGTTGGGCATGGACCCGGCCGATCTCGATGATCGGGCTGCAGTGAACGCAGCGATCGGCGACATCAAGAACTTCCAGACCGATCACCTGTGCAAGCCGTGGTACTTCGGCGGTCTGGAATTGGGCAACGTGTCGAACAACTGGGACTACAACGTGGTGCCCGACGGCGTGGGTGCCATGCGCGACGACAGCGGCTGCTTCGAGATTGCCGCGATCGACCCCATCCTGGTGGCCGTGCGCGAGGCCGAGGCCGGCGGCGGTCTGACGGCGGATGAGCCCAACAACTGGAAGGGCGGTCTGGGCTCGCAAGGCTGAGCCCGGTAGCCAGCACACCTCGAGTCACCGCACACATCGCGTCGGATGCCCGATAGTTCGATACTGCTGCCCTTCTTCATCCAAGGGCTGGCGTTCGGGGCGATGTATGCGGTGACGGGGACGAGCATCGTCGTCCTCTACCGCACCACAGGTGTGGTGAACCTGGCCTTCGGTGCCGTCGGAACCATGGGCGTCCACCTCGTGTGGTCGTTCATGGGCGGATCGCTCATCGTTCCCGAGCCGCAGGTATCGGGATTCGGCATTCTGCTGTTCCCGGCGCTGGTCGCGCTGTGCGCGGTCATGTTCCTGATCTACGGGCGAGTCTTCGCACCAATTCTGGACAAGCGCGATTCCCTGGTGAAGACGCTGGGAACCGTGGCCTTGGCGCTCTTTCTGATGGGCATCATGAAAGAGCGCTGGGACACCTCCAAGCCTCGCGGCATGCACTTCCCCACCGCGAGGTTCAGCATCGGCAACACCGTCGTTTCGACGACACAAGTGCTGGCGCTGGCGTTTGCATTCGCCGTGGTGATCGGAGTGGGGATCTTCCTGCGGCGCACGAAGACCGGCACCGCCATGCGGGCGATCGCGAACAATCGTGAGACCGCGGCGTTGCTGGGCGTCCCGGTCCGGCGCGTCGAGGCGATTGCCTGGTTCGGCGCCGGTTTGCTGTGCGGCTGCGTCTTTCTGCTGCTGCCGTCGCTCTTCAAGAGCATGGATCAGGTCACCCTCACCTGGTTTGTCATTCCGGCGCTTGCAGGGGCCATCGTGGGCCAGTTCAGGTCGCTGTGGATCACGCTGGGAGCGAGCCTGCTGATCGGCGTCGTGGAGTCGATGCTGACACCGTTCAGCGGCAGCTTGAGCTTCCTGTCCCAGATTCGCAAGATGACCCCCATGGTGATCGCCGTCGTCGCGATCCTGTGGATCTCACGGAAGCGCACGGTGGTGCTCGCAGGCAGGGAGATGTCGTGAGGGTCGCTCAGGCGCTCTCCCACCGAGCCTTCCAACCGACACTCGTCGGCGCGCTGTTCCTGTTTGCGATGTTCGTCATGCCGTCGGTCCTCGACGCAACGTGGATCTTCAACTTCACCCAGATGGCGATCTACGCCGTCGTGGCTGCCAGCGTCGGGATGCTGTACGGCCGGGTGGGCTTGGTGTCGCTGGGCCAGGTTGCCCCCTACGGCATCGGCGCCTGGGTGACGATCCGATTGGCCTACCTCACCGACGTCCCCTACCCCGGGGTGTTCCCCCTGCTGTTGATCGCCGGCGGACTGGTGGCTGCCATCTTCGGGTTGCTCATCGGCTTGCCCGCGCTTCGGGTCAGCGGGCTCTACCTGGCTCTGGTCACACTGCTGCTGGCCGTCGGCATCGAGATCGCCCTGAACCGCATCAAGCTCCCCACCGGCGGTCCGGGTTTTCGAGGAGTCGCGTTCGCGATCGGTGATCGTGAACCGATGCCGCGACCATTCGTCGCTGACGGTGATGTCGCCTTCTTCCGGTACGCCGTGATCGTTGCGTTCGTCATGTTCATGATTGCCGTGGCGTTCCTGGCCTCCAAGCCGGGGCGGGCGTGGGCGTCGGTGAGCCAGAGCGAGCCTTCGGCGCTGGCCTCGGGCATCAACATCACCCGCTACAAGCTGCTGGCCTTCGGCCTGGCTGCCTTCATGGCAGGCGTGGCCGGCGGCTTGTACGGCGCTCATGTGCAGTCGAACTCCAGCATTGCGCAATTCGACCGGCAAGCTGCGCTGTTCTTGATCGCGGTGGTGCTCATGGGCGGCATCAGCTCGCTGTGGGGTGCGGTGCTGGCCGCCTTCTTCGCCACGATCATGCTGCCCTTCCTGACCCAGAACGTCATCGGTCACAATTTCTGGAATGACTTCGCGCTGACCATTTTCGGGATCGGCCTCATGATCAACCTGATCCAGACGACGAAGGCCATGGAGAAGAAGGGTCTGCTCGAGTGATCGAGATCACCGACCTCAGCGTGCAATTCGGCGGTGTCCGCTCGCTGGATCAGGTGACACTCACGTTCCCGGGCGGCACCTGCGGGCTGATCGGCCCGAACGGCGCCGGCAAGACGACGCTGTTCAACGTGATGTCGGGCTTTGTGACACCGGTGTCGGGCCGCGTCGTCATCGACGACATCGACCTGTTGGACATGCCCGACTACGCGCGGGCTCGCTGGGGCGTACGTCGCACCTTTCAGACGGTGCAGGCCATCGAGAGCCTCACCGTGTACGAGAACGTGCTCACCGTGCACGAGCACGCCGCCGAGGGCTCGCGCTCCGAACGCCAAGACGCTGTCGACGACGTGCTCTCGTTCGTCGGGCTGAGCGACGTTCGTGACAAGGTGGTCCGAACGCTGTCTCAGCGTGACCGCCGCTTCATCGAAGTCGCGCGGGCCATCGTCGGCGCACCACGGATTGTGCTCTTTGACGAGCCCGCTGCCGGGCTGCCCGAGGAGGAAACCGAGCACCTGGCACAGATCATTCGCTCGGTGCCTGAGCGCACGGGAGCGACGGCGATCTTGGTGGATCACGACATGTCGCTGGTACAGGCGTGCTGTGAGTGGACAGCGGTGCTCGACTTCGGGCGTCTCGTGGCTGCCGGCCCGACTGCCGATGTCCTGCACGATGAGCGTGTGCTCGCTGCCTACGTCGGCGACGAGGAGGCGTGACCGTGTCCGACGAGACACCCACCGACGGCGCCGCCATGTCGAACCTGGTGCTGAGCGACCTGACCGTGGATCGAGGCGGGCGACCCGTGGTGCACGATGTCTCCCTTGAGGTGCCTCCAGGTGAGATCACCACACTGCTAGGGCCGAACGGGGCCGGCAAGTCCAGCCTCGCTGCCGCCATCGCCGGCTTGGCCCGCACGCGCTCAGGGCAGGTCACCGTCGGCGGCACCGACATCACCGGCTGGCGACCGGAGCGTGTCCGCCACGCCGGCGTGTCGGTGGTGCCCGAGGGCCGCCGGCTGCTGACCGACCTGACCGTGGCCGACAACATGCGCGTGGCCACCTACTCGCTCGACGCCCAGAGCGCGGCCGATGGCGTGGAGTATGCGCAGTCGCTCTTTCCCGAATTGGAACGCCGCTGGGACTACGACGGACGGCTGCTGTCGGGCGGCGAGCAGCAGATGGTGGTGCTGGCCCAGGCGCTGGTGTCGCGGCCCAAGGTGCTCGTTGTCGACGAGCTCTCGCTGGGTTTGGCACCCATCGTCGTGAAGCGGCTTACTCCGGTGTTGGCGGAGGTAGCCGACAGCGGTGTGGCCGTGCTGCTGATCGAGCAGTTCGCCCAGGTCGCATTGGCGATGGCCACCAAGGCGTATGTGCTGGAAGGCGGTCGCATCCGCTACGACGGCAGCGCGGAGGAACTGATTCACCAGCCGGAGGTGCTGCACTCGGCATACCTGTTGCAGGACTGACATATAGACGGCCGCGGCCGGACGGCCAGCGGGCCGTTTCGTGATTCGCAACATCTGGCGCTTGTACGGGGGTTGGTGGAATCTCGACCCGGCTTATTTCAAGCCCTCCCCCAAGGGCGAACTGGTCGCCGAGCGTCCGACGCAGCGAGCCTCAAACACCAGCCGAACAGCAACCACCATCATGCTCACCGCCATATGAGTCCCCGACGCGACACAGGACGACAGATCGATTTCACGGCACGAAGCCAGCGAAGGCTCGAGTCACACCAGCACCCGGCGGGGGGCACAACCAACAGTATGAGTGCGAAGGCTCGTGAAATTTCGCCAGACACCGGCGGATGAGTTTGTTGTCATATAATACTATGTTTTAGATCATTTAACCAGTAATATACTGATGCCATGAGAACGGGCCAGCCACTGAGCCGCGCTGCCTCCGAAGCAGTTCGACTGCTCGGACGGCGTATCTCGCTCGCCCGACGAGAGCGCAGATGGACCGTCGCAGAACTCGCGGAGCGGGTCGGGTCGAGCGAGACCACGGTGCGCAAGGTCGAGCGAGGCGATCCATCAGTCGCATTGGGCACCGTGTTCGAGGCAGCTGCGCTGGTCGGTGTTCCGCTGTTCAGCGACGACGCCATGACCGTGGCCCGCGAAGCCGAACTCGTCGAAGCTCGACTTGCGGTCCTGCCCCAACGAGTTCGCAGGCGTCAGGTTGATGACCAATTCTGAGCCGTTGTCGAATCCCCCCACGGTGTACGTGTGGGTCTGGCTCCCCGGCGCCAGCGAACCCGTGGTGGCGGGACGCCTGGACGACCGGGGGCCGGTGGCGACGTTCACCTACGGCCGCAGCTACCTCGGCAACCCCGACGCCGTCGCGCTGTCCCTGCCCGAGCTGCCGCTGGAGCCCGGAGAAACGCCGCCGGCATCAGGCACGCTGCCGGGCTGCATTGCCGACAGCGCACCGGACGCCTGGGGACGCAGGGTGATCGAACACCGGCACCGACTCGCAGACCAGGACCTCTCCGAACTCGGATACCTGCTCAACTCCGGTTCTGATCGCGCCGGGGCGCTCGACTTCCAGCGCTCGCCCACCGAGTACGTCGCGAGAGTCGCTGAGCAATCGTCGGTGGCCGAACTGGCCGAGGCAGCGGCCGCCATCGAGGAAGGCCGTCCTCTGTCGCCGGCATTGGAACGGGCGCTGCTGGGAGGCACCTCGATGGGCGGGGCACGCCCCAAAGCAACGCTTGTCGACCGGTCGCGCCGCGTCATTGCAAAGTTCAGCTCTGCCGCCGACAGCTACCCGGTCGTCAAGGCCGAATTCGTCTCGATGGAACTGGCGCGTCGAGCGGGCATCGACGCCGCCTCGGTCACGCTGATCTCTGCGGCCGGCCGTGCCGTGCTGCTCGTGGACCGATTCGACCGCACCCCCCAGGGCGGGCGCCGCCTGATGGTGTCCACGCAGACTGTGTTGAACTTGCACGATGCCTATGGAATCGCGGGCCGATACGGGACCTATGTCGACCTCGCAGATCAGATCCGAGCTCGATTCGTCTCGGCGGATGCGACGCTTCGCGAACTCTTCTCGCGCATCGTGTTCAACATGCTGGTCAGCAACACCGACGACCATCCGAAGAACCATGCGGCCTTCTGGGACGGCGAAATGCTGTCGCTCACGCCGGCGTACGACATCTGCCCGCAGCTTCGAAGCGGCGGCGAAGCCTTCCAGTCAATGGCATACGGTCCGAGCGGAGAACGCATCAGCCAGGTCAGCGGGTGCGTCGAGCACGCAGGCCGCTATCACCTCAGCCGAGGCGAGGCTGCCGACATCGTCCAGCATCACATAGAAGTGATCCGCAGCGAGTGGCGCGATGTATGCGATCTGGCGCAGCTGTCCACCCCGGAACGAGAGCAACTGTGGGGACGCCAGTTCCTCAACCCGTTCACCATCAGCACTGGCAGGTCCTAGCGCCTCGAGCGCTGCCTCGCACACGGCCCAGGGTGACACTGAGCTCTCCTGTGCCATGGACGCTCGAGTTCCGTATTCCTTGGGCGCGGGCGCTGCGCCACATGGACGCCCTCGATCCCGAGCTGCTGATCCCAGCGCACGGTCCGCCGGTGCGGGGCCGTGATCGCATCGGCACGGTGCTGCTGACACTGGCGGAATCGCTGGAGTCGCTGGTGAGTCAGACGATCGACCTCATGAACGACGGCGCTTCGTTGGACGAGATTCTCCAGAGCGTCTCGCTGCCGGCGGAATGGCTGGCGCGTCCGTGGATGCGGCCCGTCTATGACGAGCCCGAGTTCGTGATCCGCAACATCTGGCGCCTGTACGGGGGATGGTGGGACCTCGACCGCGAAGCCCCGCAGTCTGCATCAAGATGGCCTGTACATGTCTAATGCGCGAAGATAATGTCTGATAGCTGACATTGATGCGTTGCAGCAGGATGTTGTGCATGGCGAATTTGCTTGACGATCGTTTCGTGGAACGGGAAGCTGAGCGTCCGTTCGCTCCCGGTTTCGGGATTCCCCCGAGGCTGTTAGTCGGACGAGACCCGCTCGTGGCCAGCCTCAGCGCCGGTCTCGACATCGGTCCTACGGACGATCGATTTTCGACAGTGATTCTGGGCAGCCGCGGTTCAGGCAAAACCGTTCTGCTCGGCCGGATGAAGGAGATCACAGCGGCGTCCGGCTGGGTGAATCTGGATGTCGACGCGACCACCAGAGGTCTGCATGACCGGATCGTGGCGGAGATCGAGCGCGCCTGCGACGACAGCGAAGCCCTGCCTGGACCCGTCCCGGCTGTGACGGAACGCACATCGCGCCGCGGAGTCGGCCCACGTCTGGCATGGCTCGCATCCGAACGCAAACAGATTTTCGAGCCGAACTGGAATCTGCGTCGGCGCCTCACCACGCTCGGCAGGCTCGCCTCCGAACGAAGCGTCGGCGTGCTCATCACCCTCGACGAACTGCACGCGGCTGACATTGAGGAACTGCGACGCTTCGCCGCCGACATGCAGCACATCTCCCAACGCGGACAACTGCCGATCGCTGTGATTGCAGCCGGACTGCCAGACTTGCGCCTCACGTTCTTCGTCGACCGGAAGCTGAGCTTCTTCGTTCGCAGCTCCCACGCGGATCTGCCGCACATCACCGCCGCCCAGGCGTACCGATTCTTCAGGGACAGCATCAGCGACGCCGGCGGTCATGTCACCGAAGAAGCGCTCAGCATCATGGCTGACAGCGCCGGCCCTTACCCGATGCGGATGCAAGCACTCGGAAACGCAGCCTGGGACTGCGCGGGATCACCGAACGGCACGATCGACGCGGCCGCCGCAACCGAGGCAGTGCGACACGCCGACGCATACATCGCCGCTCGCCTCTATCCGCAGGTCTGGCACGACGTCGGCATGTCCGAGCGTCGTCTCATGGCCGCCCTCGCTGCACGCGACGGTGCCGCGGCGCTGACCGACGTGCTCGCCGACGTGCGCGGCACGGTCAACAATCCGGCAGCGGCATGGGAACGGCTGCTGGTCAACGAATGCGTCACAGAGGACAGTTACGGCATCGCCGAGTTTGGGCCGTCCATGAGCCCCGAAGCAGCCCGCAGTGGTGCCCGCTCCTTGCCTGAAGCGAATCCCGGAACTGCCGCGACCGCGGCAGCGGCCCGCGGCAGCGCCGACCCGACGCGTCGATGCAACGACTACATGCCTCGAGCGAAACGTCGCTGCGTGCTGCCCGCAGGACACAACGGCGGCTGCCGGTCCCGGCGGTGACCGCGCAGCTGCGGCAGCCCACATCGACGCGGTCGCCGACCTCCGGCGTACCTCGCGCTGCAGATCGGTGAGCACTGTGGGGCTAGCTCAACAAGCCCTGGTCGGTGAGCCAGCCGCGCCATCGCTCGCGCACATGCGGCGCCAGGTGGATCTCGTCCCACACTTCCACGAGAAGGTCGATGTCGACGTACTCGAGAATGTCCGCTATTGGTCCGCCCGGAGCTGGCTGTTTCTGCGATTTCGTGCGCGAACCACAACGTGGGACATGACGCGATCCAGAAGCGCCGCGAGCCTGGAAGCTGACGATGTGCTCACCCTGCGTCCAGCAGAGTTCCGCTGTCGGCTTCGGCGTTGGCGCTGCCGAAGATGGCTTGCATCATTCCGTGGTCCACGATGTCGCCGATGTCGGCCTCATTGTGGCAACGGTTGACGAGCGCTTCGTTCTCTGCGAGACGGTCGAGCATGAGTTCTCGCAGGCGTGCGCGCTGAGCCAGGAAGAACTTGTCGAAGTCGTTGGCTCGTGCGGTGACGAGCATGTCGTCTTCTTGCATGGCGTCGTTGTGGACTGCTTCGAGGAACAGGCGATCGGTGTCGTCGAAGTCGGTGCCGAAGAGGTGGTTGAGGCGTTCGATGATCTGTGACAGCGGCTCGGTTTCCTCTTCGGCGGTGCCGGTGCCGACTGCGGTGGGGCTGGTGACGGTGGCGTCGTCGCTGTCGAGGCTGATGGCTCCGCTGGAGATTTTCTGGATTCTGTAGTACTCCAGTTCGACGTCGCCGCCGAGGTCGATGGGGTCGCCGCCGTCGGGTGCGGCCAGCCGGGGCGCCAGCATGCGGCCATAGGAGTAGAGCCGTTCGAGTTCGCAGTCGGCGTAGGGGATGATCTGGCTCAGGAACGTGTAGAGGCGCACGTAGGCGGTGAGCCGGTCCCGGAATTCTTCTTGGGCGTCTTCGTCGTCGAGGGCGGCGAATCGGTCCCGTGCGGGCCCCAAGGCGGCTTCGAGGCGGGCGTGGTCGGTCGGCTGCTGGCGATGGGCGGGCAGGTAGAACACCGACGCGAAGTCGTCCACCTCGGACTGCTGGTACACGCCTGCCTGGCCGAGTTCGTGGGCGAGGGTGTCCAGTTGGTAGGGGTCGGACTGCTCGCGCAACTCGGCGACGTCGAAGTACGGCGCGAATGCCGCGGCGATGTCAGACGGCGAGTTCACGAAGTCCAAGACGAACGGGGGCTGCTTGCCTGCGGCGATGCGGTTGAGCCGCGAGAGCGTCTGCACCGCATGCACCCCCGACAGGGGCTTGTCGACGTACATGGCCGCCAGCAGCGGCTGGTCGAACCCGGTCTGGTACTTCTCCGCCACGAGCAATATCTGGTAGTCAGGCGAAGCGAACCGGCCCGGCAGCGCGGCTTCGCTGATCGGTTTGCCCGACACGACGTCGGTGTTCATCTTCGGCTCGGTGCACTCAGCGCCGGTGTCGGGGTCGGTGACTGTGCCGCTGAAAGCCACCAGCGGGCGCACGTCGTCATAGCCGTGCTCGTCGATGTAGCGGGTGAAGTGGTTCATGTACCGCACCGCGTGCAGCCGCGACCCCGCCACCACCATCGCTTTGGCCTTGCCGCCCATGGCGTGCATCACCTGATTGCGGAAATGCTCGACGATGATCTCGGTCTTCTGGGACAGGTTGTGCTCGTGCAGGGTCACGAACTTGTTGAGCTTGGTCGCGGTGCGCCGCTTGGGGAAGTCGTCGCCGTTCTCGGCGGTGTTGACCAGCTTGAAGTACGTGTCGTAGTCGGTGTAGTTGCCCAGCACGTCGAGGATGAAGCCCTCCTCGATGGCCTGGCGCATGCTGTAGGTATGGAACGGCACCGGCTTGCCGTCCGCGCCGGGACGTCCGAAAAGCTCGATCGTCTTGCCCTTCGGCGTCGCGGTGAACGCGAAGAAGCTCAGGTTCTCCTGCGGGCCGCGTGACTCCACCACCGCGTTCAGCCCGTCCTGCCAGTCCTGCGGATCGTCGCCGCCAGCCAGCGCTCCGGCGCCGAGAAGCTGCTTCATCTGGTGGGCGGTGTCGCCGGTCTGGCTCGAATGCGCCTCGTCCACGATGATCGCGTAACGCCGCGACGCCAGGCTCTGCGCCCACTCCGCCGCCTGAGCGCTCTCAGCCTCGCTGGCTGTGTCAGGGGAGTCCGCGCCGGCGATGCGCATCAGGCCGCCCATCACGAACGGGAACTTCTGCAACGTCGTGATGACGATCTTGGTGTCGTCCACCAAGGCCTTGGCAAGCTGAGCGGAGTCCTCGTCGATGGCCTGCACCACCCCTTGGGTGTGCTCGATCTGAGTGATCGCATCTTGCAGTTGCGCATCGAGCACCCGCCGGTCGGTGATCACCACCACGCAGTCGAACACCTTGTCGTCCGAGGCGGTGTGCAGGCTGGAGAGGCGATGTGCCAGCCACGAGATCGAGTTCGTCTTGCCGCTGCCCGCCGAATGCTGCACCAGATAGTTGTTCCCCGCCCCCTCGGTACGGGCGGTCTCCACCATCAGGCTCACCGAGTCCAGTTGGTGATATCGGGGGAAGACCAGCGTCTCGCGTTTGACGGTGCGGGTCCCCTTCGCGTCGACGACCTTTTCCTCGCGGCGCTCGGTGAACATGAACGAGCCGATGATCTCCAAGAACCGGTCCCGCTCCAGCACCTCGCCCCAGAAATAGCCCGTCCGAGGCCCCAACCGATGAACGGGATTGCCTGCACCGCATCGCACCTCGCCGGGATGGCTGCCACGGTTGAACGGCAAGAACCGCGTGTCGCCCTTCGCGAGCCGCGTCGTCATGTGCACCTCGTCAGGATCAGCCGCGAAATGCACCAAAGCCCGCTTGCCAAACCGGAACAACGGCGCACCCGGCTCACGATCGGTGCGGTACTGACTGATCGCGTCCTTCCACGTCTGGCCCGTCATCGGGTTCTTCAACTCGCACGTCGCCACCGGCACACCGTTCAGCGCAAGCAGCAGATCAACCGTGTCGTTCTTGCCCGGATGACAGCGAGCCTGCCGAGTCACCGTCAACTCGTTGGCGCCGAACAGCGCCAGCGCATCGGGGTTCAGGCCGTGAGCGGGCTTGAAGTACGCGAGCCGGAATATCTTGCCCACGAACTTGAAGCCATGACGCAGCACCTCCAAAGTGCCCTTCAGATCAAGCTCCTTGCAGAGCCGCTCCAGCAGACGCGGCACAAGCTCAGCGCCCTGTGACTTCTCAGCCTGCTCCCACAACTCCGGCTGCGTCGCCCGCACGAACGCCACGACCCGATCCGGGAACAACGCCCTATCCACATCCCACTCATCCGGCGCCACCGATACCCAGCCCACATCAGCCAGCATCGACTCCACCGTCGACTCGAACGCATGCTCAGAAGTCTGCGAAGACATCACACATCACCCCCAGCCAGCGCTGCGTCGCGTACATCGATCTTGCCCGTCACTGCCGCCGAGATCAGCGCCGAGCGGTACTCCCGGAGACGCCCGATCGATGCGTCTATTCGATTCCGTAGCCCGCCCACTTGGTCGAGTTGCCCACTCAGGTAGTCAATGATGAGCACTTGATCCTCTTTCGGGGGCACCAAGATGGGGATGTCGTTCATATCACCCTGTGTGAGTTTGTCGCGTGTGGAGCCGCCAATGAACGCGGCGTAGTCAGTCACATTGAGCACGTGAATCAAGAACTCTTGGTGTATTCCCACGGGGCGGAGAACGTGCGCATGGTTGTTGACCCAAATCTTCCCGCGTGTAGAGAACGCAACACGCTTGTTGCCAGTGAAGAAGGGTGCCCCATCTTCGCCGAGAAGCACAAGAGGTTCGCTAAACAGCCAATCATCGACATGATCAAGAACGCCATTTGCACCCCAGTATGGAATCGTGCCTTGGCGGTAGGAACGCTGCTCGGAATTCAGTGGCACCCGCTTCCCGTCCAGGCAATCGACTACGTACGCAAGTCGTTTGACCACCCAATGCTCCGGCACCTCCCCGAGCCACTCCACCCCCGAATCCTTCAGCGCCGGCTCCGGGTCCAGCCCGCCCGCCTCCGCAGCCTCGGGCGGCGGCCCCTTCGTCACCACCCGCGTGATCAACGCCGTCCGGTACTCGTCGAGCCGCTCGATGAGCGACTCCTGCATCGTGATGAGCCTGTCGATACGGGCGGTCTCGCGGTCGAGGAAGGCTGAGATTGCTTGTTGCTCCGATGCAGGCGGCAGAACTATTGGGAGTCTGCGCACTGTCTCAGCACTGAGGTTCGCCTGCGTGTTGTTGCGAGTGAGCGCCAGCACCGGTCCGTGTAGTGCGTGAAGCCACCAGAACAGATATGGATTCTCGACGTGACGACGGGGCAACAGACCGAGAATCGCTTGGTTGGTTACAGCCTCCAAACCCAGTACCGCGACGGCGCCGACGGAGGCGTACATCGAATAAATGATCGTGCCGGGAGGCAATGGTCGTAGGCGAGCGTCTCGCATGCCCGGCTCAGTCACCGCCTTTTCCGTGGATTCGACAATGCCTCCCTCGGACATGTCGGCAATAGCAATCCATGGCATGCCGTCTTCGTCATCCTCGGCCCAGTAGTCATCCCTGCTCGTACTTGGCGTACCGCCGGCGACTGCATCGGCGAGTGCAAAGCCAAGACGCTGAAGTCCCCAATGAGCGGGTATGTCGCCAAGCCACTCGATGCCCGAGGAGCGGTGATTGGCGTATGCCTGCTTCATGCCGTGACCTCGGCCAGCAACTGCCCGATCTCTGCTTCGAGCGTCTTGAGGTCGGCTTCGATGACTTCGAGGAGCCTCGGTGGCTCGTAGCCGCAGAAATGGCGGTTGAGCGGTGTCTCGCAACCGATCCTGGACTTGGCGTGGCCGGTGATGCCACCGCGAGCGAGTGGCGCGGCACATGACCTCTGGTTGCCGCTGCGGCTACGGGTCATCGCTGTGCCGTCCCAGCACGAAGACTGCGGTCAACGCTACGAGGTCAACGGTTCCCAGGATCACGCCAGCGACCTCCCTCCCGCCATTGATGAGCCAGGCTGCAACGAGCAGGAAGAGCACGGCAACGGCAAACCCGGCGACGAGGCCGTACGAGTCTCGGCGCGACTGCTCGAGGTCCATGCGATGACGATGTTCTCGCTCCTGTTCTGATGCAGTGACGATCCGCTCTACAAGATCAGGACTGATCTGGCCGTACGCCGCCAGATCCGACGGGGGCGGCAACGGACCTGAGAACGTGGTCTCGAACCGCTTCACCGAGAGATGCTCGGTAGCAGCGGGCACGGCCGCAGTCTCTTCGACTGGCTCAGGCAAGTCGGACGATGTCACGCCGCCGGACGTTGATGCATGGCACGACGCAGATCGTCTCCGACCGCACGCCAGTCCGACGCGAGGGCTTCGGCATCGGATCGGCAGCGCGACGTCGAGATTCTGCGGCGACGGATCGACCCGCTGAAGTCGAACATCAGCGAAGCACCCCGCACGAATCCGGAGCGACGGGCGCGGCGGACAATGCGCAGACGCCGCCGGGCGCGCCGAGGCACGGATGCGTCAGCGCTCATGTGCACATGCTCGCGGAATCAACGGCATGCGAGCAACGGTAGCGCTCTGCCAACGGGACAAGTCGCCCGCTGCTACGCGGGGCGTACCCGCCAGCACTGAGCTGGCTCGTCGCGCCTGCTTCGAGAGTTCCGCGCTACAGCGGATTGCGCTGAGATACAACACAGCTACGCGGTGACCTCGGCGAGCAGTTGTGCGATCTCCGTTTCGAGGGTCCGCAGGTCGGCTTCGATGACTTCGAGGGGTCGGGGCGGTTCGTAGACGTAGAAGTGGCGGTTGAGCGGGATCTCGTAGCCGATCTTCGTCTTGCCGCGGTCGACCCATGCGTCGTCGACGTGCGGGAGGACTTCGCGTGCCATGTAGGCGTCGATGTCCTCGCCGAGAGGGACGCTCTCGGTGTCGCGCAGGCCGGTGTCGGGCTCGGGGTTGCCGTGGCGGTCTTCGCAGACTGCGGCCTCAGGGTCGCGTTCGCTGAGCGCGGCGAGGACGGCGTTGCGCTCAGACGCCGACAAACGCACGTCGTGGGCTTCGGCGGCGGCTCGCAGGCGCACGGTGAAGTGGTCGCGGTTCGTGATGGTTGCGCTGTCGGTGGTCTCGGCGAGGGTTGCGAGCGTGTCGCGGATGGCTTGCTGGCGGGCCTGGCCCTCGGCGACCTCGGCATCGTGAGCCGGTCCTGCACGCTTCTTGCTCCTGGCGAGGTTGACGAACGCACGCTCGTCTTCGATGCGGGCGATGCGCTCGGGTGCGGCGGCGAAGTTGAGCCGCAGGGGGCGTTCGACGGTGATCTTGCGGTACCCGAAGTCGTCGTTGGCGAACACCTTGCTGACGACTCGGGGCCGGGTGCGCGGCTCATGGGTGACGGGATCCTCGTCGGTGACGTCGCGGGTCTCGCCGTCGGTGAAGCTGCCGTGGATGCGGGTCAGGTCGTCGATCTGGTCGGACGAGAGTTCGTTGCGCTTGTTGCCGAGGCTGCGGCGCATCTTAACGCAGAACTCGCGGCCGTCGATCAACTGAATCTTGCCGCGGCGGTGATCTTCCTTGCGGTTCGTCAGTATCCAGATGTAGGTGGAGATGCCGGTGTTGTAGAAGAGTTGGTCGGGCAGGGCGACGATGGCTTCGAGCCAGTCGTTTTCGATGATCCAGCGCCTGATCTCGCTCTCGCCGCTGCCCGCGTCGCCGGTGAACAGCGGTGACCCGTTGAACACGATCGCTATCCGGCTGCCCCCGGTGCCGTCTGCCGAGACGGGCGACATCTTCGACAGCATGTGCTGGAGGAACAGCAGCGAGCCGTCGTTGATGCGCGGCAGGCCCGCGCCGAAGCGGCCCTGGAAGCCGAGCGTGTCGCGTTCTTGCTTGATGGCCTGCTGCTGCTGTTTCCACTCGACCCCGAACGGCGGGTTGGCCAACATGTAGTCGAACGTCCAGCGCGAGTCGTCGGAACGGTGCTTGAAGCCGTCATCGGTGAACGAGTCGCCCAGCCTGATGTTGTCGGCGTCGGCGCCCTTGATGAGCATGTCCGAGCGGCACACCGCCCATGACTCGTTGTTGATGTCCTGGCCGAACAGGAACGGCCGCGCCTCGGCGTTGTGGCTACGCAGGAAGTCCTCCGCGACGCTGAGCATGCCGCCGGTGCCGCAGGCAGGGTCATAGATCGTCTTGACGACATTGGCCTTGCCCAGGTCGGGCTCGGGTGACAGCAGCAGGCTGACCATCAGCCGGATCACCTCGCGGGGCGTGAAGTGCTCCCCGGCCTCCTCGTTGGACTGCTCCGCGCCGATGCGGATCAACTCCTCGAACACGTAGCCCATCTGCATGTTGTCCACGCGCTCAGGCGACAGGTCGAGGTTCGCGAACCGCCCGATCACCTGGAACAGCCGCTGGCGCTCCGCGAGGCGGTCGATCTGGGTGCCGAAGTCGAAGCTGGCCATGATGTCGCGCACGTTCGGCGAGTACGCCGCGATGTAGGCGTTGAGGTTCGCCGCGATCTGGTCGGGGTCGTCGAGCAGCCGCCTGAAGTCGAACGGCGAGGTGTTGTAGAACGGCCGCCGCGCCGCAGCCGAAACAAGCTGGTGGCGCACGTTCTCGGACTGGCGAGCATGCACCCTGGCTGCCGCGAGCACGTCGTCCTTGGTGTCAGCGAGCACGCAGTCGAAACGGCGCAGCACCGTCAGCGGCAGGATCACCTTTCGGTACTCGTTGCGCTTGTAGGGGCCGCGCAGCAGATTGCAGATGTCCCAGATGAAGTTCGCCAACTCGCCGTGCGTCTGTGCGTTCACTCAATCCTCCGACTGTGCCGCTGGGCCGTCTGGGCTGGCCTGGCCCGACGGCGACTGTAATGAGGGGAACATCAATCGGACAGGGTGTCGCCGCATTCAGGAACTGATCCGCGTCGGCTTCAGTCCGCCGGTTCGGCACATCAGTACGCTTGTGGCTATGGCTGCCACGCTGGAGCAACTGAGGCTGCCAGCGTTCAAGAGCCTGCGGAAGGCCCACATCCGTCTCGGGCCGCTGACACTGCTTGTCGGTCGTAATGGCAGCGGCAAGTCGAACGTCATCGACGCTGCGGCGGTGCTGTCGGCCCTTGCGAGCGGCATGACTGTCCGAGATGCGCTCGATGGCGGTCGTGACGGGCCGCTCGTGCGAGGCGGATCCGAAGGATGCGCACCCGTCGGAGACGACATTTTCAAGATCGGCTGTGCCGCCAGAATCGACCGCAAGATCTACCACCTGACTGTTCATGTCTCTGTTCGGCCAAGCGTTCAGATCGTGCGAGAACGGCTCTGGACACAACGCGTCGGCGACCCGCGTCATGGCGAAGCTCAAGACTTGCTCAAGACAGATGCGCCCCGGAAGGACTCGGGCGACATCGATGCCCGCTGGGACAATCGCAAGCAGGGTCCGAACCCAGCAGCGACATTTCGGGCGACGCAACTGCTGACGACGCAGGTGGCCACTCGAGTGCCCGCGACATCGCAGGCGGGTCGGCACATTCACAGAGTTGCCGAACACATGCTCGCGGCGCTTCGCGGGATCTTCATTCTCGACCCCATTCCGCAGCAGATGCGCGAATACGTACCCGAGAGGGACACTCGACTTCGCCGGAATGCCGAGAACCTCTCCGCAGTGCTCGCGAGCCTGATGCGCGAGGACGGAGCACGTCGGGCCTTGTTCGAGATGACGCGGTCTCTCTCGGAGGCTCAAGTTGCCGATCTGGGCGTCGTCAGCAGCGATCTCGGGGATGTGATGACGACGATTCACGAACGGATCGGCGATGAATCGCATCCCATCCCTGCGCGCCTCATGAGCGACGGCACCCTGCGTTTTCTCGCCATTGCAGCGGCGCTGCTCGAGGCTCGACCTGTCGACGATGAGTCGGCAGGCTCGGGACCGGATTCTCGGCTGTTGGTAGTCGAAGAGCTTGAGAACGGCTTGCACCCGTCGCAAGTCGAGTTGCTGCTCGGCCGACTCAAGTCGGCCGCTCGTACTGGGGCGCGGACCTTGGCGACAACTCACAGCCCTGCCATTCTCGATGCGTTGGAGGGCGAAGATCACGAAGGAGTCATCGTCTGCAGCCGCGATTCGGATGGATGGACGCAGTCCACGCGCCTTACCGACTTCCCTGACTACTTCGAGGTGATCGGCGGTGGGCCGCTGGGAACTTCGGCAATTCGGGATCGACTGCGACCGCGTGAACACATGCCAGCGCAGCAGCGTTCGCTCGTCGATGTACTTGGGCTCTGATCGGTGCCCGTCCGCACAACGGTGGTCTTTGTCGACAGCTCGGTGCTGATGCGCCTCATCGGCATAGATGGCGACGCTGCGGCACGCGAGACAGCGGAACAATTCGAGGAACGGATTGCCGCCGGTCAACAGTTCGTCATTCCGGTAACGGCGATTGTGGAGGTCGGCAATCGGATCGCTCAGCAGTCGTCCAACCGCCGGAAACTCGCTGAGCGACTCAAAGAGGTCCTTCGGGCGGCACACGACGCTGATCCTCCGTGGATCATTCGTGCGGCACACGACGCTGATCCTCCGTGGATCATTCGTGCGGTGACCATGGACCAGCAGTTCATTCAGGAACTACTTGACGGTAACTCGACCGGTTCCGATCTGGTGACGCTCATCGGCGACGGTCGTCTCGGCACCGGCGATGTCGCCCTTCTCGTAGAGCGTGACCAATTCCTCCGGGGAACGCAGTACACGAGCGCCCAAGTATGGAGCTTGGACCAAGAGCTCACGGCCTACAGCTGATTGCTGGCACGCGCTGTGGAGCGCATCTCGCGTGGGAGGTCGGCAATTGCAGCACCGCACTCGCCTGCTCGCCGGGGCGTAGTCTTCCGCGCAGCGCTTCATGGGGTCGGCTCGGCATTCCCGCGGCCGTGACTTGCTAGCTGGAACGGCGGGGCTGGAGCACGCACATGGCCGACAACGGATCGGGGGCGGCGCCGGGGGCGCCGTACGGGGGGCGCGGCGCACCCGCGCTGTCCGAACGTGCGCTCGGTGTGCCCGCCGCCGCTGTGGCGATGGTGGGCTGGGCGGCTTCGGGCGTGATCTCCAAGGGCATCTCCGAGCTCGGGCCGCTGGCTGTCGTGTTCTGGCGAATGTGGCTCTACACGGGCCTGGTCGCGCTGTTCCTGTGGGCGAGCCGCACCCCGCTGCGGCTGGCTTCGATCAAGATCTCGTTCTGGGGCGGGTTCTCGCTGGCGTTCGACATCATGCTGTTCTTCGTCGCTCTGCGGCTGACCACGGTGGCCAATGCCACAGTGGTGGCATCGCTGCAGCCGTTGCTCATGCTCTTTCTGGCGCCACGGATCTTCGACGAGCAGCCGGGTCGTCGCCATTGGGGCCTGGCGCTGGTGGCGATCAGCGGCATCGTGATCGTGGTGGTGGGCTCTTCGGGGCTCTCGGAGTGGAGCGTGTACGGCGACCTGCTGGCCTTCGGCGCCCTGTTCGCCTGGACGGGCTACTTCGTGTGCTCGAAGCTCAGCACGCAGAAGATCGCAGCAGCGCAGTACACGGGCGGCAGCGCGCTGGTGTGCTCGCTGGTGGCAACGCCGTTCGCGCTCGCCTCGGGGCAGGTGTTCGACTGGCCGTCATCAGGGGCGTGGCTGTGGCTGGGAATCATGGCCATCGGGCCGGGACTCGCCAGCCACATGCTCATGAACTGGTCGCTGGTGCGGATCCCGTCGTGGCTGGGCTCCACGATGACGCTGGCCATCCCCGTCACCAGCACGTTGATGGCCTGGGTGTTCTTGGGCGACCAGGTAACGCCGTGGCAATTCCTCGGCATGGCGGTGGTGATGTTCGCGCTCGCCGCGGTGGTGCTCGACCAGTCCCGCACGAAGCTGAAGTAAGGGCGGGGCGGGCTTATGCGCCCGCGTGATGGCACGACCCTTCGCTCCTGCAATCAGTCAGGCCGCGAGTTCGCAGGGTCTCCTGCCGTCACCCCAATTTCAGCGTCTGTGCCTACCTGCCCGAGTCCTCAGGCGACGTGGATGGGCGGTCGGCGCAGCGACCAGGGCGCGGCCTGTTCCATCTGGGCGGCAACCCGCAGCAGCACGTCCTCACGGCCGGGTGCGGCGACGAGGTGCACCCCGATGGGCAGGCCCTCGGGTGACATGCCTTCGGGCGTTCCCAACGGCACCGAGACGGCGGGCTGGCCGCTGACGTTGAACTGCGGCAGGTACGGGGTGACCTTGGCCAGCCGTCTGGTCAGCGTGCGCTCGTCGCCCTCGACGAGATGACCGACGCGCGGCGGGACGACGCCGAGCGTTGGGGTCAGCAGCAGGTCGAAGCCGTCGCCTTGCCCTGGCACCTCGTTCCACCACTGCACGATCCGGCGGGTGAACTGGTGCAGGCGCTCCCGGCTGGCCAGCACGTCTGGCGCGCTGATCTTGGCGCCGCGCTGGTAGTTGATCCATGCGACCGGCTCGACGTCGTCTTCGGCCCACGGTCGGCCCAGCACGCCTTCGAATGACCGCAGTGTTGCCGTTGCGCTGGCGCGCATGATGCGCACGTAGTCGTACATGTAGTCGTTGGTTGCCATCGGCGCGGGCAGCGCTGCCTCTACCCGGTGGCCGAGGCCGTCGAGCAGGCCGGCCGCGGCGTCGGTGGCCTGCGTGCACAGCGGGTCGGTGTCTTCGAAGGGGATGGTAGAGCTCACCCCGATACGCAGCTCGCCCGGGTCCTGGCCGACTTCGGCGACGTAGCCGGCTGGCGGCGCCCGATGCGCCGGCACGTAGGGATCGCCGGGCTCGGGGCCGGCGAGCACATCGAGCGCCAGCGCGGCGTCGCGCACCGTGAGGGCAACGGCACCGTCAGTGGTGCCGCCTCCCCAGGCCTCCCCGGCGGGGGCGTTGGAGATCCGCCCCCGAGAAGGTTTGAGACCGACCAGACCGTTGGCGCTGGCGGGAATGCGGATCGAGCCGCCGCCGTCGCTGGCGTGGGCGATGCGCACGATGCCTGCGGCAACCGCTGCTGCTGCACCGCCGCTGGAGCCCAGCACGGTGTGGTCGGTGTTCCACGGGTTGCGCGTGGGCCCGTAGAGATGCGTCTCGGCAGCAGCGGGGCACTGGCCGCCGCCGAGCTCGGGGCTGTGCGAGTGCCCGATGCTGATAGCACCCGCTTCGGCCAACCGGCGAGCGACTGCCCCGGTCTCGGGATAGCGGTAGTCCAGTTCCGCCAACCGGCGATTGCCCTGGTAACCCGGCTCGCCCGCGGCCGGGCAGAACAGGTCCTTCAGCGCGATCGGCACGCCGGCAAGCAGCCCGTCATGGGCTCTGCGGCCCGAGGACTCGGCGGCCAGTTCTCGTGCTGCGTCATGTTGCGCAGCCCGTTGTTGCGCTGACTCAAATGTCTGCTCGACGATCGCGTTGATCGTCGAGTTGATCTGTTCGCAACGAGCGATGGCCTCTTCAACCGTCGTCGCAGCGTCGGTCTCGCCAACCCTCACCTGTTCGGCCAGCGCAGTCGCGTCGTTCATCTTCACCCCGGTCGTCATGGGCGCGCCGCTCGCCGTGCCAGCCCGCAGCCTCGCCGTCAACGGCGCAGTCTCGCGCAGCGGTGCGACCTCATGGCTTGGTTACATCGAGCACGACGACGCTGATCCTTCGACGCTGCTCGTGGCTTAACGACTCATTGAGCAGGCGTTCGAGTTCATCGGGAGTCTCTGGGCGGTCGCCATGGGTGGGGTGACCCCGGTACCCATCGATGTCTGAGCCGAACCAGAGCACCAGGTAGATGCCGTACCCGCCAGTGTCAGGGTCGCTCGTGTACTTGGCGATGAGCTGTTCCTCGATTGCGGTCCACAGATCCTTGTGGGAGTTCTTCTTGATCTCGACAGGGATGTTGAAGTTGCTGAACGAGACGCGAATGTCAGCACGACGGTCAGCGGCGTAGTGCCCCTCCGGCTGGGCATCGACGCGTTCTGGCAATCGGTTTCGCATCATTTCCAGCAGCGCGTCGCGACAGCTGTTCTCATGCTTGGCCCGCTCCGGCGGCGACTTGTGGTCGTCGGCCCAGAACTGACGCCAAAGGTCAGCGTTGTTGCCGCGGACATCCCGGCCAAGGTCGCGCAGATGGTCGCAGAGCAGGGCGTGCAGGTCGGCAACGTTCGCCGGGGGACCATTGCGCAACAAGTCGAGTACCTCGGTGACGCTCAGGGGCGAGTACGAAGCGTCTCGCCTCAATCGATGCTGCTTGTCGCGGACGAATTCCAGCGAATCGTGCCAAGCGCTCATTCTCTCGTCCGCAATCAGGGCATCGAGAGCAGCGCCAGCTTCTTCGACTGCTTGCGCGCCGAGTTCATCGATCCATCGGCCGACGAGGTCCGACATCTCGCCGGCTGGACCGATGCTGACGACCTCGCCGCCCCTCCATTCTCGCGGCGGGAAGTGACGACCGATCACGCTCACCAGCGTGCGAAGCGTCGGGATCGGCTCACTGCCGAGCAGCCGATCAACGATCCCTCTGCTCCGACGGTACGGGGCGCTCAGCAATGCAGCCAGATGCTGCGGGCGCTTCTCGTTGGCGTCGATGAACTCGTCAAGCGTTCCCAGCGCGTCCCCGCCATGCATGATCACATCTAGGGCAAGCCAACGGACCCGCTGCCCGTCGGTCATGCTCGTCGCTCGGAGCTTCTGATCGACCAATTTTCCTAGCGCTGCCCTGTCGGGGTGGTCCGCGATGCAGTGCAGAAGCCTGTCCACGACTTGCAATTGGGCGACTGGCAATCGGACGGAGATCGATTTCAGCAAGCGCAATCGAAAGTCGTGCAGCTCGTCATCGAATTGGTCAACCTCATCAAGCCAGTCCAGCATCGAGAGGTGAGTGCCACCATGCTTGATGGCTGCGACAGCAGATCGATGGCATACATCGAGGACCAAGCGCGGGTTAGATCGCAACCAACGCACCGGCCATGCAGGACGCTGCTTTAACTGGTACGCCGCCCGGCCGTGCGAGGCATAGATGGCTACCACATCGCGGCGCCTGTCTTCACTGAAGCGCGAGTCGTCAATTTGCAAGGTGCCCTCACGCAGGTCCATACCAGCGAGAACGGGATATACGAGCCAGTCGTGCTTCGATTCCGCAGCCAGCGCAGCCGTGCGTTCCGCCGTCGGCAGGTCGTCTCGAAGCGGCGCATTTCGCAGTGCGCTCATTACAGCATCGAGGATCTCGGTGTCGTTGCCGATCATCCTGGCGATCCGCTCACGAGGCGTCGCGTCCTCGGGCGCTTCGGGAAGATGCCCGAAGTAGGCCCATGCCAGAGCGTGCAGATCGCGTGCCGCGAAGGTGTTGGAACGGAGTTGGTCAACGTGCTCGCTCAGGTATGCCGCCCAATCAGACTGCCGCTGCTGCCGGTCGCGTTCGTGCCCAGCCCTGATCTCATCGATCTCTTGTTGATGCCTGCGCTCCCGCTCGGCGAACTCCTTCTGTGCAGGAGCCGGCACGAGATACTCGTCTAAGTGCCGCAGCAGCAGTGGGCTGGATATCAGTTCAGATCTCAGCCGTTCGATCACGGCATCTCTCATGTCACCGATCCAATATCGGTGGCGGATTGGCGTTTCAACGCAGGCACAGGCAAAGCTCCAATCTGTTGCTGCCCGCGCACGAGCCTGCTGCGCACACCACTCAATGAAGTTCGGCGGAGCTGAGCTCAGCAGCAGATGACCGAGGACGTGCCGCTCGTCGAGGCCCATCTCATCGTCGACTGACCGAGCGATCCAAATGCTGCACAACTCGAGCGTGATCTGGTCGTTCGCTGCGAGCCACGCCGGTAGCTCGGCCGTCTCATCTGAGTGCCCTGTCCCTCGTGCGTGATTGGCGACGACCCCGGCTAACCAGCGATAGAGCCGAGCTGCCTCGATCTGGTGCCCGATCTCATGCACCGCGCGAGCAAGCAACTTCCAAGGCAGTTCTTCCGCAAATGCACTCGCCAAGATCGGCCACAGTCGCTCCGCGTCGTCGGCGAAGCTGTCCAGCAGATTCGCCAGCACATCGACGGGGGTCTCGTCGCACAGTATGTGTCGCCAGAACATCCAGCCCTCGCCTACGACGGCCCCTCGGCGAAGGAGAGATGCGTAGGCCCAGACTCCGCTCGGCGCGATCGACTTCGGATACAGGAGACGCAGCAACGAACCCCCGATCCGGTCATCTGGGTCGGCAATTCTCCCGTCGCGAACGGCGTTGAGTGCTTCACTCAAAGTCGTCGCCACCCCGGACAACGAGGGTTCGATTCTTGCGAACGCAAGCAATCCGGCAAGCCGGACATCGGGTTGAGTCGTCACGTCAAGGGCGACTTGGCGGATACGTGGGAGGAGAATGGACAGCTCCTCCAACCAGCCGCCCTCAGCTTCTGACAAGGCTCGGAGCAGGAGTTCTCGGATGTGCTCGGGAACATCGTTGCGTCTATCGACGTCGAGGATCTCGCCGACGCTCGGCGTCATGTCCGGCTTACAGAGGCTTCGGAAGCTCCACGCCGTCGCATCCCGGTATCGGTGCTCGGCTGCGTCGAACCATGTCACCCCCCAGAGGTCATCCGGCCGCGCTTGTGAGACGAGACAATCCAAGAGCGTTCGACGATCTTCGACCGGCCAATCGGAAATGTCGCCGTACAACGCAGCCCCGACAGGGTCAGCCTCAAGCAGCGAATTGCGTGCGGCTTTCGAGTGCGTCCCGAGCCACGCAGCTAGCCCTCTCATGTCCGTGACGACTCTGCTGTCGACAGGACTCATCATGGCGGCACACACTCGTCCGGCGGACACGACCCCACGCCCAATGAGGTCCGACAGATGCTCTGCTCCGAGGTACTCGGCCACTTGCCTGTGGACAGGCTCGTAACACTGGTCGCCAGCGCTCCTGAAGAGACCGGTGGCTATCACCGGCCGCAACTCGTTCGCAGACATCCCGGTGATTGTCGCTAGGCCCGCCGCCATGACGGAAGCAGCGACGAAGTCCCTGCTCCGAGTGTTGGAACCGAATGCGATGCCTGCGCTTCCGCTCAGCAACAGGGCAGCACACACCCGGCCGGCGGTGTTCATGACCTCCTGCGTCGGGACAACCTCGGCTGCATGTGGATGATCGTCTCTGGCTTCGGAAACGAGCCGCTCACATGCCCGTCGAAATGCCTCGGAGCGCGTGTCAGGCCAGTGGCCACCAGCCACAGACTCGAAGAGGAACTTCAGCATCTGTGGGGAATCCAGCATCGAGTCGAATCCCCGGCTGGACGCCTCAAGCAGGAACGCAACAGCGTCAGTCGCCGACGAGTGAGCCTCCAGCCACCGACGCGCATCGCTTCTGCTCAAGGGGTCAAGCTGCAGCGTTGTGATGTGGCCATCAGGTAACGCCCGATTCAGCGGCGACCGGTCGACAGGCCCGAACCAATCGGCGACTCGGCAGGAAATTCTGAAGGCGGGCTGGTTCAGGTCGAAGAGCCTCGCCTGTATCTCGTCGACAGCGTCAGATGCATGAGTCCCGCCAGCGCGGGTTTCGTCGAGACCGTCGATGTACAGGATCCTTCCCGTCAACTGCTGCAGCCGGTTGCCGCTGACGTGCCGAAACTCACGCGCCGTGATATACGCCGCTGCGTCGCCTAATTCCGCGCACTCCTGCTCGAACTCGGTCGTCTTGCCGGCACCAGGTTCGCCGAGGAGCACGTAGGCCGGCACATCGCGGTACGCGCTCAGCGGCTCGGGCTTGCCGAAGACTGCACTGTCTCGCTCGTCGGTGACGATCTCGGTGCAGGTGCGCGGAATCAGGCTGCCCGCCGTCATGACGAACTCAGCCAGTGCTCGGCAGGCTTCGACAGGAACTCCTGCAACGGCACGCCCGTCTCCCCGACGACGAGCGAAGGGGCGGCCGAGAATCTGTGTTCGAAAGACTTGATGCTTGAGCGCCGGGGACGGCGGCGGCCAGCCTTGACTTCGATACCCACGAGGTGAGGACCTCGCTGCAGCACGAAGTCGACCTCCTCGTTGCCGTCGCGCCAGTAACGGACATTGATGGCCGACGAGGCCGAATTGACCAAGTGTGCGCCGACGGCGCTCTCGACGACTCTCCCCCAGTGACTGCGGTCAGCTCGGGCATCATCGAAACTGTCGCCGACGACGGCCGACATCAGGGCCGTATTGAGGACATTCAGCTTCGGCGACGAGGAACGTCGCAGGACAGGCTTGTCAGCATGCTTGAACAGACCGGTGACCAGACCGGCACCGGACAGGAAACCCAAGTAGCGCGCAAGCGTCGACTCATGGCCCGCATCTTCGAGCTGCCCGCGCATCTTCCGGTACGAGAGCTCTTGGCCCGAGTACAAACAGCCCAGTTCGAGCAGTTGCCGCAGCAGCGCAGGCTTGTCAACTCGAGCCATCTCCAGGATGTCTCGTTCGAGGTGCGGTTCGATGAGCGCGTCCCTGACGTAGTCCCTCCAGCGTTCGAAACTGCCCCGAAGACGGGCTGCGCCCGGGTAGCCGCCGTAGAAAACAAACTCATCGCATCCAAACTCGAATGCGTCGTGCATCTCGTTGAACGACCAGTGGGTCGCGCGGATCGACTCGAATCGACCCGCCAGGCTCTCGGTGAGTCCGGACTGCATCCGCATCGGTGCCGAGCCGAGAATCACGACATGCAGCGGGCATCCCGACGCCCGGTCGGCATCCCAGAGTCCTTTGACGATGTCGGACCACTGCGGGATCTTCTGCACCTCGTCGAGCACCAGCACATACTTCGAACCGAGCCTGACCGCCTGTGCAGCGCACTCTCGCCATGTCTTTACGAGCCATTCAGCGTCTCGCGGCTCCGCTGCTGCGCGGGCCGCGGCTGCCGCCGGCCCGACCGGTGCGATGAGCGGCTGACCCGGCTGATCTACCGCCTCGTATCGACTCGGGTACGGCACCTGGGCCAAGGCCTGACGGACAATCGTCGTCTTGCCACATTGCCGCGGGCCGAAGATCGACACGATCCGCTCGACCGGCTCATCCAGCCGTTCCAGCAGCACGTCAACCTGTGATCGCTCGTACTGCTGCATAGCGGCAGTTTAGTTGTTTGATTACTCACCTGCGTAAATTTGCGCAGGTGAGTAATCAAAGCACTTCTAGGCAAGCGAATCGAACAGCTCCACTTCGCACCTGATTCCTGGGGCGCGGGCCTGGCCGACATCGCGGGTGAGCAGCGTCGCTCCGGTCAGTTCGGCCAGCGCCACGTAGGACGCGTCGTAGATCGTCAGATTGTCTCGCAGTTCCCAGCAGCGAGCGATGAGGTGTGCGTGAGGGAATCGCCGAATTCGCAAGCTCGCCAAGTGCCGCATTGCGCGTCCGGCCGCAGCCTCCGAAAGTACGTCGCGGTGATGCAGCTGACGCAACGCCGACACGACTTCGAGATCGAGGAGATGGGGAGCCCAGGCCGTCTCGCGGGCGATGCGCCGCAGGGCGCCCTCAGCATGCTCACCGACCGCTCCGACGGCAGTTACGACAACGCTGGCGTCGACGACGATCAATGCGACTCACGATCGCTACGGATGATTTCCACGATCATGTCGGGGTCAAGCTCGATCTCGCCGTACGCGAGCGCTTCAACGCGCTTGCGAGCGAGGAGTTCCTCCACAGACGCCATCTCGGCCTCGCGGCAAACGGCCTCCAGCATATATTGCTGCAGCGACTGTCCTGCACCGGCTGCTCGCTGCTGGAGCGTCTCGTGCACCTCGTCGGGCACGTTTCTGATCTGAATCGTCGCCATGACGCGACACTAGCGCTGAAGTAGCGCTAGTAGCGTTATTTCAGCGCTACCAGTCGCTTACGCTCCTGCGCAAATCTGCTCAGCCGAGCAATCGGCGTGGATGAAGCGTGAAGCCCGCCTTGCACCGCCAGCGCGATCAGCGGCCTTGCCAGTTGGGCTGGCGTTTCTCGGCGAAGGCTCGGGGGCCCTCCTTGACGTCCTCGCTGGCCATCAGGCGGGTGACAGCCGGGTAGGGGTGGTGGAAGGCCTCGCCGAGCGGCATGTCGAGCCCGCGCATCGCAGCCTGCTTGGTGGCCTGGATGGACAGCGGCGCGCACCGCATGATGTCGTCGATCAGCCGATCGGTTGCTGCGTCGAGATCGTCGTAGGGCACGACGTCGTTCACGATGCCCAGCTCAAGCGCCCGCTGCGCGCTCATGGTGCGAGCCGTCAGCAGGTATTCCATGGCGAGCTTCATCGGGATCTGGCGCGGCAGTCGGTGCACTCCCCCGCCGCCGGCGTACAAGCCGCGCAACGGCTCGGTCAGCCCGAACTGGGCATGGTCGGCCGCCACGACGAGATCGCACGCCATCGCCACCTCGAACCCGCCGCCGAGCGCTACGCCGTTCACCTGGGCGATCAGCGGCTTGGGATAGTCGAAGCGCTCGATCAGCCGGGTCACCTGGCTCATCAGCTCGCGGTCCGCAGCCTGGGTGGCCTCGTCGGACTGGCGAATCATCGACAGATGCTTGAGGTCGCGGCCGGCGCAGAAGGCCTGGCGGCCCACGCCGGTGATGACCATGAGCCACACGTCGTCGTCGGCAGCGGCGTGGTCCAAGATGTCGGACCACTCCTTGTGCGCCGGCGTGTTGATGGCGTTGCGCACCTCGGGCCGGTTGATGGTGATCCGGGCCACACGCGGCCGGATTTCCTCATAGACGAAGTACTGCGGTTCGAAGTCCAGTGCCTGCATGGCCCGGGATCGTATGCCGCCGGGCATTCGCGGGTCGCAGCACGCCTGCGTGAAGACGCCGCTGCGGCTGGCACCGACCGCCCAGTAGTCCCCCGCTGCTGTCTCGCACGCACTACACAAGGGGCGACTGCGCCAGCGCACGATGGGCAGGCGCAGTGCCGTAGTGCTGAGAGCCCGTACCCAAGGAGGCAGCGATGTTCGAAGACCACGTGTCGATCGACACCGGCGAAGGCGAGATGAGCACGTTCGTGGTGCATCCCGAACCGAGTGAGCGGCGCCCAGGGCCGTTCCCCACGGTGCTGTTCTTGATGGATGCGCCTGGCAAGCGTGAAGAACTGCACGACATGGCCCGCCGCATCGCCACGGTCGGGTACTACGTGCTGCTGCCCAACCTGTACTACCGCGACGTCCCGGGCTTCATCGTCCAGCGCGACGACCCCGCCAGCCGCCAGTTCATGTTCGAGCTGATGACCAACCTGTCCAACGCGATGGTCTCACGTGATGCTGCAGCCCTGATGCGCTACGCCGACGCAGACCCGGCTGCCAGCATCGAACGGGTCGGCACCACCGGCTACTGCATGACCGGTCCGATGGCGATCTGGCTCGCCGCGGACTATCCCGACACGATCACTGCGGCCGCCTCGATACACGGTGTGCGACTGGCGGTGGACGCCAGCGACTCGCCTCACCTGCGGGCGCCAGACATCCGCGGCGAGGTGCTGGTGATGTCCGCCGAGCACGACGACTACGTCGACCGGGCGCACTACGACCGGCTCTGCAAGGCCTTCGCGGATGCCGGCACTGATGCCCAGACCTACTGGGTGGACGGCACCCACCACGGCTTCGTGTTCCCGCAGCGGCCCGTGTATGACCAGCCTGCCGCCGAGCGGCACTGGGAGCTGCTGTTGGACTTGTTCGCCCGCCGCCTGCAATAGGGCGGCGGCCCGGTTGGTGCAGCCCCGACCCCAGAGGCGGGAGAGCCCCATCGCCCGATGAGCAGCGAATAAGGGCGGGCCGCAGATCGCGTCCCAGCGGGAAGGCCGGTCAAGCAGCGCAGCGGCTCGGGGACCCGTCAGAGCGGTGCCGGCTTCGCGATGCCACACTGTCGCCCTATGGAAACACGAGATCTTGTCCAACGGGTGTGCCCGCCCATCGCTTCGATGGGTTCGATGTTCTATTTCGACCCTGGAACACTGGCCCGCGGCAAGGAGGCAGGCCTCGACGGCTTCCGTCTGTACGTGCTGGGCCGCGGCGGGGTGCTCGGTGATGTCGAGCCGACGGTCGTGCACAGCGCCTTCGGTTACTTCAACCCCGGTCTCGTCGCGAAGATCTGGAATTCGGCCCGCGAGACCATGGCGCCGCGAGACGGCGGTCGGCTCTACATGGAGTGCGCGGGCGCTTTTGGCGCCTCGAAGCTCGACGGCGTCGAAGGCCTCGATGCGTTCAATGCCGCCGCCGACAAGGTGATCGACGCCGGGCTCGCCGACAGTTCCGCACAGGCGCTCTTCGCCGCAATCGCGTCTGAGCCGCGCGGCGACGACCCCGCTGCGCGTGCATTCCAGAACGTGGCCGTGCTGCGCGAGCTGCGCGGCAGCCTGCACCTCGTTGCCATCGTGGCGTCGGGCTTGTCGACCGAGATGGCTCACCGGGTGCGCCGGCCCGATGACGTGGAGATGTTCGGCTGGTCGAACGACTCGGAGGTCACCGACGAGCATCGAGCGAAGTGGGAAACCGCCGAGGCCCTCACCGACGACCTCGTTACGCCGATCTACGCCGTTCTTGACCAGGCCGAGGCTCAAGCACTCGCTGACGGCGTGGCTGCCATCGCAGCTGCCCTCGGCGCCTAACACCCCATTCATAGTGGAGGCAGGTGGCTCTGCTGCCGGTGGCTCACACCGTCGGCACCGACTTCAAGCCCGGCCGCCGCAAGCCGTTCGACCAGTTCGTCCACGTCAACGGCTGGTAGCCGGAGACAAGCCGGCAGGTCAGTCGCGGCGCACCCGCCGGGCCAAGGTGAGGGCGTAGTCGCCTTCTGCATCGGTCCACATACGTTGGGTGACGAGACCGGCGGCGCCGAGTTCTGCGCGCACGCCCTCGGGGCGAAACTTGGCGCTGATCTCGGTGCGCATCGGTTCGCCTGCAGCGAACTCCACGGTCATCTCCAACGCAGGGATGTGCACCCGCTGGGCGCGAGTCGAGCGCAAGCGCATCTCGATCCACTCGTTGTCGGCATCGAACACCGCCTCGTGCTCGAATGCTTCGAGGTCGAAGTCGGCGCCGAGCCGGCGGTTGAGCACCGACAGCACATTGAGATTGAACTGCGCGGTGATGCCTGCCGCGTCGTCATAGGCCGCGACGAGACGGTCGGCATCCTTGACGAGATCTGTGCCCAGCAAGAAGGTGTCACCGGTCTGCGTCGCACCGGCGACAGCATCGAGAAACGCCGGGCGATGTGCTGGCGAGAAGTTGCCGATCGTGCTGCCGAGCAGCATCACCATTGCAGGAGCCCGTGGAGGCGCTTCGGGCGGTCGCTCCGCCTCGTCGAGCGGCAGGCGGCCGAGGTGATGCTCGAAGTCGCCGACGACGCCGTGCACACGAAGGCCCGGGTACGCCTCGACGAGTTCCTCAGCAGCATTGCGCAGCGTTGCCTCGCTGTTGTCGAACGGCACATACCGTTGGAGCTGACCGGCGGACGCGAACGCGTCGAGCAGGATGCGGGTCTTGGTCGAGGTGCCCGATCCCAGCTCGGCCAGACAGTCGGCCCCCGAGGCCGAAGCGATGGCGTCGGCTTCCCGTTCGAGAATCTCCCGCTCCCGGCGCGTCGGGTAGTACTCCTCGAGGCGGGTGATCTGGTCGAACAGCTCGCTGCCGCGATCGTCGTAAAACCACTTGGGCGGCAGTTCCTTGGGGCTCGACGACAGGCCCACCGAGACATCCGCACGCAGTTCCCGATCTGCCCATCCCGCTTCGAGCCAGTTGTCGATCACGGGTGTCGCTGAGCGATGCGCTGCGGGGTCTGGGCTGATCATCAGGCGTCGGCGGCGAGCCGCAGGCCCGAGAAGTGCCAGCGGGTGTGGGGGTGGAAGAAGTTGCGATAGGTGGGACGGATGTGACCCTCGGGCGTTGCACAGCAGCCGCCGCGCAGCACCATCTGGTTGATCATGAACTTGCCGTTGTATTCGCCCACCGCACCCGGGGCGACACGAAAGCCGGGGTATGGGGTGTACGGGCTGGATGTCCACTCCCAGACGTCGCCGTACATCTGCAAGAGCGGCGACGACCCCGGTGCGCCGGCTGCCGGCGACTCGGGCGCCGGGGCTGGATGCAGGCCGGCGCAGGCCCCAATATTCCCAGCTTGGGGCAGGCCTGCCGAAGCGTGCTCCCATTCGAACTCGGTGGGAAGCCGGGCGCCTGCCCAGCGAGCAAATGCATCAGCCTCGTAGAACGACAGGTGGCACACTGGCTCGTCGCCGACGACGCACTTCAGCCCCTCGAGGGTGAACACCTGCCAGCCGTCGTCGCCAAGGTGCCAGTACGACGGTGCATCCCAGCCGTGGGCCGTCCGCTGGCCCCAGCCATCGGAAAGCCACAGCGTCGGCGTGTCGTAGCCGCCGTCGGCCATGAACTCCAGCCACTGTGCACAGGTCACCGGGCGGTCGGCCAGCCGGAACGGCTCGATCAGCACCCGGTGGCGAGGCACCTCGTTGTCGAATGAGAAACCGCACCCGTCGTGGCCGATGCTCGCCTCGCCGCCATCGAAGCTCGCCCAGCGGGTCTGGCTCGTACATGGCGTCACCCGGCTGGCCACCTGCGGTGCTGGTGGCGTGCGGTATGCCGGCCACAACGCCGGGTTGCACGACAGCACATGCTTGATGTCCATCAGGATCAGCTCTTGATGCTGCTGCTCGTGGTGCAGACCCAGCGTCACCAGGTCTGCGACCTCAGGTGCGACGCCGTCACCGAGCAGTTCGCACATCGCCGCATCGACATGACGGCGGTATGCGGACACCTCGCCGCACGACGGCCGCGACAGGTTGCCTCGCTCGGGTCGCGGGTGTCGCTTGCCGACGGTCTCGTAGTAGGAGTTGAACAGGAAACCGAACGCCGGATCGTGCTCGAGATAGCCGTCGAGATGCGGCTTGCACACGAAGGTCTCGAAGAACCAAGTGACGTGCGCCCGGTGCCATTTCGTGGGGCTCACGTCGGGCACCGTCTGGATGCACTGATCCTCGTCGCTCAGCGGTGCGGTGAGCGCATCGGTGTGCGCTCGCACTGAGCGATAGGCCTCAAGCAGGCCTGAAAACGTGTCAATGGTCATAGCTGAGGCCATATGGCCCGCCGGAGGGTAGTGCACTTTCATGAAGGCACTGCAGTCTGAGGTTGGACCGCGGCTCATGTTTCGGGCGGTTCAAGAGTCAGAATCCGCATGGATTTCGAGCTGGCGTGGCGCTCAATCGACGCGAACAGGGTGCTCTGCGGTAAACACGCGGGCGGGAATTGCGTGCAGCGGTCGCAGTGAGCATTTCGCGGTCGCCTGCGCCGGTGGGCGACAGGGTCGCAGACAGGGAGTCGGCATCGATGGGCCTCAAGAAGCTATTGATTGCGAACCGCGGCGAGATTGCCGTAAGGGTGGCTCGGGCTGCCAGCGAACTCGGTATCAGCACGGTCGCGATCGCCAGCAGCGATGACGTCACGTCCCTGCATACACGTGTCGCCGACGAATCATTCACGCTTGACGGGCGGGGCGTCGCTCCGTACCTCGACGCCGACCAAGTTGTCCGCGTCGCTGCGGAAACCGGTTGCGACGCCATCCATCCCGGCTACGGGTTCCTTGCTGAGAATCCGGCCCTGGCGCTGGCTGCCAAGTCCGCCGGCATCACCTTTGTCGGGCCGACTGCGCTGCAGCTGGAGCTCTTCGGCGACAAGCTCGCCGCCCGTGCGCTCGCGCAGCAGCACCATGTGCCGCTGCTGCCTGCGACCTCCGAGCCGACATCGGTCGAAGCGGCGCGAGCCTTCTTGGACGAGCACGGGCCGATGATGATCAAGGCCCTCGCCGGGGGCGGCGGGCGCGGCATGCGCGTCGTCCGCTCGGCTGACGAAGTCGAGGCGGCCTACGAGCGGTGCGCCAGCGAGGCTGCCGCCGCATTCGGCAATGGCGACCTCTACGTCGAGCAATTGATCGAACGCGCCCGCCACATCGAGGTGCAGATCGTCGGCGACGGCGAGTCGGCGGCGCATCTGGGCGAACGGGAATGCACGCTGCAGCGCCAGAACCAGAAGATCGTCGAGATCGCTCCCTCGCCCACCTTGGCGCCCGAGACTCGCCAAGCCGTCTGCGATGCGGCTGTCGAGATGGCCAAGGCAGTCGGCTATCGCAGCCTTGGCACGTGGGAGTTCCTCATCGATGCCGACGACCCGAACACGATCGCCTTCTGTGAAGTCAACGCTCGCATCCAGGTTGAGCACACGGTCACCGAGGAAGTCACCGGCGTCGACCTCGTAGCCGCACAGCTTCGGATCGCAGGGGGCGCCCGTCTGGCCGATGTCGGCCTGACGCAACCCGATGTGCCGTCGCCGCGGGGCTATGCCGTCCAGTGCCGGGTCAATACCGAGACGATGCAGCCCGACGGCACCGCCCGACCCAGCGGCGGCGTGCTCGGCGCCTTCGAACCGCCCACCGGGCCGGGCATCCGCACCGATACCTACGGCTACGTGGGCTATGGCACCAACCCCAGCTTCGACTCGCTGCTTGCCAAGGTGATCGCCTACAGCCCCAGCCGCGACTACGCCGACGCTGTGCGCAGGGCGCGCCGGGCACTGGGCGAATTCCGCATCGACGGCGTGGCCACGAACCAGGCATTCCTCGCGGCGCTCCTCGACCGGCCCGAGGTGATCGCCAACGAGCTCACCACCAGCTTCGTGGCCGACCACGCCGAGGCACTGTGCGCCGCTGCTGCGCAGACGGCAACGGTGTGGACGCCAGTCGAGGCGGTTGCCGCCGCCGGCGTCGCCGGCAGAGCGGGTGCCGTCGTCGACAACGACCCGCTGGCGGTCTTGCGCCACGGCGACATTGACGACGCTCCGGCCGACCGAGCCGCATCGGATGCAGTGCGCGCTCAAGCCATGGCGGCTGGCACGGCGTCGCTGCAAGGCGCGTCGGCAGGCGCGTGGCACTCCAGTGTGCCGGTGGCGACGGTCACCGGCCCCGACGGCAGCATCGCGGTGGCGGCACCGCTGCAAGGCACGATCGTCTCGCTGTCGGTGGCCGAAGGCGACCCGGTAGCCGAGGGCCAGCAGGTCGCCGTAATGGAAGCCATGAAGATGGAGCACGTGGTGACCTCGACGGTCACGGGCATCGTGCGCATGGTCGGTGTGACCCCCGGCGACACGGTGTACGACGGCCACGCGCTGCTGTTCGTCGAGGAAGCCGAAGTCGACGTGGAAGTGACTGAGGCTGCCGCAGCGGTCGACCTCGACTACATCCGGCCCGACCTGGCGGAGGTGTTCGAGCGCCGCGGCTTCGGCCTCGACGAGAACCGGCCCGACGCAGTTGACAAGCGCCACGGACGGGGTCATCGCACCGCACGGGAAAACATGGCCGACCTTGTCGATGCGGGCACGTTCGTGGAATACAGCCCGCTGATGGTGGCCGCGCAGCGGCGCCGTCGCTCCATGGAGGACCTGATCGCCAACACCCAAGGCGACGGCATGGTCGCCGGCGTGGCCAGCGTCAACGGCGACCTGTTCGGTCCCGAGAAATCCATGGCCATGGTGATGTCGTATGACTACATGGTGCTTGCGGGGACCCAGGGCGGGAACAACCACCGCAAGAAGGACCGTATGTTCGAGATCGCCGAGCACAACCGCCTGCCGGTGGTGCTCTTGGCCGAGGGCGGCGGCGGTCGTCCGGGCGACACGGACGGCATCGGCGGCTCCGGTCTGGACTGCTGGGCGTTCACGTTCTTTGCGCAGCTCAGCGGCCTGGTGCCGATGGTGGGAGTGACCAACGGACGCTGCTTTGCCGGCAACGCAGTGCTGCTCGGGTGCTGCGATGTGATCATCGCGACCGAGGGCTCGAATATCGGCGTCGGCGGCCCGGCCATGATCGAAGGTGGGGGCTTGGGCGTGTTTCGCCCCGAGGAAGTCGGCCCGGTCGATGTGCAATGGCCCAACGGCGTCATCGACGTACTCGTCGCCGACGAGGCCGAGGCGATCGAGGCAGCCAAGCGGTACCTGTCGTACTTCCAGGGCGCCATCGACGAATGGGAATGCCACGACCAGCGCGAGCTGCGCCACGTGGTGCCCGAGAACCGGCTGCGGGCCTATGACGTGCGCGAGGTCATCGACAAGCTCTGTGATGTGGACTCGGTGATGGAATTGCGTCGTGGCTGGGGGCCCGGCTGCGTCACCGCGCTGGCACGCATCGAAGGACGCCCGATCGGGGTGGTGGCCAACAACAACCACCATCTCGGCGGTGCCGTCGATGCCGACACCGGCGACAAGGCCGCCCGGTTCATCCAGCTGTGCGACGCACATGACATCCCGCTGCTGTTCTTGTGCGACACGCCCGGGATCATGGTGGGCCCCCAGGCCGAGTACGAGGCCACGGTGCGTCATGCCGCCCGCATGTTCGTGACAGCGGCCAACGTGACGGTGCCGTTCATGACGATCGTGCTGCGCAAGGGCTACGGGCTCGGCGCGCAGGCCATGGCGGGCGGCAGCTTCAAGGCGCCGACGTTCACCGTTGCGTGGCCGACGGGCGAGTTCGGCGGCATGGGCCTCGAAGGGTTCGTGAAACTGGGCTACCGCCGCGAGCTCGAGGCCATCGAGGACCCCGCCGAGCGCATAGCCGAATACGAAAAGCGGGTCGCCCGGCTGTACGACCAAGGCAAAGCCGTCAACACCGCCACGTTCTTCGAGATCGACGACGTCATCGACCCCGCCGAAAGCCGCGACTGGATCCGCATGGCACTACTCGCTGCGCCCAAACCACCGACACGCACCGGCAAGAAGCGCCCCATGGTCGACACCTGGTAACACACGCCTCGCAGCACACATGCCGAGTCCTCTTCGAGTCCTCACATGCTTATCGAAAGCTCGGCAATTCCGCGCGACCGCCGCGGGCCGCGGCGTCGCGCGGACCCTCAGTGATCTGTGCAATTGGCCGACATAGCTCACCCCGACATGGCTCGCCGTGGCTGAACGCCAAGACCGAGCGACTGCCGAGGCTGCCGCTCAGCCTCCCGGGGGAGTCCTCGGCGGGGTGTCGGGGCTGGCAGTCCAATTGTTCATGGCCCAGTTGGTTGCCGGCCTGCCGCCGCCGCCTTGAATCTGTTCCATTTCAGCGTCTGCCAGCTGCACTGGCACATCGCCCTGCTCCTGGTCAGTTTCGCTGTCGCCGCTGCCTGACGCGGTTTGCGCCTCTTTGTTCATCACTCACTCCACAGATGGTGCTTACTCACGTCACCATACCGCAGTCGACAAGCCGGACCCGTCCAACACCGATTCACCGCCAATGCCCCACGCAGTGCCGTCGTTGGCATCTCACAGCAGCTGCCGCTGTACCAGCTCCCGGAACGGCCCCGTCTCGTCGAGCAACTCGTCGAAGCCGCCCGACTGCACGAGTTGCCCAGCGTCCAGCACGTAGATCCGGTCGGCTCGCCGGATCGTCGACAAGCGATGCGCGACAACGATGCGCGTCGCCCCCAAAGCCTCGATGCTGCTCATGACCTCTGCCTGGCTGCGGGCATCGAGCCAGCTCGTGGCTTCGTCCAAGATGACGATGCGCGGGTCGCGCACCAGCGCCGCAGCGATGCGAATACGCTGAATCTGCCCGCCGGAGAAGATGCTGGAACGGTCGCCCACCATCGTCATCATCTGCATCGGCATGTCAGCGATGTCGGCATCCACCGCGGCCAGTCGAGCAGCCTGCCAGGCGTCTTCGAGCTTCAGATCCTCCGACATCCCGATGATGTTCTCGGCCAGGCTGCCGGGCTGCAGCGAGCTGTCCTGGGGAACCACGCCAATCTGGCGTCGAACCGAGCGCCGGTCGAGGTTGCTCAGATCGCGGCCGTCGAAATACACAGCACCTCGCTCAGGCGTCTCCAGACCCAGCATCAGACGAACCAGCGTGCTCTTGCCCGCGCCTGAACCCCCGACCAGGGCGATGAACTCGCCCGGCCTCGCCTCGACGCACACCTCGTCGAGCACCAGCGGCGAATCCGCGTCGAATCGGAAGCTCACCCGATCCACCACCACCTCGCCGTCGAGCCGGACCGGGGCGAGCGTCGAGGCATCCCGTTCGGGCATCGATGCCAGCACCGGCCGAATCTGCTCGTAGGAAGTGAACGCCTCCGCGAGAGCCTCCATGGCGCGGCCCAGATCTGCCACAGCCACGTACAGCGTCAGCGACGCCGCCAAGGCCACGACGAAGTCGCCTGCGGCGACGGCATCGCCTCGGACGAGCGCTGCGGCGCACAGCACCGCAGCGAACGCGAACGGGAAGGCAGTGCCGAACGCCACCGAGTGCTCATCGATGCGCGAGCTGCGAATCTCCGCCAGCTGTTTGTCGCGGTAGGCGCCCGCCCACGAAGCGAACGTCGCCGCCTCGGCCCCGCAGGAGCGGATCTTGGCGACGCCGCCGATGAACTGGAACAGGCGCCCCGACAGGACGCGCACTGCCTCGTGCCAGCGTCGCTGGTGGGGCATCTGCGCCAGCCCGAGCCCCGCGATCACCACCAGCGAGACAGCAGTCATCGCCACCGCGATCGAGGCGAGAAACGAGTCGTAGAAATAGAGCAGCCCCAGGGTGGGGAGCAGGAACACGACCGATGACAGCACGCTGGCGACGACTCCTGAGAACAGGTCGCGCAGCCGCTGAAAGGTCGCCATTCGCACCGCGAGCTCACCGGCCACGGCATCACGGAAGAACGGCAGCGGCAACGCCAGCAGGCGATCCCACGCCGCAGCGCTCAAACGAGCGCCGATCCGCGCCTCGAGGCGCATCAGCGTCACGCCGCCGAAGACCGACAGCACTGCTGCGCCGACGGTGAAAACGGCCAGCGCCGCGAGGATTCCGACGAGCGCTTCGGTTCGCGCGAAGGGCAGCGCCCAGTCCGTCAGCATTCCCAGCGCGATCGCTGGTGCCTGCGTCAGCAATGCGGCTACCAGCCCGGCCGCGGCGATCCGGATCAGGTCCGTGCCGACGCCATGCCGTGTCAGGCGCACCAGATCACGCAGCCGCACCGGCTCGCTGTCGTCGAACTTGGGGTACACGATCCAGGCTGAAGGCATGAACTCACCTGCCGACGCAGCACTCACCCGTGTGGCGCTGCCATCGGCGCGGACTGCTCGATAGCCGGTCAAGCCCGGCAGCAGGGCGACGGGCTCGGATCCCTGCTGGGTGTAGCCCAGCATTGCGCCGCTGTCGGAGCGCCACCAGCGATCCTCGGGCGCCAAGCGCACTCGTCGTGCCCGCAGGCCTGACGCGACAACAATCTCCTCAAGTGTGGGCGGCGGCGCCGTCGCCGGCCGGCGAGGCTCGCTGAACTCGATGCCGCTGTGACCTCCGATGAGCGACAGCACGGCCATCAGTGCGGAGTCGTGCGGTGTCGGCGCAGGCCGCGCGGTACCGCCCAATGAGTCCAGCGCCGCGCGGGCCCTCTCGCGCACTGTCCGGCTCTGGGCACTGCGGGCACTGCGGGCGTTGACCTCATCGACAATTCGGAGCCGACGATTCAGCGCCTCGGCGTCGAGCGCCAAGCGGGCGAAGTCTCCCAGAGCCCCGAGCAGCTCGCCGCTTCGCGCCAGCTGCTCCGCAGTGCCTGTGCGTATCAGGACCGCAGCGTCAGGGTGCGCGCCGGAGTCGGCAGCCGACAGCGTGACCCAGCTCTGCGCCGTGAGGGGAAACCAGATCGGGCCTTCGTCGGCGCTGCGGGACAGCGTCTCGGTTCCCAGATAGGACGCTGGGAAGGCTGTATTCTCCTGCTCCGGCGACACCCAGACCACCTCCGCAGGCCGCACGGAGAGCACACAGTCAGCGGAGATCTCCTCCGCCGATCCGGCTTCGATCAGCCTCGTGGCGCGCGGCCGCGATTCGATGTCGGCAGTGACTGCGTGAGCGAGGTCGCCAACCCACAGGTCCGCCTGTCGCGCAATCTCTGTGAAGAGCACGCCGTGCCCGTCGATGGCTTGCGCCCGCACCGTTGCGGTGTCGAGCCTGCGCAGGCGGGTGCCGACGACGCCCTTTGCCAGCACCGCGAACGGCCCGTCGAGCTCGGGCATCCCGAACACCAAACGGCCTGCTTCGGCGCGCAGCAGATGCTTCGCCGCCGCGACGACGCGTCCGTCGCTGCGCTCGGAGCAGAACACATCGAGCGCTCCCTGCTCGACGAACCAGACGTGGTGGGCGCCGTCGAGACGCACCGGCGCGTTCGCCGCAGCAGCCATCGGCACGCCCGCTCGGTCGGCGAGACGTCCGAGCCCTCCGCCGGATTCTGCTTGCGCTGGGCCGGGGGCGCTCACTGCATCGTCACCAGGTCGAAGTAGAGGCCGTCACGATCTGCCACCAGCTCGTCATGTGTGCCGCGCTGGCTGGGCCTCCCGCGCTCGAGGACAACGATCTCGTCGCAGTCGCGGATCGTGGCGAGCCGGTGGGCCACGATGACGCAAGTCAGCCCCCGGCGCCGCAGCGCGTCGTCGATCTCGCGTTCGATGACTGCATCGAGCGTGCTCGTGGCCTCGTCGGCAAGCAGCATCGTGGGGTTGCGAGCAAGAGCCCGTGCAATCTCGAGCCGCTGCCGCTGGCCGCCGCTGAAGTTGCGCCCTCCCTCAGTGACCTTCGCGTCGTATCCCCCGGCACGGCTCATGATCACCTCATGGATGCGCGCATCACGGGCGGCCTCGACGATCTGTTCGTCGCTCATGGCGGTGTTCCACATCGAGAGGTTCTCGCGTACCGATGCCGCGAACAGGTGAATCTGCTGATCGACCGAAGCGAGCGAGTCGGCCAGCACCTCGCGGGGGATCGCCCGCCGCGGCGCGCCGTCGAAGAGGATCTCGCCGCTGTCAGGTGCAATCTCGCCGCTGATGAGGCGCAGCAGCGTGGACTTGCCCGATCCGGTAGGGCCGACCAATGCGACCCGCTGGCCCGGTCGGATCGTGAGATTCAGCCCGTGGATCAGCGGCGCACGCTCACGGTCGAAGCCGAAGCTCACGTCGCGCAGTTCGATGCCGCCGACGAGACGCAAACGGCCCTCGAAGGTGGCCACGCGGCTGTGCGCTGCTGAGGGTTCCTCGCTCTCGTCCGCGACCGCATCGGGATCAGGCGGTGCATCGAGCACGTCCTGCACGCGCCCCAGGTCGGCGTCGAGCACCATGAACTCGTCGGCGAACTGGACGAAGCGTCCGATCGGCACCAGGAACGCACCGGCCATCACATAGAAAGCGATGAGCGAGCCGACGCTGAGCTCATCAGCGGCGACCTGCCAGCCACCGATGCCGAGCACGGCAATGGCGCCGATCATCGTGAACAGCCGCGGCAGCGCGCCAACGACATAGCCGAGCTCGGCGAATTGCTGCCGTGCTGCAAGTTCGCGTGCCTGCTGACCGCTCCAGCGGACGAAGAAATCGTCCTCGGCCGCCGTTGCACGCATGGCGTCGAAGTCACGGAGCCCGGCTGCTTCGATGCCTGCCATCGTCGCCTGCTCGTGCCGGAACTGGCGCTCGGTGTCAGCGCGAAGCCTGCTGATCGCCAACATGACCAAGATGGCGACCGCAGCGATCGCCGCAACGAGCACTGCCAAAGACGCATCGAGCGTGAACATCACCACCAGCAGCACGAGGCTCGCGAACAGCTCGATCACGATCCATACCGCGCCGCTGGAAGCCCCGTGCGCGACTGCGTCGACGAGGTGCACACGAGAGGTGAGATCGCCGGCGAAGCGGTGCTCGAAGAACTGGGTCGGCAGGCAGAACAGGCGGCCCAGGAAGCCCTGCGCCCCGCTGACCGACAGCCGCACCGCCAGTTTGCGGAACATGTACTGCTGGAGCCAGACCAGCAGGTACATCGCACCGCCGGCGGCAGCCATCGCCCACGCGACCGGTGCGCCCCAGCTCCGCTCGGCGCCTCCCAGCACGCTGTCCACGAAGATGCCCAGCAGGATCGGCAGTGCGGCGCCGGGCACCGCGGCCAGCAGCCCCGCAAGCACGCAAAACGCCAGCGCTCCCTTGGCCGGCGACAGCCACGGCCACAGCTTGCGCACGATCCCCGGCGGCCGCTCGGAGCGGGCGAACGATTCATCGGGCTCGGCCTTGAGCACGATGCCGGTGAACGCACGGTCGACGGTCTGCGCGCTCACTGAGCGGCGCCCGTTGGCAGGATCGTTCAGGTAATAGCGGCCGCGCCGGATGCCTTCGAGAACCACGAAGTGGTTGAACTCCCAGAACAGGATTGCCGGGCACTCAAGGTCAGCCAGGCCGTCGGTCTCCATGCGCCATCCGGTGAGGCTCAGCCCGTAGCGCCGGCCCGCTGCCACGACATCGGCCGCACTGGACCCGTCGCGGGTCACCTTGCAGGCTGCTCTCAACTCCTCGGTGGACACGCTGCGCCCGTGGTGCGCGAGCACGATCCCCAGACATGCGGCGCCGCACTCCGAGGCATGCATCTGGGGGATGACCGGCGTGCGGCGCACACGCCGCGGCCCGGGAGTCATGCGCATGGCCGCTGCCCTCCTCTCAGCGACGACCGATGAGCAGTTCGATCGGCCGTCGCGAGGCCGTGACGATGCGGGCGGTGCAGCCGAGCGCGGCATCCGTGCCCGACCCGAGCGCCGGCGCATCTGCGAGCGGTTGCGCGAACTCCGCGATCACTGTGGCGTCGGCGGTTGCTCCCGCGGAGAACTCCGCGCCCGGCGAGCCGAGGACGGGCGCTGCTGCGTTCACCTCCGTGACCGCAGCATCGCTGAGCACGCTGTCGGAGCTGGAGCGTTGCGTCCAGCCGACACTCACCTTCATGCCGGGGCGTGCACGCGCTGCATCTACGCCCGTGAGGAAAATCGTCGCCTGCGGCGGGCCGTCGGCGGCCTGGTGGATCTCGGCGATGGGCGCGCCGAGCATCAGCGTGTCGCCGAGGCGGGGGGCGGAGGAGACCAGGGTGCCCCTGAAGGGTGTGCGGACCAGCGTCCCCGATGCTTCGACATCAGCCAACGCCTCGGCTTCCGCACGGGCGGCGACAGCGTCGGCGCTGTCGGGGTGCTGCGCGCCCAATGCCGCGGCGCGGACCCGCGCCAACTCCGCGGCGAGGCTGACCTCAGGCGACGTCACCCGCAGCAGCGGTGCCCCCGAGGCCAAACGGTGGCCAGGCCGAGCGAGGACCTCGGTGACGACGCCTGACACTGTGGCTGTGACGGTGTGACGCTCCCCTGCGGGCCGCAGCGAGCACGGCCCGCTCACACCCGATTCCAGCCGGCCGGCGAAGCTCCACACCACTGCGGCGACGATCATCGCTGCCAGCGCCAGCAGCACCAGCCATTCGTGCGGTGCGCTGACGCGCAGGATGCCATCGATCGGCGCGACGCGCCCCCGGTGCTCGTACGCGCTGCGGCGGTACAGCGGGTTGCTGCTCGGGACGGCCGACCCCTCAGCGGGCTCCTCGGTCTGCTGCGATGTCATGTGCCACCCAGATTGCTGCGGACCCAACGGCGGTCAGGCCAGGAGTTCGGCGACGGCGAGTTCTGCTATGCGGTCGCTGTCGTAGCCGAGGACGTCGGTGAGGATGTCGAAGGTGTGCTCGCCGAGTGTCGGGCCACCGTAGGTGACCTGCGCTGAGGTGCGCGACAGCACGAAGCGGGAGGCGTCGACGACGGTGGTGCCCTGCTTGGCGTGGGCAACCTCGACTTGCTGGCCCCGGTGAATGATCTGCGGGTCGGCGGTGTACTCCGGCGAGTTCTGCACGATATGCGCCGCCACGCCGACATCCTGCAGCCGGTACATCAGCGCGTTTCCGTCTTGACCCCGGGTCCACGCTGCGATGACGTGGTCCAACTCGTCGTGACGCTGGTGGCGCTGCGCCAGCGTCAGGTCTCCCAGATCGCTGCGACCCATCTGGGCTGCCAGCGAGTGCCACTGGCTGTCGTCGACGCAAGCGATCGCAATCCAGTTGTCGTCATGGGCTTGCGTTGCACCCGTCTGGTAGACGCCTTGGGGAGCAATGTGGCTGTCTCGGTTGCCCACCCGTTCAGCCATGCGGCCGTTGACTGTCTGGTCGAGCAGCGCAGGCGCCATGAGGTGCAATGCCGCCTCCGCCTGGGACATGTCGATGTGCTGGCCTTCGCCGGTGCGGCGCCGGTGCTCCAGCGTCCCCATGACGGCCGCAACCAGCCAGCGCGGCGACGTGTAGTCGGTGTAGGCGCCGAACGGTCCGCACGGTGCACGGTCGGGCCAGCCGACCGGGTAGAAGAACCCCGAGATGGCCGCGGCCATCGTCCCGAAGCCGGCCAGCATCGCCAGCGGGCCGGTCTGGCCCATCAGGCAGCTCGACGCCATGATGACGTCCGGCCGACGTTCGCGCACCTGCTCCCAGCCCATCCCCCAGCCCGCCATGGCCTTGGGCGAGAACGACTCGACGATCACGTCGGCCCAGTCGATGAGATCCCAGATGACATCGAGCGCCGCGGGCTTCGACATGTCCAGACAGATGCCCCGCTTGCCGGCGTTCATGTTGTTGTAGAGCGCCGAGTACTCGGGATCACCCACGTCGTCGCGGAACGGCTGCAGCGAGCGGGCCACCTCGAGTCGGGTCTCGGACTCCACCCGGATGATGTCGGCGCCATAGTCGGCAAGCACCCGCGCTGCTGCGGGCCCGGCCATCGCCCACATGAAATCGAGCACCTTGACGTTCTCGAGCGGGCGGGCTGACGAGGGCGTGTGAGCGGACACGTCTGCGCCGGTTGCCTCGATCCGGGGACGAGTCTGCGCCGCCGACGCCAGCTCCCCGAGCACGTCATCGGTGTGCTGGCCGAGCTTGGGCGGCGGGCCGAGCGGCGGCATCGGCGTGGCGCCGAAACGGGCGTAGCGACCCGGGTACGTCACCTCGGTCTGGCCGTCCCCGTCGACTTCTTGGGCAACGGTCTCCCAGTACTCGCGCGCCGCCAACTGGTGCGAATCGATGACTTCGGGCGTCGTCGACACCGGCGTGATGAGCACCCGACGGCTCATGGCCGCGTCGAGCAGCTCGGCCTTCGTCTTGGTGGCGAAGAAGTCAGCCAGCACCTGCTTGAGCCGCTCGTACTCTGAGACCGGCTCACGGCCATCAAGCAGCATCATCGCGTACTCGGTCCAATTCTTGTCTCGTGTGGCTTCGTCGCAGAAGCCCTCTTCGCACACCCAGTCCATGAGGTTCTGCGTGAAGGCCCGAAAACCAGGCCCGAACAGGAACGTGACCGAGGCATGGCCGTCCGCGCAGGGCCACATCAGCTGGATGTGCAGACCCTCCACGAGCACCCCGCCCGCGTGCCGGATCGGCGGGGTGGCTCCGATCGGCGTCGAGAGTGCGTACGACTGGCAGGCCTGATTCATGCTCTGCTGCGCCGACATGTCGACGTGCTGGCCGAGGCCCGAGACTGTCTGGCGTTCCCACAGGGCGATGAGCGCCGCGCCCGCTGCCTCGGAGGCTGCGTTGTGGAACGCCTGGGGCAGCAGTCCCCCGGTGCGGACCGGCGCCCGATCGGAGTCGCCGGTCATGGCCATGTTCACCGCGGAGGCCTGCAGCGTGAGGTCCGACGCCATCCAGGTCGCCTTCGGCCCGTCCGAGCCGAACGGCGTGATGGACACGTACACCAGCTCGGGATTGACCTCCGACAGAGCGTCGTAGCCGAGCCCGAGGCCGTCCATGGCCCCGGCGCCGGCCGACTCGATCAAGATGTCCGCCGCAGCTGCCAGCGCCTTGAGCTGCTCAGCGCCCTCGTCGGTGCGCACATCGAGCACCACGCTGCGCTTGCCGCGGTTGTAGGCCCAATGGTGCAGCGACCTCTCGGGTCCTGCAACATCGCCGGCAAAGGGGGCCAGCCGCCGCGCCGATGAGCCCTCGGGCGGCTCGACTGCGATCACATCAGCACCCATCTGGGCGAGGATCGCCCCGCACAGGTGGCCCCGTTCATCGGCGAGGTCCAGCACCCGGAACGGGCTCAGCATCGATGTGGGCACAGCATCTTCGGGGGCGTCAGGCATCCCGACATTTCAGCACGGACGCGCACTGCGGTGTGTTGGGGAGATGAGTCGGCCAGCGACGTCGTGGACCGTGCGGCGAGCGATGATCTACGTCGCTCGCTCACGGGATCGCTACTCCAGCAGTTCAGCTATGGCCAGTTCGGCAATACGGTCGCCGTCATAGGCGAGCGTCTCAGTCAGCACCTCGAAGCTGTGCTCGCCGAGCGTCGGGCCGCCATAGGTCACCGATGCCGGGGTGCGAGACATGACGAACCGGGTGTTCTCCACCGTCGTCGTGCCCTGCTTGGCGTGGTCGACCGCGGTGAGGAACTGGCGGTGCACGATCTGCGGGTCGACGGTGAACTCCGGCGAGTTCTGCACGATGTGCGCCGCGATGCCAGCCGCCTGCAGCTCGGCCATCAGCTCGTAGCCGTCGCGGCCCCGGGTCCACGCAGAGATGATCTCGTCGAGTTCGTCGTGGCGCGCATGGCGCTCGCTGGTGCTCAGCGACGCCATGTCGTCGCGCCCTATCGCGGCCGCCAGCGCAGACCACTGGCGGTCGTCAACACAGGAGATCGCGATCCAATTGTCGTCGAAGTCGTCCCCCGCGGGGCCGCCCGCTGCGGTCTGGTACGCACCCTGCGGTGCGAACACCAGATCCCGGTTGCCCCCCGCCTCCCAGATGCGCCCGTTGGTGGTGCGCTCGAGCAACGCAGGCCCCATCAGGTGCAGAGCCGCCTCAGCCTGGGACATGTCGACGTACTGGCCGCGGCCGGTCTGGCGCTTGTGCTCAAGCGCCCCCATTATCGCGGCCACCAGCCAGCGCGGCGACGTGTAGTCGGTGTACGCGGCGAACGGCCCCGCCGGCGCCCGATCGGGCCACCCGACCGGATAGAAGAAACCGGAGATCGCTGCGGCCATGGTTCCGAAGCCGGCAAGCAGCGCAAGCGGCCCGGTCTGGCCCATCAGGCAGCTCGACGCCATCACCATGTCGGGGCGGCGCTCACGCACCTGTTCCCAGCCCATGCCCCAACCGGTCATGGCCTTGGGCGAGAACGACTCCAGGATCACGTCTGCCCAGTCGATGAGGTCCCAGATGACCTCCATCGCTTCGGGCTTGGACATGTCCAGCGCCAAGCCGCGCTTGCCGGCGTTCAGATTGCTGAACAGGGCCGAACCGTCGGGATCGCCGACATCGTCGTGGAACGGCTGGATCGACCGAATCGCATCGAGCTTGTTCGCTGATTCGACACGGATGATGTCGGCGCCGTAGTCGGCCAGCACCCTCGAAGCCGCCGGGCCGGCCATCGCCCACATGAAGTCGAGCACCTTGACGCCCTCAAGCGGCGGCGAAGTATGGGCCACCGGGGCGACGGCAGCGGGCACTGCCGGCAGGCGTTGTGCGGCGTCCAGATCGACCAAGACCTCGTCGGTGTGCTCTCCCAACCTCGGGGCGCGGCCCAGTTTCGCCAGCGGAGTCTCGGTGAACTTCGCGAATGCGCCCGGATAGCGAATTGCCGCAGGATCGAATGAACCAGCGCCGGCGTCAGACACGACATCGCTGTGATCGACGTCCTCCCAGTACTCGCGGAAAGCGAGCTGATGGGAATCCACCACCTCGCCGGTGTTCCATACCGGCGTGATGAGCACCCGCCGGGTCATCGCCGCGTCCAGCAATTCAGCCTTGGTCTTGGTGGCGAAGAAATCGGTGAGGATCCCCTTGACCCGCTCGTACTCCGAGACGGGCTCGCGACCGTCGAGCAGCATCATGGCGTACTCGGTCCAGTTCTTGTCCCGCGTGGCCTCGTCGCAGAAGCCCTCCTCATGCACCCAGGCCATGAGGTTCTCGGTGAATGCTCGGAAACCCGGTCCGAACAGGAACGTCACCGAGGCATGCCCGTCGGCACACGGCCACATGAGCTGTATGTCGATGCCCTGCAAGCTGGCGCCGCCGGCGATGCGCTGAGTCACGGTCGCATTCACCGACGCGTTGAGCGTGGACGACATGGAGGCCTGGCTCATGGACCGCTGGGCGGACGTGTCGATGTGCTGGCCCAGCCCCGAGCGGGTCTGGCGGTCCCACATGGCAATCAGCGCCGCTCCGGCGCCCTCGGATGCCGCGTTGTGGAACGCCTGCGGAAGCGTGCCGCCGGCGCGAAGCGGCGCCCGGTCCGCGTCGCCGGTGATCGCCATGTTCACCGCTGAGGCCTGCAATGCCAGGTCCGAATGGGTCCAATTGGCTTTCGGGCCATCGCTGCCGAACGCAGTGATCGACACATGAATCAGTGCCGGGTTGAGCTCCGCGAGCACGTCGCGGCCCAAGCCGAGATTCTCAGCCTCGCCAGAGTCGAATGACTCGAACACGACGTCCGCGCCGGCGATGAGCGCTTTGGCACGATCGACGCCCTCGGAGGTGCGCAGATCCAGCACCACGCTGCGCTTGCCCCGGTTATAGGACCAATGGTGCAACGAGCGCTCTGGATCTTCGACGTCGCCAGCGAACGGCCCGAGCCGACGCGCCGACGAGCCCTCCGGTGGTTCGATCGCGATCACGTCGGCGCCCATCTGGGCCCAGATCAACCCGGCCAGGTGGCCGCGCTCGTCGGTCAGGTCGATGACGCGGTAGTCAGCCAGAACGCCTTGTACATCAGTGTTCGTTTCCCCACTCATGGGCACATTTCAGCACGCCCGCCGGCGGTGACTTGCCGAGGGAGCAGCAGCGATATCCGATTCGTTCTCGATGCACGCCCGCAGACCGCACCTGCGGCGCTCATCCGCCCAGTTCCGGCCACTCCCCCACACTCGGCCGCGACCGGCCCGAGAGGTCCGCATACATCAGCGCGTAGGCGATCGCTGACAGCGCACCGAAAATGGGTCCGACGATCGCATTCGAGATGAAATCCCCGTATGGGCTCGGCAGTGCGAGCAGGCCAATCCACAGGATCAATCCGACCGCGATGTTCGCCAGGATGATCAACGACGAGCGTCCCCATGTAGCGGCCAGGTTTCCTGCGAGCAGTCGCCACCAGCGCGGGAAGGAGGGGAAGCCCGGCTCCACGTAGGCCACCACGAAGTGCATCTGGATCAATGGCATGAAGTAGAGGAAGGCGACCGCGATCCCGACGACGAAAGCGGCGACCCCCAAGTACGGATGCATGAAAGACAGCACGAACAACGCAATGCCGAGCGCTATGAGCATCACGAGAAACACTGCGAGGTAGACGATCGACAGCAGGAGTGCTTTCGGCACCCGCGCAAGGCCTGTTCGCAGTGAGCCTCCGATCGTTGAAAAGCGGCCCTCGACGTCATCCAGTGCGACCAGCGAGAAGGCGATGGTGGTCGCCCAACCGAGCAGCGAGACCAGCACACCCGCCGCGACCAGCAGCCCCGCATTGACCAACCGATCCCCCTCTGTCGATTCCAGCCATGCTTCGACTGCGACTTCGATGTCTTCGCTCTCAGCTTGTTCCTGCGCTGTCAGGTCGATGAGCTCTTCGAATCTGGGGTTCTCAAGGATTTCTTCGTTGACGATGTCGAGAGCCGACGTGATCGCAGCCACCGAGATGACCGCCACAGCCGCGGCGACGATGGCGATGACTGCGATTTCGCGAAAGCGCCGTCCGACGACATTAAACGTGTCACCGATCAGAGCCGGTATGGGCCGGTGCCGCCGGTCGCCAACTGCCACGGCGAGATGCTAGGTCGGCGGTCACTAGGGACTGCAAGCGGCGACGAACGACGTGCGATCAACAGGCTGTCGTAGCGTCGGCTCATGGACAACACGGCCTCTGGCCTGATCGCACCGCTGCCGGGCAGCTTGCCGCCGCACCGGGTGAGGTACCTGCCGATCACCGATCGGCCGCGGGTCCGGTGGCCCAACGATGCTCGTGTGGCGTTGTGGATCGCCCCCAACGTCGAGCACTACGAGTTCCTGCCGCCGCGTGACCCGCAGCGGAACACCTGGACGCGCTCGCCGCACCCTGATGTGCAGGGCTACGGCTACCGCGACTACGGCAACCGCGTTGGCTTCTGGCGCATGATCGAGGTGCTGGATCGCTACGGCATCGTCGCAACGGCCTCCACCAACCTCGCCGTGTTCGACCACTACCCCGAGGTCGGCTCGGCCATGGTCGAGCGCGGCTGGGAGATCATGTCCCACGGCATCTACAACACGCGCTACATCTCCTCTATCGACGAGACCGCCGAGCAGGCGTTCTACATCGAGTGCATCGAGGCACTGCGCAGCCACACCGGTCAGCAGCTGCAGGGCATGCTCGGGCCCGCTGTTTCCAACACCGCCCTGACGCCGGATCTCATGGCTGAGACGGGGCTGATCTACCACGCCGACTGGTTCCACGACGATCAGCCCGTGCCGCTGGCGACTCGGGGCGGGCAGCGACTCGTGTCGGTGCCGTACTCGATGGAGCTGAACGACGTCCCGGTGTTCACCCAGCATCACGACACTGGCGAATTCGTGGCGATGGCGCGTGCCCAGCTCGATGTGCTGCGCCGTGAGGCCGACGACTCGGCCGGCGGCCGGGTGATGTGCGTGGCCCTGCACCCGTACCTGATGGGCATGCCTCACCGGGTCGACGGGCTCGCGGCGATGCTCGAATACCTGATGGGCCACGACGACGTGTGGCAGACCACCGCCAGCCGGATCGCGCAGCACTACCTCGACCATCACTACGACGACGCCGTCGTCCACGAGCTGGCGCCGCCAAAACCCCAGCAGTCGCCGACGCGAGTCACAGCGAGCCCGCACCGCCTGGCCGCACCTCCGGCGCACCGGAACGTCGGAAAGGCATCCGGCACCGCCGCAACCGCCAGTCTGGGCCTCGCAACAACCCGTCAGGCCCCCTACGAATTCGGCCCGGCCCACCACCAGCGCGGCATGGACCACCCCTACTACGACTGGTCGCCCCTGCCGGGCCGTGCCGGCTTCGAGTGGCCCGACCACAGCCCCCTCGCGGTCGGCGCGGTGATCGTGCTCGAGCACGTCGAATGGGAGCCGCCGCCAGATGCGTATGCCTTGCGACGACGCAGCGGCGGGCTTGCTCGGCTGCCCGCTCCTGACTACCCGCAGCTCACCATCCGCGAGTACGGACACCGGGTCGGCATCTTCCGTTTGCTGGATGTGCTCGATCGGCACGGCATCGCCACAACCGTGGCTGTCGACGCGCTGACCGCCGAGCACTACCCGTGGCTGACGTCCCACCTCGTCGAGCGAGGCTGTGAGATTGCTGGGCGAGGCATCGCAGCGACCCAGCTCATCACCTCCAAGAACTCCGAGTCTGACGAGAGAGATGCCATTGCGCGAAGCATCGATGCCATCGAGGCCAACACTGGAATCCGCCCGACCACCTGGTTTTCAGCCGAAGGGGTTGAGTCGTTCCGTACCCCGGCGCTGTTGGCAGAGGCCGGAATCGACACCGTGTTGGATTGGCCCAATGACGAGCAGCCTTTCCTAATGACGACGGACGGCGTGCTGGCCGGGGTAGGTCGTCTCAAGGGCACTGCGCCGATGGTGTCGTTGCCGCTGTTCCTCGAAGCCGACGACGAGTTCGCACTGTGGCACCGGCGGGTGTCCCTGAACGGCTGGCACGAGATCGTTACGAAAGCCGCAGCCCGTATGCACCTTGACGGCACTCAGCATCCGGCAGGAGCGCGTCTGCTGATGCTGACGCTGCGTCCTTGGCTCGCCGGTCAGCCGTTCCGGGCCCAGATTCTCGACGCTGCTCTCGGCGAGGTGAACGCCCTCGGCGACATCCACACCGCAACCGCTGCTGAGTTGGCCGCACACACCCGCAGCTTTAGCGGCGGCACTCCTGCACAGACCTAAGGCCGAGGCGTTTTCTGTGCACAAGAGCTGTCTGCGACGGCACTTCTGCACAGATTTGAGCCCAACGCATTTTCTGTGCAAAAGAGCCGTCTACGGCGGCATTTCTGCACAGAAGTCAGGCTGACGGCTAGGTCAGGCGCCACGAACCAGGCTCGGGCACCTGCAAGCCGAGGTGGTCGCGCAGCGTGGTGCCCTCGTACTCGGTTCGGAACAGTCCACGGCGCTGGAGCTCGGGCACGACGAGTTCGACGAAGTCCTCGAATGCCCCAGGCATGTGTGTGCCAGCGATCACGAACCCGTCCACTGCACGCTCGGTGAACCATTCCTCGAAGTGGTCGGCCAGCTCGACCGGGCCGCCGACGGTCGGGTGAGCCAGCCGACCCCGGCCTGAGATCTGCACGAAGTCGCGCACAGTGGGATTGGCGCGCCCGGTGATCTGGAGCACCTGGTTGCGGATGCCCTGGATGCCCGTCATGGCGTCGAGGTCGTCGTCGGACAAAGGCTCGTCGAGGCCGCGGGCCGCGAAATCGAAGTTCAGCCCTTCCGACAGCAGGGACAGGTCGTCGATCAGCGTCGGCAGCTCGTCGTAAGCCGCTCGGCGATCTTCCGCCTCGGCCATGGTACGCCCGACCACCGGGAACGTGAGGTTGGTGATCTTCACCTGATCAGGGTCGCGGCCCAGCTCGGCGATCTGCGACTTCACCGCGCCGTACTGATCGACAGCGGCATCAAGCCGCACGTGGCTGACGAACAGCAGCTCGCCCCAGCGGGCCGCAAAGGCAGTGCCCCGGCCGCTCTGGCCGGCCTGGATGACCACCGGATGCCCTTGAGGCGTGCGCGGCACGGTGAACGGCCCCCGCGACGAGAACCACTCGCCGTCGTGGTCGAGACGGTGCACCCGATCGCCGTGGGCGTACACCCCGCTCACCCGGTCAGCGGCGATGGCGTCGGCCTCCCAGGTGTCCCAGTGGCCGTGGACGACCTCCATGAACTCGTCCGCCCGGTCGTAGCGCTCGTCGTGGGCAGGGGCCTGGACCAGACCCATGTTGCGTGCTTCGTTGTCGTTGACTGAGGTGACGACGTTCCACGCTGCGCGGCCGCCGGTGAGGTGGTCCAAGGTGGCGAACACCCGGGCCACATGGAACGGCTCGTAGTAGGTCGTGGAGTAGGTGGCGCCGAGCCCGAGCCTGCTAGTGGCCACGCCCATCGCGGTAAGCACAGTCACCGGGTCGAGCTTTACGCAGCGGATGCCTGCTTCCACGGTGTGACGGTGATCGCCTCCGAACATGTCGGGCATGGCGAGCCGGTCATCGAAGAAGCCCAGATCAAAACAGCCCGCCTCGAGCACTTCGCCGATGTGGCGGTAGTAGTCGAAGCTGGTTACATCGTGCCGGGCTTGCGGATGCCGCCACGCTGCGGGGATCGTCGTGCAGTTCTGCGCCTGCAGGAAACCCACCAAAACGATCTGGCGTTGCGCGTTCACGTCCAGCGATCGTAGAGAGTCCCGCTTACCGGCGGGCCGTAAGGGCGAGGTGCCAGACTCTCGGGCTATGTCGCCTGAGCCGTCAACCGGCGAGATCGCCCACGACGAATCGCTGCGGGAACGGCTGTCGGCGAACTTGGCCCGACACGACGTCCAGCGGCATCCGGGTGAGGGCCGCAAGCACGCCGCAGTCGCAGTGATCGTGTTGGACAGCGACGCCGAACTGCACGGGGCCGATCCGGCGTTCCGCGGTCTGACCGCTGAGGAGCGACGCGAGATGCTGGCCGCGGTTCCCGGAGCCGCCGACGACCCGATGCTGACCGGAGACGTGGAAGGCACTGCCGGTGGCGCAGCAGTGCTGCTCACCCGGCGTGGCTCGCATCTGCGCGGCCACGGCGGCCAATGGGCCCTGCCGGGAGGCCGCTTGGATGCCGGTGAGACACCGCTGGAAGCGGCCATGCGGGAAGCCGACGAAGAAGTCGGACTGCGGCTCACCAGCGACGATCTGCTCGGCCGGCTCGACGACTACCCCACCCGCTCGGGCTACGTGATCAGCCCGTTCGTGTTCTGGCTGTCGGACGACCGCGAACCGGTAGCCAACCCCGCAGAAGTGGCTTCGGTGCATCGCATATCGATGCGCGAACTGACAAGGGACGACTCGCCTCGCTTTGTCAGCATTCCTGAGAGCGACCGCCCAGTCGTGCAGATCCCCATCGGCGGCGACCTCATCCACGCCCCCACCGGCGCCGTGCTCTACCAATTCCGAGCGGTCGCCTACGACGGCCTCAACACCCGCGTCGACGAGCTCGAACAGCCAGTGTTCGCCTGGTCTTGACCAAGCGAATCATCAGGCCCCCGAATGTGGCGCGACGAACGAGCACGAAACCACCTCCTCGCGCTCGCCACTTGACAAGGGAGCGTCCAACACTGCAAAGGCTGCATTGTCACGTCGGAAGGTCGTTCGGCACCCATGCGTGGGGGTACTGCTCGCATTCCGGGTATGGCGTGGTCAGCCATCGCAGCCCGGGGTGACCCACAGCCCTGATGGAGGTAAGCATCACTTCGCCATTAGCGGCAGTGCCTTGAGTTGCGAAACTGCCGACGCCCCATTCCTCTCCGTGTGCCCCTACCCAGAATCCGTTGCGGTCGCCTCGGACAACCGAGCCGTGGGGATCGAAGTACAGCGCTTCGTGGTCGTCCTCGCCGAGCAGATTCACCGTTGCCTGCGGTACTGCGGCGGCGGTTGTCGCAGATCGCAGCAGCGACAGGTTCGGCAGGTACACGCCCGCGATCGCCGGCGAGCCGTCGACTTCGACGAGTTCGCGGCCAGTCTCGAACAGCAGCAAATACCTGGTGCCGTCGCGACCGGTACCGGTGATGCAGCGGATTCCGATATCGAGCAGCACCTGCCGGGGCGAATAGCGGACGTCGGTCCAAGCGTCGGGCCTGTATTCGACTTGCACGAGGCGGCTCGGAGGCCCCTCGGCGGCTTCCCGAAACAAGGCTGTACAGGCGTTCCCGATAGCGAGCGCACCGACGACTGCCGTGGCGGACACCCACAGCACTCGGCGGCCTGGCCACGGTTGCCGCCGTCGTAGTCTGCTACTGGCGATACGCACTATCTGGTCAACACTTGTACGCCGAGCTCGTCTGCCGCCAAGGAGACTGGGGTGAAAGCATGCTCGCTGTTGGTCGTCGAAGAGACTCCGCCGCTGCCATACCGGCCGGTGTTGATGCCCACAGCTTGAGTGCCTGAGTACCACGGGCCACCGCTGTCCCCGCCTGCCCCATACACGCTTCGCATGCGTACCTGACTGCACACGAGACTGTCGCCGTTGTGGCACACATCGGTGTACTTGACGTTGTTGCAGTCCGGCCGGTTCGAGGCGCGCCCAAACTTACAGTAGTAGTCGCCAATCGCAATCGCGCTCGCCGACTTGACGCTCGTCACCGTACGCAGATTCGAGGTTCCTGATCCGGCATAGAACTTCGGCTGGACGGTGCCCGAGTACGAGTACCAAGCGAAGTCGCCGTAGTAGCCCGCGTACTCGTCCCGCAACGTCAGCGCTGTTGTGCTAGCAGAGACAGGATCGACGTAGTACAGCGTGTTCGCGCAGTGGCCTGCTGCCAGCAGACCGTACGTCGAACCGGAACGGACGCCGAATGAGAACGTGCATTCGATGTCCGAACCGTCGCTCTTGGTGCTGCCAACCGTGCCGCCCTGCGCCGTGTCGGGCGTGAACGGACCCTCAGTGACACGGCTGACGCCTACACCGATGGTCGAGGTCTCCAGTTCCCGGATCGTTCGTTCGAATTCGCTCGCGTTCGCAGAAGTCTCGTCGGTGACGCCGAGAATGACGTCGATTCTCTGCGTGCGAATATTCGGTGCCACCGCAAAATCAGTCGAACCGGCGTCGTGCAGTGCTTGCGCTATCGCACGGGTCATCCCGACCAGCGCAGCTTGCGAAGCGGTAGCGGTGGCATCCAATCCAATCGCCAGACCCGACTGCTCAATTTCGGCAACGATCGAGGCGGGCACTTGCCCAACCCAACGCACCGTCGTCCGAGTGGCGAAGCCGTCGGCGTGGTAGGCGCCTCCGAATGCTTCTGGATGCTGCCGCCGCCACTTCGCGATCAGCGGTGCAACGGCCTCTTGATGCCGCAGACGGGCCAGTGCTGCATCGGCGCCGACGCCAAACTCGGCGGCGAGTTGATTCGCCATCTCAACGAGCGCGGAATCCGGCGGGCCGTTTCCATCAGACGTGCTTCCCAGTGGACCGGACGGCGATGTGTCCAGATGGTCACCGGCCGTGCCCGAGTGGAGGGGGCCGTCGGGGCCGCCCGCGCCGGCCGACATCGGCGCCAAGACCACTGCTGCGACGACAAGCGCCACCAGAACCCAAAAACGGTCCCGCATGCGGGACCGTCTGCCAAACCGACCAAAGCGAGAAGTGGCGGGGTCGCCCCGACTCCGCAGTTCCTGATGCAACATCCTTGACTCCTTCGTACTGTCGGTGCCCGGATACAACCGGGCCGCTGCACACGAACGTAAGGCACGTTCAAGCGTCAAGTCAAGAACGAATGTTCTAACGGAGATTCGATTCAGAGGCGTGTCAGAAATTGGGCTTTCCCGAGAGGGAAACAATGCCGATGTTTGCCGCAAGCCAGCGAGCAACCAAACTTTGCCGAGCACTGTCACATGTGCGGTCGGCGTTAGCCGAGCACCGACATTGACGAGCCGTGGAGGTCCCGCTTGCGGGAGAACGTGCCCATGTCGATGTCGAAGCCGGTGTGCTTGCCGGTCACGACGACGGGGTCGGCGTCGTGGTCGTGGCCGGCTTCGACCGCACCGATCAGCTCGGCCATGCAATGGCCGGCGACTGCGGCGTTCTTGAACTGGTTGCCGCTGGTGCCGATCGCTACGTAGAACCCGTCGAGCGACGTGCGGTCGTAGATCGGGATCCAGTCGTCGGCCACGTCGTACACGCCTACGATGCCTCGCGGCTGGTGCGGCAGTCCGAGATCGGGCATCCGCCGGGCGAACCGCAGCACATGGGTTTCCCACTGATCACGGCTGAGGTCTTGTGAGCAGCCGTCGATCTTGTCGGTGTCGAGCCACTCGAAGTGCGTCGAATCCAACTCGAGGGAGCCGATGAGGACGTTGTTGCCCACCTCGGGCCGCACATAGCAGCCGCAGTCGTCGTCGGCCATCGCTGCACCACGGTGCTCGAAGTCGACACCCGGCGGCGAGGGCACGTGATACACCTCCTTGCGCAGCGGCCGGGTGCTGATCGACATGTCGTCGAGCACGCCGGCGAGGCGGTTGACGGCGCTGCTGTGCGGACCGGCGACATTCACCACCACGGGCGCCGACACCTCAGTGCCGTCGGCGAGCACCACGCCCTCGGCGCGACCGGAGCCTGAGATCCCGACCACGGTCGCACCGAAGCGGAATTCGGCACCTGCAGCCTCCGCCGCGAGCCGCAGGTTGTGGGCGGCAAGCTGCGGATCGCCCACGTACCCAGCTTCGGGCGTCCACAGGGCGCCCTCGAGGCGCGACGTGGGCTCCGCCCAGAAGTCAGGGTCGTCGAGTTGGCGGGGCGGACCGAAACGGGCCATGTCGAGCGGGACGAGCCGGGCGACCGTCTCGTCGCAATCCCAGATCTCATGGGGAACGCCGAGCGCCTCGAAGTGCGGCACCGGCAGCAGGTGGGGACCTTCGCCGCTGAAGAGCGTCACCATCCCGCACTCGGTGAACCCTGCGTAGCCCGCCTCGTCGCACGCGCCGATGTGGTTGGGCCAATCCAGCCAGTACTGCAGGCCTTCGTAGGACATCGCCACGCCCGAGCGGGTCGAGTAGGTGAACCGCACGATGGCCGACGAGGCGCTGGTGGAACCCTGGCCGGCGCCGGGGTTGCGGTCGAGGCCCAGCACCCGCCAGCCGCGCCGTGCCAGCTCGCACGTGACTGACGTGCCGATGACACCGGCGCCGATGACGATGGCGTCGAAGCGCTGCGGGCTCATCCGATGCCATCCGTGCGGCCGTCGCACAATCGGTGAAGCACTGCGCGAACCGTTCCGGATTCAACCGATGCGGATCGGCTTGGCGATCGCCGCCGTCAGCACCTCAGGATCGGCATCGGTCACGAGCACATCGTCCTCGATCCGGATGCCGCCGAAACCCCTCAACTCGTCGACCCGATCCCACACCACGCTGTCTGCGAACTTCTCCCGCCGGGCCGGGTCGCACAGCAGGGCATCGATGAAATAGATCCCGGGCTCCACGGTGGTGACCATGCCGGCAGCGAGGACTCGTTCTGGCCCCAGCCTCGACAGCACCGGGTCGTCGCTCGGCGTTCGGCTGTACGGAACGCTCGTGATGTCGTGCACCGACAGACCCAGCAGGTGCCCGAGCCCATGAGGGAAGAACAGCGCCACCGCGCCTTGGGTCACGAGTTCTGCCGGGTCACCCCGCAGCACGCCCATCTCGACCAGTCCCGCCCCCAGGATCCGGGCGGAAGCCAGGTGCACATCGCGCCACACGATCCCAGGCCTGCACATGTCGATCGTCTGCTGCTGGGCGCTCAGCACGAGCTTCCAGATGTACTCCTGCTCGTCAGTGGGATCGGCGCCCACGACCATCGTGCGGGTCACATCGCTGGCGTAACCGCCGAATTGCGCCCCGGCGTCGATGAGCAACAGGTCGCCGGCTTCCACCGTCCTGGTCGCCGGCCGCAGGGGATCGTCGCCCGCATAGACGTAATGCAAGTACGCCCCATGCGGGCCAGAGGCAACGATGCTGTCGTAGGCCACCCGGGGTGCTCCCGCAGCGAAGAACTGTGCCTCCATGCCGACCTGGATCTCGCGCTCAGTCATGCCTGCCGCGGCGTTTGCGTACACCCAGTCGAATCCGGTTGCGCTCGCGGCAGCGGCGCAACGGATGTCGTCAAGCTCGGCTTCGTCCTTGGTCATGCGCTCCAGCGCAATCGCAGCGCCCAGTCGCAGGACGGTCGCTTCCGGCGATGCATCGGCCTGTTCGTCAGTCGAGTCGTCAGACGCCTCTGCGGGCTGCCCGTTGCTGGCGGGCGTGTCGGACTCAGCCTTCTCGGCCGCAGCCGGCAGCGTCTCGGGCATCTCAGCACCGGCGCCCAGCTCGATGACGGTGCGATCGCCTCGCTCCGCCAGCCAGTCGCCCAACTCGTCCAGCGGTCGGCCCACGGGTGTCGGCGGCTGCTCCCACACGAGCCGTTCGGGCGTGAAGCGGGGCCCGAAGAGCTCCCATTCGCCGGCCGCGGCATCGAAGGCCAGCGTCGTGCCCGGCGATCCCACCGCCGTGAGATATGCGACGTCAGGATGCGGCAGGAAGGCGAAATGCTGATCTGTCCCCGACCAGCCAGCGGGCTCTCCCGCCCGCAGGAGCACCACCTCGTCGGTCAGCTCCCAGCGCTTCGCCACTCGCGCCCGTCGCTCGGCCAACGCCTCATCAGTCGGCTTCACGCCGCGCACCCTAACGCCGCGAATGCGCCCTGTCCGCGCGAGCTCTCAGGACTCAAGCCAGTAGGCGCAGATGCCGGAGCTGGGGAGGCGGCAGGAGACTCGGCGACGTTGCGACCGGTTCCCTTCTGGATGGATGGCGATGCGGTGATGACGCCGACCAAGAGATGCGCTGCGGTATAGATCTCTCGCCTGCCGGATCGCTGGAGCCGAGGCTCTTGCCGCTTCCCCAGCGGGCGCACCTACCCGCGCGGCTCCTAAGTTCAGACACTGTGACTGATGAAGCCACATCCGATAACGCGACAACGCCGCGGCTGGCCAAGGCCATGGCAGCCAAGGAGGCAACGCTGGACGTAGCCCGGCCCACCGCCGTGGCTCGCCAGCACGCACGAGGCCGATGGACGGCTCGAGAACGCATCGCCGCCCTGTTCGATCCTGAGACGTTCGTCGAGTACGGACAGCTCGCACAGCCTCAGATCCGCTCGCTGGGCGACGCCCCAGCCGACGGCTTGGTGATGGGCGTCGGACGCGTCGACGGCGTCGCGGTGTGCGCCTTCACCTACGACTACACGGTGATGGGCGGCAGCCAGAGCCCGACCAACCATCGCAAGGTAGACCGGATGATGGAGGTGGCCGAGCGCAACCGCTGGCCGGTCATCTTCTGGTCAGAAGGCGCCGGGGCGCGCGCCACCGAGCTGTTCTACGACAGCGGCACGGCGACCACGTTCATCCAGCTCGCACGGCTCTCAGGCCTGGTGCCGATCGTCACGATCCTGTCGGGACCGAGCTTCGCCGGCCAGGCCAACATTGCCGGCACCTCCGATGTGGTGATCGCGACCAAGAACTCGACGCTGGGCCTCTCGGGCCCGCCGCTCGTGAGATCCGCAACCGGCGAGGACTTGACCCCCGAAGAACTCGGCCCCGTCTCGATGCACGAGCGGGCGGGCACCATCGAACTGGTTGTCGACGACGAGACAGCAGCGCTGCACACTGCTCGCAAGTACCTGTCGTACTTCACCGACGTGGCGACTCCCCCGCCGCCGGTCGCCGCGGATCAAACCCCGTTGCGCACGATGGTGCCTGAGAACACTCGACGTGCCTATGACGTGCGCAAGATCGTGGAGATCCTGGCCGACGAAGGGTCCGTCTTGGAGCTGCGCCCCAAGTTCGGCCGGTGCTTGTCAACGTCGCTGTGCAGGATCGACGGACACCCCATCGGTGTGCTTGCGAACAACCCGATGTTCGGAGCAGGCGCGATCGATGCCGAGGGCTCGGCCAAGTTCTCGCGCCACGTCGAGCTGTGCAACGCCTACGACCTGCCGCTGCTCTTCCTGTGCGACACGCCCGGTTTCATGATCGGGACGGCTGCGGAGAAGTCCGCTCTCGTGCGTCACAGCGCCCGCACCCTGGTGGCGCTCAGCGCTGTCGACGTGCCGATCCTGACCGTGATCCTGCGCAAGGCATATGGCCTCGGCTACTACGCGATGGGTTCCGACGCGTTGAACCCTGACCTGTATGTCGGCTGGCCGACTGCGGAATTCGGCGGCATGGGCCTCGAAGGCGCTGTGAACATCGTGTTCCGCGACGAGCTCGAGGCTGCGCCAGACGACGCAATCCGGCGCGAGATCCAGGATCGGCGCGTCGCGGAGTGGAAGGAACGCAATACCGGCCTGGAATTCGCCCGGTCGTTCTTGCTGGACGACATCGTCGACCCAGCCACGACTCGCGACCTGATCGCCCGACTGCTGGCGGCGCTGCCAACCCCGCAGCCGCGCGAGAGCCGCAAGCACCCGATCGATCCCTGGTAGCGGGCCCCGCTACTGCTGCTGTTGCTTGGCGGCCTGTTGGTGGTCGGCCATCGCAGCAGCCGGGGAGGCGACGGCCACGTTGGAGCGGCGGCGAATCGGCTCGGTCACCATCGAAGTGGGCGCCGTGGGCCGGGCGATGATCACCTCGGCGTCAACTTCGGCGTCAGCCGAACCGTGGACGACGCCGCGCACCGGCGCGACGTCGTTGTAGTCGCGCCCGTGACCGATGATCACGTGACGCTCGCCGACCGCTCCGCCATTGGTTGGATCGAGCGCGTACCAGCCGAAGCCAGGCACAGCGGCCTCGATCCAGGCATGGGTCTGCACCGAGACGGCAGATGGTGCCTCGCCGTCGGAGTTCGGCACGCCCGACGGCTCGCCGGTGTCGTTGTCAGCCACGAAGTCCTCTGCCCTGCTCGCTGCGGCCGCAGGCGAACCGTCAGTGCCGTCACCATCGGGTGTCGTCTCGTCGACTGCGAACAGGTAGCCCGACACGTACCGGGCAGGGATGCCGACGCAGCGCAGCATGCCCACAGCAAGGTGCGCGAAGTCCTGGCAGACGCCGCGACCGCCGTCCACCAGCTCCTCCAGCGTCACCCCGATCGATGTCGAACCTCGTTCGTAGGTCAAGACCGTCGGCACCGCCTGCACCACCGCGAGCACGCGAGCGCTGACATTGTCGGGCGCCGAGCGGACCGACCACGAGGCGACCTCATTGATGAGATCCCCCCACCGCACATGCTGGGACGGCGCCAGGTACTCCACATGGGAGTTCACGAAGTCCACATCGGCGAGCCGCTCGCAGCTCACCACCGGTGGGCCATCGGGGATCGGCGCAGTCTCCACCGACGATTCGGCGACCACCAACAGTTCACGGTGGGCGCCCCGCACGCCGAGATGATCGACGGTCGTTCCGAAGTAGTCGCGTGTCTGCAAGACCCGTGTCGCCGGTGTCGTCGTCAGCCGGTACGACAGCACTTGCTGGCGGAGGTCATCGCGAGGGCGGACGCGTATCTCGTTCTGCGACTCCGACACCGGAGCGGCGTACTGGAAGTGCAGCCGGTAGGCGATGTCGAGCCTCACGGCGCCGCCTCCCCGCCGTCACCTGGGCGCACAAACTGGGCGTGCACCTCGACCTGACCGGATCCGGAAACGGTGCTGGCATGCACGTCAGTCGCCAGCGTGGCCAGCGAAGTGCCCAGCTCGGACAACTCCGTGTCGGGCTCGGCGGCCAGCGAACCGTCGAGTTCGCCGTACTCCAGGTGGGCCCGCAAGGCGCCAGCGCGGCGTCGCGGAATGGCAACCGCGGCTGCCGCGGCTGCGAGATCTTCCAGTCGTTGCTCCACCCGACCCAGGCACCACAGCACCGAGCGGGGCAGATCGAAGTGCTGGAGCAGGAACTTGGCGACGGCGGCCCAGTTTGGGGAGTGGCCGATCTCACGGCGAGCCGCCTGCAGCGAATGAGTGAACGCCAGCAGCCGGTTGCCGTCGAACACATCCCCGCCAGTGCCCAAACCAGACTTCAGCAGTTCGACCGTCAAAATGGAGCGCTCCAGCAGGCGGCCCACCTCGATGAAGGCATAGCCCTCGTCGCGCATCATCGATTCGGTCATCACTCCGCTCAACGACCGGCAGCCCCGTCGGGCGGTGATGACCGACATCCGCGACACCTCGCCGCCGGTCTGTTCCCGCGCCCCCGAGCTGACGGCCTTGGCGCTCTGCATCAGGATGTGGAGGCTGTTGGCTTCCTCCCACAGCTCCACCGGGATGCGGTCTCGCACGATGCGCAGGTTCTCTCGCACAGCCTGCACCGACGACACGACCGAACCCGGATTCGTTTCAGCGGAAACCAAGAAGTCCATGACTGCGTACGGTCCGGTTCCGACTTGGGCGGCCACGAACTCGTCTTGCAGCCCGAGCGCCTGCACCAGCCGGCGCGACGCGAGCCGGGCCTCAGTGGGCGGGCGATGCATCACTGCGTTGGTCTCGACCGATACGCACCGGGCGATGGTGTCAGCGCGCTCCAAGTAGCGGCCCGCCCACAGCATCGAATCGGCATGTCGGGCCAGGATCATCGGGCCGACTCCTGCCCGGCGGCATCCATCGACGGTTCGCCGGCGAGCTCTGCCGCCCCCGAGTTGGTGCCGGGCGCCAGAACCCAAGTGTCCTTGGAGCCGCCGCCTTGAGACGAGTTCACGATAAGCGAGCCCTTCCGCATCGCCACCCGCGTCAGGCCGCCGGGGAATACCTGCGTCCGCTCCCCGGTGATCACGAACGGCCGCAGATCGAGGTGGCGGGGCTCGAGCACGTCATCGCACATGGAGGCCAGCGTCGACAGCTCCACCACCTCCTGGACCACCCAGTTACGGGGATCCGCCTCGATCTCCGCCCGCGCATTGGCGAGCTCCTCGTCGGTGGCGTTGCGCCCGATGACGATGCCGTAGCCCCCCGATTCGCCGACCGGCTTGATGACCAGCTCGTCCAGCCGCTCGAACGCCGCTGCGCGCTGATCGGGCTCCCACATCACGTAGGTCTCAACGTTGGGAAGGATCGGCTCCTCGCCGAGGTAGTAGCGAATGAGGTCGGTCACATAGGGGTGGATGGCCTTGTCATCGGCCACACCGTTGCCGACGGCATTGGCCACCGTCACCGTGCCGGCACGGATTGCGCCGAGAAGTCCCGGCACTCCCAGTGTCGAATCGGGGCGGAACGACACCGGGTCCAAGAATGTGTCGTCGATGCGCCGGTAGATCACATCGACGGGAACCAGTCCTTCGATGGTGCGCAGGTATACGACGTGCTCGTCCACCACCAAGTCGGGGCCTTCGACCAGCTCCACGCCCATCTCCCGAGCGAGGAATGCGTGCTCGAAATACGCCGAGTTGTAGATGCCCGGCGTCAAGATCACGATGAGCGGCTTGTCGCCGGACCCCGCTGGCGCTACCGATTCGAGCGCCGTTCGCAGCATCCGGCCGTACTGGCTGACAGGTTCGACCGTGTGGTCTTCCCAGACGAGGGGAAACGCCCTGGTCATCGCCGCCCGGTTCTCGATGACGTAGCTGATCCCGCTCGGATTGCGCAGGTTGTCTTCGAGCACCCGGTACTGGCCCTGCGCATCTCGCACCAGGTCGATGCCTGCGATGACGCAGTGAGCATCGTGGGGCACGCTGATGCCGAACGCGTTGCGCTCGAAACCGTCAGACGACTGCACCAGCCATGCGGGCACGACGCCGTCGGCCATGGCCGCGCCCTCGCCGGTGTAGACGTCGGCAAGGAACCGGTTCAGCGCCGTGACCCGCTGCGCCAAGCCCCGCTCGATCTCGCGCCACTCGGCCGCGGTGATAAGCCGGGGGAACAGATCCATCGGCCAGGTCCGCTCGGTTCCCTTCGAGTCGCCGTACACGGTGAAGGTGATGCCTTGGCGGCGGAACTCCTCTTCGATGATGCCCTCGCGGCGGCGTAACTCGGCCGCGTCGAAGTTGGAGAATCGCTCCACGATTGCCGCGTAGAGCGGCCGGACGGTGCCATCGCGGTCAAACGCTTCGTCGTACGCAGCAAACTCAGCGTCAGGCCTGCGGAATTCCGCCATGGCACATTTGTTAGCGCGTTGAACTAGCCGTCCGTGTCACCAACGTCACTAGCCGAAGTCGTAGAGCTCCTCGGGGTTGTCCACGAGGACCCGGTTGCGGATGACCTCATCGGACGCGAATAACGCGAGTACATCCACAAGATCGCCGTCGTCGGGCATGTGGCGCACGTTGGGATGCGGCCAGTCGGTGCCCCACAGGATCCGATCCGGCGCTGCGGCAATCAGCGCCTGCGCGAGTGGCACCACGTCGTCGTAGGGGGGCGTGCCGCCGGCGGTGAGCCGTTCCGCGCCCGAGATCTTCACCCACGCTCGCTCATCGCGCATCAGCTCCAGCAGGGCGCCAAACGGCGCCTGGTCGAGTCCCGCCGAGGCGTCAACGCGGGCCATGTGGTCGATCACGTACGGGCACGGCATCCGGTCGAGCATCTCGGCATACGACGGCAGGTCTTTCGCATCGAAATGCAGCACGATGTGCCAGCCGAACGGCTGGACTCGATCCACCAACCGCCAGAACACCTCGAGGTCGGGCGCTCCGCCGAGGTGGGCGACGAAGTTGAACCTGGTGCCGCGGACACCAACGTCGTGCAACGCGCCGATTTCGGCGTCGCTGAACGACTCGTCGATCATCGCAACACCGGCGTATCGGCCATCGCCGCGCACCAGCGCATCGACCATCGCGGCGTTGTCGGTGCCATGGCAGCTTGCCTGCACGAAAACCGCGCGGGACAGGCCCAAGCGCTCCTGGAGCACCTCGAAGTCGTCGATACCGGCATCCGGCGGTGTGTAGGTGGCTTCGGGGGCGAACGGGAATCGGTGTGCGGGGCCGAAGACGTGGCAGTGCGCGTCGGTTGCGCCTGGCGGCGGCGTGAACGCGGTGGGCGCGTGCGGCGACGGATGCGGCGGCAGGATCGTGCGGGCCATCAGGCGTCTCGGAAGGGACCTGCACTCGTGGGCAGTGCTGCGCTCCGGGGAAACACGTGGCCGTCGAACAGCTTGCGAGCGGTGCGAACGATGCCGGATCGCCTCACGACAGGGCCCTGGGGGCCGTGGGTCAACTCCACTCGCGCGGCAAATGTGCCCGTCGGGTGCTCGATCTCCACTAGGTCGGGATCGGCCCCAGCACGCAGCAGCTCTGAGCCCACGCCACCGGGCAGCCGCAGCGCGGTGGCCACGCTCACCGCTCCCAGAACACCGATGGCGTCGTGGCAGCGGTGCGGGATGAATGTGCGGGTGCAGATGTGCCCGTTTGCCCGGGGAGCAGACACCAGCGTCATCTTCGGCACCGTGGCTGCACTCACATCACCGAGGTTCATCGACTCTCCCGCCTGCAGGCGGATGTCTTCCAAGCGCTCCCTGAATAGTTGGTCGGCCTCGAGCTCTCGCGGTGCCTCGTCGCCGGCGATGTCCATCTCGGCCGCCCGCAGCACGACCGTCGGCATGCCGTTGTCGACGCAGGTCGCCTCGACGCCGTCAATCAGATCGGCAACAGCACCGGTCGGCAGCAGGGCACCGCATGACGACCCCGCAGTGTCGGCAAAGTCCAGGCGGACCTGAGCTGAGGTGCCCGGCACCCCAGAGATCGACGTGTCACCGTCATAGGTCGGCAGACCGTCCTCCAGCGGAAACGAGGTCGTCGCCATCGAATCGCTGTTGACCATGCGAATCCTCACCTGGGCCTCGCCGGCGGCGGCAGCGACGAGTCCCCGTTCGATTGCGAATTGCCCGACGCCGGCCAGCAAGTTGCCGCAGTTCTGACGATCGCTGACCGAGCCGTCGTCGACGCCCACCTGCAGGAACAGGTAGTCCACATCGGCATCGCGCCCATCCGCCGCCGAAACAACCGCCACCTTGGACGTCAGCGGGTGCGCTCCGCCGATGCCGTCGATCTGGCGGGCGTCGGGCGAACCCATGATTCGCGCCAGCAACCCATCGCGCTCGTCGGGATCGCTCGGCAGCTCGTCGGCAACGAAGTATGCGCCCTTGGAGGTGCCGCCTCGCATGACCATGCAGCGCACCCCGGCCGCTGCCGCCTCGTGCAGGCTTGGGCTCACTCGATCCACTCCACGCCCAGCTCGACCAGCTTGCGGCGCAGCCCGTACATGTCGAGTCCCAGCTCGCCCGCCTGCAGGCGGGCCCGGGTTTCGGCTTCGGTCTCAAGCCGAGCGTTGGACCGCTCCAACGCCCAACTGGCTTCGTCGCGTGGCACAGCGACGACGCCGTCATCGTCGGCGCAGATCACATCGCCCGGTTCGATGATCACACCGTTGATGCTGATCGGTACGTTGACCGATCCCGGGCTGGCCTTGACGGTGCCTTCGCAGGACACATGCCGGGTCCACACCCAAAAACCCATGGCCCGCAGGTCCATGGTGTCGCGTACACCGGCATCCATGACCAGCCCGACGACACCGCGTGACATCAGCGAGGACGCCAGCAGGTCGCCGAACATGCCATGAGTCGACGGGGCCGTGTTGGTGACGACCAGCAGGTCTCCCGGCTGGCAGACCTCCACCGCAGCGTGGATCATGATGTTGTCGCCCGGGTGCGAGCGCACGGTGACCGCCGAGCCGGCGACTTTGACGCCTTGCTGGATCGGGCGCAGCTCAGGCCCGAGATAGCCGCGGCGTCCGATCGCCTCGTGCACAGTCGCAGTGCCCGCATCGCCCAGTCCCGCAATGTCCGCGCCAGGGGCACGTTCGATGGTGCGGACCACGACGTGGCGGCCGTGGTCGGGTCCTGAAGACATCAAACCTCCTCCGTTGCCGGTGCAGTTGATCGGCCCTGCTGATCTTCCAGCGCGCCGGCCAGGCGGGGATACACCCGCAACGCATTCTCGCTGAAGATCATGCGTCGGGAGTCGTCGGTGAGATCGGCTGCGTCGATGTAGCGCTTGGTGTCGTCGTAGTGGAAGCCGGTGGTCGGGTCGATACCCCGCACCGCACCCACCATCTCGGACGCGAACAGGATGTTCTGGGGCGGGACCACTTTGACCAGCACGTCGATGCCGGGCTGGTGGTACACGCAGGTGTCGAAGTACACGTTTCCCAGCAGCAGCTCGTCGAGCAGCCCCAGCCCCATGTCCTGGGCCATCCCCCGGAACCTGCCCCAGTGGTAGGGCACCGCTCCCCCGCCATGGGGGATCACGAAACGCAGGTCGGGGTGGTCGGCGAACAGGTCGCTCATCATCACCTGGACGAATGCCGTGGTGTCCGACCCCAGGTAGTGCGAGCTGGTGGCGTGGAAGTTGGGGTTGCACGTTCCGCTGACGTGGATCATCCCCGGCACGTCCAGCTCGGCCATGGCCTCCCACAGCGGCCACCAGTAGCGGTCGCCGAGAGGCGGCCCGGTCCAGTAGCCGCCGGAAGGGTCAGGGCTGACATTGCAGCCGATGAAGCCCATCTCGTCGACGCAGCGACGAAGCTCGCGCACCGAGTTGTCGATCGGCACGCTCGGCGACTGCGGCAGCTGGCAGACCGGCACGAAGTTCTGCGGAAACAGGTCGCAGACCCGGCGGATGAGCTCATTGCAGTGCTCAGACCAGAAGCGAGACGTGTGCTCGTTGCCTTCGTGGTGGCCCATCCACGAGGCTCGCGGCGAGAAGATCGTGAGGTCCGAGCCGCGTTCACGCTGCAGCCGTAGCTGATTCTGCTCGATGCTGTCACGAATCTCGTCGTCGCTGATGTCCAGCACACCCTTGGCGCCGACGACGTCCGGATCGACATCGAGCGCGGCGCGCTGGGCGTCGCGGTACTCGCCGAGCTGCGGAGGCGCTGTGGTGTAGTGGCCGTGGCAGTCGATGATCACCGCGACCTCCCCTCCCCTGATCGATCCCCACGACGCTCCAGCGGCGCTCGCAGCCGTTGGCTGCCGGGGGCGACCTTATTCGTTGGCTCCCAGCGAAACGTCCGACGGTTGCGGCATGCTGTGCGTCACCTCACTCCACCGAAAGGGCCGTAGCGATGACGAGCACGAACGGCGTCAACACGACCGTGATCGAGTCGAACGGGCTGCACTTCACCGCGGATGTCGCCGGCCCGGCGGACGGACCCGCGGTGCTGCTGCTGCACGGGTTTCCCCAGACGCGCCACACCTGGCGTGCCGAATTGCCCGCGTTAGCGGCAGCCGGGTACCGCGCCTGCGCCCCCGATCAGCGGGGTTACTCGGCAGGCGCCCGCCCGGAGGGCATCGACAACTACCGCGTTGAGTTGCTCATCGCCGATGCGTTGGGCATCGCTGACAGCCTCGGAGCGGATCGGTTTCACATCGTCGGGCATGACTGGGGAGGTGCGCTCAGCTGGTTCATCGCCGCGCACCACACCGAGCGGGTCATCTCGTTGAGCGTTGTCTCGCGGCCCCATCCCGTGGCATTCATGTCTGCGATGCGGGATGACCCCGAGCAAGCCCATCGCTCCCGCCATCACCCGGCGTTCCAGCGTTCCGAGGCAACCGACAACTTGCTCGTCGACGCCGCCGGTCCCCTGCGGCGAGCGATGGCTCGCAACGGAGTTCCCGAGGCCGACATCGACGCCTACCTCTCGACGCTCGGCGAGCGGGATGCCCTCGACGCCGCCGTCAACTGGTATCGGGCAATGGGTCCCTCAAGGATCCAATCCAACGGCACCCCGCCCACCGCCGTCCCCACCATGTACGTCTGGGGCAACGAGGACGTCACCGTAGGCCGCATGGCAGCGGAGAACACGGCCGGCCACGTGACCGGCCCGTACCGCTTCGAGGAAATCGACGGTGTCAACCACTTCGTCACCGACGAGGCGCCCGGCGTCTTCACCGAGCTGCTGCTCAGCCACCTCGCCGAACACGGCTGAGCTGTGGCGCCTCATGCAGGGCCGACGAAGTGGGCGATACTGGACTCGAACCAGTGACCTCTGCCGTGTGAAGGCAGCGCTCTAACCATCTGAGCCAATCGCCCGCGGGCCGACGATGATAGGCGTTGCCGACGCTGGCGAGCGCCCGGCGATCCGCAGGGAGACGGCCCGTGAGCACAGACTCGTACCACACCGCACCGGATCGGCTGGCTCCGCCGCCGCCGGGCTGCCCGGTGCACGAGAGCTGGTCGCCGCTCAGCGACGAGTACTTGGCCGATCCGTATCCGATCGCTGCGCAGCTGCGCGAGGACCACCCGGTCTTCTATGCCGCCGAGATGGGCCACATGGTGGTGACCCGCATGGACGACATCGAGGCGGTCTTCATGGACCCCGACACGTATGCCTCGTCGAACGTGCAGGACCCGATCTTCCCGCTGGCGCCTGAGGCTGCAGAGGTGCTGTCCGCACCCGACTACGACCCCCAGGCGGTGATGTCGAACCGGGCCGAACCCGATCATGGACGCATCCGCGCGTTTACCCGTGCCGGGTTCTCGGTGCGGCGCTTGCGCACGCTCGAGGACTACATGGCATCACGGGCGACCGAGTTGATCGACGAGATGCTGGCCGGCCCGTCACCGGCCGACTACGTGAAGGCGGTGGCGTTCCCGCTGCCGGCGGAGATCGTGTTCCGCTTCATCGGGTTCCCGCCCACCGACGATCTCATGCTGAAGTCGTGGTGCGTCAACCGCAAGGCGTTCGCCTGGGGCAAACCGACCCCAGCCGAGCAAGCCCATATGGCCGAGGGGATGCTGGCGTACTGGCGCTACTGCCGTGAGTTCGTGGCCGAGCGCCACCGCAACCGCACCGACGACTTCTGCTCTGAGCTGCTCGACGCCCACGACGCCGACCCCGAGCCCGAGAGCGGCACCGGACTCGCCTACAGAGAGGTCGAGTCGATCATCTACGGGATCTCCTTCGCGGGCCACGATCCGGTCACGAACCTGCTCTGCAACACCCTGCATTGCCTGCTGCCGCGACGAGATCAATGGGAAGCGCTGTGCGACGACCCGTCGTTGATCCCTACGGCGGTCGAAGAGACCCTGCGGTTCGACTCCAGCCAAGTGGCCTGGCGCCGCGTCACCACCCGCGACACCGAGCTCGGCGGCGTGCAGTTGCCGACAGGGACGCGAGTCTTCCTGAACTTCGCAGCGGCGAACCGCGAGCCGTGCTCTTTCGCCGAGACCGACCGGTTCGACGTCAACGACTACGACTTCACCCGGCCCGATCCGCACCGCCACATCAGCTTCGGCAAGGGAATCCACTTCTGCCTGGGGGCGAACCTGGCCCGCATGGAGGCACGGATCGCACTGGAGATCCTGACCCAGCGAGTGCCCTCGCTGCGGCTGGTGCCGCAGGACTACTGGACGTTCCCCAACATCACCTTCCGCGGCCCTGAGGAACTCTGGCTCGACTGGGACTGAACGGTTCGACGGCGACTACGCCGAGAAACGACTCAGCCCGGCCAAGCCTCTTGCGGCACATAGACGGTGCCGGACATGATCTTGCGGGCAGTGCGCGTCACCCCGCCCGAGATGATCCGCACGCTGCCGTCACGCCATTCGGTGTGCAACGCGACCTCCAGCGAACCGCTCGGATGCTCGATGGTTGCGTCGCGTTGCTCTTCGCCGGCATGTTGAACGTCGCCTGCGGTCCAGCTGGCCGACTCGTGCGCGAGCGAATCAGCAGCTGTGCCCGGGACTCTCGGGGCCGCCGCCGGGTCGTCGGCGAGTGATGCGGCCACGGTGCCTGGCACCGCGGTGGCCGCTGCTACGCAGATGCCGCCTGAGACTGCGTGGGCTCGATGGCATTGGGTAGGCGTGAAGTAGCGAGAGGTGATCGTGCCGCCGTTGCGGGCCGCTGACAGCAAGCCGAACTTGGGTACGACGCTGCGGGACACGTCGCCGAGGCCCATGCGCTCACCTGCCTCACGGCGGATCGCCTCCATGGTCGCCATGAACTCGGGATCCGAGTCGAATTCCTCCGGTGCCTCATGGCCGCTTTGGCCAAGATCGTTTGCCCGCACCATCACCATCGGCATGGCCACGTCGATGAGCGTCGCCTCCACGTCGACTCCACCCGCGGTAATCGGCTCGCTCACGCACCCCGTCGGCAACATCGAGCCGGTCACCGAACCCTCGATGCCCCGGAATCGCAACTCCACCGGCGTCGCCGTGCCGTCCACCCCGTCGATTGCGCAGTCGCCCTCGTAGGTCAACTCCCCGCCGGGCGTGCAGCAGACCACGTCAATGAAGCTGCCGGTGTTGACGTTGCGAACCACCAGCGACGTGGTCGGGTCTCCTGCCGTCACCAGACCGTGCTCGATGGCATACGGCCCTACCCCGACCAGCATGTTTCCGCAGGTCGGCTTGGTATCCACCGTGCCCCAGACAGGGTCGATCTGCGCGAACAGGTAATCCACATCGGCCTCGGGATGCTCCGACGGCCCCACAACAGCGACCTTGCTGGTCACGGTCGTGCCGCCGCCCAGCCCGTCGATCTGCCGCCCCGTCGGGGATCCCATGGCCGCCAGCAGCACCGCGTCGAGCGTCGCCGGATCGCGGGGCAGGTCCTCGGCGGCAAAGAACGGCCCCCGAGACGTGCCGCCCCGCATCAGCACACACGGAATCGACCGCTGCCCGGTAGCCAACCCTCGCACGTGGCCCGAGATTAAGAAATCAGGCGACAGACACCTCGATCTCGACTGCCGATGAGATCAGCTCGGGAATCTCATCTCCGTCTTCGATCATCGACTCGAGATGAAACTCCATCGCTTCGCGCATCGACGCCACAGTTTCCTCGCGGGTACTGCCGACGGCAATGCAGCCCGGGAGGTCAGGCGCATACGCGCCGTAGCCCGTTCGGGACCGTTCGAGGATCACCGTGTAGTTCAGGGTGCCGGTCGTGACGGTGTCGCTCATGTTGAGGGTCTCCCTACGATGCCCGCTTGCCTCAAGATGCTCTTCCACGTGCCCGACGGCACTTCATCTCCGAACTTGCCCGCAACGGTCACCTTACCCGGCTTGCGTGGATGCACGAATTGACGATGGCTGCCGCGAATGCGCTTGAGACGCCAGCCGTCGGCGGTGACTACCCGAATCGCTTCTCGCACCGTCGGCATCCGGACAAATGTAGTTGTTCAGTAGTTTTCAATCTATTCCATTTCACCATGCCAGTGTCGCCGAAGTCGTAGCGTTACTCGCCCCGGGTGAGCGTCGGGCAGGCGGCAGGATCGAATGCAGCCGGACGATGCCTGCCACCTTCGGTGCGTCTCGTCGTCAGCGCCCATACTGGGCAGCGAGAAACCCCGAGATCGACAAGGCGGCGTGACATGAAGCTTGCAACCGGAGCCGGATACTGGTCAGCAGGGCCTCCGCCCGACGCGCTCGAGACGCTCCAGCTTGCAGATCGTCTGGGCTTCCATTCGTTTTGGACTGCCGAGGCGTACGGCTCAGACTGCCTCACTCCGCTCGCATGGTGGGGCAGCCACACCGAGCAGATCGGCCTAGGCACGGGCATCGTGCAGATCTCGGCCCGGACACCCGCAGCCACCGCCATGGCGGCCGTCACGATGGACCACCTCAGCGGCGGCCGGTTCATCCTGGGGCTCGGCGTGAGCGGGCCGCAGGTGGTGGAGGGCTGGTACGGCCAGCCATACCCCCGACCGCTGGCACGCACGCGGGAGTACATCGAGATCATCCGGGCGATCCTCGAACGGGACAAGCCTGTCAGCTTCAGCGGCGACCACTACCAGATGCCCTTCCCGGGCGGCATGGGCTTGGGCAAGGCGCTGAAATCGACCGTGCATCCGCTGCGGCCTGACCTGCCGATCTACCTCGGTGCGGAAGGGCCCCGCAACGTGGCATTGGCCGGTGAGCTGTGCGACGGGTGGCTGCCCATCTTCTTCGCTCCCAAGGACAACCAGTTCTACGTCGACGCCCTCAACTCGGGCTTCGCCGCCGCCAGCAAGCCCCAGATCGGCACCGACGGCCGCATTCCCGACGACGCCGACTTCGAGGTGGTGTGCATGGTGAGCGTGGTGCCCGACGACGACGTCGAGCGGGCCGCCGACCGTGTGCGCCCGATGCTGGCGCTGTACATGGGCGGCATGGGCGCCCGCAACGCCAACTTCCACTACGACGTGTTCTGCCGGATGGGCTACCAGCACGTCGCCGACGAGGTGCAAGACCTGTACCTCGACGGGCGCAAGCAGGAAGCCTCCGCGGCGATCCCAGTGGAACTGGTGGAAGAAGTGGCGCTGATCGGGCCGATGGACAAGATCGCCCGCGACCTGCGGCGCTGGGACGACACCGTGGTGACGACCCTGCAGATTGCGGGTCCGCCGCAGCTGCTCGAAGCAATGGCCGAGATGGTCGCCAACTGAAAGGCTGCAGCTCATGGACTTGACAGGCAAGCTGGCCGTCGTCACCGGAGGCTCGGGCGACATCGGCCGCGCCATCTGCGAGGCGCTGGCCGCCGCAGGCTCCGACGTGATCGTGACCTATGTGGGTGATCAGGAACGGGCCGAGGCCAGTGCAGGACTGGTGCGCGACGCCGGTCGAGATGCAAGCATCCTGCAGCTCGACCAGCGCGACGAGGCCTCGATCGACGCCGCCGCAGCGGCGATCGCCACCCACGGCCGCTGCGATGTCCTGGTCAACAACGCTGCGTGGAACATCGGCATCCCCTTCAGGAATCTCGAGCCACTCGACTCGGCTACCTGGGATCGGGTGCAGGAGACCAACCTGCGAGGCCCGTTCCTGCTCACCCGCGCGCTGGCCGGCCTGCTGCAAGCAGACGGCGGAGGACGGGTCGTCAACATCGCCTCCGTAGGCGGTCTGTTGCCGGGCTCCAGCAGCATCGCCTATAGCTGCTCGAAGGCCGCGCTGATCCACCTCACCCACTGCCTCGCAGTCGCACTCTCGCCCACCGTTTCGGTCAATTGCGTGGCCCCGGGTCTCGTCGAGGGCACTCGCATGGCGGCTCGGCTGCCCGACGAGATCTCCGAGGGCGCCCGGCGGGCCTCGGTACTCGGCCAGGTCGGCAGCCCGATCGACATCGCCAACGCCACCGTCATGCTGTGCGAAGCCGACTCCATCACCGGACAAACTGTGGTAGTGGACGGCGGCAACCCCGGTGCCATGAACTTCGGCTGATGCGTCCGCGCAGCCCCCGCTGCCTCACTGCCCACGCCATCGACGGGAGATTGCAATGACCGCTGCCACCAACGGCGCTGCGCCACAGCCGAATGTGCTGTTCATCATCACCGACCAGCAGCGAGCCGACCACACCGGCTTCGGCGGCAACGAGGTGGTGCGCACCCCCAACCTCGACTCATTGGCTGCTCGTGGCACGGTCTTCGACAACGCATGGGTGGCGAACCCGGTCTGCATGCCGAATCGCTCGACGATCATGACCGGGCGCATGCCGAGTGCTCACGGCGTGGTGTTCAACGACCGGTCGCTGGAACCTGGCGCCAACACCCACGTGCGTCAGTTCCGGGCGGCGGGCTACCGCACGGCGCTCATCGGCAAGTCGCACCTCCAACACGGCATGTCCCGCAACGCAGTGTTCCCGTCGCGCCAATCCGGGGGTGCCGTCGACGACTACTGGCCCTCGGGCTGGGACACGCTCGAAGATGCCGAGCGCTACATGAGTGGGGCACCCGAATTCCCCGACAGCTTCTATGGCTTCGAACACGTCGAGCTGGCGATCGACCACGGCGCTCGGGTCACCGGGCACCACATGCTGTGGGCGCTGGACCGCGGCGGCCGCCTCGAAGATCTCATGGTGCCGCTGACGGCCGATTCGCCCGCCCGTCGTCGCTCCGAGCGCTGGTGGCAGGTCTACGAGCCGCCCTATAGCGCCGAGCTTCATTCCAGCACGTTTGTGACCGAGCGCACCATCGACTTCATCACCGATGCCGCGAGGCGGGGCGGCCCCTGGCTGGCCTGGGCCTCATATCCCGACCCGCACCACCCGATGACGCCTCCCGGTGAATGGTTCGACCGCCACCGTCCCGACGACATGGAGGTTCCCGCCTCCATCGACGATCCGCTGGACGGCGCCCCCCGCTATGTGCAGGCCATCAGCCGGATGCACCCTTCGACCCAGCGAGCCTGGGTCACACCGTGCGGCGTGGCCGGCGACCATCAGATGCTCCGGGAGGCTCTGGCTGCCACCTACGGAATGATCGAGATGATCGACGACGGCATCGGCCAGATCCTGGCTGCACTGGATCGGCTGGGCCAGGCCGACAACACGATCGTCGTGTTCACGAGCGACCACGGCGACATGATGGGCGACCACGGGTTGATGCTGAAGGGCTTCATGCACTACCGCGGCACGCTCGCCGTGCCGTTGGTGATTGCCGACCCGAGGCGTTCACCGGGCCGCACCCAATCGCTGGCAGGGAGCATCGACCTGGGCCCGACGCTGATGGATCTCGCCGGCGTGCACGGCTACGAGGGCATCGGGGGTCGCAGCCTCGTGCCGGTGCTGGACGACGACTCGGCGACGGTGCGCGACGAGGTGCTCATCGAAGATGATTTTCCCGGTGCGTTGACGATGGACATCTTGACCCCGGCAAAGACCCGCACGCTGGTCACCGCCGACCTGCGCCTGACCCGCCACAGCGACGGTTCCGAGCAGCTCTTCGACACCGCCGCCGACCCCGACGAAATCGCTCCCCTGGGCCGCAGCGACCTGGCCCGGCGAGCCGACATGTACGAGCGGCTGGCAGAGGCGCTCATGGAAGCCGACGACCTCGCCCGCGGCATGCCCCTGCACCCGCCCCCTGCCTCGCCCAACGTGAGCGAGTCCTTCATTCCCGCATAGCCTGCGACGCCATGCCGACCGACACCCTCGTCATGGACCACGTCGCCGTCGTCAGCGACCGTGCCTGGGACAACGTGATCCGCTACAGCCGCGACCTGGGCGGTCGCTGGATCGGCGGGCCCGACAACGACCCGGCGTCCCAAGCTGGCGACGACTTCTACTTCTGCCAGGTGGCCTTCGACGGTGGCGCAAGGATCGAGATCCTCGAACCGATCGAGCACGACGGCAGCGACTTCCTGCGCCGCTTCATGGCCCGCAACGGCCCAGGCCCGCACCACTTCACCTTCAAGACGCCCGACTTCGGCGACACCGTCGAAGCGCTGGCTAAAGCCGGCTACAACGTGATCGGGGTCAACGAGGACAACCCCATGTGGAAGGAAGCCTTCCTCCATCCAAAGGACAGCTGGGGCATCGTCATCCAGATCGCCTGGGATGGCGGCGGAAGCTGGGACGATGCGCCGCCGCTGCCGCCCACCCACCACGAACGCACCACGTCGCTGGCAACGGTGGTCCACCTCGTGGCCGATGTGCAGGCCGCCGCCGCGCTGTTCCGGGGACCGCTCGGCATGGAACAGACCGATGAGTGGAAGGACCCCAACGTCGGGGTCGGAGTAGACCTGCGTTCAGGCCCGTGGAACCTCAAGCTCATCCAGCCCACCGAGCCCGACCTGGCCCATTGGATGGGCAACCGGCCCGGCCGGCTGCAACTACTGCACTTCCAGCTCGACGACCCCGCCCTCGTCCCGGGCGCCCAACGAGTCGGCGTCTGCGGAGGCGGCGAACAACAGGACGCCATGTTCATCATCCCCCCCGAGCACAACCTCGGCGTCCGCCTCCTCCTCACAGAACACGCCTGAGAATCAGCACCGCAAGGGCCGCTACTCCGCAGCGGGCGGCGCCCAGCGGTCCACCGGAACCAGACACAGCCGACGGCCGGCAATCGGCGCCTCGTGGACAACGGCGTCGGGATGACGACAGCGGTCACCCGGTGACATCGTGATGATCTGATCGAGCACGCCGTCAGTCCGGTGCCAATCGCAAGCGACGGTGTGCAGCGTTCCATCGGGAGCCGACCAGAAACACTGCCCCACATCGAGCGACGCAACCCGGGACTGGTCGACGTTGTTGCTGGCAGTCATGTACGCGCTCGCTACGAAGATCACCAACCCTATGACCGTGATTGCGAGCCACGGCAGCACCCGTACCACCAGCGCCGCGCCGCGGTGGCTGACGACGAAGCCGCCCGGACCTCCGGGCTCGGTGGTCGGAGCGCCATCGAACCACGGGTCGGCGGGTTCACCTTGGCTGCCGCTGGGGCCAGCCGCAGCGCCTGCGGGCGGGGCCGGTCTCGCTGAGGAAGCCGGTTCGGTCGGCTTCGGCGCCGCGGCAGCGCGCTCCTCGTCGTAGGACCGGCGCGATTCCACGCGGCCCAGCACACGCCACGCCTCATTCACTGCTCGCATGCGGCGGTCGGAGCGCTCTGTCTGCGCTTGGTTGACATCGCCGCGTTGATCTGGATGGTTGGCCCGGGCAGCCCGGATCCACGCTCGCCGGATCTGTGCCGCATCGGCGTCGGGACGCACGCCGAGCGCTGCGTAGTGATCGGGCAATTGGGCCACCGTCGGCCTCCCCGTCCCGACGCTACTGCCGCCCGTCAAGTCATATGCCGTCGCTGCCAGAGGCTGAGCCGATAGGCGAAGCCGTGGCCCGAGCGGCCCGTGAGCGACAGCGAACAAGAGCGGGAAACGACTGGTGCGAGAACGGGAAGGCTCACCTGTCCGCTCAGCCGCACACCGCGCTGGGGAACCGCCGCTCGGCCCCGACAAAGGGCGGTTCGCTATCGTCGCGACCCGATCACCCAACGAGCTCCCACCAACGAGGCCACATCGCCATGACAGACACACAGATCGACCCGCGCACCCCCGTCCTCGTAGGCGCCGGTCAGTTCAAGCAGCGTCCTGAGGTCCCTGTCGAAGCGCTCGAGCCCGTCGCCATGATGGCCGAGGCGCTGGCCGCAGCCGCCGAAGACGCAGGCGCACCCGGGCTGACCAGCCGAGCCACGCACACGTGGGTCGTGAAGGGCGCCTGGCCGTATCCCGACCCGGCCGCGCTGCTGAACGAACGATTCGGCGCCTCCGCCAGAACCGGGTTGTCCACCGACGGCGGCAATGTTCCGCAATCCTTGGTGAATATGGCCTGCAACCGCATTGCGGCCGGTGAAGCCGATGTCGTGCTCATCGCCGGGGCCGAGGGCATCTGGAGCCGCCGCCGAGCCCGCCGTCGCGACGAGCGCATCCCCTACACCTCCCAGACCGACAAGGTGCCCGACGAGGTGCTCGGCGCCGACGTCGTCATGAACAACAAGGTGGAAGTCGAGCGCGGCCTGCGAGATCCCATCAACCTGTATCCCGTATTCGAATCGGCGTTCCGGGCCTCCCGCGGCGAATCCATGGACGAGCACCGGGATCGTGTCGCTGCGATGTGGGAGAAGTTCAACCAGGCTGCGGTCGCCAATCCCTACGCCTGGGTACGCACCCCGATGACAGCGGACGAGATCCGCAACCCAAGCCAAACGAACCGGCTCATCGGCTTCCCCTACACCAAGTGCATGAACTCCAATTGGGATCTCGACCTGGCCGCAGCGCTCATCGTGTGCTCGGCGGAGGCAGCGTCGGCCGCGGGCGTGCCGACCGACCGCTGGCTGTTCCCTTACGCGGGGACTGACGGGCGCGACACCAACTACGTGTCCAACCGCGGCGACCTGCACAGCTCGCCCGCCATCCGCGTGGCCGGGCGCCGGGCCATGGAACTGGCTGGCGTCGGCGTCGACGACATCGACTACGTCGACCTCTACTCCTGCTTCCCCTCAGCCGTGCAGATTTCGGCCACCGAACTGGGCCTGGGTCTCGACCGCGACTTGACCCTGACCGGCGGTCTCACCTTCGCGGGTGGCCCGCTCAACAACTACGTCGGCCATTCGATTGCCACCATGGCCGGAAAGCTCCGCGAGAACCCCGGCAGCATCGGACTGTGCTCGGCAAACGGCGGCTACCTCACCAAGCACTCGTTCGGCGTGTACTCCACAACACCTCCGGAGGCCGGCTTCCGCCATCAGGATTGCCAGGACGAGATCGACCGGTTCCCCTCTGTCGACCTCGACGCGGACTACACCGGCGACGCCACGGTGGAGGCATACACCGTCATGCACGGACGGGAGGCACCCGAGGTGGCGTTGGCGGCGGTGCGCACCCCCAACGGCAGGCAATGGGCCCGCAGCAGCGACGCAGGGCTCATGGACGAGATGATCAGGTCGGAGTTCATCGGCACCGACGTTGTCGTCGACGACGCCTTCGAATTCGCGCCCGCCTGATTGGCAGCCAAACCGGCAGTTGTCCACAGAGGCGCCGCCGAGAGTGCACAATTTTTCCATAGACCGGTGCAAGAAAGTCGGGCCTACCTGCCGGTATTTCGCGGCCCCTTGTGGACAGTGACGCCGATTGCGTACTCTCACGAGCGCAGGGTGCTGCGCCCCACGGCGCCGTGCATCGACCGCACAGGGGCTTGAGCCGTCATGTCCGCCGCCCACGGGGACCGATCACCCGAGCGCTACCTCAATCGAGAGTTGTCCTGGCTCGACTTCAATCATCGCGTCCTGGCACTCGCACGTGATCGTGAGCTGCCCCTTCTCGAGCGCATCAAATTCGTCGCCATCCACGCATCGAACCTCGACGAGTTCTTCCAGGTGCGGGTTCCCACGGTGCTCGACTCGATTGAGGCGGGTGTGCGGCGGGCCGGACCTGACGGCCTGACGCCTCTGGCCCAGCTCAAGGGAATCCGAGCGGCAGCGGCCGAGCAACTCCGGGACGCCTCGTCGCTGTTCGAGGACGAACTCCGTCCAGCGCTGGCTGCCGAAGGAATCTCCTTCGTCGAGCCCGACGAACTCGATGCCACCAGCCGAGCTTGGGTCGCTGAGCTGTTCAGCGAGCAGGTCTATCCAGTGCTGACACCCCTGGCGGTCGATCCCGCGCACCCCTTTCCCTACATCTCGGATCTCTCGCTGAGCCTCGCCGTATTTGTCGAGCACTCCGCCAGCGGCCCGTCGTTCGCCCGTGTGAAGGTGCCGCCGATCCTGCCCCGCTTTCTGGCACTGCCCGACGAGCACCGATTCATCACCCTGGAATCGGTCATCTCGGGGCACCTGGGTGACTTGTTTCCTGGCGTGAAGCTGCTCAGCCACAGCACGTTCCGCGTCACCCGGGACGCAGATCTCGACATCGACGACACCGAGACCGACGACCTGCTCAAACACATGGAACTCGAGCTGCGCCAGCGCCGGTTCGGCGGTGCGGTTCGCCTCGAGGCTGCCCCGGACTTGAGCAACGACGCCCTCGACATGCTGACCCGTGAGCTGAAGCTGACCCACGACGACGTCTACACCTCGAAGGGACTGCTCGGCCTGTCAGACCTGTTCGAGCTGTACGGGATCGACCGCGATGACCTCAAGACACCTCCGCACAACCCCAGAACGCCGCTGCCGCTGCGGGTGACGACTGCGGCCGGCGCACTGCTCGCCAGCGGCACCGGGAGCCAGCGTGCGGAGGCAACCGAACCCGAGGCCAGAGTCGATTTCTTCGATGTCCTCAAACGCCAGGACGTCCTGGTGCACCTGCCGTATGAGTCATTCACGACCAGCCTCGACGCATTCATTCGCCAAGCGGCCGACGACCCCGACGTGCTGGCCATCAAGCTGACGATGTACCGGACCTCAGAGCGAACCCGTCTGGTGGACTCGCTCATCCGTGCCGCAGAACGCGGCAAGCAGGTCGTGGTCGTCGTGGAGCTCAAGGCACGCTTCGACGAGCAATCCAACATCGAGTGGGCACGGCTCCTCGAACGTGCGGGCGTGCACGTCGCCTACGGCGTGGTGGGCCTGAAGACCCATTGCAAGCTGGCGATGGTGGTGCGGCGCGAGTCGCGCGGGATCGCCCACTACTGCTTCGTCGGCACGGGCAACTTCAACGCCGACACCGCACGCATCTACGAAGACTTCGGACTGCTCACCTCCGACCGAGACTTCGCAGCCGACGTGGCGGCATTGTTCAACTCGCTCACCGGCTACAGCCGCAAGACCGACTACCTCAAGCTGGCCGTCGCGCCGCACAGCCTTTGCAACTCGCTCGTCAATCACATCGAGGCCGAAGCCGCCGAGCCAGACGGCCACATCTTCATGAAGATGAACGCCATCGTCGACAACGAGGTGATCGACGCGCTGTATCAGGCATCGCAGCAGGGCTGCCGAATCGACCTCGTCGTGCGCGGCATCTGCTGCTTGGTCCCCGGCGTGGAGGGCATGAGCGAGAACATTTCGGTACGAAGCATCGTGGGCCGCTTCTTGGAGCACAGCCGGGTGTACCGATTCGGCAATCCCGACCGGGGCTACACGATCCTGCTGGGCTCAGCCGACGCGATGCCGCGCAACCTGCGCTACCGCGTCGAGGCGCTGGCGCCCGTCGAAGCGCCGGCGCTCACCGAAGAGCTGGGCGCGCTCACCGACATGTACCTCGACGATGGCATCGCTCATTGGAAGCTGGGCAGCGACGGCGAATGGACACAGCACTGCGGCACCGATCTGCACGAGTTGATGCTGGCCCGCCACGCCGACCGCCGCCGCTGACAGCGCGTCTGGTCGTTGTCCGCTCAGGTTGGTAGAATTGTCTCCGTGATTCGCTTCTCGACTCACCACGCACTGCATTCCGCAACCGGGCTGCTCCTTCTTACCTAGGCGGGGACCGCACAGGTCCTCGCCCAACCTCCTGCGCCTTCGGGCCAGGGGGTTTTTTCGTGGCCCCACCCGTCCAGTACCCACCTCGTCACCGACCGAACCCACCGACTCAGGAGAATCCGATGGCAGACGTCAAGCGCATCAGCACCCAGCAGCCGAGCTCAATGCCGCACCACCTCTACGGCACCTACGCGTTTCCCGCGCACCTGCCGGACCGCACCTGGCCCGACCAGATCATCTCTGAGGCGCCGCTGTGGTGCTCGGTGGATCTGCGCGACGGCAACCAGGCCCTCATCGACCCCATGGACGTTCCACGCAAGCGCCAGATGTTCGAGGTGCTGGTGGAGATGGGCTTCAAGGAGATCGAGGTCGGCTTTCCGTCGGCTTCGGCGCCGGACTTCGAATTCTGCCGCATGCTGGTCGAAGAGGACCTGGTGCCCGACGACGTCTGGATCCAGGTGCTCACCCAGAGCCGGCCCGAGCTGATCGCGCGGACCTATGAGGCCATCGCCGGGGCGAACAAGGCGATCGTCCACCTCTACAACCCGACATCGGAACTGCAGCGCCGGGTGGTCTACCGCTTGGACAAAGAGGGCATCAAAGACATTGCCATCACCGGCACACAACTGTGCAAGGAGCTGGCGCGCAAGCACGACGGCGGGGCGATCCGCTTCGAGTACTCGCCCGAGTCGTTCACCGGGACCGAGATCGACTATGCGCTCGAGGTGTGCAACGCGGTGAGCGCCGAATGGGGCGCCACTGCCGACGACCCGATCATCTTGAACCTGCCCGCCACCGTGGAAATGGCGACACCGAATACCTACGGCGACCTCATCGAGTACTTCCATCGCAACGTGGAAAATCGAGAGGCCGTGGTGCTGTCACTGCACCCCCACAACGACCGCGGCTGCGGGGTGGCGGCGACGGAGTTCGGCGTGATGGCAGGTGCTGACCGGGTGGAAGGCACGCTGTTCGGCAACGGCGAGCGCACCGGCAATGTCGACATCATCACCCTCGCGATGAACCTGTTCAGTCAAGGCGTCGATCCCGAGCTGGACATCAGCCACATCGACCACCTGCGTCGTATCGCCGAGTACTGCAACCAGCTTCCCGTGCACCCCCGTCACCCCTACGGCGGCGACTTGGTCTACACCGCGTTCAGCGGCAGCCACCAGGACGCCATCAAGAAGGGCTTCGAGGCGCTGGCTGACGACTACGACTGCTGGGAGGTCCCCTACCTGCCGATCGATCCGGCGCATGTGGGACGCACCTATCAGGACGTCATCCGGGTGAACAGCCAGTCGGGCAAGGGCGGCGTGGCCTACGTGATGAAGAACAGCTTCGGCCTCGACCTGCCGCGACGGCTCCAGATCGAGTTCAGCAGCGTGATCCAGTCGATCACCGACGAGGGCGGCGAGATCCTGCCCGAGGCCATCAAGAAGACATTCGACGAGACCTACCTGCATGCCGAGTCGCCGTACACCTACGTCGGTCACCGCAGCTACTTCGACTCGGAGTCGTCCGACGAGTCCGAGGTGGAGGCGACCATCAAGGGGCCCGACGGCGATGTACGCGCCAAGGGCCGCGGCAACGGCCCGCTGTCCGCGTTCAAGACCGCCCTGGCAGATGCGCTGGGCATCGAAGTGAGCCTCGTCGACTACCACGAGCACGCTGTCGGCGCGGGAGCGGACGCCACCGCTGCGGCCTACGTGGAGATCGAGACCCCGTCACGCGAGGTGTACTGGGGCGTCGGGCTGCACCCAAACATCGTCACCGCCAGCTTCCGGGCCCTGCTGTCAGCGATCAACCGGTCGCAGCCCGGTCCCGATTCCGAGGCGCTCGCCCGCTGAGCCCCCTCACCAGCTTTGCTGGCGGCACCGTCTTTGGCAGCCGCTTCGGCGAACAGCCCGCCGATGTGCTGGCGCTGCACGGTTGGGGTCGCAACCACCACGACTTCGACAAAGTCCTGACCAGTCTTGTCGAGTCGCGAGGGACCACCGGCGCCATTGCCCTCGACCTGCCTGGCTTCGGCGCCAGCCCGGCGCCGGGTGAGGCGTGCGGTGCCGCGGGCTATGCACAGTTGGTCTGCCCGATCCTCAGTGAGTGCCGTCCGCAGGTTGTCCTCGTCGGCCACAGTTTCGGGGGGCGGGTTGCCGTCGAGCTGGCTGCTCGATTCCCAGACGCCGTCGCGGCACTGGTGTTGTGCGGGGTGCCGCTGCTGCAGCGAGCCGACCGCCCCGCGGCGCGGCCAGCCATGCGGTTTCGTCTCGCTCGGGCACTGCACCGGCGCGGCTTGCTCGGCGAAGACGCCATGGAGCGCACGCGGCGGCGCTTCGGCAGCGCCGATTACCGCGGCGCAACGGGGGTCATGCGTGATGTGCTCGTGACGGTCGTCAATGAGACCTATGAAGCTCAACTCGGCGAGATCTCCCAACCGGTGGAGCTGATGTGGGGTCACAACGACGCCTCCGCACCACTGGACACGGCGCGACGGGCACGGGCGATCCTCGCCGACGCTCGACTGACCGTTCTCAACGGCGTGGGGCACTTCGTGCCGACCGATGCCGCACCGGCGCTGACCGATGCCATTTCGCGCCGCCTCGACATGCTGTGATGAGCAGATGTCGGCGAAGGCGCCGATCATGCACACGGAGTGTCGAGACTATGAGCAGCATCGCCGCTGCAGGGCCTGAAGTTCAGGCCTGAACCCGCAGAGCAGGATGGGCAGATCCCCATGAACCAGATCGTGCTGTGGACGTCGGTCGTGGCCGGCATGATCGCAGCGGCACGCTGGCTGCGAGTCGCCCAGCGTGAGCACTACGGCGTCGGGCGAGCGTCGCGCTTTGCCCGACGCTGGTGGTTGCTGGACCGGAACAATCGCGTGCTGGCATTTGCGGCAGCCGCCGGGGTGGTGTTGAGCGGCACATTCTGGTGGGCACCCGCGATTACTGCATTCGCGGTCGCAGTTGGACCGCAGGGTCTCGACATTCGCGGACGGTCCAGCCCGTTGGCGTGGACTAGGCGACTTGTCACGGTGGCGGCCACGCTGGCTGTGCTGTGGTTCGTGCTAGTCGGCGTCGGCTTGCTGGCAGGTCTGGCTGAACCAGTCGTGTCCGTGCTGCTGTTCGGCATGCCGCTGTGGGTAGACGTCTCATTGGCGATCCTCGCGCCGCTCGAAGCCCTGCTGTCGCGCCGCTGGGTGCATCGCGCGCAGCAACGGCTGGACCACATCGACCCGGTGCGAGTCGCAGTGACTGGTTCCTACGGCAAGACCACCATCAAGGGCTACTTGCGCCAGCTGGTGGAGGGATCCCGGTCGGTCGTCGCTACTCCGGCCAGCTTCAACAACACAGCGGGGATATGTCGCAGCGTCAACGAGCACTTGGTGCCTGGCACCGAGGTGTTCATCGCGGAGATGGGCACCTTCGGCACCGGAGAAATCGCGGCGATGACCCGCTGGGTGCGCCCGTCGGTGTCCATCCTGGCTTCGATCGGTCCGGTCCACCTCGAGCGCTTCGGCAGCCTTGACCGAATCGTGGCTGCCAAGGCGGAGATCTTCGCGACGAGCCGCACGGCAATTCTCAACATCGACGCCTACGGATTGCGGGCCGAGGCTGATCGGTTGGCCGCTTCGGGTCTGCGCATCATCCGGTGCTCGACGCAGGATCCGGCCGCGGACGTGACCGTGCTGCCTGCCGACGCCAACGGCGACGGGACCGCAACGACGAGCGGTTCGGGCTCTGGGTCCCGCAGCGATGCTCCCGTCGCCGGGTACGACGTGTCGATCAATGAGGCTGCGGTGTCGCGCCGCATCACGCTGTTCGGCAGGGAAATCGCTGTCGGTCCGCTCGGCGGCGCTGCGCCGGCGAATGTGGCGTGCGCCGTGGCCGCGGCCTCGGTACTGGGAGTCTCCGATGCCGACATCGCAAGCCGGCTCGGCGACCTGCCGACTCCCGATCACCGCCGCACCGCCGCGCGGAGCCCCGCCGGCGTCATGGTGATCGACGACACCTACAACTCCAATCCCGCAGGCGCGCGGGCGGCGCTGTCCATGCTGGCAAATACCGACGCCGGCCGGCGCGTCGTGGTCACGCCGGGGATGGTCGAGCTCGGCCGCAGCCAAGCTCACGAGAACCGCCGGCTCGGCGAGCAGGCCGCGCAGATTGCCGACGACGTCATCATCGTCGGTCGCACCAACCGGACTGCGTTGCTGGGCGGAGCAGCCGGCTGGGACCAGGCCGCCGCCAAGCGAGCAACCCGAGGCCGCAACATGCGCAACCTCATTCACGATCGCACGGACGATAGCGCCACAGTTCGCTGCATGGCAGACCTCGAATCAGCAGTGAACTGGGTGCGTGCAAATCTCGGCTCCGGCGATGCCGTCCTGTACGAGAACGACCTCCCCGACCACTACCCCTGATCGCCTCGCTCCCATGAGAACATGGCCCACATGGTCGAGCGGTTGAGAACCTTGGGGGCGCGCCCATGACCCGTGCTGGCGTCTGCTTCGGCGGTCCGTCGCCTGAGCACGACATCTCGATCCTCACGGGGCTGCAGGCAGTGCACGCGCTTGCCGAAGCTGGGCGCGACCCGGTAGCGCTGTACTGGTCACCGGTCGGCACATGGCACGAAGTTCCGCCCGACATCGAGGCGTCGGCCTTTGCAGAGGGTCTGCCGCGCTCGGCGTCCGAGGTCGAGTTGGCCGCCCGCCCGGGCGGCGGGTTCGTGCGAGCAGACCGGCGTCGGCGACCGCTGCCGGTCGACGTCGTAGTCAACTGCTGTCACGGCGGCCCTGGCGAGGACGGCGGCCTGCCGGCCCTGCTGGATCTGGCGGGATTGGCCTACACCGGTCCGGGACAGCTCAGCGCGGCAATCTGCATGGACAAGCTGGCGTTCAGCGGCGCCGCCGAAGCGGCAGGCCTTCCGACGCTGCCGCTCCAGCTGCTCACCGAAGACCTGCCCAGCGACGCCGCCGCGGCCGAGCTGTCGCAGGGACCTCTCATCGTGAAACCGCGTTTCGGCGGCTCATCGATCGGTATCGAGATCGTTGCTGACCTCGCGACGGCGCGGGCATTGGCACGGTCGTCGCCGCTGCTGCGCGACGGCGCTGTCGTGCAGCGCTACCTCAGCGACATCATCGATCTGAACATCTCGGTGCGCACCTGGCCGGAGCTTCGGCTGAGCGCGGTGGAGCGGCCGCTGCGCAGCGACAGCACGATCTACACCTACGCCGAGAAATACCTCACCGGCGGGGGCGGGATGGCCACAGCGCCACGAGAGCTGCCCGCCACGCTGCCGCCCGCGATCGAGTCGGCGCTGCGCGCTGCAGCGGTCGAGGTGAGCCGCCTCGTGATGGCCCGCTCGGTCATGCGCATCGACTTCTTGTGGGACGGCAGCGACGACCCGGCCGGGCTGTGGGTGAACGAGATCAACCCGATCCCCGGCTCGCTGAGCTGGTACTTCTGGTCCCACGAGGGAGACAGCCTCATCGAGCTGCTTGACGATCTCATCGCCGAAGCGCTCGACGGGCCCACTCGCCGGTTCGTGACGCAAGGCGCCGACGGCACGGCCCTGCGATCGGTGGGTTCCATCGCCGCGAAACTGGCGTGACCCCCACGACGGCAGCCGCAGTGCTTGCTACGGGGCGCCGTTCACCGGGTCGCCTGCGGAGAGCACTGCCTGAGCGCGACTCAACTCGTCCATGCAGGCAGCGACTGTCTCGCTGTCGGGGTCGGCGCCGTCAGCGATGACACGTTCGAGCGTTGATTCGGCGGTGACCGTCGCCGCTCGAGCTAGCAGCCTGGCGAGCCGTTCTGTTCGTTCGGAGGTGGCGGTCCGCGGCAGAGCCGACGGGTAGGTGCCACCGATCCGCCAGCTCGACACGTCATCGAACCGTTCACGGCTCGGACGCAGCGTGTTCGCTTCGAGCGGGGCGAGAGCGTCCTCGAGCGCAGCCGGGAGCGGTCCCGCCGAGGCCAGCAGCCTGGCGATGCTGTGAGTGCGTTCCGAAGGGACCCCGTTCGCGGCGTGCCACGCCTTGAGAGCATGCTCGATCGTCATCGACGCAGCAGCGCACAGGGAGCGCAAGCGGGCCATCCGCACCCTGGGCACGACTGTGTTGTGACCGTCGGCAAGCATGATCTCGCCGACACGCTGCCGACAGGCGACTGCCATGTCCCCGAGTGACTGGCACACGTCGTTGAGCCGTTCGACGGCTTCGTTCAGGTCGCTGTCGGGCATGCCGATCTCCTTGCCCCAGTCCACTGCGCCGGGCAGCGGCTCGCGTTCGAGCAGGACTTCGGCTCGGCGGGCGACGCTCCCCTCGAACGATGACGCCACCTGCCCGATGCGATGCTCCCACTCGGGCCGGTCAGTGACGTGCACGTCGACGGGGACGCCCACAGCGGCGGCGCATCGAGCTTCGAGCCTCCACCTGAGCGGGTACCGCTCGTCGTAGTCGATGTCGTCGAACACCGCCACCAGGTCGATGTCGCTTCCCGCCCGAGATGTGCCGTCCGCGACCGACCCGAACACCAGCACCGCCGCTGCTCCTTCGGCGGCGAGCACTTCCGCCGCTGCCGACGCATGCCTAAGAGTCGGGACGAGCAGCGTCTCGTCGCGCACGGCCATCTCAACAGACTAGAAGAACGCGTCCGGCACGCCGAATGTCGGGCCGCGGTGCGCGCTCAGCGCCCTCATGGAGGTGCCGAGTCCGCGATCGCGGCTCGGCGATGCCCTCGGGTAACCGGGTGATGGCACATGCTGCGCGAAGCAGCAGACTTCATTCGATGCCGTCCTGCCGCAATGCCAGCAAGACCACAAACAGCCTGCGAGGCCGGGTCGGCCTGGCAGCGGCTCGCCGGGTTCTCTTGACGCTTGCTGCTGCGACTCTGTTGGTGGGATGCAGCGGATCGAATATCTCGGGCACCGATGGCGACATTGCATCAGAGTCCGACCTCACGGCCTGCGAGCGTGCCCGCTTGGCAGCTGCGCTCGGCGTCACCGAGCTGTCCTTGCCGCTCGATCCCGCCGATGAGCCGCTCGCAGGCATCGCGAGGGATATCTGCGCTCTCGACAGCGGTGATGCCGGCGGGATCGTGCCCGTCGATACCCGGTTGCTGTCGCCCGTTGAGGAGCGCGACGCGGCGTTGCCCGCAGAACTCGTGCGCGCTCCTGCGCGCTTCGATCCCAGCGACGCTCCGCCCGGAAACGACGCTGCGCTCGACGAGCTCTGGGTCGTGTGCGGGCAGGGTTCCGCCGCAGCCTGCAACGCGTTGCTGTTCGAGTCGCCCGCCGGCAGCGACTACGAGGCCTTCGCCTTCAGCTGCGGGGGCCGTGAGAACCTGCACTGCAATGTGCTGCTCGGCGAGCCCGGCGCCGACGCAGGCCTGCTGAGCGTCGAGTTCGATTCCGAGTCGCCAACCCCGGGGAACATCCCTGAACTGGACGGCTGGTGGGCGGCGTGCGGGGAGGGAAGCAGCCGCGCGTGTGCCCAGCTTGTGCTGTCCGCGCCGGGGGGATCGGCATATGCCAGCTTCGGTTGGACCTGCGGCGGCCGCACCACCCGCGACTGTGCGCTGTTGGTGGGCGACGACGGCGCTCCGCCTGCGCTAGCAGGGCGATCGCCGCAGGACTCGCCGCCCGGCAACGACGAGTACCTGGATCAGATGTGGGAGCGCTGCGGCGCCGCCGATGCGACGGCATGCCGCGACTTGGCCACCTTCGGACCACCCGGAAGCGACTACGAGCGCTACGCCCTGTCATGCGGTTGGCGGGCGGTCCGCGCGTGTGCCCGACTGTTCGCAGAGCTCTCGGCATCCCCGGCCCTGTGATCTGTGGGGTTGATCGCCATCAAGCTGGCATTGGCATCACGGCGTAGCTCGTCGTCCTGCCAAAGAACCGGAACAACTACGCCAAGGACCACTATGGGCCGATCCACGCACGCATGACTCGCACTGGAACGCCCAAGCGTTGCTCGACGATGCCCTGAATCGTTACGAGCAATTCCTCATGCGGAACGATGTCCATACTCGAGTAACCATCAGGATTGCCAGTCAGCACGACAGCGGCTACTTGGCGCGGTACCCAACGTGGATCGACCGCGATGACGAGTCCGTTCTCGGAGTGATCGATCCAACTATTGGCGACAGCATTAGAGAGCATAAAACGCGTCGCTGCGCCTGTGCGTTCTTCGTCCGACACGAAGAAGCCCTGCCCGTCGGCGAATGCCTCGTGAGCAGCGAGCAACCGACTATAGCTGGTGGTGGCACCGACTCGGATCTCAAGTTCCTCATGCTCGCCGGCGAGCACCTGGACCTCTCTGCTCGGAGGTTCATGGCCAGTGAGCCACAGCCAAGCCCTAAATTCCTTACCGTGATCGAAGCCCCAGCCTGCGACTCTATTTGTTTCAAGTGTCCGCAGTAGCTGCTGCGTCTAAAGGTTCCGGATCCTCCGACCCCGATGATGTCGCCTGTTCTAAACGGACCTTCAACCTGCTCGCCGTTCGTAGTCCACCAGTACAGTGCGTTGGATTCATCGTGCCTCATGCTACCTCGCGGCAGGGACAACACATAAGGTGATTTACCTGTTGGAGAGAAGTCTTCCTCGCCTGTAAGGACAATATAAACACAGTCCCTGTCGATTACTAGCGTCCCTCGTTGGTCGACCATATGGTAATCGTCACCAGGTTCATGCATCTCTGCTAATTCGACACGCGACAATCGTGCAACACCCTGCGAGCTACGTTGAGGCAACACCGAGGTCAATGGCGCAGACGAATGGTCAATCGTTCGCCCAACCTCCATGCTAGTAGCCATGGGCGAGTTGTCTACGCCAAGTGGTTCTTGGGCTAATTCATCCGCAGACGGCGAGGTCATCGAACACGAATAGCAGGTCACGGCGCAGGCAAGGACGTAAGTGAATTTCATCTTGGAGCAATGACTTGATGCACGAGAGTTTTCGGGGCGCTTCGCGTTTCCGCGTGGGGTAGTGCTGTGAGGGTTCGGGCTGGATAGGGAGGGATCCCCCAGAATCGGAGGTGTCGAGACCGCGAGTTCTGGAGGATCCCTGTGGCTGTTGACCTTACGCGTGCGTTGTTGTTGATCGTGGGTCTGGGCCCGCATGTCGCGGTGCTCGATGTGCGGGGCCGCCGCGGCGGCCCGCTCGAAGTCGAGATCGAGTTGAGCGGGCGGCCGTGCTGTGGGGGCTGCGGCGGCAAGGTGTGGGCTCACGGGGCGAGCGCGGTGGGTCTGGCTGATCTGCCGGCGTTCGGGCGGCCGGCCCGGCTGGTGTGGCGCAAGCGCCGCTGGCTGTGCCCTCATCAGGGCTGCGCGGTGCGCACGTTCACCGATCAGGAGCCTCAGATCGCGCCGCCCAGGGGGCGCATGACGAGCCGGGCTGCTCGCTGGGCGACCCGCGGGGCGGGCAAGGGACGGGCGATCAAAGAGATCGCAGCCGAGCTGGGCTGCAACTGGCACACCGCGATGGCCGCAGTGCATCGCTGGGGCCGAGCGCTGCTCGAAGCCGACCGGTCGCGCATCGGCGGCGTGACCGCTTTGGGGCTCGACGAGATCTTGATGTTCCGCCGCGGCCGGTACCGCGAACAGCACTGGGGCACCACCATCGTGGACGCCAGGCGGGGCAAGCTGCTCGACATAGTCGCTGGTAAGAGCGCCAAAGGGGCCACCAGATGGATCCAGGCGCGCACCTCGGTGTGGCGGCGGCGGGTGCGGTGGGCGGTCATGGACCTGTCAGGGCCGTACCGCAAGGCGTTCACCGGCTCGCTGCCCAAAGCGATCCAGGTCGCCGATCCGTTCCATGTCGTCAAGCTCGCCAACAGCACCATCGACGAAGTGCGCAGACGCGTCCAGAACGAGACCACCGGCGGACGCGGCACCAAGCACGATCCCTTGTACCGGATACGGCGGCTGCTGCTCAAGGCACACGAACGAGTCACCGAACGCGGCGAGGCGAAGCTGCGCGGCCTGCTCGCAGCCGGCGACCCCCACGGCGAAGTCCGCGACGCATGGCACGCCAAGGAGACCCTGCGCATGACCTACCGCATCCCAAACCGCAAGGTCGCGCTCGAAGCCCTCGACGAACTGTCCCGCGACCTGCGCGACGACACGTACTCCCCGGAGCTGAACAAGCTCGGCCGCACCCTGCACGCCTGGCGCACCCCGATCACCAACTGGCACCGCTCACAGGTGACCAACGGGCCGACCGAAGCGGCGAACAACCTGGCGAAGCTGATCAAGCGAGTGTCGTTCGGGGTCACCAACTTCGACCACTACCGCATCCGAGTCCTGCTGTATGCCGGCAAACCCGACTGGACCCTGCTCGACACCCTCACCCCACGCTAAAGCGCGAAGAGCCGTTTTCGGTCAGCACTTTTTTTCACGGGCGACTATGGAATCATGGGACGTTGATAGGACCGAAGGTTACCAAGCTAAGGGTTCGCCAGAAGTCAAGTCGCGTGGTCTGCGCTCGGGAATCATGCGCAACTCTTGGCAATCACACTGGTCATTCGCGCGACTTGACCCGCGGCGGACCCTAACGCCGAGAAAGTATGTGACATTCCGGATCGCGCTAAAGTACACATACGTTCCGACTCGGGTGCAGTTCGGATCTTTCTGGCCGCCGTTGAAGACACCATATGCAGAAGACCAGCTGTACACAGGACCACCACTGTCTCCTTTACATCCACGTAATGCATGGCGGACTCCACCGGTGATTGCGAGTGATCGGTCATGATGACCGGTTGTTCGACACGGCAACCACCAGTGGAGGTGTCCAGTATGGCAGCGAGGCTGAGCGCGTTCGAGCGCGCCCGGATTGAGGCGATGAGATCGGCGGGAGCGACTGCTTTGGACATCGCGGGAGTGCTGGGCCGACATCCGGCGACGGTCTATCGCGAGCTGGGCCGCTGCGGCGGCCCCATGACTGTGTACGACGCGGCGGCAGCGCAGGCTGACGCGAGCTTGCAGGCGCGGCGGCCCCGCCCCTGCAAGCTCGAAGCGGACCCGGTGCTGGCCGAGCAGGTGAAACGTAGGATGACCCAGCGCTGGTCGCCGCAGGCGATCAGCGCCGACATGGCCGCCGAAGGGCGGCGGGTGTGCACGGAGACGATCTACCGGGCCGCGTACAGCGGCTGCGGGCTCGACGCGGACGCGTGGGCCGACCTGCCGAGGGGCCGGCGCCGTCGTCGTCCGCGCAGCGGCCACAGCGACAAGGCCAGCCCGCTGGGGCAATACCGGCCGCTCAGCGAGCGGCCCGCAGCCGTCGCCGAGTGAAGCGAGCCGGGCCATTGGGAAGGCGACCTGATCATCGGGGCAGCCAACCGCAGCGCCGCGGCCACTCTGGTGGAGCGCGTCAGCCGCCACACGCTGGTCGTCGCATTGCCGCACGGCTACACGGCGCCCAACGTCGCAGCCGCGGCCACCGCCGCGTTGGCTCGCCAGCCCGCCCATCTGGTGCGCAGCCTCACCTGGGACCAAGGCCGCGAGATGGCCAGCGGGGCCGACATCGAAACGGCACCCCGCATCGAGGTGTTCTTCTGCGAACCCCACAGCCCAACCCAGCGCGGCACCAACGAGCAGACCAACGGGCTGCTTCGACGCCGGCTGCCAAAAGGCACACCGCTCGACCTCAGCCCACTGCGACTGTCGATCATCGAGGACAACCTCAACTGGATGCCACGCCGACTCCACAACTGGCAATCAGCCGCCGACATCTACACTCGACTCACTCGCAACCACCGGTAGAGCCTGCCGACCCACTCGCCGGTTCGTGACGCAAGGCGCCGACGGCACGGCCCTCCGCTCCGTGGGGTCCATCGCCACAAAACTGGCGTGACCTCGCGGCGGGTGCTCGCCGGTTGCGTCACCGCGGTACTGCTGCCGGTCGCGTGCAGCGGACCGGGACCCCCAGCGGGCGAAATTGACCCACGCAGAACACCCGATCAACGGCGCATCAAAGCGCGCTGCACAAGCAGGGGGACGTCGAGGCGTTGCGCGATGATGCGCTCGATGGTTGCGAGCAGTTCTTCGTTTGGAATATGACTCGGAACAGAGGCAGCGTCGGGGTAGCTGCCGTGTTCGCTGGCCAGTAGCGCCGAGGCCACTTGACGCGGCACCCAGTCCGTGTCGACACCGATGCCGAGGTGACCTTCGGAGAGATCGATCCAACTGCGCGTGACTGCATCGGCTAGTTCGAAACGCGCGATGTTGTCCACGTCAGCGTCGAATGGCAAATGCAAGTCCTGCCCGTCCGCGAATGCCGCTTGGGCCTCAAGCAACTGGTTGTAGCTGGTCTCGGCCCCGGTTCGGATCTCAAGATCATCATGTGCATTGGCGAGAGCCAGAGCCGTCTCGCTCGGCGACTCAAGACCCGTCAGTGAGAACCATGCCGCAAATTCCAATCCGTGATCGAATCCCCATCCGGCCACCCGGTCCGATTCGATTTCTCTCAATTCCTCAAACGCAGCCTGCAGGACCGGAAAGAGTTCAAAGCGTCGTCGGGCCTCGTCACGTTGAATGCGATGGAAGCGGGCATATTCCTCAATCTCGCACAAGGGATTATTTACAGACGGGAAACGCCTGCAACCCCAAATAGAGGGTGTACTGACTATTATCTCGTTCCCGCAATCTCGACTTCGTAAACTTGCGTAAGAACCGCCAATACTCACACGTTCGCCGACACGAATCGGCCCTTCAATTTGTCGATCCTTATGGTGCATCCAAAGTTCCTCGGATCGCGAATCGTATTGGAACTTTCCGCGCGGCAGTGACAACACTAGGCGCTGAGGTCCTTCAGTGTACGTCGCGTAGTCGGCTCGAGAATCAATATACGCACACCTGCCTTCGATCACGAGCCGACCCGATATCTCCATGCCATGGCTCATGCTATCGATGGCGGCATCATACATTTCATGGAAATCAGCCCACGGCAGAGGCAGTATGTCATCGGGATGTGGCGCGTAGGCTTCGTTTGTCGTCGCAGACTCATTCGTAGCCACTGGTGTTACTACTACTGTCTGTTCTCTGGTATCAATGTTGACGGGTTCATCATAGGCCGCCCGGCGTTGCCCTTCCGGCTGGGGGGCAGCGCCGGGCGGGGCTGGTGCACATCCCGCCATGATGAGTGTTGACCAAAGCACGACACCTACGACGGTTCGCGGAACTCGTAACCACATCGACTCGGTACCGTCTACCTAGAGTCGCAACTCGTTGCCACTGCTGTGACGCTGTCGTGGCGAGGGAGTCCGGCGGGCAAACCGACGCTCATCGGCCCCATGCTGTCAACAGACACATCACTATGGGACATTAGTCGGACCAAAGGTAACGACATCGACTCCCAGAATCGACGTAACTCTTCCAATGGCGCTGAAGTAAATTGAAACTCCGAGAAGGTCACAATCGTTACCCGAATTGCTCCCATTATGAATTCCGTAAGCCGAGTTGCCGCTGTAGACGGGCCCACCGCTATCGCCGCGGCAGCTTTGCATCGTCGGGCCAGTGGCTTGAACGTATACGGCAGCGCACGGCCCCCCGATTCCATCGCAACCTTCATCCGGGTTCGGGAGATAACTAACGTTATTGACGGTTCCACATGAGACGCCGCTGTTGGTACCAGAGCGGCAAACGGGCATATCCATCATCTTCAAACGACTCGATTCGATGCTTCGAATGCTACATATGCTCTGAGTCGCGTAGTTGTTTACACAGATGACCTTATTCGTCACTTGGTGTGACTGGCCTGAAGGAATCAAATACACTGCGGCGTCCAAGAATCTACCGTATTGCCGACTCTCGAACGTCAGCGTCGTTCCTTGCGCCCTATAGGTGTCTTCGTCGCAGTGTCCGGCGGTGAGCAGACCGTATCGACCGGTACTGCGGTGGTAGACAGTGAAGCCGGATGTGCAGACCGCCAATCCGTTCTTCATTCGGTGGCTTCCTTCGAATGCGGTTTCGGCTTCGACTGGTTCTGCTTCGATGACGTTATACGGAACGCTGAGATGGGATGCGAGCAGTTGTGCTATGAGATCCAGCGTGCCGCTGCTGCTGTTGCTGACGTCACCGGTTGTGCCCAACGGGCCGGTCGGCGATTGTCCTTGCCCAGGGTCAAGGGCACCCAATGGCGCCGTCGGCGCCGCGCCGAGATCGATGCCGATCTCGAGCGCGTTGGCTCGCAGGTCGACTGCTGTGTGGGTGAGCATGTCACTGAGGTCGATCTGCGTGGCGTCCGCTGCGCCCGTGTTTCCCGCGGCACCGATGCCTCTACCAACGCCGAAAGCATCCTGAGCAGCCGCGAGTGACGCAAACGTGACTTTCGCGCCGGTGCGGATCTCGACGTCGGTGTGAGAGGCCGCTATCGCTGCGGCAGCACTGCTGGGCGGGTTCGTGCCAACGAGCCACACCCAGGCGGTCATCGGTCCGTCGTGATCGATCCCCCACCCAGCGAGACGCTCGGGTTCGGCAGCACGCAGCGCAGCGAGGATGTCCTGCATCTCAGGTAGGCGTGCGAGGCGGCGCTGCGCCTCGGCGAGACCGACGCCGTAATCGCTTGCGTACGAAGCGACCACAGGGTGAGCCGATGCCTCAGCGTCGGTCGCAGATTCGGCTGATGCGCCGGTCGGCAGCAGCGCGCCCACAGCGACAACGATCAGCACAGCCGCCAGGAATCGGGATTCCGACGTCTTGGAGGATCGCCTCGCGTCGGTCTGGAGACGAGGTGGTGGTCGGGTTGCATGATTCGTTCCTTTCGTGTCCTGGCTCAAGTTCGTGAGATTCACTCGAGCCTTCTTGTTGCCGACGGTACGCCTCCCTCAGAACACGAAAGTCGCACACCGCGTTAGAAAACACACCCCATTAGAAAAGTGGAAAAACGGGAGGCACCGAGGCCGCATGTGCCAGGCCCGCCATAGCAGCCCAGCGCATCCATCGGGTGACCGGGTGACGGCACATGCCGTGCCAAGCAGCAGACTTCACTCGATGCCGTCCCGCCGCAATACCAGCAAGACCACACACAGCCTGCGAGGTCGGGTCGGCTTGGCAGCATCCCGCCGGGCTCTCATGACGCTTGCTGCTGCGACTCTGTTGCTGGGATGCAGCGGGCCGCAGACTTCGCCACCCTCGGGCCGCCCCGGGAGCACCTGCGAACGCTTTGCGCTGTCAAGCGGTTGGCGGGCGGTCCGTGCGTGCGCCCGACTGTTCGCAGAACTCTCCGGAAGCTGAGCCCTGGGCCGGAGCGGCCCGTGAGCGAAGCGAGCTTGAGCGGGAAGCACAGGGCGAAGCCGTGGCCCGAGCGGCCCGTGAGCCCAACCGCATGAGCATGGGGAACATGAGCGGGAAACGAGTGGTTCGACAGCGAAACGCTCTGCCCATTCGTTGCTCTCACGAGGCTGCGCCATGAGCGGATCGAGCGGTCGTGCGCGTATCTGGGCCCCGATGGGGCTAAACAACACGTCGTGATCGCCGACGCGTTGGCTGCGAAGCGCATTGCCATCACCGGTGCAACCGGTTTTCTGGGCACGGCGCTCGTCGAGCGGCTGCTGCGCTCGGTGCCCGACTGCGACCTGGTGCTGCTGGTGCGTCCGGGTCGCCGCAGGGATGTGAACCGGCGCGTCGAACGCGAGATCCTGCGCAACGATGCGTTCGAACGGCTTCGCACCGCCTGGGGCGCCGACTTCGACGACATCTGCAGTCGCCGCATCACCGTCGTGTCCGGCGACGTGAGCGTCGACGGGATGGGCCTGTCGCCCGAAGACCTCGAGCTGTTCTGCAGCTGCGATGTCATCATCCACTCGGCTGCCACCGTCAGCTTCGACAGCCCGCTCGATGCATCGATCGAGATCAACCTCCTGGGCCCCAACCGACTGCTCGAGGCCTGCCGGCGCCAAGGCACCGCACCGCACGTCATCGCCGTGTCGACGTGCTATGTCGCTGGGAACCGGCGTGGCTCAGCGTCGGAAGTCTTCTTGGCAGACACACCGTTCTCGATGGACGTGGACTGGCGGGCGGAGGTGTCAGCAGCGCGGCGCACTCGGGCCGATCTCGACGCCACCAGTCGCACACCGGCTCGCCTTCGCCGCTTTCATCGCGATGCCCGCGACGAACTCGGCCCCGCCGGCTTGCCGCTGCTCGCCGCCAAGACCGAGCAGCTGCGCCGGGAATGGGTGGACGCCGAGATGGTCACCGCCGGCCGCAGCCGCGCAACCTCGCTGGGATGGCCGGACGTCTACACCTACTCAAAAGCGCTCGGCGAGCAGGCACTGGTGGAGTTGCAGGGCGACGTGCCCATCTCCATCGTGCGGCCGTCCATCATCGAATCTGCCTTCTCCGAGCCCTCGCCAGGCTGGATCCGCGGCTTCCGCATGGCCGAACCGCTGTTCGTGTCGTTCGCGAAGGGCGAGCTCGACACTTTCCCGGGCTACCCCGAAGGCATCATCGACGTCATCCCCGTCGACATGGTGGCCGCGGCGATCATCGCCGTCGCAGCACGGGGGCCCGCACCCGAGCCCGAGATCTTCCAGGTGGCCTCTGGCGCGGTGAACCCGCTGCGCTTCAAGGTGCTGACCGAGACCACCATGCAGTGGTTCGCCGATCACCCGGTCTATGACTCCAAGGGTCATCCCACCGCCAGCACCCAGTGGCGCTACGCGGGCGCGAGCGGGCTCGAGGAACAGCTCGACCGGGCCATGTCGCTGTTCAACGCGGCCGAGAAGGTGGTGCATCGCCTCCCGATGCGCGGCCGCAACGACTTCACCATCCGGCTTGCGCAGCAGCGAGCGGGGCTCGAGCAGATCCGTGACTACGTGCTGCTGTACGGCGCCTACGGCAAGTGCGAAGCGCTGTACGAAATCGACCGCACCACTGAGTTGTGGGAATCGCTGCCTCAAGCCGACCGCGACAGGTTCGGCTTCGACCCCCGCGTCATCGACTGGCCTACCTACATCGCCGACGTGCACCTGCCGACCGTCATCGCCCAGGCACGGGTCAAGACCACACCTCAGCCCCGCATCGGGCCGAGCCGCAACGAGCGCCTGCGGACCGCGGTACTCGACCCAAACCGCCATTTCGCCGCATTCGACCTCGAGAACACCCTGATCGCCAGCAACGTGGTGGAGACGTACGCGTGGCTCGCTACCCGCAGGCTCGATACGCCCCAGCGCGTGCGATTCGCCCTGCGCACCCTGGCAGAGACACCTGGGCTGTGGCGGCGAGATCGCCGCGACCGCACCGATTTCCTGCGCCACTTCTACCGGCGCTACAAGGGGGCGTCGGTAGGTCAGCTCGATGCCGACGCAGCCGAGATGCTCAGCCATCTGTTCTTGACCAAGGCATTTCCCGCCGGTCTGCGGCGCGTACGAGAACATCGGGCCGCGGGCCATCGCACGGTGCTGATCACCGGCGCGTTGGAGCTGGCGGTCCAGCCACTGGCGCCGCTGTTCGACCACATCATCGCGGCGCGCATCGACAGCCGCGACGGGCGCTATACCGGCGAGATGATCGATGTCCCGCCCACGGGCGAGGTGCGCGCCCAGATGATGGTCGACTGGGCGGCCGCCCAAGGGCTTGACCTGGCCCAAGGGGTGGCGTACGCCGATGCAGCATCGGACATGCCGATGCTGGAGGCCGTGGGCTATCCCGTGGCTGTCAATCCCGAGACCCGGCTGGTCACCATCGCCGACAAGCGGGGCTGGCTGTGCGAGAACTGGGAACGCTCGCCGGGCGGTCCACGTCCGCTGCTGCCGATTGCACCGCGGTTTCGGGTGCGCGCCAACACTGACCGCCTCGACCAGACGCACCGGTCACGCCGCTCGCGTGCCGAAGTCGGTGTCGGGAACGATAGGTATTCGCGATGACTGCCCGCAAGGGTCTCGTCCTCGACGTGGACCGCACGACCCCGCCCATCCTGTTCCACCACGGCGAGGGACTGCGCTTGGAGAAGCTGCCGGTCGGCAGCCGGGTCGTGTATCCCAACGAGCCGCTGGACCCCGTGCGCGATCCCGAACGCGCCATCGCCGAGGCCCTGGCGAACCCGCTGGGCGATCGCGAGCCCCTGGCCGCCTACATGCAGCCCGGCATGAAGCTGACCATCGCGTTCGACGACATCTCGCTGCCGCTGCCCCCGATGGTCGCCCCTGACATCCGCGGCCGGATCATCGAGCAGGTGCTCGACATAGCAGCGTCTGCGGGCGTCGACGACGTCGAGCTCATTGCCGCGCTCGCGCTCCACCGCCGCATGACCGAAGCCGAGCTGCGCCACGCCGTCGGCGACCGGGTGTACGACGCGTTCGCCCCCCACGGCCAGCTCTACAACTTCGACGCCGAAGACCCCGACGCACTCACCCACTTGGGAACCACCGAAGCCGGCGAGGAGGTGGTGATCTCCACGCGGGCCGTCGAATCCGACCTGCTGGTGTACGTGAACATCAACTTGGTGTCGATGGACGGCGGCCACAAGAGCGTCGCCACTGGGCTGTCGCCCTACACCGCACTGCGCCACCACCACAACGTGCACACGATGCGGCACTCGACGTCGTTCATGGACCCTGAGCACTCCGAGCTGCACACCCGCAACTGGCGCCAAGGACGCCTGCTGGCAGAAGCGGGAGTGAAGGTGTTCCAGATCGAGACGACGCTCAACAACGACACGTTTCCCTCCCAGTACGGCTTCCTCCAGCGACGCGAGTGGGAGATGTCCGCACGAGACCGCATGATGCTGATGGGCACCAAGACAGCGCTGGACCTGATGTCCCGCCGGCAGGCCCGACGCATCTTCCACGGCATCCGGGCGCCGTATGGGCTGACGTCGGTGCAGGCCGGCGAGGTCGAGGCTGTGCATCGCCGCACGCTCGAGAACGTCTACCGCCAGCACCTGGTGCGGGTGGAGGGCCAGACCGACGTGCTGACGATGGGGCTGCCGTACCTGTGCCCCTACAACGTCAACTCGATCATGAACCCGATCTTGGTGGCGTGCTTGGGGCTCGGGTATTTCTTCAACCTGTACCGGGGCCGCCCGCTCGTCCGGCAGGGCGGCGTGGTGATCATGACGCACCCCACGCCGTGGGAATTCCACCCTGTGCACCATCCCAGCTACATCGATTTCTTCGAAGAAGTGCTGGCCGACACCACCGACCCCGAGGTCATCGAGCATCGCTACGAGAAGCGCTACGCCGAAGACGAGTGGTACCGGCACCTGTACCGGACCTCCTACGCCTACCACGGCGTACACCCGTTCTACATGTGGTACTGGTGCGCGCATGCGCTCGAGCACCTCGGCGGGGTGATCATCGTCGGCGGCGACAAGGCCGCTGTGGGACGCCTGGGCTTCCGCTCGGCGTCGACGCTGAACGATGCGCTTGAGATGGCCACCGACGTAGTCGGGCGAGACCCGTCGATCACCCACATTCACAATCCGCCGATGCTGATGGCCGATGTCGTCTGAGAAGTCGGGCATCACGCACCTCGGGGCCAAGCGCTCGGGGCGCAAGAAGGCCTCGGTGACGCGCATCATGCGCGGAACCGAATTCCCGCTGCGGGCCGCCCCGACGCCCCGTGGGCAGACGCCCCTGCCGGTGAACGTGGGGGCCAACTACGACACCGACTGGGCTCGGCGTTTTCCTGCGCGGGTCGCCCGGCGTGTCGCGCGTGACACGGTGGTTCAAACGATGGTGCGGTACTACGCCCAGCCGACCGTCAAGGGCGTCGACCGGCTCAGCGAGCTGGAGGGGCCAGCCGTGTTCGCCGCCAACCACCAGAGCCACGCGGACACCGCAGTCATCGCCACCTCGATGCCCGAGCCGTGGCGCAATCGGCTCATCGTGGGCGCCGCCTCCGACTATTTCTTCGGGAACCGCGTCACGTCGGCGATCTCTGCACTCTTCGTCGGCGCCATCCCCATCGAGCGAACCGCACTCAACCGACGCACGATCGACAAGGCCGTCGCCTTGCTGCGCAGCGGCTGGAGCCTGGTGATCTATCCCGAGGGAGGCCGCTCGCGCGACGGCTGGGGGCAGCAGTTCCGTCCCGGCGCGGCGTTCTTGGCCAAGCAGGCCGGTGTGCCCGTGGTGCCCGTGCACATCCGGGGCACGTTCGACATCCTGCGCAAGGGCCGCGCGTGGCCGAGGCGTTCCCGCTCGGTGATCAATTTCGGCCGCCCGCTGAGCTTCGACGAGGGCGAGAACAACCGACGCTTCACCGCACGGCTGCAGGCCGCAGTGGAGGGACTCGCCGACGAGACCGCCACCGGGAACTGGTTCGCGGCCCGCCGACGCCTGCACAGTGCCGACAGCCCCGGCCTCGAGGGCCCCACGGCATCGGCGTGGCGCCGCCGCTGGGCGCTCACCGAGCCACGGCCAACAGAGGGATCAAGCGACACCTCGGGCGCTTCAAAGCGTCGCTGGCCCTACGTGTGAGGTGCTGAGCCGGTAGGCGGCACCGCTGCCCCGAGCGTCCGCTCGACCCTGCCTACGCCGGGGCAGGCCGCACGGGCACCGGCGACTGCGCACCGCGGTCGCTGCTGCTGTTCGCCGAGCGGCTCGTATCGTGCGCTGCGTGGTGACCATGGCTTCCGCGCACGGCGCGATGGGGCACGATCCGGCCGGCATCAAGGGTCGTCACATCGGGCGCAGCACGGTTCGCCGCGCGGCATCGTTGGCACGCCCGTACCGGGGGATGCTCACGGGATTCCTCGTGGTGCAATTGCTGGGCGCGCTTGCATTCCTGGTGCCGCCGATCCTGTTCGGGCGAATCATCGACGACGCCATCCCGGCGGGAGACCGGTGGCAGCTCAACGTGCTGGCCGGGATCATCGTGGCAGCCGCGTTCTGCGAGGCCGGCCTGTCGTTCATCGAGCGCTGGTGGTCGGCGCGCATCGGCGAGGGTCTCATCTTCGACCTGCGCGTGAGCCTGTACGACCACGTCCAGCGGATGCCCATCGCGTTCTTCACTCATGTGCAGACGGGCTCGCTGATCAGCCGCATGAACAACGACGTCATCGGTGCACAGCGCGCCTTCACGGGCACGCTCAGCTCGGTCGTGTCCAACACGATCATCCTGACCACGACGCTCATCGCGATGCTGGCCCTGGAGTGGCGGCTCACGCTGCTGGCACTGGCGCTGCTGCCGGTGTTCATCGCTCCGACCAAACGCGTCGGCCGCAAGCTCCAGGCGCTGACCCGCCAGAGCATGGAGCACAACGCCGAGATGAACACGGTGATGACCGAGCGCCTCAACGTGGCCGGTGCGCTGCTGGTCAAGCTGTTCGGACGCCATGACGTCGAACGGACTGGTTTCAGCCGCACTGCACGCACGGTGCGCGACATCGGGGTGCGCAGCGCGCTCTACGGGCGGGCGTTCTTCATCGGCCTCAGCCTGGTGGGCGCCGTGGGAGCAGCACTGCTCTACTGGGTGGGCGCGCATCTGGTGATCTCGGGATCGCTCACCATCGGCACGCTCGTCGCGCTGGGCCTGATGGTGGTTCGCATCTACACGCCGCTGACCAGCCTGACGAACGCCCGGGTCGACGTGATGACTGCGCTCGTTTCGTTCGAGCGGGTCTTTGCCGTGCTGGACCTGCCGAATCCGATTGCCGATCGTCCCGACGCCGTCGAACTCGACACTCTCGTCGGGAAGATCGAGCTGCGCAACGTGACGTTCGCCTACCCGCCGGCCGACAGCAATGTGCTTGCCGAGCTAGGCGGCGCGCCAGCGACGCCCCAGCAGCACGGCAGCGCGCCCGCGACGACCGCAGGGGCCAAGGGCGCGCTAGGGGCGCCGCCGAGCGAGGCGCTGACAGGACCGGCCCTCGAGGCGGTGTCGGCCGTCATCGAGCCGGGCCAGACCGTTGCGCTCGTCGGGCCGTCGGGCGCAGGCAAGACGACGCTCGCTGCGCTCGTTGCACGGCTGTACGACGTCGACAGCGGCGCAGTGCTCATCGACGGGCACGACGTGCGCCACGTCACCTCGGAGTCGCTGCGATCCCACATCGGCGTCGTCTCCCAGGATCCGCACCTGTTCCACGACAGCATCGCCAAGAACCTGCGCTACGCCCGACCTGAGGCCACCGATCAAGAACTCGACGAGGCGTGCCGGGCCGCCCACATCGACGAGCTCATCGCCAGCCTGCCCGACGGCTGGGACACCGTCGTGGGCGAGCGCGGCTACCGGCTCTCCGGCGGCGAGAAGCAGCGGCTGGCCATCGCCCGAGTGCTGCTGAAACGCCCTGCCATCGTGGTGCTCGACGAGGCCACCAGTCACCTCGACAGCGAGAACGAGTCGCTGGTGCAAAACGCACTTGCGACTGCGCTGGCCGGGCGGACCGCGGTGGTGATTGCTCACCGCCTGTCCACCATCACCGACGCCGATCAGATCTTGGTGCTCGACCGGGGACGCCTCGTCGAACAGGGCCGCCACGCCGCTCTGCTCGCTGCTGAGGGTCTCTATGGCGACCTCTATCGCACACTCGTGCGTACCGATGGGCCCGCCGGTGTTGCCTGAGACTGGTTCGCGTCGATGGCGGCGCTGCCGCTGGGCTGTCACTGCAGCAACCTTCGGCCTGACGGCCCTCTTGGGACCGAATGCGCTCGGCGCCACGGTCGCCGAGCCGCAGACCTGGATCGATGAGCCGATCATCGGGCCATGGACGCCCGCGACAACCCGGGACGAGCCCACATCGCGCTGGCGAGAGCCCGCTCCCCCAGACATCGACTCGCTGTACTTCCCGCATTTCACGGGGCCGGAGTTCAACCGGCTGTTCAGCACCGCAGCGCTGCCGAACCTGTCGTCGATCTCGAATGCGCCGACGATCATCGATGCAGCCGGGTTAGACGATCGGATTCGCGCCGAGGCGGTCAAACGCGGTTACCGGCGCCGACCGCTGCCGGCCGACAACGCGCAACTGCGTCTCATCGGCGAGGGCCTCGCCTTGCAGCGCCCCGCCGCCTCGGCGTGGCTGGCCCTGCGAGCAGACGCCGCTGAGCATGGCTTCGCCCTGGTGCTGAGGTCCGCGTACCGGGGGCACCAGCACCAGCGACGAGTGTTCTTGCGTCCGCTCCAGGCGCCCTATGTGTTCGGTGACCTCGCAGAACGCCTGAAGCTGTCGGCGCCGCCGGGCTACTCCAAGCACCACACGGGATACGCAATCGACATCGGTCAGGCTGGGTATAGCAACTTCGGGCAGACGCCCGCCTATGAGTGGCTGTCGGCCGACAACTTCGCCAACGCAAAGCGGCACGGCTGGATCCCGAGCTACCCGCCCGACGGCGGCCAGCAGGGACCGGTGCCCGAGCCGTGGGAGTTCACCTACGTCGGCGTCGAGGCCATCTTGTGCTTCCACCAGCCGCCCGCAGCCGACGACCCGCTCTGCAACGACTGACTGTGACGCCGTTCTGACCGCTGTGCTGCGTTGAGCGACGCCGTGTCCACAGAAATCGTGTCTCAAGAAGCCGTGTCCCAAGAAATCGCTGCGCCGTGCGCGGGTAGCGTCTTGGGAATGGCTGAGACTGCAACCGAGCGGCGCGAGATCGATCCCGAACTCCTCAAGAAGTACGCCTTCCAAGTGTGGACGTACAAGAAGGGCGAGATGGTGTCGGCGATGCTGCACATCGGCGACCAGCTCGGACTGTTCGCCGCCCTCTCGCAGACCCAGCCCGCCACCAGCCATGACCTCGCCGAGGCCACCGGTCTTGCGGAGCGACTCGTGCGAGAGTGGCTGTACGGCGTAGCCGCTGCTCGCCTCGTCGATCATGACGATGGCGCCTTCTCGTTGTCACCCGAAGCCGAGGCACTGCTTGTCGATGAGGAGGGTTCCCTGCACTTCGCCATGGGCGCTTTTCGCGGCGGGCTCGGCGACGATGTATTGGAGCTGATCCTCGACTCGTTCCGCACCGGCATCGGCATGACCTACGAGCAGCAGGGTCCTCGGGCAGCCGCCGGGCTGGCGCGCACCACCGGGCCGTTCAGCCGTCAGAACCTCACCTCGGTCATCCTGGGCGGTCTCGACGGCGTCACAGCCAAGCTGGAACGTGGCGCCAAAGTGCTTGACGTGGGCTGCGGGGCGGGCGTGTCAGCCTGTTTGATCGCGCAGAAGTGGCCCAAGTCCGAGGTCGTCGGCTTCGATCCGTCGTCCATCGCCATTCGACAGGCAGAAGAACGAGCCGCCGACGAGGGCTTGGAGAACACCACCTTCGTCGAGGCCGGCGCCGCCGACGTGCCCGCCACGGGCGACTTCGATCTGGCGCTCACGTTCGACTGCCTCCACGACATGCCCCGCCCCGATGCCGCGCTGAACGCCATCCGCGCTGCGCTGGCACCCGACGGCACGCTGCTCATCAAGGACATCCGATCCAAGGGCGACTTCAACTTGGACCAGCGCAACCCGATGCTGGCCATGTTCTATGGCTTCTCCATCACGAGCTGCCTCCAGTCGGCGCTGAGCGAACCCGACGGCATGGGGCTGGGCACCTTGGGCCTCTATCCCGACAAGGCCCGGGAGATGACCGCAGCCGCAGGATTCACGCGCTTCACCGAGCACGACTTCAGCGACGCCGCGAACCTGTACTACGAAGTCCGCCCCTGACGTTCGCCTGACGTCAACTGGCGGAACGAACCGCCGACTGGCACTACCGCCGCGGGGTTCACGAATTCGCGGCACCGACGCTGGGAGTCGCCGCAGGGCGAGCCTCTAGATTGAGAAGCTGGCCGGCGGACACTGCACCGCTCTCGCAGCTGCATGCCTCTGCCGGCAGTTTCACCAGCGAACGGGGAGTTGTCCATGGCTGTTCACGCGAGTACGCCGATCGAGCTGATCGAAGGGGTGTACGCCGGGCTGGGCGACGCCGTGGCATTCGGGCGTGAACGGCTGGGTCGAGCGCTCACGCTGTCGGAGAAAATCCTGATCGCGCACCTGTCGGGTCGCGACCAGGAACTCGAGCGCGGCGTCTCCTACGTCGACCTGGCGCCGGACCGCGTCGCCATGCAGGACGCCACGGCCCAGATGGCGTGGCTGCAGTTCATGACCGCGGGGCTCGACGAGGTGGCAGTGCCCACCACGACGCACTGCGATCATCTCATCCAGGCTCGTGTCGACGGCAAGCGGGATCTGCTCGCCGCATCGGAGAACAACGAGGAGGTCTACGACTTTCTCGAGAGCGTGTGCGCCCGCTACGGCGCCGGGTTCTGGAAGCCGGGCAGCGGCATCATTCATCAGGTTGTGCTGGAGCAGTACGCATTTCCCGGCGGGATGATGATCGGCACCGACAGCCATACGCCCAATGCCGGCGGCCTGGGCATGGTGGCGGTGGGCGTGGGCGGCGCAGATGCCGTCGACGTCATGACGGGTTTCCCTTGGAACGTGCGGTGGCCAAAGGTCATCGGCGTTCACCTCACCGGTGAGCTCTCCGGCTGGAGCGCGCCCAAGGACGTGATCTTGAAGGTGGCGGAAGTCCTCACCGTCTCGGGCGGCACCGGCGCGATCGTGGAGTACTTCGGCCCGGGCGCCGAATCGCTGAGCGCCACCGGCAAGGGAACCATCTGCAACATGGGCGCCGAGATCGGCGCCACCACGTCGCTGTTCGGCTACGACGCCGCGATGGCCCGCTACCTCTCGGCCACCGGTCGGGAGGCGGTGGCGGCTGCGGCCGACGCCGTTGCCGAGCACCTGCGGGCTGACGACGAGGCGATGGCCGATCCGGCCTCTAACTACGACCAGGTCATCGAGATCGACCTGTCGCAGCTGCGGCCTCACATCAATGGTCCCCACACGCCCGACCTCGCCCGCGAGGTGTCGGCGCTGGGTGCGGAGGCGAAGGCCGAGGGCTGGCCGCTTGAGATCAGCGCAGCGCTCATCGGCAGCTGCACGAACTCCAGCTACGAGGACATCACCCGCGCCGCCTCCATCGCCCGCGATGCCGCCGCCAAGGGACTGCGGACGCGGACGCAGCTGCTGGTGACCCCCGGTTCGGAACAGGTGCGTGCCACCATCGAGCGAGACGGGCTGCTCGCCGACTTCGAAGCGCTGGGAGCGGTGGTGCTCGCGAACGCCTGCGGACCCTGCATCGGCCAGTGGGACCGCTCAGGTGACGAGAACTACGTCCCCGGTCAGGCGAACGTGATCGTCACCTCCTACAACCGCAACTTCCCCAAGCGAAACGACGGCGACGCGGCGACGCTGGCGTTCGTCACCTCACCTGAGACGGTCATGGCACTGGCGCTGGCGGGCACGCTCGACTTCGACCCGGTCGACGGCGTGCTGCATACCGATTCCGGGGAGCCGGTCACGCTGCCGACCCCGGTGGGCGTCGAGCTGCCGCCGGCCGGTTTCGACCCCGGCGAGAGCGGATTCGTGGCGCCGCCGGCGGATCGGGGCAACATCGAGGTGCGGGTCTCGCCGACCTCGGACCGCCTGCAGGTGCTCGAGCCGTTCGAGCCATGGGACGGCAACGACTACGAAGACCTCCCTGTGCTGGTCAAGGCGAAGGGCAAGTTCACCACCGATCACATCTCGATGGCCGGTCCGTGGCTCCGCTACCGCGGTCACCTCGAGAACATCTCAGGCAACCTGTACCTAGGAGCGGTGAACGCCTTCGACGGCTATGACGTCGGTCACGGCAAGAACCACTTGACGGGTGAGACGCAGCCGTACCCGGAAATCGCGAAGGCGTACCACGAAGCCGGCGTCAACTGGGTCGTGATCGGCGACGAGAACATGGGCGAGGGCTCGAGCCGCGAGCACGCCGCCATGGAGCCCCGCTTCCGGGGCGGTCTCGTCGCACTGTGCCGCAGTTTCGCCCGCATCCACGAGACCAACCTGAAGAAGCAGGGCATGCTGCCGCTCACGTTCGCCGACCCGGCCGACTACGACCGCATCGGGATCGACGACCGGATCTCGGTGCGAGGCCTCGCGGATCTCGCGCCCGGACGGCCACTCACCGTGGAGGTGCGCTCTGCGTCGGGTGAGACGTACTCGTTCGAGGCCAACCACACCTTCAGTGCCGACCAGGTGGAATGGTTCAAGGCCGGCTCCGCACTCAACATCATCAAGGCGTCGCTCTGAGACTGAGCCGAAGTGCGCGCCCGTTGCGACGGCGGCCCTAACGCGAGGAAGCCGACCCGGGGGGAGGGTCGGCTCCTTCGCTGAGGTCGCTGTGCGTGGGGGACGCTTTCGACCTGTTGCCGGTCGGAGCGGGGGCTTCCGATCCGGCACTCGCCCGCCTGGGTGGGGGGACACCGTGCGGCGGTGCGATATGTGAAGCGGTATGGGGTAACCGCTCAGAAAGCAAGCTACCGTCAGCTTCCCTATCGGGCCAGCAGTTAGCGCAGATAGTTTCGATCTCTTTGAGAGATGACAAGTCACGAGGCGCTAGTGTGACCGCAATGGACCTCAAGTACTTGGACGCCCTGGCTGCGGTTGCCGCACATGGCCGCTTCTCCGCAGCGGCGCGAGCGCTGCACACGGTGCAGTCGAACGTGTCCAGCCACATCGCGAAGCTCGAGGAGGAGTTGGGCGCCGTGCTCGTGGATCGAGCCGTCGGGTCGTTGACTCCTGAGGGCGAGGTGGTGCTGGCGCGCACCAAGCGCATCAACGGCGAGATCGCTTCCATGCGAGCAGACGTTGCATCAATGACCTCGCATGTCACCGGCGATGTCCATCTCGGCATTATCGGAACCCCCGGGCGATGGCTGCTCCCGCCGTTCTTGGACGAGTTGCGCCGGCGCCACCGTGACGTCAACGCCACCGTCCTCGACTCCACCACGCTTGCGCTCACCCGACTGCTCGAAGGCGGCGAACTCGACCTGGCCGTCGTGAATGCCCCGGTCGATCATGAGGAGTTGGTCACCACTGCCCTGTTCACCGAGGAATTCGTGGTCATCGCCCCTGCCGGTCACGCGCTGGCCGTGCTGGGCGACCGCGAAGTGCATTTCTCCGAACTCGAGCAGCACGAGCTGCTGCTGGGCCCACCCGAATCAGCGATGCGCACGCTCATCGACTCAGCGGCGGCTCGGCACGGGATCACGCTGCGGACGCTGGCTCAACTCGACGGCATCCGGCTCACTGCGACGCTCGCCTTCCAGGGCTACGGCCCCGCCATCGTGCCGATCACCTCGATCCCGGTGTGGACCGATCGGGGCGACTGGAGCGTGCTCACCGTCGCGGACCTGCCGCCCCGGCAGGTCGCGCTGGCCATCCGCCGCCGCGGCATGCTCTCGGCCCCCGCAGCAGCGGCCCGCGACGTGCTGCGCATAGTGATGCGAAGCGTCTCGCGCCGCATCCCCGGCATCACCGCCGCATGAGCACGGCATAGCCTCCCCGCAGTGGACCTGCAGCTGCGCGCCGGGGCAAGCGGCCATGTCACGGCCGGCATCACCACCCTCGGCGGGCGGACGGCCATGCTCATTTCCGCCGACAGTCCCCATCGGCGGGGTGCCCTGTCGCCGGCCGACAGCGAGACCATCGTCGCGGGCCTGCAGACAGCCCTCGCGAAGCGTCTGGCCGTGGTTCTCATGCTGTCCTCCAGTGGGGCCGATGCGCACTACGGCGTCGCGGCGCTGCATGGCTGGGGGGAAGCCGCGCGGGTGCTCGTGCGGTGCTCTGGAGTGGTTCCGGTCCTGGCCGGCGTGACGGGACAGGCCATCTCAGGCATCGCGCTGCTGATCGGGCTGTCCGACATCGTGGTGATGTCCGACGACGCCTACGCCTTCGTCAGCGGACCGGTCCCGGTGCGCGAGATGACCGGTGTGGCCATCGGACCCGATGAGCTGGGCGGTGCTCCGATTCATGCCAGCGCCTCAGGAACGGCGTCGGCCGTCACCTCCGCCGACGGCGTGGCAGAGGTGCTGACCGAGATTCTGAGCTACCTGCCATCGCACTGCGATGAGCTGCCGCCCTTCTTCGAGACCAGCGATCCGCGTAACCGCCCGACTCCTGGTGCGGGCGAAACACTGCCGTCCGTGCCGACGGGCGCCTACGACGTGCGAGACATCATCACCGAGCTGGTCGACGAGGGTTGCCTCACCGAACTGCGGGCGCAGTGGGCGCCGAATCTCGTCACGGGGTTCGCCTCGCTGGGCGGGTACTGCGTGGGCGTGGTCGCGAATCAGCCGATGTGCATCGCAGGCACGCTCGACATCGCCGCCAGCCAGAAGGGCGCCCGCTTCGTCAATTTCTGCGATGCCTTCGGCCTGCCGCTCATCACGTTGGTGGACACTCCCGGCTTCTATCCCGGCAAAGACCTCGAATGGCGCGGGATGATCCGCCATGGCGCGCAGCTCGCGTTCGCCTATGCACGCGCCACCGTGCCTCGGGTCGCCGTCGTGCTGCGCAAGTCCTACGGCGGCGCCTACATCGTCATGGACTCCAAGACCATGGGCAACGACGTGTACCTGGCGTGGCCCAGCGCCGAGCTGGCCGTCATGGGTGCATCGCAAGCAGCCCAGATCCTGCGCCGGAGCGCCGATGAGAGCGAGCTCGCCCGCTACGTCTCCGATTACGAGGACACGTACTTGAATCCCTACGTAGCGGCCGAGCGAGGCTACGTCGACAGCGTCATCGATCCCGCCGACACGCGCCGCGAGCTCATCGACACGCTCGACATGCTGGCGACCAAGCGCGAACGGCTGCGACAGCGACGCCACGACAACACTCCCCTGTAGCCGACCGATCCGCGAATCACGGGGTGGATTCGCGCGGCAGCGTTCAATTGGGTACATTCGTCGGCGCGAACGAGGGGGACTGATGGCGCAGGACAGCTTCACGATCACCGACAACCGCACCGGGGAATCGGTGACCGTTCCCGTGGTCGACGGCACGATCTCCGCGGCCGCACTGCGCGAGCTGGACCGAGGCATGTGGTTCTACGACCCTGCCTACCTCTCCACCGCGAACTGCGAGTCGAAGATCACCGAGATCGACGGCGACGCGGGAATCCTGCGATACCGCGGCTACCCCATCGAGCAACTCGCCGAGCAGTCCAGCTTCCTGGAAGTCGCCTACCTGCTGATCCACGGCGAGCTGCCCACCGAAGCCGAAGCCGCCGAGTGGATCCACCAGATCACGTTCCACACCTACGTGCACGAGGACATCACGCGCTTCATCAAAGGCTTCCGCTACGACGCCCACCCGATGGGCACGCTGGTTTCCACGATCGCTGCGCTGTCGACCTTCTACCCCGAGGCGAAGGACATCGACGATCCGTACACGCGGCTGGTGCAGATCATCCGGCTGATGGCCAAGATGCCGACGATGGCGGCATTCACCTACCGCAACCGGATGGGGCTGCCGTACGAGTATCCGGTCAACCACCTCAGCTACACCGCGAACTTCCTGCGGATGATGTGGAGCGTGGCCGATCCCGACTACGAGCCCGACCCCACGCTGACCCGGGCGCTGGACGTGCTCCTCATCCTGCACGCCGACCACGAACAGAACTGCTCTACCACCACGATGCGCACGGTCGGGTCCAGCCGGGCCGATCCGTACTCGGCGGTGGCGGCGGCGACCTGCGGGCTGTACGGGCCGCTGCACGGCGGTGCGAACGAGCAGGTCATCAGGATGCTGCACGAGATCGGCAGCTTCGACAACGTTCCCGCGTACGTCGAGCGCGCCAAGTCGGGTGACGTGCTGCTGCAGGGCTTCGGGCACCGGGTCTACAAGAACTACGACCCTCGGGCGAAGATCATCAAGGAGACCGCCGATGCGGTGTTCAAGGTGACCGGCCTGAACCCGCTGCTCGACATCGCCATGAAGCTCGAAGAGGTCGCACTCAGCGACTCGTACTTCAAGGACCGCCGACTGTACCCCAACGTGGATTTCTATTCGGGGCTCATCTACGAGGCGATGGGCTTCCCGCTGGACATGTTCACGGTGCTGTTCGCCATCGGGCGGACACCGGGGTGGCTGGCGCACTGGGTCGAGATGCTCGACGATCCCGAGCAGAAGATCTACCGACCCCGCCAGAAGTTCACCGGCCCAGGCGAACGCGACTACGTGCCCATCGAGAACCGCTAGGTATCAAGCGCCGGCAGTATCCAGCTGCGACGCTGCCAACCCCTAGCAGCCGCATCATCAGAATTCACGGCTGTGCCAATCCCAAGGCATCCGCTACGACGGACGCAATCTGGCGAGCGAGAAGTGGCGGAACAGCGTTGCCAACTTGTACATATTGTTTCGTCCGAGGGCCTTCGAAGAAGTAGTTGTCTGGGAACGTTTGCAGCCTTGCTGCCTCGCGGACAGTGAGACTTCTACATTGCCTTGGATCAGGATGGATGTAGTAGTGGCCATCTTTCGAGATGTGCGATGTAATTGTCTTAGATGGACGGTCAGCCAATTGCACCCTGAATCGATCTGAGAATAGACCCCCCCGAAGCGCGGACCGAACATTGAAGTGATCTGGAAGTAGATTGCTAGGAAAGTCGGCGAGAGTGGGCGAGCGTCCCTCGACGAGACCAAACACCGAGACAAACAAGTACCGAGTGAGGTCGTCCGGCATGTGCCCTCGGGATTCATGATTCAGCACACCTCCGATGTTCGTGTCCGCATACCACGATGGCTCGTATTGCGAAGACACGTCTTCTGCCGGCACGAATCGGCCTCCACGACTGCTCGACGGGACTTGAAGTTGGTCCCGTATGCGCGTAATCTCCTCCCTCATCGGGCTCGACAGCGTTCCCGCCTCATTCAAGAGGTTGTTCGCTGATGTCCGCACAGCGTTCTCCCAGAGATCATCTGAGTCCTTCGTCCGACTCAGTCCGGAGCGCAACGCTGGCAGTTCCCGAAGAACGTCGATCAACGCTGTGTGCTCAGATGGCGCAGGAAGCGGGCTCAAGACACTTTCCCCTCGCGCTACGCAATCGCTCCGGATTCCAACGATGATTACACGGTGCCGAGCTTGGGGCAATCCGAGCTGCTCTGTCCGCACAACGAACCTCTCTGCTGGTGGTTCGTCCTCCTCGCCGTCCATCGGTGAATCGGATGTAACGAGTGGAAAGAGCTGATACTCGACATTTCGGTGTCTCGGCTGGTAGTCGTTGAGGGCCTTCCCAGGAAAGCAGAGGTCCTTTCGGATTTGGCCGAAGACTCGTGCCCCATCGCGGGTAGACGAGAGCATCCCCTTGACATTCTCGAACACAAAGGCCGCCGGGGAGTGGTCAGCCAAGATTTTGAGGTATTCCCGATACAGAAAGTGTCGCTGGTCAGCTTCGAATTCTGCACCTTGAACAGGTTTCATCCGTGAACGGCCGACTAGGGAATAGGCCTGACACGGCGGCCCGCCTACCAAGACAGCATCACCCATGTTGTTGTCTTTTCCGAGCGCCTCGTCGACGCGCGACCGAATCTGCAGGTGATCTTCGGCACCAAGTTCAGCTAACCAAGCCTCCCGCTCCGCCTGCTCCCATTCGTCGGGATATGCTCCGGTGAGTTCAGAGAGTGGAATGTCTCCGCGTGCGTAGCAATAGTACTTAGTCGGTAGGTCGTTCACCCCGAACTGTCGAACGAACGAGCGTAGCAGCAGAGTCCTGTGCGCCGATCCTTCCATTTCAATAGAAATGACGACCCGAAAAGGGTTCCCGGCTAGTGCACTGAAACCTTCGCTAAGCCCTCCAGGCCCTGCGAAGACATCAACGATCGGCACTTGGCAAGAAGGCAGACTCCGCCGTGGGTGGTCATCAGACTTCAAATCGACTCGCTATCGCCACACAGGGCCATGTTCTAGTTGTCTCGATGAGTCCACAAGGAAGAGACCGGTCCGCACGAAACAGTTCCCGATATGGCACGATTCGGGCGAATCACTACTGTGCGGCAGGCCACCAGCCCCGCCCGGGTGCATCCGAAGCAGCGTCAACAATCGAGTCACTCTCGGCACCCTCCCGATTGGATTGCCGGCCTCGCGACAGTATAGGTAGGCACGGCCCGCGCTTATGTAGATCACACTCGACAGCAGGCTAATCTAGCGCTGCCGAGACGGCTCGAACCAGGAGCTATGCGTTCGCCGCGTCACACACCATCCTCTTTCAGCCGAAGCCAACCGACAAACTCAGCATCTAGAATCTCGAATCGTGCAACGAACCGCTCATCAAGAAAAGGAAGCAACGACTTGCGCACGGTAAACGTTCCTCCGAAGCCGTCAGCCCTTATCGAGAGCATGAGGGATATCGGGTACTCCCTCGGGACAGCACTCGCGGACCTTGTTGACAATTGTCTCACGGCTGGAGCACACACGATCCGCATCGTCGCTGACACCTCGAGTGCCGCTCCGAGAATCGGCATCCTCGACGATGGCGTGGGGATGGACGAGGCAACGCTTGTCGACGCGATGCGGCTAGGGACCCGAAGCCCGTTGGAAGAACGCGATCGCTCTGATCTCGGGCGCTTCGGCCTAGGGCTCAAGACCGCATCCTTCTCCCAGTGCAGGCAACTCACCGTTGTCACCAAGCAGGATGGGGCGGCGCACAGTGCGAGATGGGACTTGGACTACGTGGCCAAGACCAATGAGTGGCTAGTCCAAGTCCCAGAGACCACAGCCGGCATCCCGTGGGCGGAAGAACTCGGCGACACAGGGACGCTTGTGCTCTGGGAAACGTTGACAGCAGGAGTGCTGGAGGGCGCGGACGAGTCCGACCTGATCCGCGAGCTGGATGATGCTAGGTCCCATCTCGAACTGGTGTTCCACAGATTCCTCGCCGGCGAGCCTGGACTGCATAAGGTCAAGATCCTCATGAATGAACGGCCGTTGGAGCCTTTCGATCCCTTTCATTCTAAGCATCCAGCTACGATCGTCGGATCCGAAGAACGGATCCGTTTCGAAGGCGAGGCTGTGATCGTCAAGGCATTCACGCTCCCCCACCACAGCAAAGTCAGCTCTGTCGATTGGGATCTGTACGCGGGTAGAGAGGGTTACCTGAAGAACCAAGGGTTCTACGTCTACCGTGAGGGACGGCTCATCTTGCATGGCACATGGTTCGGGTTGACCCGACAAACAGAACTCGCAAAACTGGCTCGCGTCCGAGTTGACATGCCCAATTCTCTAGATACTGCCTGGAAAATTGATATCAAGAAGGCGTCAGCCCAATTGCCTAACCCGATTAGGAAACGACTAGCCAGAATCATCGAGCCACTCGGCGCCAGTTCCAAACGTGTTTACAGAACACGAGGGCGGAGACTCGCCGAAGCGACTCCGATCCCGCTGTGGAACCGGCTTCAGAACAAAGGCGACGTTCTCTACCGGCTCAACGTTACCCACCCCATGGTAGACAATCTTGCGTCTCAGCTTGAGCCGGAACACCATAACGATCTCATGAAGCTACTCGAAGTAGTAGGCTCCGCGCTGCCACTGGATACAATTTTCTCGGATCTCGGCGAAACGCCAGACCAACATCGAAACACAAGTACATCTGATGACGCACTCCACTACGCAGCTACCACCACTCTCGACTATTTGACAGAAAACGGGTACTCCGTAGCGGATGCTATGACCGTGATGCAGGACACTGAGCCCTTTAAGTCAAGTTGGAAGCGTACTCGGCAAATGCTAAAAGCCGGTACTTTGCAGACAGAGCCCGTCACATAGAAAAGAATCATGACCCCACAACTAGAAGTGCTCGAACGTATGATCGCCGCCGCGCTGGCCGAACATGAAAATCCAACTGGCGACTTCATCCGACAAACGATTAGCTATTTGCGCGAGTCTCCCATCGGTGCGGATGTCAACGACGCTGAGGCGGAACTGTTGGCTCGTCATCTCGAAGAGCGAATCAACATTACACAACATGTAGGATCGGTTCTGACTGAAGTCACCTACCGACCTTGGTTGGATGCCGCGCGGGCAGATATAGAGCCATACTACTGGGATCGCTATAAGCGCCTTCTCACACAGCAGGGATTCTCGCCCGGCGTGATGAGCACTCTAGATTCTGTGACTGACCGAGTTCTCGACCTCTTGCAGAACCCTGCTACGCCAGGATCTTGGGACCGTCGTGGCTTGGTCATCGGCCACGTGCAGTCCGGCAAGACAGCAAATTACACCGGACTGATTTGCAAGGCCGCGGATGCAAGTTACAAACTCATCGTTGTCATCGCTGGCATACACAACAATCTTCGTAATCAAACGCAAATGCGCATCGACGACGGCTTTGTTGGTAGAGATAGCGCGAGGCTGTTAACAAAGAAGGTGAGTCGGTTTGTCGGCGTCGGCCGTTTTGACAACACACGTAGACCTGTAACTCTTACAAACTCACTTCGTGACTTCAACAAGCAATCGGCCACGAGCTTAGGAATTGCTCTGCAGGACCTGAATGAACCTGCGGTATTCGTCATCAAGAAGAACGTGAGCACCCTTAGAAATCTCATTGAATGGCTGAGGGAGCATAACGCTCTTGCGGGTACTCAGCGAATCGAAGAGCCGATGTTGCTTATCGATGACGAAGCCGACAACGCATCGATCAACATTCGACGCGACCCGGATGAGGTATCCCGTATCAACGGGCAAATTCGGGATCTGCTTCAGATTTTCGAGCGAAGTTGCTACGTCGGCTATACCGCAACTCCATTTGCGAACATTTTCATTGATCCCGATACGGATGATGAAATGCTCGGGCAAGATCTATTTCCGCGTAGTTTTATTGTTAGCTTGGACGCTCCGTCTAACTACTTCGGCCCTGAAACCGTCTTCTTGGAACGGCCGACGGAATATGTTCGGCCGATCGACGACAACGAGGACCATCTTCCGCTGATTCACGATATAGCCACACCGGTTACGAGTTTGCCGCCATCACTTATCGAGGCACTTCGTGTATTCATAGTTGGTAAAGCAATTCGGCTAGCTCGAGGCCAGCCACGTGAACACTGCTCAATGTTGGTCAATGCTTCTAGATTCGTCAATGTGCAACGACAATTGCGTAACGAGTTGCACACCCAGCTGGATGCCATTCGCGCATCCCTAAGGGTGAACGGCGCCCAAGAGCCTGAGACGGCTATGTTGGATAGTGAAATTGGCAAACTCCACCAAGTGTGGAAAAGAGAATTCAGGCAAGTCGAAACCCCGTGGCCATTGGCGCTATCCCAGCTATACGAAGCTGCAGCGCCCATCCGGGTGGTGGAGGTCAACGGCCAATCTCCCGGAACCCTCAACTACCAAGATCACGTCGAAGATGGTTTGAATGTAGTGGCTGTCGGGGGATATTCACTCTCTCGCGGCCTGACGCTTGAAGGCTTGATGGTCAGCTATTTCATGCGGAACTCGATGATGTACGACACACTTATGCAGATGGGACGATGGTTCGGATACCGGCCCGGGTACCAAGATCTTTGCCGCATCTGGATGCCTGAAGAGGCACAAGGCTGGTATGAGCACATAACCGAATCTACTGAGGAGCTTCGCGACGAGCTCCGGAGGATGGAGGCGATAGGTGCCACACCGGAAGAGTTTGGACTGAAGATTCGGAGCCATCCGGATACTCTTATCGTAACAGCGCGTAACAAGATGGGCACCGGATCACGTGTTGTAGTAAGTACCGGTCTAGCTAACAAGCTGATAGAAACCTCTACATTGCGGCGCGAGGAGAGCAGTCTGTATTGGAATCGCGGTGTTGCAATCCGATTCGCGGAAAAGATCGCGGCAGCAGGTCGCCAGTGGTCACTTCCAGATGGCGATGGCTTTGGATGGTTAACGACGAAGGTACCGGCAGTTACAGTGATCGAGTTTATTGCGGAGTTCAGAAACCATCCTGGCGCCCAGCTGACGGACAGCGGGCCGATTAGGAGATATATCGAAGCACGCCAAGACGATGAACTCGCACACTGGGATGTTTTGTTATCAAGTGTTGGCAAAGGCAGCGATGCAGTCGCTGACGAATCGCTGGGGGTTCCAATTCTGTGCCAGCGGCGAACTGAGGGAAAACGAAGTGACTCCAAAACACTTCTAGTAAGCAATCGGCAGCGGGTTTCTTCACGTGGTATCGAAAAGACTGGGTTAAGTCCTGCGCAAAAGAAATCTGTCGAAACTGAATACCGTGCCCATCTCGTGAGAGAGGGCAGGCCCAGCAATGGGAGGACGCCCAACTATCCAGATTGGGCTTATCGAGCCAAGAGAACTCAGCCTCTCCTTGTTGTACATTTGCTTGAGGTGCTGGACAGTCAAGGACTGGCCGCTTTTGACAATCCCGTGGTTGCTTGGAGCATTAGTTTTCCTCCGACGCGTCGTGAAGAGAAGCGCGTCGAATTCGTTGTCAATACGACATGGTTGCGTGAGCGCTACGGCGACGACCTAGACGAAGAGGAGATGCTCGGGGATGATGTCTGACAGTCCTTGGCGCGACATTGAGCCGCCAACTTCGATTCACACTGCTAATGCCCGACGGATAGACGCAGATCTACCTTGGGATTTCTTCTGGGCGCGAGCGGTCGACGGCCGGGTGATGCTCACACTGCAGCATGCGGCCACGTCAGGTCGAACGGCGAGACTCCCGCAGATTCGGGACATCGAAGTGACGTTGTCTGATGCCGACGCCCACGGAACGCGTACTCTTGGGTTCAAGCTGCGAGATTCCTCGCTCAGGGATCTCTTCCACACACTCTGCCTCGACATTGTGTCGACAACTGCCAATGCGGTTTCCGAAGCCGACGCCGTCAACACTGCTCTACGGCGTACTTGGCGATGGCACCATCTTCTGCGCGGTGGCAGATCGGACTTGCTCACTTCTGAGGAGCAAAAGGGGCTCATCGGGGAGTTGCTGGTGCTTGAGCGTTACCTACTACCGTTGCTGCCGGCCTCAATTGCTGTGGAGGCATGGTGTGGCCCGCTAGATGCACCGAAGGACTTCGAGGTCGGTTTGTTAGCGATCGAGGCCAAGGCCCGTCGTGGAAGCTCGCAGCCACGCATTACCATCACCTCGGAGCATCAGCTTGATTCAGCTGGTGTGCATTACCTGTTCTTGCATGTCGTCGACCTGAGCGCCACCCCGGAAACGGCTAGCGAGAGCTTCTCAGTATCAGACGTAGCGAGTCGCATTCGCAAGCGCATCGTGGCCGACGATCCCGATGTCGCCGGCATCTTTGATGGTTTGCTCACGGCCGCGGGTCTGGTGCCCGAACACGACTATTCCAATATGTATTTCGTCGAAGGACAATCTCGGGTGTTCAACGTTGACGACGGCTTTCCGAGAATCACAGCAACTGACATTCTCCCTGGAGTGGAGCGTGTCAATTACTCAATTATGCTGGGCTTGTGCAAGGCTTTCGAAGTTGCCAACAGCGACCTGCACGATGCCATTGTGAAACTAGGAGAATCAGATGCCGATTGACTTGGATGAGTTTCACAAAGAAATGTTCCAAGACATCCATGGACGGGCAGACGCAGAGGGGATGCTGACCGAAGATACATTCTTCGAAGTATTCACCGAACCGTTGATCGATGCAGGAGAGTTGGAGACGGCCGACCGCGCCTATTACACAGCACCTAGGGGGATCCGCGTAGATGGTTACGGTGGTGATCCCCGTACGACCGACGGTGTGCTCAGTCTGATCGTCTCCGACTTCAGACAATCATCAGATCATTCGACGCTGACAGCCACTGAGATGGATGCAGCCTTCCGACGGCTGTTGAATTTCATTGATAGATGCCTGCGCGAAGACTTCCGCAATGCACTCGAGGAGTCTTCCCCGGCGTTCGGCCTCGCTGACCTCATCGGAACGCGCTGGCAATCAATCAATCGTATCCGATTGATTCTAATCAGTAACCGGGTCTTAAGTAGCCGCGTCGACGGTCGCGAGGCTGGTGGCGTTCGGGACACTCCCGTCTCATACAGCGTGTGGGACCTCGGTCGTATTCACCGCTTTGTAACCTCGGGACGGGAGCGAGAGGACATCATCGTTGACCTCGATGAGTTTGGTGGGCCAATTCTAGTCCTCCCTGCTCACATCGACGCGGATGACTACAAGGCCTACCTAGCTGTAATTCCTGGCACACAGCTAGCGAGGATCTACGAACGATGGGGAGCGCGCCTGCTAGAGCAGAACGTCCGCGTATTCCTCCAGGCACGCGGCAAGGTTAATCGCGGCATCCGTGGCACGATTGAGCATGTTCCCAACATGTTCTTCGCCTACAACAACGGCATCACAGCAACGGCAGAGAGCATAGAGACTAGTTCTGGCCCTGAAGGCCTAATGCTCACGAGGATGCGGAACTTCCAGATCGTCAACGGTGGTCAGACGACAGCTTCAATTCATGCTGCGCTTCGTAATCCAAGCGCCGACCTTGATCACGTCTTTGTTCAGATAAAATTGTCCATTGTCGACCACGAAATCGCCGAAACCGTTGTACCGAAGATTTCTGAGTACGCCAACAGCCAAAACAGAGTCAACGCTGCAGACTTCTTCTCCAACCATCCGTTCCACGTTCGGATGGAGGAATTCTCAAGGAGGTTGTACGCGCCGTCTCCCGATGGGCAATTCCGAGAGTCGAAGTGGTTCTATGAGCGGGCACGCGGCCAATACCAAGATCAACGCACTCGCGGCGCTGCCAAGGAGCGCCGGATGTTCGAGGCTCAGTACCCTCGAAAGCAATTGTTTACAAAGACCGATCTCGCCAAGTACATGAACGTATGGCGGTGTAAACCTGAGATAGTTAGCCGGGGTGCACAGAAGAATTTCGCCGATTTCGCGGCATTCGTCGGTAGCGAGTGGAAGAAAAACTCCGACGGATTCAATGAGGTGTACTACCGTGAGGCGATCGCCAAAGCGATCATCTTCAAGACCGTCGAGAGAATTGTGACGGAGCAGCCATGGTATCAAGGCGGCTACAGGGCCAACGTCGTGGCATACACAATTGCCAAGCTGGCCCACGACTTGGAACAAAGAGAGCGCTCTCTGGATTTCCAGCACATTTGGCGAACCCAAGCTGTTTCTGTGGGCCTTGACAAGGCGCTGACTATCGCGGCGGCGGCTATTCACGAGGTAATAGTTGCGCCACCCGCAACACACAGAAATGTCACCGAATGGGCGAAGCAGCAGGCGTGCTGGAATCGCGTCGAGCGGTTACGAGTGAGGTGGCCCGCGAGCCTCGAACAAGAGCTGCTAACTGACGACGAGGTCGTGTCGAACAAGCGAGCCGCAGTGAAGGACCAGCGGGAGCTGAATGGGATCGAGGCCCAAACTGCCGTAGTCACTGCAGGAGCCGGGTTCTGGAAGTCACTCAAGCAGTGGGGAATCGATGAAGGAATGTTGTCTCCTACTGATGCCGGTGTCCTCGATGTGGCATCCACCGTCCCTGCGAAGATTCCGACCGAAAGACAGAGTCTCAGATTGATGAAGATTCTGAAACGCCTGCAGGAATCTGGCTGCCAGTTGGAAACAGAGGCCGTGTAGACGGCGGACTAGCCGCCGGCGCTAGCTGACGTCGAGCAGGATCTTTCCGACGTTCGCGTTGGTGGCCATGTATTCGTGTGCCCCGGCGATGTCGCCAAGGGCGAATCGGGAGTCGATGACCGGCCGCAGCGAGCCGTCGTCGAAGCGCGGCAGCAGCTCGGCGCAGAACCGCTGGTTGGCATCGATCTTCTGCTCGATGGGCCGCGAGCGCAGCACGGTGCCGATGAGTGCCGCCCGTTTCGGCAGCAAGGCGCCTAACGGAAACGTGGCGGAGGGCGCACCCATGACGCCGACCTGAATGATGCGGCCCTGGACACGAACAGACGCAATGTTTCGGGCCAGGTAGTCGCCGCCGATCACATCGAGCACCACGTCGACGCCCTGACGGGAGGTCCACTCCTTGATCGCCTCGGCAAAGTCGGTCTGCGTGTAGTCGATGACCAAGTCGGCCCCGAGGTCAGTGCATGCAGCCACTTTGGACGTGGAGCAGGTCACGGCGATGCGGGCGCCGAGCGCCTTGGCGATCTGGATGGCGGCGGTGCCGACGCCCGACGCGCCGGCGTGCACCAGCGCGGTGCCGCCCGATGTCAGCCCGCCCTGGGTGACGAGCGCATCGTGGGCGGTCATGAAGACTTCCGGAATGGCGGCTGCGTCCCGCAAGACCACGCCCGAAGGGACGCGCTGGAGCATGCGTTCATGGGTCACGACGCGCTCGGCCTTCGCCCCGCCCGACACGATGCCCATGACCTCGTCGCCGACCGACCAGCCAGTGACTCGTTCGCCCAGCGTCGCGATCGTGCCGGCGAACTCCATGCCCGGGATCTCGAACTCCGGCTTCGGTCCGGGCGCGGGATAGAGACCCATCCGCTGAAGCAGGTCGGCTCGATTCATGGCCGAGCAGGCCACTTTCACGAGCACCTCCTCGGGTCCGGGGGCTGGGTCGGGAACGTCGCGCACCTCAAGCACTTCGACGCCGCCGTATTCAGGGATGACTACTGCACGCATAGACGGCGACGGTAGCCCCCAGTGCGCCGCGCCGAGGAACACGTCGCGGCTGGCGCGATACGCTCGCCACCACATCAGCGGGCTGTTGCCGCCCCCGAAGCTGAAGCTTGAGGTGTGCTGCGTGACGACGAGACGCGAGCCTGATCAGCGACTGAGTGTCTTCTCGGCGTTCACCGGTCTCGGTGGCATGGACTTGGGTTTGGAGTCTGCCGGGTTCTGCTCGGTGGGCTGCCTCGAGACCGATCACGAGGCGAAACTGACGCTCAAGGCCAACCGGGGCGATCTGTGGCCGCTCGTGGGCAACGGCGACATCGCAGTCGCCGCCTCCGAACTGCAGCCGCACGATGTCGGCGTCGGACCCGGTGGACTCGACCTGCTGGCAGGAGCGCCGCCGTGCCAACCGTTCAGCAAAGCCGCCCAGTGGACCGCGACCGCCCGGCTCGGCACTGCCGATGCCCGTTCGACGTGCCTCGACCATTTCTTCCAACTCGCTCGTCGCCTGCAGCCTCGCGTTCTGCTGCTCGAGAACGTTCCCGGTTTCGTTCGAGGGCCGACATCACAACTCACGAAGCTGCGTGTCCTCACGAGAGAGTTGGGCCGCTATTGCGACGCGCACTACGAACTTGACTTCCGCATTCTGAACGCTGCGGATTATGGCGTACCACAAAATCGCCATCGGGCGATCATTGTCATCTCCCGCGTAGGTCCGTTTACATGGCCGAGTGCATCCGACGAGCGCCGGACCGCTTGGGATGCACTTCATGACGCGCCTGCGAACGATCGCAGGCCGCAAGCTCGCGGGAAATGGGCCGACCTCCTGCCGACCATTCCGCCCGGCGAGAACTATCAGTGGCATACGAGCCGAGGCGGCGGCTGCAGTATCTTCGGGTACCGGACGCGATACTCATCCTTCTTGCGTAAATTGCATCCGCAGCAGCCGTCACCGACGATCGCCAGCACTATCGGCCCCGCCAATGGTCCATTTCACTGGGCAAATCGACCCCTGTCGGTCTGGGAAATGAAGCGTCTGCAATCACTACCGAGTGACTGGGCAATCGAAGGCAACACATATGCACAAGTACGCCAAGTCGGCAATGCGACACCACCGCTCTTGGCAGAGATCATGGGCAGAGCCCTCGCGCGCCATCTTGATGGCGCGGTGCCGACGAACATGCTGCGACTCCAATTGCCTCGAGCTGCGACGGCCTGTCAGCTCCCTCCGTTGCCTAGGAGGCTGCCGCCCAAGTACTCACCACTCGTAGGCGATCATCCCGACCATCCTGGGGCCGGCATGGGACCGAAGCCACGATGAGCCGCTCAAATCCTCTGCAATACGGCCGCGAAAGCACACCCGTGCAATGAAGCCCGACAATATCCCCATCGAATTGCTCGACCTTGACGTCTTCAACCCACGCTTGCCCGAGGAGATCACGGGCGATCGGGAGGCAATGATCGAGTACCTCATCGACCACGGCGTGCTCCACGAACTGGGGTACTCGTTCCTGGACAACGGCTTCTTCGAAGCGGAACGTCTGATCGTCATCGCATCAGAGCACTCAGTGAATCGGTACACGGTCATCGAAGGAAACCGGCGATTAGCTGCGCTGCTGTGCCTCCACGGCTACTACCCTGACAGCCCGATTGTCGATCTTGTGCCGCAGCAAGAGCAGCTAAATCGTCTCCAGCTGATCCCTTGCCTCATTGCTGTTGATCGACGCGACGTCGAGAGCTATTTGGCACATCGTCACATTGGCGGAATGAAGACTTGGAGCGCGGAAGCGCGCGCCCGTTTCTTGCGCCAGATGGTAGACGACGAGGCCCGCGTTGATCCAGTCAATACGTTCCGCAACATTGGACGCAGGATCGGCTCGAATGCCACCGGAGTTCGTAACTCTTTCATTGCGATATCAATAGTCCGGCACGCCGCCGAGGAACTGAAACTCTCGGTCAGCCACCTGCAGCATCACCGCTTCGGAGTTTGGCTGCGCGCAATGAACAGCGCCGAAATCAAATCTTACATCGGATTCGGCAATCCTCGTACGCCTAGTGAAACTCAAGACGAGTTGACTCGGTTGAGTGCGGACCGGCTCAGCGAAGTCATTCGCGATTTCACGCCAGCCAACGGCAATAGCAGAGCATTAGTCTATGATTCCCGCTGGGTGACAGATTACGGCCGTGTGCTTGCAAGTGATGATGCCCGAGAAGTGCTGCGAGCGACGAACGATTTCGCTTCTGCGCAGGCAATGCTCCTACGGCGCACCTTGCCCGAGCGCCTGCGCTCCATATGCCGAGACCTCGAACGGGCCCGTATCGACTTTGCGCAGGATTCGAGCAGTGACGACCTGTCCGAAGTCAGCAGGCTCGCCAATCGGGTGGCGGTCGAGGTACAATCGATTACTGCGCTCATCGATCAAGCTCGATCTAAACTGTGATCAACTTCAACATCGAATGGTATGGCAGGTACGCACGTCCCGGTGCCTTATGTGATTACTTGGAACTGCTGGCTTGGGCCGGACACACGTTTTCCGTCGAAGAAGTCGCCGATTTTGTGCGTGACTCGGAGTACACAGGATTGCTGCGTGACCAGATCAGCAGCGACTTCGATCACGGAACCACGGACAGGGATGCACCTGACACTGATCCAGATCTCTCGGAATCTGTTGATGCCTCGGCCGACGTAGTGAACAATGCCGTTGCGGAATTCTACGAGCGCCGAGAGATACTCCAAGACGGATATCCGTACATTGTGGGCCCGCCGTCTCGCAGCATCATCGCCCGCGGCGAGAAGCAGACTCACTGCCCGTATGACTCGTTGCTCACGTTATCCGTCGCGCATGCAACGAAGGCGAGGATCACAGGCGTCGAACTGTCGGCGCTTTTTGAGCAGATCGTCGAGGCCTGTTTTGAGTCATTCGGCATCAGGACGGCGCTGCTGAACAACGGTGCGAATGACTACCCGTCCAGGGTCCAACAAGCTGCGCGTCACGTTGGCCTCTCGGTCAATGTCGCAAACGCGTCCTACCGGCAGAGGGCCATCGACGACGGCACTGATCTCATCAGCAATTTCTGGCCCTTGGACGTTCGCCCGGGAGGCGTCCAGTTGATTGGACAGGCGACTTGTGCCAAGAGCGACGAGTGGCATAACAAGATGACCGAGGCGAAACCCGCTCATTGGAGCAAGATGATGGGCACAGGACCCGAACCGATCCGCTATCTTGCTGTGCCACACCATGTCGATTCGCGCTATCGGCGTCTCTTGCTCGAGCGAGAGAACGACACCGACATCGTAGATCGGCTCCGGCTAGCGCTGCCTGAACGGGATCTCTTGGCTGATGAATCTCGTGTGTGCGATTACGTCTGCTCACAACAAGTCGAGACGTTCGTGTAGCGCTGCAGGTTGACCAAATCCGTTTGCTGGCTTGGGTCGGCCCCAGCGGAGTAGGCACCCGCGACACGCGCCAACGCAATGCAAGCCAGCCGGGGGACGCTCGCCTCGCAGCCATCTGGGCAAAGATGCGGTCGACTGCGCTATCAGCCTTGGTCGAGACTAGATCGGTAGCCTGCGAGCCCGTGCGTCGAGATGCCGTGGTTGTGCTGGAAGGTGCGCGGAATTGCCGCGACTTGGGCGGCTACCCCGCAGCGGGCGGACGTCACGTGCGGACGGGGGCGCTGTATCGCTCGGACCGGTTGAGCACGCTGACCACCGACGATCTCGACGAACTCGGCAGCCGCGGCATCCGGACCGTAGTGGACTTCCGGGCCGGGCCCGAGGTCGAGCGGGACCGCTCGCGGCTCTGGCCTGGCGTGACCTCGCACATCTCGCTGCCGGTGGGCGACACTGTCGACGGCGACATCAGCATGGTGGACCAGATATTCGAGGGCCGGCTGCGGTCGGTGAGCGAAGACGACATGGCCGAGCTCTACCTGAAGATGATCGGCACCTACGGCGAACGGTTCGCTCAGCTGGTGGCGATCGCGGCCGACGTCGACCACCTGCCGATGCTGTTCCACTGCACCGCTGGCAAGGACCGCAGCGGCATCGCGTCAGCGCTGCTGCTCGAAGCACTCGGCGTCGACCGCGAGACCGTGCTGGACGACTACTGCCTGTCGAACGAGCTCCGGTCGCATCAGCGCATCAAAGAGCTGACGCCGGAATTCGCAAGGCTCGGCATCGCCATCGACGACGTGCGGGCCATCCTCAGCGCGCCGCGCGGGGTGATGGCCGCTGTGCTGACAGAGCTCGACCATCGTTTTGGGCGCCTTTCCAAGGCCAGCACGGCAACCGGTGTCGAGGGATACCTCCTCGGCCACGGCCTCGACCCCGCGGCGCTCGACATGCTGCGAGCAAATCTTTTGATCTAGTTGTCCTCGGGATGCGCACGGCCGAGACCGACCAGCGCGCTTCATAGACCGTGCAACCAGGAGGCACTGTGAGATTTCGATCAACCATTGCAGCCGCGGTAAGCGTCCTGTTGATCCTCTCGGCTTGCTCGACAAACGAGCCGGCGGCGGCGGGCGGCATCGTCGCCGAGCTACGCAGCAATGCCGAGGAGTTCTCCTACGAGATCGGCACCCACGGTGGGGCACTCACGCTGGCGACGATCTCCGAGCCGCTGAGCCTCAATCTGGCACTGTCCAACGACGCCGGGTCGTCGAACGTCTTGGGCTACCTGTTCGAGGGCCTCACCGAGACCTCGTGGCTCGATGACGAGATCGAGCCGTTGCTCGCCGAGTCGTGGGAACGCTCCGACGATGGCCTTCGCTGGGTGTTCAACCTGCGTGACGATGTGCTGTGGCACGACGGCACGCCGTTCACCGCCCACGATGTCGACTTCACGTTCAACCACGTCGTCTACAACGACGACTTCAACGCGTCGAGCCGTGCCACCTTCGAATTCCGCTACCTCAACGACGACGAGGAGTGGGAGGTGTCGAACATGACTGTGGCGGCGCTCGACGACCACTCAGTCGAGTTCGTGCTGCCCCAGCCGTTCGCACCGTTCCTGCGCTCGATGGGCACCGCCATCTATCCCAAGCACATCTTGGAGGGGCCCATCAACGCAGGCACCTTCACTGAGTTCTGGAACATCGACACCGACCCAACCGAGATCATCGGGACCGGACCGTTCACCATCGGTGAGTACACGCCCGGCGAGCGGGTGATCTTCGAACGCAACCCGAGCTATTGGAAGACCGACGACGACGGTCAGCGGCTGCCGTACCTCGACCAGGTGGTGCACGTCGTCGTGCCGGACCTGGAAGATGAGCTGACTTTGTTCCGTGACGGAACGAGCGACTTCCACGGTGTGCTGGGCGAGGAGTACGCTCTGCTGGAGCCGCTGCAAGGCGAGGAGAACTTCGCGCTGCACCGGCGCGGCCCCGGCTTTGGCACCACGTTCCTGACCTTCAACCAGAACCGAGGCTCGAGCGACGCCGGCGAGCCGTTCGTGGACCCGACCAAGCTGTACTGGTTCCGCAACGTGAACTTCCGTCAGGCGGTGGCTCACACGCTGGACAAGGCGGCGATGATCGATGTCGTCCAGCACGGTCTGGGCTACCCGCAGTGGTCGTCGGTGAGCCCGGCCGCCGGCGACTTCCACAACCCCGAGGTGCCCCGCTACCCGTACGACATCGACCGGGCGAACGATCTTCTCGATGACCTGGGGTGGGTCGACACCGACGGAGACGGCATCCGCGAGGACGGACTGGGCAATCCGATCTCGTTCACGCTGGTGACCAACGAAGGCAACACCGTGCGTCAGGCAGTCACCGAGATCATCCGGGACGGGATGGTCGCCGCGGGTCTCGATGTCACCTATGAGGTGGTCGATTTCGGCGACCTGGTGTCGCGGCTCACGACCACCTACGACTGGGAGGCGATGGTCATCGGTTTCACCGGTGGTCCTGATCCCTACAGCGGCATCGGGCTGTGGCACAGCTCAGAGTCGCTGCACTTGTGGTACCCCTTCCAGGACGATCCGGTAACCAATTGGGAATCCGAGATCGACCGGCTCTACATCGAGGCAAGCACAGAGTTCGACCACGACAAGCGGGTACAGCTCTACCGCGAGGCACAGGCGATCGCCGCGGAGCACGTGCCGCTGATCTACACGACGCTCTCGGAGCGTTTGGGCGCTGTGCGCAACGTGTTCGGCAACGTCACGCCGACGCTGTACGGCTACTGGGACATCCGCTACTTGTACCGGACCGACCTGTAGCCGACGCTCGCTGTCAGCGGCGCGCCGTAGGGTCTCGGCGATGGATTACTGCTGGCCCCGAGAGCTGACAGATCTGGCCGACGAAGCTGCTGCGTGGGTGCACGACGCCACGTCCGACCTGTTCACCATCGATGACAGCTGGCTGGTCGGCTACTCCGAAGAATTCACGCTGCGGCTGGGTGCGCGCGGCTGGATCGGGATGTGCTGGCCCGTCGAGGCCGGCGGCGACGGTCGGCCTGAGGTCGAGCGGTTCGTGGTCACCGAGCAGCTTCTGCTGGGCGGTGCGCCGATGGCCAGCTCGTTCTTTCCCGATCGTCAGATCGGCCCGGTGCTGCTGGCCTACGGCACCGCAGAACAGCAGGCCCGGTTTCTGCCCGAGATGCGTGCGGGCCGGTCGCGCTGGTGCATCGGCATGTCCGAGCCCGACGCCGGCTCCGATGTCGCGGCCATCGGCACGACGGCTGTGCGCGACGGCGACCGGTTCATCGTGAACGGCCAGAAGATCTGGACGAGCGGCGCCGCCACAGCGAATTGGTGCTACCTGATCTGCCGGACCGATCCCGATGCGCCGCCGCACAAGGGCATGAGCGAGCTGATCGTGCCGATGGACACCCCGGGCATCGAGGTTCGACCGATCCGGGATGCGTCCGGCGATGCGCACTTCAACGAGGTGTACTTCGACGATGTGGAGGTGCCGGTCGAGAATCTGGTGGGCGAGCTCAACAACAGCTTCTCCCAGACGATGCGCCAGCTCGAGCACGAGCGGGGCGGCATCGACCGGCTGGCGTCGAACCAGCGGCTGTATCTGGACATGAAGGACCGAGCCGACATCTCGGATCCGCTCGTTCGCCAGCGGATGGCTCGCATCGAGACCGGTTACCGGATCGGCCGGGACATGGTGCTGCGCAATGTGCTGCGCCAGACGCCGTTCCCGCAGTACTCAGCGGTGACCAAGACGTGGTGCACCGAGTTCGAGCAGGAGGTCTCCCGTTTCGTGGGCGACGTGGCCGGTGCCGACACGATGCTGGCGAACCGGGTGTCGCGCAATGTGACCTACGCGCCCGCCTACACGATCATGGGCGGCACGACGCAGATCCTGCGAAACATCATCGGCGAGCGGATCCTGCGGCTGCCCCGCGAGCCCCGCGGCTAGCCCGACATCCGTGTCGCAACATCGTTTCGGCTCGAGCCCCGGACGAGTATCGGCCAGCCAACATCACCCAACCTCTTCTGGCTTCGCGTCGATTGGCGTGCACAAGTGTCCAGAAGTGCCCGGTCGCCGGTTGCGGCACGAGACGGGCGCCCTGCCAGCGCATTGCGTCGGCGGCGCTTGAAATGGTGCGGCAGCGCGTCGCTCCCGGCTGCTAGGACTATGAGCGAGGTTGAGGCGCTTGAATCTCAGCCTCTCTTGTTCTCCATAGTCTCCATAGTCTCCCCAGGTGACGCCGTGCCGGACTCCGCAGCTCCCGCCCCCGAGCCATTTGACTTAGCGCTGGAAGCGTTCGGAGGCACACCGTTCGGGACCGTTCTCGCAGATCCACCTTGGCGGTTCCAGAACCGGACTGGCAAGGTGGCACCCGAGCACCGACGCCTCTCTCGCTACGACACGATGGAGTGGCAGGACATCGCCGCGCTCGACGTCGGCAGTCTGATGGCCGAGCAGTCGCACTGCTATCTCTGGGTGCCGAATGCCCTGCTGCAGGAAGGGCTCGCGACGCTTGACGCGTGGGGCTTCACGTACAAGGCCATGCTGGTGTGGGCGAAGCGCCGCAAGGATGGTGGACCTGACGGGCGAGGCGTTGGCTTCTACTTCCGGAACACAACCGAGCCGATCCTGTTCGGCGTCCGAGGCAAGCTTCGCACGCTCGCTCCAGCCAGACGACAGGTCAACATCATCGAGACCCGCAAGCGGGAGCACTCCCGCAAACCGGACGAGCAGTACGACATCATCGAAGCGTGCTCGCCCGGTCCGTACCTCGAGATGTTCGCTCGCTACCCGCGACCGGGCTGGACCGCCTGGGGTGATGAGGCCGCTGCGGATACGACACCACGGGGACGCGTGCACGCCGGCTACCGCGTTCCGGATGACGCCCAGCGGCCTGGCGTCCATCAGGAGCCGTTGCTCGTCGCGGATTGAGTCCCCCGGTCAGGCTTTGCGCCGGGCGCAAGCATCGCTGCGCACACTGGCTGTTGGCTAGACGATGTCGCTCAAGGTCCTCGCGCAAATCGCAACTGCGAGCACTGGGCAGCCTCCGGCGTCGCCGCGTGTCAGTCTCGGAACGAGTTTGTCCAAGTTGGTCGTCGTAGTCGTATCGAACTTGGTAGTGGTCGGCTCGTAGTCGAGAGCGGCCGCCCTCAAGTCTTCTTGTGTCCTCGTGATGATGACGCCCGCATCGAGGAATCCCGCCTCATACATGGCCCGGTAGGTGCCGATGTCCCTGTCCAGATTTCCGTCCTTGGCGTTCCATTCGACATCCAGCGCGATCCGACCCTTGAAGCCGTCCACCAAGTAGCCCTGATTCGCGACGCTGGAGGTCTCGCGTTGTGTCTGGGTCTCTCCCGCCGGCCTGTAGGGGCGTCGCTGGGTGGTCAATGTGATCTCGGTGTCAAGCCGAGACTCGCGCCAGCCGCGATTCTTGAAGGCGCTTTCCAAGCGGCCCGTCAGTCCCGACTTGTTTCCGCCGGGCAGCATCAGCTCCTCGATAGTCAGCTCGAACTCGTCGAGGACCGTCATGATGTCGTTCCACTCCTCGCGGTTGGTGGCCTCGGCAATCGCCGCGGCGTTGCGCACTTCGCGCCATTCGAAACGCGCGAGCAATGGACCCGGCACGGCTGATTGGTAGCTGTCGGTGAGGTCCATGGCGACGCGTGACGCTACGGAGTGAAGATCCAGCTGTTTGGCTGGTCGGTCGCGACGATGTGGCCGGCGGTGCGGCCGGCGAAGTGGGTGCCGATGACGAGCCGACCGTCGGACCAGCGCGGGAACGCTTCGAGACGGGTGGCCGTAGAGGTGCCGTCGGCCGAGTAATCGGCGCTGGAAGCCATGTCGGGGCGGGCGAACTGCAGCGGGTGGTGGATCATGTCGCCGGTGATGACCGCCCGCTCCCCCGCTGAGGAGATGATGACGCTGACGTGGCCCGGGGTGTGGCCGGGCGTCGATTCGAACCAGACCTCGTCGTTGATGCGATGGTCGGGGCTTACGAGGTCGGCGAGTCCGGCGTCGGTGATCGGCTGCACCGAGTCTTCGAAGACCGGCCCGTAGTCCTGCGGCTCGGCGCGCCAGTAGTCGTACTCGGCCTGGACGAACAGGTAGCGGGCGTTCGGGAACGTCGGCACCCACTGCCCGTCGACGAGGCGCGTGTTCCAGCCGACGTGATCGACGTGCAGGTGGGTGCACACGACGTAGTCGATGGTCTCTGGGGCGAAACCGGCGGCTTCGAGGTCTTCCATGAACGGGGTGGAGAGCTGCTCGAACGGCGGTGCTCCCGGTCGCGATTTGTCGTTGCCGACGCAGGTGTCGACGATGATGCGCAGCCCGTCCGACTCGATGACCACCGCGTGCATCGACAGGCGCATGCGACCGTCGTCGGTGACGAAGTCGGGCCGCAGCCAGTCGTAGTCGTCGATGACGTCCTCGGCGCCGGGCAGCAGTACGCTGAACGGCCAGTGCACCTCGAGTTCTGCTATCCGGGTGAGGCGGGCGTCGCCCACGGTCCAGGTGATCGGGGTGGACTTGTCGACGGTCGGCATCGTCATGTCTCCTTGTTGCAGCGTTGATGCGCCCAGAGCGCGACGCTGATCGCGGCGGCGATGTTGCGCCGCGCTTGGGAACCGCCACACTATTGCCGCCCTTGCACCCTGGCGGGAAGACTGATGAACGAAGCTGCGCCGACCGCTGCCGACTCCGAGGCCGATGATGCGTCTCGCGGTGATCGCTTTCGCGAGGCTGCCATCGAAGCAGAGCTGGCGACCGGCGAGCGCGAACCGACGAGGCAGAAGGCGTGGCGCAACTCGGTCGTTCGGTTGTCGCGGATGACGCTGGGACTCTGTGTGGTCGTGCTGGGCATCATCATGATGCCGCTGCCGGGGCCGGGAATGCTGGTGGTTGCGGTCGGCTTGGCGATCCTGGCTCGGGATGTGGCGTGGGCGGATCGACTGCTCCACAAGGTGCGCGAGCGGCTTCCGTCCGATGACGATGGCAAGCTGCCCCGCTCAACGATCGTCACGATGGTCTTACTGGCCGCCGCCGGCATCGCAGCCTCGATCTGGTTCGCCGTCGGCGGCATCAACCCGATCGACGTAGCCCTGTTCTGGCGCGACTGAGCAGAACTCGAGGGCGAAGCCCTGCGCTTTCTATTGTCGCGAGCGGGGGCGCAGCCGTTCCGCTTTCGAGTGTCGCGAGCCGGGGCGGAGCCCTTCCGCTCGCACAAGAACAGGGGTGGAGGCTTCGCTGTAGAAGTCGTTGCCCTTGTCGTCGACGATGATGAACGCGGGGAAATCCTCGACATCGATCTGCCAGACGGCCTCCATGCCCAGTTCGGGGTATTCCAGCACTTCGACCTTGCGGATCGAGTCCGTCGCCAGCCGGGCCGCGGGGCCGCCGATGGAGCCCAGGTAGAAGCCGCCGTAGCGGGCGCATGCCTCGATCACCTGACGGGAGCGGTTGCCCTTGGCGAGCATGACGAGGCTGCCGCCGGCGGCCTGGAACTGCTCGACGTAGGAATCCATGCGGCCTGCGGTCGTGGGGCCGAACGAGCCCGACGCGTAACCTTCGGGGGTCTTGGCGGGGCCGGCGTAATAGACGGGTCGTTCGCGCAGGTAGTCGGGCAAGCCGTTGCCGGCGTCGAGGCGCTCTTTGAGCTTGGCGTGGGCGATGTCGCGGGCGACCACGAGCGTTCCGGTCAGCGACAGCCGGGTCTTGACTGGATGGCGGGTGAGCTGGTTGCGGATCGCGTCCATTGGCTGGTTCAGGTCGATCGGCACGACGCCGGTGGTCAGCTCCTGCTCATCGGTCTCGGGCAGGAACCGGGCGGGGTCGGTTTCGAGCTGCTCGAGGAAGATGCCGTCTGCAGTGATCCGCCCGAGCGCTTGGCGATCGGCCGAGCAGGACACAGCGATCGCTACGGGGCAGCTGGCGCCGTGGCGGGGCAGCCGGATGACTCGCACGTCGTGGCAGAAGTACTTGCCGCCGAACTGCGCCCCGATGCCGAACTCACGGGTGAGCTCGAGGACTCGTCCTTCCCATTCGAGGTCCCGAAAGCCATGGCCGGCCTCGCTGCCCGCGGTGGGAAGCGTGTCGAGGTACTTGGCCGAGGCGTACTTGGCGGTCTTGACGGCGAATTCGGCCGAGGTGCCGCCGATGACGACCGCCAGGTGGTACGGCGGGCAGGCAGATGTGCCCAGCGTGCGCAGGGTGGTGTCGAGGAACCCGATGAGGCTCTCGGGGTTGAGCAGCGCCTTGGTCTCCTGGAACAGGAAGCTCTTGTTGGCCGAGCCTCCCCCCTTAGCCATGAAGACCAGCTCGTACTCGTCGCCCGGCGATGCGTAGATCTCGATCTGGGCAGGCAGGTTGTTGCCGGTGTTGCGCTCGGTGAACATGTCGAGCGGGGCGAGCTGGGAATAGCGCAAGTTCGAGGTGAGGAAGGTGTCGGCGACGCCTTGGGAGATGGCCTCGGCATCGTCGAAATCGGGATTCTCAGCAGTGCCGGTGAGCACCCGCTCGCCCTTGTGGCCCCAGATGATCGCGGTGCCAGTGTCCTGGCAGCTCGGCAGCACGCCTCCTGCAGCGATGTTGGCGTTCTTGAGCAGTTCGAGGGCCACAAAGCGGTCATTGGGCGATGCCTCGGAATCGTCCAGAATCGCCGCGAACGAGGCCAGATGGTTTGTTCGGAACAGGTGCGCGATGTCGCGCATGGCCTCTGCGGTGAGCAGCCGCAGCGCCTCCGGTTCGACCTGCAGGAAGCGCCGGCCCGCGGCAGAGACAGTGGAGACGTGATCCGACGTGAGGTGCCGGTAAGTCACATCCGCGGGGCCCGTGGGAAGCAGATCCACGTGGGAGTACTCACTCATTGCTTCATGCTAGGAAGCCGTGCCGAAAGGCGCGCCTGCTGCGAAGTCGGCAAGACCCGCCAGCGGGCGCATCGCGCCGGTGCACTCGCGGCTGCGCGGCATGGCACGGAGCGGCGAGAATGTGGCCGTGACCGGTGTCGAGTCGATCAATGCGATCACGTTGCGGACTTCGGTCATGGCGGCGTCGGTGCGCTTCTATGAGGCCCTGGGGTTCCGAACCACCTACGGCGGTGACGATGCGCCGTTCAGCACCTTGCGCAGCGACGGGTGCTTCGTGAACCTGATCGCGGTGCCCAGCGCTGCCGAGGCCGAGACCGGTTGGGGCAGGGCGATCTTCCACGTCAGCGACGTGGACGCGCTCTACCAGCAGGCGCTCGACGCAGGCCTGGCGCCCCGAGCGGCGCCGCGAGATGCACCCTGGGGTGAGCGCATGTTCCCGATCACCGACCCCGCCGGGCACGACCTGAGCTTCGCCAAGCGGATCCGCTCCTACGAGGTGGATCACCCAGACCTGTGACCTTCGCATCGGTCGAGGCCAGACTCCCCCGCCTCGCGGGGCCGTGATGGGTGACGTGCAGCCAGCGCGTACCGTCGGGGTGTGAGCGAGGGGCTGTTCGAAGCGGCGGGCAGGGACCGCCTGGCCCGTCAGGCCCCGTTGGCGGCACGGCTGCGGCCCCGATCTCTCGACGAGATCGTGGGCCAGAGCCATCTGCTCGCCCCTGGCAGGCCGCTGCGAGAGCTGATCGAGGCTGATCGCCTGTCGTCGGTGATCCTGTGGGGACCGCCTGGCACCGGCAAGACGACCTTGGCCCGAGTGGTCGCCGTGAGCACTGCCAAGGAGTTCTGCGAGCTGTCGGCTGTCAGCGCCACCGTGAAGGACGTACGCGAAGTGATAGCCGAGGCTCGGCTGCGCATCGGCGAGCACGGCCGAGGCACCATCTTGTTCCTCGACGAGGTGCACCGCTTCAACAAGGCCCAGCAGGATGCGCTGCTGCCGGCAGTCGAGGACGGGCTGATCGTGCTGATCGGCGCCACCACCGAGAACCCCCACTTCGAGGTGAACCCGCCGCTGCTGTCACGCTCGACGCTGTTCCGCCTGGTGCCGCTCGACGATGCTGCCCTGCGGACGCTCATCGACCGGGCTCTGGCCGCCGAGGGCGCGACCGGCGAGGTAGACGCCGTCGACCACATCGCTGCCCGCAGCGGCGGCGACGGCCGCCACGCTCTCACCAGCACCGAGGTGGCGGTGGCGCTCGCCTCGCGTCGCGGGGAAGCAGAGGCCCTCGAAGCCCCCGAGATCAGCGGTGCCGCCCGCGCAGCACCCGACGCATCAGCCGGGAACCCGCACGTCACTCTGGCTGACGCCGAGCACGCCGTGGACGCCAAGGCCGTCCGTTACGGGGCCGACGGCCACTACGACACGATCAGCGCGTTCATCAAGTCGCTGCGCGGCTCAGACCCCGACGCCGGGCTGTACTGGCTGGCCCGCATGCTCGACGCCGGTGAGGACCCCCGCTTCATCGCCCGCCGCATGGTCATCCTGGCCTCGGAGGACATCGGCATGGCAGACAGCACTGCGCTGCTCGTGGCCGAAGCCGCAGCCCGAGCCGTCGAGTACGTCGGCCTGCCCGAAGCTCAGCTCAACCTGGCGCATGCCGTGGTGCGCTTGGCCACAGCGCCAAAGTCGAACCGGGTCACCGTTGCCATCGGTCGTGCTATGGCCGATGCCCGTTCCGCCGGGGCGGGCGAGGTGCCCATTCACCTGCGCGACGCCCACTACCAGGGCGCCGCATCGCTGGGTCACGGCGAGGGATACCAGTACCCGCACGACGATCCGAGCGGCTGGGTGCCACAGCAGCACCGGCCCGACGAGGTGGCCGCCAACGTCTACTGGGAGCCCTCCGAACATGGCCGCGAGAAGGACCTGCGCAGGCCAGAACCGGCCGAAGGCACCCGCGGGGCAGAGGACGGAGCCCGGTAGGAGGGCCTCGCGCCGTGGTTGAATGACAGGGACGGCAGGGGCACCTCGGCATGCCCCAGAGCCTGGTACGGGAGTGTGACATGAGTGCAGGCGCGGCAACGCTCGGGCTGGCAGAGGTGCCCATCGTCAATTACGGCGATGTCGAGGACGAGATGGTCGCCTACCGGGCGGCCGGCACCGAGCGGGCGATGCAACTCGGCAATCGTGGCCCGATCCGGTTCACCGACGAGGGCGACTTGCACCCCGAGATCGCCGAGGCGTACTCGCGCTGCGGTTTCTATGTCTTCACCGGCGTGCTCGGGCCCGACGAGCTGGCCGACATCGAGGCCGACGTCATCGACCTGCTGGACCGCTGCCCCACTGCGCCCGATGCCGACACGGACCGTCACGGTCGCCCAGTGCTCGGCGCCGGCCATCAGGGTCGCAACGTCAGCTTCGTCCGCCCGCTGACCGACCCCTACGGCGGCACCGACGTGGCCCACGGTCGCCATCCGTTCAAGATGTTCGAGCCCTCGGCGCCAGACGAAGCGCCCGAATGGGTCGTGCAGGTCATCAGCGGCTCGCTGCAGTTCTCCGAGGCGTGCCTGCGGCTGTACGGCCATCCCGGTCTGCTCGGCGTCGCGCAGGCACTGAACGGCCCCGACTTCACCCCGTTCAACGAGGTCGTGTGGATCAAGCAGCCCGGATTGGGCGGATCGGTGGCGTGGCACCAGGATGGCTGGACGCACTGGGACCATCCCGAGCTCGACGAGGGCACCCACGGCTTCAACTTCATGGCTCAGCTGTACGGATGCGATGCCACCAACGGCCTGTGGGTGGTGCCCGGCTCCCATCGCAAGGGAAAGGTGGACATCAAGGCCATGTGCCTCGCCGCCGGCTCCGACCGCCTCCCCGACGCAGTCCCGGTCGTGTGCGACCCCGGCGACGTAGCCATCACGAGCCGCCAAGCCATTCACGGCTCGTTCGCTAACACCTCCGAACGGCCCCGGGTCACCCTCAACTTCGGCTTCCACCGGCGCCGCTCGGTGTTCGGCGTGCGCAGCGGCGGCGTCCACAACCCGATCTCGCTCTACGACGAGGCCTACATCGCCGAGCGGTCGCGTGTGATCGGCTGGGCCATCGACGCTCGCTCCAAGCGCTTCGAGGCCGAGACGCCGTTCGTCTACCAGCCCAACGCGGGCCGCGAGCACAAATTCGTCTGGGACGACGCCGCCCGCGAGGCCATCGCGGACTACAACCTCAAGGACATCGGCATCTAGCGCCCCTGGATCAGCTGAGGTGCTGGCTCGGCGGGACGGCGCGTTCGTCGGGGCGAAATCTTCGGCCTGACAGACGTCGTGTCAGGACTCGAGTGCGAGCACGGCGCTTGGGCCGATGTGCAACTGGACGCCAGCACCGACTGCTGGGCCGTGGGGAGTGATGGCGTCCAAGGTGGTGGCGACCCCGCCGACGTCGGCCTCTACCCGCAGCTCGTAGCGGTCGCCGCGGAAGCGACGCCGGACGACCGTGGCGGGCAGCCGCGCGATCGGGTCATCGCCCGAGACGCCGGTGTTGTCGAAGCCTGTTGCCACTACCTCGATGCGATCAGCGCGCAGAACGAAACTGCTCGGGCGCCCAGCGGCCCTGGCCAATGCCGGAGGGACTTCGAAGTCGAAGACGTTGGTGTGACCCAGGAATCGAGCCACCTCAGCAGTTCGAGGGTCAGTCCAGACCTCTTCGGGGGTCCCGATCCGCAGCAACCGACCTGATGCCATCACCGCAATGCGGTCCGCCAGAGCAAACGCCTCGTGATGGTCATGGGTGACGTGAACGGCGGTGACACCGACCTGGTCGAGCACTGGGCGCAGCTCGTCGATGAGCCGCTCTCGCAGCAACCGGTCCAATGAGCCGAACGGCTCGTCGAGCAGCAGCACATTGGGTTCAGGGGCGAGCGCCCGCGCCAGCGACACTCGCTGGGCCTCGCCACCCGACAGCGTTGCGACATCGCGACCTTCGAATCCCGACAAGCCGACCAGTTCGAGCACTTCGGCCACCCGCCGACGCCGTTCCGCGAAGGGCACCTTGGCCATGCGTAGGCCGAACGCCACGTTGCCCTCGACGTCGTAGTGCGGGAACAGCACTTCGTCCTGGAACATCAGGCCGATGCCGCGCTGGTCGGGGCGACGGCCGGTCAGGTCACGCCCGTCGAGCTCGATCCGACCAGCATCGAGCGGCTGCAGCCCCGCGGCTGCGCGCAGCAGCGTGGTCTTGCCGCATCCCGACGGGCCGAGTAATACGACCATCTCGCCATTCCCGACGGCAAGGTCGACCCCGTCGAGTGCTTTGGTCTGATCGAAGCGGACGTGAGCGCCGGTGATGCGCAGCAAACCGCCGCCGCCAGCTGCGCCGGTTGCCGCAGCGCCGGATTCTGCCGTGCTGATATCAGGTGCGGTCACGACCTCGACGCTACGCACTCGGCAGGGGTCGCCGGTCCAGGTTTTCTTGAGCTTGCTCCCCTTCCGCGCTGGCTCAGCGAGCAGGCGCAGAGCTTCCTGACCCAAACTGAGGGCGACTGGGCGTGCGACAGGAGTCTCGGGACATGGCGGATCGGCTGAACGGACGAACGGCGCTGGTGACCGGAGCCAGCCGGGGCATCGGCGAGCACTGCGCTCGAGCGCTGGCCCGGGACGGTGCACGGGTTGCGCTGGCGGCACGGACCACCGACGATCTTGGCCGGATCGCGGCTGAACTGCCCCATGAACCGGTGGTGCTCGAGAGCGACCTGAGCGCGGCGGGTGCTGGAGCCGAACTGGCCGCCGCTGCAGTCGAGGCGCTCGGCGGGGTGGACATCTTGGTGAACAACGCCGGACGAGGAGAGCTGCGCGAACCGGGCGGCGACCAAGCGGTGCTGCAGCTGAACTACCTGGCGCCGCTGGAGACCACCCGGGCGCTGGCACGTCAGATGGGCGAGCGCGGGCACGGCTCGGTGATCCACATGTCGTCGATCGCCGGTTCGGTCGGCGTGAGCGAGCTGCCTACTTATGGGGCGACGAAGGCTGCGCTCGACTCGCTCACCCGCTCGCAGGCAGCCACCTACGGGCGCTTCGGCATCCGGGTGAACGCCGTGGCGCCGGGGCTGATCATCACCGAGATGTGGGAGGCCGGCCGTGAGATCCCCGGCCTCGCCGACGGCCTCGAGCGCCACATCGCTCTGGGCCGCTGGGGCGTGCCCGAAGAGATCGCCGATGTGGTCGCGTTCCTCGCCTGCGACGAATCCCGCTACGTGACCGGCCAAACGATCACGGTCGACGGCGGCTACCAAGGTGTCACCGCCTGGGCCAACTACCCAGCCTCCGGCTCCTAGCGGGCAGGAATCCTCACCGTCGCCCTGCCGACTTAGTGCCGCGAGAACGGCGAACTATGGCAGCACCCTGAACGCTCGACGCCGCTCGGGGCCGTAGCGATACACCCGGAAGTCAACGTCCAAAGACAGCGCCTCGGAGATCCCGAGTCGTTCCATGAGCGCCCAACTCGTCCTGTCGGTCAACGAGAAGCCCTGGTCTTCAAACTTGAGCCGGATCGACTCGGCAGCTTGAAGATCGTGGTCGGTGGTGCACTCGATTCGGGTCCGCGAAGCGTGGATCGCGCTCACTGCTTGGTTCGCTGCCAAATGGTGAATCCTGACGTTCGCCAGGTTCCACAGTTCGACCAGCACGTGATCGCTGGTGACGAGCGATGACTCATGTTCGCTCAGGATCGAACGAGCAATGTCCCTGTCGGCATCGCTCTTGTTCACCGCCGCGTACCAGACGCTGGTGTCGACGAACGTCGCCACCTGGGCTCACAAACCCTTATCGGCGTAGTACTTGTCGATTGCCTCGCCGATCATCTGATGCTTGTTCTCCCGGATGTTCGAACCGCCGTCATCGATCAGCCCGAAGAGGGCTGTGATGCTCTGTGCGGGAGCGTCTTCCTCTTCGAGATCTCGATCGACGAGCCGGCGGATGTACTCCGACAGGGAGATGCCTTGCTGGGCTGCCTTGCGCTTGGCGAGGGCGTGCTGGTTGTCGGTCAGAACGATCATGGTGCGCATACTGTCACCCCTGCATATGCGGCAGAGCATAGTTTATGCCGTCGCGTCGTCCGATCGTCTGTTCGCTACAGCCACCCAGTCGTCGAGCCGAACGGGGTCGGCCAGTTCGATGCCGTGGGGGCGATAGGCGGCAGCGACTGACGAAGTCTGCGCTGCGGAGATGCCGCTGACGGCGAGCCGTCCATCCGGTGCGACCCGTGCCGCAATGTCGCCGGCGAGCGGCATCAGCACGTCGGCAGTGATGTTGGCCACCACCACGTCGAATGTGCCGAGCTCGGAGCTGCCGACAAGGGCCGTGCTGAAGCTGGCCACTCCGTCGAGGCCGTTGCGCCGGGCGTTGGCCTGCGCCGCCGATACTGCCGCTGGCTCGATGTCGATCCCCACCGCCTCAGCTGCGCCCAGTCGGGCAGCCACCAGGGCCAGCACCCCGCTGCCGCACCCCACATCGAGGACCCGCTCGCCGCCAGTCAGCTCCCCCGCCAGCCATTCGGCCAGTAGCCGGGTGGACGGGTGGGTGCCGGCTCCAAATGCTCCGCCGGGATCGATCTCGACGACTGCCGGGGCCGCGGCGTCTGCCCACGGGAAGCACACGGCCGACTTCTCCCCCACGGGCACCGCCCGGTTGCGGTTCAGCCAGCCAACGCCATGCGCCTCGTCGGGCGGCGCCAGCACGGCCGCATGACCGTCGCCGCGCAGCTGCGCCACCGCATCGCGGGCGGTCACATCGTCGGTTACCCGAACCCGGCTCACCCAGCGCCCCCGAGCCAGGCGTTCCTGCGTCACCGCGAGCGCGATCGCCGCCAGCCATTCCGGCAGCGACGGGCTGTCGTCATCGCAGGGCATCTGGCCACCATCGGCTGCGCCCAATGGGACATCGTCGGCGACGACGACGCACGCACGGCCGAACCGCTCATCACCCCATGGGTTCGCCCACCAGCGCTGTTGGCTCACCCCGGCATTCTCGCCGTCGAAGTCCCATGCCTCGCGCAACAACCGGCCGGCTCATCTCGGCGGCCAGTGCCACCAATGTGATGCCGAACTGCGGTACAGGTGAAGGGCCACGACTGCGAAGGCGGCGACACCATGACCAACAGATTCGTGGCAGCTATGGCGTTCGCTGCACTGGTGATCTCAGTGCTGTCGCTGTTCGTCGCCCTGAACGCCACCACAGAAGAAGAGACGCCCCAGACCGGCGATATGTCCCCTTCGACGACCGCCCCGCTCGGCGACGACACTCCCTCAGCCTCTGCCGCAGCGACAACTACCACGACACGCTCGCCGGCGGTCGTAGCTCAGACCACGATTCCGGTGCCAGCGACAACGGCGCCCCCACCGACCATCTCGGTGCCGCCCACCTCGGAGCCGCTGCCGGGCACGCCGGCCGAATTCGGGCCGGCCGCCGGCACATCTCTCGGCTTGGTCGGCGTCAGCCATGACGACTTCCTCAATGTCCGTGACGTTCCCAACGGCAGCGTCGTGGCCACGCTCTCGCTGCGCATCGCTCCCGGCGATCCAGCAAACAGCAAGCTGCAGGTCCGCGATCCAGCCGCCGAGAACTCGATTGCGACGCTGAGTCTCGACGGCATCACGGCAACCGGTCGCACACGAGATCTGGCCACCAGCACGTGGCACGAAATCCAAGCCGGGCCGGTGATCGGCTGGGCCAGCAGCAAATACCTCGCGCCGCTGACGCCCAGCGTGAGGCTCGACATGACCGCTCAGGTCCAGAGTGCGGTGGGCAGCACGCCGACTGCGCCCACGCTGACCGAGCTCGCCAACATGGTCGCTGCTGCGTTCGCATCGGACGAGCCGCCGTCGCGCATCCGGGTGACGGCCGCGCCCAGGGCGATCGACGGATTGGCGGAGGTCACCGTCGATGTGGTCGGGCTGCCCGACGATTCCGTGCGCGGCTACCGACTGCTGATTTCAGCCGACCCGGCCGGCGACTGGAGGGCTGACAACGTCGACACGGCCGGCGGCCCATTCACGCTGCGCAACGTGATGGCGACACCCCTGTGCTACAGCCACCGCGGCACCGGCGACAACGGTCTCTGCAACTGAGGTGGCAAGGCGTTCGTTTGGTGTCGCAACCCGTCGCTAGGGTTGTAGCCCGCCGAGGGAGCCCGCACAGCGTGGGTTCCGCAACCACCTTGGGGGTGATCGGTTTCGACTTTGACGGTTGAAGTGAGAGAAGCGAGCCGTGGTCTCCGGATCCACGCTAAAGAGCCGGAAAAAAATACAAACGCCAACGTCGATCAAGACGATCTGGTGCTCGCAGCCTGATCTCAGGCTGTGAGTTCGGCCCGATAGCCCCAGTCCTGCGGGCGTCGGTGCCATCATCTGCAGGGCTCGCCCGCCGCCCGTGCCGACGGGGCGGCGGGGACACTCACAGACGGCTACGGAGACATGCAGGGTGTCGCTGCCCTCAGTCTCCCGACAATCCCTTAGCGACTGCGCTCGGAGAAGACTCACCGAAACGTTGAAGGACGCGGGTTCGATTCCCGCCACCTCCACGTCGGGATATCGACGCGCTCTTTTGCAGGTGTCGACTGATTGAGTCTTCCGGGCGTTTTCGAACTCCTAACTACCCCAAAGAAACTCTCGGCGACGTCGCAATTCAGACACGCATATCGCGTCAGACCAGGTCGTGGGGCATTGTGCTCATCAACTCCGCACCTGCCTCAGTTATCAGGTACTGGTCTTCGAGCTTGACGCCTTGGTGGCTCGCCGCATCGCCGATGTAGCTCTCCACGCAGATGACCATCCCGGGTTCGAGCTCGCCCGCGAGGGGGTACGGCCCGGGCGCCTCGGCCTCGTACACCGGGATGTACGGGCTCTCGCCGCACAGGCCCAGGCCGTGGGCCAAGCAGTAGTAGCCGTATGGCGCGAACCACTCCGGCACCTCCCACGCCGAGCGGGCGAACGACTCGAAACTGCGTCCGGGCGCCAGCAGCGCGGCGTTGTGCTGCAGCTGCTCAAGCGCCATGGCATGGATGCTGCGCTGGGCCGCGGTGGGCGCCGCATCGCCGCACACGAAAGTCCGAGAAAAGTCGACGGCATAGCCGCCGGGTCCGAGCGCATCGGTGTCGACGCAGAGCAGGTCGCCGTGGCGGATCGGGTTGGGGCCGGCCTCGTTGAAGTACGGGAACGTCCGGGGCCCTGCCTGGGCGAGCCTCGTGGAGAAATACTCGCCGTTGCCGGCGATGAGGCCACGGTGCAGCTCGGCCCAGACCTCGACCTCGGTGCGTCCGGGCTCGATCTGGTCGCGCATCCCCTCGAGCGCTGCGGTGACGACATCCATGGCGCAACCCATGGCGGCAGTCTCGTCAGCCGTCTTGATCCGGCGGGCCAAGGCGAATACCTCGGTCGCCGAGGTGAGCTCGCAGCCGTGCGAGCGCAGCGCGTCGGTCACGTGCTGGTCAAACCGCTCGACAGCCAGACGTGGCTTGCCGACCTGCAGTTTCGCCACGAGATCGGCGACTTCGCGAGCAAACCCGTGCGTCGACTCCACCCACCGAGTTCCGCCCGCCGGGGTGATGTCGGGCGCCGCCCGCACCTCGGTAACGGTCCCGGCGTCGTCGGCCAGATGCTCGCAGCCGGCGTATTCCCACAGCACGACCGGCCCATCCGCCTGCACGAGCACGAACCTGAACGATCCCATCATCGAGAACACCGTCATGTTCCGCACGCCGGTCGCGTAGAAGATGTTGATCGGGTCAGCGGTCAGGACCGCAGCAACATCGAGCGATTCCATCGAACGGCGCAGCCGGTCCAGCCGCCCGGTTTCCAGCGTCACACGCCGCCGCCGAGAACGTTTTGCGCCACGCCGCCCAGTCTCTCAGCCCGTCGCAGCTCGTAGATCTCGCCTCGATACTTGGCGGGAATCTCGACAGCCGGAGCCTCGTCGAGGCCTCCGAGCACGGCTTGGGCGTAGTGCGCTCGTTGAGCTGCGAGGAGCTGGTCTCGGACTGCCTCGTCGAGCGTGGGATAGGTCGCTGCGAACTTCCCGCACTCGTGCAGCAGCTCCATGTATTCGAAGTACGACATTCCGAAGTCTCGCTTGACCAACCGGCTTGGGTATTCCCCTGGCTCTGGGTCGCCTCCGACATACAGTTCCGCAGCAGGCCACGGCGAAGCACGGCAGCACTGATCGAGTGCGTCGAAAAACGCATCATGCAGCTTGTGAGGGTCGACGCTCGGCGGCAGCCCATCCACCAAGACCCCATTCGCCGCCTTCAAGACGCGGTCCTCGAATTCTCGTCTCGCGACGCTCACGGCGTCGTCATTGGGATGAAGCACCGCCGTCGCGCGCTGGGCGGCAATCAGCTCGAGGTTTGCCAGGAATGCTGCTGTGGACGGAAGGTCGAAGATGTAGTCGTCCAGGAATTCCAGGACACCCACTTCGCCAAGCAGCTCGGAAACTCCCAGGAACTCGACTCCTGCACCATCGTGCACTCGGGCGGAACTGAGGTCCCGAGGGTCGATCTCGGGCCGCGTCGCCTCAGCGTTGTAGGCATCGGCGCTGGCCCACTTCAGGGCGTACAGCCTCTCGTGCACCTCGACGAGACCGCTGGCCGCCATCGACCTCTCGCAGCCGAAGGCCAGCAATGCTGCAGCCACTAACAATGCGCACCAGTGCAACGCCGTGCGTCGCCGAGGTCCTCGTGACGTCGGGCGTGAACACGCCTGAGGGCGCGCCAGCCCCATGCTTTCTTGTTCCATTTCCTCCTCTTCCATCGTGAGGGGAGCGATGCCACGCAGGCATCGCAAGGTCTGACAAGAAGGCGTGCTTCGAATCGGCGTCGAGGAGTGCTTCGAAGCGCCGGACGCAGTCGAGATGACAGGCGGCGATCCGGCTGGCTGCTTTCGAGTGCCTCCAGCGGGTTGCCGGGAGCGATGCCTTCCGGCCCGAACTCCCGAGTCCGGCCACATTCTCCGTTGCTCGTGCGATCTGCTCCCTTTTCGAATCAGTCCCCGTGTCTGCCTTGCTTGCCTGACCCCTCAATACCACTATTGGCGTGCGCCGCGTACGCGCCCTGAACCCCGCACGATCTGCTGCACGAAGGGGATTGAGATGCGCCCGATGAGCACCTCAGAGGCTCTGGATTTTCTGAGCGATGAATCGCGGACCGGCAAGCTCGCGTGGGTCGCCTCCGACGGGCGGCCCCACGTGGCGCCTGTCTGGTTCATCGTGGAAGACGGCGACCTGCTCTTCGCTACCGGCACGCGCAGCGGCAAGGCCTTGGCCATGACCCGCGAACCACGGGTCTCGCTGGTAGTCGACACCGAAACGCCGCCGTACGCGTTCGTGAAGGTAGACGGCATCGTGGAGATCTCCCAAGATCTCGAGGAGCTTCGGCGCGTGTCCACGCTCACCGGTGCCCGCTACGTAGGCGCCGATCGAGCCGAGGCATTCGGCGAACGAAACTCCGGCCCTGGGGAATGCCTGGTGCGCCTGCGCCCGACCAGCATTGTCGGCGTCGACGGCGTCGCCGACTGGGACTGACGACGGCCCGAGGACCTCCACCCCGCTACGGTCGCCGCTGTGTCACGGGACCGGCTGAGCCTCGGAGAATTTCGCCGCTGGGCGCTCGGCAAACTCGTCGACAACCGCAATCGCGGGTTATTCGCAGAATGGCTCGTTGGCATGGCCCTCGGGGTCATCGACAAGTCCAGCGAGCGCCAAGAATGGGATGCCTACGACCTGCTGTACCGCGACAAGAAGATCGAGGTGAAGGCAGCGGGCCATAGCCAGAGCTGGGACCCCGACCATTCCGCGCCGATCAGATTCGGCATCGAACAGAAGAAGACGTCGTGGTCAGCTGTGAGCGGCACCTTCACCCATCACACCCAGCCCAAACGCTTTGCCGACGTGTACGTGTTCTGCTTGCACACGGCGGTACCCGCGAAGAATGAGAACGTCGCCGATCCCGACTGCTGGCAATTCTGGGTCGTACCAACCGACGCTCTCGACCGCGAATTCGGCACTCAGAAATCCCTCGGCATCAACCGCCTAAACGAACTCGCCGCGCCAGTGCGATGGAACAGCATCCAAGCGGCGGTCAACAGGTGCTTGCGTGAGGCTCACAACGATGAGTGAACTGACCGATTGGCCGCGCTAGACCGCATCAGATGTGTCGAGCGCAACGATCTCCAGACTGAGCGTGGTCGCGATCGTGTCGAGAAATTCGAGGCTTGTTTCGAACCACTCCGTCCCTCCTAGCTGGCGTCGCAGCGAAGCCCGGCGTGCGCCAGAGTGACCAGCTGCGTCGAGCAACTGATGAAACTTGCGTTCGATACCTCGAACTTCTTGCTCGGTTGTCGGCTGATGAGGCATTAGGTACAGGCGCAAGATGCGGCGCGGCTCTGGCGCAGCGGTCTCGTTGGCGACCTTGTCGATGCGTGCGCGAATGTTCTTCGCGGCGCATCCGACCTTGACAAGGGTGCGATCCGGTAGACGATCGGTTCGCTCGGATGGCGCGGTGGGATGCCGCATGTAGTGCGGGTACGTGAATGCGTACACCCCGCCCGAGCCAAGCTGCTCGGCGAACGCCTCCTCGGCTTTGGCGACTTCTGCATCCTCGGCTTCTCTCGCGTCCTCCGATTGCATCGAGCCAAGAAGCGACTCGTTCTCAGACAGAAACACCGCCGCTTCGGTCGATAGCGACTTGTCGAAACGGCTGCGGAAAGTCCGCAACCGACGCTGCACGTAGCTCGCCAACGTCGGCGACTGCGGCAATACTCCGAAGCGCAAGGATTCGAGCATCTGCCGCAGCGTGTACGCGATCGCCGGCCTCTCATGCCCCAATGTCTCGCGCAAGCGCAAGACTTGCTCTTGTTCGTCTTCCTCACCAAGCACCTCGAACGCTCGGCCCAAGTTCTCATCTGCCATCGAGCGAAGGCATCGCTCGATTTCGACAAGCACCGCCGGCGTCGGGCTGCGCCCCAGCGTTCTCCTCGGCCGCTCGGTCACCAGTCGCTGCCGCTCTTTATCGATAGTTTCCTGCGACTGGATCTGGTCGGTGCCCGCCTGGTGCAACTCCGCGTCGCTCACCGGGCTGACGCTACTCGCGGCCTAAGTAACGGCAACGCTGCGTCATTGGACCAGTTGGGCCATGCGTGCCAGGGCCGCGGCCGTTACTTCTCGTGTGAGATGAGGGCCTGAATCTCGGACAGCTCCAGGATCTGTTCGATCGTCGACAACGTGTAGGTGCGGCCTTGGGTCGCCAAGATGACGTCGCAGAGGGCGTTCGGCCGTTCGGTCCACCCCTTGCCATCGATCAGCGCGCACGCCCTCAACCCGCGTTCGGTCGCAGCCGTCACCAAGTTTCGGATGCGCGCAGCCTTGTCGCGTGCCGTCCCACCGTCTTCGGCCACCTTGGACTCGATGACAAGCGTGGGCGAGTCGTCAGGAATAATGAAGTCCGGACCCGGCTTGAGGCCGAACCGGGCTCGAGTCTCTGCGGCACCAGCCGGTCCGCGCTTCGTTCGGTGGTAGGGCACCCCATGGGCGTCCAGCAAGTCCTGGAGCGGAATTTCCAGAACGGCATCTCCCTTGATTTCGGAGTACGCGTCCTGCACCTGCCGCCAAACCCCGCCCACGTACCGCTGGAACAGCAGCGCCGAGTAGGGCACGCCACCGGTGTGGTCGCGCACGCTCTGCCACCCGCTGGCAGTGTCGCGTTTGTCGAGCTTGGAATGGAAATACGTCGTGAGGCGAGGCGGCACGGTAAGCAAGTCACGATTCATCATCGCCAACACTGCACCCGTGATCGAAGCAACCGTTCGTTGCCTCGTTGCCGTCGGGCGTCCTTGAGCAGCGCTGCGTTCGAGGCTCTTGAGCGATCCGCCGGCCACTTTCGATTCGGGATCGTGGAGACGGATGGCAACCGCCAACTCGTTGTGCGTCAGTCCAAGGATCATCCGTAGCGGCGCCAACGCCGAGGGGCATTCGAGCAACGTCGCCTTCAGCGTTGTCTCGTCGACACGAGTGAAGTTGTCAGTGCCCTTCGCCAGCGCCTCATACGCCTCAGCGAATGCGTCCTCCTCGAACATCGAATCGCCTCTCGGCACCAGATGAAACGACGGGCTGAGATGCGTGAGGTAGCTCTGGGTCAGGAGTGCACGCGAAGCCTCGGCTTCTTCGCCATGTTTCGCGAGCGCCACGCCGACTGCCTGCAGGCGCGCCACCGGACTCGGGTCCGAGCCTGCTGCGCGGAGAATCCGTTCTTCAGAATCCGAGAGCGCCATGCTCAACCTGCGAGCCGCAGTTCGCCCGGTTCAGACTCACATTGATCGCTCGCAATTCGGTGCGCAGAAACCTCGACATACTCGCGATGCAATTCGACTCCACCGGCGCGACGGCCGTGGCGTCGCGCAACGACCATGGTGGTCCCAGAGCCCGCAAACGGGTCCACAACCAGGCCTCCGCTCGGGCAGGCAGCCTGAACGAAGAACTCTGCTAATCCCTCCGGCATCACCGCCGTGTGCTGACCGGCGGGGCCCCAATGCTGGTTGTACGTCTGGCTGACCTCGATGACGTTGCCCGGGTCGGCCCCGCCCTTGTCGTAGGTGAATCGTCTGTCGCGGCCGAATCCGGCCTCGGTGTTCCGTCGTCCGTTCCGATCGCGGCGACGGCGCGCTATTTCTTGCTCGCTCGATCGGTACGGCACCCGGACGGAATCGAGATCGAAGTACGGCTGACCGCCCTTGGCGAAGTGGTACACGTACTCGAAACTGTCCTTCGTTCGCGGCCCGAATCGGCCCGGAATCGCGTTGGGCTTGGACCAGATGTAGGTCTCGAGCCAGCGCCAGCCCATGCGTTGCAATTCGAGCACGAGTTCATACACATAGGGATGTCGCTGTCCCCTGAGGTGGCCGCTCGCAGCCACCCGGTTCTTGATGTTCAACACAAACGATCCGGTTTCGGTCGTCGCCCGCAACATCGCTTCAGCGAACGGAAGGAACCACTCGACGTAGCGATCTGGGTGGATCTCGGAATACCGCCGTGCGTCCGCATACGGGGGCGAAGTGAAGAAGAGATCGACGGATTCAGTGGGAAGGTGCACGAGCCAATCGGCGGCGTCACCCCACACGACGCCGTCCTCGACGAGCCGCGTCAATACGGCCTCAGGGTCATCGGGAGCGGCCGGAATCTCGGTTGAAGTGTCGTCGCCTGCCACGTGGCCGACAGTAGCGACCCCCAGTGACACGAACTGCGACCGACCCGCATCGTCGGCGTCGACGGCGTCGCCGACTGGGACTGACGACGGCCCGAGGACAACCACCCCGCTGCGGTCGCCGACTGTGTCACGGGATCGGCTGAGCCTCGGAGAATCTTGCCACTGGGCGCTCGGCACGGCCGATGCCGCCTGCGGATCCGGTCATGACGATCGTTCCCATCGGTGTATTCCCAGCCGGGATCGAGCAAGCGCTCGGGGTCACCCGGCGAGGGTTACTCCGACACAGCTCGCCCGATGCCCAATCCGAGGACAGGTGTCTCCGAGTCCTGGCTCCAGTCAAGGCCGAGCATTTCCGAGAGCAGGACATCGTCGAATCCGCCGAGCCAGACAGTGTCGAGCCCCGCAGCAGTACTCGCTAGATCGAGGGCCATGATTGCCGCTCCGGCTTCCTGGTACGCAAATCTGGAGCCCCGGATGCCGTATCTGACCCACGACCGCATGAACGTCGCCGTCGCGACGGCCACTGCCTGAGGCATCGGGCTGAACTCTTGCACTCTGAAGCATTTCTCGAGCCACTCGGCGCTGATGCTCGCGTTCACAAGAGCGAGCATGTGGTTTGTCGCGTCGTAGTGGTACGCGCCCTCAGCTAGACCCTCGACGTTGCGGGCAATCACGTACGTCTCAACGGGCCATCGCGCACCTGCCGATGGATAGGGCCGCGACAATGCGTCGCCGCGGGTCAACAGCGCGCCTCCCAACGCGGAAGCCAGCGCCGTGAGCTGCACTGCTTCACCCGAGAAATTCCGGCACGAGCGACGGCGAGACAACACGTCGCCGACTGACATCGGAGCGGGAGCAGGGTGGGGCAACTGCAGCTTCTCCGCACGCGGATAGGACTTGATGTTCTTGCGGACCCACGAATCGGGCGGGATGTCGGGCGGACTCGCCTCTTCGGCCTCGGCAGCCTCCCGCTGGATCGTCTCCTCGAGTGCCCTGGCGACGTTCAGACCTTCATAGTCCACTCTTCGCTCCTGCAATCGCACCGATTGACAGCGAGTCTGTCACGTCCGCGGAAGGACCTCTCACCCGCCCGGCCATCGGCGCATCACGACCTGCGACGGCTCAGCTCCCGGGTCGAGCACCGCCGAGCATCGGATTTGCCGGAGTGGCGCGTGGGTCACGGCGCGTCCACTGTTTCGACTCAACTGCGCCGAAGAAATCGGCCGCCATCTGGTTGAACGCAGCGGGCTCTTCGAGGTTGATTCCATGGCCGGTGCGCGGGGCGATCCATAGGCCTGCACGTGGCAGCACTCGCTTGAGGAAGATGTTCGTCTCGATGACCGGGTCGTCCTCGTCGCCGACAGCGAGCAGCACGGGGACGTCGAGCTGGCGCAATTCGGCTTCGAAGTCATACAGCGACGGGCGCCCACCTTGAAAGTTGCGCATCGTCATGCCGGAACCGACGGCCGAATGCTCTGACAGGTACTGCCTGAACTCCTCCCAGCCCCTGCGGTCCTTGTTCTGGAGCTGAACACGGGTGGCGCCAGCAGCGATGCCGTCCGCGGCTGCCTCCATGCCGTGCTCGATCATCGCCTCGGCGGCGGCGCGAACCTCGCTCAAGAACGCTTCGCGGGTGTCGCCGAATGCTCCGGACCCGCCACTGGCAAACAGCAGGGACGTGACCCGCTCCGGATGCCGCATCGCGAACATCAGCCCGGTGTAGGCGCCCATGCTGAGACCGACGACATGGGCGCGCTCGATTCCGAAGCTGTCGAGCACTGCTCGCAGGTCTTCCCGCTCCCGCTCGAACGTGTAATCCGAGTCGTTCTGCGGAACCTCCGAAGGCGGATAGCCGCGGGCGTTGTAGGTGATGCATCGATGGCTGCGGCTGAACCTCCGAACCTGGGCCTCCCAGGTGCGGTAGTCGGCCGCAAACTCGTGCAGCCACACAATGGGATGCCCAGTACCCGTCTCCTCCGCGTACAGCCGAACGCCGTCCCCTCGTATCAGCGGCATGCCGTCAGACGCGGGCCTCGGCTGCGTACCGCTTGTTGTAGCGCTCGCGGCAGATGTAGAACTCGTCGACGCTCTGAAAGGCGTCGTGGGCAATCAGCAGATCGAGATTGCGCCGCACGAGACGATCAGGCGCAACACGAGTGGCGAGCACTTGAATCGCTCCATAACCCACGGGGCCGGATCCCTCGGCCGTGTCCCGGCCGTGGGTCACCCCGAGCAAGTACTCGATCTCGTCGAGCGCAGCGTCGAACAGGGCGTCCTCAGTGGTCTTGGGGATGAACTCGTCGGTAATCGAGCGCAGTGTCATCCACAGGCGCAGAGAAGCCTGGATCGGCGCTTCGTCAGGACGCTTGAGCCGATCACAGTTGACCAGGTAGGTGACTCGGCCGACCCTGCCGTCCTCCTCGGCTCGCACCGTCCCGATGATCCTCGCGATGGGGTCGATCCGGTCTGCAGCAGCGGCGCCGAACGCGACGGCGTAGATCGCCAGCAGCGTGACGTGGTGCTGCAGGTTGATGGCGGGCCCGTCGGCAGAACTCGCGTACGGAATCCGATTGGCCAGCAAGCGCACGGCGTGCGCCCAGGCCTTGTCATGGTCGGCGCAGTTGGAGAAGTAGGCGCCGGTGACGAGCAGCCTGATCAGCTCGGCCGATGCGTGCTCGTAAGCCCGTATGCACTCGTCGTACCCCTCGCAGTCGGCGCTCCCAATGGCGTCGATGGTTCGCAGCGTTTCCTCGTCGATGAACTCGTGGAGCTCAATGCGGCCGGCTGGGTCGGAGAGGATTTCTTTGAGTTCGGCCACAGTGGCCGTTTCGGGCTGTGACGTCACACGCCAAACAGTACCGCTCTCGCTTCAGGGTCTATTGCGCTTTGCTCACAACAGCAACGCAGCCCGCAAGGCCGCCTGCGCAGTGGCTCAGGCTTGCTGCTGCTGAGCCCGTGCCACCTTGAGCAGGTCGATCACGGCCGACTGCGCGGCATCCGCATCGGCGAGCGGTTCGGGAAACAGGACGCGCGCCATACGGGGTCCAGCCGGAGTCGCAACCCGCAGGGTGAGCCCATAGCGGTCGATCCCCACCATGGCGGCCTCAGTTGCATCGCTCAAGCCAGCCTGGACCTGTGCATACATCAGGTTGGCGTCGGCGTGGTCGTCGTTCATGTGCTCGATGATCCCGGCGGCGGCCTCCCACAGCGGGTCGACACCGGCGCCGCGGTACGCATCCGCGCTGACCCAGCTCATATGACCGAACCCGCCCACATAACGGCATTGCTCGACCTCGAGACGCCAGAACGAGAAATCGGTGAAATCCGCGTAGTAAGCCGAGTACGGGTGCGTCTTGAGGTAGCGGTCGCGCAGCTCACCGGGATCGTCGAGCACCTCCAAGCGGCCCACGAGCGTCAGGCGGGCCTTGCCCAGCGGGTCGCCGGCGCCGGCGCCGTCGACGATCAGCATGCTCGCCCGGTCGTCGCCCCGAGCGTTCACCGTGTGCTCCGCCATTTCCGAGATGAGGACGACAGGATTGCCTGCGTCGTCGGCGGCGTATGAGACGACGCTGCCATAGGGGTATCCCTCGGCCGTGAGTGTCGAGAGGCTGGCGATCTTGGCCGCTGCCACCAAGGTGCGCGACAGCTCGGCATCGGCGGGGAACGACGACGGGTCTCCCGCGATTGGGGGTCCGGCCTCGCCGCCGCCGTGCGATGTGGGACGTGTCATGACCGCAACTACTCCCCGGCTGGTGCTGTTTCAGCGCAGAACGTACCGGCAAGTCAGCTCGGCCGGCGGCTGTTCCGGCGGCTCTGGGACACGGCTGCAATTCCTGTGCACACAGGAACGATAAGGATGAATATGCCAATCGAGAGGATGGAGAGCCAGCCCGCCACAACCAGCAAGGCCGTCGACAACCACAGGGCCCTTACTCGCGCTTGTGGGAACGCGACAGCCACGACGATCGAGCCCAGTCCCACGATGAGGGACCCGAAGACGATGATCGACCCGAGCGTTGCCATGGGAGCCTCCTGACGTGCACAGCGCACAGAGGGTCCGCGCGCAGCCTAAGACGCGCACTGCCGGTGCCCGCACGATCGGCGACAATGGCGGTGTGGCAGTGAATGTGTGGTCCGATGTCACCTTCAAATTGGCGAACTGGGCGAACCGCACAGCGATCCGCTGGAGCGGCGGGCGAGTCGGCTGGATACACAAGGGCACGCCCATCATTGAGCTGACCATGACGGGCCGGCGCAGCGGTCAACCTCGCACGACACTGCTGTCCGCTGCCGCCGAGCGAGACGGCGCCTTCGTAGTCATCGGCTCGCGCGGCGGCGACTCGAAACACCCGGCGTGGTTTCTGAATGTGCGGGACAACCCCTCGGTCACGGTGCGTAACCGCGACGGCGCCCAGCAGATGACCGCCCGCCTCACTGAAGGCGACGAGCGCGCCGCACTGTGGGAACAGGTGACAGCGAAGGGCGATCACTACCTGCGCTTCCAAGAACGAACCGATCGGGTCTTCCCGATTGTGATGCTCGAACCCGTCGACGGCATCTCAGCCGCAGACACCTGAGATCGACCGAAGCCGAGGCCGGCAAAGGCTCAACCCCTCAATGAGTCGCAGCGCGCTCCGCAGGGACGACGTCGTAGGTCATGTCGATCTTTCGCCAGTCGAGCAGAGAAGAGGCAACCGGCACCGAATCCGGCACCGGCGGGAATCCGAGACTCGACCGACGCGGCAGGCCGAGCGACGCGAACATGCCGACCACGCCCAGCGCTGCCGACAGTAAGAACACCAGCGTGAACGAGCCCGCGGCGTCCGCCACGAAGCCGCCGAGCTGCGGCGAGATCATCTGGGCCATGCCGAAGCAGAACGTCGTGGCGGCGAACGTCGGTCCGTAGTCGTCGGTGGTGGTGTTCTGGACGACGTAGACGGTCAGCACCGTCGGCATGGCTGAGAACAGCAGCCCGATCACCACGCACAACACCAGCGTCGGCACAAACCAGCCCGGCAGGACCAGCGTGGTCACGATCGACCAGCCCGCGAATGAGATCACCAGCGTGGCGCGTGTGCCGATGCGCTCGGACAGGGCGATGAATAACGGCCCACCGAAGATCATCGCCATGCCGACGAGCGTGAAGGCCCAAGACGCTCGTGAACTCGTCCAGCCGCTGTCGTCCTCCAGCCGAGTCGTCAGGAAGGCGATGACCAGCAGATACAGCAGCCCGAACGTCGTGAACGCGCCTACCAAGGGCACCCATCCAGGCAGGCGCCTCAGCGTGGAGAACCCGCCGATGCCGGTTCCCGATGCCAGGCGCGCTTGGCGATGGTCGATGAACAGCAGCACCGCAGCCGCAATAACGGCGCCGATAAGGAGCTGGGTGAGGTACACGTTCCGCCAAGACGCATCGCCCATCGTCGAGCGGACGAAACCCGACAGCTGACCGCCGAACACGACGCCGAGCCCCATGCCTGCGCCGAGCGCAGCCACCGCGAACGCTCGCTTGTCGGGCGCGAGCGCATCAGCCGTCACCACGGGGGCGGGGATCCACGCGAGCGCTCCGCCCATGCCCATGGTCGCCAGAGCGACTCCCAGCACCAGCGGCCCCGGGGCGATAGCGGCCAGCGCTTGGCCGACGACGGCGAGCACCACGCCTACTCGCATCACCCCAAGCAGCCGGAAACGGCTCGACGCCGCCGCGACGACCAGGCTGCCTGCCAAGTACGCCGCCATGTTCACGGTTGCGAGCGAGCCGGCGACGGTGTTCGACAGACCGAGGTCGTCGCGGACAGCGGGGAGCAGCACCCCGTAGGTGAACCGGCCGAAGGACTGCGCGACGGCCGCGATGAGCGACATGAGAGCGACTGCTGCAACACCGGTCAGCGTGCGCCGTCGGGTCTTCGGTGCGTTGTCGCCGTCGATCACAAGTGACTATGCAACATGCAATCACCCCCGGATGCACGTTCGGGGCGCGGTCTGGGTGCCGGCGTCGGGTGCGAGACTCGCAAAATGGCGAGGGCGCGCACGGCTGTCCGCTATGGCAAACGCCAGCCGGCGTCGCGCCGGAGTCGGCTGCAAGACCGTCGATGACGCAGGATCAATTCGCTGTGCTGGTCGCCGGCGTGGCCACCGCAATGACGTTTGTGCAAGTGGTGCCCCAGGTGGTGCGGCTCTTGCGCCTGAAGCGAACCGAAGGTGCCTCGCCCGCTTGGGCGGCAATCGGCATGGTGATCAACTTCGGCTGGATCGCGTACGTGATCGCCGAGGAATTCTGGGTCACGATCCCCGCAATCCTCGCGGCGGTCATCAGCTTCGGAGTGGTGCTGTACCTGCTGTGGCGCAACGGCGCCGACGTACGCCTAGCGGTGATTTCCGGCATCGCCGTGGGCGTGGCTTGCGTGGTCTTGCAGCGTGTCGCCGGCTGGAATGACTTCGGCACGGTGCTCGGATTGTCGAATGGTCTCTACCTCGGGCCGTCGGTGTATGCCGCGTGGCGGATGTATGCGCCGGTCGGCGTGGCCCCGCTGACGTGGGTGCTCACCGCGGGCGAGGGTCTGCTGTGGGGCTACTACGGGGTGCTCGTCGAGGCGGTCCCGATCATGGTCTACGGCAGCACGGCGTTCCTGCTCGCGGCGCTCATCCTCCTGCGACTGTGGATCACCCGGCACCGGATTCGGGCTGAGCTCGCACCACCCGACTGACCGAGCACTCGACGCTCGACTACGGCGCAGGCCTCGTCTACGACGTGGGAAGCGGGCAGGCGACGGCCTGATACGTGCGCAGCCGCTTGCGCAGCGTCCACACGAGGAGCGCAAGGGCGGCCAGCCCCACGACGGGCTGCACCGGCGCCCACCACGACAGCGCCCCCGAGATGCCCACGAGCGCAACGACTGCCTGGTTGCACACGGGACAGCCGACGGCAAGGAACGAGACAAAGCCGCCCCAGATGGTGGAGGTGCCCTGGCGTTCAACCGCCGCTTCGGTGACTGCGTCGCCGCTCGCGGCCGGGCGGATCGCAAAGATCAAGCCAATTAAGGCCGAGGTGACCAAGAGGATCACGTAGTCGAGCCACCCCGTCTCGACGGGCCTGCCGAAGATGGGCGTGTCGATCACATCTGAAGGGACGCCGATCAACACAGCGGCAACGGCGCCGTACACCACGGCTCTGGGCCACACCGTACGAGGCAGCTCCCGCAGATCCCTCAGCACCAAGGCGACGCTACTCCGCCCCCCGTCCCAGCCGTCCGCGCCACGATCGGAAGCGACCCAACGGTTGATGAGAGGATCGCTCCTGCGGCCGACCCTTGTGCTCGCACACGTTCAGCGCTCGAGTTCGCGGATGGTCTCGAGCAGGGTTGCGGTGTCGCGCAGCCAGCTCACTACCCGGTCGATGCAATCTGGGCGGGTCACGTCGAGCAGCACTGTGGCGACTGCGATTGTGTCACCAGATTCATCGTCGGCAACCATCGTGGTGGTCGGCCGCAACCGTGCATCAGCCGCCACCAGCACACCGGCCGCACGGAGTTGGCGCCGCTGGATCTCACCGCCATCGTCATTCATGAGGTCACTATTCATAATATTTCAATGTATTTCTATGTCTTCCTTGGGACCAATCGATTTCCGCTACCAGCCACCGGGGCGGAACGGCGCCGGTGACCGCTCCGACCTGCTCACGACTCGGCAGCGAACCTGACTTGGCGGCTTGCTTGCCCCAGAGCAACACCGACTGCTTGGAACTCTTCGTTTAGGTCTGTGTGGGGGCCCGTAGAGTCTCGAACCAATCAAGCCGACGCCATCGACTCTTGGGGGGTGTTCGTTCCTATGGCTGCTGACAATCCGGCTGCCGACGACGCCGAGAACGGCTCGGTCGTCGCCGGACATCGATTCGCTGACGCACTGAGGGAAAAGGGGCTGTCGGTCATCGCCGAGATCAAGCGGCGGTCACCGTCCCGAGGGGCACTACGAGCCGACGCCGATGCTGCGGATCTCGCGTCGGAGTACAAGTCGGGCGGGGCGGCGTGCCTGTCGGTGTTGACTGAGAGGGAGCGGTTCGGCGGCTCCCCCGAAGACTTGCAGGCTGCGAAAGCGGTGACCGGTCTGCCGGTGCTTCGCAAGGACTTCCTGCGCACGCTCGACGACGTGCGTGACAGCCACGAGATGGGTGCCGATGCGATGCTCGTCATCCTGGCCGACATCGAGCCGGCACTGCTGCCGCCGATGCAGGAACTGGCGCTGTCACTCGGTGTGGACGTGCTGACCGAGGTCCGAGACGAGGCTGAGTTCGAAGCGGCCCTCGACCTCGGCGCCTACATGATCGCGATCAACCAGCGTGACAACCCCGAGTCGACCAAATTCACCGTGGACTACGACAAGGCGGTGCGGGTCAGCCGCTACTTCGACGGGTTCGCCAGGATCGACCAAGAGATCCTGGTCGTGGCAGCTTCTGGCATCGGCGTCCAAGGCGGAACACCGATGAGAGCGATTGCACAGGCCGGCTACGACGCCGCCCTAGTCGGAGAAGCACTGGTAGTGGCAGACGACCCCCCGGCGCTGCTGCGAGGACTGCTCGCCGACGCCGAATCCCAGGCTGGCGCGGGATAGTCGATACTTCGACGCCCCAGACTTCGACGCCCCAGACTTCGACGCCCCAGACTTCGACGCCCCAGCCCCGTGACCCAATAGTGCCGGTCAATTGCCGCCATCGAGCGGCACATCGGGCGGCCCAACGACGACACTCCCTGCCAACCTGTCATGCCAGCCCTGCCGACGACGGCCTTTCCCGCCGGCCCCGCTCCTGTGTCCATGAATCCCATGCAGGCTCCAATTCTTGGAGCCTGCGCGAAACCCAGGGTGAATCAGCTGCGGATGCGGAGGTTGCTCCGACTGCGCGCCGGCGGCTGCACTGTCCAATCCGTGCGATGATCCGTTCAGCCCTGCCCGCTTGCCATGGCCGTGTTTGATGCGCCGGCCCTCACCGGGCCGGCCGGGTGAAGGCGGCCGGTCGGGCAGCCGCCGCTCCAGCTCCCGCCAGGGAATGCCCGAATTCGTGAAACCCACGGCGCAACACTAACGAACATCAGTTCTAAGAACAAAAGTTCCTAGAACAGAAGTTCTGAGGTCGTACCCGTCCAGATGCGCGACAGCGCATCCCGTGATCCCACCCGGGAACCGCACTACGTTGCGCTCATGGCCGAATCATCACTCGCCGGCACATCTGCCGGCGCACCAGCCAGCGACCTGCCCGACGGTGTGGACACCGCTGAGCTGTTCGCCTCGGGCACCGCCTCGGCCCTCGAGCTCCTCGATGAGGCCATCGCCCGGGCCGACCGGCTCAACCCCCAGATCAACGCCATCATCGGGCGGCTCGACGGCAATGCCCGCCAGGCGGCCGAAAGCCACGACGCCGCACGGGACGCGGGCGCCGGCGGCGGGACGCTGGCAGGGGTCCCGTTCCTCACCAAGGACCTGACCTGCACCACCGAAGGCCAGCCCTATCACGCCGGCAACGCGGCGCTCAAAGACGCGGGCTATGCCGCATCGAGCACAGCTCATCTGGCGACCATGTTCGCCGCATTGGGATTGGTGAATTTCGGGCGCACCAACACGCCCGAATTCGGCCTGACCATCACAACCGAGCCGGTGGCCTACGGCCCTACAGCAAACCCGTGGAACACCGGCCATTCGACCGGCGGGTCCAGCGGCGGGTCTGCCGCGGCAGTCGCCGCAGGCATCGTGCCCATCGCGCACGCCAACGACGGGGGCGGCTCGATCCGCGTGCCTGCCGCCAATTGCGGGCTCTTCGGGCTGAAACCCAACCGCGGGCGAGTCTCGCTCGGACCCGACTCAGGAGACGGATGGGCCGGCTTCAGCGTCGACGGCGTCGTCAGCCGCAGCGTGCGCGACAGTGCCCGGGTGCTCGACGGCATCAGCCGGCCGTGGCCCGGTGACCCGTACTGGGCACCGCCGCCGTCGGACACCTTCGAATCCGCTGCGGGCCGCGAGCCCCAAGCACTGCGGGTCGGCCTGTGCGCTCACTCCGAGTGGGGTCCAACCGATGCGCAGTGCCGTCACGCTGTCGAAGCCGCCGGGCGGCTCGCCGAGAGCTTGGGACACAAGGTCGACTACTCACACCCCGCCGAGATGTTCCACGAAGAGTTCTTCGATCACTTCCGCACGATCGTGTCTGTGCAGAACGTCGTCATGCTGGCCGGAGTCGAACAAGCCCTGGGCCGGCCCATGAGCCGGCCCGATGTCGAAGGCGACACGTGGGCGCTCTTGGAAATCGGGCGCAGTGTCAGCGGAACGCAGTATGTGGCCGCGCTCGAGTGGTGCCATGCGTGGACGCGACGCCTCGCCGCATGGTGGGCTTCTCACGATGTCCTGGTCTCGCCGATCATGGCCGAGCCGCCGCCTCGCCTCGGCGAGTTGCGCAACCCCGAGACCGGCCGAGGCCGGCTGAACGAACTGCTGCACTTCACGCCCCAGTTCAACGTGTCCGGGCAGCCTGCGATGTCGGTGCCGCTGAGCTGGACCGAGTCAGGACTTCCCGTGGGCGTGCAGTTCGTAGGTCCCCACGCCGGCGAGGAAATGCTGCTGTCGCTCGCCGGCCAGCTGGAGCGCGCCGCGCCATGGGCGGGGCGCACACCGCCTCTCTGGGCCGGGACGGCTTGAGGAGACACGCTGACAGGTGAGCCTTCCCGCTGCCCCATCGTTTGTCCCCCGCTCTTGTTCGCTGTCGCTCACGGGCCGCTCGGGCCACGGCTTCGCCCTGCACCTCCCGCTCTTGTTCGCTGTCGCTCACGGGCCGCTCGGGCCCGGGGCTCAGCCTCGGAGACTTCCGGCTCTGCGTATGCCCGCCCGATGACCGCCGGCTGCCGCAACGAGGACGCGACGGCGCTGGAGGCGGCCTTTGCAGCCGGCGAGACGAATCCGTCGGAGGCGATGCAGGCCGCGCTCGAGCGGATGGAGCGGCTGAACGCAGCGCTGAACGCAGTCATCCATCCTCGACCCGAGCGGGCCCTGGCTGAGGCCGCCGAGGCGACGCAGCGCTGGTCGGATCGCCGTGCGGGCGTATGCGATCACCGTGACGCGCCGTTCGACGGCATCCCGATAGCGGTCAAGGATCTCGGCTGCGAGCAAGCGGGCGAGTTCCACCACGCCGGGGCGCGCTTTCTCATCGACTTGGAATGGCGCGGCACGCTCGACAGCCACCTGTACCGGTTGCTGCGCAGTGCGGGAATGGTCTCGGTCGGGCGCACGAACACCCCTGAGTTCGGCACCACCATCACCACGGAGCCGGCTGTCTATGGCCCGACCGCAAACCCGTGGGACCTGACCCGCTCTGCGGGCGGGTCGAGCGGCGGTTCGGCAGCGGCCGTCGCGGCAGGCATCGTGCCGCTCGCGCATGGCAACGACGGCGGTGGCTCGATACGCGTGCCGGCTGCGGCATGCGGCCTCATCGGGTTGAAGCCATCTCGAGGCCGGGTCTCGACCGCTCCGCGGCTCGGCGAGCATCGCGGCGGATTCGCCGTCGATGGGATGCTCACGCGCACAGTGCGCGATGCAGCGCGATGCTTGGATGTCATCAGCCGTCCAGCCCCCGGGGATCCCTACATCGCTCCCCCGCTTCGGCCCGGCGAGTCATTCGCCGACTCGGCGACAGCCTCGTTGCCGCCTCTGCGCATCGCCGTGTCGACGGGAACCGGCGGCCGTGCCAGCGAACCGGTTCGGAGTGCCACTGAGCGCACGGCAAGCCTGCTGGCCGAATTGGGCCACCGTGTCGAGCCTGATACCGCACCTGACGGCTGGTACAGCTCCGAAATCGCCGATCACGCGATCGTCGTGCGCACCGTGGCCATGGCGGCCGAACTGGCCGGCTGGACGGAACGGCTGGGGCGGCCGATGACAGCCGACGACATCGAGCCCGCCAACTGGTGGTCGGCCGAACTGGGCCGTTCGCTGCCGGCCACCGCCTTCGTGCAGTCGCTGGAAGAACTCGCACGCTGGCGCAGGCGCGTCATGCCGTTCTGGAGCGCTGGGCCACTTGTCCAAGGGGGCCCGCGGAGCCAAGACACCTACGACGTGCTGCTCACGCCCGTGCTCGCCGACGTGACACCGCCGCTCGGCTACCTGTCCGACCCGACCGACGGCGCCAGGCGCATCGCTGAGTTGGCCGTGTTCGTCAACCAGGCCAACATGAGCGGGCAGCCAGCCGTCTCGCTGCCGACGGCGCTCGACCCCGATGGCCTGCCGCTGGGCATGCAACTGCACGCCGCGCACGGCGGCGAGCAGTTGTTGCTCGCCGTCGCACAGCAAATCGCCGATGCCGACGGGCTGATCCCCCTCGGCCTCCCGATGCAAGAGTCGGGATGACTCCCTCGGACCGTGCACTCGAGCGAGCAGTCGAACTGCTCAGCGAGATCGGCTCGACCGTACGCAGCGCAGTGGTGGTCACCGATGTCGCAACGGCCAGAGCGCACCGACGCATCATGATCGTCCGGGTAGCCGGATTCGCCCTTGGCGCCGGCTTTGCGATCGCGTGGGGCATCGGCTGGCTGCTGATCGTGGCGGCAGTCGTCGCGCACCAACTCCTGTTCAACGTGCATCGACTGCTCGCAGCGACCGATGAAGGGCTTGTCCTCGCCGACATCAGCTTCCGCCGGGCAGATGTCGTCGCTCGCTGGGCCGCCGGCGCCGACGCGACCCTGGTGCTGCGCACCGACAGCCCACGGGTGGAGGTCACCGTCGAGCCGCCGCTGGACAGCCTCGGCGTCGGCGAGCCGTGGACCGGTCACGTGAGCGGAACGGACCTCGACTCATTCGAGGCCACGATCCGCACGGCGGGAGGCGAACCGCTGCGCCGAACCGCGACGAACTGACGCCCAGGGGCCGAGTCGACGAGCACACCCTCAGCGAGCAAGCCGGCGCCGACAAGTACGGTGGCACGCCGTGAGACTGCTGCGCTACACAATCGCCGGCGACGACTCGACCCGCATCGGTGTCGCGACTGATGACGGAGTCGCGCGGCTCGACGGCCGGGAAGCAAATGGCGGAACCATCACCACCATCGGGCAGGCGGTTGCTGCCGCCCTGGCCGATCCGGCGTCGCTCGCCCAGATTCCAACCGAACGTGGGTGGGACGACATCACGTTCGCCCTTCCCGCAGACGTGGGCGCTCGCATGCTGTGCGCCGGTGCGAACTATCACAAGAAGTACCCGCTGGGCGGCAATGTGCAGGCACCGGCGCAACCGGTCTACTTCAACAAGCCTCCGGGCACGCTCGTGGCTCACAACGAGCGTCTCGTCCGGCCCACGGCGTCGGTTCAGTTCGACTACGAGGTGGAGCTGGCAGTGATCATCGGTCGGGCAGGCCGTCATATTGACGCTTCCGAAGCGCTCGGCTTCGTGGGCGGCTACACGATCCTCAACGACGGATCGGTCCGGGACTGGCAGCGCCACAGCGTGGCAGCGGGCAAGAACTTCTTCCGCTCCGGGTCGATGGGCCCCTGGATCACCACCGCTGACGAGATCGCTGACCCCGCCGCGCTGGAGGTGATCTGCCGCGTGAACGGCGCGCAGCGCCAGCGGGCCAGTGCGAGCGAGATGATCTTCTCCGTTCCCGAGATCATCTCGTACCTGTCGAAGGTGATGCCGCTCGAACCCGGCGATGTCATCGCCACGGGCTCGCCCGAGGGCACCGGCGGATCTCACGAACCGCCACGCTGGCTGGTTCCGGGCGACGAGATCGACTTCGAGGTCCCCGGCATCGGGATTCTGCACAATCGCGTCGTCGACGAGTAGCCGCGCTCAGCCCGAGCCGGCAGGGTCTGAGGGGCCGAATCACCTCACCCATGCCGAGGTTCCCTGCCGTGACCATGACTGTCGGGGACAGGATCGTTCTGGGAGCGGGCTGAGAATCCCTGAGGGCGACACCCACGGCCGGCCGTTCGTCGGTACCTTGGGCCGAAGGTCCCGGTCATCGCTTGCGATGACCACGGGCGACCGCAAGCACTCGACGGCGCCGGCGCCGAGCTGGCTTCAGAGGAAGCGCGATTTGGTGAACCTTCCCGCTGCTGCATCTGCTGTTTCCCGCTCTCGCTCGCTTCGCTCACGGGCCGCTCGGGCCACGGCTGCGCCATTCGGCTCAGCCTCCTAGCAAGGACGCGCCTGGTGCGAGGTTCACGGCAACGCTCACGCCGAGATGCGACTCACCGACCGGTGGCGCGGCGCGGCGTCGCAGCGATCGCGTTCGCGCTCGTCGTGAGCGTCGTGCCGATTGCCGGCACCGGTGCGCAGTCGCAGCCCTCCGATGCTGAGCTGCGCAAGCGCCAAGAACAGCTGGAACAGCAGCAGAAGGAACTCGAGGCACAGCTTGCCGAGGAGAAGCGGATCCGTGATGAGGCCCAAGCGGACCTGCTCGGGAAGATCGTGGAAGTCGACTTGCAGCAGGCCGATGTCAACGAGGTGCTGGTGGCCTTCGACCAGCTGAGGCTGCTGGTGAACGAGCAGCGAGCCGATCTCGACCAAGCCGAGTTGGCCTTGGCCGGCGCTGAGGCATCGGTCGAGGCGGCGATCCAGCGCGTTCTGTCGCTCGACGAGCAGCACTCTGAGTTGGGCCAGCGCGTCATCGACCTCATCGTTCAGACCTATGTCGGTCACGACGCTCTGGTGGAAGGCTCCTACGGTTTGGTGCGCACCGGCGACATCTACGATGCTGCCCGCATCCGGGTCCTCATCGGTGCGGCCCTTGGCGACTTGAACGCAACCGGTGACCAGCTGAGGGCCCTCACCATTGACGCGGAACTGGCGTTGCGCGAATTCGAGCGAGCCGAGGAACTGCGAGACATCCGTCGCGTCGAGTCCGAGCGCGCACTGGAGGACTTGCTCGACGCCGTCGAGCAAGAGGCCATCGTGCTCGTGGAGCTCGAGGACGAGCTCGACGCCTTGCTGTACGAGCAGGCGGCGCTGCAGGAATGGAACGACGACGCCGCAGCCGATGTCGCCGAGACGGCAATCCTCGTCACCAGCGCCATCACCGAGCAGCGACGCATCGAGACCGAACTGAAGCGCCGGAAGGCAGAAGAGGAACGCAAGCGGCGCGAGGCAGAGGAACGAGCCCGCCGGGAGCGTGAAGGCACTGCTGGGCAACCCATCGACAACAACATCGACCTCAGCGAGCTGACGTGGGTGGGCGGCATCCGAGTGCACGAGTCGATCGCCAGCAAGGTGCAAGACCTGCTCGAGCACGCGGCCCGTGACGAGATCAGGCTGACCGGAGGCGGCTACCGCAGCGCCGCATCGCAGATCGCGTTGCGCCGGGCGCACTGCGGGACGAGCCAGTGGGCGATCTACCAGAGACCCTCCTACCAGTGCCGACCGCCTACCGCCCGGCCAGGTCGATCCATGCACGAGCGCGGCCTCGCGATCGACTTCCGGCACAACGGGCGCTCGATCACCAGCCGCAACTCGACGGCATTCCAGTGGTTGAAGAGGAACGCTGCGACTTACGGCCTGTACAACCTGCCCAGCGAGCCTTGGCACTGGTCCACCAACGGCAACTGACCCGGACCGGCGCCGGCTGATTCCGGTGCTGGTGTTCCGATAATCGCTGGCACTGAGACGCGTGTCAACATATGTTGCAGCCCTGCCTCGCCGCCGGGCCCTCACGGCGTGCCGACCATCGAAGACCGCGGCATCTGCCGGACTTCGCACTGCCCCCTCAGCCGGACTGATCCGCGTACAGGGTGCCGGAAGCCCGTCTCACCGCCGCGCCTAGACTCAAGGAGCACCCCGTGGCTATCGACGAGATCGAACGGACCGCCTTGGTGAACCAACTCATCACCACGCTCGGCGAAGAACCCGCCGCCACGCTCATGAAATGCGTCCTGCCCGACGGTGCCGACAGAGTCGCCACCAAGGATGACATCGCTGCCGTCGAAGAACGCATGCGCGCCTACGTCGACAGCGCCATCGCCAAGCAGACTCGCACGATGATGCTGTCGATGACAGGAATCATGGTGGCCCTCTTGACACCGCTGTACGCAGGATTGCTCGGCTAGCCAAACCGGCACGCACTTCGCCAGCGCACCGCCATACTCCGGCTCAGTCGTAGGTGGCTTCGCGCTGCCAGCGGCCACCCTCGACGGCGCACAGATGGGCGGTGCCGTCGTCGAGCACCAGCTGGAACCGGGCCTGGCGGCGGCGTGCTCGCAAGTCCTACCAACGCTCGTCCAGCGGCCACGGCCCTGCCCACGCCGTGATGGCGCTGGTGCGCCCGTCAGCCCGCCGCAGCACCACGGGAGGAGCGCTGAGGTGCACCCTGCCGCTCACACCCACCGGCTCGCCGTCTGCATCAAGTACCACGAGCGGCTCTGGTTCTGCCAACACCTCGGCAGGGGCCGGCGCACCCAGCCGTCCCGGCCAGGGGGACGCTGTATCTGATTCGCCGGCCCCACGAGGACCGGCTGTGTTTGATTCGCCGACCCCACGAGGGCCGGCTGTGTCCCGCATCTGTACTGCCATCGCGACAGGCTAGACGAACAATTGTCTTCACAAACGAATGTTTACTTGCTGTCGTCTGTATTCGTGCTTCGCCTGAAGCGTCTGCGGCAAAGGCGACGCTTCGGCCAGGAGTCGCGCTGCGTCGAGCTACTTCGTCCCGACGAGCAGGGTGGCGCCGATCGGGCCAGCCTGCTCGCTGTGCAGCATGCCAGCGGGAACCTCGCACCAGTCCCCCACGGCCATGACCCGGGTCTCATCAGTGAGCCCCAGCCGGAACTCGCCCTCGGTCACCATGGCCATCGCCGAGAAATCGTGGCTGTGAAGCTCCCCGTCGGCATCGGGCGCGAACACCGCGTCTCGGGGCTCGCCATAGCCCCGCGCAGTGAGCTCGGAACGAAACTCGTCTTCGGTCATGGGCGCAACGGTAGCCCTGAAGTGACGATGCCGGTACGCGTGGCGGCCGTGCTTGTCGCTACCGCCAGCGAGCCAGCGGCCGTGCTTGTCGCTACCGCCAGCGAGCCAGCGGCCGTGCTTGTCGCTACCGCCAGCGAGCTAGCGGTAGTGAGCGAACAGCTCTTCGATGATCTCGGCGATGCCGTCAGAGGTATGACCCCGAGAAAGGTCGATGGTGGCCACGTTGCCGTACACGTGGATGTGGTCGACGCCGCCCCGCTGGAACAGGCGCCATGCCAGCAGGTCGGCCGGGTCCTCGGCGCTGGCCGCATCGTCCGCACTGTTGTAGTAGCGATGGCCCGCCCCGGTCAGCGGACGGTTCGTCTCGAATTGAACGGTGCCCGCACGGACGGACGACGGTCGTTCTGCTACACGGACGGGCTGACCCATGGCCGATGAGCGTAGCGAGATATGTCGCTAGCTTGGGGCTGCTTGTCCGCCGGACTTCCCCACAGTCCTCCCCACCATCAGGAGCCCGACATGGCCGCTGCCGACACCGCTGAGATCACCGAGGAGCAGTTTGCCGCTGAGGCGCTGGAGTTCTTGGAGGCCAACGCCAAGCGCAAGGCCGAACGGCGCGAGTTCGTGTGGGGCGAGGGCCCCGACAATGCGGCGCTCTTCGAAGAAGTCGACCGCGAGCGCGAGATGCAGGAACTCGAGGCGTCGAAGGAATGGCGGGCCACCAAGTACGACGCCGGTTTCGGCTGGATCAGTGGGCCGACCGAGCTGGGCGGCAGCGGCATGCCCCGCAAGTACGAGCGCGTCTGGGGCCAGCTCGAGAGCCAGTTCGACACGCCCGACGGCGGATTCTTCGGCATCGGCCTGGGCATGGTGGCACCCACCATCTTGGCCCACGCCAGCCCCGAGGTGTCCGCCGACGTGCTGCCTCAGATGTACCGGGCCGACATCGTGGGTTGCCAGCTGTTCTCCGAGCCGGGCGCCGGTTCAGACCTCGCCAGCCTGCAGATGCGAGCCGAGCGCGACGGCGAGGAGTGGATCCTCAACGGCCAGAAAGTGTGGACTTCGGGCGCGCACTACTCCGACATCGGCGAGGTGATCGCCCGGTCCGACTTCGACCAGCCCAAGCACCAGGGCCTGACCGGGTTCCTCGTGGACATGAAGGCCCCCGGCGTGGAAGTGCGGCCGCTGCGCCAGATGACCGGCGGGGCAAATTTCAACGAGGTGTACTTCACCGACGTGCGAGTGCCCGATTCGCACCGCCTCGGCGATGTGAACCAGGGCTGGGGCGTGGCGCTCACCACACTGATGAATGAGCGAGCGGCGATCGGCGGCGGCTCAGGGGGCGGCACCGGCGGCGGCAGCTTCACCAAGCTGGCGGCGATGGCCAATCACTACGGCCTGAACGCCGACGCGCTGTCCCGCCAGAAGCTCGCCGAGATCTACACCCACGGCAAGGTGCTCGGCTGGTCGAACCAGCGCACCATGGATTCACTGCGGGCCGGCCGCACGCCCGGGCCGGAGATGTCGCTGTCGAAGATGGGGCTGATCCGCCAGATGAACGCCACCTGCGAGTTCGTAGCCGACACGATCGGGCCGAGGCTGGTGGCGGACTCGGGCGAATGGGGCACGTTCTCGTGGGCCGGCTTCGTGCTGGGCTTCCCGGCCATGCGCATTGCCGGCGGCTCCGACGAAGTCATGCGCAACATCGTCGGCGAGCGTGTGCTCGGTCTGCCCAAGGAACCCGGCATCGACACCACGAGCCCGTTCCGCGACCTGAAAGTCGGCACCCAGCGCGCTGAGTGACCGAATTCGGCGGTCGGCGGGGCCTCAGGGCTCATCGACGGGAAGGCGCAAGCGCATGAAGATCGGGCTGGCAACACCGAACAGCGACTACGGGCACCGCACGACCGACATGGCGGTCGAGGCCGAACAGCGCGGCTATGACTCGCTGTGGGTGGGCGAGCACAGCCACATTCCGGCAAGCCGCGAAACGCCGCACCCGGCCGGAATCGAGCTGCCACAGCTCTACTGGCACATGCGCGACCCGTTCACCTCGCTGGGCGCGGCGGCGGCTGTGACGTCGAGGATCAAGCTGGTGACCGGCGTGTGCCTGGTGCTCGAGCACGAGGTGCTTGACCTGGCGAAGAGCGTGGCGACGCTGGACGAGGTGTCCGACGGGCGGTTCCTGTTTGGCGTGGGCGTCGGCTGGAATCGAGAGGAGCTGGCCAATGTGTCGGCGGTGCCGTGGGCGCAGCGGTACGTGGCCATGCGCGAGACGATCGAGGCGCTGCGCGGCCAATGGAGCCAGCACGAGGCGGGCTACTCGGGCACACATGTGCACATCGAGCCGTCGTGGGTGTACCCCAAACCGGTCCAGCAGCCGGGGCCACCGGTGCTGATGGGCTGCCAGGGACGGATTGGCATGCAGCACGCGGCGGAATATGCCGACGGGTGGTGCCCGCTCGACGACTTCTTGGGCGATCCGCGCAAGGCCGTCGATCGCTTCCGGTCCGCTGTGGAGTCCTACGGGCGAGATCCCGACAGCGTGCCGATCTCGATGTATTGCTTCAGCCGGCCGACTGAAGAGAAGCTGGAGCTGTATCGGCAACTCGGTGTGGAGCGGACCGTCTTCGGCGCACCCGACGGGGCCGAGCGGCATCAACGCTTCGTGGAGCGCAATCAGCACCTCCTCGACACCTTCGCCGACTGACGCCCGGCCGCAGATCCGGCCGGTCAGCGTGCCGATCGGCGCCCTCGATACGCGGCGGGCGGCCGCCTCGACCCGCTCAAGCGGGTGGTCCTCGACCGAGCGCTCCGTTACGCACTCAACATCGTCTACTGACGGGCCCGCTCCCGATCCTCGGCAAGGGGGACGAGCTCGGCTCAGCCTTCTGGGGGCAGGTCGAAGTGTTCGATGTACTGCTTTGTGGCGGCACGAATGCCCTGCGCAGTGAATCCCCAGTCCTCGGGCTGGTAGCGATGAGTGCCGTACTTGCCCTTGGGCTTGTGCGCCAGGTAGTCACGCACGGCTTTGGCGTAGGCATCGGTCATCGGCAGGCCCATCTGCTCGAGGGCGGTGCCCAGCGCTCCGACGGGGTCGCTCACCAGCTGGGTGTAGCGGACGTCCACGAAGCGCTCATTTGGCACGACGCCGGTGGTCCGCAGGTTCACCGAGTCGTTGAGGGCGAAGGCGAAGGCATCGTGCACGAATTGGGCGTACCCGCCGACGTCCACATCGGAAAAGCGCATCCAGTGGACCAAGGTCGTAATGCTGGCAGTGGAAGCCATGGTGCGCGCCGGGTCGCGGTGGGTCTGGATCACCCAGGCGTCGCCGAAGGCGGCGAACAGCTGCGGCAGCACGAAGAGGTGGCCGGGCGTCTTGAGCACCCATCGGGTGGGACCCGCGCCGTGCTGGAGCACCTGGAGAATCTGTCGCTCGTAGCTGAAGTTCACGTCGAGGTCGGGAACCCACCCGGTCAGCGGGGCAATCATGCTCCAGTGGTAGCCGGCGAAGCTGCCGGTGGTGAGCGTGATGCACTCGACGGGCAGGTCGGCCCGGAATTCGTGCATGGCCAGGAACTCGGGCTGGATGTCGGCCCAGAACTCCTGCTCGCACTCGCCCATCTCGCGCCGATCGGCGAGGCCAGATTCGGGCAGCGGCACCGGGTGGAGCGCCTCGGCGCCGAGCGGGGCTCGCAGGTCGGGATGCAGGTCGAGGAGCTCAAACAGGATCGTCGTGCCCGAGCGAGCGGGGCCGGCGATGATCGCCGGTGACGCCACGGGCTCTGCGGTGATGGCGGGAGTGGCGTCGATGGCTGCGGTGAGCAGAAGGCGGGTGCGCAGCGAGCGCAGCAGCTCCTGCTTGGTCATCAGCCGGCCGAGCAAGTGCATCGGCGAGGCGTCCAGATCGGCAGCCAGAGACTCGAAGCGTTGCTGCCAGCCCGGATCTCCCAAGTCGCCGACAGGCATGCCGCCGACGGAGGCGGTTGCCAGCTTCAGCAGCTCACTGGCATCGATAGGCACGAGATCCTGGGGCCGACCCCCGATCGAGTCGCCCATGAGGATGATGCGCCGCACCCAGTCAGGCCGGGTGTATCGCTCTCCCATGGACGCAAGCGTGACGTCGTCTTGAGTCATATGGCCGGCAACGTACCAGCGCCCCGCCGATGCCGAACTCGTCGCTCGCGGCCATGCGTTATCAACTGCGACGACATCGTTACCGTGCCGGTCACTCGCCTCGATGCAACTCCCACGGGCCAGCTCGGCACCGAACAGTCCGCCAGCCTGCTCGCGCGGCGCCACAGACTGCGCGGAGCCGACGCCGTCCATCTGGCAAGTGCGCTGGTGCTCGACACCGCCGACTTGGTGGTCGCGGTATGGGATCGCCGCCTCCACGACGGAGCAGTGGCCGAACATCTAGCCGTCGTGCCCGCCACGTTGCAACGGCCGGCGAACAACTGAGAACCGCGACGCCGGAGATCTGGTTCGCCTCCATCACCATATGATTTAGCATATGACTATGGCTCGGCGTGAAGTACTGGTTCAGCTCGACGACGAACTCATCGAACGACTTGCGGCGATCGCAGCAGCTGAGGGAACGAACAGGTCCGCGTTGCTTCGTCGCGGTGCACGAGCTGTGATCGAAGCCACCGATCTGGCCGCGGCCGATGCCGAGCTCGATGCTGCATATCGCCGCCAGCCGCAGGATCCGGCGTTCGTCGAGGCGGCAGCACGATTGGCGGCCGAGACAGCGCCGCCGTGGTAGCGCGCAACGAGATCTATTGGGGTGATCTCGGGGAGCCCGGCGGGCGACGACCCCTGTGCGTGCTGACGAGGGACGCGGCGGCTTCGGTGCTGACAGCAATCACTTGCGCTCCGATCACTCGCACGATGCGCGGCATCCGCTCGGAGGTGGAGATCGGCGTCGATGAGGGATTGCCAGCGATGTGCGTCATCAGCTGCGACAACATCGTGACCGTGCCGATTGCGCGCCTCGACCCTGAACCAGTCGGCCGACTCGGTGCCCTCAAACGGGCACGACTCGATCAGGCACTCCGCTACGCCCTCGACATCGCGTACTGATGCGCCCCGTCCCGGAATCTGAAGATGCGCTCGGCCTCGCTGCCATACTGGACACCTCCACTGGTGGTTGCTGTGTTGAACAACCGGTCATCATGACCGATCACTCGCAACCACCGGTGGAGTCCGCCGATGCTTGGCGCGAGTGTGTTCTGGAATTGTCCAAGTCGTTGATGTCATGCCGCGGTGTCCAGAGAGCGGGCAATCTCGACAGGGACTTCCTTGAGCATCGACTCCTTCTGAGGCATCGAACCGTAGGCCAAGCCATCGAGTTCTCGGCCGCCAGCCTTGGGGGTGCGGCCTCCCCACTGCTTGAAGAAGAACTCGACGGCGGCGTCTGCGCACTGATCCCGCAGGTCTCTGACCCAATCGGCTTCCATCGGTCGGGCGCGCGGACCACTCTCACCTCCAGCGATGAGCCAGTGAATCTTGGTCAGGTCCAGGTTCGGCAGCGCCTCGAGGAGTGGTTCTGCGCTGATGAAGCGCACCGCGGCGTCAACCTTGCGCAGATGATCGATCCGGAAGGCGTAACGCGGTGTCTCAACGGTGACGCCCATCCACACGTTCGAGGGCCAGTCAAGATCACCTGCCACCGAAGCGAGTCGCTTCGACCGCTTGGTGAGCACCTGGTAGGTGTGCTGGGGCGTGTCGGCCATCACAGCGAACACTTTCTGGATGAAATTCAGCGGCACCTCTGGATGGAAGAGGTCGCTCATCGAGTTGACGAAGATCAGGCGCGGTCGACGCCAGTGCCGCGGACGGTCGAGCAGGTCGTAGTGCAGCGTGAGACCGAAACCGGGGCCGCTGAGGTCGGGATCGCCGTCTCGCTCGTACCGCGGATTTCCCATCGCCTTGAGACGCTTCGCCAGCGTCAGCGCGTAGCAGTTGTCGCACCCGATAGATGTCCGATCGCAACCGGTGGTGGGGTTCCAGGTCGCCTCGGTCCACTCGATTCCGGTGCGCTCACTCATGAACCCCTCCCTTCGGCAGATAGACGGTCGGACAAATCGTCGACATGTGGGTCGCTCAGCGCAGCGACTCGTCGGCAAGTGCACGAACTCCAGAGTGCACCGGGGGTGTGACAAGAACCTCTGACGAGAGTACGCGGGTTCCACTGCCGGCGACGGTGCTACCTCCGCCCGATACATGCCACATGACACGCTCGCGACGGCGGCTCACTCGGGTTCGGCAGTGCTCGCCAAACTCTCGGCGAGGGCTTGGATCTCGGCCAGGGCGGCTTCGAGGTCTTCGGCGATCTCGGCGGCGAGGACATCGGGGGGTGGCAGGTTGTCGGCGTCTTCGAGGCTCTCGTCTCGGAGCCAGAACAGGTCGAGGCTGACCTTGTCGCGGGCGATCAGCTCGTCGTAGGCATAGTGCTTGAACCGCTCGGATTCCTGACGGTTGTGGCGCGCGTCGGCCCGGTAGCAGGCGACGAAGTCGTCCAGGTCGGCTCTCGTGAGCGGGTTCTGCTTGAGCGTGAAGTGCTTGTTGGTGCGCAGGTCGTACACCCACAGCTCGCGAGTCCACGGGTCCTCGGCACCCTCGCGACGGCGGAAGAACAGTACGTTGGCCTTCACGCCCTGGGCGTAGAAGATCCCGGTCGGCAACCGCAGCAGGGTGTGGATTTCGCAGTCGTGCAGCAGCCGGCGGCGGATCGTCTCGCCGGCCCCCGCCTCGAAGAGCACGTTGTCGGGCACGACCACTGCTGCATCGCCGCCGATCTTCAGCAGGCTCACCACGTGCTGGACGAAGTTGAGCTGCTTGTTTCGGGTCGTCGCCCAGAAGTCCTCCCGCTCGTAGCTGTCCGACGACGACCGGCCGAACGGCGGGTTGGTCAGCACCATGTCAAAGGGTCTGCCTGGGGGGTCCCGCAGGGCGTCGTCCACGACGATCGGCGAGTCCGACTCGGGACTCTCGATGCCGTGCAGCAACATGTTCATGGCGCACAGACGAGCAGGCAGGTCGGCGATCTCCCACCCCGTGAACGCACCCGAGCGCAAGTGAGCAACCTGACCGGGCTCCAGGCGTGGGAACCGCTCGACAATCGACCGGTACGCACCCAAGAAGAACCCGCCGGTGCCGCAGGCGGGGTCGCAGATGCGATGGTCAGGCTCGGGCGCCATCACGTCGACGATGGCGTTGATGAGCGCCCGGGGCGTGAAGTACTGGCCCGCTCCCCTGGCGCCCTCCTGGGCGGTCTTCTCGATCAGGCCCTCGTACGCGTCGCCCTTGAGATCTGCGTCGTAGCTCATCCACTCGTGCTGATCGATGAAGTCCTTGATGAGCTGTTCCAGCTTGGCGGGCGTCTGGATGCGGTTGCGGGCTTTGTGGAACACCACGCCGAGCATGTCTTCGCTCATGCCCAGAGCCGACAGGCACTCGCTGTAGTGATCTTCAAGATCGGCACCCGAGCGGCTCAGGAGCGACTGCCAATCGTGCTCGACCGGAACGATGCGGTCGCCTCCGAGCATGACGTGCTGCTCATCGGCCATCTTCAAGAACAGCAGGTAGGTGAGCTGTTCCAGATAGTCGCCGTAGGACAGGCCGTCGTCTCGCAGCACGTCACAGAAGTCCCACAGCTTCTGCACCATCGCCTTCGGATCGTGTGCAGGCATCGGTTCACGCTACGCCGCGAGGCCCTACTGCGTAGCGTCCGTGGGTCGCCGGTTTTGCGCCCTGCCGGAAGCTGCCACGCTCATGTCGAGGGCGCCGACGGGGAGCGATCTGAGAAATCGGCTTCGATCAGCGAAGCGCGCACGCCTACGCTGGAGCCGTGACCGACGAGGATCTCTACCGGCTTTTTGGCAAGACCCCCACGAGGGAAATACCGGCTTGCGAGCTGCGCGTCGGAGACGTGGTGCGAATCGAGGACCCAGCTTCGTCAGGGCAGGGATTCACCGCGCTGACGGTGGATGCGATTGACGCAAGCACCGCGGGCAAGGTCGCGGCGCGTTTCGGCCAAGGCGAATTCATCGTCGAGTACTCCAGTTCCGACCCGACCCACCAGATCATCGATCTCGAATCGATCGAGGCACCGGAAGCTCCGAAGCAGCTCTCGTTTGGCACCGATGACATGGTGACCGTCGAACTTGCCATTTCCACAGCATGAGCGACCGCTACTTCGCGGTCTCCATCGACGGCACCGACTGGAGCGAACAGATCCTGCGATTCGGATTGACCAGGTCGAGAACAACGCTGCCCAGCCAAGAGTCCGGCAGCTCAACGCCTCGATCTGGCCGCCGAACCACATCGCTCCGGTTCACATTTCGCGCATCAGAGGACACGGAGGCGCTCGTGGGCACCATCCCGCCCGATACCAACGCAGAGGTGCTGCTCATATTGGCCCACGAAGATGAGGGTCATCGCTCTGTCGCTGCCTACTGCATGGACACGACGACACTTTCGCCGCCATGGGACACCAGTGTCGAGGTCGACGGCGAGGACTGCTTCGAATCGGACTGGTACGTCAAACACATGACGACCTGCCGCTACCGGTTTCCCTGAGCCCCGAACGACGGCAGCGACCAATCCGCCAAGGCTCGATCAGGTCCGGCGGTCAGGGGCGGCGGTAGTCCAGCAGTGACGAGCGTCCTTCGATGGCCGTCACGGTGACCAACAACACCTTCCCGTTGGAGTCTTCGAGTCGAAGCTGTTCGGTGCCGGGAGCGACGCGCACTGGCTGCTGCTGGCCATCGTTGATCGCGATGTTGTCCGCATACAGATAGGCGCGGTCGTGGGTGTCGCGAATGGGGTTCAGCCGTCCTACGAGGCCCGGCAGCTGCCCGGTCGATTCCGCGAACACCGCCGACCCGCCGCCCGGTACCTCCGTGAGCTCCACGGCCAGAGCCCGCTCCCCAGGCACCCAATCTCGTTCGACATGGCCCGCACAGCCCTCGCCCGCTGCGAACACAGTCATCGGAAGCTCCGCTGAATGCAGCTCCAGCTGCGCTTCGCCGTGTGCATCTGTCGTGGCACGCTTCCAAGCGTTGTTCGGGAACAACGCAAGCACCGTCGCTCCTTCCAGCGGCACCCCAGCCCGCCGCACAGTAACGATGGGGGTCGCCGGTTCCGCCGGAGGTGCCGATGCCGGAATGGTCAAACACAACTCGTCACCGTCCAGCAGGCGATAGGTCGGCAGCTTGCCGGTGAGCGCCTGGGTCTCGCGTCGGATGATGGTCACACCGTCGCCCCGGCGCTCCATGAAATAGCGGCGAGCCGCGGCTTCGATGCCGCTGGCGTCGAGCCGTCCGAATACCGACGTCAGCAGCTCGCTGCGGGTTGCCTGCCGCTCGCCCATGCCATCGATGCTCAGACTGTTCGGAAGCGATCCCGGGGAGCACAGTTCGAGGCGGTCGGCGAACATCGACAAGCGAATCCGGCTGGCGCGCAGTGCGTAGTCGCGGTGGACCACGGCATTCACGACTGCTTCGAACACTGCCTGAAGGCTGTACTCGGGCAGGTCTTCCCTCGCCGGCGTCTTGCGAGCGCTGACCCGCATGTTCCGCTGCACGAACAGCATCGCATCACGGACCTGGCGGTCGAGCGGGCCGTCGATGGTCTGCGCATCAAATTGACCCGACGCGCGGTCGGCGCCGCGGTAGCGCACTGCTGAGATCTCGGCGCCCGGGATCAGCTGCGCCGGCTTACGGGTGCACATCAATGCCCCCGCAACCGAGACACGCACCTCGCCGATCTCGTCCCGCGTGAGCAAACCCAGCTTGGCGAGGCCCACCTGCGGATCTGCCAAGCCCTCATCGCTGAGCAGTGGTCGCCACAAGTCCTCGTCAAGTGTGGAAAAGCCGGTTGCGGCCACCGGCTGATGATCGAATCCCGCAAACCGTGCCTGACCGCGACGTTGTGCGAGCCGCAGACGCTCATCCGGCGACAGCAGCACCTTCGCAGCACCGACGCGTTGAAAGGCACCGCCGGGGCCGTCGTGCTGAGCATCACTGCGGGGCACCGCAATCAGCAGGAACGCACGGCCCTGCATCTCTCTACGATAAATCTGCACGCGGACCCTCGGCTTCACGGCATCGGTGCCGATTTCGCGGACCGCTTGCTCAACCGAATCCAACTGCTCCCGCGACATACCAGTCACGACGCCTGCATCGGTAACTCCCAACAGCAGTACGCCGCCGTCGGAGTTAGCGAACGCCACGATCTCATCGGCCCAGGTGTCGCGCTGACGACCAGCGACTCGGCCGCCGCGGAACTCGACCTCCTTGAACTCCCAACTGCTGTCCTCACCAAGCCGAATGTGGCGCTCGACTACATCGTCAGCGAACGGCAGGGGTGTCCTGTGAGGATCTGAGTTCGCGTCCTCGTTCATCGTGCCCCTGCCTCGATGCCTTCCAGCATGACCGACGCCGCCTCGTCATCGGGACTCTGTGGAACCAACTTGCCGCAGAACGCTTCCTGGAGGATCGAACGACGAAGGAGTGCGATCTTGGGATGCTGGAAGCTTGACTCAACGGCGTCGAGCCGGGAGAAGTGCTCTTCGATGGCGGCGACGATGCGTTTCTGCTCAGCGCGCGGAGCTACCGCTATCGGGAATCGCGTCAGACCTCGCTTGCCGATGTGTCGGATGTTGACACCGCGGCCGGCCTCGCCGAATCTTCCCGTCAAGGCCGAGTAGAAGCAGTACCAGTAGAGATAGCCTAGGTCGATGCCGCGCGTGCGCAGCCGTAGCAGGGTGTTCTGGAAACAGCAGTCCGCGATCTCGCCCCGCCAGATGGCTGGCTTGCCGACTTCGTTCGGGCTGCCCGAGGCCTCGTTCAGGAGGAGGTCGCCCGGTTCGAGCCGATAGGTCTCGAAGTCGCGGTCGTCGAAGTTCATCTCTTTCACGTCGTCCAAGGAGATTCCATTCCATGTCACGTTGGCGGCACGGAGGTACGGGCGCATGTGACTGCCACTGTGATGCTGCGGTGAGCGCTGCCGCCCCAGCTGCACATCTGCAATGTCTCCAAGCGTTGCCTGCACCCAACTGCATGGGAGGTCGTTGCTCATGCGGCCAGGGCGAGCGTGAGTTCGTTGAGCAGAGCGTCGAGGTCGTGGCCGAAGAGTTGGCGGGCTTTGCCGCGATCGCTGATGCGCGTTGCCTCCCACTCGGGGGACATTTCGTGGGTCATGCGGGGAGCGGATCGATGCGGACTCGGCCGCCGCGGCGTGCCTCGACCCAAAGCTCGTGGCCCTCGAGCAATGACATGCCAACCAGCGGTTCCGACTCCGTTTCATGGACCGCTACGCCTCGTTCGTTGCCCGACCAGCCGACGCTCGCGACGTAGGTGTCGAAGTCTTCCTCGTTGCCGTTCGCCAGCCTCAGCTTCATGGCGCCGACACGTGTGAGGCCCAGGCCGCTCACTACATGGGGTGGGAGTGTGATGTCGCCGCTGTAGCCGGTATCGATGACGGCGTCCACTCGGCTGGTCCGCTCGGCGGGACCCGACACGGTCAGCGGAAGGACCGCTTCGAGAGCGTTATTCACAGTGCCCTCGATCATTTCCGTGACCGCAGCCTGTTTCCCCCGAAGCCTTCCACCGCTCGGTAGCCCACCCTCAGGAACCACACGTCGGTGGCCTCGGGGCACCGCACTCTCAAATCGGCTGACGCATCGAGCACCTTGTCGGCGATGGCCCAGCAGCCGCTGTCGACATCGATGGCGACGACGCGGCCGTGCTGGTCCTCAGCGAGGCTCGGCTCAATGTCGCGTTCGTAGATTTCTTCACCGCGACGGGCCGTTTCCTTACGGTCACGCGCACTTCGAACTGCCATGGCTGTCACCTCATGTCGCTCGCGCCGACAAGCTCAGCCTAACTCTGGACGGTCGATCGACTCCAAGCGGTTTGCTCCCGCCGAGAGGCGCGGCTGGTCGAGCTTCGGGCTAGCCGATCATGCGGCGAGGACTGTGGTGAGTTCGTCGAGCAGAGCGTCGAGTTCGTCGCCGAAGAGCTGTTTGGCTTTGCCGAGGCCGCCTTGGCTGCTGAACGGAGGATCCGTCAGCTCGGTGGGCTCGATGCCGAGGTTGGTTGCGATGCGGTCCTTGACGAGCTCCAAGAACGCAGCCTGCTCCTGGGAGAACGAGCGGCCGACGCTCGACTGCTGTAGCAGCCATGCCTCGAAGCGCTCGTCGACCAGAGCTGGGTATGACACCAGCACGTCAGCCTCGCCGAGCGCGTAGCGGACGAGGCTGACCAGGTCGGTGCTGACTCGGTGGCCCGAACCGCGCACTTTGGAGGCGTCGAGCGTCTCCTAGGAGCGTGGTCGGAAAGTCGCATTTCAGGTGTTTGGCGCATGCAAAACCGCAGGTCAGGGGCTTGCAGATTGGGTCCGGCACCCGTTTCCGACCAGCCTCCTAGAACTCTCGCAACGCCTGACGGCCGAGATTCGCTCGGTCGACGAGGAAGAGGATCCGCTGGGCGCCGGCGTATCGCAGCAGGCGATAACTGACGTTGGCGGCAGTGAACGTCTTGCCCGAGCCGGTGGCCATCTGGATCAGGGCCCGAGGCCGGTTGTCCTTGAACGACTGCTCAAGATTCCCGATGGCCTCTGCCTGAGCGGGCCACAAGTGCCCAGCGTCGGCGTCAAGTTCTGGCAGGAGCATCACTCCGGCACGCAGGCCGGGCTCGCGACCCTCCCCCTCGGCATGATCCGCCAGCCAACGCGCCAGCGTGTCAGGGCGGTGGAACGAGAACACTCGACGACTCGCGGGTACGGGATCCAGTCCGCTCGTGAAGCGGGTCTCGGTGCCGGTCGACTCGTAGCCAAACGGCAGCGCCCCGTGGATTTCGACAGCAGGCAGAGCCTCTGGGTAGGCGGCCTGATACTTACGCGTCTGCGGCTCAACCCCAGTCAGCGTCATGCCGGCCTTCTTGGCCTCGATGACACCGACGGCCTGACTGTCCACGTACAGCACGTAGTCAGCAGGGCCAGCCGTAGTCGGCACTTCCCGAACAGCGACGCCCTGCGCAGCAGCCACAGCCGCGCTCTTGTAGTCCTGCACCACCCAGCCGCAGGCCTCCAGCTGCTCGTCGATGTCGCGACGGGCCAGTTGTTCGGGCGCTATGTACTCGTTCACAGCGTCCCTTGACTCAGAACTGCCAACCCGCACACCATCGGCCATCGTACGATCTTGAACCGGATGGTGGAAGTGGTGCACGGCTGCTCATGGATACCGGTGCCGCGTCCAAGGCTGCGATGGCCCATCGCTCCATTCCGATCAAATCGCTTTCGGTGGCATTGGCCAACAGTCATGGAGAAGGTGCGTGAACATGTCGACGACGATCGTGGCCGCGGAAGTGCTTCCGCCGGGCGAGTATCTGACAGAGGAGCTGGCCGCCCGTGGCTGGACCGTTTCGCAACTTGCCGAGAGGATGGGTCAACCGAAACTCGTTGTCTTGGACATTCTCGAAACACGAATGGTGATCACCCCGGAACTGGCTGAAGCCATCTCCGCGGCTCTTGGCACCTCAGCACAGATGTGGCTCAATCTTGAAGAGGCGTACCGATCACGAACGCCCACTCAGGGCGGGTAGCACCGAGGCGAGAAACCTGAGGTCGGCGCTCACTCACCGAGACGCCGCAGTGCGTCTGCATGGTGCTCCGCGATCAAATCGGCCGCGGCGGTGTCGCGATCGCGATGGTCTGCCACGTCAGGTGGTGCGAGGGTGTGCTCGATGAGGTGTTGCACTACCTCGGCGAGGGCTTCGTCGTCATCTGCGCCGGCGTCGAGCGCCGCTTGGTAGACGGCGAGCTGGTGGCTTGCTGAGGTGCCTCGCTCACAGATCGTGCGGAGGTGACCGATCTCCTCGACGCAGCCGAGCGCCTCGGCATCGGGGCTCACGAGTTCGATGAGTTCGTCGACCAGATGCTCGTTGGGCACCAGCGCTCCCTTGCCCAAGTCGATCAGCGAGCCGCCGATGCCGTAGCGCTCCGCACGCCACAGGTTCTCGCCGATCAAGAAGTTCGCATAGCTGCGCCACCGCTGATTCCCGGCTCGCAGCCGCCACAGCATCCGCAGCAGGCAGACATACGCGGCAGCGATGGCGATCGTGTCCTCCATGCGGGTCGGCAGGTCGGTGACCCGCATCTCCAGGGTCGGATAGCGCTCTGAGGGCCGGATGTCCCACCAGATCTTCGATGAGTCCTCGATGATCCCGGCCTTCACGAGCACATCGACATGACGCCGGAACTCCGCCCAGGAATCGAACTTCGGGGGCAGGCCGGTACGCGGCAGCGTCTTGTACACCGCCGACCGGTAGCTCGCCAGCCCCGTGTCGCGGCCTTGCCAGAACGGAGACGAGGCGGACAGGGCCAGCAGGTGCGGCAGGAAATAGGTCACCTGGTTCATCAAGTCGATCCGCAGCTCCGGGTCTTCAATTCCCACATGGACATGCAGTCCCGAGATGACGAGCTGGCGGGAGATCTCTTGCAGATCGTCGGCGAGAACCTGGTAGCGCTCCTTGTCGGTGATGTCGAGCTCGTGCGGCCTGGCGAACGGATGGGTGGACGCGGCGATCGGCGCAAGCCCGTGCTCTGCCGCGGCCTCGGTGACCGCCAGACGCAGCAGGCCGACATCGGCGCGCAGGTGCCGCACGTCGCGGCAGACATCGGTGCCGATCTCGATCTGCGCGCTGAAGAGCTCGGGGCTCACGAGCCCGTGACGCAGCTCGGCAACCCGCGCGATCAGGCCGGGCGGCTGGGATTGCACCAGCGCACCGCTGTCACGGTCGACGAGGAGATACTCCTCCTCGATCCCCATCGTCCAGCTCGGTTCGTCGATCACCGCCCACGAGTTTGCCAAGCCGTGCGCCGCCCTCGGCGACCACCCAATAGGTGCCCGCCTCATGGGCCGCGGCGGCCTCGTCGCGCCTGCCGAATGCCCTGCCCGACGTCACGCGCCCACTGTGCTGTCCACCGTCGGGTTGCCCACCGACCCGTTGGAGATGGGCGCCTGCACCGCGCTGGTCCTCACTGCTCTGCCGGAACATCTTCGGCAGTTCGTTCGAGCGATTCGAAGAATCAGACAAGGGACCTCAACCCGAGCAGGCGTTCTTTGTGAATTCAGACGCAGTTCGCGCTGGTTTGGTTCCCTGCGAGTCTCTTTCGACTGAGCGCTGTGGCAGCGGGTCTCGGCCGCCGGATCTCAATTGCTGGCGGTGACGATCCAAGCCGCGGCGGGAAACACCACTCCGCGGGGTGTCTCAAATGGCGCGAGGGCTGCAGTCACGGCCTTGCGTACTTGGGCGTGCACCTCCGCGGGATGGCCCATCAACGCCCGGCGTGCAATGCCGAGATCCATCGCGAATTCGACCGTCTCGGCCAGCGGCCCGGTGCTGAAGAGCACTTCGGTCTCGTGGGATTCCAGCGAGATATTCGACCACCCCGCATCGCCGAGCACACCCCGCACGAAGTCGGGATCGGCGAATGCAAACGGATCGACCGACGGCCCCCCACTGGGCATCTCCACAATCTCCAGCACCGCCCGGTTGACCGTGACCAGCCACGGATTCTGTCGTGGCGTCTGCCAGCAAGCGAAGGCGAGCTGGCCGTGGGGCCGAGTTGCCACCCGCAGGTTGGCGAACGCCGCCACCGGGTCCGCAAAGAACATCACGCCGAACCGGGAATAGACCAGATCAAAGCCGTCGAAGGCACCGTTTCCGCCAGAAGCGATGGCGGCGATGTCCGCCGTCTGAGCGTCGGCCACTTCGAAGGCGACAGGCGCGGCCGCAGGCAGCCGGGCAGCATGCGCAGCCGCCCGCTGCCGAGCTACCTCAACCAACGTCTCGCTGATGTCGAGGCCGAGCACTGAGCCTGTGACGCGTTCAGTCCACTGCAGGGAGGTCTGACCGCAACCGCAGCCAATGTCGAGCACGTTCGCACCGGCCAGCAGACCCTCGACAGCATCCATCGCCGCCGCGCCGATATGAGTCAGCTGGGCGTCGAGTCGCTCCTGCTGCTGCACCCAGATGTCTGCGTTGCGCCAGAACTCGCGCTGCTCTGCGTTGGGGTCGTCATGCACACTCATCGGGGGTCCCTCCCTGAGGCTGCCTTCTTCTAGCAGCCTCGGCGACATCTGCGCCGTCGGCGCAACCGAGAGAGTCACGGGTCGTCGCGGATGCGCTCGACCAACTCCCAGACGCTGCTGCTCGGATTCGATCGCAGTGGCGAACCGTCGAGTTCGTGCTTGTGCTCCAACGCCTGGGCCCTCGACTTGGCCTCCACGTACAAGGAGCCCAAGCGACTTAGGGCCTCAGGAGTAAGGCTCTTTTCGCACTTGAGTTGTTCTCGCGCCAATTTCTTAGCTGCCTGGCGATCAATCCACGCCGTTTGATCCGCGAAATGGAGCATGAACCATAGTTCCACGCACGGGTTCGAGAATGCGATCCCAATTTGGTTGGCGTCCGCCTCGCGGAGTGCCCAGTCGATGTCGGGGTGCTCATCGCGGTCGAATACACACCAATACTCGTCCCATGCCTCTCCGCGACCGCGTCGTTGCGCGCGCAGGTCTTCACTTCGCCTACGAATGGCCTGCTCAACGAGGCTCCGAGGCGTGCCGTGAAATTCGTCGACGGCGACGCGCACCCGATGCCGATTCTGGCGATGCCAATACTTGAGGTAGTCAGGCTCTGTTGATCGGCCTTCTGTGAACACAAGAATCCGTCGCGGGTGTGATGCGCCTTGAACCCGCGTCTCGCCGCGGCGCTTCGTCGTCGGTCGTCGTCGGCTCAAGGCGCAGGCGCCGCGACTTGTCGAGAGGCATCCGCAAAGCCGCCGTCCATGAGGATCGGTCGAGCCCCGTAGTGGCCCTCGACGTAACGCTTGGCGACGGCCTCGTTCTTACGCGGCCCATGCTCAGCCAAGGGATAGAGGCGCGTGCTCCCATCGTCGAGTTTTTCCGTGAACCAGACTTGGTCGCGGCCGAGTAGGCGCGTGTCAGTACCATCGCCCATCAGCGCCGGGTCGTGACTGTTGAACACCAGCTGCGCCACATGTGGATTGGTGTCTGGTTCTTGAAAGAGCCGGATGAGCCGCTGCACAAGGTCAGGATGCAGACTGGCATCCAGTTCATCCACCAGCAGCACCGATCCAGTCGCGAGCGCGTGAAGTACTGGCCCCGCCAAACCAAACCACACCAGCGTTCCGAGCGATTCCTCATGGGATCGAAACTCAACCTCTTGGACGACTCCGCGATGCACCAGGTTGACGGTCGCCAGATCTTCAAGTTCAACATTCACCGCATCAGCCGGAACCTCTTCGGATTCGGCGATCATGTTCACAAGACGTTGCACTCGTTCTCGTGTCGCAGGGTCGGGGAGGTGCTTGCGAGCATCGGAGATGCCGAGATCTGCAGCCCACAGAAGACCGAGCACTGCGCTGCGACGACGATCGTCGTCGAGCATTTCTGCCGCGAGCAATTGCCGTGTTTGTCGAGACGCCGCGTGGGCGTAGCGGAGGTTCTCTGCAAACCAGCTGCGGAGCGCCAAGAGTTGCGGATGTCCCGCAGCAGCAGCCGTCGAGAGGTAGAGCGCGTTCGGCCGTAGAAGGTTCTGAGCTGCCCTGCTTCGGGCCTTGTCAATAGATCCGAAGTCAACTGAGTCGCCCTTGCGATGGAACACCAGCGCCGATCGGCCCTTGGGCCACCGGTATGCCCATTCCTCGACAACCCGTTCACTGTCGAGCACAAAGCCGTACTCGTGGCGGACCCCGTCGAGGACGAAGTCGACTTCGTAGCGCGACGGTTGCTGTGCCGACTGCTCATCGAGTCGGAATGGCCAGCGCTGAATCTGTCCCCCTGGCTCGCCAGAGCGGAACGACTGCAAGACATAGTGCCGCATGTCGTCAATGGCTTCAAGAATGTTGCTCTTGCCCGATGCATTAGCGCCGAACACGCCCGCTGCCGGGAGAACGCGCACTGGCGATCCACCCTGACGCCAAGGAATCTCGCGCACGCTTGCGCGTTCCGCCATCGCAGTCGCATGCAGCGAGAATTCGAACTCGTCACGGAACGAGCGCACGTTTTCTGCCCGAAAGCTCAGCAGCGCTGAAGGTCCGATGTCCACTACGTCGTCGCTCACAGCAGGATTATCGCAGGATTCACGCGAAAATACACTTCAAAAATCAACTAGGTCGGGGAGCGAGCTGATCACCCCAGACACAGCACCGCTGCCGGAGGTGACTCGCGCATTGCCGATGGCAGCTCGCCGCGCTGGCCAGCCGATCAAGGCGGTGGCTCAGAACAGCGTCGTGTCGGGTCCTGCGCAGGCCTTGGCGTAGGTCGCTAGCGCCGTGGGGGTGTCGCGGTGCGCCGCACTCGGCACGGGCTCGGCGTTGGGCAGCGCGTCGGCGAACGACCAGCTCAGCCGGTGGAGGGCGCAGGGGCCATGCGTGGCGAGCGCTGCGCGGTGGACAGGCGCCGGGTAGCCCTTGTTCGACTCAAACCCGTACGGCGGGAAGTCGGCCGCCAGACCCGCCATGATCCGGTCACGAACGACTTTGGCCATGATTGACGCCGCCGCTATCGACAGGCAGCGGCGATCGCCTTCAACGATCGCTTCGCTGGGACGCCAGTCCACGAAGTTGAAGCTGCCGTCGAGCAGGACCCGGTCGGGGTCGGCCCCAAGTACTCCGAGGGCCCGCCGAGTTGCCAGCCGCAACGCATCGGTCATGCCCAGTTCGTCGCACTCGGCCGACGTGGCGTGCCCCACCGACCAGGCCCGGGCCCAACCGTCGATGCGGTCGAAGAGTTCTTCGCGCACCGAAGGCCGGAGCTCTTTCGAGTCGCGGATGCCGTTTACGCGGCCGTGCGGCGAGACCACGACTGCGCCAACCGTCAGAGGTCCTGCCCAGGCGCCACGGCCCACTTCGTCGACGCCGACGACCGTCGCTTCGCCGGCCTCCCAGCACCGCCGCTCGAAGGTCAGGCTCGGCCGCGCCGTCATGGATTCGAAGCTAGTGGTCGACTCCGTGCCACTCTGGACCTGCGCCGCTTCGGAGCTCTGCTGCGACGGGTTCTGCTGGAGCGCCGCTATCCGTCCGGTGCCGGCATCGGCGCGAGGAGCGTCTCTCCCCGCCATGCACCCGCAGCGAACGCCGGATCCAAGCCGGGCGCAGTCACCACCGGCGCCGCGCCGTCAGGGTCGTGCGGCACGACATCCCACAACAGCGCCGGCCGCTCGCCGTGCCAGCGCACCGCCCACGACACGGCGCCGATCCGGGTCGGCACGTCATGCACCTCGACCGGCTGGCCCAGCCATGCCGCCGGCCAGTGAGCCGCGAGCCGCAGCATGGGCGGCGCGGCGCGGCCCGCGCCGCGGTCGGGAACGTCGACAAGCAGTCGCAACAGTGCCCGCACGAACAGCCCTCCCACCATAAGGTCGTGCCCGGTCCCATTGGTACCGGTCCCCAGCTTGGGGTCCATGAAGGTCGGCCAGTTCAACGTCGGCGACGCCACTGACACCAGCGATTCCAGTCGGTTGAACGAACGCGCTGGTGCGGGTCGAGCCTCTGCGAACGCGAGCAGCGCCGTGGCCACGATGTCACGGCCACACGACGCAGCAGTGTCGGCGACGAAGTCGATCGGCGTGCCGACCGCTGGCTCAGCCATCACGAACGGCAACGGAGGCGCCCACGGCACTGCCGCATGCACCCACAGCCCGGTGTCGTGCGATGCCCACTCCCAACGCCGGCTTGAGGGAGCTTCAGACACCCCATGTCGCATTGACGTCCATGGCAGGTCGCCCCGATGGTCCCGGTAGAAGGCCGTCATCTCGGGTTCCGTCCGCGCATCGACACGGACGTGCTCAGCGATCGCGCGCGCTGAACGCTCCAGGGCACCAGCCGCATGATCGGCACCCAAGCGCGTGAGCAAGCGGTAGCCCGCCCGCAGACCCTCGCGAATGGTCCATGGCGCCTCACGCCGGGTCGCATCGTGCGACAGCAGCCATCGCGCCGCTGAGGTGACGAACTCCGAGATGCCTGCGCCGAGTGCCGGGTCCGGATGCAGCGACAGAAGATGCTCGGCAAGCACCAAGGAAGTTCCCGCTACTGAGTGACCCATGCTGGAGGACTCGCCTGAGGGAAACTGCGCTTGAGCCTGGCGCAACAACAGGTCCCGGACCTGCTCGGGCGCACCCGATTCGACCAGCGCCAGCAGCTGCACCAGGTCGTCACCGGCGAACTGCGCATCGGTGTAGACCGCAGGCCACAGCATCAGCCCGACAACACCGCCGCCGTCATCGCACGGTGCCGTCGAAAGCAGTTGCGCAGCCCGTGAGGCGAGTGCAGCATCTGCCAGCCGACCGCCAGGGAGTTCCAGCCGACAGCCTGCTTCGGTGCGCTGCCGCCAGCCGTTGGCAACCCGTTCCAGTGCGGGGACAGCATTGAGGACGGCATCGCCGAGTGCCGGGCTGCCCGTGTCGTCCCATTGGAATGCCGAGCCTCGCCCGACGACTGCAACCCGCAGCGTCGCGCCGGCGACCAGCGGGACGACCGCCGCTGCGTTGGCCAATCGTTGCGGACACACGACCGAGGTCGGCTCCCGCCCGTGCCCTGGCGCTGGCGGCTGCTCGGCGGTCGCGGTGTCAGCGCGGATGCTGACCGGTGTCGAACTCGCGTGCGCTTCCCCCGCGGCGCGGATACTCGACTCGATGAGCGCCCCGGCACAGTCCCTGCCGTGACTGCCGACCACGATGTCTCCCGGGACACGATCGAAGATCACCGCTGAGCGGCTCACTGCAACGCGATTGCCATAGTCGAGCGACATCGCCCGGCCGTCGACGGATATCGCATCGATCCCCCACGCATTCGACCATTCCCAGATCTCGTCCGCCTCGTGCTCGAACGCACCCAGATTGCAGGGCCGGGCCGCCAGCGCGACCGCTATCGGAACGGACGTGCTGTTCGCAATCTCGATGACGAACACCTCTGGCCCAGCATGACTGTCGCTCGCGCCCACATGCCCGTTCCGCTGAGAGGAGCCGAGATTCGCTTCATGGATTGACGCGATGGCCGAGCCCCTGGCCGCAGCGACTCGATGAATGACGTCGCCCCCGCCGATGCGCAGCGCCGTCTCGACGACCGGCATTCCGCCCACCAAGCGCTGACGCACCGTCAGCGCCCGCGACGGGAAGATCCAGTCCTCACCGGCACGCACCCACCAATCAAGTGACCAGTTCGACCACTCCACCAATCCGCGGGGATCTACTGCGGCGCGGTCAAGCGTTTCGGGCAAACCGACGGTCGTCCATGAACGGCCGAGCGTGTTGGCGAGAAGGCCAGCCTCGACGTGATCGTCGCTGTTCCAATAGCGACATCGGCTCGGCTCTGGTGCATGAGCAGCCGAATTCGGATCGAGCTGGCGTTCGGCCCACCACGGCCGCACCCAGCCGGCAGGCGGCTCGGCTGGTCGCACGAGCGGCGGTGGCTGCCGACCCAACTGCGCTCGCCTGCTGCGGCGCAACAGGCGCGCCCACGGGCGCAGAGCACCTCCGTCATCACCTAATCGCCTGCCGATCCGCACGGCCTTGTCCTAGCAAACCGTCGGGCCCGATCCTCGCCAGACGCGGCTCAGGTCCAACCCCGTGGGTCCCCGACTGCACCGCAGTCCGAAGCATCCTCATAGACTGCACCGCAGTCCGAAGCATCCTCATACACTCGCCGCGGGTGACTGCAACCGGCGTCACGCCGACCGTGCTCATACCCGTAAAGGGTTTCCGACTTGCGAAGGGCCGGCTCGCGGATCGCCTGAGCGCGAACGAACGCCACGAATTGGCCCGCAACATGGCCGCCCAGGTCGTCAAGGCTGCAGGCTCGCTGGCTGTCCGGGTCGTCTGCGACAACGACGAAGTGGCCGACTGGGCCCGTTCGGCGGGAGCAGAGGTGCTGTGGATCGAGGCCGATGGTCTGAATCCGGCCGTCACCGCCGCCGTTGAAGCGCTTGAAGCGGAGACCGGCCCTGGTGCCGACGGCGCAGGTCCCGGTCACGTGCTGATCGCTCATGCCGACCTGCCCCACGCGGAGACGCTCGCCGGCCTCGCCGAGGCTGGCGCCGTCACCATCGTGCCCGATCGCCATCTCGACGGCACCAATGTGATGGCGCTCCCGCTGGGGACCGGCTTCGACTTCCACTACGGACCGGGCTCGTTCGCGGCCCACTGCGAGGAAGCCCTGCGCTGCGGCCTCGATCTGCGAGTGCGCCGGGTGCCCGCCCTTGAGTTCGACGTCGATACGCCCGACGACTTCGAAGCCGCCGGCCTCGACCTGCCCAGGCCCCCCGATGCCTCCGGAGGCTGACTCCGCTGGGACCGGGTTCTCCGTGGACCTGCGGGTTCCGGCCTCCGCGCTCGTCATCGCCGCCCATCCAGACGACGCCGAGTTCGACTGCGGGGCAACGCTCGCCAAGTGGGCTGCTGCAGGCGCAGTCGTGCACCACTTCATCTGCACCGACGGCTCGAAGGGCACGTGGGACCCCGAGTGCGACCAGGCCGCCCTGGTACAGACCCGCCAGGTCGAGCAGCGCGCCGCCGCAGCCGCTCTGGGCGCCACGGGCGAGGTGCGCTTCGGCGGCCATGTCGACGGCGAGCTCGACAGCGATCTTGCAACCCGTGCGCAGATCGCACAGGTCATCCGCGAACTGCAGCCCACTGTCGTGCTGGGCCACGATCCATGGAAGCGCTACCGCCTGCATCCCGACCATCGGCACGCCGGGCTGCTGGCCGTCGAAGGCGTCGTCGCCGCACGCGATCCGTTCTTCTTTCCCGAACAGGGCCTGCCTCCGCACCGGCCCGACGAGTTGTTGCTGTTCGAGGCCGACGAGCCCGATCACGCCGAGAACGCCGAGGGCTGGACGGCCGCCAAGACCGCTGCGCTGCTGTGCCATCGCAGCCAGTTCGTGACCACCCACGACATCACCGACCCCGACGATCCCGCCCAAGTCCAGCGCTTCGCCGACTGGGTAGACGCCGTGGCGGTCGCCGGCGGCCAGCAGGCGGGCCTCGCCTACGCCGAGCTGTTCAAGCGCATCGACAGCATCTGATCAGCCGGCAGGCGATCAGCAGCACCCGTTGGAGATCCCCGCCTGCATTAGATGAGTTCACAGACTGCCCGCGCGGCGGCCTCGCAGATGAACTCCGGCTCTCACCAGGCCGCGGCGACCTCAGCCTCAGTCCAATACCCGCACTGCGGCGCTGCGGCACCATTGGCGTATGCCGCGAGGCGCGCAGCGGCTGCGTCATCGAACAGCTCGACCACATCGAACACCGTTGAGGGGCCAAGCGCCCGCAACGCCCGGTCGCCTTCGCCGCTTCGACGCGGTGCGTGCGGAGTCAGCACCAACAGCCGGGCGTCGGGCGATGCCGCAGCCAGTACGGACGCCCGACCCAGCGCCTTCCACAGCGTGTCGGCGCGCAGCAGCCCCGGCCGCACCGTCGTAAACGTGCCGGCCACATCGACCCACCATTCTTCGCCGGTCCGGTCCCCCGCCAAGAAGCTGAACTGCACGCCGGTGCCGCGCAGCTTGGCCGGGCTGCGAAGAATCTCGAAGCCGCAGTGCTCGAGCCGCTCCGCCGCGATGTCGTGGGCCTTTCGGCCCGCCGCCACGGCCCGGAAAGCGAACGCGTCAGCGGTGATTGCATCGGAGATGATCGGCTGATCTTCCGGGAGGGGGCTGGACACATCCTCTCCCGCCGCGCCTGCGTGGTCGTGACTGAACATTCCCTCCCGGTCTCCGAACGCCGGACTCGGATCGAGTGCGGGCGTGTCGCGCGCGACGAGCACGCTGGGCGCCGCGGTCGTGTCGGACGTCTGCTCGTTCTCGGCGAACAGGGGCGGCTGGGTCACCGCCGACTGGCGCTGCCGCCACGAGCCGTGCGCCCGGGCGACCCGTGAGCGGGCCAGCGCCACGTAGTCGGGATCGAGGTCGTAGCCGACGCCTCGCCGGCCGCACAGCACGCTCGCGACCAATGTGGTGCCCGAGCCCATGAAGGGGTCGAGCACCAAGTCGTCCTCGTAGGTGTAGAGGTCGATCAGGCGGCGGGGCAGCTCAAGCGGGAACGGTGCGGGATGCCGCACCCGCTGTGCGCTCTCGGGCCCCATGTCCCACACGTCGAGCGTGGCCTCCATGAACTCATCGGTGGACAGGCTGCTGCGGAACGGCAGTCCCTCGGCCTCGCGCTGCGCAGCCGGACGGGCCCGATCGAATCTGCCCTTGCTGGCGATCACGATCCGCTCGGTGGTGTCGCGCAGGGTCGGGTTGGACGGGCTGCGGAACGAACCCCATGCGCACGACCCGCTCGAGCCCTTGCTCTTCTGCCACACGATCTCGCCACGCAGCAGCAGGCCGAGTTCCTCGAAGATCTTGGCCACGTCACCCGACAGGCTGCGGTACGGCTTGCGTCCCAGGTTCGCCACGTTGACGGCCATGCGGCCGCCGGGTTCCAGCACCCGGACGCACTCGGCGAACACATCGCGCAGCATGTCGAGGTAGTCGAAGTAGCTGGTCGGGATGCGGCTGTCGGAGTCTGCAACAAGAGCGTCCTCGTAGGACTTGCCCACGAAGTACGGCGGCGAGGTGACCACCAGCGCCACGCAGGCATCGGGCACCGCAGACATCTGGCGGGCGTCGCCGCACAAGCAGCCGTCGCCGAGGCGTTCGGTCAGCTCCCCGTCGAGCTCCGGCCCACGGGCCACCGTGTCGTCATCGCACAGGACCGGCGGGGTGAATCGGGCATAGAACGCCGACGCATCGTGCCCCTCGCGCCGGGAGGCGCCGAACCGCGACGTCGCCGTCCGGCGAGCGGATGGCGTGACGGACGGCTTGACCAAGCGCGTCCCGCCCAATGGCTCCCGGCGAGTCATTTTTCACAGGGTACCGAAGTCTGGGAGTATCGAACAGACGCGCGCTCGCCAAGAGCGGGCCGTGGAGGCAGCCTGGCTCAGGCGTCGTGGAGCACCATGCGGACTCGCTTGTTGCCCTTGCCTTTTGACTCGGTCTTGGTGATCTCGAAGCGGCCCACTGCGCCGGTCGACGCCACGTGAGTGCCGCCATCGGCCTGCCGGTCCAACCCCACAATGTCCACCACGCGGATGTTGGTGACCGACTCGGGGATCAGGTTCACCTTGGTGCGAATCAGCTCGGGATCGGCAAGCGCAGCCCCGCGTTCGAGGAAGCTGACCTCGATCGGCCGGTCGGCCGCAATCTCACCGTTCACCAATTCAGTGACGCGGGCTGCGAAGCCCTCCGGCAGCGGGCCGAACTCGAAGTCCATCCGGGCGGACAGCGGCGCCATGTTGCCGCCGGTCACCAGCACCCCCCACTCGTTCCAGATGACGCCGCACAGGATGTGTAGTGCGGTGTGGGTGCGCATGAGCGCCACGCGCCGCTCCCAGTCGATCGTGCCGGTGACCGCTGCTCCCGCCGGTGGCGGAGTGCCGTCCACCCAGTGCCAGATGAGGTCGCCCTCCTTGCGGACGTTGCTCACCTGCCACTGGTTGCCCTGCGAGTCAACGAGCGTCCCCGTGTCATGGGGCTGGCCGCCGCCGGTCGCGTAGAAGATCGTCTGGTCGAGCGCCACTGCGTCGTCTCGGACAGCGACCACCGTCGCCTCGACGCTCTGCAGGTAGGCATCGCGCAGGTAGATCTGCTCAGTGATCTGATCGGTGACCTGTTCGGCGTTCGGTGCGGTCGGCATGGCCGCCGACGATACGGGCTTGATACGCCACCATGACCCGGGCCGATCGTCAGCGATCCTGCGTGATCAGGTCGTCGCTCATCTGCCGCTGCGCAGCAGTCGTCGCAGAAATCGCGAGCTGCCATCAAGCGATTCGCTGGGACGCGTGAGGGTTACGGTGACGACGTGCGCATCGTGACCTGGAACCTGTGGTGGCGCTTCGGTGACAACTGGGAGGCTCGCCACCAGGCGATTGCCGTCACGCTCGCCGGGCTCGAACCCGACATCGTGTGCTGCCAGGAGATCTGGGCAGAGCGCGACGGCGCCAACCAGGCCGACCTGCTCGGCGAGGCGATGGGCATGAACGTCGCTCACCATCCCAGGTTCGGGCGGCGGGGGCTGTCGTTCGCCAACGCCGTCTTGAGCCGGACAGCTATCGTCGACTCAGAGGTCCACACGCTGGAAGTGGATGGTCAGTCCGGGCACCGCACTGCACTGATCGCACAGCTCGAGCGCCCGCACGGTGACGGCAAACAAGAGCCGGCCGGCGACAGCACACTCGCCAGCAAGAATGCGGGAAGCGCAGGCAACGGTGACATGACCGTCATCTGCACACACCTCGAGCATCGCTTCCACCTCAGCGAAGTCCGCCAAGGGCAGGTGGCCACGCTGTGCGAACTGGCGGCCACGCACCACGGCCCCGAGCGATTTCCTGTGGTCATGGCCGGCGATTTCAACGCAGTGCCCACCTCGGACGAGATCCGCCTGCTCACCGGCGAACGTCCCCCACCCGTTCCCGAGCTGGTCTGGAGCGACGCCTGGGCGCAGGCCGGCGACGGCCCGGGCCACACCTGGAACGGCCAGAACCCCTACCTGTCCCAGGCCATGTGGCCGAACCGGCGCATCGACTATGTGTTCGTGGCTACGCCCCGGCCGCGCCCGCACGGCAACATTGCCTCCATCGAGATGATCGGCACCGAACCGGTCGACGGCGTGGTGCCCTCGGACCACTACGGGCTGGTAGTCGACCTCATCGACTGACCCTCGTCGAGCCGAACCCCGCCGATCCCTCTAACTAAAGACGAAGGCTCTCATTCCTGCGTCAAAAAACGTCGCTATGCGAACATTTTCGTGCCAAGAACGCGCGACTTCTTAGGTCTCGTAGAGCTCCAGGATGGCGGCAGCGGCTGTCGGGCCGGCTTCGGCCAGCTCGGGCGGCAACTCTGCTGCATTGACGATGCGCGTGTCAGTGCCGAGGCGCAGCAGCATCTGGCTGAGCACCCGCGGGCTGCGAATCGCATAGGTCACGACACAGCGATCCCCGTCGGGGGTCACCTCACGCGACGGGTAGGCCTCGACACGCCACAGGTCTCCGCGGGGAATCGACAGCACGACATCGGTGGTCTCGTCGGACTCGGCGGGCGCCACGCTCACTGCCTCCCCCACCTCGGTGGTGCGGTGATGCGGTTCTGCGGTATCGGTGCATTCCTCCATGCGATCGACTCGAAACGAACGCAAGTCGTTGCGCAGGTGGCACCAGCCCCGCAGGTACCAATGGCCGTCGTGCAGCGAGACCTGCAGCGGATCCACCCGGCGCTCGGACACCTCGTCGGTATTGGGCGTGTAGTAGTGGATGGCGACCGTGGTCCGGGTGCGCAGCGCTTCGCGCAGCGTCGACAAGCTGCGAGGCAGGGGCAGGTCCACCGAGACGCGGATGCGCTCGCCGTACGCCCGGCGCAGCTTGTCGAGCGCAGTCGCCAGCGCGCCCTCACGGTCAGCGCCGCGCAGCGCCAGTGCGGACTGGCCCGCGACCAAGATCCCGAACGCTTGGGGCACCGACAGGTTGAGCGGGCGGTCGAGCATGGCGCCCGGCTCGACGTGGACCCATGCATCGCCGGCTGCGCTCTCGTCGGCATCGTCGCCGAAGACGACGATGCCGAGGTTCTCATATGCGCTCGCTCCCACGACCTCGTAGCACATAGCTGCGAGCAGCAGGTCATACACAGCACCGGGTTGCATCTCGAACCGCTCGGCGATGTCGGCGACGGTGGCGCCGCCCCGCTCGACGACCCACGGAACGATGGCAAGCAGGCGCTCGATCTTCACCGACGTGCTCGGCCCCCTCATCGCTCGCCATCCACGGCATCTGCTGCCAGCGCTCGCAGCCACGAAGTGACCTCGCTGACCAGCTCAGGCGGCGAGGTAACGACGGCATGCCCACCCATGTCGAGAAGCCACATGCGAAATGCAGCGCGATTGCGAACCCGCGCTTCCACCGTCACCGAGCCGTCGTCGTGCCGCTCGACAATGCGGCCCCGCTCGGCCGTGGGCTGGTGGGCCACGGTGGCGTCAATGCGAACACGGGCATCGAAATCGTCGCCGAAGTCGATCTCCATCGGCTCGGTCGGCAGCAGGCCGGCCACATCGACGTCAGCTTTCGCGAAGGCGCCCCGCTCGCCCACCTCCACGTCGCCTTCCATGCGATCCACCCGGAACGTCTTGGCCGTGCCGTCTTCGAACGCTGCGAAGTACCAGTAACCGGCGCGGCACAGCAGACCGAGCGGCTGCACGGCGCGTTCGCGGCCGCCGTAGGTGAATCCGACTGCGGCCCGGTCTGCGGTGGCCGCCGCCAGCGCTGGCAGCATCGCGCTCGCCGCCGGCTGGCTCGCCGCAGCGGTGCCCAGCGCCACCTCAGCAGTGACGGGCTGGGTCTCGTGGGCCGCGTCTGCCGGTCCCACGTTCGTGAGCTTCGCGACGGCTTCGAAGTCCCATGTCTCGCCGAGGTCCACCCTGGCCGCCGCAAACCGCAGCGCCACCTGCTCCTCGGGCGTCAACTGCAGGTCAGGCAGGAAGTAGTCGTGGTGCCGGATCGTGTAGGACGTGGCGCCGTCATGCTCCATCGATTCGGTGATGCGCACGCCGAGGTTGCGGATCAGTGCCTTGTCTCGCTCGAAGGAAGCGCGGGCGCTTTGCAGCACGCGCCGGTCGGTGGTCCCCTCCGGTGCATAGAGCCCCGTGTCGCGCCAGATTTCCTCGCGGGTCTTGGGAACGTCGCGAGCCAGCAGGTACATCATGACTTCCATCACACGCTCAGTCGCGTCCGGCCGTGATCGCGTCGCCACGCTCGGGAGTGTAGGACGGCCCTGCGGGGCGGCCCGGTGAGTTCTCGCGCCGGCCGCGGCGCGGCGTCATGGCCCGCGTCGCAGCGTTGGCGGACAGGCCAGCCCTTCGGGTTGTCGCACCCGTCGTTTCCCGCTCTTGCTCGCTGCCGCTCACGGGCCGCTCGGGCCACGGCGTCGCCTGTCGGCTCAGCCTGCTAGCCGGCGGCACCGGCCTCTTGAAGTGCCGCCCAGACCCGCTCGGGTGTGAGCGGGAAGTCATCCATCCACACGCCCGTTGCATCCGCCAGCGCCGCTGCCACCGCCGGTGCATAGGGGATCACGCCCATCTCTGCCATGCCGCGGGCGCCGAATGGGCCGAGCGGGTCGGCGAGTTCGAGCACGACGCTTTCGGTGGTGACGGGGATGTCGCCGATGCCCGGGATCAGGTACGTGCTGAACCGGGGGTTCAGCAGGCGACCCTCCCGGCTGCGCAGGTGCTCGCTCAGCACATGGCCGTGCGCCTGCGCCACTGCGCCCTCGATCTGGCCCACGACGAAGCGGGGGTTGATGGCCCGGCCAACATCGTTCGCGTTGATCACACGGTCGATGCGGATGTGACCGGTGTCGATGTCGACGGTCAGCTCCACGTGCTGTGCGACGTACCCGTAGGTGAAGTTCGGGGTTCCCTCGCCGGTCTCGGGGTCGAGCTCAGTGGTCGGCGGGGGCGTGAACCGGAAGTGCCCGATCGCCGGTCGATCGCCCTCGCGCCACGACTTCTCGGCTTCCTCCGCGGCGCCCAGGATCGAGTTGCCTGCCATCCATGTGAGCCGCGATGCCGACGCCGAGCCCGAGTCGCCCGACGTGCCGGTGTCGCTGAAGCGGCCCACCACCCTGGAGGGGTTGACACCGGTCGCCTCTGCGGCCATCTGCAGGAATGCGGTGTGCGCACCTTGACCGACATCGGCACCGGCGTGCGACAGCTCGACCGATGCCGGAAGCTCGTCACCGGGCTCGCCGTGCAGCACGATGGTGGCCTCGCAACGCTCGGGGAACCCGAACGAGAAGCCGACGTTCTTGAAGGCACAGGCGAAGCCGCGGCCGCGGCGCAGCGACGACGGCCGCGCTGGCAGCGAGCCGAACGGGCTGAACAGCCCTGGCTCATCGGACGCTGCGGCGCCGGGTTCTGAGCTGCCGCCCTCGCTGGGCGCAGCGGTGCCGGAGCCGGCTGGCAGGGCGGCGGCGTGAGCACACGCCTCGATCACCTCAGGCATCGTGACACCCAGGGGCATGGGCGTGTGGGCGATGCTCAGCGATCCCTCCCGCAACGTGTTGACGCGGCGGATGTCGATGGGGTCCATGCCCAGCGATTCGGCCAGCTTGTTCACCTGGCATTCCACGGCGAAGGCTGCCTGCGGCGCGCCGAAGCCCCGGAACGCGCCCCCCGGCGTGGCGTTGGTGTACACGACGTGGGTGTCAATGTTGGCATTGGGCAGCTCGTAGGGCCCGCCGAGCCCGAGGTGCAGGTTCCCCATCACCTTGTTGGAGGTGTAGTTGTAGGCGCCCGCGTCCAGCCACGCTTCGGCCTGTGCGGCGGTGATCTTGCCGTCACGGTCAGCGCCCCAGCGAGCCCAGATGCGTCCGCGGTGGCGCTTGTGGTGCCCGACGATGGATTCCTCACGCGACCACTGCATAGCTACGGGACGGTTGATGCCCCGCTCGGCCAGCCGGGTGGCGGCCAGCGCCAGGACGATCTGCATCGAGGTGTCCTCGCGCCCGCCGAAGGCACCGCCGATGGCCGGATAGCGCACCCGGATGCGGTCTTCAGCCAGGTCGAGGGCGTGGGCGATCTGCTCGCGATCCTCGTGTACCCACTGACCTGCGATCTCGACGTTCACGATGCCCTCGGCATCAACCCACGAAGTGCCCGCTTCGGGCTGGAGGTATGCGTGCTCCTGGTAAGGCACCTCATAGGTGGTCTCGGTGACGACGGCGGCAGCCGCGAAGCCAGCCTCGAGATCGCCCTTGCGGGTGCGCATCGACTCGTACAGATTCGAGCCGAGGCCCTCATAGGGGTGGACGAGCGGCGCGCCTTCCGCGAGCGCCGCATCGAGGTCAGCCACGACTGGCAGCGGCTCCCACTCGACCTCGATGGCGGCAGCCGCGGCACGCGCCGCATCCAGGCTTTCCGCGACGATGAGCGCCAGATGGTCGGCCTCCCAGCGGGACACATCGCAGGGCACCGAGCTCCGGCCGGTGTGTTCGAGCCCGACGAAGACCGGCTGGTCGAACTTGGTCAGCCCGTACTCGTTGCGAGGCACATCGGCCGAGCCGAGCACGGCGACGACGCCAGGCGAGCGCTCGGCACCGCCGAGATCGAGACAACGAAGACGAGCGTGCGGCTGGTCGGTGAACACCGCGAACGCCCACAGGGCGTCGGCGGGGATGCGGTCGGCGGGATAGCCGGCGAGGCCGGAAACCTTGGCCGGGCCATCGGCGCGCGGCGGCGACTGTCCCAGGCCGCCCGCCGTCGCCGGTGCCATCTCGAGCTCAATGGCTGCGCCGGGCGTTCCAGGAGCGGCGCCCCCCCTCACGACGAGCCCCCCGAGGCAGGCGCCTGAGGGACAGCCCCTGCCTCAACCGCGGCGGCCTGCACCGCTCCTGTATCAACCGAGGCGGTTCGCACTGCCGCTGAATCAACCGAGGCGGTTCTCACCGCCTCGATGATCGAGCAGTAGCCGGTGCAGCGGCAGAGGTTGCCCGACAGTCCGACAGTGATCTGCTCAGACGTGGGCTCCGGTATTTCCTCCAGCAGCGCCGCAGCACTCATGACGAAGCCCGGCGTGCAGAATCCGCATTGCGCTCCGCCGGTGTCCACCATGGCCTGCTGGAACGGATGCAGCTCACCTTCTGGCGAGGCAACTCCCTCCACGGTCGTGATCGTGGCCCCCTCCGCGCGTCCGGCTGGCACCAGGCACGAGAACACAGCTGCCCCGTCGAGGTGCACCGTGCAGGCGCCGCACTCGCCCTCTGCGCAACCTTCCTTGGTGCCGGTGAGCCCCAGATCGTCCCGCAGCCAGTCCATGAGGGTCTTGCCCGCGGCGCCTGCAGCTCTGCGAACCGAACCGTTCACAGCCGCCGTGACGACATCGTCGGCGTCGTCCAGCGCTGTCGACGCCCGTGCAGCGGCGGGCCGGTGTGCCGCCGGCGCCAGCCGCGGAGGCTCATGGGGCCACCGATCGGCCTCGTTGCCGTCGGCCAGCGCTGCAACGGCGCGCTCCACCACGACGCCGACAGCATGCGACCGGTACTCGGCACTGCCGCGGATGTCGTCAATCGGTGTCGCTGCACGCCGGGCTGCGCCGACGATGTCGTCGGCCGCCTCGTCCAGCTCTCGACCGATCGCCAGCTCGGTGGCCTCAGGCACGGTGATGATCGTGGGGGCGACGCTGCCGAGGGCGACGACGAGATCGACGATGTCGAGCCCCCGCAGTTCCACCACTACCGCCGCGTGAACCACCGAGATGGCTTGCGCCCGGCGCAGACCCAGCTTGACGAATACACCACGGCAGTCATTCGCTCGCCTCACACCGTCGAGGGCATCGAATGCGACCTCGGTGACGATCTCGTCGGCCTCGAGCACTGTCTGGCGAAAGCCCGAGACAAACTCGGCAACAGGGACCGTGCGCTCGCCCCGCACCGACGCCATGGTGACCTCCGCGCCCAGCGCGACGAGTGCTGAGATCGTGTCGTTCGCGGGGCTCGCAGTGACGATGTTGCCCACCACGGTCGCCCGATTCCGAAGCGGCGGCGACCCCACCTCCAAGCAGGCCTGCGCCAGCGGCAGCCCCGCGGTGAGCATCGGCGCTGAGGCGATCACATCGGCATGGGTGACAAGCGGTCCCAGTGTGACCCGACCGCCTTCGTACGAAATCCGGTCGAGGCTCGCCGCGCCGGAAATGTCAACCAGCAGTTCCACACCCGAACGCGCCCCCCGGCCCAGCTCCAGCATCAGATCGGTGCCCCCGGCAATCAGCCGCGCTCGGGGACCGTGCGATGACAGCAGATCCGCCGCCTCGCTCAGCGAAGCGGGAGCGACATAGCGAGCCGGCAGCGGGGCCGTCCGCTGCGCTTCATGAAGCTTGAGCATTCGGCATACAAGGGTGTCAGATACGCAGCCCGTTGGCGACCCCGATGCCCGGAACTGACTTCCTCAAAGTCGCAGGGGCCAGCCTGCTGAATTGTTGGTTCCAGCACCGGCTCCGACTGCTGACACCCTTGGAGCTGACCGTCGAGCCAGTGATGGTGCTGTGTGCTTGGACTCTCCAGGGGTTGGTGACGCCGGTGACCCAAGAGAGGCAGAGGCCGATGTCGGCGGCGGGCGCGGTCAGCGTCGCCGGCGGGCTGTTGTGGTTGTTGGGGTTATGAGGCGGCTGCTTGGGCGGTGAGCGCTGCTTGCACTTTGGGCAGCGTGTCGATGCCGTCGGCCCAGCCGTGACGGCGTGACCGGTCGAGCCACGCTGCGATGCGGTCGTCGCTCATGGCGCCGCTGCGGCCTTCGAGCCGGTCGAGCACCGCTGTCCAGTCGCGTATCCCTGCGTGGTGGCTGCGCGCCCTGAACGACGCGATGTGCGCTTGGACCTCCGCGATCAGCGCCGGGTCCATCACGTACGCCGGCGGCGGGTCGTCGTCGTCGGACACAGTGACCGTCGCCGCGGCTGCGGCGCCCACGGTGTAGCCGTCGCCGTCGGCCACCGCAGCGGTGATCGTCCCGTCGGGCTCGTCAGTCGTGTCGCCGACGGTGTCCACGGTCAGCGTCGCCGACGACGAACCGGCGGGGATCGTGACCGTGCGCGTGCCTGCGGTGACGCCGTAGTCGCCTGCCGCCGCGATCGTGACCGACACAGCCAAGTCGCCTGCGGGCGCAGGCGACGCTGCCACCGTGAAGCTCACCGCGGATCCCTCAGTCGCTCCTGACCCGGACGCAACAGTCACCTCAGGCACAACAGGCGGCGGCGGCGGCTGGCCGTCGCCGACAGGCTGCTGTTGTTGTTGTTGTTGTGCTGTGTCGTGGGCTTGCTTGGCTTCGATCTCGGCGACTACCTGGTCCCACACAGGGCTGCTGTACCTGCTGGCGTTGCGGCGGGCCTCGGCCAGGCTCATCGCGCCGCCCGTCACGTCGGCAGGATCGAGCGCGCCGATCGCGGCGAGCGCCCGCTGCCAGCGGTTCACGTGCGCGAAGCCGTGATGGGTCTGCGACGCCAGATACTGCACCGCCGCCACGACCCCGGCGTCCGCCGCATACGGCGCCGGGTCCGCGCCGCCGCTGTCTGCGTCGGGGACGGCCTGCTGCTGATCGGCCTGGTCCTGGCCGTGGGGGGGTGCTTGCTGGCCGTCGGGCACCGGATCGCCGTCGGACACCGGAACGTTGTCGTCGACGCTGGGAGAGGTCTCCAGGTTCGGCCCGTAGCTGACCGTGACCCGCCGATGCGCGGACGGCTCGCCGTTGTCGCGCTCCAGGCTCATCGAGATGACATAGCTGCCGCTGGTGCCGTACAGCGCCGGGTCCAGCGTCAAATCGACCCGCAACAGCCTGTCCCAGTGCTCGGGCCTGATATGCATCGCGTACCAGTGCCTGGGCCCCGCGACCTTCGAGTACGACAACGGACTCGCACCCGCCTGAGCGGCGCGATGCACCGTCGCGGCCACCGGCGCGTTGTCCCACGACCCGTCAGGGCGGCCGGTGCGCAAACGGATGCGCAACGTATCCCAGCACAACCCCGCAGACCGGCCGTAGCCCGTCGTGCAGTCAGGCGCCCCGTCGACCCTGACCCAGAAACGTCCGGCCCCCGAACGGCTCTCGCCCGCACGGCTCAACACGCTGACCTGACTGATCACCGCCCCATCAGCGCCGACCGCGTCGAAAGCGGTCAAGTCGTCGTCGACGACCCTCACCGCCATGTTGAAATTGGACTCCGTCCGCTGCCCCAAGATCCGAGACAGCGACCCCGACGTGTCCCAGTTCTCGCTGAACGCATGACGAATGATCCGCGTATCAGACCTCACATCACTGTCGTGAGCAGCAGTCACCGTCACCGTGCGCGGCTCATCATGATCGCGATGCGTCCACGACACCACCGCCGGATCGAACGACAAGCCCTCACCCGTCGGCGTGATCGTCAACGGCGACCCCGGCGCCGGAACGTTGGAGTTCCGCACCGTGTAGGAAACCGAGCCGCCCTCATCGACACGCAGACACTCCCGCTCACGGCACCCGAAACCAGACTTCGGATCCGGGTCGAACACCGGATCGAGCCCCCGAGAACGCTTCACCACCACCGTGATCGGCGCGAACGCCACCGACGAGTGGCTCGACGACAACAGCAACTGGAACTTCGCGTCAGGCCCATTCGCCGGCAGACCATCCGCACCAGAAGCCACACCGGTCACCTCCACCACCCGAAAGCCCTTATGCAGCACAGGCTCCTCAATAGACGTATAACCCGCCCAGTCCGCAGCATCGAAATCGAAACCGATCGACCCAGACGGCTCATACCTGTCCTGATCCGACCAACCATAGCTAGGGTCAAAATGTGTACCACGGTTGCCAACCAAGCGACCGCTGCCGGGAATAAGACTGGTCTGCACCTGAACGCCCACGACGCCGTTCGACCCATTATGGCCATTCGCGTACTTGCGGCCCATGAACAACTGATCCGGATGATTCACCCTGACCCGCGACGGATCAGACGACACCACCGTCACCGGCACCCGGCCAGTCACCTCCTTAGCCAAGTCCAGACGCACAGACACCGTCTGGCCCTCACGCACGTTCACCACCGAAGGCGCCGACACCAACAGATCCGACGCCGCATTCGCGGTGCCGTTCACCGCGATCCTGAGGGAAACATCGCCGGTGAACGCCCAGCCAACGGACGTCTGCCTAAAGCGGTTCAGGCTCGTGTCGGCGATGCTCCAACCCGGTGCCCCGCCGGCATCCTCGCCGTCCCCAATGGAGGTTCGCAGGTTGTTTGAGCCGATCCATCCGGCAATGCTGTCGAGCACAACAAAATAGGTGGTGTCCGCCGCGAGGCTGATGCCGCTCCCCGGCGCCGCGAACCTCAAATTCTGGGCAGTAGAGAACGTGCCGGTGGACGACGGCGTCAAAGTCCCGAGAACCGCGCCCGGATTCCCGGACACAGCAGCATTCACCGTGACCGCCAGCTTCGAAGCCCAAGCAGCATCCGTCAAATTCTCGAAATGCACATCAACACTGCTCAACGAGTAACCCGCCGAGTTGCCGCCCGTAGTAAACGCCTGGGCATAATCCCTGGCGCCCGGGCCACCAAAGGCACTGGCCGTCAGACCCAGATTGCTCACTAGCGAAGTCGGCGACTGCGCCCCCGCCGGCACCGCAACCAGCAGCGCGGCCAACACCGCCACGGTCAAGAGGCTGCTAAGAAGCCCCCCCCCCCCCGCAACTTCCGCGAAGACTCAACCCTGATCATTCGTGAACACCTCGTGCCTCTCGGATAACCCGGCAGGTTACACCCGCTCACAGGGCGTAATGACTGGAACTTGTCTACCAGCGACGTCCAAACCCCACGCTGACGAGCGCAACACCTTGCACCCGGCCCTGGCCTCAGGGGCCGCCGCGTCCGGTGAGTTCGTGGCGCAGCAACTTGCCAAGCGCATTGCGGGGCAGCGCCGAGATGCGGTAAGTGCGACGGGGGCGCTTGTAGTACGCGAGCCGCTCGCCCACGTAGTCCTTCAGCTCGTCGTCTTCGAAGTCGCGGTCGGCGACGACGTAGGCGACCACGACTTCGCCCCACTCAGGATCAGCTTCGCCCCCGACAGCGCATTCGATGACATCGGGGTGCTCGGCGATGGCTTCTTCGACCTCGCGGGGGTACACGTTGAATCCGCCGCAGATGATGAGCTCTTTGGCCCGTCCCACGATTCGCAGGTAGCCGTCGTCCCACACGCCGAGGTCGCCGGTGCGGAACCAGCCGTTGTCGAAGGACGCTGCGTTGTCGTCGGGCCGTTCCCAGTAGCCCGAGAACACGTTGGGTCCCCGCACCAGAATTTCCGCGGCGCTCCGAGCAACGGCATCAGCGGAGTACTTGGACACGGCATCACTGCGCGCGTCCGGGCGGCCGCAGACTCCCACTCGATCCGTCGGGAGGCTCGGCGCGCTATGCCCGGTCCGTTCAGCCAGGTCGCTGTCGTTCGACGAGTCGAGCCGGACTTCCACGCCCGGCAGCGGGAAACCGACCGTGCCAGCGCGGCGTGGCTCGTCGTACGGATTCGACACCAGCATGACGGTTTCCGTCATGCCGTAGCGCTCGATGACATGTTGACCGCTGGCCTCCCGCACGGCGTCGTGCAGCTCAGCAGGCATCGGCGCCGAGCCCGACACGCACAGCCGCAGCGCCGACAGCTCAGCGGCCCGCGGCGAGGCCACCAGCCGTGAGTACATCGTCGGCACGCCGAAGAACATCGTGGCCTGGTGCTCGCGAATCGCATCAAAGACGGCGTCAGGGTCGAACGTCGGTTGCAGCACGGCCCGCGCGCCGACCGTGAGCGTGCCGTGCAGGCCGACGCCGAGGCCGTGCATGTGGAACAGCGGCAGCGCCAGCACCAGAACGTCATCTGACGTCCAGCGCCATGCCAGCTCCAGCGCCCGCACCGAGGCGAGCAGGTTCGCGTGGCTCAGCACCGCTCCCTTGGGCCGCCCGGTCGTGCCGGAGGTGTACCCGATGAGCGCTGGCTCGTCGCCCTCGCGCTCATGAGCCCAACGTCGCAACTCGAGATCACTCGCGGGCCCCGCGAACTTTCTGTACGTATCGGAAGCACCAGGCTCCCCGAGAGGGTCTCCGAATTGGGCGCGCCTGGATCTCTCCGCTCGCGAAGGCTGTCCGTCAGAAAGTTCTGTTGCGTCGAAGCGGTCGGTCAGCACCGTCGGATCCGCTGAGGTGATCCACTGCTCCCACTCGCCCGGACTGCCGACATCTTCGATCAGTGCCGCCGCAGGACGGCAGTCCGTCACGACATTGCGAACTTCGTCGGCGCGGTAGGCGCCGTTCAGCGGGACGACCACCGCTCCTATCCCCAGCAGCGCAGCGTGGGCAGCGACGAGCCGCGTCGAACTCGGCCCGCTCATCAGCACCCGGTCACCGGCGACGATGCCCACGCCCGCCAAGCGCTGCGCGACCTCTTGTGCGCGCTCAAGCAGTTGGGCGCCAGTCACCCAGCCCTCGCTCGCATCCCATACCACGGGGCGCTGCGGATCCGATGACCAGCGGTCCAGCCACACCGCCGGCAGCGTGCCGCCCGCGGACAGATCGATATCGCCGGCGCTCCAGCCAGCCGGCAGGTGTCGGTGCCAGTCCGACGCCCGGTTCGAATCGAGTTCAGGGTTCGAAGCGGGCTCAGGACTCATCGGGAGCGGTCAGCATTCTCTCGGCGGGAAGCTTGTCGAGCACGTTCGAGGGGATGCTCCCACGGCAGGTCCAGGAAGTCGGGATGCCCTTGCCGGGTCACCACCGACAGTTCCGCGGCAGCAATCTGAGACGCTGGGCTGATCGCTTCGGCGAAGTGTTCGGGTGTCACCGTGATGGGGGTCCGATGCGCCGAGCGGCCACGAGCACCCCCAACGGGATTCGAACCCGTGCCGCCACCTTGAGAGGGTGGTGTCCTTGGCCGCTAGACGATGGGGGCGAGTTGAGATGCGAGGAGCCAGCATACCCACCGCCCGACGTGGGCTTGTGGGCGCCGCAGGGGCCGACAGGTCGGCTGCACCGGTGCTTCGGGCACGCCGTGGCGGTCGCTAGTTCTGCGCGACAGGCGGCCAGATTTCGGTATCGGGATGCAGCCCGTACCAGGCGAACCAGAACGATTGCGACGACACAATGCGCGGCAGCCTGAGATCGACGCGGTTGCGCCCGTCCACGCCGTTGACGCGCAGCTCGTCGTGCAGCACGCCCCCGGGAGCCACCTCGACAGGCGCCCCGTGACGCCACGCCGCAGCCGGCACTTCTGCGACGTCGGCGGCGCTGTACACCCTGGCCCCACCCCGGTTCGGCACGATCACCAAGGGTTCACCGCCGAGCACGTAGACGAACGGGCCCATGTCCTCCAGCTCAGCGAGCCCCAACGCCAGTGCGAGGCCGTTGCGGTCGATGGTGACCACTTCCTCTTTGAGCTCGAACACGTCGGGCGTCTCGAAGGTCGGGAACCACAGGTCCTCGCTGGAGTAGTACGAGCGGTACGCCGCGTCGGGCGTGTAGTCGTACGCGATCGGCGGGCGCTCGGGCATTTCCGCGAAGTACGTCGGGGGCGGCGTGTCGAGAGTGAACGTGTCGGGATGATCGGCCAGCCAGTCCGCCCAGCGCACCGTGGCAACCGGATACTGCTCCAGCTTTGTGCCCGCCAGCGGCCCGGCGAACGCCGTGCCCGAGAGGTGGTTCCACAGGCTCTCGGTCTCGTTGTCGATCATGATCTTGTTCGAGTCCATCAGCAGGCCCGATGTCTGGAACGTGATCTCGGAACCGTCGGGCAGTCGCCGGTCGAACATGAGCGCTGTCAGGCACAGCGTGCAGTAACCGAGCGCCACCGGCATGCCGCCCACGATGTCGTTCGCAAGCTCATGGCGAGCGAGGAACCGGACCGGATAGGCACCGGCCTCGCCGCCGATGACGAAGCCCAGTACCAGTTCGTCATCGGTCATGAAGTCGGCTTCGGCTGGGGTCAGCCGTTCGGGGTTGTTCAGCTCGGGAATCCCGCCTCGGCGCACCCCGCCGAACTGGATTGCCCCCAGCGTGACCCGGTCGGTGACTTGGGCAAGCATGTCGCCGAACCGGAAGTCGAGGTATGCGTACAACTCTTGCTTGAAGACCTCGTAGCCCTCACCCGGATCGACGCCGTGCGAGCGGTACCACGAGCCGTATCTGACGTAGTCGGTGTTGAAATCGCCCGAGCTCTCGATGCCCGTGAGCCGTTCCAGCGCTCCCATCGACGTATCGGACACGTTGCGAGAACCGCCGGTGCGCATGATGTCCATGACCCACGCAACCCAGCGCTGATCCCCGCTCAGGCCCATCTCGCCGGCGACATTCGCAGCGAATGCCGTGTTGGGCAGCTCCAAGAACTCGTCGATCTTCTCCAGCAGGTTGAGCTCGAGGAATGGCCGCCCGTCTTCGGTCCCGGGAAAGAACGGCTCGGTCGTCGTGGTCGTCGTCGCGCTGGCTGAGGCGGCGCCGGCTGTCTCGTCTGGATCCGGCTCAGCGTCGGCCGTTTCGTCGTCTGGCGGCCCCGGCTCTGCCGCCCCCGCATCGTCGTCTGCGGCACTGCCCGCAGAGCCAACCGCCGACGTGTCCTGGCGGCCCAACCCCTCAGCAGATTCGTCCGAAGCCGACGTGCACGAGGCGACCAGCACACTCGCGGCCACCGCCGCACAGATCAGCTTTCGCATACGGCCGTCGAGCCTACGGCAGCCCCTCCCAGCGCCGTAGTCGGGCCGGGTGGACTAGAACGGCGCCAGTGCCAGCGCGAGCCGACCTCACACGACACGCCAGCAGGCCCGCTGTCGGCGCCCGGACTGGCGCGGCACACAAGGGGGAATGAGCAATGGCCACCGAGACAATTGCCCTGCACAACAGCGAGGCGATACCCGACAACCCGGCGGGCTACGTCTGCCTGACCTTCGACTTCGACGGCCCGTCGTTGTGGATCGCCCGCCGCCAGACCACGCCGACGCCTATCTCACGCGGTGAATTCGGCGCCGTCGCGGTGCCGCGCATACTCAAGCTGCTGGCGAAGCACGACATTCCGTGCACGTTCTTCATTCCGGGCCATTCCATCGACACCTACCCCGACGCCGCCCGGATGGTGGTCGACGCCGGCTGCGAGGTGGGCCTGCACGGCTACGCCCACGAGTACAACCCACGCCTCAGCGAAGACGAGGAGCGTGCCATTCTGGAGCGGACGTTTGCGCAGATCGAATCGCTCACCGGCGCCCCGCCCAAGGGCTACCGGGCCCCATCGGGCGACATCAACCCATGGACGATCGACCTGCTGATCGAATACGGGCTCAGCTACGACTCATCGCTGATGGGCCACGACTACGCGCCCTACTGGCTGCGCACCGGCGACCAGTTCCCGACCGACGGGCCCATGGAGTTCGGCGACCAAGTCGACCTCGTCGAACTGCCGTTCAGCTGGCACCTCGACGACTACGTCCACCTCGAGTTCGTCACCTTCAAGAACACGATCCTGACCGGGCTCGAAAACCCCGCCACCATGTTCGACACGTTTCTCTCGGATGTGAAGTGGATGGTGAACGAGGTGGAGCACGGCGTGTGCACGGTCACGTTCCACCCCCAGGCCATCGGCCGCGGCGGGCGCCTGTATGAGATGGAGCGCTGGATCGAGCAGATGACCGACCTCGGCGTCAGCTACACCCGCATGTGTGATGTGGCCGAGGCTTGGCGAGCCGGCCGCCCTCTCGGCGTCGAGTAGCTCTCAGGCGCTGTCGCGAGCTGGGCCGCCCCAACCCGTCACGCACGGAGCGACTCGATGAGGACGCGGCCGCCGATGTGTGTTTCGATCCGCAACTCGTAACCCTCCAGCAGGGACATGCCGATGAGCGGCGTGGTCTCGGCTTGGTCTGCGAAGACAGCGACGACCTGTCCATCCCATATCAGCTCAGCGCCGTAGACCCCGAAGGTGTCAACGGCGCCGTTTGCCAAGACCGCTTGGCTGAGGGTCTTGTACGGCAGAGCGAGCTCGCTGACATGTGCCGGCGGCAGGGTCAGGAATTCGCTGTAGCCGGTGTCGATGACAGCCTCAACCGTGCGTGATCGTCCGCCCGGACCCTTTACATCGAGGGCGACAGTGGCTTCGAGGCGAGCATTGACGCGGCCTTCGATCACACGGAACCCCGCAGCGGGCGACCACCGAGCTGGAACGCAGCCCGATGACCGACGCGCAGCGTCCATACATCGCAGGCATCCGGATGTTGCTCATACAGGTCGTCGACTGCTGCACGGCGCGTGTCGCCGATGGTCCAGCTACCACTGTCAATGTCGATGGAGACATAGCTGCCATGCTGATCGATGCCGAGCGTCGGCTTGATATCTCGCTCGTAGATCTCGTCGCCGCGGCGGGCCGTCTCATCAGGTGTGCCCCGGACTCTCATAATCACGACCTTTGTACGTTCGAGCCGGTTGGCCCAGCCTAGTTCTGGCCCGCTGAGCGACCGCAAGCGGTTTGCCGCCCCCTCGCGCGGCGACGCCTGACCAGATAGTCGCGCCGCTGCTGATCGGTGTCGGACTGCTCGATCGCCACAGCAACTGGCGAGTTGTTAGCGGCCATCATGTTCCTGATCCCGCTGTCGAGTAGCAGGAACGGTGTCGACTGCTACCAGTCGACACCGTCGAGCATCCGGCCGATGAGCATCTTCTGCACCTCCGAGGTGCCTTCGTAGATCTGGTACACGCGCACGTCGCGGTAGATCTTCTCGACGGGGTAGTCGTCGAGGTAGCCGTAGCCGCCATGGATCTGGATGGCTTTGGACGCCACCCGCTCCGCCATCTCTGAGGCGAACAGCTTGGCCATCGACGCCTCCCGAGCGCACTCAAGGCCCTGGTCGCGCATCTGGGCAGCGTGCAGGTAGAGCTGGCGGGCTGCCTCGATCTGGGTGGCCATCTCGGCAAGCGTGAATGAGATCGCTTGGTGTTCGACGATGGGGCGGCCGAAGGTCTCCCGCTCCTGGGCGTAGGCGTGGGCCGCCTTCAGCGCCGCACGTGCGCCGCCGGTGGCTTGGGCGGCCACGCCGATGCGCCCGAGCGACAGGTTTCCCAGCGCGATGCCGAGACCCCGCCCGATCTCGCCGAGCACATCGGTGGACGGCACCCGCATGTCCTCGAACACCACCTGGCAGGTGTCATTCGTGCGGTGGCCGAGCTTGCGCTCCTTGGCGACCACTTGGTAGCCGGGATTGTCGGTAGGCGTGATGAACGTCGTCATCCCCCGCTTGCCGGCGCCCGGATCGGTCACTGCCACGATCATCGCCACGTCCGCGCTGGAACCCGCCGTGATGAACGCCTTGTGTCCGTTCAGCACGTACTCGTCGCCGTCCCGCTCGGCTCGGGTGCGAATGGCCGCCGCGTCCGAACCGGTGTGTGGCTCGGTGAGGTGGATGCAGCCCAGCCACTCGCCGCTGGTGAGCTTGGTGAGATAGTCGCGCCGCTGCTGATCTGTGCCGGACTGCTCGATCGCCACAGCAACCGGCGAGTTGTTGGCCGCCATCATGTTGCTGATCCCGCCGTCCGCAGCGGAGATCTCCTCGATCGCCAGTGCGTAGGACACGAAGTCGGCGCCGGAACCACCCCAGCACGGATCGACCATCACCCCCATCAGACCGATGTCGGCCATCTTGGCGTACAGCTCACGAGGCGCTCCCCCGGCGCGGTCCCACTCGGCCGCGAAGGGAGCGATCTCACGCTGGGCGAAGCTCCTCGCCACGTCACGAATCTGCTGCTGCTCGTCGGTCAACTGCACTGCGCTCTCCCCGCCACAAGCCTTCCGAGGCACCCTGCACCGCTGCGATCCGGACAGGCATCGCTGGCCCGCAGCGACCTAACGTACCGCCATGTCAAATCGAGATTCAGAAGAACGCATCTCAGAGGCCGGCTTCGACCTCGATCAGGTGGACCGTCTGCTCACCACCACACGAGCCGTGCGCAAGCGGCTTGACTTCGACCGCTGGGTCAGCGACGAGACCATCTTCGAGTGCATCGACCTCGCCGAACAGGCGCCCACCGGCGGCAACGATGCCAGCCGTCGCTGGATCGTCGTCCGCGACCAGCAGCTCAAGGACCAGCTCGGCGAGCTCTACGCCGAAGTCGGCACGATCTTCATCAACGCACGCGGGCGCCTCGACGGAACAGGCCACCCCAAGGAGCACATCGTCAGCTCCAGCGCCTACCTCGTCGAGAACTACGCGAAGGCGCCAGCGCTGGTGATGCTGGCCATCTGGGGCATCCACGACGACAGCGGCCGGCCGGGACTGTTCGACAGCGCCATCCCCTCTGCGTGGAGCTTCAACCTGGCGCTGCGCTCCCGCGGGCTCGGCACTGCCTACGCAACGATGCTCAACAACAAGTCCGACGAGGTCGCCGAACTGCTCGGCATGCCACCGGGCCTCACCACGCTGGTGTGCTTCCCGGTGGCCTACACCAAGGGCACCGAGTTCTCGCCCGCACCCCGCAGGCCGGCCAGCGAGGTCACCTACTTCGACCAGTGGGGCTTCACGCGCCAGCGGCCCAGTGACGACGGCACTGCGAGGGTCGCCGACGGGCAGGGCGTCGTGGCCGAGATCGACACCGATGCCCGCCCGCGGGCCGTCTGGGAGGTCATCTCCGATATCAACATGCCCGCCCAATTCTCCGAAGAATTCCTCGGCGCCGAGTGGACCTCCGGCGGCCCCCCAGACGTCGGCTCGACCTTCAAGGGCCGCAATTCCATCCCCGATGTGTTCGACTGGGAAACCGACTGCATCGTGACGGCATGGGAGGAACGCACGGCCTTCGAGTGGCGGGTCACCGACGCCGAGAACCCCGGTGCGGTGTGGCGCTTCGACCTCGCCGAGCAAGGCAGCGGCAGCAGGCTGCGATTCTCGATGCTGATCGGCCAGGAGAACAACGGCACTGTCCCGATGGCCCTGCGTGATCCTGCCAAGGAGCAGCGCGTGCTGAACCGGCGTCGGGAGACCCTGCGAGCCAACATGCAGCGCGTCGTCGAAGGCGTCAAAGCCATCGTCGACGGGAGCTGACGCGCGCCTGGCGCCGGCGGGTCCGGTGGGGATCTCGACACCACTGTCCAAGCGCTGGGCGGACGCGAGAGGGCCGGCGGGCTGATGCCCGCCGGCCCTCTGCTTTGACCGTTCGGTCAGCTCAGCGCTCCCAAGCAGTGCTTCCGACCGCTGAGAGGCGTTTGCCTAGCGGCAGCCGCCGTTGTCCTTGTCCCAAGCGCAGTTCGAAGAGCGCCCGTTGACATCCACGACCTCGCCGATGATGTCCCACGTCTGCCCGGCGGCATCGAACTTGCTGAACTGCGAACCCTCGATGAAGTACGCGTCAGCGTTGCCGTTGAACTGGGTGGTGATGCCGTCGAGGATCATCGGGTGATAGATGTCGATCGACCGCACCGCCAGGATGAAGTTGGTCCGGGTCAGGCCGCCGGGCAGCTCCGCAGCAATGCGCAGCGCCTCACCATAGGGATAGCCGTAGGTGTAGCCGATGGCGTAAAGCGACACCGACGGGTCCAGTTCCGCAGCTTCGAGGTTGCTGTTCACGAACGAGATGAATGGCTCCTCAATGAACTGCGGGTCGGTGGAGTCCTTCGAACCGCCTCCGATGATCCACCAGCCTTCTGCGGCTTCACCCGCAGGCTTCATGTACGCCTCGATGCCCGCGCACACTGACGGCGTGAACAGCACACCGCCCTTGGCGTTGATGTCGTCGTACAGGCCGCTCTGGCCGGCTTCCTGAATCGCCAACAGGCACGGATTGCCCGCCGTCATCGAGATGAACACGTCAGGCTCGAACGCCAAGATGGTGGTCATCTCATTGGTCAGCGTGGGCGCCGCAGGGTCGTGACGCACCGGCTTGTACTCGCTCACCACATCGGGGTTGGCATGCGCCCACTCCTCGAAGCCGAGCTCGTAGGCCAGACCGAAGTCGTTGTCCATCACCAGACCGGCAACCCTCACCGGCAGCAGATCGGCGAGGTTCTCCCTGATCCACGCGCCCCACAGGATCGACTCGGTCGAGTACGACATCTGCATGATGGTGGTCCACGGGTGGTTGACGGGGTCGCCCCAGGCCGGGTGGCCGGTCATCACGAACGGGTGCGGGATGCACTCCTCGTTGATCTTGTCGTACACCGCCAGCGTGTTCGGCGAGCCCAGCGTCAGGATCGAGAACACGTTCTCCGCCTCGATCAGCTCGTCCACGAACTCGATCGTCTGCGCGGCGACGTACGCGTCGTCCTTGATGATGATGGTCAGCTCGCGAGGCGAGCCGCCGACCATGATCGGGTCGTTGTCGTTGATCCAGTTGAAGTAGTTCTCCCAGCCGTAGGCGATGTTGCCGTAGGCAGCGAGGTTGCCCGACTGGGCGGTGGTGTGGCCGATGCGGATCTGCGAGTCGGTGATGCCCGTCGTGTCCGACCAGTCGTCGGGGCACGCGCTGATGTCGATCTCGAAGCCCGCAGGGCCGCGCAGGATGCCGTCGTCGCCGACGCCGTACTCGCCCGACTCGATCTTCTCGGTCAGCTCAGCGACAGACTTGGCGCGGCGAGCAGCGGCCTCGTCGAAGATGCCTTCGAGGGTGGAGCGATCAAACATCATCTCCTCCTCTTCCATCATCTCCTCGTCGGTCATCTCCTCATCGTCGGTCTCGCCGGCTACAGCCGCCTCGATGTCCTCTTCGGCTGCGGCGCCGCCGAGAGCACCGGTGGCACCTTCGTCGTCCTCGTCGGCCTCGTCCATCTCGCCGTCGTCCATCTCCTCGCCCTCAGTGGGCGCGGCGGTGGTCTCGGTCTCCGTCTCGCCAGCTCCGTCCTCCGCGTCGTCATCGCCGCCGCCGCACGCAGCGGCAACCAGCGAGAACGCGAAGAGCAGAGCAAGCAAACGCCACATTCGACGCTTGGTCATGTTGTGTCTCCCTGTTGGTGAATACAAAATGCCGGCGTGCGGCGTTCGGACGCCTGAGCCAGCGTGCATCGAAAGCTAGTTCACCCGATTCTGCCGATACCGAGCAGGGTGTGTCAGTTTCGCAACAATTTCAAGCGCGCGTTCGATTTCGACGAGAGCGGGGAGCACGCTCGCCGGTCCGTCGTGTGAACATCCCGATGAGACCCCGCGGGAAGACAAACGTCAGCGCGATCAGCAACACCCCGAACACGAACTGTTCCTCATCGAGCAGGCTCAGGAGCTCGCTGAATGGCCCCAGACCGCTGACATTGTCGATGAGCTCGCCGAGCCACGAGAAGATCTCACGGATCGCAACGCCGAGCACGGAACCCCACAGCGATCCGAGCCCGCCGAGCACGGCGGTGGCATAGAGGACCAGAGACTCCGAGAACGGATACGACTCCTGGGAGGCAAATGGCACCAGCACGATGTTGAGAGAACCCGCGAGTCCCGCCAGCGAAGCGCTGACAGCGAAGGTATTGACCCTCGAGGCGACGACATTGACGCCATACACGGCCGCTGCAGTGTCGTTGTCCCTCACCGCACGCATGGCTCTTCCAGGCCGGCTGTTGATGATGTTGTGCGTCAGCCATATCGCCAGAGCCACTACCGCCAAGCAGATCAAATAGCGATAAAAGCCTTCAGCCCAGCGACTCGTGCCGAACCAGCTCGGCGGCACCATTTCTGCACCCACTGCTCGCCCGCTGACGCCACCAGAAAATGCGGGGAAGCGTTTCGCGAGCGGCTGGAAGACGATGGCCAGACCGAGGGTGACGAGCGCGAGATGGATTCCCTTTATTCGCAGGGCCGGCAGCCCGACAAGCGCGCCGAGCGCGCCGGCAAAGACGGCTCCCGCGATGATCGAAACGACCCACGGCAGTTGGAGGTCGTCGACGGCATATGCCGCGGCAAACGAGCCGACTGCCACGAAGACGCCGTGACCCAGGCTGATCATGCCGCCGTAACCCGTGGCGATGTTCACTCCAAGCACCGCCAAGACCATCACCACGATCTGGGTGTTCTGACGCAATTCGGTCACCGTGCTGGTCAACGGCATCGCTACCAGCCAGATGCCGAGCAGCGAGCCGCCGACCCAGCCGAGCGGGCCGATACGCCGCCGCCCCGGCAGGAACCGCAGGTGCGAACCATCCGATCCGGGTTGCTCCGCGGCGGTGGCGGCTGCGGGCGGGTCTGGCGGCGCCATCGTCACACCCGATGCAGTGGTCGCGGGTGATTCAGTCGCGGGTGATTCCGACGGTTCATCGGTGACGCCGGCAGTGCCGGGAGCAGGAAGCGCCGTCTCCGACGGAGATGTGAACACTCCGAAAACGCTGGCATCGGCGCCCGAGGCTTCGTCGTCGCCCGGTCGCGGCAGCGGCGCCGGCCAGTCGTCGTCGCTCATACCCGTTCGATCTGCTTGGTGCCGAACAAGCCAGCGGGCCGCACGATCAGCACGATCACCATCGCCACGAGTGCAGGCAGCACGCTCAGCTCGAAGCCGATGAAGGGGACATAAGCCGGGATGAGCGTCTGGCTCAGGCCGATGATCACGCCGCCCACCAGGGCACCCTTCGGCGAATCCAGCCCCCCGAGGGTTGCCGCCGCGAAGGCGTACACCAGCACCCTGACCATCATCGTGGGTTCGAGCAACACCGAATTGGCGCTCATGGTCGCCGCGATGGCGCCGAGGCCGGCCGCCAGTGCCCATCCGTACATCAGCGTGGGTCCCACCCGGATCCCGTTCAGCGCAGCCGACTCGGGATCGATGGAGACCGCCCGGAACGCGAGGCCGGCGCGCGTGTAGCGCAAGAGCAGAGCCAGCAGCGTCAGGAGCGCGAACAGCACCAACCATGCGCCGATGGTCGAGAAACGAAGCCTGGCGCCGCCGATGTCCAGGTGGTCGCCGGGCGACGACGGGAAGAAGGGCGGGAAGACGCGCGGCCCGGTGCCCCACCACTGCGCCATGAGCGAATTCAGCGCAAGCAGGATGCCGATGGTGACGTTGACGAGCGCTAGCTCGGGCGCGTTGCGCAACGGGCGGATGAGCACGCGCTCGGTTGTGGCGCCTGCGGCGATGCCGATGACGACAGCGCCGCAGATCGCCAGCGGCGTCGAGAACGGCGCTCCGAACCAACCCGCCAGTCCGCCGCCGGTGACGCCAGGTGCCGCACCGGCGAGCAGCACGAAGGCGATATAGGCCGAGAACGTGGCCATCTCGCCCTGGGCGAAGTTCAGCAGCCCGGTGGAGCGGAAGATGATGACCAGCGCCAGCGCCAGCGAGGAGTAGATGGCGCTGTTGAACAGGGCGTCGAAGATTCGCTGCAGCAGCAGAACTTCGTCGATCACAGCTGTTCAGCCTTGAGAGGCTGAGCCCCGGGCCCGAGTGGCCTGCGAGCGCAGCGAGCCAGAGCGGGAAGGACGGTGCGAAGCCGTGGCCCGAGCGGCCCGTGAGCGCAGCGAACAAGAGCGGGAAACCAGCGGCCGCTCGGCGGGGCGGTACACCTATCCGCGCTCCCTCTCAACTGGGTCCGCCGGGCCTCGGCACCCCGACAGAGGCGGGAGGCTCAGCGTCGCTTTACGACTACGAAGAAGCGTCGACTTCCTCAGGTGCTGGCGCGGGAGCGGTTTCGGTCTTCTCGTCGGCGAAGACGAAGTACCGCAGGCCGATGACGATCGTCGCAACGATGACGATGATGCTCAGCACCATCGAGAGCACGCTCTGCGTCGGCCATCCGATGAGCCAGAAGCCCACAGGTGTCTCGGAGGCGTCGATGGCATCCGACGCAACGTTGCACAGCTCGCCGATCGACATGTCACTGATCTCGCCTGACGGCGAGGTCTCGCAGAATTCGCCTGGCGTCCCGGAAAAGTCCTTCGACTTCGCGGCCTCGCTGACCATGGGAATGGCGGGGATCGTCTTTCCGTCCGGATTCACCGCCACCGATTCGCGGGCAAGGTGACCGACATGGTGCGCCCGCAGAGCGATGTTCAGGGCGAACGCCTGGATGTAGGCAAAGCTGAGCACCCCCAGCACTCCAGCCGTCTTGGCCTGGGAGCTCACCGCGTCGGCGTTCTCGCCGCGCAATCCGGCTTTGACTGCTCGGAGCTCGTTCATCGCTACGAAGATGATGACGGGCGCGAGCACCACGATGACGAAGCGAAGTACGAAAGCCAGCGTGCCGACGAGGAGGCTGTCGATGTTCATCAGAACCCAGCCGATGATCAGCAGCACCGGGCCCGCGACGGCGAAGCGCAACGCCCAGGTGGCTCGAGTCGACGATGGACCAGGGTCGAGGGCTGCGAGCGGAGTGATCGGTTCGCCGGCCGGTGTGAGCGGGACGACCTGGATGATCCTCTTCTGCATGGCCACGACCATCGATGTGATGCCGCCCGGGGCGAAGAAGGTGAACAGAATGAGGATGAGGCCGAAGATCGCGGCCGATAGCGGGCCGTCGCCGTCGAGGGTGTAGAAGCCCAGCGGGATGGAGATTCTCTTCGTGAGATCTCGTACCCACACGACGAACAATCCGCCGAAGATTGATCCTTGGAGGGTGCCGACACCGCCGATCACCAAACCGATGATCAGGTCGACCGCAAGCAAGAAGGTGAAGTCCTGTCCGGCCACGAAGCCCTTGTCCATGCACCACATGAGACCCGCCAGCGAACCCAGCGAGGCGCTCAAGGCGAAGTTCACGGTCTTGTACATCGGCAGGTTCACGCCGTACACGGCGGCACCTGCCTCGCTGTCGCGGATTGCCAGAACCGCCCTGCCGGGCCGGCTTCGCATGATGTTGCGGACCAGTGCGATGACGATCGCCGTCATCACCAGCAGAATCCAGTAGCGGTACGCATTGGCGCCACGTGCACCATCAACGCCGGGCAGCCACTCAAAGAAGCTGGAGAAGCCGCTTTCCTGTCGATCGACTTCCTCGATGACGTCCCGGCCATTCGGGCCGCCGGTGCGACGCGCGATGCCCAGCTCGTCGATGTTCACCAGCGTCGGGAACACCGCCGCCTGGGCGATGGTGACCAACGCTAGGTAGAGACCTCGCACACGCAGCGCGGGCAGTCCGACGATGATCCCGATGGCGAATCCGACGATCACGACCAGCGGAATGACCATCCAGAAGTCCCAGAGCTCGTCCTGGACCATCGAGGCAGCAACGAATGCGCCGATGCCCATGAACGCCGAGTGCCCGAGCGCGAGCATGCCGTTGAAGCCGACGACCAAGTTGACCGCGAGCACGGCCACCATCAGCACCAGCGCGCGGTTCATCTTGCCGATCTCGAACGGCTGCAGGACCAATGGCACCAGGACCGCCAGCGCCACGGCGTAGCCCCAGCTCAAGAACTGCCATTGGCGGTGCTGTGTGCTGCCCTTGGAAACGATGAGCAGTGGTGAACTCATACCTCAGCAACTCCCCTTGGGTCGTTGAGCTAGACGCGCTCGATTTGGCGGGTTCCGAAGAGACCCGCTGGACGGAACAACAGCACGATCAGGATCAGCAGGAATGCCATCGCCAGCTGCAAGATCGAGAAATAGGCTTGGCCGAGCACGACCACGCCGAACCATGAGACCAGGACCGACTTGACGAGTCCGACGACCAGCCCGCCGATGACCGCGCCGCCGAGGCTGTCGAGGCCGCCGAGGGCGGCCCCTGCCAGGGCGTAGATCAGGATGGTCAGCATCATGTTGGGATTGACGCCGCCCAGAGCCGGTGCCACCAAGGCGGCCGACAGCGTGCCGAACACCGAGGCCAGCGCCCAGCCGAACCCCAGCGTGCGGCCGGTGTTGACACCAACCAGCCGGGCCGACTCGGTATTGGACGACACTGCGCGGAAAGCCAGGCCCGCCTTCGTCTTGCCCAGGATGATCGCAAGTGCAATCAGCGCGAGGGCAAGTGCGATCCACGTGCCGATCGTGCGGTAGTGAAGGCGGGCCCCGATGACCTCAAAGAAGGTTCGGCCCACCATCTCGCACATCTCAGCGCCGGAAGTCCCAGGTGCGACCTCGGCGAGCTTGCCCTCGGAATTCGTCAAGCAGGCAATCGTGCCTTCGCTGGACGTCTTGAGTTCGCTGCCATTGGGCACCCAGCTCGGGAACTGGCCGAAGGGGTCATTCACCCGCCGGACCTGGTAGTTCCAGATGTCGCCCGCGACGGCGTTGATGATCAAGAACAAGCCCAAGGTGATGAGCACGACCGGCAGGTGATCCGCTGGGTCGAACGGTCTCACAAGCGCTCGCTCGACGGCCGCGCCGATGGCGGCACTGATGGCCATCGCTATGACAATCGAGAGCCAGAGCCAGAGGCCCTGCTCGATGTTGAGCACGTACACGAAGAACGCACCGAGCATCGCCAACTCGCCAGTGGCGAAGTTGATCAGCGTCGTGGCCTTGAAGATCAGCACCAACGCCAAGGCGGCGGCGGCATATACGGCACCGTCGCGTAGGCCGTTGAAAATGAAATCCGGGAGGATCTCGAAGTTCCAGTTCACGGTCTGCCCCCGTACCTACGAATCAAGCGCCCAAGTACGCTTCCTGCACTGCAGGATCGTTCTTGAGCTGTTCGGCGGGTCCGTGCAGAGCGATCTCGCCGCTCTCGATCACGTACCCGTAGTCGGCCATGTCCAGCGCCAGGTTGGCGTTCTGCTCGACGAGCAGCATCGTCAACCCGGTCTCCTTGTTGAGTTGTGCGAAGCGCTCGAAGAGGTCTTCGATGATGAGTGGCGCCAAGCCCAGGGAGGGCTCGTCGAGCAACAGCAGCTTCGGCCGGCACATCAGTGCCCGGGCGACGGCGAGCATCTGCTGCTCGCCGCCGGAGAGCGAGCCGGCGAGCTGGCCGCGGCGCTCCTCGAGCCGAGGGAAGATCTCGAACCAGCGGTCGACATCGGCGTTGACCTCATTGTCCTTGCGGGTGTAGGCGCCGATCTTGAGATTGTCCATGACCGAGAGCTCGGGAAATGTGCCCCGGCCCTGGGGCACGTGGGCGACGCCGCGCCGCACGATGTCGGCCGTCTTGGCACGGGAGATGTCGTCGCCCTCCATCGTGACCGTGCCGGTCGTCGTGCACATGTTGCACAGCGCCCGCAGCGTCGTGGTCTTGCCGGCGCCGTTGGCACCGAGCATCACCACGACGTTGCCATCGGGTACTTCGAAGTCGAGGCCGCGTAGGACCTCTACCGCGCCGTAACGGGCGTGGAGGTCCTCGGCCTTCAGCATCATCTCCGTCATGAAGAACTCCCCAGGTACGCCTCGATGACCTCCGGGTCGTTACGCACGACATCGGGGTGACCGTCAGCGATCTTGCGGCCGAAGTTGAGCACGACAAGGTGCTCGCTGATGTTGAGCACCATACGCATGTGGTGCTCCACCAGCAGGACCGACAGGTTGTGCCGGTCGCGGATGTCTTTCACGTCCTGGGCGAGCGAGTCGACCTCTTGGTGCGTCAGGCCCGATGCCGGCTCGTCGAGCATGATGAGGCGCGGGTTGGAGATCAGCGCCCGGGCGAGCTCGATTCGCTTGAGCGTGCCGAAGGGCAGCCCGGCTGCGGGGTGGTAGGCGTGTTGCTCGAGGCCGAGTTCCTCGAGGGCCTCCCACGCGCGGCGACGAAGGTCGTTTTCTTCACGGCGGGTGCCGATGCGGAACGCGCCGGTGAAGAAGTTCGTCTTGGTGTTGGTGTGATCGCCCACCATGACGTTCTCGAGGACGCTCATGCCGCGCCAGAGCGCCAGGTTCTGGAATGTCCGGTAGACGCCGACGCGGCTGATCCGGTGTGCAGGCATAGCGAGCAGATCGTGGCCGTCGAACGTCACCGAACCGGTGGTCGGGTCGTAGATCCGGCTGACCACGTTGAACAGGGTGGTCTTGCCCGCGCCGTTCGGCCCGATGAGTCCGAGAATCTGTCCTTCATCCAGAGAGAAGGACAAATCGTCGAGCGCGCGGATGCCGCCGAACTGCACGGAGATGTCTTGGACTTCGAGCAACGCCACGCGCTGAACCCCCTCCGGTCCGAGCCGGTCGGGAGACCGGCCGCAGGCAAGTTATCAGGTCGGCTCGTATTCGTGAGGTTCCGTGGGGAGCCCCACATGGGCCGAGCCAGCGGGTGATGTTAGGTCACAGAAACGCATTTGGCGCAAATCGGCCCAACCACGCCTGCAACGTTGATGCTCGATTGCAGCGTCGAGCGCGCGAACCGTGGCGACGACGCTCCGGCGGTCTGGTTCGGGGAGGAGGACTCGAACCCCCAATGACTGGACCAGAACCAGTTGTGTTGCCTATTACACCATCCCCGAAAGCGCACACAGGCTAGCGGCGCGGCCAATCGCGCAGCCCGCAGATATTGGGTGTTTCGACTCAGCGAGCGAGCCTGGCCTGGGCCACAGCGAGACGCGCGAGCGCGGCGTCGCGGCCGAGCAGGACCAGCGATTCGAACAGCGGGGGACCCACCCGGCGGCCCGTGACCGCAACGCGTACCGGTGCTTGCGCCTTTCCCAGCTTCAGGCCGAATTCCTCGCCGATCTCTCGCAACGAGGCGTGCAGAGACTCGGCGTTCCATTCCGCCCGGGCGAATTCGGAGCCGGCTCGGTCGAGAATGTCGCGCGCGGGCGGGACCATGGTTGCGTCCCAGTCGTCGGGATCGATCTCGGGCTCGGCGAAGAGAAACGCGATGCGATCGGGAGCGTCCGACAGCAGACGTGTGCGTTCTTTGATCAGCGGGGCGACATCGCTCAACGCCGTCGAGTCGAGATGGGTGCCCCACGGCTGTGCGCTGACCCACGGCTGGATCGCAGCCGCGAAGTCGGCATCGTCGAGCGCACGCAGGTAGTCGCCGTTGATCGCGGTGAGCTTGTCCATGTCGAACATGGCCGGTGCCGCGTTCACGTCGGCAAGATCGAACAGCTCCACGATCTCGGCGAGCGGCCGTACCTCCGTGCCGTCGGGCGGTCCCCAGCCCAGCAAAGCGAGGTAGTTCACCATCGCGGCCGGAAGCACGCCCTGATCGCGGTAACTGGTGAGCGACACATCGTCGCGTCGCTTGGAGAGCTTCTTTCGCTGCTTGTTGACGATGAGCGGCAGGTGGGCAAAGGCCGGCGCATCGGTCGCGCCCAGCGCGGCGCGCAGCAACAGCACTTTGGGCGTCGTGTTCAGCAGGTCCTCGCCTCGCACGACATGAGTGATGCCCAAGTCGAGGTCGTCGACGGCGTTGGCGACGAAGAACGTCGCGCTGCCGTCGCTGCGACGGACGACGAAGTCCTCAATGGAGGCGTTCGGGAATTCGACGCGGCCACGCACGATGTCGTCGAAGGCTGTGACCCCGTCATCGGGGACGGCGAACCGGACCGCGCCGTCGTCGAGATACGCCAGGCCGTTGTCGAGCCAGCGCTGGACGGCCGCGTCATAGAGCGCACTGCGTCGGCTCTGCAAGACCGGCTCGCCATCGAAGTCGAGGCCGAGCCATTCGAGCATCTCGAGGATCTGGTTGATGTGAGCAGCCGTCGCGAGATCGGCGTTGGTGTCTTCGATGCGCAGCACCAGCTCGCCGCCGCAGTGGCGGGCATAGAGCCAGTTGAACAGCGCTGTGCGGGCCGTGCCCAGATGCGGCAACCCGGTGGGTGCGGGTGCGAACCGCAAGCGAATGTGCGGTGGCGCCGAGACACTCCCGGACGATTCACTCATGAGAATGCTGCGGCGGTATGTCGCAAGAGGCTGAGCCGATAGGCGAAGCCGTGGCCCGAGCGGCCCGTGAGCGCCAGCGAACAAGAGCGGGAAGCGACTGGTGCGACAACGGAAGGGTTCACCTATTGGCGCTTCCTGTCAGCGCTCGAGGCGCCGCTCAGCACTGTCCGGTACTGCAATTCGGATCGCTCGCGTCGACCCAGCGGCCTACGGGCCTGCCGGCCATCGCGAGCAGTCGCTGCAGCGGCGGCGTCGACACGTCGACCTCAAGCGCATCGAGACCCGGCCAGACCGGCACTGCGGGGGCCGCCGCGAGAATTCGATCCACCAGCAGTTCGTCCAGCCCGGTGCCGGCACTGATGGCCTGCTGCAGGTCGTATCCCAGAACGGTGAGCTCGGTTACTCGCGTCCAGAGCAGGCCGCGCAGCCGCGGGCTGAACCCGGCGCCGGCATTGAGGCTTGCGGCGACCGCGAGCACTGTTCGGACACTCTCGACGATCGGCTGGGTGGGGTCGGGACGTTCGTCTGGACGGGTGCCCAATCCGAACCCGGCCGCGGGAGTCGAGATTTGGACCGGCGGCGGCACCGGCTGACCGCTCATCTGGGCTGCAGCTGCGAGATTGCCGTCTGCTGCGCGCGCCAGCAGGTCGGCCACTGTGTAGTCACCCAGCGGCGGCGCCAGCGGCATCGGAATGTGCTCCCATGCCGGCAGCCGCATCCGCGCTGCGAAATCGGTGCACGCCCTGCGATGCAGTCTCAAGAGCTCCCGGTCGGCCTGGTTCGGCGTCTCCGAACTGGCCGGCGCAGCGGTGGTCCGGGTAGCGGTGGTCTGGGTATCAGTCATCTGGGCCATCTGAATCTCAATCGGTGTCGGGTTCGTCGGCATTGCCGACGTATCGAGTGCTCTGCGAGACCCTGTGCTCAACCCTGGGGATCTCGCGTCAAGCTAAGTGGATCAGTCTCGTAGCGACGCCGTGACTCCACTGGCGTCAGCGCAAGCACGTCTGCGGGCACACAGGCGACAAGCTTGCGCAGGTGGTTGTAGTGATGTGCATCTGCAACACCCTCGAAGAGCTCTTCACGGCGCGCTAGCAGCTCCGCGGGAGGTTGCCGGTCGAGGAATCCGAAGGCCAAGTATCCCGCTTCGAGGTCCCACACCACTGGTGCACGGCCGAAGATGGAGGCGCGCTTGAGCGCCACAGCGACACAGCCGGCGTCGACGTCGCGTCGATTCTCGCCCGAAGCGAGGCACACCCGATCGTCGAAGAGGTGGACCAGGCCGAACGCGTATCCCTGGTCGGGACCTTGATGGCCTCGCAACGCCCCCGTGGGCTGGCCGGCGGCAAGGTCGCCTGGGCGTGCAGCATTCCAGTGCCGGGGGGTCACTTCCGGCGAGCTGTACGAACGGACTTCCGCGAGGGGTCCGACCCGGACGTGGCGTGGCGCAGCCATTGCCGCGCAGTCTAGGAAGTGCCGGCTGCGGCAACCGCGTCGGTCACCTGCTGTCGGGTCACTCAGCCGCTCGCCGCCTCATCGAGACGGTGGCGCATGAGGGCGTAGATCACCGAGTCGCGCAGAGCCAGCCACGAAGCCTCGATGATGTTCTCCGAGACGCCGATGGTGGTCCACGTCGTCTCACCGTCGGTCGAATCGATGAGCACTCGCGTGACCGCTTCGGTGCCTCGATCGGCATCGAGGACCCGCACCTTGTAGTCGGTCAGGCGTACCGAGTCGAGATCGGGATAGTCGTTCCGCACCGCTTGGCGGAAGGCGTTGTCGAGCGCGTTGACCGGGCCGTCGCCCTCGCCGACGGTGACCCGACGCTCGCCGCCCACCACGATGCGCAGCGTTGCCTCGGTGTCGAAATCGGCCTCGCGGCCTCGCTCGACGAGCACCTTGAACGACTCGACCTTGAAGAAGTCGAACGTCTGGCCCGCAGCGCGACGCAGCAGCATTTCCAGCGAGGCGTCGGCGACCTCGAAGTGATAGCCGGCGTGCTCGAGGCGCTTGAGCTCGTCGACGACGTCGGACATTGCTGCCTTGCCGATCTCAATGTCGAGCTCGGCAGCTTTCAGCTCCACCGACGCTCTGCCCGACAGGTCCCCGAGCAGGAACCTCGTGCTGTTCCCGACAGCTTCGGGGTCGATGTGCTCGTAGCTGTCGGGGCGGCGAGCAATGGCGCTCGTGTGCAAACCCGCCTTGTGGGCGAATGCCGATGCCCCGACGTAGGGCTGCTGGTTCTGGGGCGGCATGTTCACCAGTTCGGCCACGTGATGCGCAACCGAGGTAAAGCTGGTCAGGCACTCGCGCGGCACTGTCTCGATGCCCATCTTGAGCGTGAGATTCGGCACGAGCACGGTGTTGTCGCAATTGCCGGTGCGCTCGCCGTAGCCGTTCACGGTTCCCTGCACGTGCGTGGCGCCAGCGACCACACCCGCCACCGCGTTCGCCACGGCGCAGCCGGTGTCGTTCTGGGTGTGCATGCCGATCTGGACGCCGCCGAAGTGCGCCACGACGTCGCGCACGATGGTCTCGACCTCGTGGGGCAGCGAGCCCCCGTTGGTGTCGCACAGCACCAGGCAGTCGGCGCCCTTGACCGCCGCTGCCTCGAGCACCGACAGCGCGAACTCGGCGTTGCGCTTGTAGCCGTCGAAGAAATGCTCCGCGTCGAAGAAGACCCGCAGCCCCTCCCCCTTGAGGAACTCAACCGAGTCGCCGACCATCGCGATGCCCTCGCTGAGCGGCTGCCGGAGCGCTTCGGTGACGTGGTAGTCCCACGACTTGCCGACGATGCACACTGTCGATGTGCCAGCGGCCACGAGCGAAGCCAGCGTCTGGTCATCGTCGACACGCCCACGCGGCCGGCGCGTCGAGCCGAACGCAACCAGGGTCGCATGCGCCAGCTCGAGTTCGGTGGTCGCCCGGGCGAAGAATGCCTCGTCCTTGGGATTGGAACCCGGCCAACCCCCCTCGATCCAGTGGATGCCCAATGCGTCGATCTGGCGTGCCACCTTCAGCTTGTCGTCTGGAGACACCGAGATGCCCTCGAACTGGACACCGTCGCGCAGCGTCGTGTCGAAGATCTCCACGTGGCTGGGCCAAGAAGGATCGCGTGAGCCCTCGCGCACGAGCGGCGGGGCTGAGCCAAATTCGGGACTTGCCGCCCCGCTGTCAGTGGAGCTCATGACGAGATCACCCCTCAGCAACGCCGTCGAGGATCGCCTTGGCGATCTCGTCGGTGCCTACATCGGGCACGGCCTCGTCGGCGATCACAGCGTCGCACGCCTGCCGGACTCGCTCGGCGCACTCAGCCTCGCCCAAGAACTCCAGCATGAGCACTGCGGAAAGGACCGCAGCGGTCGGGTTGGCGAGACCCTTGCCGGCGATGTCGGGCGCCGAACCGTGGACGGGCTCGAACAGCGACGGACCGGTGCGGTCCGGGTTGAGGTTTGCTGAGGCGGCGAGCCCGATGCCGCCGGCTACAGCGCCGCCGAGATCGGTGAGGATGTCTCCGAAGAGGTTGTCGGTGACGATCACCTCGTAGCGGTGCGGATCCTCCACGAAGTGAATGCATGCTGCGTCGACGTGGCTGTAGGCGGTCTCCACGTCGGGGTACTCGGCGGCGACCTCGTTGAACGTGCGCTCCCACAGGTCGCCCGAGAACGTCAGCACATTGGTCTTATGGACCAGCGTCAGGTGACGGCGCTCCCGCTCTCGCGCCAGTTCGAATCCGTACCGGATGGCTCGCTCGGCGCCCATTCGCGTGTTGACCGAGCCTTGGGTCGCGATCTCGTGCGGCGTGCCCTTGCGCAGGAAGCCGCCCTCGCCCGCATAGGCGCCTTCGGTGTTCTCGCGGATCACCGTGAAGCTGTGGCCGTCAGGAAGGGCGAAGGGGCGCAGGTTCACGTACAGGTCGAGTTCGAAGCGGGCCTTCAAGAGCAGCCCGCGCTCGATGACGCCCGGCGGGACTTCGGGCGTGCCCACGGCGCCGAGCAGGATGGCGTCGAAGGTACGCAGCTCATCGAGGGTTTCGTCGTCGAGCACGGTGCCGTCGCGCAGGTAGCGATGACCGCCCAGCTCGAATTCGGTCGTCGAGATGCCGGCGCCGGCAGCGGTAATCACATCGAGCGCGACCGAGATGACCTCAGGCCCGATTCCGTCTCCGCCGATGACTGCGATGCGATGAGTCACTGTGATGTCCCCAATTCGGCTTGTTGTCTCGGATCGTGCTGGCAGGGATGCGCTCGACGCCACTGCGCTGACCGGTATTCAGATCAGTGAGACGCGATTGCGGGAGTGAGTGTGCCAACAGAAGCCCTCGGTAACCTCGCGGGGTGCCCGAGATCCAACACATCTCAGCGGAGACCCGTGATCGACTCCAGGCCGAGCTCACCGATCTGACCGGTCGAGGGCGCATCGACATCGCGGCCCAGATCGAGACAGCGCGACTGCTTGGAGACCTCTCAGAGAACGGCGACTACCACGCCGCCAAGGAAGAGCAGGGAAAGATGGAGGGCCGCATCATGCGGCTGAAGTCGATCCTGGAGAATTGCGAGATCGTCGAGGAGTTCGACGACAGCGCGGTGTCGCCGGGCGTCGTGGTGTCCGTTCGATTCGAGGGGGATGACGGAGTAGAGCAGTACCTCTTCGGCTCGATCGAGGAACGGCGCACGGGTATCGAAGTCGTGTCGCCGGGTTCGCCCATGGGCCGAGCCCTCGAAGGCGCCCGGGCTGGTCAGACGGTCACCTACGAGGCCAACGGCAACGAGTTGAGCATCGAAATCGTCGCCATCGAGGCGTGAAAGGCCGCGGGCTGCCCGCTGCCATATCTGCGGTCGCGTTGGAATGACGGGCACACAAGGTCCATAGTGAAGGCCGTGACAGACAACAAGACGTCGGCAGACAGGCCGAGCAACGACGCAGCAGCGGGGCCGCGCACCCTCAGCGAAAAAGTCTGGGACAACCACGTCGTTCGCACCGGCGGCGGCCAGCCCGACCTGCTCTACATCGACTTGCACCTCATCCACGAGGTCACCTCGCCGCAGGCCTTCGACGGCCTGCGCCTGTCGGGGCGCACTGTGCGGCGTCCCGACCTGACGGTGGCTACCGAGGACCACAACGTCCCTACCGCCGATCTGCATTTGCCCATTGCCGACCCGATCTCGGCCAAGCAGGTACAGGTGCTTCGAGCCAACTGCGACGAGTTCGACATCACGCTGTACCCGATGGGCGATCCCGGCCAGGGCATCGTGCACGTGATCGGCCCCGAACAGGGCCTCACGTTGCCTGGGATGACCGTGGTGTGCGGTGACAGCCACACCTCCACGCACGGCGCTTTCGGCGCGCTGGCATTCGGCATAGGCACCTCCGAGGTGGAGCATGTGCTGGCCAGCCAGACGCTGCCGCAGACCCGACCTTCCACGATGGAGGTCCGCGTCGACGGCGATGCGCCGGCCGGCGTCACCGCGAAGGACATCGTGCTGGCGATCATCGGGCGGATCGGCACCGGCGGCGGCATCGGGCACATCATCGAGTATCGAGGGTCCGCGATACGGGCTCTGTCGATGGAAGGACGGATGACCGTTTGCAACATGTCCATCGAGGCGGGCGCCAAGGCCGGGATGGTTGCGCCCGACGAGACCACCTTCGAATACCTGTCGGGCCGGCGTCACGTGCCGGCGAGCACCGAGTGGGACGCTGCAGTGGCCGACTGGCGGTCGCTGGTGACCGATGACGGTGCGACCTTCGATCGTTCGGTCACCATCGACGCTGCGTCGCTGCGCCCGCATGTGACCTGGGGCACCAACCCGGCCCACGTCATCCCGATCGACGGCGCAGTTCCGGCGCCGAGCGACTTCGACGACCCGGTAGAGGCGACGACAGCCCAACGAGCGCTCGACTACATGGGTCTGGCCGCGGGCACACGGCTCGCCGACGTCGCCGTCGACACGGTGTTCATCGGCAGCTGCACCAACTCGCGCATCGAGGACTTGCGTGCGGCGGCGGCAGTGGCCCGCGGACGCAAGGTTGCGGACGGGGTGCGGACGCTGGTCGTGCCTGGGTCGTTCGCTGTCAAGGTGCAGGCCGAGGCAGAAGGACTGGACGCAGTCTTCACCGAGGCTGGCTTCGACTGGCGCGAGCCGGGCTGCTCCATGTGCCTGGCCATGAACCCCGACAAGCTCTCCCCCGGGGAACGCTCAGCGTCGACGTCCAACCGCAATTTCGAAGGTCGTCAGGGTCGGGGCGGGCGGACGCACCTCTGCTCGCCAGAGGTGGCAGCAGCGACAGCCATCGCCGGGCGCTTCGTCACGCCCGACGACCTCGGTTGAGCGAGAGAAGGGAAACAGCCGATGGAGCCAGTACGTGTGCACGAGGGCCGTGCAGTGCCCCTCGACCGCTCCGACGTGGACACCGACCAGATCATCCCCAGCGACTGGCTCAAGCGCGTCGAGCGCACTGGTTTCGGCAAGGGGCTGTTCAGCGAGTGGCGTGACGAGCGCGACTTCGTGCTGAACGACGAGCGTTTCGCGGGCGCCACAGTCTTGGTTGCGGGATCCAATTTCGGCACCGGGTCCTCACGCGAACACGCCGTATGGGCGCTCATGGACTACGGCTTCGTTGCCGTGGTCTCGCCCCGATTCGGGGACATCTTTCGCAACAACTCCACCAAGAACGGCTTGGTGCCGGTGCAGGTGTCCGAAGAGGCAGCTGCTCATCTGCGAGCCGCCGTGGATGCCGACCCGGATCTGATCGTGACCGTCGACGTGGAACGCCGCCTGCTCAGCGCACCGGCTGCTGGCATCGAAGAGCACTTTCCGATGGACGACGCCACGCAGGAACGCTTTCTCGAGGGTCTCGACGACATCGGCATCACGATGCGCAGCGCCGCCGAGATCGACGGCTACGAAGCAGACCGGCCTGCTTGGATGCCCGCGACCTAGCTGCGCAGCAAATCCGTGGCCAGAGCGGCCGTAGAGCGCAGCGAACACGAACGGCGAGTGGAGCGGCTTACGAGTGCAGGATCTCGCGCGGACTCAACACACGACAATCATTGAAATAGATTTGAATGTTGTGAAAGAGCGAGCATATCTTCAGCCCAGCATTCGCCACTGCACTGAATGGGGTTATCGTGAACGCCACTGTGATCGCCGCCATCATCAGCATCTTGGGCGTCGGATTCTTGGGATTGCTCGGCTACTTCTTGCAGGGGCTGCGCGCGGAGATGCGCGACTTGCGCGCCGAGGTGCGCGACCTGCGCGCCGAAATGCGCGACCTGCGCGCCGAAATGCGCGCCGAGATCGGTGCGTTGCGCTCCGAGGTGCACCGAATTGACACCCGCCTCGTGCGCGTCGAGACGTTGCTCGCCGACGGTCTCGCCGCTCTGGCGGCCGAACCCGCCCCTGCATAGCCCATGCAACCGGTGCCGCCGCCGGCCCGAAGGCGCAGCGCGGCACCCGGTTCAGTGGGCCGCTGTCGTGGGGCGGCAGGTCCGCCATCGTGCTATTTGCAGGCGGCGCTGGCGTCGATGCGGCTGCTGTGCGCCGGGCCGGCGAAGAAGCGGAGCATCCATCCAGCGACGAGCTCTTGGTTGCACGGCGTGGCCAGGCTGGCCTTGGCTTGCGCAACAGCTTCTTCGCCGAGAAGCGCCGTGCGGCTGTCGTACAGCGGACCGACGAAGGAGGGCTGAAACTCTGGGTGGCCCTGCAAGCCGACGAAGTGCTCCCCCACTGCGAGCATCGCTATCGGGCAGCGATCCGCACCGGCAAGCACGACACCGCCCGGAGGCAGCGACAGCACCTGGTCTTGGTGGCTGTGGATGAGACGGATCTCGTCGGATGGCGGGTCCATCCAAGGGCGCCGCTCGTGGAGTTTCCAGACATGTGCACCGACGGTCCAGCCGTGGGGCGCCCGCTGCACGGTGCCCCCGAGCGCATGGGCGATCATCTGGTGGCCGAAGCAGACCCCGAACATCTTGCGACGTTCGGCGTGCAGCTGTCGCACGAAGTCGGCGAACTGGTTGATCCAGGGCTCGTCGTCGTAGACCGAGGCCCGGGTTCCGGTGGTCATCCAGCCGTCGAAGGCGTCGAGGTCACTGGGCCATTCGCCGTCGGGGAGGCTGAAGGTGTCCATCTGGACGCTCGGGTCGACTCGGGCGATCACGTCGACGAACATGTCCGAGTAGGTGCCGCAGATGGACTGCAGCTCCGGCACTGGGTCGTCGCAGCGAAGCAGGCCCAGGCGCAGCGACGGCGTGGGGGCAGGATGCATCTCGTAGCTTCGCTCGGCGCCCGCAGCTTCGACGGCCGAACCATGAGAGTCCACCGGTCCGACGGGACCGTCGCCGGGGGTGCTCATCGCGGTGGGAGACAATTCACTGCTCACGGCTGCTGCAGCGTCTCAGCGGAACGATGAGACAAGGGCATCGCTCGTACCCGTCTGCAGCGGCTCTAGCAGCCTTCGCTCACGCAGGATCGGCATGACGCCTTCGCCGAACCAGTACGCCTCTTCGAGGTGGGGGTAACCCGACAGGATGAACTCGTCGAATCCCAGATGGTGGTACTCCGCGATGCGGTCGGCGACTTCGCTGTAGCTGCCGACCAGCGCGGTACCGGCGCCGCCCCGCACGAGACCGATGCCGGACCACACATTGGGATGGATCTCGAGGCGCCCGGTGCCCTCGGCATGCAGCTGTGCCATGCGCCGCTGACCCTCCGACATCGTCGTCGCGAAGTCGGCCTGGGCGGCGGCGATCGCCTCGGGGCTCATGTGCGCCAGCATGTCGTCGGCCACGGCCCAGGCGTCGGCCGCCTCGGGCCGGGTGATGACGTGGAAACGGATGCCGAAGCGCAGCGTGCGGCCGTGATCGGCGGCCCGCGCCCGCATGCGTTCCAGCCGCTCGGTCACCATGTCGGGAGGCTCTCCCCACGCCAGGTACACGTCGACATGCTCAGCAGCAATGCGCTCGGCGGCCGGCGAGGCGCCGCCGAAGTAGATCGCCGGCTGCGGATCGGGCGCATCGCGGGTCGTGGCGGCAGCCACCTTGTAGAAGTCGCCTTCGAAGTCATAGGGCTCACCCGACCACGCTTCCCGAACGATGCGCAGGAACTCGCCGGTGCGGGCGTAGCGGGTGTCCTTGTCGAGCCAGTCGCCGAAGCGGTTGAGCTCGCGGGGCTCGGCACCGGTCACGATGTTGATGAGCAATCGACCTCCCGACAGCCGCTGGTACGTCGAGGCCATCTGCGCTGCCAGCGTGGGCGACAGGAAGCCTGGTCGGAATGCCACGAGAAACTTGATGCGCTTCGTCACCGGCACCAGCGCAATCGTGGACAGCCAGGCGTCCTCGCACATCGTGCCGCAGGGCGTCAGCATTCCCTCATAGCCGAGTTGATCGCAAGCCGTCGCCACCTGCGCCAGGTAGTCCATCGAGGGCGGGCGCCAATGGGCACCGGGCTCGTCGGGCAGCACATCGCGTGAGTCTCCGCCGGTCGGCAGGAACCAGTGGACCTTGACGGGATCACCGAACTGGCCGACGGAGTTGGGTTGGCTCATGCGGCACCGCCCTCGCTGGCAACGCGGATCGCGCTGGCGCGCGTGCGAATGGTTAGCCCACGGCCCGCGCTTGGGTTACGGTAACCCACGGGCGGGAATGCAGAATCGCCCGACGCCTCAGCGGCAGGGCCACTGGGTGCCGAAGAACCATGGGGGAAGAGCATGCTCAGGCGACGTATCTGGATCGCAGTAGCGGCGGCGCTGACACTGACCGCCGCATCGTGCAGCTGGTTCGGCGATGACGACAGCGAACCCGCCGCGTCGCCCGAAGCGGCCGACGGCGGCGCATCCGACGACGGAAGCGAGGATGCCGACGATGCCTCAGCCGCGCCCGATGACGAGGACTCGACAGCGGGCAGCGACACCACGGGCAGCGACGAAGGCGGTTCCGAAGACAGCGCCGCGGCGTCGGCCGGAGGCCCCTGCAACGGCGGCGATGGCGTCGGCGGCACGCTGATCATCGGCAGCACGCAGGTGCCCCGTCATTTCAACGGAACGGTGCAGTCCGGTTTCGCGACTGCGGTGCCCGGCACGCAGCTGAACGCCTCTCCGCTGCTTTTTGACGACGAGTACAACCCGATGCCCTACTTGGCGCAGAGCTGGGACGTCTCCGACGACGGGCTGACGGTGACGCTGAATCTGGTGCAGGATGCGGTGTTCCACGACGGCGAGCCGATCACCTCGCAGGACGTGCAGTTCTCGATCCTCACTGCGCAGGCCCATCATCCATTCAGGCCCATGTTCGCCCCCGTCACCAGCGTGGACACGCCCGACGACCACACGGCAGTCATCAACCTGAGCCAACCGCACCCGGCGATTCTGATGGCCATGTCGCCCGGCCTGCTGCCCATCATTCCCGAGCACATCTTCAACGACGGCCAAGACCTGCCGACCCACCCGCGCAACACCGAGGACTTCGTCGGCTCAGGCCCGTTCCGGCTCGTCGAGTACGAGGCCGGCACCATCATCCGGATGGAGCGCTTCGACGACTTCTTCCTCGAGGGCGCGCCGTGCCTCGACGAAATCGTCATGGAGATCACCCCCGACCCGGCGGCAATCGTCCTCGGACTCGAGAACGGCACGACGCATCTGTCGGCCACATTGGGCCCGACTGCCAACGTGCAGCGCTTGCAGAACAACCCCGACGTCGAGGTCAGCGCGCAGGGCCATGAGGCCATCGGCCCGATCCAGTGGCTCGAATTCAACGTGAACGACCCGGCGCTGTCGGATCAGCGGGTGCGTCAGGCCATCGCCTATGCGATCGACCGCGAATTCCTCGCCTCGGTCATCGACCAGGGCCTCACGTTCCCGGCCAGCACCGGCATCGTCCCGGCCAGCCCGTTCCATGACGAGTCCGCGCCTCGCTACGACAAGGACATCGACCGGGCCGTGGAACTCCTCGCCGAGGCCGGCTACGGCCCAGGCGATCTGCAGCTCTCCATCGACTACATCCCGCCGACGCAGGTCATCTACGCCGAGTATGTGGTGCAGGCACTCGAGGACGTCGGCATCGAGACCGAGCTGAGCGTCTCGCCCGACTTCCCGACCTGGGCTCAGCGGATCGCCGCCGGCGACTTCCAGATGACGATCAACAATGTCTGGAACTGGGGCGATCCGGTGATCGGGGTGCACCGCACCTACCTCAGCGACAACCGGGTGGGCGTCATCTGGACGAACAACACCGGCTACGCCAACCCGGCCGTCGACCGCCTGCTGCAAGCAGCGGGCCAGCAACTCGACCCGGAGGCACGCACGGTGCTCTATGAGCAGTTCCAGCAGATCGTCGCCGACGAGGTGCCGATCTACTACCTGACCACGCCCCCGTTCTGGCAGGCGTACACCCCGGCAGTGCAGAATCCGCCCACGAGCACCATCTGGGGCTTGATGTCCCCGATGCACGAGATCTGGCTGGACCAGTAGCCGACCGCAGCACCGGCCGAGGGCGCAGCCTCACCGCTGCCCGAGGCGAACCGGCACCGGCATGCGCCCAGCGTTGAGGCAGATCACTTCCAAGTCGGCCCAGGCACTGGGGCTGATCTTGGCGGTGATCTGCCTCAACTTCCTGCTCATCCATCTCGCGCCGGGCGATCCGGCGACCGTGATCGTGGGCGAGAGCGGCGCCGGCGATCCCGTACTGCTCGAGAACATCCGCGAGCAGTACGGCTTCGACCGCTCGGTGGTGGTGCAGATGGTCTCCTACATCGGCAGGGTCGCGACCGGCGACTTGGGAGAGTCGTATTTCTTCAACCAGTCGGTGACGTCGCTGATCTCCCAACGCCTGTGGCCGACCGTGCTGCTGGTGGGGACCGCCTTGGCATTCGCCGTGGCCGCGGGCACCATGGTGGGCATCGCCACCGCTCGGCGCCCCGACAGCCCCTTCAGCCACGGCGCAACCGTGCTGGCCTTGGTGGGCTTCTCGATGCCGGTGTTCTGGACCGGCATCATGCTGGTGATCCTGTTCGCCTCAACGTGGCAGCTGCTGCCCGTGCAAGGCTGGCACGACGTGAACTACGGCGCGGGCTGGCTCGCCAATTCGGTCGACATCGCAGAGCATCTGATACTGCCGGCGGTCACTTTGGGGCTCATCTACCTGGCCCAGTACAGCCGCCTGTCGCGGGCATCCATGCTGGAAGTGCTCGAGTCTGACTACGTGCGCACCGCTCGCGCCAAGGGGCTCAGCGAGCGCAGCGTCGTGTACAAGCACGCGCTGCGCAACGCCGTGATCCCGGTAGTGACGGTGGTGGGCCTGCAGTTCGGGGCGCTGCTGTCGGGAGCGCTGCTGGTAGAGACGGTGTTCAACTGGCCCGGCCTCGGCCGTCTGGCGTTCGACTCGATCTTGCGACGCGATACCGCTGTGCTGCTCGGCGTCTTGCTGGTGTCATCGGTCATGGTGATTGTCGCCAATCTGGTCACCGATCTGCTCTACACCGTCATCGACCCGCGTATCCGTGTGAGGGAGCGTTCCGATGTCTGACCTGGGCCGATCCCCCGAGGCGGCTGCCGCGGACCTGCCGGTCGCGCCCGCGCTGCTCGCAGGCACTGCATCGGGGGGACGCGCGACGGTGCGGATGTTCGTGCGCAACAAGGCGGCGGTCGCCGGAGTCGTGCTGCTGGCCGGCATTGTCGTGATGACCCTGCTCGGCCCGCTGATCTACACCACCGACCCCAAGGACATCGTGGGCCTGCCGCTGACGGCGCCCGGCGAGAGCCCCGACTTCCTCCTCGGCAGCGACTACTTGGGGCGCGACGTATTGGCCGGGGTGGTGAACGGCGGTCTCACCAGCCTCACGGTGGCGCTCATGGCCGCGGCGATGGTGGTGGTGATCGGGGTGAGCATCGGCGCGCTGGCCGGCTACTACGGCGGCTGGGTGGACAACGCCCTGATGCGCTTCACGGAGTTCTTCCAGGTGCTGCCTGCGCTGCTGTTCGCGATGGTGCTCGTGGCGCTGTTCGAGCCGTCGCGCTGGACCATCGCGTTCGCCATCGGCGTGGTGGCGTGGCCCGGCATCGCCCGCATCACCCGTGCAGAGTTCCTGCGGCTCAAGAGCCAGGAGTTCGTCCGTGCGGCCCATGCCGTCGGCGCCTCCGATTGGCGCATCATCACCAGGGTGGTGTTCCCGAACTCGCTGCCGCCGCTCATCGTGTCGTCCACCCTCATTATGGGCACGGCCATCCTGTTCGAAGCCGGACTGGCATTCTTGGGCCTCGGCGATCCCAACAGCACCAGCTGGGGCCTGATGATCGGCCTGAACCGAGGCAACTTCCTGACCGCATGGTGGTCGGTGACATTTCCCGGCTTGGCGATCTTCGTCACTGTGCTGAGCTTCAGCCTCATCGGCGACGGTCTCCAAGACGCCTACAACCCGAAGCTGCGGGGCCGCTAGCCGTGGCGAACGCAGGCGCTGGGACGGGTGCTGCGGCCGCTCGGCTCTCGGTGCGGGGCCTGACGGTGTGCTTCGACGAGTTCACCGCAGTCTCCGATGTCTCGTTCGACCTCGCCGACGGCAGGACGCTCGCGATCGTCGGCGAGTCGGGCTCAGGCAAGTCGGTGACGGCGCTGTCCATCATGCGCCTCATCGAGATCGGCACCCGCGCAGAGATCCGCAGCGGCGAGGTGCTGCTCCGCCACGACGACGGGAACGTCGAAGATCTGCTGCGGCTGTCGGAGTCTCGGATGCGCTCGATACGGGGTGATCGCATCTCGATGATCTTCCAAGAGCCGCTCACCAGCCTGAACCCGGTGTACACCGTCGGCAACCAGATCGTCGAGGCCTTGCGCGTCCACCGCGGGATGAACACGGCGCAGGCCCGTCGGCGCACGCTGGAATTGCTCGACCGCGTGCGCATCCCCGATGCGAGCCGACGCATCGACCAGTTCCCCCACGAGATGTCCGGCGGGATGCGCCAGCGTGTGATGATCGCTATGGCGCTGGCGTGCGACCCGGCGATTCTCATCGCCGACGAGCCCACGACGGCCCTCGACGTGACGATCCAAGCACAGATCCTGGCGCTCATGGCTGAGTTGCAGCGCGAGAGCGACGCCGCGGTGCTGATCATCACTCACGACATGGGCGTGGTCGCCGAGATCGCCGACGAGGTCGTCGTGATGCGCTCGGCCGAAGTGATGGAGCACGGCGCTGTGACGGACATCTTCGAGCAGCCCCGCCATCCCTACACACAGTCGCTGCTCGCCGCAGTGCCCAAGCTGGGCTCGATGGCAGGCACGCACAGCCCGCAGCGCTTCGAGTTGCTGGACGAACCCGCAGCAGCCCCAGGGCGGCGGGCGTGAGCGCTGCGGCGATGCACGGCGTCGGCGCGCCCGGCGAGCCGATCCTGGCGGTCGAGCGGCTGTCCAAGCAGTTCCCGGCGTCCGGCAAGGCCAAGCTGCACGCAGTCGAGCAAGTGAGCCTGCACATCGACCGTGGCGAGACGCTGGCCATCGTGGGCGAGAGCGGCTGCGGCAAGTCGACGCTGGCGCACCTGATCGTCCGGCTGCTCGATCCCACCACGGGCGCCATTCGCCTCGACGGCACTGACATCACGAGTCTGGGGCCGCGCGAGCTGCGGCCGCACCGACGCAAAGTTCAGATTGTGTTTCAGGACCCGTACGCCAGCCTCAACCCGCGTCGGCCGATCGGCGCCGCCATCGGCGAGCCGCTGGAAATCCACCGCACGGTGCCGCGCTCGCAGATCCCCGACACGGTGGCGGCGTTGCTGCGACGCGTGGGAATGTCGCCGGACGACATGAACCAGTACCCGCACCAGTTCTCGGGCGGTCAGCGTCAGCGCATCTGCATCGCCCGAGCGCTGACGCTTTCGCCCAGCTTGGTCATCGCCGACGAGGCGGTGTCGGCGCTGGACGTGTCGATTCAGGCGCAGGTCATCAACCTGATGATGGACCTCCAAGACGATCTGGGCCTGTCGTACCTGTTCATCAGCCACGACCTGGCCGTGGTGGAGCGCATGGCGCACCGCGTGGGCGTGATGTACCTGGGCCAGATCGTGGAACTCGGCCCGCGCGCCGCGGTGTTCGGGAACCCGACGCACCCCTACACCCAGCGGCTGCTCGACGCGGTGCCGGTTGCCGATCCCCGGCGAAGGCGAACCGACCGGCCCATCCGCACCGACGAGATCCCCAGCCCGGTGTTCGCGCCGGGCACCGCGCCCGAGCCGGCGATTCTGCGCGAAGTCGAGCCCGGCCATTTCGTCGCCGACGAGTAGTCGGCGCCGTGCCCATCTCGTCTGCGGGTCGACGACAGCGCTCGTGACCGCAGCCCGAGCCTGCCGGACCGCGGTCGGCGTCGCGCTCGATGCCGACCGCGACAGCGCATGCATGCCGAAGTCTCAAGCCCTCTTCGTGGCCCCGCAATCACGCTCAGGGGCTGCCGCACGAAATGCACGGCACCATGCACCGGTGCACGACGCCGGCGCGATAAGGTGCCCGCCGGTGACCGAGCATCGAAGACTCCGAATCTCGTGTTCTGCGATTACCCCCCCCCCCCCCATGCGCGAGATTAAGCGGAGGTCTTCATGTACTTCGACTATGCCAAACTGGAGGTGATCGCTGAGGTCGGAGGCTACGCGCCCCGGCCTACCGGTGCGCACCGCGTCTCGGTTGCCGATGTGCATGAGCTGTACTCGGGCCTGCTCGAGAGCCGGCACCCCGATGCACAGGCGGCCATGGTGGCCGTCGCCGCGCTGCGAAAGTGGCTCGTTCATGGAGACTCCCTGCCGCCGCCAGTCCGCGGGGCGAGCTTCGTGCGCAGCGACCGTCAAGTCTGGGCGGCGTTCTCCATGCACCGGAACCCCGCATTGCTGCGAGGCAGCTCGTCACAATTCGACGACCTTCGGCGCTACTTGGCCGCGACCGGTGCGCCCGAGTACGACGGATCGCTCGGCGTGCGGACCAAGCCCGCGGCACTGCTGCGGCGGTGCGGCGACCTGGGCGCCATCGACCTGACCACCGAGAACGGGGTCGTCCATTTGGACCACTCCGGAAATCATCAGGTGCAGAACTGGCTGAACGTCACACTGCACCGGCGAGACCGCCGCGTGGTCCTGTGCCTGTCCGACTCTTGGCATCCAAGGTGCCCCGCGCATCGCAGCGGGAGCGCATAAGCGCAGACAGACAGCCGCAGACCGGCTGCTACGCCCGATTGCCTCGGTGCGTCACCGGTCCCTGACGAACGATGTGGGTCCGTAGCCTTCGCGATCCTCGGGCACGAGAACGAACTCGGGATTCGCTTCAATGCCCATCTCCGCGACGTCTTGACCCACGAACTCAACCTGCGAGCTGATGCGGATGCCGAATGCCGCGTCGATGACCCTCCACACCACGAACGACACCACGAAGACAAATCCCAAGGCGGAAACGAGGCCGACCGCCTGGGCGGCCAGATCGGCACCGGAGGTGACCACCGCCGCCAGCGTGCCCCACGCACCGCCCACGAGGTGCACCGGCACGGCACCGACGACATCGTCAAGCTTGATTCGCTCCAACAGCCATGTCGCCAGGGTGCACAGCACACCGGCAATGGCGCCGATGACGACCGACCAGTACTGATCGGCGAACGCGGGCGCCGCCGTCACCGACACCAAGCCGGCCAGCGCGCCGTTGAGACTCGGCGCCAGGCCCAGGCGCCCGAACACCGGGCGGGAGCACGCGACGGCGGCCAGCATGCCGCTCGCGGCGGCGAGATTGGTATTGACAAGAATGGTGGCCATCGTGGCGACGTCTCGTGCTGCGGCAAGCCCGCCCTGGGATCCTGCGTTGAATCCGAACCAGCCGAGCCACAGGATCAGCACGCCGAGCGTGACGACGAGCACATTCGACGGCGGAGTGGGCTTGGCCGTGCCGTCGAGGCGGAACTTGCGCCGACGGGGCCCGACCACGATCACCCCGGCCAGCGCTGCGGCACCGCCGACCACGTGCACCACCGTGCCGCCGGCGAAGTCTTCGAACCCCAATTGGTCGAGCCAGCCTCCGCCCCAGATCCATGCGCCGACGGTCGGGTAGATGAAGGCCGTCAGAATCAACGTGAACGCCCAGAACGCCCAGAGCTTGGTCCGCTCGAGCATGGCGCCTGAGACAATCGAGGCGGTGGTGGCCACGAAGAGCATCTGGAACAGCCAGGTCGCGATGCCCGAGCGTCCCGGCTCGAGTACGTCAGCGATGACGCTCTCATCACCGCCGATCAGAGCGACCTCAGCCTCTGAGGGATCGAACAGCAACGAGAACGAGCCGATGACGCTGTCGACGTCGACGTACATGAGGTTGTAGCCGACGAAGTAGAACGCCAGCGCTGCGATGGAATAGATGCCGACGTTCTTGAGGCAGATCATCGAAGCGTTCTTGGTGCGGACCGAGCCAGCCTCCAGCATGGTGAAGCCCGCGCACATCCACATCACCAAAGCGCCCCAGACGAGCAGGGCGAACGAGTTCAGGACAAACGACAGTTCCTCAAGAGTGGGGGTGCCGTCGGCGGCACCCGCCGTGCCCGGCAAGGCCGCCCAGATGGCGACGGTGAGTGCCGCGGTGAGACCGACTTTGCCCGTGATCTTCACCCAGCGATCCTCCCAAGGTCTGCGCATCGCAACTATCCCATCTGACGGCAAGCCGCAGGGAATCTACCCGCCGCTCGCCCTGGCTCGGCGCCCCTTGACCGTTCGGGCACGCTGCTGCCCGCACTGCGCGGCCCCATGGGCAAGACACTGCTCGAGCAGCGCCGCGCACTCGTCGGGCCGCATGCGCACTCATGCCGGTCACCACGCTGACGCAGACGTCGTCGCGAGGACGCCGCAGGGTGGTCAGCCTGCCGCGTCCCGATCCTTCGGCGGATTCGCGGATTCGCCGTGCAACGCGGTCGCCCATGCCCGGAACGAGCCCGTCGGCGGCGCAGGTGACTCGCCAGCCGCAGGGGTCGCAGCGGCCTCGGGATCAGGAATCGGCTGCAGACCATGTTGGCCGGTCCCGAGGTCGGTGGGCGGCTGGTCGTGGGGATCATGGGGAACATACAGCGGCTGATGCGGCGGCGAATACGGGTACTCCGGCGGCATCGTCTCATACGGCGAATGACTCGGCTGCGGCTGATGCGGATACTCCGGCGGCATCGTCTCATACGGCGAATGACTCGGCTGCGGCTGATGCGGATACTCCGGCGGCATCGTCTCATACGGCGAATGACTCGACTGGGGCTGATGCGGATACTCCGATGCCTCCCGATGCGCCGGGACGTGCTGGATCGGGTCACTGGCATAGAGCTGAGACAGGCTGACATCAGGCTCGGGTGGGGGCAGCGGGATCTCAGCCGTTCTGCCAGTCTCCTCCCAGTCCGGATGTGTCGCCTGCAGCTCACGCGCCTCGAGCGGGACGCTCCCAGCCAAGTGCTGGTCGTCGGGCTGCGGTGCTGTGCCGGATTCTTCAGGCAGATGGGGGCTCTCATCGAGCGATCGCTCAGTCGGCGCCGCATCGGACGCCTCCGCCGGCTGCTGGGAAGGCGCCGCCGGACGAGGGCGCCGGGCGCGAGGCATCTCAGCGCCGCCAGGGTAGGCGTAGTCGTACAGGCTCGAAGCGATCAGGTCAATCTCGGAGCGCAGCTTGCGCTGCTTGCGCGACGGCCGCGACACCATCATGGACAGATCTGGCACAACGTCGAAGCGGGCAGTGATTGCACCGACATGGGTCAGCCCGAAGCGTTCCTCCCAATCGTTGGCGGAGAGCGCAGACGGCCCAATGGTCACGGCCAAGCCGAGCGGTCCTGGCTGGGACGGATCGGCGACGAGCTTGTCGCCGAGATATTCGAGACCGGCGAGATTCTCCTCTCCTTGAGAGACCACAAGCACCCCTGCGGCAGCCTCGATGAGCCCGGAGTCGCCCATGTGCCCGCCCAGCCGGCCGGCGTCGACCACCACTGCCATCTCGCTCCCGGAAACGTCCCGCAGATCCTCACCCACTGCCGAGAAGCGTCGCTCAGCCGCAGCAGCACCGGCCGCGACTGTCGGCGCCGGCATGATGTGCAAGCCGCTGAACAGGACGTCTTGGGCATGCTCGATCAGATTGATCGCCGTTGCGGGAAGTTCGGACCCCAGAAACGATGCCGTGCCGGGAGCAACTTGGAGACCGAGCTTGTGCGCGATGGAACCCGCCGACCCGTCAGCTTCGATCAACAGCACCTCGCGGCCTTGCGAAGCCCAGTGCGCCGCGCAGTACACAGCGAGCGTCGTGGCCCCAGGAGAGCCTTGGCTGCTGCAGACGGTCAGCATGACCGCGAGGGGCGGCGCGACGACTTGGACCTAACTCGCTGCGCAGCGGTGCGAATCCTCGCGAATCGCGCTGCAAGACTTGCGATCCAGAGCTGCGACACCCTCCCTCCTTCCTACTGGCACCAGATGTTGCGGTTCCTGGCGAGCAGCGAAGGCTACGACTCCTCTAGGCATCGAGCGTAGTAGATGCATACACCGATGCGTGTCGCCGCCGCTCAGCAGCGCCCGAGGGGCCCTCAGGAGCGGGCCGCGAGACCGGCACCGGCGCGGAACCCGGGGGCAGGGGTTCGCCGGCGCAGGTCGCTCGCCGCGGTCGGGCATCGCGCACCGCCGCTATGGTGAACTCGTGGGTGCTGCCGCGGCGCTGGTGGCGGCGGCTGGTGCCGTGTTCGCGGTGAATGCGACCCGGCTGGCAGTCATCGACCTGCGCAGCCGCCTGCTGCCCACCCGCATCATCTGGCGCACCGCCGTCGCCGTGTGGGTGCTGTACTCCGCAGCGTCGTTGTTCGAGTCGGACGGGAGCGGCCTCATCTGGTCAGCCGTCGGCGCCGCGGCATGCGGGGTGCCCCTTGCCGCGCTGAGCCTGATCCATCCGGCGTCGATGGGTCTCGGCGACGCGCGGCTCGCCGGTCTGTGCGGCCTTGTGTGCGGATGGTGGGGCCTCAGCGTGGCCATCACCGGCCTCACGCTCGGCTTCTGCGCAGCGCTCCCGGAGGCGACCTACGTGCTGGTCCGACACGGCGCCACGGCGAGTCGCCCGCTCGGTCCGTATCTGGCTGCGGGTGCCTTGGCGGCCACTGGCTGGGCGATGCTCGTCTACGGAGCAGTGCCCCTTCGCTAGGCGCGTTGGTCTCCGAAGCGGACCGCGGCCTCCATCGTGTCGAACCGGCGCAACACCTCAGCTTCGATGGCGCGAACCGCCGAATCGTCGGCCCGGCGCGGTCGCGGCAGATCGACCGGAATGTCGTCGAACACCACGCCACCGGGTCGCAGCATCAAGATGCGGTCGGCGAGCTCGACGGCCTCTCCGACATCGTGGGTGACAAACAGCGCCGTCTTGCGGGTGTGCAACCAGATGCGCTGCAGGTAGTCGCGCAGCGAGCGGCCCGTCAACGCGTCCATGTGGCTGAACGGCTCGTCCATGAGCAGCACATCGGGATTCACCAGGAAAGCCCTGGCGATGCCGACGCGCTGCTGCATGCCCGCCGACAGCTGCGCTGGGTACAGATTGGCCACCTCGGCGAGCCCGACCATCGACAGGTAGAACTCCGCTTCGCGTTTGGAGCGGTCGGACTTGCGGTTCTGCACGTACAGCATGTTGTCGAGCACGGTCTTCCAGGGCAGCAGGCGAGGTTCCTGGAAGACGTACCCCACCTGCGCAGGGACGCCGTCGTGCACGACGCGCACGCTGCCGGCGGTGGGCTCGTCGACGCCGGCAACGATGTTCAGCAGGGTCGTCTTGCCGCTGCCCGAGGAGCCCAGCACGGCCACGAAGACGTTGCCGGTCACGAGCATGGACACCCCGCCCAGCGCCTGCACCTGGTTCGGGAACGCCGACGTCGGCGGATACACCTTGGTGAGATTCTCGATCATGATGGTGGCCACAGGGTCCCCTCCTCAATACGGGTTCGCGGCGACGGCAAGGGGCGCCTCAAATGTTGAGGTCCTCGCCGAATGTAAGGGTGGGCTGGTGCTGCCAGCGCCGCGCGCGCCGTTCCCAGCCCTGCAGCACCAGCGCGTCCAGCAACGTGATGATCACGACGAACAACAGAACCCAGGCGACGAAGCCTGGGTAGCGCAGCGCGTCGTACCAGAATCGCGCCCGCCAGCCGACACCGCTCGTTGCGCCGAACCATTCGACGATGAGCAGGCTGTTCCAGCTCGTGATGAACGCAAGGCGAGTTCCCGCGATCGCGCTCGGCAACGCGCCGCCGAGCAGCAGGTGCACTAGCCGACGCATCCGCGGCACCCGAAATGATCGGGTCATCTCCGTGAGGCCCGGATCGATTGCGGCGATGCCCGATCTCAGGTTGAATGCCGTGAACGGCGCCGCTGCCAGCACCACCGCCACGATCGGCGCGCTCGAGCCGAAGCCGAACCACAGCGATGCTGCGAACGCCCAGATCACCGAGGGCAGCACCAACAGCACGAGCACGGTGTCGCCCATGAGCGCCCGGCAGCGTGGCGACGCCCCGATGAGCACGCCGAGCATGGCGCCCAGCGGCAAGCCAATGGCCAGTCCGACCATGTAGCGCAGCAGGCTGATCCACAGCGGCGACCAGAACTCCCCGGTTGTCATGCCGCCATGTGAGCCTCCGGTCACCTCGGTGACCATGAAGGCCAACACCTCATCGAGGCCGGGAACCCGCGAGTTGGTGACGGTGAAGTACTGCCAGACGGCCAAGACGAACACCAGCGAAATGCCATTCACGAACCACGGCCGGTGCGTCCATCGCTTCGGCGGTCGAGCACGCGGCGCATCGGCCGCAGGAGCGGGATGACCTGGAAGCTGATTGACGAGGGTCATGGTCTCTGCTCCGCGCTCATCGATGCATGGGCGCCGCCAAATGCACGCCGCTCCAGCTGCCTGAACACCAGGTTCTCAAAGGCGAACATGATGGCGATGAACACGACGGTCCATGCCAGCATTCCACGAATGTCGTAGCTCTCAAAGCTCCGCCGGATCTGGAAGCCCACGCCGTCTGAGGCAGCGAACACCTCGGTCAGCAGCGCAATCCGCCATGCCAGCGCGAAAGCCTGACGCGACGCGCCGATGACCGCCAGCATCGACGACGGCACCAAGACCCCCGTGACAATCTGGGAACGGGTGCGCCCGAACGACTCGCTCATCACTATGAGGCGTCGGTCGACGCCGGTGAGGCCGCGTGCCACCGATGTCATCACATACGGCGTCGCGACGAGTGTGGCCGTGAGCATCGGCCCGAGGCCTGAGGCGCCGAACAAGATCAGCGCCAGCACGGCCACCGCGACGGTGGGAATGCTGAGGATGATGCGGGTGAGCGCTCCCAGCACCTCGCGCCACCAGTTGCTGTACGCGATGACCACGCCGAAGACAACGCTCAGCACCAGCGCGAGCAGGCAGCCGCCCACGACCCGGAGAATGCTGGCCCACAGTGTCGAGCCGAAACCTCCCCCCGACATCACCTCCCAAGCCTCCGCCGCGACGGCGTCGGGCGGCGGAAGCCGCTGTGCGCCGAGCACGAACTGCGAAACCGCGTACCACACGCCCAAGAAGACGGCCCAGCCGAGCACGACGCCGAGCCGCAGACCCCAGCGCCGCAGAACCGAGCGCCGGATCTCCCTTGCGCCCAGCTCCTCGACTGCATCGGGCGTCACTGCGGCATCAACAGACATCACTGCCCTCCCAGAGTGCTCGACGACGGCTGAATGACCACAGCAGGCACGGGCGCATCCGCTTCGATGAAGCCCCGCTCGGCCAAGCGCTCGACGGCGTCGGCATAGGCGTCGGCGTCGGCGTCGGCGAGATACACCGAATCGACGATCCAGTCGTGCGTCTCCACGTGCTCGGTGAGCCACTCGATCGCCGCGTCCGACTGGACCGAGAGCAGTTCGGGGTACAGCGCGATGATCTCGCCGGCATGCGCGTGCCAGTGCCGAATTGCCTGCTCCCACAGATCCAGGAATGCACGAGCGGTTGCCGCGTTCTCCGCGTGCCAAGCGCCATCGGCCACAAAGACCTCTCCCAGCGGCAGCCGGTCGCCGTCGCCGATCATCGACGCGTAGAGCTCGCCGGCGGGGGCGCCTTCGTACAGCGGGCGCAGCATGCCAGCGCTCAGATACTCCGCATTGCGATCCGGCAGGCAGATGCATGCGTCGGCATCTCCCCGCTTGACGACATCGCCGAGGTCGAGCGCCGCGGTGAGCAGCTCGAAGTCCTGGCTGTCATCGCTGAATTCGAGGCCATCATGTTTGTCATCGACGATAAGCGCCCACAGCAGCGTCGTGCCGAACTCGCTGTCGGCAGCGACGGTGCCTTCCATCACGCCCGCGAGATTCTCGGCCTGCGACGTGCGCCAGACCGCAGCGACCGATCGGTCAGCGGCGTACTTGCCGATGATCACCGGCTGATGCTCGAGCCCGCGGGTGAGCGCCGGGATGCTGAGCGCGTCCACCAAGATCACATCCGCATGGCCGCTGACCAGCGCCGTGAACGGCCTGAACGGATGGCTGATCTCGATGCGGGCGCCGTGCCGCGCCTCCCACTGCTCGAGGCTGCCCGAATCGATGATCCACTGCCACAGCGGCTCGCTGGGCATGGCGAGCCGGATGACGGCTGACTCCTGCGCACCTGACGCTGCCGGTGCCTGGTCGCCGCTGGCCGGATCGGCACCGCCCCCGCCGCATGCGACGGCGATCAACACCAGTGCCGCCGACAATCCGAACGCCTTCGCCCTCATCTGGTGGACCGTCATCCTCCGCACCCTGGCGGCATAGTGGTTCCGTTGATTGGTCATGGCCGCCTACCCCGCGGATTCCAGTGCTTCGGCCACCGGGGCGAGCCAGTCGGTCAACGCCCGCATGCATCCCCAGTCGTCGAGCACGCAGGAAGGATCAGCCTCCAAGACGCGGAAGCGATCCGAGCCGGACGAGTCCTCGTCCCCGTAGGTGATCCGTCCCCCATATGCCGTCACGTAGTCGGTCTCGCGCATCGAGGCAGCGAACGCCTCCCCGGTGAGAGCCTCTGGGGAGCGACTGACTGCGCTGAAGGCCACATCGAGCAGGTCGCATGTCGCTGTGATGACGCTCCAAGCGTCAGTGTGGTGGCGGTGTGAGAACGGCGCCACCGCGACCGAGTCCGAGCCGTCTCGACCCGCCGGCAGGAGCACGGTTCGGCGGCCGTCGGAGACTGGCATCACACCCGCGGCACTGTTGCGCAGCAGGATGCAGGCCCGGTCCAGGCTGGGCACCTCGTCGCCTGCTGCCCGCCGGGCGCTGATCAGCACGAAGCGTCTCGCCTGATTCTCCGGTGCGCCGATCAACGTGAGCGTGGCCCCCTGCACGTCACTCGCGATCCACCAAGGATTCCAGCCCACCGTCTCTGCGGCAAGCATAAGGCGACGCATTTCGATCCAGCTCGCCGTCGACACCACGACCTCCACCCCCGCGTCCAAGTAATCGGCTGCGGCGTCCAGGTAGAAGTCTTCGATGCGGTCGAGCAAATCGGCCTGATCGGGAGCGAGCGCAGCGCGGGCCTCGAGGGCTGCTGCTTGTTCCGCGGCGCTCAAGTCGGCGCGCAGCAGGGCAACCTGCTGCTCAGGCCGCAGCGTGGACAGATCGCTGAACACTGCCGGTACATGACCCACCGAGCCCACGTCCATGCCATACCGGTCGATCAGGCTCAGCAAGCCGCCCGGCGCCATGAGGGCGCGCATCACTGCGATCTGGTCGTCTGCGCCCGAACCTGCGCCGCGCAGGAAACCCAGTTGGGCGTCGGGAGACAAGTGATCGGCACGCAATGCCACCTCGATGCTGTTCTCGAGCAGGTATGCGTGCGTGCCGTCGTCGAGAAACAGGCGTCCTTCGGCAGAGGCGAGCAGTTCGGAGGGGGCCGACGCGTACAGACCGAGCGTCACGATGCCCTGGTCGAGCGTCATGCAGTTGATGGCCTCGATGTTCCCGAGAAAGTTGATCACGAAGAGCGGTGCCAGGACTGCCACGTCTTCACAGATCTGTTCCATGGATCTGGTCGCGTCGGCGGGATTCCACAGATAGCCACGCGCGGTGACGCAGCGACCCGAAATGCCGCCGAGGGTGTTGATCGCTTCGACATACGCGTCGATCAGCAATACCGGCTCCTCGATGACGAGTTCCTCCAAGCCGATCTCGTCGAGCCGTGAGAGGTCGGGGCCGATATAGGCAATGGAGATTTGATCGTCTTGTGAGCACTCACGATTCCCGCCGACGGCAGCGAGATTCCCGTTCGCGGCTCTGATGCCGTCGAGCGGCCGCGCCAAGGCGGCATCGTCGACGGGGTCCAGCGCTGCTGCGGCACCCTCGCCCACCAGCGGATCCTCCGCCTGGGTCGAGCCGCCGCAGGCGCTGGCGACGAGCACCGCGGCGCAGAGCAGGCGTCCGCTGCGGATGCGCCTGCGGCCCTGCACTGGGCCCGCGCGCCGCGCCCTGCCGGGTCGCAGACGCACAAGGGAGCAGCTCATTGCATCGTGCTGGGATCGTATCCGGCCGGAGGCAAGTAGGACGTCGCAACGGCCGGATCGTCAAGCGGCAGCGCCTGCGCCGCGGCCATCGTGATGGAGATCGGATGCACGACGGCGGTAGCCGTGGCGTCGACGTGAATGCTCCACGGCCAGCGGGTACCAGCGGCGGACGTCGCCGCCACCACTGCCATGCCGGAATCGCGTGCCATCGCCGTTTGCGATATCCGCTGAATCTGCAGATCGTGCCCGGGCCCGACGACAACGACATCAGCGATGCCGCCGACGTTGCGGCGATCTGATGCCATTGCGAGCACTCCCTGAAACTCGGGCGAGTCATGGGCAACCAGTCGCACCCGCTCCCACTGGGAAGCGCCTGCCGTTTGATCCAAGCCCACGGCCGTGATCCGCATCTCCTGTGCCATCGGCGAAGAATCCAACGCTGTCGTGATCGCACCCAGCAGGCTGATCGCGGGAGCAGCCGGGCCCGAGACCGCCAAACAGCCGATCTGCTCCAGGTTGAGCAGCAGCGGGCCTTCGAGCGTGTTGCCGACAGGCACCAGTGCGGGGCACAGCGAAGGTCCAAGGCCCACGGCCCCCAGATCATGCGCGGTCGTGCCGTGGGGCAACTCGAGCACGTAGCCGTCGGATGCCGAACGCCAGCCTGGCGGTGCTTGCGCGGGCGAGGCGAGCAGCACCTCAAAGCCGTATGTGCCGACTCGCACCGCGAGCACGGCCGGCGGCATCCTGCCCTGGCCCAGCGTCACCGCCCTGAGATGACGCATGGCGGTCTCGATCAGATGCAAATCTTCGCTGCCCGCCGTTTGGCGCAGCGCCTGTTCGATGTGATCTGCCCCCGAGGCCACTCGCTGGCCCTGACGCCGGCGGCGACCGAGCGACCACAGCACCATGGCATCGCCAATCGCGGTGCCGGCCAAGCTGCGCCCGATCAGCCCTGTCCTGGGTATTTGGCTCTGTGCAGCAGGTGGCGTGCCCATCACCGATGGCATGAAATGGGGCATCTGCGGCGCAGACTCCGGTTCCGCCGCAGGTGTGGGCGGTGCCGTCGGGTATCCCAAGGCGCTCTCCGGCGGCGCAGATTGATCAGGCGCCTGCGCTTGGGAACTGGCGTACCAGTCCTCATAGCTCGGCGGGGCTTGGATGCCCGCTGAAGGGCGCGGTGGCGGCGGCGGGGCAACGACCTGCGGAGGCGACTCGGGCGGTGGAGGGGGCGGCGGTGGTGGTGGGGCAGCGACCTGCGGAGGCGCCACGGGCGCCAACGGCGGGGGGAACGGCGCCACGGGCGCGGGCGGCAGCGCAGCGGCATCCTGCGGCTGCACGTCTGGCGGCGACACCGGCGGCGCGTCAGGGGACAACGGCAGCACCACATCCGCCTGTGAGGGCATCGGCGGCGGCAGCGGCGACGGGATCTCCCCGTCGTCGCGCTCGTGCGCTGGCTCTGCAGCGTCGTCGTGCGCGTCGCCGGGGGTCGCGGCCGCATCAAGCTCGGCGATGGCAATCGATTCGTCCTCGACGGCCGCCCAATCGGTGTCTGCATCGGCGATCTCGCCGACCGCCACCTCAATCGCCTCGTCGTAGTCAACATCTTGCGGGGCGTCTTCGACGAATACCTCAACGGCGTCAGCCGCGGCACCGTCAACCGACTCCTCCACGGCATCGCCGACAGACACTTCGAGTGCGTCAGCCGACGCCTCACTCTCGGCGTCGGCTGCAGGCTCATCTTCGGGCACGGCCCGGACGGCGAACACACCGCTCGCGCGCGGCGGATCGTCCTCAGCCTCCTCAGCAACCACTCGAGGCTCGTCGGCTGCGCTTGTGTCATCGACGTCGGTTTCATCGAGGTCGATGACACGTTCGTCCACGATTACGTCAAATTCGGTCTCGATGCTGTCGGCCTCGACTCCGACGACATCGTCGAGCACCGCCACGGCATCGACATCGCCACCATCCGCCACCCCGACACCGACAACCTCGCCATCGTCAGCGTCCTCGGCATCGTCGGCAACGCCACCGACCTCAAGCACCGCCACGTCGTCAACATCGCTATCAGCCGCCGCCTCGACGCCGGCAACGTCGGCATCCTCGGCAACGCCACCCACCACATCGCCAAACGCATCATCGGCACCGACACCGACAACCTCGCCATCGTCAGCGTCCTCGGTGTCCTCGGCATCGTCGGCGCCCTCGGTATCGACAACATCGCCAAACACGTCATCGGCGTCAAGCACCGCCACGTCATCGACATCGCCACCATCCACCGTTTCGGCGCCGACAACGTCACCATCGTCAGCGTCCTCGGCCTCAGCGACTGGCCGAGACTCGACGCTTACGACTTCGGCATCGGCAATGTCGTCATCGAGTGAGTCAACAGCGGTCCGAGGCTCACCATCCACAACCTCGCCGTCCACAACGGCACTGTCGTGACCCTCAGACGGCTCATCCGACGGCGAATCGGACTCCTCGCCCGGTGGCAGATCGAATTCGCTGGGCAGGTCGGCGCGCGCCTCGATGCCGGGCAGGTCGGTGCCGATCTGCGGAGGGCCGGCTTCGTCTGGCGCAGCGCCCGCAGCGAGCCCTCTCCAGAACGGCACCACCTCTTCGGGAGTCGGCTCGCGTCCCCAAGCCGTAAACAGGAACGTCTCGGCCAGCGTCCAGAGGTAGACCGGATCGGGTCGACCCCACACCAGCGGCTCACCCGGCAGAGCTATGGCCGTTCCCTCGGCGAGGAGCGTGTCGGCACCTGCTGCGCCAACGCCAGGCTGTGCGGCGTTGATCGAGCGCAGCTCGCCCCAGCGCTCCGGGGCGTTGAGAAATTGGGCGGCAACGCTGCGCAGCGTGTCGTGAGCGCGCGTCAGGTAGTACCCGCGTATGGGAACAATCGACGGCGGCTCCGACGATGCTGTCCTCGATCCGGCGGCGACTGCTTCTGCCGCCGGGGCCGCTTCAAGATCCGTTGCCGTCGCCGTCGCCTGGTAGGCCGCAGCGCCCTCAGGCTCGGCGGCAACACCCTGGCCATCTGCGTCTCCCACGACCTCCTCATCATCCGGCTCATCGGCGCCGAGCCCCATCGGCGGCTCATCGGCGCCGGCCGGCGGGTCGACGTGCAACGACGGCGGAAGCCAAGCCGCATCGTCGTCGGTTGCTGCGTCGTCGGTTGCTGCAACGGCGTCTGCAACTTCGTCCGGCGCGGGTATGGACAGATCCTCCGATTCAGCGAGGGGCAGCTGCCCAGCCGACTCGGGCGCGTGCAGATCCCATTCGGCCGACGCTGCCGCCGCCGATTCGATTCGCGGAATCTCGGCCGCCTGCGGGGCGAACGAGATCAGCGGGGGATCGGCTGACTCCGAAGGGGGCGACGCGATGCCCGGTTGCGGATCGGCGAATGATTCTGTGAACAGCGGACCCGCCTGGCGGTACCACGGCTCATCGGACACATCCGAGCCGGACAGGCTCGCATCGCTCGGAACATCCAAGGCGCGGTCGCCCCTCGCCCGTCGCCGGCGGCGCGGCTTGTCGGCTCCGTCAGCGGATGTCCGCTTCCGGCCAAACAACCTCGACCAGAACCCTCGCTTTGCCATCAGAACATGAACTGTATATCCCCTCTGCCCAGCGTGATGCCCTCGACCGCTTCCTCAGGCTCGCGACAGGGCATGATGCGAGTGTCTCCGTACCGCAGAGCGCGGGCGCGAGAATCACGAGCACACGCCATGCGCCACCGTGACAGCAGTCGAAACTGAGGCCAGCAATGACCAGCAACGTCCCCATCGAGATGCCCAACACGGAGCCGTTCGTCATCTACCCGGCGCGACGGGTCATCACCGTCAACCCGGCGTTCCCCTTCGCCGAAGCGGTGGCCGTGGCCGGCGATCGCGTCTTGGGGGTCGGCAGCGCCGACGAGCTGGCGTCATGGGGCACCCACCGAGTCGATGATCGCTTCGCGGACCACGTGCTGATGCCCGGGTTCGTCGAGGCCCATTGCCATGTGATGTCCGGAGGCCTGTGGAACTCCACCTACGTCGGCTATTTCGACCGTCGCGATCCACAAGGACGTCTGTGGCCGGGCTGCACGTCGATCGACGACGTGCTCGAGCGGCTCGGCAAAGCTGCCGCGGAGCTGTCCGACCAGTCCCAGACGCTGCTGGCGTGGGGCCTCGACCCGATCTACTTCCCTGGCGAGCGGCTGGTGGCACGCCATCTCGACACCGTGACCGGCGACAGGCCAGCACTCATCTTGCATGCCAGCGGGCACCTGGCCACGATCAACTCGGCGCTCATGGAGCGATGCGGCATCGACGAGACGGCGACCAGCCCCGGCGTCGCCAGAGGAGGCGACGGGCTTCCCAACGGCGAGCTGCACGAGCCCGCCGGCATGATGCTGGCCGGCGAGGCGTTCGTCGACATGATGAACGCCAACCGCACCGAGCAGGCCCGCTGGCGCTATGCCAATGAAGCTCGCAACGCCGGGCACACACTGCTGACCGACTTGGGCACCACGCAGCTGTGGGACCCCGACCAACTCGCCAATTGGAAGAAAGTCACCAGCGATCCCGAGTACCCGGCTCGCATCATGGTGGCGCTGTCCAACTTCTTCGGAGCGCCCACCGACACCGACGAGCTGGCGGCGCTGGGAGCACGACTGAAGAACGAGCAGACCCCGAAACTGCGCTTCGGCATCGTCAAGCTGATCCTGGACGGCTCCATCCAGGGCTTCACGGCCCGGATCAGCTGGCCGCACTACTACAAGCCGCCGCCGGGACACGTCGGCAACGGCCTGTGGCTGACGGCGCCCGACCAGATGGCCGATCTGCTGGAGCCGTACCACCGGGCGGGCCTGACGGTGCACTGTCATTGCAACGGCGACGAGGCGTCGGAAGTGTTCATCGACGCGGTCGAGCAGGTGCTCGAGCGCTGCCCCCGATGGGATCACCGCCACACCGTGCAGCACTGCCAGCTCACCACGCCCGACCAGTACCGCCGCATGGCGGCGCTGGGCATGTGCGCCAACATCTTCTCGAACCACATCTACTACTGGGGCGATCAGCACCGGGACGCAACCGTGGGACCAGAGCGAGCGGCGCGCATGGACGCCTGCGGCACCGCCTTGGCGAGCGGCGTCAGCTTCTCGATCCATTCCGACTCGCCCATCACGCCGCTGGGTCACCTGCACACGGCGTGGTGCGCGGTGAACCGGGTGACGGCGTCGGGCCAGGTGCTCGGCCCTCACGAGCGCATCGGGGTGCCCGACGCCTTGCGTGCCATCACGATCGAAGCAGCCCGACAGATCAAGCTCGACGCCGAGATCGGCAGCATCGAAGCCGGCAAGCTGGCTGACTTCGCGGTGCTCGAAGACGACCCTCTGACCGTCGACCCGATGGCGCTGCGTGACATCGGGGTGTGGGGCACCGTGCTCGGCGGGGTGCCCCAACCGGCCCAGATCGGCGAGACCGAGACATAGCCCCCGACACCCAAACCGAGTACTGCGGCGTGCACAAGAGCACAACTGAGACGAGCATGGTGAGCGAGCAACGCATCCCGGTGACCGTGATCGGCGGCTATCTCGGCGCCGGCAAGACGACGCTGGCGAACCACGTGCTGCGGCATTCGGGCGAGCGCGTGGCGGTGATCGTCAACGACTTCGGCGAGATCTCGATCGATGAAGATCTCATCGTCGCGGCCGACGGCGACAAGCTGACGCTCGCCAACGGCTGCATCTGCTGCACGCTCGCCGATGGATTCGCCGCTGCGCTGATGCAGGTTCGCTCGGCGGGCACTGCGCCGGCGAGGCTGCTCATCGAGGCCAGCGGCGTCGCGGATCCCGCGCAGGTCGCCGCCTACGGCCACACGCCCGGGTTGCAACTCGATGCAGTCGTGGTGCTGGCGGACGCAGAGCAGGTGCGGCGCCAAGCCAACGACCGCTGGGTTGGCGACACCGTGCGCCGCCAGCTCGCTGCCGCCGACGTGCTCGTGGTCAACAAGGTGGACCTGCTCGAGGGTGCTGCTGAGGCCGATGACTTGTGCGAGTGGCTGGCGGGGCTCTCGGCCGACGCCGCCGTTGTCCGCACGAGTCGAGCGGCAGTGCCCATCGATGTGCTGCTCGGCCCCAGAGCGGCGGGTGACGCATCCAGCACAGGTGAACGACCGGCGCCCGGCCCGGCAGCTGCCCCCGCATCACCCACGGCGGAGGATCTGTTCGAATCACAGACGGTCGTCCTCAACGCACCCGTTCCCAGGACCGTCATCGAGGCGTTGCTCGCCGATCTGCCCGACGGTGTCGTCCGGCTCAAGGGTCTGGTGCAAGTAGCGCCGCCCGCCGACGCAGGGGACGCGAGCGACTCCGAGACCGTCGACGTGTCCGCCTACCTGATCGAAGCGGTCGGAAGGCGCACTTCGATGACCCCCCGCGCAACGAACGCGAGCCAGCCGTCGCCCCGATGGGCCGTCAGCCTCATCGCCCGAAAGGGCGCCCTGCCACCTGACTGGCTGCGCGCACAGCTGCAGCCAGACTGACAGTCGAGATCACACCTCCCAGAGGTATGACAGGGGAATCGCTGCGATGCGGTCCGTCACGGGCAGCGGTGTTGAGCCGGTGTAGAGAACGAGGCCGATCTCGAACCTGTCCCCGATGTGACGATGAACTTCCACTTGCGCAGTCACCGTCGAAGCGCCTCCCTGCCTTGGGGCCGGCTCGATGACTCAATCCGGCGAGTGCACCGGCTTCCGCCGCTGCGCTCTCTTCTCCCACGACTCTGTTAGGTGTTTTACCTTATGGCTAGTGGTTGTTTTGCCAACCTGCAGCGTTGGGATTCAAGGGCCTGAGCCTGCCCGCCGAGCCGGTCTTCGGACCGCCGGACGCTGACGCTGACGCTGACGCTCAGTGCGCTAGGCGTTGACGGCGTCGGGCACGGGATCGCCGGCCAGCGCAAGGTTGACCTGCTCGGCAATGTGGGTGCCTGCTCGATCTTGCGCTTCGGCCGTGCTGGCGCCCAGGTGCGGCGTGGCCACCACGTCGGTTCGGCCAAACAAGGGTGACTCAGTCATCGGTTCGGTTTCGTAGACATCAAGCGCGATGCCGCCCAGACGACCTGCGTCGAGTGCGGCTGCTGCCGCCGCCTCGTCGAGAATGCCGCCGCGGGCCGTGTTAATGATCAACGCGTGCGGGCGGCACTTGGCCAGGCCTTCGGCACCCAGCAGGCCGGCCGTTTCAGGCGTTTGCGGCATGTGCAGCGTGATGATGTCGGAGCGTTCCAGCAGCTCATCGAACGAGACCATGTCGACACCCGCTGCTCGGGCGGACTCGGCACTGACGTAGGGATCGAAGGCAATGAGCGCGACATCAAACGGGGCGATTCGTTGCGCCACCAAGCGGCCGACTCGACCGAGGCCAAGAATTCCCACTGTCTTGCGGTAGATCTCCATGCCGCCCCAACGGCCGCGCTCCCATCGGCCCTCCGAGAGCGCCTGGTGCGCTTGGGGCACGCGACGCGCCAGCGCCAGCATCAGCGCCACGGTCATTTCCGCCGCGGACACCACGTTGCTCGACGGGGCGTTGCAGACAAGCACACCACGCTCGGTGGCGGCGGCCACATCGACGTTGTCGAGCCCTACGCCGGCACGGCCGACGACGACGAGCGAATCACCCGCATCGAGGAGCTCAGCATCGACCTGCGTCGCCGAACGGATGACCAGCGCCTGCGCCCCGGCGACGGCGTCGCGCAGCTCGTCATTGCTCAGCCCCGTACGGACGTCGACGTCGTGACCGGCTGCGCGCAGCAGGTCCAAACCGGCGTCCGCGAGCGTCTCGGAAACGAGGACTCGCGCCACGCCGTTCAGTTCTTTCCAGTCGGATGCTCGACGGCCATCTGTTCCATTGACGCGTCGATCACCGCCACGGCAACGAATTGTTCGGCACAGATCCTCACGCCGAGACCAAGTTCGCGATGCGGCTGATGCCCTCGGCCAGATCGTCGATTCCGAGCGCGAAGGAGAACCGTGCGTAGCCCGGCGCGCCGAACGCCTCGCCGGGCACGAACGCCACCTTGGCCTGCTCGAGAACCGCCGCCGCCAACTCGAGCGTCGTGGTGACTTCCGTGTCGCCGTAGCGGCGCCCCAGCAGCCCTTCCATCTTCGGGAATGCGTAGAAGGCGCCTTCGGGCTCGGGACACTCCACGCCTTCGATGGCGTTGAGCATCTCGGCGATGCGCTGTCGGCGCACATCGAACGCATCTCGCATCATGGCGACGGCGGAAAGGTCGCCGCGCACCGCTGCAAGCGCCGCTGCTTGGGCCACGTTGCAGACGTTGGACGTGGCGTGGCTCTGCAGATTGGTCGCCGCTGCGATCACGTCGGGCGGCCCGGCCATCCAGCCGACTCGCCAGCCCGTCATGGCGTAGGTCTTGGCCACGCCGTTCAGCACGACACAGCGGTCGGCGATCTCGGGCACGAGCACCGGGAGCGAGTGGTGCTGCGCATCGCCGTACACGAGGTGCTCGTAGATCTCGTCGGCAATCACCCACACACCGTGCTCAACCGCCCACTCACCGATAGCGACGATCTCCGAACGCGGGTACACCGCACCGGTCGGGTTCGAGGGCGACACGAACAGCACCGCCTTGGTGCGCTCAGTCCGCGCAGCTTCGAGCTGTTCGACGCTCACCCGAAATCCCGACTCGATGCCGGCGAACACGTCCACAGGCACACCGCCGAACACCCTGATCGCCTCGGGATACGTCGTCCAGTACGGCGCCGGCACCAGGACCTCGTCGCCGGGATCAAGCAGCGCGGCCATGGTGTTGTAGACGGCCTGCTTGCCGCCGTTGGTGACGAGGAACTGGCTCGCGTCCAACTCGAGGCCGCTGTCGCGGCTGGTCTTGGCCGCCAGGGCGGCTTTGAGCGCCGGCTGCCCCCCAGCCGGGGAATAGCGGTGATTCGCGGGATCGCTGCACGCCGCTATCGCCGCTTCCACGATGTGCTCGGGGGTCGGGAAGTCTGGCTCGCCGGCCCCGAATCCGATCACGTTCTCACCTGAAGCCCGCAGTGCCTTGGCCTTGGCGTCCACGGCCAGCGTCGCGGACGGAGCGATGCCCGCCAGCGCTGCAGATACGCGATTGCTCATTGGGAGTCTCCCGAGTACTGGGCGCGCTGCGGCGCCTGCGACCTGTGGCCGCCAGTCTCGCCGCGGCAGCGACCATTCCAACCGCTGCGGTGAGCGGGCTCTGCTCGTCGTCGGCACGATGACCGGTGTTGAACAGCGATGTCGTGGTGCACCGCACTCGAATCCGTGCCGCGCCCCGTGCAGTGCACAGCACTCGAATCTGTGCCGCGCCCCGTTCTGAAGCTGCGCCGCCGATGTCGTCCCCATGGCTGTCGTCGTGTGCATCGACCACGCGATGCTGGCGGCGAACAGCAGTCCAAGACCCGTTCGAGACGCTTCAAGGAGTGGTTCGAATTGCGGTTACAGTGGACGGACCGTGTCGGATCTCAGCGACGGACCATCAAGGGAGGCGTCAGGGCAGCCGCGGCCCGTCATCGTGCCCGGCGGCGCGAAGAAGCGCAACGGCAGGCTGCTTCTCGCAGGCTGCGTGCTCGTGGCCGGCGCTGCGTTCGGCTTCTGGTACGTGCTCCAAAGCGTCGACCAGCGCCAGCCGTACGTGGTTGCCGCACGCGACATCGCGCGCTGGGATCAGGTCAGCTCCGCCGATTTCCGGCTCGTCGAAGCGAACGTCGGCGAAGGCGCCGCGACCACCGCCGGTCAGATGGGCGCCATCTACGGCCAGTGGGCGACGGGTCCCATTCCCGCCGGCACCTTCATCATGCCGGGCATGTTCCGCCCGCCGCCGCTGTCGAGCGAAGCCGAGGCCAGCAGCGTCGTCATCCAAGTCAGCCTGCCTGCTGAGGACGTCAGCTACGGCACCCTCCAGACCGGCGACACCATCGCCCTGATCGGCCGCGAGAGGCTGCAGGGCGCGGCGTCAGCGTTTGGTGCCGAACCCGATTTCGACGCGCCGGAGCCGGAGCTCTCGCTCATCGGAGTGCTCCGGCTCGACAACGTGGTGGGGGGCAACCTCATCTACGTCGTCGAGCCGGCACGGGCGCTGCAGATCCAGCGCTTGGTCGACCGGTATCTGATCTCCTCAGACCGTCAGATCTGGCGACTGGGGCTCGACCTCACGGCCGACGACATCCAACGAGCGCTGAGCAGCGGCACCGACGTTGCCGATGACGGGAACGGCTAACGTATGCGAGTGAACGAGGCTCGCGCATGTTGACCGTCTGGCGAACTCAAGGCTCACGGCCAAGAGCCGGCGCAAGTCTGAGTCGGTAGGCAGTCATGGCCGAAGGCGTCGAGCAAGGTCCGGGGTTCCAGCTTTTCGAGCGGTCCCGCGACGACATTCTGCGCCGGTATCTCGAGATGCAGCGCCAGAAGCTGCCACGCGAGGTCATCGACGAGCGGTTGATGGCCTTGGCCGACCGGATACTCGAGCAGAACGACACCACGGCCGTGATGCACGGCAGCCCGCAGCTCGACGCAGAGGGCCGGCGAGACTTCCGCGCGAACGTGCGCGGCTTGATGGGCGGCGGCGCCTTGGTGCCGTTGCTCGAGCGTCCCGATGTCGAGAACATCCATGTGCTCGGCCACGACACGGTGATCCTCTCGCTGGCCGACGGTCGCCGCGTCATGGCGCCGCCGCTCGCGAAGAGCGAGGAGGAGCTGGTGACGATGGTCCGTCACCTGGCCGCCACCGCAGGCCACACCTCGCGCAGGTTCGACACAGCGTCGCCCATCTTGGACCTGCGCCTGTCATCGGGGCATCGCCTGTTCGCGGTCACCGCAGTCGCGGAGCGCACGTCGATGGTGATCAGGCGTCACCGCCTGCTGACCGCCTCGCTCGACTTGCTGTTGCAGTCGGGCACGGTGACTCCCCAGATGATTCCCGTGCTGCGCGCCGCGGTGCGCCCTCCCGATCCGGCCAACATGCTGGTGGTGGGCGGCACCGGGGCAGGCAAGACGACCCTGCTGCGATCGCTGCTCTCAGAGGTCCCCCAGTCTGATCTCATCGTCACCGTGGAAGACACGCTCGAGCTCCACCTGCGATCGTCGGGCCTGCACGAGCGGACGCTTGCGCTCGAGACCCGTACCTCCAACACCGAGGGCACCGGCGAGATCGCCATGTACGACCTGCTGCGGGCCGCGCTGCGGATGTCGCCCGACCGTGTCATCGTCGGCGAGGTTCGCGGCGGCGAGGTCATGCAGCTGCTGCAGTCGATGGGCATCGGCGTCGACGGCTCGCTCGGCACGATCCACGCAGGCAGCACTGAGGCCGCCATCAACAAGATCCTGATCTACGCGCAGCGCTCCCCCGACGCGCCGACGCCAGACTCGGTGCTGCGCGAGATCGCCGAGGTGCTGCACCTGCTGGTGTACATCAAGAAGCTCCCCGACGGCCGCCGGGCCATCACCTCGATCCGGGAGGTCACCGGCTACGCCGACGGCGAGGTGCTGACGAACGAGGTGTTCGCCGCCGGCCCTGACGGCGTTGCCGTCTACACGCGGCCGTTCAAGCCCGACGGCGAGGCGCTGGCGAGGCTTCGGGCGTCGGGATTCGATCCGGCCATGCTCGGGCCTCCTGTGGGGCAGCCCCGCACCGCGCCGCATGCGCAGGCCGCACCGACGATGCCCCAGTACCGCCGGCCCGATGGGTACAGCCGCTACCAGCAGCCGTCCGCAGTGCCGCCTCAGCACGCGCCCCACACTGGGCAATTGCCGACGCTGCCCAATGAGGCGACCCGCCCCGGTCCTGCCGCGCCCGCCGCTTCGCGTCAGCCGCGCACCGGGACGTGAGCCGTGTACCCCTTCGCCGCCGTCTCGCTGGGTGCGCTTGCGGGCCTGGGCCTGATGTCGCTGCTGATCGGCATGCGCAAGGCGCCCGTGCGCCCGAAGCGGCTGAGCCTGCGCAGCTTCCAAGCCAAGAACCTCCAAGAGCGTGCAGCGAAGTTCGACGCGCGTCTGCTGCTCGGAGCGGCTGCGGCCGCGGCGCTGGCGCTCGCCATGTGGTCGGCCACGGGCTGGCTGGTGACGGTGCCCATCGGCGCAGCCGCGGGGTTCATCGCCCCGCGGATGTTCTCGGTGCCTCGCCAGCGCCGGGCGGTGGCCGACGAGATCGAGGCCTACTCCCAGTGGACTGAGCAGATTCGCGACTTGGTCTCGGCCAGCGGATCGCTGTTGGAGGCGATCACGCTGTCCGCCCCCGCCTCTCCCCCGATGCTGCGGCCTCACGTCACCCAGATGGCGTCGCTGGCAGACACCGTCGGCCTCACGTCTGCGCTGAACTGGTTCGCCGCTCAGATGCAGTCGCCCTACGCCGACCGCTTGGTCCTGGGCATGAGCATTGCGTGGGATTCGGGCGCCCGCATCACCGAGGCATTCGAGACCGCGGCACGCGCCATGCGCAATGAGGTGGAGATGCGCCGCCGCAACGAAGTCGCCAATGCCCGCACATGGACCCAAGTCGTCTCTATCACCGGCATCACGGTGGCGACGGTGCTGCTGATGTTCACGTTCAATCGCGGGTTCTTCGACCCGTTCGGCTCGCTGATCGGCCAGATCATCCTGCTGGCTGTGGGCATCATGATCTTCGGGAACATCCTGTGGGTGCTGCAGCTCGCCGCCACGGGCGCGCCGGTGCGGCTCCTCGACCAACGCGAACTCGAGGAGTCGCTGGCAGAACTGAGAGAGTCAGTCGGAGAGGAGCTCTCATGATCGTGCAGGCGCTGATGCTCGCCGCTGCGGCCGGCGGGGGCATCCTGCTGATCGTGTCGGGCCTTCGCCGCAGGACGACGCAGACGGCATCGGCGCCGGGTTCTGGCCTTGCCCTGAGCACACGCAAGGCGGCCGGCCGTGTCGAGCGCGACCTGCGGGCCAAGCAGCTGCTGAGCCAGGACGCGGCGATGATGGGACGACCACTCGAAGTTCACGCGTTGGTGAAGCTGGGCGGTCTGGTCGGCGGGGGCATCGTGATGATTCTCATCGCGGTGATGGCCTCGCTGGCACTGAGCATCTCGGTGCCGCCGATGCTCACGGTGGCATTCGCGGCCGGCGGTGCGCTGCTGGGGTGGTGGCTGCCGGATTCCATCCTCAAGACCGAGGCCAACAAGGAGCGCGAGCGCTTCAAGGAATCGGCCGAGGCCTGGCTGGAACTGGTCGCGCAGCTGGTGACCGCCGGGTCCGATGCGACTGCAGCGCTGCACACCGCCAGCGGATACAGCAGCCAGCCGGCGTTCGCTGCGATACGCAACGCCTTGACCGAAGCCTCGGCGCTCGGCGAGCCGCCGTGGATCGGCTTGCGTCGGCTGAGCGAGACGCGTCGGCTGCGTTTCATGGAGCCTTTCATCGCCTCGCTGGAGCTGGCCGGCACCACCGGCGCCGGCTCGCGTCAGGCCATCGTGAGCCAAGTCGAGGCCGCGCGCTCCAAGTCGCTGGCGGCGGCCGACGCCGCTGCAGCGTCTGCCAGCGAGAAGATGGGCGGCCCGCTGGCGCTCATCGGCGGCGGCTTCATGCTGCTGATGGCCTACCCGCCGCTCGCCGGCATCTTGAACTCCGACTCCCTCCCCACCGGCCTGTGAGCCCCACCTGCGCCTGATCCCGTTTCGTGCTCCATCGGCGGCGCCTTCATGCTGCTGATGGCCTGCCCGCCGCTGGCGGGCATCGTGAACTCCGGCTCCGTCCCCACCGAACCCGGTGTGATTCATTTTTTCGTCTAAACCCGTATTTCTCTATACGAAGTGCAATTTCGTCAATAGCTGTAATATCGGAAAACCGAAAAAATTGCTGCTCATCACGAACTCCCGTGCCATGACCAATCCGACACCCGCCGAACTCATCGACTTCGACATCCGCACACCGCGGCGCCTCGCACGCACACTGCGCAACTACCGCCGCAGCCTCGGGCTCACCCAAGCCGACGTCGCCGGCCGAGCCGGCGTCTCGGTGCAGTGGCTCAGCGACTTCGAAACCGGCCGCACCCCCGGCGGCAGCGACCGCGTCGCCGCCGTGCTCACAGCGCTGGGGCTCTCGCTCGCGGTCCACGTCCGCCCCGTCACCGTCATCGACGCCATCCTCGCCGCCCACACAACCCAACCCGACGACTGACCCGACCCCAGCCGTGTCCTCTGAACCGCTCGCTGTTCTCATCGCCGGACGGCACGCCGCAGTCATAGACCGACATCGCCGCCGGCTGCGCCTCACCTACGACTCCAATTACGCAGCCGACCCGGCCGCAGTTCCGCTGTCACTCTCACTGCCCCTCAGCGAACCCGTCTCCGCGGGGGAACGCGTCAGCGGCTGGCTCGACGGTGTCCTGCCCGGCAACGACATGGTCCGCAGCCGCTGGGCCGCAAAACACGGCGCCCTGTCGGACTCCCCGTTCGACCTGCTGAGCACACCGCTGGGACTGGACCTCCCCGGTGCCGTTCAGACATGCCCCCTGAGCACCGTCGACGGCATCACGTCGCGCTCATCGGGCATCGACTGGCTCACCACACCGCAGTTCGAAGAGCTCGTGGACCAACTCGTCAGCGAGCAGAGATGGCAGCGCAGCCACGCACGATCAGCGTGGAGCCTCGCCGGCGCCCAGTCCAAAACAGCGCTCGTGCGCGACGGCGACCGCTGGGGCGAACCGTGGGGCAACATCGCCTCCACCCACATCCTCAAGCCCTCTATGCGCGACCTCGCCGACCAGGCCGTCAACGAACACCTCTGCCTCGCGGCAGCCCGCCACTGCGGCCTCACCGTCGCCGACTCCCAGCCGCTGACGGTCGCCGGCCACACCGTCATCGCGGTACGCCGCTTCGACCGCATCGCTGCAGCGGACGGGACTGTCACCAGAGTCCACCAAGAAGACCTCCACCAAGCCTGCGGCGAACCCGGCGTCTTCATCTACCGCACCCACGATCGCGGCCACCCGCTCAGCCGCCTGGCGCGCCTGTTCGCGGACAACAGCACCGACCCCGACCAAGACCTCCGCAGATTCTTCGACGCTCTCGTATTCAACTGGCTCGTGTGCAACAGCGACGGCCACTCCAAGAACTTCAGCATCCTGCTCGGCCCCCACGAACACCGTCTCGCACCGTTCTATGACATCTGGTCGCTGCTGCCATACGAAGGCGACTTGAGCCGGTCTCACACACTGGCCATGCCCGCCCTCGATGACCGACGCATTCTCGCCGCAGAGACTCCCCACGCATGGGCCACGACCGCCTCAACAATCGGGCTCCCCAACTTCGACGCCCAACAACGCGCAGCACAGCTCGCTGCCGCCGTGGGCCCAGCGTTCACCCGAGCCGCCGACGAACTGCCCGACGACATACGAGCCTCCCCCATCGTGCAAGCGCTCACCGACGCCATGACCCAACGCTCCCAGCACTGCGTGACCGCACTGAGCCCCAGCCGAAGCCAGCCCGCCGCAGATCACCACCGGCACCGCCAAGGCCCCAGCCTGTGACACCGCACACCCCACGGCCCGGGTTCGGCCTCATCCTGCTCCGTGACCTCCTCGACCGATCCCGCAGCTGGCCCCCGAATGAGCCGGTCAGGTCCTGTGCGCATCCGCTCTGCGCGGGCGCGTGGGAGTGTCAGTGTGGGCGTGTCAGGGCTGTTCGGGGGTATGGGTGTGGGCGCCGCGGACGGTTTCGATGCCGTGGACGCCTTCGATGCGGGCGAGTCGGTCGGTGTGATCGACCAGCACAGTCTCGACGCGGGCAAGCCGGTCAGTGTGATCGACCAGCACAGTCTCGACGCGGGCAAGCCGGTCAGTGTGGTCAACCAGCACAGTTTCGATGCGGGCGAATCGGTCGTCGACTCGGGCGAATCGCTCGTCGACCTGGGCGAATCGCTCGTCGACCTGGTCGAATCGCTCGTCGACTCGGGCGAAGCCTGCTTCCATGTCGCGGCGGACTGCAGCGACCTCGCTGCTGATCTCGTTGCGCAGGTCGGTGCGAACGCTGCCGATGTCGTTGCGCAAGACGTTGAAGCCGGCCACAGCGAAGCTGAACACGCCGACGATGAGTGCTGCGATGATCGTCGCGAACACCGGTGCTTGCACCGAGCGTCGTTCGGGTGCAGCGGTCGCGGCGAGCGACGCGGGCGCGCTGGCGCTCGGCGGCGGGGAATCCGCGCTGTCGGACTCGGCTGCGTCGTCCGCCATGGTCGTAATGGTAGCCACAGTGCCTCCAGGGGGCCGGTCTCGAGGCGCCCGCCCACGGCGCCCGCCCACGCGGCAGCGGGCGAGTGCCCGCATCGAAACGTAGGCATCACCGTGCGCGGCAAGCAAGCCGATTTCGGCCCCAGACAACAGCCGCCGCTCGCAGACATCTCGAGCACCGACGCCGTCCCCACCGGCTTGTGAGCCTGTCGGGTCCTCTGCGCATCCGCTCTGCGCGGGCGCGTAGGGGCCTGGGCGTGTCAGGGCTGTGCGGGGGTATGGGTGTGGGCGCCGCGGACGGTTTCGACGCGGGCGAGCCGGTCGGTGTGATCGACCAGCACAGTCTCGACGCGGGCGAGCCGGTCAGTGTGGTTGACCAGCACGGTTTCGATGCGGGCGAGCCGGTCAGTGTGGTCAACCAGCACAGTTTCGATGCGGGCGAATCGGTCGTCGACCTGGTCGAACCGCTCGTCGACCCGGTCGAACCGCTCGTCGACCCGGTCGAACCGCTCGTCGACCCGGGCGAAGCCCGCTTCCATGTCGCGGCGGACTGCGGCGATCTCGGTGCTGATGTCGTTGCGCAAGACGTTGAAGCCGACCACAGCGAAGCTGAACACGCCGACGATGAGTGCTGCGATGATCGTCGCGAGCACCGGTGCTTGCACCGAGCGTCGTTCAGGTGCAGCGGTCGCGGCGGGAGCGCTGGGGCTCGGCGGCGGGGAAACTGCGTTGTCGGACTCGGCTGCGTCGTCCGCCATGGTCGTAATGGTAGCCACAGTGCCTCCAAGGGGCCGGTCTCGAGGCGCCCGCCCACGGCGCCCGCCCACGCGGCAGCGGGCGAGTGCCCACATCGAAACGTAGGCATCACCGTGCGCGGCAAGCAAGCCGATTTCGACTGCACACAACGGCCGCCGCTCGCCGGCATCATGAACTCCGACTCCATCCCCACCGGCTTGTGAGCCCGAATGGGTCCGCCGCATCGCGCGGGGTAGCGTGCGCCGCGTGGATGCGTTGTGCATCGTGGCAGTGACCGTGGGCGTCGCCGGGCTCCTCGGGGGTTTCCTGTGGGGCTGGGGTGCCACGCGCACAGCGTCCCGTGTCGCATTCAAGATCGTCGAAGCAGCCGGCAACGCCAAGCCTGATCCGCACTTGGAAGCCCGCTTGGCGGCCTTGGAGCACTGGAAGTACCAAGCCGACGCCGACGGCCGAGGCGCCCGCGGCCCGTCGGAGCACGGCTGATCGCGACGGCTGCGTGCTCGGGTTTCGACGACTCATGGCTCGCTGCGTCGGAGCCGCCGTGTGTTCGGGTCGCGATGTGGGCCAGCCGATATGGGCCGGGAGAAGGCGATGCGGCACCCAGATGCAGCTTGGCATTGACGGAACCGTCGCGGCCGTGACAGAATGCGCACCACATAGAAGCGTCCCCAAAGTTGGTGTCGGCTACGCTGCCACCAACAGGAAGCAGGAGGTGCATGGTGACTGAAGCACTGATTCTGGCTCTGGGAGTGCCCACGGCACTCGTAGCGGCGGGGCTCTTGTGGCGCCGCAGTTGGTCGCAGGCATTAGCCGACATCCGCGGCATCGCCCTGCAGAGCGTCATCGTCATCGTCGTCATGCTCGTCATCGCCGGCGGTGTGGCCACGGTCTTGCTCTCGCGCGGAGGCGACGTCATCGCATCACTTGAGGCCCAAGACATCAACACCATCAACAACGGGAACTGCGCCACCTACATCATCGCCGGCACTACTACGGGGGTGCTGGCTACAGCAGCAGGAAGTGGTACCGACGGTAGCTGCACGTTCTCGGGAGCAGCGGTCACCACACCGCTCTGCATCGGTCTTGGAGGGACGCTGGCCGGGACTTCTGGTGCGTCCAGCGCCGTCTGCACAGTAGTGATTCCAGCTCTGTAACTCTCTAGCTGCCACGGACGAATATGGCCCGCCTTCAGGCGGGCCATATTCCGCTTTGAGACACGCGCAGCGAGACGAGGGATCGAGCAAGCAGCGATTTGCCCCTCGGAGTGCGGTTGCGACTCGCTTGCTGCGTTGCGCTCTGGAGTTCGGTGTTCGCCGCATCTGACGACTGCAGCAAGGGATGGGCCCGCCAGATGGCGGGCCGTTCCGCGCCCGTGCAACAGTTTCGAGACGGCAACCGACTCCATCGCAGATGTGCTTGTTACGGTGTGCAGGCGTCACCCTTTCCGCGGCAGCGCCTGCCCAGTACCGACCATTGGAACTCCCGCCCGCTCGGCAGCCACAACGCCCGACGAAGCCTGCCCGCAAGGCACCAGCAACGTCACGGCCAACAGCAACACCGACATCGCTACACAGCAAGCACTCAACCAGTTCGGGCGCTGAGCAACCTGACGCCGCCCTTCGGTCTGCCCCTGCCGTCCGGCCAACTCGTGCGCTGAGCATCATGGCGCACTGCCCCGACGTCAGCGAGCCGAAGACATCGGGCCCCGGAGGGCCTCAATGAAGCGCGACAAGCTTCCTCCGGTGTCCGCCAGACGTGCTCGCAGATGATCGGGGAGCTGCGCCTGCGATGAAAGACCGCGCGAATAGGCAAGGCCGCCTTTCGCCAATTGCGTTCAAGTCGTCGGGAAGCCCAGCAATCGGTGGAGGTCGTGGTGCTGTTCGCTGGCGCCGCAGCCGTCCAAGAGTGGCTGCGCGGCCGTGAACCGGCGGTGAATGGGCCGACCGCTGATGCGCGGTCGGTGACGCCGGCCACGAAGCACAGCCATTGCCGCCTCGCAGCGCGAAATCGGCTTGGCCGCAGCGCAGCGAAGCGCCTACGTTCCCCCGCACGGACACCCGGCACGCCGCCAGAGTCGCTGCCGGCGAGGCCGTTACCTACCTTCCCATGCACTGTCACCTGGCACCGTGCCCGTCGGCGGGCAGGCCAATCGAGGGAGGCGCCTTGACTACCATCGCAACCATGACCGGCGACACCGACGACGCTGCCGAGCCGGACACCGCCGAGACCACAGCACCCGCTGCGCGCCCGGTCCGAACGCAGACCGCGCCGGCGCACACCGACGCTGCGTCTGGGGCGCAGCAGCGCTCCGCCTTGGTGCCCGTGCTCGCAACCGTCATCGGAGCACTCATCATCGGCGTGTTCAGCATCGCCGCAGTCGGCTTCAACGTCCTGCGCAGCGACATCGCCAACGTCCGCACCGACATGGAAGCAGGTTTCGCCCAAGTCGACCAGCGCTTCGCCCGCACTGAAACTGTGCTGCTCGACCACACCGACCGGCTCGCCCGCATCGAAGCAGTCCACAACGACCACGCTCACACGCACCCTCAGCTCTGACCCGATAGGCGAAGCCGTGGCCCGAGCCTGCCCGTAAGCGACAGCGAACAAGCCAACGAACGGGCCAACGAGCGGACGGCAGCACAAGCCCGGTGCGAAATTCGCTTGGCGGGCGGCCTGCCTCGGTTTACGGTTCGCGCCAAGTCGTGTGACTGTGTGTCGTCGGGAGGCGCAGCGAAGCGCCTACCTTCCCATGCACGGTCACCTGGCACAGTGCCCGTCGGCGGGCAGGCCAATCGAGGGAGGCGCCTTGACTACCATCGCAACCATGACCGGCGACACCGACGACGCTGCCGAGCCGGACACCGACGAGCCGGACACCGCCGAGACCACAGCACCCTCCGCGCGCCCGGTCCGAACGCAGACCGCGCCCGCGCACACCGACGCTGCGCATGGGGCGCAGCAGCGCTCCGCCTTGGTTCCCGTGCTCGCAACCGTCATCGGAGCGCTCATCATCGGCGTGTTCAGCATCGCCGCAGTCGGCTTCAACGTCCTGCGCAGCGACATCGCCAACGTCCGCACCGACCTCGACCGCAAGATCACCGACGAAATCGCCGGTGTCCGCACCGACATGGAAGCAGGTTTCGCCCAAGTCGAGCGGCGCTTCGCCCAAGTCGACGAGCGCTTCGCTCAGATCGACGAGCGCTTCATCCAGATCGACCAGCGCTTCGCTCAGATCGACACCGTTTTGCTCGACCACACCGACCGGCTCGCCCGCATCGAAGCAGTCCACAACGACCACGCTCACACGCACCCTCAGCTCTGACCCGATAGGCGAAGCCGTGGCCCAACCCTGCCCGGCGCTGCTTGAAAAAACTCAAGACCTGTCGCGCTAAGTCAGACGCAACACAGCGGTGTACGGGCCGACCGCTGATGCGCGGTCGGTGACGCCGGCCACGAAGCACCGCCATCGCCGCCTCGCTGCGCGAAATCGGCTTGGCACCAGCGCGGCGAAGCGCCTACGTTCCCCCGCACGGTCACCCAGCACGCCGCCAGGGTCGCTGCCGGCGAGGCCGCTGCCTGCGTTCTGCGGCACGGTCACCTGGCACCGTGCCCGTCGGCGGGCAGGCCAATCGAGGGAGGCGCCTTGACTACCATCGCAACCATGACCGGCGACACCGACGACGCTGCCGAGCCGGACACCGACAAGCCGGACACCGACGAGACCGCAGCACCCGCTGCGCGCCCGGTCCGAACGCAGACCGCGCCCGCGCACACCGACACTGCGCATGGGGCGCAGCAGCGCTCCGCCTTGGTTCCCGTGCTCGCAACCGTCATCGGAGCACTCATCATCGGTGTGTTCAGCATCGCCGCAGTCGGCTTCAACGTCCTGCGCAGCGACATCGCCAACGTCCGCACCGACCTCGACCGCAAGATCACCGACGAAATCGCCGGTGTCCGCACCGACCTCGACCGCAGGATCACCGACGAAATCGCCGGTGTCCGCACCGACGTCAACCTGCTTCGTGACCAGATGGAAGCAGGTTTCGCCCAAGTCGAGCGGCGCTTCGCCCAAGTCGACGAGCGCTTCGCTCAGATCGACGAGCGCTTCATCCAGATCGACCAGCGCTTCATCCAGATCGACCAGCGCTTCGCTCAGATCGACACCGTTTTGCTCGACCACACCGACCGGCTCGCCCGCATCGAAGCAGTCCACAACGACCACGCTCACACGCACCCTCAGCTCTGACCCCATAGACGAAGCCGTGGCCCGAGCCTGGCTGTGAGCGACAGCGAACAAGCCAACGAGCGGGCCAACGGGCGGACGGGCCAACGAGCGGACGGGCCAACGAGCGGACGGCAGCACAAGCCCCCTGCAAGTCGTGCCGGCACAGGAGCTGCCCAGTGCGTCAGAGCTCGAGGGAACGACTACGCGTGGTCGATGGCCCTCGGTGAGGCGCCACTGAATCGAGGGTGGCGCTAACCCAGGTGCTCAGGTCTGCGTAGTGGGCATCGTCGATGTCGAACCGATTCCTGGGGAGACGACCGAAGGGCTCCAGCCCGAGCACGAGGAGGTCTCGCCGGAAGCCCAAGTCTTTTTGGGCTGCGAGCCGGCCCATCTCTTCGAGGCTGAAGCGCTGGGCCAGGGCGTGTACGTCGACGAAGTCACGGGGTGCGGAACGGGCCCACATGGCAAGCAGCTTGTCGGCAGCTAGATCCTGGGGCGAGATGACCTGTCCGCCTGCGGTCTGGACGGTGGCGAAGCGGGGATGGACGTAGCCCAGGTCGACGGTGACGGCGTCGTCGTCGTGGAGGACCTCCAGGCGCAGCAGGGACGGAGTGGACCGGAGATGTTCGGTGATGAAGCCCTGTTCGCTCATGGCCGCGTCGACGACCGCACCGAGTTGTTTGACGTGTTCGGGGGCAGTGCCGAACAGGTCCAGGTCGTTTGTTTCCCGCTCGACGATTCCCAAGGCGATCATGGCGCCGCCGCCGGCCAAGGCGAAGGCGTCAGCCTCGGGAATGCGTGCGAGAGCGGCCCACACCCGCCGCTGCAACGACGTCAGCACGAGCTAGGCGATCAAATCGCGGCCGCGAAGCCACGTGCCCCATTGTTCGCGGACATGCGGAGCCAGGCACAGCTCATCCCAAGCCTGCACCAGAAGGTCCCGATCGACATAGGCACGGACGTCGTCCGCGGTCCCCTCTGCAAGAAGAATCTCGTAGGCGTAGTTGCGGTCGACTGGATCGTCGAGGTCGAGCGCGCCTTGTCCGCTCCACGCAACGTGACGAGGCAAGGTGACTATGCCAGTCATGGGCGCGACGGCGTGCTCCCCGAAGTCGTCGGGAATGTCAACCTCTCGGTAGAAGCCAGTCGTGCCCATGCGGTGAATTCTACGGTCGCGCCGCCGGCTCGCCGCCCTGCCCATGGGTCAGCGCAGAGGAGAGGTTGTCCCGGGAGTTGTTGAAGTGGAGGGCTGGTGGTCGCTCTGCGGGCGGTGCTGTTGGGGCATCGTCTGGAGAGCTTCGTAACAACTCCAGGAGGGGGACCACCTGATGAAGAACGTGGATGGATCGGCTGTGCGGCTGGTCGATGCGGATGATGAGACCTTGGCTGGGGTGCTGGGGGACGGTCTGGCGGTGACGTTGGGTGGGATCGCCGCTGCGTGCTGCGAGGGTCTGATGGCCGTCGCGGTGGAGGCCGGACTGGCCACTGCGTTGGCGGTCATGACCCAAGAGGCCGACGCTCTGGGGGGGGCTTGGAACGCCCGCTATATCGACGGCGCCAAGGCGTTGAACAGCGCGGTCCGATCCGTGTTCGGCGACCGCAGCAGCGATGCTGCTCGCCTGGGCTCTGCGACAGAACCCCGGCCGTCTGCCTGCCGACGCCGCGTACCCGATCATCTTCGTCGACGCCTTGCCAAGAGCCCGGTGCGAAATTCGCTTGGCGGGCGGCCTGCCTCGGTTTACGGTTCGCGCCAAGTCGTGTGACTGTGTGTCGTCGGGAGGCGCAGCGAAGCGCCTACCTTCCCATGCACTGTCACCTGGCACCGTGCCCGTCGGCGGGCAGGCCAATCGAGGGAGGCGCCTTGACTACCATCGCAACCATGACCGGCGACACCGACGACGCTGCCGAGCCGGACACCGCCGAGACCACAGCACCCGCTGCGCGCCCGCGCCGAACGCAGACCGCGCCGGCGCACACCGACCCTGCGTATGGGGCGCAGCAGCGCTCCGCCTTGGTTCCCGTGCTCGCAACCGTCATCGGAGCACTCATCATCGGCGTGTTCAGCATCGCCGCAGTCGGCTTCAACGTCCTGCGCAGCGACATCGCCAACGTCCGCACCGACATGGAAGCAGGTTTCGCCCAAGTCGACGAGCGCTTCGCTCAGATCGACGAGCGCTTCATCCAGATCGACCAGCGCTTCGCTCAGATCGACACCGTTTTGCTCGACCACACCGACCGGCTCGCCCGCATCGAAGCAGTCCACAACGACCACGCTCACACGCACCCCTAGCTCTGATCCCACAGGCGAAGCCGTGGTCCGAGAATCCGGCTCATGCCCGCGCACTAGTGTTCGGAGCGCACTCGCAGACGGGGTAAGACTGCAACATGGCAGCAGATGGGACACAGCCACAGGCTGATTGGACACAGCCGGGGTCCGAGTTCTGGGCTCCCCAACGCAACACCGTCGACACGTCGTTCGCGATGCAACCGGCCGTCTATGCAGACGAGGCGTTCTTCGCCACCGAGCAGGACCGCCTGTTCGGCCGGGCATGGGTGGCGGTGGCCTTGGCATCGGAGTTGGCGCAACCGGGCCGGCTGCTAGTGCGCTCAGTCGGCGGACGCTCCATCTTGGCGACCCGGTCCGAAGCCGGACTGCACGGTTTCCTGAACTCCTGCCGCCACCGCGGCACCGAGCTAGCGGACAGTGATTGCGATATCGCCAACACGATTCGCTGCCCCTACCACCGCTGGCACTACAGCGCGGACGGTCGGCTCGTGGCTGCTCCGCTGTTCGACGAAGTGCCGCGGAAAGACTTCGACATGGCTGACTACGGGCTGATTCCGGTGCGCACCGATACTTGGGGGCCCCTGGTGTTCGTCAGTCTCAGCGACGACACCCCACCGCTCGAGGCATGGCTCGGCGACTTGCCGGATCGGATGGCCGACTACCGATTCGACCAGTGGCAACCGGCCGTACTCGAAGGTGTGTCGTGCACCTTCGACGTCGCCGCGAACTGGAAGCTCCTCGCCGAGAACTTCGCGGAGTACTACCACCTGCCCTGGGTGCATCCCGAGCTGGCCAAGGTGTCGCGGGTGCCCGACCACTACCGCTACCAAGGACCCGGGATGTACTGCGGGCAGACCACCACGCCGGTGTCGGGAGACGAGCGAGGTGACTGGCTGACGCTGCCCCCCGCAGCAGGTCTGGACGACTCCGACGCCGCCAGCGGCAGGTTCGTGGCACTGTTCCCCAACGTGACCATCGCAGTGCTACCGAGCCACATGTTCCTGATGCGGTTGGAGCCGCTGAGCGCCGGCCGCACGCTCGAACACTGCACGTTCCTGTTCCCGCCAGGCCCGATGACGCACAGCGAGCCCTCGGCCGCTTTGTGCGAGTCGTTCGAGATCACTCGCCGCTTCTGGATTGAGGTGAACGACGAGGACATCGACATCTGCGAACGCGCTCAACGCGGCATCTCGCGGGGTGGAGCACCGCCCGGACCCCTGGCCCCTCGCTTCGAGGAACCGCTCAATCGCTTCCACAAGATGACCGCTGACCTGATGACGCTGCCCTCGCTTGCCGACCTGGAGATTCCCCAAGGCGATCGCGCTGGACAGGTCGATCTCTACGGAAGCGATCCCAACCCTGCGCCGCCCGCCATCGAACGCCACCCGGTGAGTACGGCTGCAACAGTTCCCACATGACCGAACGCGTCCAAGCGGTCGTCATCGGCGGCGGCGTTGTCGGAGCTTCGGTGCTGTTTCACCTGACTCGCGCCGGCTGGAGCGATGTGGTGCTGCTCGAACGGTCCGAGCTGACGGCCGGTTCCACATGGCATGCCGCCGGAGGCATGCATCCGATCAACGCCGACCCGACCGTCGCGAAGCTGCAGAAATACACGATCGACCTGTACCGCGAGATCGAGGAGCTTTCAGGACAGGACTGCGGCATACACGTCACCGGCGCTGTCTTCTTGGCTGACACGCCCGAGCGCTTCGACTGGCTCCGGATGACTGATGCGCGCGGGCGATACCTCGGCATTGCGTCGGAGATGATCTCCGCCGATGAGGCGGCGGCGCTCGTGCCCCTCATCGATCCCGGCCAGTTCGCCGGAGCGATGTTCGACGCCGTGCACGGACACGTCGACCCGACGGGCGTGACGCACGCCTACGCGAAGGCGGCGATGGCCGCCGGTGCCCAGGTTCGCCGGCACACCTGGGCTCGCCGCATCGAGCGAACCCCCGACGGCGCCTGGCGCATCGGTCTGTACAACACATCCGCCGGCGATCTTGCCGGCACGTCGGGTGGCCGCAGCGCCGATGCATCGAGCGCTGCTGGCGCGGTCGGCGATTGCGACGAATGGATCGAGGCGACGCACGTGGTGAACGCGGGCGGTCTGTGGGCACGCGAGGTCGGGCGAATGGTGGGTCTCGAGCTGCCGGTGCTCGCGATGGAGCACACCTACGTCATCACTGAGCCGATCGACGAGATCATCGCTCACAACGAGCAGACCGGCAGCGAGCTAATGGGCACTATCGATTTCGGGGGCGAGATCTACACGCGCCAAGAGGGCCAGGGACTGCTGGTCGGCACCTATGAGCAGGCAGCGGTTGCCTGGCAGCGCAAACAGACGCCATGGGAGTTCGACAAGCGCCTGCTGACGCCCGATCTCGAACGCATCGCGCCCTCGCTCGACACCGCGTTCAGGCATTTCCCTGTGCTCGCCGACACAGGCATCGCACGGGTGGTCAACGGGCCGTTCACCTTTGCACCCGACGGGAACCCGCTCGTCGGACCGGTCCGCGGCCTGCCAGGCTTCTGGTCGGCCTGCGCGGTGATGGCCGGCCTCTCACAGGGCGGCGGCGTCGGACTTGCCCTCGCCAATTGGATGACCACCGGCGATCCCGGCTTCGACGTCTGGGCCATGGACCTCGCCCGGTTCGGCGATTGGGCCACACGCCCGTACACCGCGGCCAAAGTGCGCGAGAACTACCGGCGACGCTTCAGCATCAGCTTCCCGAACGAGTTCCTTCCCGAGGGGCGTCCCCTGGCAACCACCTCGATCTACGAACCGCAGCGCGACGCAGGCGCCGTGTTCGGCGACGTCTACGGCCTGGAAGTGCCGCTGTGGTTCGCACCCGAGCCCGGCGTGGTCGAGGACGTCACCTTCGGTCGCTCCAATGCGTGGCGCCACGTTCGTGCCGAGGTGCGAGCCGTTCGCCACGACGTGGGACTCATGGAAACGTCCGGGTTCGCCAAGTTCCTGGTCGAAGGCCCCGGTGCGCGGGCATGGCTCACGCATCTGCTGGCGGGCAGGCTGCCGCAGCCGGGCCGGATCGCGCTCGCGCCGATGTGCAACAAGCGCGGCAATCTCACCGGCGACCTCACGGTCGCCTGCCTGCCGCCGGCAACAGGGAGCGCTGATGGACCGGTACACACCGTGACTGGTGGCGCTACGGGCAATGCAGCAGCCAGCGAACGCTTCATCATTTTCGGATCAGGCATCGCCGAGCGCTATTACGAGCGCTGGTTCGATGCGGACCTCGCCCGCTGGAACAACACAGCGCCGCATGGACCGGCGTCATCGGACACAGCGCCGCATGGACCGGCGCGCTGCCGGACGCTCGGATCCCAGATGTGCGGCGTGGCAATCGCCGGGCCGAAGTCGAGGGCGCTCCTTTCGGAGGTGACCGACGCCGACGTTTCCGACGAAGCGATGCGCTTCGGCAGTTTCACCGCGCTCGATGTGGGCTGGGCACGCGTGTGGTGCGCCCGGCTGAGCTACACGGGAGAACTCGGATACGAGCTGTGGACCGATGCCAGCTACTTGCGTCACCTCTTCGATCTGCTCGTGACCCGTGGCCGGTCCCATGGGCTGCGCTTGTTCGGGTTGGCGGCATTGAACTCGCTGCGACTGGACAAGAGCTTCGGCAGCTGGGCACGCGAGTACCGGCCCAGCTATGACCCCTTCGAGGCCGGCTTGGGTCGATTCGTCCGATCGGGGCGGGCTGGCGACGACGGCGACGACTTTGTCGGGCGGGCGGCCCTCATCGACAAGTACGGCGTCGGCGAGGTGCCGAGCGGGGGCGTGCACGCCCCCGCTGGCGCGATGGCGCTGCGCACATGGGCGCTCGACGGACCCGATGATGAGTCGGGGTTCGACGCAGCCGGTGACGAGCCCATCTATTGCGACGGGCAACCGGTCGGCTGGGTGACCTCGGGCGGTTTCGCTCATCACAGCAACGTGTCGGTCGCCATGGGTTACGTGCCAGCCGAACTTGCTCACGACGGGGTTCAGTTCGACATAGAGATCGTCGGGGAGCGCCGCGCCGCCCGGCTTGTCGACGGCTGCCTGTGGGATCCTGAGGGCACCGCAATGCGCCGCTGACGGGACAGCCGACCTCGTGCTCGCTCCAGGACCCGCACAGGGGGCCTGCGAGGCCACGCACCTGTTCACCGATGAGCTGGTGCTCGTCACCCATCCGGAGCACCCACTCGCGGGCCGGACCTGGATCGGCCCCGAGGCGATTGCCGAAGAGAACTACTTCACCTACAACCGGCAGCCGTCACCCGGCTTCGAGTACGAGCGCTTTGTGCGTCCTGCGGGCCTGTCGCCTCGCACGATCACCGTGCTCGAGCAAACCGGAGCCATCGCCGAGATGATCGCTGCCGATTTCGGCGTGTCCATCCTCAGCCGGTGGGCAATGTCGCCGTGGCTCGACTCGGGGCGACTTGTCGCAGTGCGTTGCGGTCGCTCCGGGCTCAACCTGGAATGGTCGGCCATGACGCGCGTCGAGACGGCCGACGACTCACCGGAGCGGCAAGTCGCGAACGCCATCGTCGGCTGGCTCGGCGATGTTCCCATGAGCTGAGCGGGGTCCCACCGAACCAGTCAGTCGAGCAGGGACCTGCTGATCACGACATCCTGGATCTCGGTCGCGCCGTCGACGTAGTGCGTCAGCCTCGAGGCGGCAAGGTGGCGCGGCAGGGGGTGATCCCGACGCGCGCCGACGGCGCCCATGACCTGCATGCAGTCGGCCAGCCGGCGCTCGGCCACTCGGGTCGCGAACTTCTTGGCATGAGCTGCGTGAACCCCGGCGGAACGACCCTCGGCAATCCCAAGCGCCGCTCGATATGCAAGCAGGCGAGCCGCTTCGAGATCAGTGGCCACATCGGCCAGCCGGAACCGCACCCCTTGGAGGTCAGCGATTCTCCCGCCGAATGCCTGGCGCTCGCGCACGTAGGACACTGCGGTCGCCAGCCCGGTGCGCAACATGCCGCAGCACATGGCCGCAACCAGCACCCGGGCAATGTCGATGCCTTCCATCGCAGCGACGAAGCCCTCGCCGACGGGCACCATCACGTCAGCGTCGGACACGCGGCATCCCTCGAACTTGATGCCGTTCGTTCCGAGGCCGTGCGCACCGCTCAGCTGGTAGCCCTCCGAACGCTCGACGCCGTCGGTGCCGCCATCGACGAGAAAGGTGACAATCCCGCGATGGCCGGCTGCGGGATCGGTCTGTGCGTACACCGACAGCAGCTCTGCTGAGGTGCCGTTGCTGACCCAGGCCTTCTCGCCATCGAGCACCCATTCGTCGCCGTCACGACGAGCCGAGGTGGTGATCTTGGCGGCGTCGCTGCCCACGCCTGGCTCGGTCAGCAGGAAAGCTCCAAGCCGCTCGCCATGAGTGAGCGGCGGCAGCGCGCGGGCGCGCAGATCCGCTGGTGCACGCCGGCTCACAGCACCCGCGAGGTTGTTGTGACACACCAGCGAGAAGGCGACGGCGAAGTCCACGGCGGCGATCTCCTCGAGCGCGCGTGCGAGCCCGATCTGGGTCATGGCTGACCCGCCGTCAGCCGTGGGCACCAACAGCCCGCAGAGCCCTTCGCTCCCCGCACTCGCAAACGCCTCAGCGGCGAAACGTCGATCTCGCTCCCACAACTCGGCTCGCGGCGCGACGAATGAACCGGCCCATGCGACAGCGCGCTCGATGATCGCTTGGTCAGCCGCGTCGACAGCCGCATCGGCGACATCAGGGGTGAGCTCGGCCGCCAGTTCGGGCAAGGGCATGGCGTTCACATCGATTGCTTGAGGCGTCATGAACCGGAATCTTGCCACCGCGGGTCCTGTGCCCGCCCGCACAGGAGTCTCGAATACGGCGAACCTCGGGTGGCCGTACCTGCCATGGCCTGCTCGTGCCCTCCACAGGGTTGCGATTCCATTCACACACCGCTCGAACCACAGCCACGCCAACCGAATCCGCCTTCTAGAGTTCCCCCGAACGTGGCGTCGCTACGCTGCGGCACTCAGGTTGAGGAGCAGCGCTTCGATGAGCCCAAACGGTGCCGCACTCCGCGACGGCAACCGCGCCGGAGCCCTTCTCAGCGTCGAAGAGGCGATCGGGCGCATCGGGCGCCGGGCACGCGTCTACGTCGCTCAGGGCTCTGCGACGCCGTTCGGCCTGCTCGCAGCCATCGACGCTGCACACGACCGCTTCGACCATCTTGAATTCGTGAGCGCATTCCTGCTGAATCGGCCCGCGCCGCTCGATCACCTCGGCGACCCATTCCTCTGGACTTCGCTGCAGCCCAGCGGTGCATTTCGCGACGTGGGAGACAGCCCGCATTTCGGCGTCGTGCCGGCCCGTTACTCCGACATCACCGGTCTCGTCGGGCCAGGCGGCGGTCTGGAAGCCGATGTGCTGCTGTGCCAGGCCAGCCCGCCTGACGCAGACGGGTACATGAGCCTTGGCACCGGGGTCGGCGGTCATATCGAGCTGCTGCGATCCGCCTCGCTGGTGATCGCGCAGGTGAATGCGCAGATGCCGTATGTCTGCGGCGAGGGCGAATGTCACCGAACCGACTTCGATGTGCTCGTCGACATCGACGAGCCCCTTGCCGAGCTGGCGCCCGCTGTCGTCGATGAGACCGCTGAGGCCATTGCTGCCCACGTCGGTCAGTTCATCGGCGACGGGACCACACTGCAGTTCGGCATCGGTTCGATTCCCGATGCCGTGTTGTCAAGCTTGAGAGAACGTCGGCACCTCGGCCTGCACGGCGGCATGATTAACGACGCCTGCATCGACCTCATCGACAGCGGCGCGGTGGACAATCGCCACAAGGGACCGCTGGGCGATGGCGTGAGTGTCGCCGCGGAGGTGATGGGGACGCGCCGCCTGTACGACTGGGTCGACCGCAACCCGGCGGTGAATCTGGTGAACGGCTCGCTGAGTCACGGCATCGAAGGCATCGCCCAAGTGCGCAACTTCGTGGCACTGCAGTCCACCGTGCAGATGGCGCTCGACGGTTCAGCCAATTCCGAGATGATCGGCGGCCGCTACATCTCCGGACCTGGCGGTGCGCCCGACTTTGCATTTGGCGCCTGTGTGGCAACCGGCGGTCGAGCCATCGTGGCTATGCCCTCCACGGCGGGCGGCGGGCGCATATCGCGCATCGTGTCGCACCTTGAACATGGCGCCCCGGTGACGCTGCCCTCCTATGTGGCGGACATCGTCGCGACCGAGTTCGGCGCGGTAGAGCTTCGGGGGCGTTCGCTTGCCGAGCGAGCCGAGTTGCTCATCTCGATTGCCCATCCCGATTTTCGGGACGCGCTGATCGAAGATCGCCCGCGCTGACCTCGTCGAGTCGAGCGGTGCGCTCCGGCCGTTGCTACAAGCGCCGAACCGATGCCGCCTTGCCGGTCGTGCCGTATGCCATGCCGGACATTCGATGGATGTTGCGGGTGTTGTGGATCTTGCCGTGGATGCGCGGTCCGGCGGCGAGCATCGCGCCGTCGACCACCAACTGCTGGCCGCTGACGAATTCGCTGTCGTCGCTGGCGAGGAACAAGGCCATCGCTGCGATGTCGGTGCCCTCGCCACGGTCGGGCCATGGCTGCAACTCGGCCATGACCTCTTCGGCCTGGGCCTCGTTGCCGCTGTGCATCAGCGGAGTGAAGATCAGTCCCGGGCAGATGGCATTCACCCGTATGCGATGAGGCGCCAGCTCCAGCGCAGTCGTCTGAGCCAGGCTGATGACGGCCGCCTTGGCTGCGGAATACGCCTGCGGGCCAGCGCCGCCGCCCACTCCGGCGATCGATGCCGTGTTGATGATCGAGCCGCCGGTGCCTTGGGGCACCATGACCCGCGCAGCGTGCTTGGTGCCCAGCATCACCGAGCGCACCAAGATCGCGAACGTCTCGTCCCAGGCGTCCACGTCCAGCTCGGTGATCGGGCCGAACGCCCCGCCGATGCCGGCGTTGTTGAACACCACATCCAGCCGGCCGAATGCCTCGACCGCCAGCTCGGTCATGGCGGCCACGTCGTCTTCCACCGACACATCGGTCCGTGTGAAGCGAGCGCGATCGCCGAGACCGGCGCTGGTCAACTCCTCGATGAATGCATGCCCGGCGTCGGCGTTGAGATCGCCGACGACGACCGAGGCGCCCTCAGCCAGGAATCGCTCAACTGTCGACCGTCCCATGCCGCTCGCGCCGCCGGTAATCACCGCGGCCTTGCCAGCCAGCCGCCCTGCGGGATTGCCGCTGCTCTTGCTCATCGTGCTGTCCTCCCCTGCTGCCCAATACGACGCCGCGATTGTGGCCGATGTGACGTCGCTGCGCCTCGGCATCGCCGAGCGGTTCCGCTTCGGAGCCGTTCCGCTGACGCCCGAGCCCGGACGTGAGAGAATCCGAACGGGTATCAGGGTTTACGGGGGAAATCATGACCACGACCATCCAGCAACAGATCACCGCCGATGGCGGACAGCGCCACATGCACGAGGTGCACAAGATCGCGCACGCCGGCGCAGTCGACGCCGACGGCCACATCCTCGAGCCGCCCGACCTGTGGGAGGAGTACCTCGAGGATCGCTACAAGGACCGGGCGCTGCGCATCGAGATCGAGCCTGAGCGCGGCCTCGAAGTGCTCATGATCGACAACCAGCGAAGCAAGCTGGCCCGTCCCGGCATGGTCTCGACGCTGGGCGCTATGGGCGCAGCCGATCTGCCCGACATCATGTTCAACCCGGATCGCACCTACGCGGGCGAGATCCCCTTCGGCGCCATGGACCCTCACCAGCGAATCGAGCTGCTCGATGCCGAAGGCCTCGACATCGCGGTCCTGCTGCCAACGATGGGGCTGCTGTGGGAAGCCGAGCTCGAAGACGCCGAGCTGAGCCAAGCGTACACGCGTGCCTACAACCGGTGGATCTGCGAGTTCTGCCGGGATCACTCCGACCGGCTCGTTCCCGTCGCCCACATCTCGCTCACCGATCCGGTCGCCGCAGCGGCCGAGCTGCGGCGCTCGGTAGCCGACGGAGCACGCGGCTGCTTCGTGGCGCCGTTCACCCATTCGACGCGTCCGCTCGGCCATGCCGACCACGACCCGGTATTCCAAGCTGCGCAGGATCTCGGCGTGCCGTTCGCCATCCATCCCACGTTCGAGCCCCAGTGGACCAAGGGCACTCGAATGGGTACCTGGGAGCATGTGCGCGAACTGCGCCTCACGGCATCGATGACGGCGTCGGACGGCGTGCGGCACCAGTTCGTGTCGCTGTTCGATTACGGCGTCTTCGACCGATTCCCGGAGCTGAAGGTGCTGGTGCTCGAGTCAGGCGGCGGCTGGCTCGGCTACTGCCTGGACCGCATCGATGCCGTGTTCGGACATACCTACACGGGCACCCGGGTGCCGCTTGCGATGAAGCCCAGCGAGTACTTCATGCGGCAGGTGTGGATCTCGTGTGATCCCGATGAACGCTCGATCCCTTCGCTCGCACAGCGATACGGGTACGACCGGTTCATCTGGGCCAGCGATTTCCCTCACGCCGACCATACGCCGGAATACGTGCTCGACCTCGATGAGCTCGTCGACATGTTCCCTGCGGAGCGGCGGCGGGCCTTCATCGGAGACAACGCTCGCCGCGTGTTCGACCTGTAGCTCACCGAACAACAACTTCGGCTGGCGATAGCGCCACGGAGGGCGAGAGACACAGCAATTAACGCGGCCTTCGCCCCGAAGGCCGTATTACGTTGCCGTGATACGCTTTCATGCCATGAGCATGCTGACCGTCAGGGTCCCGCCGGAACTCGAGGCACGGATAGGCGCGGAGGCCCGTCGGCGGCATACGACGAGATCGGACGTCGTCCGTCGACTCATCGAAGACGGTCTCGGCGCGGCCGAAATCGCGCGATCCGATGTCACCTGCGCGGATCTCATGGAAGACCTGATCGGTTGCGGCGCTTCGCCGTTCTCGGATCTGGCAACGAATCCGGCCCATCTTGAGGCGGCGATCGTCGAAGACTACGAACGTGGCCGCGGCGATCTACCTCGTTGACAGCGGTCCACTCGTAGCGGCGGCCGACCAGACGGAACCTCATCACGCATGGGCAGTTGCCCAGCTGCGCTCGCTGGCACCGCCGTTGTTGACCTGCGAAGCCGTCATTTCCGAAACCGCATTCCTGCTGCAACGCGCGAGGCTTCCTGCCGCAATGCCGATGCTCATGGCCGAGCGAGGCATTCTGCAGGTCGAATCGGCGGTACGAAGCATCGAAGACGCAGCAGCGCTGCGGCAGTTGATGGTGAAGTACAGCAATGTTCCGATGTCGTTCGCCGATGCGTGCTTGGTACGGATGGCTGCGCGCTTCCCAGGCGCACAGCTGCTGACGTTCGATTCCGACTTCCGCATCTACCGAACAGCGGATCAGCGGGCCATACCGTTGCTCGCACCTTCGCTGTGAACGGTTCACCATGTCGCCGTGCGATTTGGCCTGTGCATCATCGCCTCGTTGCAGCTCGCGAGGAGTTCCGTACCGACGGCGGCACTCATGGTCAACTCGCATTCGAGCGCGAGATCTCCGGCACCCGTGAACGACGCCGGCTCGCGCTCCTTGCGCATGCCTCGGCTTACGGCGATTCGGTAGTGACGGTCTTGGGAGGGAAGTACAGGCCGTCTTGAATGGCGCGGTCGCCGAGGGGCTCGCTCAGCGCGACCGTCACCGAGGTCGGCGGGTTGCCGGGGCAGTTTGCGCCGCCGGCGACGGGAACGACTGCGAACGCCACCACCACGGCATCGTCGGTCTCGACAACCTCGGGGCCTCGCAGCGCGTCGCCCATCTCACGGCCGTTGGCGCAGCCCTGCTCGGTGACGAGCAGCGTGATCTCGACATCGTCCGGGCCGGGCGGATTGTCGGGGTCCAGATGCACTTCGACACGGCCGAGGCCCTCGGGCAGGACCACGGCAGGCTCGCAGCGCGGCCCGGAGCCCTCCCCCGCCCACAGCCATCGGTCGCCGCGGCGCTCGACGGCTGCGCTTTCTTCCCATTCGCCTCCGTCGAGTACGAAGCGCACCAAGTCCTCGCCGATGTGGACGACGGCCCAGTCGCCTTGGGCCAGCGGGCGGGGCGATGGTTCGACGAGGCGTGCTTCGAGTTCGGCCCGCAGCACGTCCACAGCAGGGTGGTCCACCTCATCGATCGGCTGCCATGCTGTCAACTCCGAATACGGCATCGGAGGCGCTCCCCAGCAGGTAACGACGGGATCGGGGTCGCGCAAGTCGGGCAGCACCTGCAGCGATCCAGTGGGCGGCGGAGCCGTGATCGTCAACTCGACGCAGACGACACCGAGTCCGAACTTTGGCGGCACCGATGCCGCCATCTCGGCCAACGCGCCCGGAGGCGGGTTCACAACATCCAAGTTCACCCGATTCCGCTTGGCGTCGATGCCGTAGCCGTAGATACCGAGTTCTTGATCCCACGTCGCGCTGCTGATCTGCTCCTGCGCGGCGATCAGTTCGCGCTCGCTGAATGTGACCTGTACTACTTCGAAGACGACATCGTCGCGTTGGCCCAAGGGGCGCAGGGCCGCCAGCGCAGCCTCGTGCATCGCGGTGTCCTCGGTGAAGCCGACCAAGATCGTCCCGCCGTTGTCGCGGTCGAGCCAGTAGCCGCCGAAGGAGTCGAACTGAGTGCCGTACTCCAACACCGCACCTATGGTCCCCGACGGATAATTCTGCGTCCTGCGCAGGGTTCCCTGAGCCGTCGCCCCTATCTCCGCAACGTCCTCGCAGTCCTCGATGCCAGACCCGTCGATGCCGGCCGGACCAGCGTCGGCATCCAGGCCGTCAGCAGATGTGGCAGCGGTCGCGCCATCGGTGCTGGCTGTGCCGCTCGTCGTCGCCTCGGCCCGCACCGACACGTCCAGGCCACTGCTGCCGTCAGGCGAACCTCCGCCACAGGCGCCCAGAGCAACCGCCAGCAACCCGACTGCCAGTGTTCGACGCGCATTCGGAACCCGACCATCCGTCCGATGCACCATGCCCACTCACGGTACGGCAGCCAGCGACCAGCGAGAGCGCGGCTCAACGTCGGAAGGGGCTGCTGCAATCTGCGCCTGCGGGGTGATGCTATGATGTCATAGTGCGAACGGTCATCACGCTGCCAGATCATCTTCACGCCGAGGCAAAGCAGCGTGCGGCGGATCAGGGGATCAGCTTCGCGGAGTTTGCGCGACGTCTGTTCGACAGAGAACTCGGCGCGGCAGAGCCTCAGGGCGATCTGGAAGCCATCTGCGCGATGGTGCATGGCGATCCGTTCGACATGGCCGCAGGCGCCAAGGCCATCGTGTCTGAGGCTGCGGCGGCGCAGCACATACAGCACATTGACTGATCGCCGGATCTGACAGATGGAACTCAGCTTCGTGGACACTTCTGCGTGGGTGTCGATGGCTGACGGCGCGGAGGCAACCCACGCGCGGGTGGCAGCGGCACTTGAGCACAGACGGGGTCGGCTGCTGACGACCGATCACGTGCTGCAGGAGACGTGGATGGTGATGAGGCATCGCCATGACCGGTTCGCCGCGGAGACGCTGGTGAACGCGATTCGCAGAGGAATCGCCCGTGTCGAGGTCTCAGTGCTGGGGGATCTGGAAGTGGCGGCGGAGATCGGCGCGACCTTCAGCGATCAGGATTTCTCGCTCTCGGACCGCACATGCTGGGCGGTCATGGAGCGGCTGGGCATCACCGAGGCGGTCTCACTCGACCGAGATTTCCGGGTGTACCGATACGGCCCCGGACGACGCAAAGCCTTCCATATCGCTCCCTGACGCCGCTGTCGGCCCGCCGCCGGTATGCGCTGGCGACGTCAGGCGGGGCTGGGGACGCGGAAGACCTTCATGACTTCGTCGCCGAGGTGGTTGATGACCTTCACGGCGATGTGACCTGATTCGGGGGCCGGGAACGGTCGTGAGGTGTCGCTGTGGAGACTGGCCCAGGCGTCCTCGTCGATCTCAGCGCGCAGGGTTGTCTTGAGCGACTTGTAGGGGTCGTTGGCGCCGAGGAAGTAGGCCTGACGCACGAAGAAGCTCTCGTGGTCGTAGTCGGAGTCGACGAACCAGCAGGCGATGGAGTCGGGTGATGTTCCGCTTCGCCATCGGCTACGCCTCGCCATGCTCTGTGAGAACGCCTTGGACAACATTGAAGAGATGCGGCACCGAGATTGTTGCTGCGTTCCATACCGTTTGTTCATTGACATCGTCATACCTATGCACGAGTCGATTCCTCATGCCACGGACATCGCTCCAAGGTATGTCTCCCAAGTGTTCGCGTACTTGGTCGGGCAGCCGATTCGCGGCTTCCCAAATGATGATGATTTGCCGAATAACTCCGTCTTGACGCAATTCGTCGGCTCTGAACTCGTCCTCTGTCATGGTGCCGACGTAGCGCTGAATTTTCTTGCAGGCTTCGTTCATGTGACGAATGGACGGCAGCCAATGGTCAGGCTCGACACATCTAAACATCGATCGCGTCCCTCTCCGCGTTCGGCCGGACATGGTCGCGCAGATTCTCGCGGAGTGCAATGTCGACGCTGCGTCCGAGGACTTCTTCCAAGAAAGGGCCTTCTCCAAAATTGCCCCAGCCCTTCGGCTCTGTGTGGTACTCGACGATCAGGTCGACATCGCTGGTGAGCTGGGCCTCGTCTCGAGCAAACGAACCGAACAGCTTGAGGCTGGCGATGCCGAATTCCTGCTGCAGGCGCGGTTTGAGTTCTCGCAGTGCGGCCAAGACCTTTTCTCGACTGCTGAGGGCCGGCCCGCCCGTGCGAAACGCATGTGCTTCGCGGCGAGCCTGAGTAATGGCAGTTTGGAGTTCCTCGGTGAAGACCCAGCTGTTGCGGAACTCAACGAATTGCCAGTAGCCGAAGGCGCCGAGGCGGTTGACGCCCGGCACCCAGTAGTTGCGCATGGTGGCGGCTTTGTCCTTGGCATCCTCGCCGCGGAAGCCCTTGACCTCCACCACCAGATGCAGCGGTTCGCCGCCGTCGTCGCTCACCCGGTCGTCGCTCACCCGCAGGATGAAGTCGGGCACGTAGATTCGGTTCTGGTCGCCCGCGCGGTACGGCACCTCGAAACCCATGCCGGCGTTCTTGACATAGGCCAGCACGTCTGGATTGGCCTCGACCACCTGACAGAACTCGCGCTCCCATTCGCTGTCGCACACCGCCCAGTTGACGTGACAGCGATCGGCACGGGTGCGCCACTTGAGCTGTTTCGAGGTCACGAAATTGACGTCGCGGGTGGTGCCTGTCGGCGAGAACGAGTCGATCAGCGCAGTCACGTTGCCATCGCCGGACCGCTCGGCCTCGACAATGGCGGTGGTGATCCGCTCGCACGCTTGGTCCGCAAGCGTCAGATAGAGCAAGTGCCCACGCGACGTGCCCCCCTCGCACACAAAGTGCTCGTCGAGCCAGCGCTCGGTGATGCGTTTGAGCTGGCCGAACAGGTGCAGCCTGGGCTGGCCGTCGGCGTCGCGCCACTTCGTCTGCAGCAGATAGCGGGTGAGGTGATACACGACCGTGGAGCGGCGCGTGTTGCCGATGTCGGCGAGGTCGATGTCGGCACCTTCGCCGAGGATCCGCTCGTTGCGCGTGCGAGTCGGTCCGACCATCTCAGGCGTCAGCCGTAGCGTCGAATCCTCGGTGAAGTGCGCGTCCAGCCGGTCGTCGGGCAGTTCAGTCCGGTATCCGGCGACCCGAGGGAAGCGAATCTCCAGCGCGTCCCGTTCGGGGCTGACAGCATGCACGCGGACTGTCGGTTTGGGCGGCATGGGCTTCACGATGACGGGCTCGGCCGCGAAGCTGCCAGCGCCGACTTCAATTGGACCGGCAGTGCCGCCTCGGGATCGAGCTTCCAATGGCGCGTGGGTGCCTCGTAGGGCGAGTTGAGGATCGGCTGCTCGTAGAAGTCCGGCATGTCGCATCCACGCTACGCGCCGTGCCTGTGCGAAGGCGCGAACGATTCGGCTGCGAGCTGTGCGGGCCGGGTGTCGGTGGCGCGGCACGAGGATCCGTTGAATCCTCTGAGGAGCGGGGGGCGCCTGAACCCTCTCGCGGATGTGTGGTTCTCGGGCTGGGGCTATGCCGCTCGTCGCGGAGGCCGGTTGTGGGCAGCGAGCGCTCGGGTTGCGGCATTGACGCCGCACAGGCCGTGCGCGCCTGCACCCGGAGGGGTCGATGCCGAGCACAGGTAGGTGCCCGGAATGCCCGTGAAGTAGGGATCTCGAGCGATTCGGGGCCTGAACAGCAGCTGGAGGGGCGACGACGCACCGCTCAGGATGTCGCCGCCGATGTAGTTCGGGTTGTACACCGACATCTCGGTCGTGGACCGGACTGCCATGCCCACTATCTGGTCCTGAAACCCGGGCGCAAACCGCTCGATCTGGGCGATGATCGCCTCGGTGGCGTCGCCGGCGTAGCCGTGGGGAACGTGGGCGTAGGTCCACAGCGGATGAGTGTTCCCGACCGAGCGGCTTGGATCAGCGCGGTACTGCTGGCCGACCAGCACGAAGGGGCGGTCGGGCATGTGGCCGCGGTGCACGGCGAGCTCGTTGGCGAAGACCTCGGCCGAATCCCCACCAAGGTGCACCGTGCCGGCGTCGACCACGTCCGGTGCCCGCCACGGCACATCGCCCTCGATGGCGAAGTCGACCTTGAATGCTCCGGGGCCGTGGCGGTAGCGCCGGTACGCTCGCTCGACTCGATTCGGCAACCGCTCCCCCAAGATGTCGGCGGCTGCCGACGGCGACACGTCGAGCAGAAGCAAGTCAGCCGGTGGCAGCTCGGCCGCCGACCCAACCCGCACACCGGTCTCGATCCGCCCGCCGTGCGACGTCAAGTCTGCGGCCAGTGCATCGGCGATGGCTTGGGACCCGCCTTCGGCGACGACCCAGCCATGGGTGTGGCCGGCAGCAAGGATCATGAGGCCGACCGCACTCGTCATCGGATGGTCCAGACGCCAGAACGCATGTGCAGCAACTCCCGCCCACAGTGCTCGTGCCGCTTCGCCGCGCCACAGTCGGCCCACAACGGCTGCCGGGGTCATCGCCGCCATGCCGAACCGCGCTGTCAGCACCGGAGAGCGCGGCACCCCGAGCAAGGGCTGGCTGATGTCGGCGAATAGGCGGTCGAAGTCGGAGGTCAGCCAAGTGAAGAGCCGGTGCCAGCGAGCCCCGTCGCCGCTGCGTCGCCCCGCCCTCCGAGCGAAACTGGCACCGCTGCATCCTGGCGTGCGATGCGCCGCGTCGCCATCAAGACCAGCGGCCGTGTCGTCGATGGACTGGTACAGGACACCAGCCGAACCGTCGTCGAGGGGATGAGCACAATCGACGACCGGCGCGAGCCAACGCAACCCGAACCGGCCGAGGTCGAGTTCACGCAGAAACGGCGACGCCGCAGCAACCGGGTGGACGGCGGAACACTGGTCGTGCACCAGTCCCGGCACGGTCAACTCCGCACTCCTGGTGCCCCCGCCGATCTCGGTTGCCGCCTCGAGCACGGACACCTCGACGCCGGCCCTGGCCAGGTACACCGCAGCGGCGAGACCGTTGGGTCCGCTGCCGACGACGATGGCTGAGGTCACTGTGTCATCGGGTGCCTACCGCACCAGGCGCGGGCGCACCGCTCAAGCGTCCGCTTCGGATGTCGACCCGATGACACCAGCAAGTCTGCTGCGGCCGCTGCGAACACGGCGCACGCGTCAAGCTTCCGCTCGGGATGCCGACTGCGCAGCGGACTCGGCGGTGCCCCCAGCGCCCTGGCGCGGGATGAGCCAGGTCCCGTCGTGGGCGATGGACGGCACCTTGCGCGCATTGCCGGGATGGGGCACGCCTTGGGGCTCATAGCCCTCCTGGCGCCACGTCACCGTGTGGGGGATCGGACCGTCCGGCAGCCACGGCTGGGTGTTGTAGGCGTCGTCGTGACGGTAGAAGCCCTTCTCCACGGTGCCCAGTGCTGCGTCGATCACGCGGTACTGCACGATGTTGGTAAAGGCCGGCCGCGACTCGGTGAACACGGCGATGACGTCGCCGGGCTCGTACTCACAGCGCTCCTGCCAGGCGGCGATGAGCCGCTCGTCGAGGCAGTGTCCGTCCCCGAAGTTCCAACCCGTCAGCACGTTGCTGAGAAACTCGCCCTCCCGCTGGATCCGCTTGTCGAGATCGTCGACGTGGCACATCAAACCTGAGATGTGCATACGGCCCATGGGATGCATCATCCGGAACGCAACAGCCTTCTGGATGAAGATCTCAGAGATCTCGGGGCCGAACAGGGGCTCGAGCTGGTCGATCTGATTGTCCGCCGACTTCACGATCTTGTCGTTGATCCGGTCTTCGATCTCCTTGTTGCGCAAGGAGAACGTGGCCGCCGACCAGTTGCCCGCGTACTGCTTCATGCCCACAAGGAACGACACGTACTGGGGCCGCAGCGCACCGAGCACGATGGGGAACAGCGCAGCAACCAGCACCGTGACCAGTAACACCGGCTCCATGTCCCACACGGCGTAGCCGTCGCCCGCATGAAAATTCGCGAACAGGAACGCAACGCAGAAGATGAAGAACACGTTCCACTCGAGCGGAACCGCCAAGGGAAACGTCGAGATGATGAACGTGTGCAGCATCCAGATCGAGATGATCGCTATCCACGTCGCCCACCCCCACGGGGCGAACAGCAGCACCAGCGGCATGATCAGCTCGCAGGTGGTGCCGCCGATGTGTGCCAGCAGGTGCGTCGTTCTCGACGGTCTGATGTCGTTCGGGTAGTCCTTCACGGTCGCCTTGCGGAACCTGTCCCACACGACCCAGGGAGTGTTCTGCACCATGATCGACACCGTCGAGGAAAAGCCGTGCTGCATCTTGGAGAACCCGGCGCCCATCCAGATGATGACGATGAAGACCTTCGCCGCGATGACCATGTCGACGAAATTGGAGAAGAGCGAGAAGCACAGCAGTGTGGGCACGTACTGCTCAGCTCGCGACGACAGGAAGATGATCTTGTCGCGCAGGCCCATCAACAAGATCAGGCCGCAGTAGATCAGCACCGCCCACTGCGGCAAGATCCCGGCGCTGCCCTCGGGCAGCCCGTCGACGTGCTGAGGCGACAGCACCAGCAGGAGAATCAGGCTGGCCAGGATCAGCTTGTAGAGGCCGGTGTCCCAGGGTGTGCGCCGATTGCCCTTGGTGAGCGGCACGCGCTTGGGATACGGCGGGACGCGCAGGGTGTCGTTTTGCCACCAATAGAGGATTCCGCCGATGGGCGGATCGAAGTGGAACGCCAGCGGACCGCAGGTGGCCGCCAGTCCGGTGATCTCGAGCAGGATCGTCCAGATCATCAGCTTCTGATACAGGATCGGCTCGTCCCACCAGCCGGCGATGTTGTTGAACTCGAGGCCCGCAGTGAAGGCGCCGGCGACGATGAGCCCGAACAGTGCGTACAGGAAGATCTTCCACGCGTAGAACGTGCCGGTCTGCTTGGGCGTCCCGAAGCCGTGCTCGACCCAGTGGAGCTGGAGCAGCTTCATCCGTTCGAAGAACGGGATCTTCGCAAATTCGTCCAGATCCACGTCGGGCAGCTCTGCTGTTCGATACCCCATGGTGGTTACCTCTTTCGACGGACCATCGCCGCGTGTCGTCGTTGTCGTTCGCGTTCGAAATAGAAGTCGTCTTCGGCGGCGGTACGGGTCGAGGCAAGCTTGCCCGACAGCCGTTTCAGCTCGCGCTCGCGCACCCGCAGGCGTCTCCAAGCTTTCCTCTTGTTCTTGCGCCGCAATCGCTCGATGTGGTCTTCCTCGGTCTCAGACGTGCCCGCCAGGTACGTCTCTTCGATTTCGTCGAGGCGGCCGAGGGCATCGGCAGCCGGCAGTTCCAGCAGGATCTGGCCGCGGGCCATCAGGTACATCCGATCAGACACAGCCAGCGCCTTGCGGGCATGCTGCTCGACGATCAAGGCGCCGGTGCCCGTCGTGTCGGCGACCTTGCGGACCGCTCCCAGCAGCCGATCGACGATGATCGGCGCCAGCCCGAGCGACAGCTCGTCGGCAAGCAGAATCGACGGTTGACGGCTGAGCGCCCGTGCCAGCGCAAGCATCTGCTGCTCGCCGCCCGAGAGCATGCCGCCGCGCACCCCCAGTCGAGGCTCGAGCTCGGGGAACAGTTCCAGCGCTGCTTCCACCGAGCCGCCGCCCACTCGCAGATTGTCCCGAGCCGACAGCTTGGTGAACACCAAGCGCTCCTCAGTCACCAGCCCGATTCCCCCTCGCCGGATGCGCTGGTACATGGGCGTGAAGGTAGGCGTGTTGCCGAACATCACAATTCCGTCGACGGGTGTCAGCTCACCGGCGATGGTCAGCAGCGTGGTGGTCTTTCCGGCGCCATTCGGCCCAAGCAGGCAGACCACCTCGCCCTGGTGGACCTTCAGGTTCACTCCTTGGACGACCGCCCGGTTGAGGTACCCGCACTTGAGGCTTCGCGTTTGCAGCAGCGGCCTCATGCGCCACCTCGCGCAGCTTGCGTCGTTCGTGGCTCGTGTTCGCTGTCGTGCTCGTCGGCCTCGGTTCCCAAATATGCGGCCACGACGGCTGGGTCAAGACGAATTGCCTCAGGGCTCCCGACTGCGATCTTGTTGCCGAAGTCGAGCACCACCACCTCGTCGCACACCTCGTTGACGAAGTTCATATCGTGCTCGACAACCAGCACTGCCATGCCCCAGTCTTGGGCCAGGCGGCGAACCACCACGGCCAGCTCTTCGCTCTCGGCGGTGCTCAGGCCAGCGGCCGGCTCATCGAGCAACAGCACGCTCGGGTGCATCGCAACCGCCCGGGCAATCGCGAGCAGCCGGTGCTTTCCGTACGAGAGATCCTTCACGTCACGGTGCAAGTCGCCGTCGAGCTGGAACTCGATGATCGCCCGCACGACCTCAGGCGGGAACGGAGGGCTCGCCGGCGCTACCAGATCGCGAAAGTACGACCGCATGTCTTGAGGGTCCGCGGCAACGCTGATGTTCTCGAACACCGTCGCATCTTCGAACAGCTCGAGCGTCTGGAACGAACGAGCAATGCCGAGGCGGGCACGTTTGGAGGGCGACACACGCGAGATGTCCTCGCCGTCCAGCGCCACTCGACCCTCCGCCGGTGTGAAGCCGCACACGGCGTCAATCAGCGACGTCTTGCCGGCGCCGTTCGGGCCGATCAGCCCCGTGATTGTGCCCGGAGTGAGGTTGAAGCTGACATCGTTGACCGCTACGACGGCCCCGTAGCGCACCGTCATGTTCTCGATGCTCAGTACGCGAGCCGGAACCCTTGACTGTTCGCTCTCAGAGGCGCTCGGATCGGAGACGTCTTCCAGCTCGACGAAATATGAGCGGCCCCACTTGCGGGCTCGTTTCACCAGCCGGAAAATCTTCACCCACTCGGCGGCGACACCGTCCTTGTACCCGAGGACCATGAGCAAAATGGCGATGCCGCTGATGAGCTGGGTCCAGCGGCCCACCCCATCCCACGTCGATTCGAGCACTTCCTGGCTGAAGGCTGCGGTCGCCATGGTGGCGCCCACGAACGCACCGAGCAGATGTCCGACGCCGCCCACGATTGCCAGGCCCACAAACAGAATCGAGGTGAGGTTGGTGAACGACGTGTAGCTGATCGAAGTCAGCCGGAACGCCAGCACTATCCCGCCCAGCGCCGCAATTGCCGAGCTCAGCGAGAAGGCGAACAGCTTCGCCTTGGGCACGTCGATGCCGAGCGCCGTAGCGGCCCGCTCGTTGGTTCGAATGGCGAGCAGGCGCCGCCCGCTGCGCCCACGACGGACGTTCGACACCACCCACACCGCCAACAGCGCCATTGCCAGCACGAAGAGGCCGTATCGCTCCGGGTAACGAATGGAGCCGATGTCGAGGCCGAACAGGTCAGGACTGCCGACCTGAGTGCCTTGCACGCCGCCGGTGTATTCGCGGTTGCGGAACAGCATCAGCTCGATCGTGGTGCCGAGCCCCAAGGTGACAATTGCCAGGTTGATGCCGCGTGTTCGTGCGGCCGGCAAGGCGAAGATGAATCCCAGGGGCACCGAGGCCAGCACGCCGGCGACCAGCGCCAACAGGAACGGGATGTCGAACACCGCAACGAGGCGACCCGACACGTACGCGCCGAACCCCGCGATGGTGTACTGCGCCAACGACAGCTGGCCCGCGTAGCCAGTCAGCACCACGATGGACAGCAGGACGATCGAAACGCCCATGGTGACCGTCAGGGCGTCGATCCACTTGGCCTGCTTGGTGAGCATCAGGAACGCCACCGTGCCGATGCCGAAGATCGTCCAGTCCCACGACATGCGCCCGTTGCCGATCATCGGCAGCTCGCGCAAGAAGTAGTCCCGAAGCGGCAGCGACCGGCCCTTGAACACCAGCACAGCCACAATCACCAGGAAGGGCAGCGACTGCCCCAGCCCTTGCTGGTCTACGAAGCGGCCCACAAGTGTCTGACCGATGCCCAACGCCAGGCCAGCGGCGGTGGCGATGGGGAACGACCGGAAGTCGCCGACCAGCGCCGCGGCCAAGGCTGCGAGCACCAGCGATGTCATGGCCGTGACCTGCAACGTGATGATCGGCACCACCAAGATGCCCGCAACAGCAGCGATGGCCGAGCCCAGCGCCCAGTTCTGGATGGCGATCGTATTCGGCGACAAGCCGATGGCCGATGCGGCTCGCTCGCTCTCGGACACTGCCTCGGTGGCGAGGCCGAAGTGGCTCCGTCGATACATCGACCACAGCACCACGGCGAACACCCATGCCACCCCGAACAGAATCAGCCGGTCGACGGTGATCGCAACCTCGCCCCACAGCGTCACCCGGTTGGTCGGCAGCCAACTGTCCACCTGGCGGGCATTGGAGCCGTACCGAATGACGACGCCGGCCTGCACCAAGATGAGCACACCGAGGGTGGCGATGACGCGGATCAGCGAGCTGGCGCGCCGCAGCGGCCGCATGACCACCCAATGCGTCAGAGCGCCGAGCAGCGCTGACAGCGCGACGCCCGTCAACGCGGATGGCAGGAAGGGCCAGCCGGCCTTGTTCTGCAGCTCCCACTGCAGGAACACACCCGCAATCGCCGTGGCGCCGAGGGAAAAGTTCAGCACCCCGGTCCCGCGGTAGACGACGATCAGGCCCTGCGAGGCCAGGGCGTACAAGGCACCGACACCGAGACCCAAGAGGCCGAACCGAATGATCTCGTCCAATGATCCCCCCCGTCGCAGCAGCGCTCGGCCGATTCGCCCTAGTACCGGGGCGGTGGGCAATCACTCACCCGAACCACCCCAGCACGGGCGTCTGAACTCAGAAGTCGGTCAGCCGGCGTTGCCGGTGGCGAGATCGCCGACGTCTTCGAATTCGGTGGTCAGCGGCACAACCTTGCCGTCCTCGAGAACGCTGAACACGACGCTGCGGTTGAACAGGCGCTGGTAGCCCTCGAGGCCATCGGTCCATTCCTGGGTGAAGTCCAAGACCGGCACCATGCCGCCCAGATCGAGGTTGTCCGTGGTCGATGCGGCCTCGAAGAACGAGGTCGCGGTGATCTCGCCGTCGATGGTCTCGGCGATCTGAGCGAAGGCTGCGAACGCCGCCCACGTACCCATGCCGCCCAGGCTGTTGTAGTCGTGCTCGGTCGTGTCCCAGCCGCCTTCGTCGAGGGCCAGCCGGTACTCGTCCCACGGCGCGGTGGAGATGTCGGGGTACATGCCGCCGATGATGTCGCCGTCGGTCGACTCCTCGTTGCCGGCTGCGGAGATCTCGTTGAGGTTGCCCTGCGGGCCGTACTGGCGAGCGTCGGTGCCCGACTGGGTCCACGCGGTGTTCCACGTGATGTACGGCGTCTCCGAGACGATGCCGATTACGCAGTCGGCGTCGGTCGTCGCCTGGGCGACCTCTGAGGAGTAGTCCTGCGCAGTCGGCGGCAGGATGATGATGTCGCCGAAGCTCTGGCCGAGGGCTGCAATCGCGTTCTCCATCGGCGGCAGGAAGATCTGGGCGCCGTCGATGATCACGGCGTTGATCGCACGGCATCCGTCCTCGACAGCTCGCTTGATGATGCCCACCGCATACATCGGCTGGTTGCCGATGGGGAACGAGTGCGGGCTGGTCAACTCAGACGGCGTGATCGGGCAGCACGGGCCGAACCAGGTGATGTCGGACTCGGCGATCACCGGCACGATGCTCTCCGCGAAGAACGTGAACGAGCCGACGACGGCCACCATGTTCTCCTCGACGGCTTCGCGGGCGCATGCCGCGGCCACTGCGGGGTCGAACATCTCGTCGCAGACGGTGACCTCAAGCGGCCGGCCGCCGATGCCGCCTCGGGCGTTGATGTAGCTGGCGTACGCCTCGGCGGTGTTCGCAATGTTGTGGTACGTCGGGCCCGCTGCGTTGAGAGTGGTGACCGTCATGACCTTGATGGGCTCGCCGCTCGGGGCCGTATCCGCAGGCGCAGGTGCTTGCGTGGTCTCGGGAGCGGCCGCCTCGGTGGTTTCGGGGGCGGGTTCGGTCGCACTCGCTGTGTCGTCATCGTCGCTCCCACCGCATGCAGCAGCAGTCAGCGCGAAAACGGCGAGCAGAGCCGCCGCCGTCCGCCACGCTCGGCGCCTCGAACGGCGCAGCGCATCACCTTCACTGGTCGTCATGTCGTTCCCCTCCCTAGGGACGCGGCAGACCCGATGGCGTGCCAATGCGGCCGCCGCCTGCCAAGTGGGTCATTCAAGCACAGCCGCCGGCTGACTGCCGGTAGGTCAAGGGTGCGCCATTCGGGCCGTTCGGGCCATGGCTTCGCCCTGTGCTTCCCGCTCTCGCCCCGCGTTCGTGCGATTGAACTTGCGGGCCGCTCGGGCCCGGGGCTCGGCCGCTAGGCAATCGCGAACACGATGATCGAGACGATGAACACGATGGTCAATGCGAGAATCGCCATCGCCGCGAAGCCGTCGCGATTCGTCTTGTCCGGTGCTGATGACTCGGTCGGCTTGCGCATCCGCTGTCGGCTCATTCGAACTTGAGGGCGAGGTGTTCGGCCAGGACTTTAGAGGAAGCGCCAATCGGTGAACCCTTCCGTTGTCGCACCAGTCGCTTCCCGCTCTTGTTCGCTGTCGCTCACGGGCCGCTCGGGCCACGGCTTCACCTATCGGCTCAGCCTCTCAGGTCCAGAACCAGCCGAAGTCATCGAGGAGTCGCGACACCGTCACCAGCGCAGCCATCTGGCTGATTTGGGCGATCGCGCCCAAGGCGTCGCCGGTCAGCCCGCCGAATCGGCGGTAGGCGATCAGACTGACCACCGCGGCACCGCCGGTCGCCGCACCGACGGCGAACACGCCCACGGGTCCGAGCACAAACGCAACGACGTAGCTGACAAACAGCGACAGTGCGCATGGCACGCCCCGAAGATGGGCGGTGTAGGAGCGGCCGAGACCCGAGCCGGCGACAGCCGGCACCGAGACCATTGCCGCAACAGCGAACGCTCGGCCGACGCCATGGGCGAGCGCCATGGCGATCACGGCGTCTCGTGATGCCAGCGGCATTACGGCGAAGACCTGCACGAGGGTCCCCAGCACCAGCGCGAGCGTCCCGAAGGTTCCCAGGCGGGAGTCCTTCATGATCTCGCGGCGCTCGGTGGGTGTGGTGCCGCCGAGCGCGTCTGCGGTGTCGGCCAAGCCGTCCTCGTGAAACGCACCGGTGATGACTGACCCGGTGGCGACAGCCAGGATCGCCGCGAGCGGAGTCCCGAGCGGCTGCCAGACCGCCCAGAACACGCCTCCGCTGGCAGCGCCCACGATTGCTCCGACCAGCGGGAACCACCCGACGCTGCGCCCCAAGTCGCGCTCGGTAGTCGGGTGCGCGCCCCCGGGAAGCCGGGTCAGGAAGGCCCACGCATATCGCAAGCTCACGCCGTGACCCCTACGTTTCGCAAGCTCACGCCGTGACCCCTACGTTTCGCAAGCTCACGCCGTGACCCCTACGTTTCGCAAGCTCACGCCGTGACCCCTACGTTTCGCAAGCTCACGCCAAGTCCCACTCGGCGAAGGTGGCCACATCGGTTACGGCCGCCGCTGCGATCCGCACGAGGGGCACCGCGATGAGTGCGCCGGTCCCTTCTCCCAGCCGCAGGTCCAGATGCACGAGCGGCTCGAGCCCGAGCCGGCTCAGGAGTTCGCGATGGCCGGGCTCGGCGGAGCAATGCCCGGCGATGCAGTGGTCGAGACTGCCCGGCGCCGCCAATGCCAACGGCGCTACGGCAGCCGTTCCGATGAAACCGTCGAGGATGACCGGGATCGAGCGATGGCGCGCCGCCAACGCTGCGCCCGCCAGAGCTGCCAGTTCCCGACCTCCGAGTCGCCGCAACGCCTCCGCTGGCGATACTCGGCCGACGCGCTCCAGCGCATCTGCCACCACCGCCGTCTTGCGCTCAAGCGCTCCGCCGTGAACACCGGTACCAGGACCCGTCCACAGTGATGCCGCGGCCTGCGCCGCGCTCATTAGCGAATCGTGTGAACTTCGGGCCAGCGCAGATGTGGCGCAGCGGTCAGGTCCATGCGCATCGACGCCAGATGCGCCTTCGCCGAAGAGTGCTCCGCATATGGCCGCGGCCGCAGTGGTGTTGCCGATCCCCAACTCGCCGAGCACCAACAGGTCGGCTCCGTCACTCTCGACAGCGCTCTCAACCGCGTGCGCGCCCGCCTCGACCGCTGCGTCGAACTCGTCGGCGCTCATCGCATCGTGCGTGCGGATATTGCCGGTCGGGACTCCCACGCCAACGACGTGACATCGCACGACCGCCCCCACTTGGCGGGCAACAGCGGTCACCGTGGCGACTTCGCCTTCGATCGCTGACACCATCGCGGCAGTCACGCTGGCGGGGTATGCGCTCACGCCTTCGGCGGCGACTCCATGGTCAGCCGCGAAGACGAGCACAGCAGGCCGCTCGACGGCGGGCGCAGGCGTACGCTGCCAGCCGGCAAGCCACTCGGCAACCTGATCCAGACGCCCAAACGCACCGGCAGGGCGCAGAACCTGCGACGCGCGTTCATCCACGGCCTGTCGAGCAGCCTCATCGGGACCCGGCAAATCCTCGAGCATCCGTTCCAGCAGGCCGCCGGAGCGACTGATCTGCGGTGCAGGCGACCGAGCACCCTCAGCCTGCGGTGCCGACGAACGAGTGTCAGAGGCCATCGCTGGGGTCCTGCAGTTGCAGCAGGCGGCCCGCCACGACCAGATAGGCGCGGTTCGCCGACGCGAAGATGGCCTGATTCACCGATCCGAGCACATCCCTGTACGCCCTCCCGAGCGGATTGGCCGGAACGATCCCCGAGCCGACCTCGTTGGTGACCACGATGGCCGTGCCGCTGCGCTCACGCAAGCGCACGCCCAGATCGCCGACCTCATCCACCATCGAGCGGGCGATTCCGCCTTGACGACATCGGCGCCCCAATCAGCCGAGATCCCGCCACACGCTGGTCCAGCAATCCACACGCCCAATTCGACGACGCACCGCTAGCGCTTGGAGCGGCAACGTCCTGCGTGCCCGAGCGGCAACACGCAACGGCCGGGCACGCGCCGCATCTGCCGACCGCAATCTGGGTGGGCGCCCAGAGGTCGTGCCGTGACATCGGCGGCCTGCAGATGGCGGCTGACCGAGGCTGCCTCGGCTATCGCTTCCCGATCTCCGAGATGCCCGAAACTGACAGCGCCTGACGCATGGTCGTACTCGACGCACCCGGCGTCGACAAGGCTTGTCAGCATGGCCGACAGGCCGTCCGGGTCGGCTTCGATGGTCGCAAGTTCAGCGACGTGCAACGGTTCTGTGCTGTCGGCAAGCCGCTCCAGACAGCGCCGCTCTGCTGGCGTCAGGTCTTCCCAGAGAGGTCTGAACACGTCCTCATACATGATCCGATTCGCTGCGTCGATGGCTTCGTGGGCTGCCTCCACGCCGATCTCGCGTTGGGGGGCTTCCGCGACGAGCCATGCGATGTGCCCGATGTGCTGCATCTTGTAGGCGTTGCCGCCGCACGCCGTCGCCATGGCGTCAACGGACTCGTCGGTGACGGTCCCATCCGCTGCGGCGATCATGAGTCTGTAGAAGGCGGCTGCGTCTTCTTTGCTGATGCGCGGCAACGTCGGTTTGGCACATCTATTGAAGAACGAGAGCCTGCGGTCGGAGCGCATCACCCCGCGGAAGAACGGCAGCGCTGCGCCGGCGAAGCAAAGCGGCAGGTATTCGCGTTTGGCGACATGCTGGAGATCTGCGGCGAGCCTTCGTGCCTCGTCGCTGTCTGCTGCGTGCAGTTCATCCACGCTGAGCAGCATGGCGCTGTTGTTCGATGACGACGCTGTTGCGAGATGAGTGAGGATTCTGCGCAGGCTCCATTGCGGCTTGACTGGGATCGCAGCAGCCCATCCAAGCGAGGCGAATCCGAGGCTGAGCCGCGCTGATTTGGCCAGCTCCGTCTGCGGCTGCCGCAGGATGTCTGCTGCGCTGCCGCCGATCTCTCGGGCTATCTCAATCTGCTCTGCGATGCGTTCGGCGACACCGGCCGTGCTTGTGTCGACCGCTACGACAAGCATTCCCTGCGCAGCGGCGAGGTCTTCGATCTCGTTGAGCATGACGGTCTTGCCGGTCCCCCGCGGGCTCAGCAACAGTGCCGTGCGCAGCCTGTCCGTTGGGGTTCGCAGAGCCGTCTTCCACTCATCCCTCAGTGCCGTCCTGCCGACGAGATGCGTCGGGGACGTGCCGAAGTCAGGCGTGAATGGACTGCTCACGAGCCAAACATTAGCCAAGTTTGTGTGTTTGTGCATTTGTGCCGCACAGACACACAAACCTATGCATACCCAACGGCTCAAGCCACCGCCAAGGTGGGGCCGGTGCAGCGCACGCGTGGCTGGGCAATCAGCATTGCTGGGGCACCAATCAACAGCAGGTCAGCAACGGACCAGCAGCAATCCGGAGCGAGCCTTCGGCAGGAAGTAGGTGGTCTTGGGCGGCATCACGCCGCCGAAGTCGGCTACCTCGAACACTGAGCCGAGCGGTACCGGCGCCAGCATGATCGTGACGGGCGCCGGGGCCGCGCCGACGGTCGTGGGGCGAAAATTGATTCTTGGGTCGGAGGCGCTTGTGACCCCGAAGATCTCGCCGAGCACGAAGTCGTGTACGAACGCGGCATCGAGGAGCGTCGCCGGGTTGAGGATCGGCGGGGCATCCCCGGACGGCGCCGTGTCATGACGTCGCACCCGGAACCAATGACCGGCGACGCCCATGCCGATCCAGCCGGGTTCAGCCGGTCGAGCCGCAGCAGCGTCGGGCACCTCGGTGACGTCGCAACGCCCTCTCAACAGCTCCACGACGCGTCGGGGCATCATGTCGAGTTCGCTCAGCTCCCGGTCGAAGCTGCCGAGGTACAGCTCGTCGGTGGGCACGCACGCCACGAGCACATGCGAGAACCCAGCTTGCCTGGCGGCTGCGACGCGATGATGCCCGTCCACGATGTACAGCGGCCCGTCGAGGCCGACGCTGGCGCCATCGCCGCCCCCGACGACGGCCGGCCACAGCGTGACCCGAGCGCCGTCAGTGGTCTTGGTGTCGAGCAAGGGCCTGCTCGGGGTCGACGCCTCCGCAGCGGCAAGCGTGGCATCGATGACCTCGGAGACCATCGACAGCCGCGGCGCGGTGACCACGACGGGACTGGACATGCGGCCTACTTCGGTGAAATGCACAGCCAAGCCGTGGACCCGGCCGGGTTGGGTGTCCTCGTGCGGACGCAGCTCGATGGAGGACAGGCGCACGCCGCCGAGCAACGCGTGCTGAGCGTGACCGTCGGCTTCGACGCGCTGCACATACAGGCCCGGCGACCGGGTGGCGCCGAACGCGCCCAGGCCGATCAGCCGCTCGAGCGCCTCGGTGCTGCGGGCGGCATGGCGCAGGTGCTCGCTCGGGTGGCCGAAGCTCTCCGCCGGCAGTCCGGCCACGTGAGCGAATGAGTCGGGATTGTCGGCGAGGTGCTGAGCGTGCTCGTCGGGCGTCAGCGAGTCATACGGCGCGGGAATCACCGACGGCGCCCACTCGGGCGTCAACACACGAGCGCTGACGGGCTCGATCATCCGCTCTCCCTCCCGCCGCCTCATCCCCGTCGCCTGGTTTGTCGAGCCCGAGGTGAGGAGCTCTGGAGGCGGGGCGATGCAGCGGATCGAAGCTATCTCACGTCCAGCAGCAGTTTCGACGCAAGGCCGCACCGGCGTCGTATTCGGCAGCAGGGTTCCGAGGAGCCCGGCAGTGGGTGTACGGTCATTTTCGGAGGCGGCGATGCGCTCCGTTGGTTCTCTCTTCCGAAGGCCAGCACCGAAGCGAGTCGCATCTCGTGCCCGTCACGGGCGAGGCGCACGACCGGACATGCCCAGTCGAGTCCGGTCATCAACGCGCCCAAGAACCGAAAGGAACTCTCATGCTCACATCACGAAACCGGCGATGCCGTGCAGGCCCGCTGCGCCTCGCCGCCGTACTAGCGGTCTTGGCGGTCTCGGCAACGGCGCTCGCGCCGACCGCCGTCAGCGCTGCTGACACTGACGTCCCGTCAGTGGGCGGACAATCGACTGCCTTGCACGACGAACCATCCGTCGGCCCAGACGACCCAGGCTCAGTTGACGCGGCAGCGGCATCGACGTTGCAGCCGTGGTGACGTTCACCCTGCTCGACATGGGCGACAACGCGCTCCATATCGGCATCGACCCATCCCTCGCCAACACCGCAGAGCCAGGTGTCCTCGGCGGAACCGGCGACATAGGCCCAATCGGCGGCACCGGTGACGCCAACGCATCAGATATGCAACTCCGCGCCATGCAAGCACTGCTGACCGAGATGCTCAAAGGCAGCATCGCAGTGCCATACGAGATCGTCGATGGACGAGGCATCACCGACGACGCGATACTCGACGGCGGACGGGCGATGAGCAGTTGTACTTCAGGATTCGCGGCACGCCACCGTCGGAGTGGTGCCTACGGCATCGTCACCGCTGGCCACTGCCGCGACTCACAGTCACTCAACGGTGTGAATCTGCCATGGGTCTCTGGGTACAAGAACATCTCAGCCGACGCACAGTTCCATAAGGTTCCAGAAGGCTCCGGTCACGAACTGCGTTCCACCTTCGAATGCAACGTTCCCGCCCCGAGAGGAACTTGCAATGTGGCTTCGGAGAAGCCGCGTTACAGGATGGCGGGCAACTACGTGTGTCACACGGGCAAGGAAAGTGGCCTTTCCTGTGGAACCGTTACCAGCATTCACTACAAGCCGGCTCAAAGCAGCGACCCCGCCGCTAAGCCGCCATGCACAAGCTCAAGTGGCGTGGCGCTAACCTGCAACGCAGTTTTCGTGCGTGTACACGGTGCTTCGCTACAGTCGTGCAGCGGCGACAGCGGAGGCCCTTGGTACAACCGATCGATTGCATTCGGCATACACAAGGGCAGCAACGGCGGCACGGAATGCGATCGGCTTGGCGTCTACGCATACTTCTCTTCGGTCGGCGAGGTGGAAGAGTTCTTGGGGGTCGATTTCTTGCATCGCCAGACAGTGCGATTTATCGGCTGAGCGGCCGTACTGCTTTCAGATACGAGGTGCTGCAACAGTGCTGCGACGCTTGAAGAACGCTTTCGTTCTGACGCTGACAGTCGCTGCGTTCGTCGTTGCCGCTGCGTGCGCGACTGACGAGTCGTCGGAAGAGTCACCACCGACACACACGACGATTCCGTTCGCAGATTTCGTGGGTATGTACTCTTCATTGCACCTCGACAATATAGCTCTACTTCCGCCGGACAGGAGGCCCGGTCAACATGACATTCCCGACGATATCGTGCATGGCAAGATCGAAATAGACGGGCCTTGTCTGTACATTCAGCAACTTGAAACATGGGGGGATGGCGGATTCTACAGAGACAGTTCTGGAGCCATTCAGACCTATTTGCTCGCGCTACCATACAACACGACCCGGTACGATCCGCAGACACAATCGCTATGGGCGGGACAGTACGGTCCGATCGCCAACCGCGACACTGTAACAGCTTTCGGTGATCTTGAGTCGGACCTTCCGAAAGAGTTCTTTGCCGACCAATTCGAGACTTGTCCGCTGGCCAACGGCGGGAGGCTGAGTGGCACACTTGTTCCTGGTTTGGCAGAGGTGAAATGCAGAGGGGATGGGAAAGGAGTTGCCGGCATGTTGGTAGGTGCTGAAGATGGCCTGGCCTGTGTCTGAACAGATGCGGCTGACTGCGCCCTCAAGATGTCGTCAGCCGCCTGAATCAAGGCTGTGGCAATTTAGCGTCGCCGTTGTTCTGTCTGCCGCGATGCTGGTGACAATCTCAGCGTGCGTCGCCATAGGCAGGTCTCAGTCCGAACTCACTTCTGCATCGGCTGCCGAGCCGACCCTCTCGCGCAATCTCGCCAGAATGCACTATGTCGAACCCGACGGAACCTTCCAAGGAGACGGGTCCGGCGGTATGAACGATCTGCCGAACGTCAAGGGCACCGGGATACTCGCATTTGAGGGTGCGTGCGCATATGTTCACTCGCTTGCCCTCAAACAAGGTGAAGCTATGGTCCAGAGTGAACCTACGCGCAGCGCGAAGTCAGTTTCCGCCAGTCTCATCTTTTACTTCGGCGAAGACATGGATCGTACACTGGATGAAACCTCACAGCCAGTTTATCTCCTCAAACTCGGCTACAACCGCACCCGGTACGACCCGATCGCACGTGCGCTGTGGGTGAACCAAGTCGGTCCAATGGCCGAAGGCAGCCGTGTCGCGTTCGACGGGTTCTACGGAAAGACAGCCCATCCCGACATCAGCTGCCCGCTTGTCGCGTCAGGGAGAATCGGAACCGCCACACTGATTCCCGCGCCCTGACCCGCATGCCGCAAGACAACGCAATCAGCGGGAGTCTCGTCAGGGGATCACGCCTGCCTGCTTCAGCTGCTCGATGTCGTCCCAGTCGTAGCCGTGCTCCAGCAGGATCAGCTCGGTGTGCTGACCGAGTTCTGGCGGTGGTCCGCTCGGGGCCCACGCGCTCTCGGAGAAATCCACCGGTGTCGCGACCATCTCGATCGCGCCGCCGTCAGGCGTCGGCACCTCCACCCAGCAGCCCGCAGCGATCGCCTGCGGGTCTGACCGGAACTCCAAGGTGGACTGCACCGGAGACCACCAGACATTGCTCGCGTCGAAGATCTCGCCCCACTCGGCGCGCGTCCTGGTGGCCATGACTGCGTCCATGTCTGCGGTGAGGGCCCTCGCGTTCTCCAGGCGCAGCTCGATGTCGCCGTAGCGGGGATCGTCATGCCACTCGGGCCGATCCAGCGCGCTGACGACGCTGGGCCAATGCCGGTCGCCTTCGAGACCCAGCATCCAGAGCCACTCGCCGTCGGCGCATCGGTAGCAGTTGATGAGCGGGTTGGGCGGACTGCCACGCCCCCAGGCTTCGGTCTCAGCTCCCGTCATGGCGGTGACATTGTGGTCCCAGCCCAGCATGTAGGTCCCCAAGCGCATCAGCGACGACTCCACAAGCTGGCCTCGGCCGGTGCTGGTGCGATGGAACAGCGCTGCCGCAACCCCTCCGGCTGCCGCCAGGCCGGTCATGTGGTCTCCCATACCGCCGCGCTGGTAGGGCAGGTCGGCATCCCCGGGGGTCAGCGACCGGACGATCCCCGCCCGAGACCAGAATGCGCCGACGTCGTAGGTATGACGGTCTCGCTCGTCGCCTCGAAGCGACAGACCGGTGACGCTCGCGTAGATCAGGCGCGGGTAGCGCTCGGCGAGCGACGGGTAGTCGAGGCCCATGCGCTCGAGTCCGCCGGGTCGGATGTTCGACAGGAAGACATCGGCATCGGCCAGCATCCCATGCAGGGCGGCGAGCCCCTCCGGCTGCCGCAAGTCCAAGGCGATGCTGCGCTTGCCGCGGTTGTCGAGGTCGAACGGCGGGTTGCCGTCGCCCTGGTACAGCCAGTCCAGCGACCGGAAGGGGTCGCCGTCTGGCGTTTCCACCTTGACGACATCGGCACCCCAATCAGCCAAGATCCCGCCGCAGGCTGGTCCAGCGATCCACACGCCCAACTCGACGACGCGGATGCCCTCCATCGGCCCGGCCATCGCTGCTCCCCTGCTCACGAAGTGTTGGCTGTGCCATGCCGGCACAGAAGTGTTGGCTGCGCCCTGCCGGCGCAGTGGCGATGCGGCAGGGTACTCAGCGGTCAGCGAGACAGAGCTCGCGAGCGCGCTCGGGGTCGATGCGCTCAGCGGGAGCGAGGTCCCGACAGGCGGCCGCTTCTATCCACTCGGCAGGATCGGGGGGAACCGTCGGAGCGTCCGACGACAGCGTGACGCGGATGCCGCGGCGCAGCAGGCTCGCCAGCGGCCAGAGCCATGCCTGCTCGGTCGGCGAGAGCTGTTCTCGGTACTTCTGTGCGCGGCGGGTGACGAAGCTGGGCTGGGTTACCACCGTGATGCCGAGCCGGGCGATCCGATCGAGCTGCTCCGGCAGTGCCAGCGCGCAGTGTTCAATGCGATCGGGTTCAATGCGATCGGGCTCAATGCGGACGGGTGCGCTCGACGCCATCTCGGCCGGCAGAGGCGGATGTGCTTCCAGAGCATCCAGAGTCGCTTGCAGCGTGTCGATGTCCATGACGTGAACCGCGACCGGAAATCGATGAGCGCGCGCCGTGGCCACCAAGTCGGCAATCGCGCTGTCGTCGTCGTGCGGCGGCATGATCTTGGCGTGTCCGATGCGCACCCTCACCTCATCGGCTGCGGTTCCCGAGGGCGGGACCGCATCGCCGAAGACAAGGCCTTCGAGCGAATCGAGCTGGTCGGCGCCCACCATTGCGGTGACATCCACGGCGGGCTCCCCGGCGGATGCTTCGGCCAGCAGCTCAAGAGCAGTGAGGTCGTTCGTGTGGGTTGCGTCCGTGCAGGCGGAGATGCCTGCATCTGCCAGGCCGTGCAGCACCTCGGTGACACCCGCCACGATTTCGCCGCGATCGGGTCGGGGCACCGCAGCCAGCAGGTCGTGGCGCTCGACGAGCACATCGCCTGACGCCAGGCCCAACGCTCGGCCCGCGGCCGTGTTCACCACGGTCACATGTCCGGTGACGTGGTGCAGCACGGTCGGAACGCGCTCAGTGACCGTGTCCAGTTCCGCAACGGTCGGATGACGCCGCTCGGCAAGCAGCGCGTCGTCATAGCCCCACACCCGCAGCCACGACGACCGATGCCGAGCGGCAACGACCGCGTCGACCGCCCGCAGGATGGTGGCAAGCAGCTCGTCCACCGTGACGGCGTCCCGCACGTCAACCGACCCGCGCGCCGCCGCGCACGCCAGGAGATGCAGGTGATCGTCACAGTACCCCGATGCCATTTCAACGTAGATACCGCAACGCAGCCCGCCACCTCCACACAGCGCAGCCCGCGACAATCCGATATTCAACTCTTTTCAGTATATTTCAGTAAATGACTTGATATTTGTTGCGACTGACCTTACGGTGCGGTGCTATGTTCAAGGCGTGGACGCAGTGATCCTCACCCAAGTCGTCTCGGTGGCGGTGGCGGTGCTCGCGATCGTGTGGCACCAGCAGCGATCGACTGAGCGACTGCGGGCCGAGATGCGATCCGAGATCGGCGCACTGCGAACCGAAATGCAATCGGAGATCGGCGCACTGCGAACCGAAATGCGATCCGAGATCGGCGCACTGCGAACCGAAATGCGATCCGAGATCAGCGGCTTGCGAGCCTCTGTCGACGAGATTCGCGAACGGCTCGCCCGCATCGAGGGCTACTTGGGCATCGGGATCCCGGCCGAAGCGGCTGCTGGAGCAGCCGGCGCAGGACTCGTCGGCGGCAACCCCCGGACCTGAGACCGGCCTCAGCTACCCAGCTCGTCGAGCATGGGGATGAGGTCGCGGCGCAGCAGCTTGCCGGTGGATGTCCGCGGCAGCTCGTCCATCAAGTGCACGAACTCGGGACGCTTGAACGGTGCAAGGCGCTCGCGCGCATGGGCAACCAGATCGTCGCCCGATGTGCCGCTGCCGGGGCGCACGACGGCCGCTGCGGCCACGCGTTCTCCCCACTCCTCGCTGGGCAGACCCACCACTGCGGCTTCGAGCACCGAGGGGTGGTCGTACAGCACACCCTCGACCTCGTCGGGAAGCACGTTCTCGCCGCCCCGGATGATCATGTCGCCGGTGCGGCCGGCCAGGAACAGGTAGTCGTCATCGTCGAGGTAGCCGAGGTCGCCGGTGTGCACCCAGCCTTCGTCGTCGATGGTGACGCGGGTTTTCTCCTCGTTGCCCCAATAGCCGTCCATGGCGCGGAAGGTCTGCAGCTGCACCTCGCCGATCACACCGGGTGCCACGACTTCGCCGCTGTCGGCATCGACGACGCGGACCTGCACGTCCTCCAGCACCTGTCCGACCGATGACAGCCGGTGCAGCTTGCGCTCCTTCTCCTCGTCGGTTCCTTCGATGCGATGGTCGTCGGGATCGAGGACTGCGACGGTCGATGTCGTCTCGGTCTGTCCGTAGGCGCCGGCGAACGCCACGTTCGGCGGGAACATGTCGATGGCCCGGCGGATGACCGAGGGCGGCATCGGCGCCGCGCCGTAGGTGACTGCTTCGAGCCCGCTGAACGCTTCATGGTTGAAGTTGGGTGCTTCGAGCACCCGAGCGAGCATGGTGGGCACCAAGAAGGCGTGCGTCACCGCGTGCGCCTGCACGCAGTCGATCCACGACGACGCCTCGAACTGCGGCAGCAGCACGACCACTCGCCCGCTGTAGAGCGCATTCAGCATCGAGGTCAGCCCGGCGATGTGGTACAGCGGCGCTGCGACCGCCATGCGGCCCATGTCCTCGCCGGTGGCAGCGTCATTGGTGTTCATGACGTAGCCCGTGATGGCGCCGTTGGTCAGCTTGACGCCCTTGGGCATGGCCGTGGTGCCGCTCGTGTACAACAGCGAGCACAGCCCGTCAGGGTCGACATCCTCAGGCACGGGCAGCTCGAACGCCTCGTCGCGGGCAGCGGCATAGGAGGACGGGTCGTCGAGCACCAGGATGTGTTCGAGGTCGTCAGGCTTGTTGTCGGAGATCAGGTCGCTGTAGCGAGACTCGGTGAACAGCACGCTGATGCCGCTGTCGCTGAGCAGGTGGGCAGTTTCCTCCGCGCCGGCGCGGAAGTTCATCGGCACGACCGTGGCGCCGACGAACGCGCCGCCGAAGATGGCCTCGACGCACTCCACGCTGTTGGTGGCGAAGATGCCGACACGGTCGCCGACACCGACGCCGAGCATCGTCAGCATTCCGGCGGTGCGTGACACGTTGTCGAGCAGCTCCTGGTAGGTGACCTCGCGTGCGGTACCTCCGCCGGCCTCTGTCGAGGTGTCGATCAGGATGACCTGTTCACCGGCAATCGTCGCCGGCATGAAGAGCAGCATTCCGAGATTCACATCGACCCCCTGTGGCCCGTTCAAGCAGATGTAGCGGCAGATACTCGCAAATGTCACTGCCGCGCGCCAGATTGGCTACAGGCAGCAACACAGTTTGCCCATCGACGGGGCCATTGACTCGCCTGCCATCTCGCCCCGCTGCGGCTTCGCCTCTCGGCTCGGCCTCTTGCTCCGCCTCGCAAGCCATCCGGATAGCTGCAGCCGTTGCTGTATGCGCGCAGTCATCCAATTGACGCCTGGAGAGGACCCGTCATTCTGAACGCAGAACTGCAGACGACGGATCAAGTGCAGGCGTCGAGCATCTCTTCGAAGGCCTCGGGCCAGGACAGCTCGACGCCGTGCGAGGCACAGAGATCGGGCCAGTACTCAGACGACGGCTTGCGCTCGACTGCCAACACGGGCCGATTCGCCGCTGCACCCCAATCGACGAGATACGCGTAGCTGAGCACCTGCCCGAGGCCCAAGCGAAGCTGTCGGTCCTCGTTGGACTCGGTGAGGCTCTTGACCTCCGCGATCCACGCCGTGTCGGCCACTGTCCAGCCGATGTCGAAGAGAGGGTCGGAACCGCTGGGAGAGCGAGGCTCCCATCCCCGAGCCGAGACAGCATCTGCGAGTTGGTCTTGAACATCCTTGTGCGCATTCGTTCCTCGATCGATGCTGTCTGGGTCGACACTGAACACCCGAAGCGTCGTTTCTCCGCCACCGCTGCGCGGCGGGCGCATGTAGGGCTGGCCCTTCGGCGCCGCGGCACCGACCGCCTGAGGGACGAGGACTGGGCTCGCGAACCGTTCGGCTATCGCTTCCGCGACAAGTCGGCTCGGTGCGCAAATGACGGTTTCGATGTCGGAGCGCAAGCTCCGCTCTTGGCGCACTGTGACGTCAGCCGCAGCGGCCCCGGCAACGTTCTCAGGCCGCACCTGCAGGTTCTTTGAGTAAGCGAAGTCCACATGCAGGGAAGCGTCCCAGAAGACGAAGACATCCTGTTCTGGGACGTAACCGCAGAGCAGCACGAGTTCGACTTCGGATCGGTCGAAGTTCGCTCGTTGGCCCTTGGCGTGGCCGGCGAGAATGAGCTGAATTCGGTACTCCGTGCGATCGGGGCCTTGCGCGTCGGTCGCGTTGTAGATGTAAACGCGGACACGGCGAGGCAAGGGCGGGCGAAGCTCAACCACAAGTTCGTCAGCAGCATCGGTTGTGGCAGAGACCACAGCGCCTCTCCCGATTGCTGTGACGAAACGCTCGTGAAGCTCCGATTTGGAGAGCACGTCGGCCACCACTTCACCTCTCTTCTCAACGCCTACAGGTGGAACGAGTCCCCGACGCGTTCGAACCGTTCGTTGCACAACTGCTCGAAGGCGCGCAGCGAGAGCCCGGTTGGCCGTGCCCCTCCACCGATCACTGCGCCTACGGCGACGGAATACAGGTAGTCGAGGTGGCGCGCCCCAGAGGGCTTGCCGCCAAGGCTCTCAAGATGGGCGGTAACGGCGTCAAGCGCCACTTCACCAGCACCGTTCAGCCTTGGTGCGCTTCGCTTTGCGGTGTCGAAGGTCATGACCAGGTCGTAGAACGGCACAAGTTCGCCGCGTCGGGCCTTGTAGCCCTTCTGGCTGCGTTGGCCTTTGTCGAGTATGGACACTTCGGCTTGGTACAGGCCAGCGTCCTCAACGGCGTCGAGAAGGGCAGTCCACACCGCGTCGTCAGAGTTGTGAAAGACCACCGAGATACGGCCGCCGTCGGTGACGATCCTCTTCGCTTCGCGGAACGAATCGGTGAGCAGTTTCTGGTAGTCGGCGAGTGTCTTGCCCCCGTCGGCCGCGGTGCGTGATTTGTTCACGACGATTTCTTGGTTGTGATCGGTCGGATTCCCCAGCCACGATTCCCAGACGATGTTGCAATCGGCGTAGTGAATGTTGTTACCGAACGGCGGATCCGTGAACACGTAGTCAACCGAGCAGTCTGCAATCCAACGCAGATCGGTGGCAGACGACTGAGCCACATCGACCCCACTGTCAGGGAGCGCTTCGTAGAGGCGACACACCTGGCGAACTTGGTGACGAAAAACTTCGAAGACGTTGGGCTCCGAGACGATCTGCGGGATGAACAACGTGCCCGTCAGCGGGCGCTGGCCGCCCTTGGCGTTGTAGCGCCGCATGCGACTGGCGTGCCAGGCCGTGTTAGTGAATGCGAACTGCAGTGCTTGTCTCACTGCTGTGTCGGTGACGAGACCGATCTCGTGCCACAGCCGAGACAGTGCGACCTTCGGGCGATGAGCGAACATGTCCGCGACCGTGCGCACGTCGCGAAGGTGGAGCGCAGACCTGATGTACATCTCGCGGGACGGGTCGATCCGCACCTTCGGCACCCAGCGCTTGAGCCGGCGGCGTCCAATCGTGTCGATCCGCCGAAGTGCATCGGTAGTCGGATCGCCCTGAACCAGCGTTCCTCCCGATTCAGGAGCAAGCGTCAGCCATCGAGGAACTGAAGCGGACGGCCTACGGCGGGTTCGGTCAAAAGACTCTCCACAGACGTCGCACCCAACTTGACGCCGAAGTGGCCGGTCAGGCTCGGCGACATCCCAAAGGACGACCGTCGACATGCACGACGGGCACTCGTATGCCTCGGACCACACCAAGTGTCGCATCAGCCCGTGAATGACACTCCCATCGGTCTCTGCCGATGACCAGTACAGCTCGCGCTCACAATCGAGCATCCAGGCGACGTCGAGCCGCACAACGGCCTCATGGAGCAATGCCGGGGCCACACGGCGCGTGTGATTGCGGGCGAGGTGCACGGCACCCGGCGAGAGGTCGGAAAGCAGCGCTCGGCGACCAGCGAGCGCTGCCGCTACACCCGTCATGCCGGACCCGCAGAATGGATCAGCCACTACGCCATCAGGCAGCGTCGACGCCTCGATGAATGGAGAAATGATCTCCGGCGGAATCTTGGTGGGGTAGGTATGCGCCGTGTACCAAGGACCGCCCTTGGATCCGGCGACGTAGTCCGGCAGCGGGAGGCGAGCGGCCCGTGATTGCCTGCCTAAGCGGTCTTTGTCCGCGGACGCCACGAGTTGCCCCTCCTCTCGAACGTCTCGTCACACAGCGCTTCCACTGCGGCGAAGCTCCATCCCGCTGGAGACGCGCTACTTGCAATCAGATGACGCATCGCCTGGGAGTGCAGCCACGGAGTAGTGCAGCGCGACGGCGGCTGATGCGCCACATACGCCTCGAGCACTCGCTGAATGTCCGTTCGTCCGATCTCACGACGCGGGGGACGCATCCCAAGCTGCGACCCCGACGCAAGGTGCAGCACGAGGTCGAAATTTGCAACCTTCTCGCCTTTTTGGTGATGGCGGAGCCCCTTGAACGACGCTTGACCCTTGTCCATGACGACGGCCGCCTGAACGCTCAGCCCTGCAGAATCGACTGCGTTCTGGATCGCGGACCACACGGCGTCATCGGAGTTGTGGAACTGCAGCGATGCCCACGCACCTGGGCGCAGCACACGGCCGATCTCCTCCATGGCACGACTCACCGCCTTCTCGTAGCCATCCAGAGTCGTACGACCTAACTCGTCGGTCAGCCGCTTGTTGATCACCGTCTCAGCGGCGACGTCGGTCCGATCGCCGAGCCACGCCTCCCACAGAAACGACGAGTCGCCGTAGAAGATGTTGGAACCGAACGGAGGATCGGTGAACACGTAGTCCGCAGCGCCGTCGGCCAACCAGTCGAGACTCTCGGCGGAGCCCTGATGCACCTCGCAAGAACCGCAGGCCTGCCAAAGCTGCTCGTACATCTGCGTGATCGTCGAAAGCTTGCGGCGAAAGAGGCTGAACACGTTGAACTCGTAGTTCAGCGATGCCAAGTACATCGTGGAAGACAGCACGTTTGTCGGGCGCGACGGGTGCCACTGGTAGCGCCGTGACGCGCGATTGACGCTGGCGGTAAAGACAAACCGCAGGCCGACCCGAGTCGTCTCGTCGTCGACTTGTTCGATCGCGTCCCACAGTGCGGCCAACGCGTAGAGGTTTCGATTCGTGAAAAAGTCCGCGGAGGTGTCGATCCCTTGTGCATCGTGCTGGGCTCGCCACATTTCGCGCCAGCGCTCCCACGGTTCCACCGGGAACCAGAAGGGGATGCTGGATCGGTCGAGCGTGGTTATGTCTCTCGACGTGCGCGCCGGCTCCACAACGCGGGCTCGCTGACCGTCGACGCTGGTGTTCTGTTGCACAGGCCTAGAGCCAACCCAATCGAGGTCGCTCTTGTTGAAGGGCCCGTGACCCGCTGGGCAGGAGAGCGAGCGCGTCACCTGGCCAGCCCGGTGATCGACTGCCGCTTCCCAGAACAAGATGTCTCGCGCGCACGTCGCGCAGCGGAACACGTCCGACCAGACGGTGTACTCGATCCGTCCATCAGACACCCCGTACAGCTCCCGCTCCACCGGTGCGAGCCTGTTGAGCAATCGCGAAGCGGCTTTCGCGAAGCGGACAGGATCTACACGAGCGGTGTATCCGCGTGCAATGTGCACCGCAGCCGGAGACAAGTCCGAGACAACGGCATGCCGACCCGTGAGCATCGCAGCCACACCCGTCTGGCCCGATCCGCAGAACGGATCAACCACGACATCTCCCACGTCGGTGTAGTGCTCGATGAGCTGAACGATGCTCTCGACCGGCACCTTCGTGTGATACGAGTGCGCCCGGTAAAAGACGCTTCCTTTGCTGCCCCGGATGTCCGTGGTCATCGGAAACCGGGCCTGAGCGACGCTTCGTGCTGCGCCCCGCTGCGACCTGTCAACCATCGCCGGACACCTTCGTGTCGCTCAAGCGAGGCCCAGACACTCGGTCAAGCCTATGAGGCCTCGGGGGTTCGGTCGGGGATGCCGCTCGGTGCCGGAACATGATCCCGAGCTTGCCGAAGGGGTGTCACAGCAGCCGCGCTTCGACACGCGCAAGTCGAACGGTGCCCTTCTACGGCGAATCGGTTGTGTTTCGACGGTCGAGGGCCAGCAGCTGAATGGCGAGCACAGGGACAAGCAGTATCCCGAGGCGCAGAATGGTGACCAGGAGACAGACTCCAACGATCACGGAGCTGAACCGAAGAGCCACAGCGGCGGCTTTGGCCGACAGTACGGCAGGAAGCCCGATGATGACTCCGACAGCCCAAAACGCGGCTACTACCGGGCGTGGCGGATTGGGCGGCGTCGGCGCATCCGAGGTCGTAACCCCACCCCCACCGTCATTTCCCACGAGCGGAAACACCGCTTCCAAGTCGAGTTCCTCGCCACGGACGGCGAGCATGAAGACCGAGATCAGAATCCAGTAGACAAGTGCTGCCGACAGTAGCCAGCGCACTCCTATCGGTCTGGTGAGCCCACTCATCAAGGTCCCGACTGCATCACGTCTGGTGTCCGACACGGTAACGCTGCCCCGACTGCAAGCGAGGCCATTCCGTCCGACGCAAGGCACAAAAGGATGCTGCCTGACGGCCTTACGCTGCCCCCCATGAAGCGACTCGCATCGGCCTTGCTGAGCATGGGTCTGCTCGCGGCAGCCTGCAGCGGCACCGACGAGGCAACGCCTGAGTCCCCCGCCACCGCTTCGGCACCTGCCGCCACCGTCAGATTGCCCACGACGACCGATGCGCCGGCGCCCGCCACCACCGCCACCCCGACAACCGCCACTGCTGCGCCGCCCGCCACCACCGCTGCGCCGCCGACGACCGACGAGCCGCGGGCCGAGCCCGATGGCGAAGGTGCCAACGAATCGCTGGATCCGCTCAGTGCCGAGATCGGCGACTGGATGGACCGCACCGGCGCCCCGGGCGTCGTGATGGCCATCACGCGCGGTGGTGCCGAGCCGATGACCTTCGCCTGGGGACTGAGCGATATCGCCACCGGCGCGGCTATGACCGTCGATCATCATGTCCGCATCGGCTCGGTCACCAAGCCGGTCACCGCTGCAGTGGTCCTGCAGCTCGTCTCCGAAGGCGCAGTCGAACTCGACGCTCCGGTCGCGCAGTACTTGGGCGAAGACTGGGCGCCGGGCTACGAGCACGCTGCGGCGGTCACGGTGCGTGACCTGCTCGGGCATACCTCGGGCTTTGTCGAGTACGCGTTCGACGCGCAGTTCTACCGACTCGCAGCGCCCCGGCTGGACGAGCAGATCTCACCGCAAGAGATCTTGGAATTCGCAGCGGGGTACGGACCGGTGGCGGAGCTGGGGACTGAGCGCTACTACAACACGACCGGCTACGTCGCAGCGGGCCTGCTCATCGAAGCGGTCACCGGCAACACCGCAGCCGCCGAACTGCGGTCTCGTGTCTTTGGGCCGCTCGGCCTCGAACACGTCTACCTGACGCCCGACGAGTTCCCCCCCGAGCCGACGGCCAACGGATACGTCGGAGGGACGATTGGCTACCTGATGGGACCGCTGCTGGGTCTCACCAGCGACAACCAGATAACCCGCAACGACGCCATTTTCGTGGATATCGGCACCGTCCCTAGCGACTTCGCCCGTTCCGCCGGGTGGACCGGCGGCGGCATCGAGGCGCAGATCGGCGATGTGGCGCTGCTGATTCGCGGACTCTTCTCAACCGACATTCTCGATCAAGAACAGATCGCTCTCATGACGACGGGTCACCCCGATCCCGCCGACAGCTCCGGACTGGGCATCTCGACCGAGTCGGTCATGGGTCTGACGATCTACACCCACGGGGGCGGCGTGCCGGGCTTTCGCACCATTGCGGCCTACGCCCCCGCTCTTGATCTGGGCATCGCGCTCACGACCAATCTGCTGGGTCTTGAGGCCGGCGACGACGTGGACGACCTGCTGGAGCGTCTCGCCCCGATCTTGGCAGCCATGATCTGACGGGCACGGAGGCGAGCCGGCAGGCGAAGCCGTGGCCCGTGCGCCCAATCGCATCAAGATGGGGAACACGAGTGGGTGCCAGCAGGAGATTCCTCGAGAGGACTCACCTACCCTCGTGGCGCCCCATTGCAAGCAGGACACCGAGGAGGCAGCCGTGAGCCAGTTGTTGGCCGGGGTTCGAGTGCTCGAGCTGGCGACCGGCATCTCAGGTCCTTACCTCGGGAAGCTCTTCGCCGACCATGGTGCCGACGTCATCAAGGTGGAACCGTCCGGCGGGGACCCAGCCCGCCGCCACGGTCCGTGGGGCGACAGTGCGACGCCGCCGCAGGGTGCCGACAGCCTGGAACAGTCACCACTCTTCCTGCACCTGAACACCAACAAGCGCAGCGTCATCGCCGACATAGGCAGGCCCGCACCTGCCCCTCACAACAGAGCGCCCTCACCCAGCGCCGATGACATCGAACTCGTTCGAGCGATGATCGCGGCGTCCGACATCGTGGTCGAGGCCTTCCCAGCGGGTCACCTCGACTCGATCGGGCTCGGCTACGACGTGATGTGCACGCTGCGGCCTGGCATCGTGCTGACCTCGATCACACCGTTCGGCCAGGCCGGCCCCTACGCCGACGCCGGCTACCGGGGCAGCGACATCGTCACCTATGCGATGGGCGGCCCGATGTGGGGCACCGGCATCGACGAACGCGAGCCAGTGAAGCTCAGCGGGGATGTCACCTCCTACCAGGTCGGCAACCTGGCAGCGGTGCCGACGCTGGCCGCGCTCATGATGAGCCAGCGCCATGGCCGCCCGAGCCACATCGACGTGTCGGCATTCGAGGCGCAAGCCGGCACCATCGACCGGCGAGCGTCCTACCTGCTGTACGAGGCGTGGACCGGCACTGATGTCGGGCGGGACCCGCGCCAGCCCCAACGTGCGTCGCCCGTTGGCTTCTACCCCACCGCGGACGGATGGGCGCTGGTGTTCACCTTGCCATCGTGGGCCCCGCGGATGGTGCAAACGCTCACCGACGCAGGACTCGGCGGCGAACGAGGCGACGGCGATTCGCTGGCTGAACGGTTTGCCAGTCCGGCGTGGCTGGTCGATCCCGAACTGCCCGACATGGTGGAGACTGCCCTGTATGTGTGGCTGGCCGGCCATACCCAAAGCAGCGTCGGCGCCGCAGCACAGGTCAACAAATGGGGCGTCACCCCGCTGAACGCGCCGATCGACCTGCTCGACGATCCTCACTTTGAGGCCCGCGGCTTCTTCATTCCGATCGAACACCCCGTCGCCGGCACCGTCACCCAGCTCGATGCGCCGTTCCGCATTCATCGCGACGCTCCGAATGATGCTGCCGAACAAGTACCAGCGGCCCCGCGCGCTGCCCCACTGCTCGGCGAGCACGATGCCCAGGTGCGCGCTGGTCTCGCCCCAGTCGCCTCCGACAGCGCAGGTCAGGCCAACGGCGCCGAGAGCACTACACCGAACACCACCCCAGTTGTCCCCGAGAGCAATGACCGCCCGGCGACGAGCCAGTCGCCCCCCAGCGTCGCACTGGACGCTGCACCGGCACCTCGAGCACCCGCGGGCTTGCCCTTGGCGGGCATCCGTGTGCTGGACCTGACCGTGGTGTGGGCCGGGCCGGCCTGCACCATGTATCTCTCCGATCTCGGTGCCGAAGTGATCCGGGTGGACAACCCCTATGTGTTCCCGACCGCGACGCGGGGCCTCATGGTCCGGCCGTCACGGGAGATCGCTCCCGAACTGGGGCCGCTGTCGGGCTATCCGGATCACGATCCGGGGCGGCGCCCGTGGAACCGCCAGAACCTGTTCAGCGCCCACGCCCGCGGGAAGCTGAGCTGCACACTCGATCCCCGGACCGAACTCGGTCGCTCGACGCTGCACCGGCTCGTGCGGCAAACCGATGTCATCGTCGAGAACAACTCGCTGGGCGTGCTGCCGAAGCTGGGTCTCGACTGGGAAACCGTGCACGCCGTCAACCCGCGCACCATCGTGCTGCGAATGCCGCCCATGGGCCTCGAGGGCCCGTATTCGGACTGGGTGGGTTTCGGCGCCAACTTCGAGGCATTGTGCGGGCTGACCGGTTTGCGCGGCTACGCCGACGACAACCCCACCAGCCTCACGTCGGTGTTTCACATGGACCCTGCGAGCGCGGCCACCGCGGCATTTGCGCTGCTGGCGGTCCTGCGCCGCCGCGACGGCGTCGACGGCACCGGCGGCACCGGCGTCGGCGAGCTCATCGAGTTCTCGCAGTCCGAGAACGTGATGCAGCACATCGGGGAGTACTTCATCGATGCCGCGACCACCGGCACGCGCCACCAGCCGCTGGGCAATCGCTCGGTGGCTCGCGCCCCCCAAGGCTGCTATCGCTGTGCAATCGACCCCGCCCGCCCCGACCAGGACGACGAATGGGCGGTGATCGCCTGCGAGACCGACGCCGACTGGCGTGCCCTCGCGGATCTGGTTGACAGCGATCGCGCCGATGGCGCAACGGGGCTCGGCGACGACGCTCGTTTCGCGACGCTCGCCGGCCGTATGTCACACCATGACGAGATCGACTCGCGCATCAGCGCCTGGACCGAACAGCGCACATCGGCCGAGGTGTTCCACCGGTGCCAGCGGGCTGGGGTGCCCGCGGGGCCGGTGATGCGTGAGTCGCAACTGCGCACCGACCCCCAGATGGGCGACCGCTGCTGGTTCCGCCAGAACGGCTCGGTCGAGCAGGGCTGGTACAGCTTCCCCGGGCGCCAGTGGCGCTGGGACGGCCCCGAGATGCCGTGGCGCCCGATCGGCATCCTGGGCGACGCCAACGAGTACGTGTTCCGGCAGGTCCTGGACCTCGACGACGCCCAGTGGCAGGCGCTGTGCGACGAAGGCCACATCACCCGCGACTACCTGAACCCCGACGGCACCTCCATGTAGCCAGCGCACGGAGCAGTCACCCCGCGACGATGCTGCCGGACAGAGTCGACAGTCCCTGCCACCTTCTCGCCGCGGTCGCCCGGCACACCAACGCCGGGGCCGCACGGCCGACGATTTCGTTCGACGGCTCAGCCTCCTCATGCATGACACAGATAGATTGCCCGCATGGCAACAGACACGGGCACAGAAACCGAGATCGAGTTCTGGGTCGACCCCATCTGACCTTGGTGCTGGGTGACGGCCAGGTGGGTCGTCGATGACGTCGCTTCCGAGCGCAACCTGAAGGTCAAGTGGCAGCCGATCAGCCTGCTGTTCAAGAACGAGCCGCCGACAGACAGCCGTACTACGACGCGGTCGTGGGCACGCACGGTCAGCTGCGGGTCATGGAGTCGATCCGAGCCGCCGAGGGCGACGACGCCGTGTTCGGCGTGTACTGGGATTTTGCGAGCCGCATTCACCACGACGGCGACCGCGATTTCGACATTGCGAAGGCCCTCGAAGAACTCGGCATCGATCCCGAACACGCCAAGGCAGCCACGGACGAGAAGTGGGATGCCGAGATCCGCACGCGCATGGACGAGGGCTTGGAGCTCGTCGGCACTGACGTCGGCACGCCGATCATCGCCCTGGACCGCAGCGACGGCGAGCGAGTGGGCATCTTCGGTCCGGTGATCACCCGAGCCCCCAAGGGCGAAGATGCCCTCAAGCTGTGGGACGGGATGACCGCCATGATGGACATCGACGGTTTCTGGGAGCTGAAGAAGACCCGCACCGAGCGGCCCGAGTTCGGCGATCGCCCGGTGACCGTCCCACCGGTGAGCTGACCGACCCACAGGGGGACTTACCGAGCGATGAGCGGCACGATCCTCGACGATCTGAAGATCATCGACACCGACAGCCACTGGTCCGAGCCTTACGACCTGTGGACCTCGCGAGCGCCTGCGAAGTATCGCGAACGTGTCCCTCGGATGACCGAACGCGACGGCAAGCGCCGCTGGTGGTTCGACGATTCGATCCCGATCGGGCTGCCCATTGCGTCCTCGGTCGTCGATCCCGACGGCCAGAAGGTCACCGGCACGGTGTTCTTCGATTTCGACAACGAGATGGTGCACCGCGCCAGCTATGACGCGCAGGCTCGGGTCGAGATGCTCGACGAGCTCGGCATCGAAGCGCAGATCATGTACCCCAACGTCGCCGGCTTCGGAAATCAGAACTTCCTGAAGTCGCCCGACGACGCGCTGCGGCTCATCTCCGTCGAGATCTACAACGACGCGCTCGCCGAGTTTCAGGAGGCCACGAACCAGCGGGTGTTCGGCATGGCGCTGCTGCCCTGGTGGAATCTCGACGCTGCGGTGCGTGAGATCGAGCGCTGCCACGCCAATGGCCTGCGCGGCATCGTGACGTGCTCGAATCCCGAGGAAGCCGGGCTGCCCGACATGGCGATGCCCCACTGGGACCCGGTCTGGCAGGTCTGCTCAGACCTTGCGATGCCGGTCAACTTCCACATCGGCTCGTCGAAGGGCAATCTCGACTACTACGGCAAGGCGCCGTGGCCGTCATTCGGGCCTGAACGACGGCTGGCGGTGGGCTCGGCAAATCTGTTTATGGGCAACGCCCGAGTCGTGGGCAACATGATTTACTCCGGCGTGCCCGAGCGCTTCCCGGACGCAAAGTTCGTCTCTGTCGAGAGCGGCGTCGGCTGGCTGCCGTTCTTCCTCGAAGTGCTCGATCACCAGATGCACGAGACGGCCCCCAACGAATTGGCCGACCTCTCGATGCTCCCCTCCGACTACTTCCGCCGGCAGTTCTACGGCTGCTTCTGGTTCGAGCGGTCCACCGTGAAGCCGACCGTGGACTACGTCGGCGCGCAGTCGCTGATGTTCGAAACCGACTTCCCGCACCCCACCTGCCTGTACCCCCGCGACGACCACGACTTGGCCAGAGCCCTCGAAGGCATCCCCACCGCCGACGTCGAGCGAATCATGTCCCTCAACGCCGCCGAGCTCTACCGCATCGACATCTGACCCGCGTTCGCGCCTGTCAACCTCCTGGTCGGCACCGCTTCCCAGAAGCCGAGGCCAGATGGGCTGACGTCACCCCGAGATTGGACGCGTGGGTGCGCGCGGGATGGGCCACAGGCCGCGACCTGCGGATCTGGATCCGAAGGATCGTTGGCTACGGTGCCCGTGGTGCCGAATGAAAACGACCGGCTGCCCGACGGCGACCTGATGCTCAAGATGGACACGGCCTGCAGGAGCACCCGCGACCTCGTGGCTAGAAACCCGGTGGAACCTGACCTCTGGGATGGCTACGTCGTCGCGCAGGCGTGGCCGTTTGTCACTGCCCTGTACAGCGGCGTGGAGCAGGCGCTCAAGATGCTATTGATGGCCACCGATCCGCAACCCACGGTTAGTGAAGTGAAGAAGTACGGCCACAATCTGAGTCGGCTCTACTGCGCATTGTCGCCGGAGGACGCAGCGCACATTGAACTGCACTTTCGCGAGCACCGGAGCTTGTTCGAGTTCCTGCAGCAGCACGACGAGTGCGCTACGGCGGAGAGGTTCATCACCCATATCAATGGCGCTGGGAAGGCGAAGGGACACGAATGGTGGAGATACACGCTGCTCGACCCCGACTTGAAGCCGCCCTTCACGGAGCCTTGGACCATGTGTGAGGTGTGGCAGGCGGTCTGCTGCTGCCTCTGGACCCGGCGATCTGGCCGAGGTCGCCCCTGCGAGCGACTGAGCCAACGTCTGTTGTTGCCGCTGAGGGACATCGCGAACGGTGCCACCGCCTCCTACGGGGATTTCTCGTCCGATCTCGACATCTGGATGTCGCACATCGATGGTGACAATCTTGCCGCTTGGGTGGACCTCCTAGTCAAGTCAAGTCGTGGCTCGATGGATCAGGTGCATGCACCGGAAGCTCTCCGTGGCGACCTCGACAAGATGGCACAGCGAGCCATCGAACGCCTGTCGGGCCGAATGGCTTTGCCGGCCGAGCTGCTGCTTCTGCTGCCTGCAAGTCAACGAGATCAGGTTCAAGCACACCGCCAATTTGCTAACCCGGACGAGCAGATGCTCCTGCGGCGAGTCCAGCACACCGACCGCAAGCTCACCTGGGAGCCGCGCACCGGAGAATTCCGTTGGGCGGGGGTATCTTCGACCGGCTATTCGGAAGCGGAACTGTCTGGACCTGCGGAGTGAGTCCTGCTATGCGATCGAGGCGTCGATTTGCGGTAGCGGTGCTGTCGCTGAGCTTGCTGGCAGCCTGCTCGGAGGATGCAGCGGCTCCGCGGCTTGCCGATGAGTCCTCTTCCGGTAGCAGCTCCGATTTCGTAGCCGCAGGTGCCGACGACGCACCGCGGCTCGCCGATGGGTCCTCGTCGGGTGGCGGCTTCGTTTCGGTTGCAGCGGGGGCAGGCCATTGGTGCGGGCAGCGTCTTGATGGCTCGATTCGCTGTTGGGGGCACAACTCCGCCGGGCAAGCGTCGCCGCCGGGTGGCGAGTTCGCTGCAGTCGAAGCGGGTAACGGTTCCACCTGCGGGCTGCGCGTCGACGGAGCTGTCGAATGCTGGGGCCGTGACCCGATCGTGGCGAGGCTGACGTCGCCACCCAGCGACCGGTTCGGATCACTTGGTCTCGGGGTCCGTCACGCGTGCGGGCTGCGTGTCAACGGCACAGCGCGCTGTTGGGGCTACAACTCCGCCGGGCAAGCGTCGCCGCCGGGTGGCCTGTTCGCCGCGGTCACGGCTGGAGGATTTCACTCGTGCGGGCTGCGTGTCGGCGGTCAAGTCGAGTGCTGGGGCAATGACTGGCATGGACGGGCGTCGCCACCGAGTGGCGAGTTCGCTGCAGTCGACGCGGGAGGTGATCACACCTGCGGGCTGCGCATCAGCGGCGCCATTGAGTGCTGGGGTTCCGACGAACTCGGATTGACGTCTCCGCCCAGCGGCGAGTTCGCTGCAGTCGACGCGGGTAGTGATCACGCCTGCGGACTGCGCAATGACGGCACACTCCAGTGTTGGGGAGACAATGCGGCTGGAGAGGCATCTCCACCCGGCGGAGAATTTGTTTCCGTCTCGGCCGGGTCCGGGCTTTCGTGCGGGCTGCGCCCTGGTGGTGAGATTGAGTGCTGGGGCGACAATCGCGGCGGCTCGGCGTCGCCGGCCAGTCGCGACAAGTTCACTTCGATTGATGCCGGGTCGTCTCACTCGTGCGGGCTACGCGCCGATGGTGCCGTCGTGTGCTGGGGTAGTGACGACTACGGGCAGGCGTCGCCGCCGGGCGGCCAGTTTGCCGCGGTCGCGACTGGACATAATCAGTCGTGTGGGCTGCACACCGACGGCACGCTGCAGTGTTGGGGAGACGACGAAGACTGGCAAGCGCCCGGTGGCGAGTTCGCATCTGTCTCGCTTGGTCTCACTTATTCGTGTGGACTGCGCGTCAGCGGTGCTATTGAGTGCTGGGGCCGCAACGACCACGGGCAAGTGTCGTCGCGCGGGGTGTTCGCGGCAGTCGCCGCGGGCCCATTTGGTCACTTCTGCGGGCTGGGTACTGACGGCGCACCCCAGTGTGGGGGCAACAACGTTCACGGGCAAGCATCGCCGCCGGACGGCGTGTTCGCATCTGTCTCGCTTGGACATAAGAATTCGTGTGGGCTACGCACTGGCGGCACCATCGAGTGCTGGGGTAGTGACGACCACGGGCAAGCGTCGCCGCCGGACGGCACGTTTGCCGCAATCGCGCTCGGGTCCGTACATGCCTGCGCGCTGCGAGATGACGGCGCAATCCGGTGCTGGGGTAGTGACGACTACGGGCAAGCGTCGCCGCCGGACGGCGAATTCACGGCCGTTGCTGCTGGCAGCGGTCATTCGTGCGGCATACGCCTTGAGGGCACGGTCCAGTGCTGGGGCTCGGACCGGAGTGGACAGGCATCGCCACCCAGCGACGAGCCGAGCCCCACCAACTGGGCCAAGCCAGACCCACCGCCAACGACCCACTAACCGAGTTCCATTCCCGTCGCCGTTTGGGACTGTCAGGATGCCCTTCTGGCGAGCGCGTCAACCTCCCACACCTCAACCCAACCGGCTAATGCGGAATCTGGGTCAAGCGGTCAGGCTAGATCTCTCAAGTAATCGAGTAGATGACGATGCCGACCTATGCCGTCTACTTCGAGCCTGTGTCCATGCATAACGGCATTGCGCTCCGCGGACATAATCTTGAGTTCTTGGACAACAATCTCTCGGTCTTGATGCGGCACGACTTTACTCCAGTTTTCTGCGTTTTTTAGCGCCTGGATACACTGACCTATGCCCCAATGGCTCACGGTGCTAACAGAATCAATGGCTCCGCTGACTAGGTCCAATTCACTTTCATCTCGAAGCTGTCCAGCGAGCGTCCGAAGATGGATTTCAATTTCATTGAAAATAAGGAACGGTTCTAAGCGACTCGCGAGAAACTTGCTGAGGTCATAGACGGTCACGATTCCGTCAATTTGGCCTTGATCATATAGTAACACCGCTTCAGCTTCCATTATCTTAGGAATTGCCGCAAAGAGTTCATCATCTCTTTCAACAACTGGCAAGTCGACAAGCGCCTCAACTAGCTCAGGCTCATTCTTCTTTCTAAGCCGGGCATCCGCGATGCTCTGCCAAGTGATCACACCCTGCAGCTTACACATGAGCGGTTTGTCGCTATCGAACACCGGTATCTGACTGTACTTGTGGATCTGCATCAGTGTTACTGCGGATTCAATAGATTTGTGCGCTGGTATCCATACCAGTTCTCCATCAAGAAATAAACCCGGAATCGAGGCTATGGACAAGGGATAATTAGGCGAATGATTTTCGTCTGTGGTCATGTGTTTGATCCTCCGACAGTCGAGGGATTTGAGAGGCCGCTGTGACATTGAGTTCATGCGTCAAAATGGATGCGACAGCGGCCATTCATTCCGGTTATCAGGAAAGGCGATGATGAGCTTTAGATGACAGCCGCCAGCATGATGGTTAATGTTTCTAATTCAAGGGTATCTGCCCCACCGAATAGTTGCCTGTGACTCGTTGCTGGCTTGACGTTCGTTGCATACATCGAGTCAGAGTAGCTACCCCACGGAGTAGTGGGCTTCCCCGGGGCCCGTTCGTACCGATCACTCGCGCAGGCGAGCTACCTGCAGGGCGGGCCGCCCAGTCGCGCACGGCGCTCGTCTATAGGTGCCTCGATGTCGTCGTCGGCGTGTCAACGGCACGGCTAGCCAACAGGGCAAGCGCCGCAACGAGGCCGACGAGGCGACACTCTGACGGCACCCGTCACACAGACGACGGCAGCGACCGTACCACTGTGACCTTGGGCGCCGCACTCGGCTCGTACCGATACACCGCCGTAGGGTGCGCACTCAAGGACCCTGACTCGTTGGGAGGAAACATGGCACCGAATGGAATCATGAGATGGGAGGCCAGCCTGATACGCCGGGAGACGATCAATGGCCGCGAGCACATCTCGAACGACAGTGCGGAGGTCAGCAGCAACTCCCCGAAGGGAGCGCTCCAGTCAGCGCTGTATGAAGTGTGGCCAGATCTCAAGATGGCTGGCCCGCCGGTGTTTGATTCCGACACGGTTACGACGTCGGCGTTAGTCATCACTAGGAGAAGCCGAGACGTCGTCGGATGGCTCAGGGTGAAACCGCTGTGAGCGACGAACGGCACGAATGGCGATTGGGGCCGTTGACATCCAATAGGCGTGACCAGCATGCGATAAACTATCGGCGGTGCTCGCTGAAGTCGGCCCATCTCAAGTGAATTCCACATGAATGACGCCACAATGGGAAGGTGTATTCGCTTACCTTGGGGAGAATGGGCAATACGACTCGCCGCTAAGTTCCAGGTTGGTAGCCAGCTGAATGTCCAAGCACATCTCGGTGCACATAGAACACGAGAATTCCAATGTCGCGTCGTGATGGCGAGTCGTGAGCATTCATTGGCTGAGATCTGCCGACCTGAAGGTTGGTACTTCGATTCGGCCGATGGGACTCGGGCAATCTGCTGGAGCCAATCATTACAGGCGGTTTGGAGCGGCAAGATAACAGGTGTCAACGTATTGACGGCCCAGGGTGATCTGTTCGTTCATCGAACACGGGTGAACGCAACGGTGAGCGTACTCCACTACGCGCCATTAGCTAATGGAGACATTCGTCTCGTCGTCGCGCAGATAATTGATCGTGGGCCTCCAATTGTTCGTCCCAAGTTTGGAGAAATGATATCTGATTTCGCGCGGGTGCGAATGCCAGTTGTGGGCGTTGACGAGGTATCGGCAGTTGCGGCTCATTTGGAATCTGGGAACTTCGGATTTCTGCCGACGCGGTCTGGCATCGCATCAAATGAACTCCGGAAGGGCGCTTCAGGCGCGCCATCCGAGCCGCTCGATGACGGCTATGACGAGCTGGAGCTATCGGAGTACTGGCGCGCGCAGGGAGAATTACGACGCGAGAAGGCGGATTGGTCTGCCGACTGGTTTCGTTACGTCAGCGACGACGATTTCGAGGATGGTATTGACGATGATCATTGGTATGTAAGTGACTACGGCTATAGCGATGGCGTCGATAGTGGCTATTGGTGATGTCCCGGGACATCGGATCTTGCTCAGATGCGACTTTAGTTGATTGGCACGCGGCCCCCCACCTTGTTGGCGTGTCGTTGAGCCCGCGACGGAGCGAAGCCGAACCGCAGATAGCCGTTCTCGGGGAGTGTCTGAGGTTCCCTGGTCAGCCGGGGACGACGGCGAGTCCTTCGCGTTCGGCTGCTTCGGTGAGGCGTTGGTCCAGGCTCACGAACTGCAACGGGGCACCGAGTTGGTCTTGAACATGCAATGCGGCGCCGAGTTGGGCGGCGTCGGCAGCGCGAAGCCGATGCCGTGCCAGCACCGACGTCGCACGCGACCGCACGGCCAGCACCTCGACCACTTCGTGCCATGTCGCGCTGAATGCGTCCAAGCGGCTCATGACGGCGCGGCGCTGCTCCCGCGAGAGATCGCCCTCACGCGCTCGCCGCTCGGTGGCGCTTGCGATCTCGACACGCGTCCATGCCCACGTCGCGATGACACTGTCCTCGCCCAGCCACGACCGCACCACCTCAGACGTCGCCTCGGAAACCACGAGCGGCGCCAGCGCCGAGGTGTCCCAATACCTCACACACGATCCTCTCTCTCGGCGGCCAACGCTTCGGTGAGGCCGGCCGGGACCTGCAAGGGAGGCTCGTCGAGCACGTCCGCGGCATCTCCGTGTCCGGCCCGAAGCACACCCGAGGTGATCAAACGGCTCAGGTGCTTGTCCTCGGGCTCAGCGGGCGGCACGAGCCTTGCGACAGGCGTGCCGCGATCAGTCACCTGTATCTCGCCGCCTCGTCGCACTTCGCGCAGATAGCGCGACAGATTCGCCTTCAACTCGGAAACGGACACGGCGCCAGCACTCATATGACCACACTTGTCAGCGCAATAAGACCTGAAGGGTCAGCAACGGCTCTCAGGAGACGCATGCCGCGTGGCGGGACAGCGGGAGCGCAACCGGCCGTGAGTGTTATGCGAGCGCGTGATCTGTCGGCGCAGCGGGTATGGCGTCCATGCCGTCGCGAACATCAACAACCCGCAATCCTGAAACCGCGCTCACGTCTCGAATTGCCTGCTGGATGGCGTCCCAGCGAGTCGGGGCTTCGCGGTCAAACTCGACGGTGCGGTGGCCGATGCTGGCATCGGTGCAACCCGCCTCGTAGAGCGTTGCGAGATTGTCGTCGTCGAGCAGGTCAAGCCCGTCGGTGACCAGCACGAAGTGGTGGACGGGATTGCGTTCCGTCGAAGGTTGCTGAGTCATGGCTCCTCGCCGATTCTCTGGCACCGCCGGATGCGCCCTCGCACCTTACGCGCCTCGTTCCCACCGCTTCGAGGCGTGCCAGACACCGACGCGGCGCAATCCAAGTGCGCACGCTGCTCGGAGTACGGGCAGAACGCCTCGCTCAACGCCGCAGAGCTGTATCGCATCGACGTCTGAGCGACGCGGCCGCCCAGGTCAGCCAGGATCAGGCTGTGACGGTGCCGACCGTGGTTTCCGGCGAGACGACAACCTCGGGGTCAACGCCGAGCAGTTCTCCGGCTTCCTGAATCAATGCTTCAAGTTCAGCGAGCGTGGCGGCGTTGGCGAAATAAGCGGATTCACCGATGTCGCCTTCGGCTAGCCAATCTCCGCTTCCGTCGTCGTCTCGGGTGATCACGACCTGCGCCATGCCATGCCCTCCGTTGGGAAATTCAGAGTAACGCCTCGATCTCGTCCTCGGTCAGCCCCACCCTCTCGACCAGCATCGCCCGCAGGTGCTTGGGCTTCACCGTCCTGCCCTTGTGCATCGAGAGGGTGATCGTTTGTCTTCCTTCTGCCCGCAACAAGATATGCGAGCCTCTCTGGCGGACTTTCTGATAGCCGACCTGTCGGAGCAGTCGAAGCACACGGTCGGGCTTCAGGGCAGGAAACCTCGAGACCGGAAGTGCCATTCGTCTAGTGATACAGCTTTAGATTAGTGTCAGTCTATTTTATTTTATTTTATTCCCTTCACACGCAACCGGTGCATGAAGACTCGGTCTCTCGACATCGGCCTTGTTTGCATCGAGAGCTGCAACGTCGCCTGGGGTCGAGGGCAGCGGTCAGCGGGCCGACGACGGTTGACGCTGCTGGGCTAGAACAGCACGATGAAATTCGGGATCTTCTACGAGTTGTCGGTGCCGCGGCCGTTCAGCCGGGTCAACGAGTGGCTGACGTACCACAACGCGCTCGAGCAGTGCCGGGCGGCCGACGAGCTGGGGTTCGACCACGTGTGGGCGGTGGAGCATCACTTCTTGGAGGAATACTCGCACTGTCCCGCTCCCGAGGTGTTCCTGACGGCGGTTGCTGCGCAGACCCAGCGCATCCGGGTGGGTCACGGCGCGGTGGTGTGCGTGCCCGAGATGAACAATCCGATCCGGGTGGCCGAGCGGGCCGCAGCGCTCGACATCATCTCGGGCGGTCGCCTGGAGCTGGGCACCGCTCGGTCGAGCACGTGGACCGAGCTCGGCGGGTTCTGCGCGGACCCCGACGACACCAAGAAGACGTGGGACGAGTTCGTTCGGGTGATCCCCCAGATGTGGACGCAAGACGACTTCGGCTGGGAGGGTGCCCGCTTCGAGATGCCGGCGCGCAATGTCATCCCCAAGCCGTTCCAGGAGCCGCATCCGCCGATGTGGGTGACGGTCACCACGCCCGGCACCGAGCTGGACGCTGCCGAGCGGGGACTGGGCTGCTTGGGCGTGAGCGCTGCGCCGTTCGCCGAGCAGGAACGGCGCACTGCCGAGTATCACCGCCGGATTGCCGATTGCGATCCGGTCGGCAGCTTCGTGAACGACCAGGTTCACACGCTCAACTTCTTGTACTGCCACGAGGACTACCGCCAGGCAGCGGCGCTGGGCCTGCCGATGGTGGGCGCGTTTTCCATGTCGAACGCGCACCTGTATTTCACCCGTGAGGCGTACCCGACACGGGCGTATCAGACGCTCGGCAACGCGGGCGCAGCGTTGCGCAGCCGCGGCACCCCCAATGGCAACGCGGCGGCCGATGATCCGAGCGTGGCCAAAGGCCTGCCCGAAGGCGTCGGCATCGGCGATCCCGACCATCTCGTGCGGACGATCCGCAAGTGGGAGGACGTCGGGGTCGGCGGCATCAATTTCCTGCTCAACGCCATGGAGATGATCCCCCAGGAGCAGGTCCTCGACAGCCTGCGGCTGTTCGCCACCGAGGTGATCCCGCAGTTCCAGACTCCGGCCGAGCGGGCAGCCCGAGTGGAGGCGCCGACCACCGTGCCCGATGTCGGCTCAACTGGCGCGGCCGAGCCGTCGACAGCAGCAGCGGGGGCGAGCCGATGATCTCGGGGACTGCTTCAGTCGACGAGCTGGCCGCGGATGCGCCGCAGATCTCCGCATTCAGCTCCGAGCCGGTCCGGCTCGCCGGGGTGACCAGCCTGTCGTTGGTCGCTGAGTTGCGGCGCCCGGCGCGTGAAGCCGTGCTGCCGCCGGGGCTGCACCCCATCGTGCCGCCAGCCATGTCGCTGGAGGCATGGGACGTGTCCGAGAGCCCGTGGGGGGCGTTCAGCGCAGCGTTCGTCCGCATCGTGTGTCGCAGCGGTGCACGCGCCCGGACGTTCTGCGTGGGCGCAGCTGCATCCACCGACGATGCTGTCGCCGGCTTGCGGTCACAGCTGGGCTTTCCTGCGCGGCCAGCCGAGGTCGCGATGCGCCGCCACTACAACGGTGTCGATCTGGCTGTCGCCCCGGCCGGCGAGGCCCACAGCGCCACAGCCGCTCGCAACGGTGCGGGGCCGATGCTTGTGCTGAGTGCGCTCGACCCTGATCCGCTGTCAGTCGGCGACCTCCAACACGTCGGCTCGATGAACCTGGCGCACACGCCCTTGGGGCTCCGGCTCGTGCAGGTCGAGACCCATCACGATCCGTCGCGGGTCGAGCGGCTCGCCGCCCGAATCGACGCGTTCGACGCCGGCGCTTGGGGGCAGCCGCTGCTTGATCCCTATTGGGTCGTGAGCTGCTCGGTGTCGCTGGAGGAACTCAAGATTCCGGCCATCCGCTTCGTCTGCGATCCTGGGTTGCCCGCCGCTGAGGGCACCGAGCGGGTGCAGTAGGTTCCGCTGCCATGAGCGAATCTGCCCCTGAGACGACTGGCGGCGCTGCGGAGGCTGGCCCACAGCTGCGGGCGGTGGGCGTGACGATCGACTGCGCCGACCCCGAGCGCATCGCCGACTTCTGGCAGGCAGCGCTCGGCTTCGCACGACGAGTCGGCGACGGCCGCCCGTACATCACGCTGTCCGATGGGGGCGGGAGCAGTCGCATGCTCAACCACCTGACCATCCAGCGAGTGCCCGAGGCCAAGACAGCAAAGCTGCGGGCGCATCTGGACCTGTTCACCGGTGACATGGACAGCGAAGTTGCCCGCCTGGTGGCATTGGGCGCGAGCGTGCTGGTGCCGGCCGCGGAGGAGACCGCCGGGCACTTGGGATTCCGGGCGACCGTCATGGCTGACCCGGAGGGTTCCGAGTTCTGCGTCGTCTCCCGCTGACGACCAGACCCACGTTGACGCGAAGAAGGTCGCCAAGGTGCCCCAAGCCTGCTGCTGGCGGGTCCACGGCCGCGCGCCGCCCAGGCTCATAACTACATGCACATATAAACAGCAACCAAGTATGCATTTGCATATCACCGTGGGCGACCACAGCCGGATCGCTAATGTCGAGGCGCACGACAACGAGCGGGCTGTTACCGCCGCCGAATAGGAGAAGCGCAGCGCGCCCGATCCCACCGCGTGCATGCGTGGGCGACGCAGTCGACACCGGGACCGCGACGCCGCACAATTGGACTGGAGATCCCGCTCACATCGCGGCCAGCAACTCTGGATATTTGTATCGGCGAACGGTTATCGTGCCGTCGACAAACGTGTCGCTGTCAATCTGGCGACGAGCCCCGGCAGTGAGTCCAATTGGCTCTTCTTCCGGCGGCATCGGGTCATTGGATATGTCGTCAGCCTCGGCCCATAATTCCACGAGCATACCAGCAGGATTGGCGCGAAACGCGTCAAGACACAAATACAGCGCCCGTCTGAGCATATTGTAGGAGCCAGGCGAGGGTGGACAGAGCAGAAGCGAGTTATTGGTGTCACTCGCGGGAAGGCCCATAGTCGGAGTTTCGATGAATTGCTCTTCCGAATGACCATCTTCACCGGCCCACAGCGCCACAAATCCCTCAGTCGGCCCTGGCAATGATGCAATCGCCCGAATATGGGCCGAGAGATGTTCGTGAGGGTACCCGTCGTCCTCAAGGATACGCCTTGTGAAGAAGCGGCGGAACGCGCAGACTAGTCTACACACTGCAACGGTACCAGTGCCACGGAGTCTCTCGATGGGGCCACAGAGTTAGCGTCCTGCCGTCATTAAAGGTAATCTCCACCTTATTTCGGGCGCGAAACGCTGACGTAGAAGTGCCGTCACAGAGTACATATGGTGTCGCATTCATGGATTCCCATGAATAATATGCGGTATCTTCCCTTTCGTCCAAAACTTTGTCAGGTCGCCAACCGCATCCCAGACGCGACACGGCCACGGGCGCGGCGGATGCGACCAGCCGGTCGAGTTCGCGTCGGAGTTCGGCGCCGAGGCGGGCGACGCGATGGCTCGGGCTGCGCAGTGCTGGGTAGGCGGACTGGGCGGGACCGGCGAACCGGTTCGTGTCGGGCCGCAGTCGGGCGCACACCGCAGCCTTTCCCTCGAGGGTCCGGCGGCCGTCGATCTACGGGCGCATCTGGACCTGTTCACCGGTGACATGGGCACCGAGGTTGCGCGCCTTGTGGCATTGGGCGCGAGCATGCTTGTGCCGCTGCGGAGGAGACCGCCGGGCACTTGGGCTTACGGGCAACCGTCATGGCTGACCCTGAAGGCTCGGAGTTCTGCGTAGTCTCGCGCTGAGAGCGCTGCACCGATCTCGCGCTCCGTGACCCCGCGCAGCCCCTTTGCTCAGGCGAATGTGACCCGCTCGCGGAGCCACCCTGCGAGGGAGTCCTCGTCGATGTCGCCGGCTGCCACGGCGAGCATTGTGTGCTCTGCGTCGTCTACATCTGGTGGATCGGGATCCCAGCGTCCGCCATTGAGATCGATGAACATGACGAGTGCTGCCCAAGCTGCTCGCTTGTTGCCATCTGGCAGCGGATGGTTGCGCGCCAAGCGCCAGCAGAGCACCGCTGCCTTGTCCATCAAGTCCGAGTAGAAGTCCGTCCCGCCAAAGCTCGCTTGCGGGGCGTGCAGCGCCGAATCCGCCAATTCGACACGAGCAATCGGACAGCTCTTCAGCCCGAATTCCGGTGACCTGCTCGGCAAGCCAGAAGTACTCAGCGATGCTCAGATACCGGGTCACCGCGCGAGCCGCTCAAGCAGCTCGCGATCTCTCTCAAGCAGACGTTTGGCCGTGGACGTGAAGTCGTCGTCTGCGCGTACCCGCCCGATCTCGGCGCGCAACGAGTCGACAATGAGCTGATTCATGCTCGAACCCTGGACCCGGGCGACAACCTCAGCCTCCTGCGCCAGATCGTCCGGCAGCCGGACCGTCGTCTGTCTTGTCATGAGATCATAATATCGCGATACCACTCATGAGCACCCGCACGCGCCCGGAAGCGGGCATCCACGCAGGCTGTCTCGCGAGCTCGGCGGCGTGACGCTGAGAGCAGTCAAGAGCGCTGCTGTCGACACTGCGCTCGTTCGTGAGTGCCACAGGCGGCGACCTCCACCTGATCGCCACCTACCCCGACGCAGAACCCGTGCGGCGGATGTCTTTCATCATCAGGAGCAGATGCAGGGGGTCGGTCGGGGACGGCTCGAACCCCGGGATCAGATGCAGGCAGAACGCTCGGGCGTCGTCGGATTCGGCGTGCACCAGCAGGCCCCGGCAGCCTCACACAGCCAGTCTGCCTGTGTTGACAACAGTTGTTAACATGCCGTCGCCAAAGCAATCCCGACATCGAGCGCACCATGTCGCTCAACGCCGTAGAACTCCACCGCATCAGAGCCTTGGCAATAGGCTTCGCTCGTGTCTTGGTGGGAGCGTCACCGCAGGCAGTTCGGCGGTGAGTGGGACTCGAAGATTGAAGCTTTCGCCGCCGAGTGCGACGGAGTGCAAGAGGCGTGTAGGCCGCTACGCGCTTTGGTGTCTTTGCAACGACCGTGACCCTTCGGTGCCCAACGAGACCCTCATGGGCATGTGCCTCGATGGCACCCCGAAACTCGAAGCAGACGAGTTGATGGCTGACTGCACCAAGGAGAGCGTGCAACGGTACGTGAGCAATTGGCAGGGATGGCTACAGCGATAGCCAACAGACACAAGCGGTGCAGGCGCACTCACGCACCCATCCGCCATCGCAGGCACACCCGCAGCACGCGCACACAACCTCCGGGCGTGACATCGCCGGCAGCGCTGGAGCGCAATGGCAGGAACCTCGGCGATCCTGAGTGCCATGCGATGATTCAGGAAGGACACTGTGAACGACATCGATCGACTGCAACGGCATCCCGTGGACACGGCGGGCCTCGATGATGTGCCGCCAGACGCATGGGCACGGGACCTCTCGCTGGGGCCGGTGCTCGAACGAATCCGAACCCACCCCGAAGCCCGAGCGCGCTACGAGACGCTACGAGACCAGATCGACCAGCACCAGGCCACGCTGGCGCAGGTGCGCAAGGCCCGCACCCTGACACAGCAGCACATCGCTGAGCAGCTGCACATGGATCAATCGGAGGTCTCCCGACTGGAACACCGCAGCAACATGCTCCTGTCGACACTGCGTTCGTTCGTCCGAGCCACAGGCGGCGACCTCCACTTAATCGCCACCTACCCCGACGCAGAACCCGTCCATCTCCTCGTCGGCAACGAGCCGGCCGAGCCAGCCGCTCCGACATCAGCCACCAGCTGATCGGTCGGGAGAGCAACACCCATCACACCGGCCGCTGTCATCGGACGCAGGGTGGCGCGTGCCGCGTGACGAGGCACGCTCGTGCAGACATCGACGCGGCGGCGCTGCCCCAGCCGAAGAGTTTGTGGCACGAGAACATGATTTGTGGCATGAGGTTGTGCATTATGCAACTAGATTGTGTATGTGAACCGAGAGTTCGATCTCACGCTGCCGCCTGCCGCATCGATGAGCCTGTTCACGCCAGGGTTCGGCCGAGCGCCCCATGTCTTCGTAGGGCGCGATCGAGCTGTCTCCGAGATCGTCGACGGCCTGCGGAGCGGCCCGAGCGACGACCGCTACATCTCGCTGCTGCTGGGAAGCCGCGGCTCGGGCAAGACCGTCACCCTGGCCCTCATCGCCGACAGCGCCCGCAGCTCGGGCTGGCTCGTCGTGAGCGTCGACGCGAGCACTGCACGCATCGCCGACCGCATCAGGTCAGAGATCGATGCGATCAGCGAGGAGGCCGAGACTGTCGCCGATCTGCGCGACCGCACGACAACCGTCTCGAAGGCGACGCGGCTGGGCTTCGGGAGCTTGAGCATGCGCCGCGAGACCGTCCGCCGGATCGACACCCGATGGGACACACGCCGGCTGCTGACCCATCTCGGCCGTCACGCCGCCGCCGCAGGCACCGGTGTGCTGATCGCGGCCGACGAACTTCACAGCGCCGAACGCGACGACATCCGCAGGCTCGCAGCCGACCTGCAGCACGTCACCATGACCGGCAGGCTGCCGGTGGCGTTCCTCGGCGCCGGACTGCTCGACGTCAAGAACACGATCTTGGCCGACAAGCGGATCACCTTCTTCCATCGCGTCCCGCGGCACGGCATGGAACCGCTTCGACGCAGCGAAATCGAGACGTTCCTTCGAACCACGATCGCCGACGCCGGCGGATACGTCACCAATGACGCGGCCGAGACGCTGCTCACCGCGGCCTCTGGCCTTCCGTACCAGATGCAGCTTCTCGGAGCGAATGCCTGGCGGCTGGCCGACGCGCCCGCCCGCACCATCGAAACCCATCACGCGCACGCCGCCGTCGAACTCACCCGCGAGACCATGGACGAACGAGTGCATCAGCCAGCCTGGGCCTCGCTGAGCGAAGCAGAACGAAGAATGCTGCTCAGCATCTCACGCCAAGGCGGGAGCGCATCGGCTCGCGCCATCGCCGCCGACCTCGGCCGGCTGCCGAACAGCCTTCACGACCTGCGCATCCGACTGCTGAACCTCGAACTCGTCAGCATCGACGACGACGGCAGCTACCGGTTCGGCCACAACGCCGACAGCGACTTCATTGCCGGAGTGCGGCAAGCCACCGACGAAGCGAATGCGCCGCACGGCCCCGAGTCCGCTGAACCATTCCGCGTGCCGCCCTCGCACATCGCGAAACGCCGACCACTGAATCCCCGATGCAACGAATGGATGCCCCGAGCGCAGGCCCGCTGCATCCTGCGCCTCGGCCACCCCGGACGCCACAAGTCCAAGTGACCGCCGCCCCGTTCGGCGACACTCAGACACGAGTCGCGCGCGATCCTGACTCGTGGCGGTGACCAGTCGCAAGTGCGATATGTTGAATACAGATAGTCATTCGCTGTCGCGATCGGAGGTGCCCGACATGCCGACGTCCATCCGGCTTGAACCTCAGGTCGAGCAACGGCTCGACCGCCTGGCGTCGCTCACCGGACGAACGAAGGCTTTCTACCTTCGGGAGATCATTGATCGTGGCCTAGAAGACATCGAGGACTACTACTTGGCGGCAGACGTGCTCGAACGTCTTCGCAAGGGCCAAGAGCGGACTCATGCGGCCGATGCCGTAAGGAAGTCACTTGGCCTGGACGGTTGAGTACACCGACACGGCCAAGGGTCAGCTGCGCAAGCTCGACACGACTGCGGCGCGTCGGATCATGGACTACATGGACGGACGTGTCGGATCTGGAGACCCGCGACATGCCGGCCGCATGCTCACCGGGCACCTGGGCAAGCTGTGGCGCTACCGCGTGGGCGACTACCGGGTCATATGCGACCTCCAGGACGAATCTCTGCGAGTGCTGGTAGTGACGGTGGCCAAGCGAGACAAGGCCTACCGATAGCCCCGCAACTTGAAGTAGACCCTGTTGGGTGCCGAGGTCGCATCGGCATTCGACGTCGCCGGGCACCGCATCAAGCTCTGACGCAGATCAGCGCGCTGCTGTCGACGCTGCGCTCGTTCGTGAGTGCCGCAGGCGGCAACCTCCACTTGATCGCCACCTATCCCGACGCGGAACCCGTGCGGCGGATGTCTTGCATCGTCAGGAGCAGATGCAGGGGGTCAGTCGGGGAGGGCTCGAACTCAGGGATCAGATGCAGGCAGAAGGCTCGGGCGTCGTCGGATTCGGCGTGCACCAGCAGGCCCCTGCAGCCGACAGTCCGTCCCGCAGCCGACGCTCGCCTCATGACGTCTGCCAGGAGTCCTGCCCCCAGTCCCTGCCCCTCGTGGCTGGTCGACACGCCGAGGCGCGCGAGCAAGGCGACCGGCTGCGGATACTTGCCGGCACCGGCGCGCAGCCGGTCGGGAGCGTCGCTGGGGGAAATGCTCGCCATGCACCAGGCGTAGTAAGCGACCACCTCGGCGCTGTCGACGGGCGTGACCACGAACACCCGTGTCGTGCCGGTCGCATGGGCCTGACGGCCGAAACGTCGAAGCCACCGCGTCTGCGCAGCGGATCGGCAGTCGAAGCCCGAAACGTCGTCCGCAGATTCCAGCAGGCGAGGCGACCGGTACCGGGCCGTCACTCTTCGACGAACGGCGACGGGCGCGACATGAGCGACCGCAGGCCGGCGAGCTCGCGGGCGGGCCGCCGGTTCAGCTCGTCCCACGCACGACGACCGTCGTCATCGAGCGCGAACTCAGTCCGGTCCGCCAGCGCGTCATGTGCCGCGATGCGCAGGCTGCTCAACACGAAATCGCTCAGCAGCACACCCGTGGCGGCCACTGCGTCGTCGATGAGCCGACGCTCGTCAGGCGTCAAGCGCACCTCAAGGCGTGCGCTGCGCACCCGATTCGCTGTGTCTGCCATAACGCCTGCTCCCGTCCCGCCCCACCGTGCTCGACAGTGTACGGCCATCACCCGGCCACACTGAGCACGACGGGGCCGCCACTGATCAAGCCCGTGGCTTGATTCCCGTGGCATCGCCGAAGAAGCGTTCAGCGAGGCTGGCCGGCGGCAATGCGGCGCGCCGGTCCTCCGCGGCGACGCTCGTCAGCGACAATTTCGACAGCTACTCTGCATTCGCTTGACGGATTTCTGCCTGAGAGTGCAGCGCTTGGCAAGGAGAGTGGCGTGCTCATTAACGTTGAGGTCTCCAACCACCGTTCCATCCTCGAGCCGGTTGAACTCTCGATGATCGCTATTGACACGGATCGGTCCGGGGCGCGCTGGCACGAGCGGCTCGGCAGGCACGTCTTGACGACTGCAGGGATCTACGGCGCCAACGCATCCGGGAAGTCGAACGTTTTGTCTGCCATTGCGTGGCTCGTCAACTCAATCGAGCGTGTTTGGTGGGAGTGGGGCCCGGGCGTGCCGCGGGATGCGCACCGATACGGGCAAGGCCCCGATTTGCCCTCAGAGTTCCGTATCGATGTGCTGGTCCAAGGTGTTCGCTACCAGTACCACCTGGCCGTTGGCGACGACCAGGTGGAGTTCGAGGCCTTGTACAGCTTTCCTGAACGACGTCGCCGCCGCATCTTCGAACGCGAGGGCATCGCGACGACGTTTCGGCGTGGCACCGAGCGTGTGCGCGGCATCCGCGAACTGCTGACACCGACCACGCTCGTGCTCTCGGCTGGCTGGAGGCTGGGTTCCGCTGACATCCGCATCGCCTGCAATGCGATTCGCAGCATCAATGCGGGGACTCTGGCGGCTGATGTCAAGGGTCGCCAACATGCCTTGTTGGGATACTCCGCGACAGACCTCTTCGGCGACGACTACGAGCTCGGAGTCCAAGCCGACCAACGGGAGGCAATGTGGCCGTCTGAGGCGGGCCAGCCGGATCGTGAGCCGCCGCAACGTGATCCAAACCTCCAGGCGACCGCATTGCACCTGATGCAACTGGCGGACCCATCCATCTGCGGAGCGACATGGCATCAGTCATGGCACGACACAGCTGAGGGTGCCAGCGGACGCCAGTTGCGCTTTCGGCATCGCTCAGGCGACAGCACCGCCGAGTTCAGTCTCGGGGAAGAATCGCAGGGCACGCAGCGCTGGTTCGAGAGTCTCGGTGCCGTTCTGTGGCAGCTGCGCTTCGGCGGAACCCTCCTCATCGACGAACTGGACGCCAGCCTGCACCCGCGGATCACCAAGCGGGTACTGGACGCCTTCCGAGACCCGGTGACGAACCCGTTGGGCGCGCAGCTCGTTTTCACCACGCACGACACGTCGCTGCTCGGCACGCTCAACCGCGACGAGGTCTGGCTGACCGACAAGGACGCCACCGGGGCAACCACGTTGTATGCGCTCGCGGACTTTGAGGGTGAACGGGTCCGCAAGTCGCTCAGTCTCGAGCGTGCCTACCTTCAGGGTCGCTTCGGCGCTGTGCCGAGCGCCGACCAGGCAGCGCTCTATCGGATGCTCGACGTGCCAGAGATCGACGATGAACCCGAGGGCACGCCCGCAGACGAGCGCATGGCCTCGTGACAGCGCAGCCCCTCAGGTCCGCAGGACGAACCGGCGGTCTCGATCGCCCCAAGCGCACGACACGACGGCCGAAATCATCGGTACTCGTCATGACCGAAGGCCGCCGCACCGAGCCCGACTACCTCGCCGCGATCGCCGAACTGCCGCATGTGCGTCAGCGCTTTGACATTGAGATCGACCCGTCCCTGAGCGGGCGAACACCCATCAAGATCGTCACCGGTGCCGCACGAGCACCGAGGCGAAACCAGCGCGGCGGCGAGGGCTTCGACTCCGTCTGGTGCGTCTTCGACGTAGAGCAACCGCGACCTCACCCCTCGCTCATGCCCGCGGTGAGCCTTGCCAGAGACAGCGACGTCGATGTGGCCATCTCGAATCCGTGCTTCGAGGCGTGGCTCATCTTCCACTGGCAGCGAATGTCCCAGCCCATGACCACCGCCCAAGCCGTCAATGAGCGACATCTGCTCGACGGGGCACACGGCAAGCAGGTGGACAGCAGCCTCTACCTGCCAAGGCGCCAAGATGCAGCAGACCATGCTCGTCGCCTCTCCGAGCGTCACAGCACCAACGGACGCGTCCTTCCCAACGACAACCCCTCCTCCGGCATGTTCACGCTGCTGGATGCTCTGAACGCCTGAGGAGTCCAGCAGCCACACGGGGACGTGGCGCCATTCCGGACGGGACCCTGTTCGTGGGGAATGACCTCGACCGTCATCGCCAGCGCGTCGGTCGCCAACCGCCGCGCCAGGCGCGCCGTGACGCTGCCCTCGAACGCCCAATTGTCCATGGAACCGCCTGGTCACCCGGAGACGACGGCGAGTCCTTCGCGTTCGGCTGCTTCGGTGAGGCTGGTCGGGATCTGCAAGGGAGGCTCGTCGAGCACGTCCGCTGCATCTCCGTGTCCCGCCCGAAGCACATCCGAGGTGATCAAACGGCTCAGGTGCTCGTCCTCGGGCTCAGCGCCCATCTCGCGCTCCGTGACCCCGCGCAGCCCCATTGCTCAGGCGAATGTGACCCGCTCGCGGAGCCACCCTGCGAGGGAGTCCTCGTCGATGTCGCCGGCTGCCACGGCGAGCATTGTCTGTTCTGCGTCGTCTACATCTGGTGGATCGGGATCCCAGCGTCCACCATTGAGATCGATGAACATGACGAGTGCAGCCCAAGCTGCTCGCTTGTTGCCATCTGGCAGCGGATGGTTGCGCGCCAAGCGCCAGCAGAGCACCGCTGCCTTGTCCATCAAGTCCGAGTAGAAGTCCGTCCCGCCAAAGCTCGCTTGCGGGGCGTGCAGCGCCGAATCCGCCAATTCGACACGAGCAATCGGACAGCTCTTCAGCCCGAATTCCGGTGACCTGCTCGGCAAGCCAGAAGTACTCAGCGATGCTCAGATACCGGGTCACCGCGCGAGCCGCTCAAGCAGCTCGCGATCTCTCTCAAGCAGACGTTTGGCCGTGGACGTGAAGTCGTCGTCTGCGCGTACCCGCCCGATCTCGGCGCGCAACGAGTCGACAATGAGCTGATTCATGCTCGAACCCTGGACCCGGGCGACAACCTCAGCCTCCTGCGCCAGATCGTCCGGCAGCCGGACCGTCGTCTGTCTTGTCATGAGATCATAATATCGCGATACCACTCATGAGCACCCGCACGCGCCCGGAAGCGGGCATCCACGCAGGCTGTCTCGCGAGCTCGGCGGCGTGACGCTGAGAGCAGTCAAGAGCGCTGCTGTCGACACTGCGCTCGTTCGTGAGTGCCACAGGCGGCGACCTCCACCTGATCGCCACCTACCCCGACGCAGAACCCGTCCATCTCCTCGTCGGCAACGAACCCGCCGACCAGGCTGCAACCCACAAAAAACAGCCTCTACCAAACAGTGAAGATATGAGCAGGGAGCGGGCCGTCGGCGTCTTGGGGGTCGACCCGTTGCAAGAGTTCCCCGACCCGCGGCCCTCGACCGCGTGACGCTCGTAGCCCAGATGCTCGCTCATCTCGACCTCCAGGCCGATCCGGGGGCACCTGGCGCACCAGCCCGGTCAACAAGCCGCCGTCGCCGGCCGGCTCCACGCCGTCCGCGCGTGCCTGGGCCACCAACAGCTCAGCCCAGTCGGCCATCGCCGTCTCGCCGACGGCCTCGCTCGCCGGCACAGCCCCCATATTCTGATCAGCCGCAGACATGATCCTTCCCGGCCCACAGCCCGAAGCTGCGGACCCTCAGACCACGCCGCTTACACAGAAATTCCTGACAGGCCCCAACCGAACGGGCTCCGGTCTGGGGGTGCACACACTGCACGGCAACCATTGCATGGATCGCGCAGGATTCACAGGCCGCCGCTGTGGGTGCGAGACTGCTGCAGCACGCTGAGGCTGAGCCGATAGACGAAGCCGCGGCCCGAGCGGCCAGTGAGCGAAGCGAACAAGAGCGGAAAGCAACGGGCGACCAAACGAGAAGGCTCACTCCTGCGCGCATCCTCTAGGGTCGGCGCCGATGAATGACAACCGCAGATCCTTCGGCGGCCGAAGTCGCGCCGCGAGTCCGGATCTCTCTCGTCAAGCCCCGGACCGCAACCTCGCGCTCGAGCTGGTCCGCACCACCGAAGCAGCAGCCATGGCAGCCTCGCGCTGGATGGGCCGAGGCTCCAAGGACGGCGCTGACGGCGCTGCCGTGGATGCGATGCGAGTAGTGCTTTCCACGGTGCCCATGGATGGCATCGTCGTCATCGGCGAGGGCGAGAAAGACGAGGCGCCGATGCTGTTCAACGGCGAGTTCATCGGGGACGGCACCGGGGCTCTGACCGATGTCGCGGTGGACCCGATCGACGGCACCACGCTGACCTCGCTGGGCAGGGGCAATGCCATCTCGGTCATCGCTGTCTCGCCACGCGGCACCATGCTGGATCCCGGCCCGTGCGTCTATATGGAAAAGATCGCTGTCGGTCCCGACGCCAAGGGCGTCGTGGATCTGAACCGGTCGCCCGCGGAGAACCTGCGAGCGATCGCCGAAGCCACCGGTCAAGGATTGCGTGACCTCACCGCCGTAGTGCTCGACCGCGATCGGCACGCCGAGCTGATCGGGGAGATCCGCGAGACCGGCGCTCGCATCAGGCTCATTCCCGACGGCGACGTGGCCGGTGCCATCTCTGCAGCCGCGAGTGACTCGACCGATGTGCTGTTTGGCATCGGCGGCACGCCCGAGGGAATCATCTCCGCAGCAGCGCTGAAGTGCCTCGGCGGTGAGCTGCAGGGCCGGCTGTGGCCCCGCAACGACCATGAACGTCAAGAGGCGATTGACGCCGGCTTCGACCTCGACCAAGTGCTGCACATCGACGACCTCGTCCAGTCCGACGATGTCTTCTTCGCTGCCACCGGCATCACCGACGGCGAATTGCTGCACGGGGTGAAGTTCACTGCGCATCGCGCCACCACCGACTCGCTCGTGATGCGCTCGCGCAGCGGCACCGTGCGCCACATCAAGGCCACCCACGACATCGACAAGCTCAGCGCCTATGCAGCGGTGGACTTCACCTGAGCCATGGCTGAGACACACGATCACCGCTCAAGCACCGAGCCATCGCCGGACGCATCCAACGACAGCGACCTCGAAGAAGGCCCGGTCGGCGACGACCTCGAAGAAGGCACCGTCACCAGCATCGACTTCGGCAAGGTCTCCCAGATCGGCCGTGACGGTCACCAAGTCGTGCCCGTCGTGCTCCAGGACGCCGACACCGGCGACGTGCTGTTCATCGGCTACGCCAACGACGAGGCGCTGCGACTCACGTTCGAGCGGCGCAGCGCCGTGCTCTACTCCACGTCGCGCAACGAGATCTGGCACAAGGGCGCAACCTCGGGCGACACGCTGTCATTGGTCGAGGTGCGGGTGAACTGCGAGCAGAACTCGTTGCTGTACCGGGTCCGCCGCGACGGCGGAGGTGCATGCCACACCCGCGACGCCGACGGCTCGTCCCGGCCCGGCTGCTACTACCGCGCCGTCGAGGACCTGCAACAGCTGCGCCACATCGACGCTTGAGACGGCCGCTCCGGCGCGTGCCTTTGATCGGTCGCAGCTACTCGTCGAAGTTCTCTGGCATCAGCACGAACTCGGGGTAGGCCTCGATGCCGAGCTCGCCGGAGTCCTGCCCGAGCTGCTCCACTGTCTTCGAGACTCGCAAGCCGATCGTGAGGTCCATGACCTTCCAGACGATGAACGACGCGATGAACACGAAAGCGCCGACCGACACGACTCCCAGCAGCTGGATGTGAAGCTGCGCGCCCGCCGCAATCGCGGCTGCGAGAGTTCCCCAGATGCCGCAGACAAGGTGCGCCGGGATGGCACCGACTACATCGTCCACCTTGGCAAGCTCGAGGCCCTTGATGGCGGCGGTGCAGATGACGCCGCCGACGGCGCCGATGATGATCGCCCACCAGTGGTCGGTGATGTCGGGGCCTGCCGTGATGGACACCAGGCCGGCAATTGCGCCATTGAGGCCGGCGAACAGGTCCATGCGCCCGAGCAGGGTGCGGGAGACCGCTAGCGCTGCGACCACACCGGCCGCTGCGGCAAGGTTGGTGTTCACCAGCACGTTGCTCATCGCCACGGCGTCGAGCACGCTGCCCAGTGCGAGCTGCGAGCCGCCGTTGAAGCCGAACCAGCCCAGCCACAAGATGAAGACGCCCAGCGTCACGACAAGGACGTTCGACGGCGGCGTGGGCCTCACCGACCCGTCCTTGGCGAACTTGCCGAGCCGGGGGCCGACCACCAGCACTCCCGCCAGCGCCGCCCAGCCGCCAGTGCTGTGCACGATCGTAGAGCCCGCGAAATCCTGGAAGCCCTGTTGCGCCAGCCAGCCGCCGCCCCAGGTCCACGCCCCCACGATCGGGTAGATGATGGCGGTCAAGATCAGCGTGAACCCGAAGAACGACCACAGCTTGATGCGCTCGGCGATCGCGCCAGACACCACCGACGCCGCTGTCGCCACGAAGACCATCTGGAAGAACCAGTCCGACATGACCGAGTAGCCCTGCGCGGCCACTGCAGCCTCCGCGCCCGCGTCGCCGCCGATCAGTGCCAACTCGTCGGCGCTCGGCCCGTACAGGAACGTGAACGAGCCCCATAGGTCGCCGACCTCGACGTACATCAGGTTGTAGCCGACGACGTAGAACGCCAAGCCGGCGACCGAGTAGATGCCGATGTTCTTGAGACAGATCATCGACGCGTTCTTGGTGCGCACGGCACCGGCTTCGAGCATCGTGAAGCCGGCTGCCATCCACATGATCAACGCGCCCCACACCAGGAACATGAAGGTGTTGAGGATGAACTGGCCCGAAGGTTCGATCATGAGAAGTCCTCTCAGGGTTGAAGCCGGACTCTCAAATGCTTGCAGGCATCGCGCCCGCACCACGACATTTGCGGCGCAACGGGCGCGCCGCGCTGAGAGGCAGCGCCGACAGGCAAGCCTTCCCGTTGTCGCACCAGTTGATTCCCGCTCTGGTTCGCTGTCGCGCGCGGGCCGCTCGGGCCACGGCTTCGCCTATCGGCTCAGCCTCGTGGCGGCGGCGCGTGATGGTTGGGAACGGCAGCGCGATTGCGCTCAGGCGGCGCTGGCGACCGCCATGCGCGTCTGCGCCCAAGCCAGCGCTGCCTTTGCGTCCTCATCTTCGGCGTCGGCCGCCACAGCAGCCTGAGCAGCCTCCAGATCAGCCTGCGCAGCAGAGACGTCGATCTCGTCAGCCGCGTACGCCGCATCGCTGAGGATCGTCACGACATTGTTGCTGACCTCGACGAAACCGCGGTTGAGCGCCAGTGTCACGACGCCGTCGGACGCCCACAGCTGGGTCTGCCCGATGTCGAGCGCACCGATGAAGGCAGCGTGATGGTCCAGGAAGGCGATGTCGCCGTCGACCGTGCGCGTCACGACCTGGCTGCACTCGCCGCTGAACAGCACGGCTTCGGGTGAGACGAGTTCAACCTGCATGGGGCTCGACCATCATCGGGTCAGTCTCGGTGCGCCGGCGCCGTTCAGGACCCGGCCTGCGCCAGGTCACGGGCCTTGGCCATCGCAGACTCGGCGTTGCCGACGTTGAGGAATGCCTGCTCGGGCAGATCGTCGAGGTCGCCGTTGCACAGCATCTCGAAGGACTCGATGGTCTCCGAGACCGGCACGAAGATTCCCGGCAGGCCCGTGAAGACCTCGGCCACGAAGAACGGCTGGCTCAAGAAGCGCTGAATCTTGCGTGCCCGGTCGACGGTGATACGGTCTTCCTCGGACAGCTCGTCGAGGCCCAGGATGGCAATGATGTCCTGCAGCTCCTTGTAGCGCTGGAGGATCTCCTGCGTGCGACGTGCCACGTTGTAGTGCCGGTCACCCACCACCTCGGGGCTGAGGATGGTGGAGGTAGACGCCAGCGGATCGACTGCCGGGTAGATGCCCAGCGAGGCGATCTGCCGACTCAGCTCCGTGGTTGCATCGAGGTGCGTGAACGTCGTGAACGGCGCGGGGTCGGTGTAGTCGTCGGCTGGCACGTACACAGCCTGCAACGACGTGATGGAGTGACCCGACGTCGAGGTGATGCGCTCCTGCAGCTCGCCCATCTCGTCGGCGAGGTTCGGCTGGTAGCCCACCGCGGAGGGCATCCGGCCCAGCAGCGTGGACACCTCCGAGCCGGCCTGCACGAAACGGAAGATGTTGTCGACGAACAGCAGCACCTCTTGGCCCTGCACATCGCGGAAATACTCCGCCATCGTCAGCGCCGACAACGCCACGCGCAGCCGGACGCCAGGAGGCTCGTCCATCTGGCCGAACACGAGCGCCGTCTTTTCGAGCACGCCCGACTCCTCCATCTCGAGATAGAGGTCGGTGCCTTCGCGGGTGCGCTCCCCCACCCCGGCGAAGACCGACACGCCGCCGTGCTGGGAGGCGACGCGGTTGATCATCTCGGTGATGAGCACCGTCTTGCCCACGCCGGCGCCGCCGAACAGCCCGATCTTGCCGCCTTCCACGTAGGGCTCGAGCAGGTCGATCACCTTGATGCCCGACTCGAACATCGTGGCCTTGGGCTCGAGGGTGTCGAATGCGGGCGCCGGGCGGTGGATCTGCCAGCGGTCGGCGATGCCGTCGGTGACATCGGCGCCGTCAAGCGGCTCACCGAGCACGTTGAAGATGTGCCCGAGCACCCCATCGCCGACCGGCACGGTGATGCCCTGGCCGGTGTTGACGACCGTCATGCCGCGCGTCAGGCCGTCGGTGGCCTTCATCGACACGATCCGGACGCGGTTGTCGCCGATCTGCTGGGCAACCTCGCCCGTGATCGTGACCGGCTGGCCTTCGAGCTCGACGTGCATCTCGACGGCGGTGTTGATCTCGGGGATCGCGCCGGGCGGGAACTCCGCGTCCACAACCGGGCCGGCGATGGCCACCACGCGGCCAGCGGCGTGCTCGGCTGCCTCTGCGGCGGTTCGGGTTTCGGTCATCGTCATATCTGTCACTCCTTGGAGCAGAGCGGAGGTGCGGTGGGGTTACTCGCGCGCACGGAACAAGTTCGCGGTACGGGCTTCGATGGTGTCCGACAGCAGGTCGACCTCGCCGCCGGAGGTCTGCGACAGTGCTTCAGCGCCGCCGACGATCTCCATGATCTCGGTGGTGATGGCGTCTTGGCGGGCACGGTTCATGACGCGCGTCAGGTTGGTCTTGAGGTCCTCGGCGTTGTCGGTGGCGGCCTTCATGGCGCGCTGGCGCGCCGCGTGCTCCGAAGCCGAGGCTTCAAGCACCGCGGAGTACAGCCGGGCCTCGGCGTAGCGCGGCAGCAACCGTTCGAGGATGGCGGCGGGCTCGGGCTCGAACTCGTAGCCGCCGTCGGGGCCGCCTGCACCGGCGTCGGCGTCCGCGTCAGTGTCGCCGATGTCGCTGGTTTCGAGCGGCATGAACGGCACGATCGCCACTTCCTGGCTGCCCATCGAATGGAACTGGGTGTAGGCCAGCATGACCCGCTGGCAGCCGTCCTCGAACAGGGCCGTCGCTGCGGCAGCGATCTGCTGGGCATCGGCGTAGCTGGGCTGATCGCTGAAGCCCTCGAAGCCAGCAGCGATGCGGTAGTCGCGGAAGCGGAAATAGCCGAGCGCCTTGCGCCCCGACAGCACCAGCTCGTAGTCGCGGCCCTCCGCTGCATCGGCGGCGATGGCTCGCTCGGTGGCCCGCAGGACATTGTTGTTGTAGCCGCCGCACAGACCCCGGTCCGCAGCGATGACCACATAGGCCACCTTGGAGACCTCAGCCGGCTCGCGCAGGAGCGGGTGGTCGGCTTCGCCACCGGCGGAGGCCAAGTTGGCGATGACGGCTGTCACCTTGTCGCTGTATGGCCGCGCAGCGCGAACTCGTGCCTGTGCCCGGACGATGCGTGACGCCGCGATCAGCTCCATGGCGCGCGTGATCTTCTTGGTGGCGTCGATCGACTTGATGCGACGCCGAAGAATGCGCTCCTGACCGCTTGCCATCTGTGCTCAGTCCCCGCTCAGCCCTCTGCGGCGTCGTCGGCGCCCGCCGCGGCCGCGTTGTCGCTGCCTTCGGCAGTGCTGTCGCTGCCGTCGGCAGTGCTCACGAACTGGTCGGTGAACGCCTCAACCGCAGCCTGCAGCGCAGCGGAGTCCACGTCGCCGGTGGAGGTGATGTCGGACATCAAGGCGCTGTGGCGCGTGCTCATGTAGGCAAGCAGCTCGTTCTCGTACCGGTTGACGTCTTCGACCGGAATGCCGTCGACGTAGCCGTTGGTGCCGGCATAGATGACGACCACCTGCTCGGCGACCGGCATCGGCGAATTGAGCCCCTGCTTGAGGAGTTCCACCAGCCGGTAGCCGCGACCGAGCTGTGCTGCGGACACAGCGTCGAGCTCGGAGCCGAACGTGGCAAACGCCTCGAGGTCGCGGAACTGGGCCAGGTCGATCTTGAGCGTGCCGGCCACATTCTTCATGGCCTTTGTCTGCGCCGCAGATCCCACCCTCGACACCGAGATGCCCACGTCCACTGCGGGCCGCACACCGGACTTGAACAGGTCGTCTTGGAGGTAGATCTGCCCGTCGGTGATCGAGATCACATTGGTCGGGATATACGCCGAGACGTCGCCCGCCTTGGTCTCGATGATCGGCAACGCAGTGAGCGAGCCAGCACCGTTGACGTCGGACAGCTTGGCGGCACGTTCGAGCAGACGGCTGTGGAGGTAGAAGACGTCGCCGGGATAGGCCTCGCGACCCGGCGGGCGGCGCAGCAGCAGTGACATCTGGCGGTAGGCCTCGGCCTGCTTGGACAGATCGTCATAGACGATGAGGGCGTGGTCGCCGGTCTCCATCCAGTGCTGGCCCATCGCGCAGCCGGCGTAGGGCGCCAAGTACTTGAAGGGCGCTGGGTCTGACGCTGGCGCCGAGACGACCACCGTGTACTCCATGGCGCCGCGCTCGCGCAGCGTGTTGACCACTTGCGCGACCGTCGAACCCTTCTGCCCGATGGCCACATAGATGCACTTCACGCCCAAACCGGCCTGGTTCAGGATCGTGTCGACGGCGACTGAGGTTTTGCCGGTCTTGCGGTCGCCGATGATGAGCTCGCGCTGGCCCCGGCCGACGGGCGTCATCGAGTCGATGGCCTTGATGCCGGTCTGCAGCGGCTCGTGCACGGGCTTGCGACCCATCACGCCCGGCGCCTGGATCTCCATGCGGCGTTCGACGGCGCCGGCGATCTCGCCCTGACCGTCGATCGGCTCTCCCAGTGCGTTGACCACGCGCCCCAGCACGGCGTCGCCGACCGGGACCGACAGGATGCGGCCGGTGGCCCGTACCGCCTGGCCCTCCTCGATGTGCTCGACGCTGCCGAGCACCACGGCGCCGATCGAATCCTCGTCGAGGTTCAGCGCCAAGCCCACATCGCCGCTCTGGAACTCGAGGATCTCGTTCACCGAGCATCCGGGCAGACCCGAGACGCGGGCGATGCCATCGCCGACCTCGAGGATGCGTCCGACCGTGCCGGACTCGATCGCCGGGTCGAAGCCCTCGAGATTCCGGCGGATGGCCGAGGTGATGTCGCCAATGTTGATGCTCAAGTCGGTCACGACAGTCGCTCCTTCATCTTGTCGAGCCGAGTGCGTACCGAGCCGTCGAAGACTGTGTCGCCGATCTGGGCAGTCAGTCCTCCGATGATCTCGGGGTCCACTACGACATGGACGGTCACGTTGCGGCCGCTGGCGCGGGTCAGGGCCTCAGCAACCCCTGCGATCTGGGATTCGGTGAGCGCGACGGCCGAGCGGACTTCGGCCACCGCCCCGCCACGGCTGGCGGCTGCCAGCGTCAGTGCTTCGTCTGCGATCGCATCGATATCGCCGCCACGGCCGGCCCCCACCAGCATCGCCACCACGTTGAGCGTGACCGGCGACGCCTGATCAGCCAACAGGTCTTCGATGATGCCGATACGGCGTGAAGCCGGGACGGTGCGGTCTGACAGCACGCGGCGCAGCTCTTCATTTCCGGCAGCGGAGCGGCCCACCGCCGACAGTTCCTCGGTCACGCGGTCGAGCGCGTCCTCGGCCTGTGCGATGGCCACGACTGCGCCGGCGTAACCCTCGGTGCGCTCGCTCATCGGTCGATCCTGGTCATCTGTTCAACTCCTGTCCCGGCCCCACCTGTCAACCCGGCTGGATTGGCGGGGGCGGGCAATGGGCGGGACGTTCAGTTCCCCACCCGTTCGATGTAGTCCTCGATCAGCTGGGCGTGAGCCGCTTCGTCGATGCTGGCGCGCACCACCTGCTCGGCGGCGCCCACGGCGATCGACGTGATGTCGGCGCGCACCTCGGCCATTGCCCGCGCACGAGCCGCCTCGATGTCGGCTTCAGCCTGGGCTCTGCGCTCAGCAATCTCGGGCTCGATGGCCGCGAGCCGTTCCTGGCGGACGGTCTCGGCGGCAGCGCGGGCTTCCTCGATGATGCGTGCTGCCTCGGCGTTGGCTTCGGCAAGGCGAGCGTCGTAGGACGCACGCAGCTCCTCCGCCTCGGTCTTGGCACTCGCCGCCGAGTCCAGGTCGCCTTGGATTCGCTCGGTGCGAGCCTCCATGGCCCGGCGAATGGGCGGCAACGCGAACTTCCACATCACGATGAGGAGAAGGAAGAATGCGATCGAGCCCCAGAACACCTCGAACAATTCGGGGATGATCGGGTTGGAGGTTGCCTCGCCCTCAGTCGCGGCGAGCAGGCCGGATGCCACTGCGTTCACTGCCGCCTCCTACGCGAAGTTGAGCAGGATGAACACCACGAAACCGATGAGGGCCAAGGCCTCGGTGAACGCGATGCCCAAGAACATGGTCGTGCGGACCATGCCTGCTGATTCGGGCTGGCGGGCCATCGCAGTGATGGCGTTGCCGACGACGAGACCGATGCCGACGCCTGGGCCGATGGCCGCGAGGCCATAGCCGAGGCCGGCACCGAGTGCCTTGAGGCCGTCGAGTGCGGTATCCGCTTGTGCGAGCAAGTCCATTACTCGTGTTCTCCTGTGTTGTACGGGATTGTGGGGCAGGGGCCGCAGCGCCGGGGCACTGGGCGGCCGATGGTCGGTCGGGCTGGGTCGTTTGGGCGGGGCCGGGTCTAGTGCTCGGGGTGGAGGGCGCCGCCGATGTACACGGCGGTAAGGATCGTGAAGATGAATGCCTGCAAGGCCGCCACCAAGATCTCGAACCCCGTGAGTCCGATCAGCATGAGGAACGGGAACGGCGTGATGATGACCAGCCATGTGGGCGTGCTGTCGGTGAGCGCCAGCCAGAACACGGTATGGGACAGCACCGCGAAGGTGACCAGCAGCAGGTGGCCGGCAAGCATGTTGGCGAAGAGCCGCACCGCCAGCGAGAACGGCCGCACGACGAACGTCGACACGAACTCGATGAGCGCCACCAGAGGGAGCAGCGCCTTGGGCACGCCTGGCGGGACCACCACGTTCTTCAGGTAGCCGAAGAAGCCGTGATTCTTGATGCCGATGCCGTTGAACACCAGCCACACCAAGATCGCGAGCGTCGCTGGCATCGCCATGCGCGCGTTGGCCGGGAAGTGGATGAGCGGCACCACCTCAGTGATGTTGGAGAAGAAGATGAACAGGAACATCGACAGCAGGAACGGCAGATAGCGCAGGCCGTCGGGGCCGATGGACTGCATGATGATGTTCTCGCGGATGAACCCGACCGAGGTCTCTGCCACGGTCTGGATGCCGCGCGGAGCGGCGATGACCGGCGACCGCTCGTAGCGACGCTTGGCCATCACGAAGATCGCCACGGGGGCCACGAAGGCGAAGATGTAGATGATGCCGACTTTGTTCAGCGCGAATATCGAGTCGTCAAGTCCCGGGATGATGTTCGGCCACTCCAAGAGGTGCCCGATGTCAGGAAAGGTCAGCGCTAGCAAGTTCACTTCTGCTCCTTGCCGGGACGTGAGAGATCGAGGCCTGGGGCTGCGAGCCGCAGGGAAACATATCGGATCTCCCACACAAGCAGACCGAGATGGCTCGCGAGGATGGTGATTGCGATGGGCACGGGCTCAAAAAACCCGAGCGGGCTGACCGCGAGCACGACGCCGGCGAGTACCGCGAGACGCACGATGAAGCCGCCCAGCGTGACTCCCATGAGCGCGACGGGCGACGTGCGCGCGCCCCATGCCATCAGCGCTGCGGCGGCCGCGAGATTGCCGACGACCAGCACATATCCGAGCGCGGAGGAGAGCGCGCCGCCCATGCCCCAGATGAACCCGCTGACCACGACCCAGGCGGGAAATACCCACAGGCTGCGGCGTGCCATGTCGAACGCGATATCGCGTTCAGGGGCGTGGTCACCACCAGGCTGCACGCCGTCGTCGGACTCGGCTCGCTCGTCGGACATCGCCGTTGTCACGAGTGCAGTCGCGCAGTCGCTGAGCGTCCGGTCTGGTTGTCGGCTGGTTGAGGCGTCTCAGCCATGCCGAGGGGCGCCGATGAGTCGGCGTCGGCGTTGGCGTCGGCATCGACGTCGAGCGATACGCCCGTCGGCAACGACGCCGGCTCGTCGAGTCGGTTCGAGCGGTCGATGCCCCGGCGCTCGGCAGGACGGCCGGCCACGATCTCCTCTTCGTGGATCTGCATGCGCTCGGCATAGCGATACCACTCGACCAAGAGCTTGACGACGCACGCAACCGTGCCAAAGCTGAACGCGAGCCATGGTCCGGTACCCCACCAGCGGTCCAGCCCAAACCCAGCCGCCGCGAATATCGCCGGCGTCACGACGATCTCGATGGCCTTGGCCAAGCCGTCCTCACTGCCGGTGCCGTTGCGACCGTCCCGCTGCTCGTCGCGCGGGTTGTTCGTTTGCATGGATCCGAAAGTCTCCGACGCCGCAGGAAGTTCCGACGCGCACCCCGATCAGCCACGAGTTCCGCACGAATCTCGGGGGCGAGCGCTGAATTAGCCGCCCGCAATCTACGGGCTGGCCCGCATCCCCGCACACGATCCGAGCTTGCGTTGGGAGGGTGTCAAGGGGTCAGGGTAACTCAGGGCGCGGGTCGTCATTGGCTGAGGCGAGCGAGGTTGCTTGGCATCGTGCGATGGCCCAATCTTTGACGCCTGCGCAGAACAGTGAAGATGTTGGCGGGGGCCAGGCCATCGGTGTCTTACTTGCCGCTTGACAAGGGAGCGTCCGAGTGTCGCTGTTGCGGTTGCCGGGACTCCCACCGGTGGATTCAGGCTTAGCCCTGCGCTGCCTGTCGCCGCAGCCGCCGCCGAAGCAGCCACGCTGTCCACGCCACTAGGACAATGCTCGAAACTGCGACCGCTGCGCCCGGTGAGCGCGGGCCAATTAGCAAACTGCTAAGGCCGACGAGCACGGCGACCGTTGCGCCTCCAGAGCTGTACGTCGTTTGCCTGACTACGAGCCTGACGGCACGATCCATTCGAGTTCGCGGAGGAAGCAGTGACACGGCTTGATCATATGTGTGTCTCGATTCGCCCCGTGGGTGATTCTCAGCTCGGCGGGACATCTCCCATTCGTTGGCATCGCTCCATCCTCTCAGGGACCCCCAGAGCCTCCACCAAAACCGAGGCGATTCAAATAGAGCCAATCGCCGACGAAGAAAAGCAAGAAGCCCTCTTGCCCAAGTCGTAGCTCTGGGGAAGTGGGGAACAAACGACAACGGCACCCGGCCAGCACAACGCCGACCGGGTGCCTGTAGTCATTGGGCTAGTGGCGTGGACTAGCCATGTGGCTCCAGTAGCCGCGTCGGTGGGTCCATATCAGCCAGAAGAGGCAAGTCGTGATGTACCCGATGACCTGGGCGAGCACGAACCAGACGAGTGCGACTCTAGTGAAGCTGAAGCTGAACAGAGCGACACACATCGTTACTGCGCTGGCTGCCCGGAGCGCGACGTTGTCGCGGCGATCCCTAGGTCTCTGCTCGAACATCGGCCACAGAAGCGCTGGTCGTCTCTGAGTCGTCGAGGTGCTCACGGTCGGAGTGTAGTTCAGGGCGCTCATTTCCGATTTCGCGGGCTTCGGCTGCGGCGGCTTCGGCCACGGCGACGCTGCGGGCGGCCGTGTCGGCTCCACCAACCGCCCGCGTGCAGGTTCATCGGCGGCGGGTTGCGGGCGGGCTCATGGGCTCCCGCCGACAGCCTCGCCTCAGTCCAACCGCCCAGCAGCCATAACCGCTTCGCGCGCCGCCTCGCGTCGGCGTTCTCGAACAGCCTGCCTGGCGGCCTCGATACCGAACGACCAACAGAGAGCCATGAACGCAATCACCACTATGCCCTGCGCCCCCGAGTCGAAATACGCCGTCGCAATGCAAGCGGCGATGCCGAGCGTGATGAGAACAGAGGCTCGCAGCGCAAGCCTCTTCGATCTCGGCGTCTCGATGTCGGCGCTCATGGGTTCAGGGTAGCTCGGGGCGTTTAGGGCGACGTCGAACAGATGTAGAGCTTGGGTTGCAGACACCTCAAGCGGTTGATCGCATCAATGAGCGCCTTGCGGTTTTGCCAACTGCGGTTGGCTTGATAGTCAGCCCTCGCCTTTGCCGCAGCTCCCTCCGCCTCGGTAACCGCATCGCTGTCGGGCGGGTCGTTGTCGTCGTTGCTGTCGCTGTCGTCGGTGCCGCCGTCGTCGGCCGCGTCGTCGTCGGTGTCGCTGTCGTCGGTGCCGCCGTCGCCGGTGCCGCCGTCGTCAATGGAAAGATCAATCCAATCGACGCCGATGGTGCATCCGAGGTCGCCGGCCCGCTGGGAGATTCTCGCAGCCACACTCGGCTTGCCCTTGACTATCGCGCCAAGCGCAGCGGTAGACAGAACGGCGCAGCCGGCGTAAGTGGTCGCAACCTGGACGGGCCGCGGCAGTTCGTTCCAAGCCTTCCTGTATTCCTCGATGGCTTTGTCTCGCTCTTCGGCTTCGAGTTCCGCCACCCCGGCCGTGGCTTCCTTCCAGTCCTCGAAGATCTCGCCGATCTCGCGCAGCCAGTTGTTACCCATCACTCTGACGTAGCCGGCCAGCTCCCTGCCTGAAGGGCCTGCGCAACCCGCCGGCTGCGCGGGCGGGTCAAACGAGCTGTTGGTGCCGTCGTTGACCTTGTTGAGCGCGTCGATCAGACCATCCGCATAGTCGCCGCAAGGATCAGCCGTCGTGGTTGTGGGCGGCGGCGTGGTGGTGGTGGTGGTGCCTGTTCCCGGCTCGGTCTTGTCCGGCTCGGTCTTGTCCGGCTCGGTCTTGTCCGGCTCGGTCTTGTCCGGCTCGGTCTTGTCCGGCTCGGTCTTGTCCGGCTCGGTCTTGTCCGGCTCGGTCTTGTCCGGCTCGGTCTTGTCCGGCTCGGTCTTGTCCGGCTCGGTCTTGTCCGGCTCGGTGCTGTCCGGCTCGGTCTTGTCGGTGCCGCCCTTGTCCTTGTCGTGGTTGCTGTTGTCAGAGGGGATGGGGTAGCAGTTCGGGAACGTGCCCGTCGTGCCAGCGCCGCAGTTCTGGTTCGCCGGAGGGATCGGGTAGCAGTTCGGGAACGTGCCCGTCATGCCTGCCCCGCAGGTGTGGGTGTGGCTGACGGTGACGGTCTCGGTCCAGCACTGCTGTCCGGCGAATGGGTCGTAGGAGCAGCGCTGCTTGGTCGTGGTCTGGCTGTGCGCTGCTGCGGGTTGGGCGACCACGGCGAGCGTGGAAGCGGCAACGAGCAGCGCGCACAGCGCCGCGAGTGTCCGTTTGGTCATAGTGGGTCCCTCCAGGCGGTTGTGTGCGATTCGCGACCACGCCGACCGCATACGGGGGACCCATGCAATTGATGCCGCCCGCGGTGCCGGCACAGTCGCGAATCCTTCATTTCCGATACAGCAGAACGGACCGCAACGGGCACCGAAAAGCCGCCGACCGCAGTGCGTGGCGTGACGCCTGCACGTCCGGGCGGAAACCCAGCAGATATGCGGGTTCAGGGCCTGCGGGACGGGCTGCGGCGCGTTGACGCGAGGCCGGGCGGGGCGTGTGTTGCAGGACCGCGCAGGCCTGTGTACGATATGAAGGATTCCGGTACACTCAGAAATCATGCCTGACCAGCGGTTTCAGACGAAAGACCCCAGCGTGCTGCGTGCCGTCTCCTATGCCCGGGTGTCCACCGGGGCACAAGCCCGGTCAGGTCTGGGCACCGACGCCCAGCACCGAGCAGTCGAACGCGAGGCCCGCGCACGCGGCTGGCACGTCATCAGCCGCATCACCGACGATGCAGTGTCGGGCACCATCCCCACACAGCGCAGGCCCAAGCTGAGAAACGCGCTCGCACAGCTCGCGTGCGGCAACGTCGACGTGCTCGCCGTCGCCCGATCAGACCGACTCGCGCGCTCAGCAATCGAGCTGCTCCAACTCCACCAGCGCGCTGAGGACGAAGGCTGGACCCTCGCCGCTCTCGACGCCCCCACCGAACTCACAGGCCCCGAAGGGCGGCTGTATCTCGGAGTGCGCGCAGTGTTCGCCGAGTTCGAAGCCGCCATGGCAGGCGCCCGCACCGCCGACGCGCTCGAAATCGCCCGCAGCCGAGGCGTACGCCTCGGCAGGCCCAGCCGCCACGACGACGCCACCAAAGCACTCGCCGCACAGCTGCGCGCATCAGACCACAGCTACGGCCAGATCGCCGCCGCGCTCACCGAGACCGGCATCCGCACCCCGACCGGCAACACACAATGGACCCGCTCGTCGGTGCAGTCCCTGCTGAGAACCATCGAACACGACCGCCAAGCACGCGCCCAAGCCGACCGCTGGACCGCCGAACAAACCAAAGACTGATACCGGCACCACAACACCTGCAACCCCCCATTGCCCGGGTCGGCTGCGGCCAGCTCTCGTGCAGCTCGTGATATTCGGCTTTCGACACGCCGACTCCGCCGGAACACGCTGGGCCAGCGGCATCGAGGTCGAGTTGTGCGTCGCCCATCTGGCGGCAAGACAAAAGCCGCAAATGCACTAAAGAAAACAAATACACTAAACAGCACAAATAGCCATCCACCGTTGCATCGAGCCAAGGAGGCGAACTCGGCGATGAATGGATCGAACCCGTTCGCCCCGACGTTCGGCAGCGCGCCGCCGGTCATGGCTGGACGCGGCGACATCTTGGACACGATCCATGAAGCGCTGATCACCGGGACAACCCATCCCGACTACACCACGATCTTCTTCGGTGTTCGAGGCGCCGGCAAGACGGTCATGCTCAATGCCGCCGAAGATGTCGCCCGTGAGCAGGGCTGGCTGACGATTTCCGAGGACGCCAGCAGGTCCGGCATGATTGCACGGATCGAAAGGGCGGCCATCCGCCACATCCATGCGCTCACCGGACCGCAGAAACGCCGCGTGCGCTCGGTGCAGGCGTTCAGTCTCGGAGCAGACTTCGGGGACGCACCACCGCCCGATGCCGCCGAGAGTCTGCGCGAAGCGCTCAGCGACCTGGGCGACCTCCTCGCGAACGAGGCCACCGGCTTGATGATCACTGTCGACGAGTTGCTCAGCGCAGACCGGCACGAGATCCGAGAATTCGGGTCGGTCATGCAGCACGTGTGCCGACGTGAGCAGCGGCCGATCGCTTTCGCGGGCGCAGCGCTGCCGCCGTTCGAGGAGTACATCGAGACCGAGGACCGGTCGGCATTCCTTCATCGCTGTTCACGGCACGACATAGGCCAGCTCAACCGCGCCGACACGCGCTTAGCGCTCTCGGCCCCGATCGAGGAACAGGGTCGCGCGATCGATGACCAAGCGCTTGACGCAGCAAGCCTCGCCACCTCTGGCTATGCATTCATGGTGCAGCTCGTCGGCTTCTACACGTGGGCTGCGGCACCGGCCGGGTCGTCATTGATCACCCGCGAGCACGTCGAATCGGGCTTAGCCGAGGCGAATCGACGCGTGAGCCGCCACGTGCTGGCGCCCACTTGGCGTGACCTGTCGCCGATCGACCGACGCTTCCTGAGGGCAATGGCAGCCGACGACGGCGAGTCGCGCCTCGCTGAGATAGCGCAACGCCTAGACGTGGATGTCAGCTACGCAGGCGTCTACCGACAGCGGCTCATTCGCGCAGGCATGGTCGTGCCGACCGCACGCGGCCGCGTCGACCTCGCCCACCACGCAGCACGAGCCTGGATCCGAGACATGCCGCTCGACCCCCGAGAGCTGCCGCCAAAGATGTCCGACTGAGGCCACCCCGGACGCCCACGCAAGCAGGGTCTCATCGCCGCCGCGCTCACCGAGACCGGCACCCGCACGCCTACCGGCAATACACAATGGAAACGCTCATCGGCGCAGTCTCTGCTGCGAACCATCGAGCACGACAGCCGAGCTCGCGTCCAGGCCGACCGCTGGACCGCCGAGCAGGCCGACGACTGATTCCGGTCAGGTCGGCGTCGAAGGTGCGCAGGTCGATGAGCAGCAGGTGATTGTCGGTACCGCCCGAGACCAGCCGGAAGCCGTGATGTGCGAGTGCGTCTGCCAGAGCGGCCGCGTTCTCGACGATGCGGGCCTGGTACGCGGCGAAGGAGGGGCGCGCTGCCTCGGCGAAGCCCACCGCCTTGGCAGCGACAGCATGATCGAGCGGGCCGCCCTGGCTGCCGGGGAACACCGCTGAGTCGATGCGCTTGGCGTATTCCTGAGTGCACAGGATCGTCCCGCCGCGCGGCCCGCGCATCGTCTTGTGCGTCGTGAAGGTGACGATGTCGGCAACCGGCACCGGATTCGGGTGCACGCCGCCGACGATCAGCCCGGCAATGTGGGCTGCATCGAACATGAAGACCGCGCCGATCTCGTCGCAGATTTCGCGGAACGGCACTGGGTCGATGCGGCGGGGATATGCCGTCGCGCCCGCCACGATCAGCCTGGGCCGATGCTCGCGGGCCAACTCGGCCATGGCGTCGTAGTCGATCCGCTCGTCGCTGGGCGTCAGGCCGTAGCTCACGAAGTTGTAGAGCCGCCCGCTGACATTGACGGGCGAACCATGGGTCAGGTGCCCGCCTTGGTCGAGGCTCATGCCCATCACCGTGTCGCCGATGTCGAGGAGCGCCAAGTACACAGCAGCGTTTGCCTGCGAGCCCGAATGGGGCTGCACGTTCGCATGCTCAGCGCCGAACAGCGCCTTGACCCGATCGATGGCGAGCTGCTCGGCGGCATCTGCGTTGACGTTGCCGCCGTAGTAGCGGCGCCGGGGGTAGCCCTCGCTGTACTTGTTGGTGAGCACGCTTCCGGTCGCCGCCATCACCGCGGGAGATGCGAAGTTCTCCGACGCGATGAGTTGGATCGTCGTCATCTGGCGCCCGAACTCGGCTGCCAGCACGGCATCGATCTCGGGATCGCCGAGCGGCGCCCAACTCGCTGCTGCGGGGTGCGTTGCGGTCATGAAGCTGTGTCTCCTTGGGATGCGCGTCGAGTGCGGGGTGCCTCAGTTCGGCTTCGAATGCTCAGGCCGTCTCAGCGACGGCCGAGTGCGTCGATCTTGTCCACCCGCCGCTGATGGCGTCCGCCTTCGAACGCCGCTGCAAGGTACGCATCGAGAGCGGCCAGCGCCCCGCCGGCATCCACGAGACGGGCGCCGAGACAGATCACGTTGGCGTCGTTGTGCTCACGGGCAAGCCGAGCCGATGTCTCGTCGTGAACAGTGGCCGCACGGACTCCGGCCACCTTGCCGGCGGCCATCGCGATGCCGATGCCGCTGCCGCACACCGCCACACCGATGTCTGCCGTCCGGTTCGCCACCAACTTGGCGACGGCCTCGCCGAAATCGGGATAGTCGACCGACTCCGGGCCATTGGTGCCCAAGTCCACCACCTCATATCCGCTGCCGCGCAGATGCTGCGCCAAGCGATCCTTCAGCTCCCAGCCAGCGTGATCGGCAGCAAGCGCGATCGTCAGCGGCGGAGAGGCATGGGGGTTGCGGTGAGCCACCGTGCAAGTCTCGCAGCCGTCGCCGCCCCTCAAGTACGAGGCTGCGCAAATCCCAGGGTGAATCAACTGGACCAATGGACGGGTCCTCGTCAGCGCCGCGGCAGCTGATGCGGCAGGAATGATCGACCTGCCTCGCAGGATGCACATCCGAGGTTGAAGTTGAACTGTTCAATTGGTTTGGCTCTGCCGCGACAGATTGCCGGACGGTGTCGTAGCACGAGAACCGCAAGGTCTTCGAATTTGCGCGCTAGATTCACATCGGTGCAGACGCAACAATTGAAATCTCGCGCCAGGACCGCTGTTGCTACGTGTTGCAGTCTCGGAACGGTTGAAGCGACGTGACGGACCGTTCCGAGGCCATCCGTCGCCCGGGACCCGGCCGCCCGTCGCACTCAGAGGTCTACGAGCGCCTTCAGATCCAGGTCAATGAGTTGCGAAAGAACCTCGGCGGGCTTCCTCTTCCCGAAGAAGCCAGCGATATCTGGAAGGGCATGTGGTATGAGGAGGCGCACCACTCGACCGCTCTGGAAGGCAACACGCTCGTACTCAAGCAAGTGGAGCGATTGCTTGCGGAAGGGCGGGCGGTCGGCAACAAGGAACTCAATGAGTACTTGGAAGTCAGAGGGTACGGCGACGCGGCCGAGTGGGTGTACGCCCAAGCGGTTCGCCCTGTCGGGCTCAGCCGGCACAAGCAGATCGTGACTCTCGCAGAAGTCCGGGAAATCCACCGTGCTGCGCTTTCGCCGGTTTGGGAGGTAGCGCCTCACCCGAACGCGACACGCGCCGAGAGGCCCGGCAACTATCGCGAGCATGAGATCCACCCGTTCCCCGAAGGCATGACTCCGGTCTCATCGCCTCTCATCGGGGCCGAGATGACAGCATGGGCGCAGCAAGTCAATGCGCTCGACCCCGCCGAGCTTCACTTCCCGGATGACTTGGCCTCAGTCCATTGTCGCTTCGAGCAGATACACCCGTTTCTGGACGGGAACGGGCGAACCGGACGATTGGTCCTCAATCTGGTGCTCGTACGGCTCGGTTTTCCTCCGGCGATCATCTACAAGCGAGATCGTGACCGGTACCTCCGAGCACTGCGACGGGCCGACGACGGCGTCCCCGGTCCGCTCGGTGCGATGCTCGCTCGCGCTGTCTTGGACAGCCTGTACCGATTTGTTCTTCCCGCCGTCGCCGGACCGGCCCGTCTCGTGCCACTGGAGGCCTTGGCAACCGGCGACACCAGCGAGGTGGCGCTTCGAGCGGCGGCGAATCGTGGGCGGCTTCAGGCGACTCGCGGAGGTGATGGCCGCTGGCGAAGCAGTCGGCGATGGGTCGACGAGTATCTGGAATCCCGCTATCGGCGCGTTTCCCACAGCAGGGCGGGGGTTGAGGAGACGCCGTCCCCAGGCGACGAAGATGGCTCGATGGTTTGAACTGTTCGATTAGTTCCGGACAGACTCAACAAACTCGCGAGGCCCAAAGCCCGCAGGCGGAATCCTGAGACTCTTCACGATGGCCCTTCTGACAGCCCCCCCTGCACGCTGAAATCGGAGCGAATAAATCAGCAGTCTCCTAGCGCTCAGATTGGCAGTGCCCCTCGTGATCTGGGTCAAGAACACAATGCGTGCCCGCTGTGGGCATCCACTTGCCACACAGCCCCGAGTCGGATGCTCGTTCGGTCTCGCGCACCCGCTGAGCGGAGCCCGCGACAGAGTCGTTGACAGCGATGTCGCGCATTTCGGCGATTCGGTCTCTCAGGTCGGGTGCGCGCCCTTGCAGGTGGTCCAGCGCGCCAGCGCGGCGATCCTCGTAGTCAGGGTCAGTGGGCAGCTTGCCGGGCCTGTCGAGCAGTCGCGTTATCTCTTCGAGCACATGGGGCGGGTGGCTGTACCCAAACCGACGGCAGTAATAGCCGAGGCCCGCCTCGAGGCTGCAGGCGCCGGATTGATCCATCGCGGCGAGGTCCAAGTAGTCGCGCAGCTTGGGGCGCAACCTGATGACGTCGAGCTTGGCGGCCATCAGGTCCGGGATCGAGCCGACAGTCATCCCTACGACCTCGGTGGGGGGAGCGACCCATTGCATGTCGGATGGCTGCACTTCGTTGGTCGGCAGTGCCCTGAAGATGTCGACCCTCACCCCGTCGACGAAGCCATGGAACATGCTGTCGGCCACCTCTTCGACGTCTACGACACTTGCTGCTGCGCGCAGCCGTTTCTCCTGCGCCTTGCCGGAGAAGTCCTCCAGCGTGATGACGTCGAGATCTTCCGAGATTCTGTGGCGTAGGTGGATGGCGACGGCGGTTCCGCCCATCAGCACTCCCCCGACTCTGTTGGCGCACTCTGCGACGTGAGGCCATACGCTGCGCAGATTCCCTGGCAGGACGTCGGCCAGCCCGTCGAGTTCGCTCATGGCGCAACTGCGCGTCGCGCCAGCTCGGCGTCGAGCAGCTCGGCGGTCGGTCCGGTGTCGAATCCTCGCAGAGTCCGGCACTCCTGGAGCACGTTCGTCGGCAGCGTCGAGATCGCCCACGCCCTTGCGCACACATCACGACCGCCGATCAGAGTCTCCGCAATGTGCAGACCGTGCTGGGAGATTCGCAGCGTGTCGGCGGAAGCACCCGACCAGAAGAGCCGCCAGAAACGCTGCGGCACGCGATCTGCTGCCTCACTCGCACGCCGGGTCGGCCGGTCTCGCAGGTACGCGAGCGCCCCCATGCAGCCGTCTGACCATGACAGCGCCCACAGAGTCGCAGGCCGCAGTTCGTACCCGCGCTGGATTGCCGTGGTGGTTCGCTCTGCCCAGCCGCGCCGCTCGAGTTCAGCAAGGCATCGCGACGCCTGCGAGTAGGAGACGTCGGCGAGCTCGGCGACTTTCGCCGCAGTAGCGCCGAATGGCCGCGCCCTCAACGCGTTCAGCACGCTCTTCGTTCCGCCGCTCAACGAGACAAGCGGGTTGTCGTCCACGCGCAGCGTGGCCGGCAGATGCTCGACCAGCCACGGGTCGCCCGGGCCCGAGGCTCGCCGACGCCGGTCTCCCAGCAGATGCCCCAGCCTTTCGACAAGCACAAGGTCCTTCACCGGCGACATGACTGACGAGATCCTGCGTGCGGTGACATGCGAGACACTGATCACCTCGACGATGGCTGCCGGTGCCGGGTCCGGAAGTCTGGCTGCAGCCAGCCAGTGCGACGGCGAAAGCTTCGTCGAGTGGATCTTCGTGCCGGTCGTGACCGTGAACCGCTTGCGGCAGCCAACACACCGCCAAACGCTCCACTCGCGATCACTGTCAACGCCTGAGACAAGACGGGCGCTTCCTCCGCAGGAAGGACACGCTGGCTCTTCAGGCCATCTGACCGAAATCAGGAGCTGCTCCGCGTTCACATGCTCCATCGCCTGCACAGGCACACAATACCCGCCTGCGGGCTGTTTTCTTTCCTGTGCGAACTAGGGCAAGAGCCGCCAATCAGGCTCGCCAGCGACTGAGCAATCTCACATCTCGCAATCACGGGCATGAGTGACCGTAGAGCGGCACTCCGAATTCGCCTTCTCGTTCTGGTCGCAGCGCTCATCGCCCCCGCCATGCTGATGCCCCGACACAGAGTGATGGCAGCCGAGCCCGTCATCCGCACGCCCACCGGCAACACACACTGGACGCGCTCGTCAGTGCAGTCCCTGCTGCGAACCATCGAACACGACCGCCAAGCCCGCGCCCACGCCGACCGCTGGACCGCCGAACAGACCGAAGACTGACCCCCGCACCCCAACACCACCAATACCCAGCCCAGCCGCAACCTCGGCCTGGACGGCTGGTTCGCCCGAGCCGGAGGCCTGCAACCCCCCCATGCCCGGCTCAGCCGCGACAGCATGGCCGAGCGCTCGCTGCCGCGGACCGCAACGGCTCCGACCGCGCGTGACGCTTCAGCGGTCGTAGGGCGGGAAGGCAGCGCAGAGTTCGGCGACTTCGGCGCGCACTTGGGCGATGACGGCTGCGTCGTCGGGGGTGCGCAGCACTCGCGCTGTGAACTCGGCGATCTTCGCCATCTCGTCTGGTCCCATGCCTTGGGTGGTGACCGACGGGGTGCCCATCCGCAGTCCGCTCGTCACGAACGGCGAGCGAGGGTCGTCAGGGATGGCGTTGCGGTTCAGCGTGACGCCGGCCGCGTCGAGCGCTTCCTGGGCCGCCTTGCCCGTCAAGTCAGCGTCGAAGGTGCGCAGGTCGATGAGCAGCAGGTGATTGTCGGTACCGCCCGAGACCAGCCGGAAGCCGTGATGTGCGAGTGCGTCTGCCAGAGCGGCCGCGTTCTCGACGATGCGGGCCTGGTACGCGGCGAAGGAGGGGCGCGCTGCCTCGGCGAAGCCCACCGCCTTGGCAGCGACAGCATGATCGAGCGGGCCGCCCTGGCTGCCGGGGAACACCGCTGAGTCGATGCGCTTGGCGTATTCCTGAGTGCACAGGATCGTCCCGCCGCGCGGCCCGCGCATCGTCTTGTGCGTCGTGAAGGTGACGATGTCGGCAACCGGCACCGGATTCGGGTGCACGCCGCCGACGATCAGCCCGGCAATGTGGGCTGCATCGAACATGAAGACCGCGCCGATCTCGTCGCAGATTTCGCGGAACGGCACTGGGTCGATGCGGCGGGGATATGCCGTCGCGCCCGCCACGATCAGCCTGGGCCGATGCTCGCGGGCCAACTCGGCCATGGCGTCGTAGTCGATCCGCTCGTCGCTGGGCGTCAGGCCGTAGCTCACGAAGTTGTAGAGCCGCCCGCTGACATTGACGGGCGAACCATGGGTCAGGTGCCCGCCTTGGTCGAGGCTCATGCCCATCACCGTGTCGCCGATGTCGAGGAGCGCCAAGTACACAGCAGCGTTTGCCTGCGAGCCCGAATGGGGCTGCACGTTCGCATGCTCAGCGCCGAACAGCGCCTTGACCCGATCGATGGCGAGCTGCTCGGCGGCATCTGCGTTGACGTTGCCGCCGTAGTAGCGGCGCCGGGGGTAGCCCTCGCTGTACTTGTTGGTGAGCACGCTTCCGGTCGCCGCCATCACTGCGGGCGATGCGAAGTTCTCCGAGGCGATGAGTTGGATCGTCGTCATCTGGCGCTCGAGTTCGGCTGCCAGCACGGCATCGATCTCGGGATCGCCGAGCGGTGCCCAGCTCGCTGTGGTGGGGTGCGTTCGGGTCATGAAGCTGTGTCTCCTTGCGGTGCCCGCCCTATGCGGGGTGCCTCAGTTCGGCTTCGAATGCTCAGGCCGCCTCAGCGCCGGCCGAGTGCGTCGATCTTGTCGACCCGTCGCTGATGGCGTCCGCCTTCGAACGCCGCTGCGAGGTACGCATCGAGTGCGGCTACTGCCCCGCCCGGATCCACGAGACGGGCGCCGAGACAGATCACGTTGGCGTCGTTGTGTTCGCGGGCAAGCCGAGCCGATGTCTCGTCGTGAACGGTGGCCGCACGGATTCCGGCCACCTTGCCGGCGGCCATCGCGATGCCGATGCCGCTGCCGCACACCGCCACACCGATGTCTGCCGTCCGGTTCGCCACCGCCTGGCCGACGGCCTCGCCGAAATCGGGATAGTCGACCGACTCCGGGCCATTGGCGCCCAAGTCCACCACCTCATATCCGCTGCCGCGCAGATGCTGCGCCAAGCGATCCTTCAGCTCCCAGCCAGCGTGATCGGCAGCAAGCGCGATCGTCAGCGGCGGAGAGGCATGGGGGTTGCGGTGAGCCACTGCGTCAGTCTCGCAGCCGTCGCCGCCCCTCAGGTACCGGATTCGGTGCCAGCTGGGCGAATTTCCAGCGCCCGAGGCCCTACAACCGCGAGGGGCGAGAAGGCCTGTCGCCTGTCCTACGCGAAGCGAAGCAAATCGGCGGGGACTGCCCCTGCTCGCAGCACGACGGGCTTGTCTCCGGTGACGTCCACCACTGTCGAGGGGGTTCCCCCGAGAGCCTGGCCGCGAATGACGCGGCCGGGTTGGGCCGACTCTGCCGGAGGGCTCGCGAGGCTCGATGCTGCTTCCTCGGCGTCGGTGGGCGTCTCGGCGCCGTGGCGGTTTGCGCTGGTGCCGGTCACTGGCCCGACCTCGTCGATGAGCCAGCGCAGCCATCCCAGCGCCGGCACGCGCACGCCCAGTGTCTCGCGGCCGTGCAATGGATCGGGCCCCCCTCGGCGCTTCGCCACCAGCGTCAGGCCGCCCGGCCAGTGCCGTTGCGCCAGAGATCGAGCTGACCCAGACAGCTCGACCAGTTCGTCGGCCTGCGCGAGCCCTGACACCAGGATCGGCATGGGGTCACTGCGGGGGCGCTCTTTGGCTTCGCACACCCGTGCGACCGCGTCGGTGTCGGCGTAGCGGGCCATAACACCGCAGACCGTATCGGTGGGGGCCACCACAAGCCCGCCGCCGCGGAGCCGCTCGGCGGCCAGCCTCAGCTCGGCCTCGTCGGGTTCCGAACGCGGGCGCAACGCGATCAGCGCCCGATCGAGGCCGGCAAGGTCTCGCTTGATGCGCACGTCGTCATAACCACGGGCAACCGCCACTTCAACAGCTGGAGGCGCCTGATCGGGAGCGAGCTCCAGCACCAGCAGACCGCCCGGGGCCAGCCAGCCACGGGCATCTCGGACAATCGTGTGCAGTGGCTCGAAACCATCGGCTCCGGCATACAGCGCGGCGTGCGGTTCCCAGTCGACGATCTCGGCCGGCAGGACTTCGCCGTCGGCCACATAGGGGGGGTTCGACACGATCACATCGAGCCGCCCTGCCAGCGAATCCGCAACACCGCCGTCACTGGCGGAACCAGGCACGCCGACGAGTGCATCGAACCAGTCTCCCTGATGCAACGAGACACGGGCGGCCGCCCTCCCCAAGCCGGCCAAGTTGGCTGCCGCCAGCGCCAGTGCATCGACGGAGCTGTCCGTAGCGAACACTCGGGCTTGGGGAACCTCGTGCGCGACCGACAGTGCAATCGCGCCGCAGCCCGTGCCGAGATCGGCCACGTTCATTTGTGCGGGTCGGCGGCCTCGCACGGTCGCGGCCAGCCAGTCAATCGCTATGCCCGCGACCACCTCGGTCTCGGGACGCGGGATCAGGGCTCGGCGGTCGACGGCCAAGTCAAGGTTGCGGAATCCCCAGCTGCCCAGCACATATTGCAAAGGCTCGCCCGCCGCCCGCCGGGCCGCCAACGCATCGGCGTGGGCCACCATGCGTGCGGCCATCGGCGTCTGCGGCGCCAAGGCGACGGCGGCGACCTCCGTTGCGCTGGCTTCGGCTGCGATTCGGCGTGCGCTCACCCCCGGATCGGGCACTCCAGCCGCCTCGAACTGCGCACGCAGTCCCCGGAACAAATCTCCGAGCGTCAGCCCTTCCTGTGGGCCGTTGCGGATCGGCTCATCCTCCCGCTGCGACACCGGCTACTGCGGGCTTGAGCTCGCCAACCAAGCACACATCGACTGTTTCAGCACCCTGCTAGGAGTGTGGTCGGATAGCCGCATTTCGGGTGGTTGGCGCATGCAAAGCCGCAGGTCGGGGCTCGCGGATTGGGCCAGGCACCCATTACCGACCACCCTCCTAGTCGGTGATGGTGCCGTACGCCCAGACTCCCCACGGGTTGGTGACTTCGGAGACGTAGGCGAGGTACAGGCCGACGACGGCGACGCCGCCGGTGGTGGACAAGGTCACGGTGGTAGTGGTGTCGCCGCTGTTGATGGTCGCGATTCCTGCGTCGCTGATGGCGAGTTGCCCGTCGCGGGTGACCGAGTAGTGCACGGCGACGTCGCTGGTGTGGGCGCAGTCGATGCTGATGACGAACTCGATGTCGTCGCCTCGCCGGGCGGTCACATCGGCTGCGGCCACGGTCGGCTTGCCGGTACACGCATCGGCGTCCGCGGGCGCCTGGTCGGTGTCGGCGATGCCGTCGGTGTCGGGCACGTCCTGCACCGGCGGCGGCTCGTCATCGTCCGCGACGCTGACCGTCGCCGAAGCAGTGCCGACGTCGTAATCGGCGCCGTCGGCCACCGTCACCGACACCGAACCGTCAGCCTCATCGACCGAATCATCGGAGGTCGCGACGCTGAACGACGCAGAACCGTCGCTGCCGATGGTCACCGTCCGCGAACCCGTCACCGCCCCGAAATCACCCGACGCCCCAACCGACACACTCACCGAGATCGGACTCGCCGGCGGCGGGCTCGCCGTCAACGTGAACGAAGCAGCACCGCCCTCGCTGACACCGGCCCCGGCGCTGACGCTCACCACCGGCGTCGGCGGATCGTCATCATCAGCGACGGCAACCGTCGCCGTGGCAGTGCCCACGTCGTAATCGGCACCGTCGGCCACCGTCACCGACACCGAACCGTCAGCCTCATCGACCGAGTCATCGACCGTCGCCACCGACACAACCTTGCTGGTCGTGCCCGCCGCGATCGTCACCGTCCGCGAACCCGTCACCACGCCGTAATCACCCGACGCAGAAACCGTCACGCTCACAGGAAGATCCGCAGCCGGCGCCACATCAGCGCTCACCGTGAACAACGCAGCACCACCCTCCGTGACACCGGCCCCAGCGCTCACGCTCACCACCGGCGCGGCCACCAGCTGCGGATCGTCATCGTCGAGCACCTGCACCGACTGCGACGACAACGAACCCACCGTGTAACCGCCGACGCTGTCGCTGTTCAGCGTCAGCGTCACCGAGCCGTCGGGCTCATCAACCGAGTCGTCAGACGACGACAGCGTCAGCGTCTTGGACGACTGCCCCGCCGGGATCGTCACCGTATGGGAACCCGTCGGCACGCCGAAGTCGCCCAAAGCCGACACTGTCACGCTCACCGCCAGATCGGCAGTCGGCGGCGGAACCGCGCTCACCGTGAACGACACGTCAGAACCCTCCGTACCGCCGACAGAACCGGTGATGTTCACCTCCGGCACAACGACCGGCTGCGGCGCCGCCAACATCGCCTGCACCTTCGGCAGCGTCGTGACGCCGTCCTGCCAGCCATGGCGGACCGCCCGCTCCAGCCACACAGCAATGTCCGCGTCGCTCATACCCGTACGGCCCTCGAGCCGATCCAAGATCAGATTCCAATCACGGACACCGTTCGCATGATTCCGGCGCGTGAAATCCGCGATATGCGCATTCACCTCCGCGATCAGAGCCGCCTCGTCAAGCCGAGCATCGTTGGAGTCACCCATTGGCGCATCGTTCGAGTCGCTGATCGGCGCATCGTCGGAGTCACTGATCGGCCCATCGTCGGACTCGGGGCAGGCGATGCACGCCACGGTCGTCCGCGAGTAGTGACGGTTCCACCGACTGCGAGGATCGGCTGCTCGGCTCCAGAACCCGGGCGGCGTGTATTGGTCGAACACCACGTTGCCCGGCGTAGCGTCGGCCGCGACATGCACCCGAACCGTGTACACGCGATTGCGTTTGGAACTGGTCTTGAAGTCCAAACGCTGGAACCACTGGGCGTCCTCAGCCCCGTTGTTCCACACCAGCGACATCTTCACATCCCGCCAATGCGATTCGGAACGCAGGGTGAGGATGTGCGTTTGATCGGGTGCAAGGCTTCGGTTCTTCAGCCGCACGCGAAACGAATACGTCTCGCCCGGAACGAGCACATCAGGCAGCGCTGTATCCACTCCTCCGCCGTCGTTCATGTTGATCCAGGTCGAGCCGTTGGCGCCCGCGGAGAACTGCACGTCTTGGTCCGGGGCGTCGTCATCGGTAATGGTGATCTGCACCGGCCACCTCTCGCCGGAGGGGTCCTGGTAGTAGTGGCCCGCATATGGATGGCCAGTAATCCGGGCCAGCGTCCGGTGCCGCACCGTCACGCTGTGGCCCTTCGCGTCCGCATCTTGGCCGGCGCGATAGGTCACCGTGCGCCATGTGTCAATCTGATCCCCGCCGTAGGACCTCGGCCGATGCGGGCACTGGGACGGTGTGTCGCCGGGCAGCACAGTCAGAGAACTCAGGGGAAATACAGAGTGATCGGCGCTCGCGACGCAGGTGAGCCGATCACGGTCGAAATCTGCATTCGTAATGTCCGAATGGGCGGGATGCACTTCGACCTCACGGAACGAAGTGAGCGCCGGGGTCAGCCGGTACTGATACGACTTGGCAGAACCGCCCTCGGTCAGGGTCAGCGACGGGGTCGTGGTCTCTTGCCAGCCGTCGTCGCCGTTCACCGGGCAAGAATTGTCCGCCCTCGTACACACCCGGAACCGCAGGCGGCCGATATCGGCAACGTCGCTGGGCCGGATGTCGAAGTAGACGCCTGGGCTGCCGGGATCGTCCGGGTCGGCGTTCCTGGTCTGTGGGATTCGAGAGGGGGCCGGATGCCACCCTCTCGGCAAGTGCCCGAGCACGATCGCGGCCCGCTCGAACTCTTCGGCGATGTTGTCGTCGACAACCTGAACGGTGACCGAGCCAGTGGTCTGATTGGCGGGAATGGTGATGGACGCAGGAATCATCAGATCGTCAGCCGACGCCGAACGGCCCGTTACGCCTCCCGTTGGGCTGAACTGGATCGGAACGATCAGCGCGGTGCCCGTGTGCGAGGCGTGGTTGCCGCCCCTGGTGCGCTCGGCCGTGAGGGTGAACGAGGTGCCCTCGCTCACCAATCTGTTGGAGCCACCGCTCATGTACAACCCAACACGTTGGGGAGAAGTCTCATGTGCCGCGGCCGGCTGCACCGCGACCACCGCCGCCGACGCTGCGGTCAGCAGCGCCACCACAACGCCGCACACAGCGCGCCGCGCGGTCTTCATGCCCGCACCGGGGGGGGGGGGGGGAATCACTTCGCTTCTGCATTGCCAGCCACTCCTAGCTCGAAACCCACGCCGGCCCGGCCGTTCTCACCGGCCACGTCGCTGCCGTGCCGTACACAGATGTACGCAATGGTCAGGATAGCGCGCGCAGTGCCCCAGCTCTCAAGCCAGATCAGCCGCCAGGATGCACAAGCACGCAGGCTCGGCCCCACGCGCACGCCGCTGACGTGGGGGTTTGCGTCAGGCAATCACCCGAGAAGCGGCTTTCTCGACCCCTTGGCGCACATCGCCGTCGGCGACGGCGGCAGCCAGGAGCCGTTCGCGTTCCGCGCGCTGCATGGCGTCGACGATCTCGTCGAGCTCTCCGGCCAGCACCCGGTCGAGCTTGTGGATCGTGAGCCCGACGCGATGATCGGTAACCCGATTCTCCTTGAAGTTGTACGTGCGGATCTTCTCGGACCGGCCGCCGCCGCGGACCTGGTCGCGTTTGTGGGCCGCCACCTCGGCCGCGTGGGCATCTTGGCGGAGCTGCAAGAGGCGCGAGCGCAGCACCCGCATGGCCTTGGCCCGGTTCTGCAGCTGGCTTTTCTCGTCCTGCATCGACACCACGACCCCGGTGGGCTTGTGGGTGACGCGCACCGCCGAATCGGTGGTGTTGACCGACTGGCCTCCGGGTCCCGATGACCGGAACGTGTCGACGATGAGATCGTTCGGGTCGATGTCGACCTCGACCTCGGCGGCTTCGGGCAGCACGCTCACTGTTGCCGACGACGTGTGAACTCGGCCTTGGGATTCAGTCACCGGCACACGCTGCACCCGGTGCGGCCCCCCTTCGTGCTTCAGCGCCCGCCACACATCATGTCCGCGCACTGCGAACGTCACATTGGTGAACCCGCCCATGTCGCTGTCCTGGCTGCCGAGCAGTTCCCACGACCAGCCGGACCGCGCGGCGACATAGGCCCGATACATCTCGAAGAGGTCGCGGGCCCAGATATTGGCTTCCTCGCCGCCTTCGGCACCCTGGATCTCGACGATGACGTCTCGCCCGTCGTTGGGATCGGGCGGCAGCAGCAGCGTCTTCAGCCGCTCGTCGAGTTGCGTTGCCCGCTGTGTGGCGACCTCGAGCATCTGGCCGGCCTCGGTTGCATCGTCACCGTCGCTGGCGTTGAGGAGATCCTGGGCGGCCTCGGCGTCGGCTGTGGCTGCGCGAGCCTCGTGGACGACGTCGATGATCTCGCCGATCCGTGCGAGCCTGCGTCCGAGGTCGGCGAAGCGGGCACGATCCCCTGACGCAGCGTCTTCGCCCAGCTTTCGCTCGAGCTCGGTTCGCTCGGCCTCGAGCGCATCGAGCCGTTCGGATTCGAAGGCTTCGAAGGTGCCCGACACGCGTTCAGGCTAACTGCGGGGGTGATGAGCGGATCAGGAACTCGAGCCGGTGATGGTGCGCCAACTGTCGTCGATCTCGACGATCTGCGCCGGCCTGCGAAGCCTGGCCGACATGGCCCTGATGACCTCGTGGGCATCGCGACGAGGCAGCGCAACCACCAGTTCGGCGTCAGGATCGAGAAACAGCCGAGCATCGGCTGCGAAGGGCACCACATCGAGATCGATGCCGACGCACGCCACCACCACCAAGCGGCGGCCTTCAGGCGTCAAGCCGTACGCCACTGCGGGCACCGGGTCCTTTGGGCCTCCGTGAGGCAGCGGTGGCGACGCAGCTCGCAGCCGGCCTGCACCCACGAGGTCTGGCCGCCGTATCAGCAGCGACCGAAGCCAGCGGGCTGCTGACAAGCGATTGAGCGGGTGGGGCGACGCGCCGGGCGAGCGGTGCGCTCGCACCACCTCGGCGACTCGTCGGATGGCTTCGGGCGTCGGCTCATCTGCGTGCAGCAGCGAGAACGCCTCCCGATCATGGGCACCCACACCAACCTCGATCTGCCACTGCGTCGAGGCCTCGCCTGCATCGCCGTCGCCGGCTGCCGTGTCGCCGCGGGGGGCCCCAGCAACGACCCGGGCCACTTCGAGACCTTCCACCTCGCCCGTGATCACGCCGTGCTCGACGGTGACCTCGACACCGGCAGCACCGAGCAGCGCTACCAGTTCGGGCACACGTGGCGGTGGGGGCTCGGTCGGCCGCGGCGCCGCCTCAGCGATGGCGGCATGGGAACCGTCGATCTGCCACACAGTCGGTGCTGAGACGAAACACGCCGCCCGACGGGCAAGCACGCCGCTGTGGTTCTCGGCGAAGACATGCACGCCGTGGCACCCAGCGCGCACCGCGAGCGCCAGCGCGCCGCCGAGCGCTCGCTCGGCGCGTTCGTGCGCAAGGCACACCACGGTGGTCTCGGCGTTCGTCACGACGGCCAGCGCGCCGTCGTCGGTGCCGGAAACCTCGCCGGGTTCGAGGCCGAGCGCGTCGCGGGTCAGTGCCCGCAGCTTGGCCGCGTGAAGCGCCCGGATGCGATCAGCGTCGAGCGCCATGACGAGTGCTCTCAGGCGTGCAGCGGACCGGGGCGGTTGGGCTGGCTCATCGATGATGCCCGCAGCACCCGTCGGCCGCACCTCACCGGTGGCCCGTTCAGCTCCGCCGCTTCCGCTGGCCGTAGCGGCGCTCGAAGCGCTCCACGCGGCCCGCCGTGTCGACGATCTTCATCTGGCCGGTGAAGAAGGGGTGGCTGGCGCTGGACAGCTCGACGTTGGCCAGCGGATACGTCTTGCCATCGGTCCACTCGATCGTGTCGTTCGTCTCGACCGTGGACTGCGTGAGGAAGGCAAAGTCGGCACCGGCGTCCCGGAAGACCACAGGCCGGTAGTTCGGATGGATGTCGCTCTTCATCGTGTTCCCTGATTCGCAGGCACTCATTCGACGGCTCTGAGGCAATCAGCCTAAGAGCGGGCGGCGACGGGCGCACCTTTCTGTTGTTACACCAGTTGCTTCCCGCTCTTGTTCGCTGTCGCTCACGGGCCGCTCGGGCCACGGCTCTGCCTATCGGCGAAGCCCCTGAGAGCGGGCGACGACAGGCACACCCGCATCGAGCGACGATCAGCGGTGCTCGCCCAAGCTGAAGCTGGCGTCGCTGTCCAAGGAGAATTCGCCGGCCTCCAGCGCGGCGACGCCGGGCAATCCCGCGCCGAGCGCGATCTCGAGATTCGCTGCCTCGCGCAGGCGGCCTGCTACGAGGTCATCGACTTGGTAGCCCGTCGACGTGCGCGCCGTTGCCACCATTGTGATGGAACCTGCGTCTTCAAGGTTTCGGGCACCGCCGAAGAATCTCAGCGTCGAGCTGATGGCCGCACCCACGGCGTCGGTCGGCTGGTGCCGCCCGTTCCCGCCAGCGGCATAGGCACGCGCGAGCCGTGTCAAGCCGTCGAAGAGGATGACGACATCGTCTCCGGCCTCCGCCATGCGCTTGGTGCGTTCCAGCGTGAGCTCAGCCACGGCAAGGTGTTCCTCAGGCGGCCGATCGAACGTCGAGGCCAGTACCTCGCCCGAGGTCTCGAGTCGGCGAGTCATCTCGGTGACGTCCTCGGGCCGCTCGGAGATGAGCAGAATGATGAGGTGTGTGTCGGGGTGCTGTTCGCCGATGGCGGCGGCCATGGACAAGAGCAGCGGCGACGCTGAATGCGTACCGCTCGCGGTGAGCAGGCCGCGCGAGCCCAATCCGATCGGAGCGAGATCATCGACGGCGGCGAGATGCCTCGCGCCCTGCTCACCGGCCAGCGGCAGGGCGTCGGTGGGCAGCACGGGAGTGAGGTCGTCGAAGAGCGGGCGATCCGGCTGATCAGGCGGCTGTTCGCCGTTGAGCGTGTCGAGACGCAGCAGTGCAGGGTTCCGCTCGCTGCGGGCTGCTGGACGGCTGACGCCGGTGATCCGGTCGCCCCGGCGCAGGTCGTACTGGCGCACCTGACGGGCTGCGACATAGACGTCGTCTGCGGAAGGCAAGGGGCCATTCGTGCGAAGGAATCCGTAGCCCTCGTCGCGCAGGTCGAGCAGGCCGTCGCAATGGACGGTCTCGCCGACGATCTGCGCGTCGTCGCGCGCGCGGCCACGGCGACGGCTGCGACGGTTGCCTTCCTCGGCCACCGGGACATCCGAACCCGAAGATTCTGAAGGGGAAGCGCCCGGCTGCTCTCGCGCTGCGGAATCGTCGTCGGCTGTAGCGCCCCGGTCGCGTGTCGTGACCGGCGGCTCGGCTGTGGCATCCGCTCCGGCTGCGGGACCGGAGTCGGCCGGTGGCGACGGCGTGCGGGTGCGCTTGGTGACCGCTGGGGTGTCCGAAGGGGTCTGTGACGCCGTCTCGGCGGCAGCGGAGCCTTGACCATCTTCCCCGTCGGCACCGGCGGCGCCTTCGGGGGCCAAGATGGCGCTGATGATGGTGTTCTTGCGCGCCCGGGGTGCTACCTCGACGCCCAGCGCCGTGGCGATCTGCAGCAGCTCATCTCGCTCCTTGGATTCGAGCAATGCACGATCCGGCATGTCCGACATGGCTACCTCTGAAGCTCCGGCGTGGCCTCGCGACGCCGCCCGGGACGCGATGCGAGTGTGCGGTTCCTGTGACGGGCCTCTGCGCCCGACCCAGCGATCCGGTCCCGTGACGCCCGAGCGAGCCCTGCACTGGGGAACCGTCGATCAGCGCCGACGCTACCGCCGCGCAATCTCTGCTGCTACTGGCTGTGACGCTGCCTAGCTGCGAACTCCGCCCGCCCACCATTGCCCCAGCACTCCAGTTGGCGGTCAGCGCGGTGTGCGCAGGCGAAGTTCCTTCCGACGATCAGATCTTCGAAGGGCCCAGACGGGGCGTCGAGTTCGCCGTTGTCATTGCTGCCCCAGCACACGACCTCGCCGTCGTAATCGAGCGCGCAACCATGCCAGGTCGAGACGGAGACATCGGCGAATATCCCCTGCGGCGCGTTGAGCAGCCCGTCGTCCTTGGACCCCCAGCAGGAAATCCGGCCCGCCTGATCCAGTGCACATGAGGTCCGCTCCCCTGCCGAGACAACCGTGAACGCACCCTCGGGAGCGTTGAGTTCACCATGAGTGTTGTCACCCCAACACTCGATGGAGCGATCTTCCCTGAGACCGCAATTGTGATGGACACCGACGGAGAGCGACGTGAAGGCACCCGGCGGCGATTCGACGAATCCATCAGCAGTCCAACACGCCGCGGTGGAATCGGCACGCAGTGCGCACGTGATGCCTCCTCCGGCCGACAGTTCGACGAACTGCTCGTCGGGCACAAAGTGGACGCCGCTCAGTTCGTCCGGGAAGCCTCCCCAGCACGACGCCGATCCGTCAATCCGAAGTCCGCAAGAGTGGTAATGGCCGCCGTCGACGGAGATCAATCGGTCATCCGGGACGTCTGTCGGGCCACCGAAGTTCCAACCCCAGCACTCGGCTTGGCCGCTGTCGCGGACGGCGCAGACGTGCCACGCCCCGGTGCCGAAGGTGGCGAACTCCCCGTGAGGCGCAGCGTCCCGGCCGTCGTACTCTTGCCCCCAGCAGACAGGAGCGCCGCTGACGACCAAGCCGCAGTTGTCGTACAAACCGGCGGCCAGCGAGGTGAACCGGCCAGCCGGCGAGGTTCCTTGGGACTCCTTGTTGTTGCCCCAGCACGAAACGACACCATCGGTCCTCAGAGCGCAAGCATGGCCGTCTCCGACGACCACCGAGACGAAGCGACCTGTGGGCACCTCCGACTGGCCGAGCTTGGCCTCGCCCCAGCACTCAACTGAACCGTCAACGCGAACGCCACACGAATGCCACGGGCCGGCGGCAACGTCGCGGAACGACCCTCCTGGCGCCGAAGCCTGCCCCTGGTAGTTACGCCCCCAACATGCGACAGTCTGATCCGTCCGCAGGCCACACGCCACAGCGCCGTCACGACTCACGGAGAGGCGTGTGAACGAACCGCGCGGCACTGGAGCGTCTGCGGACTCGGCCTCACCCCAGCAAGAAATCTTGCCATCGGCGAGCAGTCCGCATGTGACCTGGTACGCCGCATGAATCGAGCGGTAGGTCCCAGCCGGTGTGCGACTGCTCGACGCATCATCGCCCCAGCATTCGACGGAGCTGTTCGCACGCAAGCCGCACGTGTGCTTGCCACCTGCGCTGACGGATACGAATTCACCGAGCGGCGCATCCGCTTGGCCGACATCGTTCCACCCCCAGCATTCAACAGAGCCATTGGCACGCAGGCCGCATGTGTGCGCTGCAGCGGACGAGATGCTGCGGAATGCGCCCGACGGAGCATCAGTCTGGCCAAGACCTTGCGATCCCCAGCAGTGGGCTGTCCCGTCGAGGCGAAGAGCGCACGCAAAGCTCCCGCCCACTGAGATTGCACCAGACCCTTCGCCCATATCGTCCGTCTCGGGAGGAATGCCGTCCGGCGGCGGCGAGACAGAGTCCTCAACCGACTCGGATGGCTGCGTCTCGTCTGCTGCAGCGTCAAACTCGGAAGCATCGCTCGCCCTCGAATCTGGGTCCGGCGTTCTCTCACTGAACCCCTCAGTCGTCGCCGCTGGCTGAGGTTCCGAGGCAACCGGGGTCTGCGCCACGTCTGACGCCTCGGACGCCGTCGCCTCGGGCTCCGCTGAAGCTCGGGACGCAGTCGTCGTTGGCGTTGCGGAACCTGGTTGGACTGTTGACGCCGTGTCACCCGCGTCGTCGACGTTTGACGACTGGTTCGCAATCAGCACGGCGATGAGCAGCACGACGAGCACCGCCAGCGCTGCAAACTCCCACCGCATGACGGGTGCTGCGCGATGTTGCTCGTTCGAATCGCTCATCACATCGCCCAAACTCGACCGGAGATGAGTTTGACAGGCGGTTCCGGCGATTACCGACCGATATGGGCTCCATAGCGACCTGGCAACGCCGGACGGTTCAACGGGTGCATCGGGTGGTGACGAAGTCGCGGATGGTGGCGAGGTCGTTGGGCAGGGTGGTGAGGTGTTCGGGCCGGTCTGCAAGTGCCGCGAGCGCTGGCGGCAGCTCGGGTTGGCGGCCGGTGGCCTCGAGCACGGCGTCGCCGAACTTCGCGGGATGGGCCGTTGACATCACGGCCATGGGGGTGTTCCAGCCGCCGGTGGGGGCGTCTCGGCGAGCCACCGTGAGAGCGACCGCGGTGTGAGGGTCGATGAGCCGCTCGTCGGATTCGTTCACTGCGGCGATGGTGGCAGCCACCTCGGGTTCGCTCGCTGCGCCGGCATCAAAGTCGGCGCGCAGGCCGGCTTGCACCCCGGCAGTCAATGTCAAGGACTTGTCGGCCCGGAATTGGGCCATGTCGGCAGCGAGCGCGGCACCACGACGTCCGCCCAATTCGTACAGCAGGCGTTCAAAGTTACTCGACACCTGGATGTCCATGGCGGGGCTGGTCGAAGGTCGCACCTCGCTGATGGACATCTCGCCGCTGCGGTGGGTGCGGGTCAGGATGTCGTTATGGTTGGTGGCGACCACCAGCCGGTCGATCGGCACACCCATGCGGCGAGCGACGTCGCCGGCAAGCACATTGCCGAAGTTGCCGGTCGGCACGCAGAACGAGACGGCCCGCTCGGGCGCCCCCAGCCTCGCTGCTGTGGTCACGTAGTACACGGTCTGCGCAGCAACCCTGGCCCAGTTGATGCTGTTCACCGCGCCCAGCCGCATCCGCTCACGGAACGGCCGATCGGCGAACAGCGCCTTCACCAAGTCCTGGCAGTCATCGAACGTGCCGTCGATGGCCACGTTGTGGATGTTCGGGCTGTCCACCGTTGTCATCTGCCGTCGCTGGATCTCGGTGACCCTGCCGGCGGGGTGCAGCATGACCAACTCGATGCCCGCGCGGTCCCGACATGCTTCGATGGCGGCCGACCCGGTGTCTCCCGAGGTGGCGCCTACGACGGTCATGAAGCTGCCTCGTCGGGCCAGCTCGTGCTCGAAGAGCCTGCCCAGCAGCTGCAGAGCGACATCCTTGAACGACAGCGTCGGTCCCCAGAACAGCTCCACCAGGTGCTCGCCAGTCTCCAGCCGGCTCGTCGGCACCACATCTGCATGGTCGAACGTGGCGTAGGCGTCCTCGGTCAGCGCAGCCAAGTCGTCGCTGCTCAGCGATGGCGCCACAAACGGGGCGAGAACCCGTGTGGCGACTTCGTGATATTCCAGCCGTGCGAAGTCGGCCAGGTCGCTCGGGCGGATCGTCGGCAGCCCGTCGGGCACGTAGAGCCCGCCGTCGGAGGCGAGTCCCTCGAGCAGCACGTCACCGAAGTCCAGGATCGGGGCGTCGCCCCGGGTGCTCACGTAGCGCATGGCGCCCTCGGCCGATCCCGGCCGCTACTCGCCGATCACGCGGATCGCGTTGCCGATTCGTCGCACAGCGTCGAGCTCTCGCACATCTCGCAGCGTGGAGGCCACATCGGCCTCCCGAGCTCGGTGAGTGATGAATTCCAGGTGAGCGATGTCGTCGGCTGCCCCGGCCCGGGTGGTCTGCTCGACCGAGCGGATCGACACCCCGTGCTCACCGAAGATTCCGGCCACCGCGGCGAGCACGCCGGGCTTGTCGGTGACGTCGAATTGCAGGTGGTACGCGGTGAAGGTCTCGTCGATGGACCGCAGACGGGCGGCGGTGAGCGGGCCGAATCCGTCGCACACTCCCCGGTGAAGATTCTGCGACACCGTGATGAGATCGCCCAGCATCGCGCTGGCGGTTGGGAATCCGCCTGCGCCGCGCCCGTACATCATCAGGTCGTCAACGGCTTCACCCTCCAGGAACACAGCGTTGAAGGCGTCGCGCACTGAGGCCAGCGGGTGGCCGACCGGCACCATCGCCGGGTGCACCCGTACGGCGATCTCGCCGTTCTGGCGTTCGGCCACCGCAAGCAGCTTGATCACGTGGCCCATCCGGGCGGCAGCTGCGATATCGCCCGTGCCGATGCTGCTGATGCCTTCCTGGTGGACGTCGCCAGCCACGACCTTGGCCCCGAACGCGGTCATCGCCAGGATCGCCGCCTTGGCGCCTGCGTCGAAGCCCTCCACATCGGCGGTCGGATCGGCCTCGGCGTAGCCCAGGCGCTGCGCCTCGCCGAGAACGTCGGCGTAGTCGGCCCCGTCCTCGGTCATGCGAGTGAGGATGTAGTTAGTCGTTCCGTTCACGATGCCCATCACACGCGTGATGCGTTCGCCGATGAGCGAGTTGCGCAGCACGCCGATGAGGGGGATCCCGCCTGCAACGGCCGCCTCGAACGCCAAGTCCACGCCGTTGGTGTTCGCCAAGGCGAACAGCTCCTCGCCGACGTTGGCGATGAGCTCCTTGTTGGCCGTGACGACGGGCTTGCCAGCCCCGAGCGCCGCGGCTACGAGATGGCGGGCGGGCTCGATGCCGCCCATCGCCTCCACGACGACATCCACATCGTCCGCCACCACCAGTGACTCGCTGTCGCGGGTGAGGACACCTTCGGACAGCTCCACCGTTCGCTCGGCGCTGAGATTGCGGACCGCGACTCGGGTGACTTCGAAGTCCAGCCCGGTGCGTCCCGCCAGGTGTGTCCTGTCGCGGTGCAGGATGGCGACGAGCGCAGCTCCGACGTTGCCACAGCCCAAGACGCCGACGCGCAACGGTCGCGGCGCGCCGGCTTCATCGGCGGGAGCGTCAAGGGTCTCGGCAGCGGCGTCGGGCACGGCCGAAACGGTACCGCCAGCGCACCTGCGCTCCCGCACGGATTTCGGCCGACTCCCCCGAGGCCCGCGCGGACCTGAACCGCCTGATCGTTGACCTCGGCCGCCCGCAGCCAGCAGATTTCGACGTGAAGTGATGCAGCGCCTGTCCGATTCATGTAGATAATTTGTAGACAATTTCGCGAACAAGCGCGGTAGCTTTGCCATATGGACACCACCACCATTCGCGTCGATCGGGACACACATGCCCGACTGGTCGAGATGAGCCGTTCGAGTGGAGACAGCCTCACCGATACGGTCCGGCACGCCGCCGACGCCCTGCGTCGGCTGAGATTCGGGTTGCGAGTGCAGGCGCAGTATGCCGAATTGCGCGACGACCCAGAAGCATGGGCCGGCTACCTGGCGGAGGCCGAATCGACCCATGTGAGCGATGGCGTCGATTGACGAGATCTGGCTTGTCGATTTCGGCGAGCCGTATCCGAACGAACCTGCCTCGCTGCGGCCTGCGCTCGTGCTGGGGCCGCCGAACATATTCGGTTCCGACTTCCCGATCTCAATCGTGGCGCCGCTCACGACGACGCTTCGGGGCCTGGACCTCCACGTCGAAGTCCCAGCGAACGCTCGCACAGGCCTGCACGAGACGAGCTATGTGCAGTGCGAACTGCTGCGGTCCGTCAATGCCAATCGCCTGGTTCGCCGCGTCGGCACCATTGACGTCGACATCAGCTGGCACGTCAGCGAGATCGTCAGAACGCTGCTGAACCACCCCTGACGTGCGGTGGATGAACTACCGCTCGCCAGCGAAGCCTGAGCATGTCGAGTCGCTTGTTGGCCCAGACAGTCACTCAACCGTCTCGCTCGAGGATCGGCTGTGTGTTTCCGGATCGTCTTCTGATCTCTCGGCCTTGGCTTGCGATGGCGGGACTGGGGCCAGATAGCCGACGATCAGCAGCACGATGCCGACGCCGATGAATGACCCGGCTTTCGGCAGCGCAGCCAAGCTTGCGAGGTCGACCAAGAACAGCTTGATCACCACGATGCCCATCCACGACGCGCCGACGATCCAGATGCGCCGGTCGCCCGCTCTCACACCGGCGACCATCGCCGCCAGTGCGATCGCAGCCCACAGGATCGACACCGCAACCTGCAGCTCAGTGGAGTACACGAGTGATCTCAGCTCGAACGGCACACCCGCCCAGTGGTGGACTGTCCGAGCCGCGCTCATCGTGAGAGCTACGACGCTCGCCGCGCTGAGCACAGGAAGCCACGGTGTCGCTGCCAAGCGCAGCAGGCTCCCGATGGCTGGGGTCAGGCTGTCCGAATCCGCGGACAGCTCCGCGACCATCTCCCGCTTCCACCTCAACAGCAAGATGACCGAGGCTGCGGCGAAGATGTCGATCGGATTCAAGATCGGCAGAAACAGCAGCGGGTCGACGTCTCCGTGGTGGTTCACCACAGCAATGCCGACACCCGCGGCTGCCGCCCAAACAACCGGGGTGATGCCATACAGCAGGCAGCAACGCCATCCGTCGCCCACGAACCATGACGCAACCGGACGGACAAGCAGGGAAGCCTCCATCCACAGCAGGACCGCCGCCGCCGCGCCGTAGAGCGGCCATGCCCCATCGGCGACCTGCGCCAACTGGCCGTACACCTCGGCGGCTAGGAACACGCTCGCCAGGCAGTAGAGCCCGCCGTAGAGCCCGGTTGCCTTCAGCCGGTCGCCACCGGTGCGCAAGAACGCCGCGTAGGCCACGAACATGAACGGCCAGGCTGTCCAGCCCCAGTCCGCAGACGGGTAGTCCTTGCTGGCCAGGGCGACCACCAAGGCCACGCCGAGCGTGGGCAGCATCAGCACGCCGGCCCACTCCAACTCGTTCCACCTCAGCGCCCGACCAGCAGCCACCAACGCTGACAGCGTGCCGAACACCAGCAGCGACAACCCCCACAGCCGGTAGTCATCGGTCACGACCCAGATCTGCGCCGCGGCGGCGTACAGCCACCAGCCGACGCCCCACAGCAGCGACAGCCACATCAACGGGACGCGAAGTTCGCCGAGTGCCGAGGATGACCGGTAGCCGATCAACGCGCTGGCGACTCCGCAGATGGCCAGCAGAACGGCGACGCCGAAGTACGGGTTGAGCACCGTGGTCTCGTCTGCCCAGAAGCTCAGGGCAGACGAGCGATCCGCACCTTCAGTGGCCAAGTAGTCCTCAACCGACCGAGCGGCATAGACCCCCGCGGCAGCGAACTGCAGCAGCGTGCCGAGCACATCGCCAACGGCCATGCGACGCCGCGCAGCGAGCCACACCAGCACCGCTCCTTCGACCGTCCACAGCGTCGACACGGCAAACGGCCCTGCCCGCACCCACATCTCCGCTGACTCGGCGAACAGCAACCAGGCCCCGCCGAGCGCCAACGCCGAGTACATGACTGCGCGCCAGGCGTCATCACGGTCACCGACGAACCGGGAGATCGCCGTGGCGCTCGCGAACCCGCACACCGCCAAGAACGCAGTGATGGCGAAGTACTGGTTGACGACCGGCAGCGTGTCCGCCCAGAACTCGAACGAGCCAGGCGACAGGCCCGCAGCGTCGTCGCTCAGCTTGAACACAGCCGCGACGGCAGCAACTGCCTGCATGGCGACGCCGACCACGGCAACCGGCATCGAACGGCGTCTCGACGCCATCCACGTCACCGCAGCGCCCTGCACTGCCCACAACCCGACAGTGGGCAGCAATCCGAATCGGAGCCAAACAGCGGCAGTCTCAGCGAAGAGGAACCAACCGGCACCCCACACCAACGCCGCGATTTGCACCGACAGGCGCCAGGGATCGAAGCGCGATGAGCGGCGCAAAGACTCCGCGCTGGCAAGCCCGCAGGCAGCCAGCATGATCGCGCCGAGCGCGTACACGTTGAGGACCGGTGTGGCCTCGGCCCAGAAACCGAAGACCGCAGGAGAGTCCCAGTCCACGGAGTCCGTGGTGATCCGCACCCCGTACGCAACAGCAGCGATGGCCTGCAGGACAGCGCCGCCCAGCAGCGCCAGCCGCGAGCCCCAGCGTGAGCTGGCCCACACGAGCACCGCACCTTGCACCGCCCAGATGGCCGAAGTGGCCGATGCGCCCAAGAACAGCGGAACGGCGGTAGCGCAGAACACCACGGCGAGCGCCGCATAGGCAACTTCGAACTGCTTGGAGGTGTTCCCCAAGCGGCGGGACAGCTGGTGGAAGGCGGCGTGCATGACGGCAAGCACCGCGCTGCTGACCGCGACGCCGTAGCGCAAATGGCCGACCAGCAGCGCCTGCATCGCCAGCCCTGCAAACGGCGTGCAGAACAGCAACGGATTGATCCATGCGTCGGAGAAGCCGACAGGTTCTTCGCGAGACGACGGCACCGGAGGCCACACCAGCGGCACGAGGGTGTACAGCAGCACGAAGAACGCCACGAACGGCTGCAGTTGCAGCCAGTCGCTGTGCTCCTCGCGAGCAAAGAGCCACAACCCGGCCACGACGAATGTGAAGCCGTATCCCGACAGCACCAGTGTCGGCCACGCTTTTAGCCTGCTCACGGCGACCACGGCGACGCCCAGCACCGCGTAGAACCCGAACACCTCGAAGTGATCCTGGGGCCATGCAAACGCCAGCAGCGGCGCAGAGAAGCCGCCGATGAGCCCCAGCATCGCCAGCGTCAGCGAGCCTTGGATCATGGCCAGCGCACCGGCCGCAACGGTGATCAGCACGACCGCAGCCAGGGCCGCCAGTGGTGCCACCAGGTCGTACAAGGCATACGCGGCGAGCGTCACCAGGTACAAGACAGCGATCCCGCCGCCCTGCAGACTGCGGCCGTAGATCGGCCGACTCGTCCGCTGAAGCCAACCGAACGCCAGCAAACCGAGCCCGAACGCAGTCGCCGCTGCCAGACGAATCTCGATCGTGAAATCCACCCAGCCGCGCACCGCTGCTTCCCGCAGCAGGAATCCCAGCCCGATCAGCGAGACAATGATCCCGATCTTCACGGGCGAGTTGCCCGTCAGCAGCCACGTGCGCGCACGGGCAACGGCAACCGCCGCCAAGGTGGGCCCGGGCGGTTTCGCCGGTCGACGAGGAGCCTGCAACCGTCGGGTGGCAGGCACCGCCGGCCGGGGCGCGGGGGCAGGCCCCGAAGCAGGGCTCGTCGCAGATGCCGGTGCGGGCGTCGGACGCGGTGCCGGTGCCGGGCGGGGCGTACGCGTCGGTTCGGCTGGTACCGGATCTGTCCCGGGCAATTCGCGAACTGGTTCCGAATCAAGATCAAGGTCCGATTCGGGTGCGCTCTGCGGTGCTGGCTCTGGCTCTGGCTCTGGCTCGCGCTCAGATGCCGGCGCAGCGTCTGGCTCAGGTTCGGGCCCTGGCTCGCGCTCAGATGCCGGCGCAGCGTCTGGCTCGGTCTCGCTCTCGGGTGGACGGTCGGGAATTCGAGGGGGCGCGACCGGGACCTGTTGCGCCGCTGAAGACGGTGGTACGGGTTCCGCAGCCGCCTCTGGCTCGTCATTTTCCTTTCGGCGTACTGCCGAGCGACGCAAGTTGTCGACAGTCCGCTCAAGTGCGTCCAGACGAGAACGCATCTCACGAGACCCGATATCGCGGCCGATCAAGTAGCCGATTGCGGCGCCAACCGGAATACCGGCAGGACCAGCGGCAAGACCGATCAGTGCGCCGAAGAATGCGAAGACAGCGGGAACGATGGCGTGATCCTTACTAAGCCTGCTGAATGAATGGCCCACATGGCCGGATGTGCGAGACAGTACTTCGCTGTGGCATCACGCCCGCCAAGTCGGCGCCTACAGAACGTCGAAGGCAAGCATGTCGTCGACAGTCTCGCGGCGGATCACGAGGCGAGCATCGCCATCAGCGACGAACACGACAGCCGGTCGGCCGATGCGGTTGTAGGGGGCGCCCATCGAATAGCCATAGGCCCCCGTCACCGGCGTCGCCACCAAGTCGCCCGCCGCCAAACCCGTCGGCATGGGGGCAGAACGCACGATCACGTCGCCCGACTCACAGTGCTTGCCCACGAGCCGCACCCGCTCAGGTCGGGGCTCGGTGACCCGTCCTGGCATGAACGTCGTGTAGTCGCTGCCATAGAGCATCGGACGAGGGTTGTCGCCGTAGCCGCCGTCCACAGCCGCGTAGGTACGGACCCCCGGCACTTCCTTGACGGCTCCGACCGCGTAGAGCGTCACTGCGGCTGCGGCAGCGATGGCCCGGCCAGGCTCGGCGGCAAGCCGCGCTGTGAGGCCATGTCGTCGGCTGAGCTCAGCCCACCTGCGTGACAGCGTAGCTCCCCATTCGGCGATCGTGGGCGCCCGTTCGGATTCCACATACGCCACGCCAAGGCCGCCGCCGATCGACAGCTCCTCCAGACGGCCGGCCGCGTTCGACGAGCTGCCGAAGAGCGGCGCCGCAAATTCGGCGACAACGTCCAGCGCCTTGGCGAGGCTCTCCACGCGAAATACCTGACTGCCGATGTGACAGTGGATGCCCACCAGCTCGACCGACGACATCGCTGCCGCTCGCTCGGTGGCGGCTACCGCGACGCCTTGGTCGATGCCGAAGCCGAACTTGGAGTCGGCCTGACCTGTCGAGATGTACTCGTGCGTCTCCGCGCGCACGCCCGGCGTGACCCGCAGCAGCACCCTCGGCACGATGCCGTCAGCACGGTGCAACTCGTCGAGACGGTCCAGTTCGTCGAAGGAATCGACCACGATGCGCCCTACTCCGGCAGTTCGAGCGATCGTGAGCTCCGCCGTGGACTTGTTGTTGCCGTGAAGCACGATTCGACTCGCCACGTTTTCGGACGCGTCGTCGTCGAACGCCCGCAGCACCGTCGCCAGCTCGCCCCCGCTCGCTACATCGATGTCCATGCCCTCCGAGAGCGCCAGACGGGCCATGGCGGCGCACAGGAAGGCCTTGGCGGCGTAGGCGGCTCCGCCGTCGAAGGCCCCGACGGCCTCACGGCAGCGGGCGCGCAGATGCGCCTCGTCGTACACGAACAGGGGCGTGCCGAACTCGGCCGCAAGATCGAGCAGGTCGCAGTCGCCGATTCGCAGGTGGCCGTGATCGGAAACCTCGGCGGTATCGGGTAGCAACCGCAACGGGATCGGGCCGCTGGGATCGTCGCCGGGCACCTCGGACTCAGCGGCTCCGGCACCCTCTGGTTCGGCAGTCATCACAGCACCGTCGTTCCCCGGTCACATTGCCTCGGGCGCGTCCACGCCGAGCAGGTCCAGGCCGATCGACAAACCGATGCGGGTGCCCTCGGTCAGGCACAGCCGGGCATCGCGCACCTCTTCGGGCACGTCGCTGTGCAGGATCGGGCAGTCGTGGTAGAAGCCGTGAAAGGCGGCGGCCAGGTCGCGCACCCATGTCGTCACCTTGTGCGGCGCGCGCTCGCGCAGCGCCAGCTCGACCACCGAGGGCAGCACTTCGAGGGCTCGCAGGACTGCCAGCTCGCGTTCTCCGGCGAGCGGCGAGAGATCGGTGCGCCCGGGCGGCACCGGCGCGACCCCGTCGGCTTCGGCTCGCCGGGCCACCGAAGCAATGCGAGCGTGCGCGTACTGCACGTAGAAGACGGGGTTCTCTGAAGCCTGCGCTGACAGCAGGTCGATGTCGATGGTCTGACGTGTGTCGATCGATTGCAGCAGGAAGGCGAAGCGCGCCACATCCGGCCCGACGGCATCGATGAGCTCGCGCACCTCGACCATCGTCCCGGTGCGCTTGGACAACTCGATGACCTGGCCATCGCGCATGAGGGTCACGTTCTGCCCGACGATGGCCTCATAGGACTCAGCGGAGTGTCCCAGCATCTGCATCGCCGCCGCCATGCGCGGCACGTAGCCGTGGTGATCGGCGCCCAACACGTCGATGACGAGGTCCATGTGTTGGCCACCGCGGCTGAACTTGGCGTGGTGGTACGCGATGTCGGGCACAAAGTACGTGGGCTCGCCGTCGCTGCGATAGAGCACACGGTCTTTGTCGTCGCCGAACTCAGTGGTGCGCAGCCATTGAGCGCCGTCGCGTTCGTACAACCAGCCGTCCTCACGCAGGCGCTCGACAGCGCGCTCCATGGCGCCGTCTGCGACGAGCGCAGTTTCGCTCTGCCAATGGTCGAAGCCGACGTTCATCGCGTCCAGTGACTCGCGGACGTCGAGCAATGCCCGCTCGCGTCCCCACGATGACGCGTAAGCCAGGCCGCCGCGGGACATCAGCTCCGACAACAGATCCGTGCCTGCATCGGGAGATCCGACAATGTTCGATCCGGTTTCTTGCAGAGCCCTCGTCGCCGCCTGGCGCTCCTCCGAACTCCGTTCGCTGTGGGGTCCGCCCTGGGTTACCCAGGCCTGCCATGCCGGCTCATCAAGCAGGGCGACGGCCAGTTCGGCTGCCCACTCACCCACGTACTGGCCGTGATAGCCGTTCTCAGGCACCGCATCGCCGATCAACCGCGCCGCGAGCGAACGTCCGAACAGCTCCATCTGGGCGCCTCGGTCGTTGACGTAGTACTCGGTATACGTGCGATAACCGCAGCGACGGAACAGGCGGGCCAGGCTGTCGCCGTATGCGCCCCATCGGCCGCCGCCGGCATGCAGCGGGCCGGTGGGATTGGCCGACACGAATTCGAGATTCACAGTCTGCCCGCGACCGACATCGAGGCGTGCGTACTGGTCGGTTCCCTCTCGGAGGATCGCGCCGAGCACATCGTGCAGCCACGTCGGCGCGAGGTGCATGTTCACGAATCCCGGTCCAGCCACTTCGGTCCGTTCGAGATGCGGCAAGCCGGCGTCGTCGAGCTCCGAAGCGAGTCGCTGTGCCAGCTCACGCGGCGCCAGCCCTGCGCCCTTCGCGTTCGCCAATGCGGCATTCGATGACCAGTCGCCGTGGTCGGTGCGAGCCGGGCGTTCGAGGCCGATGCGCGACGGGTCGGCGTCGACGCCCAGACGCGTTAGCGCCGCCGATATAGCCGTTGCCAGCACATCTCTCATCGCTGCCGCTCCGTCACCGAATCGAACCTATCCCTGCCGGGTGCCGATTCTCGGGACAATTGTGGGCGAGTCCTGAGTCTGGGGCTGCCCCGCCAGCGGTACGACAGTCTCCTGCTCTGCGACTGGAGCGGGGACGACTCGATGCGGTGGCCAGCCCCGAGCCCTCACCGCCGGCGATCAACTGCAGCCAGAGCGGGGGGCAAGAGCGGTCGGTAGCTTGACCGGGCGTTGGGTCCGGGCATCGAATCCGGTTGGACCTTCAGCCCTCGTAGCTCAGGGGATAGAGCAGTGGCCTCCGGAGCCATGTGCGCAGGTTCGAATCCTGCCGAGGGCGCTGCGCTGGCACCATGCCGGCCGAGGCGCTCAGTCGGCGGCGGACCAGCCGGTCAACTCGGTGCGCTGGATGACGATGGCGGCGCCCACCGGCGGCTCTTGTGCGTACTGCGGGTAGCGCTCGCACAGCAGCTTGATCGCATGGCGGTGCTGCGCACCCTCGGTGTGCACCGCGGCGCGCCCTCGCAGACGCACCCACCACAGGCGCTCCCAATTCGTGTCGTCGTAGTGCTCGATGAGCATCGTGACCTCGGGGAACCGTCGAACGTTGTCGAGCCGCTTGAGGTCCATGGTCGTCTTCGGCTTGTGATCGACCGCAGTCACCACAACGTCGGCCTCGAAGGCATAGGTACACGGCACGAGGTCGACACGCCCGTCGGACCGGATTGTCGCGAGGGTCGCCACCCGTCCTTCGGCCAGCAGCGTCAGCAGATCTGCCTCGGTCACGGCGGGCCACCCTAGAGCCTGCGCGGACTAGTGCGCCCTCTCGCTGCCGAACCCGTTGCCTTCCGCTCTTGTTCGCTGCGCTCACGGGCCGCTCGGGCCACGGCTTCGCCTAGCGGCTCAGCCTCTCGGAGTCCTGAGCAGCGGTTTCAGCATTCCTGACGCCCACACCGACGGTGTCGCCCCACGGGGTCGTCGCGGTTCGCTTTCGAAACACCTGCCATAGTCTTTGGCCATGGCAATGACTGGCGCAACGACCGAGGCGACGACTGGAGCTCCCCCGGCGTCCAACGGCGCGCCGCAGCGCTGGACCTTCCAGTGGAAAGAGCTCTACGACGAGGTCATCACTTCGGGGCTGTGCACCGGCTGTGCGGGCTGCGTGATCTCCTGCCCGCACGACGTCATCGGCTATGAGCACGTCCAAGGCGGCTTCATTCCATTCCATCTCGAGGAGGAGCTGGGGCTCGAAGACTGCGGCCACGGCCAGAAGGGCTGCACGAGCTGCACCCGTGCGTGCCCCCGCTTCCGCACATGGGAGGACGAAGCCGACGACTTCATGTTCGGGCGCCACCGCACTGGCGAGGAACCCTCAGGCGTCTTCAAGGACATCATCCTGACGAGGGCCTCGGACGACTTTGTCCACGAGATCGGCCAGGACGGCGGACTGGTCTCGGCAATCCTCATCTGGGCTCTCGACCACGGTTACATCGACGCCGCCCTGACGTCCTACGTCGGTGACGGCGACGGCAACCAGTGGACCGCCTCGCCGGGAGTGGCCTTCAACCGTGACGACGTGCTGCGCGGCGCCGGCAGCCGTTACACCTATTCCGCCAACACGCTCGCCTATGACGAGGCGATGGAGGCCGGCGCACAGAAGATCGCTCTGGTGGGCATGAGCTGCCAGAGCTCGATCGTGCCGGTTGCCAAGTCCCGCAAGGTGGGCAAGGTCGGCAACCGCTTCGTGCTGAACATCGGGCTGCTGTGCTCGAAGTCATTCGACGAAGCGATCTTCGAGGAGTTGTTCGAGCAGAAGTACGGGCTCGACCGCCACCTCATCCGCAAGACCAACATCAAGGGCGTCTTCCAGATCTGGACCCATGACGGCGGCTACTACGAGATCAATCTCAAGGAATGCCACGCCTGGACCCGCGAGGGCTGCAACCACTGCCCCGACTTCGCCGCTGAGCACGCCGACATCTCCACCGGCGGCATCGGCAAGTACCCCGACTGGACCCTCACCATCGTCCGCACCGACATCGGCCGTGAGATCATCATGAAGATGCTCGCCGACGGCTCGCTGATTGGGCGTCCTGGCGACGATGACCCGGGCGCGATAGCGCTCATGCACAAGCTCAGCGAGAAGTCACGCGCCCGCTGGCCGAAGTTTGCGTGGGACAAGCCCGCTCTGCTGCCCGAACCGACCAAGAAATAGCTGCCAAGGCCGCAGCGAGGTTCGTATAGCATCACTCGCAGAGGCCAGCCTCAGCAGGCTCCGGCAGACACCTCGCAATGGGTGGTGAGCCTGAGAGGCTGGCCCAAACGCGACGCTAGGCGGTCGTCGTCTGATGAGACCCAAGGTTTTCGGCCACCCTTGGCTAGAGGCAGAGGTTGATGAAGTCGACCACGGCCGGTCGAACATCGTTGCTCGCCAGGAATTCCGTCAGCCGGTGGGCGGACACCACGTCTTGCGCGCGGGCCAGCGAGCAAGCGCACAGGCCCCTCAGGCGGTCCGAGTCGGCAGAGCACGCATCCAGATAGGTCTGCTGCTGCGCGTCGGACCATCCGGGCGGCGGGCCTGCGGTTCGGCAGTCGACCAGCGCGGCAGCCAGTTCGGGAGAGAATTCCAAGCCGCCTTCCATGCGGTCCTCGAACACCTCAAGGTCGACAGAGGTGAGGCCGCCCTCGATCCGGTCCGCAGCGCAGTGGCACGGCCCGACGAGCCCCGCGTCTGCCACGCACGCATCCATGAAGGCGATGAGCGGCTCGACCCCGAGCAGCCCGGCTTCGCCAGTGCCGCCAGTGCCGGGCGCGGCAAGCGTGCCCGGATTGCCGAGCGGCACTTGCGAGCCCGCCGCACCTTGGCCGCCGGCCGCAGGCTCCACCTCGATCACGGTCGCCGAGCAAGCGGCGATACCCGCCAATGCCAGCACAGCGGCCGCCAGACGTACCCCCCGGGCGAACAGGGGCCGTCGTCGGGGCCCAGAGGCTGAGGCCGGGGCCCGGCGGTCGACCGGCGAGCGCAGCGAACAAGAGCGGGGAACAACGGGTGACGCAATGCGAAGCCGCTTGAGTCCGCGCATCCGCTCAGGCAGGCGGGAGGTTCGCCAGCCGGCGGGCATCGCGGAGCACCGTATCGGCCATGTCGGCGGTCAGGCGGCCGGTGAAGGTGTTCTGCTGACTGGGATGGAATGAGCAGACGATGCGAGAAACGGTGCCCAATGCCGGAGGCTCGGCTGAACCGCTGACGGCGGGCACTTCGGCGATTGCACCGTGCCCGAAGCGTGGTCGTGGCCGCACGCCGCCCAACGTGCACAGCACGCCGTAGGCAAAGGCGCCGAGGGCGATGGCGACCTGCGCGTTGACCAGCAGCGCCAGCTCGCGCTGGAGGAACGGCCGGCAGGCATCCCGCTCAACGGGAGTGGGCTTGTTGGCCGGCGGCGCACAGCGAACCGCCGCGGTGATGTACGCATCGCGCAGCTCGAGCCCGTCGCCGACACGCTTGGAGCCCGGTTGATTGGCGAAGCCACAGCGATGAAGGGCCGCGTAGAGGAAATCGCCCGAACGGTCGCCGGTGAACATCCGGCCCGTGCGGTTCGCGCCGTGCGCGGCGGGTGCCAGACCGACGAGCACGATCGCTGCGCCAGGGTCGCCGAATCCAGGCACGCCCCGGCCCCAGTAGTCCTCGCCGGCGAATGCGGCCCGCTTGTCGGCGGCCGTCTGCTCGCGCCACGCCACCAGCCGGTCACAGCACCTGCATGCTGCGATCTCTTCGTTCAGCCGCTGCAGCGCCGTCGCACGCGATGCCTCGCCGCCCGTACTCAACGTGGGGCTCACCTCCATGTCGGTGCCGACACAACACCTGGCTGCTGCCGGGACCTCGTCGCACGTTCTCGGTGTGGGGCTCACCCTTCGAGTGTGCCAGTCTTCACGGCCGCATGGTTGCCGTCCGTCGCCGCTGCCCGCGTTCGGCGAAGCCGCTGCGCGGCGGGCTGGACAAGTAGCTTCCACCGGGTGCCAAACCGTGCCCGACCCACGCTGCTGCTGTTCGTCCGTCACGGCCTGACGCCCACCACCGGTGTCGAGCTGTACGGCCGGCGACCGGGAGTGCACCTGTCGGAGGCGGGAGCCCAGCAGGCGCAGCGTGCTGCAGAACGCATCGCGGCAGGAGGTCGCCGTGTGGCGGCGGTATACGCCAGCCCGCTCGAGCGAGCCCAGGAAACTGCCGCTCCGATTGCTGCGGCCCTCGGTCGCCGCGTGCGCACTCACGACGGCCTGAACGAAGCAGACATGGGCCGCTGGACGGGCCGCAAGCTCAATCAACTGCGCAAGCTCGCGGCATGGTCGCAGGTGCAGCGCTATCCCAGCGGCTTTCGCTTCCCCGACGGCGAGACGTTCCGCCAGATGCAGGCGCGCATCGCCGCAACGGCAACCGATCTGGCGGCCCGTCATCGCGGCGCGACCGTGGTGGCCGTCAGCCATGCCGACCCCATACGGGCCTTGGTCGCTGACGCGATGGGAACCCATCTCGATCTCTTCCAGCGGATCGTGGTGTCGCCGTGCTCGGTGACTGCGATCCTGTACTCCACTGACGGCCCCGTCGTGCTGGCGACAAACAGCACGTCCGACCTCGCAGCATTGGCTCCGGCATGAGTGACGATTTCGACCTCCGCAATCCCGAGACGTTCGTGGCCGGAACGGTCGGACCGCCGGGCCAGCGGATCTTCTTCCTGCAGGCATCCGAGGCCGGTCACGTGGTCTCGCTGAAGCTGGAGAAGGGGCAGATCTGGGCGCTGGCGAACCTGCTGAGCGAGCTGCTCGAAGGCGAGAGCTATGAGGGCCCCGCGGTGGCGGTCGGTGAATTGGTCGAACCGGTGACGGCTGCTTGGACCGTCGGCCGCCTCGCCACAGGCATGGATACCGAGGGCAAGGTCATCGTGGTCATTGCAGACGAGATCGATGACGACGACGGCGACGACCCTGAAGCGGGCACGGCTGCTGCGGGTGATGAGCCGGCCGATGACGACGAGCGCACCGGTGGTCGCGCCCGGTTCCATCTCGACTACTCGATGGCGCTCGGGTTCGCACAACAGGCGCTGCTGCTCGTCGAAGAGGGCCGCGACTTCGGCATGCGCAACGGGCACCGTCCGCCCCGCACGTGATGGTCCCAGCACGCGATGGTTCAGCGTGAACGAACCGGCCCCACACCACGTGCTGCCCCGCAGCGACGACGGTCAGCAGCTCGAATTGCCGGTCATCTGGGATGCGGCTGTGACCGATGCCCTCGAGGTGCTCCGCCAGGGAGACATTTCCGTGCTGGGAAGGATGCCCTACAGCAGCAACGCCACGTTCTTGGTGCGAATCGATCACGCCACCACTCCCACTGCTGCGATCTACAAGCCCGAACGGGGAGAGCGCCCGCTGTGGGACTTCCCTTCCGGCTTGTACCGGCGCGAGATCGCTGCATTCGAGCTGTCGGAGGCGTTGGGGTGGCGCGTCATCCCGCCCACGGTTGAGCGAGACGGCCCCTTCGGCGTGGGCTCGGTTCAGCTGTTCATTGATGCCAATTTCGAGGAGCACTACTTCACGCTCGTCTCCGAAGAACGCCACCATGACGATCTGCGGCAGATCTGCGCCTTCGACCTCATCGCCAACAACACTGATCGCAAATCGGGGCACTGCTTGGCGTCGCGTTGGGGGCCGATCTACGGCATCGACCAGGGCCTGTGCTTCGCGAGCGACTTCAAACTGCGGACGGTCATCTGGGACTTTGGCGGGGAACCCTTCGACGACGAACTCGGCACCGCCATCGGATCCGCTGCTGAACCGCCGGCCGAACTTGCGCAGTGGCTGCGACCCGACGAGTTCAGCGCCCTGGCCGAGCGCGCCGAGTGGCTGGCCGACTTCGGGAGGTTCCCCGATGACGACGGCGGCCGACGCTGGCCCTGGCCGCTGGTTTAACCAGCGGTAGTGCGACAGCCGCTGGTCTAACCACCGTTAGTGCGACAGCCGCTGGTCTAACGCGACTTGAGGGCCTCGATCAGCGCCGGCATCACCTTGTGCACGTCGCCCACGATGCCCAAATCGGCCACTCCGAAGATCGGCGCCTCGGGATCCTTGTTGATGGCGACGATGTTCTTGGAACCCTTCATGCCGACCAGATGCTGGGTGGCACCTGAGATGCCGCAGGCGATGTACACGTTGGGCTTCACCACCTTGCCGGTCTGGCCGACCTGCTTGGCGTAGGGAACCCAGCCTGCGTCCACGATGGCCCGAGAGGCACCGGACGCCGCGCCGAGCAGACCTGCGAGCTCATCGACCATCGAATATGCATCGGGCTGGCCCAGCCCTCGGCCGCCCGACACCACCACGGCGGCATCGTCGAGTTGCGGGCCTGAGCGCTCCTCGGCATGACGTCCGGTCACCGTCGCTCGTCCCGCTTCGCCGGGATCCACGGCGGAGACGCTCTCGACGGCAGCGGCCCCGCCTCCGCTGGGCTCGGCCTCGAAACTCTTCGGGCGGAACATCGCGAGGGCTGGCGCCGGCGCGCGGTACGCGGTGTAGATGTTCTGGGTCCCGCCGAAGATCGGCTCCTCGGTCACGAGTCCGCCGTCGACGACCTGCGCGCCCACGTTGTTGGTGGACACAGGACGATCCGCCAGCACTGCCAGCCGGGCGGCGGTATCGCGCCCGTCGGTGGTCTGGCCGAAGAACACCGCATCAGGCGAGGCGGCGTCGATATGAGCGGCAAGCGCGGCTGCGGCGTGAACACCGACCAGCCCGTCGCCGAGTCCTTCGAGTGCATACACGGTGGTCACGCCGTGTGCGCCCAGTTCGGCAGCCATGGCTTCACCGTGTGCGGGGGCGAATGCAGTCACGGTGTCGGCCAGCGACCGAGCCTTGGTGGCGAGCTCGAGCGTGAGGCCGGAGGCACCATCGGCATCGCCTTCAGCGAAGAGCAGAATCTGTGCAAGCGTCATGGGGAGTGGTTCCTGTCGGATTCGTAGGTCAGTAGTTCAAGTGGCGGGCTCAACCGGTGTGCATCATCCGTCGGGTCAGATGACCTTGAGCTCGGTGAGGAACTCGACGATGTTGGTGTGCGCGTCGCCTTCGTCGGTGATGATCTCGCCGGCCTCGCGTTCGGGTGCGTCGGTCACCTCAACCGTTTCCTGGCGGGCCCCGGCCACGCCGACAGCGCTCGCGTCGATGCCCAGTGCACCGAGATCCTTCGCATCGACCGGCTTCTTCTTGGCCGCCATGATTCCTTTGAATGACGGGTATCGCGGCTCGACCACACCGGCTGTCACCGAGACCACCGCCGGCAGCGCGCACTCCACCTGGTCGTATCCCGCCTCGGTCTGGCGCTGCACGCTTGCGACCCCGTCGGAAATCTCGATGTGCTTCGCAAAGGTGATGGACGGCACGCCCATGACGCCGGCCACCATCTCGGGAACGGTGCCGGTGTAGCCGTCGCTGGACTCGACGCCGGCCAGTACGAGGTCGGCTTCGAGCTCGCCGATCGCGGCACCGAGCACCTTGGCAGTGCCAAGTGCGTCGCTGCCGGCCAGCGCCTCGTCGCTGATCAATACGGCGTCGTCGGCACCCATCGCCAGCGCCGTCCGCAACCCGCTGGTCTCCGATCGGGGCGCCATCGACACCAGCGACACCTGTCCGCCGCCGGCCGCCTCGACGAGCTGCAGTGCCATCTCGACACCGTACGAGTCAGATTCATCCAGAATCAGCTTGTCGTCCCGATTCAACGTGTTGGTATCGGGCTCTAGCTGTCCCGGCACTGCCGGGTCGGGGATCTGCTTGACGCACACAACGACCTTCATGACGCGAGAGTCTGCCGACTCAAGGCTTCGTTGCCACACGCCGTGTCTGATGGCGCTCGCAAGCTCGCGTCGGGAACAGCAACCTGCCGACTCAGCGCTTCGTTGCCACACCAATTGTCTGATGGCGCTCGCAAGCTCGCGTCGGGGCGAGACTTGCGCGGTGCGTGTCCTCCTGCTGGTCAACGACTCCGCCTCGTCGACCACCGCCCGGACGCGCGTGCTGATCCACACTGCGCTCTCGCAGCGTCACGACACCGAGGTGGCCTTCACCAACCGGCGCGGCCACGCGGCTCGTCTCGCACGGGGGGCGGCGACGACCGGCACCGATGCCGTGGTGGTGCTGGGCGGCGACGGCACGCTCAATGAAGCAGCCAACGGCGTTGCCGGCACCGACTGCGTGCTCGCAGCGTTGCCGGGCGGCTCCACCAACGTGTTCGCCCGGACGATTGGGACGCCTGACGACCCGCTCGTGGCGACAGAGGCAGTTCTCGATGCGCTCGAGGCCGACAGCATCACCTCGGCAGGGCTGGGTCGCACCTCGGGTCGCTACTTCCTGTTCCACTGCGGCATGGGACTCGACGCAGCAATCGTGGAGCGCGTCGAGCGCCACCCGACGCTCAAGCGATACCTCGGCCACCCGCTGTTCCTCCTCGCCGGCATCGACACGCTGCTGCGCCGCTACGACCGGCAGGCCGGGACGCTGAACGTCACCACGACGACGCCGGCAACGGCGTCCATAGACGGCTGCTTCCTGGTCGTGGTGGCCAACACTGACCCGTACACGTTTCTGGGCAGTCGTCCGGTTCGGATCGCCCCCGCAGCAACGCTGCACAGCGGACTGTCCGTGGTGGGATTGCGGTCGCTTCGATTCGCCGACTCGCTGGATGTGCTCTCGGCGGTGTTCCGTGCAAACGGAAACCTGAGCGACACCGATCCGAACGTGGTGCAGCGCATCGACGATGTGCGCGAACTCACCGTGACAGGTATCCGCCCGTTCGGACACCAGATTGACGGCGATCACCTCGGCACCGTCGACGAACTCCAGCTTGAGTGGGTGCCCGATGCGCTGCGGCTGGCCATGCCCGCTGCAACTGACTGAATCCGGCGACCGACCAGCACCGAAGCCTCGGGCTGGGCACTCGCTTCTTGCGCTCCGACAAGCTTTTCCCACACCTCGCTGTCACCTATAACCGCTGGTCAGAGACAGTTTCGGCGAACGCTTAATGCGGGCGCCGCCAGCACTTCGCTGGCGCGGCGATCTTTGTGGCGATTGTCGTCTGCCCGATACTGCTGATGGTTCTGAAGCGGTCTACAGGTGGCGCTCGCGGCGGTACTTCAGCCGTGCTCGCAGGCCGATCCAGCCGATGGCCGCGAACGGCGTTGCGGCGGCGAAGCTCACATAGAAGTCAAAGCCGGCTAACAGCCGGAACAGGAACGCGGCGACGACGAACGGGATCGTCACATAGAACGCCTGAGCTTGGCGCTCTCTCGCGTAGCGCGACGTGAAGTCAGGCCGCCACCACGACGGCAACTCCGATTCCTCGGTCATGATGCGACGGTCCCCGATGCCCAGAGCTCTGCATGCACAGCGGGGAAGCCTGCGGCTGCTCTCGGCGCTTGCACTGTCCGGTTGTCGCGGGCGGGCCGGCGAGCCGCCTGACGGGGCGGCGTCATGTCCGCCGCCGGCCCCGCCGACACCCTCTCTCGATGATTCTCAGTCATTACAGCCCTTTCTGTGGCACCGGGATCCATCACCGACACGACACTCTCAGACCAGCCCCTTACACAGAGGAAATGACACTCCTCGTCGTAGTTCTCCTGGTGCACCCTGGCGATCTCTTCGCGCAGCCAGCCATCGCGCAGCGCCCGAGCCGACGGCGGCCGGGTCTTGGCTGCGTAATAGGCGGACGGGGCGATCCCGACGCCGTGCTCTGTGAGCACAGCGCAGATCGGCTCGACCCCGAACCGGCCGCGATGGGCGTCGATGAACGCCACTACCTGCGGGACTGGCGGTCGAGCCCCTTACCCGAAGAAAGCCGACGCCGCCTTGAGGATCTCGTTCGCGCGGCGCAGCTCACGGTTCTCGCCCTCGAGCTCTTTGATCCGGGCACGCTCGGCTGTGGTCACCCCCGGGCGGGTCCCGCCGTCGATCTCAGCGCGGCGCACCCACAGCCGCACCGTCTCCGGTGTTGGCCCCAGCTTCTCCGCGACCGAGCAGATCGCCTCCCACTGCGAACCGTAAAGACGCTCGTTGTCGAGCACCATCCTCACCGCACGCTCACGCAACTCGGCCGGATATCTCCCATTTCCTAGCATCGCTCCATCCTCTCAAGGAACAGAGCCTCCACGAAACTCGGGGCGATTCACCACCCCTATCGAGTGCGGCCGAAGCCGCGAGACCCAAAAACGATCGAACCTCGCCGGATGGGCCGAATACGGGTACTGCGCGTCGCATTCGCGGTACTTCTGGGGCCTGCGGCTGCACCTGGTCGCCACCCCCGCAGGACTGCCGATCGCCTACGCGGTGGCCGGCGCGAAAGCCGACGAACGCGAAGTCTGCGCCGACATGATCGCCACCGCCCAGATCGCCCGAGCGGGCCAGACCCTCATCGCCGACAACCGCTACCGCTCCGAAACGTTCGAAACCGGCCTCAAAGACGCCGGCATCACCCTCATACGGCCCGCCACCCGAACCGAGGCCCCGCGGCCCGGCGCCAGGTTCCTGCGGCCCTGGCGCCAGATCATCGAATCGATCAACCGGGCCCTCAAAGGCCAACCCGCCCTCGAACGCCACAAAGCACGCACCCGCACCGGCGTCGCAGCACGCATCGCCACCCGCCTGCTCGCCCTCACCGCCGCCATCTGGCACAACCAGACCACCCGACGGCCCGGCCCCGCACGCTCACTCATCGCCTACGACCACTAACCCCTTGGAACTAACCATCTAGGAGACTGCTGAGCAATTCCCGGATCACCCCTTTGGCCCGAGCAAAACCGCAGGTCAGAGACTTGCCGTAGGTGCCGAAACCGAATAAATCAGCAGTCTCCTAGGTCCGGGGAAGTGGGGACAAGAGACAACGGCACCCGGCCAGCACAACGCCGACCGGGCGCCCGCTGTCTCGCAAGATCAGCCTTCGAGCTGCTGACGTGCCTCCGCAATAGCGGCATCGCGTCGCCGCGAGGCTCGCTGGCAGGCATAGACAGAAGCCGTGAGCGCAGAGACTCAGTCGGTGCCCGAAGGCTCCCCACGCGCAGCAGACCGAGCAGCCTCACTGCTGCGCTGCCGAATGGTGTACCACATCGCTCCCATGACTGCGGTCGCCAGCAGCGCGAGCGCTATGACCCGTGTCGCTAGTGCCGCAATGCCGCCCATTTGGAGCAAATAGATTGACGCCATGCCGACTGCTGTGAGCACTACGAATGACCGAAATGACCCGACTTGCCAAGAACGGCGACTCCTTGGTTCGACAGGATTCATGGTGTCAGGGTAGTTCGGGCCGCTCATTTGCGGAACCGGTCGATCTTGCGCGGTCATTGGTCGAGGCTGGCGAGGGCTGCTTGGCATTGTGCCGCCGCCCATGTTCGGTTGTCGTAGCTGCTTTGGTACTGGGTGTGTGCGGCACCATTCACGAACAGAGTGACCCCGCCGCGTTCCGGGCGCCCCCGGAACGCGAACGACGTCCACGGGCCGCAGTAATTGCCCGCCGAGTTCTCGTCGTCGGCATCACCGGACGCGTCGGCGGCGGCGCCGCCGCTGTCGCCGCCATCGTCAGGGTCGCCGCCGTCGTCGGGTTCGCTGTCGTCGTTCCCGTCTCCGTCGCCCGGGCCATCACTTCCTGTAACGAGCGCCACGTAGGCGGCGGCGCACGCCGCATTGGCACCGGTTGCTGCGGTCCATTTGACCCATGCCGGAGCCACTGTTCCCCCTGACGCCACGAGGGTCTGTGCGGCTAGCAGAACCAAAGCGCTACAGGCCACGCTCGTAATGAACGCTTTCGCGGGTTCGGGCAACTTGTCCCAGAGCTTCTCGATCTCTTGGCCGAGCTGCTGATTCAACTCGGCGTTTCGAAGCCCGTCCTCACCCAAGTCCGTCGCGATCTTCTCGAGGAGGTCGCGAGCGGCGCTGAGCGATGCGGCAGTGCCGGTTCGGATCAGTCCGGCGATGCGCTTGAGTTCACTCTCAACTTTGGGATCATGGCAGTTCTGCGAGCCGTGCCCGCCAGTCTCAGTGTGCCCAGCGGGGCAGTGCGAGTCGTCTTGAGTGTGACAGCCCGAGTCGGTGCTGCTGTCGCCTATGGGGTGCCTGTGACGCTGGTAGGTCCTCAGCGAGCCTTGGTACGGCGAGCACGGCTTGACCGTGTAGGTCGTGCCGGTGCCATTGTCAGACTTGCAGTTGGGCGGGGTGCCGGTCGTGCCCGCCCGACACACCTTCGGCTCAGTCCTTTCGGGCTCGGTCTCTTCGGGCTCGGTCTCTTCGGGCTCGGTCTCTTCGGGCTCGGTCTCTTCGGGCTCGGTCTCTTCGGGCTCGGTCTCTTCGGGCTCGGTCTCTTCGGGCTCGGTCTGCTCTCCATTGTTGTTGGTGTTGTCGGAGGGGATGGGGTAGCAGTTCGGGAATGTGCCCGTCGTGCCAGCGCCGCAGTTCTGGTTTGCCGGAGGGATCGGGTAGCAGTTCGGGTAGGTGCCCGTCATGCCTGCCCCGCAGGCGTGGGTGTGGCTGACGTTGACGGTCTCGGTCCAGCACTGGTTGCCTGCGAATGGGTCGTAGGAGCAGCGCTGTTTGGTGGTGGTCTGGCTGTGGGCTGCTGCGGGTTGGGCGACCACGGCGAGCGTGGATGCGGCAACGAGCAGCGCGCACAGCGCCGCGGTGAACTTCTTGGTCATTGGGCGGGTCTCCGTCCGATGGGTGAGCACTGGGGTGATCCGCGGACGCGCCGCCTGTGGGGGACCCATGCAATCGGTGCCGCCCTGTGGGCCGACGCGTCCGCGAATCGTTCGTTTCGCGGACGCCCGAGCCGAACAGAAACGGACAGGATCGGGGTGCGGGATGTGTACGCGGCGGCGAGGGCCGCGAGGGCGCGGAAGCCCAGCAGCGGCGCAGGTATCAGCTCTGCGGGAGGCTCAGCGCGAGACCGGCGCATGCCACGTGCCGGTCGGTGTTGACGGACCTGTCAGGCCCGGTTACTATACGAACGTATAGCGCACGCTCAAGAACAGCCTCTGACCAGCGGTTTCGGCCGAGGTGCGGGGTCCGGATCCCGGCATCGGCCAGGCACTACAGCCCGGATATCACCCCCGAGAGGCAACGAGACTCAGCGGGATGTCATCACAACTGTGCATTCCGGGCTCCCCCAGAACGTCGGCAACGCCGCAGGACCGCGCCCACAAGCGGAATCAGCCCCGAATAGCAGTGTCAGGGAGCTGTCCGTCGCACCATCGCGCGCCTGCGCTCGGCCTGGGGCGCATGCCGGTTGGTGCCCGCTCAGCACTCAGCGAGCGGCGCGTTGACGCGTCCGGGGTGGTGCGGCGAGACCTGCTCTACGGCCGCCGCCGGAGCGCTGCGCTCACTGGGTCGGTGCCATGGTGCGCAGAGCGGCCCCGAACGGTGGCGTGCGCCGCTTTGGAGTGCGATCGGCGCGTTTCGGCAGCGAGACGCGCGCAGGCGGTCTACTGAGGCCGCTCGTGCTTGGCGCGCAGCCGCCTCAGCCGGGCGAGGACTGGGAAGCAGCCCAGCGCAGCGATCGGTGCCATTGCGAGCAGGCTGGCGACATAGCCAAAGCCTCCGAGCACGCGGAACAGGAAACTGCCGATCAAGAACGGCACGATCACGTAACACGCCCAAGCCATCCGCTCCCTCAGCTCCAGCGGCGGCACTGAAGCACCATCCCCCTGCCACCACGGACGGATCGGCTCCATCAGCTCCAGCGGCTGCACTGGATCTGGGTCCCTGTTCGGTCGCCATGACCGCGTGCCCGGCTCTGAACTCACGGGCCGACGCTACCGCGCTGTTGACAGCCACCCCCACTCAGGACACTAAGCCGTGAGCCCAAGGCTTGGGTCTGGGTCCCTTGGTCGAAGCTGAACACCGCCGCCCGCTCGGGCGGGTCCAGGTACAGGCCGACCACGTCGTCGAGCTTGGCCTCGAAGTCGGGGTCGCCCGACACCTTGAAGATGTCGGTGCGCCACGGGCGCAGCCCCATCCTCGCGCCAAGTGCTCGCCACGATGTCCTTGCCCCACACCGTGACACGCCGCCATCTCCCGCGTCCACCAGCACGCCGCCCCGTCAGGCGGCTCGCCGGCCCGCCCGCGACAACCGGACAGTGCAAGCGCCGAGAGCAGCCGCAGGCTTCCCCGCTGTGCATGCAGAGCTCTGGGCATCGGGGACCGTCGCATCATGACCGAGGAATCGGAGTTGCCGTCGTGGTGGCGGCCTGACTTCACGTCGCGCTACGCGAGAGAGCGCCAAGCTCAGGCGTTCTATGTGACGATCCCGTTCGTCGTCGCCGCGTTCCTGTTCCGGCTGTTAGCCGGCTTTGACTTCTATGTGAGCTTCGCCGCCGCAACGCCGTTCGCGGCCATCGGCTGGATCGGCCTGCGAGCACGGCTGAAGTACCGCCGCGAGCGCCACCTGTAGACCGCTTCAGAACCATCAGCAGTATCGGGCAGACGACAATCGCCACAAAGATCGCCGCGCCAGCGAAGTACTGGCGGCGCCCGCATCACGCGCACACACGAACCTCCCGCGAACCGACCGCTCGGCCAGCCACCTACACAGGCCCCGCGGGACCGAGGCTGCCATTCGAGGCTGATTCCGACAGCCGAGTGCTGTTCTGCGGTGTTGTCGACCTTCGTGGGGACTCGGGAAACCGTCGTTGTGGTGGCATCTCGCTGAATCTCGCTGTTTGTCGGATGCGACATTCGGGCAGCGATCCTTGCATAGGTCTAAACCCCGGACCCCGCATTTCGGCCGAAACCGCTGGTCAGAGGCTGTTCTTGAGCGTGCGCTATACGTTCGTATAGTAACCGGGCCTGACAGGTCCGTCAACACCGACCGGCACGTGGCATGCGCCGGTCTCGCGCTGAGCCTCCCGCAGAGCTGATGCCTGCGCCGTTGCTGGGTTTCCGCGCTCTCGCGGCCCTCGCCGCCGCGTACACATCCCGCACCCCGATCCCGTCCGTTTCTGTCCGGCCCGGGCGTCCGCGAAACGAACGATTCGCGGACGCGTCGGCCCACAGGGCGGCACCGGTTGCATGGGTCCCTCACAGGCGACGCGTCCGCGGATCACCCCAGTGCCCACCCATCGGCCGGAGACCCGCCCAATGACCAAGAAGTTCACCGCGGCGCTGTGCGCGCTGCTCGTTGCCGCATCCACGCTCGCCGTGGTCGCCCAACCCGCAGCAGCCCACAGCCAGACCGTCAAGCGATGCGCCTATGACCCATTCGCCGGTAATCAATGCTGGAACGAAGCCGTCAGGCACTATCACACTCCTGTTCAGCGAAATATCCCCAGGCCCCAGACGTGCTCCGCAGGCACGACCGGCACCTACCCGAACTGCTACCCCATCCCCTCCGACAACAGCAACCACGACAAGGACAACGGCGGCACCGACAACGGCGGCCAAGACGGGACCGGCTGCCACCCTGCCAAGGGCGACACCTGCGGCGGCGACAGTGACGACGGCGGCGGCACCGACACCGGAACCAAGGGCACGCGATCGAACCGGCCCAAGCAACCGTCAACGCCAATCGGATGCCCTTACATCGACATAGTGGCGTTCGGCGGCATTCCCCATGAACACGACGGGCTCGGCTGCCATCACTCTGTACCGGGGCATCAGCACGGCGGAGGTGTAGCGCGCGATCCCGGCACGCCGCCCGGTGACACGACGGATCGTCAGGAACTCGAATTCACCGAAGAAATGCGCCAGGAAATGCTCGATAAGTTCTACGAGGAAACGGAACGAGCGGGGTTTCCGATCAGCAAAGGGACACTGGCGGGATTGGCAGTGACCGGGGTTGGTAGGGCTCTTGTGTGCGCTCCGGCCGCCCTCGCCGCGGGTGCCGGTGCCGTTGTCTGCGGGATACTTCTGTTTGGCGGATCGATCACTGTCAGTGAGATTGTGAGTCACGCGAACCGACAGCCCACGCAGTCAGGAGACGATAAAGACGACGAGAGCAGCGACGACAGCGGCGAGCAAGACCCGAGCGACCAGAAGAACCTCAACAACGCCAAGGACCAGAACGGCGGCGATCAGGGCAAGTTCACAGACGCCGCCTACGACGAGGCCGTAGAGGAGTTTACGAAGACCGGCGACGTCGACGCGCTGACGGACTTTCTCAACGAATGGGTTTGCCACCACGGCACCGGCACCCCGACGACGGGAACCTGCGAATGAGCGCCATGAACTACAATCAGACCGTGAGCCTCGCGAAGTGGTTGACTTGGCTGACTTGGATGAAGCCGCGGGACAACACCGAACGCTGGGTCGGTCTGGCGGTGCTTGATGTGCCGATCGGGATCTACATCGTGCTTCTTATTTCGGAGCGATTCCCGGCTTGGCAGTGCGGATTGGTCGGCATTGCCATCCTGTTGGTCTGTTTCGCAGCTCAGGTCATCTGGTACCGGCGACGCACCAAGACCAAGTGGAGCGCCTCAGAGGTGTTGCAAGCGGAGAAAAGTCCGGTCAGCCTTGGCGGCAGCCGACGCGATGCCGCTATTGCGGAGGCAGGCCAGCGGCCCGAAGGTTGATCTTGCGAGACGGCGGGCACCCGGTCGGCGTTGTGCTGGCCGGGTGCCGTTGTCGTTTGTTCCCCACTTCCCCAGACCTAGGGCTTGGGCAAGTGGGCTTCTTTGAGGCGTTCTGCAACCCTCTTCAGAAGTGACAACCAAGTGACACGGCTTGCCAGATTCCCCAGTAACTATGCGGGTTAGCTGTTCTGGTCGGCGCTGTGCGCGCTGCTCGTTGCCGCATCCACGCTCGCCGTGGTCGCCCAACCCGCAGCAACCCGCAGCAGCGCACAGCCAGACCACCACCAAGCAGCGTTGCTCCTATGACCCATTCGCCGGACAGCAGTGCTGGACCGAGACCGTCAACGTCAGCCACGTCCACAGATGCGGCGCAGGCATGACCGGCACCTACCCGAACTGCTACCCCATCCCCCCGGCGACCCAGTCTGTGTGCCCCCCAGGTATGACCGGCACACCCCCCAACAACTGCTACCCCCCGCCGCCCGACAACGACGGCGACGACGGCAACAACGACGACGAACGAGAGAAAGAGGCTGAGCGCAAGCGCAAGGCCGCTGAGACCGAGCCGGAAGAAACCGAGCCGGACAGCACCGACACCGACAGCACCGAACCCGACAGCACCGACACCGACAGCACCGAACCGGACAGCACCGACGCCGGAACAGGAACAGGAACAGGCACCGGGACCAGGACCGGGACCGGGACCGGCACCGGGACAGGCAGCAAGGATCCTTGCGGCGATTGGGCGAGCGCGACGCGAGACGCGCTCCATACCTACGGCTCCGACGGTGTGCCGAACGTCACACCCCCGCCAGCGGGCTGCGGAACCACAGCCTTGCAGTTGGCGCGATTTCTCAACAGGCTCACCACATCAGACCCGCTTGACCAAGTGGTTCTGTCTGCTGCTGAGTCCGAGGCCATGCGCAACGCGCTCGATGCGCTCGGCAGCGCGTACAACGAGTACATAACAGCTTGGGACAGCCTGACAGCCGCGGAGAAAGTGTTGGTGGCTTCAACCGCCTGTCTTGTCGGAGGGTTCGTGGTCTCGCCACCGGCAGTCAACGTGCTGGGTCCCGGTTGCACTGCGGCCGTCGGTTTGGCCGACGCGTGGCTGCCGAGGCCCACCGTGGAGCCCGACGGCGACATCCCCGGCGACGACAGCAGCGAGCAGGACCGGAGCGACCAGAAAAATATCAATAAGGCCAAAGACCAGAATGGCGGCGATTCGGACAAGTTCTCAGACGCCGCCTACACCGAGGCACTAGAGGATTTCGACAAGACCGGCGACCTCGGCGCGCTGACGGACTTTCTCAACGAATGGGTCTGCCACCACGGCGATGGCACCCCGACGACGGGAACCTGCGAGTGAGCGCCGTGAATTACGCTCAGACCATGAGCACCGAGACGACTCAGAGACGGCCGGCGCTTCTGTGGCCGATGTTGGAGCAGAGACCTAGGGATCGACGCGACAACGTGGCGCTCAGGGTGGCCGGCGCGGTCACATTTTGTGTCGCTATGTTCGGCTTCAGCTTCACTAGAGTCGCACTCGTCTGGTTCGTGCTCGCCCAGGTCATCGGGTACATCACGACTTGCCTCTTCTGGCTGATATGGACCCACCGACGCGGCTATTGGAGCCGTATGGCCAGTTCACGCCACTAGCCCTGATTCTTCATGAGTCTGTGGGGCGGTGCGGTGTAGTTCCGCGGAAAAGCCCCTCTGACCTGCGACGATGCATGCGTTCAAAGGACGCATCAGCGGGTTCAGGGGGGCATCTCCGAGGTGAAATCTGCCAGTGCCACAAACGCGTGTCTGGCAGGCGGCGGGTACCGGGTCGTGTGGGGCGCGGGCCTGTTCGCCCTGGGGCGATTCGCGGACCGTGTCGGGCTGACCGAAGCGTTGTCGGCTGCGGTGCCTGCCCGCGGGGAGCGCGCCCCGGTTCATGACCGGGGCGCAGTGCTGGCCCATGCGCTGTTGGTGCTCGCGAGCGGCGGGGAGGCTTGCACCGATATCGAGTGCCTGCGCTCGCAGCGTGAGCTGTTCGGCGAGGTGGCGTCGGACTCGACGCTGGTGGAGGTGCACTCGCAGAACAAGCAGGGCGCCGCTGCGAACTGCAAGGGCGGCTACGGGTTTCATCCGATGGTCTGCTCGACCGCGGACGGGGAGCCGCTGTGGATAAAGCTGCGGCCCGGCAACGCCGCAGCGAACGACATAGCCGATCATCTCGAAGTCCTCAACGCCGCGGTGTCGATGCTGCCCGTCCCTGACGCGGCAGGGCACTGCGAAGGCGACGACAAGCGCCTGGCGCAGCGCTCTTTGGTGGTGCGCATCGACGCGGCGGGATGCTCGGCGACCCTCGCGCAAGGGCTGCGGGACCGCAACATCGGGTTCGCGGTCTCAGCACGCTCGACGCCCAGCATCCAAGCAGCGATCCGCGGCGCTTTGGGCGACCCGGACCGCTGGCACAACTCCCCCCAACAGCGGCAGCGACCCAAGCCCGGCTGCGCTCAGGTCGCGGACCTCACCGACCTGCCGGGCTGGCCCGAGGGGACCCGGCTGACAGTGCGCCGCGAACCATTGCACCCCGGCGCCCAGCGCAGCCTGTTCCCCAGCGAGAACTACCGATACTGGGGATTCCTCACCGACCAGGCAGGCGACACCGCGCAGCTCGACCGCCTCATGCGCTCACACGCCGACGTCGAGAACGCCGTGTGCCGCCTCAAGGACAGCGGCCTCGCCCGCATGCCGTTCACTGCGTGGCACGCGAACAGCGCCTGGGCTGCCACAGCCATGATCGGCCTCGCGCTCGTGGGCTGGTTCCAGACCTGCTGCAGCACCGGGGCGCTGCGACGAGCAGCCCCCAAACGGCTCCGCTGGCAGCTGTGGCACCTCCCAGCGCTCGTGTGCCACAGCGCACGACGCGTCCTTTTGCGGCTCCCCAACAGCACCCCGGCGCCCGAGCACTGCTAGCCATCGCCGCTTGACAAGGGAGCGTCTGACACTCCGCTACTGAACAGTGAAGATGTTCGTCGAGGAGCGGGCCGTCGGCGTCTGACCTGGTGCGAAACGCGAAGTCGAGCAGCATCCGCAGATCGCGGTTGGACCGGGCAAATCGATCGAGGCGCATCGCTGCTACCACATTCGCCTCGCAGCCGGTGACGGTGCCTGACGCTGCGCCGCATCATTGGCCGCAGCAGCCGATTGCAACGAGTCCCACCGGTAGCCTGCGGTCATGGACATCCGGATCGGCATCACGCACGGCGGTCGCGAGCTCAGCGTCGAGATCGACGATGATGCTGCTGAAGATGCAGCGGCATCTCTCGAAGGCGCGCTGGCCGGAGATTCATCGGTGCTGTGGCTGACCGATCGCAGCGGGCGCCGGGTCGGCGTGCCCATCGACAAGCTCGCCTTCCTTGAGTTGGGTCCGGCTGGCGATCGGCGCATCGGGTTCGCAGCGGACTGAGCACCGAATGCGGGCGCCCGCCGACCGGCCGCTGCCCGCAGCCAGCGAGCGCGACAACTCTGCTGACGGCCCGCGTCGGCATCTCCGCCATCTCATGGCGTGGTGGTCGTTGCTGGCTGACCTGTCCTTCTCCGACTTGCTGCTGTTCGTGCCTGGGCAGGTGACTGCGCTGGACGATCTGCCCGACGAGGTCGCTAGCCCTGACTCGAACGATGAGGACAGCCCGCCTCGTCCGTGGCGCCGCCTTGGCTCACGGACTCCATTGACGGTGATCGGCCAGGTACGGCCGACGACCGGTCGCACGCTGTACCGCGACGACCACATCGGGTTGTGCGTTGCTGCGAGCGAACGGCCATTGGTGTCGGAGGCCTTTGCCCGCGGCGTGATCGTCACGGGTGAGGGTTTGCGCGTGCCCGGCGACCGGCGGGCGCGCATCACCGCGGTGCCGGTGACGTTCGACGGCGTGACGATTGCGGTGATGAGCAGCGAAGTGACGCCGCGCTTCACTGACATTCGAGATCCCGGCGAACTCGAGCGGACGTACATAGCGACGTTCGGCCGCCTCGCGCGCATGGTCGCAGCAGGCTCGTTCCCTTACCGGGGTGTCGATGTTGCCAATCAGGAAGCGCCCCGGGTGGGCGACGGACTGTTCCTTACCGACGAGACGACGCGTATCGGCTTCGCGTCGCCGAATGCCGTTAGCGCGTTGCACCGCATCGGCGTTGGCGGAAACGTGCAGGGTCGTCGCGTGCGCGACCTCGAGTTGGGACCCGACGTGGTGGGACGGGCGATCAGCGGCGGCATCCCCGAGGTGGGCGAGGTCGAGCACCAGTCGGTGACGGTCCAGTTGCAGGCGCTGCCGCTCGCCGATACTCCGGTGCGCAATGCGCTGGTGCTGCTGCGAGACGTCACCGAGTTGCGACGCCGCGACCGGTTGCTCATCTCCAAGGACGCCACCATCCGCGAGATTCACCACCGTGTGACGAACAACCTGCAGACAGTCTCATCGCTGCTGCGAATCCAAGCCCGTCGCCTGGAGTCGCGCGAGGCGAACCGGGCCCTCGATGAGGCTGTGCGTCGCATCCGGGCCATCGCACTCGTGCATCAGACGCTGTCGGCTGAGACGACCGACGACGTCGATTTCTGCGACGTGGCCGAGACGCTGACCGAGACGATGCGCCAGAGCATCACGTTTCCCGAACGACCCATCGACTTCGCCGTCTCCTGCGAGGCGGGGATGCTGCGATCGCAGACTGCGACCTCGCTCGCGGTGGTGCTCAACGAGCTGTTGCAGAACGCGGTGGATCATGCCTTTCCACGGTTGTGGGAGATCGAAGACCAGACGCTCGAGGCAGCGCCCGGGCTTGATGAGAGTCCCATCGGGAGCGTCGAGGTCGAGATCACCCGGCCGTGCGGGGATCTGCTGTCGATGATCGTGCGCGACGACGGCGTAGGCATCCCCGAGGCGTACGACGTGCATCGATCAGGCGGGCTCGGCACCTCGATCGTGCGCGCGCTGTGCGGGTCGGATCTCGGCGGCACTTTCGAGATCAGACGCCGGACGCCTCCGCCGGGATCCGAAGCCGTCGTGCAGATCCCGCTGCGCACGACCACCTGACCGCGGTCGCAGCCAACGCGTCGGCGTCCGTGGAGACAGGACCAGCGGCACACTGACATTTGCCGAAGTCCCAAGCGACCTCGCTTGTAGGGCAATTGATCGCTATACAGGTGTATATAGTCTCGACATGGCGACAGCATCCCACGCCCCGGCCCGACACTCCCGAACGAGCTTCCTGCCTGCCGACGCCGTCGCTCTGGGCTACGCGCGTGTCTCGACGGCTGAACAGGCCCGCACCGGGCTGGGGCTCGCTGCGCAGCGAGCCGCGATCGACGACTGGGCCGCCGGCCGTTCCGACAAGGTCGTCGTCGAGCACCACGACGAGAACGGAGCCAGCGGAATGCTCGCCCCTGAGGACCGGCCCGTTCTCAGCGTCCTGCTGGACCGGCTCGCCGACTCCGACGACCCCGCCAGTGCGCTCGTGGTCTCCCATCTTGACCGGCTGGGGCGCAGCGTCATCGACGTGCTGTGGCTGATGGACCGCGCACAGCGAGAGGACTGGTCAGTGGTGATGCTCGACTTGGAGGTCGACGCAACCACAGCGACCGGGCGCATGATTGCGACCGTGATGGCTGCCATGGCCCGAATGGAGCGCGACATGACGGCCGAGAAGACCCGCCGGGCTCTGGCCGAGCGTGCCGCAGCGGGAGCACGGCTGGGCCGGCCCGTCAGCGCCGAGACGCGGGCCGCGGCTGTGCGCGCCGAAGCGCTCGCAGCCGACGGGCTGAGCCTGCGATCCATCGCCCGCACGCTTACCGCCGAGGGCTGGCTCCGCGCCACCGGCGACCGGCAACGGCCATGGGACGCCGCCGCGGCCGGCCGGGCACTTCGCAGCCTGCAGCTCGACCGCGAAGCTGCCGCCAAGGCCACCGAAGCCGCCCGCCGCGCCGCCGAACAACAAGATCGCTGAGCGACGAGAATGCCCCCAGAACCGAAGGTCTTGGCCTTCCGTTCGGTCGTGGCCGGTGCTGCGGGCAGCGAAGAGGGCTCTCAGGCACAGCTCCCCTTTCATCGAAGAGCATGCCTCCTAGCTTCCGGGGGAAGCCCAAAACCCGCACTTGACATCTATAGGGACGTCCCAAGGCGAATCACGACGAACGGACCCCAAACCAGCCCCTCGCGCTCGCCATTTGACAAGGGAGCGTCCGACAGGCCCACCCATGGGCGACGGTCCAGCCCGACCGGCGCGGACGACCGCGCAGCCCGCCGGTCACGTCGAGCTTGGTTGCGCGTCTCAGCGTCTAGCCGCTTCCGCTGACGGTTCCAACGACGCCGAGCGCTCACGGCTGCTCACGCGACCAACGACGACCCGCAACAGTGCGTCCAACCCGGACAGCTAACCCGCATAGTTACTGGGCTTTCTCTGCCAGATAGGACAATGCGTTAGGACCGTTTCTAAGGCTCCGACTTGGCGGGCATCTCCGACGACGCAGCGCTGCCAGTTAGGACAATGCGTTAGGACCGTTTCTAGGCGTCTCGCCCGACCTGCCCAGTAGCCCAAGCCCTAGGTCCGGGGAAGTGGGGAACAAACGACAACGGCACCCGGCCAGCACAACGCCGACCGGGCGCCCGCCGTCTCGCAAGATCAGCCTTCGGACTGCTGGCGTGCCTCCGTGATAGCGGCATAGCGTCGCCGCAAGGCCCGCTCATAAGCATAGGCATAGGCCATGAGCGCTGACACTGCCAGCACTGCCCAGCCCGCTGGTAGCCGATAAATCAACCACCCGTTAGCGCCACCAAGAAACATCCCGACACAGCAAGCAACCAGCCGCTCGCGGACACTCATTCTCCGCCATAGCCGCTGCCGCGACGTGATCGCTGCATCTATGGCAGTCATGGCCTTGTTCATGGTCGCAGGGTAGTTCATGGCGCTCATTCACAGTCCCCCGGCGCGAAGTCATCGTACTTTTGGCATGTCCAGCGCCTAAAGAGCTTCAGCTGCTCATCGTTGTCCTGGGGCGCGTGACGCTCCAGCACGTCACGCCACGATCCCTCCAACGACGGATCGTCGCCGCTGCCGTCGCCATTGTCGCCGGACTCGTCGTCGCCGTCGCTGTTGTCGCCGTCGCCGTCGTCGCCGCAGGTGTCGCCCTTGGCAGGGTGGCAGCCGGTCCCGTCTTGGCCGTCATCGTCGCCGCTGTCGTCGGCGTTGCTATCGCTGCTGTCGCTCTCGGGATCGGTCCAACCGGGAGGGATAAGGTTCGGCAGCCTGGCCTCGCCGAAGGCGTGCCCCAGAAACGCACACCCAGACCCAAACAGTCCGCCACTGACAGGGCCAGTAGTGGCAGTGCCCGCTATGCCGCAAGCTCCGCCGGAGATGATTACCTGAGCTTCGGGAGGCAGTTCCTGCCATGCCTGCATGACCGATCTGAGGGCGACAAGGTCGGCATTGATGCGCTGTCGTTCCGACTCGCTGAGGTCCTTCAGCCCTTGTTCTATTCCATCGACGACTTGCTTGGCCGCAGCCTTTAGGGCGTCGCTTTGTGCTTCGTACAGTTCTCGGTCGGCATCGTTCAGTCTCCCTTGGCTATCGGCGACACCGCTCACAAGTCTCTTTAGCGCAGACCAAGCACCGCTGATCCAAGCCTCAAGTTCGCTCGTGCCGCCGTTGTCGGTGGTGCCGCCGTTGTTGGTGCCCCGGTTGGAGCGGGTGCCTTTGGTGCCGCTCTTGTCCGGCTCCGTGCTGTCGGGTTCGGTGCTGTCGGTGTCGGTGTTCTCGGGTTCGGTGCTGTCGGTGTCGGTGTTCTCGGGCTCGGTGTCTTCGGGCTCGGTGTCTTCGGGCTCGGTGTCTTCGGGCTCGGTGTCTTCGGGCTCGGTGCTGTCCGGCTCGGTCTTGTCCGGCTCGGTCTTGTCGGTGCCGCCCTTGTCCTTGTCGTGGTTGCTGTTGTCGGAGGGGATCGGGTAGCAGTTCGGGTATGTGCCCGTCGTGCCAGCGCCGCAGTTCTGGTTCGCCGGAGGGATCGGGTAGCAGTTCGGGTATGTGCCCGTCATGCCTGCCCCGCAGGTGTGGGTGTGGCTGACGTTGAGGGTCTCGGTCCAGCACTGCTGTCCGGCGAATGGGTCATAGGAGCAGCGCTGTTTGGTCGTGGTCTGGCTGTGGGCTGCTGCGGGTTGGGCGACCACGGCGAGGGTGGATGCGGCAACGAGCAGCGCGCACAGCGCCGCGGTGTACTTCTTGGTCATTGGGCGGGTCTCCGGCCGATGGGTGAGCATTGGGGTGATCCGCGGACGCGTCGCCTGTGGGGGACCCATGCAATCGGTGCCGCCCTGTGGGCTGACGCGTCCGCGAATCGTTCGTTTCGCGGACGCCCGGGCCGGACAGAAACGGCCCGAAACGGGGTGCGGGACGCGTACGCGGCGGCGAGGGCCGCGACGGCGCGGAAACCCAGCAACGGCGCAGGTATCAGCTCTGCGGGAGGCTCAGCGCGAGGCCGGCGCTGGCCGCGTGCCGGTCGGTGTTGACGGCCCTGTCAGGCCCGGTTACTATACGAACGTATAGCGCGTACTGAAAAAACCGTCTCTGACCAGCGGTTTCGGCCGAAATGCGGGGTCCGGATCCCGGCATCGGCCAGCGACTACAGCCCGGATACCACCCCCGAGAGGCAACGAGACTCAGCGGGATGTCATCACAATTGTGCATTCCGGGCTCCCCCAGAACGTCGACAAAGCCGCAGGACTGCGCCCACAAGCGGAATCAGCCCCGAATAGCAGTGTCAGGGAGCTGTCCGTCGCACCATCGCGCGCCTGCGCTCGGTTCGCCGGAACAAAGATCGCTCAGATCACAAAACCCGCAAAAGATGCAAAAGCCACAAAACTGCTAGCACGCACTTCGCATACGCTTACCCCGTGGCAAGAAACAATCCGTTCTCGCCGACCTTTGGCACCTCGCCTCCCATGCTCGCGGGACGCGATGACATCTTGGAGAGCCTTGACGAGGCCTTCGAGACGGGAACGACCCACCCTGACTACACCGTTCTGCTCATTGGTGTGCGCGGCACCGGCAAGACGGCGATCCTGAACGCCGCAGAGGACATGGTCCGCCAACGGGGTTGGCTCGTGATTGCCGAGCAAGGCAGCCCAAGTGGTCTCATTGACCGGGTGCGCGATCAAGCGGCACGCCTGCTCGCTGCGCTCGATCAAGAGCCCTCGCGCCGTGTCAGCGGCGTGCACGCTGCCGGTGTCGGCATCGCCTTCGAGCAGCGCTATGAGCAGCACGCGCCACAGGACCTTCGCTCCACCCTCGCCGACCTTGGCGATCGTCTCGCGCGAGTCGGCACCGGCCTGCTCATCACCATTGACGAACTCCACGGCGCCGATATGAACGAAGTGCGCGAATTCGGCGGAGTCCTTCAACATGTGACTCGCCGCGAGGGTCGACCCATCGCGTTCGCCGGTGCAGCACTGCCATACCTCGAGGATGACCTCCTGAAGGGCCAGCTCGCCACATTCCTCCAACGGTGCTCGCGTTACGACACCGGCCTGCTCGACTCAGCAGCCACCCGCAGCGCGTTGGAGCTTCCGATAACGCACTCCAGCGCCACCATCGATGCCCGTGCACTCGCACGAGCCGTTGAGGCCGCCAACGGCTACCCGTTCATGGTGCAGCTCGTCGGCTTCTACACGTGGAAGGCCGCGGGGGACCCCGCTGCGGGGATCGACGATACGGCAGTCACTGTCGGCATCGAACGAGCGGAGAGCAGAATCGGTCGTCTGGTCCTCGCGCCGACATGGAATGAACTCTCCGACACTGACCGGCGCTTCGTGTTCGCCATGACCGACGACGTGGACCCATCCGAACTTGCCGTCGTCGCCCAGCGAATGGGTGTAGCGGTCAACTACGCGCATGTCTACCGACGCCGCCTCGAACGCGCCGGACTCATCACCGTTACCGCGAGCAACACCATCTCGTTCGCTTACCCCACCGCGAGGGCATGGGTCTTGGCACGCCGAGAAGCGCTCGACACGAACGGTGCGAATAGCTGATCTCGGCGAGTTCGGACCGAATTCCTGACCGTATTCGGGACGGCTGCGGACTGCCCTACGGGGCTGTCAGGAGCTGCAGGAGAGCTGGCTGCAGCCGACCCGGGTACGGGCCCAGTCGGGTCGCAGCGCCGCATAGGACTCCCGGTCGGGCTGTTCGTCGTAGGGGCGGCGCATGACGTCGAGCAACTCGCCGATGGCTTCGGGCCGCCCCTCGGTCGCGCTGTGGATGGCCAGCTGGGCCAGGTAGTTCCGCAGCACGTACTTGGGATTGACTCGGTTCATCGTTTCGGCTCGTGCGGGGTCCGCGATGCCGAGCTCACGCAGCCGCGCTGCATAGCGCTCGACGAACTCGCTTGTGGCTGCGCGGTGCTCATCGGTGACCTCGGCGGGACGGTAGTAGGCGTCTGCCAGCGGGGCGATGCGATCGGCTGGCTCGACGCCGTCGGAGGTGTCGACCGTCGCGAGCCGTCGCCAGAACACCGTCATGTCGGTTTCGACCAGCCGGAGCACCTCCAGCACGCCAGTCGCCAGCTCGCGGTCGACCTCGGCCTGCAGCCCCGGCAAGCCGAGCTTGGCGGCCATCATCGCCGACCATTTCTGCTCGAAGTACGGCACGTAGCCGTCGAGGGTCGCCTGCAGCGGCTCGGCCTCGCCGACGAGCGGGTACAGCGCATTGGCGAGCTGCATCAGGTTCCACTGTGCGATGGCCGGCTGGGTGCCGAAGCGGTAACGGCGGTGGGCCGCATCGGTCGTGTTCGGCGTCCAGTCGGGGTCGTAGTCGTCGAGCCAGCCATAGGGGCCATAGTCGATCGTGAGACCCAGGATCGACATGTTGTCGGTGTTCATCACACCATGGACGAAACCGACCCGCAGCCACTCGCACACCATGTCCGCGGTCGTTCGCACGACCTCGTCGAAGAACTGCATGTACCGATCCGGCGCCCGCTCGGCCGCCAAGTGGGCGAAGTCGGCGTCGATGACGAAGTCGGCCAGCGTGCGCAGCGTCTCGATCTCGCCGCGCGAGGCGAAGATCTGGAAGTTGCCGAATCGAACGAACGAGGGCGCCACGCGGCACACCACCGCCCCGGGCTCTGGCGCAGGGTTGCCGTCATAGAGCATGTCGCGCATGACCATGTCGCCGGTCCCCACCAGGCTGAGCGCCCGGGTGGTGGGCACGCCGAGGTGCGCCATGGCCTCACTGCAGAGGAACTCGCGCACCGAACTGCGCAGTACCGCCAAGCCGTCAGCGGTGCGTGAGTAGGGCGTAGGTCCGGCGCCCTTGAGCTGGAGAGTCTGGTGCTGGCCGAGCGCGTCAACCATCTCGCCGAGCGCGATCGCCCTGCCGTCGCCGAGCTGACCAGCCCAGTTGCCGAACTGGTGGCCGCCGTAGCAGTGGGCGTGGGGGTCCATGCCGTCGAGCACGACGCTGCCGCCGAATACCGCGGCGAACTGCGGGTCTTCGAGCAGCCCCGTCTCGAACCCGAGCCGTTCCATCATCTCTGCGCTGTGCGCAAGCAACCGGGGCGCAGGCGTAGCAGTGGGCGCCACCCGCGAGTAGCAGGCGCCCGCAACCTGACGACGGAAGTTGTCGCGCTCCGGATCCGCGGGCAACGCTGCGGTGAAGCGATTGTCGAACTGGATTTCGTCGAGCGTCCCGATCAGCGCCGGAGCCGCTGAATCGACGCTCATGATCCCGCTCCCCGGCACCTTGGCGCGGCCGGTGACCGAGTGGACGACGCGAGCACGGCGCTCACAGCAGCTTCAGCCCCTCGTTGTAGCGCCGGGTGGGCAGATGCTCCTCGCAGAGCAGGCGCGCCATGTCCCTGAAGACTCCGGCGGTCTCACTGTTTGGATCGACCGCGGTGATCGGCAGGCCCTCGTCACCGCCTGCGCGCAGTTGCGGCACCAGGGGCACCTGGCCGAGCAACGGCACCTCCAGCTCGTCGGCGAGCGCTTGCCCGCCGCCGGAACCGAACAGCTCGTAGCGCTTGCCGTCGTCTCCGGTGAACCAGCTCATGTTCTCGATCACCGCTCGCACCTGCAAGTTGACGCGCCCGGCCATGTGGGCGGCGCGCTGGGCCACCTTCTGAGCTGCGGGCTGCGGAGTGGTCACCACCAGCAGCTCAGAACGGGGCAGGAACTGCGCCAGCGAGAGCGAGATGTCGCCGGTTCCGGGGGGAAGATCGATGAGGAGGTGGTCGGGCTCGTCCCAGAAGACGTCGGTCAGGAACTGCTCAAGCGCCTTGTGCAGCATCGGGCCCCGCCAGATCACCGGTTGGTCCTCGCGTGCGAAGAAACCCATCGACATGCAGCGCACGCCGTGAGCTTCGGTGGGCACGACCATCTGGTCGATGACGGTGGGCGGACGGCTCACGCCGAGCATCCGCGGAATGGAAAAGCCCCACACGTCGGCATCGATGACCGCGGTGCGGGTGCCACGCTGGGCCAACGCGATCGCGAGATTCACCGTCACGCTGGACTTGCCGACTCCGCCCTTGCCGCTCGCCACGAGCAGCACGCGGGTCTTGTTCCCCGCCTGGGCGAAAGGCACCTCGCGGCCTTCGGCGTGGCCGTGGCCTTCGTGTGTGCCCGCAGTGGCCCCTGGATCGCCGATGAGCTGGGCTCTCAGTGCCGACTGCTCGGCCTCGTCCATCACCGTGAACTCCACGACCACGTCGTCGATGCCGTCTAGCGAGCGCCCCGCCTCGCTCACGGCGTGCGAGACATGTCCGGCTGCAGGCCAGTCGTTCGACGGCAGGGCGACGAGCACTTGTCCAGCGCGCCCGGCGACGGCAGCGGCCCGCAGCATGCCCATCTGACCGATGGATCGGCGCAGCTCTGGGTCGATCACGCCAGCCACCGCTTCGGCCAGCTGCTGGTCGGTGACCTTGGCTGGACCGCCGTTGGCGGCAGACCCTCGACGCTTGCCCTTCACTGGGTGCCCCTGACCGGTTGTGATCGCTTGCCGCAATGAAGCTGCATTGGTGCCGCAGCCGCATCTGCCGCTCGCCTCGCACGCTACTGCCGGTACTGCCGCCGCCCGCAGCCGGCGGCGCCGGTTCGGCCGAACATGGGCTAGTTGGCAGAACCTGACGACTCTTGGGGGCCTTGTTCGGACTCCATCTCGGCGATCGCGCTCTCGAGGGCGGCAGCCATGGCGGGCGGCGGGTCGCGCTGGAGCGCCGCTTGGTAGTAGCCGATGGCGGCGGACAGATCCCCTTCGATGAAACGGGCCGTGTAGCCGCGGAACACCCACGGGTCGAACTCGCCTGGATCGAGTGCCACGGCGGCATCGAGCGAGGCAATGCCCGCTGCGATCAGCTCGCGGTCGGGGATGCGCACCAGCAGCCAGCCGCGCAGGGCCAGTGCCTCGGTGTCGCTGGGATCATCTGCCAGCACTCGGTCGAGATCCACTAGAGCCGACTGCAGGTCGCAGCCGGCCGCCGGGGCATCGGCTGTCTCGCCGGAACCCGACCCGTCCTGAGCCGACAGCGATTCGCAGTGGCGCAGGTGCAGGCGAGCCGACAGCACGAGCGCGCTGCGCAGGTCACGGTCGAGCCGGAAGATCTCCTCCAGCGTGGCGCGAGACTCCGAGAGCTGGTTCGCAGCGAACTGACGCTGAGCATCGACGAGCAGCGAGCGAGCCGAACGGTCGATGTCGCCTGAGAGGGTCTCGCCCGACAGGCGCAGCCCGGCCGAGCGCGCCACCAGTACGCCAGCCGCAATGCCGATGAGAACCAGCAGGCCGATGGTCGCGACAGACACGAGACGCGTTCGTCGGGTGCGCTGCTCGTCACTGGAGGACCGGCGGGCGACGCCGTCATCGAGCACGCCGGGGTCCGTCCCGCCATCAACGGCAAGGGCTCCGCGAGTCCCGGCGGCGGAGATCGGGCGCGTCTCATCGGTGCCGTCGATGCGCACGCCGGACCGCGCGCCGTCCTCGACTGCGCCGGCTTGGCGCGCTGAGCCGGCGCCGGTGCTGGAGTCGCCCAAGACCTCGGTTGCCGCCCTGGCCTTCCAACGGCGGGTTGCGGCCCACAGTCCAGCCCCAGCCGCAGCGAACGCAGCCACGGGGAGCACCCACACGAGCGTGCCTACCCCCTCCCCCGGCGGGAGCGCATTCACGTCGTCGCCGTAGGCGGCGGCAAGGTCGGCCCGAATCTGGGAGTCGCTGCGTCCTGCGTCTACCCAGAGGTCGATCTGCCGGCGCATGGCGGCTGCGGCCGGCGCATTCGATTCGAGCACGCTCTGGCCGTCGCAGACCGGACACAGCGTGGCCTGCTTCAGCTCATAGGCCCGTTCTGCCTCCGTCGCCGGAGGACGTGATGCCGTCGCAGCAAGCACGCCGGCGACGATCGCCGCGGCAGCGACGACAAGCCAGCCGATGCGCCGCATTCCAGAACCGCCGCTCGTCGGAGAGGCCGGCACGCTCGGCGCAGCAGACGAAGTCGCCTCTGAGTCGTTCATGGCGGACTCAGCTCGGCAGACGCGGTTCGCGCGACGTCCGGCACCGGTGCACCATGCGGTGCGGGCACGGCCTCGTCCATGCCGGCGCTCACGAGTCGAGCTGCTCAGGCACTTGACCCTCGACGACGGAACCCAGCAGCAGGGCGATGACAGCATCGGGATCGTCCGCGCTGATCTGACCCTGCCAGCGAGCTGCCACGATTCCTTCAGGCGTGATCAGGAACGACTCGGGCGGGCGCAGCACCCCGAACTCGACAGCCCAGCGGGAGTCTGGATCGTCGACCACCGACCAGTCACCGCCGAGACGCTCGTAGAACGCGACCGCGTCGCCGGTCCGGTCGCCGAACGGGACTGCCACCAAGGCGCCGTCGTAGGAATGGCGAGCCGCCCATGTTGCGAGCGCCGGGTGTTCGCGCTCGCACGGCACGCACCACGATGCGAAGAAGTTGACGAGCACCCACCGGGGGGACGCCGCGTCGATATCGAAGCGCGCCACATCATCTGGACCGATTCTCACCCCCGGCAACGCCGGCGCGCCGCCGGCATCGAGAAACGTCTCAGGCGGCCAGATGAGCTCGCCGCGCAAGGGCGGCACCAACTCGCCGATGAGAGGGCTGGCTGCGCGGATGCTGCCGCCGTCGGCATCTCGTGTCGCCAGGAGCGCAATCAGGCCCGCAGCGACCAAGCCGACCCCCACCGCGGCGATCCGCACCCAGGCACGGCCCCGATTCCCTCGCCGACCGTCGGCATCGGCTTGCGAGGGGGGATCGGCGCCCGCGGCGTCAGCGGTCTCGAGGGTCACGAGCGGGTTTCCGCTGCGGTCGCACCGGCTCGCTCGGCGGACGGACCAGTGCCCGGACCGCTCGATGGCGGGATCACGAGCCGCGCTCTCTCGCCACTGCTCCCGCTCGCTCCTCCGCGGAGCTAGGGGTCGGGCGGGCGCTGCCGCCGCGGGGGACCCGGTCGCGTGCCCCGATGCGGGTCGGCACCAGTGCCGCGGCGATGCCCAGCACGAGCACAGCACCGCCCAGCCACATCCACGCAACCAGGGGCTTGATGAGCACGCGCAGCGCCACCTCGTCGCTGCCTTCGTCAGGAATGGAGGCGAGCGAGAGATATACGTCGTCAATCAGGCTCGTGGCCACCGACGGCGTCGAGATCGGCTGTCCGAACTCGACGAAGCGCGTCACGGCGGGCTCGAACACGCCGCGGCCTTCGACGTCGACGCGCACACGCACGACCCGGTTGCCGTCGGAGATCCCGTCGGTCAGGCCCAAGTAGGTGACCTGGTGGCCTGCCACCACGCCCGACTCACCCGGTGACAGCGTGAACTCGCCTTCAGAGCCGTAGGCGCTCGATGCGATGAAACCGAAAGCGATCACGCCGACGCCGATGTGGGCGATCATGCCACCGCCGGTGCGGCCAAGCAGGCCGCGCCAGCCATTGCGTCGCACGCCCAGCCACAGCAGCCGTGCCGCGCTGCCGATCACGAAGCCGCCCAAGCCCAGCGCCAGCACCTGCCACAGGCCGTGCGCTCCTGCCCATACCGACACGACCATGGTCAGCGCCCCTGCCGCCGCAGGCCACAAGAGCCGCTTCGAGCGGAGCTCAGCCGGCGTGCCGCGCCAATTCAGCGCCGGCGACAGCGCCATGAGCCCGAGCAGCGCGATGCCCACCGGTGCGAGCATCCGGTCGAAGTACGGCCGACCGACGGCCAATCGCTCCTGCGAGACAGCCTCGGCCAGGAGCGGGAAGACCGTGCCGAGCATCACCACGAATGCCGCCACGGCAAAGATCAGGTTGTTTCCCAGGAAGGATCCCTCCCGCGACCAGATGGACCTCAGGCTGGCGGGAGTGCGCAGCGTCTCGCCGCGCCACGCCACCAGCACGACGCCCGTGACCACGATCGCTGCGAAGAACCCCAACAAGATCGGCCCGAGCGAGGATTCGCTGAACTCGTGGACTGACTCGAGCACGCCTGAACGGGTGAGGAACGTGCCGAAGATGGTCAACGCGAACGTGATGATGAGCAGCGACAGATTCCATACCCGCAGCATCTGACGGCGCTGCTGGGTGATGAGCGAATGCACGAACGCGGTGGCCGTCAGCCACGGCAGCAACGATGCGTTCTCGACCGGATCCCATGCCCAGTAGCCGCCCCAGCCCAAGACCTCATAGGACCACCAGGCACCCAGCAGGATCCCCGCGCCCAGGCTGCCCCACGCCACGAGCGTCCAGCGGCGCGTATCGGCCAGCCAGTGACTGTCGAATTTCCCCGTGACGAGCGCGGCGACGGCGAACCCGAACGGCACGGTGAATCCGACGTACCCGAGGTACAGCATCACCGGATGAATCGCCATCAACGGGTGGTTGCGCAGCAGCGGGTTCAAGCCGCCGCCATCGGAGGGTGGGTCAGCCAGCGTGGCGAACGGGTTCGCCGGGCCGGCGAGCAGCGCAAAGAAGAAGACGCACACGATCAGCATCACTGCCAGCGCCCACGCCACCGTCGGGTCTGCGGTCCGGTCGCGGAATCGCCACGCTGCCGCGCCCACATAGCCGCACAGCACCAGTGCCCACAGCAAGATGGATCCTTCGAGCGCGCCCCACAGCGTCGCGATCTTGTAGATGAGCGGCGTGGCGATAGTGGAGTTACGCGCGACGTAGGCGAGCGAGAAGTCGTCGCTGAGCAGCGCGAACTCCATCGCCCCGGCGGCGAGCGCGCAGCCCGCGGCCATCGCCGCAATCCACGCCAGTGCCTGGCGGCAGCGCTCGGGCTGGTCGAGCACTCTCGCTGCAACCAGCGTTCCGGCGCCGCCGAGCGCGCTGACAAGGCCGACGGCCACGCCGAGCGTGCCCAGCACGGCGATCACAGCCGGGGCACCTCGAAGGGGCAGTCGTCGAGGAAACCCTCGGGTGGCTCGTCGGGGTCAGCGATGCGATCCGCGTTGGCTGCTGCGTACTCGTTGGTGTGCTTCACGAGCATGTTGTCGCTCGAGAAGAAGTGGGTGTCGCGGCCGGCGACCGTCACCACATCACCGCGCACCCAACGGCCTTCGAGCACCACCGGAATCCAGGGCGACTCGAACAGGGCCGGAGGATCGACCGAATGGCGCACCGAGACCGATGCACAGTTGTGAATCACTTCGAAGGCGGTCACGCCGCTGTCGCCCGCTACCGAGGAGGGCACGACCCGTCCCTGCAGCCGAAAGCGACGGTCGCCCAGTTCGACCCGTTCCGCGATCGCCTCGTCGGCGTTGCGGAAGAACAGGGTGGCGTTGCGGAGGCCGGCAACGGTTGCCGCGCCGCCTGCGATGAGCAGCAGCAGCACGAAGGCACCGATCAAGGCCTTGCGCCGACGCCCCATCTGCTGGCGCAGAGCCGCACGATCACTCGGCGCCTCTAGTGGGTGCCGGGGGCTGAGGTCGGTCTGGCGGCGCACAGGGTGTCGATCACCCGCAGTCTCGATCGAATCCCGTGGGCCTCGGTCAGTCATGAGGTCGGGATTCATCGCCGACATCGGGGCCGGGACCTCCTGCGCCGATCCCCAATTCCCGACCGAGCGTGCGGCCTCGGCGGACAACCCATGAGGCGTAGGCCGCGACGCCGACTGCCGCCAGCACGTAACCGGTGAGAACGTTCGCTGCATAGGTCATCGGTTCGTCGCCTGTTCGCCGGGCCGACTGCTGCGTTGCTCCGCGGATCGGCGACCGGTGCTCTCGTCCTCAGCCCGGCGTGCCTCAAGCAATTCCTCCAGCAGTGCCTCATCGGCGAGTTCCTCGAGGCGCAGCACCCGGTAGCGGTGGATGCCGATCCACAGCGCCACCACCGTGAACACAGCCCAGGAGAACAGGAGGGTCCAGTACATCTCACCGGTGATGTTGCGGTCACCGCCGGGCTCGAGGTTCAAGCTCGCCTCTTGATGGAGTGTGCGCCACCAGTCCACGGAGTAATGGACAATCGGCAGGTTGACGACCGCGATGAGCGCCATCACCGCGGACCGGCGCGCACGGACGCGCGACTCCGCCGGGAGCCGACGCAGCGCCAAGTACCCGAGGTAGGTGACGAACAACAGCACGGTCGTGGTCAACCGGGCGTCCCACTGCCAGTAGGTGCCCCAGGTCACCTTCCCCCACAACGAGCCCGTCACCAGCGTGAGCGCGGTGAACAGCACGCCGAGTTCGGCCGCAGCGCCGGCCACTCGGTCCCAATGGCGCACTTGGCGAGGGGCGATGTCGCTGTGGGCACCGGCAGTGGCGGCGCGAGTCCACCCGAGCAACCCAGCCATCCAGCCGAACATGGAGGCGCCGCTGCGAGTCCACCTCAGCACTCTGGAACTGGCGAACGCAGTCAGCGCGAATCCGCCGTAGGCGACCCAGATCGAGGGCACGTGCACGTACATCAGCCGCACGGCGTCGCCCTGGACGGCGTCGGCGGGCGAAATCCACAGCGCCAGGATGGCCATCACCGCTGCTGCGGCCAGCGCGACGACACCGAGCACCCTGGTCGCCGGGCTGCCGGTCATCGACAGCGACCCTGCTCGCTGCGCCTGCTGGCGAAGGTCGGGCGGAGCGGCCTCGGTCATCGTGAGCACAGCTTCATGGCTCAGGCGTCCTCCAGCAGCGGCCCGGCCGCCGCCCAGCCCACTGCGATGTAGGTAACCAGCACCACCGCCAGCAGTGCCGTCCAGCTCCAGCCTTGGTCGGCGCTGGTCCCGAGCGCCACGTCGAACGCCCGGGTTCCGGCCAAGAGCACCGGTGCTGCCACTGGGATCAGCAGCAGCGGGAGCAGGGTATCCGCCGACCGCAGACCTACCGTCATCGCCCCGTACAGCGCGCCGCAGACTGCGAACGCAGCGGTACCGCACAGCCCCGCAGCCACGATCAGCAGCCAGTCCTCGACCGTCACCGAGAACAGCACCAACAGGCCTGCAGCGGCGAAAACGCCGACCACCATGGATTGCAGCGCCAACGCCGTCGCCTTGCCCCACACGATGGCGGCGGGAGCGAGCCCGCCGAGGCGCAAGGCGTCGAGATTCCCGCCTTCGGCTTCGATATCGAAACTGCGCTTCGACCCGAGCACGGCACCGAAGAGCACAGCCACCCAGAACAGACCTCCTGCCCCAGCACCCAGCAGAGTCGGATTCGCGTCGAACGCAAATGCGAAGACAACCAGCACCAGCAGCACCGTCGGGACGATCTGGACGAGGGTGACGCGGGCACGCCACTCGATGGTCAGGTCCTTGCGGCAGACGAGCCAGATCTCACGCAACATCGTCAGAGGCTGAGCCGATAGGCGAAGCCGTGGCCCCAGCGGCCCGTGAGCGCAAGCGAACAAGAGCGGGAGACAACCGGTGCGACAACGTCAACGTTCACCTATCCGCGCCTTCTCTTCGGACCGATCGTGGACGGCGCGGGCGGCGTGGGCGGCGCGGACGAACCTTCTACGACGCGACCTCCGGTCAGAAGAACCTGGCGAGCTGTCGCCACGCCGGTGCGGCCCTCTTCGTGCGTCGCGAACATCACCGTCGCGCCCGCCTCGACGGCGCCGGCCAGCAAGTCATCGAGCGCATCCCGGTTCGAGCTGTCGAGGCCGGCGTGCGGCTCGTCGAGCAGCCACAGCCGGGGCCGGGCGATGGTCAGGCACGCCAGCGCCACCCGCCGCTGCTGACCTTCAGACAGCCGCCGGATTGCAACCGCACCGAGGCGACCGCCGATCCCGAAGCGTTCGACCGCGGCCGTCACCTCGGCGGGAGCCGCGGTATGCAGCTCGGCGCAGTGGCGAACCTGATCGTCAACCCGCAGATCGCCGTACAACGGCGCTCGGTGTCCCAGCAAACCGACGTGACGCCGTACGGAGCGACGATCCGCTGTCAAATCGAAGCCCAGCACGTCGGCCCGCGTGCCTCGCACCGGCACGAGCCCCGCGCATGCCCGCAGCAACGTGCTCTTGCCGGCGCCATTGGGACCGCGCAGGCAGACCATCTCGCCGGCCGCCACGCTGAGGTCCACTCCCGCCAATGCGGGAAAGCGGTCCAACAGGGCCACGACGCCTTCGAAGGCAACGGCAGCTCCCACGGAGCGTCAAGGCTACGGGTGGGCTCGCCGCAGGACGTGCGCGACGGTGCCGGTGCAGCGTCGCAGAACGGCGCGAACGCCGGAAGTCACGACGTAGCGACCACCGCGAGCACATCGCCTTCAGCCACCGAGTCGCCTTCGGCCACACGCATCTCGGCCAGGGTGCCGTTCTCGGGCGCAGTGACCGGAATCTCCATCTTCATGGACTCGAGGATGATCAATTCGTCACCCTCCGCGACGGTGGTACCCACCTCGGCGACCACCTTCCACACGGTGGCGGTCAGCTCTGCTCGAACGTCCAGCACGTCGTTGCTCCTCCAGAAGTCTCAGGCGCACGGCCAGCGCAAAGCTAACCGCGCGAGCCGGCAGGTGTGCTCGCAACTGCCGCTACGCCCATTCGTAGCGCGCCGCAGTGATGTCTATGAAATCCCCGAACGTTCGCGCGCCTACCGGTACTGTCGGCAGACGGTGTTCCTCATCGTGCTCGTCACAATCATCGGAGTTGGCCTCGGGTTTGCTGTCGCCCTCGTCACGGGCGGCACGCCGCGCGAGATCTTCAGCAGGATTCGAGCGGCGCACATCCACTACTGGCCCGTTCTGGCCCTGGGAGCAGTGCTGTCGCTCGCTGTCGGGCTGGACACCAACATGCTCGCGGGCAGGTTCGCGCTCGGCATCTCACTGGCGTTGCTGCTCGCCGTCTGCCTTCTCAATCGGCACATCACCGGTGCAAGCGTCGCTGCGGTCGGCATCGCCGCGAATCTCGGTGTGCTCCTCGTGAACGGCTACGTGCCGGTGAGCGAAGGCGCTGTCGTGGCCGCAGGGATCATCGACTTCGACGGACTCGACCGCGTGCTGCTCGGTGCGGCACGGCGGTGGTCAGACGACGCGACGATCGCCGCGTGGCTGGGCAGTGCGATCCCGCTGGCACCTCTGAAAGACGTCATCACGCTGGGCGATCTGGTGACCGCCGCCGGCTTGGCCAATGTCGGATTCCGGCTGATGTGGCCGTCAACATCGGCCATCAGACAGCTCGAGACGGTCTCACTGACCGATTTCGACGACTACGACGAGGCTGCGGTCGTGCTGTTGCCCGCACCGCAGCCCACGACGCTGGAGCATCCGCCGCTCGTGGGCGCGGCAACTGCAGCACCCGCAGCGACGGCGGCGCCGACTGCTCCCGCGGCCGCACCGAGTCCCCAACCGGCACACGCCGAGCCCGCCTGGGCGTCGCGTGTCGAGCCGGCCCCTTGGCCAGCCCCCGCTCCGTGGCCCCGTGAGCCGTCGCCCGATGAGAGCCCCTCAGCCCCCCACGCCTCAGGCGACGAGCCGACCGAGAGCCACGATCCACAGCTCTTCGGAGCCTGAACGCCACAGCGTGCCGAGATAATGGGGCCGTGGCTGACGGCGAGGAATCTCATCAGCGCGCGGCCGTCAGCCGTCAGGGCGCTGCGCCTGCGGCGGGCCAGCCAATCGACGACGTCGTTGCCCGACGAGCGCGGCTGAAGCGGATCACCAGCCTGGGGCAGCGGACCGGGTACGGCCTCTACGCGGGCTCGCTCATCTGCGGTGCCATCGGCATCCGCTGGGGATACACCCCGCTGCTGACCACCCTGATTGCGGTGGCGCTCGTGGTCGGCTCGATGCTGCTCGCACCGACCATCATCATGAGCCACGGCATCAAGGCCGCCGAGCGCGAAGAGCGCCGGGCGGCTGCAGCCGGATCGACTGAGTAGGCCAGGATCACATGCCAGAAGCTGCAAGTACCGCCGGGGCCGCCAACGAATCGGCCGGCGCCCTTGACGGCATGCGCGTCGTCGATCTCACCACCGTGCTGATGGGGCCGATGGCGTGCCGCATGCTGGGCGATCACGGTGCCGATGTCATCAGGGTGGAATCGCTGGACGGCGACTCCACGCGCAACGGTCTTCCTGCTCGATCCGCGGGCATGTCCGGCTTCAGCCTCAACATCCAGCGAAACAAGCGCTCGCTGGCGCTGGACCTCAAGTCCGCAGCCGGGAAGGCGGCCATGCAGCGCTTGCTGGCGAACTCCGACGTGCTGGTCACCAACATGCGAGCGGCTGCGCTCGAACGCCTCGGCCTCGGCGCCGATGCGCTGCGATCACAGCACCCGCACCTCATCTGCTGTCGGGCGAACGGGTATGGCAGCGGCGGTCCGTACCGGGACAAGGCGGCGTACGACGACGCCATCCAAGCAGCCTCAGGCCTGTCGAATCTGATCGGTCGCATCGCTGGCGAGCCCGGCTTCGTGCCGGCCGTGGTCGCCGACAAGGTCACCGGGCTCCATGTCGTCGAAGCCGTGCTCGCGGCCTTGTTTCACCGGGAGCGAACCGGCATAGCGCAATCCATCGAAGTGCCCATGTTCGAGACGATGGTGGCGTTCAACCTGGTGGAGCACTACCGCGGTGCGGTGTTCGAGCCGCCTGAGGGACCGTTCGGGTACGACCGATTGCTCACACCGCACCGACGTCCGTACCCGACTGCGGACGGCTGGGTCTGCCTGCTGCCCTACAACGACGCGCAGTACCGGGCGTTCTTCGCGTTCGTCGATCGACCCGATCTGGCCTCGGATCCACGTTTTGCGGATCACAACTCCCGGATTGCGCACATCGACGACCTGTACGCGCTGTTCGGGCAGCTCTCGGTGCGTCGCACGACCGACGAGTGGATTGGGTACTGCGACGAGCACTCGATCCCGGCGGCACGGGTCATGGACCTCGCAGATCTCGATGCGGATCCTCAGTTGGCTGCCGTCGGTTTGGTGAGCATCGCCGAGCATCCCACCGAAGGCTCGTACCGATACGTGGCAGACCCGGTCGTGTATTCGGCGACGCCGACGCGTCTGCGCCGGCATGCGCCACTGCTGGGCGAGCACGCAGTCGAGATACTCCATGAATTGGGCTACGACGCGCACGAGATCGACGCCATGCGCGATGAGGGCGTCATCATCGTGCCGGACTGACGGCGCATCGGCCGCTTGGACCGCGGCTGCATACGGAGCCGGAAGCCACAGCTCGCCTCATTCGCGGGGCACGCGTATCGGGGGCTCAGCCTCTGCACGCGCCGGTAGCTTTGCCGCACATGACCCAGGTGCCCGAACGGCCCACCGTCGACGGACTCGAGGCCAAGTGGTCCCAGCGCTGGGAATCCGCCGGCGTGTACCGCTTCGATCGCACTGCGGCTCGTGAGGAGGTGTTCAGCATCGACACGCCGCCGCCGACGGTGAGCGGCTCGCTGCACATGGGTCACGTATTCAGCTACACCCACACCGACAACATCGCCCGCTACCGGCGCATGGCCGGCTGCGAGGTCTTCTACCCGATGGGCTGGGACGACAACGGTCTGCCCACCGAACGCCGCGTCCAGAATTACTTCGGCGTGCGCTGCGACCCCTCCCTGCCGTACGACGAGAACTTCGAGCCGCCGGCTGACGGCAGTGATCCCAAGGCCGTGGAAGCCCGCGGCGAGCTGGCGATCTCCCGGCGCAATTTCATCGAGCTGTGCCACGTGCTCACCGACGAAGACGAGCGCGCCTTCGAAGCCTTGTGGCGCCAGCTCGGGCTCAGCGTGGACTGGTCGATGACCTACGCCACTATCGACGAGCGCTGCCAGCGGATCGCGCAGCGTGCGTTCCTGGAGAACCTCGAACGCGGCGAGGCCTACCAGATCGAAGCGCCTTCGCTGTGGGACGTCACCTTCGGCACTGCGGTGGCACAAGCTGAGCTCGAAGACCGAGAACGGCCAGGCGCGTACCACCGCATCGCCTTCCATCGCATCGACTCCCATGGCGCCCGCCACGGCACCGTCGAGATCGAAACGACACGGCCCGAACTGCTGGCCGCCTGCGTCGCGCTGGTAGCGCACCCCGACGACGAGCGCTACCAGCCGCTGTTCGGCTCGACCGTGGTCACTCCCCTGTTCGGTGTCGAAGTGCCCGTTGTCGCGCACAAGCTGGCTGAGCCCGACAAGGGCACCGGCATCGCCATGATCTGCACATTCGGCGACACGACCGACGTGACGTGGTGGCGCGAGCTCAACCTGCCGGTGCGGGCGATCGTGGACCGCCGGGGCCGGCTGATCCCCGAACCGCCTGCGGGAATCGACACGCCTGCTGGTCGCGAGGCTTACGCACGCCTGGCCGGCAAGGCCGTGGGCGGCGCTCGCAACGCAACGGTGGAGCTGTTGCGCGACTCCGGCGAGCTCATCGGCGAGCCGCGCCCGATCACCCACGCAGTGAAGTTCTTCGAGAAGGGCGACCGGCCGCTCGAGATCGTCTCGAGCCGCCAGTGGTACATCCGCAACGGCGGTCGCGACACCGATCTGCGCGATGCGCTCATTGCCCGCGGCTCGGAGATGACCTGGCATCCGCCCTACATGCAGGGCCGCTACACGAACTGGATCGAGGGCCTGAGCGGCGACTGGCTGGTCAGCCGCCAGCGCTACTTCGGGGTGCCGATACCGCTGTGGTACCCACTCGACGACGGCGGCGAGCCGATCTGGGAACGGCCGCTCGTGCCCGACGACGCCGCTCTGCCCGTCGATCCGAGCAGCGAGGTGCCAGCCGGCTACGGCGAGTCTCAGCGAGGCCAGCCGGGGGGCTTCATCGGCGATCACGATGTGATGGACACCTGGGCAACGTCGTCGCTGACGCCCCAGATCGCCTGCGGGTGGAGCGAGGACACCGACCTGTGGGAGCGCACCTACCCCATGGACATGCGCCCCCAGGGCCACGACATCATCCGGACCTGGCTGTTCTCGACGGCGGTACGCAGCCATCTCGGACATGACAGTGCCCCGTGGCGGCACTGTGCGCTGTCGGGCTGGATCCTCGACCCCGACCGCAAGAAGATGTCCAAGTCGAAGGGCAACGTGGTGACGCCGGTGGACTTGCTCGACACCTACGGCGCCGACGCCGTGCGCTACTGGGCGGCCAACGGTCGGCCCGGCACCGACACCGCCTTCGACGAAGGCCAGATGAAGATCGGACGGCGCCTGGCGATCAAGCTGTTGAACGCGGCCAAGTTCGCCTTGACGCTCTCGGGCGGGGCGATGCCGGCAGATGCAGCGAGCCCAGGCGACAACGACGGCGCCGTCCGCAATCCGCTGGACGCGGCATTGCTGGGCGAGCTTGCCGAGTTGGTGCGGGTAGCCACCGACGCGTTCGAGAAATTCGACTACGCACGGGCCCTCGAACGCTCCGAGCAGTTCTTCTGGCGCTTCACCGACGATTACGTGGAGCTGGCGAAGGGCCGTGCGTACGGCGGGCAGGGCGACGAGGCAGCCGCAGACGCGCACCTCACGCTCACGGTCACGCTCGACGTGCTGCTGCGGCTGTTCGCACCCTTCCTGCCGTTCGTCACCGAGGAGATCTGGTCGTGGTGGCGGCCCGAGTCGATCCACCGGGCATCGTGGCCCGACGCGGACGAGATGGCCGCGCTGGTTCCGGATCTGCCCGCCAACGCCTTTGAACTCACGGCTTCAGTGCTCAGCGAGGTTCGACGGGCCAAGACCGAAGCCCGACGGAGCCTGCGTGTTCCGGCCGAGCGGGTGACGGTCAGCGCTGCGAGTGCTGACGTCGCCGTGCTGTCGGGGACGCAGCTCGACTTGATCGATGCGGGCCGGATCGAGGACCTGTCATTCGTGGCCGACGATGCGCTCGCACACCCGGTGGTCAGCGTGGTGCTCGCCCCCGCCGAAGCGCAGGCACAGAGCTAACAGTCTGAGCTGGCCAGCGAGACCGGTTCAGAGGTCGGCACCGTCGCCGTCGGCGTCCTCGGCTTGCAGCGGCGTGGTGGTCGTCTGGAACGCGCCCACCGCCCTCTCGCCATCGGCTTCGGAGGGCTCGCCGCTGCGCACCCATACCGTCCGCTGCGGGAACGGGATCTCGATGCCTGCCTCGTCGAACGCGTCCTTGATGCGCTTGCGCAGCAGGCGCGCTGTGGCCCACTGCTCGGAAGGCTCGGTCTTGACCATGACGCGGATGGTGACCGCGTCGGCCCCGAATGCCTGCACGCCCACGACGCTCGGCTCTTCGAGCACCGTGGTGTTCTCGCCCTGCTCGTGCCACACGTCGTCGGCGACGCGCTTGATGATCTCCATGGCCCTGTCGAGGTCGGTGTCGTAGGCAACGTCGAGATCGAGCGGCACGCGTGCCCACAGCTGCGACATGTTGCCGACGCGTGCGATCGCGCCGTTGGGCACATGCCAAACCGTGCCCGAGATGTCACGCAGCCGTGTGGTGCGCAGCCCCACCGACTCCACGGTTCCGACCGCATCGCCCAGGTCGACCACGTCGCCGACGCCGTACTGGTCTTCGATCAGCATGAACACGCCGGTGAGCAAGTCCCGCACCAGCGACTGCGCGCCGAAGCCGACTGCGACGCCGACGATGCCGGCACCCGCAATGAGGGGGCCGAGGTTCACGTCGAACTCGCCGAGCAGCATCATGAGCGCGACGGCCCAGATGATCGTCGTGGCGACGCTCTTGAACAGCGTCCCGAGCGTCGTGGCCCGCTGGCTGGCACGCTCGGTGCGCTCGCGCAGCTGCCGCATCTTGGCCGACAGGCGCTCGGGGTCCCACGTGCGCCCTTCCTCGGCGGTTCGGGCAGCCTCGTCTTCCTCGGCGTGCTTCTTGTCCGAAGCGATGCGCTCCACCATGTGATCGATGGCGCGACGCACGACCCGGCGAGCGATTATCGCGAGCACCAAGATGATCAGGACCGTCAGCGGCTTGTCCACGATCCACACAGACGCCGACGCAAAGCCTTCGCTGCCGGTCCAGTCCAGAACGCGTTCGCAGATCCAGCTGGGCTCGGTGCCGCACACCTCCGTGCTGCGGCTGATCTCCAGCAGTGCATCCACGGCGTCGGTAGCCGAGGAAGCCTGTGCCAACAGTTCAGTCATCGCGGCAGCCTAAGTCCCGACACGCGACGGTCGTGGCGGGAAGGTCACCACGTTCGCGCCCGCCTCCTTCGCGAGTTCGGCGGTGCTGCCGTGACAGGTCAGCAGCATGACCTGATGCAGTCTGGAGAATTCACGTAGTTCGCCGATACACCGCTTGGCCCGATCATCGTCAAGGCCGACGAGCACATCGTCGAGAATCACCGGCAGCCGCACGCCCGATTCCTCACCCCGTTCTGCCACCGTCGCCAGTCGCAGCATGAGAAACAACAGTGAGCGCGCTCCCAAGGACAGTCGATGTGCCGAATGCTCCCCACGAGGACCATCCACCAGCAGGCGATGTTCATCATCGGCCTGTTTCTCGCCGTCGGAGGACTGTGAAATCATGCGGATTCCAGTCCAATCGGCCACGTTTGACGCCCGCCGGTTGGCCTTTCGCAACCACTCTGGTTGACGCTCGCTGAGGTACGAATCGGCGGTGTCGTCCAACAGTTTCGCCGCGAGGCCACACCCCAGACCTCGCACGATCTTGGCGCGAATCTCTGTCACTCGCTGGCCGCGTTCCAACCGATTGTAAGCGGCCTCGTCCGATAACCCCTTCAGCTCAAATGCTCGCGTATCTAGTTCATCGAGCCTTTGTTCGACGCTGATGGCCCCGTCAGCGAGCCTATTTCGGTCCTCCTGCAAGCCACGAATCTGGGCGTCCAACGACTCTGGATCGTCGTTGGCGACGTGTTCAAGGGCAGCCCGGTCGATCTCCACCGCTTCGCGCAGGCGAGTGCGCGCTGCTTCCGCACAATGCACGGCCCGGTCGTGGCCTTCGACTCGCTCTCTAATCGCTCCGAGCATGGCGCGAGCGGAAGCGGCGTCGTTGATCGCAACAGGTGCCGCGTCCGCCTTGCGCGCAAACGTTGTCGAAGCCGGTGCCTCGTCTTCGGACTGGGCCGGTTCGTCACCCCGAATCGTCGGTGAAGAGTGCATATATTTGGCACCTGCGAACATGCGGTGCACGGTCGCGAGCCTCTGCCGTCGGTGTGCTTCGGCCCCATCCGATGGCGTCGATGCTCCGTCATCGTCCAGGTCGCGACTCCGACGTCGCTGGAAAAGCACGGCCGCCGCCACGCAAGCACCTGCAACCAACAGCCCTGACAGTCGTCGGTCGACGAACAATGCCAACAGAGCGACCAGCGCTACAACGATGCCGCCCGCGACCGTTCTGCGCTCACTCCACGAGCGGTCGGACGGCTGCTCTGCCGCGTTGCTCACTGGTTGGCACTCATTCTCAGCTTCCTCGAGTCTTGCGATCGCTTCGCCTACGTTCTCGCGGTTGTCATACAGGTGCCGTTCGGATGGCGACGGCGATGGCAGTTGTTCAAGTTTGCGGGTCCAATTCCTCACGTTGTCAACATGCCCATCACTGAACGCCGCCTTGGCAAGTTTCAAGCTCCTCATCTGTTCATCGATGCAATCACGACAGCAGCGCTTCTGCCGCGCAAGGTCGCTGATACGCGCCCACTCAGGCCCAGCGTTAGCAATCGTCCTAAATCGGTCATCGAGATCGTTCACCTTTTCGCACAACTCGCGTGCCGAGTCCTTCCTCGCCGCACCGCTCTTCGCTCCCAGCTCTTCCAGTGCGGTTTTCTCGAGTTTGCTGCTGTGTTCGGAGGGATCGATCCCTCCGAACACAGCCTGTGCCGAGAGTCGGTCGGCAAGATCCGATCCCTTGTCGACTTGAAGTGATTCGACCCAGTGGAAACGCCGGTAATCGTGCAAACCGCCTGTACACAATTCGGCTGCGAGTTGGCGTCGCTGCAATGCCTTGCCGCCGACCGAAGCAGAAAACTGCTGCTCCTTCACCAGGTGGCTTGTCGCATCCTTCGCCACCTTCGCGCCGGCGCTAATCGTGATCTGTTCGGACCCCAGACGGCCGCGCAGGCTCGCGTTGAGTTCTGTTCCCGGGCTGCCAAAGTGCGACAGCAACTCGCGATCACCGGGTCCTGCCAACAGCCACGCCAGTGCAGATGCGAAACTCGTCTTGCCCGTCTCGTTGGCACCGAGTAGCACCACGAAGTCGTTCTCAGGAAGCGGTATCTTGAAGCCCGAAGCTCGACCCCAGCGTTCGATATTGACCGACTCAACCCGGAGAAGTTCGCTCACTTCGCGTCGGCCGATCTCTCGTCAAGAGCTGCCAACAGCAGTTGTTCGGTCAAGTCGACCACATCGGACATGATTTCCCGGTCCTCCTCGAGAGCTTGCCTCCAAGCCCACTTGACGTCGTCCGGCAGCAGACCGAGCAGTAGATCACCTAATTCAGGATTGGCTGCGTCGCTTGATTCGGCGGTATCCCGCAACCTGTCGAGTGCATTCAGCACCTCAACGCGCAGGTCGCCTGCTTCCACGATTCGCTCCCGGTCAACGGGTTCGCGCAACGAAATCCTGACGTCACACAGTCCACCGCCGTTAAGCCTGCCAGACAACTCGTCGGCCGAGCCATCAAGCAGTCCGCGGCGGAAGCCTGGCTCGTGCAACCGGGTTGCCTCCGCATTGCTCCCGATCAAGCGGCATTTCCAAGCCACTGGTTGAGGCGCGTGCTTGTCTCCCAGCTCTCGTGCGACATTCCTGATCTTGCTGGACACACACTCGACGGAGTCGCCGGGAGTCACTTCGAGGTCGCTGCGCTCGAACCGAACTCGATCGCACGGCATAAATGCCGGTTCGCCAATCCGGCCGTCCTCGATCGGCACGACCAACGCACCCTTGGGTTCACATTCTGAAGGCTTGAAGTTACGACCCTGCAGATTGCCGCAGTACGCAGCCCACGCGCCGTTCGGCAGTCTGCGGATTCCGCGCTTATGGATATGGCCCAGCGCCCAGTAGTCGACGGATTCCGTGTCGAGGTCGTCCCACGTGCATGGCGCATACTCGCCATGACCAGAACTTGAGCCGACGTTCGCGTGCAGCACTGCTATGTGGGCCGCAGCATCCTGCGGTCGTTCGATTTCACGAAAGCGCGATGCCAGATTCTCGCGTTCGTGCTGAACTCCGAAACTCACACCGCTGACCTGCACGCGGTCGCGGCTGTGGCGCAACGTGACCGGGTGCCACTGCGGCTTGCCTGGCTCAAAGCGCACGGCATTCTGCGGCAGCTCGCCGATCGGCCGGAAGTCCTTGCCCAAGGGATCATGATTGCCGTGGCAGATGAACACGGATACGCCGCTGCCATCGAGTTCCCGGAGCCCGTCTTGGAAGAGCTGTTGCACACCTACACCGGCTGCTGCTTCGTGGAAAATATCACCGGCCAAAACCAGGAATGAGGCCTCCTCGTCAATGCACAGCTGTACGAGGCACTGCCATGCGCCTGCAGCCCGTTTGGCAAGGTCACGCTGTCGCTCCTTGTCGAGCATCCCGAGGTTGCCGAGCGGCGCGTCAAGGTGAAGATCGGATGCATGCACGAAGCAGTCCGCCATGGGAGCGATGCTATGCGGCGCACTCTTAGGCCGAGCCGAACACAAGCGAGATGCTGACGACCAGTCACAGCCGGAGCCAGGCGCTCGATTCGAAGGCGCTTCCACATCGGCCGAGTGGAATCACCGCGATCCCGAGACCCCGGCGGATGTTTCAAATGGAGCTCACGGTCGGCGTGTGTCGAGCAGCAGCTACGAAGACGCCCCCCGAGGGTGGTGCCGTCGAGATGTACCCGTATACGCCGCCGCCAGCCGTTCGGCGGCGAAGTAGACCATCGCCGGTGTCCGAAGATCGGCGGGCACGCCCTGTTCGATGAGGTCGAACAGCTCGCTCTCGGTGCGAATGCCGATGGTGCGGATGAGGATCTCGCAGTCGGCCTCGTCGATCTGGCGTCCGCTGGCGAGCTTCATCACGAGCACGTATTGGTCCCCTGCCGAGTCAATCAGCAGGCGTTCGCCGGTGTAGAGGCGTTCGGGTGCCATGGGCAGGCTGACGCGATGCAGCTTTGCGCCGTCGTTCAGCCAGTCCGGGCGCAGTCCCCGATGGCGCCGGCTGACCTCGGCGACGCACTGGCGCAGCTGCTCGGTCATGCCCTCGGAGACGACGTCGACGTCGGTGGTGAGCCGAGCGTCGGTCTTGACGGCAATGACGGCTCCCCCGCCGACGTACAGGTGGACCATGGTGCTCGCACCGGTACTGACCAGAATGCTGTCAAGCTCTGAGAAGTAGCGGAGCATCTCGCTCCCGGTGAACGGGAGATCGTCGCCCGCCGATGCGCTCTCAGCGGAATCCATGCACCCGATGGTCGTCGAGGTCGACTTCGCGGAACCACACGTTGTGCCGTACGCAGGCTGCGGGCGCCTCGGAGCGGATGTGATCATTCCAGGGCGTCGCAGGAAAGGCGGACTGGGTCAGAGTGATCGGACGCGACGCTCGACTCAAGCCGGCCCACGCCGGTACTGGCACACCGTCGCGGTCGCATAGCGCCGCGACGACAGCCGCTATGCGGGCCAAATCGAAGCGTCTGTCGTTGAAGCGATGCCACCAGCGACGGCGGCGGGGTGCGTCGCAGACCATTTCGCGACGGCGGGCCGGGTCCGATGTCGCCCAGTCCTTGACGAACTGCCGGATGGCAACGACGCGGCCGCGGCCGTCGTCATCCGCGATCAGCGCCGGCAGATCGCAGGCACGCAGGAACCGATCAGCGAGGCGCAATGCCGGAGTGGCGGCGATGGGCTCCATACCCGAATCGTAACGGCGCGTCCACGCGAGCCTGACTGAGCCGCGACGGTGCCTAACATCGCCGCGATGTCACAGGACCATGCAGGCAACGACGTCGACGATCGCACGTCGACCGACGATTCCGACGCAGCCGTGCTCTATGAGGTCGCGGGTGGGGTGGCGACGATCACGCTGAATCGGCCCGACTATCGCAACGCCCTCAGCGTCGAGATCGTGAATGGCATCGGCGATCACTTCGATGCAGCGCTGGCCGATCGCGACGTGCGGGCGATCCTGTTCACCCACGTGGGGAACACGTTCTGTGCCGGTGCCGACCTTCGGGCCGCTCAGCCTGGGGTTCCCCAGCCGACGCAGCGCCACAACTTCGTGGAGATCCTCGAGCAGATCATGACCTGCGACAAGCCGGTGGTGGGCAGGCTGGCGGGTCACGTCACTGCAGGCGGCGTGGGGCTGGCCGCGGCCATGGACATTTCGATCGCAGCCGACGACGCAATCATCGGCTTCACCGAGGTCCGCATCGGCGTAGCGCCTGCGGTGATCTCGGTGGTCTGCCTGCCGAAGCTCCGCCGGGCCGATGCCAGCGAGCTGTTCCTGGAAGGCGAGCGGGTGCCCGCACCTCGGGCGGCGGCAGCGGGGCTCATCAACCGCGCGGTGCCCCGCGACCAGCTCGACGACGAGGTGTCGGAGACGCTGAGGCGGCTGGTGCGAGGAGGCCCCAACGCCCTGGCGAACACGAAACAGCTCGTGACGAGGGTGCCCGCGATGGATCGCGCCGAAGCCTGGGAGTGGACGGCCGAACTGAGCCAGCGTCTGTTCCGCAGCGACGAGGCCGCCGAGGGCATTGCCGCCTTCCGGGAGCGCCGAGACGCCAGCTGGGTGCCGCCCGAGTCCTGAGTTCGGGCCTCGCTCGACGCTCGCACCGCCGACGATGCTCTCGCCTCGACACAACAGCGGCCGGATGCATCTCCGGCATGGCTGCGGGGCGGGCGGTAGCGTCAGCCGCCGTGAGCGGGCAGGTGCATCTCGAACGCGACGGCCATGTGGGCCGCATCATCTTGGATCATCCCGAACGGCATAACGCCATCAGCGCCCAGATGTGGGACGGCATCACCGCCGCAGCGACGGAGCTGGAAGGCGACAACGAGATCCGGGTGGTCGTCATCCAGGGCGCCGGGGAGCGCGCCTTTGCCGCGGGCGCCGACATCAGCCAGTTCGGCGAGCAGCGATCCGATGCGAGCGGCAACCGCGACTACGACGACACGACGTCGCGAGCGCATGCGGCGCTGCTGGGATTGTCCAAGCCGCTCATCGCGGCCATTCACGGCTATTGCATCGGCGGTGGGCTCGCCGTGGCACTGACAGCCGACCTGCGCGTTGCCGCCGAGGATGCCCAGTTCACCATCCCCGCCGCACGGCTCGGACTTGGCTACGGCGCCGCAGGAATCGGCACGCTGATGCGCCTGGTCGGGCCATCCGCGGCGAAGCGCATCTTCTTCTTGGCTGATCGCTTCGGGGCGCAGGAGGCGCTGCAGATGGGTCTTGTCAACCGGGTTGTCCCCAAGGCGCACCTCGAGTCCTCGGTCACCGAGTGGACCGATCTCATCGGCCAGAATGCACCGCTGACCATTGCCGCCGCCAAAGCAGCGTCGACGCAGTGGCAGAAGCCCGAGTCTGAACGCGACTTCACCGAGGTGGAGGCAATGATCCGGGCGTGCTTCGACAGCGAGGACTACCAAGAAGGCGTGGACGCGTTCATGAACAAGCGGCGGCCCGAGTTCAAGGGCCGCTGAGCTCAGCGATACGCAGACACCTCGACGTCAGGCGCGCCCGCTGCGAAACGGATCGCCGGTGTCCATGTCCGCCACGACCTCGAGGTAGGTGCTGAGACGCTCGGGCGCCAAATCGCCATCTGCCACCGCAGCAGTGACCGCGCAGTCCGGTTCGACGGTGTGCGCGCAGTCGGCGAAGCGGCAGCCCTGAGACAGCCCGACGATCTCGCCGAAGGCTGATGCGAGGCCACCGAGGCCACTCGGGGCCCCGGCCAATCCCAGATCGCCAACCCATGGGATCAGATCCTGCAGGCCCGGCGTGTCGACGAGGGTCCCGCCGCCCGGTCCGCCGACGGGAACGAGTTGGCGGCGCACGGTGGTGTGCCGTCCGCGGCCGTCAGGGCTCAGGTGCGCCACCGGCACGACCTCGGCCCCCGCAAGCCGATTCACCAGCGATGACTTGCCCACCCCGGAAGGACCGCTGAGGGCCACGGTCGCGCCGTCGTGGGCCAATGCTGCGAGACCGTCGAGCCCGCGACCGTCGAGGGCGCACGTCTGCAGGATCGGCACGTCGTCGGCTGCCGCGCCGAGGCGTCGGCGCAAGGCGTCGACGGTCGCCTCGCACTCGGCGTGGGACACCGTGTCGATCTTGTTCACGACGATCACCGGGCGAACTCCCCCGCCGAATGCCGCCGTCAGATACCACTCGATCCGGTGGCCAGCGCCGGCCGTTGCCGCGGAAGAACCATCGCCGGCTGGCCCGGGCGTGGTGACGACCGCCAAGACATCCGCGTTCGCCGCCACGAGCTGCGGCTGCGCCCGTGGCCCAGCAGCGCGTCGGCACAGCACGGAGCTGCGTTCGAGCACCTCAGCGATCACGACGCGTTGGTTGTGTCGAGCTTCAAGCGAGCGAACTACCCAGTCACCGACCGTTGGGTAATCGAACGGAGTTCCGGCGGCGTCGCGCAGCGCGGCGTCGAGTGCGCCGGTCGCCCGGCCCCGTTCGTCGACGAGTTCGTAGGCGCCGCGGTGCTCCACCGCGACGCGGCTCACGCCGTGATCCGGCGGGACCTGCGGGCCCGGGCCTGGCCGGCGGAGCCAGCCGAGCTGGGTGACACCCGGGATCGGCGACGATTCAACGATGCGCCGATCAACGCCGTCACTCACGGCGCAGCCACACCTCGTCGTAACGGCCGACACCGAGCCGCTGGCCTTCCGCCACTCTGCCGTCGGGAAGCGTCGCCCTCCCGAGCCCACCGACATCTGCGGTGGCCGCTACGACACTCGATGCGTAGGACAGGAACACGTAGGGGGCCTCGTTCGCGAGTTCTGCCATGAATTGCGCGACGGCTTGGCGCCGCTCGTCGATTGCGTCCGTCGACTTGATCAGGCTCGCCAGCGACGCCAAGTGCTCTCCGGTGAAGTTGGACACGTTCAGCGGCGTGGTGCGCACCGGGCCCACAGCAGCAGACGCCAGCAGAGCCGGATCGGACTCGCCGCCGACACGCCAGCAGGTGGCTCCGAAGTCACCGGCAAACGACGGGCTCTGGACGACCGAGCCCATGACGCGGCTGATGAGTCCGGTACGCGCCACCGTCTCGACGTCGACGTCGACAAGGCCGGTGTCTTCCCATTGACGCTCGAGTTCCGCCGTCATCCGCGACAGCGACAGATCGTCGGTGCACAGAACTCTGACGCGCACGGGCTCGCCGGGATCCCGGTCGTCGGAGCGCTCAGGATCCTCGATGTACTCACCCAGCAGCGAGCGGGCACGCTCGAGGTCATGGTCGGGCCAGGCCGCGGCAGCTTCGGTCGAATACCAGATGCTCTCGGGCGACCACCACTGGGTTGCCGCCAGCCGGTCGACATCGGGCCCGAGTGCGGAGATGAGCTGTTCCTGATCGGCCGCAGCGATCAGCGCGCGCCGTACCCGGATGTCGTCGAGCGGGGCACGGAGCAGGTTGAACAGCACGACTCCGGCGTTGTCGTCGTGCCGTTGGATGGTGGCGAGCGAGCGGCCAACGCTGTCGGTCGCAGCGGCCACGGCTGTGGCGAGCTCTGCCGATCTCGACATCAGGATGTCGCCGCGGCCGTCGAGCAGTGCCTCGAGCCGCTCCCGCTCGTCGGCGAGTTCGGTGAAGACGATCTCGTCGGCCCACGGCAGTGTCGAACCGTCCGCGGCGGTCCGCCAGTAGCCAGGGTTCGCTTGCAGGACCGCCGGCTCGCCGGCCGACCAGCGCCGGAAGACGAACGGACCGGTGCCGACCGGCGCTCTGGCAAAGAGGTCCGGGTCGGCGTCGGCGGCGACGATGGAGAAGACGCGCCCGACCGGGCCCGCCAGCGCAGCGGGCAGGCCGGCATTGGGCTCGCTCAGCTCGAAGAGCAGCGTGAGATCGTCGACGACGACCACCGATGTGATGCGGGCGTCTCGCAGGTGGCCGCCGCTGGCTCGACCTGAGCGCAGGTAGTCGTCGATGCCGGTCTTGACGGTGAGCGCATCCAAGGGCTCGCCGTCGGTGAAGGCGACGTCCGGCCGCAGTGTCACGGTCCAGCGCTGCAATGACGCGTCGACCGAGACCGACTCCGCCAGCCAGGGCACGACGGTTCCGTCGGGGAGCACGACCATGAGCGTCTCCACGACATGGTCCAGCACGTTTCGGCACGACCATGCGCACACGTGATCCCACGGTGTCCAGCCGGTGATGGGCGTGGGGTCGGCCGCCAGCAGCACACGCAGCGTGCCGCCGCGTCGTGGCCCCGTTTCCGCAGGCGCCTGCGTTGTGGGCACCGCGATCTGCGAGGCCTCGCTGGTCGTCGTGGCAACACCCGCCGTACCCGCGACGGGGGTGACTGTTGTTGTCGAGGCAATGGCGGGCTCGGGCGCCTGGTCGGTGCCCGTGCTGCAGGCCCCCGCCAGCAGCAGGACTGCGAGGGGGGCCGCCACCGCGGCGCGCCGCGGCCTCAGGAGCCCCAGTCCTTGCCGCTCATGGCGCACTCGCAGAGATCGCCGTGTGTGCCGCGCATTGACGCCGACGCTAGACGCACGAACCTCGAGCCCGTCAGCGCAGGGCACTTCGGGACTGGTTTGGCCCGGACCGCATTGCGTCACGTTTCAAGCTTCGTTGCCGTGCGGATCCCTTCTGGTAGTCGTCATCAACCGGCGAAACCAACGGGATTACGCTTGAGCTGTGTCCCGTCGAGAGGCGCTCTTGCTCCATCACCGCGAGGCCATACGGGCTGCCGCGTCTCGGAACAACGTGTCTTCGATCGCGTTGGCCGGTTCGGTTGCGCGCGGCACCGATGGACCCCACAGCGACTGCGACTTCGTCGCCGAGTTCGATGACGGAGCGACCATGTTGGACATGGCAGGGCTGGAACTTGACCTCAGCGACTTGCTGGGATGCGAGGTTGACGTCTGCTCGCTGCGCGCGCTCCGGCCCCCGTACGACTCGATGCTGGAAGATGCGATCACGCTATGAGCCGGAGCGACGAGGAGCGCATCGGAGACATCCTCAGAGCAGCTGAGTTCGCAAGCAGGATCGCAGCCGAGGGCGAGCAGGACTATGGCTTATGTGCTTCAGAGTCGACTGGTTGATCCCTCCGCGTTTGTCAGGGTACACTGACAAACATGAGCCTCATAGCTCCCGAACGCCTGCCGGCCAATCCGATTGAAGCGCTACAGGAACTCGCGCGCGCCGCCATCGAGTGCGACGACCTCAAGCGCGAACATGTGGCTGCTGCCCGCGCCGCGGGCGTGACATGGGAAGCCATCGGCAACGCCCTGGGGATCACCAGGCAGTCGGCGTGGGCGCTGCACTCGGCCGAGATCCGCGCTGACCTCGCCGCTAACGCCGCGAACAACTCGGACCTCTCCGAAGAAGAGGCTCTCGAAATCGCAGTTGAGGAAGTGCGGGCAGTTCGACAGGCTCACCGAACGCGCTGATCCAATCCGATGCGAGTCGTGGTGGACGCGAACGTGTTCGTGTCAGCCGTAATGGGGAGAGGTGCGTCGCATCGCATCCTCCAACGCTGGCTAGAGCGTGGCGACTTCGAGATCATTGCGTGCCAAAAGCTGCTCGACGAAATACTCAGAGTCACGACGACCCGACCACGAGTGACCGCACGCGTCGACAGCGCAGTCGCAAACAGGTTCATCGCGCACTTGACTACGGTGGTCGGTCTCGTGCCCGATCCCAGCGACGTACAGCAATGGACCCGTGATCCCGACGACGACTATCTCGTGGCGCTCGCGAGAGAGCACAATGCCGAGTTCATCGTCTCCGGAGACAAAGACCTCCTCGAATGGGACGAACAAGTGCCGCCGGCCATTGCGCCATCTGATTTCGAGGCGATCCTAGGATCGGCACCGCATCCTTAGTTCGCCGATTCGGCATCCGCATTCGCTGCCTCGCTCAGCATGAACGCGCAGTAATTCAGGAACGCCATGGCCTTGAGGCCACTTTGTTCGGTCCGGGTCTGTCAAAAAGGTGTGGACCCCTCCCGAGAAGGTCTCCATTTTCTAGTGCCCGTATAGGTGGTGAACACTCCCAGACCGCCCAACTGTGGGACTGCCGATCGGGGGAGGCGCCGGTTCAATGCGAAGTGAAGTCTGGCGACCACAGGCTGGAGATGGGCAGTGCCCACAGGCGGTCGCCGAAACTGGCGGCAATCTCCCCGTCGTAGATGACGGCGCCGCCGACGAATCTGTCGCCGGACGCGGCGGCGAGCCTTCGGAGGCCGCGAAAGTCCGCGGGAGTGGCCGTCGCCGATGCCTTGATGTCGATGCCGCCGACGCGGTGAGCGCCGCGCTCGATGACGAGATCAACCTCGACACCGTCCCTGTCGCGGAAATGGAACAGTCGGTGCGCAGCCGGGTGGGCGTTCGCCTGGCTTCGCAGTTCGCTGTACACCAACGTTTCGGTGAGCTGGCCAAGCAGCTTGCGGTCCTGGTAGATGTCAGCCGCACTCACCCCGAGCAGTGCGCAGGCGAGCCCGGCGTCTCCCAGATGCAGCTTGGGTGTCTTGATGATGCGTTTGCTGCGGTTGCTGTGCCAAGGGCGGAGACGATCGACTAGGAACAACCGCTCAAGAGCGGACAGGTATTCAGTGACCGTCGGACGGCTGATCTGCAGCTGACTGGCGAGATTGCTGACGTTCAGCAGTGACGCTGTCTGTGTTGCGCAGACCTCGAGCAGGCGGGACAGCGCATCGGGCACGCGTACGCGCGAGATATTCGGCAGGTCTCGCTGGATGACGGAAGTCAGATAGTCGCTGTACCAGTTCAGCCGACGCGCGCCTGCGGGGCGGGCAACCGCAGCGGGATAGCCCCCCGCAGCGATCCGATCGGCAAGTCGGGAACGCTCAGGCTCCACGCGTGTCACGCTGAAACCGCCGCTGAACAGCGAATCCAAGAAGTCGGCACCCTCTCTCGGAAGCACTCCGGTCTCATCTGCCTGTGCGTCGCCAGCGTGCGCTTCGGTGCTCAGCTCCCGCTGTGTCAGCGGATGCATTCGCACGATCTGCATCCGGCCCACCAGCGAATCCGCCAGCGTCGGCATCAGCAGCAGGTTCGTCGAGCCGGTCAAGACGAATCTGCCCGGACTGCGGTCGCGGTCTACAGCCAGCTTGATCGCCGTGTACAACTCCGGCACCCGTTGCACCTCGTCGAGCACGACGCGTGGCGGCAGGCGATCGACGAATCCCATGGGGTCGCTGCGGGCAGCCTCGACGACGGTGAGGTCATCGAATGTGATGTAGGCATGCGTCTCGCTGCCTGAGATGTGCGCTTCGGTGCTCGTCGTGCTGCGCAGCCTGCTTCGTGCGCCCCGCTCCAGTGCACTCGGCGCACAGGTCATTTGAGTCAGGGTGGTCTTGCCGCACTGGCGCGGCCCGTGCACGAACACCACCGGGGAGTCGGCCAATGCCTCGCGTAGGCGCTGCTGTGCGAGCCGCGGGACCAGCCGATCGACAACCATCGGCTAATTGTAAAGGAACGGTGCGGCCAATTGCAGGAAAGTCAGCGGCCAATTGTCAACTTCAGCTCGACGTTGCTGCGGCTCTGGCAGCGACGCCATACCTCGCTAGACAGTGAGCAGCGCAGGATGACCCGGCGCGTTGGGAAGAGGCGCTTGCCTGCCGTCACCAAGGAGTGAACCGTATGTCCACTGGTATTGCCGTTCTTGCCGTCATGATCGGAGTGACGGTCGGTCTTGCCGCCGGCGCAGGTGCAGTGTGGGCTGCCCTGTCCTCACGCCTGCGAGCCTCGCGAGCGAATGCCGAACAATTGCGTACGGAGTTGAACGGCCGCGACGTCGAGTTGGCCAAGGCCGCGATCGCGCGACAGTCCCAACAGGAACTCGCCGAGCAATTCAAGGGACTCGCGGCACAGATCACCGAGTCGAGCCGCACAGCGTTCCTCGAAGAATTCAGTCAACTCACGAAGGGCCATACCGAAGTCGCCGAAAAGCAGGTGAAGGACTTGCTTAATCCAGTTCGCGAGGATTTGGACAAATTGAACCGGCAGGTAGGCCAGGCCGAAGATGCCAGGGAGAGTCTCGCCAAGGAGACTCGACAGCTGCGCAATGTGCTCGGGGACTCGCGCATGAGGGGCAGCTGGGGCGAACAGCAACTCCGCAAAGTGATCGAGCTAGCCGGTCTGACCGAACGCGTCTCCTACGTGAAACAAGCGACAATCGCCGCTGAATCAGATCAACGTCCCGATGTCATCGTCCACTTGCCTGAGAATCTGGACATCGTGATCGACGCGAAGGCCCCTTTGGAGGCCTACCGGCGCGCCGTTGACGCTGAGGACGAGGAAGAACAGCGGACTCAACTCAACAAGCATGCGAACGCCCTTCGCCTTCATGCAGCACAATTGGGCAAAAAGAACTACACGAGAGAATTGCCAAATGCGCCTGAATTCGTCATCATGTATGTGCCGACTGACTCGATGCTCGACGCCGCCATGAAGGCAAATGCGGGTAGCTGGGAGGCGGCTTGGCACGAGCACCGAGTACTCATCACGAGTCCAGGACTTCTGATCGCGCTCTTGAACTCGGTGGCTTTCGCTTGGAAGCGGCAAGAGATGGAGAAGAACGCGAAGCACATCGCCGAACTCGGCGAGAGGCTGTACGAGCGTCTCCGCACGCATGCGAAGGAACTGGGCAGCATCGGCGCGGGCCTCAACACAGCAGTCAAGTCCTACAACAAGAGCATCGGGTCTCTCGAGAACCGAGTACTCGTAACCGCGCGCAATCTGCGGGCACTCAACGCCGCCGACGCGAAGCCCGGGCCAAAGCCCTTGCCGCCAGTCACAGCCGCCGTGCGGCCGATCGTCAAAGCCGAACTGCAGGAGTCAGAGGATCCGATCGACTGAGCGATGGTGGCGGGCAGCATGGCACGGCCACGTAGCGTCACCAGATGGGCAGATCCCGAACCCGCATGCTGGTCGGACTGAGCGAGACGATGGCGGAGAACTCTCGCTCGTTGACTCGGGCGGCTGCGAACTCAAGTGCGGCACTGATGTCGGCCGCCTCGAGGTACGGATAGTCGCACAGCAGCTCGTCGTGAGTCCTACCGGCGGCAAGCTGCTCGAGCACTGTAGCAACGGTCACACGCAATTCTCTGATGCAGGGCAAGCCGCCCATGCGATGAGGATCCACCGTGATGCGGTCCAAGAGCACGGTCACACGCTAATTGGCACACGTCGCAGGCAATGCCAACAGTTCTGCTGTGAGATTGCTGCCTAACCGGTGGCGTCGGTGATTGCTTGCCAGACGCGTTGGGGTGTGAGCGGCATGTCGATGTGGCGGATGCCCAGGTGCGCGACGGCGTCGATGACAGCGTTCTGGACGGCGGGCGTGGCGCCGACGGTGCCTGACTCGCCGATGCCCTTGGCGCCGAGCGGGTTGATGTGCGTGGGCGTCTCGAGCACCACCCGGTCGAAGAACGGCAGCTCGGCTGCGGAAATGATCGGGTAGTCCGCGAAGTTCCCCGTGAGCGGGTTGCCGTCGTCGTCGTAGACGAATTCTTCGTACAGCGCCTGGGCCGCACCTTGGGCCAGGCCCCCGTGCACCTGCCCGGCCGCCAGCAGCGGATTGAGGATGGTGCCGGCGTCGTCGCAGGCGACGAGGCGGACCAGCTCCACCTCTCCGGTGTGATGGTCGACCTCCACGACGGCCACGTGGGTGCCAAAGGGAAAGGTGGGTGCTTCGGAGTCGAACACCTCTTCGGCGTGCAGCAGGCGCCGACCCGCCTCTCCATTGGCCGAGGCGAGGTGGTGGGCGATGGCAGCCCAGTCCACCGACACCGCCGGCGTGCCGACGACGTGGAACGCGCCGGCCTCAGTGTCAAGCGTGATGTCGGCAGGATCGGCTTCGAGCAGCGTGGCCGCCACCTCTCGGGCCTGATCCACCAGCGTGGCGGAGGCCTCCCAGATGGCTGCGCCCGCGAGCTGCACCGACCGCGAGCCGCCTGTCACCTCACCGCGAGGCACCTCGTCGGTGTCGCCGTGGACGACGTCGATGCGGTCCATCGGCATACCGGTCCGATCCGAGATCAGCATCGCCCAGGAGGTGTGGTGGCCCTGCCCGTAGGGCGACGACCCCGTGCGGGCCACGATGCGGCCGCCCTCGACGAGTTCCACCGCCCCGTACTCGGACCGTCCCACGCCCGCCGTGCGCTCCACGTAGGTGGCGAGTCCGATGCCGAGCAGCTGTTCGGCGCCATCGGCGCGGCGACGCTCCTGCTCGGCGCGCAAGGCGCCGTAGTCGGCTGCTTGAAGTGCTGCGTCCAGGCTGGCCTCGTACGCGCCCGAGTCGTAGGGCATGCCGGTGCGGGTTTTGAAGGGGAAGACTTCGGGCTGCAAGAAGTTCTTCCGGCGCACTTCGGCGGGATCCATGCCGATCTCGGCGGCGAAGGCGTCAACGGCACGCTCGATCGCCGCGGCGGCTTCGGGCCGGCCGGCGCCGCGGTAGGGGCCGGTCGGCGTGGTGTTGGTTAGCACCGAGACCGAGGTGAATCCGAGCGTCGCGATGTCGTAGCAGCCCGCCAGCATCGCCTTGCCGTTGTTCGGCAGCGCCGCGCCCATGTTCCCGTAGGCACCCGCTTGCTGGACCACGTGCACGTGGAACGCCGTGATGCGTCCCTCGCGGGTGCCGCCGATGCGGCAGTATTGGATCTGTCCGCGCCCATGGACGAGCCCCACCATGTCGTCGCTGCGCGAGGGCACCCACATGACCGGCCGGCCGACACGAGCCGCCAGCCAGCCCAGCAGCGCTTCCTCGGGATGGGGCCGAGCCTTGGCGCCGAAACTGCCGCCCACGTCACGTGAGAGCACACGCATCTGGGAACGGTCGAGGTTCAGGATCTTGGCGAGACCGGCGCGCACCGGGTGGGGGCCCTGGCCGGCATTGACATGGTGCAGGCGCCCGTCGTCAGCCCAGCGGCTCGCGGCGACGCGCGGCTCCAGCGGGCACGGCGCGATGCGGTTGTTGACCGTGCGCACCTCCACGACGGCTTCGCACCCCTCGAAATCGGCCTCGGAGTCCTCGAGCGACATGCGGACCACAACGTTCGGTTCGGCCATGCCCTCGAACAGTGCGGGGCCGTCGATCGCCGCCTCGGGATCGACGATCGCCGGCAGCGGCTCGTAGTCGACCACGACCATCTCGGCTGCGTCGATCGCAGCGGCTGAGGTCTCGGCCACCACGACGGCGACGGGCTCGCCCACAAACCGCACCCGATCGGTGGCCAGCATCGGGCGCACAATGGCGGCGTCGAACGCTGGGCTCGGCGACGGGTACGGCTCGAGGTTGACGTCGGCGGCCGTGACGACATCGATGACGCCGGGAGCGTTGCGTGCCTCGCTCACGTCCAGACCGGCGACGCGGGCGTGAGGAACCGTCGAGGTCACGTAGCAGGCATGCGCCAAGCCGTCCCAGTCCGCATCGGCGGTGAGGTCGGCGACGAACTGTCCCTGCCCGCGCAGCAGCGGCTCGTCCTCGCGCCGGACGACAGATGTTCCTCGCAATGCCATGAATCGACTCCGATTGCCCCTCAGCGGTCACAAACCCCGGCGATTGTGGCAGGTCCGTGCCGTGCTCACCGGCGTCTGCGGCGCCGGATTCGTGGCGGACCGTGGCGAACACTGGCGGGTTTGCGCTACCAGGCTGCGGAAGGGTCGATCGAGAGCACCTCGACCATCTCGGCGTGCAGTGCCGCAAAGTGAGGCGAGCGCTGGCCGTCTCGACCGCTCGCCGGGAGGGGCTCGTCACGGTGTGCGGGCCACTGGGGCTGGTGCCCTGCCTGAGCGAGCGCCTCATCGACCGTCGCTTGCCACTCGACGCGCTGCTCGCTCACTGGGCGGGCCATGACCCCCGCGGCCACGAGGCCATCTACGTCGCAGTGCGGGGGAAGGTCAAACAGCTCGCACGCCATCGGCGCGAACTGATCGAACAGCGGGAGCAGTTGGGAACAGCCCGACTCGGTGCGCAGCAGCCGCGAAAGCAGCCCAAAGGCGTGACGCAAGTGCGACCGTTCCTCGGCCAGGGCTCGGCGCGCAACGGCGCCGAGGGCCTCCCACGACGAGTCTGCGAACGCCTCCCATCGAATGCTCTCGGCGGTGTCGTACAGGAAGTGCCGGACGAGCGTCTCGCCCCAATCGCGGCAGGGCAACTCGGTCAGATGAGCGCTGCGGTACTCATGGGGCTGGCGCCCATAGGCCAGCGCGTCGATGTCGTCGCCGAGCAGGCCGAACAGTGCCCGGGCGTGGCCCAGCTCGTCCTGGCTGATCGAGGTCAGCGCCAAGTCCTCCTCGAGGAACGGGCCGACAGCGATCCACCACGCGAGGTTCTGGCCGACGCACAGCTCGTCGTCGGCGAGCGCCAGCACCAATTGGTGCGCGTCACTTGCGTCCTCAGCATCCGTGACGCTCATGAGGCGGGTGGGTCTCCTGCCTTGCGCAGATCCCGCAGCAGCGCACCGTCATTGTGGCGGTGGGAACGATCGGCCATTTCCAGCTCGACGGAATCGGCGACCAGCAGCTCGCTGCGCGCCACCACCCACATCTGCTCCCCCTCGGATCTCCGTGCGTAGCAGTCGCGAGCGAAGCTCAGCGCCAATTCGTCGTCGGGCGCTTCGAGCGCGCCGACGTGAGTGAACGGATCCTTGCCAGGGCGCTTCAGGAACACCTCGTAGGTCTTCACGCAGGCACCGTTCTGACGGGCGCCGCCACCGGGGCGGCCGTGCCGACGGGCGCCGCCACCATGGCGGCCGTTCTGGTCGGCAGGTCCGCCCTGCCGACGACCTCGATGGGGTTGCGGCATTCGGGGCACCACTCCACGCTGCGACACGGCGTCGGTCCGAAGTCCGAACGGTGCTCCAGCGCAGCGTTCCCGCAGATGGGACACGTCGCATCGGCCAGGGAGCTGCGGACTGCCACGGAGTACTCGCGGGCCATGAAGTCGACCGCCGACGGCGCGATTCGGTCGGGCGTCCATAGCGGGTCTGCCACGAACACCACCTCGATTCGGGCCTCGACGCCAGTGCACGCCGACTGCGCCGCGGCAGCCACGTCGCGCCGGATCACATCGAGGGCTGGGCAGCCGAGCATGGTCGGCACCAGCTCGATGCGCACAAGCGAGCCGTCTTCGGCCGTCGAGACGCTCTCCAGAATGCCCAGCTCAGCGATGGTCACGTCGGGGTACTCGGGATCGCACACCAACGACACCGCGTCGAAGACCATCGCATCCAAGACCGTCGCATCCAAGACCGTCGCCTCGGCGGCGCCTGCGCTCGTTGCCGTTGTCGCCGTGGCGGTGTCGTTCCGGCCATCGCTCACGCGGGCACCGCCGCTGCTTCGTCGAGCGCTGTACGAACCCATGCCGCGCCGTCCCAGGCGTTGCGCGCATCGCGCAGCCGCCGTTCGCTGTCAGGCCCCCGACCTGCGATCGCTGCCTTGAGGGCATCCCAGTCGATCTTGCCGCTGATCCAGCGTCCGGTGTCAGCATCCTGGTGCAGGTCCGGGTCGGGGATCGTGAAGCCCGCCGCGGTCAGCTGCGGCACCATCTTCTGCACGAACCGGTCGCGCAGCACCTCGTTGCGCTCAGACTTGATGTGCCAGCGCAGCAGCACGTCGTCGGGCCGTGTGTCGGGGCCGAACAGCTGCACCGACGGCCACCACCACCGGTCGATGCTTTCCTGCATCATCTCGTGCTGAGGGGCCGTGCCCGTGGCCATCTTCAGCAGCAGCTCCTCGCCGTTGCGCATGTGGAAGCCCTCCTCGGCGATGATGCGCCGCAGGATGCGCTTGTAGGGCCCGTAGCTGCAGTTCTTGAAGACGGCCTGCTGGCTGGCGAGCGCCGCAGCATCGACCAGGTACGCGATCGCGATCTGGTCGCCCCAAGTGTAGGCCCGGTAGTGGAACACGTTGTGGAACGTGGTGTGGCCAGCGAGCAGATCGGTGGTCATCTCATCACGGGTCTTGATGCCCATGTCTGCCGCGACCATGTACAGCAGGTGCGCGTGGCCGATCTCGTCCTGGGTCTTGGCCAGCGCCGTCAGCTTGTTGGCGAGGCCCGGCGCCTTCGCGATCCAGTCACGCTCGGTCAGCCCCCCCATGTACTCGCTGTTGGCATGCAATTCGATGAAGCGAAAGACCGCTTCGCGGTACGCGTCGGGCATGGCGTCGCCGGGCTCCACCAAGCCGCCGTCGTCCAGGAAGGCCTCGAATTCGGTCATCGAGTTCCAGCTGCGCATAGGCACCTCCCTGTCACGGGGGACAACTCGAATGTTAGGCGTGGATCGCGCGGGGCTGACCTCGCCGCGGATTCCGTGTCTGCTCGCGCACAGTGCCATACCGGCAGAGCTGGGCGGCCCAGGGTCAATCAGGCGATCACGCTCCCGTTGCATGTCCGAGGCCGCATAAGCCGAGCAGAGTCAGCGGCGCTGCCGGCAAATCGCTTCGTCTGCCGCGAGGCAGTCGGCTAAGTTCAGCACCGCCTCGTTGCCCGGCTTATGCGGCGACCGAACCGAAACCAAACGTGCGCTCAGAAGCGCCGCGACGCTCAGCGAGGCCCGATGCCCACACCAGTGGAGACAACCGCCACCGTGACCCCACCGGCTGAATCCGATGACGCCAGCGAAGCGTCGGCCGGTTCATCAGTGCAGCCCGAAGCGGGCCAGCCGTCTGCCGTCCCTGCTGCGGCGGAGGCTCTTGGCAAGGCACAGTTGAGGGGCGAGCATGTCACGGTGTCGCTCAATTCGATATTGGGCGGGCTCGCGGTGGCACTGGTGACCGCGATGTTCAGTGTGCTGATGTGGCAGATCAACTCGCTCGGCAACCGCGTCGACGCCAATGGCGTCCGCATCGAGGCCTTGGCGACCGAACTGCGCACCGAGATGAGAGCCGAAATCGGCAGCCTGCGCACCGAGATGCAAACCGAAATCGGCAGCCTGCGCACCGAGATGCAAACCGAAATCGGCAGCCTGCGCACCGAGATGAGAGCCGAAATCGGCAGCCTGCGGGCCGAGATGCAAGCCGGATTCCGAGAGATCAACGCAACGCTGCTCGATCACACCGACCGTCTTGCCCGCCTCGAAGCCGCCGCTGGGCTGCCACGCATCATCGAGGCCCCCGAGTCGCCGGGCGGCGTCGGCGAGTAGCCGCACAGCAAACTTGAATCACCCGGCGGCCAGACACCCGCTCGCGCAGCGCAACCGGATGCGTCCCATTACTCGACGTCGCAGTCGTCCTCACGTCCTGCCTCGGACGCGCATATTCCTCCCTCGAACAACGACGAAGAACCCAGCCGTGACACCGCCGGGCATATTGCTCGACGGCAGCGATCGGTCTCGCAGCACCGAGTCGGCTGGGACCGTCAGATCGTCGACACGGCACGGCCGAGCAGCGCGAACAGCGGGTCTTTAGTGGCTTCGAGCGCGGCCGAGACTTCTTCGTGGGAGATCTCGCCGTCGAACATCCCCGCCGCCATATTGGCCACCACAGCTACTCCGGCATAAGGAATGGCTGCCTCGCGTGCCAGGGCGACCTCGGGGTAGCCGGTCATGCCGACGACGCTGCCGCCCATCTGCGCGTACATGCGGATCTCCGCGGGCGTCTCGAAGCGGGGCCCGTTGGTGCAGACATAGGTGGCTGTGGGCGCCACGTCGATGCCCTCGGCCTGTGCTGCTGCGGCCAGCGCTGCCCGCAGCGACGGGTCGTACGGCGTGGACATGTCGGTGTGCACGACGTGGCCCGGCTGATCGAAGAAGGTCGCCGCCCGGCCGGTCGTGAATTCCAGGTAATCGTCGAGCAGCAGGAACGATCCCGTCGGGCGTTCAGGCACCATCGACCCGACCACGTACACCGCCAGGATCGCCGTCGCACCGAGGTCGCGCATCGCAGCGATGTTCGCCCGGTAGTTGATGGCCGACGGCGGGATCGAGTGATCGCCCCCGTGACGAGGCACGAACGCGATCCGCCGCCCGTGCCAGCGTCCGGTCATCGCCGAGGCCTCGCCCCAGTCGGTCTGCACCTCATGGTGCTCGGCCTCGCTCAGGCCGGGCAACTCATAGAAGCCAGTCCCGGCGATGATCCCCACCGGCGCAGACTCCCCTGCTGCCCAGGTCGTCCCACCGCCGTCGTTCTGATCGCTCATGGCGCTGCCGCCTTCCCGCAGCCGGTCTGTCCCCGCATCCGAGACGTGGCCGCCCAGCGCCAAGATGCCCATTGAAGATGTTCATTACAGTCCATTCAGCCTGATTTAATCCGAACTGCAGAACACAATTCGAATCAGCGAATCTGGATGGAGGTGTCATGCGACGTGGTGCCGCTGCATTGGTGGGTCTGGTGCTCTTGGTCGGGGTGCTCGCCGGCGCGCCGACGGCGGGCGTATCTGCGCAGTCCGCGTCGACGCCGCAGGGGCTGTCGACCGAGGATAGGCCAGCCTCCCGAGAGGGACTGTCTCCCGAGGACGGCTTGGCCCCCGAAGACGGCTTGGGCGCTCCCGGGCTGGGCGAGGCGGTGCAGGAGCCAGGAGTCCTCGATGTAGTGGGACCCGATGGCGTATGGATCATGAATGACGGCGGGCGCCAAGTCGAGATGCGCCTGTTGAACGCAGACGAGGTCGCGTCGCTGGGTGAGGAATGGCAGTCCGCGAAGTCTGCAGCGGCGACCGCGTATGCGACCCCGGCGAGAGAACCGGGGAATGCCTCGGGGGCCGCTGCGGGGAGTGCTGCCGCGAAGCCGGGCACTTGGTTCGTATCAGGTACCGGGGAGCAGTATCTGCTGGTGGGCGGCGTCAATGTGCTGTTCGCCTCACACATGAGCGGCCCGGACATCGACGCGGTGTGGACGCGCCACGGTGTCGCCCGCGAGCATGTGTCGCCGCTGGGCGAGCTGCCGAACGCGTTCTTGGCGAAAACGGTGTCGGACACTGAGACGCTGCGTCTGGCCGATGCCTTGTCGGCCGAGCCGGGTATCGACGTCGCAGTTCCCAACACCGTCAGGCCGCTCTCCTCGGAAGCATTCGCGAGTGACGCCCAGCTGACGGCCGATGCGAGACGCCGATGCAACGCCTATGCGGACCCCTGGCCCGACGAACTGTCGAGTTGCCAGTGGCACCTCGACGCGTCGACTGACTACCGACATACCTTCCCGTGGTGGGACGTGGACGTCAGCGATCCGAGCATCGACATCAACCTCGGCGATGCGTGGAGCACGACGATGGGCGCCGGGGTCACGGTGGCGGTCGTGGACGCGACTTGGAATTCGACGCACGAAGATCTCGCAGACAACGCGGACAACGCAAGGAGCAAGTACTGGTGCGGCCGCACCGGGCGGGCGACAGGCGAAGATCACGGCACTGCGGTTGCGGGGATTGTCGGAGCCCGCGACAACACAGTGGGCGGTCGCGGCGTCGCGCCCCGGGCCACGTTGGTGAACTACAACTATATGGACTGCCAATCCTCGGCAAACAGAGCGGCAGCAATGACGCTCAACAAGGAGACCGTAGCCGTGAGCAATCACAGCTACGGCTGGAGCCGCCGCGGATTCGTCACGCAGGGCAGGCTGTGGCAGGAGGCCTTGGAAACCAGCCTCGAGCAGGGGTTCGGCGGCAAGGGGACGTCATACGTACAGTCAGCCGGCAATTGGGGCGTCGGCGACAGGGAATGGGTGAGCCTCGACGCCCACAACAACCACCGCGGCATCATCACCGTATGCGCATTGAACTCGTTGGGGGGCAGAACCTGGTCCTCTGAGCGGGGTGCCAGCCTGTGGGTGTGCGCTCCATCGAAAGACCTCGGACACGCAGGAATCTTGGCGCCAATCGGCGCCAATCACTACACCTCCGCTTTCAGCGGGACCAGCGCGGCCGCGCCAATCGTGTCGGGAGTGATCGCGCTGATGCGCAGCGTGAACGCTGACCTGACATGGCGCGATGTGAAAGTGATCCTGGCCGACACGGCGCACCAGAACGACCCGCAACACTCCACCTGGCTGAGCGGCGCGCCGAAATACAGCTCGACGGGGCCTCAACGCGAGTCGTACTCATTCAGCCACAGCTACGGCTTCGGCTTGGTAGACGCCACCGCGGCCGTCGATGCAGCCTCGGCATGGACGCTGCTGCCTCAGATGCAAACCGCCAAGGCTTCCCACACAGGCGAGGTGTCGCTGCCGGCGCATGGCGACGAGATCGATCTTGTGCTCGACCTGCAGACGGCCGTCGATTTCACCGAGCATGTCAAGGTCACGGTCACAGGAGATGTGTCCGATTTCCGCAATTACCAAGTCACTCTGGTTTCGCCGTCAGGCGCCGAGTCGATTCTGTCGGTGGCGAGCCACTTCTGCGATGCCGGCTGGTGCGCGCTGCGGGGTTCGTTCGATTTCGGGTCGTCGCGTCACCTGGGCGAGAACCCGAGCGGCACGTGGAAGCTGAGAATCCGAAATGTGCTGAACAAGCCGCGAGGCGGCGGCTTCCGGGAAATCCTCAGCGCGTGGAACATCGAGGTGACCGGACACACCCGCCCGAGCAAGCCGATCACGCTGCCCGAGGTGTCGGTCTCGGCGGCGGGTGATGTGGTCGAAGGTTCTGCTGCACAATTCACGGTGTCGGCGTCGCCGAAACCCGCTGCGGGGCTTGATGTGAAGGTGACGGTGGGTGCTGTCGGCGACTTCGGGGCAGCGACAGGTTCGCGGACCGTGACAGTGCCGTCCTCGGGCAGCCTGACGCTGACCGTCGCCACGTCTGGCGACGCGACCGATGAGCCTGACGGGTCGGTGTCGGCGTCTTTGGATGTGCCGGCCGCTGACGCGGGTTACACGGTGTCGCCCACGGCGGGTTCGGCGAGTGTGGCTGTGTCCGATGACGATGATCCGCCCCCGGTGGTTCCGGTGGTGAGTGTCTCTGGTGGCGGCGGTGTGACCGAGGGCGGTGATGCAATATTCACGGTGTCTGCGGTGCCGAAGCCGGCTGCGGATCTCGACGTTGAGGTGACGGTGGCCGCGGTGGGCGATTTCGGTGCTGTGGCGGGTGCACAGACTGTGACGGTGCCGGTGTCGGGCAGCGTGAAGGTGACGGTGGCGACTGTCGGTGACTCTGTCGATGAGGCTGACGGTTCGGTGTCTGTGTCGTTGGACGCTCCTGCTGCGGATGCGGGCTACACGGTGTCGGCCACCGCCGGATCGGCGACCGTGGCGGTGTCCGACGATGACGATCCGCCGCCGGTGGTCGAGCCGGAGCCGGAGGCTGATCCGCCGTCGGTGGAGGCTGATCCGGCGCCGGTGGTGGTGCCTGTGTGCACCGGCAGTCCGGAGTTGTCGGTGGCTGATGCGAGTGCTGTGCCGGGTGGGATGTTGGTGTTCGGGTTCTCTTTGAGTTGTCGTGCGTCTGGTTCGGTGGTGGCGTACTACTACTTGGTGCGTGACGGCGCGATTGCGGGGTCGACTCAGGCGGTGCGGTTTGCTGCGGGGGTGACGTCGGGGTCGGCGAGTGTGGCTGTTGGGGGTTCTTCTGCGGTGTCGCTGACGGTGGTGTACGCGCCGGGCACGGCGAGGCCGTTCCGTGGGCTGAAGGCGACTGGCGTGATCGTGGAGACGTTGCCGGTGGTGAGCGTGTCGGCGGGTGCGGGCGTGAGCGAGGGCGCGGACGCGGTGTTCACGGTGTCTGCGGTGCCGGCGCCGACGAGCCCGGTGAATGTTGTGGTGGATGTTTCTGCGAGCGGCGATTTTGTGGTGTCGTCGGCGCGGCGGACGGTGGTGCTCAGCGGCGCGTCGGCGACGCTGGCGATCGCGACGAGTGATGACGCGGTCGACGAGGCGGACGGGTCGGTGACTGTCACGCTCGTCGACGGCGCAAGCTACGACGTGGGCACGAGCAGGGCTGCGACGGTGAGCGTTGCCGATGACGACGTCCCGCCGCCGGTGGTGAGCATCACGGCCGGCTCGGGCGGCGCCGAGGGCACCAGCGCGACGTTCGCGGTGACGGCGTCGTCGGCGCCGGCGGCGAATCTTGAGGTGAGCGTGATGGTCGCCGCCACGGGCGATTTCGGTGTCGCAGCCGGAACACGCACCGCGACGATCCTCGCGGGCACTACCGGGGCGACCCTGACTGTTGCCACCGCAGATGACAGCGTCGACGAGCCTGACGGGAGCGTGACGGCGACGTTGGCGGCGGGCAGCGGCTACACCGTCGGCCCACAGGCGACACAGAGCGCACAGATCGCAGACGACGACGATCCGCCGGTGGTGATCCCTGAGGTCTCGGTCACTGCTGGCGGTGCTGTGAGCGAGGGTGCTGGTGCGGTGTTCACGGTGACCGCGAGCGAGCCGAAGTCTGCTGCGTTCGATGTGGGCGTGACGGTCTCCGCGACGGGCGAGTGGGGTGTGGCTGGGGGCTCGCAAACGGTGAGCTTCGCGGCCAACGCGGCGTCGGCGACGCTGACTGTCCCCACGGTCGGCGACAGTGTCGACGAGGCTGACGGCAGTGTGTCGGTGTCGTTGGACGCGCCCGCGGCGGACGCGGGGTACACGGTGTCGGCGACCCAGAGCGCTGCGTCGGTTGCGGTGGCTGATGATGATGTGGATCCGTTGACGGTGTACATGATCTTTTTTGCGAGGTCGATCGCTGAGGATGGCGCCGGCGATGACAGTCAGGCGCATCTGAGGATCGCGCCGACGCGTGCTTTGCGGTCGTGGGAGACGCTGACGGTGCCGTTGAGGGTGACCGGCGGCGATGAGGGCACGCATTGGACGATGCGCGACCTCAATGATCCCGATGCGGTGTTCGCGAATGAGTTCGAGGTGGTCTTCGGGCCGGGTGATCGCGGTGTTGTGCTGGAGCCGGGTGATCAGCGTGCTGAGTTGGTGTTGACGGCTGTGGATGACAGCGATTGGGTCGATCAGGAGATCACTGTGTGGTACGGCACCGGCGCTCGTGCGCCGACGCTGAACGGCAGCACCGAGGGTGTGACGTTGGGCATCTCGTGGGGTCCCGACGGCGTCGAGCGCGCCGACGGGTCCACCACCGTTGTCATTATCGACAGCGACGAGCCGCCCCCGCAGATCGACATCACCGCCGCGACCGGCGGGATCGAGGGCACGGCTGCGACGTTCACGGTCACCGCGTCGGCGCCCACAACAGCCGACCTCGACGTGGCCGTGGACATCGCCTCAACCGGCGAGTGGGGCGCAACGACAGGCACGCGGACGGTGACAATCCCCCAAGGCGCCACGCAGGCGACGCTCACTGTCGCCACTGTCGACGACAGCGTCGACGAGCCCGACGGGTCGATCACCGCGACCTTGGCGGTGGGCAGCGGCTACACCGTCGGCCCACAGGCGACACAGAGCGCACAGATCGCAGACGACGACGATCCGCCGCCCGAGCCCGCCGTCGCGGCCTGTGTCGGCAAGCCGACTGTCTCTGTCGCTGACGCGACGGCCGCACGAGGCGACGACCTCGAATTCGTGGTCAGCCTCAGCTGCCGCTCGAGTGGTGCGGTCACCGTCTACTACTTCATCTCCCACGGCGGAGGCTTCAGCGGCGGCGAAATCGTCACCATCGACAGCGGCGACACCGAGACGACCGTGAGCGTGCCCACCGCCGGGGTGGACCAGGCCATCGGGTTCCATGTCTTGTACACGATCGGCGCCGCCAACAACACAGCCAAAGCCACATCCACCATCACCGACTGACATCACGACACCGAGTGCCGTTGGGCTTCCTCACAAAGATCGTGGAGGATCGCTCAGCGCGTGTTGGCTTGGTCGCAGTCGGTCGGGCTGGTCATATCGAGGGTGCTGTGACGCGCGGGCTTATCGTAGGCTGTGGCGCAGCGATGCTCGCCTCCCGCAGGGCCTCGCCGGTTCAGGTTCCCGACTCGCTCGCCAAGCGCTGAGCCCGACGCTGAACCTCGTAGCGAGCCCGTGCCTCGTCAACGGTGAGACACACTCGATCTGCTACCACTCGCTCGCCGCCCGCCCACACATCGGTGACGTGGCGGCTGCCGCCTGCCCACGCCACATGGGCGACAAGTTCATTGGGCGAGGTCACCGGCACGAACGCCGGGTCGTCAATGTCGAGCCGGATCATGTCGGCCCAGCGGCCGGGCTCGAGCACACCGGTGTGCAGTCCCAGCGCCTCTGCGCCGCCGTGGGTCGCCATCGAGATCACCTGCTGCGCACTCATCAGCGTGGGGTCGAGCGCCGTCACTCTCGCCAGCAGCGATGCGATCTTGATCTCCTCCCACAGGTCCAAGTCGTCGTTGGACGCCGGACCGTCGGTGGCGAGCGACACGGTGATGCCGCGCTCGATCATCTCGGGCACCCTGGCGACGCCTGAGCCGAGCTTCATGTTGCTGACCGGGCAGTGAGCCACCGCGACGCCGGCCGAGGCGTAGATGTCCAAGTCAGCGTCGTCCAGCCAGACGCTGTGCGCCGCGAGCACACGCCCGTCGAGGACGCCGGCATCGGCCAGCAATCGGGGCACGCTCGCTCCGCCGTGCTTGTCGGCCAGCGAAGCGCCTTCACCAGCGGTCTCCGCCACATGGATGTGCAGCAGGGCGTCGCGCTCCTGGGCCGCGGCCGCTATCTCCGCGCAGGCTTCCACGCCGAGGTCATACGCCGAGTGCGGAGCGAACCCGACCGTGACGAGGCCCGACGGGTCGTTCACCGCGTCGTGCACTGCCGCGATCTCACCGACACGATCGGCGACGCTTCCCGTGTCGTCGGCGTGCGCCACCGACAGCACCCCCGGACACATGACCTGCCGGATGCCCGCCTGGTGGCCCGCGTCGATCACCTCGTGTTCGAAGGCGTACATCTCGCACGTGGTCGTGACGCCCGAGCGCAGCATCTCCACCGAGCCCAGCGTCATCCCCCACCACACGTCTTCGGAACGCAGGCGGCCCTCGCGGGGCCACATCACCTCTTCGAGCCAGGCCATCAGCGGCAACCCGTCGCCTGCGCCGCGCACCAGCGTCATCGGGGTATGCGCATGAGTGTTGATCAAGCCCGGCATCAGCAGGCCGCCCAGGCTGATCACCGGAGCGTCGGTGGTCGATGCGTCGGCGGCAGCGCCCACCCACGCGATGCGCCCGTCCGCTCGCACGTCCACCGCCCCGCGCTCGATCATCTCGAAGTCCTCGTCGCAGGTCAGCACGACATCGGCGAGGTAGCGAATGTCGATGGAGGGGCCATCTGATCCGTTCGGCACGGCCTCATCATCGCACCGGGGCGCGGCGGGGGGTCAACGCGGCGGCCCGTGACACAATCTGCGGCCGTGTCCCTGTTCCTGCAGCGGGTGTTCGACTCGTTCGCCAACGGCTCCGCGTATGCGGCCTTGGCGGTGGCGATCTCGATGGTGTTCCGCTCGACCGGAGTGCTGAACCTCGCGCAGGGCCAGATGGCGATGCTGTCCGCCTACATCGCGGTGGTGTTCGCCGCAGGTGCCGATCCCTCGGTTGCGTTCTCCGGTTGGCTGACACCGTTTGCGACGCCGTGGCCGATCTGGGCCGCGGTCGCGGGAGCGGTGGTCGTGTCCGCCATCGTCGGGGCGCTGCTGGAGTACACGGTCATCAGGCCGATGCGCGGCGACCCGGTACCGACTATCGGGGCGACGCTCGGGCTGTACCTGCTCATCGGCGTGTTCGTCGTGAAGCACTTCGGCGGCCGCCAGAGGTTCCTCGGTTCGCCGTTCCCCCAAGAGCACACCGACCGTTTCATCATCGGCGGGGCGCGGCTGTGGTTCGACACCATCGGGCTGACGCTCGCCATGCTGGCGGCCATCGGCCTGCTCGCGCTCATTCAGCGCACCACCAAGGTGGGCCTCGCGTTCCGGGCGATCACTTCCAATCGCGACAGCTCTGCGCTCGTGGGCATCAGAGTCGAGTCGGTGGTGATGGGCGGATGGGCCGTCGCAGCAGCCTTGGGCGGGCTGGCCGGCGGGCTCATCGCGGGCGAATTCAACGTGCGCCCCGACATGATGGAACGCCTCTTGGTCTTCGGCCTTGCAGCCGCCACCCTCGGCGGCCTGCGCAGCCCGGCGCTGGCGCTGGCCGGGGGGTACCTGTTCGCCTTTGCCGAAACGATGATGTCGGGCTACGTCGGCTTCATCGACAGCCAGGTCACGCTGGTGTGGGCGTTGGCGGTGCTCATCGTGGTGCTGTCGGTGCGCCCGTCGGGGTTGCTGAGGGGCAAGGCAGCTCGCGGAGGCATCCGATCGTGACGGACCGCGAATCGGCACCGTGGCCCGCTCTGGCGACGGCTGCGTCGCTCCTCGTGATTGCGGCGCTCGTCGTCGTGGTGCCGCTGCAGGCGTCGTCGACGTTTGTCACCGACTTCACGCAGCTCGCAGCGTTTTGCCTGGTCTTCGCCGGGCTGTGGCTGCTGACGCACCGGATGGGGCTGCTGTCGGTCGGCCATGGAGCATTGACAGGCGTCGGCGCCTATGCAGCGCTGCACGCGGTCAACGACTTCGGCTTGCCGCCGATGCTGATGCCCCTGGCCGGATTCGCTGCGGGCTGTGCGGTCGGCGCGCTGCTCGGCGTCCCGGCACTGCGCTTGCCAAAGGCCTATTTGGCGTTGCTCACCTTGTCTGCCGCCGTGGCATTTCCCATCGTGCTGCGCCAGCTCGACGGCCCGCTGCCGGTGACCCTGGACAGTGAGTTCATTCCGCCTGCATGGACGGGCATTGCGCCCAACGATGAGCACATCTGGGAGTTCTGGGTGGTCGCGGCGTGGGTGGCGGTCGCCTTCTGGCTGCTGCGCGGCCTGCTCAGCGGACCGATCGGACGGGCGCTGGTGGCCACCCGCGACGAGCCGACCGCCGCTGCGACATTCGGCGTCTCGGTGTACCGACTGCGCCTGGCGGGGGTGAGCCTCAGCAGCGGTCTCGCCGGCCTTGCAGGCGCTCTCATGCTGGTGCCGGTGAACTTCAACGATCAGTCGCTGTATCCCGAGGAACTGTCGATCAAGCTGTTCGCTCTCACGATCGCCTTCGGCAGCACAGCCATCGGCGGCAGCCGGCTCATCACGACCGTGCCTGCCGCCGCCGTCCTGGTGCTGCTGCCGGTCTGGCTCGTGGATCGGCCTGGGTGGGTGACCCAAGGCGGCTGGATCGGCTTCCTGAAATCCGAGTTCTTCCTGTACGCAGCGCTGCTGCTGGTGGCCGCGTACGCACGCAGCCGCCGGGCGCGCGCAGTGAGGTCCTACGACGCGTGAGCTCAGCCGACCGCTGGGATGCGAAGTACGCCGACTGGGACGAGCCCGGGCTGGCTTCGGAATTCGTCACCGGCTGCGTGGACATGCTCGCCGATTGCCCGACGGCAGTGGACCTGGCCGGCGGCGCAGGCGGCACGGCGCTCTGGCTGGCGGCGCAAGGTATCGACACAACCCTGGTCGACGTCTCCGTGCGGGCCCTCGAGATCGCCCGCACCGCCGCCGGCGAGCGCAGCCTGCGACTGCGAACCGTGCAGGCCGATCTGGAATCCGAGCCGCTGCCGACGGTCGCCGATCTCGGCGGCAACGGCGGATGGCACGCAGCGGTGTGCACCAACTTCCTGTACCGGCCGCTGCTCGGCGCCCTGTCGCGACTGCTCATGCCCGGCGGCATCGCGCTGGTGCTGATCGCCACGGTCGACAACCTGCTGTACAACGCCCGCCCGGGCCGTCCCTTCCTGGTCGAGCGAGGCGAGCTGCCCAGTCTGTGCAGCGGGCTTGAATCGATCAGCTTCGAAGAGGGCTGGTTCGGCCACCGTCACGAGGCCCGCCTGGTGGCCCGCCGAGGTGCGGCTGATTGAAAGTTTCTGCCTCGGCTAGTTGAAACTTTCGAGGGCGGCTGTCTGCAAGCGGCACGCGCCCGCAGCACCGCGCCCAGGCGCTTAGCCGAGCAGCCAGTCGGCCGGGGTGATGTCGGCGTCTGCGAACAGGCGGTCCTGGAAGCGGCGCATGCCCGACAGCCAGCGGTCGATGTCCGACGCCTTGCGCTCGCGGTAGGTCTGCACCTCAGGGTGGGGCAGCACCAAGAAGCGCTCCTCGGCCATTGCCTCGATGACGGTGTCGGCCAATTGCGAGGGCTGCAGGACGCCGTCGCCTGCTGCGGCCCCGGGTGTGCCGCGTTCCTGATTGCCGTTGCCGGTGCGGTCGGGGCTGTTGGCCAAGATGTTGGTCTCGACGGCCTGCGGGCACAGCATCGACACCACGATGCCCTTGTCGCCGTAGGTGATCGACAGGAACTCCCCCAGCGACACCGCTGCAGCTTTGGTGACTGCGTACTGCAGCGAGCCGAGCTGGGTCAGCAGGCCCGCTGCGGAGGCGGTGTTCAGCAGGTAACCGCCGCCGCCCTCGACCATGACGGGCACCGCGGCGCGGGCTGCATACACGTGAGACATCACGTGCACCTCCCACATGCGCTGGATCTCGTCGTTGGCGACTTCCAGTCCGCCTTGGGTCACGTAGCCCGCGTTGGATACGAACACGTCGAGCGCGCCATGCGCTGCCACCGTGTCGGCAACGACGGTCTTGATGGCCTCCTCATCGGTGACATCGAGGCCGACAGCCGTGCCGCCGACGCGGTCAGCCACCGTCTGCGCGCCAGCCCCGTCGCGATCGACGACCACCAGCCCCCGCGCTCCTTCAGCATGGAAGCGCTCAGCGAGCGCTTCCCCGATCCCGCTCGCGCCGCCAGTGACGACAGCGACCTTGCCTGCAAGTTCCATGGCTGGGCAGCGTAATCTCGCGACTCCGACTCGACGCTGGCTTGGAGGCTCCGTGGCAGCTCCGCTCGACGATGTGAAGGTGATCGAGGTGGACAGCTGGATGGCCACGCCGTCGGCAGGAGCCATCCTGGCCGACCTCGGCGCAGACGTCATCAAGGTGGAACCGCTCGAGGGCGACCCCGCCCGGGGGTTCAGTCGCCCCGCCAAACTGCCGCCCGAGATCAAGGACTACGACTTCCAGTTCGACGTCGACAACCGGGGCAAGCGCTCGATTGCCGTCGACCTGGCCTCCGCACAGGGCCAAGCGGTGGTCCACCGGCTCATCGCCGACGCCGACGTGTTCATGTGCAACCTGCTCGTGCACCGCCAGGAGCGATTCGCGCTCGACCCCAACACTGTGACGGCGGTCAATCCGCTCATCGTGCATGCCACGCTGACCGGCTACGGCACCACCGGCCCGGAGGCGTGGCGTCCCGGCTACGACGTGACGGCGTTCTTCGGCCGCTCAGGCATCTACGACGCCATGCGGGAAGGCCCCGACGGCGCGGTGCCGATGGCACGGCCCGCCCAGGGCGACCACACCACCGGCCTGGCGCTGGTGGGCGCTGTGCTCGCTGCGCTGCGGCTGGCCGAGCGCACCGGCGAGGCGCAGGTGGTGGAGACATCGCTGTACGAAACGGCGGTATGGACCCAGGCGTCCGACTACGCCATCACCGCCATGGACCGGGCGCCGCTGCGCCAGCGTGCCCGCGAGAACATGATCATCCCCACCGCCAACCGCTACCCCTGCGGCGACGGCAAGTGGGTGGTGTTCAACATGCCCCAAGACAGCGCTTGGCCGCTGCTGTGCCGGGTGATCGAGCGCCTCGACTGGCTCGAAGACGATCGCTTCGGCGACATCCGCGGCCGGTTCGCGCACATGCCCGAGATCGTGGCCGGCATCGACGAGGCGCTGGCACACCGCACCCGCGACGAGTGGGGCAAGATCTTCGATGCCGAGGGGATCATCTGGGGCCCGGTGCTGGGGCTGCACGAAGTAGCCGACGATCCCCAGGCCGAGGCACTGGGCCTGTTCCCCACGCTCGACAGCCCCGACATCGGCGAATACCGCAGCGTGGGCATCCCGATGCGGTTCGCAAACGCCGATGTCGGCCCGCGTGGACCGTCGCCGAAACTGGGCGAGAGCACACGTGAAGTGCTCGCCGCCGCCGGCATGTCCGACAGCGAGATTGACACCTTGATCGCCGACGGCTCGGTGCGAGAATTCTCGACGGAGTGAACCCGGGCTTCGGAAAGCGAGTTCGGGCGTCGGCTGCCGCTTGGGAGCAGCAGAGTCGGCAACGGCATTGAAGCCGCCCCGCACGTCTTCGACGGTCGGTTGCGCGCTCGCGCTCACAAGAGCGACTCGGGTGCAACGGGCGCGAAGTAGGTTTGCCGACGAAGTGCTCCCCGGAAGGAGGCACGAGAATGCGACATGTCCTGATCGTGGCCAACCAGACCCTCGTCGGCAGTCACCTGCACGAACGGGTCGAGCACATCCTGGCCGCCGATCCCGAGACGCGGTTCCACATCGTGGTGCCGGGCACCGGTGCCAACGGCCCCGATCCCGCGCGGGCGCTCGCCGGTGCCCGCCGGCGGCTCAGCCAGGCGTTTGAGGCACTTGACGACATCGGGGCGCGAGTCACCGGCGAGGTCGGCCCAGCGCACCCTGTGGTGGCGGTCAACTTGGCGATCGAGCGGTTGAGTCCCGACCTCATCATCTTGAGCACGCTGCCCGCCGGCGCCAGCCGGTGGCTGCATCTCGACCTGCCGCATCGCCTGCAGCGTCGCTTCGGCGTGCCCGTCGAGCACGTCTCGGCGGAAACGCAGACCGTTGATCGCGCCGGCACGTTCGAGCCTCCCGTCGTGCATGCCCCAGATGACACCGTGCACGTGCTGCTGGCCGAGGAGAACCAGCACGACGTCGACGTGATCACGATGGCGCTTGCCGAGGCGGGAACGCGCAACCAAGTGCGCGTCGCCCACGACGGCGCCAACGCCCTGTCGTTCATGCGCTCGGTGGGCCCGACGGAAGTCGACCTGGTGCTGTTCGACCTGAAGCTGCCCGTCGTCAGCGGATTCGACCTGCTCGCGGAGATACGCGCGGCCGGCGAGTTCGACAAGGTGATGATGGTTGCGCTCACCACCGCCGAAGCCGCCGAAGACCGCGCCCGCGCCTACGACCTCGGGGCCGATGCGTTCGTGATGAAGCGCCCCGACTACAGCCAGATGGCCCACGTCATCGACGACCTGCTGGCCGAAGTCGCCGGCTGACCGGCGATCATCAGACACGACGCCGGCTGACCGGCGATCATCGAACACGACGCCGGCTGACCGGCGATCATCAGACACGACGCCGGCTGACCGGCGATCATCGAACACGACGCCGGGCAGCTATCGGTCAGCGCCCTCACGGGCGGCTGCCATGCCGCCGGGAAAACCGATCTCGGCCGGGGCCTCGACTTGGCTCTGGAGCACCCAGCCGAGCTGCCCGTGCCGGTCCCAGATGGCCGTGTGCGTGCCGGCCAGGCCCTGCGCAGTGCCGACGGTGGCCGCGTCGAAGTAGAACCACTCCCCCAGCGGGACGCGCAGGAGCTGCAACGTCACGTCGGTGTTGATGTATGCGCCGCCCGACGGCGAGAAATCCCAGCCGATGGCAGCGCCGAGGTCGGCCAGCGTCGCGATCTGGACCAGCGGCGACGTGGCCTCTCCCGCCATGAGCGGGTGGTCCAAGCGCAGCCATGTGCGGCCGGGGCCCGGTTCCTCGGTGGAGCCGCCCACGAATCGCAGGTCGACAGCGTCGGCATTGAAGCCGGGTCGGGGGTAGTCGATGTCGGGATTCGCTCCGGGGTCAGCTCGTTCCGCGGGGATCGGCGGCAGCGAGCGCCCGTTGCTCAGCGACCCGGACGCCGGGATCGGCGAGGATTCGGTCACGTCGAGATCGTCGATACGCATGCTGTCGACGCTCGACGACCCCGCCGTCCCAAGCGTGGGGGTGAGCCACTGTGAGGTGGCACGCGCCATCAGGCGGCCGCTCCCCCGCTCTGCATCCCGGGCCGGCGCGGCCCGCACCTCGGCATCGACGAGCGCCGTCCGCTTGCCGCCCTTCACCGTGGTCGCTGCCACCTCGTAGCTCGCCATCGGCATCCCCGAGAGGATCTCCACCGTCAGCCGGCTGCACACCTGAGCGATGCCGAGCCGTTGCTGCTCGCGCTCGACCGTCCAGCCCAGCACGCCGCAGATGGCGCCGCCATGCATGACGTGGTGAGCCCACGGGCCGCGCGTCAGCTCGGTCGCGCGCACGCCGCCGGGTTCTGAGATGAACAGCGCCGGGGGCATCGGGCCGGTCGCCGTCTCGCCACGGCTGCGGTGTGCGGCGGTGCTGTCGTCGGAGGTGATGTTCGCCACGGCGACAAGCTAGATGGCAGGATGTCCGCCGACTACGACATGCGAAACCGGGCCGATCTGCAGCGGGTGAAGGAGTTCGCCAACATCCGGCAGTTCCCCGACGACATGATGGCTGCGTTCAAGGAAGAGACCGAGAACGTGCTCGATGCATTGGCGTCCGAAGATGCCCGCTTTGCCGCGATCCTGGGCCCGTGGCGGCAATTCCGTGACGGCATCGCCGAGTGGCACGGCTTGGCCGAGCGTTCCTTCCTGGATCAGCAGACGCAGATTTAGCAGCCCGATTCGCCGAGCGGCTCAGCCGCGTAGGGTGCCGCTGTGCATCCGTTCAGATTCGGTGTCCAGTACGGCAAGCCGGAGAACCCGGCCGCGTTCCGCGAGACGGCTCGCAAGGTGGAGGACTTGGGCTATTCGTCCCTGTTCTGTCACGACCATTTCTGGGACAGTTGGTCGCCGATCGTGCATCCCGCGGTCGTGGCGGAGATCACCACCACGCTGCGGGTGGGGACGCTGGTTTTTGCGGCCGACTACCGCCACCCCGCCGTGCTGGCGAAGGATTTCGCCACTTTGGATCTGCTGGCCGAGGGCCGCACCGAGTTCGGCATCGGCGCCGGCTGGCTGACCGAGGACTATGTGCAGGCTGGCATACCGCTGGACCGACCCGGGGTGCGCATCGACCGCATGATCGAGGCCTTGGAGGTCATCAAGGGACTGTGGAGCGGCGAGCCCCTGCACTACGACGGCGAGCACTACCAGATCTCCGGCATGGTCGGGCGGCCGCTGCCCCATACGCCGGGCGGGCCGCCGGTCATCATCGGGGGCGGTGGCCGCCGAGTGCTGACCGAGGCGGCGCGCCTTGCCGACATCATCAGCCTGAACCCGAATCTGCGCTCGGGCACCGTGGGCCCCGATGCGGCGCGCAGCTCGGTGGCGGCCAAGTTCGCGCAGCGGCACCAGTGGATTGCCGATGCTGCCGGCGACCGATTCGCTGACATCGAGATCCAGCTCAACACGTTCATGGCGCTGGTGACCGACGACGCAGACAGCATCCTTGCCGAGTTCGCACCGGGTTTCGGGTTGACGCCGCAGGAGGCCCGCGAGGTGCCGTTGGTGCTGGCCGGCACGGTCGACGACATCTGCGAGCAGCTGCATCACCACCGTGAGGCGTACGGCGCCAGCTATATCGTGATCCACGACCCTGAGGTCGATGCAATGGCCCCGGTGGTGGCACGTCTGGCCGGCACCTGAGCCCGTCAGCGGGAGCGGCGCACCCGACGCAGCTGCACTGCCACAATGCATCCATGACTGCTACGCATGAAGATTCCGTACCGGAAAATGAGGGTGATGTGACCCGCGACGTGCGCGAGGCTCACCGGCGCAGCCACCGGCTGCCGTCCCTACGTCCTGTGCGAAGAAAGAGGCCTCCTGTGGGCGCCACGCATGCCACCGTTACCGTCAAGAACCCAGCAGCACGCGATCGTGCCTGGCAGTCCGAATTCCTGGTGGACACCGGCGCCATAGATTCGCTGGTGCCGCGCCGACACCTCGAGGCCATCGGCATCGAGCCGATCAGCTCTCGCACCTACGAACTGGCGGACGGCAGCCGGATGCCATACGACGTCGGGCTTGCCGAGTTCGAAGTCATGGGTGAGACCGTCGGCGGCATGGTGGTGTTCGTCGACGACGACGTCGAACCGCTGTTGGGCCTCACTGCGCTGGAGTCAGCAGGCATCGAAGTGGACCCACGCAACCAGCAGCTCAAGCGCCTGTCCGCCGTGCGACTCAAGGCACTCGCCGCCCACTGAGTTCCGCTCGGTCGCATCACATCTCCCACAAGCCATCCGGCGGCTCCCGCGGGCGGACTCGAGGTCGCCGGTGACGGGGCCGCCCGGCCGCCGACCCCAACTTCGTGCCTGTCACACCGGGTGCGTAGTGTCGCCCCCGTGACCGATCCCGTCGCTGAAGCGACAGCCGAGCCTTCCGAAAGTGGCGGCGGGTTGGCGGCGGTCGGCGTCGCGTTCGGGGCCGAGGCGCGTGAGGCACTCGCCGATTTCGTGACGCGGGCCAAGTCCGACGATCCGCTTGCGGCGGTCACGGTGGTGGTGCCGTCGAACTACACGGGGCTGTCGCTGCGACGTGAGTTGGGCGCTCGCCGTGGCGGTGTCGCCGTGCTCGAGACGCTCACCATCTCCGAACTAGCCGACCGCCTCGGTGGTTCGTCGTTGCAGCGCGGCGGGCGGCGGCCGTTGAGCGACATGGGTGTCGCAGCGGCCGTGCGTATCGCACTCGGCGAAGATCCTGGTCCGTTCGGACCTGTCGCCCAACATCATCAGACCGCTCGTGCCCTCGGTCGTACCTACCTGGAGATGCGCGATCTGTCGGCGTCCCAGCTCGACGACGTTTCCGGCGTGTCACTGAGGGCCGCCGGAGTGGTGGACATCTGCAGGCGAGTGCGGGCGTCACTGCGGAACGACTGGTATGACGAATTCGACCTCATGTCCGCCGCCGCGGAGCAACTCGGCTCGCTCAACGCCCTTCCTCCCACGCTCGGGCGCATGTGCGTGTACGTGCCACGGCGGCTGAACCAGCACGAGGGGCGGCTGCTGCGTGCGCTCGGTCGAGCAGCGACAGATGCGCCGGTCGAAGTGATCGTCGGAATCACCGGCAACGACAGCGCAGACGCGGTGGCGAGGGGCAACTGCAAGCGTCTCGGCCTTGAGCCGCCGGTCCTCGACGGACTGCGCCGTGTCGAGCTGCGCCCCATGTCCTGCGGTGATCGGATCGTGAGCGTCTCCGATGCCGACACCGAAGCCCGCACGGTGGTGCGCGAGGTGCTTGCCGACCTCGACGCTGGCGTCCCGCCGGGCAGGATCGCAGTGTTCTTCGGTGCGAGCGAGCCGTATGGCCGCACGCTCGAAGATCAGTTTGAAGCCGCTGGCGTCGCCACATACGGCAACACCGCCCGGACGCTTGCCGAATCGATCTACGGCCGATTCGCGCTGGGCCTCGCCGCGCTCGCCGATTCCCATCTCGAGGCGCCTCGCCTCGAGCGCCGAGACGTCTTCGACTTGCTCGCCGGCGCGCAGGTTCCCCAGCAACGCCTCGGCGAGCGCGACATCGAAGTGGCCGCCGACCGCCGGTTCTTCGTGCCCGACTCTGCATGGGAGCGTCTCGCTCGGGCTGCCCATGTCGTCGGCGGCAACGATTGGTCGTCGCGGCTCGGGCGCTATGCCGCAGAGAAGCGTGAGCACGCTGCGCTGGAGCGATCCGGTGACGATCCCAGCCTCTCCCGCTGCCGGTGGTTCGAGCACGAAGCCGATGAGTGCGACGCAGCCTCTGCGTTCATGGCAGAGATGCGTGAATGCCTCATGGACGGCCGCAGACGGCACACCTGGCGAAGCCTGTGCGGCTGGATGCAGTCATCGCTGCATCGCTACCTGGGTGCGGTAGGCCAGGCACGGTGGGTTCAGGACTGGCCCGAGTGGGAGATCACCGCAGCAGAACGTGTCGAGGGCGTGCTCGAACGACTCTCCGACCTTGGCGCTATCGAGCCACGCGTCGGCTTCGACACCATGTACCAAGCGCTGGAGGCCGAACTTGCGCAGCCGCACGGCCGCAGCGGAACCGAGGGCAAGGGCGTCTATGTCGGCCCGCTCGCCGGCGCACTCGATGTCACCCCCGACCGGAGCTACATCGTCGGGATGGCCGAAGGCATCGTCCCCCCACGGCCCCAGCCAGACAGTCTCGTCAACGACGACGAGCGGCGGTCATTGGGCGGCGCGCTCGCGCTGCATGCCGACGACTCAGCCGAGCACCACCTGACCCTGCTCGCTGCGATTGCCGCCACCCGTGAACGCTGCACCCTGCTGGCACCGCGGGGGAACCTGCGCCGCAATGCCGACTACGTGCCCTCCCGCTGGCTCGCAGACACGGCGCGCCGCCTCGATGTCACTCGGCGCTACTTCGCCGACGGCTACCTCGACGCGGAGAATCTGCGCGCGGCTGCGCTCGACGACACGGTGCCTGGCATCGTCGAGCAGCCGTCGTTTGCGGGCGCCGTGCGCTCGTGCGAGTTCCCTGCCATGCCGTGGGAATACGACTCCGCAAGCCTCCTGGCGACGAGCCGTGCCGAGCTGGGCCGGCGGAAGCATCCGATGTTCGCCGACCCGGCGTTCCGTTACGGCGTCGAGCTCTCGGCTGCCCGGCACAGCGCGGCGTTCACGCGCTTTGACGGCAATCTCTCGGGCGTCATCGACAGCGACAGTGCCGTGGCCGCTGTCGTGTCCCCGACGCGGCTCGAAGCTTGGGCGACGTGCCCGCGCAAGTACTTGTTCGAGCAGCTCCTCGAGGTGAGCGCCATCACCGAGCCCGAGCAGATTCTCCGCCTCGGTGCGCTCGAGCGTGGCAGCTTGATCCACGAGGCGATCGATCGCTTCTACCGGCCGCTCATCGCAAACCGCGACGCGTGGGCGTCGCAACAGCCGATGCCTGCTGCGGGGGCGGGTCGACCCCCGCCGGGGCCGAGGCGCTCCCCCACCGACGAGGATCGCGACGAGCTCGTCCGGCTGGGCCGCGAGCTGGCCGATGATGCCGAACAGCGCGGGCTGGCCGGCCTGCCGCTGCTGTGGCAACGAGACCGCGAGACCCTGCTCGCTGATCTCGGCGAACTGCTCGATCGCGACGGCCAGCGCGACTCGCACTCACGCGGCGACATCGAGAGCTCGGAATTCCGCTTCGGCTTCGACGACTCCGCGCCGGCCGTTTCCTATCGCCTCGATGACGGCAGCGAGATCCATTTCCGGGGAATCATCGACCGCGTCGAGCGCACCGACGACGGCCGCCTCGTCGTCATCGACTACAAGACCGGCGGCGCCGACAGTTACAAGGGCATCGTCAAGCGCGGCGGGGCCGACCCGACGCTCGCGGGCACCAAGCTGCAGTTGCCGGTGTACGCGCTTGCCGCAGCTGCACACTTCGGATCGCGAGACCCGAACGCCGGAGCGGTGCTGAGCGCCTACTGGTTCGTCTCGTCGGAGCGGGGGCGCTGGCACTGGCTCGAGCTGCCGGTTGACGACGCGGTCATGGCCCGCTTCGCCGAGGTGGTCGGCACCATCGTGGCGGGTATCCGCAGCGGTGTATTCGTCGGCTTCGCTCGCCCCGGCGACGACCGCCTCCCGTACTGCGTGTGCCCCTATTGCGATCCCGACGGGCTCGGCACCGCCGACGTGCAGCACTCATGGCGTCTCAAGCGCAGCGATCCGGCGTTGGCGGCCTTCGCGGAGCTTGTCGAGCCCGCCGAGGTGACGTCGTGAACGCGCCGCAGGCCGTCGCTGCATCGCAGCAGCAAGCCGACCAAGCCGACCGCGACCGGGTGTACCGGCAGACCGGAACCACCATGTTCGTCGAAGCGGGCGCCGGCACCGGCAAGACCACTGCGCTGGTGAATCGGATGCTCGAACTCGTCACCGGGCCCGGCGCGGCGGCGATCGGCTCGATTGCCGCGATCACCTTCACCGACAAGGCCGCCGCTGAACTGCGCAACAGGGTCCGCGCCAGGCTGAACGAGCGCCTCGCGTCAGCCTCGAACGAGCACGACAAGGCGAAGCTGACCGGCGTGCTCGACGGGCTCGACAGCGCCGCCATCTCCACGCTGCACGGATTCGCTCGACGGATTCTCGCTGAGCACCCCATCGAGGCCGGGCTGCCTCCCCGCTTCGAGGCGCTCGACCAGATTTCGAGCGACGTCGAGTTCGACGAACGATGGCATCGCTTCATCGACGAGCTGCTGTCCGACGTCGACATCGCCTGGGCTGTCGGTCTCGTCGACGCCGCGGGCGTCGGCCCCGGCTCGCTCCGTGACATCGGCGCGGCGTTCAATGCGAATTGGGACCGGGTGTGCGCAGCCGATGCGGCGCCGCGAGCAGTGCCTGTCGATGCGAACGGCATCATCGGGCAGGGAATGGCGCTGCTGAAATGGCGGCATCCGGCGAGGGACTTCTCAGCGAAGGCCGCGGAGCTGCTGGGCAAGCTCGACGACTATCTGGCACGCCTGCGTGCAGCGACCACCGACGTCGAGCGGTTCGCCGTGCTGAACGAGTCCAACCTCGACGGCCGCGGCGTGCCGAAGGGCGGCGGGGTCTTCCGGGGCGCCGACTGGGCGCCGATGCGCGAGGGTCTCGTCGAGCTGCGAGAGCGATGCGCTGCCACGGCCACCGACGTCATCGACAACGCGATCGCAGCCATGTGCGACCGGATCGCCCGCTTCACCCTGGAGGCAGCCGGCCAGCGACGAGCAGCGGGGCGCTTGGAGTTCCATGACTTGCTGGTGCGGGCGCGCGACCTGCTGCGCACCTCACCCGAGGCGCGTGCATCGCTGCACCGCCGGTATCGCCACCTGATGCTCGACGAGTTCCAGGACACCGACCCGATCCAGATCGAGATCGCCGCGCTCATCGCCGCCGACGAGCATGGCGGCCCGACCGATCCGGCAAGCACCGTCGAGCGCCACCAGGTCGGCGACGAGACCATCGACGACGATGCAGTCAGCGACCGCTCGGGCAACCACGCCTACGAGCCGCCCAGGGCGGGATGGAACCAGCTCGACACAGAACCCGGTCAGCTGTTCTTCGTCGGCGATCCGAAGCAGTCGATCTATCGCTTCCGTCGAGCCGACATCGAGCTGTACCGCGATGCACAGCATCGATTCGGCGCCGAGATCGGCGAGTCGGCCAGCCTGCGAGTCAACTTCCGATCAACAGCCTCGATCATGACGTGGGTCAACGCGGTATTCGGCTCGCTGATGGTCGATGACGACGACGGGCATCACGATGAGGGGGGCGGCGACGCCGACCGCGCTGGCGATGACGGCAACAGCGTCCGCGCCGCACGCCGCCTGCAAGCCCCCTATGCGGCGTTGACGCCAAGCCGAGCCGACATCGGCACAGGGCCGGCAGTCACCGTGCTCGGACGTGACGCGCACGACAAGAAGGAGTCGGGCCTCAACGCCGAAGGCATCCGAACCGTCGAGGCCGCAGATGTCGCCGACGTCATCTGCGAGATCATCCACGACGGCTGGGACGTGCATGACCGTCACCTCAACCGCACCAGACCGGCACGCCTCGGCGACATAGCGATCCTGGTGCCGACCCGCACGTGCCTGCCCCAGCTCGAAGCTGGTCTCTCGGCAGCGTCGGTGCCGTACCGGCTCGAAGCGTCCGAGTTCGTCTGGCGCAGCCGCACCGTGCGAGACCTGATGATGTGCCTGCGGGCCGCGGCAGACCCCGACGACGCCCTCGCGGTAGTCAGCGCGCTGCGGACCCCCATGTACGGATGCGGCGACGACGACCTCTACGCCTACTACCGAGCCATCGGGTCGTGGAGCTACTTCGCTCCCGAGGCCACCTCGTCGCTCCACGGCGAGCACCATCGGGTCGCGTCGGCACTGATTCACCTCCGCGCGCTGTACGACGAACACTCGCTGACCGCTCCCTCAGTGCTGCTCGAGCGGCTCGTGCGCGAGCGTCGTGTCTTCGAGCAGGCCGCCGCCGGGCCACGCACTCGTGATGTCTGGCGGCATGTGCGCTACGTGATCGACCAAGCACGCGCCTGGTCGGAGAGCCAGCACGGCGGTCTTCGCAAGTTCCTGCGCTGGGTCGAGATGCAAGGCGCCGAAAGCGCCAAGGTTACTGAGGCGATCCTGCCCGAGTCCGACGACGACTCAGTCCGGGTCATGACGGTGCATGCGTCGAAGGGCCTGCAGTTTCCAGTGGTGATCGTCGCCGGCCTGCAAGGCAACGGTGCAAGCCCGGCCGCCACGCGAGCGGTCTTCGTCGATGAACGCTCAGGCAAGGTCTCGACGAGCCGATACGGCGGCGCGGCGGCAGTGCGCTTGCGCAAGGGCGCGGAAACCGTGACCTTTGCCGCCTGGGCCGAAGCTGAACGATGGGCAGAGCACTGCGAACGGATCCGGCTGCTGTATGTGGCTTGCACGCGGGCCTGCGACCGCCTTGTCGTCTCACTGCACCGCGAGGCCCCGCCTCAGGAGGGCGAGCCGTTCAATCGAAGCCACGCGCAGGTCATCGCCGACGCCATGGCGACAGTCGACGGTGTCGGAGGCGATGCGGCTGCGGCCGAACAGTGGGACTTGCGCGACGGCCGCGGCCGCGATGCTGTGCCCCCCGCACTGAGAACGCACAGCGCTCAGCCTCGCTATGTCGAACATCTCGGCCGAACTGAATGGCTGGATCGACGCGACCGGGCTGCGGCGTCATCACAGCGACGGCCCACGCTGAGCGCGACCGGCGTTGCGCACGTTGCGACCGGCGCTGCCGCAATCGACGATCCAGAATCACAGGCGGGCGTCACGAGCGCCCGTGACGCGCGCGGCTTGCAGGCACTTGCCGCCGTCGAACCGATCCTCGAACCTCCGCGGGCGCCGAACAAAGGCACACCCGACGACCATCTCGGCGGCGGCCGCGCGCCGGTGCGGCGCGGTCGGGGTGCGACTGCCACCGGCAAGGCCGTGCATGGCGTACTGCAGTCGATCGACCTGGGTAGCGGCAACGGGCTCGGACCGCTCGCAGCAGCGCAGGCGGTCGCCGAAGGCATCGCCGGCCGCCAAGACGTCATCGAGGCATTCGTGCGCTCAGCGCTCGCGAGTGACGAGGTTCGCGACGCGGCGCGCACGCGTCACTGGAAGGAGGTGTACGTCGCCGCGCCGCTCGACGATGCTGCTATGGGTTGGGTTGGCGGTTCCGACGGTGGCGGCGGCGAGGTGTACGTCGCTGCGCCGCTCAGCGATGCCGATGCGGCGGCGCCCCCGACCGTCGTCGAGGGTTTCGTCGACCTGATGTACGAGGACCGGGCGACGGGCGGTCTTGTCGTGGTCGACTACAAGACCGATGCGCTCGGGGCGATGCCCGACGCTGACAGCGAACGTGCCCAGCAGTACCGCCAGCAGTGCGCTGCGTACGCCTGGTGCCTCGCCCGCGCCGCCGGCAAACCGGTGAGCCGCGTCGTGCTGCTGTACCTGCGACAAGACGGTTCGCCCGCCACTGCCGACTCGCTCGCCGGCGATGCCCTGCGTGCCGCCGTCGATGCAGTGGGCGGGATCGCCGCCGAACGGTCGGATGTGACCCGCACGTAGGGGATCAGTCCGCCGTTGTTTGTCGATGCAGTGGGCGAGGTCGCAGCCGAACGCTCGGGGCAGTCAGTCTGAGGTTCAGCCCGGTGCAGTCAGCCCCATGTGCGCGGCGGGGTTGTTGTCCAGCGCCCCTCCCACTTGTTGTCCTCGGTCAGCCGAGCGCGCGGGGTGGGGGCTGGTAGCCGCCGGTGAGCTCGCCGATGCGGCGTGCGAGTGCCATCGTGGTGCGGTCGCCACCGTAGGGGCCGACCACTTGGAATCCGACCGGCAGTCCTTGGGGCGTCAGGCCCAGCGGCGGCACCGTGGCGGGCAGGTACGACATGCCGGTCAGGATCGTCCAGCGCGTCATCTCGATGTAGGGCCGCTCGACGCCATTTGCGGGGAGGCGACGCTCGGCGAACGTGCCTTCGGGCATGTGGTCGAAGGGATGGTGGAAGCTCACCGGCATGAGGATCGCGTCGTAGCCGGTGAAGAACTCCGCCCACTTGCGGCGGCATTCTTCCCGCGCCAGGTGGTTCTCGAGCCACTCGCGATGGCTTGGCCCCTCGCTCCGGCCCGCCAATGCCATCGCCGCGCGCACCAGCCGCATACCGGTCTCCCACGCCGGCAGCGGATCGATGTCGGGCCTGGCTTCGTGGTCGACGTGCACGCCGCTGCCTTCAAGTGCTTCCACGGCCGCTCTCATCACGCCCAGCACATCGCCGTCGACCGGGCAGTACTCGTCGTCGAGCCATGCGGCGACACGAAGCGGCCGCACGTCATCGGGCCCCGGCGGAAGCTGCGGCGCCCAGGGCGCCTCGCGGCGCAGCAGCACATCGAACAACAGCTCCAGGTCGTCGCAGCTGCGCGTGAGCGGACCGAAGACGTTGATGTCCGGCTCAGTGGTGCCGCCACGCACGTGATCCAGATAGCCGGTGGTGGGGATCAGCCCGAAGCTCGGCTTGTGACCCCAGATGCCGTTGTACGAGGCCGGGAAGCGGATCGAGCCGCCGATGTCGGTGCCGATCTCGAAGCTGGTGAACCCCATCGCCGCGGCCGCGGCCGCGCCACCCGAGGAGCCGCCGGGCACCTTCGAGAGGTCCCAAGGATTGCTGGTGGTGCCGAACAGGTCGTTGAACGATTGGTTGTCTGCAGACCAGCGCGGCAAATTCGTCTTGCCGATCACGATCGCCCCCGCGGCACGGCAGGCAGCTACCACGGCCGCATCGGTGTCGGGAATGTTGCCGGTCAGCTCGCGTGCCCCGCCGGTGGAACGGATCCCCGCAGTCATCAGGGCGTCCTTGGCCGTGAACGGGACGCCGTGCAAGGGCCCGAGCGCGTCGCCGCGGGCTTGCGCGGCATCCGCGGCTGCGGCGCGCCCGAGCGCGCCCTCGAAATCGCGCGTCACCACGGCATTGATGTCGCCGTCGAGCCGCTCAATGCGGTCGATGACGTGGGCAGTCAACTCGCGGCTCGACAGCTCTCCCGCCGCGATGGCTGCGGCTTGTTGCTTCGCACTCCTCAGTCCGAGGTCATCGTGCGCCATCTCGTCCCCCATTTCCCAGCCGCTGCCGCGGCCCGATGCTGCGCCGACGTTAGTTCTGACGCCGCAGTCCCATGCTGGTCCGAGCGGCGCAATCGTGTCCCAGAGCGCCGAGGCGTCTACGAGGCTGAGCCGATAGGCGAAGCCGTGGCCGGAGCGGCCCGTGAGCGACTGCCAACAAGAGCGGGAAACAACTGGTGCGACAGCGGGAAGGTTTGCCTATCGGCGAGGCGTCTACGCGACGATCTGCCGGTACGCATCGACGACAGGTGCAAGCTCGGCTGGGGTTGCGCCGTGCATCAAGACGGCATCGCCGCCGAGGTCGATCTGGCGTTTGACGGCTGCGGCGCACTCAGCGGGCGTCCCGGTCGCCATGGCGGCCAGCCATTCGACGGGCAGCAGCGTGCCGATGTGCTCCAGCTCCGCGACGGTGGAGGTGCCATCGATCGGAGCGAGGAACCGCGAGACCACCGAATCGGCGCGGAACCGCTCCAGCACCTCTGGGTCCCAGCGATTCACACGCACGAGAACGTCGCCGTAGTACTGCAGATAGGTGGCCAAGCGGCCGACGGTCTTGCGCAGCCGCAATTCGTACGGCACGTCGTCGCTCACCACGACGAAGCACGACCACACGCTCACCTCACCCGGATCGCGGCCGGCCTCGCTGGCCGCCGTCTTGGCCGCATCCACCGAGCGCACCAAGGTCTCGTCGGAATAGAACGGGTGCAAGATGACGTCGTCGAAGCAGCGACCGCCGAGCGCCAGCGTCTGGGGGCCCATCGCCCCGAGCGCCAGCGGCAAGTGCTCGTCGAGCGTCTGGTCGAGCAGCAGGATCGGCACGCGCCCGGTCGGGCCGTCGTAATCGCCGATGATCTCGCCCCGGAACAGCCGGCGCATCACCAAGGCAAAATCCTCCAGCTGCGTCGTGGTGACCGGCTTGAGGCCCATGATCTCCTGCGCCACAGCAACGCCACGCCCGAAGCCCATCGTGAAGCGCCCGCCTGCCAGGCTCTGCACGGTCAGCGCGAGGCCCGCAGTCAGCGTCGGATGGCGGGTATTGATGTTGGTCACTCCCAGCGTGATGCCGATGGAATCGGTCACCGCGGCAGCAGCGCCACAGACAGCACCCGCCTCCTTGCGATTGGGTCGCTCTCCCAGGAAGGCTCGCCCGAGCCCCATCGCTTCGGCCGCCCGGACCTCCGCGACGGCATCGGATGAGTCCTGTGCGTCGCCGGGCAGCAGGTAGAAGCCCAGCTCGGGGAATTCTTGCGTGTTGCTCGCACTGTCGGACATCGGGGTCACACTAGGAGGCTGAGCCGATAGGCGAAGCCGTGGCCCGAGCGGCCCGTGAGCGCCGAGTCAATGGAAATCGGGAACAAGAGCGGGAAACGATTGGTGCGACGACGGAAGGGTCCACCTATTGGTGCTTCCTCCAGGACCGCTGCGCTGGTGACTTGAAGCTCTTGTGGGGCGCTGGACACTGTGCCGCCGGCCCGACGGTGCAGCTCCTATTCGGCGCGCTGAATGACGAACAGCGTCTGCTCGGGCTTGCCGACAACGACGGCGAGATGCTCGCCCGCCCATCCGACCTCGCCGTTCGCCTGCTCCACATCGAGGATCGGGCAGACCTCCCAGCTCTGATCGCCGTGCTTCAGCATCGCCATGCCAGCGGACACCTCGACGGTCGTATCCACATCGAGCATCGTCGTGCGGTGCAGCTCGACCGAGAGCGCCTCGTCCTCAGCGCTGCGGGCGGGGGTGAGCTCGCGTGCCGCCACCGTGTAGCGGGGATCGGAGACATGTGCCCATGACAGGTCCGAGCGCTGCGCGACTGCACCTAGGGCGTCATCGCTGGCGACGCTCGGCCAGTGCGTGCCGAAGTCGGGCTCGAAGGACGCAACGAGCCAACTCTGGCGCTGGACCTCGTCGAGCTCGGCGAGCTCTGCCACAACTTCGACGGCCTCGGGGATCAGTTCGGACGAGCCCGGGGCGTCGGCGCAGCCTTCGTTGATCCGCAGACGCTCCGTTCGCTCTACCTCGATCGCCCGGTCGGTGACCCGCAGTCGCGCATGGACCAACTCGGAATCCACGATCCGCGGGGTCTCGTCGTCGATGCGCGTGTAGCTCCAGCCGTCCGCGGCCTGAACGCCGACGATATGTTCGACGACGCATGCCCGCGGCCGGACGACGCCCAGGATTGCAATGCGTTCAGGGCCCGACAGGTCCACGGCCACCACTTCGATGTCGTCGGGAATGCCGACCGAGTGCCACGCCGACCCGTCGTAGGCGTACCAGTCGTCGGCCGCTCGGGCGACCGCGAGCCCGCCGCTGAACGAGTAACGCATGTCTGCGCCCTCGGCCGATGCCGGGGGCGCCACCACCGACACCGTCTGAGCAAAGACGGCGCCCTGCGAGCCGCTTGAGGGTGCAACTGCCCCGCCGGACTCATCGGACTCGCCGAACTCGCCGTGGTCATCTGAGTCTGGGTGGTCTTCGACGCTCATCTCCTCATCGGCCATGGCCACCATCGCGACCTGCTCGTCGAAGGACTCGTCGTCGCTCATCTCCTCGTCGCTCATCTCCTCGTCAAGACTGGAATCCACCGCCTCGACAGCAGACTCCATGGATTCAGGCTGCGATTCGCCCGCCGTGCCGGCCGGAAGCGCTGCGTCCGCTGGGGACTCGGTCGCCACCGAATCGGAGAATTCGTCGACGCCCCCGTCTCGGAAGGTCACGATGCCGACCGCCGCGACTGCTGCGAGGGCACAGGCGCCCACGCTGCCGCGAACCGCGCTGCGCCGGCGTCGCAACTGGCCCGCTCGCGCCTGCACGCCTGCGAGCGAGCCGGCGCCCACCGGCATCGACGCCCCCGCGCTGCGGAGACGGTCGCGGAGGCGATCTTCGGTCGTCACGTCGCCTCGCCTCCACCCGGCGCCGATTCCAGCACCTCGCGCAGCTGGTCGAGCCCCCGGCTGAGCCTGCTCTTCACCGTGCCTTCGGCGATTCCGAGTGCGTCCGCCGTTTCGGAGACCGACCAATCCCAGTAGAAGCGGGCCACGATCACTGCACGGTGAGCATCGTTGAGCGTCTCCAGCGCACGCTCGAGGTCGAGATCGCTCGTCCGGTCCTCGGCGGCATACGGCTGAGCCAGCAGAGGCCGCCGTTCTCGTTCACGCCGGACGCGTCGCAGCCATGATCGGGCCCAATTCAGGCCGACGCGGAACACCCAGCCCTGCGGGTTCGCATAGGCGCTCACCTGCCCCCAACGCTGGCATGCCCGGGCGAACGCCTCATCGGCTGCTTCGGCGCCCAGCGCGCCATCGCGCAGTGCCAGCCCGAGGGCTCGCGCCATCTCGTCGCGGTGAGCAGAGTAGAAGTCCTCAAACCGGAGAGCCACCGCATCGACGGCCGCTGCGCTCGAAGGTGCGCCGTCAGCGGTGCTCAACGTCGACCCCGTGCGGACCGCGCCCGAGCCAGTCGTTCCCGAACCCGCGAGCGAGGAATCCGTCCGCGCTGCATGGAACCGCAGGTCCAAGTTCATCAACGCCAGATCGATCAGCGCATTGGGCGTGCCGGCCATTCAGAGTCCCCACGAAGGCTGCCTGTCCCTGCAGACTCCGGCTGGACGGTTTCGGTTCCATGAGAATCGCCGCATGAGCGTCGTGGCCGACGGTCACTGCTGTCAACGTGCGTTCTTCTCGGCCGCGAACGCATCCTCGATGAGCACTCCCGCTTCGCGCATCGCCTCGATCTCTGCACGCCCGGCCCCCAGCCACTCCGCCAGCACCTCGCCGTTGTGCTCGCCGAGGTGAGGCGCCAGCGCCTCAGCCGTGACGCCGGAGGCTGCCGAGGTCTGCGCGGAAGCGCCCGAGAACCGGTACGGCGTCTGGGTCACCCGGCGCGTACCGCCGTCGCGGGCAGCGATCTCGACCGATGAGCCGCGATGCAGCGCCGTCGGCGAGGTGTGTGCCTCCGCGGTCGTTCGAATATCTCCCCACGCCAGATTCGCCGCGTCGAGGGCCGCCAGCATCTGTGCACGGGTCTCGAACGAACTCAGGAACGCGTTGATCGCGTCGCTGCGGCACGCCCGCTTCGTCGCGATGTCCGCATCAGGGGGCGACGGGTCCGCGAGCCCATGAGTTTCGCTCAGCTGCCGCCAGATCCAGCGGAAATCGCCGGCGGTCAACACCGGCCCGCCGACGCCGTCCCACACCAGCCCGCCTTGGGACGTGTAGCTCCCGCCGTCGAGCCCGCTCTGGCTTCCCTCGTCGGTCGCCAGGAACGCTTCGAGCATCGCAATGTCGATGTGCTGGCCGTGCCCAGTGGTCTCGGCGACACGCAGCGCTGCGAGAACTCCGATGGATCCGTGCAGTGCTGCGTTGGTGTCGGCCACGGCCAGGTACGGCTCTTGGAGCGGCTGCCGGTGTATGCGGGCGGTGCGAGCCATCCAGCCCGACTCGCCGTGCAGCACCGCCGCATAGGCGGCCCGCTGCGAATCGGGCCCCTCCTGTCCGAAACCGCTGATCGACAGCATCACCAGCGCCGGGTTCACCTGGCACAGCTCGGCAAAGGACAGGCCGTGGCGCGCCATGACACCGGGCCGGAAGTTCTCGACGAGGACATGGGCGTGAGCGACAAGCCGCTTCACCGTCTCGGGCCCGCCGGGGGCACGCAGGTCGATGCAGACGTTGCGCTTGCCGACGTTCTGCTGGGTGTAGAAGCCGGCGAGCCCGGCCCGGTTGACGCCCCACAGCCGCGAGATGTCGCCCTCGGGCGGCTCCACCTTCACGACGTCGGCGCCGAGGTCGCTGAGAATCCTCCCAGCGAACGGACCTGCCAGAACGCGGCTCATGTCGACCACGCGGATGCCTGCCAGCGGTCTCATCTGTGACTGCTCCGGTGGGCGGCGTGCTGCGTGAGGCCGGTGTTCACGTCGGGAGCTCTCGACTCGGCAGTGCTCAACTCGACCACTCTCCATCCGCCAGTCCTCAACGAGGCCGGTCGCCGGCGATCGTCACCCGGAGCATGTGGCGGCGCTGCCCGTGGTAGTCGTTCAGCGCATAATGCTGGACGCTGCGGTTGTCCCACATGGTCAGCGTTCCCGGTTCCCAGCGGACCCGGCAGGTGAACTGCTCTCTGACCGCGTGGTGCCACAGCATTTCGAGCAGTGCCTTGGACTCGTGGCGGCGCATGCCCGAGACGGCCTCGGTGAACGCCCGATTCACATACAGCGCCTTCGCGCCGGTCTCAGGGTGGGTCCGCACGACCGGGTGCGTCAGCTGCGCGTGCGCTTCGTCGGATACCTGCACCTTCATCGAGCTGCGCTCGCCGCCGTACCGGTCCGAATCGCCTCGGCGCCCGTACTGACGAGCTGCCGAGTGCACGGCGTCGAGACTCTCGGCGAAACGCTTCATCGTGTCGGACAGCCCCAGGTAGGCAGCCTGCTGGTTGGCGAACAGCGTGTCCCCGCCGAAGCTCGGCACCTCCACTGCGTACAGCGCCGTCGCCATCGGGGGGCACTCCAGGAACGACATCTCCGAATGCCATCCACCGCCGAAATTCACGGTCTCATGGGGCTCTTTGATGACCGGCACCACCTCGGGCTCAGCGGCGGTGCCGCCGAGGTAGGGGTGGCGCTCCAGTTCCCCGAAGCGACGGCCGAAGCGAGCCACATCACCGGCTTCCATCTGCTGATCGCGCAGCACGACCACGTGATAGGCACACATTGCTTCGCGGATCGCCCCAACATGCGCCTCATCCATGCTGTTGACGTCGAGCGCTCTGCCGCCCGCCGCTTGCAGCTCGGCGCCCAGCGCACCCGCGAGCGGCCGAACGTCGAGCAGTTCCGGCGCTGCGCCCTTCGGCTGCACTGGGACCGGCACCCGACCGGACCGCTGTGAGTGTTGTGCTGTGGTCATCGTCATGGTCCGTCAGTCGCTTCCTGGCTGTGCACTGCGGGTCAATCGACTGGCCGTTCGGATCCCCCGACCGCTGATCGCCGGCTGGTCAAACCCTCAGCCCTTCGGCCCGCGTGCCCTTTCGTCAGTCTGGCGTTCATGCAGCGGCATCGGGGCCATCCGCGCCTGCCAGCGGGTCCGCGGCCCGCAGGCGCCGCGCCACTTCCCCCGCCGCCAGTATCGCCTCGTTGGGGTCGGGACCGCACGGTGTCATGTTCACGTGTCGGCAACCCGCTGCAAGATACGGCAGGAAGAACTCCACGATGTCATCGACGGTGCCGTACGGCGTGTACTTCTCGAATGCCTTGAACGGCACGCGGTAGAAGCGTTCGAGCTCGGGGGCGACGCACGCCGCGGCCTCCTCGCGGTTGTCGCCGATGCCCACCCACAGCTGGATGCCATGGTCCCCGACGTCGGGGGCCGCACCCGGAACCGCTCGCTGCGTCGCTGCCGTCTCCGCATAGAGGCGCAGCGCCGCCTGGTAGTGCTCGACGGTGCACCAGATGCCCAGCCAGCCGTCGGCAAAACGGCCGGCGCGGCGGATGGCGGCATCGGAGCGCCCGCCGACGTAAGTCGGGATGGGCGGGTCGGGCACCGGGATGATGCGTGCCTGTGACATCGAGAAGAACTCGCCGTGGTGATCGACCGTCTCGCCGCCCAGCAGTCGCAGCACGATCTCGAGCGACTCGTCGGTGCGCCGGCCTCGGGTGCGGGGATCGACGCCGCACACTTCGACCTCATGGCGGTCGTCGCCGCCGATGCCGACGCCGAAGCTGATGCGCCCAGGCGCCATCTCGGCCAGGTTCGCGAGCTGGCGGGCAACAGGAACCGGGTGACGCAGCGGCAGCAGGTACACGCCGAGATACACGCCCAGGCTCGGGTGGAGGTTGGCAAGTGCCGCTGCGGTGACCATGCCGTCATTGCCGTGCCCGACGCGGAAACTGACATGGTCGGCGAAGAACATGGCGTCGATGCCTGCGTCGGCGACCAGCTCCACCATGCGGCGGCGCTCGTCCCACGGGCGCGACCACAGCTTCACATCAGGCGTGACCCCGACCCGGATGGGCGGTACGGCGGGGTGCTCTGGCGAACTCATGCGGGCGATCTCATAAGAGAAGGCGCGGATAGGTGCGCCTTCCCGTTGTCGCACCAATTGTTCCCCGCTCTTGTTCCCAATTTCCATTGACTCGGCGCTCACGGGCCGCTCGGGCCACGGCTTCGCCTATCGGCTCAGCCTCTGAGGGAGCGCTCATGGGTTGTTCCTCCGATCAGCGGCCGAGGCGCCAGGCACATCCCAGAGCACCGGCAAGTGCTTGAAGCCGTGCTGGAAGTTCGACAGCAGGCGCTCTGGCCGCTTGGCCGGATCCAGCCGCAGGTTCGGCAGGCGCCACAGCGCTTCGGTGAACATGGCGGACATCTGACGGCGCGCCAAGTGCGCACCCAGGCAGAAGTGCGGGCCGGCCCCGAAGGTGAGGTGGTCGTTCGGGCTGCGCTCGATGTCGAACCGGTCGGGCTCGGCGAATACGGCGGGGTCGCGGTTGGCCGCCACATGGAACACCACCACCTTGTCGCCGGCGTGCACCTTGCGCCCGCCCAGTTCGACGTCACGGGTCGCCGTGCGTCGAAAATGCACCACCGGCGGGATGAATCGCAGCATCTCCTCGATGGCGCCGGGCAGCAAGTCGGGCTCGGCGAGCAGCTTCGCGAGCTGGTCGGGGTGCTGCAACAGCGCCCACAGGCCACCGGGCATGCCGTTGCGCAGCGTCTCGTTGCCAGCCACGGCGAAGAGGAAGAACATGGTCTCGAACTCTTCGTTGGTGATGCCGCCCTCGGCGTCGTCGGCCGCCAGCAGAATCGAGACCACGTCGGGGCCCGGGTCGGCCCGCTTGTAGGTCGCCAGGTCGTGCGCGTAGGCGTACATGTCTGCAAGACCTTCGCGGGAGCGGGGGTCGGGCATGCGACCGTCGGGCCCAGGACGAATCTGGGCTCGCACCTCCAACGAGCGCTGGGCCATCTGCGTTCCCGTCGCCGGATCGAACGCGTCAGAGACCGCATACTCGGCGTCCTGGTAGCCGATTACCCGGTTGGACCAGTCGAACAGCAGCATCCGGTCCTGCGTCGGCACGCCCATGATGTCGGCGAGCGTCAGCAGCGGCAGCTCGGCGGAGACTTCCTTGGCGAAGTCGGCCCTGCCCCGGTCGACGACCGCGCTGACGAGTTCTTCGGCACGAGCCGAGATCGTGGCCTCCAGCGAGGCCACCGCACTCGGTGTGAACGAGCGCATGAGCAGGCGCCGCAGCCTCGTGTGCTGGGGCGGGTCCTGGTTGAGCATCATCCGCTGGACGAATTCGAGCATTGCAGCCGTCTGGGGATCGCGAATCTGCGTCCCGCCGAGGTGGGACGAGAACGTCGCCGGATCGCGCAGCACCCGGTTCATCAGCTCGTGGGTGAGCACCGCCCAGAAGCCGGGCCCAGCCTCCCAGCCCATGAGCTCAGGTTCGGGCACCCACTGGACCGGGGCGTGTGCGCGCAGATCGGCGATCAACCCATGGGGCACACCGTCAACAAAGGTGCGCGGGTCGAACAGCGGTGTCGGGTCCGGGCTCGACTCACTCCGGGACTCGAGTCCGGTATCTGCGCCGACGGCGGGCATGGCACTCAGCCTGCCATCTCCTGCCGCGGTGCCCCCGCGGCGGGAGTCGCGTCGCCTGCCGGCGCAGCTACAGCGGGATGCTCGGCGTCTGTGCCGGGCCTTGACGCTGGGTCGCCGTCGATGGTCGGCTGATCGTCTGCGGTCGCGCCCATGCCGACCCTGCTCGCTGGGCCAGAACGTGAGCTGTCGTCGCGGCGCGGCGGTTCCGGGGGCCTGGCGAGGATGAAGAAGATCATGCCGAGTGCCGTCATTGCCGACAGCACGACGAAAGCGAGCACGTAGCTGCCGGTCATGTCGGCGATCCAGCCGGCGACCAGCGGCCCCAGCACCGTGCCGGTCAGCACGATCATCGAGCTGATGCCCATGATCGTGGCGAACGACGACGAGCCGAAGTAGTCCGCCCGCAGCGCCTGCATCAGCGGGCCCCGCGCCCCCCACGCGAGCCCGTGCAGCACCACGAACAGCACCACCACCGCCACGTTGGGCGACCAGGCCAGCAGCAGCAGGCCGCCCGCGTGGCCGCACATTGCCACCGATGCGATGAGCCGCTTGTTGATGCGGTCTCCGAGATAGCCGCCGAGGGCCATGCCGCCGAGTTGAACGAACGGGAGCGACGCTGCCACGAAGCTGGCTTGTTGCAGCGAGTAGCCCCTCTCTGAGGTCAGAAAGAGCTGCAGGTGCGCCATCACGACGCCGACCACGAACAACGCGCTCATGTGCCCGAACGAGATCATCCAGAACGCCCGCGTGCGCAGCGCTTCCGACGCCGTGAAGTGGACGTCGCTGACGCCTTCGGCACGCACTGTCGTGCCACCGGCGACGACATGGGCCCCGCCGTCGATCTCCTGTCCGTAGTCCTCGGGCCGCCCTTCGAGGTACTTGGCCAGCCACCACGCCGCTGCGGCCCCGCCCAGTCCTGCGACGGTTGCGGTCGTCCGCCAGCCGAAGTACGAGAACGACAGCACGATCAGCGGCACGCACATGCCGCCGATTCCCAAGCCCATGCCGGCGACCGACAGCGCCCTGGCTCGCAGCCGCTCGAACCAGCGCACGATCGAGACGGTCACAGTCACGAAGCCGCAGAAGCTCGAGCCCACGGCAATGAGCATGAACGCCGCGTAGAACTGCCACAGCGAGTGGACCTGTCCGAAGAAGACGAAACCCGCTGCCATGAAGACCGAACCAGTGCGGGCGATGGCGCGTGGGCCGAATCGGTCGAGCAGCCAGCCCTGCGCAGGCCCGAGCAGCGCGGTCTCGGCCCGGTTCATCGCTACCGCGCCCGACAGAGCGGTCTTGCTCCAGCCGAATTCCCGCTGCAGCTCGACCAGATACGAGCCCGACGCGTGCATGAACAGGGCCGACTGCAGGCCCTGCATCATTCCTCCCGCACCCACCACCTTCCATCCGCGGAAGGCGGTGCTGCGTTTGGACATCGGTACATCCTGCCCGCTGTGGCGCGCCGCGCGTCGGGAAAGTGCCCACTGCGGCTCGATCCGCCGATCCTCCCGCCTCTGCGTCGCGCCGTGCGTCGGGAACGTGCTCCGACGGGCGCTGATCTACAGTTGACTGCTCGCCGTCGCCTCGCAGGTGAGCCTCTCGGCTGACCGACAATGGCGCCGCCACGGGCACCGACACGGAGACGTGAAGATGACAACGCTCATCAAGGGAGGCACCGTTGTCAGCTCGACCGGAGCGGATGCGGCCGAGGTGCTCATCGACGGTGAGCAGATCGCTGCCGTTCTGCAACCCGGCAGCGACATCGCCGTGGCCGCCGAGCAGGGCGCCGAGGTGGTCGACGCCTCCGGGCGCCTGGTGGTGCCCGGCGGGGTGGACGTGCACACCCACATGTCGCTGCCCTTCGGCGGCACCTACGCCTCGGACAGCTTCGAGACAGGCACGCAGGCGGCGGCTTGGGGCGGCACCACGACCATCGTCGATTTCGCCACCCAGACCTACGGCGAGAATGTGCGGGCGTGCTTCGACGCGCGCATGGCCGAAGCTGAGGGCAACTGTGCCATCGACTACGGCATGCACATGATCCTCGGCGGCGTCGATGGCGACGCGCTGGCCGAGATGGATCCCCTGGTCGACGAGGGTGTCACCAGCTTCAAGCTGTTCATGGCCTACCCGGGCGTTCTGTACTCAGACGACGGCCTGATCCTGCGGGCCATGCAGCAGGCGGCCGGCAACGGCGGGCTGATCATGATGCACGCCGAGAACGGCCTGGCCATCGACGTGCTCGCTGCACAGGCTTTCGAGCGGGGCGAGACCGCTCCGGTCAATCACGGCTATGTGCGGCGCAAGGAACTCGAGTCCGAAGCCACCCATCGGGCCATCCAGCTCGCCAAGGTGGGTGCAGCGCCGCTGTACATCGTTCACCTCTCGGCCGCCGAGGCCCTCGAGCAGGTGGCGCTGGCGCGCGACACCGGCATGAACGTGTTCGCCGAGACCTGCCCGCAGTACCTGCACTTCAGCCTGGAAGAGCACCTCGCCCGGCCCGGTTTCGAGGGCGCGGCCTACGTGTGCTCGACACCGCTCCGCTCTCGTGAGGAGGGCCACCAGGACGCCCTGTGGAAGGGGCTGCGCACCAACGACCTGGCCGTCGTGTCCACCGACCACTGCCCGTTCTGCATGAAGGAGCAAAAGGAGCTGGGGCTCAACGATTTCCGGGCGATTCCCAATGGCATCGGCGGCGTGGAGCACCGCATGGACATGATCTTCCAGGGCGTGGTCACCGGCGAGATCGGGCTCGCTCGCTGGGTGGAACTGTGCGCCACAACCCCGGCCCGCATGATGGGCCTGTACCCCCGCAAGGGGATCATCGCGGCCGGCTCGGACGCCGACGTCGTGATCTATGACCCCGAGCATCGTTGGACCATCAGCGCCGACGATCACCACATGAACATCGACCACTCCGCCTACGAGGGGATCGAGGTGACCGGCCACGTCGACACGGTGTTCTCGCGGGGCCGCAAGATCATCGACGGCGCCCGGTACCTGGGCCGCGCGGGCGACGGCCGGTACCTGCGCAGGGGTCTGTGCCAGTACTTGCAATAGGAGACGACGCCAGGCCCAGCTCGACCACACGCAGCTCCCGCCGGACGGTCTACAGGACAGTGAACATGGACTTCGGCATCGTTCTTCAGACAAATCCACCCGCGTGGCGAGTGGTCGACTTGGCCAGGCGAGCCGAAACGATGGGATTCACCTACGGGTGGACGTTCGACAGCCACGTGCTGTGGCAAGAGCCCTACGTGATCTACAGCCAGATGCTGTCGGCCACGAACCGCATGATCGTGGGCCCCATGGTCACCAATCCGGGCACTCGCAACCCGACGGTCACCGCTTCGCTGTTCGCCACGCTCAACGACATGTTCGCCAACCGGACGGTTTGCGGCATCGGTCGGGGCGATTCGGCCATGAGGGTGCTGGGTCATGCACCCGCCAGCCTCGCCACGCTGGCCGAGTCGATGAAGGTCATCAAGGGCATGGCCGAGGGCCACGAGGTCGAATACAACGGCACCAAGCAGAAGATCCCGTGGTCGTCGGGCGGCAGGCTCGACATCTGGATGGCCGCGTATGGGCCGCGTGCGCTGCGACTCTGCGGCGAGCAGGCCGACGGCTTCATCTTGCAGCTCGCCGACCCGCAGATCGCCGAGTGGACCATTGCTGCAGTACGGCGGGCTGCCGCCGAAGCGGGGCGCGACCCCGATGATCTCTACATCTGCGTGGCCGCGCCCGCGTATGTGGGCGACGACCTGGCCCATCAGCGCGATCAGTGCCGCTGGTTCGGCGGCATGGTCGGCAACCATGTGGCCGACCTCACCGAGCGCTACGGCGACAGCGGCGGCGGGGTGCCCCAAGCGCTCACCGACTACATCAAGGGCCGGCGGGGCTACGACTACGCCGAGCACGGCAGAGCGGGCAACGTCCATGCCGACTTCGTCCCCGACGAGGTGATCGACCGGTTCTGCGTCCTCGGTGATGCCAGCCGCCACATCGCCCGCCTGAGTGAACTGCGAGAACTCGGCGTAGACCAGTTCGCCATCTACTTGATGCACGACGCCCCTGACGAGACTCTCAACGCCTATGGCCAGCGGATCATTCCGGCGCTCGAGGGCGGCGGGTAGCCCGAGAGTCCAGAACTGCCTGAAATCGGGGCTCTAGCGAAAGCGCTGTCTTCAGATTCAGCTCAGGCTCAGGGACCCTCGGCGCAGACATACTCACACTCTCGATGATATTGTCAAGAGTGTGAGTATGTCTGCGCCCGCTCTGGCACCGCTGTTCAGATCCGATCAACAGCTTCGGATACTCGGGGTTCTCTTCGCCGGCACGGGAGACGAACTCACCGTCGGAGCGATTGCCGAACGCGCACGCGTCGCGCAAGCAACGGCGAGCAGGGAAGTAGCCCGACTCGAAGAGCACGGACTCTTGGTAACCCGACTGCTGGGCCGCAACAGGCTCGTCCGCCCAAATTGGGAACTGCCGTGGGCACCGGAGCTTCGCTCCATTCTGCTCCAGACTGTCGGCGTACTGGGGCGCCTCGGCAACGCTCTGGGTGGCGTCGAGGGCGTAGAGGTCGCGTTTGTCTACGGCTCGTGGGCACGCCGCTTTGTCGGCGAGCCGGGCCACTTTCCGAACGACATCGATGTCGTTGTGATTGGCGAAGCGCCGTTGCGCGCTGTTCGCGCGGCGTGCCGTGCCGTCGCAGAAGATCTGCGGGTGGAGGTCAACCCCATCGTGATCGACCGAGAGAGATGGGGATCCTCTTCGCCGGAACCGTTCGTCGCCCAAATTCAAGAGCAGCCCTTGGCACCGATAGTGCTAGAAGTCGAGGGTGACGTCCGACTGGCTCGCTGAAGCGATCGCTACCCGCCGGCTCGAACGGGTCAAGGCCAACATGGGAGCAGCGGGCGAACGCATCAACGCCGTCGCGCGCGTGCTCGCATCGTGAGCAGTCCGGCTGAAACCAGGTCAAGACCGCGCATCTCGGCGAGCCCGTAGCAGCATCAGGCAACTGCTCAGAACACAACGGCGTCCCCGAGTTCTTTGGCATTCGGGGGCTCTGCCTGATCTGTCGGTCTTGGGCTGTCTGGGCGAGGGACCGGTTGTAGCAGTCTGCTACGCTTGTGCGTGAGGTTGAGGCATGGCTACGAGTTCACCGGTCCGGGTCGATGAGGAGATCCACGCGTGCGCGGCCGCTGTGGCGCCTGCGATGAGTCGCAGCACAGCACAGCAGATCAGCCACTGGGCTCGCATCGGCAAGGAATTCGAGCTGGCACCCGACGTGTCACTCCGGGACATCGAGCGGGTACTCGCCTGCGATTCCTCCTACGACGATCTCAACAGCCGCGAGCAGGCAATCGTTCGGGCCGAAGGGGCCGAGCGAACCGAGCAGCGCCGACGCACCCTCGATCTCGTCGCTGAGTTCGAAGCAGCGGGGATGTCCTATGTCGAGCAGGACGACGAGGGCACGATTATCCGGCACCAGCCCTGAAGATTGCGGTTCGGCTGACACGGGCGCCTTTCGATGCCCACACCGGTCCTGCACGTCATCGCTGGCCCGAACGGCGCCGGCAAGAACACCTTCCAACGCAGCGTGCTCGCTCCGTCCACGCTTGAGTTCGTCAACGCCGACCACATTGCCGCACAGCGTTGGCCCGGCGCGGAGGCGGCGCATGCGTATGACGCAGCGAGTCTTGCCGAGCAGCGGCGAGCGGAACTGCTTGCCGAGCACACGTCGTTCGTGGCCGAGACGGTGTTCTCTCACGAGTCGAGGGTCGAATTGCCCCGCCGTGCGTCGCGGGCCGGTTACATCGTGGTGCTCCATGTCATCCTCGTCTCCGAGGCGCTCGCAGTAGCACGCGTCGAGCACCGCGTGGCGAACGGAGGACACTTCGTCCCCGAAGACAAGATCCGGTCCCGCCACCGACGGCTCTGGAGCCATGTCGCGCAAGCAGCCGGCATCGTCGACGAGACCATCGTCTACGACAACTCATCAGCGACTAACCCATACAGGGTCATCGCCGCCTACCGATCCGGCTCGCCCGTACGGCGGCCGAAGTGGCCTGCATGGGCGCCAGCGGAACTTGTGAACCTCTGATCCACGCCGCCGCTCCCGACCGAACTCAGGCAGGGTCCGGCACGCCTCGCTGGAGTACTTCGAGCAGGCGCCCGGCATGGGTGCTCAGCAGCGTCAGGCGACACGTCGTCGGCTCACGCAACTCTCTGTCCTGCAGGTAGGTCACCCGAAGCGCGGTGTGGCCGGTAGCACGCAACGCAAACCGCGTGCTCCGACGATTTACCTTGATAATCCGTTGTCTTGTGACTATTTTTCAAGGTAATCTTGCCCGCATGGAGTTCGTGCCGCGGCCAGTTGACGAGCAGGCGCTGCGTGCCGCGGTTGCGCACGCTCCGGTGACTCTGCTGACAGGGCCGCGCCAAGCAGGCAAGTCGACGCTGGTACGCCGTGTCATCAAGCCATCGACTGCGGCGTTTTTCGACCTCGAGGACTATCGCGATCGCGCCCGACTGTCTGAGCCGATGCTCGCCTTGCGAGACCGCGGCGAGACCATCGTGATCGACGAGGCACAGCGCATGCCCGAACTTTTCACGTCGTTGCGTGTGCTGGTGGACGAGCATCGCCGTCCGGGCCGGTTCGTCGTCCTCGGCAGCGCCTCCCCCGACCTGACCGGGCTGAGCGCTGAGACGCTCGCCGGGCGGGTGAGCTTTGTCGAGCTGGCAGGCTTCCGCCTTGGCGACCTCGGCAGCGACCGGCTTGATGACCTGTGGCTGCGCGGCGGGTTACCGCCCTCGTGCCTGGCACCGGATCTCGCGGCCTCCAACCGCTGGCGGGACGACTACATCGCCACTTTCCTTGAGCGCGACCTCGCCAACCTCGGCGTCCGCATTCCGGCGGCTGCCATGCGGCGGTTCTGGACGATGGTCGCTCATTATCACGGCCAGACCTGGAACGCCGCCGCAGTTGCCCGGTCCGTCGACGTCTCGGCAAGCACTGTGCGCCGGTACCTGGACGCGCTCACTGATGCGCTGGTCGTGCGCCAGCTTCCGCCTTGGTTCGCCAATGTCGGCAAGCGGCAGGTGAAGTCGCCACGGGTGTACATCCGCGACACCGGTTTGCTGCATCGACTGCTCGGCATCACCGACCACGTCGAGCTCGAACGCCATCGGGCGCTGGGAGCGAGCTGGGAGGGCCTGGTGGTGGAGCAGATCCTTGCCCGTCTCGACGGCGCAACACGGGCAACGGTGGCATTCTGGTCGACCCACAGCGGTGCCGAGCTCGACCTCCGTCTGACGGTGAACGGTCGCGCCTTGGGTTTCGAGATCAAGCGAACCGAGCGTCCAAGGGTGACGCGCTCGATGCGCAGCGCCCTCGCCGACCTCGAGCTCGACCATCTCTACGTGGTCCATGCAGGTGCCCACCGATTCGCCCTCGACGAACGCATCACCGCCATCGGTGCGGTCGAATTGCTGACCGGCGAGGATCCGCTGATCGACATGGCATGAGGCTCGGCACTCGGCTCACTGCTCGGCGGGTGAACCTGCTGTTGAGCATCGCAGCGACGGTGGCAGCGGGGACCGGGCTGGCATCGTGGGCAGTGGGCGCTGGTAGACGGTCGTTAGGGTCCGCCAGAAGTCAAGTCGCGTGGTCTGCGCTCGGAACCATGCGTAACTCTTGGCAATCACACGGATCGTTCGCGCGACTTGACCCGCGGCGGGCCCTTAGCAAAAAAGCCCCGCCATTCCAGGTCTGCAACGAAGCGTCCTGAAAGGCGGGGAGGATTGTCAGAAAGCGTAACACCCACACAACTCGTTGCGACACGGTGTTGAGGTCGCGGGCGATTGCGCCGAGTGCTAGGCAATTGCTCTACTTGGCTGCTGCCCATGATGAACGAAGGTATGGCTCAGCGAAGGTGCTACCGCCTTCTTCATCATCTTCGGCGACGGGTGTAATCCGTGTTGTCCTCGACTCGGCTGAAGTCCGCTCGACTGAGCCGGTTGACCCAGAGTTTCCGGCCGGCTAGCCGAATCGGTTTGATTCGTCTGCCATCGGATGGCACCCATGTGGCTACTTCGCAGGCCAAGTCTGAACCCTTGATGTTCATCACGGATTCGATCGCCGGGACAAAATCCGTATCGTTAGAAAACAGGACTGCGATGTCGAACTCGTCGCGCATCGCCATCGTCACCATGTCGACGGCGATCTTCACATCGACGCCTTTTTCCTGGGGTCGAGACGGGTCCCGATAGTTCAATGGCCGCGACCAAGCCTGCACCAGACGCTCTCGCTGCCAATGGGCGATCTGGCGCTCGGCGGCACCGAAGCCCTTCGAATCGCGGCTCGATGACGGGAGGCCTCGGCAGACGAACACGCCGACAAGCACGCGTCGCGCATCACCGCGTTCTGCAAGCCGCATGCCGAGCTGGCGTGGCCGAACCTGGCCACGAGGCGCAGGATCATCGTCGCGGAAGAAAGCTGAGCGCGCTCCGCGGTAGCAGTTCTGATAGTCAACAAAGAGAGCTAGGCGGTCTTGGGTGCGGGATGTCACGCCTACCCCCATCCGTGAAATGCGGCTCAACAATCTACGAGTTGGACACATTCTTCACAATCGGGCACACGTCGGCACGGAACTTAGAGCGGCCTCCAAGGACTACAAAGATCGTGACGAAGTGAGGGCCATGGCATGAGACGTGGCAGATGGCTCACTGCCCGGCGGGTGGACCTGCTGCTGGGAATCGCGGCGACGGCGGCGGCAGGGACCGGGCTCGCATCGTGGGCAGTCGGCACCGGCTGGGGCCGCTGGGTCACGGTCGTCCATGCCCTCGCCGGCTTGAGCCTGCTGGCGCTGGCCCCGGCAAAGTTCCGGGGCTCGGTGCGCACCGGGCTGAAGCGCCGCCGCGCGACCAGGTGGCTGTCGATGCTGCTCGGCGCTCTCGTCGTCGCGACCGTCGTGCTCGGGGTACTTCACGCCACCGGGCTGTGGCACGGGGTGGGCTACTGGTCGGCGCTGTGGATCCATGTCTTGCTGGTGGCATTCGTCGCCCCGCTGCTGGTGTGGCACATCGTCAGCCGACCGGGTCGCCCCACCGTGGCCGACCTCGACCGCAGGGCCTTTGTCGGCGGCGGCATCGCGCTGGCCGCCGCCGGCACGGCGTACTGGATCCAGCAGCTCGTGGTAGGCGACAACCGACGATTCACCGGTTCGCACGAGATCGCCTCGTTCAAGCCCGCTGAGATGCCGACGACTATGTGGCTCAACGACACGTCGCCCCGGGTGACCGCCTCGGACTGGGAACTGACGCTCGCCGGCGAGCTGGTGCCTCTCGAAACACTGCATGAACAGGCTGCGCCGGTGACGGCCGACCTCGACTGCACCGGTGGGTGGTGGAGCCGACAGTCGTGGGACGCGGTACCGCTGGCCGAGCTGATGCAGTCGAATGACGCACCGACTCTGGAGGTCACCTCGCTGACCGGCTACAGCCGACTGTTCCCCGCTCGCGACGCCGACAACCTGTACTTGGCGGTGGGCTACGGAGGCGAGCCGTTGCGCCGCGGCCACGGCGCCCCGGTGCGGCTGGTTGCGCCGGGTCGGCGAGGATTCTGGTGGGTCAAGTGGGTGAGCCGCATCGACGTCGTCGACCGCCCGTGGTGGTTGCAGCTCCCATTCCCGCTTGAGTAGCCGACGAGCTCTCTGTCGACCGCTCAACAAAGGGAGGGGGAATATTCCCCCTCCAAGTGAGGTGAATCACACCGGGTTCGGTAGAGACTGTTTTTTGTGGGTCGCAGCCTGGTCGGCTGTGACGGTTTGACTGTAGTGGGCGTTCTCGTGTTCGATCGGGGTGGTGTGGCGGGGGGTGCCGGTGAGGCGGCTGTGGAGCCGCCGATGGTTGTACCAGTCGACCCATTCGAGGGTGGCGTACTCGACTTCGCTGATGTTCTGCCAGGGTCCGCGGGGGTAGATCAGCTCCCACTTGTAGAGGCCGTTGAAGCTCTCGATCATGGCGTTGTCGTAGCTGTCGCCCTTGGAGCCGACCGACGCGACGACGTTGTTGTCGGCGAGCCTTTGGCTGTAGCGGATGGACAGGTATTGCGATCCGCGGTCGCTGTGATGGGTGACCCCCTCCACAGCGCGGCCGTCGCGTCGGCGGGTGTGGATGGCCATGTCCAATGCGTCGAGGGCGAGGTCGGTGCGCAAGGAGCGCGACGTCTGCCATCCCAGCACCCGGCGGCTGTAGGCGTCGATCACGAACGCCGCGTACACCCAGCCGCTGCGGGTGCGCACGTAGGTGAGGTCCGCGAGCCACAGCCGATCAGGCGCCGACGCTGAGAAGTCTCGGTTCACCAGGTCCGCGGGCCGGTCGTCGTCGGGCCGCGGGGTGGTGGTCGAAGGCGGCCGGCCCCGCCGGGTCCCCTCGAGGCCCAGGCGGCGCATCAGCCGCTCGGTGGTGCAGCGGGCGGCCGGGATCGCCTCGACGCGGTTGAGGTGCTCCCACACCTTCACCGCGCCGTAGGCGTCGTAGTTGTCGCGATGCACCCGGGCGATCACGTCGCACAAGAACCCGTCGCGTCGCGCTCTCGCCGACGGCGGCCTGGTCTTCGCGGCGTAATAGGTGGACGGGGCGATCCCGACGCCGTGCTCGGTGAGCACAGCGCAGATCGGCTCGACCCCGAACCGGTCCCTGTGAGCGTCGACGAACGCCACTATCTCTGAGACTGGCGGTCGAGCCCCTTACCCGAAGAAAGCCGACGCCGCCTTCAAGATCTCGTTCGCTCGACGCAGCTCGCGGTTCTCGCGTTCGAGGACCTTGATCCGCTCACGCTCCGCAGTGGTAACCCCGTCACGGGCTCCAGCGTCGATCTCGGCACGGCGCACCCACTTGCGCACCGACTCCGCCGACGGCCCCAGCTTGTGAGCAACCGAGCAGATCGCCTCCCATCTCGAACCGTGGTCACGCTCATGGTCGAGCACCATCCTCACCGCCCGCTCACGCAGCTCAGCGGGATACCTCCCATTGTTCGCCATAGCTCCATCCTTCCCAAGGATCAGAGCCTCCACCAAACCCGGGGCGATTCACAGCCAAGAGGCACCGGGTGAGCTGGGGGCTGGTGAACGCGTTGGTGGTGGCCTGGGCGGGCGTCGTCGCCGACCATCGCCGGCGGCGAAGATGCCGGGTGCTGCTGGTCGACGAGACGTCGATACGCAAGCGGCATCGCTATGTGACGGTGCTCGTCAACGGCGACACCGGCGAGGTGCTCGCCATGGTCCCCCACCGCGACAGCGCAGCATTGTCGGGGTTTCTGGCTGCTCAGGGACCCAAATGGTGCCGCCGCGTCAAAGTCGTGGTGTCCGACGGCTCCAAGGCATACAAGTCGGCAATAGACAAACAGCTCGGCCACGCCCGTCACGTCCTGGATCGGTTCCACGTCATCAGATGGTTCGCGGCAGGGATGACCGCGGTGCGCCGCGACGTGCAGCGCCGCCCCGAGGGCTCCAAGCCTGCGTTCGACCCAGAAGTGTTCAAAGCACGGTTCTTGCTGATGCGACGCCCCGACAAGCTCGACGCCGACGAAAAGGCCCGCCTCGACAAGCTGTTCGAGACCCAGCCTCGCCTCAAAGCAGCCTGGGACGCGCTGGGCGAGCTGCACAACCTCTACCTTGCCGAGGACCGCGAAGGCGCCCTGGCGGCACTGGACCGCTTCGCGGACATCTACGGGACCGGGGACATCCCCGAGTTCAGCGACACCGTCGACACGTTCCTGGCCTGGAACGAGCAGATCCTCAACTGGCACCACACACGGCGCCCCAGCAACGGACGCATCGAAGGCACCAACAACCTGCTGCAAGTCCTGCGGCGCAAAGCCCACGGCTTCACCAACTACACCAACTTCGAAGCCCGCGGCCTGCTACTAACCTGACCCCCACACCGAGCCCAGCAGCCCAAATCCCACAAATTCGCGAAGGCTCACAAAGGGAGGGGGAATATTCCCCCTCCAAGCCAACCCATACCACAGTACTGATTCACCCTGGGTTTTGCGCAGGCTGAATGTTGTGGTTTTTTGTTTGGTGGTTGTCGGTGTTCGCCGCAGCGTAGGCGGCTTCGAATTGGTCGGGTGACTGGTCGTGGAGGTAGCCGTGGATGCGGTCGGTGTTCCACCAGTGCACCCAGCCGAGGGTGGCGAGCTCGACGTCGTCGATCGTGCGCCACGGGCCTTGGCCTGGGCCGCGGATCAGCTCGGTCTTGTAGAGCGAGTTGACCGCCTCGGCGAGGGCGTTGTCATATGAGTCGGCGACCGACCCGATCGACGGGACGGCGCCGATTTCGTCGAGCCGTTCGCTGTAGCGGATGCTGGTGAACTGGCTGCCGGCGTCGGCGTGGGCTATGAGCCCTTCGAGGCGGGCGCCGCGTGCCCAGCGGGCCATCTCGAGCGCGTCGAGCACCATCTGTGTTGCCATGTTCGACGCGACCCGCCAGCCCACGATGCGGCGGGAGAACGCGTCGGTGATGAAGCACACATAGGCGACGCCGGACCAGGTGGGGACATGGGTGAGGTCCGCGACCCACAGCCGGTTCGGCGCGTCGGCTGTGAAGTCGCGCTCGACGAGATCGGGCGGCCGGGCGGCTTTGGGGTCCGCCCGGGTGGTGCGCACCCGCTTTGTCCGCTGGACACCCCGGATATCGAGCAGGCCCATCAGCCGAGCCACTTGGTCGCGGCCGATGTCATGGCCCGCTCGCCGGGCCGCCACCCACAGCTTGCGCGCCCCATAGACGCAGTAGTTGGCCTGCCACAGGACCAACAGCAGCGGCATCATCTTGGCGTCGCGCAACGCACGCGCTGACGGCGGCCGGCGCTTGGCCGACCAATACGTGGAGGGGGCCGCCTGCAACGCAGCGCAGACGGGCTCGACCCCGAACTCTTCGCGGTTCGCGTCGACGAACTCGACGATCATCGCTGTCGGCGGTCGAGCTCCGCCCCGAAAAAAACCGCCGCCCGCTGCAAGATCTCATTCGCTCGCCGCAGTTCGCGGTTCTCCTGGCGAAGCTTCTTGAGCTCGCCGCTCTCAGCGCTCGACACGCCGGGTCGAGCCCCGGCGTCGACCTCGGCCTGAGCCACCCAGCGGCGCAGCGACTCCTCGCCATAGCCCAGCTGACGCGCCACACGCGTCACCGTCCCAGCCGAGGTGCCCAGCTCTTCGCGCAACGCGAACACCATCCGCACCGCCTGCTGTTTCTGCTCAGCCGAATACCGACGCGACGTCGCCGCCCGCCCCGCTTGTGTGTCCATAGATCCCATGCTCGCTCCAATCCTTGGAGCCTGCGCGAAACCCAGTGCGAATCACACCCAAATCGGGGCCAAAAACAGCCCAGCGGAGCCCTGATTCGCACCCCAACAACCCCGACACGACAAATCAGGCCAACCGGCATGCCCAAAAGACGACTCGCGGCATTCTCATGAATAATCAGGGCTAGCTCGTGGTGGTGTACCTCGCTCAACAAAGGGAGGGGGAATATTCCCCCTCCAAGGAGGTCGTCGGGCATCGGCTCGTCGCGGTCGCGGCCGCTCAACAAAGGGAGGGGGAATATTCCCCCTCCAAGGTCATCGTTGTTGCTCCCTTGCTTGCTTGATTGCTTCGCTCAACAAAGGGAGGGGGAATATTCCCCCTCCAAGGCCGGCGGGTGCCGAGCGTGGCGTGGACCCAGACGCGCGCTCAACAAAGGGAGGGGGAATATTCCCCCTCCAAGCTGGTCTCTGATGGCGCCGGCTTCGAATGCCATCGCCAGCGCTCAACAAAGGGAGGGGGAATATTCCCCCTCCAAGCGGTCAGCCGACTCGGCGCCGGTCAGCCGATCCGGCTCGCTCAACAAAGGGAGGGGGAATATTCCCCCTCCAAGTCGCGTTCTGTCTGGACAGGATCACCGACATGGTGCGCGCTCAACAAAGGGAGGGGGAATATTCCCCCTCCAAGTCCGCGTCGGCGACGACGCGGAACACGGCCGTCGTCGCTCAACAAAGGGAGGGGGAATATTCCCCCTCCAAGACCCAGATCCGGTAGGCGCCGTCGACCCAGTCGCGGCGCGCTCAACAAAGGGAGGGGGAATATTCCCCCTCCAAGCGGCGTTCTCGACCGGCGCCGCAGCGATCGGCGCCGTCGCTCAACAAAGGGAGGGGGAATATTCCCCCTCCAAGAGCACCGGTTAGTGGTTGCGCCGGCTGCCAGTAACTGGTCGCTCAACAAAGGGAGGGGGAATATTCCCCCTCCAAGGCCCAGTAGGTGTGTGGGACCATGCGCCGAGCGCCGAACGCTCAACAAAGGGAGGGGGAATATTCCCCCTCCAAGGTGCCCGTCGGCGGGTGAAGGGTTATGACGCCAGCGATCGCTCAACAAAGGGAGGGGGAATATTCCCCCTCCAAGAGCTGCTCGCCGACCTGCGGTCGGCGACGATCAACATCGCTCAACAAAGGGAGGGGGAATATTCCCCCTCCAAGCGAGGCGCGTCCAGCCGCCCTCGTCGCCGCGGGCGCCCGCTCAACAAAGGGAGGGGGAATATTCCCCCTCCAAGATGTCGGCGGCACTCAGAGGACGGCCGGTGAGGACCGCTCAACAAAGGGAGGGGGAATATTCCCCCTCCAAGGGCTCCGCGGTCACGGCTCGCGTCTGTCGGCGACGCGCGCTCAACAAAGGGAGGGGGAATATTCCCCCTCCAAGTTCGGGCTGCGAGTCGCCGCCGGCGCCGCCGGCCCAGCCCGCTCAACAAAGGGAGGGGGAATATTCCCCCTCCAAGACCGCCGCCGCTGACCGCGGCGCGCACGTCGGTCTGCGCTCAACAAAGGGAGGGGGAATATTCCCCCTCCAAGGTCCTTGACCGAGCGTGCGGCTGCGGATGCAGTCGCCGCCGCTCAACAAAGGGAGGGGGAATATTCCCCCTCCAAGGGCCTCGGGTGCATGAGCGGCGCATGGCCATGTGTCCGCTCAACAAAGGGAGGGGGAATATTCCCCCTCCAAGAAGTAGACGGGCACCTGGCGGCGGCACATCGAGATCGCTCAACAAAGGGAGGGGGAATATTCCCCCTCCAAGTGCCCCTCCGAGGCACGCCGATACGCGACATAGACCGCGCTCAACAAAGGGAGGGGGAATATTCCCCCTCCAAGTCCCGAGATGGGGCCGCGACAGGACATTCGTCATGGACGCTCAACAAAGGGAGGGGGAATATTCCCCCTCCAAGCAAGACGTAGCCGACGTCGGCGTGCAAGGTCGCCGCCAACGCTCAACAAAGGGAGGGGGAATATTCCCCCTCCAAGGCGCCGTGTGACCTGGCCCGTCCATGCGCTCATTCAGCGCGCTCAACAAAGGGAGGGGGAATATTCCCCCTCCAAGGTCACGTGGGGGCCGAACCGGTGGCTGGCCACCATCGACCGCTCAACAAAGGGAGGGGGAATATTCCCCCTCCAAGGCCATGACTCGGGCGACCAGTCGAACTGGCACGCGGCCGCTCAACAAAGGGAGGGGGAATATTCCCCCTCCAAGCTCATGGGGAGGGCTTGTACACCAGTGTACATCATCGCTCAACAAAGGGAGGGGGAATATTCCCCCTCCAAGTCTACCGCTGGACCTACGCCCGCGAACAAGTCGCCCGCTCAACAAAGGGAGGGGGAATATTCCCCCTCCAAGCGGCGGACTCGACAGCGACAGTCGCCACCGCCGCTGACGGCGCTCAACAAAGGGAGGGGGAATATTCCCCCTCCAAGTTCCGTCGAAGCCCGATCCCTCACGGCAGGCTCAGCGTCCGCTCAACAAAGGGAGGGGGAATATTCCCCCTCCAAGTGAGTGGTGCCGACCGGAGCGGCGAACGTGAACGTCGCTCAACAAAGGGAGGGGGAATATTCCCCCTCCAAGCGTACTCAACCCGGAATTCACCCGCTGGCTGATGGGCGCTCAACAAAGGGAGGGGGAATATTCCCCCTCCAAGCCGTGCACCCTGGCGCCGTCGTTGAACGTCGACGACGCCGCTCAACAAAGGGAGGGGGAATATTCCCCCTCCAAGGCTGGAGAACCACTTGGGGGCGTGGACGTTCCGGTCCGCTCAACAAAGGGAGGGGGAATATTCCCCCTCCAAGCAGCGGGCCAGGACCGGCGACGGTGACTGTGCGCTCGCTCAACAAAGGGAGGGGGAATATTCCCCCTCCAAGGCGTGCCTCATGGTCTGATATCCTGCGCAGCCTGCGCACGCTCAACAAAGGGAGGGGGAATATTCCCCCTCCAAGCGGAACGCACGATCCTCGACGGTGCCCGTCTCGAGCGCTCAACAAAGGGAGGGGGAATATTCCCCCTCCAAGCCGTCTCCGAGGTCACGGCCGCCCGAGTTGCGGCCGGTCGCTCAACAAAGGGAGGGGGAATATTCCCCCTCCAAGGACGGACTGCAGAAAGGGGGCCTCCAATCGCGAGCCGGCCGCTCAACAAAGGGAGGGGGAATATTCCCCCTCCAAGGCCGTCATGATCGGCTCGCCACGCCGCCGCAGCAGCACGCTCAACAAAGGGAGGGGGAATATTCCCCCTCCAAGTTCGGCGACGTGCCGGCGGGCGGCGCATGCCCGAGGACCGCTCAACAAAGGGAGGGGGAATATTCCCCCTCCAAGTCCGCGTCGGCGACGACGCGGTACACCGACGCCGTCGCTCAACAAAGGGAGGGGGAATATTCCCCCTCCAAGAGCTGGGGACGGTCACGCCGCCGACCGTGGCGCGCCGCGCTCAACAAAGGGAGGGGGAATATTCCCCCTCCAAGTAGTCATCGTCAGCTTCCGGCTCGAACAGAGTCGGCGCTCAACAAAGGGAGGGGGAATATTCCCCCTCCAAGGCTCGGCCAGCATCTCGGCCGCCCGCGTCGCCGCCGCGCTCAACAAAGGGAGGGGGAATATTCCCCCTCCAAGATCACAACATGAACGCCGGCACGGCACCGATAAGCCGCGCTCAACAAAGGGAGGGGGAATATTCCCCCTCCAAGTGCGCGTCGAGCGTGGCGTCGTCGTCGTAGTCCACCGGCGCTCAACAAAGGGAGGGGGAATATTCCCCCTCCAAGGACGGCCGCTACGACTCGCTCGAAGAACTGACCGAGCGCTCAACAAAGGGAGGGGGAATATTCCCCCTCCAAGGAGGCCGTCGGGGAGCCGTTCGGAATCGGCGCCGAACACGCTCAACAAAGGGAGGGGGAATATTCCCCCTCCAAGCCGCACCGGCATGCTCGTCCCCGGCTCCGCGTCGAGCGCTCAACAAAGGGAGGGGGAATATTCCCCCTCCAAGGCCGTCCGGCCGCGGGCTGCCCGATCGGCGCGGCGGCCCGCTCAACAAAGGGAGGGGGAATATTCCCCCTCCAAGCTGGGGACGGTCACGCCGCCGACCGTGGCGCGCCGCGCTCAACAAAGGGAGGGGGAATATTCCCCCTCCAAGGCTCCCCGCGGATCGTGACATCGGCTGTCCACAACACCGCTCAACAAAGGGAGGGGGAATATTCCCCCTCCAAGTCTCCCGGTCACGGAGCGTGGCCAAGAGGACTGCCTGCGGCCAGAAAAGGCCGCGCAGCGCGCGAAATAAGCCCCATCGGACTCGCTCGGGTATTCGGTTGTCAAGGAGCACCGCGGGTTCGCACGGAAGTCACAGGATCCAAGGATTGCCTGTCTGGTGGTCGAGTTCAACCCCAAGAGTTGTCTTGGCATCGTTGATAGAGCCTCGAAATCGGTACAGGGTGATCGTGTCCCTGTTCCAATCGATGGTGTCTTCAAGATCAGCCCGGAGCTTCGCCAATGATGCTGGTGTCACGCGACACTCGAATACCGAATACTGGACGCGCGTGCCGTATTCGGAGCAGAGATCAGCCACCTTCTTGAGACGTCTCGCGTCCGACTTCTTGTCAGTTGCGATGTCGTACGTCACGAGAACATCCATCGCTACGAGAGCACGAAGGGCGGGTACATGGGCAGATCGCCTCGCAGATGTCTCGCGAGGAGTGTCGCCTGGACTGTCGGCAGCGCCCAGCGCTCGATTGGCCGTTGAAGAGTTGCGTGGCGGAAGGCCTGCTCGCGGTGTTCCTCCCAGCGTTCGAGCAATCGGGCTCGACCGCTGTCATTGAAGTAAACGGCGCCTCCGGGCATGCGTTCGAAATCGCTGGGTCCGAGCTGGCGCCGTCGGACCAATGTGACGACGAATCGGTCGCAGATAGGCCGCAGTTCCTCCGCCAAGTCGAGCGCCAACGACGGCCGACCGGAGCGGGCTCGATGAAGAAAGCCGACTTGGTAGTCAAGTCCTACTGCATCAAGTCCGCCGATGAGTTCCGTGGTGAGCAACCCATAGCAAAAGCTCATGGCGGCGTTCACCGGGTCGCGTGGCGGACGGCGGCTGCGCGCTGTGAAACTCAGCGGGCTCTGCGACAGCGCCTGACCGATGCACGTGAAGTACAAGCGCGCCGCGTCGCCCTCGATTCCGCGGAGGTGATCCCCGTCGCGAGCAGCCCCGATTCGGCCGAGTCGGTCGCGAATCTGATCCGATCTGTTCCGGAGCGTCTTGGCGAGCACTCCTTCCGCGTCGCGAGACCAGCGCTCGACTACCGAGCACGAGTTGCGAATCTTCGCAGCGACAAACCGGCGGGCTAGTTCAAGGGATCGCTGCTCGTCAGCGGCGGCAGCGTGCTGGGAGGTTCGAAGGTGGACGTTTCCGCCCATTGGGCCGCCACAAGCGAATCGCAGCGCGCCGTTTCGCTTGAGCGACGCGACGCGGACTCCTCGCGCTGCGCAGCTTGCGAGCGCATCGGAGGTGACCTGCGCACGACCCAACAACAGGACGCTGTCGACGCCTTCCATGGGTATGCGGGTTGTGCCGGACTCACGTGTGACGGTCAGCGACCCCTTGCGCACTCCCACCTTGGCGCGGTGGTCGGTGACATAGACCGTGCTGAGAATCTTCACAGCAGCAGTGCCTCAGATGTCAACGCTGCAATCCGCGTCGCTGTGGCCGTCGCGGACGGGAGGCAGTGGGGCTCGAGCTGGCATTCCTCGCAGCGAGCATCGTTGGGTGCCGCAGGCAGTTCACCGGAGAGCAGCTGCGCACGGACCGATTCCACAGTCTCAATCACATCCGTTCGGAGCTGGTGGTCGAGAAGCACCTTCGCCCGCCTGCGGGGTCCGCCGTACCAGACATAGGCAACGGGTATGTCGACGTGCATCATCTCTTCGAGGCACATCGCTTGAGCACACACCTGCAGGTCGGCGGCCTTGCCGTGACGTACACCGGATTTGTGCTCGACCGGGTACACCGCACCCTCGTTGAACTCGACGGTGTCCGCCCGGCCCGACAGCCCCAGCGTCTCGCTCCACAGCGGGATCGATCGCAAGGTCAGCACGCCCCGCTCGCGGCGATGCAGCCCGCTGTCCACCCGACGATGAGCATGCGAGCCGCGCACGGTGTGGGCGTTATCCATCCACACGCCGTCGCCGTGGATGAGAGCGCACTGACGCTCGCAGTAGACGAAGTGCTCAAGCGCCGAAATCAGAACGACGGGTTCGGTCATCAAAGCGATTCCGATCCGATGCCACGCGTCCGATCATCTCCAGACGCATTGAATTCTAGACTCTGCCAAGCATTATGAACCTCCAACCCAGACCATGCACCACGGCGCGTCGGACTCCAAGCATCGAGCAATGCGTCAATCGCCGCACGAGTCAAGGGAACGCGCCAAGCTGGCCATACAAATCGCAACGAGCCATTGCGTTGATATTGAATCCAATTCCGCTGTTGAAGGAAATTGTTTCTATTCGAACTCCTCTTGGTATTGGTTGCAGTCTTGATTACGCCAATACCCCGGATCGGAAACAGAGCAAGTCCGAAGAAGGCCAGAACCTCAATAACAGCATCAACGCGCTTCTTGGAGTCGTCGGCAAGAGCAGTTATGCGCCTGAAGTCGAATCCTAATCCGTTGTCTTCGACACGTCTTGAATGTCCTGCCAATGTAGCAATGACCTGAATTCGGCTCTCGCTCACCTGAGAGTGAACTTTTGCCAGTCGGCTGTAGATTGTACGCCCCTTGCCCGTCAGATTGTTCTTTCCTGGAACTCCGGGGGCGAACTTCGACCCGCCGACGGCATGATCCTTTGTCTGAGCATTGACAAACAGGTCTGTATAGATTGATGACAGTGACCAGTGGTCACTATGCCCATGTGATCGCAAATAGCGAGCTCGGTTACGAAAATCATCAATAGACATCTTGGGGTCGTAAGGCTGAATATCGCGCCAAGAATCGGCAATCGGCATGTCGTCGATTCGTTCCTTGGTAGGCCATGCATCGACTAGCAAGTCGATCGGATCGGAACCGTCTGGCGCATGCAGAACAGCATGCGGGCTGGCACTGTCGGTCCAGGACAGGCGCATGTCGGGCACCAAGACCGTGACGCCGACAGCGGCCAGCCACGCGTTGAGCCATTCGGCCGGCAGACCGGGACATTCGTGTGAGGGCATTAGCGGACCTCCCATGCAATGGAGGCACCCGCCGACACGGTGTGGTCGGCTTGGCGCACAACTGCTTCCAGCAGCGCTAAGCCCCACGGCCCGAAACGTTCGTTGAGGCGGGCAAACCGCTCCGGCTGCTCCCAATCGACGACTGCCAAGTCTGCACACGCAGACACTTCATGTCCCTTGATCGACCAGCGAACCGACGAGGGTGAGCCGTCGTTGACCGGTTCCACCAGCGGTCGGCCCCTTCCATGATGGCTGACGACCAAGTGAGTCAATAGTTGCGCGTCTGAGCCTGAGATGTCGCCGCTGTCGGCGGCAGCCAGCCAAGCCGTCACCAGACGGGCAGACAGTTCCTCATGCCGGCCGCCGCGGGGCCAACCCGCCGCTGCCCGGGCCGCTGCCCATCGATCACGTCGCATCGACGACTTCGCAACGAGGGGCTGTTCCACTGGTCCGTCCCGAAGCCATTGCTGAAAGCGATCGTCAGCTTTGCCGACATCGTGACACTGCCCCGCCGAGCGCAGGACTCCCGCCAGATCGGCGGCAAGACCGATGCAGCGCGCAACGGCATATGCCTGCTCCCCGACTGCGTAGCCGTGTGCGTCCAACTCGACTGCCGCAGCGGCAAGAGAACGCTCGTCGAATTCGTCATAGATGACTCGGCTGGCGTCCTCGGATCGACGTCGCAGCCGAGGAATCTCGTTCGCAGGTTCGGAAACGACAGGGTCGAGGGCGCTCAAGAAGCCAGCCCAAGAATCCTCATCCCACTTGGGAGGCAGCGTGGCTCGCAGCGTCTCGATCAAATGAGCAAGCGCTGCGGAACTCTCCTCTTCGTCAGGTTCGTCGACATCGTTCTGCAAGATGGTGTTGACAAGCCCACCGACCTCCACACTCGCGAGCCGGCGGATAGCGGCTGCATCAAGCGGCAGGCCTGCACACTCCAATGCGACGTCGTGAGCGCGTTCACGGCATGTGGCATCCCAACCGAACTGGTCGATGAGGCCCACATCTGTCGGGAGAACCACCGAGTCGCCCGGGCGCAACTCGTCCGTGCCGACCGCCTCCACCGAGAGCCGATCCGGCGTGAGGCGCGTCAACTGCTGATCTTCAAGCGCGCTGCGCAGCTCCCAGATGGGTACATCTATTGCCTCAGCATCACGTGGCCGCGGCCACAGCCGCTCCCCCGGCACTGGTACATGGCACCGCCATATGACCGACACGGATCTGTTCTGGTCTTGGATGCCCGAGAAGTACGGCTCGACCGGTGCCTCGCCGGGCGGCGGCGTGGTGGTCTTGACCCACTCCCACAGGAGCGCAGGGAGCACTTCCGGTGCCCGACCGGGGTCGTCCTCGGCTTCACCGAGCACCGCCGAGATCGCATGCGGGGACATGTCGATCTCGTTCCCGGACTCATCCCCGATGCTCTGAGCCTGTTCCAGCCTGCGCAGAACGTGGTCGGGTTCGGGTCCATAGACGGGCCAGCCCGTATCGGGCTTGCGAGCACGGGCCGACTCCAGATGGACGTAAACGGCGCGGGACCCGTCGAATCGGCCAAGACGATTCAGGCGCCCGAGTCTTTGCGTAAGCGCTCGCACCCCGCACTGCTCGGTCACCAAGAACTCGAAATCGACATCCGCGCCTACCTCGAGTGTCTGGGTCGCTACAACCACAAGACTGTGCTCGCGGGCCACATTGGGGCGTTCTGACGGCGCTCCGTGCGCGGCATCCAGAATCTGGCTGCGCACAACGGCGGCATCTTCCTCTCGGGCACGCCCTGTGAGCAGCAGAACCCGATCGCCCGCTGACTTGCGCCGCGCAACAAGCTCGGTGTACACAGCGCGGGCCGTTGCCGGCGTGTTGGCGAACACCACACACGACACCGGTCGGCCAGCAGCGGCCAGCAGCGCCTTAGCCTCGTCAGCAAGGTGGCGTTCGGGCTTGCCCGATAACGGCACCCGCAGGGTCAACGGCTTGCGTGCGTGGAGACGCCGTCTCACCTCAGGATGTTCGCGGTCGGCTTCATCGAGGTCGAACCTTCCGTCGCCGACATCGCCCGTAGCTGTCAACGAGACGATCTGGGGACCTGAGCGCCCAGAAGTCCACAACTCCTCGACACGAGGTGCGCAGTCCTTCAGCGCCGGCACCAAGTCCCTCAGGTGCTGCGCAAGGTGCGCCTCATCGATGAGCACCAAGCTGTCGGTACCCGCCATGGCCGCATCGATCGGGCGCATCGATCGCGACGAGCCGTACCCGCGAAACAGCAGACGCGATCCGTACATCGGAATGGTCGACAGCACGATCGCCGGCTGAGACGGATCCCGTGGGCGCTCCGACGACATGCCCCCGCGCAGCTGAACGACTTGCAGTGGCGGCGCTTCTGGCAACGCCGACAACGCGCACAAGCGATCGCGCACACTACACAGCGCTCGTTGCGCAGCGTGATCGTGGGCCGATGAGTCCCCCTCGCGAAGCAAACAGGTGAGCCGTCTTGCGTGCTTGGCAGTGGAATCAACGAGGAGTCGACGGTTCACGCACCACCAGATACGCGTCGGCGCAGTTCGCTGCGTAGGTTCCAAGTGCGCCTGCGAGGCCAACCACCACACCGCGATGTCCAAGCACGCCGTCTTGCCAAGCCCCGTGGGCACGCCGATTTCGAGCGGCCATGCCCCGTCGTCGTGAACTTTCTGCGCAAGCCGCGATTGCCAAGGAAACGGCTCGCGCTCATACACCGCTGCGTAGAAGTCCTCGAAAGGAGGAGTGGGCAGCAACGAGGCGCCGCCAGCAACGCCCTGCGATGGGCTAACCACGATGGCTCCTGGGCTGCGCCGCTGTCGGCGGGCCAAGCGGCAGACACAGCCCGAAGCCGCGCTGGCGCCCTGAACCGATCACCACCGGTCCGGAGATTGGCTCGTCGAACCACAGCTCGAAATGCGAAAACGGCCGCTTCGGTCGCCCCTGCCGATGCACTTCGACCGATGCAAGTCGCGCTGCGCCCGCAATGAGCGGGCTCCGGGAATTGCGAACGGCGACCGGGGCGGGCAACCCGGCATTGGCGCACCAGCGGGAAACCTCGGCCAGCGTCACCTGCCGGTGACGCTCGTGAATGGCCGGGAAGACTGACACCCAGTGCTGGGCGGGCCCAGACCAGCGCGACGGGCGCACCGACCCCGGCCGTCGCTGGCCATCCCACATCTCGACGCCGACGTTGATTCCCGTGCCGTCCAAGCGCGCGATCCGAGCCGCAGCCGCACGCACCGCAGCAGCGAGGCCATCCGGTGCCGTGGCAGGCAGCCAAAGAGCCACGCCGTGGATGCGTCCCTTGGCATGCGCATGGCCGACATCTGGAAGTGCCAAGTAGCGGGCAGTGTCGTAACCGGTCGAGCCGAACCCGTGGCCGTGCAACTCGGGCAGCGGCTCTCCATGAACGGCTTGGTAGTGCTTCAAAACGGCAGCCTTGAACGTCGCAGTCACCTGCGAAATGCGCCGGGCGGACACTGCCGGGCGCAGCACCATCGTTACCGCCACACCCCCTTTCGCCGAAGGCGTGCTGGCCGCGCCCGGGGATCGATATCGCTCCTTGTTGATCAATGCCGGAAACTGCGAACGGCCCACCGATCCCCCCTCGGCCGTCCATTCGTCAAATGCCGCATCGAGCGCCTCAAGGTGACCTGCGGCAGGAACGCTGATTGCGACCTCCCCGCTCGGGTCAGGCTCAAACGCCGTCGTAGGCACCAGCCTCGCTTCTGCATCGGCGTCAGTGACGCGGACCCGAACGGGCGAGTCTGCACAGCCCAAGTACCCGATGCGCGCGGCTCGCACCTGCAGGGCACGGAAATCGTCCTCACCGACTTCGATCGGCCAGCAGTACTGCACTCGGGGATGACGCGCACTCACCCGCACCCCGGGGCGGACCTCGACCGCGATACGGCCCACGTATTCCTGCTGCGTTCCCCCGTGGGCCTTGCCTTCCTGTTTCACGATGAATCGCGGCTGGAGACGCTGATGGTGAACTTCGCTGGCAGTGCTCGCCCGTATGACCGGCGGAGGCGCACCGACGAACACGCTCAACTCCGCACCGCTGGTGTGACGACACCGATCGCGCGTGCCGTCGGCAGCTACGAAAGCGGCGAAGAGTCGCGACGGCGACGGCGGCCATTCGCCATGTTCGAGCCTGCCCGTATGCGCAGTACCGTCTGGGTCGGCTCGGAATGTGCCGTGAAGAAACTCGACCGTGACGCTGAGCATCAGTCAGCCAGATCCGGCCAAGACGAGACGACAGCCTTGCGGAGTCGATCACTCGGCGTCAGCCGCAAGGGATCAGCATCCCATCCGTCCATCGGCACCGACGCATCTCGCGCCGCCGCCTTAGCTGCCCCCAGCAATGCTCGCGTCGCATCAATGCCACCGAGTTCCACCGGTTGGTCGCCATCGGCACCAAGCCATGTGACGGTCGCTCTCGCCGTGCGTAACTCCGCTCCCGACCTGAGAGCGAAGCCGCGCCCGAACGCCAGCGTGTGGGCGTGCAGCCCGATTGCCGCCACCAGCGCTCGGACAGCCGCATCTGCATCGGCGGAACCCGAACCCATGCTTACCCGCCTCAACTGCGCCAGCGAGAGCGATGCTCGCTGAGTGACACGGCGAAACGACACCCCGGCAGGCGCGCCGTCGGTCTGAGACATGAACGGAACCTGACCGTGGCCGAGTTCGGACAGCTTGGTCTTCTTCTCCGCGCCGTCGGCTTTCTTGGTGCCGAACTCCCACACCACATAGTCATTCGGATCGTGCATCACGGCCTCATCGATGCTCAGATTGAGCGGGTCGCCCTTCAGGCCCATCACCCTCGTATCACGCGAAGCGGGCTGCCAACCGATGATCTCCGAGACCCACGCACGGGCGTGCTTGGCCTGAGTCCGCTTCTTGCCGAGATGCGACTGCCAGAATCCGTACAGCAACGCTTGAGGAAACCATGCCGCCAGGGGTCCCGCTTCAGAGGCGGTTGCATGGAAGATCGCCCTTCCCAAGTTCGTCTTCGAAAACTCCACACCGTCGCACAGGGCGTCGCGTAGGTACGCGTCAGCATTGCGATGCGGGAACTGGAAACTGGAGATCACACGAGGCAGATGCGACGGCAGATTGGCCATGTCGGACAGGTCAAGCAGCAACTCCGGCAGCCCGGATGCTGCACGATCCATGCGCAACTGCTCCTCATGACGGTTGGCCTGCGACGGCACGTTGTCGATCACGACGACGTCCTGCGGCACAGCGTCGGATGGCGAAGCCCAGCGACGATCAGTCTGGTATCTGCCACCTTCGTACACGGCGGGCTTCACGGTGCCCCCAGACCCAGCGACAGGTTCGAGTTCAGCTTCGATCAAGAGTCCGTCGTCGAACGAGTCATCCCTGCAGCCATGCAGAAGTCGCTCATATTCCAGTTGATTAGTCACAAATGTTCCTCTCCTCGTTGCTCCAATTCGACCGCAACTCGCAGAAGCGACAGTAATGACGGGGTGTTACACGAATGCGGATGGACACCCGCCGTGGCGATCCGCTGCGGCCGAGTTGTCCTGCTACGCGGCCCGTGGTCACGCCTCATTGCCGGTTCGTGTCACAGCCCCCTCGTACGGTTGTTCTCATGGAAACGGACAGCAGCGACCGGTGTTTCAGCGGTGCCTCCCCTGCTGCGGACGCACCGCATGGGGCGTCTGCTGGCGTCGGCGTACGGGTCGATGCGGTGACGGTGTCCGAACTGTCCGATGCGGCGTTGCATCGCCGGCTGGCCGAGATCGGCCGGGCAACGTCGGCTTTGACGGCGCTGCACGCCGAGACGCTGCGCGAGCTGACGCGCCGCACCGACGCTGCGACAGCCGAACAGACAGCCAAGGACACACTGAGAATCTCGGGGCGGGCGGCGCGCAGCGATGTGAAGCTGAGCGTTGCGCTCGGCGGCCTCGACGCGACGCGCAGCGGTCTCGAAGACGGCACGATTCCGGAGGGGAACGCGAAGTTGATTGCCCGCGCATCGACTGAGGGTCCGATCGACGAAGCATGGTTGGCCGAGCGAGCGCAACGGGAGGGCTACGACGAGTTCCGCCGCACCGTTGCCCGCCACCAGGCTGAGGCGAGCAGCGATGACGGCGCCTCCCTGCTGGAGCGGCAGCGTCAAGCCCGCTCAGGGAAGATCTTCACCAGCCGCCACGACGGCATGGTGGTGCTCAACGCCCAATTCGACCCCGTCACCGGCGCCCGATTGGCCACGGTGATCGCCGCAGCAGAGCGGCGCCTCTACAGCAACGAAGACCCCAGGTCGCGGCCCTCGCACTCCCAACGCACAGCAGATGCGATCGCAATGCTGATCCTCGAGCCCGACACCGCCCGTCCCGCAGGTACCTCGCTGCTGGTCGTCGCCGACTACGACGCAGTGAACCACGAGCTCACCAACGCCCGACTGTCCGATGGCACCCCCATCCCCATCAGCGAACTGGGCCCCATCGCCGCCGATGCGCAGGTGCTGCCGGCGATCTTCAACCACGCAACCGGCGACCTGCGCATGGGACGCAGCCGTCGCACAGCCACCGATCTGCAACGCGCCGCGCTCGCACTGCGCGACCAAGGATGCATCGGCTGCGACATGTCGCCCGACTACTGCCAGGCTCACCACATCGTCGAATGGCAGCACGGCGGCCGTACCGACTACGACAATCTGGTGCTGGTCTGCAACGACTGCCACCACAAGATCCACGACCACGGCCACACGGTCGAACCCAAGCCCTGCGCGGGCCGCTACGAATTGTGCGCTCCTGCATCGCCCTCAGCAACCTCCAACAGCGCCGACTCCAGGGCGCCGCCGGCTTGAGCGGCGCGGCGGGGTCACGGGTCCCCGTCACCCGGCTCGAGCGCCGACGTTCGGCATCACAGACTGCATGCAGCGAGGCGACGCCCTTCCCCTCCGAAAGCAACCCTCGCAGCCCTTCCCCTCCGAAAGCAACCTTCGCAATCGCCGCTTGACAAGGGAGCGTCTGACAGGCCCGCATAGGACTCGGACTGGTCGAAGCGGTCCCGAGCGGACGTCACGGACTCCTGAATGCTGGGAGCAGGTTGTCGAACGGCTCGGCGGTGCCCCAGCGATAGATGCCGAAGTCGCGCTCGTCGGTCGAGAGAATGCGGCCGTCTCTCAGCTCGGACGCTGCGACGACCAACGAGGCATCGGCGAGATCCATCGGGAGGTCCCGGTACTTGGCGATCAATTCGCTGATCGACGACAGATGGCCGATGCCCTGCGCACGGATCTCCACACTGTCACGCAGCAGGTCGAGGAAGACCGTCTGCGCGTTCGTCCCGCCGTAACGACCGAGGAGGTGGCAGGTCTCGGTGACGACCGGCCATGTCACCACCAGCGGCTCGGCGAGCTGGCGCGTGGCGGCCACCGCAGCGCGGTGCCAATCATCACGCGGATTGGCCAAGGCGAGCCAGTAGCCGGTGTCAGCCAGCATCGCCCGGTGCGCCGAACGAAGCCTCCAAGTACCGGCGGTGGCTCTGGGCGAGATCGGACGGGGCCGCATTCAGGCTGCCGACGAACCCGCTCGCGAGGACAGCGTCGAGTCGTTCCCGGCAATGCTCGGCGTGCCACCGCTCCACCATCTCGATGCCCCATCCGATGATCTCGCTCGCGGTCATCCTCGCCGTGGTCTGGAGCCTCTCCAGCTTGGCGACGCATTCGTCGCCGAGATCGAGGTGCTCGCCGGCGTCCTGTGCCAAGTGAGTCTCGTTGAGGCACATCGGCTCGATGTCGAGGTTGCGCAGCGCCAGGTTCACCGCCTCGCGCTTGGTCCGAAGACCGTATCGACGCATCACCCGACCGCAGGCCTCGTCGTCGATGTCGATGTTCGTCCTCGCCATACACCAATCGTACACCAACAGCCGATGGCCCGGCACGGGCGACTTGCTGGCCAGACCGCACCGCGGCAATTCGCTTGGGCTGTACCGCTTGTTCGCGTACGTTCGTAGCCCCGGCGCTCAGTGCTGCCTGCCTTCGGCGGCCGTCAGAAGCGGCCCATGGACCACATCTACACTGCGCAGGAACACTCGATGGCAATCGACGAGATCGAACGGACCGAGATGGTGCAGAAGCTCATCGACACACTCGGCGAAACACCGGCCGCCACCCTCATGAAGTGCGTCTACCCCGACGGCACCGACTTCTTGGCCACCAAGGACGACCTGGCCGCCTCCGAGGCGCGAATGCGCAGTTACGTCGACTCCGCGCTGGCGCGCCAAACTCGGATGCTCATGGTCACCATGGCCGGCTTCATGCTGACGATCTGGGTACCGCTCACCATCACAGCGCTCACCTGAACTGCCGGCTTGGCGAAGGACGGCCGTCTGTTCGCTTCATCCACGGCAGAGTGTCTGATTCACCGACGGCAGAATGAACGACAACGAGTCGGCAGAAGGCAAATTTCGCTGGCTCGAGTGGAGGCTGTGGGGGGTCGGCATGGCTGCGGATCTGCCATGTGTCGAACGTCATGCCCGTCAGGCCGTCCTGAACGCGCTCGACACCTCCCGTGCGGTGATGCTCCACGGAGCGTGACAGTCCGGCAAGCCGACGCTCGCCAAGCAGGTCGCAGCCGATCGGCAGGGTTCCTGTGTGTCGCTCGACGACAACGTGCTCTGATGGCGTTGTGCCCGCAGTTCGCCCAGAGTTGAGAATCGGCACATGGCTCACTGCTCGGCGCGTGGACCTGCTGCTGGGCATCGCGGCGACGGTGGCCGCGGGGACCGGGCTGGCATCGTGGGCAGTGGGCACCGACTGGGGGCGCTGGTTGACGATCGCCCACGCCCTCGCCGGCCTCAGCCTGCTGGCACTGGCACCGGCCAAGCTCCGGGGCTCGGTGCGCACCGGATTGAAGCGCCGCCGAGCGACCCGGTGGCTGTCGATGTTGCTCGGCGCTTTGGTCACCGCCACGGTCGTCCTCGGCGTGCTGCACGCGACCGGGCTGTGGCACGGGGTGGGCTACTGGTCGGCGCTGTGGACCCACGTTCTGCTGGTCGCGTTCGTGGCTCCGCTGCTGGTGTGGCACATCGTCAGCCGACCGGGTCGCCCCACCGTCGCCGACCTCGACCGCAGGGCGTTCGTCGGCGGAGGCATTGCATTGGCAGCCGCAGGCGCTGCCTACTGGATCCAGCAGTTCGCGGTAGGCGATAACCGGCGCTTCACCGGCTCACACGAGGTCGCTTCGTTCAAGCCCGCTGAGATGCCGACGACCATGTGGCTCAACGATTCATCGCCCCGGGTGGTCGCGTCGGACTGGGAGCTGACGGTTGCAGGCGAACCGGTGGCGATCGAGAGCCTGCGTGACCGAGCCGCGCCGGTGACGGCCGACCTCGACTGCACCGGCGGGTGGTGGAGCCGACAGGCGTGGGACGCAGTACCGCTGGCCGAACTGCTGCCACCGTCAGATGAGCCCACGCTGGAAGTCACATCACTGACCGGCTACAGCCGCCTGTTCCCCGCTCGCGACGCGGCCAACCTGTACTTGGCCGTCGGCTACGGCGGCGAACCGTTGCGCCGCGGTCACGGTGCCCCGGTGCGGTTGGTGGCACCTGGCCGGCGGGGCTTCTGGTGGGTCAAGTGGGTGAGCAGCATCCAAGCCGTCAACCGTCCATGGTGGCTCCAGCTCCCCTTCCCGGCGGAATGACAGGCGTCACTCAATGAATGGCGGATACTGAGGATCGGTACACCATGGCAATTGACGAGATCGAACGGACCGAGATGGTGCAGAAGCGCATCGACACGCTCGGCGCGTCACCGGGACCGTCTTAGCCAGCTGGCCAAGGATTCACGATGTCGACGCCCGTTTCCACGAAGTCGGCTGTGTTCCGCGTGACGACAGCCATGGCGTTGACTGCCGCGATCGCAGCGATCTGGGCGTCTGCCTGGGCGACGGGACGACCAGCGGCCCGACGTCTCGCAGCAAGCGTGGCGTAGGCAACTGCAGCGTCGCTGTCGAAGGGAAGAATCCGACCAGCGAAGTCCTCTCGCAGCAGCGCGTCTATCGCCGCGCTCACTGCTTCGCGGCGCGCACCCGTCGTCATGATGGCGACACCGAAACGAAGCTCCGCCTCGTTCACGGCGGTCAGGAACAGCGAAGACGCCGCTTGGCCTGCCACCCAGGCTGTCACCGACGGTTCTGGCGTGGGGCGAATCAGCTCTGAGACGACGTTGGTGTCCAGGACGAACATGCCGCCTAGCCGAGCCGGGGAGGTTCGCGCACCGGCTCACGTGATGGCAACGTCAGCTCCACGCCACCGAACGGCTCGACACGTGCCCGAATCGACGCGACGAGATCCGCCGGCGCGGCGTCATCCTCCACCGCGACGCGGAGAATCCGCCGGACTTCCTCCTCCATCGAGCAGCCGTGCACCGCCGCTCGCACGCGCAGTCCGGTCTTGACTCGCTCGTCGAGGTTCCGAATCGTGATGCTCGCCAATGGTCCAACCCCAAGTTCTTGTGCAGCTCTCGCGGGTGATTGCATCGCAATCATACTGAGTTCGGCAGCAGGGCGGAATAGAGACGCACACACGAGCGAGCCGCGCCATTTCTGGTCGAGCCGAGGCGTCCAGGAAGGCGGGAAGATCGGCGAGGAATCTGGCGCCGCCAGACCGAACTCAGGCAGCATCCGACGCACCCCGCTGGAGTAGGTGGAGCACGTGCGCAGCTAGCGTCCGCGCGATGAATTCCGACACGGGAGCGGCTGGGGGCGCCGGGGGCACCAACGAGCCAGAGCCGGTGGTGCTGTACGACGAGATCGACACGGTGGCGTTCATCACGCTGAATCGGCCCGAGCGCATGAACACGCTGACCGAGAGCGTCATCGCCGGCGTTGCAGACGGCATCGATCGGGCGACAGCATCGAGGCAGGTTCGCTCGATCGTGCTCCGCGGCAACGGTCCCACGCTCACCGCCGGCTACGACCTCAACCCCGGCGGGGGCACCACCCGTGGCGGCAGCCACGGCAATGCCACAGGCAGCTCGCAGGACCTGTACGACTCGTGGGGCAGCCCCTACAGCGCGCCCGGCCCCAAGCCCCGTGAAGGCGCGTGGGACCCGGTGCGCGACTGGCAGTTCATGGGCCACAACGTGAAGCGGTTCATGAAGATCTGGGAGTGCCCCAAGCCCGTGCTCGGGCAGATTCACGGCTGGGCAATCGGCGGTGCCACCGACATGGTCTTGTGCTGCGACCTGCTGTTCATGGCCTCTGACGCGCACATCGGCTACGCCCCGTCCCGCATATACGGCACGCCCACGACGATGATGTGGGTGTACCGGCTGGGCCTCGAGCACGCCAAGCAGTTCCTGCTGTCGGGTGACGCCATCGATGCCGATACCGCCCATCGCATCGGACTGGTCGCCTACGTACACCCGCCCGACGAACTCAGCGATCAGGTGGCAGCGTTTGCCCGCCGGCTCGCGCACATCCCAGCAAACCAGCTCGCTCTCAACAAGCTGCTCGTCAACCAGGCATTCGAGAACATGGGCCTGCGCACGAGCCAGCTGCTCGGCACATTCTTTGACGGCGTCACCCGGCACACCGAGGAGGCCTACCGCTGGGTGGAGGACTTCGAGACGAAAGGCTTCCGCCAAGTCATCGCCGAGCGCGACGCACCCCACAGCGACTACGGGGAGCGGCCCCGATGAGCGCCCGGGGCCGGCACGGCACTGCCCGCAGCGGCCGCCCGCAGCGCCGGCCGGACCGGAGGTGCACCGATGACTGAACCGCCTGTCGTGGTCCTGCTGCACGGCCTCGGCGCCAATCGCCATGTGTGGGACGTCGTGGCCGAGCTGCTCAGCGCTCGGGGCATTTCAGTGCTGGCGCCAGACTTCCGAGGGCACGGGCGAGCCCCGTGGACCGGCCACTACTCGTTCGGGGCCATGGCTGCCGACGTCGCAGAGGTGCTGCACCGTGACTACAACGGGGCGCCCTACGCCGTTGCCGGGCACTCCATGGGTGGCGCCGTTGCGCTCGCACTGGCGTCAGGCTGGTTCGGTCCGGTCCCGGCGTCGGTCGCCGCGATCGGCGTCAAGATCCGCTGGTCCGACGAAGAGCTGGCTCGCATCGACGGTCTCGCTGCCCGGCCGCCGCGAAGATTCGATGACCGCCAAGCAGCCGCTGAGTGGTTCTTGAAGCTGTCGGGCCTGTTCGGCGTCATCCCGGCCGACGATCCGCGCCTGGAGGCGGCCATCGACGCCGGCGTGGCCAGCGACTCGGGCCAGGAACTGCCCTGGCGCACCGCTCAGGACCCGGCCACCGTGGGAGTCGGCCCGCCCGACCTTGCTGCATTGCTGCCCGCGGCGAAATGCGCCGTCGTGATGGCGCTCGGCGAACACGATCCGCTGGTGGCGCCAGCGCATCACATGGATCTGTCCTCAGCCGCAGCAACCAATCCTCACGCAGCAGCAGTCACAGCGCCTCACGTCTTCGTCGGGCTCGGCCACAACGCCATGACCGAAAACCCCCGAGCCGTCGCCGACTGGCTGACAACCCTGCCTGGATTCGCCGGAACCAGATGAGGCCCAAGCTGAGCCGAGCATCGGCAAAGTCGTGGACGGCATCTGACTGGCGGCCTGAGGCTGGGTCAAGGCAGGCCGGCTCAGCCGTCTTCGAGCGGCAGCTCTCCGGCGATCTTGACGCATTCGCCGCCGTCGATGTCCATGACGTGGCCGGTCAGCCAGGTCGCGGCCGCCGACAGGAACAGTGCTGCCTCGCCGATGTCAGACGGCTCGCCGAGACGCTTCATCGGCAGCTGGTCGGCGATCATCTTGCCGCGCGGCCCATCCCAGAGCACCCGCGCAAAGTCGGTGCGGATCAGCCCCGGAGCGATGCAATTGACGCGAACCTTCGGCCCCAGCTCGGCCGCGAGCTGGCGGGTCATGTGCATGAGCGCGTCTTTGAACATGCAGTACACGCCGAGCGCCTCAGAGGTGTGATGGCCGCCCACCGAGGCGATGTTGATGACAGAGCCGCCGTGCTCGGCCATCCACATCTGCCACGCCGTCTGGGTCCACTGCAGCGGCGCTCGCAGGTTCACCTCGTAGGTCTTGTCGAGCCGCGGCACGTCGCAGTCGATCATGGGGCCAGCCCACGGGTTGGTTGCCGCGTTGTTCACCAGGATGTCCAGCGAGCCGTAGCGCTCGATGGTCCCGCCCAGCACCCGCTCGGCCTGGTCGAGATGGCCGATGTGCGCAGCGATGAAGTCGCACTCGCCGCCGATGTCGGCAACGGCGGCCTCGCACTTGTCGGCCTTGCGGCTCGTGATCATCACGTTCGCGCCCGCATCGGCGAACGCCTTCGCAATGCCCTTGCCGATGCCGGCCGAGCCGCCGGTCACCAGCGCAGTCTTGCCATCCAGTCGCAGTTCCATGCCCAGACCCCTTCAGTCGTAGGTGTGTGCGCGTGCGCGCCTCGCTCGTGCAGGTCAAATTCTGACCCATCGGCGCTAGCTCAGCCTGTCAAACCTTCTCGCTGCCGAACCCATTGTTCTCCGCTCTTGTTCCCCGTGCTCATGCGATTGGGCTCACGGGCCGCTCGGGCCACGGCTTCGCCTGCCGGCTCAGCCTCAGTTCTTGCCGATCTCGTTCCACGGACCGCCGTCGGCGCGTGGCTCGCGCGGCAGCCCGAGCACCCGGTCGCCGACAATGTTGCGCTGCACCTCCGAGGTGCCCGCATAGATCGTCCCGGGCCGCGCGCCCATGAACGTCTGCACCCACGACAGCGAGGAGAACTCCGCCCCCACCGCGTCGGTGTTGATGCCATTCACGGAAGGATGGCCGCTGGGCGCCGTCGCCTCCATGCCCAGCAGGTCCATCGAGAACTCGGTGATCCAGTGGTGGTACTCGCTCCACAGCAGCTTGTGCAACGACGACTCCGGACCGGGGGGTTCGCCGGCCAGCACGTTGGTCACGTTGCGCTGGCCCATCCACTTCATGATCTCGACCTTGGCGTGCGCCCGGGCGAGGTCCTGACGCACGAGCGGATCGGCGGTGGCGCCTCGCTCGACAGCGACGGCGGTGATGCGGTTGAGCTCGTCGCGGAAGCGGAGTGCGTCGGTGGTGGCACCGTGGCCACGCTCGAAGCCGAGCAGCACATTCGCCACCCGCCAGCCGTCGTTCACATCGCCGACCACGTTCTCCTTGGCCGTCTTGGCATCGGTGAAGAACACTTCATTGAAGTCGTGGCGATTGTTGATATTGATGATCGGGCGCATCTCGACGCCGGGCTGATCGACGGGAACCAGCAGGAATGAGATGCCGCGGTGCTTGGCCTCGCCGGGGTTGGTGCGGCACAGCACGAAAATCCAGTTGGCAGTGTGGCCGCTGGACGTCCAGATCTTCTGGCCGTTGATCACCCACTCGTCGCCGTCGAGGACGGCACGGGTGCCCAAGTTGGCGAGATCCGAGCCGCTGTCGGGCTCGCTGTAGCCCTGGCACCAGCGGTGCTCGCCCGAGATGATCTTGGGCAGGAAGTGGCGCTTCTGCTCCTCGGTGCCGCACTCGATGATGGCGTTGCCGACCATCGTGATGCTGAAGCCGTCGTTGTCGCCGCCGACCGGAACGCCTGCCTTCGCGAACTCCTCGGCCATGACGATGCGCTCGACTTCGCTGAGCCCGGCGCCGCCGTATTCGACCGGCCACGACACGGCCAGCAGCTGATTCTCCGACAGCAGGGCTCGCCATTCGGTCACGAACTGGTCGCGGGCGTCTTCGTCGAGAGATCCCATGCCGCCCCAGTTGGCCGGCAGGTGCTCGGCGAGGAACGCCTCGATCTTCTCGCGGTAGTCCTCGGCCTCTTCGGTGTAGGTGGGATCCATCGTTGCGCTCCCCTGCTTGAGATACGGCTCAGCTCGCTGCTGAGTCTGCCACGCGACCGGTGGGAAGGCTCAGGGCCGGTAGCCGCCGCGCCCAATGGTTCGGCTACGGCCGGTAGCCGAACGTACTGGGGCCGGGCTTCAGGGAACGGCGGGCCAGGTCGACCCACTCGCACAGCACCGGACGGGTATCGCGGGGGTCGATGATCTCCTCGATCTCGAAGAACTCCGCTGAGCGGTGCGGCGAGCGGACGCTGTTGAGCCGATCTCTGATCTCCGACAGCAATTCGTCGGGGGTGTCGCTGTCCGCAAGATCCTGCTTGTAGGCCACCTCGAGGCCACCCTCGATGGGCAGCGAACCCCAGTCACCCGACGGCCAGGCAACCCGGTAGCTGCGGGCGCCCGGCTTGTTGTTGGCGGCGCCCGCGACCCCGAAGGCCTTGCGGATGACCACACAGGCGAACGGCGCGGTGAGCTGCCCGAGCGCAGCCAGCGCGGCAGATCCGAACCGGATCGTCCCGCTCTCCTCGGATTCCTTGCCGATCAAGAAGCCCGGGCAGTCGGCAAGGTGCACCACAGGCAGGTGAAACGTGGAAGCCGTGTCGAGCAGGCGGATCAGCTTGCGGCAGCTGTCAGCAGTCCAGCCGCCGCCGTATACGTAGGGATCTTCGCCGAAGATCGCCACCGGCCACCCGTCGAGGCGCGCCAGCCCGGTGATGACCGAACGTCCCCAGCGGCTGCCGATCTCGAAGAAGCTGCCCTGGTCGCACACCGATTCGATGATCGAGCGCATCTTGTAGACCCGGCGCGGCTCGCGGGGCACGATCGAGATCAGCTCGTCGTCGCGGCGCTGCGGGCTGTCGCCGCTGCGCACCCGCTCAGGCAGCTCGTCGATGTTCGAAGGGAGGTACGACAGGAACTGCCGTGCGCGTTCGAAAGCCTCGGCTTCGCTGTCGACCACGTCGTCGATGGCGCCGTTGGCCGTGTGAATGTCGGCGTGGCCCAGTTCTTCCTTGCCGTGATCGCCCAGCGATGCCTGCTCGACGAGCGCCGGCCCGGCAATCATCATCTGCGCGGTGTCGCGCACGATGACCGAGTAGTGCGCCGTGGCCACTCGGGCGGCGCCGATGCCGGCCACCGAGCCCAGCGCCAGCGACACCGACGGCGCTACCGAGAGGTGGTTCACAATGACGTCCCAGCCGCGCAGCTCGGGGATGTAGGTGCGGCCTGCCATCTCGATGGACTTGACCGACCCGCCGCCGCCCATGCCGTCCACCAGCCGGATGTGCGGCAGGCGCATCTCGTAGGCCATGGATTCGGCAGCGTTGCGCTTCTCGGGAATAGTGGCGTCCGACGAGCCGCCTCGCACGGTGAAGTCGTCACCCGACAAGATGACGGGGCGGTCGTCGATGCGGGCGAGGCCGAAGATGAAGTTCGACGGCGTCAGATTGACGAGCTTGCCGTGGTCGTCGTACTCGGCGACGCCGGCGGTCTTGCCGATCTCGTGGAACGAACCCTTGTCGGCCACGGCGTCGACGCGCTCGCGCACGGTCATCTTGCCGAAGAAGTGCTGCCGCTCGACCTTGTCGGGCCCGCCGAGCGCTTCGGCGAATGCCTCGCGACGCCTCAGCTCGGCAATCTCAGGCTCCCAGCTCATCTCAACCCCCGCCGCCACCCGATTCGGCCCGATGGCGGTCGTTCGCCTTCATAACGCCGACCGCCGAAGAGCGTACGTGCCCAGTTCCAACACTGCCTCAGGGCGCCGGGCAGCACGCCTGGGAGTGCTGCGAATGGCTATGCGCGACCCGCTGCGCCACTCGTTCAGCCAGCGGTGGGATCTACCAGCAACTTGATCTCCGTATTGCGCCGAGCGGCGAAATCGTCGATCGCCTGAGGCAGGTTGTCGGGCGCAACTGTGCCCTGCGCCCGTTGCACCCTCATAATCCATTTCATTCAATCGTACATTTCAGTATATTTCAATCTCATGATTCCGCCGGGTACTCTCGCAGTCCTTCCCGAAGGCATCTGGCTGACGCGTCACGAGACGAAATGGGTGCTCGAGGCGTTGGACATCGCTGCGGACGCAGCTCAGGGCAGGAATCAGCAAGCTCTCGTCGAGCGGGCGATCACCCTGGTCACGCGTAAGCTCTGGGAAGAGCTCGCCGACATATTGGAGATGAACGGGGATCAGCATGGCTAGGCCGCCCACGATGCGCCATCTGACGGGCGATGACCGCCCGATCCGTGCTCGGCAAGCCGCGGATCGACTCGGGGTCGAACTGTTCGACATCTACTGCATGATCGAGTGGGGAGAGATCGTGGGCGGTCCCGATCCCGACGGCCGCGTCGCCGTTCCCGCTGCTGAGATCGACCGGGTGCTCGCCGCGGGGGGCGCGCCGAACTATGCCGAGGTCTACGGCAAGTACGACAGGAACAAGGACATTCCTGAACACGAGCGGCGACGGTTGACGACATTGCACGAGACGCTGGCGGCCTGCGCTCCGACCACGCCATCGCGCGAGCAGACGTCGAGCTGACTGTCTCGACGGGCCGCTCGGGCCGCTGCTCCGCCCTGTGCTTCCCACTCTGACTCGCTTCGCTTGCGGGCCGCTCGGGCCCGGGGCTCAACCTGCTAGCCGGCGGTGGGGTTCACCAGCAGCTTGATGGCCGTATTGCGCCGAGCGGCGAGATCGTCGATCGTCTGAGGCAGGTCGTCGAGGGTGAGCGTGCCGTTCACGAGCGGCGCCACGCTGATCCGGCCGTCAGCGATGAAGCCGGCCGCTGCGCGCATCTCGTCGATGGTGAATGCCAGCGAGGTGTCCACCGAGACCTCCTTGAACAGCCAGCGGTTCGGCCGGATCGTGGCGTCGCTGCCCGTGACGCCGACGATGCAGACCGAGCCGCCGTACCGCACCATGTCCACCGACTGCTGGATGGTCTGCGGGATGCCGGCGCAGTCGAAGGCGATGTCGGCACGCAGACCGGCCGTGGCTTCGTTCACTGCCTCTCGCATCGGCGCGCCCGGTTCGACCGCGATGTCGGCACCGAGGCTGAGCGCGAGGTCACGCCGCTGAGCGTCTGGCTCTATCGCGATCACCGTCCCTGCGCCTGCAAGGCGAGCACACTGCGCGACCAGCAGGCCGATCGGGCCGCAGCCGACGATGCACGCCACGTCACCGGCCCGCAAGCGGCTGCGACGCACTGCGTGCAAGGCCACTGAGGCGGGCTCGATCACCGCCGCGTCGTCGTCGGTGAGCTCGTCGGGCACACGCACCAGCCGATCTGCGCTTGCCGCCATGAACGGCGCGAAGCCGCCCGAAACCGGCGCTTTGTCGCCGATGTAGTACGAGCGCGCCGTCGCGCAGTAGGCAGGGTGATCGGCCCGGCACTCGGGGCACCGACCGCAGCCCGGCGCCAGCCCGCCCGTGACGCGGTCGCCGACGTCCACCACCCGAACGTCGGCATCGGTGGCGACGATGTTGCCGACCCATTCGTGGCCGCAGATGCCGGGCGCGTACTGCCAGCCCTCGGCATAGGCATGCACATCGCTGCCGCAGATCCCGCAGAGCGAGATCTCGATCAATGCCTCGCCCGGCCCGGGCGTCGGCTCATCGACCTCCCGCAGCTCGAATTGTTCCTTGCCGGTCACCAATCCCGTCCGCATGGGCACATCGTCGCGCACGACTGGTCCAATTGCGCCGGGCCACCGTGGTCGGCAATTCTCCACACAGCGCCAGACAGCGCCCGCAAATGTGGGCTCGGACCAGTAGGCACAGATGCCACAGCGGGCACACCCACCCGCGCGGCTCCTCAGCGCGACACCGCGCACCGACACAGCGCAGGGCAGCGCCCGCAAATATGGTGCGCGTATGGAATTGAGACTTGATGGCCGCACAGCACTCATCACCGGCGGCAGCCGCGGCTTGGGCCGCGCCATGGCCGAGACGTTTGCAACCGCTGGGGCTTCGGTGGCCGTGGTTGCCCGCGACAGATCCGCGCTGGGCGAGACCCTGTCCGCCATGCAGGCGGCGAACCCTGACGCTCCGCACGCAGCCATCTCCGCCGACGTGAGGGACGCCGGCGAGATCGCTCGGGCTCACGGCGAGGCAGTCGCCGAATGCGGACCCATCGACGTGCTCGTCAACAACTCCGGCACCTCCAACGCACAACCGTTCCTGGAGATCACCGATGAGAGCTGGCAGGACGATTTCGACCTGAAGCTGTTCTCGGCGATCCGGCTGTGCCGGTTGTGCCTGCCCCACATGCGCGACCAACGCTGGGGCCGCATCCTCAACACGCTCAACGCCGAAGCGAAGGCGCCCAGCGCACGCTCATGCCCCACATCGGTCAGCCGTGCAGCGGGCATGGCCATGACCAAGGCCCTGGCATCGGAGTACGCCGGCGACGGCGTGCTGGTGAACGCGCTCAACACCGGCCTGCTGGTCAGCCACCAGTGGTTCACTCGCTGGCAGCGCGACGTTCGCGACAAGACCTTCGAGGAATTCACGAGAGCCGTCGGCGATCGCATCCCCGCAGGGCGCATGGGCGACGCCCAGGAATTCGCCAACCTGGCCCTGTTCCTCGCCAGCGACGCCGCCAGCTACGTCACCGGCACCGCGATCAACATCGACGGCGGCCTGTCGCCGGTGGTCTGAAACCCTTGGGACTCGAACTTCTCGACACAGATGCCATAGCTGCGGAGGCGGCAGGAAACTCTGCGACGTTGCGACCTGCTGGATCGCTGGAGCAGAGGGGCCTGCCGCCTCCGTAGCGGGCGCACCAAACCGCGCTGCTCGTCAGCCGGGGGTCAGCGCGCCGAGCTTGTCCATCAGATCAGGAGGCGGGCGGCGAGGCTTGCCGTCGTTGTCGCAGATGGCCGCCTTCAAGAAGCCCTCCACCAGCACTGCATCGTCGGATTCGCGGATGATCCGCTGCTGCCAGCGGGTGCTCGCGCGGCGACGCTCCGCCAACTCGGTCTCCACCCGCAGCGTGTCCCTCGCCGTGGCGGGTTCCCGGAACCTGACCTCCAGGTTGGTCACCACGATCTGGACGTTCTGATCCGACAGGTCCGGCAGAGCCAGGTCGGCAGATTCCAGGGCCAGGCAGCGGGCCGCTTCGAAATACGCCACATAGACCGCGTGGTTCACATGGTTGTAGGGGTCCAGTTCGCCGAAGCGCGGCACGATCATGGTCGTGTGGGTCGCCATCGTCGGAACGCTACGGCACGATGGCCGCCGCCGATGTCAACGCAGAACCGCACGACGAGCCCTGACCGCCTCCGGTGCCACGCACTGGCCTCGCCGGCGTTCGTTCTTGGCACAATAATGTTCGCATAGCGACGAAATTTGTGCCAAGAACGGACGCAACAGCAGAGGCGCCGAGGCTCAGGGCTAGCGTTGCCATACGTGAGCGTCATCGCAGCGATCGACGTGGGAACGAATTCGTTCCACCTCGTCGTCGCATCGGTCGACCCCGATGGCCGCTTCGAGGTCCTGACCCGCGAGCGCGAGCCAGTGCGGCTCGGCTCGGGCGGCGAGGACATGAAGCGCCTCACCTCCGATGCCATGGACCGGGGCATTGCGGCACTCGACCGCATGCGGCGCATCGCCGATCACACCGGCGCAGCATCCGTCACGGCGGTCGCTACAAGCGCGGTACGCGAGGCCGACAACCGGGGCGAGTTCGTGGCGAGGGCTGTTGCCGAGGCCGGCGTCGACATCGAGGTCGTCTCGGGTGTCGAGGAGGCCAGGCTGATCCACCTTGGTGTGCTGGGGGCCATCCCGCTGCTCGACAAGCGCCACCTGGTCATCGACATCGGCGGCGGGTCCACCGAGTTCATCCTCGGCGACGGCGCAGAACCGCTGCTGCTGCGCAGCCTCAAGCTGGGTTCGATCCGGCTGACCGACCGGTTCTTCCCCGAAGGCCGTACGCGCAAGCGCACAGTGCGGGAGTGCCGCGGCTATATCGACTCGTTCCTCGGTCACCTCCCCGCGGAAATCGCCAGGCTCGGGTACGAGACCGCAGTCGGCTCGTCAGGAACCATCACCGCCCTCGCGCGTATATGCGCGATCCGGCGCGGCGACCGCGACAGCCGCACCGGCCGGCTGTCGTTCACCGCAAAGGAACTCAAGGCGCTGACAGCCGATCTTGTGGCTGCGTCCACGCCGGACCGCCGCATGGACATCGAGGGCCTCGAGGAGCGTCGGGCCGACATCATCGTGGGCGGCGCCCTGCTCCTGTCCGAGACATTCGAGCTGCTGGGCATCGAGCGCATGGAGGTATCCGACTTCGCATTGCGCGAGGGCATCTTGTTCGAACAGATCCGGCGCGCTGCGACACCCGAGCTCGACCCGTTCCACCGGCTTGAGGACCTGCGGCGGTCGAGCGTGATGTACGTGGCGAACAGCTACCACGAGGACCTGCGCCACGCCGAGCACATCACCGACCTGGCACTCGAGTTGTTCGACGGGCTGGGTCCGCGCCATGGGCTCGGCCCCGAGGATCGAGAGCTCTTCGAAGCAGCCTCGCTGCTGCACAACGTGGGAATCTTCATCTCGCACAGCGCCCACCACCGCCACAGCTACTACATCATCCGCAACAGCGAGCATCTGACCGGCTTCACAGAGCGCGAGATCGAGATCATCGCCCAAGTGGCCCGGTACCACCGCAAGAGCGCACCCAAGTCCAAGCACGCCGACTTCGCCTCGCTCAGCTCCGCTGACAAGAACAAGGTGCGATGGATGGCGGCAATGCTGCGCGTCGCCATCGGCCTGGACCGCTCCAACCGACAAGTCGTGACACGGGTACGCGTCGCAAGCAATCCCGGTCTGTCCGGCGGTCAGCTCAATGGCGAACTGCGGTTGGTTGCTCGCGTCGCGCCCGACGTCGACACCTCGGTCGAACTCTTCACCGCCGGCGCCCGCAGCGAACTGCTCGAAGCAGTCGCCGGGCGCTCGGTGGTGATCGACGTCGAAGTGGCCGAGTCTGGCAGGGCAACTCACCCGACGAATGGTGCGACCGGAACCGCAGACACGATGATTCGGCTGTAGCCATCCGCGAGGGCGGTAGCTTGCCCGGCTGACCCCTTCGAGCGCTGGAATCAGACGTTCGGCCGACAGGGCCGGTCAGTTGCCGCACAGACCCGTCGCCGAGTCGGCCTCGGGCCGCGCGGACCTCGACAAACCCACTCAGCACGCGCAGCACTCCCCCTACGCAAGGACATGACTCATGTACAAGGCACTCGGCAAGTGGTGCTTCGGACATCCGTGGCGCGTCCTGTCGGCCTGGCTGCTGACCGCCGTCGCCGTCGGCATCGTCGCCGGCGGACTGGGCCCGTCGTTCGGCGCCGAGCTGTCGACCCCCGACTCCGAGAGCGGTCGGGCCGCGGACATCCTCGGAGAGCACTTCGGCAACGTGGGCTCGCGCGTCAGCGGCACGATCGTCCTCGATGCCACGGGCGCCGACGCCGGTGTCGACGACCCCGAGATACGTGTCGCGATGACGTCGCTGCTCGCCGAGGTGGACGCGATCGCCGACGTCTCCGTCGGGTCGCCCTACGAGCCCGGGGGCGCGCATCGCATCGCCCCGGCCGGGCCGGCAGCGGGGCGCATCGCCTACGCCGACGTCGAGACCGCGCCCGGATTCAACGTCGACGAATCACTCGCACTGCGCGCCGACATCGACCACGTCATCGATTCCAGCGGGCTGCGGGATCTGCCCGGCGTAAACGTGCACATCGGCGGAGCGTGGCTCTCCGAGCAGGAGCCCCCCGAGACAGAAGCGATTGGCCTCGCCTTTGCCATCTTCGTGCTGATAGCGGCAGTCGGCTCGGTGGTTGCGATGGGCGTGACCGTCGGCACCGCGCTGCTCGGCGTGGGCATCGGCGCGATGGGCATCGTCATCATCAGCAACATCGCAACGGTTCCCGACTTCGCATCGACGATCGGCGTCATGATCGGCATCGGCGTCGGCATCGACTACGCGCTGTTCATCATCAACCGCTTCCGCGAGTGGGTGCGAGACGGGCTTGACCTTGCCGATGCCGCCGCAGCGGCGCTGGACTCGGCCGGACGCTCGGTGGTGTTCGCCGGCGCCACGGTGGTGCTGTCGCTGCTGGGCCTGCTGCTGGTGGGCCTGCCGTTCGTGTCCGGCCTAGGCATCTCCGCAGCGGTGACGGTCGCCATCGTGATGGCGGGGTCGATCACGCTGCTGCCTGCGGTGCTGGGGCTCGTCGGCGGGCGCTTAGGCACCATCAAGGTGCGCGGCATTGCCGCGTCGGCGCTGGTCGCGCTAGCCCTGCTGGGGTTCGGCCTCGGCATCATGCCGCTGCTGGCCGGCATCCCTGCTGCGGTGGCAGTGATCATCGCCGGATCGTTCGTCAAGAACCGCAATCCGCTGCGCCGGGTCATACAGCAGCGGCCCCCCAAGGCACTACGCGAGACCTCGTGGTACCGGCTCAGCCGCATGGTGCAGGCACGGCCGTGGACAGGCGCTCTCGGCGGCGTCGCCCTGCTGTTGCTGCTGGCGGCGCCAGTTCTGGGCCTGCGCCTAGGGTTCTCCGACGAGGGCAATTTTCCGCCCGAGAGCTCGACACGGCAGGCCTACGACCTGCTCGCGGAGGGCTTCGGCCCCGGCGCCAACGGCCCGCTGCTCATCGTCGCCGAGACACCGCAGCCGGACGACACAGCGTCGATGGGAGCGCTCGCCGATGCCGTGCGCGGCACCGACGGAGTGGCCATGGTGTCGCCGCCGATTCCGAGTCCAGACGGCGGTGCCGTGTTGATCCGGGTGCAGCCGACCACCGGCCCGCAGGACGTCGCCACCGAAGATCTCGTCGAGCGGCTGCGCGGCGACGTGCTCCCGACTGCGCTCGCCGGGACGACTGTCTCAGCGAATGTCGGCGGCGGCGTGGCATTCGGGATCGACTTCAGCGACTACTTGGCGCAGCGGATGCTGATCTTCTTTGCCGCGGTGCTCGGTGCCTCGTTCCTGCTGCTGATGGCGGTGTTCAGGTCGCTGGTGGTGCCGCTCAAGGCCGTCGTGATGAACATGCTGTCGATCGGTGCTGCCTATGGCGTCGTCGTCGCCATCTTCCAGTGGGGATGGCTGGGCAGCCTGTTCGGCATCGAAGGGGCGCCCATCGAGCCCTTCATCCCGATGATGCTGTTCGCAATCCTGTTCGGCCTTTCGATGGATTACGAGGTCTTCCTGCTGTCGCGCATGAAAGAGGAATACGAGCGCACCGGCGACCCGGTCAACTCGGTTGCCGACGGGCTGGCTGCGACCGCCCGGGTCATCACCGCCGCGGCCGCCATCATGGTCGTGGTGTTCGGCAGCTTCGTGCTGGAGGACAACCGGGTCATCAAGCTCTTCGGCTTCGGACTGGCAGCCGCCATCGCGTTTGACGCAACCGTGGTGCGCATGCTGATCGTGCCCTCCACCATGGAGCTGCTCGGCACCCGCAACTGGTGGCTACCCGCTTGGCTCGACCGCATCATCCCCAACCTGCGCGTCGAGGGCGAGCTGCCCGAGCGAGCGTCCGAACCGGCGACGAGCGGCGACCCGGACCGGGCTGGCGCATCGCTCGGCAAGGGGGCCTGAGCGACCACGGACAGCACGAGGAGCACTGTGACCGGCAGCGCCGATACACCGGCAATGAAGCGCCAGAAGCGACCGCGCAGCGGCCAACGGGTCGCCAACCGCGCGATGCGACCCTCCCCCCTAGTGATCGCAGCCCGTGTTGCAGGGTCGCCTTCGCCGAACGGTCCCAGATTCTCACCGAATGTTCAGCCAGCGGCGAAGTCGCCGACCTCGGCGCCGCTGGCGCGCACTAGCTCGTCGGGCGCCAGCTCGAACACGGTGTCCGGCGTGCCGGCCGCCGCCCACACGGTCTCGAAGGCCAGCAGCGCAGGGTCCACCACGGCCCGCATCTGTCGCGCATGGCCGAACGGTGGCGTGCCGCCGATCGCATAACCCGTGGCTTCCCGCACACCGTCAGCGTCAGCGCGGCTGATGGTGCCGCCGAGCAGCTCTCCGAGCCGCTTGGTGTCGACTCGGTTGGCACCCGAGGTCAACGCCAAAACCGCATCGCCGTCGCACAGAAACACGAGCGATTTGACGATCTGCCCGAGTTCGCAGCCGACCGCAGCAGCCGCCTGCTCGGCGGTACGGGTGCCCTCGGGAAATCGCAGGATCTCCGGTGCCATTCCCGCTTCCTCCGCGCCCGCAAGGAACCGCTCACGAGCGCCCATTCTGCGCCCGGCCTCAGTCATGCGCCGCAAGATATCGGGGCACGTTTCGATTTCAAGCTGACGCCGACAACGGCACCGTTACCGGCTGCGACACCGATCCCGTGTCCATCCGCTATGCCAGCCCCCATGAGGCGCGCAACTCGCTCATCGTGAGCCGGTTGCCCTTGCGGCCATTGCATGCCCCACACAGCAGATGCAGGTTCTCGTCTGTGTCGGGACCGTTCTTGCTTCGAGGAACGATGTGATCAAGATGGAAATCGTCGTAATACTTGGCTCGGTCGCAGCCGGGACAGGCACGGCGGTCGCCGGTGCCGAGACGCTGCCAGCAGATCGCCCGTATGTTGCGCGACCGGCGTGGGGCATCGGGGTCTGTGCGCTGCGGCGGGTTCTTGGGAAGATTGACAGTCTGTGTGGACAGGTCCAAGAACGCTGTCCCGTCGGAATGCTGCTGCAGCCGCTTGAGGGTGATGCCGGTCGCGACTTCATCGACGTCAACCCCGGCCCAGCGCCGACCGAGTCGTTCGGCGGCCACCATCGTCGTAGCGCATCCAGCGAACGGATCAAACACCAGATCGTCAGGGTCGGACGACGCAGCGATGAAGTGCTCATAGAGCGCAAGCGGCTTCTGCGTCGGCCACCCTGTCGCCTCATTGCCGGAGACAGCGGGTATGTGGGCGATGATGTCGCTGGCAGGGATTCCCTGCTTCGTCGACAAGTAGCTCTTGTAGCGGGGAACGCCGTTCCTGGTCCAATACAGCAGCCCAGCGTCGTCCAGAGCGGCACACTTCGCGAGGACGTCGAGGTCCTCATAATTGTCAGGCAGCTTGTCGGCGGCCTCTGATGGGAACTTGTCTCGGCGCGGCGGCGCCCATGCACGCCCCTTCGACGGCAGGGCACCCTTGAACGCTTCGTACGCCAGCGCCCCGCCGGCCTTCCCGCCAGTCAGTTGCTCTGTGGCATAGGCGCCGAGTCCGTCGCCGTCGTTGTGACGGTAATTTCCCTCCACGTAGTCAGGATCGTGAGGTCGGTACTGCTGGTTCCAAGTGAATGTCGAAGACTTCGAGTAGAAGAGGATCCGGTCGCTGTCTCGTGCATATCGCCTGGTTCCCAGCGACTTGGTGCTGGTGCGCTTCCAAACGATCTCATTGAGGTAACGCGAGCCGAAGATGCAATCGAGGAGCTGCTTGAGGTAGTGGCTGGCGTGCGCGTCGCAGTGCAGATAGAGACTGCCAGCCGGCTTGAGAATGCGGTGAAGCTCAATGAGCCGAGGCGCTATGAACGACAAATAGGCCTGCATTGGCTCACCGGCTGACAGCCCAGCTCCAACGACAGTATGGAAGAGAGCCGGATCCGCCGCCTCTTGGAGGTCGGCCCAATCATCTTTCTGGCTGTCCATCGTCCATGTGTCGTCGAACTGGGCACCGGCGGCCTCCGAACCCAAGGGTGCGTTGTAGAAACGCTTGGAGTTGAACGGCGGGTCGGTCACGATCAGGTCGATGCACGCGCTGTTGATGCCGCGCAGCACCCGGAGGTTGTCATCGATCCACAGGGTGCGATTGGCAAAGTTCGGATCGGGCATCATGCTTGCGGACTGGGGCAACGGAGAGGTTGCGGAGCTCCCCAGGGGTCAGGGGAGATGCAGTCGCCCGTGAGTGCTGTGTTGACATGACTCCCCAAGAGAGTCGGGGCGGCAACAAGCAAGTTCTCAAGCTCGAGACTGGCCATTCGGCCCGAGAGGAGCACGTTGCGCCCTTGGCCAAGGTGGTCGCGCCCAAGGACGTGCTGCATGGCCGTCAGTATGACAGCCGGGTGTCACAGGCAACCCCCGACCTGGTCTTCGAGTGGCTGCGAGATGGCGTCACAAGCCCATGAGCGTGCGGACCCAAGACCGGCCCGCCGCCCCGCGAGAACCAGCTCGCTATCTACCGTCACGGGCGGCGGCTACTCGGCCCAGGCCTTGACCTGGGAGATGACCTCGAGGGGGTTCTCGGTCTCGGGCGGAACGGTGATGTCCAGGTAGTCCACGCCGACCGAGCGGTACACCTCGACGCGCTCGCGCACCCGCTCGGGATCGCCGGTCAGGCTGGCCCGGTCGACATAGTCGTCAGGCACTGCGGCGAAGGCCTCGTCGCGCTTGCCGGTCAGGAAGAGGTCCTGGATCTTCTCGGCCTCGTCCACGTAGCCGTACCGCTTGAACAGGTCGTTGTAGAAGTTCTTGTCGCGGGCACCCATGCCGCCGACGTAGAAGCCCACGTTGTCGCGCACGCCCTTGCGGACCGCATCGACCATCGGGCCCGAGCCGAGCGCGACGGTGCCGCCGGCCACAATCTGCAGATCGCCCAAGCCGTCGGCCCGGCGGGCGCCGCCCGCTGCCAGCGAATCGCCCCACACATCATTGAACTTCTCGGGCAGGAAGTGGATCGGCTGCCACACGTTGGCCAGCTCGGCGGTCAGCTCGACATTGCGCGGCCCGATTGAGGCCACTGCAATCGGGATGTCGGTGCGATATGGCTTGCCCATCCGCTTGAGCGGCTTGCCCAGGCCAGTTCCGCCGTCGTAGGGAAGGCTGATGGCACTGCCGTCGTGGACGACCCGGTCGCCCGACCACACCTTGCGGCAGATCTCGATGACGTCGCGGGTGCGGCCGAGCGGCTTCGAGAACGGCACGCCGTGCCAGCCCTCGATCACCTGCGGCCCCGAGGTGCCCAGGCCCAAGATGAAGCGGCCCTCCGACAGCGTGTCGATGGTCATGCCGGTCTGGGCCAAGATCGTTGGGCTGCGGGAGTAGATCGGCAGGATTCCCGTCATGATCTCCATGCGCTCGGTCTTGCCGGCCACGAATGCCAGGGTCGACACCAAGTCGAAGCCGTACACCTCTCCGCCCCACACCATGTCGACACCGGCCGCTTCGAGGTCGGCAACATGCTGGCTGAGCCGCTTGGGGTCCAAGCTCGCACCGGCGCCGATTGCCATGGATATCTTCATCGTCTAACTCCGTCTGCTTCGAGGTCGGTTGCATGGTAATAGCAAGGCCACAACATCGTGAGGCCCAGGTGTGAGTGACAATCCACCCGCGGATGCGGGAGCTATGTCCGATGCCGGATCCGTCGGCGAGGCCAACGAGGTCGCTGACGAGATCATCAACACGCTGCGGCGCTGGGTGGACGAGGTGGTCGTGCCCGGGTCGTCAGCGCTGGAACTGGCCGACGAATACCCGACCGAGATGGCCGCCCAGATGGAGGCGTTCGGTCTGTTCGGCGCGACGATCCCCGAATCGCACGGCGGGCTCGATCTCGACCATGTGACCTACGCCCGGGTGATCGAGGAGCTGTCGCGAGGGTGGATGTCGCTGGCGGGCATCGTCAACAGCCATCTCATCTGCGCCAAGCTCATCGAGCGCTTCGGCACCCAGGCCCAACAAGACCGATCCCTCCCCCAGATGGCCACCGGCAAGCTGCGGGGCTGCTTCTCGCTGTCGGAGCCCGACAGCGGTTCTGATGCCGGCGCGCTGCGGTGCCGTGCGGTACGCGACGGCGACGAATTCGTCATCAACGGCACGAAGATGTGGGTCACCAACGGGGAGCGTGCGGGCATCGTGGCGCTGCTGGCACGGGTGCCCGAGGGCGACCCGTCGGGAAGCTCGGGCATCACCTGCTTCCTGGTGGACAAGACGCCGGGCACGCACTCGGGCGGCATCACGGTCAGCCGCAAGATCGACAAGATCGGCTACCGCGGCTTGGAGACCGTCGAGATGTCGTATGTGGATCACCGCGTCCCGGCCGACCGGGTGCTCGGTGGCGCTGGACTCGACGGAGACAGGCTCAATGGAGACGGTCTCGACAGACCCGGAGGCATCGGCAACGGCCTGCGCTGGGCACTCACGGCGCTCGAACTCGGCCGCATCAACGTGGCTGCCCGGGGCGTCGGCGTCGCCCAAGCTGCCTACGACGCAGCGGTGGCATATGCGAAGCAGCGCGAGGCATTCGGCAAGCCCATCGCCAAGCACCAGGCCATCGCATTCAAGATCGCCGAGATGGCCACCAAGCTGCACGCTGCGCGGCTGATGACCTACGACGCCGCCCGCAAGGCCGATGCCGGCGAGCGGGTCGACCTGGCCGCGGGCATGGCCAAGCTGTTCGCCTCCGAGACAGCGGCAGAGCTGTCGCTCGACGCCATGCGTATCCACGGCGGCAACGGCTTCTCCACCGAGTACCCGGTGGAGCGCTACTACCGCGACGCCCCGCTGATGATCATCGGCGAGGGCACGAGCGAGATTCAGAAACTGGTCATCAGCAGGGCACTGCTCGCCGACGACTGAACCGCCTCGCGCCACCGACCCGGCTCGGGACGTGCTTGGTGTGACGCCGATTCAGCCGAGGCGCTGATTGATGCGAGCCACTTCGTCGATCAGAGTGCCGTTCACCGCGGCGGCCTCGTCGATACGGGTTTCGAGACGGTCGAAGCGCACATCGACATGTGCGAAGCGCTCATCGACAGCATCGAAACGCTCGCCGATCTGGGCGAAGCGCTCATCGACAGCATCGAAACGCTCGCCAAGCTGGGCGAACATCTCACCCAGCCAGTCCCGCATGGAGTCGGCCTCGCTCACGATCGTGACTGTACTGGACACGCTGGCACATTCGAAGCATGACGCTCGACAAGTGCATCGCGTCGGCCGCAGCGCCGAATTCGGTCTCGTGGATGCACTGCGGCAACTCAGCCCGGACGTTGCGCCAATGATTCACCCTGGGCTTGGAGGCTGGTCCGCCATTGCCCGGCATGCTCGCTGGGCCGCTCGCTTGCAGGCCCTCTAGGTTGACTGGCACGCACGTGGAGGCATGAGCAATGGCAGACCGCAAGTCGTTCTGGGCATGGTGCCTGGAATCCGAGGAACCGACCGACGCCGAGCGGGCCGAGCTGGCCAAGAAGCTCTCGGCCCAGTACGGCACCGAGATCGTGGCCAAGCCGGTCCCATCGGTGGACGACGCCGACCTTCGCCCCCCGCGCATCTCCATTCCCGACTCGGTCGCCGGCTGGTGCTCGGTGAGCACCTACGACCGGGCTCGCTACGCCTACGGCGCCCACTTCACCGAGCGCGTCCGGGCGTTCAACCTCGACTTCCCCAACCCTCCCGACGTCGTGGCGCACCCTCGCGACGAGACCGAGGTGGAGGCCACGCTCGACTGGTGCGACGCCAACGGCTACATCGCCGTGCCCTACGGCGGCGGCTCGTCGGTGGTGTGGGGCCTCACGCCTCCCGAAGACCGCGGACCCACCGTGGTGATCTCACTGGACCGGCTCGACCAAGTGCTCGAGATCGACGACGTGTCACGCGCGGCCCGCATCCAGGCCGGCGTGTTCGGCCCCCACCTCGAAGACCAGCTTCGGCCCAGCGGGCACACGCTGCGCCACTTCCCGCAGTCGTTCCGCTTCTCGACGCTGGGCGGCTGGATCGCCACACGCTCGGGCGGCCACTACGCCACCAACCACACCCACATCGACGAGTTCGTCGAGTCGACTCGGATGATCACGCCCTCGGGCTGGTGGGAGTCGCGCCGGCTGCCCGGCTCGGGGGCCGGACCCAGCCCCGACCGCATGGTGATCGGCTCGGAAGGCATCTACGGGATCATCACCGAAGCGTGGATGCGCATCCAGAAGCGGCCCACGTTCCGCGCCACCGCCGGCATCACCTTCCCGTCGTGGGAAGCCGGCTACGACGCCGTGCGGCACCTCGTCCAGGCGAAGATGTGGCCGGCCAACCTGCGGATCCTGGACCCGGCCGAAGCCGGACGGGCAGCAGGCATGGACGGCGAGCATGCGCTGGTGATCGTGTCGTTCGAATCGGCCGAACTCACACAGCGCCACAACATCGCCCAGGCCGTCGAGATCGCCCGAGGCTGCAACGGCCACGTGCCTGACGACGAGATCCAGATCGACGACGGAACGGGCACCCCGACCGGGCGCGGCGGTGCCGTCGGCGCTTGGCGCAGCGCGTTCATCGGCGTCGGCAATGGCGTGGAGACTTCGCTGGGCCTCATCAACGACACCTTCGAAACCGCGATCACCTGGGACCAGTGGCCCGAATTCGATGCCGTGGTGCGCGAAAAAGTCGGTGCGGTGCTGGCCGAGGTGTTCGGCGAGCACCACTCGCTGTCATGCCGGTTCACCCACGTGTACACCGACGGCCCGGCGCCGTACTACACGTGGTCGGGCATGGGCACCCCAGGCGGCGAGCTCGAGCAGTGGCAAGCCGTCAAGGACGCAGCCAACGAAGCGCTCGAATCGGCAGGCGGTACCGCCACCCACCACCACGCCGTCGGGCGCATGCACCGCCCCAACGCCTACGACCGCCAGCGCCCCGAGCTGTTCGCCGAAGCCGTCCGGGCCGCCAAGAAGCGACTCGACCCCAACGGCATCCTCAACCCCGGCGTCCTCATCGACCCCTAGAACGCGACAAGCGGCCGCCGCTGCCGAGATTGATCCCGGCGGCGGCGGCCGCTATGTCGCTCAGTGAGGAAGGATCAGCGGCAGCCGCCGTTGTCCTTGTCCCAGGCGCAGTTCGGCGAGCCGCCGTTCACGTCAACGATATCGCCGACGATGTCCCACGTCTGCCCGTCGGCGTCGTACTGGCTGAAGTCCGAGCCCTCGATGTAGTAGCCGTCCACCGCGCCGTCGGCTGCGAAGTTGATGCCGTCGAGCAGCAGCGGGTGGTAAATGTCGAGCGACCGTGCGGCCAGGATGAAGTTCGTCCTGGTCAGCCCGCCCGGCAGCTCCACGGCCACCCGGATCGCCTCGGTGTGCGGGTACGCGAAGTAGTAGCCGGTGCCCAGCAGCGAGATCTCAGGATCGAGGCCCCGGTCTGCGAGCTCGCCGCGCAAGAACGCGATGAATGGCTCGTCGACATGCTGGGGATCGGTGGAGTCCTTCACGCCGCCGCCCACGTTCCACCAGCCGTCCGCGGAGTCGCCTGCGGGCGCCATGTACGCCGCCACTGCCCTGCAGACCGACGGCGTGAACGCCACCGACAGGTCGTCGAGCAGGCCCGAGGCATCGACCTCTTGGATGGCGAGCAGGCACGGGTTGCCCGCCGTCATCGAGATGAACACGTCAGGGCTTGCTGCGGCGATCGTGGTGACCTCGTTGGTCAGCGTCGGCGCCGCCGGGTCGTGACGCACCGGGACGAACTCCGACACCACATCGGGGTTGGCGTGGGCGTATGCCTCGAAGCCCAGCTCGTACGCCAGGCCGAAGTCGTTGTCCATCACCAGGCCGGCCACCTTGACGGGCAGCTCATCGGCCAGGTTCTGCCTGATCCAGTTGCCCCACAGGATCGCCTCGGTCGAGTACGACATCTGCATGCCGGTGGTCCACGGGTGGTTCACCGGGTCGCCCCAAGCCGGGTGACCGGTTGCCACCATGACCTGCGGGATGCACTCGTCGTTGATCTGGTCGTACACAGCCAGCGTGTTCGGCGAACCCAGCGTGTGGAGCGCGAAGACGTTCTCAGACTCGATCAGCTCATCGATGAACTCGATGGTCTGAGCAGCCACGTAACCGTCATCACGGGAGATCAGCACCATGTCCTTGCCGTCCACACCGCCGGTCGCATTCACGTACTCGTAGTAGTTCTCCCAGCCGACGGTGATATCGCCATAGGCGGCCAGATTGCCCGACTTCACGGTCGTCTGGCCGATGCGGATCGTGTCGTCGGTGATGCCCGTCGTGTCCGACCAGTCGGCCGGGCACTCATTCATGTCGATCTCGAATCCCGACGGACCCCGCAAGATGCCGTCGTCGCCCACGCCGTACTCGCCGGCCTCCATGCCCGCGGTCAGATTGGCCACGATGGCCCCACGCTGCGCAGCGGCCAACTCCCAGATCCCGTCGATGGTGGACAGATCGAAATCGTCGATGTTGACCGACACCATGCCGTCATCAGCCATGTCCTCATCGGCCATGTCACCCTCACCTTCGGCGGCGTCTTCCTCCAACGCCTCCTGGGTGATGCCGCCGCCGATCGAGCCCTCATCCTCCGGCTCAGCCTCGTCAGACATGTCCTCGTCCGCCATGTCCTCGTCAGACATGTCGTCGTCGGCCGTCTGCGTGCCCGCGTCGGTCGAGCCGCCGTCTGCATCGTCGTCGTCACCGCCACCGCACGCGGCTGCAATGAGCGAGAACGCGAACAGCAGCGCCAGCAAGCGCCACAGCCCTCGGCGTGATCCTGTCATGGGAATCCCCTTGCGTTGTCGTGCCGCACCGACGACCGAGAAGATCTCAGACGCCAGACGGTTCGGCTGACCCTAATGGCCCACGCAGGGTCGATTTGCCCTGAACGTGTTCAGACAAGCGCGACAAGCGTCCGCCGCTGCCGAGATTGATCTCGGCGGCGACGGCCGCCTGTGTGGCTGAATCAGATGTTCAACGCCTGCCCAGCGGCAGCCGCTGCAGCCTCGCCTCAGTCCAACCGCCTAGCAGCCATAACCGCTTCGTGCGCCGCCTCGCGTCGGCGCTCGGCCCACTTATCAAGAGCTTCGGTTATGCCGATGCCGCACACGACGGCTAGGGCATGCCACCCCGAAAACCGGTCGGCGACATAGAGCAAGAGAAAGATGCTTGCACACGCCCAGAATGTCGAACGGCTGCATTGCGGCTGGAGCAGTGACTCGGCGTCGGTGCTCATGGGTTCAGGGTAGTGCGGGGCGCTCATTGGCAGTGCCCCGGCGGGAAGTCGTCGTACTTCTGGCACATATAGCGCTTGTAGAGAGCCCGCTGCTCATCGTTGGTCACGGGCGCGTGCCGCTCCACCACGTCACGCCACGATCCCTCTAACGACGGATCGTCGCCCTCGCCGCTGCTGTCGTCGTCACCGTCGCCGCTGGGGCTGTCGCCGCTGTCAGAGTCCGCGTCAGGGTCGCTGTCGTCGATTTCGAAATGTTCAATGACCTTCTCGCAACCCAATCCGGCCACCGCTGCCTTGATGCCGGTTACCTGGGCGGCTTTGCCCTTGGCCTTTCCAAAAGCCATGACGAAGGCAAAGCATTTTGCCCACGTAGCGGCGTCGTCTATGTGTTCCTGCCCGGGGAGGTCGTAGTTCCAAGCCTTCGTCATCTCCTTGCGAAGTGCTTCGTACGCCTGTCGCTCGCCCTCGGCTGCCTCGGCGCGGCTCTCCCCGTAAGACTCGAGGAGCTTCGCAAGCGCGGCAAGTACAGCCGGAGCCGCTTGCTTGCACGCTGTCGGTGCTGGGCTGATTGGGAGCCGATTTCGGGCCTCGGAGGCCCATATCGGCGCTGTTTCGTGTCGGTGATTGGTTCTAGTGGGCGCTCTATAGGCCTGTTCGGGCCGTCTGTCGGCCGGCACGGCGGCGTTCTAATGGCAGCGCAGCGCCGAAATCGTGTTCCCGCCAGCTATGCGGGTTCTCGGCTGCGCGGCCGTGTGACCTGGCGTCAGCTCGGCGGCGATCGGCGCGCCGGCGACTAGACGCATTGTCGGCGGCTGCTATTGAGCACGTCGAGCGCGTGGGGCGGCGGCTGATTGTGCGCTGTCGGTTCCGGAACTCTTCGGCCTCCGGTTCGGCGGGATCTTGAAGACGACGGCTCGGCGGCCGTGCGCCGCCTGGCCGACGCTGCGATGCATGGCCACACATCGCCCGGCGTCGAGCTGGGCCGCTGCCGGCGGCTGGGGTCGTGCTGAGCCATCGGGGATGGCCACGACCTCGGGCGTTACGCGAGGGCCGCCCGGTCGCAGTGTTCGCGCGGTCCGGCACGCTGCAGCGCTCCCGCCTGGCGGGCGCTGCTGGCCACATCGGCGGCGGCAGGGATGATGCGCCGGTCTGGTGTTCCGTGCTGTACCGGCACGGTCGAGGCCGCGGCTGCGCTGTGGGTGCTCGCAGCCGGCTGTGTTCGGCGGCGGCTATTCAGCACGTCGAGCACGTGGGGCGGCGGGTGATTGCGCGCTGTCGGTTCCGGAACTCTTCGGCCTCTGGTTCGGCGGGATCGCGAACACGATGGATTCGGCGCCGGCTCATCACGTTCGGCGGCGATGTATGGCCACACATCCCCTGGGGCCGTGCTGTCGCCTGGGGCCGTTCGGCGGGCGCCCGTCACGCTCGGCGCTCCTGGGCATCGCCTCGGGCCGTTCGTCGCCTGCAGGCGTGCGCTCGGCGGTCGGGGATGGCCACGACGTCGAGCACGCCTCATGGCCACGGGCGGCCGGCGAGTGCTGCTGCGGCCTGGGCCAGCATCGCCCACGCGGCCTCTACAGGCCGCTAACGAGCCGCAGCCTCCCTCGCCGCCTCACGACGGCGCTTCCTCACGAAACGCGTATACGACACGACGCAGTAGCACAACACTGCGGCGAACACTACGGCGACTAAAGGCAGCCCCGGAACGCCCCATTCGACCAAGTAATCCATCGCCAGCGACGACGCGAAGGCCGAGAAGAAAACTCTCGCGTGCACGCGGCGGGACCACGGCCAAGTCGTCGTGGTGCCACTGCGCGCCGTGGTCATGGTGTCAGGGTAGTTCGGGTCGCTCATTTGCAGAACCGGTCGATCCTGGCGCAGGTCATTGGCCGAGGCCGGCGAGGGCCGCTTGGCATTGCTCGATGGCCCAATCTCGGTTGTCGTAGCTGCTTTGGTACTGGCTGTATCCGGCACCGTTCACGAACAGAGTGACCCCGCCGCGACCAGGGCGCGCCACGCGAACGCTGTCCACGGGCCGCAGTAGCTGCCCGCCGAGTTCTCCTCGGCGTTCTCGCCGTCGGGCGGGTCGCTGTCGCCGGAGTCCGAGTCGTCGGTGCTGTCGTCGGGCGCGTCGTCGGTGCTGTCGTCGGCCGCGTCGTCGGTGCTGTCGTCGCCGTCCGGGTCGCTGTCGTCGCCGCTGAATATCTCGACGATGATTACAGCCGCTTCGACGAGAGCGGGGCAGGTGATGCCGACGGTCCCAGGATGGGCTGCGAGCCATGCGATCCACGCCGGGGCCGCCGCGCCCCCCGTGCCCACAGTGGTCGTGGCTATGGCCTTTGTCAGTGCGACGCAGGCGGCGCCGCTTGCGGTGGCCCTGATGATCCGTTTTGCTTCATCGGGCGTTGCGTCCCAGAGCTTCAGTATCTCTAGGCCGAGTTGCCTGTGCAGCTCGGCCTCATTGATCGCGGCCTCCCCTTGGTATTCGAATACTTTCCTCCACGCATTCGCGACCGTTGTTCCGTAGAGGGCGGCGACTTTGTCCACCCATGTCTGTATCTCCGCGGTCGTCATGCCTTTGCAGGCCGCCGGCCGGGTGGGCAGCGTGGGCGGGGTGTTGGTGCCGTCGTTGACCCTGTTGAGCGCGTCGATCAGGTTTTCTGCGTAGTCGCCGCAAGGATCAGCCGTCGTGGTGGTGGTGGGCGGCGGCGGCGTGTCCGTGCTCTCGGCGTCTTTCTTCTTTTTGGCTTCCTCGCGCTTGCGCTCGGCCTCTTTCTCTCGTTCGTCGTCGTCGTCGCCGTCGTTGTCGGGCGGCGGGGGGTAGCAGTTGTTGGGGGGTGTGCCGGTCGTGCCTGCGGGGCACTCCGCGCGCTTGCGCTCAGCCTCGGCCGCCTTGCGCTTGCGCTCAGCCTCCTCGCGTTTGCGTTCGGCCTCTGCTTGTTCGCGTTTGCGCTCGTCCTCGGCGGCTTGCTCGCGTTTGCGTTCGGCCTCTGCTTGTTCGCGTTTGCGCTCGTCCTCGGCGGCTTGCTCGCTCGTTCTGGTATCGCGCGGCTTGTCCCAGAGATCTTCTTCGGTCGGCGGGTCGTGGCTGTGGCTGACGTTGACGGTCTCGGTCCAGCACTGGTTTCCGGCGAATGGGTCGTAGGAGCAGCGCTGCACGGTCTTGGTGCGGGTGTGCGCATCGGCGGGCTCGGCGGTTGCGAGCGGCACGACGACGAGCGCTGCAGCGAAGGTGAGCAGCGCGAGCAGTGCTGTGGTGAGTCTGGTGGGCATGGGCGGGTGCCTCCGGTGAGTCGCGGCGTATATGGGTGATCCGCGGCTGCGCCGTCCGTCCGGGGGACCCATGCAACTGATGCCGCCCGTGAGGGCCGGCGCTGCCGCGAATCCTTCGTTTTCCACGCGCCGCGACGGCCGTCACGGCCGACGCCATGCCGTGTCAAACCTGCACTGCGTGCAGGCCGCTATCTCTCAGCAGATATGCGGGATATCGGCTGCGGGCGCCTCCGCGCGGCCTAGCGCCCGAGACGGCTTGACAGCCTCGCGCCAGCGTGTTAGAAAACGAAGGAATACCGGTACGCTTCGGGCATGGCCGACAAGAACCCAGCCTCCGGGACTGCGACACCGGCCGTGTGCTACGGCCGAGTCAGCACCGGCCAGCAGGCCGAAGCCGGGCACGGCCTCTCAGCGCAGCGAGAACGCGCCGAAGCGCACTGCTGGCTCGCCGGGATCGCCCCCACCGTCTGGATCGCCGACGAGAGCGTGCCCGGCAACGTCGCGCCCGACCGGCGGCCCGGCCTCGCCCGCGCTCTGACGATGCTCGCCGACGGCACCGCCAAAGCCCTGGTAGTGCCCGCCCTGGACCGACTCGGGCGCAACACCCGAGACATTCTCGACATAGCCGACCGCGCCCAAACCCAGCGCTGGCGGCTCGCGATCGTGGGCCTGGTCGACAGCGGCACCCCCGAAGGACGCGCCGTGCTCACCGTCATCGCCGCCATGGCCGAACTCGAACGCGGTCTCACCCGCCGCCGCACCACCGAAGGCCTCCAAGCAGCCAAACGCGCCGGCAAACGCCTCGGCCGTCCCCCGTCCCCCCACACACGCGCCGCCGGCGCCCGCGTCGCCGCACTTCGCGCCGACGGCGTCGCCTGGCGAGCCATCCCCGCCGCGCTCGACGCCGAAAGGCTCCCCCGCGCCGACGGAACACTGCGCCCATGGAACGTACGCGCCGCCCGAGACGCCCTCACCACCGTCACGCTCGACGCTCAAGCCGAAGCGGCACGCCGACACCACACCGACACCACAACCAGCGACACACCGGACTGACCCGCCCGACGACAACGAACCACAGACACGACAAACGGCCGCCGCTGCCGGGAACGACCCCGGCGGCGACGGCCGCCCGTGTTGCTGAGCCAGATGTTCGGCGCCTGCCTAGCTGCAGCCGCTGACTGCGATGCGGCGCCTGCCTAGCTGCAGCCGCCGTTGTCCTTGTCCCAGACGCAGTTGCCCGAAGCGCCGTTCACGTCAATGACGTTCGAGACGATCCAGGAGTGCGTGGACGAGTCGTACTGGCTGAAATCGGTGCCCTCGATCGGGAACGCATCGGCGTTGCCGTTCATGGCGAACGTGATGCCGTCCAGGAAGATCGGGTGATGGATGTCGATCGCCCGCACCGCCAAGATGAAGTTCGCCCGGTTCAGGCCCGCCGGGTTGTTCGCACTCGCAGGCAGCTCCGCAGCAATGCGCAGCGCCTCCACGTACGGGTAGCCCAGCATGTAGCCGTTGCCGAACATCGAGATCGTCGGATCGAGGTCATTGGCCTCGAGGCTCTCGATGATGAAGTCGATGAACGCATCGCTGCCGATGAGCGCCGGGTCGGTGGTGTCCTTGAGACCGCCGCCCACGATCAGCCAGCCGTCGCCGTCATCGCCAGCCGGAGAGATCCAGCTTGCCGGCGCCTTGCACACCGACGACGTGAACGCTGCCGAAATCTCTTCCTTCAGACCCGACGCTGCGACCTCCTGGATGGCCAGCAGGCACGCGTTGCCCGCGGTCATCGAGATGTAGACGTCGGGGTCGTTGGCAGCGATCGTTGTGATCTCGTTCGTGATCGTCGGCGAGGCCGGGTCGTGACGCACCGGCACGAACTCAGACACCACGTCTGGGTTGTTGTGGGCGTATTCCTCGAAGCCCAGCTCGTAGGCCAGACCGAAGTCGTTGTCCATCACCAGGCCGGCCACCACGACGGGCAGCTCGTCGGCGAGGTTCTCCTTGATCCAGTTGCCCCACAGCACGGATTCAGTTGAGTACGACAGGATGCTGCCGGTGGTCCACGGGTGTACCTCGGGATCGCCCCATGCCGGGTGGCCCGTCCACACGAACGGCTGCGGGATGCACTCGGCGTTCAGCGTGTCGTACACCGCCAGCGTGTTCGGCGAGCCCAGCGTGTGAATCGCGAAGACGTTGTCGTTCTCGATCAGCTCGTCGACGAACTCGATGGTCTGTGCAGCCACGTACGCATCGTCGTACGACTTCATGACCACGTTGCGACCGGCAACGCCGCCGTCGGCGTTCACGTGCTCGAGGTAGGTCTGCCAGCCGAGACGGGCGTTGCCGTACAGAGCGAGCGTGCCCGACTGCGGGCCCGTCTGGCCGATGCGGATCTCATTGTCTGTGATGCCCTCGGTGTTCGACCAGTCCTCAGGGCACTCGTTGAGGTCGATCATGAAGCCTTCGGGCCCGCGCAGGACGTTGTCGTCTCCGACACCCCATTCACCAGACTCGATATGGGCGGTAATCCGTTCGACAATCTGCGCACGACGGAACGTGGCCTCTTCGAAGATGCCCTCGATGGTGGAGCGGTCAAACTCCATCATCTCCTCATCTTCTTCCATCTCCTCCTCTTCGGAGGCCTGCTCGATGACGTCCTGGCTGAGGCCGCCGGCTTCTTCCTCAGGCTCGCCCTCGGCCATGTCCTCCTCGGCCATGTCCTCTTCGGCCATGTCCTCGCCGTCGGCCATGTCCTCGGTGGTCTCAGTCTCGGTTTCGGCGACGTCGTCGTCGTCCCCCCCCCCGCAGGCAGCCGCGACGAGTGAGAATGCGAACAGCAGCGCGAGCAAGCGCAGCAAGCGGTTCTTGGATAGTTGCATGGGTCCCCTCCTGGGTGGAACAGCAGCCACCGCGGCCCCGGATAGTGGCCACCCGGAGGTCATAGCCCCCCGGCTGTCCCCGTTGCCGCTGCGGCGGTGCGCGCGAGAGTAATCGCGCCGAGTCAGGCGTTCCCGTTCAAGGTGCGACGATTGCGTGACAATCGCCGTGCGAGCCAGATTCGACACAGCCAGGGCAGTCCGGCGTAGCGTGTCGGCCCATGGAATGGGGAGTCACTCTGCCGCACTTGGGCCGCGTCGGAAGCCGGGACGGGCTCATGACGTTCGCCTCGGAAGTCGATCGGCTCGGATTCGATTCGGGCTGGGCCTCGGACCACGTCTGCTGGCCGGCCGATCTGGTGTCGAAGTATCCGTACTCCGACGACGGCTCGTTCCCAGCGCCGCCCAAGACGGGCTGGCTCGATCCGATCGGCACGCTGCTGTTCGTGGCCGCGGTCACCGAGAACCTGCGGTTGGGCTTCAGCGTGCTGATCCTGCCCTACCGACCGCCCGTCGAAACGGCAAAGCGATTGGCGACCATCGACGTGCTGTCGAACGGCCGGCTGATCCTGGGCGTGGGCGTGGGCTGGATGCGCGAGGAAGCCGAGGTGCTCGGCATGCCGTGGGACCGCCGGGGCAAGCGTTCCGACGAGCAGCTCGAGGTGTTCCGCACGCTGTTCACGCAGGACAATCCGAGCTTCGACGGCGAATTCTATTCGTTTCCCGCCGTCGGCTTCGAGCCCAAGCCGGTACAAGACCCGGTACCGGTGTGGGTGGGCGGCAACACCGCTGCTGCCTACCGGCGTGTGGCGCGCCACGGGCACGGCTTCCATGCGGCGTTCGAGACGCTCGACGAGGTTGCGTCAGGCTGGCGCCAGGTGGGCGAGGCGTGCGACGCGGCGGGGCGCGACCGCAGCGAGATCACCCTGTCGTTGCGCTACTACCTCGACCCGGCGTCGGCGATGAAGCCAGCAGTGTCGATTGCGGGCAGCACCGAGCAGATGATCGACAGCGTGGGGCAGGTCGCAGATGCCGGCGTGACGCACTTCGTGGTCGACCCGGTGGCGCGTGGCGGCATCGAAGGCCGCCTCGACGCTCTGCGGGCCTTCATGGCCGACGTGGCGCCTCACTTCGCCTAGCGCCAGCCTTCCCTGCCGAGGAAATCGAGCGCGCCCCGCTGGCTGCGGGGCGGCAGACTCGGTGCGTGCTGTGGGGATCCTCGCTTGGGAAGTCGTACCCGCCGCGGCGGCTGTTCGCTGATGTCAGCGTGCAGCTCTCCGCCGGCCGGCGGGTCGCGCTGGTGGGCGGCAACGGCATCGGCAAGACGACCCTGCTGGAGATACTGGCCGGCCTCAACGAGCCCGATGAGGGCGAGGTCCACCGCCAGAACGGACTGACGCTCGGGTATCTGCCCCAGGAGCTCGACGAGATCACCGAGGGCACCGTGCTCGAGGCGACGCTGGCGGGCGCGAGCGACATCACCGCCATGACGGCCGAGCTGCGCTCACTGGAGGCACGGCTGGCTGACGTGGACGCCACAAACCACGACGACGTGCTGGCACGCTACGGCGAGCTGGAGGCCCGTTTTCGCCAGATCGGCGGCTACGGTTTCGAAGCGGAGGCTCACCGGGTGCTCGCCGGGCTGGGTTTCGCCCCTGACGACGCGCAGCGTCCGGTAGCGCAGCTGTCAGGTGGCTGGCGGATGCGGGTTGCGCTGGCACAGCTCCTGCTGTCGAAGCCCGATGTGCTGCTGGCCGACGAGCCCACGAACCATCTCGATGTCGACTCGGTGGCCTGGCTGGAGGATCAGCTCGCCTCCTGGGAAGGCGGGCTGCTGTTCGTCAGCCACGACCGCGACTTCATCGACGCCGTCGCCAACCGGGTCATCGAGATGGACGGCAAGAGCGCGTACGAACACGTCGGCGGCTTCGCCGAGTTCGTCGTGGCCCGTGAGGAGCGGATTGTCGCAGCCGAGGCGGCAGCGGCACAGCAGGCCCGGCGGCGGGCGCATACCGAACGCTTCATCGAGCGCTTCCGCTACAAGGCCACCAAGGCCCGCCAGGTGCAGAGCCGGATCAAGGCGTTGGAGAAGATCGAGCCGGTGGAGGTGCCCACCCGCAAGGAGCTGGCGGCACGCTTCGGATTCGGCACGCCTCGACGGTCGTCACGGGTGGTCACCGAGCTGGTCGATGCATCGCTGGGCTACGCCGACGGCGACGCACCCGTGCTGGAAGGCGTCGGCCTGGTCATCGAACGCGGCACCAAGGTGGGCGTGGTCGGGCCCAACGGCGCCGGCAAGACGACGCTGCTGCGGGTGCTGCGGGGCGAGCTGGGCGTGCTCGGCGGCGAGCTTCACCGGGGCCGCAACGTCGACATGGCCACCTTCGAGCAGCATCTCGCCGAGGTCATGGACCCTCGCCGCACGGTGGTGGAGGAATTCACGGCGTCGGTGGGCGATCAGCCGGGCCGCAACGTGCGCACCATGCTGGGCGGGTTCGGCTTTGCGGGCGATGCGGCCGACCGCAAGGTGGCCGACCTGTCTGGCGGCGAGCGGACGCGGCTGGCGCTCGGGATGACTATGGCCAACCCGGTCAACCTGCTGGTGCTCGACGAGCCCACCAACCATCTCGACCTGCCGAGCTGCGACCTGCTGGAGGATGCGCTGTCGGTGTACCCGGGCACGGTGCTGCTGGTGACCCACGATCGCCACCTCATCCGCAGCGTGGCCGACTCGCTGATCGTGGTGCGCGACGGCACTGCCACCCTCCACCCAGGCGTCGACGAGGATCTGCTGCGCCCCCCAGGACTCAGCACCCGCCGGACTGCCGGAGGCAGCACCGCGGGCAACACTCGCAGCCGGCGATCCGGCAGTGCGAGCAGCGACGATTCGGGCAGCGGGAGCGCCACCGGCAGCCGGAGCGCAGGCTCACAGACATCGCGCGCAGCCGCAGCCGAGCGACGCCGACAGGGCGCCACCAAACGTCAAGCCGCCCACGACGCGACAGCAGATCTGCGCCGAGCGCTGGTCGCGGCCGAGCGAGCATGGGAAGCCGCCGAACACCGGGTAGCCGAGTTGCAGGCGCTCCTCGGCGAGCCGGCTACCTACGACGATCCCGAGCTGGCGCGGCAGACGGCTGAGGACTACGGCCTCGCCAAGTCTGAAGCCATGACACACATGAGCGAATGCGAGTCGCTGCAACGACGCATCGAGCGGGCGGCGGCAAGCGTCTGACGCGCTGACGCCGACCGGCTGGGGCCCGTGCGCCGACCCGATGTCGCTAGCCGCAACCGGCGGGAGGCGGGGTGACAGCCACGTGGTCGACGGCGACGGTTCCGGTGCTGCCGTCGGCGTGCTGGTGGAAAGTGACCAGGCACGCCGTTCCGTTCGACGGTGTTCCCATGGGGGCGCCGGGGTACCAGGCGATGACCTCGCCGACGGACACGTCTGTGGTGACGTGCCAATGGCCGAGCGCCACGTAGTCGGCGGCGGTGGCCTCGATCTCTTCGGCGGCGATCGGCGAGGACCGGTGCGCGTCGTCCGCGGTGCGCTGGAAGTGCCCGTGCCCAGCGGCGATGAACCAGCCGTCGTCGGGTCGGGCAGGGACGCCGGCGAGAGGGCGGTAGTCGGCATCGTGGGAGTCCATGGCCCGGCCCCACAGGGTCAGGTCGTGCTCGCCGAAGTGCAGGGTCGCGCCCAGCGGATCATCGAGGAAGATCACTCCGGCGCCGGTGACTTCGAGGCGGTGCTCGTGGTCGGCGTGGGTGCCCCACAGGGTCCGTTCGTCGTGGACGTCGTGGTTGCCGGGGATGATGACCACCGAGGCGTCGACGTCGCCGAGCAGCTCCATGGTGTGCGCGACGTCGGGGCGGCGCAGCCGAGCGTGGTCGAACAGGTCGCCGGCGATCAGCAGCACGTCAGCCTGGTGGGCGGCTGCGGTGTCGGCGAGGGCGTGGATGGGGCACTGGCACACGTCGCGGTGCGCTCCGTGCGGCCCGCGCACGTGGCCGATGTGGACATCGGAGGTGTGCAGGACGCGCAGCGTGTGCCCTGCCCCCGGCATCTCGGTCTCAGCCAGTCCAATCACCGCGAGACAGCTTGCCACGGCATGCTGGCCGACACTCCGGGCCGACCCCCGGGGCCCTGACACTGGGCGTCAGACAACTTTCGGCTGGATGTCAACGCTGCGGCACCGCCGGTTCACAAGGGGTACATCCCCGCTTCACCTTCGGGCGGTACCTTCGACACGGTGCGGATTCTGGTGACCAACGACGACGGCATCTCCTCGGAGGGCCTGTACGTCCTTGCCAGCGCCATGACCGCTCACGGCGACGTCGTGGTGGTCGCACCAGACTCCGAGTACTCCGGCGCCGGCGCAGCGATCGGACCCCTGCACCTGATGGATCCCCAAGTACACAAGGTGCACTTCGAGGGCATCGAAGACGCTTGGACCGTGTCGGGCGCACCGGCGCTGTGCGTCATGTTCGCCCGCCTCGGCGCCTTCGGTCCGGTCGATCTGGTCGTCTCGGGAATCAACCCGGGCGCGAACGTCGGCAGATCGGTGTATCACTCCGGCACCGTCGGAGCGGTGTTGACAGGCCGCAACGGCAAGATCCCGGGGCTGGCCGTCAGCCAGACCGTCGAGGGGTTCGGCGTGGAGGGCCAGGGCTGGGAAGACGCCATCGCCGATCAGAAATGGCACTCTGCGGCCGAGGTCGCGAGCACGGTGCTGCAGGGTCTGCTCGCCGATGAGCATTCCGAAGCGTGGGCGGTGAATCTGAACGTTCCCAACTGCGAAGTCGCGGACATGAAGGGCTGGCGATTCACCGAAGTGGGCACCGTGCCGCCGCGTTCGATCACTTCGGTCAGCCTTGAGCCGCATCCCGACAACACCGAGGCATTCCGGGTGGCCATGCAGTGGGGCGATGCGGTCGACATGCCGGTGGAAGTCGACACCGGTGCGGTCATGCACGACTTCGTCTCGGTGTCGTTTCTGTCACGCATCACCGCGCAAGCGCCGACGGTCGAGACCAAGCTGACCGCCTGCCTCGACGGCCTGTTCTGAGCACGGCTGGGGAGCGCCGCTGCGCTGCGATCGTGTGCGATCAGGCGGTGAGGCGGCGGGTGACCCGGAAGTTCCGCACGAGCATCACGACGGCCGCGATGCCGAGCGCCACTGCTACCCACGCTCCCCAGGTTGCCAAGTCGGCGTAGGAACGGTGCTCGACTGCCAAGCCCGAGCTCACGCCGGCGGCGGCGCCGAGGGCTGTCATCAGCACGTCGGCGGTGGCTTGCACGCTCACGCGACGCTCGACGGGGAACGATGCTGTCAGCAGCGAGCTGGCCGACACGACGCAACAGCTCCAGCCGATGCCGATGAGGAACAGCCCCCACAGCAGACCGGTGGCGTGCTGGGCTTCGGTGTTGGCGGCCATGACGGCGCCGACGGTGAGCACGAGCGCGCCGAGCACGATGACGAGCTGACCGCCGATGCGGTCGACCAGCCAGCCCACATAGGGCGAGAACGCGAACATGCCGGAAATGTGCAGCGACAGCATGATGCCGATGATCAGCGGGTTCTGGTCGCCTTGAGCCATGTGAATCGGCGACACCGTCATGACGCCCACCATCACGGCTTGGGACAGCATCATCCCGATCAGGGCGATCGACGCCACGGGATGGGCCAGAATGCGGCCCGCCTCGGCGAGGCTCGGCAGCTTGACGCTGGTTGAGCCCGCATCGGAAGCCACCACTTGCAGCGGGTCGGGGCGCAAGCGGCGCCAGATGTTGAGGGCGCCGAGGCCGAACAAGCCGAGCGCCAAGGCGTACGGCAGCGCGAAACCGCTCAGCCCCTCGGTGTCGGCGAAGAGACTCTTGAGGCCGAGCGCCACCGTGGGCCCTAGCACCGAACCGACCGTGCTGGCCCACAGCACCAGGCTGATCGAGCGGGCCCGATTCTCATCGGTGGCCAGGTCAGCGCCGGCGTAACGGGCGGCCAGGTTGGCGGCCTGACCGGTGCCGATCAGCACCATGCCCACCACGAGAACCGAGTAGCGGCCCACGAACGCCGACAGCAAGGCGAGCGTGGCGCCGATGGCGCCGACGAAATAGCCGGCGGAGAGCCCGGCGCGGCGGCCGTGGCGGGCCATCAGCGCAGCGAGCGGGATGCCTGCAAGCGTGCCGCCGATGCTGAGGCACACGGCGGCCAGCGAGGCCTTGGTCTCGCTGCCCGTCATCTGGTCGGCCAGCAAAGTGGATGCCGAGAACGACGCCGTCATGGCCAGCCCGCCGGGGATCACCCCGAGCTGCAGCACCCGGATGGTGCGGCGGGCCAGTTCGTCGCGTTCGGGTGAACCGGGGAGGTAGGCGGCTCCCCCGTCGCCCGCCGACAAACTCTGCACCATCGCTCTAGCCTCCCGGCCCAGTCCCCGCGTCGTCATGCGGGTTCCCCGCGGGTCCGACTGAGCACGCTACAGCGGGCCGCTGCGGCGTGTCGGGATGAACCGTCGAAAGGGGGGGCGACATGCGCGACATCACAGGATGCGTGGCAATGATCAGCGGGGCGAACCGCGGCATCGGCGAGGCCATCGCCGAGGCGCTGCACGCCGACGGGTGGGCGCTCTCGCTGGGTGCGCGCGATCTGGCGTCCCTTGAAGCCTCAGCGGCCCGATACCGCACCGACGTCTCGGGTGATGAAGGTCGCGTGGAGCGCGGCGGCGCTGCCGGCCGCGAGGGTCAGGGGCCAGCCGTGACGCTGCACCGCTACGACGCCACCGACGGCGGTGCCGCCGAGCGCTGGACTGCGGAGACAGTGGCGGCGCATGGCCGGATCGACTGCCTCGTGAACAACGCGGGCGTCGCCTATCCCGACGGATTCGACGTTCTCACCGAGCAGATGCTCGACGAGATGTGGGAGGTGAACGCGAAGGGGCCGTTCCGCATGATTCGCGCCACGCTCGACCACCTGCGCAGCAGCGGCGAGGGCCGCATCGTGAACGTGATCTCGATGTCGGGCAAGCGGGTGCGGGGCACCTTCGCCCCCGGCTACGCCATGAGCAAGCACGCCGCGATGGCCCTGCACCACTCCGTGCGGCACTTGACCTTTCCCGACGGGATCCGGTGCACGGCCGTGTGCCCGGGCTATGTGCAGACCGACATGACGTCGGAATTCGGCGTGGACCCCTCGATCATGATTCAAGCCGACGATCTGGCCCACACCCTGGCCACCATCCTGCGGCTGCCGAACACCGCATCGGTGGCCGAACTGCTGGTCACCACAGAACCCGAAACCATCGCCTGATGCGCAGAAGCCGTCGAATTGAGCGGCAGACTTCGTGCCGGAGCGTGGTACCGTGACGCTGCGGATCCGATCCGTGAGGCGGGTCGCTGCGCTGGCCTTTCAATGTCGTGACAGCAACCCGCCTCACGGATCGCACTACGAACAAGCTCCACCGCACGGCGTACGAATTTCGCCGTAGCTGCGGCAAGCATTTAGCGGGCGGCGAGGCGGCGCTGGCGTTCCTTGACCATTTCGGTGGCGGCTTCGCTGCCGTCGTGCCAGGTGCCGAACCACCTGTCCATCGGCACCAGCAACGTGCCATAGTTGCGGTCGAAGTAGCGGTGGTGGAGCGTGTGGAAGCGGTCGCCGCCAGCCGCGGTGCGCCCGCCTGCAATCACATGACGATCGAAACCCGAGCGCGACGGCAGCCTCGGCTGGCGAGAAGCACATAGCGTCGGTTCAATGAGCGGCGCGCCCGGTCCTGAGTCGTCGAAGGCAATCTGGCGCCAGTGGATTCGCGAACATCGGCAGCCGGTTGCCGATGCGACGACCGCCGCTGTTGTCGAAGGGCTGCGTGCGTTTATCGAGGCATTCGATGAGCGCTCACGCTCCGCTGCCAGCCGTCCCGCGGCTCTGGGTGCCGATCTGATTCTCTTCTACCGGGCGATGCCCGGCGAGCTGTCGCTGGACGGGCTGGCCGACGCCCTCGGATGGCAGCACTTCGCCGTCACGCGCACTCCCCCGGACGGCCCGCTGACGCTGCACCCGGCAATCGGCGCGATGGAGCAGCACCGCTACGGCTTCCCGCAGCCCATAGCCGATGCGTTCGAGCTTCAGCCCCGCCATATCTCGCTCGCGCTCGTGCCCGGCGTGGCGTTCGATCGGCGCGGCACCCGGCTCGGTCATGGCGTGGGCTACTACGACGAGCTGCTCGCCCGGCTGCCCGACGACTGCCCCCGCGTCGGGTTGGCCCCCTATGAACTCGTCTTCGATCGGCTGCCGACGGAGCCCCACGACGTGCCGATGACCCATCTGGCCACCGAGGACGGCGTCGTCGCTGTGGCCCCCGACGGCAGCTGATGGTGCGCATCTGCGAACCGCGCTAGCAATAGCGGCGACACATGACAAGCAAAGGAGCCGGCATGGCGACACAACTGCGGCGTTACGACGTCATCGAGGGCCAGATGGACTCGTTGCTCGAGTGGTTTCCCAACATCATCGCTGTGCGGGAGCAGTACGGCTTCAAGGTCGAGTTCATGTACGTCGACCGTGAGAACAACCAGCTCGTCTGGGCCGTGAGCCACGACGGCGATTACGAAGCCGCGCACGACAAGTACGCGGCGTCGCCTGAACGTGCGGCCGTCTTCGCCGGCCAGCCGGAACGCGTCAGCGGCATGAACGTGTCGATGGTGGACACCATCATCGCTCCCGGCTCGAACTGACCGAGAGCCCGACCGGACGGTCCGGTGCCTGATTCGAGTTGCGCCGGGGCCAGGCGGCACTTCGCGTGCCGCCTTGCGCGCCACCAGCCGGCTCAGCAGCTCATCGGCGTTCACGGGTCGCAAGGGTACGTGCCGCCTGACAGCGAGTACCTGACCGTCCATGATCCTCCAAGCGCGCGGATTCGCGCTCGCGGGCACGGAGGGAAGTGCTGAACGGCAACCTATGCACTCCCGAGTCAGCGGCCAAGCCAATTCCGGCACTGGGGCGACGGCCGCACTCGATGAGAGCACCGTCGTCGCTCTCCAGACACTGGTCGTTGGATCGCCGGGCTTCGGACGGCCGAGCGCTGGCCGCTGCCGTCAGCAGTCAGCAGTTAGGCAGTGCCGCCACATCCAGATTCCGCGAAGTCCAATCTGCCCGCCCCGGATCGTCTCCGCCACAATGCGGGGCTGGCAGGATGGCGCGGTGACGCAATCAGAGGCACAGCCCCGTGACAATCTCCGACGGCCTGCCGACATCAGCGCGAGCCAGGTGGAAGCGGTGCTGCGACGCATCGAGGCCGATGATCCCGGTGGCGGCACCGATGCCCGGGAGGTCTATGAGATGCTCACTTGGGGCGAGGGGCCTGCCGCGCTGCGGCAAGCCGGCTTGCAGACGTGGCTGTGGTACGAGCTTCCCTGCAAGTACATCACCGACGAGGTCGGCTACATGGGCCGTCTGGCGGGTGTCGCTGCCACGCTGCTGGACGAGCTCGACCTGCATCGGTACGCCGCGATCTGCCGCAGTGAGGCCACGGCGACCGTGCACGCTGCCTTCGACGAGGGCGACAGCGAGGGCTTCGCAGCACTGCGCGCAGCAATTCGCGACTCGGGAATTTCACCCCCTGATCTCGACGACTTCGAGTGGAACAGACACATGGGTCTCGACGAGGCGAACGCACGCGCCGCTGTTGAAGACGCCCTCGAGACAGCGATTGCCGCCGGCGAACTGGCCGTCGGAGCGCGAGGCTGGCGGGCGGCGCAGAAGCGGATAGCGGCCTCGGCCCTTGACAGCGACCACGACGACCAGCCGGGCCAGTCGTGGCGCACTGTGCTGGTCACCGAGCGGCTCGCTCGCTGGGTCAGCCGGGGCGACACCCGGAGCGAGTCGTTGGGCGCCGCCCGGGCTCAGGTCGCGAACCGGCTGCTGCACCCGATCGACCCCCCGCTATCCGATATCGCCGCTGCCATGCATCTGCCGATGTGGCTGCTCGCCCGCTTCGGCGACGAACAGCCGCTGACTCAGGCCGGGAACCTGCGAGTCGCGTTCATACGTGCCGTGCATGAGGACTGCCCGTGGCGGATGCTGACGCCGCCGCCGCCGTACCAGCAGCGCCACGTCGAGGACGACGACTTGATCCTGTCGGCACTGCGTCGCTGGCTGCAGCGAGCCAACGCCCTGCGCAAGCGCCACAACAAGCTGCACCGGACCCAGGCAGGAAACAAGATGGCCCAGGACGCGTCGTCGGCGTGGCAGCGGCTGACCCAGCATCTGTTCCCAAGCGGGTGGGACGGTTTCGTTGTCGAACATGCCGCGCTGGCCTTGCTGTGCAGCGGCGGCGAGATGGCCGATGCAGACCTCGACGCCCAGGTCGGCACGATGGCGACGGAATGCGGCTGGCGCACCTCGCACGACGGCGAACAGCGCGCGCCCTCAGCGCATGATGCGTCATGGGCGTTTTCCGAGACTCTGCATCTGTGGAAAGCCTGTGGATTGCTCACCTCGCATGGCACTTGGCCCGACGAGCGGCTGGAGTTGACCGAGGCAGGCACAGCAGCCGCGCTCACCCGCCTCCGACACTCGGCTGTGGGACCTGACGACAAGCCGTTCTGATTTCGACTGGCGCTGACAGGTGTCGGGGCTCCCGCCAGTGGCGTGTCGCGGTCTTGCCCTGGACGGCTCGCAGCCCCTTGGCCAGCGAGAATGAGTATGCGACGGCCCCGCGTCAGTCCACGGCGAACCGCCCGCCATTGGGCGAGAACATTCTCAGGTCACGGTCGGGTCAGTGCCGTGCGGGCTGCCTCGACGATCGGGCGCCGGTGGCAGCCCTCGATGTGGTCGTTGACAATGCCTGACGCCTGCATGAGCGCGTAGCAGGTGGTGGGGCCGACGAAGCGCCAGCCCAGCTTGCGCAGTGCCTTGCTGAGCGCCGTCGACTCTGGCGTCGTGGGCATCGAGGTCAGCGCGCCGTAGTCGATGACTGCGGGCCGATCGGCAGGATCTGGCTCGAACGACCAGAAGAAGGCTGCCAGGCTGCCGTGCGCCTCGATGGTGTCGAGCGCGGCGCGGGCGTTGTTGATGGTCGCCTCGATCTTGCCGCGGTGCCGCACGATGCCCGCGTCGCCAAGCAATCGCTCGACGTCCGCGTCACCAAACCTGGTCACAGCCTCGAAGTCAAACCCGCTGAACGCCGCGCGGAAGTTGTCGCGCTTGCGCAGAATCGTCAGCCACGACAGGCCCGACTGGAAGCCCTCGAGGCACATCTTCTCGTACAGGCCCAGATCGTCGGTGACTGGCAGGCCCCACTCGGTGTCGTGGTACGCCTCGTAGTCGTCGTGGCCCTCGCCCCACCAGCACGCCAGCGAGCCGTCCGTCCGCCGCCGCAGCCCCTCGGGCAGTCCCGATTCGTCAGCAGCCACAATCTGAGGCATCAGCCAATGCTGGAGGGCGACCAAGAACCTGTTGGCTGCCGTCGGGCGAACGCACTCGGCGCAGGCGTTCGCTCAGCGCTCGCGGCGAATCCCCTTGAACGAGCCGCCGTTCGCCTTCTCTTCGACAAAGCGACCGCTGGACAAGTCGCGTTCGATCCAAAGATCAGTTCTTGACCCGCGTTCGCTCTGTTCGCCGCCTCTCGGCTGGTGCCGGTCCTTCTCGGTCATGCCTGCCCCTCCGGAATGTCCACAAGACTCGGGCCGAGCCGTGCCAGTCGGACCTCGCCGCGCAGCATCGGTGGCCAACATCAGCCTCGTCTCAAAGAATGTCTACTTGATTACCAGCTGCAACAGCCACAAACTAGGCACCCGATGTGACACCGCTCTGCCGCGGCGCACTCGTCGGCGTCGGATTGGCTCGCGCTGGTTGGTCGTCTGATCCATTTGCCTGTTTTGTTGGCCCCCGCGCTGCAGCGAGGACCGCCAGTGCTACGACGACCAAGAGCAGCACACGAAGCCGATGCTGCAATCGCTGGGCCGCTCCGGTGGCTGGGCGCGCAAGCAGAATGGCACCAGCCAGAGGCAACACCAGCAGGGCTGCACTCTGGCGTATCGAGCCGGAGCTGTCGGCCACGGCCAGAAAGGGCAACGAGGCAGCGGTCGCGACGATCAGTAACCACAAGAACAAATGTGTCGGCCCGTGCAGGCCGAGCCGCAACCGAATATCGGCGAAGGCCGGCGAGTTTCCACCCGACACGTAGATCGATGCCTTGTCCGGCGTCCAACGAAATGCACTCAGACTCGGCACACCAATCGCGCTGCCCTCGGGGTCAACCACGCTCGGCCGGGATTTCACCCGTACCTCATGATCGGCAAGATGAATTTCTGCATGTCCAGACTGCGCATCACCCACCATGACGCGCTGCGTGATCATTCCAGTGCGGGACCAGGGCCACCGCTTTGGGACCGCTCCATCGTGCCAAGGTCGAGCGGTTCGCAGCTGAACTTTCGTCGGCACATCGACGGGGACAACAGTGTCGACGATCACATCCCAGCGCTGCCCGTATCCAGCGATACGAGTGCGGGTTGCTTCGTCGCAATCGTTGGCGAACCGTACGAACCGCTCCAGCCAGGCTGTCACAGCTTCGATGTGCTGAGGTCTGGTCTCGCAGAACGGCAAGCAGCGCAGCAAATCCTCCGAGGCCGATCGCGGGTCTGCGGTCTCCTTGAGTGACTCTCCAAGCATTTGCTGCGTCGGGCCGACAAGTTCAGACCACTCGCGCACTTGGTCCTCGTTGACCTGGAGTGCAAGGCCGCTTGACAGATAGTCGGCGAGCAGGCGCTGCTTGCGGCCACGCCTCTGCGCCAGTCCACGATTCCCTGACGCCGAGCGAAACGCGCCTGCTGCATAACCGAGCACTTCCGCACGATTGAGGTCTTCGGCCAGAAAGTGATCCCAAATGGCGGGGCTGTAGGCGCTGATCGCGTAGAGCATTTCGTCGGCGTCGGGGAGATCAAGAAGCCCGTCGCGACGCGGTCGAGCTGCCCATGTCATGTAGTTCGTTTGAAGACGCGCTAGCTGGTGCTTGAGCAGCAGCGCACAATGATGTCCGGGGCTCACCACAAGGTCGACGTCGAGCAGCACCGCCTTGTGTCGGGTTGTCAGCGGAAGCAACAGGCGAATGAGCGTGCCGGTTTCCACGTCCGGGTACCAGCGGCGGATCAACCGCGACGGCAACCGGATCTGATACGAGGACGATACGGAGACGTAGTCAGCGTCTTCGACGACGACCTTTTCGACGACCCGCTCTCTCCACGATGTGGGATCGTCCAGCAGGGTGAATGCCAGTTCATGCTCATTGTGGAGGTGCTTGACGAGTGCGGTGTCGGGCATGAACGTCATGAACTCCTCAGCATTTCAGATGTCGCATCAGACTGAAGAGGAATTTCTTCAACGCTCGGCGGGCTGGTTCACGCGCTGGTAGCTGCGGCGACGGCCTCGGCGATGGCGTCGTTGGTGGGGGGCGGGCCGTAGAACATCATCGTCGTGCGGTCGGCAAAGGCGTTGCGCTGGGCGACCTGGGCGCCCACCTGCGACGGCGTGCCAGACACGACGATGAGGTCGAGCAGATCGTCGTCGATGAGATCGGTCATCTCTCGCCAGTTGCCCTGCTTGGACAGCGTGTTCAGGCGCGGCTGCAGTTCGCCGTAGCCGTGGTGATCGAGCGCACCCGCGTACGCCGGCGTCGAGCCGTAGAAGGCAAGCTGGCCCGCCGCAGAGCGACGCGCCTTGTCAACCTGCTCGTCGTTCTCGCCCATAGCGACGATGGTCAGGCATGCAACGGTGACATCGCCGACGTCACGCTCTGCTGACTCCGCTCCCGCAGCCAGCGCCGGCAGCGTCACATCGGTCATGAACTGCGCCGTGTGGAAGGGGTGGACGAAGAACCCGTCGGCGGCGGCGCCGATCACCTCGACCATGCGCGGGCCGACGCCTGCCACGTAGATCGCCGGCGGTGCCATGCCGAGCGGGCCCGGATTGAAGAATGGGGTCATCAGGGTGTGGGTGTAGAACTCGCCGCGGTGGTTGAGCCGCTCACCGGTCTCGAAGGTGTGCCAGATGGCCCGCACCGCCTCGATGTACTCGCGCATGCGCTCTGCGGGGCGCGACCACTGCTCGCTGAAGCGCTTGGTGATGTGCGGCCGGATCTGCGTGCCGAGCCCCAGGATGAACCGGCCGCCGCTCATGCGATGCAAGTCCCACGACGTGACGGCGCACGTCATCGGGTTGCGGGCGAAGGCGACTGCGATCGCGGTGCCGAGCTCGATGCTCTCGGTGCGCTCCGATGCCAGTGCCAGCGGCAGGAACGGGTCGTGGGAAGCCTCGAACGTCCACGCCGCCGAGAGGCCCATCTCCTCGAACTGCGCTGCTTCATCTGCGCAGCCGCCTGGCGTCGAGGCCGTCGTGGCCCCGTCGATGCGGTGCTGTGTGGTGCTGTTCATTGGTGCGATCTCCGTCGTGCATGGCGCTCTCGGGCGGCAGTGCCCAGATTGCTCGATGCATATTGCCCGATGGAGAGTCCGCAGGCTGACGGTGTTCTGCCGGTGATCTGGCGACTGCGTGAGAACTTCACGGCGTATGACGCGTCATTCGCAGCGCTGGCGGTGATGCTCGACGCCCCGTTGGTGACGCTCGATGCCCGCACCGCACGCGCGCCGTGGCCAGCCGATCTGCTGCCGCTGCGCGTCGACCTGATCGCCTAGCAGAATGCCGAAACACGCCGTTATGGCCAACGGCTCAGGTGCACAGATGCTCAACGCGCAGCAGATGCCTGCAGTTCGGGCAGCTGACTGATTGCGTCCATGATTCCCTCGCCGGAGAACGTGACCGTCAGCGTCTCGCTGGCCCGGGTCATTGCGACGTAGAGCAATCGGCGCCGTTGACGGTCCTGCTCTGCTGCATCGTCATCAGCGACCCAGATGTTGTTGGCGCCCCCGATGATGACGTGCCGATACTCGAGGCCCTTGAGCATCTGCAGGGTTGCGACCGGCACGTTGCCGACGGCGCCGGCGATCTTGTCGCGCTGGGAACCCTTGACTTCCACGGCATTGGTGAGGCGACGCAGCACTTCATCGCGCAGTTCACGCCAGCCGGCCAGCACCGCTATGTGTTCGGGGGCTGCACCGCCGCCCCTCAGCAGCGCCACCTGCTTCACGATGGCCTCGGCTTCAGCGCGCAGCGAGCCGCACGCGAGCATGACCGGCGCCCGACCGCGGCGGGCTGCCTGATCAGGCGTCACGAACACATCGAGATCGTCTCCCGATTCGTTCGGGTTCCCGCGGCGCACAGCGTCTCCCAGCGCCAGCAGTGCCGCCTCGAGGACCTCGCCGGTGTTTCGGTAGTTGAGATCGAAAATCTTGGTGCGCCCCTGTGCCGTCAACCCGGGCGGGTTCCAGCGGCGCTTGCCCCGGTAGATGCGTTGCGCACCATCGAGCGCCATGACGAAGTGGTCACGGCGCGGCTTGAGCATGGCCCACGCCAAGTCGAGACCGTCGGCACCGAGATCTTGGGCCTCATCGACAAGGACCATGTCGTACCGGTCGTCGCTGCCCATTGCTTGCGCGAGCGCTGTGGCGTCGCGTCGACGCTGATCGAAGTCGGGAGCGCCGGGGGAATTGTCGACTCGGCCAGCAGCCTTGAGCAACCGATACGCCAGCTGATCAAGAGTCTCCACATCGATGTTGGGTGCCTCGGTCACCTGCGCCCGAAGCGCAGCCGCCAACGGCCGGTTGAAGCACAGCAGCAAGAACCGCCATTCCGGGAAATGGCGCGCCATATGCAAGGCCCGATGCGTCAGCACCAGCGTCTTGCCGCTGCCGGCCACACCGCGGAGCACTCGGTAACCCGTCCCCATGTGATGCGCCGTGCGCTCCTGTTCACGGTCAAGCGCTCGCACGACCTCAGTGCCGTTCGAGTCGGCGGCACCGAACATGGCCCCGGTCCTGCCTCGGATGACGATCTCGGGTCGCACCGCCGCACGGACGTGTGCCTGCTCAGCCATGCCGAGCGGCAGCACCTGACCGCCGAGCAGTCGCTGCAGAGCAATTCGAAGTGCGCCCGGCTCGAAGTCTTCCCGAACCAGCAAATGCGAGTCCGACTTGATGTCCCGCGCGTGTGCGCTGGATGTCTGCGGCAACGCCAAGATGTGCGCAACCGGCAGCGTGTCCACCGGGCAGGCGGCCACGCTGCTGGCCAACCGTGTCACCCGATCAGCCACCAAGCGGCGGGCCGCGTCCTCGTCGAGGCGTGCGCGCCGCCGGCGGGTTGCCTTGAGGTGCCGTCGCGACGGCGCCTGCAGCACAGCAAGACCCGCTTGAGGGTCGAGCACCACCAAGTAGCTGTCGCTGTCATCGTCAGCAGCCGCGCTGTGGCCAAACTCGCGCCGCAGAGCCGCCCCTTCGCCGTCCCCGGTGCGCTCCAACCACACAGTCACTTCGTCGGGCAGTTGGTCGCGGAGGTGGCGAGCTACCTCATGCAGCCGTTCAGGAACATCGCTGCGACTGGCGAGGTTCTCCGGCTGCAAGTGGGCCATGCACACTCCATTTGACTCGACGCGAGACATTACTGACGCGCTCGGCCTCACATCATCGACGATTGGATCAGCTCGATTCGCCGACGCCGATCGCTTCGCGTCCGTCGTCGGTGAGCTCGAGGCGTTCGAAGCGGGCGCCGGTGCCATCGAAGTCGTCCTCGATTACGTCGATGAGACCTTCAACGATGAGTTCATCGACAGACGCACGCAGATTCCGCGCGCCGACGAAGGCCAGGCGGCCAGCGCTTGGGTGTCGCGCCAGATGCTGCGGAACTGCTGGACGCCGACTCGTCTCGACGTCTTCGCGGCCCGGCTGCCCACGCCCGGGCGTCGGCCGGTGCCCGTGGAGATCGCCCACCAGACAGCGTTCAATGTTGGTGCGCGAGTATCTCGCTCCCTCGATGTCCGCGAGCAGGGTCAGGATGATCCGTGCCACCGGCAGTGCTGCGCGCAGGCCTGCTGAGGTCAGATGGCTGGTTGCCCACGGCCGAGGCAGGTCGACACATGCATCGCATCTGCCGCAGCCTTCTCCGGCACTCTGCCCCGGCGCAGCGGGTGCGTCGAGGTAGCCCAGCAGGGCTGCGACTCGACACGAGCGCCGATCGCGGGCGAAAGCCTTGGCACGGTCGGACTTCTCAGCCACTTCGCTGCGGCGCTGTTCGCACTGTCGTTCGACGTCTGCCCAGTCCGGTTCACCCGGCGAACGCTCAAGCACCCATCCGTACTTCCAGACGGTGAACCCGATGACGTCTCGGTGGTGAAGCTCAAGCAGGTCCTGTGCGACCTCCACCTCTGACCGGCCGAGATCTCTCGACCACCGCCGTGCGTTGTAGCGGCCGTCATGTTGCTCCGCCAGTTCAATGAGCCGTTGAGCGCGTGCGACGAATTCCGGTTCGACCGCCGCATCTCCCTGTAGGCCCACGACCCGGTCGGCGCCCGGCGTGTCAACATCGCTCGAGGCGCTGCCCGAGTGCAACTCGCTGAGCCGCTTGCGGGTGTCGCCGATGATCGTGACGCGGCCCTCCCACGGCGTGTCGGGGTGCCGCTTCAGCATGCCCGCGAGCGCCAAGTAGTGGACGGCGAGCGAAGTCGCTACCGATTCCGCATCGCTCTCGCGAGTCGCGTCGTCGGGGTCGGCGACGAGATCCTCGGGGACGTATGAGCCCACGCCAGGGATCAGCTTCGCCCAGATGCTTCGCACCTGCTCGACAGACGGCGCAGCGCTGCGAACGAAGATTTGATGAATGGAGCAGTCCTCCGGCATCCTCAGCAGTACTGCTGTGCCGTCGGTCGGCATGCCGGGCTGACCGGCACCGCGGGCGGCCCTGCCGGTCTCTTGGACGTACTCCTCGATGGTGGCAGGCATCTCGGAATGCACGATCAGAGCGATGTCAGGCTTGTCGATGCCCATGCCGAAGGCCTTGGTGGCAACGACCACGTCGATCTCACCATGACGAAATGCGTCCTCGACATGCGACCTTGCCGCTGTCTCCATGCCTGCGTGGTAGGCGCGCACCGCGTGGCCGGCAATGCGCAGCAACCCGCTGACGCGCTCGGCGTCGCGTCGGGTCGGCACATACACCACGCTCGCTTGGCGGCGAAACGCCTCCACCACCTGAGCTATGCGGACATCGCGGTCGCTGCGGTTCGCACAGTCTTCGGTGTGGTAGCTGATCTCGGGCCGGTCGGGTGACAGCACGGTCGGCTCACGAATCCGCAGATTCAGCGAAGCCATGATGTCAGCGCGAACTCGGGCATTGGCGGTGGCCGTCACCGCCAACAACACCGGGCGCTCGCCGGCCGGCGAGGCCCTGCCTCGAAGGACGCGGCGGCGATTCGTCGGAGTCCCTCCGAGCAGTTCGATTGCCTCGGGAATCCTGGCGTACTCGGGCCGGAATGTGTGGCCCCACTGCGAGATGCAGTGCGCTTCGTCGATAGCAATCCGGGCAACGTCGACGTTGGAGAGCAGACTGATGAACTCCTGCGACCACAGCCGTTCGGGGCTGATGTACAGCAGCCTGTAGTCGCCCCGGCGTGCTCCTCGCAAGATGTCGCGCCATTCGCTCTGCCCCACGCCGCTGTGTATGGCGGCCACCTCGGTGATGCCGCGGCGCCGCAGGTTCTCGACTTGGTCGTTCATCAACGAGATCAACGGCGACAGCACGAGCGTCACGCCAGGCATCAGCAGCGCCGGGATCTGGTAGGTGATCGATTTGCCCGATCCTGTCGGCAGCACCGAGAGAGCGTCTTCGCCTGCCATGAAGCGCCGCATGGTCTCGAGCTGGCCGGGTCGCCAGTGTTCGAAGCCGAAGATCTCACGCACGCGGTTCAGCCGCTGCTCGACGGTGCGAGCGTCTCGGGCCTGATCCTCGTCGAGCGCGAGTGCTCGAATCTTCGCGAGGGTGTCATCGACCGGAACTGCATCCATGGCGTTCAGCAGCTCATCGGTCAGCTCGATGCCGTGCAAATGACCGCAGATGAGTTCGTATGCGTCCCTGGGGTCACGGACGCGATGCTGAGCGGGCGGGCCGGGCAGCGTGGAGAGGATCTGATCGGCATACGAGGTGGCCCTGCACAGGCGGTTGTCGAGCATCACGGTCACGCCGCGATCGTCTGCCGCACGGATCAGCCGTCCTGCTCCCTGGGCCATCCTCAGTGCGGCGCGTGGCACGGCATAGTCGGCGAAGCCATCCTTGCCCTGATCTTCCAACGCATCCATGCGAGCGCCCGAGATCGGGTCTGCGGGAGAGTCGAAGGGGATCTTCTCCAAGAGAAGCAAGCTCAGGGCCTCGCCGGGAATATCGACGCCTTCCCAGAACGAGCGCAGGGCGAGCAGGCTGGTGGCCATCTCGGTTCTCATCCGGGCGACAAGCGCGGGGGCAGGCTCGTCGCCTTGTGCCAGCAACGGAACTCCGTGCTCATCGAGGTAGCCGCGGAGCTTGTCTCGGGCCGATGCCATGCGGGATCGAGCGGTGAACAGCGCCATCGCCCGGCCTCCGGCCAGCAGCATCAGCCGTCCGGTCTCGCGGCCTGCCGCCTCGGTGAACTCGTCGATCAGGCGTGCTCTGGGGGCTGGCAGCCAGTCGGCCAATATCAGCAGGTGCTGTTCGCTCAGCGCTTCGAACGGTGTCGGCAAAGCCGTCGCTTGGGCAGCGCCGAGTCCCAGTGAGTTCAGGATGTGACTGAAGCTGCCGCCTACTTGCAGTGTCGCCGATGTTGCGACGGTGGCCTCGAGTCCGTTCCACAATTGCCGCAGCTGCGGCGCTACCGAGAGCGGCACATGGCGCAACAGCCATATCCAGCGTCCGTCGACATGCTCGATCTGACCGACGGCTATGCGCTGTTGCTCTGCCAGACTTGCAACGAGACTGGCGCTGTGCATCGCGTCGCCGCCGGTCGTCCCTGAAGCCTGCGGGCCAGACAGACCAGCGGCGCCTGCGTCGGCGTGGATGACGCGGCGGAGCGTCTTGGCGGCATTTCGAGCAAAGCGCCCAAGGTGTCGCATCTCGGCTTCGAGGCGGTCGCGCTGGTAGCGGCCTTCGAGTTGTTCCGGCAGATTGATTTCGTTCAGCTCGCCGGCGATGCCCTCCAGGGCCTCCGCCAGAGACCGCCCTTCGCGTAGCACTGCGTAGTAGTCCGAGTGCGCGGTGTCGAATCCGCGTCGAATTCGATACGACGAGGGGTAACGATCGTCAGCGCTTGCTGCTGTGCGCACCCGCAGGTAGGCCGACAGCGCCGAGCCGAATCGCGGCAGCTGATCCCGTACGGCGGAGACACAGCGGCGCAGGTCGGTCAACGGCGCGGCGCGTACCGACCAGCGGGCGGCGCGGGCGAGCCGACCAACCGTTCCGCCCCCTCTGCCGCTCGGAGCGATTGCGTCGCAGAGCTGGTCGACCTCGTTCTCTCCGATCTCCGCCGTCAGCGCGTCGGTTGCCGAGTCTTCGAGATTGTGCGCCTCGTCGAGCACCAAGTGCTTGGCGTGATCGAGCCACTCGTCATCGTTGATGACCAGTGCATGATTCAGCACGGCCACATCTGCATGCCGCAGCCCGTCACGAGCACGGCGATAGAAGCACCGCTCGTCCAAGTCAGTCTTTGCCGGACCCGGCCGCTCGCTGACAGATAGCACGAATCGAAGACTTGACATGACGCTTCGAAAGCCGCTGCCCAGTGCCCACGTGTTCAGGTCGTCCCAGTCACCCGTCGGAGTTTGCGAGACCCAACCGCTCAGGACCGCGAGCGCGAGGCCGCGAACTGCCCGAGGCGAGCCTGCACCGTGATCGGAATCATGCCCCGACGGCGAGGTTCCGACCGCGACCGCATCCTGTGCATCGCCGAAATGGTCGTCTTGCATGTCCAATTCGAGAAGCTTGCTCTCCAGCGCAGCCACATCGATGTAGTTGCTCCTGCCCTTGAGCAGGACCGAATTGAACGGAGCCAGGTGCTCGGACAGTTCCTCGAGCGATTGGGCGATCTGGTCTTGGAGCACTTTCGAGTGCGGGGCCAACGCGACCGTGACACCGCTGGCGCGGGCGTATTCGATCGCGGGAAGCAGATAGGCGAAAGTCTTGCCCGTGCCTGTCGGCGCCTCAATGAGACGACGCCCGCCATTCGCAAGCGCCATCGCAACAATGCGAGCCATCTCGACCTGCTGCGCTCGTGGTGAGCGGCCGTGCGACATCAGCGCGCCGCCGCTGTCGAGCATCCCCGCAACCGCGTCCGTGTCGAACGTGCCTGTCGGTGCTGGACGTCGTCGAGGAACCGATACGGGGATCGTTGATGCCAATGACGGTGGGTCGAGTTCGGCATGCACGAACGCGGACCACGGATGGGCAGTCGCGTGCAGCACCCAGCGTTGAAGCCGACGAGGCGGGGTTGATTCGTTCAAGATCGCGATGAGCGGGGGCAACACGTCGGCCAGCAAACGAGCATCTCCAAGCGCCCGGTGTGCGGGCCGGGCGCTGCGCCCCAAGAGCCGTTCCGCCAGATCATCGAGACTTCGTCCCACCAGAGGTCTACTGCCGTCACTGCCGCGGGCCATCTCCCGACCGGCCCTCGGGAACGCGAGGTGTGCCAACTCCAACGTGTCGAGACGCCGGCCACCAATCGCTGGTAGCTCCGACTGCGCTGACGCCGCATCCATCAGCGGGAAGTCGTAGCCGAAGCCGTTGTGAGCCATCAGTGGCCGGTCGCCGGTGAACGTGGCAAAGCGCTGCAGCGCCTCGATGAGCGTCGGTGCCTGCGTCAGATCCTCGTCTGTCAAACCCGTCAGTTCCCGAGTCTGGGAGCGCAACGGCCGGGTTGATCGCACCAACGTTGCGAACTCGCCAGATTCGACACCGTCGACAACGAGCACGGCCCCGATCTCAATGATCTCATGGGCAGGCGGGTCCGAGCGATCCGCATTCGCCTCGAGGTCGAACACCACGTATTCGCGCAAAGCTCACACTCGGCAGGCCGATATCCGAGAAGCAAGCTAGACGAGACGGCCGGTTCGCGCCAGGTGCTCGTCGACATTCTGTGCAATGTCGCGATCGCCCCAGCCCTCGCTGAACAACGGGGTCGTCGGCCTCGCCTCACGCCGTGCGAGCGCTTCGACCAGGGCCTCGCGCAGCAGTGCGGCCTCGGAACAATGGGCTTTCGCCGCGGCGCGTTCAAGTCGTTCCTTGAGCTCATCGGGCAGATAGATCGTCGTCTGCTTCATGCTGTGCATTGTGCTATGTGTTGCACAATCGGTTGCATACCACAATCGCCTGACTACCGAATCGCCCAGCCGGGATCATCGCATTCGGCTCTACGGAACCGGAAGTCGTTTCTAGGCTGCGGCGTCATGCGGCATCGGCCGGATCGGCTGTTCCTGCTGACAGGGTTCGTGCAGGGTCTGGCCTTCGCGTGGGGTCTGCCCGCCATGGTGTGGTGGGTGGTCGATCTTCGGCTGTCGCCATTCCGGCTCGCCGTGCTGGGCACCGCGCTGGTGCTGTCAATACTCGTCGCCGAGACGCCGACCGGCGTGATCGCCGACCTCTACAGCCGCAAGTACTCCGTCGTGGCCGCGTATGTCGTGATGGGCACGGCAATGGCGCTGGGCCCGGTGACCGAGCTGTTCGGCGTGCTGTTGGTGTGGCAGGTGCTGTGGGGCGTCGGCTGGACGCTGCAAAGCGGTGCCGCCACGGCGTGGATGACCGATGAGTTGGCGTTTGCAGCCCGCTCCCACCGCATCGGTTCGCTGCCTCCTGTGGGTGGCGGGGCCGCGCAGCCGACCCCAGCAACGGCCGACCGCCACCCCATCACCCACAACGGCAACATCGCAACGCCGTCACCAACTCCGCCAGACCCCGCAGCTACCGACGGCGACAGCACCCAGGGCGGGAACGTGATCGGCGCGCCGGGCCGCGACATTGATCAGCTCATCGTGCGCCATGCCATGTGGCGCTCCATAGGTGTGATGATCGGGCTCGCTGCAGCCACTGCCATGGGTGCGTGGTCGATTCGAGGATCGATGGCTGCGATGGGAGTTCTGGCGATCGCGGCGGCCGGGTACCTCGCGATCGCGATGCCCGAAGCCGGCTTCGAGCCGCCGCGCGGACGTCGTCACGGGGCCGCAGTGTCCCCGGTTCAGCGCACGAGTGCCTGGAGGGACGCCGTCGCGTTGTGGGAGCGGGGCGCACGTCTCGTCCGGCGAAGTCCTTCGCTGCTTGCCGTCACCGTCTCTGCGGCGATCTCAGCTGGGGCATGGGAGGCCAATGATCGGCTCTCCGCTCTGCGGCTGTTCGATCTCGGCCTCACCCAGTTCGACGGTCGGGGGGCGGTGCTGTTCTTCGGCGCGGCTTGGTTCGTGATGTCTGCGCTGGCGATCCCGATGATGATGTGGCTCCACCGCCATCTCGAGCGCTCAGAAGCCGACGAAGCAAGCGCCCGACGTGACGCATTCCTGCTCGCTCGGTTCTTGGTCGTTGCCAGTGCCGGCGCTTTCGCCCTGGCGCTGAGCCCGTGGTTCGCTGTGGCCCTCATCGGCTGGGCAGTGCTCGATGTGGCCGGCGAGACGGCGTACTCGCTGGCAGAGGCGATGGCGAACCGTCATGCCTCCTCGTCGGTGCGTGCCACCGTCATGTCGTTCTTCGGCCAGTCCCAAGCCGTCGGGGAGGTCTCCATCGGCCTGGGGTTGGGCGTTGTGGCGCAGCTGGTGTCGCTGCCGGTGGCGCTCGCTATCGCTGCGGTGCTGTTCGCCGCCTCGGCCGCTCCCGCAGCGCTCATCGCCAGACGCGCTACGGCCGCTGCGGAGTGAATCCGGGCGCTTCGCCCTCCCCGGGGGCCGACGGCCCACGGCTCGAAGGCATGAGGCACCCAGCGAGCGCGGCGCCGAGCGAGTTCAGAACCGACCGCTCAGCCGTCTCCCATCTCGGACATTGCGGCTTCGGAGCGGCGTGCCATCTCGTCGGGATCGACATCTTCGATGTGAGTCGAGAGGTTCCAGCGGTGGCCCCACGGGTCCTCGATCATGCCTGAGCGGTCGCCGTAGAACTGGTCCTCAATGGGCCGCACCTCGGTGGCCCCGGCCTCCAGCGCTGCTGCGAAGACGGCGTCTACGTCTTCCACATACACGCTGAGCTGCATGGCCGAGCCGCCGTAGTGCTTGGGCGAGTGGAAGTCCATCTCCGGAAACTCGTCGGCCACCATGAGGAGCGAGTCGCCCAGTGCCAGCTCGGAATGGCCGATCCTGCCGCCCATGTCGACGCGCATCCGCTCTGACATGCCGAGAATGCTCGTGTAGAAGTCGATGGCGTCGGCGGCGCCGTCGACGCTCATCGCCACCGATATGCGCGGGTAATCGTCGGGGATGGGTTGAACCATTGTCGGGAACTCCTTGGTAGGTGCAGCCCGACGGTCGCAGCGAAGCGCCCGACCGCGCGACCCACTGGCCAGCGGCTGCACCACGATGCTACGAGGCTCGCTCACCAGCCGACACCGCGGCCCGAACAGCACATGAGCGCCCGCGTCGACCACGGCTTCGCTCGACGGCTCAGACGAGCAGCACCTCGACGGCCTGTGCTAGCGCCGCTTCGCCGCGGGCCTCCAGACCGGCACTGTCGGCGCTGGCGATGGGGTGCTCGATGACGGCAAATGGGTGCTCGGGCACGCCTTGGACACGGGCCATCAGCTCGGCCGCGTCCACGAAGGCGCTGGTCATGACGCTGACCGCGGGCACGCCGACCCGTTCGACTGCGACGGCGTCGTGCAGACTGCACGACGAGCAGCTGCCTCAGTCGCCGACACCGGCCAGGACGGCATCCCATCCCATCGCTTCGGCCAGCAGCTCGTGCTGCGCTGGCGCGCTGTAGTTGAGCTTGATGCGCCGGATCACCTTGGCGACCCCGTGTCGGTCGCGCAGCACGCGCTCGACATGGTCAAAGAACGGCTTGGTGTTCTCCTTGCCGTTGGAGATGACACCGATGGTGGTGCCCTTGAGGGTGGCGAGCCGCGCCGGTGCTGCGAATCCCTTGGGATCTTGCTCGTGGGTCGGGTTCAGTACTTCCACGTCAACCGTCCTTGGGCGGCAAGGTGCGGTGCCGGGCCCGCTCGGTTACATGCTGCCACGAACGTGCGACAAACCCCATGTTGGGCATGGGGCAGCACACGTCGGTCGGTCGCTCTGCCGTCGACGCTGCATGATCGCCCGATGCACACGAGCCGGGAGCCGCGGGGTGCACGCCGGTCGTGCGCTCAGCCGTCGACGCTGCCGAAGCCAGCCAACGGGGACTCGTAATGCCAACTCGGTCCAGACACCATCACGGCTCTGTATTGATGCTGTCGAAGCCCGCGAACAGGAACTCGAATGCGGCGTCGGCTGGATTCGCCGCGATGAGCATCTCGGCATAGGTCAGCGAAGCGCCGCCGAACGCAGGGTCGTTCCAGAACGGATCGGAGCGGTCGACCTCGCCCCACGGCCCGACGTAGGCATAGGGGAACGGGTGGGTTTCGTCGCCGGGCGACAGTCCGTACGTGGCGCGTTTGCCGCTCTCGGCGTCGCCTATCGCCGTTGCGATGTCGAAGTGCCCTGGCCACAGCTGGATTTCGTCGGCATTGGCGGCGCCGGGCAGAGCACTCAATTGCTCCAGTACATTTGCGCCAAGCCGATACCACGCCACAAGGTGCTCACCCACCTCAGTACTGACCCGCAGCCAGCGATCGGTGTCGCCGAGCTCGGGGCTGTCATGCTCCCGAGCCTGCGTGCCCGGCGAGACCCCGACGAATTCGGCGGCAGCGTTGAGTGTCGTGATATGGGTGCTGCGCTGCACTCCGCCCTCGGTGGCGAACAACTCGTCGCCCGCGACCCACACTTGGCACTCCATCTCGCCCGCACGTCCCATCGCAACGTCGAAAACGGGCGTGCCGAACCCCCGCTCCAGGCTGCGCAGCCCGAAGCGTCCCGTGGCGACGCGGCGCGCCTCGCCGACGACTGCGTACGCCAGCCGGTGATAGTCCTCGACCGAAGCGAGATAGTCGTCGGGCAGCTCGGCCAGCAAGCCGCTGCGGATGTACTTGGGCTGAGGCTGGTGGGCGCCAGAATTGCCTTCCATGGTGGGAGTCTGGCGTGACACGGCCGGCCCGCGCAGCCGCGAGCAGGACAGCCATTAGCACGGGAACTCAGCACACCTCATCGTCGACGCACGCAACGACGCCAACCCCGGGCCAATTCACGCCCTTTGAGCCTTCGGTGCTCAGAGAACCTCGCAGTCGACGCACGCACCGACTGCGACCGTGGCCGCGTGACTGCGTGTGCCCAGCCACGGCGGGATGACGGCAGCGAAGCCGCCTGCGGGTCCGCCGGCCGCGACGATCAACAGGTCTTGCGGTGCTTCGAGACCGGGGTACTCGCGCTCGGCGCGGTCCTTGACGACAGCGCGCTTGCCGACGGAAGCCCAGTCTCCCCGGCGCACCCGCGCGCGCTCGAAGACACAGTTCGCGATGTCGTCCTTCGTCCAGCCGGCAGCATCGAAATGGGTCCGCAGCTGCGGCGGCAGAACCACCGCATAGTTGCCTGGCCAGATGGAGTAGTTGAGCTGGTTGGCACGGATCTCGGCCGCGAGGGTCTCGCACAGATCGACAGGATCGGTCGTCCACTCGTTCATCACCTGCCGGGGCGCCATCGAGGCAACTGCCGTCACCGACGACACCTGACCGCGTTCGGCGGGCGTGGTGGCCAGCCGCTGGTCGCCCAGCGACACCCAACCGGTCGCTTCCTCGTCTTCTGCGATGCAGTAGCCGAGTTTGCCCGGGTGACCCAGCGTCGAACGATCGATGCCGCCGGGCCGCACATCGAGCACGTTCGCCAGCACGAGCCGCACAGCCCGGGCAATGACAGCCCGTGACCGATCAGCTCCCCCCCCGAGCACGCTGAAGGTGGCGTCCATGGCCAGCTCGCGCCGGATAGGTCCGTTGACGACCAGCAGCACGGCGCAGCCGCCGGTCGACGCCGTCGGTCCGTGCAGGCCAAATTCGGGCTGCAGCATGGCGGTGAGCGCAGTGACGACGACCGGGAAGTGAGGGGGCAGGCAACCGGCCATCACGGCGTTGACTGCGGCCTTCTCTGCGGTGATGGCTCGGGCTCTGACGGGCTCGACGCCGATGAGATGGTCCGGCGGCAGCATCACCCATTCCAGGCAGGCCGCAACGGCTTCGGCCGTCGGCGGCACCACGGGCAGGCCGTCGGTCCAGCCGCGCGAGTGATAGGCCTCTTGTGCGTCGGCGAGATCTTCGACGTCGATGCGGCCCGAGGTCAGCTGCACGGCCGTGACTGTACGGCCGGGATCGACCGCAGGGCCGAAGTCAACCGAGCGAGGGGCACCGGCGGCGACGCCCGGTGACGCTGCAGTCGCTCGAGGATGTCACCGCTAGCTGCGCTCGAGCAGTCCTCCGAGCAGGCCGCGAGAATCGTCCGACTGGGGGCCCACTGCATTGGCCAGCACCCGCGAGGCCAGCCGTGAGAACGGCAACGACTGCAACCACACCCAGCCGGTGCCCGACACCGTCGCCAAGAACAAGCCCTCCCCGCCGAAGAACATCGACTTGAGGTTGCCCGCCCGCTCGATGGAGTACTGCAGCGACGGCTGCATCGCCACCAGGCAGCCTGTGTCGAGCCGCACCGTCTGGTTGTTCAGCTGAATGGCCTGGATCGATCCGCCGGCGTGAAGGAACGCCATGCCGTCGCCCGTCAGTCGCTGCAAGATGAAGCCTTCGCCTCCGAAGATGCCCGTGCCGATGCCGCGCTGGAAGGCGATGTCGAGCTTGGTGCCCATCGCCGCGCACAGAAATGCGTCGCGTTGCGCGATGAGCTCACCGCCGTAGCGCGCCAAGTCGACCGGGATGATCTTGCCGGGGTAGCCGGCGGCGAAAGCGGCCTTGGCCTTGCCTGGGGCACCTGTGTTCGTGAAGTGCGTCAGGAACAGCCCCTCGCCGGTGATCGCACGCTTGCCTGCGGACTTCAGCTTGCCCCACAGGCCGGCATCGGGCTCAGAGCCGTCGCCCATCACCGACTCGAACGTGATGCCGTCTTCCATGAACATCATGGTTCCGGCTTCGCCGACGACGGTCTCGCCTGGGTCCAGCTCGATCTCGACGAATTGCATGTCGTCGCCGAACACCTCGTAGTCGACCTCGTGGCTTTGCATGGCAGGAATCTCCGGGGGTTGGGGACAGGTGCACCAACTGGCTGCGGTGCCTCGTTGAGGCCAACCGTACCGGGCAGCCGGCGCCACGAAGGGCCGCTGCGCGACATGCGGCACGCGGCACGCGGCAGCGAGCGGATCCGGCCCGCCCGCACGTCGGCGGGCGTCGGCAGCGACCTCGACAGCGCCGGTGTTGTCGGAGGTGTCAGCAGCGACGAGCAGGTCGACAGCAATCAACCCGCCGACCAGCAACAACTCACCGAACCGGCTCTCAGGCTGCTGCCGCTAGCCGATCGCCGCCGACCGGGAGCTTCGACAGGTCGATGTCGTAGAGCTCTGCACTGTTGTTGCAGAGAATGTCCCGGGTCTGTTCGGCCGTGAGGCTCGCGGAGTGCTCATCAAGCAGCTCCTGGCTCCACGGCCATGTGCTGTCGGAATGCGGGAAGTCGTTGGCCCACAGCAGCCGGCGGTGGTTGACGTCGTTGACCATCTTGAACGCCACCCAGTCGTCTTGGAACGTGGTGTAAATGTGCTCGCTGAAGTACTCGCTGGGCAGCTTGGACAGCTCTTGGCCCGGTGGCAGCCAATACCGGTGGCGCTTGTAGGCATGGTCCATCCGGTACATGTAGTGCGGCACCCAGCCGGCGTCGGCCTCGACGCACACGACCTTCAGCCCGGGGTTGCGCTCGAACACGCCGCCGAATACGAGCGTGCCCATGATGTCCTGATTCGCACGGATGATGGTCATGAAGGCGTTGGCCTTCGGACCGCGGGCTCGGCCTTGGCCGCGGCTGGTGAGGATGTGCCACGAGACGGGAAGGTTCAGGTCGACGGCGGCTTGCCAGAACGGGTCCCAGCGGGGATCGTCGAAGTCGAAGTCGGTGTGGGGGTTGCCAGACATCATCACGCCCCGCATGCCCGCCTCGGACATCGCGGCGATGTCGTCGATGGCCTCTTCCACCGAGCGCAGCGGCGTCTGCCCCACTGCGAGCAGCCGGTCGGTGTCCACCGAGCAGTAGTCGGCGATCCACCGGTTGTAGGCGTCCATGGCCGCCTTCTTGTAGTCGGCGTCGGAGTGGTTGCACAGCACCATGCCCACCGACGGGTAGATCACCTCGGCCGAGACGCCGTCCCGGTCTTGGTCAGCGGTCCGAGTGGCGGAGTCGTAGCTGCTGAGCGGCAGCTCCTCGTAGGCCGCGCTGCGCTTCAGCTCCTCGGGCTTCTGGCCTGCGGCGGCGATGAGTCCCATGTCGATGGTGCGCTTCATGCCGTCGATCACGTAGACGTCGCCACGCTCCTCGGTCCACTCGACCCGTGGCGCGACGTCCCTCCACTTCGGATCGATGTAGTCGACGTAGGTATTGCGAGCCTCCGCAATGTGCGAGTCGGCCGAGATGATCGGATAGTCGACGTCCACGTTCCCCTCCCAGGGTCGGGCTGGCTAGGTCGGGCCCCGCCGCGGATCGTAGTGTCCGGGCTCGGGGCACCGCCGGGCTGACACCGGGCACCGTGGCATCAGCTTCGGCGGCCAAGATCAGTCGCCTCGCGAGCGACGCCGCATTCCTTCCTCGGCCTCACGCACGCCTCCGAAGAAGTCGTCGTCGGCCGAAGTGCCCACCGTGGAGGACATTGCTCGCCGCTGGCTGTAGGCCCGGCTCACCGACGCGAACGCCTCACCGACACCTTCGTCAGAGGCCTCGTAGTTCTGCACGTTTCGCTGATCGACCCCCAGGCGGGCGCTCTCCGCGTAGGAATCCTGGTTGGCGCCCATGAACACAAACGCCCAGCCCTGCTCGCGTCGCTTGCCGATGAGTTCGTGGATGTCGGCCGCTGAGTAGTCGGTGCTGGCGTTCTCGTACCCGTCGGTCCAGATCACGACGGTCTGATCTTCGGGCTTCTTGCCCGCCTTGCGCCGTTGCTTGACTCGCCGGTCGGCGCATCCGATCAACCTCCCCACGGCATCGAACAGCGGCGTCAGTCCACGCGGTTCGTACTGCTCCAGCACATGCGGATCAGCCTTGTGCACCGACACGTCGTCGACGAGCACCTCGAACGGCGCTTCCGAGTCGAACTGGGCCACTGTGAGCCGGCACGAGCCCGGCTCAGCCGCCTGCTCGGCAATGAAGCGGTTCACACCCTTGACGACGGCAGCTTCCAGCCCCGACATCGAGCCGGATCGATCCAGCAGGATCCACACCTTCGACCGGTCAGACACCGATCCCCCGCCGGTCCGCTTGCCGCTCTTCGCCTGCACGGCGTCTGTCGCCGATGCTGCTCCGCCGCCACCGCTTGCCCAAGGTGCCGTGTCGCTCCGCTCGAACTCCCCGTTCGTCATCTCGTTTGTTGATGTTGATCCCATGTCTGTTCCTTTCGTCCAGAGCCCAGCGCCTCCGCCGCAGCGGCCAGATTCGCTGGTCGCAGCGCCGCACTTCGGCCGCCGCCTCTCCCCGATTCCAAAGTAGAGAGGGGGTGTCACATCTCTCCTGGCGGGAGCGTGCGGCACGACCGGATTGAGGTCGGCCGACAAGAGTCCGGCTGCGAGACTGACAAGACCAATCGGAGACACAGAGTGGAACTGCGTGCCGAGACATGCCGTGACGCAAGATGCCGCCCGATGCGGCGAAGAGATAACTTCGCCCGATGCAGCTACGAGACAGCGGCGACGTGCCGGAAGAATCGGTTCCCGCGCCTCGCCCGGTCACCGGCGTCCACCGCGAGGTTGAAGACGCGCTGGCCGCGGCAATGGCATTGGTCCAGCCCGCTGATGCCGAACCCGCCGCGGCGCCCGACGACGAGCCCGGCATCGCAGACCGATGCCTTGAGGTTGCCCGCGCAGCAGCGTCGAAGGCCGCAGACACCGTTCTCGCTGGGGGCCGCGCGACCGCAACAGGCGTCACATCAGCAGGCGCGGCTGCCGGCGCAGCGCTGGGCAGCGTCGGCTCAGCGACGGCCCAAGCGGTCAGCACTGGCACGCAGCGCGCGACCGATGCAACAACCAAGTGGGCGGCATCGGTACTCAGCGCTGCGCAGGGACTGCTCGCCAGCGACCTGTCGGACGCGTTCAACGATCTCACTCAGGCAGCCGTCAAGGGTCAGGCCACCATCTACGACAAGGCCATGGACGCCGAATACCTCGCAACCCACATCGGCGGCGGCAGCCACCGGCTCTTCGACGGCGGGCACACCATTAACGGCGCTTGGCGAGCAGCGAGAGACGCCTCACCGGACGACACGCTGGCAGAGGAAATGTTCGGCGCCCTTGGGGGACTGCTTCGCGACGTCTCCACGCCAAAGGGTCTGCCGCTCGCCACTTGGGACAAGGACACATTCGATTCGGTCGCTGAGTCGCTGCAATCGACGTTCGGCATCCCGAAGAGCTGGTTTTCTGACCTTGTCACCTACGACGCTGCGGAGTTGCTCGGCGGCACCGTCGGCGTGGTCTCGACGATCTTCAACTGGAACAGAGCCGATGCGGAGACCTTCGCCCAACTCGCCGCGAGCATGGGTCTGTCCGCCGCCCTCAGCGCCAATCCATTGCTGATGCCAGTCTCCGTGGTGGCGCTCGCGAGGGCATTCCACAAGGCGAAGTCCGGCGGCAGCTACGCAGATGTCGCCGACGGGGCATTCAAGGGCACTCTCGCGTCCGGTGCCAGCATGGGTGCCGTGGCACTGGTCGGCGTCGCCGGCGGCCCCGGTGGCCTGGCCTTGCTGGCGGGCATCAGCGCGGCCGCTCTCGCCCATGCTGCAACCCGAAACATCGAATTGACGGAAGTGAACGAATTCATCAAGGGCGACGCAGCAAGCATCATCAGGCAGTTCGCCCAGCAGGCCGGTGACACAGGCCGGGCGGTCGGGGCACTGGCCGCCGACGCGCAAGGCGCCGTCGCACATCAGACGCGCAGCGCGACCGGCGCTGTGGCGCAGGGAACCACGACTGCAGCCCGAGCCGCGGCCGACGCCACGACCGATGCCGTCGGCGCGACAGCGCGCCGTGTCCGCGCTGCGTGGCCTCGTTCGCAGGGCTGTTCCGAGCACGATTCCGAACCTTCAGCCGCCGGATCGGCACACGACGACGCGAACGACGCAGACTCAGACGACTGAGCGCACCACACAGACCAGGTTGGATCAGTTGGTGATGGTGCCGTGTGCTTGAACTCTCCAGGGGTTGGTGACGCCGGTGACCCAGGAGAGGCAGAGGCCAATGTCGGCGGCGTTGCCGGTGGCGGGCACGGTCAGCGTCGCCGGCGGGCTGTTGTGGTTGTTGGGGTTATGAGGCGGCTGCTTGGGCGGTGAGCGCTGCCTGCACTTTGGGGAGCGTGTCGATGCCGTCGGCCCAGCCGTGACGGCGTGACCGGTCGAGCCATGCTGCGATGCGGTCGTCGCTCATGGCGCCGCTGCGGCCTTCGAGCCGGTCGAGCACCGCTGTCCAGTCGCGTACCCCTGCGTGGTGGCTGCGCGCCCTGAACGACGCGATATGCGCTTGGACCTCCGCGATCAGCGCCGGGTCCATCACATACGCCGCCGGCGGCGGGTCGTCGTCGTCGGACACAGTGACCGTCGCCGCGGCTGCGGCGCCCACGGTGTAGCCGTCGCCGTCGGCCACCGCAGCGGTGACCGTCCCGTCGGGCTCGTCTGCCGTGTCGCCGACGGTGTCCACGGTCAGCGTCGCCGACGACGAACCGGCGGGGATCGTGACCGTGCGCGTGCCTGCGGTGACGCCGTAGTCGCCTGCCGCCGCGATCGTGACCGACACAGCCAAGTCGCCTGCGGGCGCAGGCGACGCTGCCACCGTGAAGCTCACCGCGGATCCCTCAGTCGCTCCTGACGCGGACGCAACAGTCACCTCAGGCACAACGACAGGCTGGTGCTGCGGCTGCTGCTGTGGCTGGCCGTCGCCGACAGGCTGCTGCTGTTGCTGTTGCTGTTGCTGTTGCTGTTGTTGTTGTGCTGTGTCGTGGGCTTGCTTGGCTTCGATCTCGGCCACTACCTGGTCCCACACCGGGCTGCTGTACCTGCTGGCGTTGCGGCGGGCCTCGGCCAAGCTCAACGCGCCGCCCGTCACGCCGGCGGGGTCCAGCGCGCCGATCGCGGCGAGTGCGCGCTGCCAGCGGTTCACGTGCGCGAAGCCGTGATGGGTCTGCGACGCCAGATACTGCACCGCGGAGACGACCTGGGGGTCCGCCGCATACGGCGCCGGGTCCGCGCCGCCGCTGTCCGCGTCGGGGACGGCCTGCTGCTGATCGGCCTGCTCTTGGTCCTGGCCGTGGGGGGGTGCTTGCTGGCCGTCGGGCACCGGATCGCCGTCGGACACCGGAACGCTGTTGTCGTCGACGCTGGGAGAGGTCTCCAGGTTCGGCCCGTAGCTGACCATCACCCGCCGATGCGCGGACGGCTCGCCGTTGTCGCGCTCCAAGCTCATCGAGATGACATAGCTGCCCGCGGAACCGTACAGCGCCGGGTCCAGCGTCAAATCGACCCGCAACAGCCTGTCCCAGTGCTCGGGCCTGATATGCATCGCGTACCAGTGCCTGGGCCCCGCGACCTTCGAGTACGACGACGGACTCGCACCCGCCTGATCGGCGCGATGCACCGTCGCGGCCACCGGCGCGTTGTCCCACGACCCGTCAGGGCGGCCGCTGCGCAGCCGGATGCGCAACGTGTCCCAGCACAACCCCGCAGACCGGCCGTAGCCCGTCGTGCAGTCAGGCGGCCCGTCGACCCTCACCCAGAACCGTCCGGCCCCCGAACGGCTCTCGCCCGCACGGCTCAACACGCTGACCCGGTCGATCACGGCCCCGTCGGCGCCCACAGCATCGAAGCTCTTCAGATCGTCGTCGACCACCCGCACCGCCATGTTGAAGTCGGACTCCGCCTCAGCCTTGGACTCGCTTCGCCGCAGGATCTTCGACAGCGAACCCGAAGTGTCCCAGTTCTCGCTGAACGCATGACGAATGATCCGAGTATCAGACCTCACGTCGTCGTCGTGGCCAGCGGTCACCGTCACCGTCCGCGGCTCGTCGTGATCGCGGTGAGTCCACGAGATCACCGCCGGGTCGAACGACAGCCCGTCGCCCGTCGGGGTGATCGTCAACGGCGACCCCGGCGCCGGAACGTTGAAGTTCCGCACCGTGTACTGCACCGTGCCGCCCTCATCGACACGCAGACACTCCCGCTCACGGCACCCGAAACCAGACTTCGGATCCGGGTCGAACACCGGATCGAGCCCCCGAGAACGCTTCACCACCACCGTGATCGGCGCGAACGCCACCGACGCATCGCTCGACGACAACGACAACTGGAACTTCGCGTCAGGCCCATTCGCAGGCAGCCCATCCGCGCCTGTAGGCACACCAGTCACCTCCACCACCCGATAACCCTTATGCGGCGAAGGCTCGTCATAGGACGTCCAGCCCGCCCAGTCCCGAGCAGTGAAATCGAAACTGATCGACCCAGACGGCTGAAGCCTGACCGAATGCGACCAAAAACGGTTCGTACCGAAGTTGTCCCTAACAAGACGACCACTGCCGGGAATAAGACTGGTCTGCACCTGAACGCCCTCAACACCGAAGCTGCCCTCTGCCGTGTGGCCTAGGTGCGTGCGGCCCATGAGCAACTGATCCGGATGATTCACCCTGACCCGCGACGGATCAGACGACACCACCGTCACCGGCACCCGGCCAGTCACCTCCTTAGCCAAGTCCAGACGCACAGACACCGTCTGGCCCTCACGCACGTTCACCACCGAAGGCGCCGACACCAACAGATCCGACGCCGCATTCGCCGTGCCGTTCACCGCGATCTTCACGATCTCCGTGCGGGGGGCGGACCACGAGCCGCTGCTCACATTGGAGCTACGCGCAAAGCTGCTGTCAGCGATACTGAAGCCGGGCGTCCCGCCCGAGTCCTCGTCGTCCGAAGCCGCGCTGTCGACACGGTTGATGCCCGAAAGACTGCCATGGTTGTCGAGCACAACGAAATACTCGGTGTCCGCCGCGAGGCTGATGCCGCTCCCCGGCGCCGCGAAACGCAGCCTCTGAACACTGCTGAACGGCGAGAAAGCCGGCCACGCCAACGTCCCGACAACACCGCCGGGGCGGCCGTCCGACTCAGCATGCACCGACACCGACAGCTTCGAAGCCGTAGCAGCATCAGTCAACTGAGCAAACTGCACATCGACACTGCCCAACGTGTAACCCAACGCGTTGCCGCCCGTCGAGAACGCCTGCGCAGCATCAAACAAATGCAACTCGTAGTCGTTTCCCTCGCTCTGGCCCAGATTGCTCACCAACACCGGGTCAGGCGTCTGCGCCCCCGCCGACGACAACGGCGCCAACGCCAACAACGCCGGCAACAAAAACGCCGCCAGCAACGCGCGCGGCACGCGGCCGCCGGCCCTCACACGCACCGACCCCCCCCCCGGGAATCGCGCCGCTCACACCGACACCACCAGCAACTCTCGAACCCGACAACCGACCACTCATCCGAACAAGCCTTCCATTCCCCACTGCACCCAGACCGGGCCCAGGCCGCCTACAGATTTTATCCGCCGGCAAGTGTGCACCGCTCCACACCCAAAGTCAACAACGCGTACGGCACCAGCCGCCCCAGCCCCAACATGGGGTCGGCGAGCACGAACGGCGTGCCCGACACCACGAGACGCAGCCGCGCCGCAGGCGTGTGGCTCAGTAGATCTTGGCGTCGGCTCCGCTGGCGGCCTCGGCGACGCCGGACTCTCGGGCGGTGCGCAGGTCGCGGGCCATGCCGCGGCCGAGCGCCATGGCGTCGCCCGACACGGTCTGCATGCGAAAGCCCTTGCCACGACGGTCCGCCGAGAGTTCCGCCGTGGAATGGATGCCGGCCACCACGCCGTGCGCAGCGCACCGCTCGGCGATGTGCTCCAGTGCCGCCTTGTAATCGGCGTGGTCGTCGGTGTAGCCGGGCCCGTAGCCGTAGCTGATCGACAGATCGGCAGGCCCGACATAGATCGCATCCACGCCCTCGATCGCCAAGATCTCATCGAGCGCCTCGACCGCTTGGCGGGTCTCGATCATGGGAATGCAGGCCGTGGTGTCGTTCGCCGCTTCGAAGTAGTCCTCCCCCGCTGCCGCCCGTGCAGCCACGAGCACCGGGCCGAAGCTGCGGGCGCCGAGCGGGGGGTACTTGCACGCCGCTCGCTGTAGGCCCGGCTCACCGACGCGAACGCCTCACCGACACCGCCATCCTCGGCCCAGTTCGCTCCACCGAATCTGGTCAGAGGTCGAAGGCGCTCCGCAGTGTCTCGTCAATCGTCCGTAACTCCAGCGCGTGCAAACGGCCGACCCGACGGATGAGACGCTCGGTCGAGAGCGCTCGCACCTGCTCGATCTGAAACGCCGTCTCCGTCGACAATCCGTTGGCGCGGTCAGGCTGGCAGACGACGTGCAAGGGGATTCCCCGAATCGTGGATGTACCGGGAACGACGATGACCATCTTCAGATTCGGATGATGCAGCCGGTTCTCCGACACGATCACCGCCGGGCGCACGAGCGCCTGTTCGGGATCGCGCGGTTCGGCACCAAAATCGACGAGCCAGATGTCGCCGCGGAACAGCTGCTCCTCAACCGCCATCGAGGCCGTCCGCAGCCGCGGCATCAAGACGGCGGCTCTCGGCCTGATACAAGGCCGCCTGTTCCGAATCGAGATCGTCGAGCGCATCCCGAACCGAGGTCCACCATTCATCACGGCTGAGCCGATGCACGGCTTCGGTCACAACCTGCAGCATCGAAGTGCTCCGCTGCTCAGCGAGGCGAGCGATCTCGTCACGCAACTCGGTGGTAACCCGCAGTGTAGTCGTCTGAGTTAGCGCCATATTCATAGCCTAACGCAGCGACCAATTTGGCCTCGTCTGCGAACGCCGTCCGCGGGAGCCGCACCGCGCCAATGCCGGCGGCGTCAGTAGATCTTGGAGTCGGCTCCGCTGGCGGCTGTGGAGGACATTGCTCGCCGCTGGCTGTAGGCCCGGCTCACCGACGCGAACGCCTCACCGACACCTTCGTCAGAGGCCTCGTAGTTCTGCACGTTTCGCTGATCGACCCCAAGGCGGGCGCTCTCCGCGTAGGAATCCTGGTTGGCGCCCATGAACACAAACGCCCAGCCCTGCTCGCGTCGCTTGCCGATGAGTTCGTGGATGTCGGCCGCTGTTGTGGTTGTTGGGGTTATGAGGCGGCTGCTTGGGCGGCGAGCGCTGCTTGCACTTTGGGCAGCGTGTCGATGCCGTCGGCCCAGCCGTGACGGCGTGACCGGGCGAGCCATGCTGCGATGTGGTCGTCGCTCATGGCGCCGCTGCGGCCTTCGAGCCGGTCGAGCACCGCTGTCCAGTCGCGTATCCCTGCGTGGTGGCTGCGCGCCCTGAACGACGCGATGTGCGCTTGGACCTCCGCGATCAGCGCCGGGTCCATCACGTACGCCGCCGGCGGGTCGTCGTCGTCGGACACGGCGGCCGTCGCCGCGGCTGCGGCGCCCACGGTGTAGCCGCCGCCGTCGGCCACCGCAGCGGTGATGGTCCCGTCGGGCTCGTCTGTCGTGTCGCCGACGGTAGCCACGGTCAGCGTCGCCGACGACGAACCGGCGGGGATCGTGACCGTGCGCGTGCCTGCGGTGACGCCGTAATCGCCAGCCGCCGCGATCGTGACCGACACAGCCAAGTCCGCTGCGGGCGCAGGCGACGCTGCCACCGTGAACGTCACCGCGGATCCCTCGGTCGCTCCTGACGCGGACACGACAGTCACCTCAGGCACGACGACAGGCTGGTGCTGCGGCTGCTGCTGTGGCTGGCCGTCGCCGACAGGCTGCTGCTGCTGTGGCTGCTGTTGTTGTTGTGCTGTGTCGTGGGCTTGCTTGGCTTCGATCTCGGCGACTACCTGGTCCCACACCGGGCTGCTGTACCTGCTGGCGTTGCGGCGGGCCTCGGCCAGGCTCAGCGCGCCGCCCGTCACGTCGGCGGGGTCCAGCGCGCCGATCGCGGCGAGCGCCCGCTGCCAGCGGTTCACGTGCGCGAAGCCGTGATGGGTCTGCGACGCCAAGTACTGCACCGCGGAGACGACCTGGGGATCCGCCGCATACGGCACCGGGTCCGCGCCGCCGCTGTCCGCGTCGGGGACGGCCTGCTGCTGGTCGGCCCCGTCCTGGTCGTGGGGGGGTGCTTGCTGGCCGTCGGGCACCGGAACGCCGTCGGACACCGGAACGTTGTCGTCGACGCTGGGAGAGGTCTCCAGGTTCGGCCCGTAGCTGACCGTGACCCGCCGATGCGCCGACGGCTCGCCGTTCGCCCGCTCCAGGCTCATCGAGATGACATAGCTGCCGCTGGAACCGTACAACGCCGGGTCCAGCGTCAAATCGACCCGCAACAGCCTGTCCCAGTGCTCCGGCCTGATATGCATCGCGTACCAGTGCCTGGGCCCCGCGACCTTCGAGTACGACAACGCACCCGCACCCGCCTGATCGGCGCGATGCACCGTCGCGGCCACCGGCGCGTTGTCCCACGACCCGTCCGGGCGGCCGGTGCGCAGCCGGATCCGCAACGTATCCCAGCACAACCCCGCAGAACGGCGCTCGCAGTCAGGCGGCCCGTCGACCCGGAGCCAGAAACGTCCCAGCCCCGAACGGCTCTCGCCCGCACGGCTCAACACGCTGACCTGACTGATCACGGCCCCGTCGGCGCCCACAGCATCGAAGCTCCTCAGATCGTCGTCGACCACCCGCACCGCCATGTTGAAGTCGGACTCCGCCTCAGCCTTGGACTCGCTTCGCCGCAGGATCTTCGACAGCGACCCCGACGTGTCCCAGTTCTCGCTGAACACGTGACGGATGATCCGAGTATCAGACCTCACGTCACTGTCGTGAGCAGCGGTCACCGTCACCGTGCGCGGCTCGTCGTGATCGCGATGCGTCCACGACACCACCGGCGGATCGAACGACAAGCCCTCGCCCGTCGGGGTGATCGTCAACGGCGACCCCGGCGCCGGAACATTGAAATTCCGCACCGTGTAGGAAACCGAGCCGCCCTCATCGACACGCAGGCACTCCCGCTCACGGCACCCGAAACTGAAACGCGGGTCCGGGTCGAACACCGGATCGAGCCCCCGAGAACGCTTCACCACCACCGTGATCGGCGCGAACGCCACCGACGCATCGCTCGACGACAACAACAACTGGAACTTCGCGTCAGGCCCATTAGCGGGCAGCCCATCCGCACCAGAAGCCACACCAGTCACCTCCACCACCCGAAAGCCCTTGTGCAGCACAGGCTCCTCAATAGACGTATAACCCGCCCAGTCCGCAGCAGTGAAATCGAAACCGATCGACCCAGACGGCTCATACCTGTCCTGATCCGACCAACCATAGCTAGGGTCAAAATGTGTACCACGGTTGCCAACCAAGCGACCGCTGCCGGGAATAAGACTGGTCTGCACCTGAACGCCCACGACGCCGTTACGTCCGTTATGGCCATTCACGTACTTGCGGCCCATGAACAACTGATCCGGATGATTCACCCTGACCCGCGACGGATCAGACGACACCACCGTCACCGGCACCCGGCCAGTCACCTCCTTAGCCAAGTCCAGACGCACAGACACCGTCTGGCCCTCACGCACGTTCACCACCGAAGGCGCCGACACCAACAGATCCGACGCCGCATTCGCCGTGCCGTTCACCGCGATCTTCACGATCTCCGTGCGGGGGGCGGACCACGAGCCGCTGCTCACATTGGAGCTACGCGCAAAGCTGCTGTCAGCGATACTGAAGCCGGGCGTCCCGCCCGAGTCCTCGTCGTCCGAAGCCGCGCTGTCGACACGGTTGATGCCCGAAAGACTGCCATGGTTGTCGAGCACAACGAAATACTCGGTGTCCGCCGCGAGGCTGATGCCGCTCCCCGGCGCCGCGAAACGCAGCCTCTGAACACTGCTGAACGGCGAGAAAGCCGGCCACGCCAACGTCCCGACAACACCGCCGGGGCGGCCGTCCGACTCAGCATGCACCGACACCGACAGCTTCGAAGCCGTAGCAGCATCAGTCAACTGAGCAAACTGCACATCGACACTGCCCAACGTGTAACCCAACGCGTTGCCGCCCGTCGAGAACGCCTGCGCAGCATCAAACAAATGCAACTCGTAGTCGTTTCCCTCGCTCTGGCCCAGATTGCTCACCAACACCGGGTCAGGCGTCTGCGCCCCCGCCGACGACAACGGCGCCAACGCCAACAACGCCGGCAACAAAAACGCCGCCAGCAACGCGCGCGGCACGCGGCCGCCGGCCCTCACACGCACCGACCCCCCCCCCCGGAATCGCGCCGCTCACACCGACACCACCAGCAACTCTCGAACCCGACAACCGACCACTCATCCGAACAAGCCTTCCATTCCCCACTGCACCCAGACCGGGCCCAGGCCGCCTACAGATTTTATCCGCCGGCAAGTGTGCACCGCTCCACACCCAAAGTCAACAACGCGTACGGCACCAGCCGCCCCAGCCCCAACATGGGGTCGGCGAGCACGAACGGCGTGCCCGACACCACGAGACGCAGCCGCGCCGCAGGCGTGTGGCTCAGTAGATCTTGGCGTCGGCTCCGCTGGCGGCCTCGGCGACGCCGGACTCTCGGGCGGTGCGCAGGTCGCGGGCCATGCCGCGGCCGAGCGCCATGGCGTCGCCCGACACGGTCTGCATGCGAAAGCCCTTGCCACGACGGTCCGCCGACAGCGACGCCGTCGAATGGATGCCGGCCACCACGCCGTGCGCAGCGCACCGCTCGGCGATGTGCTCAAGTGCCGCCTTGTAATCGGCGTGGTCGTCGGTGTAGCCGGGCCCGTAGCCGTAGCTGATCGACAGATCGGCCGGCCCGACATAGATCGCATCCACGCCCTCGATCGCCAAGATCTCATCGAGCGCCTCGACCGCCTGGCGGGTCTCGATCATGGGAACGCAAGCCGTGGTGGCGTTCGCCACCTCGAAGTAGTTCTCCCCCGCTGCTGCCCGAGCCGCCACGAGCACCGGGCCGAAGCTGCGGGCGCCGAGCGGGGGGTACTTGCACGCCGTCACGGCAGCCTGCGCCTCCTCGACCGAGTTCACCATCGGCACCACCACGCCCCGAGCCCCCGCGTCGAGCACTCGTCCGATGATGCCGGGCTCGTTCCACGGCACCCGCACGATCGGCGTGCCGCCGCTCATCTCGATGGCCTGCATCATCTCCACTGCAGCCTGGTAGTCGGCGACGCCGTGCTGCATGTCCACGCAGACGTAGTCGAAGCCAGCGCGCCCGGCGATCTCGGCTGAATGGCTGGACGCCATCGACAGCCATGTGCCCAAGGTCTCGCCCCCGGACGCCCAGGTGTCCATCATCGTGTTCGGCATGACGCTGTCTCCTCAGGTGTGCTGCGTGCGGGCGCCAACGGTAGGCGCTCGAGCCTCGGTTGCCGTCGGGGAACGAACAACGAATGAGACGGGACGAGTCACGGCCCTCAACGGGGCCGTTTGGTCCGGTGCCCGTCAGCGGCGGCGGCCGAGCGCGCCCGAAACCGTGAGCGCTGATCCGTTGGGCACAGGACAGCGTGGATGGGAACGGCCAGTGTCTCAGGTCTCGAAGATGTCGCGCAGCAGCGTGTTCTCCTGCGTCTCGACCAGCGGTGCGATCTCCTTCACGAACTCCAGCCACTGGGCGTCTTCGAAGAGCGCCTTGCGCTTCTGGGCGCGCTCGTCGAGCGTGTCGTAGCGCCACATGTGGATGATCTCGTTGATGCCGCCGAACTCGGTCGTGTAGTAGCCGACCGGCTCGCCGAGATGCTTGCGCTGTGCCTCGTAGCCCTTCTCGAAGTACTCCTTCACCCAGCGGTCAGGTGCGCCCACCTTCAGCCGGTAGCGCCGCATCTCCACAAAGCTCATGGCTCTCCCCTTCGGTTGCCCTGCTGCTGCCACGTCCACGGGCGACAGACCGAACCGTAGTGCCGATGCGGCGCTCACGCAGATTGCAGAGCACTGCACGACCAAGCTCCGACCGTCGGCCGCGCCGTCAGTTTCATTTCAGGTCGAATCTGGAACAACTGGATTTCCTATTCCACTTCACTGAAATAGGCAGTAACGTTAGTTTTGTTTCGGCCACAAAATGGAATAAAAACGCCAGACCTCGGCACCCCGCTCTGCGGATCGCGGTCTGTCGGCCTCGATTTGCGCACTGCGTTACAATTTCGTGATGTTACAGTGTATTTATATGATTTATGGCTTTACCTGTATAATTACAATGTCGTACGCCTGCCCCAAACCTTGGAGTTCCTGTGAAGGCACCGACCGGCCGCTATGAGACCATCCGCACCGGCGACGAGGAATATCGGGCGTTCGTACCGGACCCGCTGCCGCCACCTGCCGCGCTCATCACCAGCAGAGAACTGAGCGCAGCGACTGAGCGCGCAGCCCTGGCACTGGGACGGCTCGATGGGGCAGCGCACGTATTGCCCAACACCGACCTGCTCTTGTATTCGTGCGTCCGCAAGGAGGCGGTGCTTTCCTCCCAGATTGAGGGCACCCAGTCGACGCTGTCAGATCTGTTGCGCCACGAACTCGGCGCGGCGCCAGCCGTGCCCTTAGACGACATTGCCGAGACATCCAACTACGTCGCAGCCGTGAACATGGCATTCGAGCAGATCGCGAGTCCTACGGGTTTGCCGCTGTGCAACCGTCTGCTGCGCGACGCCCACGCCATCGTGCTGCGGAGCGGACGCGGCGCGGAGAAGCTGCCGGGAGAGTTCCGTACATCGCAGAACTGGATTGGCGGCTCACGTCCAGGCACCGCGCGATTCGTGCCACCGCCGCCGCACCTTCTCGGCGAATCGATGTCACACCTCGAGTCATTCCTGCACGACAGCGCTGATGGGTTTCCTGCGCTGGTTCGCTCGGGACTCGCTCACGTGCAGTTCGAGACCATCCATCCCTTCCTCGACGGCAACGGACGCGTGGGACGCATGCTCATCGTGTTGGCGCTGCACAACGCAGAGGTTCTGCGCACGCCGCTGCTCTACGTCAGCTTGCACTTCAAGCGAAATCGTCATGAGTACTACGAGCTTCTTGATCGAGTTCGGCAGCGCGGCGACTGGGAGCAGTGGCTGCTGTTCTTCATGGATGCAGTCACCGTGGCAGCAGATGACGCCACGAACGCATCACGGCGACTGCGAGCCGCATTCGATGCCGACCGCGCCCGCCTCCACGACCTCGGTCGGGTCAGCGGTTCAACAGCCCGCGTCCACGATGCCCTCACGGCGCGGCCGGTGCTGGACATTGCCACCGCAGCTGAACTCGCCGGCTTCGCCGTCACGACCGCGACGCACGCTCTCGAACGTCTGTGCGGCATGGGAATCGCTCACGAACTGACCGGTCAGCGACGCAACCGGCTCTTTGCATACACCGAGTATCTGGACATTCTTGGCGAGGGGACTGAACCGTTGTAGGTCGGGAGCCGGCGGCCCGAAGGGGTGGGTGGGCGGCGAAGGGATTGCCGGGGTTTGCCGGGCCGCCTTGCCGGGCGCTCAGCCTCGGAGGTCGCGGACTCGCTGGGCCTTGCCTTGCGAGCGCGGAATGCCGTCGGGCTCGACCGTGCGAACCTCCACGGCGATGCCGATGCGCTGGCGAACGGTGCCGGCGAACTCCTGGGCAATCGTCTCGTGATCGCCGGCATCGGGTCTCGGCTCGAGCACTGCCGTGATGCCCTCCATGCGCCCCCGCTCATGCACCTCGAGGAAGAAGTGCCCGGTGAGCCGCGGATCGGCCGACACCAGTTCTTCGAACTGGCTCGGAAACACGTTGACGCCGCGGATGATGAGCATGTCATCGCTGCGTGCGGCGACGCGGCCCATGCGTCGCATCGAACGTGCTGTCCCTGGCTGCAGCGAGCAGATGTCGCGGGTGCGGTACCGGATGACCGGCATCGCCTCCTTGGTGAGCGACGTGAACACCAGCTCGCCCGTCTCGCCCTCGGGCAGCACCTCGCCCGAATCGGGGTCGATGATCTCGGGGTAGAAGTGGTCTTCCCAGATCGTCGGCCCGTCCTTGGTCTCGACGCATTCGTTCGCCACGCCGCCGCCGATGACCTCGGAGAGGCCGTAGATGTCCACGGCATCGATCCCGAACGCCTCCTCCAGCTCTGCCCGCATGGCCTCCGACCACGGCTCGGCCCCGAAGATCCCCACTCGCAGCGATGTCGATGTCGGGTCGATGCCCTGGTTGCGGAACTCGTCGGCGATCACCAGCGCATACGACGGCGTCGCGCACAGCACATCGGCGTCGAAGTCCACCAGCAGTTGCACTTGACGGGCGGTCTGGCCGACCGATGCGGGAACCACCGTGCAGCCGAACTGCTCAGCGCCATAGTGCGCGCCCAGCCCGCCGGTGAACAGGCCGTAGCCGTAGGCGACATGGACGACATCGCCGGGCCGCGCACCAGCCGCCGTCAACGAACGTTGGAAGACGTGGGACCACATGTCGAGGTCGGCCTGGGTGTAGCCCACGACCGTCGGCTTGCCGGTGGTGCCCGACGAGGCATGCACCCGCAGCACCTGTTCGCGGGGCACGGCGAACATCCCGAAGGGATAGTTGTCGCGCAGCTCCTTCTTCGACGTGAACGGGAACCGCTGCAAGTCCTTGAGACAGTGAAGATCTGATGGATGCACGCCCGCTTGGTCGAACAGCTGCTGGTACGCGGGCACATGCGCGTAGGCATGCGCCAGGCTCCACTTCAGCCGCTCGAGCTGGAGGGCTCGAATTTCGCGGATCGGGGCGTTCTCGATGGGATGAAGCCCCCGCCCCTCAACGGGTTCGAACTTGGGCATATGGCGGTTCCTTCCGCGATCGGGCGATGCCGGGTTGACTCAGTCGACACGCTGGGCGGTTGCTGAGCCGGTCTGCTGCTGAACCAGTCAGCTATCGAGCCGGTCAGTTTCATAGTGTTGCAGTCTGCGCGGTCACTCCCCCAGAGCACTGCGCGTCGAAGGGACTCCCGAATCCGATGACCGACTTCCGCTTCACCATTCTCGTGGTGCCTTACATGCGCCGCCGGGGCGAGCAGATCGGCCTCGCTGGTTCGATGCCCGAGCGCTGGCAGACCCTGATGGATCACATACGAACACAGATGCAGTTCGCCGAGTCGGTGGGCTACGACGGCTTCGCCATGACCGAGCAGCACCTGCAGGTCGAGGGCATCGAGACCACCACCAACCCGCTGTTCTGGGACTACTTCGTGGCCCAGCACACCGAGCGGATGCGGGTTGGCCAGCTCGGGATGAACCTCACCGCCGTGAACCCGATCCAGCTCGCTGAGAACATCGCCATGCTCGACCACTTCACCGGCGGGCGGACCTTCGTGGGGTTCTCACGGGGCAACACGCCGCGCTGGACGGGCACGTTCGGCCAGCACCTGGGCATCACCTCCACCGAGTCCGACAAGTCGGACGCCGACCAGCGCAACCGCCGGGCGCTGTATGAGAACTGGCACCTGGTGAAGTCGCTGTGGACCCAGGACAAGGTGTCGATCCAGGGCGAGTTCTGGCAGGCACCTCCGGAGATGGAATGGCACTTCCCGCCCACTGACGACTTCGACCCGACTGCCGTCGACGAGAACAAGACACTGCGCGAGATCGGCATCGTGCCCCGGCCCCTGCAGCAGCCGCACCCGCCGGTGTACGCGCCGTTCAGCTACAGCATGGAGACGTCGAAGTTCTGGGCGCGCGAGGGCGGCAAGATGGTCAGCTTCGTCGCCCCCGAGCGGCAGAGCTTCATCGGCACCGCGCTCGATATCTATCTCGAAGAGGCGCACAGCTCAGGCCGTGACACCACGGCGGCCGATGCGCTGGCGATCGGCGGCCACCTCACGATGGGCCGAACGCCGGCCGAGGCCGCCGACCTGTACGACGGTTTCGAGGAGCTCTTCAACTGGGCATACAACGCGCCCCCCTACGTGGTGCCGATGGGGCGTGTGTGGCGAGGCAGCCGGGAGGAGGAACTCGACCACGTCGCCTCATTGCACGAGGAGTTCGGCGTCACCGAGTTCTTCTTATGGCATCACGTCGGCTACTTCACCCAGGACCAAGAGCTGGCCATGCTCAACGAGTTCGCCGAGGGCGTGATCGCCCCCCTGCGAGCCGGCTCCTGAAACGGGCTTCCCTCCAGTGACGGCACCCGCCTCGTCAGGCTCGCCCAACGGGGTCGCCGCACTCGACCGCCGCCGTCGGGTGGTGGCCGTGGCCATGGCGTTCAAGATTGCGCTGGCACTGTGCTTCGTCGTGGCGATCGCGATCCCGCTCGACCACCTCGAAGGCAAGGGGATGGCCTTCCGCTTCCCGCTGTTCATGCTCTCAGCGGTGGTGGTGCCGCTGGCGTGGGGGGTGCGTGGGCGGTTCCGGCCCTACCCCGCAACGGCCGACATGCTGATCGTGGCCCCGTTCCTGATCGACACGCTCGGCAACCTGGCGTACGTCTATGACACGTTCGACGCCACCGACGACGTGCTCCACACGCTCAACTGGATCCTGCTCGTCGGTGCATTCCACGCGTGGCGCTACCGCCGCGGCGGGGCCGCGGCCCGCCTGTCCCGCGGAGACGCCTGGCTGCTCGGTGCCGGCCTGGGAGCGCTGGCCATCGTGGGCTGGGAAGCGGCCGAGTGGATCGTGGCCGAAACCGGCGCCGGCGGCGGACTCGATCTCACCTACGACGACACCGTCGCCGACCTCGTCCTGTCGACCAGCGGCGGCATGATCGGCTCCGCCCTCGCAGTCACCCTCTTCCCATCCTTGCCGGATCAGACGGTTAATTGAAAAGGCATAAAATAAATTGAAAAATATTTTCAAGCTATATAGAAACCACGGGTGTTCACGTCCACGAAGACCCGCTGGCGACTGGCAGAGCGGGCACCAACCTCCCGGTAGGGTGAGGTGGATCCCTTCATTCGGCCCAGCGCGCGCAAGCACGGCGTCAGCGACGACGACATCCTCCACGCCTATCGAAATGCATTCGACGCATACGAGTCCGACGACATGGTCATGATCGTCGGCGGAGACCGCTCAGGGCGACCATTGGAACTCACTGTTCGCTTTCGCGGATCGACGCCCGAGATCTTCCACGCCATGCCGGCACGCCCGAGGTTCATGCGGCGCAAATGGAACGGCGCACCATGACCGAGCCAACCATTGACGAACTCATAGAACGCGGCGACTGGGACGAAGTCGGTCGACGGTGTGAGAATTTCGACTTCGATCAGGCCATCCGCCACCCAATCTCCGACTGGTGGCTCCGCTGCGCCGCAAACGACCCCAAGAGCCCAGGCGAGCTGATTCACGCCAAGGTGACAGCAGCTCGCGTTGACGGCGTCTCGTGGCAGCGCATCGGCGAGTTGCTTGGCCTGCCGGAAGCAGAAGCCCAACAGCGCTACGACACACCTGCCGAACCTTCCTGACAGCTCTGAGCCATGCAGCGATTGTCCGTTCGCCGAGACTCGACATGGTCACGGCTGGCGTGCAGTGCCCCACGCGGACACCCAGCGCGCAGATCCGTCAGAGCGAACCGAGGCGGTCTATGGCTGCGTCGAGGACGTCGTGCTGCTTGCAGAAGGCAAAGCGGACGAGGTAGCGGCCCTCATCGACGTTGTCGTACATGACCACGTTGGGCACTGCGGCCACGCCGATCCGCTCAGGCAAGTTCCAGCAGAATTCGATGCCGTCGTCGTGGCCGATCGAGCGGATGTCGGCGGTGATGAAATAGGTCCCCGACGGCTCGAAGACTTCCAGGCCGGTCGATCGCAGTCCCGCCGACAGCCGATCCCGCTTGGCGCGCAGGTCCTCGGCCTGAGTTGTGAAGTAGTCGTCGCCGAGGTCCAGCCCGGCCGCGATCGCGTGCTGGAACGGACCGCCGCTGACGTAGGTCAGCCATTGCTTGGCCGTGCGCACCGCCGCCACCAGCTCTGGTCGTGCGCACACCCAGCCGATCTTCCAGCCGGTCACGGCGAAGGTCTTGCCGCCGCTCGAGATGGTGACCGTGCGGTCAGCCATGCCCGGCAGCGTCGCGATGGGGATGTGCTCACCGTCGAATACCAGGTGCTCATATACCTCGTCGGTGACCACGATGAGGTCCCGCTCGATGGCCACTTCCGCAATGGCCTCGAGCTCCGCCCGGGCGAATACCTTGCCGGTCGGGTTGTGCGGGCTGTTGAGCACCAGCAGCCGGGTGCGCGGCGTCACTGCCGCCGCCAGCTCGTCAGGGTCGAATCCGTAATCGGGCGGTCGCAAGGTCACCACCTTGCGCACTGCTCCGGCCATGGAGATCACGGCGCCGTACAGGTCGTACCAGGGCTCGAAGGTGAGCACGTCGTCACCCACCTCGGTCAACGCCAGGATGCTCGCCGCCAGCGCCTCGCTCGCACCGGCCGTGATGAGCACCTCGCTGTCGGGGTCGACGTCCATGCCCCAGAAGCGCTTCTGATGCCGGGCCACCGCATGGCGCAGCTCACCAATGCCGATGCCCGGCGGGTACTGGTTCGCAGTGGCGCTGCGGATCGCTGCGACCGCCGCTTCGAGCACTTCGGTCGGCCCGTCGGTGTCGGGGAAGCCCTGTCCCAGGTTGATGGCGCCGGTCCGCACCGCCAGCGCCGACATCTCCGCGAAAATCGTCGACTGATAGCCCTGCAAACGCGAGTTCAGGTACGGCAGCCGTGCCACGAGCCAGAGGGTACGACGCGTTCGTCGGGTCCTCTCAGCGCAGCGTGCATGCCGCTGCGCGCCACGAAGGCTGAGACCGTCGAACCCGGCCGACGTCCTACTGGTACGAGACGAACAGCGGCGACGGGGTCAGGGCCAGCACCTGTTCCGCTGTCGGAGTCGGAAAATCTTCGTCGTAGAAGTTCTTCCAGCCCCAATAGAAGCGATGGGCGTCCGGCTCGCCGGTCAACGCCGCCCATGTGCTGTATTTGGTGGCGATCGGGCCTTGCCCGTCCATGTGGACCAGCACGGCCAGCTCCGCGGGGGTCTCGACCAGATCACGGTTGGTGATCATCGAAAAGCGGAACTGGTGCAGGATCAGCAGCTTCTGGGGCAGCGCCTCCTCGCGTACGAGCCCGGCCAGCCACCGCACGACCTGATTGATCTCGGCGGCGTCGACCGTGCCGACCTGGCGCAGATGCACCTGGTCGGGCCGCAGTCGCCACTCGGGGTCGATCGCCAACCCGACATGGGGCAGCCGTAGGAACTCCGCATACAGCTTGGCCTGCGTGAGGAAATCGGTCCGTCCCGACTGCAAGTCCAGCACGACGTACATGTCGTTGGCCGCAGCCTCCTCGATCCACGGCCTGATGTCGTCGAGGGCAGTCTCATTGGAGTAGTCGCCGTCTCGGCCGGCCCTGGCTGAGGCGACGGTGGCGATGATCTCGAACGCGAGCACCACCTCGGAACCGTCAGCCTCGTAGCCCTGCGCGATGGACGCCAAGCGCGCTACCCCCTGCGATGGGTCCTGCTCCCCCAGCACACCAAGCTGCGACGTCGATGGGTGGCCGTACATGGCAACCAGACGGCGGGCGCGGCCCGGCTCGTACATGAGCAGGCCACCGCCAGGCACCTCGTCACCCCGACGGACGACTTCGAGTTGCCACGCTGCATCCGGGCCGAAATCCGCATGCATCTCCACGTGCGCAGCGTCGCGGAGCATCCCTCGCTCCTCCGCTGGCATGGCTCGCAAGTCGTCACCCACCGCCACGCTCACCGCGGCCGCGTCGATCTGTCTCACGACGGCATCGAGCACCGCAGCCTGCTCGGCGCTGCCGAAGATCCACACACGCTGAGGGGGGGTGTCCTGGGGCGGTAGCACCGCGGTCGGATTGACGGGCACCCACTCGACTTCGGCACCGGCGAGACCGAGACCGGCGAGACGTTGCCTGATGCGTTGGCGGTTGAAGCCAGCTGCCACGATCCGCTCCGGGGCCAGGCGCCGCAGCTCGGTCATCGGTTCGGGCGCCGTCCACGACTCGACCAGCAGCAGGGGGCCGCGAACCCCGCGTGCGGCCAGCGTGCGGATGGCCTCGGAATCGTCGGCGAACGCCAGTCCGACCTCGTCGGCGCAGCCGTAGAGCGCGCTCGAAATCCGGACGCTCGCGAGCACGGCGGCGTCGATGTCGATCACGAGGTCGTCGGGCGCGGCCCGCGGCGAGCAGTCGCGCACCGTCACGGCAGGCTCGTCCGATGCGGAAGAGTCCGCCGCCTCCGATTCCGTCGTCTCGGCGGCGCTGGCGGTGTCGACTGAGACTCCTGCTACCGGCTCGGGGCCGTCTTGGGTCTGCCAACGACTGGGGATGCAGGCGCACGCGAAGGCGGCCACGACGAGCGCCAGCACAGCTCCGATCTTGGCGGGTCGAAGCGTCGACGACCCTGCGGTGGGTCCGCGAACGTCTGGGCGGGTCGGTGCGTGCAAGGGCGTCGTGACTCAGCTGCGACGTCGCGGCGCGAGAGCGTCGGTGAACGCCCGCAAGGCGCCGGCGGACGAGAATTTCGTCACGGCAGGCGAAACTAGTGAGCGGGGCGGCAATACTGGCGGACATGCCGACACCGCAACTGAACCCCCACGTCCCCGCCCGTTACGACACCGCCGGGGTCGACCTGGCTTCAGTGGACGGCGTGCTGTCCACCACGCGTTCGGTGCGGCTGCGGCTGGACCTCGAACGCGAGGTGCCCCATGACGTCGTGCTCGACTGCATCGACGTCGCCGAGCAGGGGCCCGGAGGCGGCAACCAGGCCAGCCGGCGCTGGCTGCTGATCCGCGACCCCGCCCAACGGCAGGCCATCGGCGACATGTACAACTCGATCGTCGGCAGCTTCATGCAGCGCGGCCGAGACGCCACTGCGGGCACGGGCCATCCGATGGAACAGGTGATGAAGTCGGCGTTCCACCTCGCGGAACACCTTGCCGAGGTGCCGGTCATCGTCATCCCCTGCGTGTGGGGCGTCCACGACAACAGCGGCAAACCGGGCCTGTTCGACTCGGTCCTGCAGTCAGCGTGGAGCTTCTGCCTCGCTGCTCGCGCCCGGGGCCTCGCCACCGCGTGGACCACAGCAATTCTCAACAAGGAAGCCGAACTGCGCGACACACTCGGCATCCCTGAAGGTGTCACGCCGGTCGCGCTGCTGCCGCTGGCGTATGCGACGGGCACCGAGTTCGGCGCGGTGCCGCGGCGGCGCGCCAACGAGATTGCCTACGTGGACAACTGGGGGCGCACCTGGGAGGCACGGGGCGACGAAACAGCCGCCCGCACGCTCGGCGAGGGTCCAGGCGCCACCGTGGAGGTCGACATCGACGCGCCCGCCGAACGCGTGTGGGAGATCGTGAGCGACATCAACGCGGGCGCCGATTTCTCCGAGGAGTTCGTGCGTGCCGAGTGGGCCCCCGGCTACGACGGTCCGGCCGTCGGCGCCAAGTTCATCGGCCACAACCAGCATCCAGCCATCGGCGAATGGAACATCGATCTCACCGTCACCGAGTACGAGCCCGGCGTGCTGTTCGGCTGGGCAACCGGCGAGACCGAAGACGTCGCCGGTGCCCGGTGGCGCTACGAAATCGACGTGCTGCATGGCCAGCGCTGCCGGCTGCGTCACACCGTGCGCATCGGCCCCGGGCCCTCGGGCCTCAGCGCAGCCATCGAGGCGATGCCCGACAAGGAGCCTCGCATCCTGTCCCGTCGCCAGAGCGAGCACATGGCAAACATGGCGCGCTGCGTCGAGGGCATCAAGACGCTCGCAGAAAGCAGCGTTTGAGCACAGAGGCTGAGCCGATAGGCGAAGCCGTGGCCCGAGCGGCCCGTGAGCGCAGCGAACAAGAGCGGGAACGAACGAGTGCCGCAGCGAGAGGGTTCCACTGTCGGTCGCTGGGCCCCGAGCCCGACCGGCGATCTGCACTTGGGGAACCTGCGCACCGCACTGCTGGCATGGCTGTTCGCCCGCTCTGCAAGCGGACGATTCCTGTGGCGCTTCGAAGACCTCGACGGTGCCGTGCGACCCCAGTTCTACGACTCCCAGCTGCGCGACATGGCGGCATTGGGGCTCGATTGGGACGGCGAGCCAATCCGCCAGAGCGACCGCGCGAACCTGTACCGCGACGCCATCGCAGACCTGCGCCGACGCGAGCTCACCTACGAGTGCTACTGCTCACGTCGTGAGATTGCCGAAGCGGCGGCAGCTCCCCATGGACCGTCGCCCGAAGGCGCCTACCCCGGAACCTGCCGGCGTCTTGCGCACGGTGATCGAGAACGGCGTCGCCGCGACGGCCGCCCGCCCGCCTTGCGCTTGCGCGTCGACACAACCGAGGCCGGCGGACCAGATGGCGCAAGCACGCGCCGGGAACACGCCGAGTTGACCGTCACCGACCGCCAGATCGGCAGCTACACCAGCGTCGTCGACGATTTCGTGCTCCAGCGCGCCGACGGCACCCCCGCCTACAACCTCGCTGTTGTCGTCGACGATGCTGCCCAAGGCGTTACCGAGGTCGTGCGAGGCGATGATCTGCTGCAATCCACTCCCCGCCAGGTGCACCTCGCGCGGCTGCTCGGCGTCGAACCGCCCACATATGCCCACGTCCCCCTGGTGCTCGGCCCGCAAGGTCGCCGCCTCGCCAAGCGCGACGGCGCGGTGACGCTGACCGACCGGCTAGCGCTTGGCGAGACTCCGATCGAGGTTCTCAACCTGCTGCTGTCAAGCCTCGAACTCGAACCCGTGTCCTCAGCAGCCGACTTGCCGGCCGTCGCGGAGGCCTTCGATCCTGTGGCACTGCCAAGAGAGCCGTGGATCTGCACGCCTCCCGCAGGCCCAAGCCTGAGCGGCACCGCTGATTGAGTTCGCAGCAGCGGCTCGGGCCTACTCCATCACCCGCAGTTGGCCGGGGATGAACATCTTCTTCAGCTTGCGACCGGGGAACACCGGCGCCACCGCGATCGCCGCCAAGGCCAAGACGAACGACACGGCCATCTCCCACCAGCGGACCGACACGATCATGCCGATCTCGGGGATCGCGGTCGGCATCAGGAACAACGCCATCCACAGCAGCAGCGCGTAGCCGAACAAGCCGCCGAGCACCACCGCTGCCATGCCCAACAGCAGCCCTTCTGCCGACAGGTTGGCAATCACTCTTCGCACGGGAACGCCATAGGCGAACATCGTGGCGTGGTCGCGAGACCGTTCGTCCACGTTGATGTTGGCGGTATTGAATGCGATCAGCATCACCAGGAAGATCACGAAGATCCGCGTGATGAGGAAAACGCTTTGAGATTGGTCGAGGGAGTCTTCCACTGACCGGAACGAATCGCCGAGCCCCTGCACCAGTGCCACGCCCTTGCCGCTGCCGAAGAGCGACCGCTTCACCTCGTTGAGGCTGCTGCCGTCTGCCGGAACACCAGTGACAATGTTGGCGAGGCCGCCGAAGCCCCACGTCGATGCCTGCGAGAGATCCATGTAGGCGTTGAGCCGCAACGGATGGGGGTGTATCGCGGTGACCGGCAACGTGCGCGTGTCGTATGTGAACGCCCCGTCGACCAGCGCCGGGTGGGTGACGATCACGTCGTCGCCGACTTCCACGCCGAAGTCGCTCGCTGCCTTGTCAGCCAGCACGATGCCCTGCGCTCCCCGAGACAACGTTCCTTGCGTTGCGGTGGGGGTCCACACATTGCTACCGAAGTCCACAAAGCGAACTACGAGATCGAGTCGGGTCGGGTCGTCGACGTCTTCGCTGGCTTCGGCGGCGGTCACATTGGCCCCAAGCACCATTGCCGTCTCGCCGAGTTGCACCGTCGGATCGGTGAGCACATCTTGCACCTGCGGTGAATCGACCGGGTAGAAGGAATCCATCTGCACCGAGAAGCGGTCGGACTCGCCGCCGAGCAACTCCTTGTTGCCCTCGTCGAAGGTGGTTGTGAATGTGCTGGACATGCCCAGCATGGCGAACATGATCGCCAGGCTCATGGTGAAGGTCAGCAGCGTCAAGAATGTCCGGCGGGGCGCCCTCATCAAGTTCCGGATCGGCATCCGCTCAAGGCTGCGTCCGGGCAAAGGGATGCGGCTGATGATCGGTCCCAGGCTGCCGCCCCGCGAGGCCAGATGGCTCGACCGGATTGCGTCGACCGGCCGCACACGCACGGCGCGGAACACCGGCCAGAACACGGCCAGCATCGGCACCGCGAAACCGATCGCGAGGGCTCGGCCGTAAATCGCTCCCTGGAACGGTTGCTCGAAGATCGGCAGCCGCACGATCTCCTGGACCACGCTCACTGTCTGAAACGAGATCGCGTAACCGACGACGACGCCCAGGATCATGCCAAGGATCCCGATCTGCAAGCCGATCAGCAGCGGCCTGACGGTGATTGATCGGGGGGTCTCCCCGATTGCCATCGCCGCGCCGATTTCACGCCGTTGCGCTTCGACCATCCGCGCCGAGAAATTCAACGCGGCGAACGCCGCCCCCGCGAAGAGCAAGAGCGAGATGGCATCGTAAATTCCCTGGTCGATTTCGGGCGAACCGGTCAACCCGATGTACGACGGCGTCTCGTCCCTAGCGATGACATCGAGCAGCGCACCGTCCAGCGACGCTGCCGCATCGATCAGCTGGGCCCTCACCACTTCGGCTTCAACATCCGGTTCGAGCGTCAGCACCAAGTCATTGACGGAACCGGCCTTGCCGGACATGTCCTGCGCGGTGGCCAGCGGTGCGAACAGCACGGCGAGATTGGACTTGCCGAGCGAACCGTTCCCCTCGACGATCAGGAAGTACTCAGGCGATACGGCATGGCCGATGTAGTTGACATCGATGTCCCCTCCCACCGTTACAACGCCACTCGTCGGCAGGTCCAAGAACGCGGCGAAGTTCCGGTCGATCAGCGCTTGCGGGGTGGGTGTCCCAGCCGTCGGCAGCACATCGCCCTCAATCAGGTAGACGTCGTTGACGACGGAACCGCTCGGGGACATCTCCATGCCGACGACGCGCCCGTGTACGAGCACTTCCTCGCCGTCAACGACGGCGTCGATCTGGGTATCGAAAACGAGGCGTTCGTTGTACTCAGCGACGCCGTCGATCTCGCTCGCAATACGCGCGAGCGCCCCCGCTGGCACCTCGGTGCCCCCGGTGACCGTCGCGCGCAGGTCGTACATGTTGGTGACTTCGAGGCTCTTGTCGATGGAGGTGAGCCTCCATTCGGTGACGCTGGAAAGTCCTGCGAACAGCCCGATGCCGATGGCGAGGGTGAACGAGATACCGACAATCTGGAGCCATCGCCTGCGGGCGTCCCTCAACGTCCACCGCAGGCGCAACATCCACACGTTCGAGACCTACCAGCGCAATTCGGACAGCGGCATCTTGCCGCCTTCCGGCGGTCCGTCGCTGACGATGTTCCCACTGCTCATCTCGACGACCCGGTCGGCCATCCGGGATATCTCGCGATTGTGGGTCACCACGAGCACTGCGCGGTCTCGGCTGGCCTGCTCGGCCAGCAGTTCGAGAATCTGGGCACCTGTCTTGAAATCCAGCTCGCCAGTCGGCTCATCGGCGAGCAGCACCGGGTTGCCGGTGGCAAGCGCCCGGGCGATGGCGACCCGCTGCTGCTCGCCGCCCGAGAGCTCATGGGGAAAGTGGCCAAGCCGATGACCGAGCCCGACCGAATCCAGAATCTCGGCTGGGTCCGCGGAGCCGCTGCGGCCCGAGACATCCATGCCGAACTCCACGTTCTCGGTTGCGGTCAGCCCCGGGAACAGGTTGAAGCTCTGAAAGATGAAGCTGACGGTTTCGCGCCGCAACGCGAAGAGCTCGCTCCTGCTGGATGACGTGAGATCACGGCCTCCGACGGTCACTTTGCCCGACGACGGCGTGTCCAGCGCCCCGATGATGTTGAGCGTCGTGGTCTTGCCGCTGCCGGACGCGCCGAGCACCACCACGAATTCACCAGCGTCGACATGCAGATCGATGCCGGCAAGCGCCGTCACCAACACGGGGCCGACTTCGTAATGCTTGGTGACTCCCTGAAGGTCAATCACGTCGCGGAACTCCCCAATCGCCCGCGTCTCTCGGTAGTTGCCTGCATCATCGAACCCTTTGAGCGACCTCGGAACCATCTGGTCTGCAGCGAGACACTACTTCGGCCTCGCTCGCGGCTGGGTTACGTCTGTGCCCGCTCTCGAGGAATGCTCGCGAGGATCTGCGTCAGCAGCTCGGCCAGTAGCTGAGCGGTCGCTGCTCGGGCGGGGGTACCGGCCTGTTGGCCAGCATTCGCAGGTCGGAAATGAGCACGCGGCGCGTATCGGCCGGGTCGATCATCTCGTCGATGCGCATGGTGCCGGCTGCGTCGTAGGGATTGGTGGCCTCGGCAACCTCGGCAACCAGCTTCAGCCGCTCGGCTTCGCGCTCGTCGGGGTCATCGATCCGTCCCAGCTTCGAGCCGAACGCCACATTCACGCCGACTTCAGGATCCATGAACCCGATCTCTGCACCCGGCCAGCAGTAGATGCCGTGGCTTGGCATCCGCGAGCCGTTCATGGCCTGCCACGCCAGGCCGAAGGCCTTGCGGATGCACACGGTGAGGGTGGGCGTCGACGCGTTCTGCAGCGCGTGCATCATGCGCATGCCCCAGTGCAGCATCAGGTCGTGCTCGACCCGCTTGCCGACCATGAAGCCCGGCACATCGACCAGGAAGATCATCGGGATGTTGAAGGAGTCGCAGACGGTGGCCAGCCGGATGATCTTGTGGCAGGCCTGCGGGTCGAGCGTGCCGGCGCCGAACATCGGGTTGTTGGCGATGACGCCGACTGCGAAACCGTCGATCCGCGCCATCGCGCACACGACGTTGCGGGCGTAGTTGGGCTGCATCTCGAGGACTGACTCGGGATCGCAGATGCGAGCCACCACGCGCCGCATGTCGTAGCCGCGGGTGCGGCGGGCCGGCACCATGCGGGCGAGCTCGGGATCGGGTCCGTCGCCGCCGCGAGGTTCCGCTCGGGGGGCTGGCTCCCAAGCGTTCGACGGCATGAACGACAGCCACCGCTTGATGGCGGCGTAGCCCTCTTCGTCGGTGTCGACGCCGAGGTCGATCTGGCCCGTCTTGCGGGAGTGCACGTCCACTCCGCCCACGTCCTCGAACGAGATGACCTCACCGGTGGCGATCTCAAAGACCTTCGGCGAAGTCACGGCGAGGCACGAGCCGCGCACCATCACCACGTAGTCGCTCAGCGCAGACACGAACGACGAGCCGCCGAACGACTGGCCGCAGATCATGGTGGCCATCGGCACCCGGTGGCGCCGGCGCGCCATTTCGAACATGGCGCCTGGCTCGGAGATGCCCTCCGAGCCCATCAGGTCGGGAATCCGACCGCCACCGGTCTCGCCGAAGTGGACGATCGGAATGCCCATCGCGAGCGCTCGATCGAACAAGCGGCTCTCCTTGCGAGTGCCGACTATGGAGCTCGAGCCCCGCAGCACGGTGATGTCGTCGCCGAAGACGGCGACGGGGCGACCGTCGACTTCGCAATGGCCGCCGATCTTTCCGTCACCGGGCGTGACGTCACGCACCTCGGGACGCAAGGAACGCGTGAACGTGCCGATCTCGCGAAAGGTGCCCTCGTCACTGAATGCGTCGATGTGCTCGCGGATCGTGCGATCGCCTTCGGCCGCCATCGCCCGGACCTTCGAGGCACCACCCATGTCGCGCCGGATCACCTCGGCGTGGGCCGCCATATCGGCAACCCGCTGCTCGTGCGTGATCGCGTCACCGTCGCCGTACTCAGCCATTGCTCGCCTCCTGCATTCTGAGCTGCCCCTTCGTTGCCCGCTCTTGTTCCTGATCCCCATGCGACAGGGCTCACGGGCCGCTGGGGCCCGGTTTCGCCTTGTGGCTCAGACTCAGGCGTCCGCGTAGTCGGCGAGGATCTGCCCGTAGGTCTCGCCGAGCTGGGGCGGACGCCGCCCCGGCACCATCACCTGACTGACACCGAGCTCGACCAGCTGGTCGAGGTGGGCCCGGTCGGTCCCGCCGGTCGTCCACATCTCGATCTCAGCCGGATCGCGCCCCGCGGCCTCGGCGTACCGGCGGGCCGAGTCGAACAGATCCGTTAGCACCTCGGCCGGCCGTTCGGCCGGGAAGAACACATCGCCGAGCTCGCCGGCGCGCCGGGCCGCGCGGTCGCTGTGACCGCCGACCAGGATCGGCACCGGCTGCTGGATCGGCTTGGGCTGTGAGTAGACCGGATCGAAGTCCACGAACTCGCCGTGGAATTCGGCTTCCTCTTCGGACCACAGCACCCGCAGCGCCGCTACGTACTCGTCGGTGCGGGCACCCCGGCGATCGAACGGCACGCCGAGCGCCTCGAACTCCTCACGCAGCCATCCCACGCCGATGCCGAAATCGAACCGGCCGCCGCACAGGCGGTCCAGCGAAGCGATCTCCTTCGCCAGAATCAGCGGGTTGCGCTGCGGCAGGATGAGAATGCCCGTTGCCAACCGGATGCGCGAGGTCACGGCGGCGGCGTACGCCAGCCAGATGAGCGGGTCGGAGTGGTCGATCTGGCTTGCGCCCTTGAACAGGCGGCCGCCGTCGTCATAGGGATAGGTCGAGCTGTAGGACTTGGGCACCACCACGTGTTCGATCGCCCACAGCGAATCGAAGCCGACTTCCTCGGCGGTCTGGGCAGTCTCACGTGCGGCAGCGCCGTCGACGTTGCCCATCAGGTTTGCGGAAATCAGGCCGAATCTCATCTGGGAACCCCTCTCCGCCGCGCTCGGACGTCGCGGCGGCGAACATCATGGCCGATCAGCAACCAGGGTGCCCGTTCAGAAAATCAATAAGATCCCGCAGGGAGAATTCTGAGCAATGCGATACGTCGGCAAGCTCTATCGGTGGTTGCGACTGAGTTGAGTGTAGATGTCGGCCAGCAGCGACTGGTGATCGAACCATGCGCAGTTACCCTGCGGACATGGCGGCGATCTGGCGACCAGCCGCCGGCGTGTGGGTGAATCCTGCGGTGCAAGCTGGGGCACCTTGCATCGACGGGACACGGGTCCCGACCCGTCTCGTGGCCAGCTTGGCACGGACTGCTGAAGATGAGGAATCGAAACATCTCGCTGACATGTGCGACGACTACCGCCTGACCCCCAAGCAAGTGCAGCAGGCTGTCGACTACGAACTACTGCTTGCCGCTTGAAGGCACTGCGGGTCGGTGCCAGACGCTCGACTGGAGCGAAGCAACGCGCTGAGCCGTCCAGGTTCAGCCGTGCTTGTCGGGGCCGGCCTTGGTGATGTGGAAGCGAACCAGGCAGCGCTTGTCTTCGGTCATTGCGCGGCGGTAGTCGTCCCAGTCGGGATGCTCGCCTTGCAGCGTCCGGTAGTACTCGACGAGCGGGTCGAGCGCGGCCTCGCCTGAGATGATCTCGGCCTCGCACTCGAGCTGAACCCAGCGTCCCAGCCACTTCTCAGGGAACACGCACAGCCACGACTGCGGGTCGCGATGCAGGTTCTTGACCTTGAAAGCCGTGTCCCGCGTGCTCATGACGACCGTGTCGTCCACGACCGCCAATGTCACCGGCGACAGCTGCGGTGTTCCGTCGCGCGCCTTGGTGGCCAGCACTGCACGGTCGTTCTTGCGGACATAGTCGAGCGCCTTGGCAATTTCCATCGGCGCAGCCTCGCACACATGGCCCAATCCGATCAGCCCAACCGATCCTGATGGACTTCGCACAGTCCGCGAGACTGCCGCCATGAAAATTTCTGCCGCGTTCCCGCCCGTTCCCGAGACTCCCGACCACATCGCGCTTGCCGAGGAGCTGGGCTATGAAACCGCCTGGGTGTACGACACGCCGGCACTGCAGCTCGACGTCTGGATGACGCTCGCGCTAGCCGGGGTGCGCACGGACCGCATCCGGCTCGGCACCGGCGTGCTCATTCCTTCGCTGCGACACCCGATGACAACCGCTGCGGCCATCGCGACGCTCGTCGGTCTTGTCGGGCCCGAACGGGTCATCATCGGTGCCGGCACCGGCTTCACCGGGCGTCGAGCCATGGGACAGAAGCCACTGCGCTGGGCCGACTTCCCAGGCATGGTCGCCGACATCCAGGCACTGCTTCGAGGCGAGATCGTCGAGGTCGACGGGCGCGCGGCGCGCATGCTGCACTGGCCGGGCCAGGCGATCGAGCGACCCATCGAGGTGCCGTGGATCGTGGCGGTGAACGGCCCTCGGGGCCTCGCCGCAGCGGCTGAGATGGGCTGCGGCGTGTTCACCTCACGGCCTCGGCCCGATGCGGACTACAGCGGGATCGACGATGTGATCCTTCTCGGCTTCGGCACGATCATGGACGACGACGAGTCGATCGAATCGCCCCGGGTGCTCGACACCGCGGGCCCTGGTGTCAGCGTGGCCTACCACGCCTTCCTGGAGCAGCGAGATGTCCGGCTCGACACATTCCCCAATGCCGATCGCTTCGCTGACATCACCGGCGACATGGACCCCGCGACCCTGCACCTGTCGCTGCACGAAGGCCACCTCACCCAGCTGAACGCCATCGACCGCCAAGTGCTGACCCCCGAGTCTCTGCGCATCGCCCCCTTCGTGTGCCATGCCCGCGAGGTGCCCGAACGCATGGAACGACTCGCCGCGGCGGGCATAACCGAGGTGTCGTTCCAGCCCATGGGCGACGTCGAGCGCGAGCTGCGCGCCTTCGCTGCAGCCGCCGACCTCCCAAACTGAACGGCAAAGAACGCGAGCCGCCTCCGCAGCGGTCGTACCGGTTTGCGACCGCTATCTGGCACTATCAGGGCGATGACGGACGGCGGGGCGACGAACCCTGACCTTGACGAGGGCACCGACGACGGGGCCGACGAAGATGTGCCTGAGTCACTGAGCTTCGCAGAAGCAGCCATTGAATCGCCGCTCGCCACTGCCGAGCTGTGCCGGGTCGTCGGCAGCCGCGTACGTGAGCTGCGCCAAGCACTGAACATGACGATGTCGGCCTTCGCCACGGACGCGGGCATCTCGCTGGGGATGCTCTCCAAGATCGAACACGGCCAGAGCGCGCCCAGCCTGTCGACGCTGGCGCGCCTGGCCGGAACGGCAAAGGTTCCGGTGACCGCCTTGTTCCGCGGCCTCGACGAGGAGCACGATCTGGTCATCGTCCGGGCCGGCGAGGGCCATGAGATCCACCACGATCGGGGCGGACCGGACCGGCTGTACCAGGATCTCGGCACCTTGCGAGGACCCAACCGGATCATCGAGCCGATGATCACCACCATCACCGAGCCGGGCGGCGTGTTCCCCCTCTACCAGCATCCGGGCGTCGAGTTTCTCCATGTGCTGGAGGGATCGATGCACTACGGCTACGGCGGCAAGGCCTACCTGCTGAACACGGGCGACACCATGCAGATCCACGGCGAGGTTGCCCACGGACCCGTCGAGCTCGTCGAGCTGCCGGTCCGGTTCATCTCCATCAAGGTGTACCCCGCCAGCGAGTCACGCGGCGCGGGGGGAGGGTGAAGCAATGGTCTTGATGATCATCTTCACGGCGTTCTACGCGTTCTACGCGGCGTGTCTGGCGGTCACGGCCGACACCACGCCGGGCTGGGCGAACATCTAATTCAGCCCGGCAACGCTGTCGGCGATTACCTACACCATCACGATGGGCCTCGCAGGCAGATTCGCCGGGGGCTACATCTTCGCCAAAGCCGCGCTGCGTCAGGCGACCGCTTCGCAGTGACCACCCACGACCACACCGCCGACGCCACATCGCGGCGGTGGCCTACCCGCCCGAGATGCCCGCGGTCGTCGCCGCAGCCCGGTTCTCCAGCTCGACGATCACTTTGTCGGGCGTAAAGGGGATGTCGCGCAGCCGCACACCCGCAGCGTTGTAGATGGCGTTGCCGATGGCGGCGGGCACGCCGACGATGCCGATCTCGCCGATGCCCTTGGCCCCGCTGGGGCCGAACCACTCGTCGAACTCGTCGATCCACACTGCTTCGATGTCGTTGATGTCCGCGTGCGCGGCGATGTGATAGCCCGCGAGGTCGCCGTTCGCGACGTGGCCGAATCGCGTATCGAAGTACGTCTCTTCGTGCAGCGCGCTCGACACGCCCATCGTCATGCCGCCGATGAGCTGGCTTCGGGCAGTTCGCGCGTTGACGATCCGACCGGCGCCGTACACGCCCAGCATGCGGTCGACTCGAACCTCTCCGGTTGCCCGGGAGACCCGCACTTGGGCGAAGTGCGCCCCGAACGCATGGCGCGATCGCCGACGGCTGCCTCGAGGGGCGAAACCGAACGCCGCCGCCGAGCTTCCTGAGGGCGCGTCGGCGCCATGACGGCGGCGGAGCTTCGCTGCCGCGGCGGCGATGGCATTGCCCCACTCGTAGGTTCCGGCGCTGCCGCCGGCCAGCATTGCCAGCGGCAGTCCGGTTTCTCCGAGCACGACGTCCACGGCAGCCTCAGGCACCCCGAGGGCTTCCGCCGCCAGCTGGGTGAGGACTGTGCGGGCGCCGGTGCCGGGGTCGGCGCCTTGCAGCGCAACCGAATAGCGGTCGCCGCTGCAGGTGATGCGCGCTCGGGACGGCATGAAGTGCTGGTTGGGATACGTGGCGCTCGCAACCCCGAGGCCGATCAGCCATTCGCCGTCGCGATGCTCACCGGGCGGGGTCCGGCTGGACCAGCCGAACTGCTGCGCACCCTCGCGCAGGCATCGAACGAGATTGCGCGTGCTGAACGGCTTGCCGGTCTCGGGATCGAAATCGGGCTCGTTGCGGACACGCAGCTCGATCGGGTCGAGGCCGATCCGTTCCGCCAGCTCGTCCATCGCTGTCTCCAGTGCGAACATGCCTCCGAATTCGCCCGGTGCCCGCATAAAGGTGGCGGGTGCGATGTCGAGGTCGACGGCATGATGGACCGTTCGTCGCGTGGTCGCGGCGTACATCATGCGCGTCGCGTCGACGGTCTGCTCGATGAATCGCCTCGTCTTGGAGTTCGGCGCCCAGCTCTGGTGATCCACGGCCGTCAGCCTGCCGTCGGCATCGGCGCCGAGACGGACCGTCTGGTGACTCTGCGGCCTGTAGCCGACCGTTCGGAACATCTGGCGGCGTGTCAACTCGCACTTGACCGGACGGTCCTTCAGCTGCTTGGCGGCGAGGGCTGCCAGCACCAGGTGCGGGTGCGGGAACAGCTTGGAGCCGAACGAGCCGCCCACGTAGGGCGAGACGATGCGAAGCTGGCCGGGCAGCATGCCCAGCAGCGGCGGCAGCAGCGAGAGGTGGTAGGGAAACGCCCCTTGGTTGGCCTCGAAGAGCGTCAGCCGTGTGGCTGAGGGCGCCCAGCGTCGGCCCGAATGCCAGACCGCAATGACCGGGTGCGGCTCGATCGGATTGTGATAGTGGGCCGACGTCTCATAGGTGCCGGCGACTTGATGGGCACTGGCAGCGAACGCGGCATCGACGTCGCCGTGACTCGAACGCCCGCGCAGCATGCCGTTCACGCGGCGGGGCACATAGACGTCGGGCCGGTCGAACGAGAAGTCGAGATCGGCAGCTTCCTCCCGGTACTCGACCTCGACTGATTCGGCCGCGCATCGAGCCGCCTGCGGGGTCTGCGCGACGACTGCGCCGATGAACTGGCCGCGGTGGCGAACCTTCGCAGACTGCAGCACCCACAGATCGCCGCTGGTCTTGACTCGCAGCCGCGGAGCGTTCTCGTGGGTCATGACGAGCAGCACGCCGTGGGTCTGCTCGGCCCGTGAGGTGTCGAACCCGGTGATGGTTCCCTTGGCGACGGCGGACACGATCGGGTGCAGATACACCGGATCGTCGACCGGCTGCTCATATGCGTACCGGGCCGTTCCCGCCGCCTTGGCGGGCGCGTCGATGCGTTCGGTGTCGGCGCTGGCGGCGCTGCCGACGAGCTCGGCGTGGGGCGGGCGGGGCCTGCGAACGCTCATGACGTCGGCTGTGCCGCCTGCGCGGCCAGTCTGCTCAGGACCTCGACGATCGTGTTGCGCAGCTGCGGGACCTTGAAGGCATTGTCCCGGCCGGGTTTCGCTGCTTCGAGTTCGGCATCGGCGGCCGCACGGTACGACTCCGCCGTTGCCGACTGGCCCCGCAGCGCCTCCTCGGCGGCGCGCGCCCGGTACGGGCGATGCGACACTCCGCCGAGCGCCAGGCGCACATCGCGCACCATTCCGTCGGCGAGATCGACTGCCGCCGCCACCGACACCAGAGCGAACGCGTAGGACACCCGTTCGCGCACCTTGCGGTACAGCGACGACGCAGCGAAGCCCAGCGCCGGGATCTCGACAGCGACGACCAGCTCGGAGGGATCGAGGTTGGTGTCGATGTGCGGTGTGTCTCCCGGCAGCCGGTGAAACTCCCCGAACGGCATGCGCCGCGTGCCCCCAGGCCCCACTGCCACCACGATGGCATCGAGCGCTGCCAGCGGGATGCACAAATCCGAGGGATGCACAGCCAGGCAGTGCGGAGAGGCCCCGATCAATGCGTTGTAGCGCCCGAAGCCCTCCTTCGCCGAACAGCCGCTGCCGGGCTCGCGCTTGTTGCACGGCGTGGTGAGGTCCCCGAAGTAGACGCACCGCGTGCGCTGCAGCAGGTTGCCCCCTGTCGTTGCCATGTTGCGCAGCTGCGCCGAGGCACCCGCCACGACGGCCTGGGCCACAAAGGGGCAGCGGGTGCGTATGAGCTCGTGTGCGGCGAGGTCGCTGTTGCGGACCAAGGCGCCCACGCTGATCGTGCCGTCAGCCAACTCGGTGATCTCGTCGAGGCCGACGCCGTTGATGTCAATCAGGCGCTGAGGAGAGCACACGCCCAGACGCATCAAGTCGACGAGGTTGGTCCCGCCTGCAAGAAAGGCTGTGTCGGCGTCGAACAGCCCGAGCGCCTCGGTCACTGACGCTGCACGCTCGAAGGCGAAGGGCTTCAACGCCTCAGTCCTTCGGCCGCGGCTGCGTCGGCGATCGCTGCGACGATGTTGACATAGGCGCCGCAGCGGCACAGGTTCCCGCTCATCCGCTCACGGATCTCGACATCGTCGAGGTCGAAGTCCGACATCGAGACATCGGCGCTGGCGGCGCTCGGCACACAGCGGCGGGTTTCTTCGAACATGCCCATCGTCGAGCAGACCTGCCCCGGCGTGCAATAGCCGCATTGCAGCGCGTCGCGGTCGACGAAGGCCTGCTGGAGCGCCGACAGCGACGACACATCGCCGAACGCCTCCGAAGTGCTTACCGAGACGCCGTCGTACGACGCGGCCAGCGCCAAGCACGACACGATCCGGCGCCCGTCAACCAGCACCGTGCAGGCGCCGCACTGGCCGTGGTCGCATCCCTTCTTGGCCGACGTCACGCCCAGGACGTCACGCAGCGCATCGAGGATGGTGGTTCTGGAGTCCAGCGTGAGCTGATGGGTTGTGCCGTTCACCACCAGCGTGGCCGCAACGGTCTCAGATGCCTGTGCTGACACTGAAGGCCATTCCTTCGCGAGACCGCCCCAAGAGGCTGAGCCGATAGGCGAAGCCGTGGCCCGAGCGGCCCGTGAGCGACAGCGAACAAGAGCGGGCAACGACCGATGAGACAACGGAGACGTTCACCTGTTGGCGCTTCCTCTCGGCCGGAACGGCGACATGTGCACGGCGCAGGCTACGCCGCCGCGGCGCGGGCGCGTCCAGTTCCGCTTCGGCAAACGCTCGCGCAATCGCCGATGCTGCGTGTCGCAGACACCGGTGTTTGTTCGTTTAGTGTTCGGTGATCGGGACGGGATCGCGGTTCGGTCCGGTCCGATGCCACACAGCAAACGCCAAAGGACGGTGGTCATGGTGGCAGGAGCGATTGATCGGGGCCGGGGCAGCTATTCGGGTTCTGACGGGGATGGTCGTCGGGCGGTGCCGCGCAGGTCGAGGGCTTGGCGGCGTTGGGCGGCGGCTGGGGTGGTTGCGGTGTTGGCGGCTGGGCTGGTGGTGCCGGTGTCGGCGGGTCCGGCGTGGGCGCAGATTCCCCCTCCGGCGGTGGATTACGACGTCGATGATGACGGGCTGATCGAGGTGTCGAGCTTGGCGCAGTTGAACGCGATCCGGTGGGATCTCGACGGCGACGGCACCGCTGATGTGTATCCGCCCGACAAGAACGGCATAACCGGCCATGATCCCGACGGCGCCACCAAGCTCGCGGCGGCATTCCCTGATGCGGCCGCGGCGATGGGCTGCCCGTCTGACGGGTGTTCGGGCTATGAGCTCGTCGCCGACTTGGACTTCGACACCAACGCGAACGGCCAAGCTGACTCGGGCGACGCATATTGGAACGCCGGCAAGGGCTGGTTCCCGCTGATGGGCGGCGAGGCGGTCCGCGGCTATTGGGCCTCGGACCGTTTCAAGGACCATGTGGGGACCAGCTATTTTGGGGACAGGCCGAATCCGCGTGCCCGCATGTTCACCGCGGTCTTTGAGGGCAACGGCCGCACGATCGCGAACCTGTTCATCGACGACCTTGATCGTCGGTATGTGGGGCTGTTTGGCTACGTCGGCCCGGGGGCGCATGTGCGCAATGTGGGGCTGTCGGCCCCCAACCCTGACAGCAGGGTGCGAGGCAACCAGCGTGTGGGGGCGCTGGCAGGCGTGGTGGAGCGGGCACGTGTCAGCGGCGCCTGGTCCGATGTCGACGTGACCGGCGCCGGGACCAATGTCGGGGGCTTGGTCGGTTCGAACTGGCGTTACGGCTTCGTGGTCGAGAGCTACGCCACCGGCGACGTGTCGGGCGAGAAGCTGGTGGGCGGCCTGATCGGGATGCTGAACTGGTCGGGGGTTGCTGCGAGCTATGCCACCGGCGACGTGACCACTTGGAATGGTGCTGCGGGGGGCTTGGCGGGCTATTGGGTCGACGGGCGGATCAGGGCGACCTATGCCACCGGGTCGGTGACGCTGAACGGCGCCCTGCGGAAGTCCAACGGGCTCGTGCGGTCGCGCGGCGGCGGCCTGGTCGGATTGGCCTCCCTTTGCGGCAGGCAACCTTGGCCGCGGATGCGCGCGAATTACTCCGTGGGCCGCGTGTCGGGGCCGCAGGGCGGGCGATATGAAGGACTGACCGGCGGATGCGCCGGTACCCCCCTTCGGGCTGTCGCCGCGAGCTACTGGGACACTGACACCTCCGGCGCCACCCACAGCCCCGCCGACGTGGGCGCGGGATACACGACGGCGCAGCTGCAAGCGCCGACGGGCTATGCGGGCATCTACGCGGACTGGAACGTCGATGTGGGTGCTGACGGCGATTTCGGCGGCCCCGGTGATGATCCGTGGGATTTCGGCACGTCGTCGCAGTACCCGGTGCTGAAGTACTGCGCGGACAAGCCGGGGGTCGACACTGCCGACGGTGAGCCGTACTGTCCGCTGGACCCGGTGCGGCAGCGGTCGGGGACGGTCCTGATCGAGGTCGTGCCCGACGCCGACGACGCCGACGACGCGGAAACGCCCGAGCCGGCGGTGTCGGTGACTGCGGCGTCGGGCGGAACTGAGGGCTCTGATGCGGTGTTCATGCTGTCGGCTGTGCCGGCGCCTCAGGCTGATCTTGATGTGATTATCGAGGTGACCGCGTCGGGCGATTTCGGCGCTGCGCCTGGATCGCGGACGGTCACGATCGGCACCGGCGGTTCTGCGACGGTGACGGTGCCCACGGTCGATGACAGCGTCGACGAGGCGGACGGGTCGGTCACGGTGAGCGTGCAGCCCGCCGCCGGGTACACGGTGGGCGCTGTGTCGTCGTTGAGCGCGGATGTCGTCGACGACGACGAACCGACCGGGTCCCTCGACGACAGCAGCGACGGCGACAGCGAGGTTGACGCGGCGCCGCAGGGTTCCACGGTCGATGCCGGTGTGGTGGCGAAGGTGGAGTATCTGGCGTCGCAGGTTCATCACGGCTCGGCGCATGTGAATCGTTGGCAGCGGGTGCTGGTCGCGTTCGGGGCGCTCGACGCTGCGGGCGTTGCGGGCGGCGCGATGACTGTTGTGCAGGCTCAGTACATGGCCGACACGCACAGCAGCCCGGTGTGGGACGAGGTGGTGGCCGAGCTGACCGCGCTCGAAGCCGCGGAGGCGGCGCAGGACGCCCCGACATCGCAGGACGCTCCGTCACCGGGTGACACTTCCACGCCGCAGGACGCCCCGGTGACCCAGGACGCTCCGGTGCCCGACGGCGACGCGGTGCCGGCAGTGGTCCCCGAGGTGAGCATCGTGGCGGGCAGCGATGTGACTGAGAGCGGCGACGCGGTGTTCACGCTGACCGCTGACCCGGCGCCGACGATCGCTGTCGATGTGAGCGTGACGGTTTCCGCAGTGGGCGAGTGGGGCGCGGCTGGGGGCACCCAGACGGTGACGTTCGCGGCGGACGCTGCGTCGGCGACGCTCACCATCCCCACCGTCGATGACGGCACAGACGAGGCTGACGGGTCGGTGTCGGTCGCGTTGGACGCGCCCGCCGCGGATGCGGGCTACACGGTTTCCGCCGCGCAGGGCACTGCGTCGGTGCGGGTGTCCGATGATGATGTGGATCCGTTGACGGTGTACATGATCTTCTTTGCGACCTCGATCGACGAGAACGGTGCCGGCTATGACAATCAGGCACAGTTCGCCATTGCCCCCACGCGTGCGTTGCGGTCGTGGGAGACGCTGACGGTGCCGTTGAGCGTGACCGGCGGCGATGAGGGCACGCATTGGACGATGCGCGACCGCAACGATCCCGATGCGGTGTTCGCGAACGAGTTCGAGGTGACGTTCGGGCCCGGCGACGACGGTGTTGTGCTGGCCCCGGGTGATCAGCGTGTCGAGTTGGTGTTGACCGCTGTGGCCGACAGCGACTGGGTCGATCAGGCGATCACTGTGTCCTATGGGACCGGCAGCCGGGCGCCGACGCTGAACGGCAGCACCGAAGGGGTGACGTTGGGGATCTCGTGGGGCCCCGACGGCGTCGAGCGCGCTGACGGCTCGACCACGGTGGTGATCGTCGACAGCGACGACCCGCCGCCGCAAGTGAGCATCACCGCAGCGGCGGGCGGCACCGAAGGAACCGCTGCGACGTTCACGATCACCGCGTCCGCGCCGGTCGCGGCCGACCTCGACGTCGACGTGACGGTCAGCGCAATCGGCGACTGGCGCGCCACGACAGGCACCCAGACCGTGACGATCCCCCAAGGCGCCGCCGTAGCGAACCTCACCGTCGCGACCGCCGACGACAGCACCGACGAGCCCGACGGGACGATCACCGCGACGCTCGCTGCAGGCAGCGGCTATGTGATCGGCCAGCAGCCGACGCAGACCGCGCACATCACCGACGACGACGACCCGCCCCCCGAACCCGCCGTCGCGGCCTGCACCGGCAAGCCGAGGGTGTCCGTCGCCGACGCCGCAGCGCAGCGAGGCGACGATCTGGAGTTCGTGATCAGCCTCAGCTGCCGCTCCAGCGGCGCGGTGACCGTCTACTACTTCGTCGCCTACGGTGCCGACTTCGACAGCGTCCGTACCGTCGACATCGCCAGCGGCGACACCGACGCGACCGTCAACGTTCCCACCACCGGCGTCAACACATCGATCACGTTCCACGTCGTGTACACCATCGGCGCCGCAAACTACTCAGCCACAGCCACATCCACCATCACCGGCTGACACCGCATCGCTCCCGGGGTGCTCGACCGCGCGGGGCGGTGCCGCGCCACAGCCCGGCGGCCGAGCTTCATCCCGATCGCGACGTGGCGATGAGGGGGAACCGTTCGTCGTCGGCGGGATACTCACCGGCAACAGCGACCGTGTCGCCGTCGGAGACGATCGGATCACAGCCCGCATGTGGATACCAGACAGCGTCGTCGCCCAGCCATCGGGTGGACAGCGCCACCCGCCGGTGGTCGCCGGCATTGCCCGGCGAGCCGTGAATGATCCACGAGGAAAAGAACAGCCCATCGCCGGGCTCGACGTCGAACCCCACAATGTCGTAGGCGTCGCGGTCGGCTTCGACATCGGGCATCTTCTCGCCGTCGAAATCGGCCATGAAGCCCTCGTTTCCGTCGAAGGATTCGGGCGCGTAGTAGGCGTCCCAGCTGTGCGAACCGCGCACGAACTCAAGCGAGCTCTCCGCCACCGTCACCGGAGTCATCGCCACCCACGCCGAGCAGATCTGCTTGCCCAGGAAGGGCCAGTAGGGAATGTCCTGATGCCACGGTGTGGGATTGTCAGTGTGCGGCTCCTTGATGAGCAGGTGATCGAAGTAGAACCGGGGCGCCGAGCGGCCCTATCAGGCGATCGTGTCGTCCGCGGCCACTGCCCGCCGGAGCCCAGCGATGCGTGCGGGACTGTGGGTGCGCTCCTGGCGGACGCCGAACGCGTGGTGCGCAGGGACCAGATCGCCGAAGGCGCTCACGACGTTGACATTGTCTGCACCCATCAGACCCGGATGCTCGACGCCGCACGCATCGGCAAGGCGGAAGAGCTCCTTGCGCAGCCCGATGACGTAGTTGGCGAGGCGCACGCTCTTGAGGGTCGGATCGAGACCCCGTACGAGCCACTTGTTCTGAGTCGCCACGCCGGTGGGGCAGTGATCGGTGTGACAGCGCTGGGCTTGAATGCAGCCGATCGCCATCATCGGCTCACGGGCCACGCCGATCATGTCGACGCCGATGTTGAACGCAAGCGCCGCCGGCGCAGGAAACCCGAGCTTGGCCGAGCCGATCATCACGATGTCGTCGGTGAGGCCCGCCTCGCCGAACGCGCTGTGCACGACGCCGAAGGCCCGCCAGAACGGCAGTGCCACGTGGTCGGTGAACACCAGCGGTCCCGCGCCGGTGCCGCCTTCTGCGCCGTCGACGGTGACGAAGTCTGGCCCTCGGCGGGTCTCAGCCATGTGCTGCGCGAGCTCGGTCCAGAATGATTCTTGGCCCACGGCCGATTTGATGCCCACCGGCAGGCCGGTAACGGCGGCCACCTCTTCCACGAAGCTCACGAGCCCGGGAACCGAGTCGAAGGCCGAATGGCGGCTCGGGCTCGCCACGTCCTTGCCGACGGGGACGCCTCGCGCCTCGGCGATCTCGGGGCTCACCTTTGCCGCGGGCAGCAGCCCGCCGACGCCCGGCTTCGCTCCCTGGGACAGCTTGATCTCGATGGCCTTCACGGGTGCCCCCTCGACCGTTTCCGCCAGGCGGTCCATCGAGAAGGTGCCGTCGGGGTTGCGGCATCCGAAATAGCCGGTGCCCACCTGATAGATCAGGTCGCCGCCATGTCGGTGGTACTTCGAAATGCCGCCTTCGCCGGTGTTGTGAGTGCAGCCGGCCAGCTTCGCCCCGCGATTGAGCGCCTCGATGGCGGTGCCCGACAGCGATCCGAAGCTCATGGCGGAGACGTTCACGATCGACGCCGGACGGTACGCACGGGGGCGATCCCGCCACGCACCCATGACCTTGCCGCACGGCAGCGGGGCATCGGGCGGCACGGCCCGCCCGAGTGGGAATGGGCTGTGGCGGAACGTGATGTGGCCTGGCTTGTCGATCTCGTCGTCGGTGCCGAAGCCGAAGTACGTGTTCTGCTGCTTGGCGGTCGAATACACCCAGCGGCGCTGATCGCGGTGGAAGGGCCGCTCCTCTTCGTTGTGGGCGACGATGTACTGGCGCAGCTCAGGACCGATTTTCTCCAGAAGGAATCGCAGATGGCCGATCACGGGATAGGTGCGCAGGATCGAGTGGCGCTTCTGGATGCTGTCGTGGATGAACACGAACACCAGAAATGCCCCGACGATGATCAACCCCCACAGCCACCACGGCACGTTCGCGAACCTACCGCGGGCCGGTGCAATGCCGCAGCCGCGGACAAGTGACCGGTCATGAACGACTCCGTGCGCCTGCGGATGAGGTGTCGCGTCGCTGGTCTGCAGCACCGTGCGCGACACCGCGTCAGTGCATCCCCAAGACCGCTCACGGGACCCATCGGGCCCAGCCGGCAGGGGCGACCGACGGCCTCGGCGTCGGCACGCGTCAGACAGCACCATCGGGCCCAGTCGGGAGGGGCTACCTATGCTGGCCCGATGGCATCGGTGCGCCACGGCAATATGCCCCCACAGGCCCCGCCGGCAGGAACTCCGGCGCTTGCGCCCGAGGTGCTCACGCTGATGCCAGCCGCCCACGAGGCGCCCCGCTGCTCGGCCTACGCGTCTGTGCTCGGCACTGACCCCGGTGGCACCGCCATCGCCGCTGACGCCGTAGCGCTGGTGGAAGTGCCGCTGCCGTGGTCGAAGCCCGTCTTTGCTAGCGGTCTGCTCGAGGGCTTCAGGCCGATGATGGAGCTGAAGGTGGGATTCGCACGGGTGCTCGCCGTGGTGCCACCAGATGAGCGTGGTCGAACCGGCAGGATCCCGGTGGTGCTGCACTGGCGCGTCGGCGCCGACACGCAATCGGCGTACTTCGAGGCTGACAGAGCGGAAGGATTGCACCGGCTGTTCGCCCACCTCGAGCATCAGTCGCCCGCAGATCCGGTACCGGCGGGGTCAGGGTTTGCTTCGGTCGGATTCGCAGAGAACGAGTGTGCCGTGCTCATCTGCACCCAAGGCAGCCACGACGTGTGCTGTGGCAGCGAGGGCACACGCCTCGCGGCCGACTTCGAGGCGGTGATGCGCGCGTACCGGGCTGCAGACGTCAACGAGCCATATGCCGGTGCGCCGACAGCGAGCGGTCGAGTCACCGTGTATCGCGTCAGCCACACCGGAGGCCACCGCTTCGCTCCGACTGCCATGACGCTGCCCGACGGCCGGATGTGGGCCGGCATCGAAGCCGGCGAAATCGCCACGATCTTGGATCAGACGGCCAATGCGGCGGCAATGGCGCCGCGCTGCCGGGGATGGTGGGGGGCGCCGACCGGGCCGGCACAGGTCGCCGAACGCGCGGTGTTCGCACAGGTCGGCTGGCCGCTCGAAAGCCTCGCACGCAAGGTGAGCGTTCGGCCGTCCGAAGCGGGCTGGGACGTCGAGGTTGTGGCGACCGAGGCGGGCCGGGCATGGACGGTGGCGGTGGCGGAAGGACGAACCGTGCCGACGATCAGCTGCCGTGCTCTCGGCGGACTTCCGGCGAAGCCCGCCAGCGAATTCGACGTCGTCGAAATCCGGGAGCGCTAGCGCAGTTCATCGTCACCGGCGGGGCGGGGCGGCCGTCAAGACACGCATCGACCGAGCGATCTAGCCTTGCCGCGTCGCGCTGCACATCGCGGAGCAAGGACGGAGCGAAGACGATGACATCACCGCTGGAGGGCATCCGCGTCGTTGAGTTCGCCAATTTCGCCGCGGCGCCGTCTGCTGCTGCGATCATGGCCGACCTCGGGGCCGAAGTCATCAAGGTCGAGGCCATCGGAGGCGATCCGATTCGCGGGCTGATGAAGCAGGCGAAGCTGCCAGAAGATGCGCACAACCCCGACGTGGCATTCCAGTTCATCAACCGGGGCAAGCAGTCGATCCAGCTCAACCTGGAGGACCCCGACGGCTCGGCCATCGCCCAGCGGCTGGTCGCAGCTTCCGATGTCGTGGTGATGAATCTGCTCCCCGAGCGTCGTGAACGCTTCGGTCTGAGCACCGACGAGCTGCTGGCGCTGAAGCCTGACCTGGTGATCGGCGTGCTGTCGGGCTACGGCGAAGTGGGCGACGAGATCGACCGGCCCGGTTACGACGTCACCGCGTTCTTCTCCCGCTCTGGGCTGTACGGGGCATCCACCCCGCCCGGCGGGCTGCCTCCTCATGCCCGACCAGGCCAAGGCGATCACACCACGAGCCTGGCCTTCTTCGGCGCGATCATGGCGGGGCTGCGGGCACGAGACGTCACGGGCGAAGGCCAAGTCGTGGAGTCGTCACTGTTGCGCACGGCAGCATGGACGATTGCCATCGACCTGTCGACCTCGCTGGTCGACGGACGCCCCAACACCGAACGCCCCCGCGACCGGGGGCTCTCCCCGATGCTCGAGGCGTTCGAATGCGCTGACGGCCGGTGGATCCATTTCACCATGCCCGATACGGGCAACGCGTGGGAGCGATTCTGCAAGGCCATCGAACGCCAGGACTTGCTGGAGAATCCCGACTACGAGACCGGCCGACAGCGATTCCGGGCGATGGGCGCCCTCGTGGCCGACATTGAGGACACGTTGAAGTCGAAGCCGTCTGATTACTGGATGCCCCGGCTGGATGAGCACCGGTGCATCTGGGCGCCGATCAACGACACCGCGTCGGCAGTGCAAGACCCGCAGGTGCGTGCAACCGGCGCGTTCGAGACCATTGATCATCCCGAAGCCGGGGAATTCGAGACCATCGCGGCGCCGTTCCGCATGCACAACTCCCCCGATGTGGGCGTGCGAGGTCCCGCACCTCGTGCCGGCGAACACACGGCCGCAGTGTTGTCGGACCTGCTCGGTCTCGACGCAGACGAGATCGCCGACCTGACCGAACGCGGGGTCGTCGCCGGCGACTGAGCAGATACCGGCGTCGTGTCGACGCCGATCAGACGTCAAGCCGGCTGATGATGTCCGCTGCGATGTCCCCCGGTAAGCGGCCTGCGGTGCGGACTTGCTCGAACTGCGCGTAACCGGCTGCCCTGTCGTCCAAGAGGCGTGCCACAGCGGCAGCCGGATCCTCGCCTGCGAGCAGCGGCCGGACCGGGCCGTCGACGTCAGCCCGCAATCTGCGGATGATCTCGTCAGCATCTGCGACGAGGCAGAACACCCGGCCCGTGGCGGTCAGCACATCGGCATTCACCGGATCGAGCAGCATCCCGCCGCCGGTAGCGATCACCTGGTGCTGGCCTGCGGCTGCTTCGACTGCCACTTCCCGCTCAAGGGCCCGGAACGCGTCCTCGCCGTGTTCCGCAAAGATCGCCTCGATCGGCCCGTGACGGGCCACGATCACGTCGTCGGTGTCCACGAATGTCCAGCCAAGCTCGTGCGCGACGAGCTTCCCCACGGTCGTCTTGCCCGAGCCCATGAAGCCCGTGAGCACGACATTGCGGACAGAGGCTCGCGTCACGGGTTCACGCTAGGGACGGTCGGCCCCGAGGCGGTGACGCCCGGATGGCCAAAGCGAATAACGCGACGACATCGGCCGACGCGTCGGCGGGCTGCTCGCGACGCTGAAGATTCCGGCCGCGGCGTAAACGAGAATCGCAGCAGCGCCGTCGCCGCCTCTAGGACGCGACGGCTTCGGCGCCGGGGCCTTGGGGCGGCAGTCCGATGGGGAAGGCATCGCGGATCGCGGCGTCCACGGCAGGGCTGATGTGTGACGGCCAGTGGTTCGCCAAGGTGGCCGTCACGTGGTCGTGGGCCACGTCATGTGCGGGCCGGCTGCCCGCCTCGGTCCAGTCCTCGGGAGTATCCCGGTTGGACACCAGCGGGTACAGGTATTCGGTTTCCATGAGCTCGAGCGTCTGCGGCGAGCCCAAGAAGTGACCCGGACCTGCAATGACCTCGGCGATGAGCTCGGCCGACAGGGTGTCGGCATTCACCTCGATGCCTCGCACGGTGCGGTTGATGGCACCCAGCATGTCGTTGTCGATCACCAGTGCTTCATGCGAGCACGCCAGCAGGCTCGCCAGCATTCCGGCCGACTCGTAGACGATGTTCGCTCCCGCGTGCCCGGCCAGCCCCACGTTCAGGCCCTTCTCGTAACCGGCCTGGGCATCGTTCACCTTGGAGTCGGTCATGCCTGCCGCTACGCCGGTGGGCAGTCCGAGCCAATGGCCAATCTCTGCGGCGGCGGCGTTGAGGATGCCTTCCTCGCCTGATCCCCCGCTCATGGCTCCGGTGCGCAGGTCCGACACGAACGGCCACAAGCCCAGCAGGCACGGGTGCCCAGGCGACAGCAGGTTCACCACGGTCAATCCGCCGAGGCACTCCGCCACCGCCTGCGCGAGCGCGCCTGCGAGCGCTGCGGGCGCGGTAGCACCCGCTTGGAGGGCCGACAGCAGATTGATCGGCATGCCCGTGCGCACCTGTGCGACTAAGCACCTCGCCGAGTCGTAAGCGAAACGCAGCGGTGGCACGACGAAGGTGTTGTTGGCTGCGATGAACGGGCGCTTCGCGAACTCGCCCTCGCCGCCAAGCACCAGGTCGAACATCTCGACCGACTCGTACACCCACTCTGGCTCGAACCACGAGGATCCGCCCGGCTTGGTGGTGCTGCACATCACGGCGTATGCCGTGGTCATGTCGAGATCACGGGTTTCGACCATGTCGCGGGCCACCACCGTGCGCACGTAGAAGTGCAGGTTGTCGAGCGTGTCGACCAGGCGGCCGCAGTCGTACACGTCCTGTGCCAGCGAGTCGCGGAACGTGCCGGTGACGTGGTCGTACATCATCACCGCCGCGCCGGAGGTGCCGAAGTAGACGTGCTCGCCGCCCACCTGCACCGACTGGTGGTCGTCGAAGCCGTGCCACGTCCACTCCTTGGCAGCGGTCTCGATGGCACGCTCGACGACGCCGCGAGGCAGGCGGAGGCGACCGTTGTCGTCCACCCACCCGCCGACTGGCGTTGCTGCTTCGATGAACTCGTCGAGCGGGTCGCCCATGCCCACGTCGGAGAGCAGCCCGAGCGCCGTGTCGTACACCTGCTGCATGTCGCTCTCGGTGAGCGGTTTGAAGCGGCCCGCAGGCAGGCCTGGGCGGACCGGTCGCCGGTCACGTTCGGGGACCGCTTCGCGGACGGCAATACGGCCAGCTCGGCCGCCGCCGCGACGTCGCCTGGGCGCCTCAGCAGTCTCGGGGGACGGTGCAGCGGTGTCAGACATGAGCACCTCGGTTGGCAATCTCTGTGGTGGGCGGCGGTGTGCGCTGGGGATTTGAGGTTCAGGGGCTGAGATGCGGGTGCGCAGCCATGAGTCGTTCAGGCGCGCAGCGCTGCATTGCGTGGGTCGTAGACGGCTTCGGCGAGCACGGTGGCGGTGCGGCGCTCGCCGAGCAGGTCCAGCTCGAAGGTGCTGCCGGGGGCCTCGAATTGAGGATCGACGTACACGAACGCCAGGCTGCGACCCACGGTGTGGCCCCAGGCGCCGCTCGTGCCGATGCCCATGGGCTCGTTGCTGCCGGGGGCGAAGGCCGGTTCGTTGCCGCGCACGTCGTTGTCGGTGGTGTCCACCTCGCAGTACACGAGCACCATCGAGAGCGGTTCGCCGCGCTCCTCAGACTCTCGGCGGGCCAGCGCGGCGTCGCGGCCGATGAAGGGGCGGTTGTAGTCCACGAAGCGCCCTAAGCGGGCTTCGACCGGCGTGATTTCCGTCGTGAGCTCGCTGCCCCAGGCCTTGTACGCCTTCTCGATGCGCATGACGTTCATGGCGTAGCTGCCGAAGTGCACCAGGCCGTGCGGCTCGCCGGCTTCTGCGACCCCGTCATACACCCGGGCCAACTCAGACATCGGGCAGTGCAGCTCCCAGCCCAGCTCGCCCACGTAGGAGACCCGCAGCGCGATCACGGGCACACCCGCCACCGTGATCTCCTGTGCAGTCAGCCAGCTGAACGCGTCATTGCCCAGATCGGCGTCTGTCAGCGGCGACAGCACGTCGCGTGCACGCGGCCCGGTCACGCCCAAGATGGCAGTGGTGTCGGTGGCGTCGCGCACCTCGACCTGCTCACCGGGCGCGATGTGGTCACAAAGCCAGTCCAAGTCGTGGCTCTGGCCCATGACCGCAGAGGCCAGCCAGAACCGGTCCTGCGCGAGGCGCGCAATGGTCATCTCGCACTCGATGCCGCCGAGGGTGGTCAGCATGTGCGTTAGGCGGATGCCGCCGTCGCGGCCGGGCAGCCGGTTGGCAGACAGCCGGTCCAGCAGGGCGCCAGCGTCAGCGCCGGTGACCTCAAATTTGGCGAATGCGCTGAGATCGGCCACGCCGACCCGCTCGCGCACGCCCCGCACCTCGGCGCCAACCACGTCATGAGCATTGGAACGACGAAATGAATGAGCCTCCGGGCTGCCGTCAGGCGAGAAGTACTGCGGGCGTTCCCACCCGTAGATCTCCTGCCATTGCGCGCCCATCGCGTCGAAGCGGCCCCACAACGGCGTGGTCTTGACCGGTCTGCCTGCCGCGCGCTGCTCCCCCGGCAGCCGCACTTGGTACATCTCGTGGTACTCGTCGATGGCCTTGTCGAAAGCGAACTGCGACTTCGGGCCCGTGTGGTCACCGAACCGGCGGGGATCCATGCCGCGCACGTTGATCTCGGTCTGGCCGTGGACCATCCACTGCGCCAGGTACTTCCCCGCTCCAGGGCCTTGGGTGATGCCGATGGAGGCCCCGTTGCAATGCCAGTAGTTGCGCACGCCCGGCGCCGGCCCCATGAGATAGCCCGAATCGGGAGTGTGGGTGATCGGCCCCGACACCACCTGCTTGATGCCGGCCTCGGACAGCACGCCGATGCGCTGCTGCGCGAAGTCGAGACACTCCTCGAGGACGTCGAGATCCTGCCCGGGCAGGTGGAAGTGCAGGTCCCAGTCGATGCCGTCGATGCCGTAGGACCGGGCGCCAGACATCTCATAGGGCCCGATGAGCAGCCCGTCGATCTCCTGGCGGTAGTAGCAGGAGGCCCGCGGGTCGCGCACCACCGGCAATTCGAAATCGAGCGCCTCGACAGCGGGCACCGTCTCGGTCACCAGGTACTGGTGGATGACCGACACGATCGGCACGTCGAGCCCGATCATGGCACCGAGCTGCGGGGCGTAGTGCCCTGCGGCGTTCACGACATGCTCGCAGTGGATGGAGTCCTGCTCGTCGTCGCCGTGCGATCCGTTGCGGCGCCGCCCCGGTTCGGCGCCGCCCCGCACGATGGTCACGTCCCAGCTGCCGTCGGCACGTTGGGACATGCCCGTCACCAGCGTGTGACGCATGATGCGGCATCCGAGATCGCGCGCACCCTTCGCCATGGTGTTGGTGCAGCTCGACGGGTCGGTCCAGCCGTCGTGGGGTGTGTAGAAGCCGAGCCGGACATCGTCGAGATCGGTCAGCAGCGGGTGCCGCTCGGCGATCTCGTCAGGCCCGATGAGGTACGACTCCACGCCGATCTGAGTGAGCATGGCGTGGACGTACCGGTGCCAGTTGACCTCTTCGGGCGTCCGGGCCAGCCGGATCGCACCGCAGCCATGCCATCCGGCCGACAGCCCGGTCTCAGCCTCGATGCGGGGGTAGAGCGCAATGGCCTCCTGGTGGACCTTGGCCATATTGAGGTCGCCGATGAAGTTCGGGATGAGGCCCGCCGCGTGCCAGGTGGAGCCCGAGGTCAGCTCCCCTTTCTCGACCAGGATCGTGTCGGTCCAGCCCTCGTGCGCGAGGGCATACAGCAAGCCGGCGCCCATAGCCCCGCCGCCGACAATCACACAGCGCGCTTGTTCAGGCATGCTCAGCGATGCCGAGCCTGTTCAGCCATAGACAGGTCCCCATTTGTCCAGACCAGACGCGAGCCGAACCCCCCGGTTCGGACCCCGTGGCATGCCGATGTGATGCGCGCAAATTACCACCTCACCGCGCACCACTGCGCGCATCTTCGTCAGGCAGGTTCAGAAGGCGAGTGATACTCCAACAACGAGGACTGACCACGCATGGCAACAATCCTCAGGTTGCGCTCATTGCCGTGGGCATCAACAAGGTTGAGTACGTCGTCGCCCACGGTGAAGCGAACCGGCTGTTGTTGGCCGCCGTTGACAGCGACGTTGGTCGTATAGAGGGATGTTCGATCAAGGTTGTCGAGAATCGGGTTGAGACGGCCTTCGATCCCCGGCAGGTATCCGGTCTGATCTTCGAAGACGACCGAGCCGCCGTCGATGAGCGGCGTCAACTCGACACCCAGCTCACCCTCTGCGGGAACCCAGCCCGTCGAGACATGGGCGCTCACGCTCGGGCCGGCGACAAACACCGTCATCGGCAGGTCCGCAGTGTGCAGGTCCAAGCGGGCGACACCTCTGGCGTCGGTCGTCGCGGCGCGCCGTGTGCCGTTGGGAAAAAGCGCCAAGACATGTGCAGCGACGACCGGGTCACCCGCACAACCGACGAGGACAGCGGTCTCAGTGTCGAATCGCTCGAGTGCTGATGGAAACTCCCCGAGCGGCACTACGTCGACACCGAGCCGTGACTGTGCCTCATCGCCGCCGAAGACGATCATTTGGGCCGTGATGCCTGGAACCGTTTGTGCGACACGCTCCAGCGGTCGGAACCAATCCTGGGCGACGGTTGCCCCCGACTTGACCTCAATGGCGCTGATGCCGCGACCCGTCTCATAGAGCAGGTCACACTCCAGGCCGCCCGACTCTCGGTAGAAGCTGAGCCGGGGATGATGTCCGCGGTTGTAGCCGTACTTGAGGGCTTCAGCAACGACGATGTTCTCGACGAGCTGGCCACGCAGGGGATGCGTCGCCACCTGACTGGCATCTCGAATTCCCAGCAGGTGGCTGGCGAGGCCGACATCGTAGAAATAGATCTTCGGCGATTTCACGAGCCGCTTTCGAATGTTGGCGAAGTGGGGCTCGAGGCGGAACGCGATGTAACTCCGCTCCAGAACGGTGAGCCAGTGCCGCACGGTCGTGTGTGTCACTCCGAGGTCTCCCCCGAGCGATGACAGGTTCACGAGCTGCCCGATCCGTCCCGCGCACAACGCTGCGAACTGACGGAACGTCGAGAGATCGCCGACGCCGCCCATCCGGCGTACATCCCGCTCGACGTAGGTATCGAAGTAGTCGGCCAGCACCTGTCGGGGCTCGAGACCCTGGTCGATGATGCGCGGGTAGAAACCGCTGTACACGAGTTCGTCGAGCGAATCGTTGCCGCCCGCCCGGCGACGCTCCTCGAAGGAGAACGGCAGCAGGCGCAGCTGCGCTATCCGGCCGGCCAGAGATTCGCTGACGGCCTCGTTGAGTTTGAAATTCTCGCTGCCGGTGAGCACGTACTGGCCGTTCGCCCCGCTGGCATCCGCCAGCTCTTTGAGATACGAGAACAGAGACGGCACATGCTGGACCTCGTCGATCACGGCAGGCCTGCCAAGTTCGCGGAGAAACCCTCGCGGATCGCGCTCGGCCCGTCCACGGACATCCAGCGCATCCAAGCTGATGTACTTGACCTCCGAAGGATCGAACACCGATTGACAAAGCGTCGTCTTGCCGGATTGACGCGGCCCGGTCACCGACACGAACGGGAACTGCCCGAACAGGCGCAGCAGACGATCAGCGATTTCTCGGCGAATCATGGCTGCATGCTACCTGCAATATAGTGCAATCTGAAAGTAGAACTTTCAGATTGCACTAACGCCGCCACTGGAAATCTGGTTCGTGCTGCCGATCACCTGGTGATGAACGGGGCTGGCGGCTACGGGGCTGTGACGGACGGTTCGCCGGTGACGGGGTCTGCGGCTGCGAGTTCAGCCTGGGCGTCGCGCAGCAGTTCTGCGCAGGTTGCGAATCGTTCGTCGGCGGGATCAACGCCGTCATCGAGCAGACGCTGGAGGGTGACATCGACGCAGATGACAGCTGCGGCGGTGAGCAGCCTGGCGAGCCGTTCGGTCTTTCCCAACGTGGCTTGCGGCAGAGCGGCCGGGTATGTGCCGCCGATGCGCCAGCTCGACACGTCGTCGTAGGGTTCGCGGCTCGGACGCATCGTGTTGGCCTGCAGCGGAGCGAGCGCATCCTCGAGCGCCGACGGCAGCGGCGCTGCTTGCTGCACCAGCCGCGCGACGCTGTGAGTGCGTTCCGACTCGGCGCCGTTGGCGGCGCACCAGGTCTTGAGCGCGGTCTCGATCGTCATCGACGCATCCGCGCACAAACCGCGCAGCCGCAGCTCCCTGACCCATGCGACAACATCCTCGACGCCGGCGACGGTCCGTGCCTCGTTCTTGCGCTGTCCGCAGGCCACGGTCATTTCTCCCAGCGCTTGGCGCACAGCAGCGAGCCGTTCCACGGCTTCGTCAAGGTTGCTGTCGGGCATGCCGATCTCCTTGCCCCACCTGATTGCTCCCGGCAGCGGTACCCGCTCGAAAAGCGTCTGCTGCTCGCCGGCGATGCTCGCCTCGAACGACGAGCTCACCTTGGCGGTGCGCAGTCGCCATTCGGGCCAGTCGGTGACATGCACTTCGACCGGCACGCCTGCCGCAGCGCCACACTTCGCTTCCAGCCTCCACCGGCGCGGATACCGCTCGGCGTAGTCGATGTCGTCGAACACAGCCATCAGGTCGATGTCGCTGCCCGCGCGTGCGGTGCCTGCAGCCACCGACCCGAACAGCAGCACAGCCGAGGCGCCTTCCTCGGCCAGCACGTCCGCAGCGGCCTGAGCGTGCTCGATCGTCGGGACCACCGGCGCGTCGTCGCGCACAGCCATCACCACAGGGTAACTCGCACGGCCCCGCGCCTGGAACAGCAGTGCATAATGCTCGAAGGCCCGCCGAAGCGGGCCTTCGCCCAGCCACCGGAAGCGACTGGGGGGATATGCCGGAAAGATGCACCACTCCTGTGACACTGACTATCACGCGAACGCAGGAACAGAGCTGAGCGCCGACATTCCTGCAATTTGAAGCCTGGACTTTCAAATTGCGCGGCTAGCTCTGCAGTCACACGCGGATGCGTTGGTTGGTGAGGTCGCAGAAGCTGCGGCTGAGAGAGCAACGGCGATGCGTCGGTGGACGACCTCGGTGTCGAACGATCCGGCGCCGGGCCAGCACTTGGCGACGAACTACGGTGCCGACGGTGACTGAGCAGGAGTTGGCGGCGCTGCTGCGGCGCGGGGACTTCGGTGCGCTGTTCCGCAGGATGGGGTGGGGCAACCCCGGGGCGATCGAGACCGTGCAGGTGGACGGCAGCGACCTGAGGCCGGTGCCGGTCGCTGACAAGCGGGGCGTGACCGCCTGGCTTGTGGAGTGCCCCGCTGGGATGCCGGAGCGTTCGGAGCAGCATCGCGTCGTGCGGCGGCTCAAGCGGTTCAGCCGCGACCAGCTCGTCGTGTTCGCGTCACCGGGTGAGCACCTGTGGCTGTGGCCCGAGCAGCGACCCAGCGGTGTCGGGCATCGCCTTGTGGACTACGGGTACGACCCCACGGCACCTACCAAGGCGCTGCTGCAGCGGCTCGTTCAAGCGAGTTTCAGCCTCGACGAGGAGGACGGGCTGACCGCCACGTCGGTGCTCGCCCGGATCCGGCGTTCGTTCAACGCAGACAAGGTGACCAAGTCGTTCTACCGGGAATTCCAGAAGCACCACAAGAACTTCGCTGCGACGGTGCAGGGAATCGATGTGGATGAGCACCGCCGGTGGTACGCGTCGGTCCTGCTGAACCGGATCATGTTCATCTATTTCATCCAGCACAAGAGGTTCCTTGACCGCGATCGGGGCTATCTGCGCAACCGTCTGGCGATGGTGCGGCAGCACTGCGGCGCCGACCAGTTCTTCGCGTTCTACAAGCAGTTCCTCGTGCCGCTCTTCCATGTAGGTCTCGGAAGCCCGCGGGGCTCACGTTCAGGCATTGACCCCGGGATCGAACGCATCATCGGTGATGTGCCCTACGTCAACGGCGGGATCTTCGAGCCTCACGAACTCGAGCAGACCTACGACATCGATATCGCCGACGAGGCGTTCGAGTCATTGTTCGACTTCCTCGGCAAGTGGCGCTGGCACTTGGACGAATCCCCCACCGGCGCGACGAACGAGATCAACCCGGACATCCTCGGGTTCATCTTCGAGCAGTACATCAACTTCACCGACGCAGGCCAGAAGGAGAACGGGGCGTACTACACCAAGCCGGACGTGACCGGCTACATGGCAACATCGACGATCCTGCCCGCGGTCGCTGACCGTCTTGTCGCCGCCGGGCTGGACAGCCCGGCGCTGCTGCTGGCCGGCTCCGGCAGCTCCTATCTCCATAGCAGCAACGCTCACGGCATAGAATTGCCAACCTCCGGACGGACGGACGGACGGACGGACGGACGGACGGACGGACGGACGGACGGACGGACGGACGGACGGACGGACGGACGGACGGACGGACGGACGGACGGACGGACGGACGGACGGACGGACGGACGGACGGCACGCGGCGAAGGCGACCTGCCACCTGTCGGGGATGCGTGGCCGTGGCAGTGGCACAGCGGCGACCCGGCCGAGTACGTGGAGTTGCCGCCCCCGGGCGAGCACCTTGCGTTGCCCGGCGAACGCTGGTGCGATGTGGTGCATCGGCGGGAGCGCTACCGGCGCCAAGCCGACATGCTGTCCGACCCGTCGCGGACGTGGACCGTCGATGACGCGATCACCGAGAATCTTGACCTCCCGGAGCTGCTGCGCGACTACCTGAGCCAGCTGCCGAACGCTGCCGAGTGCGACACCGCGTTCGAGGTGCTGCGCTCGCTGACCGTCTGCGATCCGACGGTGGGCTCCGGGGCGTTCCTGTTCGCAGCGCTCGACGTGCTCGAACCGCTGTACAGCGAAGTGCTGGCACGAGCCGTCGAACTCGAAGCTCGCAATGAACCAGTGCCGTCGTTCCTCGCCGAGGCCCGAACGCATCCCAGCAGCCGGTACTGGCTGCTGAAGACGATCTGCCTACGCAACTTGTTCGGCGTCGACCTGATGCGCGACGCGCCGGAGATCGCCAAGCTCCGGCTGTTCTTGAAGCTCGCCGCCCAGATCGACGACGTGGAGCACCTCGAACCGCTGCCCGACCTGGATTTCAACATCAAGTGCGGCAATCTGCTCGTGGGCATCGCCGACGCCGAGGACGCCAAGGGGCGCCTGTTCAGCCACAGGCTCGACCAAGTGACCCAGCTCGAGCAGGTCGAGGGCACGGCTCAGCACATCGCCGACGCCTTCGACGCCTACATCGCTGCGGAGACCGACGACACCGGCCAGCTCGACCACTCGGACGCGAAACAACAACTCCAAGCGCAGCTCCGAGCCGCCCGCAGCCTGGCCGACACACTGCTGCACGACATGCGAGACGAAGACGGCGACCTCGACGACTGGGTGAGTTCGCACCAGCCGTTCCACTGGTTCGTGGAGTTCCCCAGCGTGTGGCGCCAAGGCGGTTTCGACGTCATCACCGGCAACCCGCCGTATATCAAGACGTCGAAGGTCACGAGCTACCGCTGGCTCGGGTACGCGACCCAGAAGTGCCCCGACCTCTACGCCGTCTGCATGGAGCGAGCAGCCACCCTGCTCAACGCAAGAGGCCGCTTCGCCATGATCGTCATGCACAACCTTGGCTTTCGAGCGGGGTTTGCGAATCTCAGATTCTTCCTGCAACAATTCTTGGCCTGTGTTTGGGCTTCGGCATTCGCGAAGCGCCCGGATTTGCTCTTTGCGGGCTCCGCTGATGTTCGCAACATCATCCTGGTGGGGTCGCGGCGCGGAGACGAACGGTTTGCCATCACCAAGTGCAATCGGTGGCTCTCAGAGGCACGCGACCGACTCTTCGACTCGCTTGAGTACGGGCAGCCAGATTCGAGTCTCTTCGCTCGCGGGAGCGACGCACAATGGCCGTTGGCCGACCCACGTGTCATGGCTCGTGCCTTCACCGCGTTGAGGGAACGCCGACCTGTTGGTGACGTCTTGCATTCCTCATCGCCTTACCCGCTGTACTTCAAGAAGGTGGCTCAGTACTTCCTCAGTGCGTATGTCGATCGGCCACCGATAGTCGACAAGAGCGGCAGAGAAACGTGCTCACCGCATGACGGTGTGCTCTATTTCCGAGATGAGCACCAACGAGACATCGCACTCGTGACGCTGGCGGGACGCTGGGCCTATCTCTGGTGGATGATGTACGGGGACGAGTTCAATGTCACCCGGACCACGCTTGCAGCGTTTCCGGGTGACATTGAAGGACTTGCGCGCGACGCCGTTGATGCGGGCAACCCTGCCCCGGGTGACATGGAACTCGAGAGCCTACTGAGCTTGTCAAGATCGCTTCAAAGCGAGATGCCCAGGCACTTGGCATGGCAATTGAATGCCGGAATCAGGGTCAGCCGGTACAACATGGCGAAGCTCCGGCACATCACCGACCGGGCGGACTGGCTGCTGGCGCAGGCATGGGGCATCGAGGACGCGTTCGACGCTGCGGGGAATCTGCGCGACCGCATGGTGTTCGGCAACAAGGAATAGCAGCGTGCCGAAGATCGTTGACAACATCGCTCTGGATGCCGAGAGCGAATTGCTGGACTCTCTGTCGTCGTCGTACCAGTTGGACACGGCGATCGGTTACTTCAACCTGCGTGGCTGGGGGTTGTTGGCCGATGCGGTGGATGCGCTGCCGAAGCGGGCTGACGGTCCGAAGGCGCGGATTCTTGTCGGCATGCACGAAGCGCCGGCCGATGAGATGGCGCGGTTGGCGCGTCTTGAGCGGGCCGCTCCAATGGACAATGAGGGCGCTGCTCGCCTGAGGAACGAGACGGTCGGCGAGTACCGAGAGCAGTTGCAGGTCGGTTTGCCGACGTATGGCGACGAGACAGCATTGCGGACTCTGCTGCACCAGATCGAATCGGGCGCCGTCAAGGTCAAGGTGCACTTGGCTCATCGGCTGCACGCCAAGCTGTATCTCTGTCATCGCGGCGACACCGCGGCGCCTCGCGTGGCCTACGTCGGATCGTCGAACTTGACCAGCTCGGGGCTGCGAGATCAGGGCGAGCTGAACGTGGACGTGGTGGATGGCGATGCCACCGAGAAGCTCGCTCGTTGGTTCGATGATCGCTGGAACGATCCTCTCAGCGCTGACGCAGCACCTCAACTCGCGGAGATTCTGAAGGAGTCGTGGGTCTCGGAGGAGCCGCTCGACCCGTACTTGGTCTATCTGAAGATGGCGTACCACCTCTCGCAGGAGGCACGCGAAGGGCTTGTGGAGTACGGCTTGCCGGCGTCGATGCAGAACGAGCTTCTGGACTTCCAGGCGGCCGCGGTGAAGATCGCCGCTCGGATCGTGATGGGCAAGGGCGGGGCGATGATCGGCGATGTGGTCGGGCTCGGTAAGACGCTTGTGGGCACCGCGATCGCCCGGCTGCTCCAAGAGGAGCAGGGCTTCGAGACCTTGGTGATCTGCCCGAAGAACCTGACCGAGATGTGGGAGTCGTACCTGCATCGCTATGAGGTGCGCGGCAAGGTGGAGTCGCTGTCGATGGTTCACAGGAACCTGCCCGACGCCCGCCGCTACCGGCTGGTCATCATCGACGAGGCGCACAACCTGCGCAGCGACAAGCGGCGGGACCATCGGGCCATCAAGGACTACATCGCCGACAACGACTCGCGGACGTTGCTGCTGACGGCGACCCCCTACAACAAGCAGCTCGGCGATCTCGCGTCGCAGCTGTCGCTGTTCATCCGACCTGACGCCGATCTGGGCGTGCGGCCCGAGCGGGCGATCGCCGAGACCGGCGAAGGCGACTTCTCGTATCTGTGCAACGGTCAGACGTCGTCGCTGGCAGCGTTCGCACGGTCGGAGCACCTGGAGGACTGGCAGGCGCTCATGTCGCAGTACATGGTGCGCCGCACGCGCCGCTTCGTGGAGGACAACTACGCGCTCACCGATGAGCAAGGCCGGCGCTACCTGGAGTTCGGCACGGGCAAGCCGTTCTATTTCCCCGAGCGGATACCTCTGCCGGTCGACTGGGACCTCACCCCCGACGACCCAGCGCACGAGATGACCTCGGATCGCACTCTCGACGCGATCCGCGACCTGCGGCTGCCCCGCTACCAGCTCGGCTACTACATCGACGACGACTTCGCGCCCGGCGACAAGACCGAGCGGCAGCTGGTCGAAGACCTCGAGAACTCAGTGCAGGGCAACCTGGCGGGCTTCACGAGGATCACGATGTTCAAGCGGCTGTCGTCGTCGGGGCCGGCGTTCGTGGCGACCCTTCGCCGTCACCGGCTGCGCAACCTGGTGGCGGCATATGCGCTCGAGAACGGCTTTCCGATGCCGGTCGGCTCGGTGGACAACGCGCTGTGGGCAGCCGAGACCGACCAGGAACCCGAGGACACCGGCGAAGACGACGACAGCGACGGCGCTGCGCTGTTCGGCGCTGACGCCGGCACTGCGGCAAGTGCGTACGACAAGCTGCGCGCCAAGAGCCCCAAAGCGATCCGCTGGGCGCCGCCGCACATGTTCAGCGCCGATCTTGTCAACGAGCTGCGCGCCGATGCGGACATCATCAGCGGCCTGCTGGACCGCTTCGGAGACTGGGACGCAGATCGCGACGGCAAGATCGCAGCGCTGATGGACGCGGTCACCGCGCAGCACCCCGACGCCAAAGTGCTGATCTTCACCGAGGCTGCCGACACTGCCCGCTATGTGTCGGCAGAGCTGGGGCGGCGCGGGGTCCGCGATGCAGGGCTCGTTACCGGCGACACCGACGATCCCACCGCCGTCGCGCAGCGATTCTCGCCGGTGTCCAACGGCTTCGGCCGCGACGGCGAGCCGGTGCGCGACGAGCTGCGAGTGCTGGTGTCGACCGATGTGCTGTCGGAAGGCCAGAACCTCCAGGACGCCCACATCGTGGTCAACTACGACCTGCCGTGGGCGATCGTCAAGCTGGTGCAGCGCGCCGGACGAGTCGATCGCATCGGGCAGCGCTCCGCTGAGGTGCTGGTGGTGTCGCTCATGCCCGACGCCTCGGTGGAGAAAGAGATCGAACTGCGCGGGCGCGTGCTGCGCCGACTCGGCGAGAACGCCCAGCTGCTCGGCTCCGATGAGGCCTTCTTCGGCCACCACTCCGAACGGCAGATGATCTCCGGAGTCTTCGACGAATCGTCAGGCTTCGGGCTCGGTGCCGGCGTCGACGATGTGGACCCCGTGTCGATGGCATACGAGATCTGGCGCCACGCAGAGAGCGCCGACCCTGACCTGGCAGCGAGAGTGGCGGCGCTGCCCAATGCGGTGTACGCGACCAAGGCGCTCGACGACAGCCCGGCCGATGCAGTGCCCGGCGTGGTGATCCACACACAGACACACGCCGGCGCCGACGCATTCGCGTTCATTGAGGCCGACCGCAGCAGCCGGCGGGTCACCCCCCAAGAAGCGCTTCGGCTCGCTGAGTCGGCGCCGTCCACGCCGTCGGTGCCACGCCTCGACGGCCACCACGACCTCGTTGCCGAGGCGCTGCGAGGCGCGCTGCGTACCCCCACAGGCCGCACGAGCGGCGCCCTGCAAGGCGTGCGCGGAAAAGTGTGGAACCGCTTCGACGGCCAGCTCGACAATTTCGCCGACACCCTGTGGGTCACCAAAGCCGACCTCGAAGCCGCACTCGACGCGATCAACGCACGCCCGCTCTACGAGTCGGCAACCCAGCGACTTGCCCGCGCCCTGCGAGAACGCAGCGACGACGACCTCGCCGCCCTCATCGTCGACCTCCACAAAGACGACCGGCTCTGCGTACCCCCCGTCCCCCAAGGCGACCACGCCGAACCCAGCATCGTCTGCAGCATGGGCCGCCAGCCGATCACCTGGGCGCTGAACGCGGCTGGCGGCTACGAGGCTGTGACGGACAGTTCAAGCGGCGAGTGATACTGGCGCTTCGCATCTGCGCGTGGAGTAGCTCAGTGAGGGAACGCCGTGCGGTGCGCGACGTTCAGGTGGCGGAGCGTCGCTTGGCGATGCTGTTGTCGATCTGGGCAGCCGCAGCAAGCACTGAGTCGTCAGTGAGCGGTGTCGGCTGGTAATCGGTGCCGCCGGCCAATCCGGCGCGGTAGGTCTCGTCGGCCAGCAGCAGGTCGACTCGTGATTTCAGTGTCGTCGGGTGCGACGGACGGCGGTAGTGCTCGTGGTAGGCGGCGACTGCGCTGTCGACGTCGGAGAGGCCGGCGGCGAAGCCGGTGCACAGGTCTGCAAGGTCGCGTGGTTTGGCTCGGGTCATGATGGCGGCGATTTTGGACGCCAAGATGTCGGTGGGCGACGCGCACGGGATCAGTGTCGTCTGGCCTCGGTACCAGTCAGTGTCGACGGTGAGACTGCCGCGAGACGACCGGTTCCTGAATGCTCGTCTTGCTGCTTCGAGTGTCGGGTTGAAATCCACCTTCAGGTCCACAGCGCGTCCGTCGACCTCAGAAGCCGCAATCGACGGATAGCCCCAGAAGCTGTATCGAGCGTCCGACAATCCGGCATGACGCATGATCTGTTTCACCCGGCGCATCACGAACGGCAGATGCCGCGGTTTCGTGCACAAGAAATCCAGGTCTTCGGAGTAACGCAGGGGCGTGTTGTGCCAGATCTTGTGCAGACAGGTTCCGCCGTGCAGCACGAGACGTCGCCGCAGACGCTTGTCGTTCGCGATTTCCACGATCAGCCGACTGAGAACCAAGTCTTGGACCACATGCTCAGGTTCGTCCCACGGTGCTGTGGCACGCCAGTCTTCGATGATGGCGTCCCATCGGGGGGAGACGTTCATGCGTCGGGGTCCAGTGGTGTCCCGCAGGTGACACCCCATCGGTCCTGTTTGCGGCCGTGATCGGGTGTCGTGTCTCGCAGAGCGACTGGAGCGTCGAGCGGTCGGCGACGCACACGCTGTCGCAGCGGTCCCAGACGGAGCCTGTGCTGCGGGTCTCTGAGCCGCTGCAGCATCGACCCTGCACGTCGAGCGACGGACGCTTCGTAGTGGTCCGATACGGCCGCGAACTCGACAGGATGCAGCAGCCGCCAGAACAGCATCTTGCGGGCGATCGTCGCGACGTGATCCATGCCGCCGCAACGGTCGGGCCGTTCCACCATGTCCAGCAACGCGGTCTCCGCGGTCGCTGCCCGCAGCGTGCGTCGTTCGGAACGCCCAGGCGCGCCGTCAGTAGGCCACGGCAGGCACAGAACTCGCAACAGCGACGCAGGGCGTCCATGCTCTGGGTCGATCCGGTGGAACGACACAGCCAGATCGGCAGGTCCGTCGGCTTCCCTCAGCCCAAGCCGGCACATTTCGTCGGTCTCGACAAGGACCCGCTGCCTCATCACTCCATGATGCGACGCCCCTCGCCGCTCAGCCGCCGCCGCATAGCTCAGGTAATAGCCGACCCCGAGATGAATCATCATGTCATGCAGATACTCAGCGAGCACTGGGACACGCCGTTCGTGCCCACGCTGCAGCGTCGGAACCCAGCCACCGTCGCAGACTCGCACCACTCGGGACGCATCCTCAAGTTCGGCGAGCAAACACTCAGCGTTGAAGCGAGCCATGTCGAACCGTTCCGCTGCCTGCGCGGATGTCACGAACGTCGCCCCTGCACACCTGAGACGCCCCATGGCTTCGTCAAGGCTTGGGGGCACGGGGATGCGCTCCTGTGTCGAATCCGGCGAGAGCGTCGGCGAGTTCGTCGAGCGGGACGATGCCGACGTCTCGCCAGGTCATGGCCTTGTCGCCGCCGTAGGCGATGGTCTGCTCGGTGATGGCCGGCACGGTGGCAGCGACGCGGCCCATCCGCGTGATCCACTCGCTCGCGACCGTCGCGCCGGACTTGGCTTCGATCGCGTTGATCCCGTGGCCTCGTCCGTACAGCAGGTCGCACTCGAGCCCGCGTGAGTCGCGAAAGAAGGACAGCCTCGGCTCGCGGCCCCGGTTGTAGCAGTGCTTGAGTGCTTCAGCGATCACGATGTTCTCGAACAGCGGCCCGCGCAGCGGATGGGTCACCAGTTGCCGTGGATGCTCGATGCCCAGCAAGTAGCTCGCGAGACCCACGTCGTAGAAATAGAGCTTCGGAGATTTCACCAGCCGTTTTCGGATGTTGGCGAAGTACGGCGGCAACAAGAAAGCGATATAGCTGCGTTCGAGCACCGTGAGCCACTTGCGGATCGTGCTGCGCGCGACACCGACATCGTCGCTGAGCGACGTCAGGTCCAGCAGCGTGCCGACCCGGCCCGCGCACAGAGCGACGAACTGCCGGAAGGCCGACAGATCGCCGACGCCGCCCATACGTCCGACATCGCGTTCTACGTACATCTCGAAATAGTCGGTCAGCACCTCGCGAGGTTCGAGCCGCTCGGCGACAATGCGGGGGTAGAAGCCGCTGTAGGCGATGTCGCCGAACGACGTCGTGGCGCCCGCTGAGCGCACTTCGGCCAGGGAAAGCGGCAAGAGCCGAAGCTGCGACGCCCGTCCCGCAAGCGACTCTCGCACCTTGTCCGACAGCTTGAGATTCTCGCTGCCCGTCAAGACGTACTGGCCGTTGCGGCCATCGAGGTCGGCAAGCTCCTTGAGGTAGGAGAACAGGTCGGGTACATGCTGGACTTCGTCGATGATCGCCGGGGTGCCCAGCGATGCCAGGAAACCCCGCGGATCGGCCTGCGCATGCGCCCGCCTGTCCAAAGCGTCGAGGCTCACATACCCGCATCCGGGCTGCTCGAACACGCTGCGACACAGGGTGGTCTTGCCCGACTGCCGCGGACCGGTGACGATGACGAACGGGTAACGGTCAAACCGCTCGCGAAGTTCCGCCGCCATCTCGCGCTCGATCACAGCCGAAATATACATGCTTGCGGTTCGGCAATCTCGCGTAATTCGACGATTACATCGCCGATTTGCGCGAACATGGCAACCTCAACAAGACATACCCGAGTGTCACTGTTGATGTTGCCGGGGCTCCCAGCCAGGGGGTTACGGTCAGGCCTAGACCGGCGTTTTTCGGCGGGGCGTAGGTCCAGCGAACCGCCGAAATCGGCGGCTGGGCGTGTTTGGCGGCCGTTTTCGGGCCTCGGTGGCAGATATCGAGGCTGTTTCGGCTCGCGGGGTTGCGTCTAGTCGACGCTCGATGCGCCTGTTCGGGGCCTCTATCGACACCGACGGCGACGCTTTGACGGCAGCGCAGCGCCGAAGTCGTGCTGTCAGTAGCTATGCAGGTTCTGCGGTTGAGGCTGTGTTGCCTGGCGTCCAGCTCGACACAGATCGGCGGGTCAACCCGGCGGCGACTAAACCCATTGGCGGCCTCGGCCATTCAGCACATCGAGCACCTCGGCGGGCGCTCGATTGAGGTCTATTCTGTTCTGGAGACCTTCGGCTTCATTCTGCGGCCGTCGGCAGGCTTGGCCGTCGGGGATCGCCAGCGGGTCGAGCACGCCTCGCCGGTGCTGATATGCGACCGTGCATCGCCTGGGGACGTGCATCGCCTGGGGACGTGCATCGCCTGGGCCGTGATGGCGTGCTGGGTGCGCTGCTTGCCCTGGGGTCGACGGATCGTGAAGCGCGATGCAAACGCGCGGGGCGCGCATCACCTTTCACGGCCACGGCGCCGAGCACGCCTCAGCGGGCGCTGATGTGCGGCCATACATCGCCTGAGGGCGTGCCGAGGCCCGCAGGCGCTCCTGACGGCAGACCCGACATCGAGCGCCCGCAAGGTCCGCTAACGGCCGGCCGCCTCGGCGTCGCGCCGCCGCGTTTTGGCTCGGTCGTAGACGATGGCGACAACGGCGACAACGGCGAGGATCAACCCGATCTGCCACCCTGAGAGCGACAGCCAAGGGGTATCGAACCGGCCGAAGGAATAGTAAACCAGCACCCCGACGCACGACAGATAACTCCAAAAACTCCGCCGCCAGAAGCTCCTACACGGCTTCGGCGTAGTCGTCGTCTCAGCGTCGGCGCTCATGGGTTCAGGGTAGTGCGGGTCGCTCATTGGCAGTGCCCCGGCGGGAAGTCACCGTGCCCAGCATCGCCCAGGCGGCCTCTACAGGCCGCTAACGAGCCGCAGCCGCCCTCGCCGCCCCACGGCGGCGCTTGGCCCATGCGTAAACCAGGATGCAGCCCGCAACGGCCGCAGCAGGGGCGGTCAATATCCACCGAGACCAATTGAGCCATTCCATGAGATTGGGCAGCGCGACGAGCAAGACAATGGTCGGTGCCCAAGCCCAAATGTGGCCTTTCTTATTTGGGGTGGGCAGCGTGCCGGTGCTCATGGGTCCACTACGACCGCTAACCCTTGGACCCGATCATCTCGGCAGCCTCGATACCCAGTCGCGTCGTTGCCGAAGCCACCGAATGACCATGACCCATAGAATGCAGATTGCCAGCCAATGTACGAGATGAGCGATCCAGCCGCCGGGCCAAACGTCTAGCCAGTCGGATACCGAATATGAAAGAATCGATGCCGCGATGGCACCGATTCCAGCCAACACTCCGAGTATGACGCTGCGGCGGTCAAACGTCCAGAAGTCGCGCTGGTTCGGCGCCGATGTCGTGTCTTGGTCCATGGGTTCAGAGTAGCGAGCGGCGCTCATTCGCAGGTTCCTGATGTCGGGGTGCCGTCGCCGTGGTGGCAGACCCATTGGTTGAGGAAGTCTGTCAGCGCGTCGATGTCTCCGGTCTTGTCGAATTCGTCCAGTGCTTGGCGGTAGTCGTCGTCTGTGGGTCCGTCTGAGTCGCCGTCGCCAGGTGAGTCCTGGGCGTCATCGCTGTCGTCACTGTCGTCACTGTCGTCGCTGTCGTCAGTCTCGTCACTGTCGTCAGTCTCGCCGCTGTCGTCGCTGTCGTCGGTGTCGTCGCCGTCGTTGTCGGCGTCGTCGTCCGGCGGCGGGCCTGTCGGAATTTCTGTGTATCCGGTCGTGGTGGTGTTCATCGGATGTGGTCGGCGATCCGGTCGCCGTAGTGCACGGTGAGCGCGTTGAGGATTGCTTTCCAGCCGTTGGTCTTGCCGGTGAGGTTGGTTCGGTTCTTTCGTCGAGCCGTGGCGACAAGATAGAGAACTTTCATGGCGGCTTGTTCGTTTGGGAAGTGCCCTCGATGCCTGACGGCCCGTCGGAAGCGGGCGTTGAGGCTTTCTATGGCGTTTGTGGTGTACACGACTCGGCGCAGCTCGGGCGGGAACTCCAGGAACGGCACGAACTCGTCCCAGGAGTTGCGCCACGACCGGATCATGGCGGGGTAGGTGTCCTCCCAGTCGCCGGCGAACGCCTCGAAGCGGGCTTCGGCGGCCTCGACGGTCGCAGACGTGTAGATCTCTCGCATCGCTCGGGTGATCTGGCTCCAGTGCTTGCGGGACGCGTACCGCAGGCTGTTGCGGACCATGTGAACGACGCAAGTCTGAACCGTCGCTTCGGGCCAAGTCGCCCGGATCGACTCGGGCAGGCCCCGCAGGCCGTCGCAGCACACGATCAACGCGTCGGCGAGGCCGCGGTTTCTCAGCTCGGTCAGCATCGTCGCCCACTGGGTGGCGCCCTCGCCGCCCGATGGGCCCAGCCACATGCCCAAGACGTCGCGTTCTCCTTGAAGATCCACGCCTATGGCGACATACACGGGCCTGTTCGCGACCTGGGAGTCGCAGGCGTTGACGACGATCGCGTCGAACCCAGCACCGCATAGACCGGATCGAGGGGCCGGTTCTGCCACGCCGCCATGTCAGCCACGATCCCGGCGGTGATCTTCGAGATCGTCTCCCGGCTCACCGAGGTGTCATAGATCTCAGCCAGGTGGTCCTGGATCTCGCCGGTGGTGAGCCCCTACCCATAGAGACTGATCACATTGCCCGACAGCCCGTCGAGACGGCGCCGGTGCTTGGGCACCGTCACCGGCTCGAACGTGCCCGCACGATCACGCGGCACCGCCAGCTCGACCTCGCCGATCTCGGTCTTGACAGTCTTGGGAGTCGATCCGTTGCGCGAGTTGCCCGACCCGCGGCCCTCAACAGCGTGACGCTCATAGCCCAGATGCTCGCTCATCTCGACCTCGAGACCGGTCCGGGGGCACCTGGCGCACCAGCCCGGTCAACAAGCCGCCGTCGCCGGTCAGCACCCGCGCCGTCCGCGCGTGCCTGGGCCACCAAGAACTCGGCCCAGTCCTTCATCGCCGTCTCGCCGACGGCATCGCTCGCCGGCATATTCTGATCAGCCGCAGACATGATCCTTCCCGGCCCCCAGCACCCAGCCAGGGACCCTCAGACCACGCCATTTACACAAACTTTCCGAGTGTCACTGTTGATGTCGCCGGGGCCTCCAGCCAGGGGGTTACGGTCCGGTCCTGCGCTCGGCGATGACTCCACAAACCTTTGGCCTTGTGCCTGTTGTCAGACCTGTCGCGTCGAGCGTGGGACCGGCAGGAGCGCTCCTGTCTTGAAGGGAGCCTGACTGTCTCGACTCGGTTGTGACGAAGCGCCCCTGCCGTTCCCGGACCCACCGGAACATCACTTCCAGCAGGAGCACAGCATGACACCGCCAGTCGGGGGAATCGACCCCCACCAAGACACCTTCACCGTGGGGATCGTCGACCCTCACGGCGTCGAGCTCGTCCACGAGACGTTCTCGAACACCGCCGTCGGCTACGGCGCCGCGATCGACCTGCTCGACGCTCACGACGTCGGCCAGGTCGGCGTGGAGGGATCCGCCAAGTGGGGGGCGCACGTCGCGATCGCGTTGTGCGCGGCCGGGTTCGACGCCCGCGAGGTGCCAGCGTCGCGCTCGGCGGCGCAGCGCCGCAGCCGGCGGCTGGGCAAGACCGACGCCGTCGACGCCGTCGCCTCGGCACGGGCGCTGCTGGCCGAGCCGACGCTGGGACCGGTGCAGGCTCTGGAGGCCTACGACCCGCTCGTGGCCGAGATCGAGGCGGTGCTCGAACACCGCAGAACCCTTGTGGCTGCTCGCACTTTGATGCTCCACCACGTCGGCGACCAGATCTCCAAGCTGCCCACCGAGATACGCGACCAGCTCACCACCAGCGGCAAGATCGAAGCCCGGCTGCGCCGCCTCGAAGGGATCGACCCCGACACATGCACGACCCCAGCGGGCCGGCACCGGCTCGCCTGGATGCAGGCATTCATCGACCAAGACCGTGCCGCCCGCAGCGAGATCCGCCGACTGGAACGTCTCATCGACGAGCTGCTCGACAACCACGGCACCACTTTGCGCGACGAGCCAGGCATCGGCCCGATCTCAGCCGCGACGCTGCTGTGCGAGGTCGGCGACCCGACCCGATTCGACCGCGAGTCCAAGTTCGCCCGCTGGTGCGGCACCGGCGCCGTCGCTCTCTCCTCGGGCGAAGGCGCCGGCGATCCCGTCAAGCACCGGCTCGACTTCCGAGGCAACCGGCGCATCAACTCAGTGCTGCACATCGCGTCGGTCACCCAGCAGCGCAGCCAGCCCGAAGCGATCGCCTACCTCGCCAGAAAAGCCGGCGAAGGCAAAACCCGACGTGAGGCCAGACGAGCCCACAAACGCCAACTCGCCAACCGCGTCATCCGACGAATGTGGCGCGACGAAACCGCCCGAAAACAACCATTCGCGCTCGCCGCTTGACAAGGGAGCGTCCGACAGGCCCGGGTTCGTTCGTGGGCATGGTGTCAGCCTTGGGCCGCTGCCTCTCTCGCGGCCTCACGACGGCGCTTGGCCCACCGAAAGTAGGTGATGCACCAGAAGAGCAGCAGTACGCCGACTCCGACAAAGTTGCCAAACAGCAACCCCGGCAGCTGGACTATGAGGAAGACAAACCCAAGGACGGCGAGAAATCCAAAAATGATATGTGCGATCTTGAAGCGCTCGGGGATTGGGTTTCTGATGTAACGGCTGCGTGTCTGGCTCATGGTCTCAAGATTCTACGTGGCGCTCATTTGCGGAACCGGTCGGTCTTGCGCAGGTCATTGACCGAGGCCGGCGAGGGCCGCTTGGCATTGTTCCGCCGCCCATGCTCGGTTGTCGTAGCTGCCTTGGTACTGGCTGTATCCGGCACCGTTCACGAACAGCGTGACCCCGCCGCGTTCCGGGCGCCCCCGGAACGCAAACGATGTCCACGGGCCGCGGTAGTTACCCGCCGAGTTCTCGTCGGCCACGTGGGGCGGCGGGTGATTGTGCGCTACCAGGTTCTGGAACTATTCGTCGAGCACGCCTCATGGCCACGGGCGGCCGGCGAGTGCTGCTGCGGCCTGGACGAGGTCGCCGCCGCTCATGCCGGCGACGCGGTCAAGCAGCTCAGCGCTGGCGAGCGCGTGAAAGACCGCGCTATTTCGCTGGCGGCACCGGCGGCGATGCGGGCAGCAGTGTCCCGGCGGGAAGTCACCGTGCCCAGCATCGCCCAGGCGGCCTCTACAGGCCGCTAACGAGCCGCAGCCGCCCTCGCCGCCCCACGGCGGCGCTTGGCCCATGCGTAAACGAGGATGCAGCCCGAGATGGCCGCCGCGGGTGCCCAGAGCACCCACCAAGACCAATCCGTGAGCCATTGCACGAGGTTGGCCAGCACGACCACCGCTACAAAACCGGGCGTCCAAACCCGACTGTCGCTTTTCTCTTTCGGGTTCGGCGTAGTCGTCGTCTCAGCGCCGGCGCTCATGGTGTCAGGGTAGTTCGGGTCGCTCATTGGCAGAACGGTCGATCCTGGCGCAGGTCATTGGCCGAGGCCGGCGAGGGCCGCTTGGCATTGCTCGATGGCCCATGCTCGGTTGTCGCAGCTGCTTTGGTACTGGCTGTGTCCGGCACCGTTCACGAACAAAGTGACCCCGCCGCGATCCGGGTGCCACGCGAACGCTGTCCACGGGCCGCAGTAGCTGCCCGCCGAGTTCTCGTCGGCCGCGTCGTCGCCGCCGTCTTTACCGTCGTCCGTAGGCTCGGTCGTGTCGAGGTTCCAGTAGGTGTCCTCCCCCCATTTGGTGAGGTCGTCCCAAATGTCATCGCAGGGGTGCTCGATGGTCTGCTCGAAGGCGAGTGTGGCGATTCGTTTCGCTGCTTCGCTGACGCCCCTCAGGATGGCGTTCGCCACCCTGGTCGGGGCTCCCCCAGCCCTTGCGCGAGCGTCGCCGAGCATCCCGCCGCGTCGATGCGCACCACCAACGGGCGTTCCGCCAGGTCACTGTCGTCGCCTTCGCGGTGGCCTGCCGCGTCGGGCTCGGGCAGCATCGACACAGCGGCGTCGAGGACTTCGAGATGATCGGCTATGTCGTTCGCGGCGGCGTTGCCGGGCCGCTGCGGGCGTCTGGGGTCGTGCTGAGCCACCGGTAATGGCCACGACCTCGGGCGTTCCTCGATAGCCGCCTGGCCGACGGGTTCGCGCGCTCCGGCACACTGCAGCACGCCCGCCTGGCGGGCGCTCACGCTCGACCTTCGGCGGCGGCGGGCGCCGCAGGGCAGCTCATCGCCACGGGCCGCATGGTCTGCGATGGCCGCCCGGCGGGCGCTCACGGTCGACCTTCGTCGGCGGCTGATCGCGCGCTGTCGGTTCCGGAACTCCTCGGCCTCTGGTCCGGCGGGATCGCCAAGACCATGGATTCGGCGCCGGCTCATCACGTTCGGCGGCGATGCATGGCCACACATCGCCTGGTGCTGTGCCGGCACGACAGCTACCTGTTGTCGGCGTTGCGCGCGGTCGAGCACGCGGGCGGCGTCCAGCTGCGGCGGGATCGTGAGCACGACGGTTTCGGCGGGCGCCCGTCACGCTCGGCGCTGATGCGGCAGCGCCTCGGGGCAGCGCCCAAGCGGGCGGCGTTCATCTCGCGGGCGTGAGGTACCGGGGCGCTGACGAGCACGCATCGGGCGTGCTGGGGCGCTGCTGTCGAGGCTCAGCTAGCTGTCGCCGCGGCCTCGCAAGGTCCGCCGTCAGAACGGCCTCCGCACAGCACAGCAGCCGGCCGCAGCCCACACCAACGACAACGGCCCGGCGCTGCCACGCTTGGCGGCACGGGGCGTACGAGCAGCCGTACAAGCCAGCCCGCGACAATCATGCCGGGGTAGATCCATGCAGCGGCCGAGTCCGTAGCTCGAAATAGCAGCCAGCCGGTAACGCCGAAGATGACGGATGCCGTGTATTCGGCCTTTGTCAGGCGTCGGGTGAGTTTGCCCCGCAGGCTCGGCCGAACCGGCGGCTGCGCGGCAGGTGCGCTCGTAGGCATGGTGTCAGGGTAGTTCGGGTCGCTCATCGGCAGTGCGCCGGCGGGAGGTCATCGTACTTTTGGCATGTCCAGCGCCTAAAGAGCTCCAGCTGCTCATCGTTGTCCTGGGGCGCGTGCCGCTCTCGTCGTCGGCCGCGTCGTCGGTGCTGTCGTCGGCCGCGAAGTCACCGTGCCCACCAGCGCCCACGCGGCCACTACAGGCCGCTAACGAGCCGCATCCGCCCTCGCCGCCTCACGACGGCGCAGCTCCTGTCTCGTGCCGACGGTGCCCCACACAATCAGGATGCACGGGCCCCCGACCAATATGGCCAACGGCGGAACACCGAGAGTGTCCATCGCGTAACGGGCCGCCATGGCCGCCATGCAACAATACGCCGACAACCTCAAGAACGCCCAGACGGGCGACCGGGTCGGCGGAGCGTCGGCCTGCGTCGTGGTCATGGTGTCAGGGTAGTTCGGGGCGCTCATTGGCGGAACCGGTCGATATTGAGCGGTCATTGGCCGAGGCCGGCGAGGGCCGCTTCGCATTGCTCGATGGCCCATGCTCGGTTGTCGTAGCTGCTTTGGTACTGGCTGTATCCGGCACCGTTCACGAACAGAGTGACCCCGCCGCGACCCGGGCGCCACGCGAACGCTGTCCACGGGCCGCAGTAGCTGCCCGCCGAGTTCTCGTCGGCCGCGTCGTCGGTGCTGTCGTCGGCCGCGTCGTCGGTGCTGTCGTCGCCGGTCACGCGGGCGACGAAGGCGATGGCCGCGTCGACAACAGCGGTGCATGCGATTCCCGCGCCTGTCTTGTGCGCGGCGATCCATGCGATCCATGCCGGTGCTGCTGTGCCTCCTGAGGCGACGGTGGTGTTGACAATCGCCGCGACCAGAGCGGCGCATCCCACGCCCGATGCCACGGTCACGATGGCCGCTTGGGCCTCGGCGGGCGTTGCGTCCCAGAGCTTCTCGATCTCTTGGCGCAATGCCGTGGCCACTTCGTCGCTGACTTCGCTCGTGTCTCGCTCCAAGTCGTACAGCTGGCGCAGAACGTCCTTGGTGAGACCCTTGAGCTTGTTCTTGAGCGCCTGAATCCAATCGGCGCCCTTGCACTGCTCCGGCCGGGTGGGCAGCGTGGGCGGGGTGTTGGTGCCGTCGTCGACCCTGGTGAGCGCGTCGATCAGGTTTTCTGCGTAGTCGCCGCAGATGTCGGCTGTCGTGGTGGTCGTCGTCTCTTCCTCTTGCAGCGGGCAGGGGGTTTGCTGCCTGGGTGTGTGTCCAGCGTGGGGTGCCCATGTGCCGGCGCCGCAGGGCATGTTGCTGTAGTCGTGGTTCGCGTGGCAGCCGTTCCCGTAGCGGTGATAGCCCGTGGAGCATCGCTGAATGTCGCGCACGGTCTGACAGTTCGGCCAAGTGCCGGTCGTGCCTGCGGGGCACTCGGGCAGCGGCGTGTCGGTGCCGCCGTCGGGATCGGTGCCGCCGCCGTCGGGATCGGTGCCCCCGTCAGGATCGGTGCCCCCGTCAGGATCGGTGCCGCCGCCGTCGGGATCGGTGCCCCCGTCAGGATCGGTGCCGCCGTCGTCGGGATCGGTGCGCTTGCGCTCAGCCTCCTCGCGTTTGCGTTCGGCCTCTGCTTGTTCGCGTTTGCGCTCGTCCTCGGCGGCTTGCTCGCTCGTTCGGGTGTCGCGCGGCTTGCCCCAGAGATCTTCTTCGGTCGGCGGGTCGTGGGTGTGGCTGACGTTGACGGTCTCGGTCCAGCACTGATTGCCGGCGAAGGGGTCATAGGCGCAGCGCTGCACGGTCTTGGTCTGGCTGTGCGCTGCTGCGGGTTGGGCGACCACGGCGAGCGTGGACGCGGCGACGAGCAGCGCGCACAGCGCCGCGAGAGCGCGTCTGGCGGCGGACTGGCGTCCTCGTAGTGCGGCCCGCGGCGTCGGGCCGGGTGCCGCGCCGACCGCGGGGAGGGGACCCATGCTGTTGTCGCCGCCCGTGCGGCCGGCGCGGCTCGATTCAACGGAGTTAGAAGTCACTACCGGAACCAAGAGAGCGCCCAGAGCGCTTGGCGAGGACCGCGCAGCCGGGGACTCCGTGATATCTCGGCAGTTTTCGGTACCGAGCAGCCGCGCCGTCGGGGGCGCGCGAGGCCGTGATGACTGCCTCGGCGGGTGTGCGTCGCCCCGGACGGTGTCCGCGGATGCTGAAACAGGCTGTTATTATTCCGAGAATGACTTTTCTCGGAATCAAAACTCCTTGATCCCGAAGCTGCGGCACGCGGAAGAGTCGTGCGCTGCCTCGCCCCAGCGGGTTCTTGGCGGCCTCGGAATCAGGCCGGTCTTCCAGTTCCCCTCAGCCGCGGACGCCTGCTGGCGGTTCGGCTCAGCTTTGCGGGGTGGGGTTGTCAGGTCGGAGTCGCGCGACGGCGCTATGCGCTGCAAGCTCGGCTTCGGCGTAGCGGCTGAGCATTGCGGGGGTGGTCCATCGGCCGGCCAGCATGGCTTCGGGCAGTTGCGCGCCAGCGCGTACGAGCGACTGGGCGGATCCGATGCGCAGCGAGTGGCCTGACGCGCCGTCGATGCCGACCGCTGAGGCGCTGTGGGTGATGACGGCGCGCACGGCGCGAGCGGTGAGCCGGTCGGCAGTGACATGCCCGCCTTTGCGGACGCGCCGGAACAGCGGCCCGCCGTCGATGGAAGCCGCGCGCAGCCATGCGTCGACGCGCTCGATGGTCGCGCGACGCAGGAACAGCGACGCGCCGACGCCTTCTTGATCTGTCTTGGAACGTCTGACGCGGACATGTCCAGCACCGTCATCCGCTCGTGCGATGTCGGCGACGTCGAGCGCTGATGTCTCGCTGACACGCAGCAAGGCGTCGCTCATGACAGCGACGATGGCCGCGTTGCGCAGCCCGATGGCGTCCCCGCGCCGAGCGGCGATGTCAGCCGCGTCGTCTGCTGCTGCCCAGTCGACCCCTGCTACTTGCCTTGAGGGTCCCGCGGCACGGCGATGAGCCCGCAGCGCGATGCCGCACTGCGGGCCGACCGGATCAGGCTCGCCGAGGCGGCGGGCAGCGCAGCGCACCGCCGCCACGGTCTGCGCGAGCGTCGAAGGCGACCGTCCTCGGGCTGCCATGGCAGCCAACACCTCCGCGAGCGACGAGTCGGCCAACGGCACGCCGTCCAACGCAGTCTCGACAAGACGCAGACGCGTCGCGTAGGCGCGACGCGTCGCCGCTGCCAAGTCTCCCGACACGGCCTCGAAAGCGTCAGCCGAGACCCGGCACTTCGCCTCGGCACCGCGTCGGAGGTGCTGCGGGGGCTTCGACTCCATCAGCCATGAACTCTAGATAGTTGGCCCTTCGTCCTCTTGTGGGGTGAGGGTCCACAGGCAGGGGCGATTCGCACATCGAGCTGTGCCCGATTGCGCTGGCTCTGGAAGTCTGGTTCGTGGTGCCGATCAATTGGGCGCTGAACGCGGCTGCCGGCTACGGGGCTGTGATGTCGCTGCCCGCGCATGCGGTGCCAGCAGCCACAGACCCGAACAGCAGCACCGCCGAAGCGCCCTCGTCGGCCAGCACGTCCGCAGCGGCCTGAGCGTGCTCGATCGTCGGAACCACCGGCGCGTCGTCGCGCACAGCCATCAGCACAGCGTAACTCGCACAGCCAGACCCAGCCGCAAGCCGCACTCGACGCGATCAACGCACGCCCCCTCTACGAATCAGCAACCCGACGACTCGCGTGGGCCAGCGCATGTCACGCATGGATTCGCGTGTACTTGCGCGCCGCTGCTACGGATTGCAAGCAGTCTTCGGTTCGCGACCGCATCCTGTTGGCGAATTCGCCGATCTCGTCCGCCGACTGCAGTTCGCGTGGAAGCACGTTGATCGCTGCTTCCATAGTGCCGGGCAGCGCTGTCGCGAGGTCTTCTGCCCGCTCAATCAGTTCGTGCGCTGGGAGTCGCAGCCTCTTCGCCATATCGGGCAGAGCGTGTTTCGAGCCGGCCGAGTAGACCGTGAAGGCGCTGCCATAGCGCATCGCCATGCTCGCCTCGCCGATGCCTCTGCGTTTGAACATGAGTGACGAGTTGATGTCGTACAGCGGGGCCAGCTGCACGCCATGGCGCGGATACAGCAGGCTGTAGTTCCTGGCGTGAGCGTCGCGGTTGATGACGAGCCATGAGTAGATCAACGCCTCGGCGAAGCTGCGCAGGTCCTCGGTCGGCTGGGTGGATTGCTGCGCGATCAGGTCCCCAATGTGGGACATGCCGGGTCCGCCGCTGTGCTCATACTTGCGGTCACCGTCGAAGCCAAGCGCCTGGCACATGTCCTCTTGATGGATGCGCGTCCATCCCTTCGTCGCATGGGCGCGGTCGTAGCGCTCCACGACGAGCACCGTGTTGTCGCCATGCTGTTCGATGCTCGACGAAGCGGCATTCAGTCCGAGGCTTCTTGCGGCGCTCAGGCACAAGTGTTCTCCGACTGCGACGAACTTGCTCGCCTTCGCACGCGGCTTGAGGATGTGAGTCGTGGGCACGTTGCCGTACGGGCGCCCCCAGCCATTGTCGATGCGGTGCAGGGCGATCTTTGATTGGAAGCCGCCGAGGCTGAAGTACGGCTCGATGTCTTCGGGAAGCCACGCGTTGGGATCACCGGCCGTCGTGTCGAGCTCGCGCTTGAGCTCACTCGGTGTCAGCCTCGTGATACCGCTCGCTCGCTCACTCAGCCGCTCTTCCTCGCCGAGGGGACAAAATTGCACAGCACCGGCGCAGTCGAGGCCGATCCTCGTCGACAGCAAGCCGAACAGAGACTGTTCGAGGACTTCTTCCCTCGCGTACCAATGCCTGAGAACGTCGTTGTTGTCGGGCAGGAGGGAACGAATCCAACGGGTCGTCGCGGCGTCCTTGTGCGGGCGTTCCGACAACGGCAACGACAACGACAGCGGGGCTGAGGATGGGTCGTCCATGTGCTGCTCGTCGTAGAGAAGCGAGAGCGCCCCATGGCGGTCACGCATCAGGCGTGCGGACGGCACTCCGTTCATCAAGACCGACAACTCCCGCAAGCCGGTCATGGCTGGATGCTCTCGAACCTGAGCGCGACTCCGAGAGCTCTCGTGAGGCGCATGACGTTGCCGAGTTCCGCGCCTGTATGGCCGCGTTCGAGCCGCCCAAGCCATCGTCTCGAGATGCCTGCTTGGTCGGCGAGCTGCGCCTGTGACAGTCCGGCGGACTCTCGGAGTCTGCGGACCTCCGCGCCGAATTGGCCGACGGTCCTCATGTTCCTGAAGTGGCCGGGCCGCACGGGCATCAGCCTAGCGTATGGCACAGTGCTGTTCCATACACTCATATAGAACAGCACTGTGCCAACAGTGTGTGTGGAACAGCATTGTTCCACACACAGACCCTGCGGCCATCACCGATGAGGGCAGGGCGGCACCGCTCCCGCACGCCGAGCCGATCCTCAAGCAAGCCAAGAACCCGTGCTTCAGACTGCAGGGTCCGTTGTGCGCTTACATGCGGACGCGTCGGTTGGTGGGGTCGTAGAAGCTGCGGATCGAGGGCGCGGCGGCAATGCGTCGGCCGGCGATCTCGATGTCGAAGGATCCGGCATCGAGCCAGGACTTGGTGACCGCCTGCGGTTCCGGATCGGCAACTGACGGGTGGGTCACGTAGCCCATCGCCAGGCAGCGTTCCTCGGTGTAGCTCCACATGGCCGAGGTGACCCGGCCCACGAGTTCGCCGTCACGGCGGATCGGCTCATCGTGGTAGGCCAGCACGTCGGGATCCTCGAGTCGGAACTGGATAAGCCGGCGGGTGCGAGGCTCGTGGCGCTGTGCTTCCAGCGCGGCTCGGCCGATGAAGCCGCGTGGCTTGTCCCAAGCGATCGCAAAGCCGAGCCCCGATTCGAGGGGCGAGTCCTCGTCGCTGATGTCGTGGCCCCAGTGGCGGTAACCGCATTCGAGGCGCAGCGTGTTCATGGCGTGGTAGCCGGCGTGCACCAATCCAACGCGGCGCTCCGCATCGGCAGCCTGACCAGCGTCGGCAACGCGATCCTCCGTCGTGCCCGATGCCCGGCCATCCAGCCCCACAGCATCTTGCGCCGCCGCGTCTTTCAGCGCCGTGTACACAGCGACTGCCTGCGCATTGGGGACGTACAGCTCCCAGCCGAGCTCGCCCACGTAGCTCATGCGCACTGCCAGGACCGGAATCGGGCCGACCACTGTTGCGACATCGACGTGTCGGGCAGCGCCGAAGCCGAATGACTCGTTGTCGAGCGCGGTGTCGGTGACGCTGCCGAGCAGGTCTCGCGAGCGCGGACCCATCAGGCCGAGCACCGCCCACTCGTCGGTGATGTCGGCGATCTCCACGTCGCGACCCCGACAGTGACGCCGCAGCCAAGCCCAGTCGCGCGTCTGGCTCGCAGCCGACGTGACCACCCAGAAGTCGTCGTCGCCCAGCCGGGTCACCGTCAGGTCGGCTTCGATGCCGCCTCGCTCGTTGCACCATTGGGTATAGACAGCGCGGCCGGCAGGCACATCGATCGACGCCACGCTGAGGGTGTCGAGCACGTCGAGCGCATCGGGACCGCTCACCGTGAACTTGGCGAACGATGACTGGTCGAACAGCGCAACTCCGTTGCGCACCGCATCGCATTCCCGGCCGGAATTCTCGAACCAGTTCTGCTTGCCGTAGCTGTAGCGGTACTCGCGCTCCTGGCCGGGCTCGGCGAACCAGTTGGCCCGCTCCCAGCCGGCTGTCTCGCCGAAGACCGCACCCGCCGCATCCATCGCGTCATGCAGAGCCGAGCGACGCTGGTCGCGGGCGCTCGTGTACTGGAAGAACGGCCAGTGCATCGCGTACAGCAGCCCCAGGCTCTCGCTGATGCGCTCGGCCAGGTAGCCGTTATCGGCCTGGAACGGCATGGCACGCCGGATGTCGACCGCAGAGAGGTCCATTGGCGGGTGCCGATCGGCGATCCAGTCGGCCAGCACCCAGCCAGCCCCGCCGGCGGACTGGATGCCGACGGAATTGAAGCCGGCGGCGACGAAGCAGCCGTCGACCTCAGGTGCCTCGCCGAGGTAATAGGTGCCATCTGGCGTGAACGACTCGGGACCGTTGAAGAACAATTGCACGCCGCAGTCAGCCAGTGCCGGCACCCGGTGGCAGGAGCGCTCGAAGACCGGGCCGACGTGGTCCCAGTCTTCGTCGAGCGTGCCAAAGCTGAAGTCCCGCGGGATGCCGTCGAGGCGCCACACCTTGGCCTCGGGCTCGAAGAAGCCGACCATGAGCTTGCCGGTCTCTTCCTTGAAGTACGTGTAGTTGGTGGGGTCGCGAAGTATGGGCGTTGAGGTGTCGAGCCCCTCAAGCGGTTCGGTGACCACGTAGAAGTGCTCGCAGGCTTGCAGCGGGACGTTCACCCCGACCTGCGCTGCAAGATGGCGTGTCCACATGCCGGTCGCGAGCACGACGGTCTCGGTCTCGATGAGGTGGCCCTCGCCTTCAGCCGCATCGCCGCCACCGCTCCCGCTGGCGGGCCTCGATTCGGTACGGACCCCGCTGATGGCGCCATTGAGCGTCTCGAGGCCGGTGACAGCGACGCCCTCGATGATGCGGCACCCGCGGGCTCGCGCCCCCTTTGCCAACGCCATGGTGGCGTCCACCGGCGAGACCAAACCGTCGTCTGGCAGGTACAGCGCGCCCACGAGATCGTCGGTGCGGACCAGCGGCCACATCTCGGAGAGCTCGTCCATGTCGATCTGGCGGGACTCGACGCCGACAGTGGCCCCCATCGACGCGCCGCGCAGGATTTCCTCCCAACGCTGTGCATCCGACGCCACCGAGACCGAGCCTGGTGCCCGGAAGCCGGTCGCTTGTCCTGTCTCGTCCTCCAGCGCTTCGAACAGGCGCACCGAGTACGTGGCGAGCTTGGTGAGGCTGTACGTCGCCTTGAGCTGTGCCGCCAACCCGGCCGCGTGCCAAGTGGTGCCGGCGGTGAGCTGGTTCTGCTCGAGCAGCAGCACGTCGCGGATGCCGCGACGCACGAGGTGGTAGGCGATGGCGCACCCCACGATGCCGCCGCCTACGACGACGACTTCCGCCCGGTCGGGAATGCTGCGATCGGTTGGTACGCCGGTTCGGTCCGCCATCTTCTACCCCTTGAATGAAGCGCTGATGTCACGATCTTGCGATCGCATCACCCGTCATGTTCTGCTGCTGCTCCCGAATCCCATGGACGGCGGGCTCACGGGCCGATGAGGCACCGACTTCGCCATCGGCTCGGCCCTTCAAATCCGCTCGAGCAGGTCGGGCGTCAGATCTGCAGTCGATCGGACGCCGTTCAGACGCATCGTGCGGGTCATGCCCTCGACGAAGTAGTTGAGCACCCAGTCCACCCCCGTCTCTCCCGCTGCACCGAGGGCATACAGGTACGCACGGCCGATCATGGCCGAGTCGGCTCCCAGCGCCAACGCCTTCACGATGTCGCTGCCGCGCCGAATGCCGCCGTCGCAGATGACCTCACAGCGGTCGCCGACCGCTTCGCGAATGGCCGGTACGCACTCCACGGGAGCGGGCGCCCCGTCAAGTTGGCGGCCGCCGTGGTTCGACACGATCACGGCGTCGAGCTCCATGTCGGCAGCGATCTTCGCGTCGTCCGGAGACAGCACGCCCTTGAGCATCACTGGGCCGTCCCAGCGGTCACGGAACCACTCGATGTCGTCCCACGACAGCGACGGGTCGAACTGGCTGTTGATGTACTCGGCCAATGCAACGGCATCGCCACCGTCGCCACCGGTGGCCCCCTCGCAGTTCGAGAACTTGATCGGCTCGTTGCTGAGGAAGTCCAGCAGCCAACGCGGGTGCAGCAGGCCGTCGACGATGGTGTCGGGTCCCAGCTTGGGCGGCAGGCTGAAACCGTGGCGCACGTCGCGCTCGCGGCGACCCAGCACTGCTGTGTCGACCGTGATCATGATCGCTTCGTAGCCCGCCGCCGCCGAACGCTTCAGCAGGTCGGCCATCAGCTCGCGGTCACGCCAGACATACACCTGGAAGAACTTCCTGCCGTCGCAGACGTCGGCAACCTCCTCGACAGAGCGTGTGCCCATCGTCGACAGCGAGTAGGGGATGCCGGCACGCTCGGCCGCTCGGGCCACGGCCAGCTCGCCCTGGGAATGGGCAATGCGGTCGAAGCCCGTCGGAGCGATCACCAGCGGGATCGGCACAGACTCGCCCAGGACTTTGCCCGAGATGTCCACCTCGCTCACGTCGCGCAGCACGCGCGGCCGGAATTGCCAGCGGTGATACGCGGAGACGCTGCGCTCGGCGCTGACCTCGTCCTCAGCCGCCCCGTCGATGTAGTCGAAACAACCGCGGGGCATTCGACGCTTCGCCATGCGGCGCAAGTCGGATACGTCGGCTGCGCGGATCAAGTGCCGCTTGTCGGCATCGTGCTCGAACTCGCCGAATTGCATGACGCTGCGGGCCGTTCCGTAGGCCTGCGATACCCATTTCGTCAACCCCGCCATGAACGCGAACTCTACGATGTGCCCGAACTTCCCCATGCCCGTTCCGCATGAATCGGAGACTGCGGTTCGGGCATCCGATTTCTTCAAGCAATGCGAAAGTGAGCCGACATGGCTGCTACCGCCGAACTCGCGGAGCGCTACCGCGCGATCCTGCCCAGCTTCATCAGCCCCTTGTACGACCGGCCGATCTCGATCGACCGCGGCGAGGGCAGTTACGTCTTCGACAATGAGGGCAACCGCTACCTGGACTTCTTCGGCGGGATTCTCACCACGATGATCGGGCACGCCAACCCCGTCGTGGTCGAGGCCGTGCAGGCCCAGGCTGCCAAGGTGATGCACACCTCCACGCTGTACCTGAATGAGGAAATGATCTCGTTCGCCGAAGAGGTCGCCGCTGTATCGGGCATCCCCGACCCCCGCGTGCTGTTCACCACCTCGGGCAGCGAGGCCAACGACACCGCGATCCTGCTGGCCACCAACTACCGCAACAGCAACCAGGTGCTGGCGATGCGCAACAGCTACCACGGTCGCTCGCTCACGGCCCAGGCCATCACCAGCCACCGCGCCTGGTCGACGAGCAGCTTCAGCGGGCTCGACGTGCAGTTCGTGCAAGGCGGCTACCGGCTGCGCAGCCCGTTCAGGAACCTCGACGACGACGCCTTCACCAACGCCTGCGTGGAGGATCTCGTCCAGCTCATCGACATGACCGATTCGGGTGGCTTCTCGGCGCTCATCGCCGAGCCCATCCAGGGCGTCGGCGGATTTGCAACCCCGCCCGACGGGTTCTTCGGGGCGATGGGCAAGGTGCTGGCCTCGGAAGGGATCCTGTTCATTTCCGACGAGGTGCAGTCGGGCTGGGGGCGAACCGGCGAGCACTTCTGGGGCTACGAGGCGCACGGCATAACACCCGACGCAATCACATTCGCCAAGGGCGTCGGCAACGGCATCACCCTGGCGGGAATCGTTGCTCGGGCCGACTTGATGAACTGCCTGACGCGCAATTCGATCACCACCTTCGGCGGGAACCCACTCTCCACCGCCGCGGGCCGGGCCACCCTGCGCTACCTGCTCGAGAACGACCTGCAGGGAAATGCCGCTGCCCGGGGCGCCCAGATGCACGAACGACTGGCGCCCGTGTGCGATGCCTCGCCTCATGTCGCCGAGTTGCGCGGCAAGGGTCTCATGCAGGGCCTCGAGTTCTGCCACCCCAACAGCATCGAGCCCGACGCCGCGACCACGGCCGCGGTACTGGAGTCCACCAAGGACCGCGGCCTGCTCGTGGGCAAGGGTGGCCTCTACGGCAACGTCATCCGCATCACACCGATGATGAACGTGACCGAAGCCGAGTTGAACGAGGGCCTCGACATCCTCGTCGCCGCCATCGAAGCGCTCGCCTGAGCCAGCGTCGCGTCAGTCGAAGCTGACTGAGACCTTCAGCGCTCCGGCGTCGTGCGGCTCGTGGGCGAGTCGGAAGGCATCGCCAATGTCGCTCACGTCGAACACATGGCTGAGCAGCGGTGACACGTCGATGTCGCCGGAGGCGATGAGGCGCAGCGCCTGGCGGAATGACATCGAGCCGGGTTCGTCCTGGGCGCCGTAGGTACTCGCCGCGGACAGCCGCTTGCGGAAAAACTTCTGGAAGCGCACGTGAATGTTGTCGTCAGTGGATGGCAGCCCGAACCACAGCAATTGACCGTCCATGCGTACGAGCTCGACCGAGTCCAAGAACGTGTCGGAGCGGCCGACCGCCTCCACGACGTAGTCCGCGCCGCGGCCATTGGTCATGTCCTTGATTGCCTCGATGACGCCGACGTTTCCGAGCTCGGCGGCGTTCAAGCACTCGTCTGCGCCGTAGGCCTCCGCGACCGCCAAGCGCGTCGGCGAGAGGTCCGAGACGATGACCCGCTCAGCCCCGGCTCGCTTCAGCAGGTACGTGAAGAACAGCCCTGCGGAGCCTTGGCCCATCACGACGACGGTCTCTCCGGCGACGTCGCGGGGATGCTGGCGCATGGCGTAGATGACCGTGCCGAGCTGCTGGCCCATGAGCAGGTGCGAGCGAGGCACACCGCTCGCCGGCAGCGGCACGCAGTAGGCGGAGTTGACGCGCTGGAAGGCGTTGAAACACTCCCCGACCGGCGGATTCGGGAAGGTCAGCACGTGCGTGCCTTCGGAGATGCCCGGCGTTCGGCTCTCGACCACCATGCCGATGCCTTCGTGTCCCGGAAAACCATGCGCACACGGCGGACGATGAGAGAGGCCGGCGCCCATCATCACCATGTGCAAGTCGCTGCCGCAGATCGACGCCATCTCGGAGCGGATGAGCACATCGTAGTTCACCGCCGTCATGCCCAGCGCTGCGTCGGGCCGAGACGACGGAGCGGCATCCGAAGAGGCCTCGTGCAGCGAGGGCACGGGGATCTCTTCGCACTCCATGCGTCCGACGTCGACCATCCGGCCGGCCTTCATCATGTCCATCGGCTCGCTCGCTCCTCACCCGCCGCCCGGGGGCGGAACTTCCCTACTGGTTCAGCGAATACTTGCTCATGAACGCCCAGCCGTCAGCGGTTGCGCTGATGCCTGCCCCCGAGCCTGCACCGTTCTTGCCGCCGCCCTTGTCCCACGAAGAGCCCGGCCAGATGTGGCCGGCGCCTTCGATTGCATAGAAGCGCAACTCGACGCCGCCATCACAGCCGGTGTAGCGCGTGAGCGATGTCGCGGCGTCGAACTCGCTCTCGGTCACGACGGTGCAGTCGAACGCAGCAGCGAACTCGGCCAGCTCGTCGGGAATAATCTCAGCGAAGAACGCTTCGAGCTCTTCGGCCTTTCGGTCGTCGATCTGCCGACCCTTCACCAACACCGATTCCCGGCCGTCGTCGAAGGGCACGACCTCGTCCTCGGTGCCGTGCATGGCTCCCATGGCCACGGGGCGAGACGGCTGGCACTCCTCAGGATGGCTGATGCCGCCAACCGAGAACGTGGCAGCAATCCGGTCCGCCAGCTCGCACACGAGGTAGGCACTGAAGTATCCGCCGTTGGAGAATCCGGTGGCGTAGACACGTGAGCGGTCGATGCAGGCCTGAGCGGCAATCCGGTCGATGAGGTCGCTGACGAACTGCATGTCGTCTCGTGCGGAGGTGTCGGCACCGATCCCCTCCCAGCTGCGAACCGCTCCCCATGTGCTCGCCTGATCGGGGCTCTGCGCGACGAGCCCCGATGGGTGAACGGTGACGAAGCCTTCTGCGTCGGCCAGATCGCTGTATCCGCTGTATGCCGCCTGGCCAGCGCCATCCCCGCCCAGTCCGTGGAAGTTCATGACCAGCGGTGCCAGCGCTGAGGCGGACCCTGGTACGTACAGCAAGTACTCGTACTCGTTGCCCCCCGAGGCGAGACGGTGGCGACTGTGCTGTGAAACAACATCGGCATCTGGTACGCAGCCCTCCGGGGCATCGGTGCTCGTCGCCGGTGCACCCCCCACCGTCGTCTCGGTTGCCTGCCCTGATTCGACGCCTGGCGTCGATGTCGGGCGCTCCGTCGTGTCGGCGGTGCCAGCCGTCGACGTGCACGCCGCAGCGATGAGCGCAACCAGCGCGGCCGCACGCCCGACCCGCCACGAACCGCTGAGGATGCAGTGCCGCAGCAGACGCATCGGGGCAAGTTAGCTGGCAGGCTGTGCGGCGATGAATGTGCCGGTGGCGACTGCTGAGCGCAGCCAGCGGTTCGTTCGCGGCTGGGTTGTCCTGACCGGCGTGTTCCTCATCATGACGATCACGTCGGGCTTTGCGTTCTATTCCCAGGGCGTCTTCCTCAAGGCCTTGGTGGACGAACAGGGCTTCAGCACCGGAATGGCCGGCGCGGGAACCGGCGTCTTCTTCGGCGCGTCTGGCCTGTGCGGCTACTACACCGGCGGGCTCATCAATCGCTTCGACGTGCGCTGGGTGATGACCTTCGGCACCGTCGTCAGCACGGTCGGGCTTGCACTGCTCGGGCAGGTGCGCAGCGAATGGCAAATGTTCGCCGTCATGATCATCTTTGGCGCCGGCTTCGGCCTGACGGGGCTCGTCCCGACCACCACGGTGGTCACCCGTTGGTTCCAAAACCGTCGTTCGGTCGCGTTGGCCATCGCGTCGACTGGGCTCTCGCTGGGAGGTGCGCTCATTGCCCCGCAGATCGGCCGCCTCATCAACGCGGATTCGCTAGTGCGATGGGCATTTCCGTTTGCCGTGATGTTCTTCGTCTCGGTGCTGCTGTCGACGTGGCTGCTGGTGAAGGCGTCGCCGCAATCGGTGGGTCTTGAGGCCGACGGTGCCGCTCCCCACGACGACTCCGATGGAACACCCCGGCCTCCGCCGATGGGGACTCCGTTCGCGGAAGCAATCCGTTCTCGATTCTTCATCCTGTTGTCGATCGGCTTCGTGCTGGTCATGGGAAGCCAGGTCGGCGCCATCCAGCACATGTACAAGCTGACCAGCGATCGCCTCGGCATCGCGGCCGCCGGCAGCGCTCTCGCTGTGCTCGCGATCACGAGCATCGTCGCTCGCCTCTGCGGCGGTCTCGCTGCGGTGAAAGTCCCGCTGCGCTACCTCGCGATGATCCTGATCGGGGTGCAGGTGTGCGGGCTGTGCATCTTGGCAGTCGCCGACAGCGGACTGGAAATCCTGATCGGCGTGATCGTGCTCGGCAGTGCCATGGGCAACCTGCTCATGCTGCACCCGCTGATACTCGCCGACGCCTTTGGCGTGCGGGACTATTCCCGCATCTACGGGCTCGGTTCCCTGCTGATGATCACTGGGGTCGGAACCGGGCCATTCCTCGTCGGCGTCCTGCACGACCTCTACGACTATCGAACGGGCTTCTTCGCCATCGCGGCGATCGCGATCGTCGGGCTGGCGGTGTACAGCTTCGGCGGCGCGCCCGCCCGCGACTACCTCAAGCCACCGCCCGAGTCGCAGTGGGCGGCGCCCGTGCGGCCCTTGGCCGCGCAGCCAACTCCGACGCCGGTGCTAGCCGTCACGCGCGAGATTCCGAAGGGTGTGAGCCAAACCGTACCCGTCGACAACGGCGTCAATGGCAACGTTGACGAGATGGTTGAACTCGACCAGATCGAACAGATTCGCGACCGGACCGCTCCCGCCGTCTGGGTCGTGGAGTCTGCGTGATCAACACCGGACTCGAGGTGGCGTGCGGCTCGCCACGGCCGCCGAGGAGCGGGGCGCAGACGAGTGTCAGGGTCGGAACGCGATGGGTCGCGGCACGAGCTGAGCCGGCCGGCTAGCGACTCGATAGGCGCCCTGGATCCACTCGCAGATCAGGCGGCGGGTGTCACGAGGGTCGATCATCTCCTCGATCTGGAAACGGTTGAGCGGCCCGATCGGTCCACGCGCCGCCTCGATGCGTGCTTCGAGCTCTGCACGCAGCGCCACCGGATCGTCGGCTTCGGCGAGCTGTCGCTTGTAGGCGGCCTCGATGCCTCCCTCAGGCGGGATGCCTCCCACGTCGGCGGCCGGCCAGACCACCCGGGCGTTATTCTGCCGCCGCGGTGTGGCGTAGTTGTTGCCGGCCACACCGAAGCTGCGCCGCATGAGCACCGTGAAGATCGGCACCGCGGCTTGAGCGAATGCCGTCATCCACGTTGCACCCTTGCGGATCGTGCCGGCGATCTCGTGCTCGAGCCCGACTGCGAAGCCGGGGTTGTCGCACAGGTTCAGGATCGGGATGTGGAAGAGGTCGCACAGGTCGATGTGGCGGGTCAGCTTGTCGCAGCCGTCGGCGGTGAGCGCCCCGCCGTTGGGATGACGGCTGTCCGACGCGAGCACGCCGACGGGGTGACCGTTCATGCGTGCGAACCCGACGACCTGGTCGGTGCCCCACAGCGATCCGATCTCGAAGAACGAACCCCGGTCGCAGATCAGCTCGATGCCGCGGCGAATGTCGAAGGTTGTCGTTCGCTTGCGGGGGATCAGCGTCAGCAACTCTTCGTCCCGCCGGTCGGGCGGGTCGTCGGGGTCGGGCGTCAGCACGGGCGGTGTCTCGTACACCGACGGGGGCAGGTACGACAGGAATCGACGCACCTGCTCGGCTGCCTCCTCCTCGGTCTCGGCCAGGTTGTCGACTGAACCGTTGGTGCAGTGGATTCGCCAGTCGCCGAGGTCTTCCTTGGTGATGTCGTACCCCATCGCGTGGCTCACAACGGGCGGCCCTGCCACGAACAGCTGCGAGATGTCGCGCACCATCACCGCAAAGTGGCCCAGCACCGCCTTCGCCGCTCCGATGCCCACCACGCTGCCGAGCAGCATGTTGATCACCGGCACCGTCGCAAGCTGAGACGCGTATTCGGTGCTGCCCAGGTGTGACGGCAGGAACGAGCCGCCGCCGCCACTCACCCGTGGGCGCCCGGCCTTGATCGCACCGGAACTTTCTTTGGCGGAGCTCTCGCCTTCGGTGCGCTGCTCGGGCACCATCGAAGCGACGCTGCCGCCTCCGGAGGATCCATCGAGCAGGCGGATAGACGGCACGCCCAGCTCGGTCGACAGCAAGTCCAGGTAGAAGCTCTTGGCGCCAATTGCGCCGTCGGCGTGGCCGCCGCGTGAGGTGAAGTCGTCGGCGCAGACCACGACGTCACGGCTGTTGATCTTGCCGGTCCCGCCGACGTGATTGGCGGGCGTGAACGCGGCGATCTCGCCCTCGTTGTCGTAAGAGGCGAAGCCGGCGAGACTTCCGACCTCCCGGAAACTGCCCTCGTCGAGCAGCAGGCGAATCCGGTCCCGGCAATGCAGCTTTCCCCGGTTGCGCTGGCGCACGACGCCCGGCTCGACGGACTCTGGACCTAGGCGCTCTTCAGCCAAACGCTGCAACGTCGCCACCTCATCCAGCAGCGGCTCCCAGCCGCTGAGGAGCGCGCCCGCAGACTCAGCGCCAGTAGTCGCCCCAGAAATTACGACCGCCAGCACGTCGCCTGCCGCCAGCTGATCTCCGGGCTGCACTTCCCGCACTGCCGAGACCGTCCCAGCGATGGGTGCGGTGACCTCGGTTTCCATCTTCATCGCCGACAGGACCACGATCGTTTGCCCTGCCGCCACCGCGTCGCCTGCGCTGACCCGCACCTCGACGACGCTGGCGGGCAGCGGGCTGCGCACGGCGGTCTCGCCGTCGCCGAGTTCGCGATCGGGCCAGGTCGACGCCGGCGCCGTGGCAGTCGACACCGCGCCGGGCGGCACAGGCGGCAGCCCGGACGCTGACTCCAACATCGCAGCGCGGCGCGATGTACTGCCTCTCATGTCGCCTGAAATCCCGTTGGTGCTCGTGACGCTCGTCGCCCCGTCACCGGGCGACAGTGCCATCTCCGCCAGCAACGAGGTGCGTGCATCACCGCTGGCCACGGCCGGGTGGCTCAGGATCCTGCGCAGCTGGTCGATGTTCGTGGGCAGCTGGCCGATGTGGAAATCGGCCAATGCCGCAGAGGTACGCGCCACAGCGGCCTCGAGAGTGCCCCCGGTGCCGATGACCTTGGCGAGCAGTGGGTCAAAGTGCGGTGGCGGCGTATAGCCGGCATACCCAGCGGCGTCGACCCTCACGCCCGCGCCCGACGGTTCGTGGTAGGCGGAGATCGCGCCAGAACCAGTCGCCACCACTCGCGCTTGCACGGCATAGCCGCGCGGGGCACCAGCAACCAGCCGAAAGGCAGCGCCCACCTCCTCTGCCGTGCTCCGATCTTCGTTGGCAGCGACGACGCCGATGTCGGCGAGGCGTGCTCCCGCGGCGATCCTGAACTGGGCTTCGACCAGATCGACACCGGTGACCTGCTCGGTGACCGTGTGCTCCACCTGGATGCGCGGGTTGCATTCGATGAAGAAGTGATCCCCGGTCTCGGGGGACACCAAGAACTCCACCGTGGCTGCGTTGGCCAAGCCGGCCTGTGCTGCGAGCTGCACGGCGTCGGCATGCAGCTGACGCTGCAGACTGAAGTGCAGGCCCGGCGCAGGGGCGATCTCGATGACTTTCTGATTGCGCTGCTGGACCGAGCAGTCCCGCTCCCACAGATGAGCGACGCTCCCGTGCTGATCGGCCAGCACCTGCACTTCGATGTGGCGCGGCCGGTCCACGAGGCGCTCCACGAACACGGTGCCGTCGCCGAAGGCCGCGGCCGCCTCGCTCGAGCATCGTTCGAACGCCTCAGCGATGTCCTCGATTCGCTCCACGGCACGCATGCCCCGTCCGCCGCCGCCGGCTGCCGCTTTCAGCATCACCGGCAGCCCGATCGCTGCCGCCGCCTCGGCCGCTGCGGCGACGTCGGCGACTGCGCCGGGCGAACCCTCGACGACGGGAACATCGAGCGAGACGGCCAAAGCGCGGGCACGGACCTTGTCGCCGAACAGTTCCAGCGTGTCTGCGGTGGGACCGATGAAAGTGAGCCCCGCCTCCGCGCACGCATGGGCGAACGCAGCGTTCTCTGCCAAGAAGCCATAGCCAGGGTGGACGCAATCGCAGCCGTGCTCATCCGCGATTCGCAGCAGTGCATCGATGTCCAGATACGCGGCCAGCGGATCGCCGCCTGGCAGCGTTGCAGCCCTGTCGGCGGCCACGAGGTGCAGGGAGCGCTCGTCGACCGGCGCGTGCACTGCGACCGTTTCGATGCCCAGCGCATCGGCAGCCTTGGCGATCCGGATGGCGATCTCTCCGCGATTGGCGATCAAGACACGGGTGAAGCTCACGATTCCCCTTCGGTATGGCCGCATCGGGGCCGGGTACCGGCGATTCTGGCGCGAAAACCGTCGGCAGCGCGGAGTTGACCAGCCGATGCGAGACTGGCGAGATGGAGATTTACGACGTCATGCGCACCACGTTCGCCGCTCGGGACTTCACCGAAGACGAAGTCACCGACGAGGTGCTGTACCGCATCTTTGACAATGCCCGGTTCGCCGCCAGCGGCGGCAATCGCCAAGGCCACAAGGTCATCGTGGTGCGTGATCCCGCCCGCAAGAAGCGTCTCGGCGAGCTGTGCTTCCCGGCCATGCGCGTCGCCGCGGCGCAGGTCGCCGCCGGCGAGGTCTACTGGCAGAGCTACAACCCCTCGTCGGTGAACATCGAAGAGGCCATGGCCGACGAGTCATTGAAGTTCCCGCTGCCGATGTTCTCGCGCATGGATGAGGTGCCAGTCGTGCTCGTGGTCACCGTCGATCTGCGCGTGGTCGCCTCGATCGACAAGGAGCAAGACCGTGTCGGCGTGGTCAGCGGCGCCTCGGTGTACCCGTTCGCTTGGAACATCCTGCTGGGCGCCCGCAACGAGGGCTTGGGCGGTGCGATGACCACGCTGCTGTCGGCCAACGAGCCCGCAGCCAAGGAATTCCTCGGGCTCGAGGACTGGGAGGCAGTCTGCGCTCTGCTGCCGATTGGCAAGCCGACCAAGCAGCTCACCAGGCTGAACCGCAAGCCAGTGGAGGAAATAGCGGTTCGCGAGCGGGGCGACGGGGAACCCTTCACGATCTAGACCCCACGGGACATCTTCTCGGGAGGAGGCAGCCATGGCCATCGACTTCAGCTTGACCCCGGAACTCGAAGAGTTTCGCAAGCGCATTGCTGCGTTCATCGACGCTGAGGTGCGACCAGTCGAGGGCCGCATCGATGCGGAGCAGCTCGAGGAGACCGACCGCGACGCGTATGTGACGGCGCTGCTGGGGATGCGCAAGCGGGCACGTGAAGAGCAATTGTGGCTGCCACACATGCCCGCCGAGTGGGGCGGCATGGGACTCGGCCACGTCGAGATGGCCATGGTGCAAGCCGAAGCTGCAAAGACCAGGTTCGGACCGTGGGTGCTCAACTGCCAAGCCCCCAATGAGGGCAACATGCACACGCTGTTGCACTGGGGCACCGACTCCCAGAAGCAGCGCTACCTGGCACCGCTATGCGAGGGCCGTGCCGAGTCGTGCTTCGCCATGACCGAGCCGGAAGTGGCGGGCTCAGACCCGACGCTCATCCAGACCCGCGGATATCCCGACGGCGACGAGTGGGTGCTGAACGGCCACAAGTGGTTCATCTCGAACGCGCACCGGTCCAAGTTCGCCATCCTCATCGCCCGAACCGAGGACAATCCGGACATCCCCCAGGCCGGCAACTCAGCGTTCATCGTGGACTTGCCGGCCGACGGCTGGACCGAGGTCCGCCAGATCGAGACCATGCATGGCTCCACCGGCCACAGCGAGATCCTCATCGAGGATCTGCGGGTCGGCGCAGGCCAGATGCTGGGCGGGCGCGGCCAAGGCCACTTGCTGGGCCAGTACCGGCTGGGCCCCGCCCGGCTCGCGCACTGCATGCGCTGGATCGCCCAAGCCCAAACGGCGCTCGACATGATGGTCGACCGGTCGCTCAACCGGTACGCCCACGGCTCGCTGCTCGCCGAGAAGCAGGGCATCCAGTGGATGATCGCCGACAGCACGATGGAGCTGTACCAGGCGAAGCTGATGGTGCTGCATGCGGCCTACAAGGTCGACCGGGCCCAAGCCGGCACCGGTGAGGACTTCAAGGCCGAGGTGTCGATGGCCAAGCACTTCGTGGCGAACATGCTCGGCCGGATCATCGACCGGTCCATCCAGGTGCACGGAGCGCTCGGCTACTCCACCGACACGCCGCTGGCGCACATGTACCAGCACGCCCGCTGGGCCCGTTTCGCCGACGGCGCGGATGAGGTGCACCAGATGCGGATTGCGCAGCGCACCATCGCCGCCTACACCGACACCGGCGACACCGGCGCGGCGACCGGCAACCTGCCCATCTGAGCATGGCCCGACTCGACGGCTTCCCGGCCGAACCGCAACACTTGAACCGCACAGGCCGCGCTCGAAGTGCTCGCACGGTGCAGGGACTGGCGATCCCACCCGCTGGGGCGGCCATTGTTTCCCGCTCTCGTTCGATGCGCGTGCGAGCTGCCCAGACCACGGCTCCGGCGATCGGCAGCAGGTGAGTCGAACGAGCTACGCACAGTGAGCGGCGCGGTGAGCGCTCAATGAGCCGCGCGAGGAGCGCTTCGTGAGCATCGCCGAGTACGTGATCGCAGCCCTCTTCATCGCTGTGGGCGCCGGCACTCAGGCCTGCATCGGCATCGGCATGGGCCTCATCGCCGGGCCGGTCCTGGTGGTCATGGAGCCCACGTTCGTGCCGGGCCCGATGCTGATGGTGGCGGGAGGCATCAATGTGCGCAACGCGATCGCCGACCGGGCGTCGCTGAACGCACCGGCCATGCGGCGACAACTGATGGCTGCACCGCTGGGTCTGGTAGGGGGCGTGGCACTGCTCACCGCCTTGAGCGATCGCTCCCTGGCGATCGCTGTGAGCCTGTTCGTGCTGCTGGCAGTCGCGGTGCAAGCGGTCGGCACGCGGCCACCCGAGGGTCGCGTGGCCGACTACGCCGCCGGCGCCGGAACGGCCTTCTCGTCGTCGGTGGCGGCCGTGCCCGGTCCGGTGTACGCCGTATTCGCCAGCCACTGGCCACCCGCGGCGCTGCGAGCCACCATGGCGACCTACATGCTGGTCGTCGGCACTGCGATCATCGTGGCCCTCGCCATGCTCGGCGAGTTCGGACTGCGCCAACTGTGGCTCGGGCTGGGCCTGCTGCCGGCGGTATTGCTCGGCCTGCCGATCGGCCGATGGCTGCGACCGCGCCTCGCCGGCCCGCGCTTTCGGCTAATCGTGCTCGGCGTCGCGGCCACCAGTGCGACCGTGGTGCTGATCCGCCAGCTGGTCAGCGCCTGAGCCGCTGGCCGTTAGGCCATCGAGCCCTGCCGTGTTGGGATCTGGCACCGTGGCGGACACGCCGCCGGCCACGACGGCGCTTGCGGCTCGATGAGAAGCGGGCGCATGAGTGACGGCGACGCGCCACTGGCGACAGCGACGCGTGCTGATCAGCGGCAAAGCGGCTCGCGGCGAGTGGCAGACTGGCGATATGGCCGAAGAGGGGTCGAGTGTTGCAAAACGAAAGCGCTGGATACGGCGCATGGTCGCCGCCTGCGCAGAGGACGACAGGCGGCTGATCGAGTCGCTGCAAGGCACCGACTGGCAGGCGCGCCGTGGGCCAGAGGTCGCGTCGATCCTTGCCCTCGCGGACGCGTTCCCGCCCCGCAAGAAAACAGAACTGAGCTACCCCCTGTTCCCCCGCCGATGAATTCTTCGTTGCTCTTCATCGAGCGCATCCACCGCTTGCACAAATCGCTCGCTGCAGCCGACATCCTGCATGCATTCGGCGGTGCCATCGCGCTGGGCTGGTGCACCCCCCAGGCTCGCGTCACCAACGACATCGACATCAATATCTTCGTGGACCCTGAACTGGGCGAATCTGTGCTCATCGGGCTACCGGACGGAGTCGAAGTCACCGATGAGGCTTGCGAGCGACTGATGCGCGACGGTCAAGCCAGGTTCTGGTGGGAAACCGTGCCCGTTGACATCTTCCTGAATACGACAGAGTTCCATATCGGCGCCGCGGCCCGTGTCCAGCACAGAGAATTCGAAGGAGTCATGCTGCCGTGCCTCGCGTGCGGCGACCTCGCGGTGTTCAAGGCGTTCTTCGACCGCGGCAAGGACTGGCTCGACATCGAAGCGATGGTTTCCATCGACAGTTTCGACATCGATGCGGCGACAACCGAGATCGAGCGATTGCTCGGCCCCGACGATTACCGCATCGCCAAACTGCAAGCTCTGCGAGAACTCGGCTGAGTTCGAGCATCAGCCCGACTTCGCAACCGCCGCAGGTCCGATACGCCGCGGCTGTCGGCTCGGCCAGAACTCCGCAATCAGCTTTCAGCGGCATCGAAGTGGATGCCGGCGGCTTGCGCAGCGTCGATCAGCTTGTCCTTGGTCACCGTGCCCGCGGTGATCTTGAGGCTCGCCTGAATGTGGACGGCGTCGTCATCCACGGCGTTCGCCACCGCCAGAAGGAACTGCCGGACGGCGTCACGGGGACTGCCGTCGTCGCGCAGCGATTGCGTGACCGAGGCGCTCACCCGGAACTCGGTGCGCCTTGGCGCAGGCGGATCGTCCGGAAGGTCTGGGACAATCGGCGGGTCAATGACTGATGGCGGGTCGTCGGCATCGGGATCATCGGTTGATTCCTGCGCCGGGCGACGGATCCGCAGATCGGTCGACCCAAGGTTGAGGTGCCCCTCGTTGGCCACCTGCCGCACCTGGTCGTCGGAATCGACAATCTCGATGTCGCCGCCCGATACTGCCTCGAACAGGGCGCGGCGCAGGTCGCCCTCGCCCCCCGGCAGCAACGGCAGCCGAGGCGCCTTCCAGAAGTCGTCCCGAATCTCGCACAGCGGGCGGTTCCAATCGTTGGTCCGCAGGTTGTGCATCAACGCCTGCCGATCGAGGTCGCCGGCTGTAAACGTCTTGCCGGCTTCCTGTAGTGCCGACCACACCACCGAACCGTCGAGCGCCGATTGGTTCTCCGACTGGAATCGGATATCGCGCATGACACGCCCATCGGGCCCCTCAGCCAGATACAGCACGTGCGAGTACGCCTTCTTGACAAGGCTCTCGAACCGGCGCTGTGTCTCACGTGATTGGCCGCCAGCGCTCTTGGACATCTCCACGTCTTGTTGGACCGCCGCCAACGCCCAGGTGCGTTCCCACGCGATCACGTCGGCGGCAAGGTTGCGAGCCTGCCGCCGGCTCTGGGTGTTGATGACCGCGAACACCGCGGACGACGCCCACGTCATGGGCAGTGCTTCGGTGCCGAGACCCATCGCCGATTCGGCGGCCAGGCGCGTGGGCACGTCGGCGCCGTTGAGCAGGCTGAACCAGCGGGAATCCAGCACCACGAGCCGGCACTTGCGCGCCTGATCGATGCCTGCGCCGCCCAGCAGTTCACGAAGCTCGGCGAGCTCTGGGACGGCGTCGAAGTCGCCTTCCACTGGCAACACGGCGTCGAATGGCCCGCTGTTCGCCCCCTCGAATGCCGCACGGCTGACTCGTTCGTCCCGCTCGGCGTCAGTGACCGCCTCGCGTTCTCGCCGCACGAGCATGTTCAGCGTTTGACGGGTCTCGATGTGCCACCGCTTCGGCTGCTTGCCGGACCCTGCAGTCGAGTCGATCGCGGCGAGGCCGTCGGTGGGGTGGCACAGTTCCTGCCAAACGACCTCGGCGTCGCCGTGACCGAAGGCTTTCGACGGCACGAATGATGCCGCCATCAGTTCCGCCTCGGTGGCACCACGGCGGCCTTGGGAGCGCGGGCTCAGCGAGTAGACGAACAGCGCCGTGGCCATGCGCTCGGCTGCGCGAGGGTTGAGCTGCTCCCAACCGGTTCCCGAGCGCCGTAGATCGGCCAGCCGCGCAGTGCCGCGGTCGACGTGGTCGGGGTCGACGATGTCACCGGCGCAGATCTCGCGCAGGCTCGACTGGGTGCGCTGGTCGCTGACGAGCCCCGAGTCGAGCAGCGCATCGCGTACGGCTCGAGACGACATCGGCAGGTCGCCGGGCCCGATCAGCGTGGGCGCCCAGTCGCCCGAGTGGCCGCGCCGGTGCTGCTCGTAGACCGTCGCAGCGAAGACTTGCAGCGTCGAGCGGACCCGCTGGAACCCGGCCTGCTGGGACCATTCGTTCTCTGCGAGTTCGATCAGCGACGGATGGAACGGGTAGCAGCGTCCGACCGCCTCGGCGAAGTCTGCCCCTGAGCCGGCTGAGGCCCAGGACAGCTTGTCGAAGGCGTGCTCGGACCATCGGCCCCGCATCTCCGACGCGATCCACTCGGCGCAGCGGTCGGTGACTTCGCGCGGCGGGGGCCCGTCGAGCAGCCGCCGCCGGATGATGTCGGCGAAGTCGCCCCCGCTGGTCACCGTGGTTGCTTCGCCGTTGCGGATCAGCAGATCCTCCAGTTCTGCACGGCACTTGGCGCCGGTCTCATTCAGCGCAATGCGATCTTTCTCCGAGGCGATCATCACCAGCACCGCCGCGCAGTTGTCGACGTCGTTCACTGCGTCGAGCAGCGCTCGCAGGAACGCCATGTCGTCGAGCGCTCGTTGTTCGGACTGGTTCGACACCCAGCGGATGTAGTCCATGATCTCGTCGATCAGGATCAGCACTGGGCGCCCGGTGTCGGCGAGCGCGGCTTCGATGGCCTCCTTGTTGGGAAGCTGCGTCTTGTAGTGCTCGTACTTTTTGTACGCACCCTCGAACAGTCTCCACAGGAAGCGCTCGCCCAGCGTCCGGGCAGGGCCGTCGTGCGCTTCGCGCGGTGCGGGGTTGTCGCAGTCCAGCACGATGCATCTGGGATTGCTGAGGTCCGATGCCAAGGCCTCGCTTCCGGCGACCTCCTTGGCTTGCACCAGCACTGCCGCGCCCAGGTCGGTCGTCGCGAAGTCGGCGGGATTGCTCGCCAGGTGCCAGAGCCCGATGAGCCCGTGCGACTTGCCGCCGCCCATCGCCTGGTCGAGCCGCCACAGCGCCCGTGCGCGTTTCGCCGGCTCGCCTTGCGCGCCGAGCCTGACCGCGATCTTGGCCATGAGGCCGACCAGACTGCCCGTGGGGTAGGTGATCTGCCCGTAGTAGGTCGGGTCGGCATAGTGCGATCTGCCCGATGAGCCGCCGAAGACGGCGTCGTGCAGCGACGCTTGGACGTCGTCGATGTTGCCGTGGGCGGCCTCGACCTCGGGCCGCAGCTTGACCGTCTGCCACCAGGGCGTCGACGCCGCGGTGGTCGAAGCGGGACTGGTCACGACGGTTGCTCTCCGGCGCTCGGCGGTGCACTCGCCGTTGCCGCTGAGACCGGCGCAAATGTGATCACGACGGTTCTCCCTCCGCAGCCGCGGCCGTCGTGACCGGTGCGGTCGGGTGCGGATGCCACTGAGATCGTTATGAACGTGTTCACAATGGTTCTCCTCCTGTGTGCAAGGTGAGCTGCTCGCCTTCGTCTTGTTGTTGTCGTTGCGCCTTGCGCTCGTCCTCGGCGATCACTGCGGTGCCGGTGAGAATCGCGATGCGATGGCGGGTCACCCAGGTCCACACGTCACCGTCTGCGTCGGTGTCGCCGAGGTCGGCAGCGAGCTGCGCCATGACCGCCCACAGCAGTTCGTCGCTGGCGCTGTCGGCCGAAGCGAGCACGTCAGCAACGGCGCTGACCGATTTGCCCGCCTGCGCTACGGCAAAGGCGACGTCGATGACCGCCAGCCCGGGCGCGAGTTCGGACGTGCCGATGCCGCTTTGGGCCGCGGTGGCGAACTTGTACGTCGACGTGACCTTGTGGAGCAGACCACGGGTGTCGCTCTCGTCCACGTCGTGGGTGAGCCGTTCCCACCTGGGCTCGGACCCGGCGGCGGCGTTGCGCTGGTATTGGCGCGTCCAGGAGAGCGCGAACTGTGTGCGCTTGTCGAATGCCTCCAGCGGAAACGAGCCGATCCGCAAGTCGGCAATCTCACCGACAAGGCGCCGCGCAAGCGTGAGGAAATGATCGGCCTCGACGGGCCGTCCGCGGTGATCCAGCACGGCGCTGTACCGACCGACCGCCTCCATCGCCGGCCCATAGGCCGCCATGCGCTGATCGCGCAGCGCCGAAAGCCCGGCATCTGACCACAGCGGCATCCGCTCGGCGATCTCCCGGCGGATGTCTGCTTCGACATCGGCCAGACGGCCCTCACTGCGGTCAGATTCCGCTGGCCTGCAAGCCAGCGTGAGTGTGGTTTCGATGTTGGCCTTGCCCATCTGAGTGCCGTACTCAGTCCGTGCTGGCCACGATCCCGTCAAGATGAGCCCTGCGGCAGAAATCGCCGCCAAGAGTCGTTGCCAGACGTCAAGGTCGTCGTGACCGAACATGATCGTCACGACGCCGGACTGCTCGACGACCCGACAGGCCTCGCCGAACGCCGCTGTGATGCACCGGTCGTAGTGCTCCGGAGTCCTGTGGTCCCCGCTGCGCACATGGGTCATCTTGACGACGGCCTCGTCGAACTTTTCCTGAACCCCAGCCGGGTTTGCGGTAACCCTCAACTCTGGGTGGGTAGTCGCCAAAGCACGCTTGAGCCACACGTAGAAGAGATCTGACGAATCGGAGTACTCGATCATCGAGTCGTACGGAGGGTCGGTTACGACGGCTTTCAGTGCGGCCAATCCGAAGGTCAACGAAGTGGCATTCCCGCGCTCGACACATGCCGCTAGACCGCTTGCTCGCGAACTCTGCTTGTGGAGACAATTCAGGGTCAGATTCGCCACGGACCGCCATGTACCGGGCCCGTCCGAGCAACCCGATTCCAAGTAATCGTTTCCAAATGGGACCGACGCTCCAGTGGCCAAGATGTGGTGCGCCTTTTGTGACGGCATCTGCAGGTGACAACCTCGAGTTCGGTAATTCAGAGCACGTACGAGGACTGACGAGCAGTAGCCGACGAGCGCGCGTGCGTATTCGGCGCAGGTGGCGTGTGCCGAGCCTCGCTCTGCGCCAGATGTCGGCCTCGGGCAGGCGTTGGGAGCCGGCGTTGAGCTGACGGCACTTGCTGGGGCTCGTTCGGCGTCCGACAGCACTCGTGTGAGGTCGCAAACGAGGCGCGCGAGGCTCACAAGTGCGAGCGTTTGGCGCGCGTTGCAAAAGTCACCAAAGGTTCGATAGCCGTACCGTTCGTACCGTCGTGGCCCGGTTGACCCAAGCGCGCGCTCGTCAGGAACTGCTGGCAGGTCAGCGGCGAAAGGCTCACTGGCCGCAAGCGCTGCTTCTGCCGCAGTTGCGGCAGCGCGTTCGGGCAACGTCGGCTCTCGGTAACGCTTGCCGACATCAGCGTCGATGTCGGCGACCACCAGCATCACATCGCCAGCGTGCCCATTCTCGCGGATGCGGGTGTGCTCAGCGTGCGAGTGGGTATAGCTGCAGAACGGGCAGACGGCAGCTCGGCCGCGACCGCTTCCCGCCGACTTGACGAGGGTCCCCGGCGACCTCGGTTCCCCGTCGTGAACAGATACTTCAATCATTCCACTTGCCAGATCGGCAATGAGCTCATAGGACTGGCCGGGGTCGCCTTTCTTCGGATTCGGTCGCCGCAGCTGCAAGTCGGCGGTGAGCGGGAACTCCCGACTGCATTCGTTGCACGGGATCGTCACCGCCCACAGGTAGGCCCACGGGCGTTTGCCGTCGACTTTGGGATAGAACTCATCCATCTCCTCCTCGTGGCGGTCGCCGATCCACTTGACCAAGAACTCGACATCGCACAGCAGGCGCAGATGCGGCTCGGGGTAGCGCATCGCGTGCTCTTCGTATCCCTCGAACGGCAGGGGCGGCTCGTTGGACCAGTCACGCAGCGGATAGTCGGCCAGCAGCTTTCCTGCCAGCGTCGCCACCGGCGAGTAGTCGATGCCGTATGCCTTGACGCCAAGCCGGGCCGCCTCCAGCGGGATCATCGCCCGGCCCGAGAACGGGTCCAGAATCGAGGCGCCGTCGGGATAGTGCTTGGCCAACTCGGCGACGAGCTCGTCGTGCATGGCGTCGTAGCCGGTCATGGAGTCGCGCACCAATTGGCACAGGCGATCCTGCTCTGCTTCGTCTTCGGGCCACGGCAGCAGCGAGCAGATCACCGCTGCCTTGGCCTGTGCCAGCGGGCGCGCCGCGAACCAGGTGAACAACGCCTTCTCGGTGTTGCCCGAGCCCCAGCCCTTCCTGGAGTTGGCGGTGACCTCCGCGCACGGGAACCAGCGCTCGATCATGCGGGTCATGGCGCCCCTCCCGCGCGCATGCCGACACCTGACCTGCCGGCGCCGCAGCCGCCATCCGCCGCATCACCGCCCGCGGACCTGTGGCCCGAGGCGAGCGTGCGGTAATCCGCTCGGTCGTCAGCAGGGTGTGCGGTGCGGGCTGCCCACAAGTCCGAGCCGCGGATCCGCACGGTCGTGACCTCTGTCGCAGCACTCGCGAACAGCGCAGCCGGGTCGCGATACTCGCCGAAGAGACGCCCGCCGTTGTCGCAATCGTCGACGACGTACAGCCAGTACGCATCACCCTGGAGCGCCGCTCGTACCCATTCGCCGCCGGTCAGGCGGATGCCGGTGCTCGCCGCTCTGCCGGCGATGCCCTTGACCTCGACGAGCCGCAGTTCGCTGCCCCGCCGGGCATGCAGGTCGTAACCCTGACCCTCGGTCTGCACGTCGGTGACGGCGAAACCCTCGCTGCCGAGACGGTTGACGACGTAAGCAACGGCGATCGATTCGCTGTCCTTGAGATCAGTCGCTGGGTCGGGTCCGCAACCGACCACCCGAGCCCAGCCCAGGCGCCGCATGTCGCCCGGCGCGCTGACTCTGCTCGCCGAGCGCAGGGCCGCGATCCGCCGAACGGTGACGTCTTCGAGGCGACCTCGCAGAATACGACGCTCGTCCCGGTCGACGATCTCGTCGGTGAGCTGGTTGGGAAGATCGCGTAGCTGCTGCGCCGCGCCAGCAAGCCACTCGTCGAGCAGTTGCTGGCGACGGCTCAGTTCCCGGTTGCGCTCGAGACTCGCGGCGTGGGCCGCGCCGGCTTCGACCTCAGGTTCAAGCAGCCTCGGGGCAGGCTCGGAAGGCTGAGACCCCCCCCCCCCCGCAACTCTGTGGTGCTTCAGCCGTCAGGTTGGCCAGCACCGCCCACGGGACCGGACGCGCTCCCGCCGAGGTCGTCTTGACCGCGAAGCAGCGCCGACGCCTAGCCGCTCGTCCTTCCGCCACATCGCCCTCATAGATGTGCAGTTCGTAGTCGTCGGCCTCGTTCGGGTCGTACAGCACGCCGCCTCGCAGCAATTCCGGCGCCGCATGCTGCCCGACGGCCCCGGCCAAGTCTGTGAACGCTTCCTCACCAGGGCCGAGCACCACCGCATCGCCGGCCGAGGTCACTCCGGCCTGCTCCGCTTGCTGCTTTGCGGCACTGCTCGTGGCCACCAGTCGCAGCTTCTCCCCAGTGTGCGGCACAAGCGATTCGGGCAGCTCCATGTTCCTGCCGCCGAGCAGCCAGAAGCCCGAGTCCGCTGCGGCAGACCGCTCGAACGTGATTGCCTCCGCCGCGGCGGCGACGATCGCGAAGCGCTCGACGACATGCGGGTTGATGCGCTGCAACCGGTCGTCGTGCAGTACCTGATGCGCCGCTCCCAGTTCGACGGGACTGCGCAGATGCGCCTCTGCGCTGCGCTGGCGCTCGTGTGCTTGGCGAAGCCGCTCGGCAGTGATCCGGCCGACCGCCTCCAGCGCAGCCGACCGCGAAGTCTCTCCCTCGAAGCACCGACTGAGCAGCTGCGCCAGATCGGGCACGCTCGCTTCGTCGAACGTCTGCTCGGCGATCAGGCGCAGGCTGTCGAACATCTTGCCGTCGAGCTCATTGGCCGCCGCAACCAAGTTGTCGAGCAGCCGGGCCAAGGCGTCGCCCTCCCGCGTGTCGGTGGCGACGAGGTTGTACAGGCGGACGTCGCGACCCTGGCCGATGCGGTGGATCCGGCCCATGCGCTGTTCCAAGCGCACGAGCGACCATGGGATGTCCCAGTTCACCAGCACATGGGCGCTTTGCAAGTCGATGCCTTCATTGCCGGCGTCGGTGGAGATCAGCACCTCGAACTTGCCGGCTGCGAACTGCGCTCGGATCTCGTCGCGAACGGCGTGGGAGTCGCGGCCCGAATACGTCCGCGCCGTGAACTCGGCTGACGCGAACCGGTCGCGCAGCCACTCCGCTGTGTCGGCGTACTCGGTGAATACCACGACCTGCTCGCCCGAACCGGCCGTGATGCCGTTCGGCACCAGGCATTCCTCGATCATGCGCTGCCACTTGGACGCCCTGACTCCGCCGAACTGGGCGAGGTCCGCGTCCAACCGCTGCAGCACCGAGGCGATCTCCCGACGCTCCGCCCGTGTGTCGGTCGAGTCCTCGTTGACTACCCGCGCTTCGGACGCCGCTTCGTCGTCCTCGCCGTTCGGGTCTGCTTCGCGGGCGGCATCGGCGGGACTCTGGGTGCCGATGCGATCCCTGCGGCGACGCAGCGTTTCCGCCAACGCATACAGCGACGATGCCGCACGTTTGCCGTACACCATGCGCGCCAAGCTCTGCGCGGAGGGCGGCAAGTAGCGATCAACCAGCGAGAGCGCTTCGTCGTAGTACGCCCGCTCGGCTGCGTTCAGGGGGACCCTCACGTTGTCGGCACGTCGGGCCAAGAAGAGCCGCTCGCCGTCGAAGCCGACCAGTTCTTCCTTCATGCGCCGCAAGAAATGCATGGCGCCGGGCGTCAGCTTGCTCGCCGGCTGCTCGTCGTTCACGTCGTCCACAGCCGGGAAGACATCGGGATCGACGAGGTGCATGAGCGAGCGGAACAGCCACTCATTGCCGCGATGCGGTGTGGCTGTCATGAGCACGGCGCGCGGCGTGCCGCGGCACAGCATCTGCCCGACACGCCAAAGGGTCTGCGCGGTGGGAGTGAGCCGATGCGCTTCGTCGATGACGACGGCGTCCCAGCCTGCGTCATCGGGATGGATCGCTTCATAGACCGCAGGGTTGATCGCTGCCAGCTCCAGCGAAACCACCCACAGTTCGTGCGGGCCGGAGAGCGCACCCTCACGCGCCGTCGCAGCGGTGATGCGACGCAGGCCGCCGCCCAGAAAACGCTCGAAGTCGAGCTGCCACTTGCTGACGAGGTGCGCTGGGCACACGACGAGCGCCCGCCGGACGTGGCCGAGCCGCTGAGCCTCCCGCAGCCACAGTCCCCCCATGATCGTCTTGCCAGTGCCCGGCTCGTCTGCCAGCAGGAATCGCAGCATGGGCTGGCGCAGCATGTTCCCGTACACCGCTTCGCTCTGGTGGGCATAGGGCCGCAGCGGGCTGCTCGCCAGCGCAGAGGGATACGGCGAGCCGCTGGTGTGGCGCATCCATGCCGCCCACATTCCGGCGAGCGCCGCAGCAGGGCGTGCGCCGGCGTCGGGGACGAGCACCTCGACCTGCTCGGCCTCGGCCGGGGTCAAGTCGATCTGTCGCAGCCCGCCGTCGGGATCGGTCACGAACAGGCGCGTGCCGCTGCTGTCGCTGGCAGCACCGGGCAGCGGCAGCGCTCCACTCACGGTCATGAATTCGGGCTCGCCTCGCAATCTGATGCGTTGGCCAGCCTCGAACGTCACGCAGGACAGGTTATGACCAAGGGTTCCTCGGGACCGGGCAACAGCTTGGGAGCGGCCGTCGGGCCCCGTGCGATGAAGTCGGCGCCGAGCATCGTCCGGATCTTCGGCACCGCTGCGGCCACACCGCAGCAGGGGCATGTGAAAGATTGAAATATATTGAATCTGGTTGATAATGCTTTATATGGTCACGTCCCTCAGCCTGCCATTCGAGGGAGCATCCATGTCCGAACAACATCGAAGCCGCATCTATGCTTGGATTCGCGAACTGCACGACGAACCCACGGCGGAGTATCTGATGGCCTGCTTGGCACCAGCACCGGTGTCTGAACTTGTCACCAAGGAATTCTTGACGGCCGAACTGTCGCGTTTCGCCACCAAAGAAGACATGTACGCCGGCTTTGCCGAGATGCGCAAAGAGCACGCGACTCAACGAGAAGAGGACCGTCGCGCACATGCGGCCCAGCGAGCAGAGGACCTTCGCGAACTCGCAGAGCAGCGCACAGACGACCGCCGCGAACGCGCGCAACAACGCGCGGAGGATCTTAGCGCGCACGCGCAACAACGCGCAGAGGACCTTCGCGAACTCGCAGAGCAGCGATCAGAAGACCGCCGCGAACACGCAGAACAACGCACAGAAGACCGCCGCGAACACGCAGAACAGCGATCAGAAGACCGTCGCGCCGCGCAGCACCGCCACTACTGGCAGATGGGCGTGATACTCGCGGCGACCACGCCAATCTGGCTCGACACCTTCGGCATCATCGGCTGAGTTCTCAGGCGACGGGCCGACCGGCTCGGCGTGATTCCAACGCCTCGGTCCGGCAAGCGGACTCGGCTGCTGCACTCATGGGTGCGCTCGGGGCCGTGTTGCGGCTGTACATTTTTCACCTGCATGCTGCCAAATTATGATTTGGCAGCATGCAGAATTGTGATGAGCTGATCCGCCAGATTGCGATTAGTAGCTTCCGCGTGTTCGGATGAGGCAGTAGCTTAGGTAGTCATGGCCGCTGACGTGCTGATTCCGCGCCAGCAGCAGCCGCACGCGGAGCGACTGCTCGACTCATTTCGCGTGGTCGTGATTCACGGACCTCGGCAGTGCGGCAAATCCACATTGGCGCGCCTCATCGCCGATGCACGGGGTGGCACGTTCGCACCGCTCGATGACGAAGCGACGTTCGAAGCGGCAATGTCCGACCCCACGACGTTCGTGAATGAGCAGCGTTTCCCGCTCGTCATCGACGAAGTCCAGCTCGGCGGCGACCGCATCGTGCGCGCGGTCAAGCGGTCGGTCGATGCAACTCAGCAGACGGGGCGATACCTGCTGACCGGCTCAACGAACTTCCTCACCGTGCCCACGATCAGCGAATCGCTGGCCGGTCGGGCGGCCATTGTGCAGCTCTGGCCGCTGTCGCAAGCGGAGATGTCGGCTGCTGCGGTCGCGGGGGGCCGCGCGTCGCACGACGGCGGCATGGGTCCCTCGTCCCCCGACACGATGGACCGGGGAACCGCTGACGTCATGTCGTCGTGGCCGGGCGCCGGAGTGATCCACAACTGGTTCGACGGCGCACCCGACCTCGGACACCAATCGACGACAGAGCGCGCCGACTACTTGGAGCTGATCTGCCGAGGCGGATTCCCCGAGGCCCTCCGATTGGATCCGGCGAGCCGTGGCGTGTGGTTCCGAAGCTACGCCGAGACGGTCATCCGTCGCGATGTAGTCGCGCTCGGCGACATCCGTCGAGCCGCAGCGTTGCCTCGCCTGCTGGCACTGGCCGCTGCTTCCACCTCGGGTGTGGTCAACATCGCCAACTGGTCGCGCCTTCTCGGCATCGACCGCGCCACCGTCGAGTCGTATCTGGAATGGATGCGACGTGTCTTCCTCATCCACGAACTGCCCTCGTGGGGGCGCGACCGCATCGGCCAAGTGGTGCGCCGGGCTCGACTGCATGTGACCGACAGCGGCCTCGCCGCCGCGCTGTGCGGGACAGACCCTGCTGCCTTGCGCCCGCTCACCTCGACGATGACCGGCGCGCTCACCGAGACGTTCGTGGTCAACGAAATCGCACGCCTGCTGTCAGCGAGCGACATTGCCACCGATATCCAGCACTACCGGAACAAGGATGGCAAGGAAGTCGACATCGTGCTCGAACGTCCCGACGGCGCAACCGTCGCAATCGAGGTCAAAGCCAGTGCTTCCCCGCGTCGGCGCGACCTCGGGCACGTCGGCTGGCTGCGCGACAGGCTCGACGGCGTGGCGCCAGGCGCCTTTCGCTGCGGCCTGTTGCTTCATACCGGAACGGCTGCCCATCGGATAGGCGATCGCCTGTATTGGATGCCGATCGACTCTCTCTGGTCGCACAGGTCTTGATCGGCGAACTGTTGCTGCGTTGCCGACGAATGCCAGAGCGGTTGGCGAGTCCCGAGGCGAGGGCCGCACAGGAGCAGTGCCCGTGGGCGAAGCCATCGCCCGCGCGGCCATGAGCCAGCGCTAACAGCCTCACCGGTTCGCGGAGCCGTTCAGGACCAAGGGTCCTCGGGGCCGGGGGCAGGTTTGGGCGCGGGCGTGGTCGCTTCTGCGATGACCTGCGCCGCAGCGGCTACGCCGGAGGCGCCCATCGGCGCGTCAACAGCCGCCAGCGTGGCTTCAATGGTGCCGAGGGTGCCGAGCAGCATCGGCGGGTTCAGATGTCCCATGTGGCCGATACGAAACTCCGCGTCCGCGTTGCCGGTGATGCTGAGCCCCAGGGTGAGGCCCGCTTCGCTCTCGCAGGTGGCGCGCAGTTGCTGCGCCGACACCTCGCCGGTGCGGATCATCGTGACCGAGTTCGAGCGATGTGCTGGGTTCAACACGTTCAGCTCGAGACCGCCTGGAACGGACCATGCCTCGACGGCCGCGTGAATGGCGCTTGCCATCACACGATGGCGCTCCCAGACATTCTCCAAGCCTTCCTCGTCGATCATGTCGAGAGCCTCAGCGAGGCCCCACAAGTGCTGGACCGGAGGTGTGCCGCAGAAGATCCAATAGTGCGCGTCAGGGTCGGTCCGGCGAGTCCAGTCCCAATATGCGGTGCGCAGGTCGGCACGCTGGTGTGCCTCCCACGCCCTCGGCCCGACCCACACCATGCCGAGGCCGGGGGGCACCATCAGGCCCTTCTGGCTGCCCGCCACGGTGACGTCAACGTTCCACGCGTCCATCTCGAACGGCTCGCACCCCAGCGAGGCCACGCAGTCCGCCATCAACAGTGCCGGATGATCGGCTTGATCCATGGCGCGACGCACTGCGGCGATGTCGTTGCGAACTGACGACGCCGTGTCGGTCTGCGCGACGAGTACTGCGGCGAACTCCCGGCCGACATCGGCCCGCAGACGTTCCATGACAGCATCGGGCTCGATGGCCGCTCGATCCGCAGCGTGCAGCACTTCGAACTTGACGCCGCTCATCGCGGCCATCTCGGCCCAATTCGTGGCGAAGTGCCCGACTTCGAGCACGAGCACCTTGTCGCCGCGAGAGAGCGTGTTGGTGATCGCCATCTCCCAAGCGCCGTGTCCGTTCGAGATAGCGATGTAGGCCCGGTGCTCGGTGCGCGCAACAGCGGGAAGCCGTTCGAGCAGTGAGTAGGTGAGGTCCACCACCTCGCCCTCGTAGATGTTGGGAATCGGTCGACGCATCGCGTTCAGGACGCGATCGGGAATGACCGAGGGGCCAGGAATCATGACCAACGGCCGGCCGTGTCGCAATGACATCGAAACTCCCTCCGGCGATCACGCCTGCCAGCGCACCGCCAAACGCCATCAGCTTACGAACAGCCCGCGTGCACGGCTGCATGGTTTGAGAGCCTCGAGTTGCCGCGCACAAGCCCCGGTCTTCCCTCCCATGGCAGCGCAGCGCACGCGTAGGCTGCGCTCAAGCCTGTGCTCATGGGGTGCCCATGGGTTCGGGCGCGCACACACGGGGGTGTCCACGATGGGCAGCAACGCACTCATCCATCCGTTCGCGGTCGCCAGCCGCGATGAGAACGAGTTCATCGAGATTGTTTCCGGCGAAGGCGTCATGCTGCGCGACTCCGCCGGCAATGAGTACATCGATGCGCTCGCCAGCCTCTGGCTGTGCCAGATCGGCCACGGCAATCGCACCGTCATCAATGCGATCAATGCGCAACTCGAGAAGTTGCAGACCTACAACACCTTCGATCCGTTCACCAACGGGCCCGCCGTCGAAGTTGCAGAGATGATCCGTGCGCGCTCTCAGCACCCTGACGGTCGGGTGTTCTTGGGCTGCTCGGGCTCCGAGGCCATCGACACCGTCTTGAAGTTCGCCCGGCGGGTCCACCGGCTGCGCGGCGACGAAGACCGGCAGATCATCGTGCGCCGCACCGGCGGCTACCACGGCGTGAACGTCGGCGGCACAAGCGTGCAGGGACTCGAACCGATCCGGGACGGCTGGGGCGACCTGCTGCCGCATGTGGTCGAGATTCCCAACGACGACGTCGAGCCGGCCGCGCAATTGTTCGCCGAACAGGGCGAGCGCATCGCAGCCGTCATCTCCGAGCCGATCCAGGGTGCCGGCGGCGTCATCCCGCCCCCGCCCGGGTACTTCGAGGGCTTGCGCCGGCTCTGCGACGAGCACGGCGCTCTATTCATCTTGGACGAGGTGATCTGCGGCTTCGGGCGTACCGGCAGCTGGTTCGGCGGCCAGACGTTCGGCGTGGTCCCCGACATGTTCACCTTCGCCAAGGGCGTGACCTCGGGCTACATCCCGCTGTCTGGCGTAGTGGTGTCACGCGAGATCGCAGACACCCTCGAGACCGACCAGAACAAGTTCATGCACGGCTACACCTATTCGGGTCACCCCACGGCGTGCGCAGCCGGCGTCGCCAACATCGGCGTCATCGAGTCCGAAGGGCTGGTGGAACGGGCGAACGACATCGGCGAACGGATGGAAGAAGGCTTCTTGGCGTTGCAAGGCGACGGCATGATCGACAACTACCGGGGCCATGGCGGCATCTGGGCCTGCGACATCGGCCGGGACGCCACCGAGGCTCGCGAGGCGTTCCTCAAGCGCGGCGTGATCTCGCGGCCCATCGGCAACGCACTCGGGTTCTGCCCTCCGCTCATCATCACCGATGACGAGATCGGGTTGATGTTCGACCGGCTCGACGACGCACTGCGAGCCACAGCGCCCTAGAGCGACAATCTCCAAAGGAGAGACGACCATGGAATCTGCAGAAACGCGGGCATTGATGGAGCGCTACTACGCGGCGCTGACAACGGCCGACAGGGACACGATGCTGGAGTGCCTCGACCCGGAGGTCACCTGGGTGCTGCCCGAAACGGCCGCTCAGGGCAATGCCGTCGACACGATGACGGGGGCGAAGGAAGTCGTAGAAGCCTTGGGCGGCCGCGTGGTGCGGCAGACCTTCGACATCTCCCAGCCGATCAGCCTCGAGGTCCGCAGGATGATCGTCGACGGCGGTACCGCCGTGGTGCAGCAGCGGCTGACGGCCACCGCCAAGGCCACTGGTCGCGAGTACGACAACCAGTACTGCTGGGTGTACGACTGCCGCGACGGCTTGATCGCCCACATGGAGGAGTACACCGACACGCTGTACGCGGCACAGCGGATGGGCTGGGACCTCGGCGTCTGACGGCGCCGCATCGCCGGCGAGCACGACCGATGACTCGCGGGGCACAATCAATCACAATCAATACAGCGCAATCGGGCTCACCGAACGCGGGAGCTCCAGGAGAAATCGCCATGAGCACCTACGACATCGTCATCAAAGACGGAATGATCTTCGACGGCACCGGAGCGCCACGAGTGCGCGGTGACCTCGGCATCGCCGGCGGCAGGATCGCCGCCGTCGGACGTGTGGATGCCCGCGAGGGCGCCAAGGTCATCGACGCCTCGGGCATGCACATCGCCCCGGGCTTCGTCGATCTGCACACCCACTACGACGCCCAGGTGTTCTGGGACCCCTACTGCACGCTGTCGGGCTGGCACGGCATCACGTCGGTAGCCATCGGCAACTGCGGGTTCGGATTCGCCCCGGTCGACCCCGACATGCGTGAGTACGCCATGCGCTCGATGACCCGGGTGGAGGCCATCCCCTATGAGTCCATGCGCCAGGGCATGCCGTGGGACTGGGTGACGTTCCCCGAGTACCTCGACAGCCTTGAGCGCACGCCCAAGGCGCTGAACATCCTCCCCTACGTGCCGATCGGCCCGATGCTGGTGATGGTGCTCGGCCTCGACGACGCCAAGGACGGCCGCATGCCGACCGTGGGCGAGCACGAGATGCTGGCCAAGCTGGTGCACGAGGCGATGGATGCCGGCGGCTGCGGCTGGTCGGCCCAGCGGCTGCCTCCCACCGGCCCCGCTGCGGTGCAGCGCGACTGGGACGGCACGCCGATGCCCACCGACATGATGAACGACGAGACGGCGCTCGTTCTCGCCCGGGTGCTGGCAGAGCGCAACGAAGGTGTCGTGCAGATGACGCTGACCAGCGGCAACGTGACCCACGACCTCGCTCACCTCGAGGAGATCGCGTCGATCAGCGGCCGCCCGCTGCTGCACAACGTGGTGCAGGCCTTCGAGGACAAGCCCACCATCCACCAGCGCCAGATCGAATGGCTGGAGCGCTGCCGCGAGCAGGGCGTGCCGGTCTACGGCCAAGGCGTCACCAGCGATGCAGGGTTCACCTTCACGCTCGAAGACTGGAACCTCTACGACGACTCCGAAGCGTGGATGGAAGCCTGCATGGGTGACAAGGCCGAACGGCTGGCGAAGATGTCCGATCCCAGCCGCCGGCAGGCCCTCAAGGACACCCTTCCTCGCACCGCGACGGCGCCGCTCGAGACGGTGACGATCCTGTCGCCGCGCAGCCCCTCGACCGAGCAGTACCGGGAGATGTCCGTCGGGCAGGCAGCCGAGATCGCCGGCAAGGACCCAGTGGACCTGATGCTCGACGTCGCGGTCACCGACGGGCTCGACACGCTGTTCTTCGTGGCGCCGCCGCAGGGCAATTCAGACTTGCTGCGCGACGTGGTGCAGTACCCGCACATGCTGTTCGGTGTGTCCGACGGCGGTGCGCACACCAAGTTCCTCACGGCCGGGCGCTACCCAACTGAGACGCTGACCGAACACGTACGCGAGAACCAGTGGGTGACCTACGAGGAAGCCCACCGTCGCCTGTCGGCGCTGCCCGCACAGCTCGCCGGCTTCCGTGACCGCGGGCTGATCCGCCACGGCGGACCCGCCGACGTGCTGGTGTACGACCCCGAGAATCTGGAAATCGGCCCCAACGAGGTCGTCCATGACCTGCCGGGCGGCGAGTGGCGCCGCATCCAGCGGGCCAGCGGCTACCGCAGCGTCATCGTGAACGGCCAAGAAACCATTTCCGAAGACACCCAAACCGAGACCTACAGCGGCCACCTCCTCCGCCACGGCGGCTGACAGTGACTTGCTGCGGCACCGAGTACGACGACATCGAGGTCATCGTGCTGAACGACGACGAGATGCGCGTCATGATCGACAACGCTCTTGCCGAGGCTGGCTGCACCTGGGAAGAACTTCAGCGCCAAGCCGCCGAGGGTCGATTCGAAAGCCACATTGCCCACGACACATGGTATGTCGTCTCATCGTTCGAGCCATTGCCGGGGAGACCAGCTGTCTCGAACCCGTAGCCATCATGAACTCAGAGGGCTACTCCATGAGCGAGGGTTATCTGGCTGAAGTCAGCGGCCGTCGGCGAATTATGGTCGACGGCAAACCCCGGCGCCCCTGTGGCACGCACGCAGGCTTCCAATACCACCGGAGCCATGGCGAGGACCCCTGTGCCGCATGCACCGAAGCAGAGCAGCGATGGGGGCGATTCGACCGGGCGAAGCGGAAACTCCGCCGCCGACGGGCATCCGGAGCAACATCAGATGAACTGCGAGAACTGGATCAGGACCTGCAGAAGCTCCAGAGGGCATACCGATCGTTGGAACAGCTGACCGGCACTCCATTGCCACCGAGCCATCGTTACTTGGTCTACAGATACCGCTTCGAGACTGGCGAAGGCTATGTAGGCCTTACAGAGCGAACGCTGGAGGCTCGCCATGCCGAACATGCCTCCGGCAACGCGAGACAAACAGGAGGCTCAGCTGAGGTCTACGCACGAATCGCGGAAGGCATCCCGTACGTGCTGGAAGTCATCGAGCACGGCTTGAATGAGGGCCAAGCACGTGAACTTGAGGCCGCAGAGATCGCCAAGCTCGACAAGCCGCTCAACATCCAAGGGCCTGTCAAGAGCCAACGAATCTAGTCGCACGCAGGCGTGTCGGCGGCGTGCCGAAATGCGTTTGCCCGTCGCTCAACGATGAGTCCATGCTGGCGGTACTCGTCTGCGGCGGACCAACTGAGAGCGAGTGTGTACCCTATGCGCATGGCACGCGTGAACGTCTACTTGCCGGACGATCTGGCTGCGAAAGCGCGAGAAGCCGATCTGAACGTGTCTGGCCTCACGCAGGCGGCCATCCAGCGGGAGCTCGATCGCCAATCACTTGACGCTTGGCTCGACGAAGTGGCGGCTTTGCCTCCCACGGGCATCGACGACGAGACGGCTCAAGCAGTCATCACGGCCGTCAGGGACGAATTCGAGTTCGATGAGTAAGTCGCTGATCGTGGATGCGTCGGCCGTCGTCGACGTGCTCATCGACGCTCCGGCGGCCAGCGCGATCAGATCCCGCTTGAGTCACAACGAGTTACACGCGCCGGCTCACCTCGATGCCGAAGTCCTGTCAGCAATCGGCCGACACCATCGCGCCGGTGCTCTCAGTGCCGACGCGGTCTCGTTACGACTGGGGATCCTGCAGCGAATGCCCATACAGCGGCACCAACTGGCTCCATTGCTCTCCGACGCATGGAACTATCGCGAGAACCTGCGGCTGGCAGATGCACTGTACGCCGCGCTCGCCGACCGGCTCCACATACCCATACTGTCCACTGATCGAAGGCTGGTCGCCGCGATTCCAGCGGCAGAGGCGCCGAACACGCCCGAGACGACGGGCGACTAAGCGAAACGTCGCGAGACTTCCGAATCCTCGGCTGCGAGACTGGGCACTCCGGATCAACAATCCGGCAACTCAAGCTGTGGGGACAATCATGACGACGTATGCAGGTGAGCGGCTTGTTCACGACACCGACAGCCACCTGATGGAGCCAGTGGACTGGCTCGCGAGCTATGCCGACAGTTCGGTGGCCGCCAAGCTCCGGGACCTGAGCCTGGCGGGCGGTGGCGATGCCGCGACATTCGAACTCGTGGAGAAGTGCTGGGCGCGCCGCGACAATCCTGAGGAGACGGCGAAGCTGGCAGCCGACGTCGTGGGCGGTCCGAAGGGCTATTTCGCCTACGGCTCCATGGATGCCAACGAACGTGTGGGCGCCCTCGACCAGCTGGGCTTCGCCAGCCAACTCGTCTTCACCACCTTTGCGCACACGCAGTTTCACGCACGCGGCGATGTCGATCTGGCCTATGGGGGCGCGGCGGCGCACAACCGCGGCATTGCCGACTTCTGTTCGGTGGATCCGCGCCTGCTGGGCGTGGCGTTCGTGCCGCTCGAAGACCCGCAGCGCACCGTCGAGTGCGCCCGCGAAGCCATCGAGGCCGGCTGCCGGGCTGCGTGGATCCCCCACGGCATTCCGACAGAGGTGAGCCCCACTCATCCCGACTTCGATCCGCTGTGGGCGCTGCTGTCCGAAGCCAGCGTGCCGGTGCTCTTGCACCTCGGGCCGAACGGCGGCAACCAGCTGCCGATGACGTACCACAACAACGGTCGGAACCCCGGCAAGGACTTCGTGGGCGGCGGCGAGAACATGCGCTCGAAGGACTTCTTGAACCTCTACCACGACGCCGAGAACCTGCTGGCGTGCATGGTGCTCGACGGCATTTTCGAGAAGTTCCCCGAGCTGCGGTGCGGGCTGATCGAGTTGGGTGCCGGCTGGGTGCCGAACCTGCTGCGCTCGTTGGACAACGCCGTCTTGGCGTTCGGCCGTCACGAGCCCGAGCTGTCGAACCTGACCATGGCCCCCTCGGATTACGTCCGCCGGCAGGTGCGATTCACGCCGTGGCACTTCGAGGACGTGGGCTGGCTGGTGTCGAACGCCGGTCCGGAGCTGTTTTTGTTCTCGTCCGACTGGCCGCACCCAGAGGGCGGCCGCGACCCGATCGCCGAGTTCCAAGCGTCGTTCAGCGCGGCCGGGCTCAGCGAGGGCACCACGGCACCCTTCTGGGCGGGCAACGCCTCATTCCTGCTCGGCGTCTAGCGCCGCTGGCCCTCCTGGGCTGACAGTAGATTTGTCGCTGCAGCGCTGCGGGAGCCGCGCCCTGCGGCACGATCCGCGGCGCAGGAGAGCAGACATGGCTGAGAATCTCGATCAGCAGCCCCAGCGCAGCGGAGCCCGCTCGGCACTGCTCGTGGTGGACGTGCAACCGACCTTCTGCGAGGGCGGCGCACTGCCCGTCGAAGGTGGCAATGCCGTGGCCGCAGGCGTGGCGGCCCTACTCGCCGATGACCACGGTTACGACCTGGTGGTGACCACGCAGGACTGGCACATCGACCCGGGCGACCACTTCAGCGACGAGCCCGATTTCGTCAGCACGTGGCCACCGCACGGTGTGGCCGGCACTGCCGAGGCCGAGTTGCATCCGGCACTCGATCCCGTCGCGGACAGGATCGACGCCAAGGTGCGCAAGGGCATGGGGGAGGCGGCGTATTCGGGTTTCGAAGGTGTGGACGACGACGGTCGAACGTTGGACGAGGTGCTAGCGGCTGCCGGTGTGGCCGAAGTCGACGTCGTGGGACTCGCGTTCGACCACTGCGTGCGAGCAACCGCGGTGGATGCTGCTGCCAACGGCTACGCGACCAAGGTGATCGAAAGACTCTCGGCCTCTGTAGCGCCCGAGACCACCGCAGCGGCCCGAACCGAGCTCGCCGCCGCTGGCATCGACGTCATCGGCTCACGCTGAGGGGCACTCTCGACCGCCCGGCGGTTGCGACCCGCTAGAGGGTCTCGTGCTCGACGGTGAACTCGCTGGCCGATTCGGCGATGTGGCGGTGGTTGCGGACGACTTCGTCCATGACGAAGTGCACGAACCGCTCACAGAAATCAGGATCGAGACCTTCCGCCGAGGCGAGCCGGCGCAACCCGTCCACTTGCTGCTGCTGGCGAACCAGATCGACCGGCGGCATGTAGTTTGCCGCCTTGTAGATGCCGATGTCGTGAGTGATCCGGAAGCGTTCCGCCAGCAGGCGCACCAATTCCGCGTCGACCTTGTCGATGCTGCGGCGGAGTGCAGCGAGTTCTTCGTCGGACATCGGCTCTGTTTCTAGCCCGTCGAGCAGCGACCGGCACCGGCTCGGCGACCGCGAAGCCCCACGGCCGTGTCCGGCAGTTCTAGGCGAAAGCGGGCGATGCTTGGCTACGGTTTGCGGCCGTGAGCGAATCAGGGCGAGGGCTGCGCGGCCGAACGGCCATCGCCGGTGTGGGCGAGACCACCTACTTCAAGCGGGGCCAGTCGCCCGATCCGGAGTTCGTACTCGTCTTGAAGGCGATCCTGGCGGCCTGCGAAGACGCCGGCATCAACCCCCGCGAGATCGACGGCTTCTGCTCCTATAGCAACGACCGCAACACGCCCGCCCGGCTTGCCAACGCCCTCGGCCTGTCGGAGCTGCGGTACTCGAACATGCAGTGGGGTGGTGGTGGCGGCGGGGCGGCCGGAGTCGTGCAGAATGCCGCCGGCGCTGTCCTCGCCGGCTCGGCAGACGTCGTGGTCGCCTACCGAGGCCTCGCCCAGGGGCAGTACGGACGGTTCGGCCAAGGCGGCCGGCGGCCGGCAATCAGCGGCGAGTACGCCTACACCATTCCCTACGGCGTCATGAGCCCGGCCCAGGTGTACGCAATGCGCACCACCCGGCTCATGCACGAGCACGACATCGACCGGTCGACGATGCGAGCCGTGGCGTTGGCCGCATATCACCACGCGCAGAACAACCCGCGGGCGGTCATGCACGGCCGGCCGCTCGACGCAGCGACGTACGACTCGGCGCGCTGGATCACCGAGCCGTTCCGTCTCTATGACTGCTGCCTGGAGAACGACGGCGCCGCCGCCATGATCGTCACCTCCGCTGAGCGGGCCGCTGATCTGAGCGACACACCCGTGCTGGTACTGGCGGCTCAGCAGAGCGGCGGGCATCGCTCGGGCGCATGGGTCCACAACCCGACCGACTACGCGACGTCGAGCTTCAAGCTTGCGGCACAGCACCTCTACGAACAGGCGGGCGTGACACCCGACGACGTCGATGTGATGCAGAGCTACGAGAACTTCACCGGTGCCGTGGTGATGAGTCTCATCGAGCACGGCCTGTGCACCTACGAGAACGCCAATGATGTGCTCACCTTCGAGAACTTGCGAGCGGACGGCGGCTCGCTCCCGCTGAACACCAGCGGCGGCAACCTCGCCGAGTGCTACATGCACGGCCTCGGCATGCAGATCGAAGCAGTGCGCCAGGTGCGTGGCGACTCGACCAACCAAGTGCCCGACGTGAAGGTGTCGCTGTCGAATGCCGGCCCGATGGTCGAGATCGCCTCAACCGCCATCTACGGCACCGCCGAGGTACTCGGATGAACGCGCTTGCCGAGGGCACCTACCTGCCGAAAGGCTTGACGCAGCCGGCGCCGATGCGCGACGGCCTCGACCTGCCGTATTGGGAGGGCACACGCGAACACCAACTTCGGGTGCAGCGATGCGCCGATTGCGGCACCCACCAGTGGGGTCCCGACTGGATGTGCCACGCCTGCCAGTCGTTCGAGGTCGAATGGGTCACGGTCGAGCCCAGGGCCCGCATCTATTCCTGGCAGCGCGTGCACCACCCCGTGCATCCGGCACTGGCCGACCACGGCCCCTACATCGTCGTGCTCGTCGAGTTGCCCCACGCCGACAACCTGCGGATGCTCGGCAACCTGCTCGGCGACCCGCTGCAAGACATCGTCATCGGCAGCGACGTCGAAGCCGTCTTCGAAGACCACGACGACGGCAGCCCGCCGTTCACCCTCGTCCAATGGCAGGTCTCCAGCACCGTCTGACTTGGTTTGCCAGCGTGGCTGTGCTCGCTCGTCGAAGGGCTGTGAAACAGCGTGAGATTGCGGTGGCCGTCGACACGCGTACACGGGCATTGCGCTGGGCCGACAACCGTGTTCAGGCATTCACCAACTGGCTTGATCGGCGATGAGGCGGTGTGTTGCGTCTGATTTCGCCGCGGAGTAGCTCTGGGGCACGCCCGCGAATTCTAGTTCTCGCTGCCGTTCTGCGGCTTGTCGGGCTTGGGACGCGGCCGGAAAGCGTTCGTGGGCACATCCGCAGGCCCAACGCCAGCCTTGGGGGTATAGACGCCCAACGGGATTCGGCGCGTCTCCTCTGCTGGCGGGCTGACTTGCCGCTCATCCTCGGACATCTCGTACGCCCTCTCGACTTGAAGCAGCTAACGGCCCGCTCCCCGCACACATCTTCACTGTTTCGCGCAGGCTGAATGTTGTGGTTTTCTGTTTGGTGGTGGTCGGTGTTCCCGGCAGCGTACGCGGCTGTCGCGGCTGCAGTGAGCCTGTTCCTCATTGCTTGCGCTGTCGTGTCACTCATCTTGCTGATCTGGTGCCTGCTCGCGGACGATGACGACGACAGCAACACCTATCGGGCTGAAGCACGGAGGCGCCGAAGAAGCCGGCGGCGTCCCTACCGATCTCGATACTGACACCGAAGGATCGGAGCCACTCGACCTCCCGTAGCCGCCGCGGTTCTGTAGTAGATCGGGTCTGGTGGCCGAGTCGTCAGGCCGTGCCGCACTGGTGGAGACTGGTCCTACACGCTCGTCCACCGGCAACCTTCACCCAAGTGGCCCCCGGGCGGGCCCTACTTGGGCCACAGTGGAAATCGACCGCGGAGATCGACCACCGACCATGTAGAAGTACCCGCGTGTTTCGACGATCGTCGAAGAGAGCCGAGGCTCCAGCTAACGCGACCGAGTCCGCGACATTTCCCGTCAGTTCGGATCTGCCGGCCGAAGAAGTGCTCGCCAACCGTCACGAGACGATTGACCTGATCTTAACGGAGGTGTTGCGACAACGCAGAGAACAAGATGAGCGTCTCGAATATGTGCGCCGTGTCGCCGCCCTATTCCTTGGCATCTCACTACCGGCGACAGCCCTAGCACTGACGAGACTCGAAGGGAGCCTGCCGCTGACACGAGCGATCGTCGCCGGTCTTCTGCTCCTCGGTGGCCTTTGGACGACGTTCGACGTGCTGCGACCGCGCGATTGGCAGGCAGGACCAAGCATCGAAGAACTCATCAACCGCCCGTATCGGCTCGGGGCCGATGCACATGACTTCCGGTGGGTGCTAGTTCGCTCACACCAGGAGGTCTTCGCAGCCAACGAGACGCAAGTCCGCCGCGCGCAGCGCGGCTTCGTCTCAGCCCTCGTACTGCTTACCTTGAGCGCCGTCGTCTTGTGGTCGGCATTCGTTGGGCAGGGTGATCCCATGCCCCACGGAACTTGCGAACGCCGCGCCGCCGTTTGCGCCGGTGCAAACGGCGGCGTGTAGGGTGAATCCATGTCCCGCGGAACTTCCGACGAAGGCGGCAGCACAGCTCCCGCACCGCAGAACGACCCTGCGCCGTCGACTCAACCGGCAGAACCGCCGCCGCTGCCTGATCTTCCGCCGGTCGCCCCGACGCTCGTTGAGCGAGGCGATGCACAGCACTACCGAGAGGTCGCGCAACGTCAACGAGACCGTGATGAGCGCCGTGCCTGACGAAGAAGCCCCGCCCAATCTCCTGCCCCGGCATCGGAGAGCACACCTCCGCTCAATGAGCACCGATTCCGCCGGATCGGCCGACACTGCCAGCGGGTTCGTCACAAGTGTTCGACCCGGCCCCCGCGCATCGATTCGAGGTCGCCTTCCCATCCGGTGCCCCGCATAGCGAGCGCTTCATCGAGAGACATCGGCTCCTCGGCTGCGAGTTCGAGGGCAAAATTCACCGCGGCTCGCTTGCTGTCAAGTCCGTAGCGCTCGATGACCCTCGCGCACATGGCCTCGTCAGTGTCGATGTTTGTGCGTGCCATACACCAATAATACACCAACACATCGGATGCCAGCTCAGCAGCGGCGCTCAGCGGTTGAGGCCGGGACGTGCATGATGCCCGTCCCCGCCACAGCAATGAGGCTCTTCGCACTCATACTGGTGGTTGTGCCCCCGACGGGTGCTGGTGTGACTCGGCTCTTCGCTGGTTTTGTGCCTTGAAAACGATCTGTCGGCCTGTGTCGTGTCGGGGGCGCGCACCAGCCGGTCGGAAGGAATGTGACTTGATAGGAGCGTCGGTTCGAGCGCCTTGAGTGCACTGTCCGTCGTCGGGTCGGATCTGCACCAGTTCGATTCGGTGGTGCCATGAGTCGCCGAAGTCGTATTCGTACTCGATCTCGTCGCCTGGTTCCGCAAGTACCTCCGACACACGGAACGTCGACTGTTCGGAAAAGTCCAACCCGCTCATGGTGCTATCGCCGTAGGTGGTCCCGTTGCGATCTGTGAACGCATGCAGGTGGCAGTCCTGCCAGCCCATCGCGAGCTGAATGACGACATGGAGATCCCCCAACGTGGCCTGTCCGGGCACCAGCACGCGACGGTCTATCTGTACATGAGCACCGTCAAGGGTGATGAGCAGCTCGTAGAGCAGCACTTCCTCGGACTTTGAGGCACGCGCGGCGCTCAACGCTGCGCTCCGCGTCGCGGCCGGCTGGCTAAGGGTTCTGCGTGAGCGATGTCATCGCCCATCAAGCGCGCGCACGTCGGGCCGATTCTCATCAGGGAGCCTCCATCCGCTGCGCTCGGTCGGCGCGGCGGCGACCATCACGGCCGATCAGCGTTCGAGGTGCCCGCTCAGAAAATCAGTTGACGCGAGACGGTTGCGACAGTGGTCTCGCGGCGCATGACGGACCGGGAGTTCCTGCGCCGCCTTCGCCGCTACGCTCGCAAGCGTGGGCTGCAGGTTGACTACCGGCCCGACCGCGGCAAGGGCAGCCACGCCAGAGTTCGGCTCGGCGACCGGGAAACAACATTGTCCATGGGTGAACTGCAGCCCGGCAGGCTGCGGGCGATGCTCCGGCAGCTTGACATCGACAAGGCGGAATTCTGATCAATGAGGTACTCCTACCCATGTGAGATAGCGCTGGACGACGAGGAGGCCGAGACCACGGGTCGCGAGGCCTACGTCGCGATTTTTCCTGATGTGCCACCTGCCATCACCGGCGGTTGGTCGGTTCAGGAAGTGAACAGTCACCTGCGGGACTGCCTCGAGACGGCGCTGAGCTTCAGCATCGACAGCAATGAGCCCCTGCCGGAGCCAAGCGATCCCGAGCCTGGCCAGGTGCTCGTCGCAGTGTCGGCGCCGGTCGCAGCACAGCTCGCCCTCTATGAGGCCATGCGAGCCGAGGGAATCAAGCCAACTGAAGTGGCGCGCCGCATCGGCATGCGCCCGGCGCACGCCAGGCGACTCACCGACATCTACCGCCCTGCCAAGCCCGATGAGGTCGAACGAGCCCTGGCCGCCCTCGGCCTGCAAATCGTCACCGAAGCCACCCCGCTCGAACAGTGGGCACCCAGCCGCGAACCCGCGCCAGTCCTCTGAATCAGCCCAGCACGCGAGGATCACCCGCGCCAAGCCCTCCGCCTGATGGGTGCGACCGAGATGTGCACGGTGTCACCATGCCCACTGATGGGGCCCGGGCAGGTCGTTGCCGTAGGTCCAGATCATTGTCTCGGCGGTGTGCCAGGTGACGCCGTCCGGCAGTTCGGGCCAGCAGGTGACGCCGCCGTCGCTGCGGATTCCGCAGCGTGAGTTGAAATCTATGGAAGTCCACTCGAGGAACTTGCCCGATTCGTCGAGGCCAAGCTGAGACAGATGAGGCGGCCTCACCCCGGAACCGGCCGGTCCGAAGCAGCCAGTAGATCCTCCGGGCCCGACGTAGCAGCCGCCTCCTGGGCCCAAGCTGATCAATGCGAACCGCTGCTCGGGGCTGAATCCGATCCAGTTGGCCCAGCCGCCACCCCAATTGTGGTCGCCCCAGCTGACTGCTGAGCCGTCGGGGCGAACGCCGAACGTCAGATCTCCGCCGCTGCTGATTGACGTGAATCTGCCGCCTGGAGCATCGAGTTGGCCCGCTCCGTTGTGGCCCCAGCACGTCACGGACTGATTGCTTCGGATGGCGCAGAAATGCAGGAAACTGGCGCTGATCTGGGTGAACGTGCCCGAGGGGGCGTCGAGCATTCCGAATTGGCGTGCATTTTCTTCGCCCCAGCAACTAATCGTCGAGTCGGTTCTCAGCGCACATGCGGCACCGGGTCCTACGACCACAGATTGGTAGCTGCCTTCGATGCGCTGGCCCTGCGGCAGCGCCCGGCCAGTCGCCAAGTCCAGCCCAAAGCAGTTGATCGCGGCGCCAGCGTCGACTCCGCACACGTATGAGTCCCCGGAGTTGCTCGGCCCTGAACTCATTGCCGAGTACGTGCCTGGAAAGACCACGACACCGTTGCGGAAGGGATGTCCGAAGCCGGAGCTGGGAAGATCTGCGGCCACGAAACTCTTCCAACAAGCGATGGCGCCGTCCTGCCTCAGGCCGCAGCCGCTTGACAATGCCTGATAGGCGCCTGGGGGGCATGGAGGTTCGCGACTCCCTGCCCCCAACACGCAATCGACCCGTCGGGACGTATACCGCAACCTGACCGAGAGCCCACGCTGGCTGATGAGAATGGTCCTTTCGGCACGGATACGTCGAACGATGATCCGTCAGCTTCGATAATTTCGTTGCCGACGACACTGGCACGTTGCGCATGCTTGCAAGCCAAGTGCGAATTCGTGTCCAAGGCGCATACCGTGCTGTTGCCGCCTGCGATGCTCGCAATCAGTTGGCTGCCGTTGCCGCCGAAGTCGAATTGCTGCTGCCCGCTGAATGTCGGACCCCAGCAGTGTGCAGCCCCGTCGGCTCGAACCGCACACGGCCCGCCATCGGCAGCCAAGGCCGTGAACGTACCGCTTGGAGCGTCCGTGAGTCCTGCTCGTTCGTCCCCCCAGCATCGAATCGCTCCATCGGTCCTCAGCGCACAGGCATGACGGTTACCTGGGCTGACGGCCGCATAGGTGCCTGCGGGCGTATCGAGAACTCCGGACGCATCAGCACGCTCCCAATCCTTGCCCATGCCCCAGCATGCGATCGTTCGATCCTCTCGCAGAGCACACGCGTAATTTGATGGCTCTTCGTGTTTTAGCGTGGAGTGAGGGTGTCGAGCAGGGTCCAGTCGGGTTTGCCGGCATACAGCAGCACTCGGATGCGGTAGTGGTCGAAGTTGGCGTTCCCGAACGACACGCGCTTGATCAGTTTCGCCAAATTGTTGGCTGCCTCGGTTGGCCCGTTGGTGACCTGTGAGCGGTGCCAGTTCGTGATCTGGGTGCGCCAGGCGTGCAGGGTGCGGCCGAGCCGGTTCAGCTCCGGGGAGTACGTGTTGTCTCGCAGGTCGCGTGACAGCTCGTCGAGGGCTTCGAGGGCGATTTCATGGTCGCCGATGCGGTAGGTCATGCGAAGGGTTTCTTTGGCGTGCCATGCGTCGCGGACTTCGCCGTGTGGGTCGCCGGCGGCGAGCAGGCCGCGCAGTTTCGCCTCGCCGCGTTCGGTGACGCGTTCGTGGGCTCGGTGCAGCAGCCGCCGTATCCGATACAGCGGGTCGCCTTTGGTGCCGCGTCCGCCGGTGGTCTCGTTCTGGACGCGTCGGCGCACGTCGTCGACGGCCGAGTTGGCGAGCTTGACGACATGGAACGGATCGGCGACCTGGATCGCTTTGGGCAAGGCGTCGGTGAACGTTTTGCGATAGGGCCCCGACAGGTCCATCACACCCCAGCGCACCTGCTGTCGCCACCGCGAGGTGCGCCCGCGGATCCAGCGGGTCGCTCCGTTAGCCCTTTTGCCTGGGACTATGTCGAGCAGTTTGCCTTTTCGGGCGTCCACGATCGTGGTGCCCCACTGCTGTTCGCGGTATCGGCCGCGGCGGAACATCAAGATCTCGTCGAGCCCCAAAGCGGTGACGCCGTCGACGCGGCCGGCGTCGGCGTCGAGCAGCGCCTGGCCCCACCGGTGCACCGCTGCCATCGCGGTGTGCCAGTTGCATCCCAGCTCGGCTGCGATCTCTTTGATCGCCCGTCCATCGCCCACCCGGCGAGTCGCCCAGCGAGCAGCCCGAGCGGTCATGCGCCCCCTCGGCGGCGCGATCTGAGAGTCCTGATCGGTGAACGTGCCCACCGCACACGACCCATGGGGGCACCGCCAGCGGTGCTTGTTCCACACCAGCCGCACCGGCCGGCCGAACGCGGCCAGATCAGCCATCTTCACCTTGCTGGTCCCGTGCACCCACACCGGCCCACCGCAACCCCCGCAGCACGGCCGGCGGGTCAACTCGATCTCCACCTCGAGCGGGCCGCCACGTCGGGCACGAACATCGAGCACAGCCACACCCGGACCCAAACCGACAATCAACGACAACGCACGCGTAAGGTCAACAGCCACAGGGATCCTCCCGAATCAGGGCAACAAAGCACCTCCGATTCTGGGGGATCCCTCCCTATCCAACCCGGACCCGTCGAGGACACAACCACCATCATGAGTGCGAAGCGCCGCTTATGACATACATGTAGAGCGTGACACGGCAGAAAAGATGTATGTCATAACTGTGCGCCGGAACCGTGCGCTTCGACTCTCGGTGCTCCGTGCACGCGAGGACAGGACCGGCCGTGTCGTCTAGCGGTCATCGCAGCGAGGCGACTGCCTGCTCGATCAGGGCGGGGTGTTCTGCCCGACGTCCATTTATGACATACATGTTGAGCACCCGACAGCCGAAGAGATATATGTCATATCTTCTTCCAGCCTCGAAGCACAGCCCCGTTCGCGCCGACGGTGCTGGACGCGCGCGCGACGCAGGCAGCAGTTGCTACGCGGCTGCAGCTGCTGTCTGGGTGGCGGCGAGGCCGACCGGCGGGGCGCCCCACTCCTTGAGCACGGGCAGGATCTCGGTGGCGAACAGGTCGCGGTTGCGACGCGCCTCGGTCCAATTCATGCCGGCGAAGCAGAGGTTCGGGAAGAACGCCGCCATGCCGATCTTCTCCCTGATGACCTGGAGCTTCTCGAGCACCTGGTCGGGCGTGCCGTAGGGCATGAGGCGAGTGAAGTCCTCGGCCGCACCGCGGGCGCCGTGACGGTCGATGTACTTGGAGATGCCCTCGTAGAACTCGTAGCCCTTGACGCCTTCGTGCGGCCGCTTTGGGCCGAATTCGTAGTGCTTCATGACCGTGCCGTAGTAGTTGCCGATGTGCTCCATCGCCTTTTCTTCGGCGCGATCGGCGTTGGTGTCCACCCAGCAGAAGCCGCCTGACAGCGGAGGCGGCGGCGGCGCAGTGTGGTGCTTGACCCACTCGCCGTGGTAGGCGGCAAAGTCGGATTCCACGATCTCCCACGGCTTCTGGGGGATCACCAGCAGGCCGATGCCAAGTTGCGCCATGAGCGGCATGCCCTCAGGCGACACTGCGGCGGCATACGTGCGGCCTTTGAAGGAGTGCTCGGGCCGTGGGCGGATCTCGCGGCGGGGCTGGCTCACGAATTCGCCGTCGTGCTCCACGTAGCCCTGCTCGAGGCCCTCGATGAGCATCTTGGCGTACTCCAGGAAGCGCTCTCGGCTGGAGTTCATGTCGACCCGGAAGCCCTCGTACTCGATGCGGGCGAGACCCCGGCCGATGCCCAGGATGAGCCGACCATCGGAGAGGTTGTCGAGCATGGTCACCTGCTCGGCGACGCGCATCGGGTCGTGCCATGGCAGAACGATGACTGCGGTGCCGAGTTGCAGGTTGGTCTTGCCGGCGACCCACGTCAGGAACTGCACCGGATCGGGGCACATCGTGTAGTCGGTGAAGTGGTGCTCCACCGTCCAGATCGAGTCGAAGCCGAGATCCTCGGCCTCCTCGACCATACGGATCTCCTGGTCCCAGACCTCTCGGTCTGAGAGCGCATTCTCCGGATTCTGGAAAACGGCCGAATAACCGACGTGCATGACGTGCCCCCTGGTCTGACCGCCCCTGGCGCGGCCAAAATCTAATGTTAGGCAGATTCTCGACCCGCCGTGGCCGTGCGGTCGCGGCGGACGACACGAGCCATCTCCCAGCCACACGGCGATAGCGACCAATGCACGATGACGGGGCAGGCGGTTAGCGTCAGGCCGAGTCGAATCAGGAGAGTTCGGTCATGGAGACGACGGCAGTTGCGCGCAGCATGCGCGGCTCAGTGGGAATGCTGGCAATGGACTGGCTGATGGACCCGTCCACGCTGGAAAAGGCAGCCCAACGCGGCATGGCAGAGGGTTTCGGGGCGTACGCCACCGGACGGTTGGGCGTGCTGGGCGAATGCCCGGTCGACAACGTCGTCGGTGCCGCCTTCTTCTGGGCTCCGGACAAGATGCGCTCGATGGTCGAAGAAGGCCGTGCGGTCATGAATCCATCGCAGGGAGCGCTGATCTGGGCTGACATCTGCGCCGAGTACGGCGAAAAACGACTCGCTGGCATGGACGGTGCTGAGCGACTGGGCGAACTGCTGGAGCGCGTCGTGGACTCCGCTGCCCCGCAGGGTGCGCCGACATTCGTCGGCTGGCGAGACCTGCCACGGCCCAGCGAACCCGGACCGGCGCACGCCTTCTTCATGGCTCAGATCATGCGGGAGCTGCGCTTCGGCCGGCATGCCGTCGCCGTGCAGGCACTGGGCATGGGACCGCTCGAGGCGATCCTGTCGGGGCCCGCCGGTGAGTGGAACGCCGAATTCTTCGGCTGGAAGAAGCCCTACCCCGACGTCATCCATCTCGCTGATGCTCGCGAGGAGATCGAAGCGCTCACCGACAAACTGCATGCGCCCGACTTCGAGTGCCTGACACCGGACGAGCGCGCCGAGGTGCGCGAGCTAGCCAAAGCGGGCCGCTTCCACAATCCCGACGAATAGCGGCACAGCACTCAGTCGGCGAGCAGGTCTTGGTGCTCGCCCAGCCGAGGCGCTCTGGTGGCGTGCCACGGTGTGGCAGAGAACTTGTAGGGCGCCCCCGGGTAGGTCACCGGGGTGCCATCGTGGTCGATCTCAACGGGGAAGCCGCGGGCCTCAAAATGCTGGTCGGCCGGCATCTCCTCGGGTGAATACACGATGCCGCAGGCAAGCCCGATCGACTGCAGCCCCACAAAGAGCTCGTGCGCGCCGAGCCGTTCGGCCAGGAAGTTGACGGTGTCTCGCCCGGCGCCAAACACCTCGGCACCGAGCGGGTCGGCGTCGAGGTGAAGGATGTCGATCTGCTCGTAACTCTCGCCCAGCTTCAGCAACTCGGTGTAGGGACACTCGCTCATGAGCCCGAGTTCTGCCACCCAGCCGGCCAGCGCCGCGAATTCCGGTCCGCGGCGGGGCGGCACCCCGGTGTTGAGCCAGCGGCCGTCCGCGCAGCGCACCTGGGTGGGATCGGAGATCTGCGGAAGAGCGTGGCGGCCAGTCTGGCGCTGCACATCGACCTGCTGGTTCAGCCAGAAGTAGGTCGCGAACTCACAGGTCAGGTTCGCGGCGGCAAGCATCGAGACATCGATGAGCTGCCCTCGGCCCGAGTCTTCCCGCCACCACAGCGCCGCCATCAGCGTCGCCGCGGCGTAATGGCAGGCCATCTGCAGGCCCTGGTTCCCGCCGCCTCGGACCGGCGGGACAGTGTGATCGTCGTACCCGCACGACCACACGGGACCACCCTCGGCCAGGACGGTGAGATCGGTCGCCGGCGGATCGGGGCGCTCGCGCCCGTTGTGCGTGATCGACACCCAGATGAGGCGTTCGTTGCGTCCCGATGCCGCCGGTCCGTCCGGGCTCGATGCGTTCGGTGCAGTCCGGCCATCGCTGGGACTCATCGCATCGGCAGCCGTTCGCGGCCCGGTGTGAGCAACGGCTTCCCCCTCAGCGGACGCTTCGGCCGGTCGTGCAGCGCCGAGCTGTGGCCAGTCGAGTTCGAGAGCATCGAGTCGGCCCAAGGGCTCAGCTTCGATGACGACGTCTGCTGTGCTGATGAGACGGCGGAGATCCTCGGCACCCTCGGCGGTGTCGAGGTCTGCCACCACCGAGCGCTTCGAGGTGTTGTAGTGCCACCACCACAGGGCGCCCTCGGGATCTGGCAGGTCGGCGGCGAACGGCTCGTAGGCCCGCATCGGGGATCCGCCGGGCGGTTCCACGACGATCACGTCGGCACCCATATCGGCGAGCAGCTTTCCCGCCAGAGCGCATCGTTCCGACGTCAGCTCGATAACCCGGATTCCGTCGAGGGGTCGGGCGTTCAATGGCGACGGGGCGTCCTGGGGGGACATCAGATGACCCCCTCAGCAGCAAGTGCAGCGATCTCATCGTCGCTGCGGCCCAACACCTCGCCGAACACGTACTGGTTGTCCTCGCCGAGGCACGGTGCGGCGCGGCCGATCGCCCAGTCAGTCTCCGACAGCCGGACCGGCAGTCCCTCGACGCGGGTGTCGCCGACCTCGCTGTGCGGCACGGTGACCCACATCCCCCAGTCCTCGGTTCGCGGATCGCCATCGATGCGCTCGCTCGGGCGCAGTACCGGCGCAGCGGGCACGCCAGCGACGACGAGCTGGCGTGAGACAGCATGCTTGGTGCGCGTCGCCGTCCACCCCCCGACCAGCTGCTCCAGCTCGTCTTCGTGCGCCAAGCGACCCGCGAGACGCTGCCAGCGCTCGTCGCCGATCCACGGCTCGCCGATCTTGTCCGCGAAGCGCTGCCAGTCTTCGTCGTCACGGACGGCGATCGCCACCCATTCGTCGTCGCCGTCGCACGCGAAGATGCCGTGCGGCGCCATCGCCGGAGATTGGGACCGGTTGCTGTTGGGCATGCCGCTGCGCCGGGCCGGGCGGCCGTTCACGGTGAAGTCGAGCGAGGCTGCGCCGTGCAGCGTGCCCGCCGCCTCGATGCACGCCAGGTCCACCCACTGGCCTTGGCCGGTGCGACGGCGATGAAACAGTGCCATGCCGATCGCGATCGCCATGTAGTAGGCGCCGGTGTGGTCCATGAACGAGTAGCCCCACCCTGCGGGCGGCAGATCGGGCAGCCCCGACTGGAACGTGAGACCCGACACGGCTTGTGCGATCGGGCCCCACGAGCGAAAGCTGGCATAGGGGCCATCAGCGCCGAAGCCGCAGTTCGACACGTACACGATGTCGGGCTTGATCTGCCGTTGCGCCTCGTAGCCGAAGCCCAAACGCTCCATCACGCCAGCTGCGAAGTTCTCGGTGACTGCGTCGCTGGCGGCGATCAGGTCGCGGAGCAGATCCTTCGCCCGGTCGTCCCGCAGGTTGAGCGTGATCCCCAGCTTGCCCGCGTTGTGATTGTTGAACGAGCCACCGGCTTCGATGCCGCGGTGCTCACCCACGAACGGCTGGGTGCCCCGCAGGATGTCCCAGCGGCCCTGCCTGACCGGGTCTTCAATGCGGATCACCTCCGCGCCGAGCGCCGCCAGGATCTTGGTGGCGCCAGCGCCCGCAAGCTGTCCGGTGAAATCACAGACGCGGATTCCGGCGAGCGCGCCCGGCTCGGGCTTCGGCCACACCGGCGAACGGTGATCCGGCCCGATCACGGCACCAGGTCGCGCATGGGCGTGCGCGCACGGCCGGGCTGGTCTGCCAGCGCTCGTGCGCGCCGCTGGCAGTCCTCGAGCGCGGCTCGCAGCGTTGCCGTCCACGCCGTCATGTCCGGCCGCCTGGCACGGCTGCCGTCCGGTCCGGTCGGCGCAGCGAGCGGCGCCCCCACCACGATCGCGACCTGCGTCCGCTTCGGGAACTTCGCGCCGCTGGGCATCGCCTCGCGTGTACCGGCGATGCCCACCGGCAGCACCGGTGCTCCCGACTTCGCGGACAGCCATGCCGTGCCGTCGAAGACGGTGCCGATCTCATCGGAGGGCTGGCGAGTCCCTTCCGGGAAGACCAACATTGCCGCTCCGCCCTGCAGCAATCCCAGCGCCGCGCGCATCGCGTCGAGGTCGGCCTCGCCGCGTCGCACCGGAAATGTGCCGATCGAGCGCATGAACCAGCCGAGCGGCTTGGGCTGAAAGAGTTCCTCTTTGCCGAGGTAGCGAACGCGGCGCTGGGTGAGGCCCCCGATGAGCGGGCCGTCGAGGTGGCTGCGGTGAACGGGCGCATAGATCAACGGGCCGCTCTCGCGCAGGCGCTCCTGATCGGTGGCGCGCAGTCGGTAGACACGAAACAGCAGGATGCGTATGAGCCCGCGTGTCGCCCGCCACGCCGTCAATCCGGCCAGGCCGTCGTCGGCCAGCAATCCTCCCGGACCGCGCAGCTGCCATCTGCTTACCCGCTTTGCCACACGGTGATTCTGGCGTTCCGCGATGACATCGCGACGACTTACTTGGGAAATCGGACTCCTGGGGACAAACCGCAGAGCGCGCTGTCGTCATCGAACGTGATCGGGCAGTGTCACTACGCTTCGGCCATGCCAGTACCGACAGACATGGTGGGCGAGACGATCGGGCCCATTGCCCACGACGTGGACGAGCGCTGGACGATGGCGTACGCAGCCTCGCTCGGCGACACACACGACTGCTACTTCGACACGCTCGCCGATGACGGTGTGGTGGCGCACCCCATGTTTGCGGTGTGCCCGGAGTGGCCCGTGATCGTCGCCGGTCGAGACATCTCTGATCGCTGGGGCATCACACCCGATGAGGTCCGGCGGTCGGTGCACGCGACGCACGACCTGACGGTGCACCGGCTCGTGCGCCCGGGCGACCACCTGTCGACCAAGGTGACCTACACCGGTGTGGAGAAGCGCAAGCCCGGCACGTTCCAAACGATGCGGATCGACACCGTCGACGCAGACGGCAATCCGGTCGCCACGACCTACCAAGGCGGGTTGTTTCTCGACGTCGAGACGGCAGGCGAGAACCGGCCCGATCCCGATGCGCCAGCCGAACCGGATTTCGGCGAACTGCCCGTTGAGCCGATGGCCGAGATTCCGGTGCCTGTCGCGCACGGTGCAGCGCACACCTACACCGAGTGCGCTCGCATCTGGAATCCGATCCACACCGACGCGGCTGTTGCCGAGAAAGCAGGGCTGCCCGGCATCATCCTGCACGGAACCGCCACCTTGGCGCTCGGCGTTTCAGCCGTCGTCGACGCCGTAGCCGGCGGCGATCCAGCGAGAGTCCGCCGCATCGCCTGCCGATTCCGAGCCATGGTGCTCATGCCGTCGACGATCACGGTGCGCGTCTGGGACACGATCCCGGTGAACGATCACGACGACGTCACCGAAGCGGTGCGCTTCGACGTGCTCAATGCCGAAGGCGGCCCAGCAGTGGACCGCGGGGTCATCCTGCTGAGTCGCTGACAGCGAGGTCGTCGAGGGTCGACGGCATCTCGGGGCTGTAGAGCCACGAGGCGAGCAGGGCCACAGCCTCGGGCCCGCCGAGCTGAGCCACGATCGCCATGAACTCGGGCGTGGTCGCGCTGCCCCCGGCTGACTGCTGGTAGTGGCGCCGCACGACCTCGAAGAACGTCTCGTCGCCGAGGTGGCGGTGCAGAGCGTGCAAGCTCAGCGTGGACCGCCGGTACACCGAGTTGAAGTCGAACAGTTGCTCCAGCGTGACGCTGGCGGGGGGCACGGCATTTGCATCGCGCGCTGCCTGCAGCTCCTGGGCCATCAGCGCGCCGATGTCGCTGCCCTCGTAGTCGGCGAGATACAGGAAGGCCAGGTAGTGCGCGAATCCCTCGTTGAGCCAGATGTCGCTCCAGTCCCCCGGCGACACCGAATTGCCGAACCACGCGTGCGCCAGCTCGTGACCGATGATCAGCGGGTTCAGCGTCTGGTTGCCGTGCAGCGAGAGCGTCTGGTTCTCCATGGCGAAGCCGGTGCGAAACGGCAGCACGAGCGTGCCGTACGCATCGAACGGATACGGGCCCAGCAGCTCTTCGAAGAACTCGATGGCGCCCGGGGTGACAGACAGGGCTTCGAGAGTGGCCTGGCGCTCCTCGCCGGTCAATGAGCTGGGGATGTAGTCGCGGATCAGCAGGCCCTCGCGAGTCTCCTGTTCATGGCGCTCGAACTCGCCGATATAAACCGCTGCCAGGTAGGTGGCCATGGGGTCGTTCATCTGCCATGTCGCCGTTCGGCGGCCGTCGGCAACGGTCTCGCTCGTGAGCAGGCCGTTCGAGGCTGCCGTCAGGCGTTCGGGCACGGTGATGGCGATGGTGTAGGTGGCCTTGTCGGTCGGGTGGTTGTTGGCCGGGAACCACGACATCGAGCCCGACGGCTCGTTGGCGGTGAAGATCACGCCGCCCTCGTTGAACCAGCCGATCTCGACGAACGGCACGCCCGGATCGTCGATGCGCTCGGGCGTGCCCGAGTAGGCCACTTCGAGTGTGAAGCTGACTCCGGCGGGAACCGGTGCGGATGGCTGGACGATCAGTTCGGCGTCCTGGCGCGAGAACTCGGCTGCGGTGCCGTCCACCTTCACGGTGCTGACTTCGAGGCCGGACAGGTCCAGGTAGATCGCTTCGAGCTCACTGGTGGAAACCGCGTGGACGGTCGTGACGCCGTCGATGGCGTTGGCGTCCGGGTCGACATCGAGCGCGAGGTCGTAGTGGGTGACGTCGTAGCCGCTGTTGCCGAGCCACGGGTAGAAGCTGTCGCCGGCACCAGCGCCTGGTGGCGGCACTGCGTGCTCTTGCGCTTCAGCAGCAGGTGGCGGCGGCGCGGTCGTGAAGGTGGTGGGTGGCTCGGTGACTGGTGGCACCGCTGTGGTCGGTGCGGGGGCCGCTGTCGTCGATGGAGACGGCGCCGCGGCGGATGTGTCGGTCGCTGGCTCTGCGGTCGTCGGCGCCGGCAGCGTTACACCGCTGCGCCCGTCATCGGAATTGGTGCACGCCGACAGCGCCAACGCGAGCGCCAGCGCGGGCACTGTTGCCCTCATCCACGTATGCATCAGTTGCACTCTTGCAGAAGAGCGCGACGGAGCCTGATCACCTTGGCGCTCGTCCCACAGGCGCTCAGCGACGCCCAACCGGAGAACCGACGATTCAGCTGAGGTGCTGAGGTGCTGAGGTGCTCAGGTGCTCAGGTGCTCAGGTGCTCAGGTGCTCAGGTGCTGAGGTGCTCAGGTGCTGAGGTGCTCAGCAAAATGATCGAGTGTGCGCTGGCGGGCCAGTGCCGCGGCATCAGGGTTGAAGCTGGCACGGGCATCGCAGTTGAAGCCGTGGTCTGCACCGTCGTAGATGTGAACGCCGATGTGGTCCCAGCGCTCGGCAATGGCGTGCACGTTCTCCAGCGGGATGCCGTGGTCCTCGGTGCCGAAGTGCAGCAGCAGCGGCGCTTGCGGGCGCTCATCGAGATGCGGCATGATCTGCCCGCCGTAGTAGCCAGATGCCGCAGCGATCCTGTCGGCAAGGCGTGCCGAGGCCACATAGCACATCGAGCCTCCCCAGCAATAGCCGACGATGCCGACCTTGCCGCCCTCGGATGCACAGTCGGCCGCCGCGGAGATGTCGGCCATGACCTGATCGGACGTGAGGTCTTCGAAGGCGATCTTGCGCCCGATATCGATGCCCTCGGCGTCGTAGCCGAGCTCGACCCCGCCTCGGACGCGATCGAACAGCGCAGGTGCCACCGCCAGATAGCCGTCGGCCGCATAGCCGTCAGCGACGCTGCGGATGTGGTCGTTGACCCCAAAGATCTCCTGCACGACGACCACACCGCCCTTCGGAGCCCCATCGGGATCGGCCCGGTAGGCGCTGATCGTCGCGCCATCAGAAGCTGTCAGTTCGATCGTCTGTCCCATGGCGCCAATGTCTACCGCACCGACTCGCAATCATCAGCGCTGCGGCCGTTGAGGGGTCGCAATACCGCTCGTGCTCACCACAGTGCGATGAGACCCTCGGCATAGCGCTCGACGAGCGCGGATGATCGAGAAACACTGTCACCGAATGGCGCGAACCAGTTCCGACAAGGGAGTCCCTCGGCCTGCTCGTTGACGGGCAGCAGCAACCGCGTCTTCGTCGGGTCGCGCCACGTCGCAAGCGTCAAAGTCGGAGAGATAGCCAGCGAGCCTGAGGCGCGCTCTGACACCTTCGGCTTCGTTCGAAGCGAGCGAAGGGTCGGTTGCTGCCTGAGCGATGTGGGTGAGGTACTCGTTCATCGGGGCCTCCTGACCTGCGGCCACCGACCCTGTCTGGCACCGCCCGGAGGGCTCAGGATCTGTTGCGCGAGACCTAACACGACATGGCCCCGCCGCGAGAAAACAGGTTCTCCGCTGGCACGGATGGAGATACCGTGGGATAGCCGACACGGAAGGAGGTTCGTGGTGGCCGACCTCGTGGTAAGAGACGTTCCTGAAGAAGTCATGGCGATCATCGACTCGAATGCGGCGTTTCGCGGGGTCTCGCGTGCCGAGTACCTGCGTGACTTGCTGTCGCACCAGCGAGATATGCGTCCGCTGTCGGCAAGAGCAACTGAATTCGACGAGCAATCCGAGGAAGCACCGACGCTTGAGGAAGCCTTGGACGGCTTTCGCAGGCTTGCCGAGACGTTCGCCGATGCGAGAGATCCCGAGATCATGGCCAATGCGTGGCGGTGACCGAGTGGCTCATCGATACATCTGCACTGGTTCGGCTCGAAGCTGCTCGCGACGCAACTGAGTGGTCCACACGAATACAGCGCGGACTCGTGCGAATATCAACCGTCACGAGACTGGAACTCGGCTATTCCGCACGCTCCGCCGCAGAGTATCAGCGTCAATTCGCACGATTTCCCCTCAACAAGATGCTCGCGCAAGACTTGACCGCAGCAGCCGAGGAACGAGCCGTGGAGGTCCAGACGCTGCTGGTCGGGCAGGGACACCACCGGGCTCCCTCGGTTGCCGACTTGTTGCTCGCCGCGATTGCCGAACTCGAGGGCCTGACCATCTTGCACGTCGACAAGGACTTCGAACTCATCGCCGAGTTAACCGGCCAACCCGTCGAACGGCTCGCCATCGAGCCATCCCTGTGAACTCAGCTCGCCACGGACGACTCGCTCTCGTCGTCTGCCGCCTCGTCGAATGCGTCAGCTAGCCATCGCAATCGCTGCGCAACTTCGTGTCCAGGAGCGGCCGGAACGTACCGCGCAGACCCGTTCCCATCGCTGACTGGAGCGATAGCACTGAGCCACGGTGTCGCAAGCAGTTCGAGTGCCTCAGCGATCAGTGCCTCCGAGATCTGCTGCCCAGAATTCTCTCGACTCAAGTTGTAGTGGACGAGGCCAGCGTCTGGCGGCTTGAACGAGGGCGCAATGGACTCCACCGCCTCAAATGCCTGCACCATCAGTTGTCGACGCAGAACCATCTCCGCCCGCGCGGACTCAACCACGCTCGTATCGATGAGGCCGCCACGGGCATTGCCGTCGCTGTCAGCGAACAACGCGAAGTAGGCGCTGGTGGCGAGAGGTGCCGATGCGTGGGCCTCGCAGAGTGCTGAAAGCGCTGAGGCGTCAAGTACGCCCACAGCTTGATCCGCCGCAAACTGCAGCAGTTGGCCTGCTGGACCGGGTCCTACCAGCAGCGAGAATTGGGCGTCGTGTTGCTTGCGGTGCTTCTCGAGCGCCGGCCAATTGACTTGGTTGCTTATGAGCCTGCCTCCCGTCGCAGCCTTCGAGTCGACCGTCACGCGATACCGCCAGTTCGGAGACGGATTCTTGCCGTCGAGGCCATCCGCGTGGGTGGCGGTCAGCAAGACGTCTGTCTGACCGGGACCGCTGAGGTGCTCGGCCTCGAAACCGAGAAACTCAAATGCGTCGCGCACAGCGACCTCGAAATCCTGGTGTTTGGAGCCATCGCAGGACAGCGACACCAGCCGTTCACCGATCTCGGAAGCAAGATCTCGGGCAGAACGAAGCAACTTGGTGCCAGGCACGCTGGGCTTCGGCCCTCGGCCATCATCTGCGTCGAACTCGCCAGCCTCTCCTGCGTCTTCCTGCGCCGTCTCGGCGACTGACTCGGGAGGGGGTTCATCAGGTAGGGGAACGGACACCGTCGTCGGGCGCTGCAGTACGACTAGTTCGAGAAACGCAAGCCCAGCCTCCGTCACCCGATAATTCCCACCAGCAAAACGTTCGGCAAGGCCCCCGGACCTAAGCCAATTCAGCCGGAAGCCAATCGGATTGACGCCTTGCCAGCGGAAGCCAAAGGCGTCGTTGGCGACGAGTCGTAGCTGCTCACGCGATTGCGGGTGTCGCAACTCTTGGAGAAGTTCGCCAATGAATCGGATATTGGCGTGGATGGTTCCGATGACAATTTCCGAACGCCCGGATTCCATCCAACGAACGGCTTCATTGGAAGGAGTGCACCGCTTCACACCGACATCCACGAGCCCGAATTTTCGGAGCATCTCGACCTGTTGCGTCGCAACGCGCTCATTGAGCCCGTATTGCTGTCGATATAGATGTGCGACGGACGTGATGCTCCGATTGCCCGCCGAACACTGCCTAAGGATCCATCCCAGCGTGTCGAGGTAATGCTCGGCACCGCCAGCAAGGGGCCACACCGATTTCCGGCGGTCTTCCCATGGTTTGACCGGGGGCAGCTCCAGCGGCGGATCGTTCGGCAAGGAGCTATGACAAGCCCATGAAGCGGCGGGCGTTGGTGTAGACGACCTCGTTGCGCAGGCTGGCTACCTCGTCGTCGAAGCCTTCGAACGTCTCGTCCAGCTCAGCCAGGGCGCCGGGGAAGGTGCAGTCGTAGTGCGGGTAGTCCGAGCCCCACACGACTGTGTGAGCCAGTCCCATCGCAGCGACCTGCTCGAACGCCTCGCCCTCGCCGGCCTCCATGGTCACGAAGCACTGCTCGGAGAAGATCTCGGTGGGATCGCGCTTGAGCCGCGGCACAAGGTGACCCATGGCCTCCTTGTGCTCGTCGAGGCGGTCCAGCCAGTACGGCAGCCAGCCCAGCCCCGACTCGAAGAAGCCCACCCGCAGCATGGGATGGTCGTCGAGCACGCCGGAGGACACCATCTCCATCACCGATGCCATCTGCTCGAAGGGGTGGCAGACCATGTGGACGTAGAACTGGTTCTCGTATCGGGTCTTCGCGAAGCTCGGCATGCCAGAGCCGAAGCTGCCGTGGATGCCCACGGTGAGGTCGTGGTGCTCGGCCGCGGACCAGACGCGATCCATTTCGTCGGAGAACAACTCGAGACCGTGATATCGCTCCGGTCGGAACGTGATGCCGGTCAACCCGGCATTGGCGACCTCTTCGATAACCTCGACTGCCCCGTCGATGGACTGCAGCGGGCATACGCCCATGCCGAACAACCGGTTCGGGTTCTCGGAGCAGAAGTCGGTCATCCAGCGGTTGTACGCACGGGCATTCTCGACTGCGATCTCGGGATCGTTAATGTCGCCCGAGATCAGCATCAGCGACGGGAACATCAGCGCCGCGTCGAGGCCCTCGTCGTCCATCACCGACAAGCGAGCGGCCGGGTCGTAGCTGCCGGGCACGATGTCATTCCAGGTGACGTCGGTGCCATAGGCGTCCGGGATGCAGGCCGGCGCGATGCCGTTGCGCAGCCTCTTGCCCTCGACGAACATGGCGTCGCTGCCGTCACCCATAATCCGGCACTGCGCGATCAGATCCCGGTACTTGGGATCGGCGTACTCCTCCCACACCGACGTCGGCTCGGCGATGTGCGCGTCCGCGTCGTACACCGGCACTGTCCCGTTCGTTGCCAGCGGTCCCGCGCTCTTGCGTGTCTGCGTCATGGCCATGTCACAGCCTCCCCGTTGCCCCGGTGCGACCATTCTGCCCCATCCCCAGCAGCGGCGCAGCCGGAGAAGGTGCTCCCGAGCGTCCGTCTAAGGGTCGATGTGTCCTGGGATGACCGGGATCAGTCGGCGTAGAGGACGCGCAGGCCGCGACTGACAGCCGGGCCGACGACCGTGTTGTGGTTCTCGTTGGGGAAGACGTGCCAGGTCGAGTCGATGTTGCGGTAGCCGCGGGCCGAGAACTGATCCCAGAATTTGGCTTGGGGCGAGTACTCGTCGGTCTCGTTCTCCCCCATCGACATGAAGACCTTGACCTTGGGGTCGCCGCCGGCTTTGGCGTGCTCTTCCTCGAGGCGGAACATGACCTCGTAGTCCCACCACACCGACGGGCTCGCCAGCAGGTACCGGGCAAACATGTCGGGCGCATTGAACAGCACGTGTAGGCCGAACAGCGCAGTGAACGAATGGCCCACGTAGGTGGGTTCGCCGACGTGGTAGCGGCTGTACAGCAGCGGCAGCACGTCTCCGGCGAGCCATTGTCGGAACGGCTCGGCCTGACCCGTCTCGGCAGGCGGCACCCGGATGCCGGTCATCGGCGGGGCCTCCGCAGGCGTCACCGTGTAGTCGACGGCACGCAGGTCGAGCATCTCGCGCATGTCGGCTGTGTCGTGTGCGATGCCGGCAACGACACATCGCGGCGTCTCCCGAGACATCGACAGGATCCGGGTGGTGTCCACGGCGGTGCCGAACGTCCAGGGCGCATCGCAGCAGACCACGAGCGGGTACGGGTTGGTCGCATCGGGCCGGTAGCCCATCGGCAGCGCCACCCAGAGCTGGTAGGACCGACCGGCGTCGCTCCGATGGAGGATGTGTGTCTCGATGGGCCACGCGCCTGAGTCAGCCACGGCGGGGATGTTATTGGCGACGGCTGATCATCGTCAGGCCGTCGCCGATCGGCAGCATCACGCTGCTGACCCGGTTGTCAGCGGCACCGGTATCAGACTCGTACCCGCACATAGGTCCGGTCGTCGAAGCTCAGGCTTCCGGGACGCACCCCCTTCGTGCCTGGCGGCGGGCCAAGCCGCAAGGGGTCGGACCGAATGCATTGCGCATGTGCTTCCTCGGCCTGGTCCAAACAGGGTTGTACGTCGAGGTACCCATCGGTCGCCAGAATGACCTCTGCGCCAGCTGGAACGTCATAGACATCAACCATTGATGCCGGAGTTGCCGTGCCGTCGAGCGCAGCAAAGCCGAGCAAGGTATCTACGACGTTTCGCCAGGCGGCGGCGGCGCGCAGCAGCGGCAGGATCATCTCACGCCCAGGATCCTGGGCGCGTAGGAGATCGGCATCGGCGCCGGATCGGAGCATTGAGTGGAGCAGCGCGGCCCGCGCGTTCCCGGCGATGTCATCAAGCTGCTTGTGGGCCCGATGGAGAACACCCGCGACGCAAACCGACACGTCGCCGACGCGAATCACTCGTCGACCTCGCAAGTCCAGCACGGCACCGACAGCGACAGGCGTGCAATCGGGGTCAGGCACTGATCGAATCGCGCTGTGCAGGAACTCCAAGACTTCCGCCGAACTCGCCGAGACAGGAAAGCAACTCATTGCCTTCGTGAGGGCCTGTACCCCCAAACGGCCAGGTGTCGGATGATCGCTGCCGGACTTGTCGGTCTCCCCGTCGAAGATCGCCACGACGTCGTCGGCCACGACGAACGCGTCTTCATTCAATCGATCGTCCCCGCACTTGGACTGCGTCCAAGCGTCAAGGATCTCAGCAGCCATGCCAAGCCCCCGTCTTCAGGCACCTTTAGCATCGCCCATGGATGCGTCCCAGACAACTTCTGGGGTCAGCGCGTGCCCTCTTCGGATGCGTGACCTGACCACGACGACCAGATCGCCGCTGCGGCGTGCCTCAGGAGACTCAACCAGGAACCGAGCCGCAGCGACCGTTCCGTAGGTATGGGAGCCCGACAGGATGATGATCCGATGCGTGGGCGAGAACGGGTTGGAGGTGCGAATGACCAGCCCATAGTCGCTCTCGATGGAGTTCGAGTCTGACGACCCCTCGAACCTCTGACCACCCGCGACAATCACTGAGCCATCCTGCGTGACGTCCAGGCGAGCGCTGAGTTCATGGAGTGCCGAACGCGTCTGGTCATTGGTCTTCGGTCCACCCAGCAGGATCAGGTCGGATTCCAGATCTCTGCCGGGCAGATCCTGGGGGAAATACACACTTTGGATGTCGATATCGCGCCAGCCCCGGGCAATTGACGGCGCTATGAGTGCCAGCGCTACCGCCTGTCCGATCCCCGTTGACGGACGCCGATACTCCCCCGTCTCGACATCAGGAGATGCTGCGATACAGATGCGCAAGCGTTCCGGTGCTGCGAGCGCCCAGCGGCGCCGGCTAGCAGTGCGCACGGCGAGGCGGCGAACTGCCCAGACGATGGCGCTGGTCAACAAGCCCGGCAGAAATCCGAGAAGCAACCAGTTGAGGACCAATCCCACCGGCACGAACCTACTGCCGGGACTCCCAAGCGGCCGTTGGATTATTTTCGATACATCTCAGCCGCTGGCTGCAGCCACACATTGTGATGTCGCGGCAATACCGCGCCGGCGGAGCTAGCGGCGGCTGATCATCGTCAGGCCGTCACCGATCGGCAGCATCACGCTGCTGGCCCGGCTGTCGGCTGCGACATAGTCGTTGAACGCGCGCATCGCCTCGGTGGCTTCGTCGTCGTGTTGCGGATCGGCAACCGTGCCGCCCCGCAGCACGTTGTCCACGAGGATCACGCCGACCGGCGACAGCCGGCTGAAGATCGCCTCGTAGTAGTCCGGGTAGCTGGACTTGTCGGCATCGATGAACGCCAAGTCGATCCGGGGTTCGCTTGGGAGCGCGCGCAGCGTGTCGAGCGCTGGCCCGATGCGCAGGTCGATGCGGTCGGCCACGCCGGCTCGTTCCCAGTGGCGGCGGGCGATCGAGGTCCACTCCTCGGAGACATCGCAGCAGATAAGCCGGGCCCCCGGTTCGAGTGCGCTGGCCACGCAGAGCGCCGAATAACCCGTGAAGGTGCCGACCTCGACGGCCAGCCGGGGCTGCAGCGCCGTCGTCAGCACCGTCATGAACGCGCCCTGCAGCGGGCCGATCTGCATGCCCGCAATCCGTCCGAGCTTCGCAGTCTCAGCAATCAGCTCGCGCTGGACGGCTGTGGGCTGCAGCGAATGCGCCGCCGCGTAGAGCGCAGCCCGTTCCTCCACGAACGCCGAATCCCGAGACACGCAGGCGAGGTTATGTTGCACAGATGGACCGTCGGCGTGTTCAACCGCTCAACACATCACCGCGAGACCGCGTCCAGGCGCGAGACGGCCAGCCGGAACCCGGCGACCTTGGCCTTGGCGGCGCACAGTTGTTGACGCTCGGCAGTGTCGAATGGCTCCGGGCACATCTGCTCGCCGCAATTACCGACGACGTCTGGGCCGAGGCAGCCACCGGCTTCGGCGACTCCGACCTCGCCAGCGAGTGAACCGGCATACGATGCGCGACATCGTCAGGTTCGTCGAGTGCATCGAGGCTGATTGATGCTCGAATACAAGGGATACATCGGCGAGGTCTCCTTGGACGACGAGGCGGGTGTGCTGCACGCGCGCGTGATCAATAGCGGCATCTACCCCATCGCCAATGCCGAAGCCGTCGATGCCACCAGCCTCGAGCGAGAATTCCGGTGCTCGATCGACAGCTATCTCGAAGGGTGCAAGGAACTCCAGATCGAGCCGATCGCACCGGTGCCGAGCGCTGTGTCGCCTTCTCACTCGGCATAGAGGACTCGCAGGCCCCGCTGGGCCACACTCGGCCGCGGGCATCCGGATGCCGGTGATCAACGGCATTTCGACCGGATGCTATTGACGTCTGATCATCGCTCATCCGCCACGCAGCGGCAGCGTCCGGACGGTACGCACTCGGTTGCCGGTCGAAACTGGCACGGACGCTATCGCCGTCAACCGACCGATCGCCTAGATCAACCAGCAGGCTCGAAAACGAGATCGGGTATGACGACCTCCCACTGGTCGCACTTCAGCTCGCTCGTGTACTGCGGGTCGGATTGGATCTTGCCCCAAGTCGCTATGGCCGAAACGCTGGCCTGGACACAGTGCATGCCCTTCGGCGCCTCGAAGCTGCCAGCCAGCACGCCGACGACCGACCCGCGACGATCGAGGATCTCCCATCGCTCGTTGCGCTGACGCGTCTGCAGGGGATCACCCGGTGACAGCGCCGCAATGCTGCGGTGGATGCGGTCCTCGGCTGGCTTGAGGCCGGCGTAGCTGAGATACACGTCTCGAAGGGTGCAGCTGCGATAGCTGCGGCTCAGTGCCGCCGTTGGCGGCGGAAGTCTGGCGGGAGGGCGCCACAGCGCTGATTCCCTGCCTTGGAGTGGCGCGTGGAAAGGATGGGCGCCGCCCATCCGCGACAGGGTCAGCGTCTGTATGGCCCGCGTCATGGCCACGTAGTACAGGCGACGAGGTGCGTCGACGTCCTCGTCGCGGCTTCGCCTGTCCCAGCCTCCATCGAGAATCGCCACGTGGTCGAATTCGAGACCCTTGGCCCGATGCGCCGTCAACAGCAGCAGCCCGCGTTGACGCCGTCGGATGTCACGGCACCATTCCGCCAGCCACTCAATGACCGAGACCGCTGGAATCTCGGTGCCGCAAGTTTCGATGGCGAGTTCCTCGATGGCTTGGGACAGGACTTCCGTCCATGGGCTCGACTGTTGACCGTCCAGCCACAACCTGAGTTCACCGCTTCGAACCAGAGCAGCGCCGTGTTGTTGGATCTTGTGCCTCAGCGCTTGGGTCTCACGCAGGTGCCACAGGCTCATTTCGTGCTCATTGGCAAGCTGCACCCCGATGTTGTCCCGGATGCAGATACTGCGAACCGGCTCAAGCTGGCTCCATTCGCGTGCAATAACTGCGCAGCGCGACCAATCCCAATCGCGCGTGAGGCCGGACAGCCGGTGAAGCTCGGCCATCACGGCTTGCGCTTGGGAGATCCAGTTGCTCCCTGACGGCAGAACCTGAACTCTTCCTGCCGCAACTGGGTCCAGTTCGCTCCACGCTCCTCCGACCGGGTCGCCCCGACGGGCTCTGTCGCGGCTGATCGTGTGCCTGGCCTTCATGCGTGAGGACGCCGGCGCAATGACCGCATTGGCGGCGTCGATGATGTGGCCGCTCGAGCGGTAGTTCTCGATCAAGTACTCAGGCTTAGCGTCGTAGTCATGCTCGAAGCGCCGGATGAATTCCGGCGATGTCCCGTTGAACGAGTAGATGTTCTGGTCATCATCGCCCACGGCGAACAGGGTCAGCCGAGCGTCGACATCGGCTGCGGTTCTGCCTGCCAGCGCTGAGATCAGGCGGTACTCGGCCTCGCCGATGTCCTGATACTCGTCGACGAGTATCCACCGGAAGCCCGCCAGCAGGCGTGTCCGTGACTCTTCCGCTTCTTCGGCCTCTTCAGGATCGAACTCGTCTCCCCGCAGCAGCGCGGTGGCCTGCGCCATGACTTCGTCGAGCCTCTCGGAGAACTTGCTGTCACTGGATTGGCTGGCGCTTCCCGAGAAGCTGGCCCCGACGAGCCGCATGGCGAGCGCGTGGCATGTCAAGACCATCACGCCATTGGCGTCATCGCCGATCAGGTCGCGCAGACGCCGTCGAACGTCGGCCGCTGCATGCCGGTTGTAGGCGAGCGCCAAGATTCCCCGCGGGTTCTGCCGCCTTGCCCGAATGAGATACGCGATGCGGTGAACCAACACTCTCGTCTTGCCCGAGCCTGGCCCGGCGAGCACGAGCACGTTCGTGCTCTCGCGGTCGTCGGCCACGATTGCTCGCTGCGCACTGGACAGGTCCCCGACAATCGCCTTCCACGACGACGCCGTGGTCTGTCGATCGATCTCGCTGCGGCGCCCCTGCAGCCAGCGACGCACGAACTCGTCCTCGCCCAGTTCGAAGTAGTCCAGCGACAAGCGCAGGGCGTCGGCGATCTTGGCAAGGCCCTGCTCGGCGAATTCGGCCATCACGTGGATCTGCCGCACTGTGCGGCCGTAGTGCTCGTCGAGTTCTTTGAAATCCGCTTGCCTGAAGCCTCGCGAACCCGGCTCGAGCGAGATGGTCATCGCTGGGCGGAACACGGTAAGACCCTTGTTCAGCCTCACGACCTCCTGTTCGTGGAGCCACATCAGCGCCCGCTCCATGAGCCTGCGGGAGTCCCGGGTGCCGGCGCTCAACATCGGGTCAGCGTCGATTGCCCCGTCGACGGCCTTCTGCAGTTCGCCGAGGGTCGTCTCGACGAGCAAGTCGTTGCCCCGGCTGTTCGGCGGCAGTCTGGACAAGAGATGCTCCAGGAGGGCCTTCGCCGCGCTACGGCGACGCTGCGCGATGCCCACAAGAGATGACCATTCACGTCGGAGCGTCACCAAGACGCTCTCGGCAGCGTGCTTGCGCACGGAGGCGCTGCCTCTGTCACCGCCATCGCCGCGACCATCCTGGGCAATGCCTTCCAAGGCTCGAGCGATGTGCTCAGGCCGGGCGTAATCGAAGCCCGCGTCATGAAGATGCTGCGCAGTCACACGCAGGTTCAGCGGTGCCGAGCAGCCGGGCGCCAGATCAGGCGCCGACTCTTGCATCAGTCCGATCAGGGCCTCTTCCATGCCCGAAGCCTCGGTGAGTCTGCGGTGGGAAGGGCGGCGCACGCCGACATGCAGGAATGCCGTCACGACGGTGTCGTTGGTGGCGAGCCCCCGGTACTCAAGATCGTGCAAGGCGGCCCGCAGCCTGTCCGAGCCGAGACCGGCGACACCCATCAGATCATCAGTCGAGATTCCGTCATCAGGATCCGCATCGATCAGCGCCTTCACGATTGCCAGCAGCGCCTTGCGCTGACCGTCATCGAGGTCACCGGTGTCGAGCGTCGCCCGGGCCTCTTCCACGGTGCTCACGCGCAGCGACGACGGGTACACGCTCACCCGGTTCTCTTCACGGGTCAGCAGCTCTGCTTCCTCCAGCCACGCCACCGCTGTTCGCACACGGGTGTCGTCGGTCGCCGAGTCTCGGGTGAAGTCATCCGACTCGTCCTCGCTGAGAATCTCGCCCGACGTGGCAATGACTTCGCCGGTCCGCCGGTTTCGACGGTTGATCGCGCGCAACGAGCGCAGCACCCCATGTATCTCGCGCCGTGTGAGCCGCGACCTCGCAGACAGCCCGAATTGGCGCTCCACGTCTTCGGGGATGTAGAGCAGCACACAGTGCGCCTGCTGCTGGTCGCGGCCAGCCCGACCTGCCTCTTGCAAGTAATTCTCCAACGACGACGGGATGTCGGCGTGAATGACCAGACGCACGTCCGGCTTGTCGATGCCCATTCCGAACGCATTGGTGGCGGCGATCACCCGCAGCTCGCTGTCGATGAAGCGCTGCTGGACGGTCTTCTTCTCCTCCGGCTGCAAGCCGGCGTGGAAGCGGTCAGCGTCGAGTCCTTGCGCCTGGAGAAACTCGGCGACCTCGCCGGTGCGCCTGCGTGTCGCGCAGTAGACGATCGCCCCGCCGGGCACATCAAGGGGCAAATGGTGCTCGACGGTCATTTTGATGTCGTGGAGCTTCATCGCAGTGGTCGTTTGTTGCACGACGAAGTCGAGATTCGTTCTGCGGCTTCCGCCGTCGAATAGCTCCATCTCGGTCCCGAGGTGCTTGGTGAAGTACTCGCAGATTTCTTCTTTGACCTCCGGTTTGGCGGTTGCGGTCAGGCACAGCACCGGAGGCACCCGTTCACTGTCGGACTTCTCGCGGATGAAGCGGCCCACATAGCGGTAGTCGGGGCGGAAGTCATGCCCCCACTTGGACAGGCAATGAGCTTCATCGAGCACCCACGAGCCGATCTCGCGCTGAGCCAAGGCACCGCGGACCGATGGGCTTCGCAGCTGCTCAGGAGAGATCAGCACAATTGCGGCGTCACCCAACCGGATCCTGTCGAGCGCCTCAGCGCGCTCAGGCACCGACAGCAGTCCGTTGACGGTGACGCACGAGGTGACGCCTTGACGTTCGAGACCGGCTACTTGATCCGCCATGAGCGCTACCAACGGCGAGATCACCACTGTCAAAGCGCCGGTCTTGTCGTAGCGGGACAGCGCAGGCAACTGGTAGCACAGCGATTTGCCGGTACCGGTGGGCAGAATTGCCAGTGCATCGTGACCCGCCATCGCCGTCTCGACGATCCTCTGCTGGAGCGGTTCATCGGTCTCGAGATCTGCGGGCTCGGCTCGGAACGAATCGAAGCCGAACCACCGCTTGAGTTCACGCAGAGAGTTGTGGCGGGAGCGACACCATTCACAGCGCTTGTCATTGCAGGCGTCGTCGCGCAGGCGCCGAACCAGCCCGCTCGTGCCCGGGAACTGGTGGCGCACCCACGGCGGCATCACGGACTTCCCGCCTGACACGGAGATCCAAGCCATCGCGAACGCGAGCACCCAGCCGTGCTCCGGCGCCTCAGCAATCGCCTGCCGAAGTTCTGATCGGCATGCATGGCCGTCGAGGCATTTGCGGATCGCCTCCCTCGCCATGGACACACTCGGCGCCTGGGCCCCTCGCAATGCACCGAAGAACAGATCAAAGCCGACTGACTGGCGGGCGCGGGTGGTCAGCCAGTGCCAGGCCTCCTGCATCTCCGGCGGCACCTCGCGCAACGCCAGCCACTGATCCGAAAAGAGTTGGAACGCCAGCCGTGCGTCGAGGTACGGATCGTTACGTTCGCTTCGCGTCAGCGGGGCGTCCTTGTAGTGCTTGACGAGGCGGTGATACGGGTGTCGAGGAAACGCCAGCGGGTTGAGCCACAGCGTGTCCACCGCTGGTAACTGCAGCAGATTCAACCTAGGGGCTGCGGCCTGCAGGATCGGCAGATCGAATTCGATGAGATTGTGGCCGAGGACGAATTCGGCACCTTCGGCGAGGGCGTCAAGTTCCCCGAGCGCTGCGATTGCCGTACCGACTTGCTGCGACGAGACGATGTGCTCACCCGTCTTGGCGATGAGATTCGCCCCGCCGGCGGCGGCCGATTTCGACCTCTTGGACCACACGACACTCCGGCCCGTGTCGGCCCGCACGCCCGCCAGAGCCAGGATGCGCCGGTCATGCGGTGAGACCTCGAGGTCTAACGCGAGACATCGGGACAGCTCGTCCAGAATGGTGTGCTGGTCAATCACGTTGGTACCGATTTAGCAGAAATCGGCCTCAACAAGAGATGAAGTCAGCGCACGGCCCACCCATCTCGCTACCACGGGACAGCGCGGCCAATGCGGACAGGTAGGCAAAGGCGGGCTGCGTCATGCAGAATTCGGCAGTTCGTGTCCGTAGCCCACCTCGACTCGGGCTGCGGGCGGGCGCACCGATAGTCCGCTGGAGTCATATGCCGGTACTGCGATCCCACATCGACACCTCCGCTGAGTGGTTCACGAAGAACTGCGACGACATGCGCGAACAGCTCGCCGAGCTGGACGAGCTGCAGCGCCAAGCGGCGGCGGGCGGCGGGCCGCGGGCGATGGCGCGCATGCGCAGCCGCGACAAGATGCCGGTCCGCGAGCGCATCTCGATGCTGGTGGATCGCGACTCGCCGTTCTACGAGATCAGTTCGCTGGCCGGCTACTGCTCGAACTACGCAGTCGGCGGCGGGCTGGTGATGGGCATCGGCGTCGTGAACGGCGTCGAGTGCATGATCGAGGGCAACGACCCGACCGTGCTCGGCGGCGCCATCACAGTGTTCGCCGGCCGCAAGATCATGCGGGCGATCGAGATCTCCCGCGACAACCGGTTGCCGTACATCCAATTCGTCGAATCAGCCGGCGGCGACCTGCGCGGCGACGACGATCCCGAACGGCAGATGCGTGAGCAGGAGAGTCACTTCGCCGAGTCGGGACGCTTGTTCTACGACGTGACCGAACTGTCGAAGCTGAAGATCCCCTCCATCTCGGTGGTCTTCGGCAGCTCCACCGCCGGGGGCGCCTACCAGCCGGGCATGAGTGACTACAACATCTTCATCCGCAACCAGTCGAAGGTCTTCCTAGGCGGACCGCCGCTGGTGAAGATGGCGACGGGTGAGGATTCCGACGACGAGACGCTGGGCGGCGCGCAGATGCACGCCGAGATCTCAGGGCTCGCCGACTACCTGGCCGAGGACGAGGCGGACGCGCTCCGTATCTGCCGGGAGGTCGTTGCGCACCTCAACTGGCGCAAGCTCGGTCCCGGCCCGTCGATGCCGGCCGACCCGCCCGTTCATGATCCCGAGGAGCTGCTCGGGCTGATGCCGCGGGATCTCCAAGCGCTCATCGACTGCCGCGAGGTCATTGCCCGTATCACCGACGGCTCCCGCTTCGAGGAGTTCAAGGCCCGCTACGGCACCACGCTCATCTGCGGCTGGGCCTCCGTCCACGGCTTCCCGGTGGGGTTCCTGGGCAACAACGGCCCGCTGTTCAGCGACAGCTCCGAGAAGGCCACCCAGTTCATCCAGCTGTGCAACCAGCAGGACATCCCGCTGGTGTTCCTGCAGAACATCACCGGCTACATGGTCGGCAAGGACTTCGAGCAGGGCGGCATCGTCAAGAACGGCTCGAAGATGATCAACGCCGTGTCGAACTCGATGGTGCCCCACATCACGGTCATCCTGGGCAACAGCTACGGCGCCGGGAACTACGGCATGTCGGGCCGGGCCTTCAACACCCGTTTCACCTATCTGTGGCCTACCGCCAAGATCGCCATCATGGGGCCCAAGCAGATCGCCGGCGTGATGTCGATCGTGCGCCGAGGCCAGGCGATGCGCCGCGGCATCGAGTTCGACGAGGAAGCCGACCGCAAGATCACCGAGCAGGTCGAGCATTATCACGAGCTGAAATCGCTCTCCGCCTACGCCAGCGGGCGCGTGACCGACGACGGCGTGATCGACCCCCGCGACACCCGCGACGTGATCGCCATGTCGCTGTCTGCCTGCCACAACAACGAGATCAAAGGCGCCGACGGGTTCGGCGTCTTCCGGATGTAAAGGCGGCACGATGATCAAACGCAGTATCAACGCAAGACGCCGCAGCAGCACCGGTCTTCCCGATGTAGGGCGGCTGCCGTGAGCGAGAACACTCCAACCCCGCACCGCCCGATCCGGCGCTTGCTCGTTGCCAACCGCGGCGAAATTGCCCGTCGCGTCTTCCGCACTGCGCAGTCGATGGGCATCTCTACCGTTGCGGTCTATTCCGAAGGCGACGCCGAAGCACCTTTTGTTACCGACGCCGACCTGTCGGTGCCGCTCGGCGGCCGTTCAGCAGCCGAGTCGTACCTTTCCATCGAGAAGGTGACCGCCGCGGCGGTCAACAGCGAGGCCGACGCGATCCATCCCGGATACGGCTTCCTGTCCGAGAACGCCGATTTTGCCCGAGCCGTGATCGAAGCCGGGCTCACCTGGGTCGGTCCGCCGCCGTCGGCCATCGCGGCCATGGGTGACAAGCTCGCTGCCAAGGAAACGATGGTCGCTGCCGGCGTACCGACGCTGCCGTCGGTACCGGTGACTGACGCGATGTCGAATGACGAGTTGGGAACTGCCGCATCAGACGTCGGCTACCCGCTGCTGGTCAAGGCCTCGGCCGGCGGCGGCGGCAAGGGCATGCGCATCGTGGACGGCCCGGACACGCTCGCCGACTCGATCGCCGCCGCGCGGCGGGAGGCGGCCGGCGCGTTCGGCGACGACACGGTCTTCCTGGAGCGCTACTTGCCAGCGCCCCGCCATGTCGAGATCCAAGTACTCGGCGACACCCACGGGAACGTCCTGCACTGCTTCGAGCGGGAATGCTCGATCCAGCGGCGCCACCAGAAGGTGATCGAGGAAGCGCCGTCGCCGGCGGTCACCCCAGCCCTGCGTGAGCGCATGGGCGCAGCAGCGGTCGCCGCAGTCAGCACCATCGGCTACCACTCCGCCGGGACCGTGGAGTTCCTGCTCGAAGGCAGCGGCGACGATGCCGAGTTCTGGTTTCTCGAGGTCAACACGCGCTTGCAGGTCGAGCATCCAGTCACCGAGGAGATCACGGGCCTCGACCTCGTGCGCGAGCAGATCCGCATTGCGGCGGGGGAACCGCTGGGCTACGGCCAGGACGACCTGGCGATCAACGGCCACGCGGTAGAGGCCCGCCTCTACGCGGAGGACCCCGCCAGCGGATTCCTGCCTGCCACCGGCACCGTTGAGCTGTGGGCGCCGGTGGCCGGGTCGCAGGCGCGTTTCGACTCGGGCATCGAGGTGGGATCGGTGGTCGGCACCGAGTTCGACCCGATGCTGGCCAAGGTCGTCGTGGCAGCGCCGACACGGACCGAAGCTGCGCTCGGCTTGGCATCGGCGCTCGATCGCACCCGCTTGGGCGGCGTTGTGACCAACCGCGACTTCCTTTCCGCCGTGCTGCGCAGCGACGAGTTTCTCGCCGGCAACACCACCACCGACTTCATCGACCGGGTGTACTTCGGGAACGCTGAAGCAAGCATGTCGGATCAGCCGAACGGCGGCCTCGCCGCCCAGGAACCTGCGCGTCATCCGCTGTTCATCCACACGGCCGCTGCCGCGGTCGCGCTGGTCTCGCAGGAGTGCAACCGGCGTGACGCCACCCGACTGGACTTCATGACATCGGGATATCGCAACAGCGCCATGCCCGACGAGGTGCTGCCGCTCACCGCAACGATCGGGAGCGCGCTTGTGGAGGCCAGCGTGCAGTACCGCCGCCAGCGCGACGGGAGCTGGAAGATGCGCGTCGGGCAATTGCCACCGACTGGACCGTACGCGGGCATCGGCAGCGACAGCGGCGACACCTCCGACGCAGCCGCGTCCGCTAACGACGATTCGCCGTACACCGACTGGTCGGTACGCACCCACGGAATCAGCCTCCGCCCCCTCGCCGATGCCGGAGCGAACTCACGCGAAGCCGTGAACGCCGACGCTGTCTACGCAAACGATGTGGACGCAACCGTCGACGTGGAGGTTCCGGTCCCGGGGCTCGCAGGATTTCGCGGCGCGTGGGAGGTGAGCCGCCGCGGCAGCCGCTGGTACGCGACGGGGCCCGTCGGCGGGTCGGTCGCCTTGGTGCAACGGTCCCGCTTCCCCGATCCCGATGCCGAGACCGTCGAAGGCGGCCTCGTTGCGCCGATGCCCGGCAAAGTGCTGATGGTCGACGTGGAAACCGGCGACCGGGTGAGCGCCGGTCAGGTGCTCGTGGTGATGGAAGCCATGAAGATGGAGCACCAGATCACCGCACCCGCAGATGGCGAGGTGAGCGAAGTGCGAGCCAGCGTCGGCGATCAGGTCGACAACGGCGAATTGCTCGTCGTCATTACCGCTGACACCTAGCCCAGCCGACGAGGCCGGCGATCGGGCAATCTGGACGGCACCGCAGTCGAATAGCGTCGTCTCGTTCGCCTTGTGAGGGGTTCGACCACCTCCGACATGCCCTACGACCGACAGACATTGCGAGGGGACATCGCAGGCGGTGTGATGTCAGCGCTTGTCGTGCTGACGCCGTCGGTCGCGTTCGGGGTCGCCGCCGGTCTGGACGCGGCCAGCGGCATCTACGCGGCGGTCGCTGTGGGGATCTTCGTGGGGGTCTTCGAACGCGAGCGCCCGCAGTTCGGAGACGTCTCCAGCGTCACCGCCATTCCGATGGCCGTCGTCGTCGCGACGTACGCGGACAGCCTGGGCAAGGCGCTCACCATCGTGATGCTGGCAGGGCTCATGCAAGTCGTGTTGGGCCTGTTGCGGCTGGCCAGGTTCGTCGCCTACACGCCGTACTCGGTCATCGCAGGTTTCACATCGGGAGTCGGCGTCCTGATCATCGTCTCGATGGTCCGCTCGTTCCTCGGACAAACCGTCTGGATCACGAAGCCTGCGACAGCGGTACGGGACTGGCCCGAGGCATTCGCCGACGTCGACTTCGCTGCACTCGCGATCGGAGCGCTCACCTTGGCGGTCGCCCTCACGTGGCCCAAGCGGCTTCGAACGAAGGTGCCGCCGATGCTGGCGGGTCTGGCCGCAGGCACCTTGCTGAGCGTCTTGTGGCTCAGAGACGTCGCAACGCTCGACGACTTGCCGACCGGCCTGCCTGAACTCGCGGCACCGGTGCTGTCGCCAGGCTTTCTCGCCGAAGCGGTAACCCCGGCGCTCACCATCGCTCTGCTGAGCACCGTCAGGGCGCTGCTCTCGATACTCGCCGCCGACGCGCAGACGCGCACGCAGCTGGATCCCGATCGGAGTCTCGTGAGCCTCGGGGCCGGCAACATCGCCGCCGGCATGGTCGGCGCCCGCCAGTTCGAGCGCCTCCAACTCGACAGCGTCGTGTCCGTGCCGCTGCTGGATCAGGTCTTCTTGACCGAACAGAGCGTCGCGTCGAACGAGATCGCCCCCTACTCGGCCCGCACCGGCATCGTGAAGCTGCGCGGCAGCTTCACCGTCGCTTCTTCGAGCAAGCTCATCCGCACGATCGGGGACGACATTGTCGGCCATGAGGTCGTGATCCTCGACTTCTCCGAGACCGAGTACATGGACGACAGCGCCGCCCTCGTCATCGAGCAGCTCATTGACGCTGCATCGGCAGAAGACGTGCACTGCATCGTCATGGCGCTCGGCGGTGAACCCGCTGCCACGCTCGAGTCGCTGAACGTGCTGCGGCGAATCCCGCCTGAGCACAAGGTCTCCACGCTGGACGAGGCCCGGGAAGCGACTCGCCGCTTGCTCGGCTGAACGCCGCGCGCACTGGCGAGCAGCCGGTCAGCAGATCAGCGGTCGGCTGAGTGGTGATTGCCGCTGGCAGCGATGTTGACGCGGCGGCTCGCCTGCGTATGCTCCGCGTCTGTCGCGTGCTTCACGCACACTCGCCGTTGCTGCTCGTCTGTCGAACTCCATCTTGAACTCCACGAGGTTTTCTGACATGAACCTGTCCTTGCTGAGCCGCCGCGCGCGGCTGCTTGCCGTGTCCGTCGCCGCTGTTGCACTGCTGCTGGCCGCTTCATGCAGCAACGGCGACGACGACTCGAGTGCGTCGTCGGCCACCACACAGGCCACCGAAACGATTCAGCCCGCCGAGACATCGCCTACAACCACCACGGCCGACGACGGCGACATGGCCGACAGCGACATGGACGACGGCGACATGGACGACGACGCCATGGCCGACGGTGACATGGCCGACGACGCCATGATCGAAGGCGACATGGCCGACGACGAGATGTCCGACGCCATGACCGAATCGGACGACATGGCGATGTTGGACCCGATCGGGGCACTGGCCGAGGTGCGCACCCAAGACGACGGATCGCTGCAGGTGTACTCCGAGATCGTCATCTCAGCCACACCCGAACAGATCTGGGAAGTGCTCACCGACTTCGCAACCATGCCCGAATGGAGCGACACCTTCCAAGGCCTCACCGGCGACCTCACCGACGGCGGCGAAGCCGTCGCCACCTTCCTCGCCGAAGGCCAAGCATTCCCGTTCCCCCACGTGCTCACCTGGGAAGAAGGCCGCTCATTCGGCTGGTCAGACCCGCTGGCGTTCGCCCCCGGCATCGTCGACGACCACCACTACATCATCGACCGCACCGACGGCACCAACACGCTGTTCATCCAGATCGACACCCTCACCGGCGACGACGCCGGCTACCCCGCCGCAGTCCTCGCCGACCAACTCGTGCAGGGCTACGCCTGGTTCAACCAACAACTCAAAACCGAAGTCGAACGCCGCATCGCCGAGTAAGAGGCTGAGCCGATGGGCGAAGCCGTGGCCCGAGCGGCCCGTGAGCGACAGCGAACAAGAGCGGGAAGCAACTGGTGCGACAGCGGGAAGGATCACCAATCCGCGCATCTTCTCAGGACGCGAACCGGTAGGGCCGATCTTTCGGCACTCTGCCGACGGAAGCCAACGCGGAGAACCGCTCTCAGCCGGTCAGAGGCGAGGGCGATCCTGACGCCGGAATACGGGGTCGACTCGGGGAACTACTGTCAGCGGCGCGCCCGGGCACAATGCCCGCGCCACAGGACAGGAGCGTTCCCATGAGCACCGTCGAAGTACACCGCCCCGGACGGCTCGGCGACCCCGACATGACGCTGGGCACCGACCCCCGCGCTGATCCGCGCATGATCGCTGTGCTGGCGGCGATGGGCCTCGACGGGCACGGCGAGCCGAGCCCGGTCAACGACACCTCGGCGCCCGACGACCTGTACGCCTGGGTGGACGAAGCCGAGCCCGGCTTCGAGATGCTCTTCGATGCGCTGTTCGCAGACCTGACACCGCCCGAGGGTGTGGTGTCGAGCACCGAGGTGATCAGCGGCGTCGACGACAACGATGTCACGCTGTTCATCCACCGCCCAGCAGATGCAGAGGGCCCGCTGCCGTGCGTGTACCACATCCACGGCGGCGGCATGGTGCTGCTGTCCGCCGCAGGCCTGTCCTATGTCCACTGGCGCAACGAGCTGGCATCACGCGGGCTCGTCGTGGTCGGCGTGGAGTTCCGCAACGGCGGCGGCAAGCTGGGCAATCACCCGTTCCCCGCCGGGCTGAACGACTGCGCCTCGGGCCTGCAATGGGTGGCCGCCAACAAGGCAACTCTGGGCATCTCTACGATCACGGTGTCGGGCGAGTCGGGCGGCGGGAATCTGACGCTGGCCACCACGCTGAAAGCCAAGCGCGACGGGTATCTCGACATCATCGACGGCGTGTTCGCGCAGTGCCCGTACATCTCGCGGGCCTATTCCGACCCGCCCGCCGATCTGCCGTCGCTGACCGAGAACGACCAGTACTTCTTGGGCTGCGAGAACATGGGCGGCATCGCCAAGCTGTACGACCTCGGCGGCGCCGACGCCGCCAACCCGCTGGCGTGGCCCAGCTACGCCAGCGTCGAAGACCTCGCCGGTCTGCCGCCGCATGTCATCTCGGTGAACGAACTCGATCCGCTGCGCGACGAAGGCCTCGCCTACTTCCGCAAGTTGCTGGCGGCAGGCAACAGCGCTGCTTCACGGACCGTGAACGGCACCTGTCATGCCGGCGATGTGATCTTCCGCACCGCCATGCCCGAGGTGTACGCCGCCTCCGCCGCAGCGCTGCGCGACTTCGCCTACTCCGTGTAGCGACATCTCGGCGCCTGTTTCCCGGAGCACCTCGTGCGGCTGCGAGCCGCGGCACGCTTGGGCCCCGTCGGCGGCGGCGGCGAAACCGCCACGCCGGCGTCTCGGTTGGCGACCTTGCCGGTCGCTCGACGTTTGCAGGTGCCGCGCACGGAAGCTGCCTCCACGCTGCCGAGCAGCACCGCCACTGCTGCCTGCGCTGGGCGCCGCCGACACTGGGACAGTGCGAAGACGCCATGTGCCCGAAAATGTCAGGTGGCCGAGACGGGACTACAGGTGCGCCAGGCCGGCAGGCGCCCATACCGGCCATTCGGGCGTACCGATTGGCCTGCCGTTCTGGAAGAGCGCGACACGACGGAGTGGCTTGTCCGGCGAGGAATTGTCGTAGACGCAGGTTTCAGTGGCGAGCGTGACGGCCTCGGCGATGTGTCTCCAGAGACGTCTGTGGCGCTCTCGAATCTTGTTCTCAGGCACGTCATGCCCGCCATCGCGGACCCGGTCAGCGACGCGCTGGACCGCCAAGTCCTCCGGCAAGATGATCACATGCAGGGTCACGTCATAGCCGGCAGCCAGCGCCTGATGCACCAGATCGATCTTGGACTCGTGAGAGAACACTGTCTCGGCAGCAAACGAGATCTTGCCCTCGATCAGCGAGTCACGATGATCTTGAGCGGCTTGTGCCGCCTCATACGCATGCGATTGCGGATGGTCGGGCCATCGCTCAGCAGCAATGCGGTCTGCGTTCACGAACGGGACAGCTAGGTGGTCGAGCACGCGCTCATACAGCGTCGTCTTCCCGGATCCGTTCGGTCCGGCGATGATGTGTAGGACTGGTGTTGGCACGGGCGCCTATGGCGATGCGAGAGCGCCTGCTTCTCGTGATGGGAACACCACTACGTTGCCGTCGTCGTCAAGCCCGCTGTACTGCCGCCCGGACGCGCGAAATTCTTCCGCGAGATTGAGAGAGCGTCGGCGATTCTCTGCGATTTCATCCCATCGTGCCCGCACGAGGGCTTGTTCCTGTTCGTTGAGGTCGTCGTAGGACGCGTTGCCGTCGAGCACTCGCTGTATGTCAGCGAGCGAAATCTGCGGAGCCATCTCGAGCGCTCGTCCGATCCTTGCCCAGTGGCTGACCTGTTGTGGGATGCTGCGATCGCACAGCCGGGCCGCCACCTTGGCAGAGTTGTAGATCTCCTCGTCAATCCTGATGGGCGAGCTGCTCGTCGTCATCGAAAAAATTGTAGCAGATTGCTGCATCAGGGATCGTCGCTGCGTGAGCCGATCATCTCCTCGACCCATCGAAGCTGTCTTGGACCAAGCGGTTCGCCCGGGAACACCTGCAAGACGATGTTCTTGACGGTCTCGTGAGAGTCGATGTCACTGAGCGCCAGCAAGCGGCGGAAGTCTGACTGATCGGTTCGACGGGCGGAGCGCGCCTTCATGGCGATCATGTGCTGCGGGGACGCTGCGACCACGGACAAACAGGGATGCTCGTACACGGTGGAACCATGTCGCTCATGCTCTGGGGGCATGTACGCCGTCGCCTGTTCATTTATCCACGTTGTCGGCCAGCCGCGTTCCCGGGCGATCTCCCCCGCCGCACGCATGATCTCGTCATAACCAGCAACGATTGCGGCATCCACATCGCGAGTGAGCCGACTCTCGTCATACACCAATGCCATTGCTGCCCCGCCAACCACGTAGATGCGCGCACTCACATTCCTCTTCGCCAGCCGTCCAGCGAGGTCATCGAAGGCATCACGTATGTCGGAAGCGCTGAGCGGTTCCATGCCTACACGACGATGAGTTCTTCTCGTGGGAACCAGATGCCATGCGCCTCGAACACGGTCGGCGTCGTCACAATCGTTCGGACTCGGTCGTAGCCGTGGCAGCCTCCGGCATACCAGAAGGTGCGCAGAAAGCGATCCGGCCGGTGCACCCAAGTCGGTGGTTCGATGCCATCTTCTAGGCATCGGTTTTCGACATACGCTGCGAGGAACGCATCCCAGTGCGGATCGATGCAAAGCGGTTCTTGAATGACGAGCTCGATGCGCCGCCCAATCGGCGTGTCCTCCCAGACCAGACCGAAATCGTGCAGCACTAGCCGCAGTCGCCACTCCTCGCTCTCCCTGCACAACGCCGGCACATAGCGCCACAGAGCATTCGGCGGCTGATCGATTCCCGCTGGCGTGCTCGAGGAATTGCCGATGACGGTGACCACGTCGCCAGTGCCAGCCATGACAGCCAGCGTAACGGTGCGACCTTCAGCCGATCTTCCTCATCCCGAAGTGGTCGCGGACCTCGCCCGAGCCGTCATGCACCACGTACTGATGCCAACTGCCTTCCTCAGCAGCACAGTTAGCGATCGAGGATTCGTGCAGCGTTGTCGCGCAGGTATTTGCGCTCGATGTGGCGAGGCAGCTCCCAGCCGGCCACGATGCGGCGCAGGTCGGTGAGCGGGCCGCAATTCGGGTAGACGCTCCCGAACAGGATCTGATCCGGAAGCTGGCGCGCCAGCGCGGTCACGTAGTCCTGGGAGCCGGGGAACCCGTAGTGGACGTACTGGCCGGGCACGATCACCACGTTGGGCTGCTTGTAGGCGACGCCGAGCGCCTCGCGCACGTACGGCCAGCCGCCGTGCTGCATGGACACCGTGAGGCCGGGAAAGTCGGTGGCGACGTGGTCGACGTACTCGGGGCGGCAGTCGTCTTGGTACGGGCCGAGCAAACAGCTCATCGTGGTCGACACGATGAGGCCGAGACGCTGCGCTTCCTCGTAGATCGGATAGAGCTCCCGGTCGTTGAAACGGCGGCTGATCTCGGCGGTGGACGGGTCGACCGTGACGCCACGCATTCCGTGGGATGCGAGCTCGCCGATAGCCGCGACAGCAGCGCTGACATCACTGGATTCGACAGAGCCGAACCCCACGAAGCGGTCCGGATGCTCATCGACGATGGCCCTGATCTCGGCCGAGCCGGTCGGGTCGAGCCCGCGGATGCCCGTGGGGCCCGGCACGCCGATGACGCCCAGCGAGATCCCAGCCTCGTCCATCTCGGCGAACATCAGCTCGCGTGATTGGGACACGAAGCTGGGACACGGTTCGAGGCCCATCCGCTCGAGGTAGTGGTAGGTGGTCTCGGGTGTCCAGCTGCGCGCTCCGATGGGCCGGAACCGGAAGTCGATGACAGCTATGTCGTCGCCGTCGCTGCCGTCCGCCGAGGCGTTCGGGTCGTGGGCCACGGCAGCGATGCTCAGACGGGAGCGTCAGCGGTGATGACGATCTTGCCAAAGAAGCGGCGCTCCTCCATGGCCCGGTGCGCCTCCACGCCGTCGGGCAACGGCACCAGCGAGTCGATGACCGGCACCAGTTCGCGGGTCTGCACCATCCTCAGCAGCTCATCGAGGTCGTCTCGCTTCCAGCCGTTGGATCCGCGGATGTCCATCTCGGCGGTCCAGATGAACCGCAGGTCGGTCGGCGGGTCGTAGCCGGCCGTCGCACCGCACGTCAGGACGCGCCCACCCTGGCGGACGCAGCGCAGCGAGCGGGCCCACGTGTCACCACCCGTGAAGTTCACCACCACGTCGTAGCCGCCCCCGCCGAACAGACCGCCGGTCTGTTCACGGCAGTAGCGGGCGATGTCGACCTCGGAGTAGTTGATCGTTTCGTCGGCGCCGAGGTCGGCAAGGCGCTGGCATTTTTCGTCGGTGCCGGCTGCGGCGATCACCCGTGCACCTCGCATCTTCGAGATCAGCAGCGCGCTGGTGCCCACGCCCCCGCTGGCGCCCAGGATCAGCACGGTGTCGTCGGGGCCGACTTCGCCACGGGTGATCATCATCCGGTGTGCCGTGCCGTAGGCCACGGGCAGGCATGAAGCATCCTCGTAGGAGACATCATCGGCCAGCGCGATCAGCTGGCTCGCAGCCACCACGACGTACTCCGCGTAGGCGCCCCAGAGCGTGTCGCCGATCATGGAAAACGTGCCGGTCCCGCGGTTCCACCGGACCGGGTCCACCAGCACCCGGTCGCCCAACGACCATCCCTCGACATCGGACCCGAGTTCGGCAACCTGCCCGGCGGCGTCGCAGCCGGGAATGCCCGGCAGCGGCACCTTGATGCCAGGCATTCCCTTGCGGGTGAACACATCGTGATAATTGAGCGAGCAGGCTCGCACCGCAATCCGAACTTCGTCAGGTTGCAACTCGGGCGCGTCGATGTCGCGATACGCCAGAACGTCGATGTCGCCGTGCTCGTCGAAGACGATTGCCTTCATTGCGTCAACCTCCGTGCCCCGACGGCGACGCTAATTCAGCCGCCGACGAATATGACGATGGCGAAGCGGCGAGGCCGCCCACGGATGCGCGCGGCCGTTCCCCGCCACAGCGCGCCATGGCATCACCTGCCGGCGCAGCCGCTACGAGGCCGAGGCTCGATCTCGCTCGATGGTCGCGTCCATGTCGGCCAGCACGTCACCGCGCAAGGCCCGCACGGTGCCGGCGTAGGCGCGGGCGTCGAGCGTGTCCGCGAGCTCCGCGGCGACCTCGAGCGCTCTGTCCACCACTGCATCGGGGCTGACGGCTTCGTCCAAGAACCCAGCCTCGGCCGCTCCCGCGCCGTCCAAGAGACGAGCGTTGGCGACGCATCGCTGGAGGTGACGCTTCGACAATCGCTCCTTGGAGATTGTCAAGGCCCAGTCCGGCAGGGTCAGCGCAATCGCGACCTCGTTCAAGCCGATCTTGACTGGGGCATCGGGCCCGATCCGGTGATCGCAACCGAGCAGCAGCAGGGCCCCGGCTGCGACCGCATGGCCAGTGCAGGCCGCCACCACCGGCACCGACGCGCCGTAGGTCCGTCGCACCATTGCGCCGCCCGCGGACACCAGCTCCATGGTTGCGGCACGGTCGCCGCTGCGGATCACGTTGAGGTCGAATCCCGCGAAGAACGCTCGGTCGTTGCCTGCGATCACCACAGCCCCGACGCCGTCGTCGGCCTCCGCCTCGTCGATCTGGGCATCGAGCGCCGCAAGCATCGGCACCGAGAAGGCATTGGCTTTGCCGTCGTCCACCCGGACCAGCAGCACGCTGCCGTGCCGCTCGGCCGAGACCGTGCCATTGGGGGGTTCGTTACCTGATGCTGGGGTGTCACTCATCGCCCGAATGCTACGGCTGCGCCTGAGAGGCTGAGGCGATAGGCGAAGCCGTGGCCCGAGCGGCCCGTGAGCGACAGCGAACACGAGCGGGGAACAATTGGTGCGACAACGAGGGGGTGCACCTAACCGCGTGTTCGCTGAGGACATGCCGGTGCCGGGGCAGCGCAGCGGTTATTAGGGTGCGCCCATGGCTGTGCCGGTTGCCGAGGTGGAGATGCCCGAAATCGGCCTCGACGCCGACGCCAGCGAAGTGCAGCGGCGGGCTGCGCTGACCGATCTGGCTGCGCGTACCTGGATCGCCCGCACCCCGCTGGGATACGTCATCACCCGGCACGCGGACGTGACCGCCATGCTGCGGGATCGGCGCTGGTTCAGCGCCATCGGCCTCATCGCCCAGATGCAAGGCGTCGACGACCCCGAATGGAACCGTCGCAGCGGGCAGAACATCCTGGGCATGGAAGGTGACGAGCATCAGCGGCTGCGTCGGCTCGTGGGACCGGCATTCACTCCCAAGGCGGCCGAACGGCTGCGCCCGTTCATGGCCGAAGTCATCAATGAGCTGGCAGACCCGCTGTGCGCCCGCGGCCACGGCGATTTCGTCGTCGAAGTCTGCGAGCCGTACCCGATACCGATTGTCTGCGAACTGCTGGGTGCCCCCCGAGACGACTGGGAGCTGTTCAGCCGCCTCGCCACCGACATTTTCCGAGTGTTCAACGGCAACCTGGCGCGCGACCTGCAAACGATCATGACCGCTCAGGACGAGATGGGCGCCTACATGTCCCAGCTCATCGCCGAACGGCGCGCCGAGCCCCGCGATGACCTGCTCTCGGATCTGATCGCTGCGGAGGAAGCAGGTGACCGGCTGACCACCGAGGAGATGCAGTCGCTGGCCAATGCCGTGCTGCTCGCCGGCACCGACACCACGCGAAATCAGCTCGCCTGCGCTGTGGAGCTCTTCGCTCGCAGCCCGGACCAGCTCCGCCTGCTGCGCGACCAGCCGTCGCTCGCACCCCAGGCTGCCGAGGAAGTCATGCGGCACTTCGGCGCCATCCGGGGCACCGCACGTTACGCCAGCGAGAACATCGCCTACCGCGGCGTCGAGTTCCCGCCGAGCACGCTGATCTTCCCCAGCTTCACCGCCGCCAACCATGACGAATCGCAGTTCGATCAGCCGCTGCGCTTCGATATCACTCGCCGGTCGAGTGCGCCGCACATGACCTTCGGCAGCGGCATCCACTACTGCTTGGGTGCGTTCTTGGCCCGAGCCGAACTGCAAGAAGCACTCAAGGTCGTCGCACAGCGCATGCCTGATTTGCGCCTCGACGGCGAGGTGGAATGGAAGCCGGTATCCAACGGCATCTGGGGGCCATCAACGCTGCCGATCAGGTTCACGCCGGGGCACTGACCCCCGCCACCGCACAGATGGGCCGTCTGCCCGAGGTCTTCACGGTCATTGCGGCCCCGCTCGCCAACGCGGTGTCCACGCCGGGAGCCCCGGCAACAGACGCCGCGGCAAGCGGCAAGCCTCCGACCGAACGCGTGCGCTGGGGGCGGGTGGTGCTGGTGGCCCTTTCCGGGGTGGTGTCGCATGTCTTCGGACGGGCCACGGTCGGGGTGCTGGTGCCCGCAATGGCCGACGATCTCGAGCTGAGCGACACGCTGATCGGCGCACTCGGCTCGGCCAACATGGGCGCCTACTTCGCCGGAGTGATCATCGTCACCTTCACCGCCGGGCGCATCGAGCCGTTCATCTTGCTGCGCGCCGGCATCGTCACCTCCACCGTGGGTCTGGCGGTGATCGGCACAGCGTCAAGTGCCGCAGCCGTGGTGATCGGGACGGCGCTGGCCGGCCTTGGCGGCGGCGGCATCTGGCTCACGGCGCCGGTCATTGCCAGCGAGGGTGTGCCTGCGTCTCGTCGCGGTGCTGCGCTCGGCACGCTCACCGCCACTATGGGTGCTGCGCTGATCGGCGTGCCACTCGCGACCACTGCCCTTCGCAGCTTGGCGGCCGACGATGCGCTGTGGCGGCCCATCTGGCTGATCCAGGCTGTGCTCTCAGTCGTGCTGTTAGCGGCGCTGTCAGTCTTTGTGCGGGCTCGACGCACCGAACGCGTTGCCGCTGTGGGCGGGTTCGGGGCCCTGTTCCGAATTCACGGATGGAAGCGGGCTGTGGCGGCGTATGTGGGGTTCGCGTACATGGCGTCGTCGTTCGCCAATTTCTTGGGACGGGCACTGGAGGGCGATCACGACTTCAGCCGGACGGCCGCGACACTCGTGTTCTCATGGATGGGCGCTGGCTCGATCGTGGGCGCGCTGGCTTTCGGCCGTCTCAGCGACCGGATCGGACGGCCCGCAACCATGGCCACGGTCATGGCCCTGATCGCCGGTGCCAGCGCAGTCTTGGCGACACGTGCGCCTGGCGCCTTGATCATTGTCGCCGTAGTGGTCTTCGGCGCAGCGTCCTTCTCGTTCCCGTCGCTCACTGCGACCTTCGTGAGCGATCACGTCTCTGACCGCACCTTTGCCGCAGTCCTCGGCTCGATGACGATGTTCTACGGCCCTGCGTCGGTGATCGGCCCGGCAACGAGCGGCTGGCTCGCCGACCGGACCGGGAACTTCAGCGCGACCTATTGGGCCATCGCGGCGATAGCTGCGGCGTCATGCATCTGCATGTCAACGATGCGTCAAAGAAATGCTGTGGCGCCCCAGCAGGCGCCGCTGGGCTGAGCGTCAGCTCAGCTCATCAGCTGCTTCTTCATGGCAGCAGCGGTTGCCAGCTTCAGCGAGCGGCTCGGACCGATCTCGATGGACTCGCCGGTCTGGGGATTGCGACCCATGCGGGCGCCGCGCTCAGACATCGAAAAGGTGCCGAAGCCCGGCCAGGCGATCTTGCCCCCGGCCTTCGCTTCTGCCGCGACGAGATCGAAGAATGCCGTCAGCGTCTTCTCTGCGTCGCTCGCAGCCACACCGGCTTCAGCGGCTACCGCCTTGATGGTTTCTGCCTTGTTCGCCACAGTCCAGTTCCTCTCGTAAAACGATTCGGTGCATCACCTCAGCACAGAAGTACGCCGAGGTGGTGGAATTGCGGCCCGCTGTCTATCGGCGCGATCCGCCACTTGCACCCCGCAGCGAGCGTCGATGCGGCTGGTCGTCGCGCCCGTCGCTTCGCACATCGAAGGCGTCACGCAGCCCATCGCCGATGAAATTGACGCACAACACGGTGACGGCGATCGCCAGGCCAGGCGCGATCACGAGCCACGGGGCGACGGTCATGAACCCCTCGTTGCCGCCCAGCATGTTGCCCCAGGTAGGCGTGTGAACCGGGCTTACCCCCAGCCCCAAGAAACTCAGCACCGACTCGGCCAGGATCGCAGCAGCCGCCGCCAGCGAAACCGCCACGGAAATCTCACCTACCAGGTTCGGCAACAGATGGCGAAACATGACCCGCCACATGCCCGCACCCATCGCCCGCGCCGCCGCAACGAATTCCAGCTCGCGCAATGCCAGGACCTTTCCCCGGATGATCCGCGCCACCGCCATCCAACCCAGCAGTGACAGCACCAACACCACATCGAAGATGCTGTCGCCCAGCATCCGCGCCGCCATGATCACCACCATCAGGGCGGGGAGCGCCAACAGCGTGTCGGTCAGTCGCATCAGCACGGCGTCGACGGCCCCGCCCACATAACCGGCAACCATGCCGACGAGCGCCCCTCCGAGCGTCGCCAGCAAGGCGACCGATACGCCCACGGCGAGCGTGACGCGACCTGCGAAGAGCAGCTGACTCAACGTGTCCCGGCCCACGGTGTCAGTTCCCAGCAGATAGTCGCGGCCCGGCGCCGCGAGCACATCGGCGGCATGCGTGCGGCCCGCCGGATAGGGCGCCAGCAGTTCGGCGCCGACAGTCGCCACGGCAATGCCGACCAGCACAGCCAGCGACACCAGCGCAAGGCGGCGGCGGGCGAATCGTCGCCATGCAATCACCGCGGGCCGCTGCGTGCGGCGAGCCTCAGCGGCTGTCACGACGGATCCTCGGGTCGAGCACGCCGTACAACAGGTCGGCTGCAAGGTTCATCACGATCACTGCGGCTGCAATGATCATGGTGGTAGCCAGCAGCACGGGGTAATCGCCGCCGAACATGGCGTCAAGGAACAGTCGGCCCATGCCCGGGTACTGGAAGACCTGCTCGGTCACGATGAGCCCGCCGACGAGCTGCCCGACATCGACGGCGGCCTGCGTCGTCACGGGGATCAGCGCGTTGCGGACGCCGTGTCGGACCACCACGGTGCGCTCCGGCAGGCCCCTGCCGCGGGCGGCCCGGATGTGGTCCGAGCTCATCACATCGAGCAGGCTGGCCCGCATGTAACGGCTGTAGACCGCGACGAGCTGCAACGACAGCGCCGTCATGGGCAGCACGAGGTGGCGCATCCGATCCACCAGGTCGAAGCCCTGCTGACCAGGCGAGTACAACCCCGCTGTGGGAAGCAGCGGAGGGTCGAGGCCCAGCCAATTCGCCAGGTACAGCCCGAACAACAGCTGCAGCATGAGACCGAGCCAGAACACCGGGATCGAGATGCCGGCGAACGAGAACGTCGTCATGGCGTTGTCGATGAAGCCGTTGGGGCGCACCGCCGACACGGCGCCGATCGTGATGCCGACAGCGAGCGACAGCACCACCGCCACGGCGATGAGCACGAGCGTATTGGCGAGCGCGGTACGCACGATGGGCCACACATCTGATCCGTTGCGTACGAGCGATATGCCCAAATCGCCCGTCACGAAGTCGCCCAGCCACTGCAGGTAGCGAAGCGGAAGCGGATCGTTGAGCCCCAGCGACTCCAGATAAGCGGCCCGATCCGCTGGGGTGACTCGCGGGTTCACGGCCAAGTCGCGTCCCGGCTTGGCGATCCGGTTCGCTGCCCAGAACACAGCGAACGAGATGGCCCCCAGGATCGGCACCATCGTCGCGATGCGTCGCAGGACGTAGCGCGTCACGCCTGAGAGCCTGCCAGCCCGCTAGCGGGTTATCTGCGCATGGAGGGCACTCTCGCCTCGCGTGCGGTCACTTGGCAAGCACGGTCCAGTCGAAGATGTCGAAGAACCCGCCGTAGGGACTCGACACGTAGGCACCAGGACCCGACACCGCGGTGCTGTCCCAGATGATCATGTTGGGCAGGATGTACAGCGGGATCCACGGCACGTCGTCGGCGAGGATCTTGCTCAGCTGATGAACCATGCCGAGCCGCTTCGCCGGGTCCACCTCAGCATCGATGGCGAATGCCAAGTCGCTGACTTCCTGGTTCCGGTAGGCCGTGAAGTTCTGGCCCGTGTAGCCGTTCTCCTCGGTTGGCACGCCGTCGATGTCGTACAGGCTTGCCACCGACGGGTCCGGATTGGTGCTGTTCGCGAACAGGGCCACCGGGCCGAAGTTCATCACCGGCAGACGGTTCTGGAACAGCTCGCCGGGGTCGTAGTTGTTGATCTCCCAGCCGATTCCCAGTGGAGCAGTCATGTCGACGACGAGAGCCTGCACGTCCTCTCGGCGCTTGTTGCCGGCCACGGTGTTCCACGCCAGAACCAGCTCTTCGCCGTCGGCGTTCACCCACAGGCCGTCGGGGTCGGGCCGCGTCCAGCCATCGGCTTCGAGCAGCTCCGCGACCTTGGCCGCGTCCTGCGTGTAGCGCGCGAAGTCGTCCTGGCACCACGGGCCGAATCCGGGATTCCAGCCCGCGCATTGCAGTACCGGCGGGTCGGCGACGATGGTGCCCAGCGCTACCTCGCCGATCTGGCCGCGATCGAGCGCGTAGGCAACCGCTTGGCGGACGTTGCGCGTCATGTCGAAGCGGCGTTCGGGCGCGTCCTGGTTGATCCAGAGGCCTTCCATGTACGTGCCCTCGGCGACCTCATAGGTCAGATCGCCGGTGATGCGCTCCCGGGCGCCGGGAAACGGCTGCGGAAATGCCGCCATGGCTTCGCCGGTCTGCAGGGCCAGCAGCTGAGAGTCGGTGTGCTCGCGGGGCACCATCACCACCCGGTCCACCAGCGGGATGCGCTCGGCGTCCCAATAGCTGCGATTGGGAACCAGGATGTGCTGCTCTTGGTTCCATTCCTCCTGGATCCACGGTCCGCCCGAGACGGTGATCTCGTCGTTCCACTGGTCGGCGATGTCGGTGTCGGGGCCCAGCTCGTGCGCCGGCAGCAAGCCGCTGAACAGCGTCGGCCACGGCGCATACGGCTCGCTGAACGTGATGACGGCCGTGTGGGGATCGGAATGGTCGACATCGGTGATGAGATCCAGACCGATGGTGCTCAGCGTGCCGGTGGTGTCGAGCCCGGCACGCCATGTGAACCAGACGTCGGTGCTGGTGATGGGCGTGCCGTCGCTCCAGGTCGCCTCGGGATTCAGCCGATACGTGAGCGTGAATGTGCCGTCGTCTGCGGTGACGAGGCCGCCGTTCGCGACGGTCGGCTCCTCGACGAGCAACGACGACGCGACGTACGTATTGGTCTGGTCGAGCTCCATGAGCCTCGGCAAGTAGTGGATCAGCACCGACCAGATCGTCCAGGTGGCATTCGCACACGAGGTGACGGGATTGACACACTCGGGCCACTGCTCGACGGCAAGCACCAGCGTGCCGCCACCCGTTGCATCTTGGCCATCGGGCTCACCCGACTCGGCCGGCTCGGTCACTCGGGGCTCTGAGTCGTCGGCCGATGTGGCGCTGTCGCTGCTGCAGGCCGCCCCCAGCGTCGCCACAACGAGCATGAGGGCACCGAGCCGCCGCAGCGGCCTTCGAGGCCGGCCAGCAACGACGGCGTTGGCTGAGGTTGCATGAAGACGCGCGGAGTCCATAGCGGCACGCTACTTCCGACTGCCGAGGTCTCTGAGGGAACGCGCGGATGGGTGGGCCTTCTCATCGAACCGCCAGTTGTTTCCCGCTCTTGTTCGCTTCGCTCACGGGCCGCTCGGGCCACGGCTTCGCCTATCGGCTCAGCCTCTTGTGAAGAACGGGCTTGTCCCCGAGGCGATACCGACAACGGCTGTCGAGGGCGAAACGCGCTCTTGCCGCGTCATCTGGCAGAGTTGCTCCACCGAGTCGGGCCAGTGAGCTTGACCGGCACGAAATGACGACGACAGACGGGGGCATGCCGACGTGCTGGACGGTTACCGGATTCTGGATCTGACCGACGATCGGGGGCATCTGGCCGGAATGCTGCTCGCGCAGCTCGGCGCCGAAGTGGTGCTCTGCGAGCCGCCGGGCGGACACCGCACCCGTCACCGTGGCCCGTACGTGGACGACGTGACGGACCGCGAGCGGTCGATCGAGTTCGGGGTCTACAACCGGGGCAAGCACTCGGTGGTCATCGAGGACTCGGCGCAGATCGCCCAGCTAGCGGTTCATTGCGACGCAGTCATTTCATGCGGTGCGTTCGATGTCGATCTCGCCGTGCTGCGTGCCGCCAACCCGCAGCTGGTGACGGCCTCGATCACGCCGTTCGGCGAGACAGGTCCCAAGACCGACTGGGCCGCGACCGATCTCACGATCGCCGCCTCGAGCGGCACCATGTCGCTGACCGGCGACCGCGACCGCGCACCGGTCCGCATCGGGTCGCCCCAGACGTGGCACAACGCTGCGGTCGACACCGCTGGGGCAATCCTCATGGCGCTGCACGAGCGACAGGCGTCCGGCTTGGGCCAGCACGTGGACACCTCAGCCCAGCAATCGTTCGTGGATTGCACGCAGTTCCAGATGATGGCCGTGCTGACCGGCGGCGAAGTCCCCGTGCGGCTCCCCGGAGCGGTGAACCTAGGCGGCTTCCTGATCCCGTGGGTGTACGAGTGCGCAGACGGCTACGTAACCGTCACTTTCCTGTTCGGGCCGATGATCGCTCCGTTCACGAGCCGGATCTTGGCGTGGGCGTGCGATGAGGGTTTCTGCGAGCCCGAACTGAGAGACAAGGACTGGGTCGACTTCGGCATGGCCATCGTGGAAGGCCGCGAATCGATGGACACGTTCGATCAAGCCATCAAGGTCTTGACCTCGTTCGTGGCCACCAAGACGAAGGCGGAGCTATTGGAGCGCGCGCTGTCGGACAACCTGCTGATCGCGCCCATCACCACGACCGCCGACGTGCTCGCCCTCGATCACTTGGAGGTGCGCGACTACTGGCAGCACGTCGAGATGCCCCGCGCCGACGGTCCCGCGCCGGTGCGGCTGTGCGGCGCACTGGCCAAGACCACCGGCGAGCCGCTGACCGATCTGGCGGTCGCACCGCGGCTGGGCGAGCACACGGCCCTGTACCTCGACAGCAGCGGCACGCCAGGACCAGCGATCACTACCCGGCCTCGAGCCGGCGTGCCGCCGACGGGCCGGACTTTGGAGCGCCCGCTCGACGACATCAAGATTCTCGACTTCATGTGGGCGCTGGCGGGTCCCGGCGCCACCCGGACGCTGGCCGACTACGGCGCCACCGTCGTCAAAGTCGAGAGCGAGCTGAAGCCCGACGTGCTGCGCGGCGTCCACCCGTTCATCGGCGAGGAAGGCGGGCAGGAGAACGCCCTGCAGTTTCATTCGATCAACGCCGGCAAGCTGGACCTGACGCTCGACCTGTCACTGCCCGAGGCGCGGGACGTGATCTTGGACCTGGTCGCGTGGTGCGACGTGCTCACCGAATCGTTCTCGCCCAAGGCAATGGCGAACTGGGGCCTCACCTACGACGTGCTGCGCGAAGTGAACCCGTCGCTGGTGATGTTCTCGAGCTGCCTGATGGGCCAGACCGGGCCGATGCGCCTGTACGCCGGCTTCGGCACCATGGCCGCTGCAATTGCCGGCTTCTACCCGGTGACCGGCTGGCCTGATCGCATCCCGGCAGGGCCGTTCACCGCCTACACCGATTACATCTCGCCGAAGCTGGGCGTGATGCTGATCCTGTCTGCACTGGCCGAGCGGGACCGAACGGGCCGCGGACAGCACATCGACTTCGCCCAGATGGAGGGCGCGCTGCACTTCCTGGCGACCGAGTTCGCCGACGAAGAAATCAACGGGCGCACCGCCGACCGGGCCGGCAATGCCGACCGCCACATGTGCCCCCACAGCGTGTACCCCGCAGCTGGCGACGACCGCTGGGTGGCCATCGCCTGCGAGACCGACGCACAGTGGAGCGCGCTGGCGGGGCTGCTCGCCGGCGCTGCGGGCGAGAACAGCGAACTGGCTGAGGCCCTGGCTGAACTCGATGCCGGAGCTGAGCTTGCAGCGCTCGGCGTAGCAGACCGCCGGGCACGCAACGACGCCATAGACGCCGCGATCGGTGCTTGGACTGCGGCCCAAGATGCGGCCGACATCGAAGCGACACTGCAAGGCCACGGCGTGCCCGCCCACCGCGTCAACGACGCTGCGGATCTGATGGCCGACCCCCAGATCATCGCCCGGGAGCACTTCGTGTCGGTGCCGCACGCCAAGCACGGCCACACGTGGGTCGAGGACAGCAACTTCGAGTTGTCGCGGACTCCCGGCCGGCCGCTGTGGGGCGGGCCGATGTTCGGCGAGCACAACATGGAGGTGCTCGAACGCATCCTCGGCTACGACACCGACAAGATCGCCGAGTTGGTCATCGCCGGCGCTCTCACCTGAAACTCTCCGCCAGCCATCCATCGAGTCCGACAATGCCAATGTGAGGTCAGCATGAGCACAGACAGCGGCGCCGCAGGCGTCGACAGGCAGAACATCTCAAGCGGCGGGCCGCTGGAGCCAGTGGCCGGCTATTCGCGGGCCGTCCGCGTGGGCGACTGGGTAGCGGTATCGGGCAGTACGTCGCTGGGCCCCGACGGGGTGGCCCACCCCGGCGACTGCTACGGGCAAGCCATCTACACGCTGGGGGTCATCGAGCAGGCACTGGCCGAGGCCGGCGCGCAGATGAGCGATGTCGTGCGGACCCGGTCGTTCGTGACCGACATCGAGATGCTCGACGACTTCATCCGCGCCCACGGCGAGGTGTTCGGCGACATCCGGCCCGCGTCGACGCTCGTCGAGGTGTCCGGGCTGATCCATCCCGACCTCGTCATCGAGATCGAAGTCGACGCAATCATCCCCTGAGCCGATTTCTGCACTGCTGCTTACGCTGAGCGAGTGCGCGCATTGGTTCAGCGGGTCTCAAAAGCCCGAGTTCGGGTTGACGGTCAGGTCATCGGCGAGATCGGTAACGGATTGTGCTGCTTGGTCGGCGCGACGCACGACGACGACCTGGAAGCAGCACGCAAGCTGGCCGGCAAGGTCTGGAACCTGCGCATCTTCGCGGACGAGAACGGCCACATGAACCGGTCGGTGGCGCAGACCAGCGGTGAGGTGCTGGTGATCAGCCAGTTCACGCTCTACGGCGACACGCGCAAGGGTCGGCGACCGTCATTCGTCGCCGCCGCATCGCCCGATCACGCCAACGTGCTGATCGATGAATTCATTGCCGAGTTGCTACGCCTTGGTGCCGCCGTCGCCACCGGCTCGTTCGGAGCCCGCATGGCAGTTGAGCTCACCAATGACGGCCCAGTGACGCTGATGCTCGAGGTCTGAGCGATCCGGCACGACCGGCAGATCGGCCAGAGCCGAGAACGCACAACCTTTCGAGCTCGGGCCGAACTCAACAAGCGACTCAACTTCGATCGGTGCTCATCGCGGCTCGATGGCGGTGCGCTGGATCGTGCATAGCCTCCGGCGGACATGCTCTTCTGCTACCTGGACGAATCGGGCAACACTGGCTCGCGGCTGGACGATCCAGTGCAGCCGTACCACTACCTCGCAGCGGTGATCGTTCGAGAAGACAGGGTCTCGGATCACATCGCAGCGCAACGAGTGACGTGGCGCACGCGGTGGCCAAGCTGAAGTGTCACCTGCATAGCTAGGGCCCGCACACGGCGGGCCCTAGCGGGTTGGACCACTGCACCTCGACAGTTCGAAGTGACGTATGGCCTGCGACCATCGTATTGCGCCGGTGTCACATCGCAAGAGCCATTTGGCTACACAGCGACGGTGAACGCTGAAGAATGCAGCGCTGTCGCATTCAGGCTGGGGTGAAGCGGAGCAGGGCAGGGCCGTCGGGGGTGGGGTCGAACACGGCCTGCACGGATTGGCCGATGTGGACTGTTTCGGGATCGCAGCCGACGATGTTGGTAACCACCCGGGGGCCTTCGTCGAGTTCGACGTATGCCAGCACGAACGGTGCAGCCTTGCGCCACGAGCCAGGAATGCGCCGGGTCACCGTGCAGCTGTAGACGGTGCCGCGCCCTGACGCCTCGAACCAGGTCACCGAGGTGCTGCCGCACTGATCGCAGCGTTCGCGCGGGTACCACACGACGTGATCGCAGTTGTCGCAACGGGGCAGCTCCAGCCGGTCTTCGGCGGTCGCATCCCAGAACCGCTGCGTCTCGAGATTCGGGTTCGGCGACGGGACAGGCAGCCCCGACGGGCCCAACTCGCTCATGACGATCTCCCCATGACGAGCGTGGCGCTGCCCATGCGCGTGGCGAGGCTGCCGCCCGTGCCGTGTGCGAGTGCCAGCTCGCAGTCGGGCACTTGCACGGCTGCGTGGGCCTCGCCCCGTAGCTGCCGCACGGCTTCGATCACCTTGGTCATGCCGCCGCGGTTGGCCGGGTGGTTGTTGCACAGGCCGCCGCCGTCGGTGTTGAACGGCAGCACGCCGCCGGGCGCCTGCAGACCGCCGTCGGACACGAAGCGCCCGCCGTCGCCCTTTTTGCAGAAACCGAGGTCTTCCAGCGTCATCAGGACTGTGATGGTGAAGCTGTCGTAGATCGACACGTAGTCGATGTCGGCGGGCGTCACGCCGGCTTCGGCAAACGCCAGCGGGCCCGAGCGTGTCGCGCCGGTGTGGGTGAGATCGATGCGCCCGCCCGAGGTGTGCTTGATCGACGTGCCCGTGCCCAGCACCGGAATGCAGTGACGGTCGAGTGACGCCGCGACGGCCTCGCTGACCAGCACCAGCGCTCCCCCGCCGTCGGTGATCACACAGCAGTCCAGCCGGTGCAGCGGGTCCGAGATCATCGGCGAGGACACCACCTCGTCCACCGTGACGACATCTTGGAGAAACGCGTTTGGGTTGTGCTGTGCGTGCGTCGAAGCAGCCACCTTGACTTCGGCGAGTTGCTCCGATGTCGTGCCGAACTCGTGCATATGACGCGCCGCGGCCAGCGCGTAGCCGCCGGGCACCGACATGCCGAACTGGTTCTCGAACGAGGCCTCCGGCGCCGAGCTGAAGCGGGCGCTGCCGCCCGGACCGGCGCCGCCGGTGCGGGGCTTGCCGGCCAAGGTGATCAGCGCCACATTCACCTGGCCGGCGGCGATGGCTGCCGCGGCGTGCTGCACATGCACGAGGTACGCCGAGCCGCCAGTCTCAGTGTCGTCGATGTAGGTGCAATCGAGCCCCAAGTACTCCACCATCGACAGGGCACCGAATCCTGGAGCGTCGCCTGCCGAGTAGTAGGCATCGACGTCGCTGAGCGACAGACCCGCATCGGCCAGCGCTCCCGCGGCTACGTCGGCATGGATCTGCGGCAGCGTGCGGTCGGGCAGCTCGCGGCCCGGATGCTCGTACGCCCCGGCGATGAGTGCCTTGCCTCGAATCGTCACCGGCGGCACGCTAGCCGCCGCCTCGGGGCGGGCGCATTTCCAGCTTCCCTCCCCGCGATCGCGGCCAGAAACGGCAAGTCCGCGCAGCGAATGCTGACGGCGGTTCCGCGCACAGCAGCAGCGAGCAACACCACATGACAACGCGCTGGAGGGCCGAACCGCGCTGGGGGAAACCGAGAGTGCAGGCCAAGCACTGCCGCTGGGAGCGTTAGCTTCGCGGCGATGCTGAAGCCATATCGAGTGCTGGACCTCACCGATCACCGGGGCGCGATGTGCACCTCGATCCTCGGCTCACTGGGCGCCGAGGTGATCCTCGTCGAAGGACCCGACGGGCGGGGCCGAGACCACCGCCAACAGGGGCCCGACGGGACGTCGCTTGGCTGGTGGAACCTGCGGCGCGGCGCACAGAGCTGCGTCATCGGCGACCGGAACGAGCTGCTGGAGCTGGCCGCCGGCGCCGATGCCCTGATCGAATCGCCCGACCCCGGACTCGGCCTCGACTACGACGAATTGCGTGCCGTCAATCCGGGGCTGGTGCACACGACGGTCACCCCATTCGGCAGCACGGGGCCCAAGGCCGACTGGGCAGCATCAGATCTCACCATCGCGGCGGCTGCGTGCAGCGCCGCCATCACCGGCGACGCCGATCGCGCGCCGCTGCGCATCACCGCGCCGCAGAGCTGGCTGCACGCCGGTTCGCACGCTGCGGTCGGCACGGCCCTCGCGCTGCGCCAGCGCGACCGCAGCGGCTATGGCCAGCACGTCGACATCTCGGCGCAGCAGGCGATGATGCAGACGGCATTCCCCGGAATCATCCACGCTCCCAACGAGTACCCGTCGGCCCGGCGAACCTCGGGCGGGATACTCTTTCTCAACTTCCACCTGCAGTTCGTGTATCCGGCATCTGACGGCTATGTCTCCGTCACACTGCTGTTCGGCGACACCATCGGTCGATTCACCAAGCGGCTCATGGACTGGGTGCATGAGAGCGGCTGCTGTGACGACGAGCTCGCGGCACTCGATTGGGTCGACTTCGGAATGCGCCTGTTCACCGATCCTGAAGTTGCACCCGGCCAGCTTGAGCAGACCAAGGCTGCAATCACCCGCTTGACGAGCACGCGGACCCGCGCCGAATTGTTCGCAGAAGCGCAGCGTCGCGAACTGCTGCTCGCACCCGTCTACACCCCAGCTGAGCTGACCGAGGTGGAGCATTTCGCCGAGCGCGGCTATTGGGATGCCGTTGCCGATCCTGCTTGGGGCAGCGTGATCACCCCCGGCGCTTGGTGCAAGCCCAGCAGCACTCCGCTTCGTTCCCTCGGCGCCCCGCCAGTGCTCGGCGCGGACACAGCAGCCGTGAAGGCGAAGCCGCGTTCGGCGCTGCTGGACGCCGCGGAACAGCTGCGAGACGGCGGCGGCGATCCTTCGAGCCCAAGGCCGCTCGAGGGAATCAAGGTGCTCGACACGTCCTGGGTGTACGCCGGGCCGTTCACGACTCGGGTGCTCGCCGACTTCGGCGCGACCGTCATCAAGGTGGAGGGACCGGCACGATTCGACGCCGCGCGCGGCAGCGGAGGCGGCTTGAAGGGCGACATGGGGCCTGACGCATCGATCCAGTACGGCACGCTCAACGCGGGCAAGCTCGGCGTGACCATCGATCTCAACACCGCCGAGGGCCGCGAGGTGCTGTGCGACCTGGCGGAGTGGGCCGATGTCTACGTCGAGTCGTACACCCCTGGCACGCTCGAAGACTGGGGCATCGGCTATGAGACGCTGTCGGCCCGCAACCCGGGCCTCATTGTGTTGAGCACCAGCCTGATGGGTCAGACCGGACCGCTCGCCACCTTTGCCGGCTTCGGCAATCTGGCCGGCGCCATCACCGGCTACTACGAGATGACCGGCTGGCCGGATCGGGCACCGGCGGGACCGTTCCTCGCCTACACCGACTACGTCACACCGCAGTACATGGTGCCGCTGCTGCTGGCCGCGCTCGACGCCCGCGACGCCGATCCGCAGGGCAGGGGCCAGCATCTCGATTTCGCGCAGGCCGAGGCAGCAGTTCACTTCCTTGCGACCGAGGTGCTCGAACACACGGTCAATGGCACAGCGGCCACCCGGATGGGCAATGCGGACCGGTTCATGTGTCCCCATGCGATGTACCCATGCGACCCCGGCGACGCCGACCCGGACAATCCCATTGAGACTCCAGACCCGTGGATCGCAGTGGTGTGCGAGACCGAGCACCAGTGGGAAGCGCTGTGCCGCCTGCTGGAGCACGACGGCCAGCCCGTGCCGTCGGATCTCGCCGGCCTCGACACAGCGGGACGCCTCGCGCGCAGCACAGAAGTCGACGCCGCCGTCGCGGCGTGGGCCGCCGTGCGCACGCCGGCTCAGGCCCAAGCCGCGCTGCAGGCCGCAGGCGTCCCCGCACACGCCAGCCAGAACAGTCTCGGCTGCTTCGCCGATCCGCAGCTGAGCCATCGCGGCCATTGGATCGACGTCGAGCACCCAACCCACGACCGCATGATCGTCGAGGCGCCCCGCATGCAGCTCAGCGCGTCACCTCACGAGGTCACCAGATCGGGGCCAAGCCTGGGCGAACACAACGACCTGATCCTGCGAGACATCCTCGGCTACGACGACGACCGCATCGTCGAGCTCGCCGTCGCCGGCGCGATCGGCTGAGCACGGACAACCCAGCTCAACATCGAAGCGAGCGGCGACGCCAACCCTCAACTCAATCGCGTGGGCCACCAAGCGACATGCTCGGGCTTTCATTTCTCTTATTGAGACAACAAATAACACAAGGTGTATGTTATTTGCCAGATAGCTGACACAGCATCGGACTCGTGATGGCTACATGGTCACCAAGGCAAGACGATTTTCGCAGGGTCTACCGTGAACAGAACCCGTGGCATGCCTCCGGCGGCCTACCCGCCGCCCTTGCCCCGAGGACAGAACGAACACTGGCAACGGTGCTTTGGCGGAAGCTCGTCGGCAACAAATCGCCGCACCAACAGGTCGTACTGGGACCTCGCCGCGTGGGCAAGACCACGGTGCTGTACCAGACAGTTCGGCATCTGCTCGACAGCGGAGTCACCGCGGGGAAGATCTGGTGGCTCCGAATGGACCACCCGTTGCTTCTTCAATCCAGTCTCGGTGACTTGGCGAGCGCCATCGTCGAAGGGTCTCAAGCAACGACCGCGAATCCGCTCTACCTCATGCTCGACGAGATCGTGTACGCCGATAAGTGGGACCTGTGGCTCAAGACGTTCCACGACGATCATTGGCCCATTCGGGTCGCCGCCACGTCGAGCGGCAGCGCTGCGCTGCGAAAGCAGCGACACGAGAGCGGGATCGGCCGGTGGGAAGAGCACCACCTGATGCCCTGCCTGATCGACGAGGCCCACATGCTGCTGTCACGCGCCGGGCCGGCCAGCCTGCCACGAGCGCAAGCAGAAGGAACACTTGCCGACACACTCGCGTCCTGGCCGACCACTCCATCCCTCACCTCGCGGACGGCTGAGATTCGAGAAATTCTGATGATGATCGGTGGCTATCCACAACTCTTGATGCTTCGCGAACTCTCCGAGGAATCCGTACCGCTGCACGATGTCGAGGGCTGGGTACTTGAGTCCCAGCGAGTGCTTCGCGGCGATGCCGTCGAACGAGCGGTCTACAAGGACATCCCTCAGGCGACCGGCATTGACAGCCCTGCGGCTCTCGAGCGCTTGCTGTACATGCTCGCCGCAGCTGTCACCGGGATCATGTCACCCAAGAACCTCAGCCAGGACCTCGGGATCTCGCAGCCGACCCTGGACCGCTACCTGACTCACCTGGAGCAGGCCTATCTGGTCTTCGCCCTGACAAACTACTCGGGCTCTGAACCCGCAATTCAAAGGCGTGGCCGCAAGCTGTATTTCTGGGACGGCGCAATTCGAAACGCCGCGCTGCAACGCGGACTCGCTCCGCTCTCCGATCCGGTCGAGCGGGGCACGCTGCTCGAGAACCTGGTGACCGCGTCGGTCAAGTCGCTGGCGATCCACGCCGGCATACGTCTGCACTACTGGCGGGAGGGCAACAGCGAAGTGGATTTGATCTACGACGACCCCCGCCAACCCTTGGCGTTCGAGGTTGCATCTTCACCCGATCACCATCGTCGGGGACTCGCCGCGCTGGTCGAGCGCCATCCGCGCTTTCACGGCCACAGCTACCTCGTTGCACCGCAAGCCGAATTCATCCACGCCGACCGCGAAGGGTCCGGTCTTGGCACGGTGCCAGTCGATGCGTTCCTGCTCGCAGTCGGAGCTCAAGCCCGCCACGCCATGCTCAACCGCCTCGGCCTCTCGTAGCGGGCTTCCCCGGGACTTTCCGAATTGGATATGCCGGTCAGTGTCAGTCGGGTGTGAAGCCGGTGCCTTCGTCGAAATTGAGTTCGCGCGTGTTCTCGTCGACGTTGCGAATCACGTCTGTATCGAATCCGGCTGGGTTGCGTACTTCGATCTCGACTCGAATGTCAACCGTTGCGTCAGGGTGGCCGAGCACTCGTGTCAGCACGCCGTCACTGAGCCTGGTGAAGGACTGCGTCGGTCGAGAATCGTCCAGCTTGACCGAGCCCCGGAACACCCGAAGCTCGCGCTGTGTGTCTTCACCCCTGCCTCGCGACCCGCCCGATTGATCGTCCTCAGCCGCACCTCCGTCGGAATCGCCGCCACCAATCGGCACCGTCGGCTCGGCATCGGCGTCGTCGGACCCGGCATCGGCCTCCCTCAGGTCACGCTCGTATTGCGCTTCGAGGAGGTCTGCCCGAACCACGAGCGTCGAAGGCGAGATCGCGCTTGCCGGCTCGCCCGGCGTGCTCAGGCCGACATACCGATCTGCCGCATCGTCGTAGGCCACCGCAACGCCGAAGCCCTCGGTGCGCCACATGATGCCCTCTGGCCCGGATGAGACCGTGGCCAGCAGCACGTCTTGGTCCCGCAGCCGCGGCAGATAGACGTATCGCGCCATGTCCTCCCAAAGCACAGACACCGGAACGTGTCCGTCGGCCGAGCGCGACGCCAGCACGCTATCGAGCTGCTGTCGCAGGATTACCGCCGGGAACTGAACGGCCAGCGTGCCGTCGTTCAGCAGCCGTCGGCCTGCCCGCTCGGCAATGCTCGCTGCGGGCGCCGCTGGACTGCCGAAATCGCCCGCCCGAACAGACCCGCTGCCCGCCCCACGATCGGCGCGGTCGGCATCGATCTTCACCGTCTCGAACTCGACGGCGTCCCGCGGTTCTCGCTGCTGCGGCACCAGCACATAGCGGTATGCCTCGACCACGCGCAGATCCGCCGCGTGATCGGCTCGGTCACGCTGCGTCTTAGCCAAGTTCTTCTGCTGTGCGTCGAGATTGAGTACCTCGTCTCGATCGCAGATGCCGTCCCACGCCAAGAACTCGGCCGCCGCTTGCTCCAATCCCTCCACCGCCCGCTGTTCCGCTGCCGCAAACACCAGCATGTTGCGGTACTGCCGCGGACCCGCTCCCCGCAGGTCGAGGATCTCCCGAGCAGACGCCAGCGCGGGAGAGTCCTCCGAGTTCACCGTCAAGGGAGCACTCGGCTCCAAGATCACCAGCCGCGCACGAGGTTCGTCGGCCACGTCTGCGGGACCAGCAGGCGCGATGTGCAGACCTGCGAATGGACTGTTGCGCGCTCCGCGTGCGGCACCGTCGCGCAGTCGGCGGACGATCTCGGCCTGAATCTCGTGTCGTTCGCCGTCCAACAGGTTCTGAATCTCGTCTCGTGCGGTGCGCGTGACGTTCTGCTGCCGATCGAACCAATACCGGTCGCGGTCGACGTAGAGGTACGGCGCCTCCGAGGCAATGCGGCTCAGCGCGTCCGAGAAGGGCCCCGACGGATCGCCCGCGAACGTGGAACCAAGACGTACTCGCCGCACGTCGAGTCCTTGGTTGGCGCTGCCCACCCGAGGCGTCGCTCCTACGAAGATCGTGCGGGCGACCCTGCGGGTGGCATGCAACGCACCGAGGTGAGGCGTGCCGCGGTCAATCTGTGTCGCATGCGAATCGTGCCCGTCGACGTCGGAGGAGATGACGGGGTGCCAGTAGTCGGTCAACCGGCCTGCAAGTTCGTTGACCACACGGTCGTCGCCGAGCGGGATGGAGCACGGAAGAATCAGGGGCGACTTGTCGTCGCTGGCCCAGAGCGAATCGATGGTCGCCGCCATCAGTCGCAGCACACCGCGGGTTCGCTGGAACCGGTCGATTGCCGACCAGTCCTGATACAGCCGATCGAAGACCTCCGGATGAATCGGGTAGGCCGCCTTGATCCGCTCGACATAGGCGATCTCGGAGCACTCCGCGGGAAAGTCACTGCGGCGCGACCGGTACAACTGCCCGAAGGCTTCCGCTGTTGCATCGCGGTGCTCGAGGGCCTCTTCGCTGAGCGGCTCGAACAGCCGGCGTCGCACGATCTCGTAGCTTTCGTCCCCGCTTGCCGGCTGCCATGTCTCCGCAAGCCGGTTCGTGACGTTCGTCAGCCGTCGCAGTGCTTCCCGACCGGCAGTGCCGCCGATCTCCAAGCTGGACACGCCGAAGTTCTCGTCGTCGGCGTCCGCTTCCTCGGAGGCGGGAATGGACACCACCACCAGCACGCCGTCGGTCGCCTTGGCCGCTTCGGAGAGCGTCTGAGCGAAGCTGAACTGCGAGTCGAAGCTGCCGCCGGGCAAGTCGGTGCGCTCGTAGAGCTCGCGGGCATGCGCAACCCACTCGTCGATGAGGACCAGACAGGGAGAGCACACCGTGAGCACATCGCGAATGGCGTCGCCGGGGTTGACCCGGTTGCGGTCGCTGTCGGCAAGCAAGTCGTAGGCCGCCCGGCCGCCGAGCTGCCAGGCAATCTCGCCCCAGATGGTGTTGACCTCGGTGCCATCCGGCTTGCGATGCACTTCGCCGGCACCGAATTGGTTGCCCACCACGACGGCGCGATTCACCTGCGGCATCTCGTCGACGCCTGCCTCGCGGACGAGTTCGGCGAGCTCGGGCGACATCTGGGCAGGATGGATGCCCGACATCAGGTGGTACAAGGCGATGAGGCTGTGCGTCTTGCCGCCGCCGAAGTTGGTCTGACAGCTGATCACCGGCTGCCCGCCCCGACCCGTGACGCGCTTGATCGCCAACGTCAGCAGCTCGCGCAGTCCGACCGTCAGGTACGTGCGCTCGAAGAAGCGGCGTGCGTCGGAATACTCGTCGCTGCCCAGCCCCAGGCGGACCATTTCAAGGTCGGCCGCGAACTCTGCAACGGTGAACTGCCCGGAATGGATGTCGTCGTGCGGGTGGATGACCTCGCGCCACGGCGCCAGACCCCGCGGCGCCGCGTCCACAACGTTGAACACGGCGCTGGGTGCCCGGCCGGGCTCGGAGTCTTGGGCGCGCTCGTACTCGACTCGGTTGAGTTCTTGCAACGATGCCTCCACCGCCGCTGCTTCCTGAGGTGCCACCGCCTCGATGAGGGTCACCATCGCGCTCAGCGTGTACTGCGTGTCGTGCATGCGAAATCGCTTGTTGTGCGCCCAGTCGTTCCGCTTGTCCCGCAGTGCGAACACGATGTTGCGTGCGCTCCGCGGCAACTGTCGCTCGAACGTGCCTCGCCAGCAGTCGGCTATGACCCGCAGCAGAAACGCCGGATCCTCAGTCGAGAACTCCGAGATCGCTGGCCGCGCCGTCGCCGCGAACCGAGCCGCCCAGTCCGCACCGCCGCCTTGCCCTTGCGACATGTGCCGCTCGACGAATGGCCCGAGGCATCGCGCGAGAGTCTCGAACGCCTCCCCCACTCGCGCCCGATTGCTCATCTCTGCCATTCGCGAAGCTCCTTAGTCGAACCGGAAACCAAACAGACCACCGGTATCGATAGCATCGGTCAGGCTGACATCGTTGACGTATGAACCGAAATCAAAACCGCTCGGAAAGTCGGGAATCATATCGCTATTTAGCGTCACAATGTACTGAAATTCATATTCCTCCGCCAATCGCGCACCCAGATGCAGAGAAGCGGCAATTTGACGCTCGTCAACGCCGTCAAAAATGTGGCTGTCGTGTACCAAGAACCCCGGCCCGACTTCACGCTCTCGGAGCAATGTTGCCACAACGAAATCAAAGCAGAGTATCTGCATATTATGGATACCAGCGCTTTCCTTCCCCGCGATCTTGACCTCAAATGTCGGACCATTTGATGTAGCATCAACTACGAGATAGCCGTGTCGTTCTTCATATAGCTCACTCGAAAACGCTTCAAACCGAGTAATCGCTCGATCCAATCGTTCGCGGCGATCGTTATAGTCACCGTTTAGCCGGACCGCTAACTCGGCGCGACGGTTGGCAAGCCGCGCCTTACCTCCTTCAATATTTTGAGCGAGCTCATACCGCTCTTGTAGTTGCTTGACTTGTGCTTGCGCGTTAGAAACTTCGGCCTGAAGCGCGGCATATTCCTCAAGAGCTCCGCCCGAATCAAGAATGCGCATGAGTTCAGACCTACGGTTCTCCAGATCTGCCGTTTCAACTTGCCGAGTCGCAATCCGTTCACGAGCAAGTTCGGTTTCGCGCTGCAAATAGAGCCGGCGGTTCCGCAGCACTGAGTTGTGGAACTCATATACCGATTCGTAAGTCTCGTATACGAGTTTGGGAAGTACCACTTTGACTTGTTTCCAGAGGCGTCCGAGCTGTTCAACATCGGGAGGCTGTTCTTCAAGTAATAGCTCTTCCATTTGGCGAATGAGATCACGGTCGATTGTGTCTTCACCCCGAATATCGCGGAGCCGGGTGGTGAGTTGGTCCGCTTCGGCTACTAGACTCGCATATTCGTCGAGAACTTGGTATTGTGTAACTGCCGCGTGCATGCGCTGAACGCGGTCCCGTGCGACTATAAGTTCAGAACGCAGGTCCGCGGAGCGGCCGAGGACACTTCCGAATTCCGCGCTGCTTGCTGCCCTTTGGAGCGCCTTTAGTTCCTGCTCCTGTTTACGAACTAGCTGTATCTCACGGGAGATTGACCAATCGAGATCCAAGAAATACGATATGCAAACTTGGCGATCCCACGGCTGCTGCATTCTCGAGTGATCAAAAGCTCGCTGAAATCCATCATCATGCTCCCGCCGAATAAGATAAGACAGCAGTGAACGCATTGTTGGCGAATATGTCGGTGCATCGCAGTCGATCCGGAACCATGAACGACTGAGGCGCTGTTTCCATTGCTCGAGACTTAGCTCTTCACAGTCTGATCCCAGGACCGATTTATAGTCATCTCTATCTAACCCTTCGGAGTGAGCAATATCAGGTTCGCTCGGGGACACATACAGCTTGTTTGGTCTCGCGCCTGTGCGAGACACCCAAACTGTATCGTTGTCGACTTCTAGCTCTGCAGAGAACATGCTTGAACGCAACGACTCACGCCGGAACACAGATGTGCCTGGCGCATTGCCACCCAAAATAAAATGTAACAGGCGGATGAGACTCGATTTACCTGATCCGTTGCGCGTTTGATGCTCTGTAGCTTCAAGAGTACGTTCGGCACGTATCACATTAAGGCCGGCCTCAAATTTCAAATGCTTGAAGCGCTCATCGCTGCTCACAACGGAACGAATCATCGAGACCTCCTCGACAAGAAGTTGTAGCTGTCGAGCGTTATCGCGCCGAGCGCATACAGCAAATCAAGCGTCAAGATAAACCAATCAAAGCCGACCTCCCTTGTGCTACCAACAGCTCGTCGTTCTTGGAGATTCGACCACAGGGCCGAAACAGTCATCGGTTCTTGTAGTATGTCGATAATCTCGCTGCCAATCGTGATCATCGCACGGTCAGGATGAATTCCCTTGGTCGGAACTATCAAAGGTCTGTCTCCTCGGGGTTCTCGAAAATGTCGCATTGCTCAAAGAAGAAGGCAATCACGACCATAGCCGCTGCATGTAGCGTAGTTTGATACGTGGAAGGCAGGATCCATGCGACGAATGAGTCGATAATGGCATCGGATTCATAGCCTTCTTCTACAAGTCTTCGGTACTTGGAGGTGAATTGTAGAGCGAGGTTATCTCGGTACGTGGGGCGAGCCTTCTGGCTATCGAAGTAGCGTTGGACCTGATCAGTGCGACGCATTGCATATCGAATCCCGTCCTGAAGCGCGATACTCAGTCCGTTTCGTTCAAGCTTGTTTTCTGCCACCGGTTGTATCTCTCGCACGTCAGACAGGTCCACAGATTCAACTTCACGTAACAGCGGAACGATGTCCTTGACTTCGACTTCCAAGAAATCCTCAAGCTTGAGCGGCGGTCCCAGAAGATGCGTCAAGTCATCGTCTGACAAGTCCATCGTCAAACTAACGAGTTTGCTGAATCCCCATTCCTCACACATGTGCTTCGACAGTTCAGACTGTGTCCTATCGTGCAGGAAATCATGCACATAGGTGGGCAGCCCGTCGCGGACGTTATGGACCAGCGTCCAAGTCGAGAAACGATTGCCCCAGTGACTTACAGCCCCATCGAAGTCACCTGTCAACTTGCGCATAGCGTCGCGCTTGTCGAATCGCGCCGGAGCGTAAATCTGAAACAGGCGGTCTTGTGATGGCAAGAGGCCATCGCACTTCCGGTCGCCTAGAGCGCCCGCAGGAGCTACTTGCGTGTAATCACCTGGAAATGCCAGTTCAAATAGCTGTTGAATGAAGCTTTCGAATGCGGAGCCTCGCTGGCGAACGAACTTAAGTTCGAACTTCTGGCGCCACCAGACCCGCTCCGCGTTCACGGCACCGACCTCGAGAAGACAGGAGTGGTCACCTTAGAGGACACGAGGGCGGTCCATGGGGAGAGCGATTTGGCCGCCGTTGGCATGCCACTTGCCGGCTCGCCAAGGCTCACCCCTCCGAGGTCGACGTTCGTCGAACTCCTTCTCGAGGTTGCGCTTGCGGATGCGCTCCGCAGCGCCCTCACGGGCCGTGCGGGCGCGTGCGATGCGGTCATGCAGGGAAGCCTCGCCACGGCGGGACGCGGGAATGAAAGGTGGTTCGTAGCTCATCGCGGTGGCTCCTTGTGGTGGATCTCGATGGCGTACCGGGCCTCGTGAGCGAGTCCCAGCAGCGTCTGGTGTCCATCGTAGGGGGAGGCTGTTACAGGCTCCGCCGATAGGCGAATCCGTGGCCCGAGCAATCCGTGCGGGGTCAGCGCAGGGCGAGGGTGAGATCGGAAGACTGGGCTTGGCGGGCGAGGTCGGGCCAGGAGGTGACGAGGGCGTTGTAGGCGAGCGCTTCGGACCCGGTGCCGGTGCGCTCGCAGATGTGGAAGAGGCGGTAGGCCAGATCGCGGGGTGCGTCGTCGCTGGCGCCAGCTGCTTGCAGCAGTGCGGCGGCGGCCTGCTCGCCGCCGCTCATCAGGGCACGGCGCAAGTGCAGCGTGGTTTCCCACACGGTTCGGCGTTTGTCGGTCACCGGGTGCCACTGCTCGTCAAGCTCGTCCGCTTCCAGCAGACGGCATTCGTTGCCCTGCTGCCACAAGATGCCTGCCTCCACCAGCCCGCCGATGGACGTGTTCTTGGCTTTGCACAGCGTGTCGGCCTCGCCCGCCGGGCCGATGCTGTGGCCGTGCTGCGCGTACCAGGCGAGCGCCCAGCGAGTGTCGGCGTCGAGGTCGCCCTCGTGTTCTTCGAGCACGGCGTCGAGCGCCCGGTTGATCTCAGCGAGCGCGTCACGCACCGTCATCGAGCTGCCGTCGGGCTCCACCACCCGGCTGTAGCGAGAGAACACCGCCATGCCGGGCCCGATCGACGACTGCGCGAGATCGACGGGGGCAATGTTTCCCGCTTGCAGTTCGCGCAGCGCTTCGGGCAGTTCCCGGCGCAGCGTCATCAGGAAATCACGGCGGCTCACCACTGGCGCATCGGCTGGGCGGCGGCGGCAAACCAAGATGATCGACGAGGCCAGCGCCGCCCGGCCCACTTCGCGCAGGCCATATGACTGTTCGGTGCGGATCGGCCAAGTCCGCACAATCGTGGCACCGCTCTCAAGCAGCCCTTCGAGCATGGTTTCCCAGCCCGTCGACGCGGTGCCCGACGCATCGGTCTCCGACTGCTTGAAGGCGTAGAAGATCGTCCACGGGAAGCGGTCGTCGTGCGCGTCCGCCATCGAGCCGAATGCATCCCGCAGACCGCGTTCGAAGAAAGCCGCTGCTGCGTCCCAACCGTCGTGACGGGCCGGCTCGGCAATCAGTTCAGGTTCCTTGGGCACCTTGAGCGTGCCGAACAGGCCCGGCCAGACATCAGCGAGGCAGCGACGAAGCCAGATGTAGAAGAAGTCGGACAGGTCGGCGTAGGGGATGTTGTCGTAGTACGGCGGATCGGTGCAGACCATTACGGCTGTCTCGTCTGCGACGGCCGTGCGGGCGTCTTGTTGGGTGCCAGTGCCGGCGCGTGAGGCCGGCAACCGGCGCATCACCTCGACCAAGTAGTCGAGCTGGCCCAAGAAGTTGCCCGATGACGTCGAAAAGGGGTTGCCTTCGGCGTAAACCCAGATCATGGGCAACGCGGGCCGCGCGAAAACTTGCTGGATTTTCTGGCCGCCAGGGTCCCAGAAGCACTGCGAGGACGTGCGGTTGGCAAGACGGCCGATGGACAGCGCCAGGTAGTGAGTGACCGCATCGGCGTATGCGACCGCACCAAGGCCGCCCTCGTTCAATCGCCGCGGGTCGTCTCCGAATCCCGCTGCTGCTGCCTCACCCGCCACTTGCTCGCGCACCTGGGGAAGCGCTTCGGTGAAGGCGCACAGCGTGGTCAGCTGGCGTGCCGTGAACAGGTCAGCCCATTCAGTCAGCCCATATTGTTGGATGCGGAACCCGAGCGCCTTGGCCGGAAGGCTGCCCAAGGGCGCATCGTCGGGAACTGGCACCTGCGACGCTTTGACCTGAGCGTCGGTGGCCGCCACGTACGCACGGCCGCGCTCGCCTTCGGCCACCACGCACACGAGCTGTGAGCCGAGCCCGCCTGCCTGAGCCTGGGCTCTCACTTCGCTGAGCGGCACTGTCGTGTCGCAGACCAAGCAGGTCGCCCCGCGGCGGGTCACGGTTCCCTGCTTCGGACAGCCGGCGCCATGACGGACTACGAATCGCACTTGCCCGGTGGCGTTGGTCACCTCTGGCGCCAGCCACGCCTCGCGGTTGCGGCGCCTCGACAGCGCGAACGAGTTGAGCAGCGGCATCGTGGCACCGCAGGCGGGGTTGGGGCACGGCACCGTGCGTGCCCACAGCCAAGCGATGACGGTCGCCGACTCGTCGCCCGGAATGCCCACAGCCGGATACAGGCCGCCGACGCGCTCGTGCGCGATGTCGCGCAGCACCCCGCCGTAGTAGCGCACGTCTGCGGCCAGGCCTGTCGCCCCCGGCCAGTCGCGTTCGAACCCGAGCGTCGGGCGGGTTTGCGCCGCAGACCGGGCTGTTGAATGGGTCGCGGCGGTCGGGCCGGCTTCGGCCAACACGCGGAAGTGCTCAGAAGTCGCCGTGTCGGCTGGGTCGCCATCCGCTCCCCGCTCTGGGCCGACCGGCCCGCGTGGCGTCGGGGCTGCTGCATCGCCCGTCGAATTTGGCGATGACGACACCAGCCGTTCGCTGATCGGGACGCGTCCGGCAAAGACAGGCGGTATCTCCACGAGCGCTTTGTTGATGAGGACCGCGACGGGGTTCAGGTCGCTCGCATGCGCTGTCAAGCCAAGGCGCTGCGCTTCAAGCGGGATGCTGCCTCCGCCGGCGAATGGGTCCATCACTGCGGGCAGTGCTCCGCCGCACGACGCAGCGATCTCTGCCCGGGCCCGGTCCAGCACCGTCTCGTTGTTCGTGTTCTTCCACTGCACGAGGTCGTCGATGATCTTGAACAGTTCCCGACGTCGCTCGTCCTGGGCTTCCGCGGTGGGGTACCGGTCGGGATGCGCGGAGGGGTCATCGACCAGCTGCGCGAACAGCACGGCCCGGCACGCCGCCAACGGTCGCCGGGCCCACCACAGGTGCAGCGTGGAAGGATGACCATGACGGATCGACTTCTCGCGGGCCGAAGCCGTGTTGATCTCGTCGAGCGGCAACGCGACCTCGATGAGCTTCTTGGTCATCTGCATTGATTCATCTCGTTGAGTCATCGGCTGTTCCGCGCAGCGGCGTGGCTCCCGGCGGCACCGGACTTCGCTGCATCCTCGGCCTCGGTGGCGACCTCCGCGGTTTCCCCAGTCCCGGCTGCTGCCTCGCCTGCCTCTGCATCACCCACCACCGGCCGGAATTCGCTTGGCGTCACGCCGCGTGCCCATAGCGAGGCCCAGTTGAAGTTGACGCTGGTGACCTCAAAGAGGTGGTCTTCGGAGCCCACTTCGAGCGGACCCGGCACGTAGCGCACCCGGTCGTTGTCTGCGTTGCCATCTGGCGCCACCTCGACGAGCGCGAGAACCCAGCGGTCGGGTTCGTTGAGACTGGTGAGGATCTCATTGCGGCTGACAGTGACCGTGGCTGCGCCGGCCACCCTGCCCTTCACTTCCAAGTAGCGGAAGCTGGTCACCGTGCCTTCGGCACAGCTCGACCGGATGTCGAAGCCGGGATGGTTGGGACGCTCGTCGTTCATGTCGACGGCTTCCCATCCTGCAGCCTGTTCGGCAGCCAGCACTGCCTCGATGGCTCGGCGTTCGGTCTCTCGTTTCGACAGCACATCGCCGACCGCCTGCGGCGCTGCCACACCCGCCGCAGACAGGAGTTCCGCGAGCAGGCCGGCGGGCACCACGAACGCTCCCCCCGCCACCCGCGGCGGCAACGCGCTGACGGCTCGTTCCTGCTCCAACGCAGCCAGCCGTTCCTTGAGGCGGGCTGCGTACTCATCGGCCCGCCTTCGGGCGGAGTCGGCGTTCATCTTGGGTACCCGGCCGGCATCCACATCAAGCTGCAGCTGCGCGGCCCGGTTGTCCCAATGATTGATCTCCTTCGTCAACCGGCGGTAGACCGCCTCGCGGGTGCGCTGCACTCTGGCGTCTGTTCGAGCGCGCACCGCCGCGAGATGCTCTGGCGCCGAAACGTTGATGGCGTGGTCCATGCCGAGTGTCTCTGCGGCGCGTCCGTCGGCTTGCTGCTGGGCCAACAGATGGCCGACGGCGTCCTTCTCTGCGTCGAGCGCCGGGCGATAGTCGAGGTAGCGGGCGTGCGAGCTCACCGACGGCTCGCCGACGGCGGGCAGTTCCACGAACTCGAAGCGTCGGCTCACCACCGTGTGCGGGGCTGCGGCGCTGGGGCGGGCATCGGCCACTTCGTGCTCGAGCATCACCATCACCCGGGGCTCGGTGCCGAGGTCTGCGTCATCGACGAGCACTGCTCCGCGTCGGATCTGGTCGCGGTGTCGTTCGAGCGTCAGGTCGACCACGGCGTCGAGCAGCGGATGGCCGGGCGCCAGCAGGTCGGCGTCGGGCGCGCCCCGACGCTCAGTCAGGTCCTTGTCGAAGGTGACGCGCGTGTAGCGCTCGAGCACTGCGGGGGCACCGGGAGCGGCCACCGCACGGCTCCTTTGCCGCACAGCCAACGGCACGCGTGCGATCCGGAACCTGCCCGGCTCGACCTCGCGCATCGTGCCGCCCAGGTCGCCCAGCGCGGCTTCGAAGAAGGCTTGGACGTAGTGCGGCTGGATTCGGCGCAACGCCGCCTCGTCCATGTCTTGGCGCATGCGGTCCACCTCGGAATAGCCGATGACGTCCGATGCGAGCACTGGGTCGGAGATGGCTGCGGCCATGCGGGCCGGCACTTCGGCGTCGATCACGTCGTCGAGACGACGGCGGACCTCGGGCCGGTCGCCGTAGCGGATGGCTTCCAGCAGCAGTCCGCGCAGCTCGCGGCCTGAGAGCACTTCGCCCAGCACGTCGTACACCTGACCGTCGAAGGTCTCACGCATCTGCTCGATTTTCTCCAGCAGGCGGACGTACACCTGTGCCTCGCGTGTCTCGTCGGCGACGAGGTTCCACATGTGGCACACCTCGGTCTGGCCGATGCGATGAACGCGTCCGAATCGCTGCTCGATGCGGTTCGGGTTCCACGGCAGGTCGTAGTTGACCACCAGGTGCGCTTGTTGCAGGTTGATTCCCTCGCCGGCCGCATCGGTGGCCACCAGCACCTCGACTGCGGGGTCCTGGGTGAAGCTGTGCTGGATGCGGCGACGCTCGTCGCGCCCGGTGCTCCCCGAGATGAACACCACCGCCTTGTCGGAGCCCAGGAAGGTGCGCAGCCGATCGACGAGATAGTTGAGCGTGTCGCGGTGCTCGGTGAACACGATCAGCTTGCGGCGGTCTCCCGATCGAGTGTGCATCTCCGGGGCGTCGCTGAGCGTGCTGGACAGTTGCGTCCACTTCGTGTCGGTGCCGTCGGCACGCAACGCGAAGGCGAGCTGCTCCAAGCTCGTGAGCGTTTCGATCTCTGACTCGAGCTCGGCGATCGTGGCGGCGGCAGTGGCTGCATCGACCACTTCGGCGTCAATCTCGGACTGCTCGTCTTCGTCGAGTTCGTCGTACGCGTCGTAGTCGACGGCCGTGCTGTCGTCGCCGTCGGCCGCAAGCAATCGTGACAGCCGCATCTGGCGGCCCGACATCCCCAGGCGAGCAGCCCGAGCGGCTTGGCGCTCTTCCGCGACGCGGTTCTGCAACCGAAGGCGCCGCCGTCGCAGCGACTGGTAGATGGCCTCGGGCGAGGATGCCAGCCGCCGCTGGAGCACGGTCAATGCGAAGCCGACCGTGTTGCCGCGGCGACCGTCGCCGTCGTCGCGGATTCTGTCGGCGGCGTTCATCTGCTCGCGCACGTACGAGGTCACCTCGTCGTACAGCGCCATCTCAGAATCGGACAGGTGGTACCGCACCGTCGACGAGCGGCGCTCGGGGAACAACGGGCGCCCCTCGAAGGTGAGCAGCCGCTCCTTGGTCATGCGGCGCATGAAGGCGGACGGGTCTGACGCATGAACGCCGTCGCGGAAGCGGCCCGCGAACTGGTCGCTGTCGAGCAGCGCGCAGAACAGCTGGAAGTCTTCTTCCTTGCCGTTGTGCGGTGTGGCGGTCATCAGCAGCAGGTGCTGGGTGGTCGCGCCCAGCAGTTCGCCGAGCTGGTAGCGCAGCGTCTTGCGGACTTCGTCGCCCCAGAAATGGGCAGCCATGCGGTGCGCTTCGTCGACGACCACCAAGTCCCATTCGGCCCGGCGCAGGTGCGGTTCGAGTTCCTCGCGGCGACGCGCGATCTGATCGACGCGAGCGATCAGCAGCCGCTTGCGCTCGAAGACGTCGACGCTGCCAATGGCGTCGAGATCATCCTTGGTAACGATGTCGAAGTGCAAGTCGAACTTGTCGCGCAGTTCCTCCTGCCACTGTGCCGTCAGGTTGCCGGGCACCACCACCAGCGCTCGCTCAAGCGCCCCGCGCAGCATCAGTTCCTTCATGTAGAGGCCGGCCATGACGGTCTTGCCCGCGCCGGGGTCGTCGGCGAGCAGAAAACGCAGCGGCTGGCGAGGCAGCATGTGGCCGTACACGGCTTCGATCTGATGCGGCAAGGGCCGCACCCGGCTGGCGTCCAACGCTAGGTACGGGTCGAACAGATGCGCCAAGCGAATACGCCGAGCCTCGGCCGCCAGCCGAAACAGCCGACCGTCGCCGTCGAAGGTGAACGAGCCGGCGGCGTCATCGCCCTGGAGACGTAGCCCCGCTTCGTCAGAGCGGAACAGCACCCGCTCGCCCAACGACCCATCCGCCCGCCGATACGTCAGCGTGATCGCCTGGCTGCCATGCCACTGCACCGCCACCGCCGTGACAGCACCGCCCGGCTCCACCCCAAGCACCCGCGCACCCGCGCCAATGTCCTCCAGTTGCACGACCATGGACTCGGATGCGGCATTCCCGTCAACCGACATCGAAGTGCCGCGGTCTACCGATGAATGACCGCTATCCGGGATGAGGCCGCTCATTCAGATAGGGCATCGGCGTCGGCATCGAGCGAGAGCAGCAGCTTCTCCAAACGATTGGCTTCATCACTCTTGTCGAGATACGCGCGGTACTGGTCACGAGCGTTGGCAATGAGTTCTTCGTACAGAACAAACCGCCCGTTAAATGACCTGAACTCGTTCTCAACATAGCTTGAGTCATCTTGGAAGGTGTGACTGTTGACCACTCGCGGCGGCGACCCCAGTACGAATACGACATCGATCTTCTCCTCGTCGCGACGCTGACCGCTAAGGATTGACTTCAGGCCGTTGTAGTACTTCTGGCCCTGCACCTTGAGTTCTTCAACTGTGGGGCTCCGCTTGCTGCGCTTGAGTTCGACAATGACATGAGATGAACCGGAAGACTTCCGGTAATAGATATCCATGCGCCCCTTGATTTCGTTGCCATCAGCGTCGGTTGCCAAGATATCGGGATCGATTCTTCGCAGATCTTTCTCCATATCTGAATCCTCAGTCGCACGTTCCCACGCAGGATCGAGCAGATAGAGATTTTCGAATAGGTGCAGCTCCACAGCTCTCTCGAGTCCATTGCTGTCGATAAGCCGCTCAAGCTGTTGAATCGACTCGATGCGGCCTTTGAGGATGTCCACCCATAGGCTCGCTTCATATTCGCCTTGAGCGCCTAAGAGTCTGAGCAATTCTTCGGCATCAACCGTAGCCAGTTTGTCGAGTTGCTGAATGTTCTCGCGTACGCCGATTCGCGCAAATGCGAGCACACCGTGCCTGTACAGCGAGGCTCGTCGCGTCTGTTCGTGCTCTGCATCCATCGGCAGCGCCGCGACGGTCGAAATGATCTTGTGTGCCGCAGGCCGTTGCCACGGGGGCAACTCATCGTGCCATTCCTTCAGCAAGGGATATTCTTCGAAAGCGTCATGCGCTTTGCGTCTGGGCCTCTCTTCATTCCATTGGCTCGACGCTTTCTTGAACGCCTCTCGCAGGAACTTATGTAGGCCTTGTACACGCGGGTCGTCTTCGATCAAGCGCTGACGATCGCTGGTGGCGATGTCGTCTTCGTCATCGTCGTCGAGAAAGTCAGCCTCGATCTGGCCCGTGACATAGTTGCCGAACACTCGCGAGAAATCGAGTTTGTCGATGATTCCTTCGTGGATCGGGCGCTTGCGGGCGAGCACCATGATGTTCTTGAGCGATCCTCCTTCGCCGTCGTCGGCCAAGTCCGACGGCGTTCGGGCGGTGCCGATCCAGCCGCGCACTTCCCAGTCGTCGCGAGCTCCGACCTTGTATTCGTCAAGAACGTACCTCTTGACTCCAGCTGGCAAGGCCTCGGCGGGCAAACGCTCCTCGCCAAATTCCCACAGAAACTCAAGCCGCCTCAAGTCTTGTCGGTCTTCGAATGTCAGCGGCTCCCCATCGATCTCGATTCTGAAGCCACCTTGTTCCAGCGGTGTCTGGTCGAGGACGTCGAACCGTCGGGCAAGCCGTTTGCGAAGGGCAGCCGCAGTCAGCGACACACGCTTGCTGGTGAGACGATTCAAGATAATCGTTGTGCCCGCGCCAGAATAGTCTTCGGGAACTTCAACCTTGTCTGGGTGGTAGTCTCGACGTGATGCGATTCGCTGCTTTAGGTCGGCAGCTACGATCCTGCAGCCAGTGCTCTCGCCATTCTTGGTCGTATAGATGAATACTTCATCCGCAATAGAGAACACGCTCAGCTTGCCGATGCCCTTGCGGCCCATAAACGGACGCTTCCACCTCTTGGAGTGCGGACCTTCGACAACCCGCTTCTGATAGCCGGTAACTAGGAATCGCTTGTCGAGTTCTTGTTGAGTCATCCCTGTGCCGTTGTCCGACACAACGACGCTGGATTCGTTCACATTCCAACTGATCTGTACGAGCGTCGCGTCAGCGTCATAGGCGTTTGCAACCAATTCGGTCAGAACCGCGGCTGCATTGCTGTACAGCTTGATTCCGAGTGCCTCAAGGGCGCCCATGTCGATGGTCATGGTGAACGGCGATTGTTCTGTCATGGAGCGTCTACTCCGGTCAGTGTGCTGAGCAGGCTGTGGCCGATCGCCTTCCCGAGTGGCGGGGGGACGGCGTTGCCGATGTGTCGGCCTAGTGTCGCCAGGGGCGCGGGATCGCCCTCCGGCGCGAATTGGTAGTCCTCGGGGAATCCTTGAAGAATGGCGGCCTCTCGCAGGGAGATGGTGCGATGCTGTTCGGGGTGACCAAAGCGGCCGGCTCCGAAGTTGTGAAAGTAGGTCGTGATTGTCGGCGACGGCTGGTCCCAGCGCATCCGGGCGTAGACGTTCTTGAACGCGGCCCCGCTGGCACGCTGGTGGCACGGCGCCCGCAGTTCCTTCGGCCAGTCGTGCCACGTGCCACCCGGCTTGGACGCGGCCATTCGCTGCCGGTTGAGTGCCGACAGGCCGCGGCTGCGATGCACCGGGTCGGCTTCATGGGCACCGCCAGCCTCGATTGGCGGCAGCCCCCCGATCGCCTGCCTGACGGTCTTGGGGGGGCAACCGCTCAGGTCCCCCGCTGGGACCGTGGCAGTGCCGAACCGGGAAGCGACGAGCACTAGGCGGCGGCGGTTCTGAGCGAGGCCGTAGTCGGTACACCTGCACACTTCACTGTCCACCGAGTAACCGAGGCGCTCAAGCATTCGCACGAAGTCTGCGAGCACTGCCTTGCCTTCGATGCGAGGGACGTTCTCGGTGGTGACGAAGTCCGGCTGCGTCTCTTCGACCAATCGGCCCAGCTCACGCAAAAGCACCCAGCGGTCGTCGCTCGATGGGCTGACGCCCTTGCGATACGACGAGAACGGCTGGCACGGCGCGCACCCGGCCAAGAGCCTCGTTGCGCCCTCGGGCCACAGGCCGGACAGTTCCTCAGCCGTGACATCGCGAACGTCGCGCTCGATGAACCGAGCACCGATCACGTTGGCCTCATACGGGAATCGACAAGACCCGTCTACATCGATGCCCGCCACGACATCCACGCCCGCCGCAGCCAAGCCATAGGAGAGGCCACCGACGCCGCAGAAGACGTCGACCGCGGAAATGCGACGGTCGGAAGACGCTGCGGCTACCTCGCAGCTTGGCACCATCACCACCGAGCCGGCCCGGTTCGCCTGCCGGTCGATCGCGTTCATCAGGAGCCCCCTCGTGCCGCGGCTCGGCCACCTACGACGTCTTCGCTCGGCACCAAGGATGCCAGCGGCTCGTCCGATTCGAGCCAGGACGGAGGCGGAACCATGATCTGCTCCATCTCCTTGGGCTCGAACTTGGCGAGGCCGCCAGCGTAGGTGCGGCCCCCGGTCAGGCTGGCCCGAGCGCGCAGCACACTCGCGAGCCGGCACAGCGCTGCGGGAGACATCGGCTCGACTGGGTGGAGGCCGTGAACCGCATTGAGGTTGCAGGCCTCGGCCAAGTTGTGCACGAACGTCGGCGGGCGCCGGGCCATGTAGGTGGCCAGGATCGGCGCCGGGTCACGCAGCTTCACCGACCACCACGGGCGGCGGTGCCGCGCGATGTAGCCGTCGGCGACGCCGGCACGTCGAGCGGCTTCCAAGAATCGATTCACGAGCGCTCGGCTCTCGTCGTCGAGAGCGTCGAGGTCGGTCGGCAAGTCGATCACGGCTCGCAGCGCGCTGGGGTCGCTGAGAGCGGCTGAATCCAAGGCAAAGAGCTCCGAGGCCTTCGTCACAGCAGCACGCAACACTGAGGCCGGCAGCAACGGATCGTCTTGGTCGGTCACCCACGTTGCGTTGGCACCGGTGGCAGTTCCGCGGTGGACTCGGCATACCTCCCCCAACGACACGAACTCTCGCGGCACGACAACTCGCGGCTCAAGCAACGAAGACCAGCGCTGCGTCGAACGCAGCACGGCACGGCCGAATGGCGTGCCGCCGCGCAGGCCCCGCAGACCGTCGGCCGAGGCGACCTTGCGCACCCGGACCGGGCGCTCCTGCTGGCCGACTTCGAACGCAGTCACGGTCGCCGTGGTCATTGCATCTGCGAAGGCGGAAGTTCGGGCATCCAAGATGTGCACAGACAGACCGCCCAGCGGGCCAGCCACGAGCTCACGAGCCAGCCGGCCGTAGCCGACGTCGAGCCATTCCGACGACGTGACGAACACGCCGTAGTCGCCGGCACGGGCGAGATGCGCCGTTGCGAGCAAGAAGTACACATGCATTCCTGCAAGCGCCGACGCCTTCAGGTCAAGATCGGCGGCGCGGCGGCGAAGCCAGTCCTTCCATTCCGACGCGATGGCGTGATGTCGCACATACGGCGGGTTGCCGATGAACGCCGTCGGGCCGCGCGCCGACGGCAGCCGCAGCGAGCGGTAATCGCAAACATGCACCTGCGATCGCCTGTCGAGACCGAGAGCCGTCAAGTTCGCGCGGGTGCTCAGCGCAGCGAGCGGATCGAGTTCGACGGCCACCAGCTCCGCCTCGGGCAGCAGCGGGCCGACCGCACACAGAAAGCGTCCGGAGCCAGCACCGGGGTCCACGACGCGCCCCGGTTGCCCGAAGCTCGCCAGCCACTCCGACATCGGCTGCACCAGCGTCGCCGGGGTGTACGTCGCGCCCTGGCTGCGTCGGCGTTCGGCAGAGCGCAGCCGCAAGAGGGCAGTGCCCAGCGGATCACCCCCCGCCCGAATCGCCGTTTCCAAACGCTCCAGCGCTCCCGACGGCAGCGCCTCTGACGATGCACGCACCAGTGACGCTTCGGCTCGGCTCAGTTCGGCAAGCGCGCCACCGCGAACGAACATCCACGCAGCCGCGCACAGCGTCCGCTCATCGTCAACGCCAGCCTCGCCCTCGTTGGCGAACCCAGCCCCGCCCATGGTCCCGGCCATCCCTCCGAATGCTCGCATACCACTCCTCCGACACCGAGACAGGCAAGCGCCCCGTCGATCGCCCTGCATCCTCGCTCAGGGCTGTGACAACGGCCGTTCGCTAGCGTGACGCCCGCCAACCAGCCTCTGGTGCGTATCCCGGACCTCGGCTCGATTCCTCGTCCGCAAGTCCGGCTCTGCTGACCTGATGGCGCGAAGGGCGGTGGCCGCACCTCGCCGCCGTTCAAGGCGCAGCTGAAACGGACTCGAAGATGAGCCGCCGACGGACTCGTCTGTAACGTGATCAGCCGCAGCTCTGGCGGACGTTGCTGCCAGGCCGACGGAAGGGGCTCTATGCGCGTCATCATCTTCGGGGCGACCGGCAAGACTGGGCAGCACGCCGTCCGCAGCGCGCTCGACGGAGGCCATGAAACGACGGCATTCGGGCGTTCGGTGGACAGGCTCGATGCGGCGTCCGGGCTGACGCTGTCACGGGGCGATGTCTTCGACGCCGAGGTCGTCGCCAGCGCTGTCGCAGGTCACGACGCCGCCATCGTGTGCCTCGGCAGCACGAGTCTCAAGGATCGCACGACGCTGCGGCGCGGCACTGAGCACATCGTCGGCGCTGCCGACGGTCAGGGCGTCGACCGCCTCGTCGTGGTGTCCGCAGCCGGCGTCGGCGAGAGCTGGGCTCAGATTCCGATGAGCTCGAAGCTGATGTTCAAGACCATGCTGCGAAACGTCTTCGCCGACCATCAGGCTCAAGAGGCAGTCGTGCGTGCCAGCGCGGCGAACTGGACCGTCGTCCGGCCCGCAGTGCTGTCCGACAAGCTCGAACGCCGTGCCGTCACCGCGTCCAACACCTCCAAGACGAGTCGCATCCATCGTGCTGCGCTGGCCGGATTCCTCGTCGATCAACTCGACGACAGCACGCACAGCCGCCAAGCCATCACGGTGACGTCATGACACCTGACGAGCGTTTGGCAACCATCAGGGCCATTCACGACTCGCCGCTGCGGATCGTGTTGTCGGTGACCGGGGGCGGGATGCTGGCCCTCAGCGACCTGCTGACAGTGCCGGGCGGCTCCCGCACGATCCTCGAGGCCACTGTGCCGTATTCGGTGAAGTCGCTCTACGAGCTGATGGGCTCGGAACTGGAGCCGCACGTCTCCGACGAGGCGGCGTTGGCCATGGCCGACGGCGGTCTGGCCCGAGCGCAGCACCTGGTATCGACGCCCAAGCCGGGCACCGAGCCGTGGCCGCTCGCCGGCATCTCGTGCACGGCTGCGCTGGTGACCGACCCGCCGCGGCGGGGCGAAGACCGCGCGCACATCGCCGCCGTCTCCGATGCGGGCAAACGCATCGCTCGCAAGATCACCTACGAAACCGACGACCGCATCGCACAGGACCGCGAGACCTCCGACGCCCTGCTTGCTCTCATTACCGAGATCGCCACTGACTGAGACCGCGGAATAGCGCGCTCGGCTGATCTTGCCAGCCAATGAGCCCGCCATCGCCGCCTGGCGGACGCCAAGTCGTCCCACGCCGTGATTGTGCACAAGAATCAACCTGTGAATGTGGGCAACAATGGCCCGTTATTCTGTACATGAATTGTGGTGACTCCGCGCTAGCATTTGCTGCATCGCCGACTACATCCCCCGTATCGCCGACGGTGTCCTGCGCCGCCATCTCGCAGCGTGGCCCGCCGAATTCGTCACCGGACCGCGCGCCGTGGGCAAGACGACGACGGCGCTGCGTCACGCCGCTTCCACGCTGCGGCTCGATCAGGCGCCCGACCGCAGGCTGGTCCTCGACGACCCTGATATCGCCTTACGCGAAGGGCCGTTCCCGTTGCTCATCGACGAGTGGCAGCACGCGCCTGACGTTCTGAGCGCCGTCAAGCGCGCAGTGGACACGAGATTCCCCGCGGGAGGGCAGTTCATCCTGACCGGTTCGTCGCGCAATGACCTGCACAGCGGGCAATGGCCCCTCGTCGGTCGCTCGCTCGCCACGCACATGTGGCCGCTGACGGGCCGGGAGCGGTTCGGCGACGCCACTGCCGATTCGCTCTTCGACCGTTGGGACTCCGGTTTGCGCTTCACCGTGCCTGCCGCTCCACCCGACCTGCTCCACTATCTCCACATCGCTCTCGACGGCGGCTTCCCCGGTGCTCTCGCCGCTGCGGCAGCAGGCGCCCGAAATGACTGGATGCGCACCTACGTCGACACCACCGCAGTGCGCGACCTGCCCGAACTTGCTGCAGCCCACGGACGGCGGCGGCACCCCGATGCGCTGAGGCGCTACATGGGCGTCTGCGCACTGCACACCGCGGGCGCGGTTCCCGACACAGCCCTGGCGCACGCTGCGGGGATGGACCGGCGCACGGCGGCGGGCTACCACGACACGCTCAACGTCCTCCGTCTCGTCGACGACGTGCCCGCCTGGCACTCGAACCGGCTCAAGCGCTTGACGTCGATGCCGAAGCGCCTGCTCGCAGATTCCGGACTCGCAGCTTGGCTCATCGGTGCCGATGGCGACGTCATCAGACGGGATCCCGCGGTACGCGGACGGATCATCGAGACGTACGTTGCTGCGCAACTCCGAGTCGAAGTCGAGTCGGCACAGCGTCGCACCACGATGTTCCACCTGCGCACACAAGGAGGGGAACACGAGATCGATCTCGTCGTCGAGTTCGGCACGCGGCTCGCGGCGTTCGAGGTGAAGACATCAAGCAGTCCTTCCGCCGGCGACGCCCGTCACTTGGCATGGCTGCGAGACAACCTGCCACCCGAACAGTTCGCCGGGGGCGTCGTCTTCCACACCGGCGCGCGGCGCTACGGCCTCGGAGACCGAATCGAGGCCGTGCCGATCGCCGGTCTGTGGGGCTGAGCGAATGCGCGAGCTAGCGGAACAGGCCGCCGCCGATCCCTTCGGCGATCTCGTCGGGCGCGTAGCCGGCATCGGCCCAGACGTCGAAGTTGTGCTCCCCCAAGTAGGCGGGGCTTATTGCGACGGTTCGCCGGTGACTGGATCTGCTGCGGCGAGCGTGGCCTCCGCATTGCGCATCTGTTGCTGGCAGCGAGCGAACCTCTCGTCATGCGGGTCGGCACCGTCGTCGAGGAGGCGTCGCAAGGCGACATCGGCGGATGTGACGGCCGCGGCGACGAGAAGCCTGGCGAGTTCTTCGGTCTTTTCCGGCTCTCCAAGCGGAAGAGCGCCCGGGTAGGTGCCCCCGATCCGCCAGCAGGACACGTCGTCGTAGGCTTCGCGGCTCGGACGCAGCGTGTTCGCTTGCAGCGGAGCGAGAGCGTCCTCCAGACGCACCTGCAGCGGCGATGCCTGCTGTACCAGTGCGGCGACGCTGTGAGTGCGCTCAGACGCCACCCCGTTCGCTGCGCACATTGTCTTGAGCGCAGTCTCGATCGTCATCGACGCGTCTGCGCAAAGATCGCGAAGACGCATTTCCCGAACCCAGGAAACGATCCCCGCTTGGCCGTCGACCGTCTGGATCTCGTCGTCGCGCTGTCGGCAAGCGGCATTCATGGACGCGAGCGCTTGCTGAACTCCGGCGAGTCGTTCAAGCGCCTCGTCGAGGTTGCTGTCAGGCATGCCGATCTCCTTGCCCCACCGGACCGCGCCCGGACGAGGCTCACGCTCGAAGAGTGTCTGCTGACCGGCCGCGACCGCTGCCTCATACGACGACGGCACTTGCTCGGTACGGTGCTTCCATTCAGGCCAGTCGGTGACATGCACCTCGACGGGCACACCTGCCGCTGCGCTGCACTTCGCTTCGAGCCGCCACCGGTACAGGTACCGCTCGTCGTAGTCAATGTCGTCGAACACAGCCACAAGGTCGACGTCGCTGCCTTCGCGGGCGGTGCCGCGGGCGACTGAGCCGTGCAGCAGCACCACGGACACGCCCTCCTCAGCGAGCAATTCCGCGGCTGCCTGCGCATGCTCGACGGCCGGGACGAGCAGTGCGTCGTCGCGCAGAGCCATCCCCACAGGCTAGACCCAGCGCTTCGACCCGCATAGCGCCCAGATCATGGCGCACAGCACACAGCGCCAGCATCAGATTCAATTGCCGTGGAGCGCCGTTGTGGCGACGTCACGATAGTCAGCGCTGGAAAGCACCACGAGATGTCCGGCGTGCAAGCGCATCAGCTTGTCCAATGGCTCAGCGCCCACCTACACCGAGCCGCTACCGGAACAGGCCGTCGCCGATGCCTTCGGCGATCTCGTCGGGCGAGTAGCCGGCATCGGCCCAGACGTCGAAGTTGTGCTCCCCCAAATAGGCGGGGCTGAGATGGCGGGGGTGCCAGCGCCGGCCGTTCCACAGGCCCGCGAACGCATCGACCGTGCGTTCGCCGAATACCGCATGGTCGACCGGCTGCCAGAAGCCACGAGCCGCGTGCTGGGGGTCGTCGGCGAACAATTGGTGTGAGCTCTGCACCGGTCCCGCAGGGACGCCTGCAGCCTGCAGCGCCTCGGCTGCTGCCGTAGCCGTGCGAGCGGCGGCCCACTCTCCCAGCACAGCGTCGATCATGGATCTGCGGTCTCGGCGGCCCGCTTCGGTAGCGAGCGTCGGATCATCGAGCCGCGGGTCGCCGAGCAGCCCTAGGAGTCCCAGCCACTGCGCCGGCTCGGTCACCGTCACGGCCACGAAGCCGTCGGCGCACGCATAGACCTCATTGGGCACATGGTCGGCGATGCCGTCGCGGTTGCCCCCGGGGCGCGGCGGCGACACGCCGGCGGATTGGCGGATCACCGCGGCACCGATGGCGTAGGTGCCGACTTCGAGTTGCGCCATGTCGATGCGCTGCCCCTCACCGGTTCGCTCGCGGGCATACAGTGCGCCGACAGTTGAGACCGCCGCCGCGAACCCCGCCAAGTGGTCGTTGAGCGAGAAGCCCGGACCCACGTCGCCGCGGTCGGCGAAGTCGGTCAGGTGGGTGATGCCGCACACCGCGTGCACCGTCGGCGCGTAGGAGATGACGTGGCGCCAAGGTCCGTCGTGACCGCAGCCCGACATCGTCACGTAGACGAGCCGCGGGTTCCACTCGTGCACGGTCTCCCAGTCGAGGCCCCACGAATCGAGCACCCCGGCACTGAAGTTCTCGATGAGCACATCGCACGTCTCGATCAGCCGCCGCGCCGCAGCCAGCGCCTCGGGATGCTTCATGTCGAGCGTGGCGCTGCGCTTGGAGCGGTTCCACACGAAGTAGTAGGGGAAGTCCGGCGAATTGACGAGCGTGGAGCGTTCCTCGCTCTGGATGCGGATCACGTCGGCACCGAGGTCGCCGAGCAGTCGCGTGGCAGAGGGTCCGGCGAGCACCCAGGTGAAGTCCGCCACGCGGATGCCGTCGAGCGGGCGGCGCTCGCCGTCGTTCATGTGTGGCGCTGCGCCGACGGGGCCGGCGACATCGGCATCACCCGCGCCGCGAGCCCTGCTGACACCGGCGCCTGATTCAGTACCGCCAACGGCATTCGTGTCGGTGCCGTCATTGGAGTCGCTGGCAGCGTCGCGGCCGGTGTCGCCATTGCGAGCCTCGGTAGGCGGCGCCGCCCATGATGCGAGCACCTCGTCGAGGCGCGTGTCGACGCCGGCGGGTGGGCTTGGCGGGACCGCCCCTGACCGGCCGGCGTCGCTCCAGCGAACCAGCCGAGCGGGCACGCGCACCGAGCCTTGCGGACCCGACGCTGCGTGGTCGGGCACGCGCGACCCGTTCGCGCCAGCCGCTCCCGGTGCCAGGACGTCGGCAAAGAACCCCCGGTGGCCGAACTGCGGGTTCGCGCCGACCTCGGCGATGTCCAGCACCCCGCCGAAGGCCACATGGCGTTCCTGCGCCTCCCACCACACCTCGCGCGCATCCTGGGGGGCGATCCAGCGCCGGACGGCGTCCATCACCTCGGCCACATCCAGCAGCACATCGGCCGGATCTGCGCCGAGCCACCGCGCCACCTCGTCGGAACCGGTTTCGACCATCCACTCGAACAGCAGGTCGGGCGTCGGCGTCGGCGTGATCATGACGTAGCCGCCCTCGCCGCCCCGACACTCGGCCAGGTCGTACGCGCCCAGCCAGTGCAGTGCGCCCTGCCGCGGCGCCACCTTGGGCAACGGCAGCACGTCGTCGAAGAAGTACTGCATGAACAGGTTCTCGATCGAACCGGTGACGGTCTCGTGGATTGACAGGTCGACGTGCGCTCCCCGGCCGGTCGAGCGCGCCGACAGTGCCGCCGCTACTCCCGACGTCGCCGCCACGAAGCCTGCGTAGTTGTAGGCCTGCCTGCCCCACACGTTGAGCGGGCGATCGGCGAGGCCTGTCAGCGCCATCATCCCGCCCATCGCGGCGGCCACGAGATCCGAGCCGAGCCAGTGCGCCCTCGGGCCCGTGCGCCCGAACGGCGTGATCGACACCTGCACCAGCGCCGGATTCCCAGCGCTCACATCGGCGTAATCGATGCCCAATTCGGCCAGCCGGCCTGGACGCTCGGTCTCCACGATCAGGTCGGCGGCCGCGGCCAGCCGGCGGTAGGCGTCTCGACCCTCACCGGTGCCGAGGTCTACCGAGCAGCGACGCTTCCCGCCGTCGTACCACCAGTCGGCGACGCCGCCGAGTGCAGCTGCTGCGGGGTCTGCCAGCGGCAGCCCCGGCGAGCCGGCGCCTACCCTCACCACATCGGCGCCCAGCTCGCTCAGCAGCTTCGTCGCGAATCGGCCCGCATCACCGGTCAGGTCGACCACGCGCAGGCCCGACAGCGCCCCGTGCACCACCGAGGAGTCCCGGCTCTGAGGGCTAAGGGGCTGGTTCATGACGGCCCGAAGCTAGTGGCGTAACCGTTCTATCTTCCCGGCGCAACCGAAATTGCGAATCTCTCGGCCGATCAGCCACCACACCTGCGACAATCCCAGCTGATTGCGCTGTCGGCTTGGCTGGTCGGCAGCAAACACCGGCTGAAGGCGCGAGAGGTGTCAGGGTGGCGGTTGACGATGGTGAAGCACGCGAAGCGTACGACGACGTTTTCGAGGCGGTGATCCGACGGGCTTGGCTGTCTGTGCCCGAGGCGCTCCAGAACGAAGCAGGCCAGCGAATGCGCGAAGGCCGTCAGGCCCAGCTCTCCCTTGACGAGCCTGCGGAGTGGGCCCTGCACGACACCTTCAGGTACCAGCGCGGCCACGCAGACGTCTTTCGCGAGGTCTACAGGACGTCTCACCACCATCCGCCGAGCAAGGGCGAACGCCTGCGCGTCATCGACATCGGGGCCGGCGCAGCGACGGTCGCCGTCGCCCTTGGCGAAGCCCGCGGGCGAGGGCTCCCCGAGCGCATCGACTACTTGGCATTCGACCCACATCCCGGCATGATCAGCCTTGGCGAGCAGGTCCTCGAACACCTCGCTGCCGATTTCAGATCGGCCAGATATGCGGAATCCCTCGAGGCCGTCGAATTCGGCAACCGTGACCGATTGCTCTTCACGTTCAGCTACGTGTCCCACCAAGAGGCCGTGCGACCAGAAGACGTCGAGCAGTGGGCATCACTGATCGAGCGAGCCGTCGCTCGATCAGATCGCGCAGTTGAGCTGATCTATACGACCGCTGACAACATCCACAGCATCGAGCCGAAAATCCCGATGCTCGGTCGAAGGCTCGAACAAGTCGGGATCGTGCCAAGGGTCGAGAACATCGTTGTTCGTGTTCCGTACCGATGGCCGGGACCAGTCAGCCACGATGGGCGCGTACAGTGGGAGCCAGGTCATGGCCTGTGGAAGGTGCAGGCAGAACGCTGGGTCTTGCGGGCATGAATACGGAGCTATTGCTATTCGCAGACGACGCAGCGGTAACCCCCGACGGTCTCGAGTACCACCAGGGCTTCTTGACCCCAGTGGAGGAAGATGTCCTGCTCGCGCAGATTGACGCCTCAGAGTGGCTCACCGACCTCTCCAGGCGAGTGCTGCACTTCGGCTTCAAGTATGACTACTCAAACCGCAGGCTTGACGAGACGGCTCGTATCGGGCCGCTCCCAGAGTGGCTGACCTGCCTCGCGCGCAAAGTTCGCGAAGCCGCATCTGCAGATATGAAACTGTTTCTGGACCAGCAGCGGCCCTTCGAGCAGGCGATCATCAACGAGTACGAGCCCGGGCAAGGCATCGCGCCTCACATCGACAGAGATTGCTTTGGCCCTGTCGTCGCAACGGTGAGCTTGGGTTCGGGGATCAACATGGACTTCGTCCAGAGCGCGACGGGCGAGAATCACGTCGAGCGGCTGGCGCCCCGCAGCTTGCTCCTTCTCTATGGCGATGCGCGCATCGCTTGGCGCCACGGCATCGCCAAGCGACGCAAGGACAAGTGGCAAGGTCAGACTCTGGAGCGGAAGCGGCGCGTCTCGATCACATTTCGCACGATCACCGATCTGAGATCTGCGCAGGATTGATCCGGCCGACGCCGGCCACTCATCACGCATAGTCCTCGATGTCGCAGTGGCACGCGACAAGCCTCTCGCAGCGTCGAGTTCCCAACGCGAGCAGAGCGTGAGCAACGAATCCGCTCAACGGCATCCGCCGCCGGACTTCACCACGAGTGCCCCTCCCGGATGAGTACGACAGCGTTCGCTGCCAAGTTCGTTAGTCGAACGCGGCCGTCATGAAGTTGCGGTACAGCTGCTCGGCATCGGCAACAAAGCCGTCCATGCAGCGGTCGGCGTCAGCCGCCAGCGCGTCCAGCGAGCCGGGACCGAGGGTGGACTCCAAGGCGTCGCGGTACGCGTCGATGGCACCCCAGTTGCGCACCGTGTCGTCCTCCACTTCGACGTGGTACTGCATCGACCACGCCCGCTGGCCCACCCGCATCGCCTGGACGCGGCATTCGGGCGAGCTTGCGAGCACGACGGCGGCGTCGGGCGGCTGCGCGACCTGCACCGAATGCCACTGCAGCGCGTACTGGCGGTCGCCCATCTGCTCGAAGATTGCGTCGTCCCGGCCGTCGGACGTGAGGTCCACCGACAAGACCCCGATCTCAGGCGGGCGTTGCGGCCCGCAGGTCCCCCCGAGGGCGTCGGCCAGCAACTGGTGCCCCAAGCACAGACCGAGGAAGGGTCGCTGCAGTTCACGCACCCAGTGGCGTATGGCTCGCTTCTCCGGCACCAGCCAGGGGCACTCCTCCACATCCCACACGTCCATCGGGCCGCCCATGACCCACATCGCGTCGAAGTCGTCCAGCGGCGGGATGGACTCGCCCTCGTCGAGCTCCACCGCGGTCCACTCGACGCCGTCGTCCCGCAGGAAGTCGCGCAAGCGGCCGGGATGCTCGCAGTCGATGTGCTGAAGAACAAGGAGTCGCATCGCCCCTGTTGCTACCACGCCCCGAACGACCATCGTGAAGCCAGCCGTATTCCAAATCGGCCAAATTAGCCTACGAATACGTTTGTACCTCGACAACCAAGCAGAATCACATCACCCGATTCGTCGTCGCCAAAGGCGATGCGCAAACGTCCAACTTGCGATTTAGCTACTGGTCAATTTCGGACCTAGGTAGACTACATATAGCGGTGAATCATGTGCGAACGGGGCCGAAAAATGTAGCCTCCACGTCAGCCGTCGAATCTTGCCATGCCAAGAACAAAACAACACGCCACCTGAGTCGTCCGGATTAGCGAACGTTAAACGGCTCGCGAAGCGATTCTTTTCAGATTCCGAGGAGTCTGAGAACAAACTTCCGCTATTGCGAAAATGAAGCGCAATGTGATCAAGCGTTTTCGCATCGGATCGCCCATGCTCATCAATCAGCAATCTCAGTTCATTCAAGATCGAGAGAAGACGAAGAGAAGCCGACATCACCGCCTTGTCGAAGGGCTTGCTGTTCGCTCTCTCTAACCAGTCTGGCGCGAAGCGAAGGTGGCTGAATTGGAGCATGGCTAGCTGTGCGAACTCTTGCCAACTTGTAGGGCTTTTGGTTGCTTCCTTGAGGCTCAGTGCCACCTCATCTGGGTGCCAGAAATTCGGGGTTCGCACCGAATATGATGTGACTCCCTGGTCGTCAAGCAAAGAGACTACTACCGGATCGAAACACCATTTCGATGGACTAGCGCTAATAAGTGAACTCGGTATCGCAACCGAATTGAGGTAAGCCGTTTCGGCAACGCTACTTTCGGTTACGACTTCTTCACGCCCGTCGATGTAGCAGGCGAAGTACGAATTCGGTGAATGGTTCGGCTCGGTGTCCCAATGGGGCCCCTCCCTATCGAGCCAGAGCAATAGCGCTCGTTGCTTATCAGTATCAAATCGTTTAGCCACGTCGCGGAAACCGTGGCTACTCGTCACACGGGCGCTTATCATTCGCCGGTCCACATAGAGCTTTTGACCGTGGTCACACAGGCGTTGTCGGCAACGCATTATCGTACTGAGCGCAGCAATAGCATCCGAAATAGTGGTGAATTGGCCATGTAGTGATAATCCGTTGAAATAGTAGTCCAAGTTAGATGTCCCAGCCGGCAAAGAACTCGAGGTCTCTTTCCAGTTGGTCAAAGAAGCCCACTGGCCAAGCATCGACCATGCCATTTTCATCAACTTCCAGCGTGTCTATCCTTGGTGCTCCGTCCTCCGATATGTTGAGAAAATGGACGATAGTCTCTCCACTATCGATCGTCCGTTCCTTTACAGCCCTCCTAATGCCATTCAATACATGATCGCTATGCGACTCGACTAGGACCTGTACACCACACGCAGCGATGCGGCACAAGAATTCTCCAACCAGCGCCTGGCCCCTAGGGTGTAGATCGTTCTCAGGATTCTCCACGGCAAGGATTTCACCAGGCCGCGAAACCAAGGCGGCAATAACTACAGGCAAGACTTGGGTAAGTCCGTACCCAGTCTGGGCCGGACTATGAAAATTGGTAGCGTCTGACAGCCGAATTCCGAGGGTTACGACGTTACTGTCCGGAAAGTGCACAACCTGCATTCGAAAACCCGGGAACAGGTGCCGCATCCAACCTTCAACCTGTGCAATCAGCCGAGGATTCTTTACGTCAGGGTGCCTCGCGCCCTGTTCGACAGCCTCATCTCGTAACATGTGCAAGAGAGCAACTGCGACGCTTCCATCCCTGCCCACGGATTTCGGAGCCTGCGGTAGCTCCAGTCGATGAATCGCTTGCGGCGTCGGACGTTCAGATGTCAAGTGAGTTACGCTGGCAATAGACTTCATGATGTTGATTCGATTCTCAGTTGCTGCGCTCGTAGGCAGTAGAAAATGGAATTCGCCAACATCTTGGCATCGATCACCACCGATAGCAACCTGAGCCACTTGGGCAGCTAGGTCATGGCGCTCCCCTTCAAAGGTCCACAACAAACGTTCTTCACCGCTGGAGACACCAATCGCAAAATGCGTACCGTCGGTAAGATCGTGGACTACTCTATTGAAACTACCGAGGGTGACTTCCGGACCGTTGAGCATCAGCTGCGAAGCACGCAAATCACTTTGCAGCGTCTGCTTGAGCACAGCGAGAGCTTGAATTAAGGTCGACTTGCCCGCACCGTTCAGGCCAGTCAAGAGTGTTAACCCGCGTAAGGGCAGATCCACCGACTCAAAACATCTGAATGAGTCAAGTCTGAGTGAATCCAGCAATGCTCACCTCCGGGAACAGTTCTGACAGCATCAGATGAGCTGTATCGAAACGGTGTCTGACTTGTTTTGGTGTGTTAGGGCCATATGTTATTGATCGTTCAAATTCAGGGTCACCGAGCAGGTCATAAAAGGTGTCTTGGAAATCTGTTAAGCGCTCCTTGAGAAGCAATTGAGGGACATGCGCAAGACCAGTCGACATCACATCCCAGAGCGATGCATTTAGAACGCTGCGCCGCTCGGCACCGGGCTGATGCTTGCGAAACGCATGAACACCGAAAGCGTGCTGGTTGTTCTTCAGCGATGTGCAAAGTCCCAATTCGAGTTGACTGCAAATGCCAGGATCAGCATTTATGGTTTCCAATGCGCGGGCGAGAAACTCGTCCATGTCCCTGTATTCGTTGTATGATGTTAGACTGAATGCACAATACCGATTCACAAACTCTCGATCAAACATTTTCTTTCTATTGAGACTCTTACCTGTGACGGTCTCGAAGAGGCCGTGTTGGGCCTGCCTCTTGAGGAAATCAGTCGCAGGACCTTGGTATAGCGCATTTCGCATTTGCTGCCTCGTCAGTGGTTCTCCGGAATTCACCCGATCAAATATGTCAAGCCGCGCTTTTTCCGGAACTTGACTGTCGATGACATACAGCGTTAGCTGGCAATCTTCTACCCGATTTCGTAGTTTAGGTGAAAGCTCTTCAAATCTCTTCTTGTCGAGTTCAGGTTGGTCCGGCAATTTCAGTCGAAATTGTTTTTCCGTAACAAAGCGCCGAAACGTAGCAAGCCGCTGTAAACCATCGACTACAATCAAGTTGCCGTCGCGGTCTTCTGCCAGATAGAAGACTGGCAACGGTATCCGCATCAAGACAGACTCGATCAACTTACTTTGCTTCTCATCATTCCACACAAAATCGCGCTGGAATTCGGGATCCATGATCACGGCCCCTTGAATAATACGCCTTAAGATATCGTGGACAGTACGACTCTCAGTGCGTATCAGAAGCGTGTCGATCGGGTAATTTGACCAAGGCTCGTCGGATGGCTGGTTAATTCCGCCTTCGGGCTCGTCGGATTCTTCTTGGCGCTTGTACTGATCGTCTGCCGATTGTTTGGCATCTTTCATTGTCAGTCTCCGTTGACAGATTCAATTCTGGCCCGCTATTGAATCGTCACTCAATGATGCATCATACATAGACTTCGTTGGCTATTGATTGACGTGGCAACGGTCGCTGACGGTGCCGTGGCGAACGCTGGTGGCAGCCATGGGCATCAGGGCGTGGTGCAGAGCCCTGCCATGCTGCTGATTGCTGTGTCGCGGCGAGGCTGGCGGACCTCGTGCTCGTCGTAGCCGTTGGTGGTGTATCCGAGCGACAGACCGGTGGCCGGATCGGCCCAGGCGAGCTGGCCGCCGGCACCGTTGTGACCGAAGGCCATCGGCGACACCGTGCGGCCCAGCCCTCGCATGTTGGACATGCCGTCGTCGCCTGCCAGGAAGAGCCCGATCGAGCGGTTGGCCGGCATGCCCATCGGGTCGGGCATCGTGTTGCGCACCTCGCCGGTGCCGACGGCCAACATCTCGGGGTCCCACAGTTCGTCGGGGTTGCCGAGCAGGCCTTGGTAGAAGAGCGCCAGGTCGACCGCAGTGCCGAACCCTCCGCCACCGGGCACGCCCACCTCGCGCACCGATGGCTCGTTGAAGCGCAGGATCGCCTCGTTGGTGACCTCGGTCATGGGCAGCTCGCGCACGCCGAACGTCGCCTCGAGCTCGTCGGGAGTTGCCGGCTCGCCCACGAGGATTAGCTCCGCGATGCCGTCCTGATCCTCTGGTGCCAAGCCCAGTATGCGCGGCAGTCCCAGCGGCCCGGTGACCCTGTCGTGCACCTCGTCGCGGAAGTCGTTGCCGGTGACCACGTTGATGATCTCGGCGAGCACCCAGTGCGCAGAGGTGGGGTGGTATTCGTACCGGGTGCCGGGTTCCCAATTCAGCCGCCAGTTCGCCATGGCGACCAGCCGCGACTCCGAGGTGTCCCACTCCGGCGGCTTCAGCGGAGCGTGCGGGAAGCCTGACGTGTGCAGCATCACCTGGGAGACCGTGATCTGATCCTTGCCGTTCTCGCCGAATGCCGGCACGTAGCTGGCCGCTGTGGCGCCGAGATCCACCAGGCCTTCGCTGATGAGCTGCCACATCGTCGATGCCACGAATGGCTTGGTGGCCGAGAAGATGCAGTAGCGGGTCTCATCGGTGGCGTCGCCGTAGGTGGCCTGCGCAACGATCTCGCCCTCGAAGCCGACGGCCACCTGGCAGCTCGGCAGCAGCCCCGATTCGACCTCGCGCTTGCAGCGGTCGAGCAGCGCGTCGAGGCGGGATGGTTGGACAGTGGATGGGACGTCAGTTGTAGTGCTCACGGCCTTGGCCTAGCACCCGCGGCTACCGTCTCGCTTCACATCCGGCCCGCAGATGCACATGAGGCTGAGCCGAATGGCGAAGCCGTGGCCCGAACGGCCCGTGAGCGCAATCGCATGAGACAGGGAACATGAGCGGGAAGCAGCAGGGGGACGCAATGAGCGACAGCACACCGGCGGACGGCAACATCGAATTCGGGCTGGCGATACGCCGCAGCGACGACATCGCCGGACAGGCCCGCGAGATCGAAGCACTCGGCTACGACTACGCCACCACCGGTGAGCACGTCTTCTTCCATGTGCCCACCTCGAACGGCTTCATCTCGCTGGCGGTCGCGGCGGGCGCCACCACCACGCTGAAGCTGATGACGTCCATCACGCTGATCCCGCTGTACCCGGCGGCGCTGTGCGCAAAGCTCGCGGCCGCGCTCGACGTGGCATCGGACGGGCGGTTCCACCTCGGCGTCGGTGTCGGCGGCGAGTATCCGTCGGAGTTCGAGGCGTGCGGAGTGCCGGTGCGTGAACGCGGCGCCCGCACGAACGAGGCGCTCGAGATCATGCAGCGCCTGTGGACCGAGGACGACGTCACCTTCGAAGGCCGCTTCAACACGCTGTCGGGCGTCACGCTCGCGCCCAAGCCCGCCTCGCCGCCGCCGATCTGGGTGTCGGGCCGCCAAGACGCCGCGTGGAAGCGAGCAGCTCGTTATGGCGACGGCTGGCTGCCGTACATGTACACGCCTGAACGCCTAGCGCAATCGATCGAGGCCATTGCGGGATACCGCGAAGAAGCTGGCAATCCGACACCTGTCGAGTCCGGCATGTTCGTGTTCTTCTGCTGCCACGAAGACAACGACACCGCCGTCGAATACGCAGCGGAGCGCCTGTCGAAGCAGTACGCCCAGGACTTCTCCCAGCTCGTTCACAAGTTCGCCATTGCGGGTGACCCCGACCGGTGCGTTGCACGCCTGCGCGAGTACATCGACGCCGGGGCCCGCACCGTCGTGCTCAGCGCAGCCTCGCCGATGCACTACATAGAGGAGAGCGAGCGATTCATGGCAGCCGAGGTGCTTCCACGAATCCGCGGCCAATAGGCGGCCTCGCTGGGACGCGGGGGTGAATATCAAGTGACGGCAAAGCGATTCTTCGAGACGACGCTCCAAGCAGAGCGCATCGACGAACTCGGCGGGTCGGGCGCGTGGCCGAACCGGCTGCTCGACGATCAGATCACCAAGTGGTCCGCTGAGCGGTCCAGCGAACCGGTCATCACCGACCGCTTCGGCACGATGACTTGGGGCGAGTTCGGTGCCGAGGTGGACGCAGCCAGCAAGGGTCTGCTGGAGATCGGCGTCCGCCCCGGCGTGATCGTGCAACTCCAACTGCCGAATTGGCGCCACTTTGTCGTGGCTGCGATGGCTTGCGACCGGATCGGTGCCGTGGTCAATCCAGTGGCCCCGATCTTCCGGCACAACGAAGTCACTGTCATGAGCGAGCTCGGCCGGCCGCTGGTCGTCATCACCGCCGACAGCTATCGCGGATTCGGCCTGGCGCAGATGCACGCCGAGCTGCGCGAGCGCTGTGAATGGGTGTCGGAGCTGGTGGTCGTGCCAGGTCCCTCGGTGAATACGACCGACTCACTGGAGGACGAGTCGTGGCTGCCCGCCGATGCGATGACCTGGGAAGACCTGATCGAGGAGGGCCGCTTCTCGTCCTACGACCGCTCCGCTGTCAACCTGTGCCGGCCGGGCCCCAACGACGTCTGCGAGATGATGTTCACCTCGGGTACCACCGGGATGCCCAAGGGTGTCATGCACACGCACAACATCCTGTCGGTGGCCGTCGACGCCTTCGTGAACACCGTCTGCGAGGGACTTGAGCCCCATCCGGGTTCGGGTGCGCCTCAGGCGTATGTCTGCCATATGGCATCCACCCTCGGCCACCAGACCGGGTACCTCTACGGCATGCGATTGCCGCTGCATATCGGCGGTCATGTCGTCTTTCAGGATGTGTGGGACCCGGTCGAGTTCGTGGGCCTCATCGAGAAACACCGGATCCAGCTGTCGATGGGCGCGACGCCGTTCCTCGCCGATGTGCTCAACGTCGGAAACCTGGCCGATCACGACCTGTCGTCGTGGCAGCGATTCCTGTGCGCCGGAGCGGCAATACCGCGCCCGATGCTCGAACGCGCACTCGAGCTGCTGCCGGCTTGCACCGTGCTGCCCGGCTGGGGCATGACCGAATGCGGCCTGCTGACGGTGGGCCGGCCCAGCGATCCGCTCGAGCGTCGGCTCACCGACGGGCGAGCGGTCGACGACAACGAAGTACGCGTCGTCGACGAAGCAGGCGATCCGGTGATCGATGCGGAAGGCGACCTGCAGTGCCGCGGCTCCGCGCTGTTCGCCGGCTACATGGCAGGCCGGGAGTTCACCTCCCAGCATTGGCCCGACGGCTGGTTCGACACCGGCGACCGGGCGATCATGAACGCCGACGGTTACATCGCCATTGCGGGCCGTTCCAAGGACTTGGTCATCCGCGGCGGCGAAAACGTTCCCGTCAAAGAGGTCGAGGACGTGCTGCTGCGGCACCCTGCGGTCGGCGTGGTGGCGATCGTTGCGAAGCCACACGAGCGGCTCGGCGAGATCGGCTGTGCCTTCGTGCAGCCGGCAGGAGACGCCCCCTCGCTTGCCGAACTCACGGATTTCTTGGAGTCACAGAACGTGACCCGTCAGTTCTGGCCCGAAGAGCTCGTGATTGTCGACGAGTTCCCGATGACGCCGAGCGGCAAGATCCAGAAGTACCGGCTGCGTGAGCGCCTCGACTGATCCGCGTCGGCTCGCAGCTGGTCATTCGGTGCGCGTCTCAGCAGATGTGGCCAGCCGCCCTTCGAAGCCTTGCGGCAGCCGACCGAGCCGGGCGCGTCCTGCCAGATGTGACAAGCCCTACTGGTCGTACGAGACGGGAATGCCCTCGACGGTGTAGGTGACTTGAGGGTCCCACAGCAGCCAGTCGCTGATGCCGAGGTCAGCGGCGGCGTCGATCTGGGCGCGCACCTCGGTGGGGCCATAACTCACTCGCATCGAGAAATCCTGCAGCCACGGCACGACGGCCGTGTTGGTGCCCGCAAGCACACGCTGGAACTGGGCCAGCGAAGCCTTGGTGATGTCGTAGGGCTGCGCCTCAGGGTGCACCACTCCGTACTCGCCGCGACCCCAGTGAGACGGGTACACCATGGGCGCCACATAGTCAACGTGGGCGGACATGGCGCCGATGTCCTGCGCCACCCACTCGCCGCGATCTGCCGCGATGCCGAACACCGACACACCATGGAACACCTGCGCCTGGCGCAGCATGGATCCCGCCTCGGCAAGGAAGCTCACGATGACCGGTGACGGGTCGCCGCCGTCCCAGCCGGGAATCTGTATTCCGCTGAGGTCGCCTTCGGGCCGACGCATGTAGTCCCACAAGATGTCGTCGATGCCGGCGGCAGCCGCTTCTGCGGCGATGTCCAAGTTGTACTGCCGCACGGTCGGGTGGTTGAAGTTGGTGAAACCGCCATAGCTGGACAGCGTCCGTCCGTCAGGCGTCTGCAGCACCCAGTCGCGGTCTCCGTTGGCCACGGCGTAGCGGGTCAGCGTCGGGTCCCTGAATGCCACGATGCGGCCGATCACGCGCACGCCGAGGCCGTGCAGCTCGTCGATGGCATCCCGCAAGTCATACAGCTCGCGCGATGCGCCGGCCAGTTGGGCCAGCCGGACATCGGTCCGGTGGCCGATCCGTCCGTCCTCGTCCTTGAGGTCGAGTTGGACGGCGTTGATGCGTCCCTGTTCGATGAGTTCCACCACCGACGAGCGCAGCCCGTCGTGGTCCCATGCTGCCGCGGTGACATGCACGCCGGTGGTGTGTGGGTAGCCGATGGGTACGATGACGTCGAATGCCGTCGTGTTGCCTGCGGCATCGGTGGCGACCACCGGGATCGGCCCGCCGGGCGGGCTCGGCAAGGTAAGGCTGAACGAGCCCGATGCCGTGTCGAGCCGCTGGTCCCCGATCTGCAGGGACACGCCGGCCTCGACTGACCCGGCGAGGACCACCGGCTCGCCGAGCGTCACCGGATCGAAGACCCTCGGCAGATCCACCGTCGGCGGTGTCCCATCGACAGTGAACGCCACTTGTGCAGTTGCCGTGCCGTAGAAACGTCGATTGACGTCAAGGGTGACGGCGTGCGCGCCTTCGGTCAGCTCCGGCACCGGCCACACAATGCGGTTGTCGTAACGCTGCACACCGCTCACCGGAAAGCCGTCGAGCAGCATCTGCGCTGAGGTGGCATCGCCGCCTTCCACGCTGAACTCCAGCACGGTGCCGGCCAGCTGAGCCGGCCGCAGCATCGCACCGTCGGTGATGCCCGAGACGGTGATCTCGGCAACGCGCAGCGCATTCATCGCCACGAAGCCCACACCGAAGGTGGCGGCGACGAGCAGAATTACGACAATCGCCCGGCCGCCGCGGCGGCGTGCGGGCGGCGGCCCCGCAACGCCGACGACGGCACGGTCGGCCACACGGCGCGCTCGCCGGCTCAGGCCGCTCGCATACAGCGGAGTCTCGGCTTTCGGCGGACGCCACGGGAATCCCCAGCCTTCGGCCGGATCTACGGGACCTGCCGTCTCCTGGGCATCGGCAGCACCGGCGAGGTCGTTTCCAACCAGCGACGGCCCCACTTCGTGGCCATGCGGGGTCAGCGACCAGCGCACGCCTCGCAACCCTGGAACCGAGCCCACCGGAGCCACAATTCCTGATCGCTGCAGCGCGTCCAGCGACGTTTGCACGGTCTGGCTGTCCAGGCCGGCAGCCGCGCTGATCTGGCCGATCTCGGCCGTCCCCCCGCGGACGAGCAGCTCGCGCAGTATGCGCCTGTCGGCCGGCGCCAACAATGGCATCAGTTCGAGTGTATTGAGGCCGCCGGACGGCCTTCAGTCACTCGCCGGCGGTATCGACCAGCGACGCCGGGGCGGGATGGCGAGCGGTGACGGTGGTCGTGATGCCGCCCCTGACGAGCCAGCGCGTCTCGACCGTGGCCTGTTTGGGGGCGACGGCAGCGACCAAGTCGTCGAGTATGCGGTTGGTGACGGCCTCGTGGTGGACGGGTTCGTCCCGGTAGCTCCACAGGTAGAGCTTCAGCGATTTCAGCTCCACGATGCGACGGTCGGGGATGTAGGCGATCTCCACGGTGGCGTAGTCAGGCTGCCCAGTTACCGGGCAGACGCAGGTCAGCTCCGGTGTCGTGCAGCGCACCTCGTAGTCACGGTCCGGGTAGGGGTCGTCGAGCGCGATGAGGTCCCGCGTCGGTGCATTTGCCGGTTCGCTTGCCATGGCCGAACTCCTCGGGCGACGGGTACCGAGACCCCTCAGTACGACAGGGTGGCGTGCGGGGTGTTCTCCGCCAACCCGAGGGGGGTGACGGCAACGAATTCGGCGCGTTCGGTGAATTCGGCCAATGTGCGGGCGTTGGTGTAGCTCATGGCGCTGCGCAGGCCGGCCATCAGCTCCCCGATCAGCTTGCCCGCCTCGCCCCGGTAAGGCACGGTGCCTTCCACTCCCTCAGGGGCCCGCTGCTCGAAGTACTCGTCGTCGATTTCCTCGCCGTGGCGCTCGGCGCGCGCCTCGATGGCTTCGAAGCTGGCCATGCCGCGAATGCGCTTGCGCAGCCCGTGCGGGCCTTGCTCGACCTCGCCGGGGCTCTCCTTGGTGCCTGCGAGCATGCTGCCGATCATCACAGTCTCGGCACCCACGGCGAGCGCCTTGGCGATATCGCCCGAGTTCTTGATGCCGCCATCGGCAATGACCGGGACGCCGAAGCCGGCTTCGGCCAGGCCATTCACCACCATGTCGGTCGCCGTCAGCTGTGGAACTCCGACGCCCGCCACAAGTCGCGTCGTGCAGACCCCGCCAGGCCCGACGCCGACCTTGATCGCATCGGCCCCCGCTTGTGCCATGTCGACTGCGCCGTCGATCGTGGCGACGTTGCCGGCGATGACATCAGTGGCGGCGAAGTGGTCCTTCAGGCGACGCACGCCGTCGATGGCGTGATCGGCATGACCGTGCGCGATGTCGAGCACCAGCACATCGGCCCCCGCGGCTACGAGCGCCTTGGCCCGGTCGCCCATGTCGTGATCGGTGCCGACGGCGGCCCCGGCCACCAGTGCGCCGTCGTCGACGTCCTTGACGGCGGCTATCTGTGCAGCCTGCGCGTCGATGGGCATGAACCGGTGGACGATTCCTGCGCCGCCGAGACGAGCCATAGCGATCGCCATTTCGTGCTCGCAGACCGTGTCCATGTTGGCCGCGATCACCGGCAGCTCCAGCGAGATGTTGCGCGAGAGGCGGGTGCGCACCGACACGTCGCTGCGACTGCGGATCGACGAGCGCTGCGGAACGATCAGCACGTCGTCGAACGTCAGTCCGGTTGGCAGGTCGCGCAGTTTCATGAGCGACCCCAAGCTACCGTGACCCGCCATGAGCCCCCGGCGTCGGACCATGTTGACCGTCGGCGTGCTGCTGGTGATCGTGGCCGCTGCGGCGGCGCTGGGCCTGTGGCGGGTCCTTGGCAACGCACCAGGAGAGGTGAGCCTGGCCGAGGCGGTCGAGGACGCCGAGTTGGCCCAAGAAGAATCCGCACCTGCTGCGCCATCCGCTGCGACCGCCCCAGCGGACAGCAGCAGCGATGCCCCCGCGCGCGGGGACGCTGCGGGCGATGCCGAGGGCAGCGTCGGCGCAGGCACGGACGAGAGCGGCGGCACTGCCGGCGCAGGTACAGGCGACACCGAAACCGACGAGAGCGTTGCACCACAAGCTGAGGTGACGTCGACTGCTGAGCTCGACGGCACATGGGCCGTGGATTCCGAAACCGGAGCATTCACGCTGGAGGACGCCACGGGCTCGTTCGCTGGCTTTCGTGTCGACGAGGAACTGGCGAGCGTCGGCGCTTTCACGGCCGTGGGCCGCACCGGCGACGTCAGCGGCACGCTGGAGATCGCCGACGAGCACGTGATCTCCGCGGAGATAGCGGTCAACCTCACGACGCTGCAGACCGACGACCGGCGACGAGACAGCGCAGTGCAGCGAGCCCTGGGAACCTCCCGGCACCCGACAGCGACGTTCGTGCTCACCGAGGAACTGCACATCGAGGGCGCCGCCGAGAGCGGTGTGCCGGTCAGCCACGCGGCGCAGGGCGAGCTGACAGTGAACGGCATCACCCAGCCCGTCGTCGTCGACATCGAAGCGCAACTCGTCGGCAGCGTCATCGCCGTAGTCGGCTCGGTCGAGCTCACGTTTGCGGACTTTGATGTGACCGTTCCGCAGGTGCCAGTCGTCCTCTCAGCAGAAGACCACGGACTCATGGAGTTCCAGTTGCTGTTCGAACGCTCTTGAGCGATCGAATCTTGCGCCACTGCCGACGCCGTTAGGCCTCAGGGCCATCCAACGCAGCAGACGCCGTGAGGCCTCGCAACCGTCAGGCACCGTTGCGGATGGCTCGGGCACTCGTGCAGGGCGTATGCGCGGCGGGCATGATGTGGTGCCGATCCGGCCGAACGAAGGAGCACTCATGGCAACCCACTCTGGCGAACCGCTTTCCAAGTCCTACGCAACCGTCAACGGCAAGCAGATGGCGTACCACGACTCGGGCTCGGGCGATGCGGTCGTGTTCCTGCACGGCAACCCGACGTCGTCGTACCTGTGGCGCAACATCGTGCCCCACGTCCGGCCGCATGCCCGAGTTGTCGTACCCGATCTGATCGGCCAGGGCGATTCGGACAAGCTGGACGACACCGGTCCCGACTCGTACCGGTTCGTGGAGCATCGCGAGTACCTCGACGGCTTGCTCGACCAACTCGACCTCGGCGACAACATCACCTTCGTGATCCACGACTGGGGCTCGGCGCTCGGCTTCGACTGGGCCAACCGGCACCGCGACCGCGTAGGCGGCATCGCCTACATGGAGGCCATTGTTCGGCCGATGTCTTGGGCCGAGTGGCCTGAGGCAGCGGCCGGCATCTTCCAAGGCTTCCGCTCCCCTGCCGGCGAGGAGATGGTGATTACCAAGAATCTCTTCGTCGAGGCTGTGCTGCCCGGCTCGATCATCCGCAAGCTCAGCGACGAGGAGATGAACGAGTACCGGCGCCCGTTCGTCGAGCCCGAGCACCGGCGCCCCACCCTCACGTGGCCGCGCCAGATCCCGATCGACGGCGAACCGGCCGACGTCACCGCGATCGTGACCGACTACGGCGAGTGGCTGTCGAGCTCAGACGTGCCGAAGCTGCTGGTGAACGCCGATCCGGGCGCGATCTTGAACGGCCCGCAGCTCGACTATTGCCGCACCTGGCCGAACCAGACCGAGGTGACTGTCGCAGGCAATCACTTCTGCCAGGAAGACAGCCCCGACGAGATCGGCCAAGCCATCGCCGACTGGCTGGCGAACCGCTGAGCTAGCTGAGCCCGACTGCTTGGCGGGCGCGGGCCTCGCGCTGCTTGCGCTCGATTTCCTCGCGTTTTTCCACCGGGGTCTGGTTGGTGATCACCTGGAACAGGTCGGTGTCGATGTCGTCGAGGAGGACGTCGCCGGCCAGCACCGCTGACTTCCAGTCTTGGTGTTCGGCGTCGCGCTCGTGAAATTCCCCCATGACCTCAGCGGCGAACAGCTCCAGGCTCGAGCAGATGTCCTCGTGGGTGTTCTTGCCGGCCTGGTTCAGCAGGATGAGCTGATCCACGTGAGCGTCCTCGTACATCTCCAGCTTCCGTCGGATGGTCTCGGGTGAGCCCACCAAGCCGACGTTGTTGCTGGCCTTCTGCCCTTTCGGCGACTTCTTCCACTCCTGGTACTCGTCCCACAGGTTGACCGAGCCCGGCTCGACGGGGCCGTGGGAGTTGTAGAAGACCAGCGAGAACTGGAAGAACGTCCAGCCTTCGGCCTTGGCCTGGGCTTCCTCGTCGGTCTCCGCGCACATGAACGGGCTGACGACCGCCACGCCGGGGTTGGTCTGGTAGTCGCACAGCAGGTCGAGGTGGTTGAGGTAGTTGAGGTAGTAGGCGTTCACCCAGGCGCGGGCTGCGTCGGCCGACACGAACGAGAAGCCCAGCGCTCCCATGCCTCGCTGGGCCGCCATGACGATCGTGTCGAGCTGGCTGCATGCCACCCACAAGGGCGGGTGCGGCTTCTGGTACGGCTTGGGCACCACGTTGCGGGCCGGGAACTTGAAGATCTCCCCGTCGTAGGAGTGATTCACCTCCTGGAACATCGGCATGAGGCAGCGCACGGCGTCTTCCCAGACGACGCGCTTGTCGCGGAAGCGGCGATCGAAGGGGTGCAGTTCGGTGACCGACGAGCCTTCGCCGATGCCGAGTTCGACCCGGCCGCCGCTGACGATGTCGAGGGTGGAGACCCGTTCAGCGACGCGGGCTGGATGGTTGGTGGGCAGCTGCACGATGCCGTGCCCGAGGCGGATGCTCTTCGTGCGCTGGCTGGCCGCCGCCAGGAAGACCTCGGGCGCGGAGCTGTGGCTGTATTCCTCGAGAAAATGGTGCTCGACCTCCCACGCGTAGTCGTAGCCGAGCTTGTCGGCCAGTTCGATCTGGTCGAGTGCCTGCTGGAACAGGACGTACTCGGAATCGTCGTTCCACGGCCTCGGCAGCTGCAGCTCGTAGAAAATCCCGAACTTCATGGCACGCCCCCTCGTTGACTGGTCGCCGGTCATCCTAAGCAGCCGCGCGGATACGCGAGCCTTCCGGTTGTTGCAGCAGTGGTGTGCGATTCGGGCGCGCTCGCAGCGCTGTCAGCGGGCTCGATCTGGGTGGACTTGACGACCAGCCGTCCCGAGCTGATCCAGCGCCTGGCTAACGAGGCACCACCAAGTGTGACGGTGGTCGACTTGCCGGTGACCGGTGCCGTGGACGGCGCACGCAACGGAACGCTCGCGCTGTTCGCAGGCGGCGACGCCGAGACCGTCGAACGCGTCCGCCCGCTGCTTAGACGCCTGGGGCGGGTTGCCCCATACGGCGACCTGGAAACCAGCATCGATATATCGGTGGGTAGGCGGGGCGCGTGCCGCGTACGGTGCTGGCGTGAGCGAATCAAGCGAGTCAGACAGGAACAGCGCGCAGGCACCGTCGGCCCGAACGAGGCTGCGGCGCATGGCCGAGCGGGGTCGCTACGGCCGCGATGAGATGGCCGAGATCCTCGACGCCGGGCTGATCGCACACGTCGGTATTGACACGCCTGACGGGCCGCTGGTGCTGCCGATGGCCTATGGCCGCGACGAAGAGAACCTGTACCTGCACGGGGCGCTGGCGAACCACTTGCTGAACTCCGGCGAAGGCACCGAGATCTGCGTGACCGTCACTCACCTCGACGGGCTGGTGATGGCTCGGACGCCGTTCCACAACTCGATGAACTACCGCTGCGTCGTGGTGCGCGGTCGTGCCCGTCGCATCGAGGAAGCGGCGGCCAAGGAACGGGCGCTCAAGCTGGTGACCGATCACATCGTCGCCAACTGGGACACCTCCCGGCCGCCGAGTGCCGAGGATTTTCGAGCCACGCTCGTCCTGGAACTCCCGCTCGCAGAGGCATCGGCCAAGGTCCGCACCGGCGACCCCGTCGACGACGCCGAGGACATGGCCGGCGACTGGTGGGCCGGTGTCGTCCCGCTCACCACCCGCTTCGAACTGCCGACGCCCGCCGCCGACCTCACCGAAGGCATCCCCACGCCGCCAGCGGTAGCGAACCTCGCCCACCGCACCCCCGACACCCGCCTGTCCAGCGAACTCACGAGGGCTGAAGATCCCTGGCAGGACCGCGCAGCCTTCGGGCCAGAAGGTCTGAGTGTGGCGCCAGGCGAGATCGACGACGCCGTCTACGACACGTGAAGCTCGCCCGCAGTTGATCTATTCGTGGCCCCGGGTGGGAATTGTCGAGTCCACAGCGTGGTAGTCGGCGGCATCGTCGACGAAGATGGCCAGTTCGGTGTGCAAGCCCGAGGGGAGGTCGAGGGTGCCGGCGCAGATCGCAGTGGTGTCGATCTGTTGCGGTTCGCCTTCCGCCACCTTCCAGAACAGCGAACCGCCGCACTCCCCGCAGAAGCCGTAGGCCACGTTGGGGTCGTCGGCTGGACGGTGCCACACCAGAGCGGCATCGGTGACCAGCCGCAGGTCGGCGGTCTTGCATCCCGTCGCCGCCATGAAGTGCCCCGTCCAGCGACGGCACCGCCAGCAGTGGCAGTTCCACACCTGGCGGATCGGTCCGTGCACCTCGTAGGCCACACCACCGCACAGGCAGTGCCCCGATGCCGCCGGCGCCGAAGCAGGCTGGGCCGTCTCACTCATGTCAGTTCCTCTGCCAGTGGCGCGAGGCCTTGCATCTCGCTTTGGAGGCGACGCTTCGCCTTGTGATCGGTTCTGACGCGGTGCAGCAGCGAATTGAACAGCGTCGGATCGCCGGCGTCAGCGGCCAAGCGCCGTATCCGAGACAGCAGATCGACAGCGACGCGGTACTGGTTCGCCTTCTTGCGATTGATTACTGCCAGCGCCTGCGATTCGTAGATCGCAATCGAATCACGGGGCGCCGTCGCCTCACGCGCACGTGCGAGCGCCATCCACAGCTGCCAGTTGGTGCCGTGCTGCAATGCCGTCGCCCACGCCTCGTCGGCACGGCCCTCATACAGCAGAATCTCGACGAGGACGGTCGCCGGTGCCGGTGCGATGTCCCCAGCCGTGGCCATGACATCGGTCGGCAGTGTCGGCGGCGATGGCCCCGTCGAGGAACTCGTCTCCAAGCGGCTGCGCAGATGCCGCAAGCAGCGTTCCAGCCAGTCTGGACAGTCTGGTCGGTCGTCTTGGCGCACCAGTGTCCGGCACGCCTCGAGCGATGGGCTGGCAGTGAACGCGTTCCAGTACAGATCGACCGCTGCGCCTGGATTGCCCTGCTCACGCAGCTTCCCAGCCAAGAAATCGCGCAGCTCGCCCGCCTGCCACGCACCGTGGCCGTAGTCGGCAAGCCCTGTGCGCGCCCAGTTCACCGCTTCGTCATCGCGCCCGGCGGCCTCATACGCTCGAGCGATCTCCAGCGTCTCGTTCGGGCGGATGCGCTCACGCCGATGCGCATCAACGAGCGCGTCCGGATCACCGGTGGCGAGCGCCCATCCGATCATCGCTTCCCGGGCGCGGTAGTCCCGAGCACGCTGCTTGCTGTCCGACGGGTCGATCCGCAGCCAGCTTGGCTCACCACTGCTGCTGGTCGTGGCGGCAGCGGTGGCACTGCTGCCCGACGGGTCTATCTGCTGCCAGCTCGGCTCGACAGCCTCGCGGAACGCCGCGAGCCCTGTCGGCCCCAGCACATCCGCATAGAGCGCCGCAGACCGGCAGAACGCTTCCAGTTCGTAGTCGAGCTCCAGCTTTGCCAAGCGCTGCGCGAGTCGCACGGGATCGGGCGATCCTGCCTCGCATGCCTGCAAATGCAGGTCCGCCAGCCGCTCGCCGACCATCATCAGCGTGCCGTCCTCGTCGTAGATCTCGCCCATTGCGAGATCGGTCCTCATGTACGCGTGCTCAGCGAGTTCCGCTGCCGCCTCGCCGTAACCCGCGTCGACGAGCTCGGCGAGGGCGTCGATCACGTCGTTCACCTCGTCTGCCCAGTCAGCGGTGTCGCGGTAGTGCGCATAGCCACGCCGGTCGAGCTCGCCGAAGCTGAACGCGTTGTCGATTGTCTCGCGCCACTGCGCGATGTCGAGTCCCAGGCCCCGTTCGGCTCTGGCTTCCAGCAGCAATTGCTCTCGCAGTCGCCAGTCAGCGGCCGATTGGCTCAGCACAATCTCCGCGAGCCGCTCGCGTTCGAGCCGGCCGACGAAGTCCGCGAGCAGTTCGCCGTCGGTGCTCTGCTCGGCCGCGTTCGTCGGCTGCGTTGCGTCGGTTCCGTCCGACGGCTCGTCACCGTAGGTCAGCACCAGAGCAACCGCAGTGCAGTGCTTGCAGAACGAGCCGTCCTCGGCTGCCGGGCATGAGCATGTCCACCCCAGGCTGTCATCGTCGAACCACATCTCGACGCCATAGGGCACGGTGCCGCGCACCGTCGCTTGCAGCCGACCGTCCCCTTCAGCCAGCGACTCCACTCGGCCGTCTTCCCAGTACCCGACGCCGCGCTCGAACACAGCCGGGCCGGCGAGGTCCCCGACCATGCGAACATCAAGCGTCGCACCCAATTCGTCGGCGATGCTCACGAGACCAAGGCTCAGCGGTAGAAGGCGTCGCGCAATGCGTCGGCTTCCTCGGCGGCAACACGATGCCCTGATGCCCTGATCGGCCCCCCGAAAGTCTCCGGCGCTAACTCAGCCAGTTCTTCGGGCCGCAGCCTCACCTCGAGCGGCTTCCACGCCTGCCAAGCAACCTGAACCCACCACGCCTCCATCGAGGACTCGTCTACCTCGTTGCCGTCCGCGTCGCCTGGATACGGTTCGCACACGGCAAATCCATGGGCGACGATCCCGCCGAAGCCGCCATGGCGATAGACCAGCACCTCGTCTCCGGGCTGCATCTGCCGGAAGTTCGTGCCGAGCGTCCACCCGCTCATGAAGCCACCGGCTGTGACGGTGATCAGCACACGCGCGTAGTACTCCTCGACGGTCAGCTCCCAATCGTCCGGATTCCACGTGAGCAAGTAGGTCGCGGCTTCGCGGAATTCGTCGGGCAGGTCAAAGTTCATCATTCGCCTCTCGCGTCCACTTCCACGCCGCCTTGCGCATAAGCCGCACCAACATAGGCTCGTCAGCCGACACCGATGCGTGATCTCGAATTCGGCAGGGTCTGCCGCGACTGCACCAGCCGACGCGGCCTAAGCAGCGATACGGGAGAGCCGCCGTCATCTCTTGGTGCGACGGCCGGCAGGACATCTGAACGGCGTGGTCCACCCAGATCAGCAGGTGACGTTCCGCTGCTGAGGCAGCGCGTCCGACCTGGCGGGCGACAATCGAGGGTCGGGGGTCGGGACGACAAATGGCCATCTTCAGTGATGCCGTCGGTGAGTGGTCTTCAGCGGCGCAGATCGTCGCGGAGAGCCGTCACCAAAGCAGCAAGGTCGTCGGCCGTTCCATCACGCGCTACTCGCCGGACGGTGTAACCGAGGGCTTCGTCTTCAGCGATGTTTTTCCGGGCGTGGTCTATCGCATCATCCACGCAGAGTCCGCGATCCAGCGGCTTTGGCGGTGAACTGCTTGCTGCCTTCCGGGCGGGATTGGACTTGTGACGCAGTGTCTCTTTCCGCTTCATTGGCGGCTGTTCGATGTTGCCCTTGCTGAGTTCTCGCAGGTTCGGACGCCGCTTGACCAACAGCGTTTGGCCGAAAGCTGTCGTCACCCACTGCCAGCCGAATTCATCACTGGCTGCACGAACGATGTCCGTTCCGATTTCCTGCACGGGGCCGAGGCCCTCGACCACCAAACGGCCATCGCTCTTGGCGAGTGCATCCGCTTGGGCTTTCGGCGCAGTCCACGTCAGCACGTCTGGATAGGCATGAGCCTTGACCGATTCGCCTCGACCAAGCGCAGCTAGACGGCGTGCTTCGCTCCGCAGATACTCGCTGTCGAGAGGCTCTTCCGGCAGCACATCGGCAGAATCGCAGGCACCCAGCAGCGCCCCGGCCATGGTCGCAATCGTGTCGGTATCGGTGCCCACAGCACCAGCGGCTACAACGACCGCTTCGTATGCGTCACGGGCGGCCACTGCCAAGGCCGCTGCAGCGACGGTCGTCAGGATCCCACTACCTCGCTGGCGAGCATCGGTCAGGCTGAGGCGCTCAACGATCCTGCGGTAGGCCACCTCGGCGTGTTCGGCCTTGACGACACAGCCCTCGGCGTCACCGATGGCCTGATGCAGTTCACCAATTGCTGCATCCCACCCTTCTCCGAACGACTTCCCCGCCGTGTCCTGCCAGAGTCTCATCCATGTGGATCCCAGATTCGGATGGGTCTCGATCGGCAGGATCCAAGCCTGAATTCGAGCGGCAATGTGGTGGCATTCGTCGAGGACCGGCACCGAGCCGTGTCTCAGGCAATGGGCGAGCGTCGCCGCATGGAAACAAGCGCCCACGATGGCGCGAGGATGGCCGTGGGTGCAGACGCTGTCGGAGACCACGTCGAGCGCGAAGTCGTCCTCGTGGTCACTCGAAGCCCACACATGCGGCTGAATTCGCATCGCTGCGCCGTTGCCGCCCGCATCGACCCATCCAGGAAACGTGTTGGCGTACCACAGCGTCCGAGGCTTGCCCAAGTTTCTCGCAGCCGCCTTGGACGCCCGGCCGCCGCCCAAGGAATACGACGGCCAGACCGGAAGCTCGATCCGAGCAAACGTCTCGACGTCGAATCCGCGGCCGGTCATAGACCTGCTCACGGCCATTCGAAGCTGCGTGTCGTCGGACCAGCACCCCGGGGGCAGCCCGACCTCGGTTCCCTGCCTGCCGCCAACGCGTCGCCGCCAGGCCATGAGCCGATCCAATGGCTTGCCATGTGTGCGGCGATCTAGGCCCTTGCGGTCCGTCAGCTCGCTTATGAAACCGAGCGCGTCGCCGTAGGCAGCCCACAGCATCGAACTCCGAATCTGCGACTCGGATTCCGCTCCCGCATGTGATCCGGGGACATCCTTGGACTTACGTAGGCTCTCGGCGCGAGACCCGGAAACGTCATCGACATCGCGATCGCGGCCTTCCTCGTCAGCATCCGACTTCGCCGAGCGGGCACGACCGCCGAGAGTCGCGGGATCACCGCTGCCGTCGCTCGGGAAGAGGCCCGATTGCTGATGCACGGCGTGCGCTGCCTCGGTCATCGGAACGCCTCCGGGTTGATCTCAACTCTAGGTTCGTTCGGGAAGTGGCTCAGGGCTGCGATGACCGCCTCGTAGGCATCATCGTTGGCAACAGTGATCTCGTGCAGATGCGTCAGCGGCAGTTCGAACGGGTACAGCACCTCGGCTTGCGGGTCGGTCGTCCGATTCTGCGGTTTGTCATCTCGCTTGGTCAGGCGTCCGTACCGGCCAGCGACGCTCGGCGCAAAGAGCTGCCCGAAGCCGTGGAGGTCGCCACGGCGCTGCGCGGCTGGGTAGATATTGTTCGTCGTGCAGAACACGACGCCGGGATCACCGAGGATCTCAGGACCGAATTTCAGGATCACCCATTCTTCCCTTGGGCGCTTGCGCCGCGAGAAGTTGAACATATGAAGGCTGATGTCTGTCACCGACAAGTTGACGTAGCTGTGCCAGCGCTCGTCGAGGTGCCGATCGACGGCGTTGGGCTCGTAGACATACTGCACTAATTCGTCCGCTGGAAGATCCTGGCGATTCTTCACCGCCTTGCTGTACAGCGTCCCCACCAATCCCTTGACGGTCGTGAAGTGCACGATGCTGGTGATGCCGCGTTCGGTCGCAGCTTCTACAACCTCGGGGCAACGTGAAGCTCCCTGAATCTGCTCTCGCGACTGCGGCACGGCCTCCGGCACCCTCTTGCCAGTGCTCATGCCCTGACGAGCTCATACGTTGCGGGGTCAAGCAACCTGATCAGCGAGGATTCCTCGCCCGGTTTGTATCCGATCATCACAGACTTGCGGGCCCTGCCAACGGCCATGGCAAGCATCCGCCGAAGCCGCTCGAGATCGGCGTCGCCCTCATCCGTGCCGTGCGGAGTCACCCGTTGGCTCAGGCCGGGGAGCAGTACGTGGTCAAACTCGAGACCCTTCGCGGAGTGCATCGTGCACAAGGCGGCGACCTCGGGACCGGTGGGCCACTCGTTCTGCCTTGTCAGTTCGCAATAGGGAATTGCGCGCTGGGCCAGCACCTTGCGGGCCTCGCTGAACCAACCGCCGCCGCGTGGCTGCAGCAGAACGACAGACTCATTCTCAAGATCAGCAGTCAGTTCGAGCCGGTCGATCATAATCCTGAGCTGATCGCTGTACTTGCCCGCCACCACCAGCGGCTTCGCGCCTGAGCGACGACACTTCGCGAAGTCCGGCAGCGTGCCGTCATCCTCGAGCGGGAGCCCGTTGACCAGCGGGTAGGCGAAAGCTGCTATCTCGGCGGTATTGCGATAGTTCGTCTTGAGGGTATGAATGAACTCTGGACGGGCGCTGATGCCGACCTCGCGCCACTTGAAGTACTGCGGATAGATGCGCTGCACCGCGTCGAGCACGAACGTCGTGTTATGCGGGTCCTGTAGGTGTTGCTGAACGGCGCGAATCTGGTTGGCCGAAAAATCCTGCGCCTCGTCAACGATCACGACGTCGTAGGCCTTGTCGGACGCGTCGGCGGCGAGCATCGCGAGATCGCCCCAGTCGATCTTCCCGCGCTGCCGCTTGGAGTCCATGTACGCAGGTATGGCCCCATAGATCAATTTCTCACGCGTCGGACGGGCCACACGCGGAGCCTTGCCTCGGCCGTCCCGATCAACCGTGAGGTAGTCCGACAGGTCGTCGGGATCGAAGTTGACGGGGTCGTATTCGAAACGGCCCATGACGTACTGGATTTCGTCAACGAAGAACTCATGCTGGCGATTCGTAGCGAAGCTGTCGATGTGTGGCCGCAGCATTGCCGAGGTCTCATCACCCCCGACGATGTCAACACGGCCCACGAGCGACCTTGCCCACCGGCTGAAGGTCTTGATCTCTAGATCCAGCGCATCGTCCTTGGGCGTCGAGTTCCGAGCGAGTTCCGTGATGTAGCCCTCAAGGGTCCTGTTGAAGGTCAGGACGAGAACACGTACGGGCGCATCGTGGCCAAGACGCTCGCGTCGGTCCAAGCGAACTCGGATCTGTTCCTTCAGTCTCAAGAGAGCCGTCGTAGTCTTGCCGCTTCCCGCAGCACCCCGGATTATTCGGAACCCCGGCTTGACGTCGGCGAGCACCTTCAACTGCTCGGGTGTCGGCGTGACGGTCGGCAAAACGCGCATCTCGATAGCTCTCTGTTGTCGGCCCCACTGCCTGGGACCACGTGAGCACCAAGGTACCCGTCGAGACTTCGCGCCACTGTGCGATGTCGAGTCCCCGGCCCCGTTCGGCCCTGGCTTCCAGCAGCAATTGCTCTCGCAGTCGCCAGTCACCGGCAGTTTGACTCAGCACGATCTCCGCGAGCCGCTCGCGTTCGAGCCGGCCGACGAAGTCAGCGAGCAGTTCGTCGTCAGTGCTCTGCTCGGCAGCGTTCGCAGGCGGCGTTGCGTCGGTTCCGTCCGACGGCTCGTCGCCATTAAGCAGCGACAGAGCTACCGCAGTGCAGTGCTTGCAGAACGAGCCGCCCTCGGCCGCCGGGCGTGAGCAGATCCACCGCAAGCCGTCGTCTTCGAACCACATCTCGACGCCATAGGGCACGGTGCCTCGCACCGTCGCCTGCAGCCGTCCATCCTCTTCATTCACCGACTGCACTCGGCCGTCTTCCCAGTACCCGACGCCGCGCTCGAACACAGCCTCACCGGCGAGGTCCCCGACCATGCGAACATCGAGCGTCGAACCCAGTTCGTCGGCGATGGTCACGGGCACCGAGCTCAGCGGTAGAAGGCGTCGGCTTCCTCGACGGCGACGCGTTGCCCCGATGCCCTGATTCGATCCCCGAACGTCTCCGGCGCTAACTCAGCCAGTTCTTCGGGCCGCAGCCTCACCTCGAGCGGCTTCCACGCCTGCCAAGCAACCTGAACCCACCACGCCTCCATCGAGGACTCGTCCACCTCGTTGCCGTCCGCGTCGCCTGGATACGGTTCGCACACGGCAAATCCATGGGCGACGATCCCGCCGAAGCCGCCATGGCGATAGACCAGCACCTCGTCTCCGGGCTGCATCTGCCGGAAGTTCGTGCCGAGCGTCCACCCGCTCATGAAGCCACCGGCTGTGACGGTGATCAGCACACGCGCGTAGTACTCCTCGACGGTCAGCTTCCAATCGTCCGCATGAATAACCGTTGGACCCGCGATGGCGGTCACCCCTACGCTGAACGGCGTGAGCGAAACGACCAAGACCCTGACGCCGGAGACTGCGCTCAATGAGCTGAGAGATACCGAGCCCTGCGGTGCAGTCTTGCCTGCGTCGTGCATGGAATTGGTTCGATCCGCTCGCATTGCAGGCGCGTCATGGGATCAGATCGGCGACGTAATGGGCGTGACAGCAGCACAGGCTCGCAGCCGCTTTGTGCAATCCGGTCCCGCGCTGCCAGCCCCGCCCCCTCGGCCGTCTGCGGACCTCGACGACGAGGAACTGATGGCGCTCGTGGTCGCCGAGGTCAAGGCTGTGCGGCGCCTGCGCGCAACGCAGTAACCCTGAGCCTTCGACATAAGGGCTGTGGTGGATGCGAATGTGCTCATATCGGCAGCAATAGGCACGGGTCCACCCAAGCGGTTACTCGATCTATGGCGCGCGTGCCACCCGTTCAGCCAATGTCGGTTCGTTCCTGCGTTGCTCTGGCATGACCGGCGGAGTCTCAGACATCGGAGCATTGCGGACCGTGGGATGACTTCCGGCAGCACGTTCCGCGGCGGTCTGCCTGCTTGCGAGACTGCACTGGGTTCACCCCAATGCGCAGTGCTCGAGATGGACGGCTTCATCGACGCGGCCTCGGCTCTCCCATCCGGCGCTGTCGAGACGCCACACGATCGGATCCGCCATGGCCAGTGCCAGCCAGACAACGTCGATCTCGGGTGGCAACTCCGGCACTTCGCTGGGAAGCAGGCCCTGGCGTTCGCCCACCTGCATGGCGGCATTCGCGGCGAGCACGGCTTGGTCAACCCAGATCAGCAGGTGACGTTCCGCTGCTGAGGCAGCGCGTGCGAGCTTGCAGGCGTTGTCTTGCCGTTCCGACACATGCCGAGCTACTACTGCCGTCGCACTGTTCACATCGCCCCACACTGCGTCTACGATTTGGTCAGTGTGAACCGCGCCGACGGAGTCATCCCCTGACTCGTATGAGCGACACGACAAGACGCCGAGATCGCGGAATTCGCCGACGGTGCCTGCATCGGTGCGCTCATCGTCGCCACCGGCGACTCGCGGCACCTTCAGCTCTGTGATGCCCTTGCGTTCCAGTTGGCCGAGCAACTCGGGAAGCCGTGTGTGCAGATCGTTCACCCATGCGTTGTCCAAGAGGTCGACGAACCATTCGCGTCCGAGTTGATCGAATTTCCATCTGAGATTCTCAAGCGCGCCGCGCTGGTTCTCGCGGGCTTGCGCCATGTCCTGCGTGACCTCCAGGGCGATTACCGAGCCGTCCGGCATGCAGATGTCGAGATCGTGCTTGGACTCGCCTTCGTTTCGATCGTGACGGCGAGCGTTGCCGCCCAGTACCTGCTCAATCGCGCGCCTGCCGCCTCCTCGGGCTTGATGGGCATGGTCTCGGACACCGGAACTCCTCTTGAGTTGAATTGGAGATCGTGCTGTGCCGCACTGCTTCCTTGTCAAGAGTATGGATGCCATGCGACGCGCGGCAGTGTGCGCCAGCATCTTGTCGCAACCACCATCGGAGTTAGCCAACCCGCCACGTCAGCGTGATGGCAAGTCAACCCGATTCGGGCCGGAGCACGAGGATTGGCTGGGACCCGAGAATGCGCCCGAGGTCTATTCCGGGATCGGTCACGAATTCAGATGGTTCGCACACCGGATCAGACCGGAAGTACAGGTTCCAAGCAGCTTGGCGAATTGCCGTCTCAAGCTGTGGGTGTGGGTGTTGCTTCTCAGTGAGCATCCCTGCCCAAAACGGCATGTAGCACAGGTTCGAGCCGGCCGTGAAGGCGTCGGGATCCCAAGGGCTGCCCCAGATGTGGCGAACCGAGAACCCGGACCTCCGCTTGATCGGGCGGCCGGAGTACTTGGTCCAGGCCCGCTGGGCGTACGCATTGTCACCCAGCGTGACGGAGCGGCCCTGCCACAGCGCAGTGTCGCCCCGATTGCAGCCCGGATAGTGCTCTCTGCTCGTGCGGGCCCGCGTTGGGTACCACGGCGTTCGCATGCGAACTTCTGCGGGATGCGCGAAGAATGAGTACTCAAATGCAGCGCGCACAATCGTCGTGCCACCTCGCCGCATGATCTGTTCCAAAGCAGCGATCGGGTCGGGCAGCGGAGAACCCCACGACTCGATCCGCGGCTGCGCCAATGTCAGCCGTTCAGTCGGTGATTCGTGGCCCGAGTTCTGAGTCCGATGTGGAGTGGACGGCGCCGCGCGAACCCGAGCGAGAAACCTGGTACTGGAGAGCCTCAATTCCGCTATCGCACCTCTCAGCCTCCGGCTCAACATGCAACTTCACTCCGGGGCCTCACCCGTCGGCCCGGTAACTCGGATGCTCGAGTCCGAATCCGAACCGGGCGTTCATCGGCTCGAAGTGACGAAGGTTGTTGGTGACAATCGGCAATTCGTGCGCCATGGCGGTCGCCGCGATCCACATGTCACCCTCGTCGAACTGGTCACGAAACTGCGACTTGACTTCGCCGAAGCACCGAGCGATCTCGACAGTGCCCGGGAGAATCGTGTAACGACGCAGGGAAGTCGCCAAGTCTCGAAGCCGCGGCTGGCCCCACCCCGCACGAGCCGCGCCGTAGTACACCTCTCCTACCGTCGCGAACGACAGCGCCAGCAAGCGGCCCTCGAGAATCGGGCGAAACGGCTCGGCCTGGTCTCGCTGGCGCGCCACGAATGAGAACACATCTGTATCCACGAGCAGTGCCTGGACCGCCACGGGTCAAAGCCCAAGCGCTTCCATGAACGCCTCAGTTTCGCTCTCGCTAACATTCTCAATTCCCAACTCCTCGATGTCAGTGACGGGAGCGACGCCCTGCTCATCCGCTAGCTCAGTCACCGACTTCGTTGTCCAGAAGTCCCGCACCTGCTTGCCGAGGACCAGCTGCTGGGCTCGCAGAATCTCGATAACGTCAACGGCGACGACCTCCGAAGTCTGCTGGTGATAGGTGATCTGTCCGCGGAAACGGGTTCTTTCCCTGAGGGCTTCCTTGACTGTCGCAGCTTGGTCATCACCGAACTTCACGGCCACAGCCTCGCCCTGTGCGGTTCGCAAGCGTGCAGCGTTTCTCTCAAAGTCGGCCTCGTACAGAACGCCGACGCGATCACCCGCTTCGTCATCTCGTTGCGCGCTCCGCGTCACCTCGTCAAGGCGGGTGCGGTTGTTCCGGTCGAGGAGTACGGGCGATCGAGCATGCGACGGCACGCTGAGCGTCAAGGAGTCGTTGCGCCCGCCAATGTCCAGCCGATCCGCTAGCTGCGTCCACGCTGTCGCCGTATCGCCGAATCCCGTCGCAGAACCGTCCAGTACAGCGAGCGCTGTGAGCACTGATGCTTCACCGAGCGAGACATCGTCGAGCACCATCTCATCGGATCGGACCAGGTCGTCGGGCAGTTCTAGTTCGACAACGAGACTGCCCTCAGAGACGCCACACAGACGCAGCCGCACAGCGTCGGCGATCTGGCGGGGCAGCCTTCCGCGCTGCCCAGGACGGCGTCCGGCCAGCACGGATGCCGTGCGGCGAACGACCGCGTTGATCCCGACGATGAGACGCGCCAAATCAACCGCGTCGGCCTGTCCGAACTGGGCTCGATCACCGGCGAGACGAAGGCTCAAGCGGGTTCCCACCCGCCTATTGTCGCACGCACCTGAAGCTGCTCAGCCATGCGACGGAAGCGCCGAACTTGCGCTGGCTCGCCGGGGACTTTCTCGAGCAGACCAATCAGCTACGCCTTCGGGGGCGTTCGTTCGGCGGATGTGGGCGTTGGGAGGTCGGTCGCGGGGATGAGTGGGCCTTCGACGATGCGACCGAGGAGGTCGGCGGCTTGTGGGGTGACTTCGACGGTGTGTTCGAGGATCGACAGCAGGAGCAGGAGTTCTTTCGACTGTGTCCAGCGGGCCGGGCGGATGTCGTCAAGTTCGCTGGATTTCTTGCCCTTGCGGTTCTTCATCCGGTAGCCGAGCCATGACGGCAGGACTCGCAGGCCGGAGACTTCGAAGTCCCATACCGCCGGGCTGACCGGGGCGAAGACGCCGTTGCCGACGCGGAGTTCTTCGCTCTCGGGGTCGTAGTCGAAGCCGTCTGGCATGCCACTGACGGGCGCTGCCTCGACGGCTCGGCCTTCGGGCAGCTTGGCGTTCTTGTCGGGGGCGAAACGCTCACCCCAAGTGTGCCACCACAGGAGGTCGCGGCCCAAAGCGACGGCCTCGTCGAACAGCGCTCGGTCGCTGGTCATCGGGATTCGCACCGGGCCGGCAACCTCGGCGAGTTGGTCACCGAACCGCTCGCTGAAGGCCGCAGTGCCGCCGAGACCGTAGACGTAGGCGATCAGGTCTTCCGCTGCGAGCGCCTCGCCGCGCGCCGTAGGCGTCTCGCCATCGGCAGTGGCCGTCTGGTCAGGATCGGGGCGTCGATCATCGCCAGCGCGGCCCGAGCGAGCCAAACTCTGATCGATGGCCGGCGGCGCATCGAGTGCACCGGCGAGTGCCCCGAGCACCCCTGCGGTGACGTTGGATCGCGGCGCGGCGGCGTTGACTGACGATGTGGTGGCATTGGCTGAAGCGGGGTCGCGATACAGCGGCATCACATTCTTGGCCCCGCGACCGGAGAAGTGGTCCAGGTCCGGCACATAGGGCGAAACCGTCAGCACCGGGCCCTGGCCGAGCTTGGTCGAAGTGAGCGTCGTCAAGAACACCTGATGACGACCGCGCACGCGCCAGAGAGCGGGACCGGCGCGGTCGATGACGCGATGATCAGCGATGACCCACTGACGGTCAAGCGTTCGATAGCCGTAGCGCTCGTAGCCTTCCGGTTCGGCACCGATCTTCAGGCGATGAACCGCCCGCAGCTTGCCGCTCGTCGAGAGCAACGGCCTCGACTCGATGTCCGATTTCTTCCCGGACTTGGTATCGACAAATGCGTCGCGTCGTCGCCGCGGAACGCGCTGTATCAATTCGCGCCATCGTCGCTGGAGTACTGCCTTGGATTCGGCGATCGGCCACGTCCTGCCGAGCTTGCAGCCCGAACGTATCCAAGGGAATAACTCGGTGATCTCGGCCCAGTCGTGGTACTCATTTGCACTAACCGCTACGAAGCGCTCCAAGCCTTGGCCAGGCACGCGTTCGGCCCGGATGCTGATCTTCAGGTCTCGGAGCCTGGCGAGCTTGCTGGCTCTGTCGCCCTCGACACGCAGGTACCGGACGATGCACTTGTCATCGGGCGCCGACACCGACTGCGCGGCATCGTCCCCGACTTGCTCCTGGCTCGCGGCATCCACCGGCGCGGGTGCGGGTGCGGCTCCGGTCCGGACGCCGATCGCAATCGCGACCGGCGTCTGAATGTCGAACACGTTCTCTTCCGTGAGAGCGCCTCGTCCCTCGCCGCCAAGATCGACGATCCACAACTCGTCGAACGCTTGGCGCAGCAGGTGCCGAACGCCGCCCATCGAGATGCCATCGAGATACGACGACGCAGTGATGAACGCCACCACCCCTGGCCCCGGCGGCAGTTCTGTGGCCTGCCACACTGCCCAGCGCCAGAAGTAGACGTAGTCGTTGTAGACGTTCTTGAGATGCCCGCCAAGTCGGGCTTCGCGCATTGGCTCCGTGACCGCTTTCAGCAGCGGCGAAGCATCGACGCCGGGAGTGTCGAACCGGACGACGCCGCCCTTTCGCTTGCCGGCATCACCGAGAGCCTTCTGTTCGCGGTCGTAGGGCGGGTTGCCAATCACGACTGTGAAGCGCTTGTGCGCCTTGAGATCCGCAGCAGCGCTGCCTTCGACGGAGATCGGATCGGCCATCGTGCCGAATTGGCCTTGAGTCGTCTGATGCTCGAGAGAATCCGTCAGCAGCACGCTCACGTCCGCTTCAGCAACGCCGTGGGTGTGCAGCTCCAAGGCCACCTTGAGGTGCGCTATCGCATAGGGGCCGAGCATCAGCTCAAAGCCGTGCATCTGCGGCAGCACATGGCGACCCAAGTGCTCGGACCAGTCGCTGTCGCTGCCGCCGCCCGACAGGAACGACTCGCGGGCTTGGCGCAGCCATGCCACCAGGAAGGTGCCGGTGCCCGTAGCCGGATCGATCATCGTCACGAACGGCTGATCTGCGGGCACTCCTTCGGGCACCTCGAAGCCGTTGCGCTCAGCAGTCTCGGCCCATGTGGAGGAATCGGCGATGCCCATGGCGAGTCCGAATCGCTCGCGCAGCACCTCGTCGACTGCGCGCACCATGAAGTCGACCACGGGCTGGGGCGTGTAAAACGCACCGGCGTCGGCACGCAGCTTCCGGTCATACTGCTTCAGGAACTCCTCGTAGAAATGGATGACCGGATCGCCTCCCTTCGCCGTGGAGCCGAATTGGTCGAGGATCGCTTCGACGTTGCTGACCCGCAGGTCGGCGATGAGCTGGTCGAGGCCGCTGCCGACCAGATCGAGCACGCTGGCCTCGTCGTGCACCTGTTCGAAGAACGCCTCCAGGAACGGATTGGACAGCGGCACCGAGGAATAGACGGGGGAAGTGCCGAAATCCTCCGGCGAGGTGACCCGGCTCGACAGCAATCCGTAGACGAGCGTTTGCGCGCACATGTCGGCGAAACGGGCCTCGTCCACATCGGCGATCAGCTGCGAGCGAACCGTGCCGAGCATGGCCGTGAACGGACCCGATCCCGCTTCGGCAGCCAACGCTTCAGCGATCTGATCGCGGAGGTCGCCGGCGCAGGCAGCCATTTGCTCGGCCAGTCGGGAAGCGGTCGAGATGGCGGCGCCGAGCGGAAGCTTGAACGCTTCACGCCACTGCGCGGTCCATGCGTCGGCCATTGCCTGATCGTCGGCAGGCCATGCCAGGCGGGGCAGCAGTTCGCTATGCAGCCGCGCCAGGTGACGGTCGCTGCCTTGGCGAGGCCGCCACGCCAAAGAGCGGATCTCATCCGCGCGCCCCTCGCGGTTCCACAGCGCCAGTAGGTGCAACTGCACCGTCTGGTCACCTCCGGTCGTAACCACGAACAACAGATTCTCGGCGTCCCAGCGAGGCCGGTTGTCACCCGGTGCCCGTTGGCTTCGCCGGCGTGCGAACGCTTGGGCCACCCGCCGGAATTGAGTGACGGGCAGCCGCTCGCGGTCGAATTCGACAAAGAAGATGCCCCACGGCTGGTCGGCGCTCAGTGGTCGCAGCTGGCGCAGCCGTCGCAGGCTCGACATCTGATCTGGATCGATGCCGACTTCATCCGGCAGCCATTCCCACGTCAGGCGTTCTTCGTCCATGTCGACTACATCGAGCGGCCAGCCGAGCTCATCAGCCAGGTACTCGAATAGGTCGGATTGGGTACGGATGCGTCGGAGCACCGAACCGCTCAGCGTCGGCCGTGGATCAGCCATCAGTTCAACTCCATCCAGCAGTCGAGGCGCGGACGTGGCGCGTCGGCTGGGACCTGCGCCACTCGTTCATAGCCATTGGCGATGTGAGCGAGCACCCGATCGCGCACCTTGACCAAGTCGGCAGGGTCGAATCTGGTTCGGCGCGGTGTCTTCGGCGTCGACCGGATGCTCTGGGCGATTTCACCGATGTCGTCGTCTGCTTCGTGAATCACATCGGTGTCGGCGTCGTAGAGGTACCAGCGGGTTGAGCCGGCCTCGAGGGTGAATGTGCTCGTCTCGGTATCCAGGGCCGGCAGCGTGCAGCACAAGAACACGCCGCGAACGCCCTCGTCGGAACCGTCTCGCAGGGGAGCGGAGGTTCCAGGCAGCTTCGGATCGCGTGACTCCCAAGCCGACAACTGTGAGTCGCGCTCACGACCGGTGAACGCCGCGCCCGGCAGCGCTTCAAGGCGATCGGCGAGGCCAGGGTGTTCGCGGAGCAGATCCTGGTATTCCAAGTGCATCTGCTCAATTGATGTGACTTCACCCTCGTAGCCCGCATTGAACTCTTTGAGGGCCTCGTAGTCGTCTTCGGGCGTCAGAAGCTTGCGGCCCTCAATACCGAAGGTTTTCGAGATCAGCAGCGTCTTGCCGCTCACCCGCCCGTAGAGCTTCAAGATCCGGTCGAGGTCATCCGGCGGAAGAAAATTCCAGAACTTGACTTCGCCGCGTTCAGCGCCGACGGCAGGGTTGTCGGATTTGATCTGCTCCTCAATCGCGGGGTTCATGCGGCGATCCACGCGGCCGATGCGCTGCATGAGTCGCACCGGATTCCAATGGATGTCGTAGTTGATCAACAGGGTCGCGTCCTGCAGGTTCAGACCCTCGGACAAGACGTCGGTCGATATCAGGACGGTGATCTCCTCGCCGGGTTCCAAGTCGCTCGGCGAGGCGCCGTTGTAGTACGGAGCGAAGCGGCGTATCGCCGCGGCACGCCGGGCCGACGAGCCGCCATCCAGCTGCGCTAGCCCGGTGATTCCTGCTTCGCGCAGGTGCCTCGCCAAATACCGGGCCGTGTGGGCGAACTCCGTGAACACAAGCACCTTGCGTCCCCGCACCTCATCGCTCTGCAGCAACTCGATGAGCCGGCGCAGCTTGTCGTCGTCGCTGGGCTTGAACTCCTTAGTCTTGGCCAGGAACCCTGCGATGCGATTCAAGTCGTGCCGGACTTCGACCAAGATGGCCGAGACGTCGTACTCATCGCGATTCAGCCGCTCGGCTGCCTCTTCCCACTCCGGCGGAACGATGTCCTCGCTGTCTGCGTCGCCATCGGCTTCATCATCCTCGACGTCGAAGCCAAGCTGCTGTTCGGGGTGGAATCCGATGATGTCCGCATTGTCATAGGTCCATTGGTCGAGTTCGGCGCGTTCACGCGTTGTTTCGACGTTCGCCCGTGCAAAGGCCAGCAGTTTGCGCATGAGCCTGTCGAGCGAGAGGTGGAATGCGAAGACGCTGCTCTCGAAACGCTTGAGGAACATCGACCTGATGAGGCCGACCACCTGTCTCTGGCGATTCTCTTCGAGAGGATTGATGTCGGCTCTGTCGCCGATGTAGTAGTGCAACGGGTAGTAGATCGGCAGCGTGAACAGCGGGTTCTCGCGCTTGAAGGCTTCCTCGAACACGTCGAGCACTTCGCCGTACGACTTACGAATCGAGTAGTCCGCGACCTCGGGCACCTGTCGGCGAGGAAACATCGCTGCACTCGCGCCCTGTGCGATCTGGCTTCGCTTGGCGTACGCGCGGCTGCGCTGCACGACCAGCTCACGAGAGATCGCTCCCGTTCCGATCTTGCCGATGCTCTCGTCAGCAAGTTCGAACAGCGCTGGCTGTCCTCCATCAGCGTCGCTGAGATGTCCTTCGAGCGCACGTTCGACGTTGCGGAAGTGCGTCGTCAGATTGTTGATCCCCAGCGTCTGCGCAAAGTACCTGTCATCGCCTGCGGTGAACAGCTCGATCATGTGGCGAAGGTCGGTGACGCGATTGTTGATCGGCGTCGCTGTCAACATGAACAACTGCTTGTGCCGGTGAGAGGCGCTGCGCTCGCCAGTGCGAGGGTCTGGCGGACCGTGGATGAGATCGAACAGCCGCCAATAGCGCGAGCGAGTGTCATCGCCATCCGGGCCCTCGTACACGCCCTGACGACCACGGTTCCGGAAGTGGTGAGCTTCATCGACCACCACGGCATCGGCCAATCCGGCGATCCGCTCGAACCGTTCGGGGTACTCGCCGCCGCGACTCAGGTCGGTGTGAGCAAGAACCGTGAGGTCGGAAAAATCGGAACCGCCACCCGCACCTCCGATATGGCCAAGCCACTGACTTAAGTGAGGATTCCAAACGCCCTCGACCGCTGCTTTCGGGGCGAACAGCACGACCCGCTTGTTCTCGCGCAACACGAGGCGTTCGATGAGCATGAGGCCGACAAAGGTCTTGCCCAATCCGACGCCATCGCACAGGAAGGCCCCGCCGTGCTGACGGGCGATCTTCATGAGCGACCAGTACGCCTCTCGCTGGTATTGGTCGAGCTGGTCGAACACCTTGGATTCTGTTCGGTCCCACTCGCCACCCGGTAGCTCATGGCCCCGGAAGTACTCGTGCAGCGCTTTGGCGTACACGATGAACGGGGTCAGCTCGGCGGTGTGGCGCCGAATCGTCTTCAACACCTCGTCAGTGACCGGCTCAGCGCGGTCCCAGTGCTCATCGAACCAGTCCTGCAGCTGTGCGACCTCGGCGCCGACCTGCACCTGGATGTTCAGCTCGATATTTCGCGTGAGTCCTGGGCGAGTGAAGTTGCTCGAACCCACCAGCGCCCGAGCACCGACCACATCGAGCTTGGAGTGGGTGATGTAGGCCTTGGCATGAAACTTTGACTTGCGTAGGACACGGCACTCGATCTGGCCGCTCTTCAACGCCTGGACGATCCCGTCGACTCCTGCCAAGAACGGGTTCTGGTCCTTCTCGCCCTCCAAGCTCCCGTCGAGACGGTCCATGCGTTCCGCGAGAGCCGAAGTGAACGCCTGCTTGGTCCGCAGCGACACTTCTTCGCCCATGAGAATGCGGATCTTGTCAAGCTGCTGCCAATGGCCATCCAGGTCCAGCAGCGAGCCGATCTCGAAGAATCCCGTCGCTATGTCGAAGCTGCGCGAGATCTCGCACCACTGCCGCAGGTACTCCAGTCCGGTCCAACCCGATACCGAGTTGTCCACGATGAACAGCTCGCTGCCGTCGGTACCGCTGCTACGACTCCGAGCAAGACCACTCACCGGCTCGACCATACCGACGCCATGTGACGTGAGCAGTACGTGTGGGGGTTGTCGGTGTTGCCGCCGTACCTGCCTCCAAGCACGCACCCGGCCCGAGGCCGTCAGTCGGTCGGGTTGGCGGGCTCGACGTGCAGATCGACGCCTTCGGCTTCGGCAACCTCGGGCCACGAGCGACCTACGTTGCCGTGCGCCACATGCACCGGCGTCCCAAGCACGACGCCTGCCGACAGCAGTTCTGCACCCACGAGGCTCAGCGGATGCAGGGCCATCAGGCGAGCGGCGGTGGCGGTGAGATGGCGCGGGTCGATCACACGCAGCTTGTCCACAGGGGGTGCCACGACAAGACGCAGCACCCGCTCGTCGACCCCGCTGCTCAAGCGTCCCTGCAGGCACATGTCCAGAACGGCCCGCACCAGCCGGAGGTGGAATCCCCACGGAATCCACGGAGCTGCGTCGGGCCAATGTCGAACCTGCCGCCCTGAGAGGACCGACAGCGCGAGATGGTCGTCAACTACCGGCATTGCCGCTGAGATCCGGCGCCGGGCCTAACCGGGCTGAGTCTCGACCGGGTCGATGCCGAGCCGCGGATCTCCGTCGAACAAGCGTTGCGACACCGCGGTGTAGCCGTCGGCGAGTTCCGTCAGGGCTCGGCGGATCTCGGCATCAAGCACGACCGGCCGGGCAGCAGCATCGTCGACGATGCCTCGCAGAACAGCGCTGCGAGTCGTGCCGTCAACGGCGGCGCGAGCATCGAGATACTCGGCCTGTTCCGCCGTCAAGTACACGTTCGTGCGCTGCATACACCACATCATACACCGCCCCGCATGCGCTGCTCACTGAGGCCGACCCGGTCAGCAGGAACTGACCCAGTTCGGCGGCGCGGTCGCAGACATGGCGAACATGGTTCCAGATGGTCGGCGCAAGCTGCCATTCGTCGAGCAGCCGTGGGTGGCTGCCGTCAACATCCCCCCTCACCTGCTCGCAGAGCGCTCGTCGTTTCCGGGAATCTCTTCGCTGTATTTGAGGGTGTAGATAATCTGACTTCGACGCTGTAGAAAATTGGACGCTCAAGCTGCAGTATTTCCGACAGCAGCGAATCGCCTTGTCGCGTCGTGATCCGGTGTCGGCACCCCAAATGGCCTTGTCCCAAGACGACACCGCTTAATGGGTGGCGCAGGCGGCAGACCTCAGGTCTGCGGCAAGAGCATCGGCATCGGCCTCGGCCTGCGAGACAGCGAGCACTTCGCCGTACACCCCGTCGCACTCGAACCACACGCCTATCCGTTGCGGACTGCGGCGGATGCCTGGCAATTCCGAGTGCGGGTTCTCGACGGTGTCGAAGAAGCGACGCGGCTCGCTGCGCTCGAATGCGATCCAGACCTCGACCGCTCCCGCGTCGGCCCGACCTCGGACCGAGAACTCGGCTTCGACCTGAATTGAGTGCTGGACGGCGGCCACGTCGTACCCAGCCTCTCGCACGACCGTCTCGACAACTTCCAGCATCGCCCAGTACTCCGCTGGGCGGGCTGGCGGCGGCACCACGATCGAGTACGCCCAGTGGCGGGACGGCGCATCGGATCCGAAAAAGAACAGGCGCTGGCCGCCAGCACTCCATTGCAGCGTCGGCAACTCGCCCGGCGAAGCCTGCTCGAATCCCTCCAGAGCAATCACATGCTCATCTCCCGGGTACAGCCCCGGCAGGTCACTGACCACAATCTCCGTGCGGCCGCCGTACCCGTGCCGGAACACCGCGACGCGTGAGCCATCGGGGGACCACGCCGCACCCCGCCCCGCTACATCGGCGAGAAGTACCCGCGCCGAGTCCTCTCTTGTCCGCAACGCCATCAGCGTGATTCCCGCGCCGTAAATCAGCAGCTCGCCGTCCGGGGACCACGACGGGGCCGAGTCGGGCGCTACACCGGAACGGAGCGTCTGCTCATCGCCGGTCGCAACGTCCGCGACGACGATGGAATCCTCAAACTCGCCCACAGAGTCGTCGTCGACAGCCCGTACCCGCCGGGTGAAGACCAGCCGCTCGCCGTCGGGCGACCACGCAGGCTCCTGGTCCAAGACCAAACCGTCGGTGATCTGACGCAGGCCCAGAGCATCGGGCTGGACGACGTAGACGTGGCTCGCCCGTTCCCCGTCGACGATCGCTTCCTGAGAGAACGCGATCCGCTCGCCGTCGGGCGACCACGAAGGCGAGCTCAGCCCGTGCTGAGCGGTGAGGAAGGGCATGTCGCTCGTCCCGTCGCCGTCCGCGACCCACAGGGTGCTCCCAACCCGGAAGACGATGCGCCTGCAGTCCGGAGACCACGACAACTGATCGACGCCTTCGGGCTTAGTGCTGGCGAAGCGAAGGGGGAGTTGAATCCGCAATGCGGGGAGCACCCCGCTGCAGACCTCCGCCGGCGGACCGAGTTCGACGGGCCGTACCCGGCGCGGGATGTACGGCTCCACGCCTGAGACCGGGTGCTCTGGCTCGCCGAAAGCCTGCGGCAACTCCGCGCTCTGATCGTCTTCGTCATCGGTCGATTCGTCGCCCGCGGGGTCTGGGTCGGCCTGTTCCGTCGGCGCTGAATCCGCTGGCGGCGCCTCCGTTGCCTCGGTTTGCTCAAGTGGCGAATCGCCCGCGTTCGGGTCTGGCCGATCCTCAGCCACCTCGGCGCTGTCATCGGGAGTCTCTGAGCCAAGTTGAGTGCTGACGAGGACTGCGGCCACGAGCAGAATGACTGCAACAGCTGCTGCGAGCCACCAGCGCTTTGGAGGACCGTCCGTCTCCTGCCGAGATCCGACCCTCGCAGATGCTGCGCGGGACGGCTCCAGCGGCACCAGCACGACGGGGTCATCAGGCTCAGCGGGCATGTGCGAGCGCCTCCCGAACTCCGTCACTGCCCAGCACGCCGAGGCGATTCGGGCACAGCGCCGCCACGGGCCCGACCGTACCGGCGCGCACCGTCGAGCGAGGCCGCGGAGGCGGTTTGAGACCTCCCATCTAGGGTGGCCCGGTGCCCAAGCCGCTGATTGGATTGTCGGGACGGCGCCGCGCCGGCGCCCGCATCCGAGGCTTTCCGCCCGTGTTCGTCGACGTCGAAGTCGATCTGTACATCGCTCACTACGCCCAGGCGGTTCATGCTGCGGGGGCCATCGCGCTCCATGTGCCGCTCGATGCCGACCCGGCCGACGTGGTGCCGCACCTCGACGCTGTGCTGCTCACAGGCGGCGAGGACGTGGCGGCGTGCCTGTACGCCGACCGCCTGCGCGAGCAGGTGTACGAGGGCGTCGACCCGTTCGCCGAGCACGCCGCCGGGTTCGACAACGACACCGACGACACCGGCAGCGTGGCCCCCATGGCCACACTGCACGCTCGCGACGGCGGCCGCGCTGGGCAAGCCGGCGATAACAGCAGCGCAACCAGCACGGTGCCGCTGCGTGATGCGTTCGAGATCGCACTGCTCGACGCCGCTGTCAACAGCGGCTTGCCGGTGCTGGGCATCTGCCGCGGCCCGCAGCTCATCAACATCGCTGCGGGCGGGACACTGCACCAGCACCTGCCCGAACACGCGGCAACCGAAGGACCGCCCGATGCCACACCCCACACCGTCACCACGACCGAAGGCAGCCAGCTGCGCGAGATGTACGGCCCCGAGGTGGCAGTGAACTCATTGCATCACCAAGCGGTCGATCGGCTCGGCGACGGCTACATCGCCACCGCCCACTCCCCCGACGGGATCATCGAAGGCATCGAGCACACCGAGCTGCCGATTCTCGCCGTGCAGTGGCATCCCGAACTGATGACCGAAGCGCTGGCCGACCCCTGCTTTGGCTGGCTCGTCGAGCACGCCGGCCGCTGATCCCAGCGACCGGGTCAGGATGCCCCGAGTGAGCTCACCACTGCGGTCGCGATGCGATCGGCCAGCTCGCTGGGTCGCATGCGCCTGATCGTGTGATCGCAGAGGCGAACGATCCAGTTATCGACATTGGGCAGTTCCAACGTCATCTCTGCCACGCCTGGTGAGCGTGCATCGTCGCGCTGCCACTGGCGGTATCCGTCTGGATCTGGGACCGACCACAAGATGGTGGGGCCGCCGCCGATCTCGCGCCACGCCTTCATCTCTTGGCTGCGGAACCCGGTCCACGCCAGGTAGCGACCATCGCCCACACCGGGGGCCGAGGCCTCGATGCGGAACAGCCACGAGCTGGCGCTGCGGTCGTCGGCGGTCAGGGCCATGAGCTCTTCGGTGGTCAACTCGGCGTCGTACCAGCGCGTGGTGAGCGAACCGATGCCGTCGAGCATGTCGTCGATGGCGTCGGTGACAAGCGACAGCAACAGCCGCTGCGCGTCATTCCAGATGGACACGTACCGCTGCTGCTTGCGTCGCAGTTCTGCGCGGATCTGGTCGAACCCCTGCTGCGCCGCGGCCACACGCTCGAGGTGTCGGAGTGCATCCTCGGTCCGCTGAAGGATCAGTTCAGAGATGGGTTCGAGGTCGCCGCCGAGATCGGACTCGGCCAGCGCGTCGTAATAGCGGAGCCGGTCCTTGCGCCGGATGATGACGCTCGGGAAACCGCCTCGAACGAGCTCGACATTGAGCACGGCACGCGAGGTCCGCCCGTTGCCGTCGCTGAACGGGTGGACATGGGTAAGCCAAGTGTGCAGCACGATGCCGCGCAACAACGCCGAGCCGTCGCTGTTGGCCCCAGACCAGCCATCCCACTGCTCCATCGCTTCCATCACCGCCGCCCAGTTCGACGGCGGTATGTGGGCAGCACCCGAAATGCGCACAGACTGCGAGCGGAACAAGCCGGCGCCGGGGCCGCCTCCCAGGATCAGACTGTGAAGTTCCTTGACGTCGGTGAGGTCTGTCGGGCGGTCTGTGCGGGCCAATGCCTCCACGCGCTCGATCGCTCGCGAGAGGTTGATCGCGTCGGCGCTGTAGGCCGCGTCATGGCCTGCAATGGTGATGCCTCGTTCGATTGCCAACCTCGTCTCTCCGACGTCGAGCGTGCTGCCCTCGATGGCGTTGGACTCGGCCACCTGCTCAAATCGCTTGTCACCGAAGTAGGCCCGAAGCGTCGATTCGGTCAGCCGTCCCTGCGATCGCAGCGCTTCGACGCGCCCGTGGAGCTTGGCAACCTCATCGAGCACCCAGCCGCTCGTCGCGTCCAGGCTGTATGGCGTGCCGGCGAGGCTGATCGAGGTGGCTCGGCGGCCGTTCGCTGCCATCAGAGTCAAGGTACCGGTGACCGGCCGGCGAGGCCGACCGACGAGCGATACACCCCCTGGAAATTTCCTAACGCACGTTCGACTATTGTTGGAATGCAGATCAATCGAACGCGCTCGAGCGGGGCGGCAACGCATTCGCCGAGTCCACGCCGTCCAACTCGGTGACGCGTGCAACGATTGCAGCGGGGGAAATCAAACATGTCAGCAGCAGCGACCAACGGAACCTCGAACGGCAGCGCCGCAGGCGAGCCCGAGTACGAGGTCATCATCATCGGCGCCGGCGTGGCCGGCATCTACCAGATGTACCGGCTGGCCGAGCGCGGCGTCCACGCGACCGTGCTCGAGATGGGCAGCGACCTCGGCGGCACGTGGTTCTGGAACCGCTACCCCGGCTGCCGGTTCGACTCGGAGAGCTACACCTACGGCTACTCGTTCTCCGACGAGCTGCTCGACGAGTGGCACTGGAAGGAACGCTTCTCGGGCCAACCCGAGAACCTGCGCTACCTGAACCACGTCGCCGACAAGTTCGACCTGCGCCAGTACATGCAGTTCAACTGCACTGTCGAGACTGCGCACTTCGACGACGACGCCGGCATCTGGCGCCTGCACCTCGGCGACGGGCGTGACCTGAGCTGCCGGTTCCTGCTCACCGCCCTCGGCCTGCTGTCCGCGCCCACCTATCCCCGCATCGAGGGCGTCAACGCCGACGGCACCGACGTCTTCGAAGGACCGTCGTTCCACACCTACCACTGGCCCGCCGAGCCCGTCGAGATCAAGGGCAAGCGGGTTGCGGTCATCGGCACCGGCGCGACAGGCGTGCAGGCCATTGCCGCCATCGGCGAGCAAGCCGAGCACCTCACGGTATTCCAGCGGCGTCCCAACTGGTGCGCCCCGCTGCACAACAGCGAGATCTCCGACCAGGAGATGGACGGCATCCGCGCCCGCTACGACGAGATCTTCGACAAGTGCGCACGTACTCCAGGCGGGTTCGAGCACGAGCCCGACCGCCGCGGCTTCTGGAACGTGACACCCGAAGAGCGACGGGCGATGTGGGAGAAGCTGTACGGGGAACCGGGCTTCGGCATCTGGATGGCCAACTTCCGCGAGATCTTTTTCGATGAGAAGGCCAACGCAGAGCTGTCGGCCTTCATCGGCGACAAAATCCGCGAGCGCGTCGACGACCCGGTCATCGCGGAGAAGCTCATCCCCAAAGACCACGGCTTCGGCGTGCAGCGGGTCCCGCTCGAGACGCGCTACTACGAGACCTACAACAAGCCCAACGTGAACCTGGTGGATATCAAAGAGACACCGATCACCCGCATTACCCCGACCGGCATCGAGACCACCGAGCAGCACCACGAATTCGATCTCATCGTGTACGCCACCGGCTTCGACGCCATCACCGGCAGCTTCGACCGGATCGACTTCCGGGGCTCGGGCGGCGTGGCACTGCGCGACAAGTGGGGAGACGGGCCGGTCACCTACATCGGCCTGATGGTGAACGGATTCCCGAACCTGATGACCATCGCCGGGCCGCAGAGCGGCTCAGCGTCCACCAACTACCCGCGCGGCATCGAGATCGGTGTCGACTGGGTGACCGGCATGCTCGACTACGTCTGGGAGAACGGCTACACCCGCTTCGAGGCCGACCAAGACGCCGAGCGGGAATGGACCAACCACGTCATCGAGATGTACTCCATGATGCTGATGCGCAAGGCGCAGGGCTGGTTCACGGGCTACAACTCGAACGTCGACGGGCACGAGAAGGGCACGATCCGCTACCTCGTGTACAACGGCGGCGCTCCGAAGTACAAGCGCCGCATCGACGAGATCGCCGATCACGACTACGACGGCGTGTCGTTCGCGACCCAGCGCGCCTCGGTCGGCGTCGGCTGAAGCGCGTCATCGCTGCCGTCGCTCCGCTTTGTAGCACTCGCCCTGATCGCAGAGACGCCACAAGCCGGTTCTGCAACAACCAAATCGCCACGGTGGAAACTGCCTTTCGCTTCAGACGTTCCTGACAGTAAGATCTCAACTGAGGGAACGTCAGGGCAGGATGCGCGCGATGACGACCGCAGCGGAAGCACACGAACAGTTCTTGGAACTCGGGGCTCAACTCAGCGACGAGGAGTTTGCGGACGCGTTCGCATCGGCCATTCGCAACCGCACTGCCGTCCTCACTGACTGGTCGGCGTACATCGTGGCGGCTCTCCAGGCTGCGCGCCCGGCGAACGACGCTGACGTCTTGGACGCAGCCGCGGCCGTCGCAGCGAGCCACCGCTCACTGGCCGACCGTGAGTCATACCTGCGGAGTCTGCTCGCGCTCGTCGCCGCCCAAAGCGACTTCGTGCGTGAGCTCGGCGGCGAGCCTCGGCGGGTGCTCGACGACATCGAGCGGTCGCTCATGCAGCGCATCAGGCTCCAGGGCGAGGCAATCCGCGCCATCTGGCGCCAGCCCATGCTGCAAGCTCGCGACGCCGCCAGCGCGCTCGGAGCAGAACCAACGAATCGTGAGCGAGTTCGACAGCTTCGCCTGCGCTCGGAACTGCTCGGACTGCAGCACGGACGTGGCTACCTGTACCCGGCCTTCCAGTTCGACGCCGAACGACGGTGCATCGACGCGGCGGTGAGCGAAGTAAACCGATGCCTCGACGCCCTCAATGACCCATGGGGAGTTGCGTCATGGTGGTTCAGCGTCAATGACCGTGTCGGCACCCGGCCTTCGGAACTCGTCGGCACCGGCCGGCACGACGATCTCGTCGCCATCGCCGCCGCCGTCATTGAACCGATTGGGTAGAAGGGCTTGGCGCCCGGGCAGGCACCTCCGTCGCGCTTTCGCGGTACACCTCGCTCATTCCGGATTGCCGCCGAAACGCGACTCGTTCGGATTCACAACGCCGAGTTCGGCGTCGCAGAATTCAATCCGCTCATCGCTCGCAGCGACCTGAGAGGCGGCCGCTTCGACGCGACTGCCGAGGATCCGTATCCGTTCCTGTACGCAGCGCTGGATGAACGTGCGGCCGTGTCCGAAGCGCTGCTGCGCGATCTGCCATTCGACGAGCACGGCGTTCGACTGCTGCCACGAGCGCGGCTGGCCGACCTCCGCATTGGCTGGATGCGCACCACCGTCGATCTGCGCTTGGTTGACCTGCGTTCAGGTCGGGCACTGGCGGCGGTGAGCCAGGACACGTGGCTCACCCAGGGACCATCGTCGGGGTACTCGATGACACGCCAATGGGCAGCAGCGATCCGGTCATGGGCGCCGTGGTGTGACGGACTGATTTGGCGGTCCCGGAGGGAGCCCGAAGGCTTCGCCCTAGTGCTCTTCGGTGATCGGACGCCGCACGGCGCGATCCAGTCCACTGATGACCCCACACCGCTGCCAGTTGACGGACAGAGCCTTGCTTCCGGCCCCGGAGCGCGGTACCTCGAGCAGCTTCTCTCCGAATACAGCGTCGCCTTGATGTGATCGGCATCGAATGGAACCTCGGGCGATCAGCCAACGGACATCGGCCGCCGGCTGTCCTTGCCGCGGAGGCACGGCCAGAAGCTCAGCACGAGGGCACCGCTGCTGCCGTTGTCTGACTCGTGCAGATATCAGTGGAGCGTCGAGGCGACGAGTTCGCGTACCTCTGGGTCGACTAGGCCGAAGCGGCCGATCAACACAGCTTCACCGGTCAGCGCTGGTTACCCTCCGGCCGTCGCGACCTGGAGCCTTGGCTCGGTTCCGTTACGTCGCCTGATTGTCAGGCGACGCTGCTATCGGAGGATCTCCCTGCTCATGAGCATGCTCGGCACCCGCGTGGAACGCAAGGAAGACCCCGAACTCCTCACCGTCGGCGGCACCTACGTCGATGACGTCGAATGCGAGGGGGCACTGGTTGCCGTGTTCGTCCGATCGACGATGGCCCACGCAGACATCACGGCCATCCACGTCGACGAGGCGCAAGACATGCCGGGCGTCGTGGGCGTGTTCACAGCGGCCGATCTCGAGCTCAGCGCCGATCCGCCCCGCATGCCCATGCTCAACCAGCAGATGCTGCGCTCGCCGCTGGCGGCAGACCGGGTGCGGTATGTGGGCGATCCCTACGCCGTGGTCGTCGCCGAGTCGCAGACCAAGGCGATCGATGCGGCCGAGCTGGTGTACGCCGACTACGCGCCGCTCGATCCCCTGCTGGACACTGCAGAGTCCGCAAGCAACGACCGGCTGATGTTCCCCGAGGCCGAAACCAACACAGTGTTCGCCATCCCGTCGGGCCCCCAGGACGGGCAGGACCCCTTCGCCGGCTGCGAGGTCACCGTCGAGCTGGCGTTCGGCAACCCCCGGATGACCGCAGCCCCCATCGAGCCTCGCGCTGCGCTTGCCTCCTGGGACCCAGGCACGCAGCGGCTCACCTATTGGGCCTGCACCCAGTTCCCGCACCAGACCCGGGACACCCTGTCCGCATTCTGCGGGCTGGAGCCCAGCCAGGTCCATGTCATCACGCCCGATGTCGGCGGGGGCTTCGGTGCCAAGAACGCCCAATATGTCGAAGACTTCGTGGTGGCGCGCCTCACCTGCCGCCTCGAACGCCCCGTGCGCTGGGCGGAGACTCGCTCCGAATCAATGACCGGATTCACCCATGCCCGGGCGATCTCGTACTCGGCACGGCTCGGGGGCACCCGTGACGGCAACGTGACGGCCTACGAGGTGGACGCACTGCAGGACGCCGGTGCCTACCCGATGATCGGGTCACTGCTGCCCATGTTCGTGCGCACCATGGCAACGGGCGTGTACGACATTCCGAACGTGGCCGTGTCCACCAATTCGGTCACCACGAACACTGCGCCGGTGGGCGCGTACCGGGGAGCAGGCCGACCGGAGGCCGCGTTGGCGATCGAGCGCATGATGGACCTGTTCGCGGCCGAGATCGGGATGGATCCCGGCGAGCTGCGGCGCCGCAACTTCATCCCGCCTGAGGCGTTCCCGTTCAAGACCCCGACCGGCGCCGACATGGACTCCGGCGAGTACGCCAAGGCCCTCGACGCCGTGATGGAAGCTGCGGATTATCGGAACCTGCGGGCAGAGCAGGAGCGACGCCGCTCAGATGGCTCGTCGAAGCTGCTCGGATTGGGCTGGAGCGCTTACGTGGAGATCTCGAACCCGATGGGCGCACCGGAATTCGGGAGCATCGAGGTCCGGAACGACGGATCGGCGCTTGTGCTCACTGGCTCATCGAACCATGGGCAGGGCCATCACACCGCGTACGCCCAGATAGCTGCCGACCTCACCGGCATCGCGTTCGACATGATCGAGGTGCGCCACGGGGACACCGACGAGGTCCCCCGCGGCGGCGGTACCGGCGGCTCCCGCTCGCTTCAGACGGGCGGGGGCGCAGTGTTCGAAGCAGCCGAAGCAGTGGTCGACCAGGCCAAGCAAGCCGCCGCAGCGATGCTCGAGGCCGATCCCGCTGACATCGTGCTGGACGTCGACGTCGGCACGTTCGCTGTGGTGGGTACACCCGCACGGTCGCTCGACTGGGCCCGGGTCGCGGCTCACGTCTCCGAGTCCGATGGTCGTGAGCTGCAGGCCGAGTGTGATTTTCAGCCGCCGGCGGCCACTTTCCCCTTCGGCGTGCAGCTCTCGGTCGTGGAGGTGGACCGCGACACCGGCCAGGTCACGCCGGTGCGCCATGTGACGTGCGACGACGCCGGTGTGATCGTGAACCCGATGATCGTCGAAGGACAGGTGCATGGCGGCGTGGCCTCCGGCATCACCCACGCACTCGGCGAAGTGTTCGTCTACGACGACGACGGCAACCCGCTGACCGGCAACTTCATGGACTACGCCATCGCATCAGCGGCAGAACTGCCGAGCTTCGAACGGATTCCGCTGGAGACCCCGACCGATCGCAACCCGCTGGGCGCCAAGGGCATCGGCGAGTCAGGCACGATCGGCGCCACGCCGGCAGTGCACAACGCGGTGGTTGACGCGCTGTCGCACCTCGGCATCCGTCATGTCGAGCTCCCCTGCACGCCCGAGCGGGTGTGGCAACACCTGCAGCACGCGTAACAGCTCGCAGCCGGAATCGGCCGAGACGGCCGGTTCAGACCGGGCCGTTGGTGTCCAGTCGGCTGGGTCGTAGAGGTCTAGGCGAACGCCGGTTGGCCGATTCCGTCGAGGTGCTGGCTTGTCGGGTTCAGCATCGTCGTGCCGTGTCCGCGAGCAGGCGGCACAGGATCGTGTGGCCAAACAAGCCCGAGCGCGTCGTTGAGGCTGTCGATGATCTCTGAGAGACGAACTGTGAGCTCGGGTGCACCAATCGAAACGGGCACGCGGAAGGAAATCGAAAGCTCCCCAGTGCCGGCCTGCCCCGACACCATTGGATCGACGAGGCGACCGTCGTCATGGAGATGGTCGGCGGCGCTGCTCACGAAATCGACGAACTCGTCGTAGGTGAGAGGTCGAACTCCATCGGCATCGACGCGGCTGAGGGTGCCGGTGATCGTCACTTCGGTACGAGGTCCGCTCGCCTTGCTCCGCACGCTCATCTCCTGCTCTTGCATCGGTTGATCTTCGCTCGCGTGTTCTTGATGCCTCGCCAGTCGGAGGGCGTGGATCCAACTGTAACGACGCACTGACAGTCACATGGGCACAGAAGCAAGAAGTGCTTTCTCATCTTCTTCACCCGCCAACCGCGGCCTTCCGCTTCTCGCAACAGCGACTCGTAGTCTCGATTGTTGTGCCGCGGTCGCGTGGGCATCGGTGTCTACCCGGTCTTCCGTCCGTTCGCTGGGATCGCGTGAAATTAGACACGAGGTCACGCACGCAGCAAAGCGATTTCCCGGGAATGTGCCGGCATCGGCCCCCACGGCCGATTCAGTCCGGGCCGTTGGTGTCCAGCCGGCTGGCCAGAACGGCCACGACAGCGAGACCGCCAACCGCGGCGGAGGCGAGGTACGCCGCCGTCGGGCTGACCGCGAACACCGGAAGCCACACGATCGAACCGATCGCGTGACCGCTGAACCGAAGCGACAGCGTGAATGAGAGCGCGCCCGCCCGATTGTCGGGCGCTGCAATCGAGGCGAGCGACTGAAAGCTGACCACGGTGGCCTGGGTGGCTGCGCCCGCGACGAACCAGACACATGCAAGCAGCCACGTCGACTGTGCCACGGGCAGCAGGGCCACCAGTCCCGAGCATGTGACGATGGCGATCGTGGCTGCCCGCCGCCCTCCCAAGCGGTCCAGCACGATGCCCCACAACGGCGCCGCTGCCATGCCGGCGACACCCCCCGCAAACAGCAGCACCCCCACCTGCGAACCCGTCAGCCCGATCACGTCCCGGCCGCTCAGCGCCACCAAAATCCTGGCGCCGACCGGGCCCAGTGCGGCCAACATCGCAGTCGCGGCGACAAGCAACGTCGAGCGGCGCATCAGCGTGCGCAGCTGAGGCGGCGAAATGGGCGTGCTGGACGTGGCCGGCTCATCGGGAGTCGACGCCTTCGGCAGCAGCAGTGCGATGAGTGCGCCGACGGCGGCCGTCGCGACGTACGCAAGGCGCCAGTTGGTGTCTGCGCCGATCCCGCCCAGCATCGGCGCAGACAGCTGACCGAGGGCCTGGAACGCCGCGTAGCGACCCACGACGCGCCCGACGCGACCCGTGGGCGTTGTTTCGGTCAGCATCGCCAGCAGCAGCGGCGTGATGAATGCGTTCATCGAGCCCTGCCCGACACGGGCCGCGAGAAACCACACGTAGGTCGGCGCGACGGCGCATCCGAGGGTCGCCACTGCATAGAGCGCGACGGCAGGGCGCAATATCCGGGCGCGACCCCAGCGGTCGGCGATCGTGCCCGACACCAGCAAGAGCCCGGCGAACGGCACCAGGTAGCACCAAAGAGCCCAGCCGATCTGGCCGGTGGTGACCGAGAAAGTCGAGCGCAGCTCGGGGATCATCGGCAGCATCACGAACGTGCCGAGCGGTCCCATCATTCCGCCGAAATAAAGCAGCACGCGGCGCCACTCGCCGCCCGTGCCCTGTCTTTCCATAAGCCCGCGCACGCTAGTTCTGCGCCGACGCAAGAGCCGCTACGACCGCCACATCGGCGGCGTTGATCTGGGGCTGCCACCTTGCGGATTTCGCGCTGAGCATCGTTCTCACGGCCTGTCGGCGTCGTCCGCCGACGCACGGGCGGAGAGCGAGTGGCCCCGCGGTGCACAGCACTGCCCGATGGAGCGCGCGCATAGTGTGAGCCACGAGTTCGGGGGATCCTCGCTGCCGACTTGGCGTGGAGGATCATCGGAGTGGCTCTGCGGGGGAAGCTCGCGTACCAACGAGGGGGCAGACATGGCAGCAGAAGTAACCATCGGCTCAGGACGGCTGGCTGGCGGCGACGACCAAGGCGTCCACGCCTACAAGGGCATTCCCTATGCGGCACCGCCGGTGGGCGACTTGCGTTTTCGCCCCCCTGTCGCTCCTGCGGGCTGGGACGGCGTGCGTGACGCGTCGGACTACGGCCCCGTAGCACTGCAGCAGCCCATGCCCGGCATTTTCGGCGAGCTGGGCACTCCGCCCAATCCGGCCGGCGATGACTGCCTGCGGCTGAATGTGTGGACGCCGGACCCGGGCGCGGGCGGCATGCCGGTGCTGGTGTGGATCCACGGCGGCGCCTTCTACGCCGGCAGCGGCATCGACGACGTCTACAACGGCGCAGCGTTCGCCCGCGACGGCGTGGTCTGCGTGACGATCAACTACCGGCTCGGCGTCCAGGGATTCATGAATCTGGGCGGCCACTTCGGCGAGTACGCCCAGTCCGGCAACGTCGGCATGCTGGACCAAGTCGCAGCGCTGCAGTGGGTGCAGGACAACATCGCCGCATTCGGCGGCGATGCGTCCAAGGTCACCATCGCCGGCGAGTCCGCCGGCGGAATGAGCTGCTCCACGCTGATGGCGATGCCTGCAGCCAACGGGATGTTCCGGGCTGCGATTCCCCAGAGCGGTGCTGCGCACAACGGTCTCAGCGCCGACACCGCAGCGTTGATCAGCACCTATGTCATGGAGGCAGTCGGCGTCACACCCGGCGACTCGGCTGCACTCGCCGCCGTCAGCAACGACGACCTGCTGGCAGCGCAGATCGCCATCACCGACGACTTGGGCGCCACACGAGACCCCGAGAAGTACCGCGAGGCAGCGGCGGTGCCGATGGCGTTCCAGCCCACCTACTTCACCGAGGAACTGCCCCAACGACCGATCGACGCGATCGCGGCGGGCTCGGCGAAGGATGTTTCTGTGATGGTCGGAGCGACCAAGGAGGAAGCGCTGATCTTCCTCGTGGACCTCAAGGAGATGTTCAACGAAGAGCTGGTGTCGGCCACCGTGGGGGCGGTTTTCGGCATGGCAGGCAAGGACGGCGATGCTGCGCTGAAGCTGTACACCGACAATCGGCCCGGCGCTGCACCGCACGAGCTCGCCGCCGCGATCGAAACCGACCGGATGTTCACCGTGCCGGCCGTCCGCCTGGCTGATGCGCAGTCTGCGCAGAACTCGGACCTGTGGATGTACCGCTTCGACTGGGAGAACCCAGAGCGCGAGGGCGAATGGGGGGCGCACCACTTCATCGAGGTGCCGTTTGCCTTCGACCAGACCGACAACGACATGGGCCGCGGTTTCGTCGGCGACAACCCGCCGGCCGATCTGATTGCGGCCACGCACGATGCATGGGTCCGGTTCGTCACCGACGGCAATCCCAACCACGGCGGCCTGCCCGATTGGCCGCGCTGGGATGCGAGCAGCCGGCCGACGATGCTCTTCGACAACGAGTGCCGTGTCGCGAACAGTCCCGCCGCAGCAGAAATCAACCTCTGGGACGGCGTCCTCTAGCGCCTCCGGCGGGCAACCGCCCGAGCACCCCCCGCCCACAAACTGTCGGCCAATCAGTCCTCAAACTGTAGGTTGGATACTCCATAAACTGTTGGCTGTTTGGCGGACATTCTGTAGGATCGGATCTCGAGCGGTTGCAGGTTCGGTGTGCGTGGCGCACTGTGCCGCCGCCCGCCAACCGACGAATCGCAGCCATGTCAGACACGCTCGAACCCGACGGCTACCGACCACGCGTGACCGACTCAGCAGTCGCGAGAGCGTTGAGGGCCATGCCCACCGTCGTCATCGAGGGGCCAAGGGGCTGCGGCAAGACCTGGACAGGTCGAAAATTCGCACGCAGCGAGGTGCTGTTCGACCGCGATCTCGACGCCCGCCAATCAGTCTCGGTTGCGCCCGGGCTCATTCTCGAGGGTCCCGAACCGCGCCTGCTCGACGAGTGGCAGCTCGCTCCAGAAATCTGGAACCAAGCCCGGCACGCCAGCGATGAGGGACGCCGAACTGGTCGATTCATCCTGACCGGTTCAGCCGTGCCTGCCGACGACATCACTCGCCACTCCGGTGCCGGACGCATCGCGCGAGTGCTCATGCGCCCGATGTCATTGCAGGAAACGGGCGAGTCCTCCGCGGAGGTGTCGATCGGATCCATGCTCGAGGCGGAACCTGTGAGGGCGCGGCAGCCGGAGGTCGAATTCGCCGACCTCGTTGAAGCCCTCTGCAGGGGCGGCTGGCCTCGATTGCTGGATCGGACCGTGACCGACGCGCAACTGTTCTTGGACAACTACCTCGCAGAGCTGTGTCGAACTGACATCAGTGCAGTCGACGGGGTGGCGCGTGATCCTGGCGGGGTGGCGCGCCTCATCGCTTCGATCGCGCGCAACGTCGCGACCACTGCGTCGTTCTCGAAGCTCGCCGCGGAGACCAGCGGAGACCGACCGCTGAATCGCACGACCGCGACGGAGTATCTGCGCTCGCTCGAACGGCTCTTTGTCGTCGAAGACGCACCGTGCTGGCGCACGCATCTGCGCTCGAGGGCCACGCTGCGCGCTGCTCCCAAGCGACACTTCGTCGACCCCTCGCTCGCGGTAGCAGCCCTCGGTGCGAGCCCCCAACGCCTGCTGTCAGACCTGCGAGCGCTCGGTTTCCTCTTTGAGTCATTGGTGGTGCGGGACCTGCGCATCTACGCCCAGGCCAACGGTGCGGAGGTGTATCACTACCGCGACAGCGACCATCTCGAAGCCGACGCCGTCATCGAAGCACGCGACGGACGCTGGATCGCCGCGGAGGTCAAGCTCGGCGGAAACGACAACATCGAGCAGGCCGCCCGTTCGCTGCTGCGCCTGCGCGACAAGGTGGACACGTCACGCCTCGGCGAACCCGCGAAACTGCTCATCATCACAGCCACTGGCTACGGCTACGACAGACCAGACGGCACGACGGTCGTACCCATCACCGCGCTAGGGCCGTGAACACAGGCGACTCGATGACTGAAATTGCCAGAAGCTTGCGGCGAGCGCTCGGAGCGATGCTCGGCAGACGGCGACGGCGTCAGATCGGCGCGTCCATCGTCGGCCGGAAGTCTGCGCCGCGCTCGGCGCCATGGCGGACTGCTGAGCCGACTGGCCGTTGAGCACAGCTGCGCCCGTAGAGTTCAGCGCTGCCGGGTCCTCATACCCGGCTGCCATTACGACCTCTGGGTGGATTGAAGGCCTGCGCAGCACCCGGAGTCATCGGCTGCACTCACCCGCGGTGAGCCCGCACGCCGATCTCACGCGTTACTCCCGTTCAGCGAGGCTCGCCATGTCTAAAACCGAAAATCTTGTTGCGCGCGCCGATCTGCGCAATGTGGCGATCATCGCCCATGTCGACCACGGCAAGACGACGTTGGTCGACGCCATGCTGTGGCAGTCGGGCGCCTTTCGCTCCAATGAGACGGTCGCGGAACGGGTCATGGACTCCATGGATCTCGAACGCGAGAAGGGCATCACGATCCTGGCCAAGAACACCGCCGTCCGGTATACCGACGACGCTGGGACGGAGACCAAGATCAACATTCTCGACACGCCTGGCCACGCGGATTTCGGCGGCGAGGTCGAGCGCGCCCTCACGATGGTGGACGGGGTCTTGCTGCTGGTCGACTCCAGCGAAGGCCCATTGCCCCAGACGCGCTTCGTCCTGCGCAAGGCATTGGAACTGCAGCTGCCCGTCGTGCTCGTGGTCAACAAGATCGACCGGCCCGACTCCCGCGTCAGCGAAGTGGTCGACGAGGTTTACGAGCTGTTCATGGACCTCGACGCCACCGACGACCAGATCGACTTTCCCATCGTCTACACCGACGCCCGACGCGGCACGGCCTCGTTGCAGCCCGAGGTGCCCGGCACCGATCTGCGTCCGATGTTCGACACGCTGCTCGCCACCGTCCCGGCCCCCCGTCACGATCCCGAGCACCCGCTGCAGGCGTGGGTCACCAATCTCGACTCGAGTCCGTACGTGGGACGCATTGCGCTGTGCCGTGTGATGCACGGCACCATCAAGCGCGGCCAGACCGTGTCGTGGTGTCGAACCGACGGAACCGTCTCGGCCGCCAAGATCAACGAGCTCTACGTGACCGAGAGCCTCGAACCAGTCGACGCCAACGAGGCCAGCGCGGGCGAGATCATCGCGATCTCGGGCATACCGGACATCACGATCGGGGAGACGCTCACCGATCTGGAACGTCCCGCTCCGCTGCCGCTCATCAGGGTCGACGAGCCGAGCCTGTCGATCACGATCGGCATCAACACCTCGCCGATGTCAGGTCGGGAAGGCGACAAGCTCACCGCTCGCCTCATCAAGAATCGTCTCGACGCCGAGCTCATCGGCAATGTCTCGATCCGGGTCCACGAAGCCGACCGTCCCGACACCTGGCAGGTCCAGGGTCGGGGCGAGCTGCAGCTAGCGGTGCTGGTGGAGATCATGCGGCGCGAGGGCTTCGAGCTGACAATCGGCAAACCCGAAGTGATCAGCCGCACCGTCGACGGCCGGCTCTGCGAGCCCACCGAGCGCGTCACGATCGACGTGCCCGAAGAATTCGTCGGCGCTGTCACCCAGATGCTCGGCGAGCGCAAGGCGACCATGCTGAATATGTCGAATCACGGCACCGGCTGGGTTCGGCTCGACTACGTCGTGGCGACACGCGGCCTCATCGGATTCCGCACCGAATTCCTGACCGAGACGCGGGGCAACGGGCTCATGAACAGCGTGTTCGAGGGCTACACGCCGTGGCTGGGCGAGGTGCGCACCCGCAACTCGGGCTCGATCGTCGCAGATCGCTCGGGTGCCGTCACCGGGTACGCGATCGCAGCCCTCCAAGAACGGGCATCGCTGTTCGTCGCTCCGGGCGACGAGGTCTACGAGGGCATGGTGATCGGCGAGAACCCCCGGCCCGAGGACATGGACGTCAACATCTGCCGCAAGAAGAAGCAGACCAACGTGCGGGCTGCTGCATCCGACGACACCGTCCGGCTGACGCCGCCCCGAGTCCTGTCGCTCGAGCAGGCGCTGGAGTTCATCGCTGATGACGAGTGCGTTGAGGTGACCCCGAACGCCGTACGCATCCGCAAGACCGTGTTCGACGCCACCGCCCGCGGCCGAGCCCGCAAGCGCCTCCAGCGCACACCCGCCTGAGCGCAGCTGGCCCACAAGCTGTAGGCCAATCTCACCACAAACTGTCGGCTGGCTGTCACCCGCGGGCGGTCGATTCAGACCCTGGACTTGAGCTGGCTCACACCGCTAGGCGCTGGCAGCAGCTTGCACCCGGGTGGTGACCTCGGGTGTCAAGTCGATGGTGTGGAAGTTCTGGAGCCGCTCGATGGTCTCGGCGTAGCGCTCACGCTTGCGGGCGTCTCGCTCGGGGGCACGCTCGGCGAATTCACCCATTACCTCGGCGGCGAACAGCTCCATCGATTCGCAGATGTCCTCGTGACGGTTGCGACCGGCCTGGCTCACGAAGATCAGCTCGTCAACCCCGGCGTCCTCGTAGGCCCGCACGAACTCTCGGATCTGGTCCGGCGTGCCGATACAGCCGCGCAGCGAGTCGAGCCCCCCGGCCGTCACCAAGTTGTCGGCGCCGTCGGAACCGACCGCTGCTTGCACGGTGGCGGTCAGCTTGGCGAAGCCCATTTCCTCGCGATTCTCCTCGAACTGGCTCCAGATGTCAGTCGCTCCGGGCGTGTGAGTGCCGAACGCGTAGTAGTGCAGCAGTGAATACGCGAAGAAATGGAAGCCGTCGAGGCCGCGGTCAATCGCCGTCTGCTCGTCGGGGTGGCACATGAACCCGGTGGTGACTGCGATGTTCGGATTCGGCACCAAACCCACCGGGTCGGTGCATGCTTCGAACGCGTCGTAGTAGTCCGCCACCCACTGTCGAGCCTCGTCGGGGTCGATGAACGAGAAGCTCAGCGCGCCGAGGCCCCGCTGGCCCGCCATCAAGATGGTGTCGCGCTGGCTGCACGCCACCCACATCGGCGGATGCGGGCGCTGCATCGGCTTGGGCACCACGTTGCGAGCCGGCATCGAGAAGAACTTGCCTGTGTGGCCCTGATACGGAGCCTGCGCCATCATCTTGGCGATCTCGGGCACTGCCTCTTCCCACATGGCGCGCTTGTGCGCCCGCTCGATCTCGAAGCCGCCAAGCTCCATGTCGCTGGAGGTTTCGCCGGTGCCAAATTCCACCCGGCCGTTTGAGATGATGTCCAGCGTGCCGATGCGCTCGGCAACTCGAGCGGGGTGGTTGTACCCCGGCAGTACCGGCACAATGCCGTGTCCGATGCGGATGTTCTCGGTCGTCGCCGCGCACGCCGACAGGAATACCTCGGGCGCAGACGAGTGCGAGTACTCCTCCAAGAAGTGGTGCTCCACCTCCCACACGGTGCTGAAGCCGAGCTTGTCGGCGAGCTGTACCTGCTCGAGCGCCTCGTGCACGACGCGGGCCTCGGCCCCGTCGTCCCACGGGCGCGGCAGTTGGTGCTCATAGAAGATGCTGAATCGCATGGCGAGTCCTTGTGTCGTTCCGGCGCTGGTGCCGTCTTGGGAAACTCAGCCGGCGGCAGCGATGCTGGCGAAGGCGGAGTCCACGATGCGGTTGCCTCGTGGGTCGCCGGTGATGGTGCTCTCCATGCGGTTCATCACATAAGCCACCGACGCCCGGACATCGAAGTCGATGACCGCGACCGAGCCGCCCCAGCCGCCCCAGAACATGTGGTTCGGGTTGGGGCTCGTGACCCATCCGTCGAGGTCGCGGGCAAAGCCCAATCCGTGGCGCATGCGCATGTACAGCACGTCGTCGACGTTGTCGATCTGCTCCTCGAGGGCCCGACGAGCTCCGGCCTCGGACATGATCCGGACGCCGTCCACCTCGCCGCCGCAAGCCAGCATTGAGTGGATCCGCGCAATGGAGCGGGCGTTTCCGATGCCACCAGCAGCTGGGATCTCCGCTGCCCGCCATTCGCGGGTCTGCGGCTCGGAGGCGTCCAGCATGCAGCTCATCAGCGTCTTCGCGCACAGCGAGTCGAGCTCGATGGGGACGCCGTTCATCTCGAGGGCCTCGAGATTCACCTCCGGGGGAATCAGCTCCCCCATGCGGCCGTCCTCGGAGGCCGGAAGACTCATGTGAAAGTCGGCGCCGAGGGGCTCGGCGATCTCGTCGCGGAACCAGTCCGCCATGCGCTTGCCGGTGATGCGGTAGAGGATCTCGCCTTCGAGGTTGCCCTGGGTGACGGCGTGATAGGCCGACTTGGTGCCTGGCTCGAACCACAGCTCCTGGGCTGCAAGCCGCTCGGCGATGGCGTCGAGGTCGTACAGATCTGCGGCCGTCACTGGCGGCTCGTAACCAGGCAGCCCCGCCGTGTGCGACATGACGTGGCTGACCAGTACGCCTTCCTTGCCGTTCTGGGCGAACTCGGGCCAGTACTGGCACACCGGGGCGTTGAAGTCGAGTTCGCCCCGATCGGCCAGGGCCAGCATGCAGGTGGCAGCCATCGTCTTGGTGGTGGAGTACACGTTGACGATCGTGTCGCGGTCCCACGGGGTGCCGTTGGGATCGGAGTCTCCAGCCCAGATATCGACAACGGCCTCGCCGTCGACCGTCACCGCCGCTGCTGCGCCGATTTCCAGCCCTTCGTCGAAGTTCTCCACGAAGGCGTCGCGGACCGCCTCGAAACCTTCCTTGCACGTCCCGTGAACTTCCATTGCGTGTCCCCCCTGTGGTGCCAGCCGACTGCGTCGGCACGTCAAGGGCTCATCTTTGCAGTCTCGGCAGGCAGCCGCCCACATGAGGTCTGTGACCAGCGCCTCGTCTGCGTCGCCGGGCTGCGTCTCGAGGTCGCGGGGCGCCGCCGATCGTGCATGCCTGCGTCGCAGGGGCGTGCCGTCGAGCTGCTGGCCGCCGCCCCTGCGCCCACGCCACCAGCGACCACTGACAGCCGCCGGCGGGGTGACATAGGGTGGGCACCATTCGTCCGGCACTGCTTGGTGCTGTGCCGATGCCCCGAGGGGCATCCGTGTGGGCGGATGGCCGTGCGATCCCGGGGGCACCATGAAACCTGGATCCACCGGTGGGGTGGCGGGTTTGGGTGGTGCGCGTCCACCAGAAAGGCCTCCTGACGTGGCATTTTGCCGTTGACGAATAGTCGGCGTGATGCCATGACGGGAGGCACTTTCTGTGAGCAGCGTAGCTGGGGGTCTGGACCGGATTGAGGCAGTGTTCGACGAGGAGTCTTTGGTCGCCGATGCGGGGTTGTTGTTGGCGGGGTCGCTGGTGGCCCGGCTGGGTCTGGAGTCGTTGATCGATGAGGTGGTGACGCCGCCGGGGTCGGGCCGCGGTTCGGGTGCCAAGGTGCTCACGGCGGTGTGCTCGATGCTGGTGGGCGGTTCGTTCTTTTCGGACGCGGACAGGCTGCGGGCCGCGTCGACAAGGTCGGTGCTGGGGTTCGCGCCTGTGGCGCCGTCGACGTTGGGGACGTTCGCGAGGTCGTTCACGTTCGGTCATGTGCGTCAGCTCGACCGCGCGCAGGAGCTGGCGTTGGGCCGCGCGTGGGACGCAGGCGCCGCCCCTGCGGCCGAGCAGGTCACGATCGATGTCGACTCGACGGTCCGCGAGGTGCACTCCGACGCGAAGCAAGGCGCCGCCTATGGGCATACGCGCACGCTGGGCTATCACCCGTTGGTCGCGGTGCGCGACGACACCGGCGAGATATTGCATTCGCGGATGCGCAAGGGGTCCTCCCAGAAAGGACACCTGCGGTTCGTGTCCGAGACCGTCGCCAGGACGCGGCGGTTGGCGCCACAGGCGGCGCTGACGCTGCGCGCCGACGCAGGGTTCTTCTCCTGGGACCTGACCGAGCGGCTCGACAAGCTCGACGTGAGGTTCCTGATCGCTGTGGGCCGCAACCCCGCTGTCGACAAGGCGATCGCCGCGATCGACGACGACGAATGGACCCCGATCGGCTACACCGACGACGGCGAGGCACACGTCGCCGAGACGACGTTGACCTCGAGCCGGCGCCGCCGCGGCAAGCCCGCTCGCACGGTGCGGCTGGTGGTGCGCCGCACCCGCATCGTCGGCGAGCAAGGCGACCTGTTCCCCGACTGGCGCCACCACGCCGTCGTCACCGACATCGACGCCGAAACGCTCGACACCAAAACAGCCGACGCCGCCTACCGCCGTCACGCACGCGTCGAGCTCGCCATCAAAGACCTCAAAGCCGGCGGCCTCGCCCACAGCCCCTCAGGACGCTTCGCCGCCAACGCCGCATGGCTCGCCTGCGCCGTGCTCGCGCACAACATCGCACGCTGGACAGCGCGCATCGGACACGTCCACGACCCCCGAAAGCTCACCGTCGCCGCCACCATCGCACGCCGCCTGCTCGCCGTCCCCGGCCGGCTCGTCAACCGCAGCGGACGGCCCACCCTGCGGCTCCCCGCCCGATGGCCCTGGGCTCACACGTTCGCCGCCGCGCTCGACAAGATCCGCAGCCTGCCCCAACACTGCTGAACCGCCCCCAGCGCCCAGCCGCCCGGCGCAGCACACCCCCAAAAGCGCAGCACACCCCCAAAAGCGCAGCACACAACCCAACCCCCCCAAGCCGAACCGGGCACCACCACGCCCCAATGACCCCCATTACGTTGCCGGCGGCCCTGGCGCGACGGCGTCAGGGGCTGGCTGCTCGCCCGGGCGGGCAGGGCTGTTTCCCAACCACCCCACCGGTGGATTCAGGATGAAACCACCACTGCTTCGACTGCTGGCGCTGCTCTTTGCGTTAGGTCTCGTCGCCGCCGCTTGCGGCGGTGACTCAGACGACGAAGGCGCCGACGACGCCCGGGTAGCTACAGCGACCGACGACGGCGGCGACATGGCCGACGATCCCGCCGATGACGTGGCCGACGACTCCAGCGACGACATGGCCGATGACGGCGACGACATGACCGGCGATGCTGCCGATGACATGGCCGATGACGGCGACGGCATGGCTGCCATCGACCGGACCGGCGAAGTCATCAGGGTCGGCTACGTCAACAACGAAGGCGCAGCTTTCGCGCTGCCCGAGTTCCGCACCGGCGGCGAGGTGGCTATCGCAACCATCAACGAGTCCGGCGGCATCAACGGTGCCATGATCGAAACCGTCGTATGCCTGTCTGATGGCACGCCCGAGAGCGCCATCAACTGCGCCAACGAGCTGATCGAAGCCGACGTAGTGCTGGCATACATGGGCATCGAGGTTGCCTCCGACGCAGCCATCGGCTTGTGGCTCGACGCAGGCATCCCGTACATCTCGTCGAACTCTTGGGGAAATATCGAGCGGAACAGCCCCGGCGCATTCTTGTTGCACACCGCGTCGGCGGCATATGCCGTGGGACCGGCCAAGACGTTCAGCGACCTCGGGCTCAGCCACATTGCAGTGATCTTGGAGGGGACCCCGTCTGGCATCGCCTTCATCGACAGCATCGTGGCGCCAGTTCTGGCACACAACGAGATCGAGTTCGAGCGCATCATCGTGGATCCCGCAGCGCCTGACTGGACTGCTGCCATCGCTGCGGCTCAAGCTGCGGGAGTGGAAGGCATCTGGGGCCAGCTCACCGAGCCCGGCTGCATCGGAATGGTCGGCGCCGTGGCGGCCAGCGGCTACACGGACCCGGTCTTTGCCGGCTCATGCAGTTTCTACATCGGCATCCTGGGCGAGCTGGCAATCGGCACCTATACCCAGGGTGACGTCTACTTCCCTTCAGTGAAGCAATTCGCGCCACCCGAGATCGCAGATCGACTGACCCAATACGAAGCCGAGATGGCTGCAGCCGGCTACGAGGACCACATCGAAGGCTTCGCCGTCGCGCCGTACTCGGCGTGGCGAGAGTTGGAGTTCATCCTCGAGAAGATCGAGGGCCCGATCACGTCGGCTTCGGTGATCGACGCCTTCAACAACGCCGGCGAGACGCCCGGCTGGTTCGGCGCCGATCTGCGCTGCGGCATGGCGCCGTGGCCCTCGGAGACCTCGCACTGCGGTTCGAGCATCGCCGTGTGGCAGATCGGCATGCGCGATGACGGCTCCATCGGCCGGATCCTGGTCGGCGACGGCTTCTTCGACGCCTTCGAATACAGCGGCTTCTAAAGAAACAACTCCGCACTTCGCGTGATGTCCGCACTCGGGCGGATCGGCAGCAGGTAGCCGGCGATGGAGCAGTATCTCCTGTTCGCTGTCGTCGGTTTGGGCTTCGGCAGCATTTACGCGGCCGTGTCCATGGGCGTCGTCATCACCTACCGCGGCACCGGCGTGATCAACTTCGCCACTGGTGCCATGGCCATGTGGGGTGCCTACGTCTACGACGAACTGGTGCGCAGCGGTGACCTGGTGTTTCCGGTGGCGGTGGTGCCCCACAGTGTGAGTCTGGGCGAGGACGGTTCATTGCCGTTCGCCCTGTCCTTCGTGCTGGCCTTGGCTTCGTGCAGCTTGATCGGCCTGCTGGTGCACTTCGCCGTCTTCCGGCCACTGCGCCGGGCGCCGGTGCTGGCGAGGGTGGTCGCCTCAGTCGGCGTGCTGTTGACAATCCAGGCGCTGATTGTGCTGCAATTCACCAGCACACCCCGCAACGTGCCGCCGATTCTGCCGAACGAACCGGTCAGCATGGCCGGCATCAGCTTCTCGCGAGACAGGCTGTGGCTGACAGCGGTCGTGGTACTGATCGCGGTGGCACTGTGGGCATGGTTCCGATTCACCCGGCTGGGACTTGCCATACGGGCCTCCGCGGAGAATGAGCGAGCGGTCGGCTTGGCCCGCTACTCGCCCCAATTGCTGGCAGGAACCACGTGGGTGCTGTCGAGCACCGTCGTCGGCGCAGTGATCATCTTGAGTTCGCCGACGGTGATCCTGAATCCGTTGACCTACGTGCTCGCCATCGTGCCGGCACTGGCAGCGGCGCTCATCGGGCGACTCTCGTCGATCGGTATCACCGTCAGTGCGGCGCTGGCGCTGGGCGTCATGCAGTCCATCGTGGTGTTCCAAGCCAGCAAGACGTGGTGGCCGGACTGGGCGGTGTCGGGCCTGGGCGATGCGGTGCCATTCGTGGTGATCGTGCTGGCACTGTTCTTCGTCGGCGACGCACTCCCCAGCCGCGGCGCCGTCGAGTCCGATCCGCTGCCAGAAGTGTTCCGGCCCAAGATGCGGCCCCAAGTCGTCGTCGTCATGGTGCTGGCCGCAGGCGCGGCCGTAGTGCTGACCTCGGGCAGCTATCGGTTCGGGATCATCACCAGCATGATCATCACCATCATCACGCTCTCGCTGGTGGTGCTGACCGGCCTGGTGGGCCAGATTTCCCTCGCTCAGGCGGGCATCGCTGGCACGGCTGGTTTCGCCCTGAGCAAGCTGGGCGATGCTGCAGGCATACCGTTTCCCATATCGCCCTTGCTGGCAGCGCTGGTGGCGACGGCGTTCGGCGTCTTGGTGGGCATCCCGGCGCTGCGCATCCGCGGCGCGCAACTGGCCGTAGTGACATTGGCAGGCGCCGTAGCTCTGGAGAAGTTCATTTTCCGGAATCCCAGCTTCACCGAGGTGGCGGGGAATCCGATCTCGGATCCAACGCTGTTCGGCCTCAACATGGGCGTGCGGGAAGGACGCACCATCGCACGCGTCGAGTTCGGGATCCTGGTGCTGATCTTGATGGCGATTTGTGCAGTCCTGGTGGGCAACCTGGCCCGCAGCGCTACCGGACGACGCTTCTTGGCAGTGCGCTCAAACGAGCGGGCAGGTGCATCGATCGGTATCTCGATTGCGAATACGAAGCTGCTGGCATTCGGCATCGCCTCGTTCATGGCAGGACTGGGCGGCTCGTTCATCGGCTACAGCCGTGGTCAGCTTTCCGCCGACAGCTTTACCGTGCTCGTCGGCTTGAGCTTCATGGCATTCGCCTACTTGGGCGGCATCACCAGCGTCTCGGGCGCTGTCATTGGCGGCACATTTGCTCCCTTGGGCATCGGGTTTGTTGTCTTGGACCGGAACCTGGAACTCGGTACCGCGTATGGGCTCCTCGCCGGCATCGGCCTGGTGTTGACTGCGATCTTCAATCCGGAGGGCATCGCGGGCGCGAACCGCAAGAACTTCGAGAAGCTGAAGGCCCGGCTTGCAGCGCGAGCAGCCGCGAAGGCCGCTGACGCGAATGACCACGATGAAGAACGATCAGCGCCGGTGCCGCTGCGCCTCGTGGAACCGTCGGGTTCAGTGTCTGAGCCGCCCCGTCGCGACCGGCCGAGCTTCGACGATGCTCCCGTCGTCCTCGCGGTCGAAGAACTCACCGTCCGCTATGGGGGTCTCAAGGCCGTCGACGAAGCATCGCTGCGCGTCCGCGAGGGCGAGATCGTCGGTCTGATCGGACCGAACGGCGCCGGCAAGACGACCATGATCGACGCCCTGACCGGGTTCGTCCCTTCCGAGGGGCGCATCGTCTTCGACGGTCGGGAACTCACGAGCGAATTGCCCTACCAGCGAGCGCGCATGGGCCTGTCGCGTACGTGGCAGTCGCTGGAGCTCTTCGGCGATCTGTCGGTGCGCGAAAACGCCCAAGTCGCCCAGGAACGAGCCTCGATTCGCTCGGTGCTGGCGGATTTTGTCAAGCCGGCACGACCGGTTGACCTCGAGCGGGTGGATGCCGCACTGGATCTGGTTGGCCTCGCTAGCGACGCCGACGCCCGACCGGGCGATCTGCCGCTGGGACGCCAAAAGCTGGTCGGCGTTGCCCGGGCCTTGGCCAGTTCACCTCGGGTGATGCTGGCCGACGAGCCCGCCGCCGGTCTCGACACCGCCGAGAGCCGCACGCTGGGCCGCGAGATCGTCGACATCGCCGAAGGCGGCGTGTCGATCCTGCTGGTCGACCACGACATGGGCCTCGTGCTCGAAGTCTGCGACTACATCTACGTGCTCGACTTCGGCCAGATCATCGCACAGGGAACCCCGGCCGACATTCGTGCGAATGAGGCCGTCATCGACGCCTACCTTGGTTCCGAGGTCCACACATGAGCCCAACCGCATGAGCCTGATCGCATGAGTCCAATCGAATGAGCACAGCCGAGGCCACAACCCCCGAAGGCACCGCTGTCGCAACGCCTGCGCTGGACGTCCGGAATCTGGTGGCCGGCTGGGGCGGGGTGCCGGCCGTGCGCGACCTGTCTCTGCACGTACATCCGGGCGAGGTGGTGGCACTGCTCGGACCCAACGGCGCGGGCAAGACGACCACGCTGCTGACCATCGCGGGTGTCCTGCGGCCTATCGACGGCGAGATCGATGTGCTCGGCAAGCCGCTCGGCGGCGCCAGCGCGCACCAAGTAGCGCGCAGGGGTGCTGCGCTGCTGCCCGAGGACCGCGGCATCTTCTTTCAGCTCAGCGTTGCAGAGAACCTGCGCCTGCACCGGCACCGCCGCAGCGAGGTCACCGAGGACGACATCATCGGCTGGTTTCCCGCCCTCGCCGAACTCCTGGACCGTCGCACCGGATTGCTCTCGGGCGGCGAGCAGCAGATGCTGGCATTGGGCTGCAAGCTGATCGCCGATCCGAGGCTCCTGATGGTGGACGAGATGAGCCTCGGCTTGGCGCCGATCATCGTCGAGCGCCTGCTGCCAGTAGTGCGCCGCATCGCCGATGACACCGGCGCGGCGGTGCTGCTGGTGGAACAGCACGTGCATGCTGCGCTCGCAATCACCGACCGGGCCTACGTGCTCAATCACGGCGAGCTGGCCCTGTCGGGCACGGCGGAAGAACTGGCGCAGCGGCCCGAAGTGCTCGAGGCCAGTTACCTCGGTGAGCGAACCCTGGACCACGAGTAGCATTCCAAACGACATGGAATGCCTGCCGAAACGAAGGTGGGAAGTTAGGCGCTCGGCCAAGCGCATCTTTCGGCGCGTCGGGCTGACAGTCCTCGCCGCACTCGTCGGACTGGCTGGTGGGTGCGGCGGTTCCGAGACTGTCAGCGACGAAGCGCCAGCCGCAACGCCGGGGAGTAGGGGCGAGATAGACGTTGACGTCAATGTCAACGTGGACGTGGACGTCGCGGCGACTGGCGACGGTGCCCCGGACAGCGCCGCCAGCGATAACACGACCGGCGACGCAGACGCCTCAACTGCCACGGCTGCCATCGATCGCACCGGTGAGATCATCCGGGTCGGCTACGTCAACAACGAGGGCGGCAACATCTCCCTGCCAGAGCTGCGTATCGGCGGCGAAGTCGCCATCGACGTCATCAACCGTGCGGGCGGGATCCACGGAGCGGTGATCGAGCCGGTCGTCTGCCTTTCTGACGGCACGCCCGAGAGCGCCATCAACTGCGCCATCAAGCTGATCGAGGAAGACGTCGTCATGGCCTACATGGGCGTCGAGATGGGCTCAGAAGCGGCACTCGGGCTGTGGGTCGACGCAGGCATTCCCTACGTCTCGTCTCACTCGTGGGGCCCCACCGAGCGCAACAGCCCCGGCGCGTTCCTGCTGCATGTCGCAACCGGCGCCTTTGCCGTCGGCCCGGCCAAGACCTTCAAAGATCTCGGCATCGACCACATCGCCGTGGTCATCCAGGATTCCTCCACCGCCCTGGACTTCATGGACAACATCATCGCCCCGGTGCTCGAGCATCACGGCATCGAAATGACCCGCGTCGTGGTCGATATCGCCGCGCCCGACTGGACAGCAGCCATCGCCGCCGCGCAATCCGCCGGCGTCGAAGGCATGATGGGCCAGCTCGACGAGTTCGGCTGCATCGGCATGGTCGGCTCCGCCGCCGCGAGCGGCTTCGACAAGCCGATCTTCGCCGGCTCGTGCAGCTTGTACATCGGCGTGCTCGGGCCTGCTGCTTTGGGCACATACACCCAAGGCGACCAGTGGGTGCCGTGGGTCGCGGAGTTCGCGCCGCCCGAGATCCAAGAACGCCTCGCGGCCTACGCGCAGGACATGACCGCGGCAGGTCACGAGCAGCTCATCGAAGGATTCGCCGTGGCGCCCTACGGCGCTTGGCGCGAGATCGAGTTCATCCTCGAGAAGATCGAGGGCCCCATCACCTCCAAGTCGATCACCGACGCATTCGCGAACTCAGGCGAGACGCCCGGCTGGTTCGGCCCCGATCTGCGATGCGGGCTGGCGCCGTGGCCGCCGGAGTCCTCGCACTGCATGTCGCACATCATGGTGTGGCAAGTCGTCGAAGCCGACGGCGGCACGCTGCGCAGGATCGTGGTCGGCGACGGACTCTTCGACGCGTACGAACTCAGCGGCCTCTAACCCACCGTCAAACCGCGCAGGTCTCGGTGGCGGCCTGATCCTCGAATGGAGCAGGGCCGATACGCCGCGATGCAATCACACACGTCAGTCGGTGATGGTGGATGTGGCCTTGGCTGCGTCGTTGGCGGCGCCGATCGTGTACAGCACATGGAGTTCGATGGTGCTGCTGACCCCAGCGGTGGGGACGGTCACGGTGGCGTCGATGTCGCCGCCGGCGATGGTGACGATGTCGCCCGCGCCGTAACTGCCGCCGTGGGAGATGAAGTAGTAGACGGTGACAGCACTCGTCGATCGGCAGGTGAGGCTGATGACGAATTCGAGGTCGTCGCCGTGTGCGGCTGTCGCGTCGGCGACGGCGACCGTCGGCTTGCCGGTGCAGGCCGGGACGGCAGGCTCGGGCGGCGGGTCGTCGTCGTCTGCGATGTGAGCGGTCTGCGTCGCTTGCGGGCCGACGGTGTAGCCGCTGCCCGCCCTCAGCGTCGCAGTGATCGACCCGTCGGGCTCATCCGCGCTGTCGTCGGTCGTCGCGACAGTGAGGGTCGCCTGCGTGGCGCCTTTGGGGATCGTCACCGTCCGCGCTCCGACAGTTGCGCCCCAGTCGCCCGTTGAGGAGACGTCGACGGCCACGTCGAGGTCGGCTGTTGTGGGTTTCGACGCGGTGATGGTGAACACAGCGTCGGTTCCCTCGGTGCCGCCGGTCGCGGCGGTGATGTCGACCTGCGGCGGCGGCTCGTCGCTGTCGACGATCACCACCGTGGTCGAACCGTCGGCACGCTCGACGCCGTCGGGACCCCACGAGATCCCCAACGTCACCCCCTCGGTGCTGCCGTTCAGCGACGGCGCCCGAACGCCGGTCCCATAGGACACAGTGATCTCCTGATCGTCCCAATCGCTGTCATCCACAGCCGTCAACACCAACTCAGCACGCTGATCACCGGGCTCCAACACAACACCGTCATCACCCGGCCCGAACGTCACCTCGAACTCATTCGCGAACACCGCATCAGGATCATTCAGATCACGCATCGTCCAATGCGTGCCCTCATCGCCGCCGGTCACGCTCAACGGCACCGTGAGCGTCTCCCAAGACCGCAAAGCGCGCGTCGGGGCGATTCTCAGGTGCGCCTGACTGTCGTCGCCGGTGCCGTTCTCCGCGATCGACCTCGCAAAGAAAATCATGTACACCGTCAACGGATCCACATCATCATCAGACACCGCAACCGTGGCTGCGCCCTGGGTGGCCGACACCGTGTACCCCGCATCCGCACCCGGCGCATCCAACGACACCGACACACTGCCGTCAGCCTCGTCAACGGAGTCGCCGACGGTCGGGACAGTCAGCGTCGCCGACGCCGCGCCCGCAGCGAAGCTCACCGTCTGCGAACCCTCAATCACACCCCACTCGCCCGACGCAGCGACCGACACAGCGACATCGAACGCAGCAGACTTCGGCTCGCTCGCAGTCACCGTGAACACCGCACCGGAACCCTCGGTCACAGCCCCACCAGCAGTGACCGAGACCTCAGGAATCACCGGCGGCGGATCGTCGTCGTCTGTGACCTGCACCGTCCGCGACGCCACCCAACCGACCGTGTAACCAATGCCCGCAACCAACGACACCGTCACACTGCCGTCAGGCTCGTCGACGCTGTCGTCTGCAGTTGCGATGGTCAGCGTCGCCTCGGTGGCGCCCGACAGGACCGTCGCCGTACGCGTACCGACTGTGACACCGAAATCGCCCGCAGCAGTGACCGCCACGGCCACATCCAGATCAGCCGCCGGCGCCGGCGACGCCGTCAAGGTGAACACCGCGCTCGCGCCCTCAGTCCCCCCCGAACTTGCCGTGATGTCCACCTGCGGCAGCGGATCGTCGTCATCGGCCACACCCACCGTCGCCGACTTGTCAGCGCCCAGGTCATAGCCGACGCCATCCACCAGCGTGGCGGTGACCGACCCGTCGGCCTCGTCGTCACTGTCATCCCGGGTCGCAACGGAGTAGACCGCGGCACCGTTGCTCACGACCAAGGTTCGCTGTCCCGACCGATAGGCGAAGTCGCCGCTCTGGGAGATGTCCATGGTGATGGTGATCGGGCTCGCCGGTGCAGGGACCACGGTCACGGTGAACGCCGCGGCGGCACCCTCGGTGATGTCGCCGCCGGCGACGATGCTGACCACCGGCAGGGCGGTGATGATGGTGCCGATGGCCGCCGGCACACGGAAAGCGTTCGCGGCGCCGGGGGCCCACGCGACCTGCAATTTCACCGTGTCGGAGTCTTCGGTGGGCACGCTCACCGTCGCGGACGTGTCGCCGGGCCCGAAAGTGACCCTTTGGGTATTCCCGACGATCTCACCGTCCCGCGCGATGTAGTAGTGCGCCACCACCGAACCAGACGCACGACAACTCAAACTGAACTCGAACACCAACCTCCCACCCCGCGCCGCACTCGCATCAGCCACCGACACCGTCGGGCGGCCATCGCACACCGGCGGCAGGTCGTTGTTGGTGATGGTGACGGTGAGCGCCCCGCCGAGCGTGATTCCGGCGATCACACCGGTGGAGGTGGGGGCGCGGGCGCCGGTGCCGAATGCGAACGTGATCGGCCGGTCGACGGTCGCGTCGTCGTCAACAGCCTCGAAACGCAGCACCGCTGTCCGCCCGCCCGGGCCGAACTCCACAGCGGTGGTCTTGCCTGAGCCCGTGGGGGTAACGCCTGGACCTGTCGGGTCGTCCAGCGTCCAGTCGCTGCCCGGCGTCCCGGTCACCGTGATCGGCACGCTGACCGTCTCGCCGGCCAAGAGCGTCCGGCTCAAAGAGATCTCCACATCAGTCCAGCCGCCGTTCTCCGAAACCGACGCGTCCGCCGACGACAGCGAGACCCTCACCGGAACCGAGCCGCCGTCGTCATCCCTGACTCCGACCGTCGCGGCCGCCGACGGCGCGAGGTTGTAGTCGAGGCCGTCAACCAGGGTGACGGTGATGGTCCCGTCGGGCTCGCTGATCGAGTCGCCAGCCGTTGCGACCGCCAGAACCGCGCGGCCCGAAGCGGGAATCGTGACCGTCTGCGCGCCGGTGACTACGCCAAACGCCCCTTGTTGGGCCACCGTCACGCTCACCGCCAGATCAGCCGATGGCGTCGGGCTAGCGGTGAGGGTGAACTGCGCGGCGGAACCCTCCCCGACAACGGGGCCCGCCGCTATGGAGATCAGCGGGGCGGACTCGTCGTCGTCGATCCTCACCGTGATCGCCGCCGGGTCGGCTATGCCGTTGCCGCCGCGGACAGCGGCGGACACCTCGAAACTCTTTGCCGCCGACCCGGTCAGCTCGTACACATCGTTCTGCGCTGCCGTGAACGTCACCGACCCCGAACTCTCCGTCGAGCCCGCCGGGATCGTCAGCACAGCCGGCGAGCCCAGCCGCCCGTCCGACGCCACTGCCGGCGCTACCGCCGTCGCAGAAAGGTCTGCGGTCACGTCGGTGGACGACACACCGCTGAGCTGCGCGGTGACATCCACCGAGCCGCCCTCGGCCACCGACGCGCTCGCGGCGTGCAACGACATCACCGGCAGCGGATCGTCGTCGGTGATCGTCACCACCACCGGCCCCGATTCGGGACGATACCCCAGCGGCAGACCGCGCAGCCCGACCGCGAACGTCTCGAGGCCCTCGTACACACTGTCCTGGGCGATAGAGATCGTCGCGGTCGCCGACGACGAACCCGCTCGCACCGTCACCGACGCGGGCGCCGAGTAGTCGGCGCCGGCCTCAGCACTCACACCGGCGAACGCCAGCGGCACCACCAGATCGGTGGCCGGGGCGGGGCCGCCCACCGACACCGCCACATCCACACTCCCGCCCTCGGCGACGCTCGCCGCCGCGACCGACAGCGAAACCGGCTCCGTGGGCACGCCCGTGTGCCCCGTCACCACGACGCTCCATGAGCTGAGGATCTCCCTGAAGCTGTCGACGCAGTACAAGTCGTACCAACTCCTCGCCAAGCTGCGCGTGAAGGCGGCAAGACTGGTGCAGTCGGGCAGCGTAGGCATGTGCTGGATTCTCAGCTTCCATGTTCCCCCCGGGTTCTCGCCCAGATGGCGCGATGTCCCGAAATCGAACGAGCCCCGCAACGAGCACGCATGCGCGCGGCACCCGTCAGTCTCCGGTAACAGGAGGGATTCGGTTCCTGTCGGCGACACCAGGGTCCACCGGTAGGCGCGGACGTCAGATATGTCGCCGGCGACGGTGACCTTGACGTGCTCGGTGAAATCGATGGCCGTCTGCACATCAAGGGCCAACTCGATCTCCGCTCCGCGCCCCGGCAGCGACACATCGCCGGTATGCGAAGACGTGGAAGTCTGCATCGGAGGCAGCAGCGCCCAGGCGGCCGCGGCATCGACGGCGGCATCGGCGTCCACCAGACCGAAGCCGTACTTGTAGCTGAACGAGTACGACTGCGGCACCGGCCCCGTCGAGCTGTATTTCTGGGCGCCGCTCATCCAGCCCGAGTCCTGCGGGTCGACCTTGCGCGCGGTGTCTGCCAAGATCACCTTCACGTCCCGCCATGTCAAATCGGCGTTCACGCTGCGCATCAACGCGATCACCCCCGACACCATCGGCGCAGCGAAGCTGGTGCCCTTGAGGCCGTCGCGGTAGTGATTGTCGCCCACGGGCGCCAAGACCCCCGCCTCGCCGTAGTCCCCTGCGAGTCCGCACACCCACGTACTGGGGCCTTCTTCGGAGTAACTTGCCAATGGCCCCGAGGGTGCCACCGCGCACGCCAAAATGATGCCGCGATAATTGTTGGCAGCCTCCAGGCCCGACCAGACACGTCGGGAGTTAGCAACGCGGCTGTTGCCGGCTGACTTCACATGGGGAGTCCCCTTACCGCCGAATCCCTGTTCGAGGCTGGTCTCCAGTGCCCGCTGCCAAATGGAGCCCGCACGATCAAGTCCTCGTTTCTGAGGGGTGCCATAGCTGTGGTTGGCCACCGCCACCGTGCCTATGTTGAAAGTCAGTGCCTCGGTTTTTCGAGCTGCGGAGTAGTTGTCCAGGAGGTTGTAGTTCACCAGCGTGGCCCGGGGGGCGACGCCGCGCCCGCCCACGGTGTTGTCGCGTGCCCCCACAGTCCCGGCAACCATGGTGCCGTGAGGTCCGCCACTCCACCCCTCGACTTCTGAGGTGTAGCCGCCCCAGTTCGTGCTCCGGCCGGTGTCCGCGTTGTCGCGGAGATCCTCGTGGTTCGGATTCCAGGTGTGGTCCACCACCGCCACCGTCACCCCGGCCCCCATCGTCGTGGACCACACATCGCCGAGGTTGATGTCGACCACCGGATCCCGCCGACGGAGATCAGTAGCCTCGTCATACCGGTAGTCGCCGGACGCGTCCAAATGCCACAAGCAGCTCGACAGCTCGTCGGGCCAAAGGCTCGTGTACTTGGTACACCGCCGCCTCGCAGCCGCCGTGTCCGAGGCAACGCCGTCCGCGGCGATCAACTGATCCTGCCCCACCTCGAGCGGCGTGAACGTGTTGGGAACCGCGGTGTCCACACTCGGCTCCGCCGACAGCACGTCCGCCAGACGCAGCGACTCCACATCCGACACCGTCCTCACCAGGAACCCGTTCGGCAACTCGCCCAGCGGCGATATCGCCCCGCTCGCCACCTTGTGGCGCCTCCACACCGCCTCGATTACCGGCCCTCCAACCTCCGGACCGAACAGCACGTTCACACCGCCCACCAACAGATGCGGCTGCCCGGTGTCAGACACGAACCAGGTGTCAGGATTCGCCGCCGCTGCGGCGCCCGACGCCGAAGCCCCCGACGCATTCCCAACCGCCCCCGGCGCGTACGCGGTCGCCGCTGCGGTCGCAACCAACGACCGTTCCTCGCCCAGCGCCGCTATCTCGGCCGCGTCCAACAATCGCAGCGGAGTCTCACGCCCGCCGTCACGCATGACCCACACGCCGTCGGGGCCCACCAGGTCCAAGACACCCAACTCCTGCACTGCCTCGCCCAGCTCCGGGCCTCCGAGCCCGTCCTCAGGCGCCAGACCGTCCTCGACATCGGGCGCCGCGTCCGGCGGCGCAAGAAGTCCGTCTGGCGCTGAGGGCTCATCGACTACTGTTGCGTGGTCCCCGTTCGCCGTCGACTCGGCGGTCTGCCCGAAGGCGCTGATCAACTCGCCCGCAGCGGCAAGCTCCGATTGCGGCTGCGGCACCGGAGGGGACGGCGCGGACGCACCAACCGCAGGCATGCCGACCAGCCCCCCCAGGAGCGCCAGCACCAAGCCGGGAACGGTGATTCGCATAGCCCTGCCCACGCCCCCCATGGCCCCTTCAAACCTAGCTCGCGGCTGCCGGCTCGCAGTTCTACCCGACGCACGGCGCTGCCGGCAGGCCCCTCACGCCGAATCAGTCGGTGATGGTGGATGTGGCTTTGGCTGTGTGGTTGGCCGCGCCGATCGTGTACAGCACATGGAGTTCGATGGTGCTGCTGACCCCGGCGGTGGGCACGGTCACGGTGGCGTCGATGTCGCCGCTGTCGATGGTGACGATGTCGCCTGCGCCGTAGCTGCCGCCGTGGGCAAGTTGACGGTTGCGCCGGTTGCGCCGCTTTCGATGGTGATGGTGTTGATGCCTTAACGTGTGACTCCCGGTGCTAGTCGATGATCGTGCCGTACGCCCAGATTCCAAATGGGTTCGTGACCTCGGTGACCCAGACCAAGTACAGGCCCACATCGCTGGCGCCGATGGTCGGGGCCCGTACCGATGCGGTGGTGTCGCCACTGCTGATCGTCACTGTGCCTCCGTCGGCGTAGGTGAAGCCATGCGCAATGGAGTAGTGCACGACGACATCGGCGCTGTGGCGGCAGTCGAGACTGATGACGAACTCGAGGTTGTCGCCTCGCTGGGCGGTCGCATCGGCTACGGACACGGTCGGCTTGCCGACGCAGGCCGCCACACCCGGTGGTGGGTCGTCGTCGTCTGCGACGCTGACAGTGGCGGTCGTGGCCGCGCCCAGGTCGTAGTCCGCGCCGTCGATGAGTGTCGCGGTGACCGATCCGTCGGGCTCGTCTGTGCTGTCGTTGGCGGTGGCGACGGTGAACGTGGCAGTGCCGCCGACGGGCACCGTGACCGTGCGGGTGCCGGTTTGGGCGCCGTAGTCGCCGGTTTGGGTCACTTTGACCTGCACGGGGAGGTTCGAGGTGGGCGGCGGGTTCGCGGTCAGGGTGTATGAGGCGTTGCCGCCCTCGGTCACGCCGCCTCCCGCTGTGATGCTCACCACCGGGATCACCGGCGGCGCATCGTCATCGTCGGCGACGCTGACAGTGGCGGTCTTGGCCGCGCCCAAGTCGTAGTCCGCGCCGTCGATGAGTGTCGCGGTGACCGATCCGTCGGGCTCGTCTGTGCTGTCGTTGGCGGTGGCGACGGTGAACGTGGCAGTGCCGCCGACGGGCACCGTGACCGTGCGGGTGCCGGTTTGGGCGCCGTAGTCGCCGGTTTGGGTCACTTTGACCTGCACGGGGAGGTTCGAGGTGGGCGGCGGGTTCGCGGTCAGGGTGTATGAGGCGTTGCCGCCCTCGGTCACGCCGCCTCCCGCTGTGATGCTCACCACCGGGATCACCGGCGGCGCATCGTCATCGTCGGCGACGCTGACAGTGGCGGTCTTGGCCGCGCCCAAGTCGTAGTCCGCGCCGTCGATGAGTGTCGCGGTGACCGATCCGTCGGGCTCGTCTGTGCTGTCGTTGGCGGTGGCGACGGTGAACGTGGCAGTGCCGCCGACGGGCACCGTGACCGTGCGGGTGCCGGTTTGGGCGCCGTAGTCGCCGGTTTGGGTCACTTTGACCTGCACGGGGAGGTTCGAGGTGGGCGGCGGGTTCGCGGTCAGGGTGTATGAGGCGTTGCCGCCCTCGGTCACGCCGCCTCCCGCTGTGATGCTCACCACCGGGATCACCGGCGGCGCATCGTCATCGTCGAGCACCTGCACTGTTTGCGACGACAGCGAACCGACGGTGTAACCGCCGCCGCTGTTCAACGTCAGCGTCACCGAACCGTCAGCCTCGTCGACCGAATCATCCGACGTCGACAAAGTCACCGTCTTGGAAGACTGCCCCGCCGCGATCGTCACCGTCTGTGTGCCAGACGACACGCCAAAATCACCCGAAGCCGACACCGACACACCCACCGCCAGATCCACAGCCGGCGACGGAACCGCGGTCACCGTGAACGACACCGAATCACCCTCGGTTCCCCCCGACGCGCTCGTGACGGTCACCGTCGGCACGACCGGAGGAGGCTGCTGAGGCTGAGGGGGCTGCTGCTGTGCCGCGTCGAACGCTGCCTTGGCCTCGATCTCAGCCACCACCTGACCCCACACCGGGCTGCTGTACCTCTCGTCGTTCTGGCGGGCCTCCGCCAAAGTCAGCGCGCCGCCGACGACACCGGCAGAATCCAGCACGCCCATCGCGACCAGCGCCCGCTGCCAGCGATTCACATGCGCAGAACCGTGATGGGCCTGCGACGCCAGATACTCCACCGCGGAGACCACCTGCGGATCCGCAGCATACGACGGCGGCGAGTCGTCGTCGTCAGCGACGCTGACCGTGGCGGTTTTGGTGGTGCCGAGGTCGTAGTCTGCGCCGTCGATGAGCGTGGCGGTGACAGAGCCGTCGGCTTCGTCGGTGTTGTCGTTTGTGGTGGGCACGGTGAACGTGGCTGTGCCGCCGGTGGGGACTGTGACTGTTCGGGTGCCGGTGGCGGCGCCGTAGTCGCCGGTCTGGGTTACTTTGACCTGCACCGAGAGGTTCGAGGTGGGCGGCGGGTTCGCGGTCAGGGTGTATGAGGCGTTGCCGCCCTCGGTCACACCACCGCCGCCGGTTATCGACACCACCGGGATCACCGGCGGCGGGTCGTCGTTGTCGGTGATGTTGACGGTGGCCGCTTTGGCGGTTCCGAGGTCGTAGTCTGCGCCGTCGATGAGCGTGACGGTTACCGAACCGTCAGCCTCGTCGGTGTTGTCGTTTGTGGTGGGCACGGTGAACGTGGCTGTGCCGCCGGTGGGGACTGTGACTGTTCGGGTGCCGGTGGCGGCGCCGTAGTCGCCGGTCTGGGTTACTTTGACCTGCACCGAGAGGTTCGAGGTGGGCGGCGGGCTCGCGGTCACCGTAAACGACGCAGAGCCGCCCTCGGTCACGTCGCTGCCGCCGGTGATCGACACTGCCGGGATGGGGTCATCGTCGTCGGCGACGCTGACGGTGGCGGTTTTGGTGGGGGCGAGGTCGTAGTCTGCGCCGTCGATGAGCGTGACGGTTACCGAACCGTCAGCCTCGTCGGTGTTGTCGTTTGTGGTGGGCACGGTGAACGTGGCTGTGCCGCCGGTGGGGACTGTGACTGTTCGGGTGCCGGTGGCGGCGCCGTAGTCGCCGGTCTGGGTTACTTTGACCTGCACCGAGAGGTTCGAGGTGGGCGGCGGGCTCGCGGTCACCGTAAACGACGCAGAGCCGCCCTCGGTCACGTCGCTGCCGCCGGTGATCGACACCACCGGGACAATGTCGTTGTCGGCGACCGTGACCGTCGCGGTGCTTGCGGTGGCTGAGAGCGTGTAGCCGCTGCCGGCCAGCACCTGCGCCGATACCGAGCCGTCAGCCTCGCTGATGTCGTCATTGACCGTGGGAACCGAGAACGACACCGACCTGAAACCATGAACGCTCGGTGCCATCGTTAGCGTTTTCAAACCTGTCCGCGTCGCGAATTCGCCCGACTGCGCGACCTTCACTTTTACCGTCAGCGGCGCGGCAGGTGCAGGTGATGCCGTCACCGTGAACACCGCGCCGCCGCCCTCGGTAACCGGTGGCCCGGCGGTGACCGACAGCTCCGGCACGTCGTTGTCGGTGACGCTGACCGATGCCGAAGGCGGTGTGCCGACCGTGTAGCCGGCGCCGTCGACCAGCGTCGCGGTGATGGAGCCGTCGGCCTCGTCGGCGTTGTCGTCGACGGTGGCCACGGTGAACGACGTCGACCCGCCGGTGGGGACTGTCACCGTTCGTGTTCCGGTCGCGGCGCCGTAATCGCCTGACTCCGCGACCTTCACCTTCACCGTCAGCGCTGAGGCAGGTGGCGGTGATGCCGTCACCGTGAACACCGCGCCGCCGCCCTCGGTCACCCCCGGCCCAGCCGAAACCGACACCGCCGGGGTATCCGGCGTCGACAAGATGTCGTCGTCGGTGACGCTCACCGACGCCGAAGGCGGCGTGCCGACCGTGTAGCCGGCGCCGTCAACCAGCGTCGCGGTGATGGAGCCGTCGGCCTCGTCGGCGTTGTCGTCGACGGTGGCCACGGTGAACGACGTCGACCCGCCGGTGGGGACTGTCACCGTTCGTGTTCCGGTCGCGGCGCCGTAATCGCCTGACTCCGCGACTTTCACCTTCACCGTCAGCGCTGAGGCAGGTGTAGGTGATGCCGACACCGTGAACACCGCGCCGGTGCCTTCGCTAACCGGTGGCCCGGCGGTGACCGACACCACTGGGATCGGGTCGTCGTTGTCGAAGACTGAGACCGACGCCGAAGACGGCGTGCCGACCGTGTAGCCGTCGTCCGGCATCACCTGGGCCGATACCGAACCGTCAGCCTCGTCGATGCCGTCATCGATCGTGGGAATAATGAACGTCACTTGGTTATGGACGTCAGCGCGCCGCCATATCCTTACCGTCCTCAAACCTGTCCGAGTAGTGAAATCGCCCGACTGCCCCACCTTCACCTGAACCCGCATATATTCCCTCGGCCCAGGCGAAGCCCACAGCGTGAACCACGCGTACGCGCCCTCGGTTGTACCGCCCCTACTCGACAAAGTCACCACCGGCGGCGGGCTGTCGTTGTCGGTGACATTGACCGTCGCAGACTTGTTCGTGTCCAGGTCGTAGCCGGCGCCGTCGACCAGCGTCGCGGTGATCGAGCCGTCGGCTTCGTCGGCCCTGTCGTCGACGGTGGCCACGGTGAACGACGCCGAGCCGCCGGTAGGCACAGTAACCGACCTCGTTCCGGTCGCCGCGCCGAAATCGCCTGACTCCGCGACCTTGATCTGGACGGTCAGCGCCGAGGCGGGTGTAGGCGATGCCGACACGGTGAACACCGCGCCGCCGCCCTCGGTCACCCCCGGCCCGGCGGTGATCGATACCGCGGGCACATCGTTGTCGGCGACTTTCACCGATGCCGTCGACGGTTCGCCGACTCTGTAGCCGCTGCCGGCCAGCACCTGTGCCGAAACCGAGCCGTCGTCTTCGTCGGCGCTGTCGTCAGCGGTGGGCACGGTGAACGACGCCGTGCCGCCAGTAGGCACTGTCACCGTTCGCGTTCCGGTCGTGGCACCGTAATCGCCCGACTCATCAACGTTGAGCTGGACGGTCAGCGCTGAGGCGGGCGTAGGCGATGCCGACACGGTGAACACTGCGTCGGCGCCCTCGGTCACCGGTGGCCCAGCCGTCACAGACACCTTCGGCAGGTCGGGGTCGTCGTCGGCGACGTCTACCGATGCCGTTGACGGTTCGCCGACTCTGTAGCCGCTGCCGGCCAGCACCTGCGCCGTTACCGAGCCGTCGTCTTCGTCGGCGCTGTCGTCAGCGGTGGGCACGGTGAACGACGCCGTGCCGCTTGGGGGGACTGTCACCGTTCGCGTTCCGGTCGTGGCGCCGTAATCGCCTGATGCTGCGACTTTGATCTGGACGGTTAGCGCTGAGGCGGGTGTAGGCGATGCCGTCACCGTGAACACCGCGTCGGCGCCCTCGGTCACCGGTGGCCCAGCCGTCACAGACACCTTCGGCAGGTCGGGGTCGTCGTCGGCGACGCTCACCGACGCTGACGACGACGAGCCCACCGTGTAGCCGCTGCCGGCCAGCACCTGCGCTGATACCGAGCCGTCGTCTTCGTCGGCGCTGTCGTCGACGGTGGGCACGGTGAACCACGTCGAGCCGCTGGTTGGCACAGATACCGTTCGCGTGCCGATCGTCGCCCCGAAGTCGCCCGACTGCGCCACGCTCACCTTCACCGTCACCGCTGCGGCGGGTGTAGGCGATGCCGTCACCGAGAACACCGCTTCGTCGCCCTCGGTCACCCCTAACCCGGCGGTATGAATCGATACCGCGGGTACGTCGTCGTCGGTGACGCTCACCGATGCTGATGACGCCGAGCCCACCGTGTAGCCAATGTCTGCCAGCACTTGCACCGTCACCGAGCCGTCGTGTTCGTCGACGGTGTCGTCGACGGTGGGCAGTTCGAGCAACACCGAGCCGCTGGGGGGGACTGTCACCGTTCGCGTGCCGGTCGCCGCCCCGAAGTCGCCTGACTGCGCCACGCTCACCTTCACCGTCACCGCCGCGGTAGGCGGGGGAGATGCCGACACTGTGAACACCGCGTCGCTGCCCTCGGTCACCGGTGGCCCGGCGGTGACCGACACCTCCGGCGGCGTCACATCGTCATTGGTGATGGTGACGGTTGTGGCGACGCCGAGTGCTTGGTAGCCGTCGGGTGGGGTGCCCAGCCCGACGGTGAAAGTCTCGTCGCCTTCGTCGTCTTGGTCGTCGGTGATGGCAATGAGCCCGATGCCGCTGGTGGACCCGGCTGGGATGGTCACCGTTGGCAGAGCGCTGTAGTCGGCGGCCGCGTCGGTGGGTCCTGAAGCCGAAATCGGCGTCACGCTGACGGGCACTACCAAGTCTTGTGTCAAGGCGCCGTTGTGGCGGGTGGCGGTCACTTGCAGCTTTCCGCCCTCGGGCACTGCTGTTTCGATCGAGTCACCGCCTGCGCTCAGCGTCAGCGACGGCGCCAGCACCGCCGCCTCCGAGGTGTGGCCGTGAACGGTGATGCTCCACGACCTCAACAGGGGAAGCGAATCTGCCGTTGAGTTCTCATCAATCGTGCCGCGGTATACCAGACGAAGCGTCCAAGTACCGGAGGGGTCCTCGCCCAGATGGCGGGCGGTGCCGAAAGTGAAACTCCCGTTTAGCCCGCAACTAGTTTTACAGGTCGGCGCGTAGGTGGTGATCACCGACTCTCGTCCCGTCGGCGAGACCAGCACGACATCGAAGTCGCGGAACTTGTCGGCCCTCATGTCGATCTTGAAGTTCACGTGCTCGACGAAATCGATCGGGCTCTGCACGTCCAGCGTGAACTCGTTGTTCTTGGTGTTGATTGATGAGTTGAGGCTCGGCGACGACACCGTGGTGTTCTTTTCCGCCGGGAGCAGCGGCCAGGAGAATGCCGCGTCCACCGCGGCCTGTGCGTCGACCACGCCGAACCCGTACTTGTGACTGAAGCTGTAGTTCTCGGTGCTGTTCGAGTACTTGGCCGCGCCCGGCAGCCACGAGCTGTCGCCGGCATCATTCTTGAACGCAGTGTCGGCCAGCAGCAGCTTTACGTCGCGCCATGTCAGATAGGGGTTCACACTGCGCACCAGCGCCGCGACCCCGCTGACCTGAGGCGCCGACCCGCTCGTCCCGCCAAAAGTCAAGGTGTACTGGTTGTTGCTCTGCGGGGCGACGAGGCCCAAGCCGGAAGTGCCCTTCGACGGGGCGCACAACCACAGGTTGGAGCCCTCGCTGGAATAGTGCGAACTGGTGCCGTCGGCCCCGACAGCGCAGACCACCATCTGGCCCCGGTGGTTCATCCGCTCCTGGAGCGTGGCCAGCCCGGAATACGGCATACGACTGAGATTCTTGGCGTTGCCCGCCGCTCCTACGAACACCGTGCCCAAGCCCCCGTAGCCGCTGCTCAAAGCGCCATCGACTGCGCTTACCCATGCGCTGTCCACCCGGCTGAGGCCTGGTCTGGCAGATTTGCCGTAACTGTGGTTCGACACTCCGACAACGTCGCTGTGGCGGGTCCAGGCCGCCAAGAAGTTCGCGGAACTCTGACTATCAATGTAATCGAAATTGGTCAGCGTGGCGCGCGGTGCCACGCCCCGCCCGCCCACAAGGTTGTCGCGGGCCCCGACAATCCCCGCCACATTCGTTCCATGCGGGATCGGTCCCGTAATAAGCCAAAGAATCGAACCAATCCGGATCGCGTTTGGCTCGCCGGACCACCGACTCCAGTTCGAATCGAGCGAGGTGTTGACGTTGTCTGCGAGGTCCTCATGGCCACCGTTCCAGTGACGGTCCACGATGGCCACCGTCACGCCTTGGCCCTTGGTCTTGTTCCACGCATCCCCGATATTGATATCGACCTGCGGGTCAGCCAGCGACGATCGGGCGCGATACGACGTATCCGCGTCGAGATGCCACGAGCAGGGCAACAATTCATCAGACAGCGAATCCGACGCATGCGACTTGCACCAATTCACCTCTGCCTGGCTTACGTTTTCGACGATGTCGGGCGAGTGCCAATTGGGCGATGCTGATTCCACCGCCGGGTCGCGGGGCAAAGCCGCGGCCAGCCGCAGCGAGTCAACAGCGGAGGCTGTGATCAAGTACCCGTTGTGAAAGCCGTCAATCGGCGCCGCGTCGGCGGCTGTGATGCCGTGGCGGGCCAGAGCGGCGCTGATCTCGGCCGCAGACGCCCAGGAGCGGAACACGACAACGACGCCGTCGCTCAAATGCAGCGTCTGGCCGGTGTCATCGACGAACTCGCGAGGCAGGTTTGCTTCGGTCAGCGCCGGCGACGAGCCCGCCCCCGCAGACACCCCGTCAGCACCGTCGAAGACTGGGCGAATCTGCACCACGCGATCCCCGTCGACCCAGTGGTACACACCGTCGTCGTCGAACAAGTCCGACACGCTGAACCCGTCGCCGGGCGCCGGCCCGAGCGGTTGTCCTCCCAGGTCGGGGCCCCCGACAAGCCCAGGGCCCTCAACAGGAACGGGCCCTGCGGGCTCTGCGGGAACCGGCGCCACGTGCCCCTCCTCGGCGCTCGGGCGACCGGCAGGATCGCTGTCGATGCCAACACCACCGGCAGGCGCCTCCGGCGCGGCTGGGGGATCCGCTGCCTCCGGGGCGGCGGTCACCGGCGAGGCCACCGACACCACCGCCAGCACCACAGCCACGCCCGCTGCCAATCTTCTGGCGCCCACACGACCGATTCTCATGAACAACCTCTCCACGACGAGACAGACCTCCAGACCTTCCCAGCCCGTTCCAGTGGTCAGCCGGTGATGGTGGCTGCGGCTTGGGTTGAGTAGTTGGCGGCGCCGATGGTGTACACCACGTGGAACGTAACCGATGTGTTGACGCCGGCTGTGGGCACGTTCACGGTCGCTTCGGTGTCGCCGCCGGCGATGCCGATAGTGCGGACGGATGTGATGTCGGCGCCGTAGGCGACGAAGTAGTAGACGGTGACAGCGCCGCTGGAGCGGCAGCTGAGGCTGATCACGAACTCCAGGTCGTCGCCTCGCTGTGCTGCGGCGTCGGCGACGGACACCCGCGGCTTGCCGGTGCATGCCGCGACGGCAGGCTCGGGCGGCGGGTCGTCGTCGTCGAGAATCTGCGCAGTCTGCGTCGGCTGCGCGCCGACGGTGTAGCCGCTGCCCGCAGCGAGCGTCGCGGTGATTGACCCGTCGGGCTCGTCGGTGCTGTCGTCGACGGTGGCGACGGTGAGGGTCGCCTGTGCGGCGCCTTGGGGGATCGTCACCGTCTGTGTGCCTGTCGTCGCGCCCCAGTCGCCAGTTGCGCTGACCGTCACGTCGACGTCAAGAGCTGCCGCGACCGGCGCGGACGCGGTGACCGTGAACGTCGCCGCGGTGCCTTCAGTGCCGCCCGTAGCGGCGGTGATGCTCACTTGCGGCGGCGGTTCGTCGCTGTCGATAATCACCACCGTGGTCGACCCATCCGCGCGCTCAGTGCCGTCAGGGCCCCACGAGATGCCCAGCGTGACGCCGTCGGTGCTGCCGTTCAGCGTCGGCGCCCGGGGGCCGGTCCCATACGACACGGTGATCTCGTGATCGTCCCAGTCGCTGTCATCCACAGCGGTCAACACCAACTCGACACGCTGATCGCCCGGCTCCAAGACAACACCGTCAACACCCGGCCCGAACGTCACCTCGAACTCGTTCGCGAACACCGCATCGGGATCGTTCAGATTCCGCATCGTCCAGTTGGCGCCCTCTTCGCCGCCGGTCACGCTCAACGGCACCGTCAGCGTCTCCCACGACCGCAAAGCACGCGTCGGGGCAATGGCGAACTGCGCCTGGTTGCCATAGCCGGCGCCGTTCTCGTCGATCGAGGTCGAAAAGAAGATCATGTACACCGTCAACGGATCCACATCATCATCAGCCACCCCCACCGACGCAGCGCCCTGAGCGGCAGAGACCGTGTAGCCCGCATCCGCCGCGGGCGCGTCCAACGACACCGACACGCTGCCGTCGGCCTCGTCGACGCCGTCATCGACGGTGGGCACCGTCAGCGTCGCTGTCGCAGCGCCCGCCGCGAACGTCACTGTGCGGGCGCCCCCAGCCGCGCCCCACTCGCCGGACGCGGAGACCGTCACGCTCACATCGAGAGCCGCAGACGGCGCCGGCGCCGCAGAGATCGTGAACACTGCACCTGAGCCCTCGCTCACATCGCCGCCCGCCGCCACGGAGATCTCAGGGACCACCACCGGCACAGCATCGGCCTCGTCCGGCACCGGAGCGTCCTGGGCTGGGGTGTCTTGCGTCGCCTGCGCGGATTCGAGCGCGGTCAGCTCGGCTACTACTTCGTCCCACACCGGGCTGCTGTGCGTATTGGCCATGTGCTGGGCCTGTTCCGCAGTCATCGCGCCGCCGGTAACGCCTGCTGCGTCGAGCGTCCCGAACGCCGCCAGCACCCGCTGCCAACGATTCACATGCGCCGAGCCGTGATGAACCTGCGAAGCCAGGTACTCCACCTTCGCCACCACACCCGCATCGACCGTGTAACCCGGCGGCTCTGGCGTGTCCGCGACGGGCACGACCTCGATCGTGGCCCCGCCCGACCGCTGCCGCACCGGGTCCAGCGGACAGTACGGCTCACCGTCGGCAGTGTCGATCCCCGACTTGTCCCCGCAGTACTTCAGCACCGGGTACTGCGACGACGACCCGAAATCCCACGGATCATCACCCGGCCCGATTTCGTCCCAGTCCGCGTAGATGCCCGTATAACCCGTGGGGGCCTGCAACTGCGCCGTCGTGTAGCCCACCCCCAACCCCGGGCTAGCCGCCTGACCGGATGTCTCCACATCCCAAAGGTTCGAACCCTCACCAGGCGAGATGGGTGAGGACATGATCTGACCGCCCAGCCCGCCGACGAAGACGGCGCCCTGCGGCGCCGAGACCTGCCCGATCGCGTAGCTGGCACGCGGCCAGTCGACCAGAGCGGGTGCCCACATCGACCCGAGCAAGCCGCCGACAGATCTCACGAACACGCCGTCCACCTTGCATCTGCTTGCTCCGGTGGCGGTCACCGAACCGGTGGCATAGGCCGCCCGGATGTGGCCGTCGATCCGCCGCCCGATGAGCCCTCCCGCTACGCAGCGTGCTGTCACGTCGCCGGTGGCGTAGCTCGCAACGGCACCGGGTCCCGCGTTGAGGATCCCGATCAAGCCGCCCACAAGCGCCATGCCGGTCACGTCGCCGGTGGCGTAGCTCTCGACCACAGCGCTGAAGTTCCAGCTCGCCCCGACCAGGCCCCCGACTTCGGTCCTGCTGCCGGTCACGTCGACATCGGACCACACACCGCTGACAATGCCCCCCTCCACCGTGCCTGCCAGCGCCCCCACATGACGGTCGCCGCGCACCCCGCTGTCGGAGTTGGGGGCCGGCAGCCCCACATTGCGCACATGCCCGCCAGGGCCGACATAGCTAAACAGCCCCACATACCGCCGATCAGGATCGTCGATGAACAAATTCGAGATCGTGCGGCCGTTGCCCTCGAACACCGCGGTGAACATGCGAGCACGCGAATTCGGCCCGCTGGTACCCGCGTAGTCCATAAAACGCAAATCCGCATCCCAATCGCGGATCGCCTCGCCGCCCATCAACGGCAACCAACCCAGGCCGCCGTTCCAGAAGGCGTCACCCGCGTCGGCCTGCCCGTTGGCGTTGGTGTCGAAGTCCAAGTCCGCAGCCAGCTCATAGCCGACACACCCATCAGACGTGCAGCCCATGCCCGCCACCGCGTTCGGGAACGCTGCCGCATGCTTCGTAGCGCCGTCTGGGTCATGACCGGTGCGGCCCGCAATATCGGGCGGGTACACATCAGCGGTGCCGTCGCCGTCGAGATCCCACCGGATCGCGTTCAACTGCGCCAAGCTCGAAACCTCGATCAAGCCGTCATCATCGACGTCGTAATCCACCGCCGGAGGGGGGTTCTGCGCCCACGCCGGACCTGCCGACACCGGCACCACCAGCCCAGCCGCCAGCACCGCGACCACACCCGCAGCCACGCGGCGCCGCCCGGCGCCCGATCTCCGCGGCGCCGCCCGGCGACCATCGCCATCAGAGCCCGAACTGCTGCCCCGGCCCCGATCAGTGTCTCCTGCCAGCATGACCACCGTCCTTGAGCGTCGCTATGTCTGTGTCGCATCAGACCGAACCGCACCACGATCCCGTCCCGAGCACCCGAACACTACGTCAAGCAAACACCGGTGTACGCGACACGCGGCCCATCTGCCACACCAGCAGTGCCACGGCGCAGACGTGGGCCAGCAAGCTGCGATGAGACCCAGCGGCCGTCGCGCACCAACCCGCGACCCGCGCGTGACGCGGCCGGTGACACACCTGGACCCGAGCCGCGCTCGGGCGCCCAGATTCTCACGAGGACGGGAAAGAAGAGCGAGACACAGAACAAGCACTACGACACCTCACGCCCATCTGCGAGCATTCCCAGATGAGTGATCGGCCGGTCTGAGGTGAATCAGTACCTCCTCTTCGCGATCGTCGGCCTGGGATTCGGCTGCATCTACGCAGCGCTGTCGATGGGCTTGGTCATCACATACCGGGGCACGGGCGTCATCAACTTCGCCACCGGGGCCATGGCGATGTGGGGGGCCTACGTCTACGACGAGCTCGCCCGAACCGGCGACCTCGTGCTGCCGGTGGTGGTCCTGCGCAATCGGATCGGACTCGGCGGCAGTTCGGGCACGGTGCCGTTCGCGGTGGCGATCGTGCTCGCCGTGCTGTCGTGCAGCCTCATCGGCCTGATGGTGCACTTCCTGGTTTTCCGACCGCTTCGACGCGCCCCGATCCTGGCCCGCGTCGTGGCGTCGGTGGGCGTGCTGCTCGTGATCCAAGCCATGATCGTGATGCACTTCACGAGCACAGCACGCGTCGTCGCTCCGATCCTGCCGAACGAGCCGGTGAGCTTCGCCGGCATCAGCTTCTCTCGCGACCGCCTGTGGCTCACCGCCGTCGTGCTGGCGACTGCCGTGGCGGCGTGGGCATGGTTTCGCTTCACGCGACTGGGGCTCGCCACGCGGGCGTCCACCGAGAACGAGCGGGCGGTCAGCCTGGCCCGCTACTCGCCGCAGGTGCTGGCGGGCGCCACGTGGGTGCTCTCGAGCACCGTCGTCGGTTTCATCGTCATCCTGACCTCGCCGATCGTCACCTTGAGCCCGCTGACCTACATCCTCGCGATCGTGCCCGCGCTGGCCGCGGCGGTCATCGGTCGCCTGCTGTCGATTGCGGTCAGCGTGACGGCGGGGTTCGGCCTCGGCATCTTCCAGTCGATCGTCGTGTACCAGACCACCAACCCGTGGTGGCCCGACTGGGCCATCACCGGGATTTCCCATGCGCTTCCGTTCGGCGTCATCGTGCTCGCCCTGTTCGGCTTGGGTCACACCCTGCCGTCCCGCGGTGCTGTCGAAGCCGATTCCCTGCCCGAAGTGGTGAGGCCGAAGATGCGCCCCGGTGTGGTGACAGCCGCCGTGGTGGCCGCGATCGTGCTGACCGTGGTGACGCAAGGCAGCTATCGCATCGGAATCATCACCAGCATGATCATGACCATCGTCATGCTGTCGCTGGTGGTGCTGACCGGCCTCGTCGGCCAGATCTCGCTGGCCCAAGCCGCGATCGCAGGGGCGTCAGGCTTTGCGCTCAGCAAGCTGGGCGACTCCCTCGGCATCCCGTTTCCCATCTCCCTGCTGCTGGCGGCACTCATGGCCACCGGATTCGGCCTCGTGGTGGGTATCTCCGCCCTGCGGATCCGCGGCGCGCAGCTTGCTGTGGTCACGCTGGCGGGTGCCGTGGCGCTCGAGGAATTCGTATTCCGCAACACCGCCATCACCGGCCTGTATGGCAACCCGATCTCAGGGCCGTCGCTCTTCGGTGTCGACCTGTCCATCCGCGAAGGCAGGAATTTCGCGCGCATGGAATTCGGGCTCTTGGTGGTCGCGGTGGTGACCGTGTGCGCGATCGCCGTGGGAAACCTGGCGCGCAGCGCGACGGGGCGCCGGTTCCTGGCCGTGCGCTCGAATGAGCGGGCCGGGGCGTCGATCGGCATCTCGGTGGCCAAGACCAAGATGCTGGCGTTCGGGATCGCGTCGTTCCTCGCCGGCCTCGGCGGCGCATTCATCGGCTACAGCAGGGGCCAGCTGTCCGCAGAGAGCTTCGCCGTACTGATCGGCTTGAGTTTCCTGGCGCTGGCGTACCTGTGCGGCATCACGAGCGTCGCCGGAGCAATCATCGCCGGGCTGTTCGCGCCGCTCGGCATCGTCTACATCACCGCCGACCGGATCGCCGAGCTCGGCCGCTGGTACCAGTTCTCGGCTGGTGTGGCACTCGTGGTCACCGCCATCTTCTTTCCCGAGGGCCTTGCCGGCGCGTACCGGCAGAACCTCGCACGGTTCAAGGCGGTTCGGGCAGGCAGGCGCGCCAGGGCCGCGGTCCGCGGCGGCGAGTTCGGCACTGTGTTTGCCGCCGATGCCGCAGAGTCTCCCGGCGAGGTCCCAGCAGCATCGCGCTACCGGCGCAAGGTGCGCCCCCGAAGCTTCGAAGATGCACCCGTCGTGCTGGATGTCACCGATCTGACGGTTCGATTCGGCGGCCTGAAGGCGGTAGACGGAGCATCGCTGCGGATCCGTGAGGGCGAGATCGTCGGGCTCATCGGGCCGAACGGCGCCGGCAAGACGACGTTCGTCGATGCCCTCACGGGTTTCGTCCCATCGCGAGGGCAGGTCACCTTCTGCGGGAAGCCGCTCACCAGCGAAGCACCCCATGTTCGCGCCCGGTTGGGCTTGACGCGCACATGGCAATCGCTCGAGTTGTTCGACGATCTGACGGTGCGAGAGAACGTGCAGGTCGCTGCGGAACGTTCCTCGTTCGGCTCCGTCCTCGCCGATTTCGTGGTGCCGACGCGACCCGCGGAAGAGTCCCGGGTGGATGGGGCGATGGAGCTGGTCGGGTTGAACCGCGACACCGAGGTGAAGCCCGCAAGCCTGCCGCTCGGCAGCCAGAAGCTGGTCGGCGTGGCGCGGGCGTTGGTGTCGGTGCCGCGGGTGATGCTCGCCGACGAGCCCGCAGCCGGGCTGACGACGCCCGAGAGCATTGCACTGGGCGTGCGGCTGCTTGATGTGGCTTCCGAAGGCGTGTCGATCTTGCTGATCGACCACGACATGGGTCTGGTGCTCGAGGTGTGCGACTACATCTACGTGCTCGAATTCGGCCGGGTCATCGCACAGGGCACATCGGCCGAGATCCGCGTCAATGAGGCCGTGGTGAACGCCTACCTCGGCTCAAGCGCCGAAGCCGGAGCACCGCCAAGCTCAACGGTGCCAAAGCAGCCCGCTGCGGCTGTACCGTCGCAACCTAGGAACCAGCGGTCGGGGGCGTGAGCGTGGGATTCGTACGCCAGCAAGCAGACAACTGGCGTCATGAAGTGCCAGGAGTCCGCTGGTTCAAGGCAGACCTGCAGATTCACACCATCGACGACGCGCCCGGCCGCTCGGAAGGATTGCCAAGCGGCATTGACGCCTCATCGCCGTCGTCAGAACAGCTCTCGACCTATGCACAGCAGTTCCTCGACGCCGCCATTTCGAGCGGGGTTCAGGTGCTCGGCATCACACCGCGCAGCCCACGCTTCGCCGGTTCCGGCGACCTGAGCGCCACTTGGCACATCGTCGAAGAATGGAACAACGGCATCGATCACAGTGGAACGCCATATCGCGAGCAGGTTTTTGCTGTCTTCCCTGGTTTCAAGCCGAGACTCAACGACGGGCGCGATGGCCTAGACCTTGTGTTCCTGTTCGACCCCGAGATTGGTCACGAGCGGTATCTGCAACTCTTCGACCTGCTGATGCAAGGCAGACAACCGTGGGCCGACAAGCGGGTTGCTACCGCTCCGCTCAGCGCCACAGGGGCATTTGCCATCGTGCGCGACAACCAACGACCCGATGGGGCGCCCAGCGACGCTGCACCATGGGATTGCCTTGCGCTGGCACCGCATGCGTTCGGCGAGACAGGACTTCTCGGCACGCCGGGCGAACACGTCGAACGAGAAGACTTCGACATCGGCAACCTTGTGGCTCTCGAACTCCCGAAGAACTCTCTCGAAGATGAAGCCCTTCAAGGCAAGCCCTGGGTCAACGAGTTTGTATCGACCAATCGATTGGCCTTCTTCCACAGCAGCGCAGCACACTCACTCGAGGACATCGGCAGCCGTCATGTCTGGGTCAAGATGGCCGACCCAACCATCGAGGCGCTGCGACAGGCATTCGTCGCCCGTGTTACGCGCCTGCGCCCAGGCCACGAGCTGGACGGCGGCGGCTCGCTCAGCGACCTGAGCGAACGACCCGACGCCATGCGAAACGAGCGCCCGTGGCTCAAGTCCGTGACCGTGGATGGAGCGGCATCGTTCTTTGTCTCCGAGCATGTCGCCCAGCCGGTCAGATTCGAGTTCAGCCCGGACTTGACGTGTGTCATCGGCGGCAGCATGACCGGAAAGAGCACACTCCTCGACGGACTGCGTGTGCACGTCGGCGCCCCATTGCCGCAGGACGTCCGAATGCAACGACAGGTCGGTGAGCGTGCAGCCGGGCGTTTTCTCGCCGGCGCACCGTCTATCGAACTCGACATTCCTGGCAGTGACCCGACCGCGGACGCGCACGAGCGGTGGCCTGCTGAGTTCTACACGCAAGGCGAGCTGCAGCACTTGGCCCAAGATCCGGAGGCGGTACAGCACATCCTGTCCAGGTTGGACGCTTCGTTGACGGATGAACTCCATAGCCGTGAACGCGACCTGCAGGCACGCGACCGGGACCTCAGCAGGGTTGCCAGCCGGCTTGCCGATATTGACGACGAGCTTGCGGACGCCGAGCAATCGCGTGATCGCAGCTCACGAGCACGGGCCGAATTGGGGGTGTTCGCCGCCGCCGGAATGGAAGAGCTGAATCGTGCCGAGTCATCCACGTCCTCGTGGCGCGAGACCGTGAAGGCGACAGGCGAAATCCTGCAGGAGACTGGCGATCTCATCTCGTCGCTGAACTCGGTGAGGCGCCCGGTCATTTCTATAGCCGTTGACGAGTCAACAGAACAGGTCGACGCCGAGGCGGAGCGGCTCGATCAAGTGTGGGAGCTGGCATCGGATGCCGCCGAAGCTCTTCGCGACCGACTTGTCGAGGCGCAACACCTCGCCAGGACTGGCCTGCGAACACACGAGACACGGCGCGGCGAGCTACATGCGGAAGTGGAACGGACCCTCGCCGATCAGGGATTCGACGGCGCGCGGATCAATGAGTCTCAGGCACTCAATGCCCAAGCGGCCCTGCTGGACAGTTACGAAGCGAACCTCGACAGGATTCGTGCCGCAGCCGATCGGCTCCGCTCGGCGTTCGAACAAGGACTGCAAGAACGGCGAGAGCTGGTTGCGGAGCAACGTCTGGCCTACGACAGCATCCTGAATGTGATCGAACGGCGATTCGATGGGCGAATGGTTGCCCGGCGCTTGAACGACGGAGACTTCGAGCCACTGGAGGCGTTTGTCACAGACTTGGGCCAACGTGGCATTACCCGCTGGTGGAACGACACTAAGAACGGAGTCGTTCCTTCGCCCCAAGTGCTGCTCGCACTACTTGATGCTGGAAGCCTGAGCAAAATCGGAATGAGCGACGCCGTTCAGCAGACGTTCGTGAGCTGTATGACGCCGAACCGGCGACGTGATCTCGCTGCGCTGCGCTGTCCTGATCGATACTGGCTCGAGTTCAGAACCATGGACGGGCAATACCGGCCGCTCGACAGGCTGTCCGGCGGTCAACGTGTCAACCTCTTGTTGTCGTTGCTGCTTGCAACGAACGACCATCGCCCGCTCGTCATCGACCAGCCTGAGGACGATCTCGACAATCGCTTCCTTTTTGAGACACTGTTGCCCGCGCTTCACCGTCTCAAGGGAATCCGTCAGGTCGTCGTCGCGACCCACAACGCCAACATCGTCGTGAACGGCGATGCGGACCAGGTCATTCAACTCGACGCCGAATCCGAGCACGGGCACATCGCGTGCGCCGGTGCCATCGAAGAGCCGACGGTGCGAAACGCCATCGTCCAGACCGTGGACGGAGGCGACGAGGCCTTCCGCCTGCGTCGGCTCAAGTACGGCTTCTGAGGCCCGCTATGGAGTGGACCGACATCCTCAACCGGATTGCCGAAGGCGAGGACGAGCACACCGAATTCAAACCACACTTCAAGGACAAGTCGAAGGTTGGCAAGGCGATATGCGCATTCGCCAACACCGAGGGTGGGCTCGTCGTGCTAGGGGTCAGCGACGATCAGCAGATCATCGGCGTTGCCGAGGACAGCGAGAAGCTGCAGGAGCGGTTGACATCGTTTCTTCAGAGCGGATGCAGTTCGCCGGTCAGCGCTCGCCTCGGCCGGCACGAAGACCTGCACGGCTGGGTCCATTGGATCGAAGTACCCCGCCAACGCGGTTTCGAGCCGATGCGTCACGACGGCCGCGTGTGGGTGCGCCGCGGTCGCAGCAGCGTCGAGCCGTCGTCCACCGAGTTGCAGGAGCTCTACAACATCTTCGGGTACGTCCTGACGGAGGAGCGGGCTATCGGCGCAGCAACGAGTGCCGACATCGATCTTGGGTCCTTTCGAAGCTATCTGCGCAGGCTCGGAATCGAGACCGACGCCGAGCCCCAGCCGCACACAGACGACGATCTGCTCAATCGTCACGCCATCGTGGAAATCGGCGGCGAACTGAAGCCGACGCTATACGGCGTCCTCGCCTTCGGAAAGGAGCCTCAGAGCTACCCGCAGACCAGAAACTTCCGAATCGAATGCGCTGCCTACGCGGGCAGCGATCGTGCCGGTGAATCGCTCCAAGTCACCAGCGCTACGGGGCGCCTGGACGAACAACTGCGAGTGGCCGTGCGCTGGTTTCAATCGCTCGGTCGACTCGAGGTCTACGGCGCCTTGGCTAGACGCGACCGCTACCTGCTTCCGTTGGAAGCACTGCGGGAGGCCCTGACGAATGCTGTCGCTCATCGCGACTACTCCATCACTGGCTCCACGGTTCAGCTCGACGTCTTCGATGAACGAGTTGAGTTGACCAGCCCGGGCGCCTTGCCAAACCACATGACCGTCGAAGGAGTCCGCGCAGGCGGAACTGCCCGCTCACGCAACGAGTCCATTGCCAACTATCTGCTCGCGTCGGGCTTCATGGAACAGCGAGCGCGCGGTTGGCCGCTCATGCGAGCCGCCATGCGCAACTTCAACGCCACTGAGCCCGAAATGGTGCAAGACGCCGAGACCAGGTTCGTGCGCGTGACATTCCGGCTCGGCTCGAGCTCCAATGCCTAAACAGCGCCGAGCTCGGCGGCGCAGGCGGTGATATTGGCGCGAGAGCGTCCGGTGCGGCGTCCTAACGGTGCGCGCCTGCAGCGACGATCGCTGCATGGACCCGGGCGGGGCTGAGAGGCAGCTCGTCGATCGTGATGCCCAGCGGGGCAAGTGCATCGCAGACTGCGTTCGCTATGGCGGCATAGGGACCGAGCGTGCCGCCCTCGCCCACGCCACGGATCTGGTTCAGGTTGTGGGCGGGATCGGCGATGTGGCCGAGCTCGATCGGCGGCACGCGATCGGACGAGATTGCCAAGTAGTCCATGAACGTGCCCGACTGCAGCTGCCCGTTGCCGTCGTACACCAAGTGCTCGTACAGCGCCCCGCCCACGCCCTGGGCGATGGCTCCTTGCATCTGGCCGTCCACGATCATCGGGTTGATCGCGCGCCCGGTGTCCTCCACGCACACGATGCGCTGCACGTCCACCTCGCCGGTGTCGGGGTCCACCTCGACGACGGCCGCCTGGGCACCCGCGGCAAACGTGCCGGTGATCGGATCGTAAAAGCGAGTTGCCTCCAGTCCCGGCTCCGTGCCGGGCGGGAGGCGATGCGGCTCGAAGTAGGCGACCGCAGCGACGTCTGACAGCGACACGCCCACAGCAGGCGCGTCGGCGGTGTGAATGAACCCGTCGTCGATGCTCAGCCACTCCGGCTCGGCTTCCAGCAGATGCGCGGCTATGACGAGCGCCTTGGCCCGCACCGTGCGTGCTGCGAGCGTGGCCGCTCCAGAGCCGATGACGCCCTGACGGCTGGCGAACGCCCCCAGCCCGAACGAGATCCGGTCGGTGTCACCCATCTCCACCAACACGTCGTCGACGCCGACGCCCAATTCGGCTGCCACCACCTGGGCCATGGTCGTCTCGAGGCCTTGGCCCTGGGAGGTCGCCCCCATCGCCGCGGTGACGGCACCGGCGGGGTCGATGCGCACGCTGGCCGATTCGTGCCCGGTGCGGAACGGCAGCCGCGGACCCGCCGAGGCCTTCTGTCCCAGACCGGTCAGCTCGTTGTAGCAAGCGAATCCGATCCCGACCAGCCGCCCATCGCCGCCGGGCGCGCCAGATGCCTTCTGCAACGTGCGGAAATCCTCGTAGCCGACGCGTTCGACCACTCCTTCGAGACAGTCGAGGTAGGTGCGCGAGTCGTGCACCAAGCGGGTGGGCGCGGTGTACGGCAGGTCCGCGGGTGCCACCAGGTTCTTGCGGCGGATGTCGAGCGGGTCGATGCCCAGCGCCGCGGCGGCGTCGTCGAGCAGGCGTTCCATCACGAACACCGTGGCGGGCCGCGCCACCCCGCGATAGGGGCCTGTCGGCGTGGTGTTCGTGGCAACGCCTTTCACGTCGCAGCGGTAGTGGCCGAGCTTGTAGGGCCCGGTCAGCAGCCCGCCCGCCATCAGCGGTTCGATGCCTGCTGTCCACGGCGGCGCGCTGTAGGCGCCCACGTTGGCGTGCAGCACGGCGTCGACCGCGATGAGCGTCCCGTCGGCGTCGAAGCCAGCCCGCGCTGTGTAGTGATGGTCGCGGGCGTGCAGCGCTGTCAGCAGATGCTCCGAGCGAGTCTCGACCCAGCCAACCGGTCGACCGAGCCGCCGAGCGAGCTGAGCCACCGCAGCGTCCTCGGGATACAGCACTGCCTTGATGCCGAAGCCGCCGCCCACGTCGCCGACGAGCAACTGCACGGCGCCGTCGGGCACGCCCAGCACCTTCGCGAGACCGTTGCGGTGCAGGTACGGGACCTGCGAGGTCGAATGCAATGTCAGCTTGGTCCGTTCGCTGTTCCAGAGCGCCACCGCGCCCCGGCCCTCCATCGGCGTGCCGCCGTGGCGGTTTGTGCGGTAGTCCCGCTCGATCACCAGGTGCGCATCGGCGAGGGCCCCATCGACATCGCCGGCATCGAACAGGCGCGTGACGATGAGATTGTCGGGAGCCATGTCGTGCACTGGATCGCTCGGATCCGCTGCGGCAGCGACAGCATCGACGTGGCAGGTCAGCTCGGCGTAGGTGACCTCGACCAGTTCGGCGGCATCGGTCGCCAAGGCTGCACTCGTGGCGACGACGGCGGCGACTGCCTCTCCCTGGTAGCGGACCTTCTGCGCCGCCAGCACCGGCTGGGGTGTCGCGATGTGGGTTGGCAGCGCCGATTCAGCCACCAGCGCCATGTGCTCGAAGTCGGCGTCATCTCCCGTGGCGATGTCGACCACGCCGGGAGCGTCGAGCGCCGCTGAGGTGTCGATGCCCACGATGCGAGCGTGCGCGACCGGGCTGCGCACGAACGCCACCGCGAGCTGCCCGTCGTAGCGGATGTTCGCGATGTAGCTGCCGCGTCCGCGCAGCAACCGGTTGTCTTCCCGCCGCGGGATCGGCTCGCCGAACGGGCCGCCTTCGGTGGGCGCTGTCTCGTCCAGCCGGAACGGCTCGTCTGCCACGCTGCTTGCCCTCCGACCGGCATCCCACCGGCACGCTGGCACGCACCGGAAAGACAGTTTGGCCGCCTAGACCATCGAGTAGCCGCCGTTGACCGAAATGGTCTGGCCGGTCGTCCAGCCCGACAGCGGCGAGGCCAGCAGCAGGACCATCGGCGGAACGTCATCGGGTGCACCGACCCGTCGCAACGGATACATCTTGGCGATGCGCGCCATGCGCTCGTCGTCCGCATTGCCGGTGTGGTGGGCGAAGCGCTCCGAGCGCACCAGCCCGAGCGACACGGTGTTGGCACGGATGCCGTTGCGGCCGAATTCCTTCGCCACCGACTTCATCAAACCCATCGTCGACGCCCTTGTGGCGGCCACGCCCGCCAGGCGGCTCTCGCCGACCCGGCCGGAGTCGCCCATGAGCGACACGATCGAGCCGTCGATGCCCTCGTCGACCATGTGGCGCACGACGGCCTGCGTCATCCGCATGGTGCCCATGACGGTCACGTCAACCATGCGCTGCAAATCGTCGGCGTCGATGTCGAGGAAGGGCCCCGTGTCGGTGTACGCAGCGTTATTGACCAGCACGTCGATGCTGCCGAGTTGGCTGACCACCTCGTCGACGGTGCGCTCCACGTCGCCTCCGTTGGTGACGTCGCACCGGATCGCCAGCGCCGCGCGGCCGGCTTCCTGGGCAGCAGCAGCGCCCTTCTCCGCACCCTCGCTCGAAACGTTGTAGGCGAAAGCCACGTTTGCGCCTTCGTCAGCGAACGCCGCAGCGATGGCCAGCCCGACCCCCTGCCCTGCTCCGGTCACGAGAACGTTCTTTGCTGCCAGCTGCAGATCCATCGCGCACTCCGATTCGTGAGCCCTTGACCCTCTTCGATTCTACCAGTCGGGCGGCGTGAAGCTAGTCAAACACAGCAGCCTGCCCAAACGCCAGATTCGCCTGTCCGCTCCTGCTCTCAGTCTGGAGACACGAGCGCAACATTCTCTCGAACGCAATCCGTGTAGGGCCGCGTCTTCCATCTGGAGATTTGGCCCTGCTCGAAATGAAGATCAATCGCAACAATATCGCCCGATCGAGCATATCCGATCTGCTCGCCCGATAACGCAGCCGGGGACCACTCCTCCGTTTCGCGTGGCCAGTGCATTACAGGCCCAACGGTGAGTTCTCCGTCTTGCGCTTGAACACTCTCGTCATTCTCAAATACCAACAACATAGTGGCACCTGACGAATCTAGTCCTTGAATACACCTAGCGTCAATCAGTAACTCTACATAGTCAACGTCGTATGAATCATCCACACCGAAAAAGCTGCGTTCGATAGTCACAAGCTGTGAAATGGGGCCGCGATGAAACTGACGCGCTGTATAGATTACTATTGCCGGCAAGGCAATGAACGCCACCAGGACTCCGAGCAGTATCAGAAGGAACGGGACTCGACCGGATAATCTACGAAACCGCATGTACGCTGTACTCTCGATTGCTGAACCGCTGAGGTTGTTCATCGCCACGACGTGCATCTTCGATCCCAAGAGTTGGAAGATCTGACCACGCGAGCACTGGGGATCGGTCAGCAGGGTCGTTCGGTTAGCACCATGGACGTTGCGAGCCATGGCTCGCGGCGGTGAATGCTGCCCCCCATAGAAGTGTTGTCGCCACCTGCCGATCCACCGAGCGAGACATGATCCCCATCGGTCATCGGCCCGTCGTCCCAAACCCAGATTGATCGAGTATTTGGATCGTAGCGGGTTCCGGTTCGTGGAAGATTGATCCAGAGATATTCGAGACTCCCATCGTGGGTTTTCCTGCGGAGACCCGGGTCGATGTTGGGATCCCAACCGTGGCCTGTCGCAAGTACATGCACATAGGGCTCTTCGATGATCAGATAGCCGCACAGTTGGGCGTCATGGTGTTCGTCACCCAGTTCATAGCTCCACATACCCTCGAACTCTGCCAGCGGAGCAGTCGTTACAGAAACACTCACTGTTGTGTCCGGACTCGTTTGCGCCGAACCCGTCGACGACCGTGGCGGCTCGGAAGACTCGGCACAGCCAGCCGCTAAGGGTCCGCCATAAGATAAATCGTGTGGTGTAGTGTCGGGTGTGTGGAGTTGTCGGCGGACGCGGCGGGAGTGTTCTTCGACACGGTGATGCCGCATCTGGGCGAGCGTCAGCGGCGTGTGGCGGCAGGAGCGCTGGCCGAGGCGCTGGGCCGCGGCGGGCAGGCGTTCGTTGTGGAGGCGTCGGCGATGTCGACCTCGACGGTGTCGCGGGCGGTGCGCGAGGTGCGCGCCGGGGTCGAGCCGTCGCACCGTCAGCGGGCGGAGGGCGGCGGGGACCGCCCGGCGGTCGTCAAGCAGCCCGGCCTGGCCGAGGCGCTCGACGAGCTGGTGCATCCCAGCACGCGCGGCAGCCCGACCTCTGCGCTGCGCTGGACGTTGAAGTCGACCTATCAGCTCGCACGCGAGCTCGCCGCGCAGGGCTTCAAGGCGTCCGCGGAGCTGGTGCGGCGGCTCCTGCACCAGATGGGCTACTCGCTGCAGGCGCCCGCCAAGCAGAACGAAGGCACGTCCCATCCCGACCGCGACGCCCAGTTCGCCTATCTCAACGGCCTAGCGCAGGAGTTCCTCGACGCCGGCGAGCCGGCGGTCAGCGTGGACACCAAAAAGAAAGAGCTGATCGGGAACTACGCCAACAAAGGCACCGAATGGCAGCCCGCCGGCGAGCCGCAGCGCGTCAGCGTGCACGACTTCGCGGACCGCTCACTGGGCGAGTTCGCCAAGGCCATCGGCTACGGCGTCTACGACCTCGCCAACAACGACGGCTGGGTCAGCGTCGGCGACACCGCAGACACCGCCGAGTTCGCCGTCAACTCCATCGCCCGCTGGTGGGACACCCTCGGACAGCAGCGGTTCCCCGACGCGACCCGGCTGCTCATCACCGCCGACGCCGGCGGATCCAACGGATACCGGCCACGCGCCTGGAAATGGTTCCTCGCCCGCCTCGCCGCCGACACCGGCCTCGAGATCACCGTCGTCCACTACCCGCCCGGCACCAGCAAATGGAACAAGATCGAACACCGCCTCTTCAGCTTCATCACCATGAACTGGCGAGGCAGACCACTCACCGACATCGCCACCATCGTCGAGCTCATCGCCTCCACCACCACCCAAACCGGACTCACCGTCCAAGCAGCCCACGACCCCAACTGGTACCAACGCGGCATCAAAATCACCGACAAACAGATGAAACAAATCCCGCTGCAACCCCACCAATGGCACGGCGAATGGAACTACACCATCACACCCAACCACGCGACCTAACCCGCGGCGAACCCTAATACCGCCACCGCGATGATCATCACCGAGACGCAATTCATCTTGTTGCTGATGAGCCGCACTACGTCAGCCGATTGTCACGTTGTTGGCCACCATCACTGTTACACCGAGAAAATCCTCTACCTCGTCGAGTGCCGAGAACGTCGCGTAGACGTCGAAGTGGCGGGCACCGTCGGTGTTTCAGCCGGTTCCGAGTCCTTGGATCGTTCTGGGTGTTCTTGTTCATTTCTGCACCTCCTTGCATTCACTTAACAAACGTTTAGCAAAATGCACCGTAGCCTGGCGGACAGCGCAACGCAAGACCCAGTCGCATCCGTCGCGTTGCGGGGTACCGCGATGGTGGCGATCATGGGCTGCAAGCCAGTGGAGCACCACCCTGCCTTCGAGGAGTACTCCGAGACGGTGCACGAACTGACCGAGGATGGCGTCGAGGTCATCCAGGCGCGCATCGCCGAACGGCTGGACGTCTCGCATCCAGCGGTGTCGGAAATGATCCGACGCATGCAGAGAGAATGCCTCGTCAAGGTCGACGATGACGCCCACAGAGGGCGCCGTCAGTCTGCCCCGAAGAGACCGTGAGTGCCGATGCACTCTGATACCGGACCATTGCGACGGTAAGAACCCAGCCCCACGCAAGACGTGGGCGCCCACGCGTTCCGGCGCCGATCAATATGCAGGGGCTCATTGATGAGTCGATCGGTTGACGGGTTGACGATCTAGTTTCTAGGCTTGCTCCGAGGCCGATACCCGAACCGCCGTCCTGAACCGCGAGGTGTCACATGCCAACGACCGCTAGCGACGACGCACTCACCGATGCGCTGCGACAGCGTCTGACCGTTGGCGAGAATGTCCAAAGCGAACACGAGGCGCCGATGGTGATCGTCGCTCAGAGCTTCATCGACTCTCTCGCCCGACAATCGGGCCACAAGTACACCACGGTGATCGATGACGAGACGGCGAGGCGGATGGGAAGCACCGCTGCGGAGCAGGTCATGGCCGTCGCAGCGTGGGAAGCGGCGATCGGAGATCGCCTCGATACCACCCAAGTACGTGAGCTGCTTGGCATCAGCCGCCAGGCGCTGGCAAAGCGGCAGCGCAGTGGCTCGCTCATCGCACTCGAAGGGCAGCGCACGAGTTGGTACCCCGTGTGGCAGTTCGATCGCGAGCAGCGACGCGTCCGGCCGATCGTCGCCGACATCATCGCAGCATTCGGCGAATACCTCGACGAGGCCGACCCCGTCGTCATCGCGGCATGGGCCACGACTCCCCAGCTTGACCTTGGCGATCGCACCCCCGCGCAGTGGATCGCCGACGCGAACGATGACGAGCAGCTGACTCGCGCCGCAAGGCGCGCGGCGGTCCGACTCGCACAGTGACCGACTGGGAAGAAGCCGGGTGAGAACGACCAGATTGGGCCGAGTTCCCAGAACGGATCCTCGAGTCGAACACTCCGCTGCATCGAATTCATCGAAATTCCCGCAGCGCCGTCTTCTTCGGCGTGAGCGGTGACCACAGATTCGATCCACCGCCGGGGCATCCGCTCGCCTTCGGCGTCCGCTACTTCGGGCTCGCTCCGCTGGCTGCATTTGTCGAAGTGTTCGGCAGGGTCCGACCCGTGCAACGTCCGGAAGTTGATGGGCGCCGGCTCTCGACCGTGCGCCCAACCCAGCCGTTGCGAATCGCAGACCTGACGCAGCGCGAGGTACTTGGACGATTCGGAGTGAACGCAGCTCACTCGACCGGATCGGACTACCGTCCTGCACAACTGCTGAGCGTGCAACTGCACGCAGCAGGATTCGACGGCATCGCCTACCGCATTCGGCACGATCCGCAGATGCTGCTTGAGGCACTCGCACTCTTCGGCGAACCCGAAGCGACAGCCCATGCTCGCCTGAGGCGAGACAATCCGTCACCCATTCCTGGATCACTCATCAACGACGGCCGGCAGTTCGGCATCGAAGTGCTGCCGAGGTGGGTCGGCGCGTAGTTGGGCGCTCGGCACGAATGCAGGCGCCCCCAAACCCGGTGCAGCCGATCTGCGGGGTACCGCTATGGTGGCGATCATGGGGTACAAGCCAGTGGAATACCACCCGGCCTTCGAGGAGTACTCCGAGACGGTGTACGAATTGGCCGAGGACGGCGTCGAGGTCATCCAGGCACGCATCGCCGAGCGGCTGGACGTCTCGCGTCCGGCCGTATCGGAAATGATCCGGCGCATGCAGCGCGAGGGCCTCGTCAAAGTCGACGATGACGCCCACATCACCCTCACCGACGAGGGCCAGCAGATCGCCACGACCGTGGTGCGCCGCCACCGACTGGCCGAGCGCTTCCTGACCGACATCTTGAAGCTGAACTGGGCAGACGCCCACCACGAGGCGGGTCGCTGGGAGCATGTGATCTCCCCCGTCGTGGAACGGGCGATGATGGACGTGCTCCACGATCCGAACACCTGCCCGCACGGCAACCCGATCCCCGGCTCCGACTACATCGCTCCCACCGATGCCAAGCCGCTCGCCGATGTCGGCACAGCCGGGAGCTTCACCGTGCAGCGCATTCCCGAGGAGCTCGAGTTCGAGCCTGGGCAGCTGGAGTTCCTGGAGCAATCGGGGCTCATGCCTGGGCGCGCAGGGACGGTCATGTCGGTGTCACCCGACGGCACCGCCACCATCGAGATGGACGAGGGCACCGTGGGCGTCAGCGCCTACACGGCTGCGCGCATCCTCGTCACTGCCACCGGCTGAGCAACGCAGGGCCGCACGCTCGCGGAGTTCTTGCTGCACCGGTGTGATTGCGCTGTGCCGATCAGCGCTTGCGCGCTGGCTCGACCAGCACTTGCGCGTTGTGCGTTAGCGTCGCCTAACATTGGACATCAAGGTTGCGTGCGCCGCTCACGCTCACTGGTGTGCGCCTGTGCCATTCCGGAGACCACCGCTTCGATGATCGTCTGCCAGTGTCTCACCACCAATGAGACGACTATCCGCCACCTTGCGGCCCAGGGCGCCGACTCCGTGGGCGCCATCGGGCGGGCGTGCGGTGCGGGCACCGATTGCGGCAGCTGCCTGATGACGATCCGGGCAGTGCTGGATCAGTGCCGGGATGTGGCGCTTGAGGGGGCGCACCACACGGTGCGCTCGATCGCATTCGACCCGATCGCTGTCGGCGCATAGAGGCTGAACCCGCAGGCGAAGCCGTGGCCCGAGCGGCCCGCGAGCGACAGCGAGCAAAAGCGGGAAACAGGAGTTGCGACAGCGGACGGGTTGATCTTTTCGCGCGTCCTATTGGCTGCGAGGGCGCCCGCTTGGGTCATCGGCCGCGGTGTGTCTGCGCGCAGCCTGCGCGTAGGGTGGAACCATGCGTGGAGTGCCCGAGGTCATCGAGTTTCTGAACGAAGCACTGACGGCCGAACTGACGGCCATCAACCAGTACTTCGCCGCTTCGAAAATCGCTGACAACTGGGGGTACGGGCGGCTGGCGTCGCAGTACCACGAAGAGTCCATCGAAGAAATGCGAGACGCCGAGAAGCTCATCGAGCGCATCCTGCTGCTCGACGCGCTGCCCAATATGCAGCGCCTCGGGACCGTGATGATCGGCGAGACCGTTCCCGAACAGCTCGCGCTGGATCGCCAGCTCGAGGAGAACGCCATCGACCGCTACCGCAGCGGTGTCCGCCTGTGCCTCGACCACGGAGATGCGGGCACCCGGGAGCTTCTCGAGCATCTGCTGGTCGGCGAGGAAGAGCATCTCGACTGGATCGAGACCCAGCAGAGCATCATCGAAGACATCGGCGTCGAGCGCTACCTGCAATCACAGATCGGCGACGGCGACTAGCGCAGCGCGCCCGGTTTGCATGGCGGAACCGCCCTCTGCTCCCGGAATCCAGCAGGTCCCAAGCTCGCAGAGTTCGGCGCCGCCATGCAGACCTGTCGAAGCGGTACCGACCCCGCCGAGCGCCCGGGAGCGTCAGGGCGTAGCGAGGAGGTCGATGTCGGGGTCGTTGGCGGCGGCTGCGAACCAGAACGTGTCGATGTGCTCGATGGGCTGTAGCTGGGTTCCGGCTAGCGGGCCGTCGAGGGCGCGGCCGAGTATCGACCAGGTCGTGCCGGTCTGATCGTCGGTGAATCCTCCTGGGCCGTCCGAGCTCGCAGCGTCGGGCACGCGCGTGAAGGTGAGCATCTGGCCGTCCACCGATGGGTCGAACACTCCGGTCGCGCCGACATCGCGGCCGAACGCGACCTGATCGTGCTGGATCGGCGTGGCGGTGCCCGGCAGATGGAAGGCGACGACCTGCGAGCCGTCCAGATCCAGCGACAGCACGCCTTCGGACTGCAGCGTGTCGTGCTGCACCGCGACCGACTCGCCGCCGTGGCGGATGACCAGCACGCGGGTCTGCAGGGGCAGGCTCGGATCGGGCACGTTGACGGGGAAGATCGGTCTGCCGTCGGGAGAGTCGTAGTTGGCATAGGGATTGGTGCCGTATTGGCGCCCGAAACCGCCGGGCCGCGTCAGCACCAGGCCCTTGGGGTGCTCGTCGAGGAACGTCTCGAAGGCCACCGTGGCGACTGGTATGAACTCGAGTTGGGATCCGGTGAGCGCGCCTGCGATGGCTTGGCCGGTGTAGTGCGCCCACAAGCTCTCGGTCTGGCGGTCGTACATGACAAGCGCCGAGTTGTAGAGCCGGCCTGAGGTGCCGAAGTCGAGAATCCGGTCGTCGAGCTGCCGGTAGTACCCGATGGCGGTGTTGCACAGCGGGCAGTACGTGATGGTGACGGGCTCGCCGCCGACGGTGTCATTGACAATCTCGTGCCATATCAGCACCTGCACCGGGTAGGCGCGGGCATCGCCGTTGAGGGTGAGCGTGACGACGGCCTCCTGGGGCTGCAGGAATCCGACATCGGTGGCTCGTTCGAATTCCGGAACGTCGATGGAGGGGATGCCGTCGGGCGCCGGCCCGCCGGACAGGACATCGAGCGGCGAGACCAGCGGGTCGGGCAACAGCGGTGCAGTCATGCCCTCGCGCAGCGCCGAGACGGTGGCTTCGCGCGGGCCGCCGAGGATCTGCGTGACCTTGACGTCGACGATCACCTCGGCTCGAGTACTTGTCGGGGGCGCGGTCGTCGAAGGCACGCTGGCCGCCGTCGCCGGTGCGGTGTCGGCACTCGCTGCCTCGCTGGTATTGGTGGTCTCGGTGGTGACGCCGGCGTCAGACGCAGCTTGATTGTCGTCTGAGGATGTGTCAGAACACCCCAGTGCGACGAATGCAAGCGCTGCCGCCAGCAGTATCGGAATGCCGCCAGCGGCAAGTCGTCGTGCCGGAGAGATCTTCAGCCGGGACGGATGCCGCTGTCGTGGAGCCATCGTGCGACGCTACTCCGGCAGTCTTGGGCCCCATGTTCACAGGCCAATGCACATGCGCCGCGGCAGATGCCACAGAGCCCATGAGGCGGCGGGTTCGTCGACGAGGTGCCGGGCATTCGTGCAGCGCTCCGCGAGATCGTCGTCGGCAATGACCAGCTCCGAACAGGACGTGCTGCCGGAATTCAGGCGGACCCGTTCGTGTGCGATCTCGGGGACTTCCAAGCGGTAGAGCCACAGTGCGTACTCGGGCACGCCTGTTCGGTCGTGGGCGAGGCATTGCAGGTCGCCGAAGTCCGCGGCGTCGGCAACTGCATGGGCTGCGGTGACCTGGTTGTGTGCGACGTTGCCGACATCGGCGAGATGGTGGTGATTCAGCACGGTGGCTGCCGCTGCGAGCACGACGACTGCCGCGACGAGTGCAACAGCTGCCGTGGAGTTCTGCACGGGCATTCGTCGCCGTGTGACGCCGTGACGCGATGCCGCAGCACACGTCGAGCTCGACGGCCGGCCGTCTGCGTCCGGATCCGGCGACAGAGTTGCTGCATGCTCACGGGATGCACGCGCCACGGCTTCGCCTTCTGGCTCAGTTTCTCGACGCAGCACGACGGCAGCCATCAGTAAGCCGACGAGGGTTACGCCGAGCGCAGCCGCAGCAACGAGAGCCAATCGCTCGTCCAGCCAGATCCACGCCGGGCTGAATGACAGGGTCATGATGCGGCGGGGAGATGCGTCATAGGAGCTCGCTGTGCCCACGACCACGGCGCAGGCGACCAGCGGCACCGCTGCGCTCACCGCCAGCACTCTCGAGTCGCGGCGTTGCCTCGCAGATCGTGTTGCCAACCAACCAAGCGCCACGATGGCGAGCGGCACCGCCCACGGGTCGAGATAGCGCCCGTACAGCACCGCATCCGCCCGGTCGCTGCCGGTCAGCGTCCAACCGCCAACCAGCACGGCCCCCACGGCGCCGAGGGCTACGAACAGCGCCGTTGCCGCAAGCGGATCGCCCCGCTGCGAGCCCCCGTTGGCGCCTCCCCGCTGCCGCTGCCCGGAACAACCCTCTGGATCGGGCGCAACGGCGGTCGTCGCTGCCGGAGCGTCCCCGGCAATCAGCTCGTCCGGATTGCCAGCAGGCCCCCATCGGAACGGTCGGAACAGGTCGAATGCGGTACTGAGGCCGGCGATGAGGCCGATCAGGCCGAGGCCGACCGTTCCCGCGCCCAGGGCCAGCAACTGGCCGGACACCGTGGCGATCGGTTCGAGGCCACGGTCGAGCTGCGCTGCTTGGCTGAGCCGCGCTCGGGGCCACGTGTCGGTGAGCAGCAGCGCAATGGTTGTCGCGGCCGCGCCGATCAGCAGCCCGCCGCCGAGGGCCGCCCAGGCACGGCGGCCGATGCGGCACGCCGCTGCCGTCACGACGAGGGCGACTACCAGCACGACCATCCTGGCGTGGAGCGACACCGCCAGCGTGGCCAGCAGTCCTGCGCTGCCCCAGATCCGCCATGCGGCGGTACCGCGTTGGATTGCGAGGGCGACCACCGTCGCGACGCCGAGCACCGTCAGCCCAAGCAGCGTCTCAGGCCACGCGATGCGAGACGCACTCGACAGCGACGGATGCACGGCCGCGATCAACCCTGCGACACCTGCCACCCACCAGCGTCTGGACAGGATCATTCCCAGACGTGCCGCAACGAGGACCGCTGCAGCTGCCGCCAGCGAATTCACGATCAGCGCGAGCTGGTGCACCGCCTCGCCCTGGACACTCAGCAGCGAGACCCCAGACAGCGCCACGAGCGGTGCAAGCAGCAGTCCGTAGCCGGGCTGGAACGGAATGCTCTGGGGCGCGAGCCCGTCGCCGCCGACCCATTGGGCAATGCCCAGATAGGCCGGGACGTCGGGTACCGCCACCGGCCCGCCTGCGGCCATCGCCGTGATCAGGTGTCCCGAGAGCACGGCTGCCAGCACGCCCGTTCCCACTGCGATCCACACGAATGCTCGCGGCATGTCACGCTGCATGTCGTTGCGAAGGCTGTCACACCCGGCCGAGGCGGCCGCCCGGCAACGTGTCGCGCGCCTCCCCTAACATCGAACGGGGCATGGGGGTCGGCTGGCGCGGCCAGCACCCAGCCGACCCGGCGGCCCAGCGCAAAGCGCACGCATGGAGGTCAGAACCATGGCAGCAGGCCAGACGGCAGAGGATGTGGGCATGCGTCCAGCGATCAGCATCGACTCCGAAACGGGTCGCAAGGTCTTCAACACCCGAGCGGCGAAGGCATCGGAGAAGATCGCCGGCAAGGGCTACTCGGTGACAGCCGATGAGCACCTCAAGGAGCTGCCGCCTCCTCCGCCTGGTGCCGTGTTCAATGCCGAGGAGCAGGCCAAATACCGGGACTTCAAAGAACGACGCCGGGGCGCGGCGGATTACATGGCGATGGAGGGCGAGTTCAAGCGTTACCTCGACGACGTGTATTCGGAGCCGCCGATCGAGCGTGAGGCGCTCGACGACGAATGCGAGGTGTTGGTGATCGGGGCAGGGTTCGCCGGGCTGTTGCTGTGGCACAAGCTGAGCAACGCCGGCTTCACCGACGTGCGCTTCTGCGAGAAGGGCGGCGACGTCGGCGGCACCTGGTACTGGAACCGCTACCCGGGCATCGCCTGCGACGTGGAGTCCTACAGCTACCTGCCGCTGCTGGAGGAGATGGGCTACATCCCCTCGATGAAGTTCGCGTCGGGCTTCGAGATCCTCGAGTACTGCCAGTCGATGGCCGACAAGTTCGGCTTCTACGACCACTGCCTGTTCCACACCACGGTGGATTCGACCGTGTGGGACGAGCAGACCGGCCGCTGGACCGTCTACACCGACCGCGGCGATGCCATGAAAGCCCGCTACGTGATCCTGGCCAACGGCATCCTGACCAGCCCGAAGCTGGCCCGCATCGACGGCATGGCCAGCTTCGAGGGAGAGTCGTTCCACACGTCACGCTGGGACTACAACATCGATCTCGAAGGCAAGCGGGTCGGCATCATCGGCACCGGTGCCACGGCGGTGCAGGTCATTCCCGAGATCGCCAAGGTGGTCGGCGAGCTGTACGTGTTCCAGCGGACGCCTTCGTCGATCGACGTGCGCGACCAGCGGGCCACCGACCCTGAAGAGATCGCCGAGTGGTCGAAGGAGCCCGGCTGGGCGCGGGCCCGGCGCAAGCGCTTCTCGCGCATCTCGTCGGGCCGCACTGCCATCAAGGCCAACGACGACTACCTGGCCGGCCGAGTAGCGGACTTCAAGGAGCGCAAGCAGCACGAGCGCAAGCTGTCGCCCGAGGAGCTGGTGGAAAAGCAGCTCGACACGAACTTCCGCATCATGGAACAGATACGTGCCCGGGTCGACGCGATCGTGGAGGACCCTGCGACGGCCGAGGCGCTGAAGCCGTACTACCCCTACGGCTGCAAGCGACCGACGTTCCACGACGAGTACCTGCCCACGTTCAACCTGGCGCACGTGCACCTCGTAGACACCGCACCGATGGGAGTGCAGGAGATCAACGAGCGGGGTGTCGTGCACGAGGGCATCGAGTACCCCCTCGACGTGCTCATCTACGCCACCGGGTTCCAGTGGATGGCAACCTCGACGTTCAACATGATCGAGGGCCGCGACGGCGTGACGCTGAGCGAGAAGTGGCAGACCCAGGGCACCCGGACGTTTCTCGGCCTGCACAGCCACGGGTTCCCGAACCTGTTCATCGTGTCGGGCCCCCAAGGCGGCGGCGGCAGCTTCAACTTCACCGACGCCATCGACACCCACGGCGACTACATCATCTGGATGCTGACCGAGATGCGCGACAAAGCGCTCAACGTGGTCGACATCACCGCAGACTCAGAGGTGTCCTACGCAGAGCACTGCCGGGTGGCCGACATCACCACCGCTCCGCTGCGCGACTGCCTGTCGTATTACAACGGGCACGGCGATGCCCAGCCCGGCAGCTTGGCGTACTACGGCGGCGGCTACTGGCACAAGTTCCGGATCGCCGCCCAGGAATCGCTCGACCCGTATCTGTTCGAGTTCAAATCGGAACGGGTGGCCCAACCCGCCGGCTAGCCCGGGGCTGGGCTAAGACATCCTGAGACCCCCTCGATGCGGGTCTGAGGATCACTCTCGAGGATCGCGGTCAAGGCGTTCTTCCAGCCGCCCGTCGTCGGCCAGGATCAACTCGACTTCTTTCCAGAATTCAGCCCGAGCCCGCCACTTCTCGGATTCGGTGAGCCATCTGCCGAGACCTTCGGTCGCGAGTCGCAGCATCCATCCGTCGGTCCGTTGCGGGAGACGCCGGTTGGTCGCGGTGCTCTGCACCTCGTGCGCAAGGTGGGTGCGGTCGTCTGAACCAGCCTGTGACCAGTACTCGCGGGCTACCTGCCGCGCAGCCTGTTGCAGGCTCGCGTCGTCGTCGACAGTCGCGGCATGCCCGCCATGGTCTGTGGGCTCGTCATGGATGCGTGACGGCTCAGACAGGCTCGCCGCTGACTGGCGCGACGGCTCGTCGCCTCTCTTTTGATGCAGGATCTTCGACAGCACTTCTCGCTGGAGGACATAGATCGCATCAGCTGCTTGACGCAACGCGGCGGACTGATTGCTCTGGTTGGGCTCGATGCCGACCAGGTGGACTCGCACGCCGAGATCCTTCGCCGCATGTACTCCTTCGAGCAGGTCTTCGTCCCCCGCCACCAGAAACACGTCGTTGACGCGGCCAGATCTGGCCAGGGTGAAGAGATCGCGATAGATCAGTGAATCGACGCCCTTTTGGAGGCCCGCGTTTGACAAACGACCGAGGCGCAGTTGAACGCCCCGCAGGTTGGCAATGTGTTCGTGCTCAGGGGTAGGCATCCGGTTCGGCGCAGCGTCATACCAGTACAGCCGCAGCATGGAAGAGCCCGTCTCGTCGCGCCCGAACGACTCGAGATGGTCGCGCAAGGCACCGTGGTTCAGCAGGAGTTCGCGGCGAGCTGTCGTACCGTGAATCAGGGTCCCTGCTGCCGCGTAGACATACCCGGCGTCAACCAAGATCAGAAACGAGTCCACCTGTCCCCCAAACGCTAAAGCGGGGGCCCTTTTTGGCCCCCGCCAGACACCTCATCGGAGGCGCCAGTTCTATGTGCCGGGCTGTAGTGCTCGACGAGACACCTCATCGGAGGCGCCAGTTCTATGTGCATCATCCTATCGCGGTCACCGCCAAGAGCGAATCGTGCCCGAGGGCCATCAGTGCGAGGCCGAAGATTGCTCCGGGGTGCGTTCACGAGGACTGCATGAAAGCACGCCCGGGTCGTCGGATGCGAATCAATTTGATCTCGCGGCGCCGCGAGCAGGCCTAACGGCAATCTGCTTGGGCTGCGATTGAGCACATCAGAAGTGGCGCGTCAGCGATTGGACCACTTGACTTGGCGGCGTTCGAGGAACGACGCCATGGCCTCTTTGCTGTCCTCGGTGAGCGAGGACATGATCTGGGTGCGATTCTCGAGGTCGATGCCGGCGCGCAGGCTGCCGATCTCAAGGTTCGACCACATGACTTCCTTGGTCATCCACACGCCGAAGGGACTGTTCGCGGCAATTTCGGCGGCGACGCCCAAGCAGGTGTCCATGAGGTCGTCGTCGGGGACGACCGCGCTGACGAGCCCGATCCGGTCGGCTTCGGCGGCGTCGATGACCCTGCCGGTGAGCAGCAGTTCCCACGCCCGGGAGGCGCCGATGAGGCGAGGCAGCATCCAACTCACGCCGATGTCGCAGCCCGAGATGCCGAGCCGCACGAAAGCCGTGCCGAACTTGGCGTTCTCGGCGCAGTAACGAATGTCAGCGGCGCAAGCCATGGCGAATCCGCCACCGGCCGCGGCACCGTTGATTGCTGCGATGATCGGTTGGCGCACGTCGCGCATGTGGTGGACCAATTCGGCGATCTCCTGTTGGACTGCCATGCCGCGCTGGGGGCCACCGTGCTCCTCGGTACCCGGCACGGTGCCGTAGCCGGTCAGGTCCAGCCCGGCACAGAAACCCCGGCCGGCGCCCGTGAGCACGATGGCGCGGGCGTCGTGGTCGGCGTCGACGGCGCTCAGCGCGTCGTGTAGTTCGCTGACGAGTCCGTGAGTGATGGCATTGAGCCGTTCGGGCCGGTTGAGCGTGATGCGGGTGACACCGGGCGCTGGCGAATCTATGGCGAGGTTCTCGTAGCCGTTGGACATCTCTGGGAAGCCTCTCGCTGGTGCTTGCTGAGGGTGGTCGTGCAGCGATAGCACAGTAGCGAGCGGTGTCCATCCGCTCGCGGGGGATCCGATCGGATCTGTGCGGGTCGCGGGTACGGCCGGTCTCATGCCGAATGGACGCCGCCCGCTGCGGCATGCTGCACCGGCTGTTGCAGGCGTTCGTCAGCGAGCGCAAGGCTGCCGTTCCCGACGCCTGGTACTGAGCCCGGATGGCTCCACAAGCGTCGAACTAGCTTCCCGTATTCAAACGAGGAGTCCGCGATGGCGCAGTCGCTCAGGTTCGGGATCGTGCACGACTTCCGCTGCCCGCCGGGCAGCGACGTGACGATGCCGCAGGTGTATGCCGAGACATTCGAGCAGGTGGTCCTGGCCGAGCAGCTCGGCATGGAGCTGTGCTGGTTCACCGAGCATCACTTCATGGCCGACGGCTACCTGCCCAACTTCGTGCCGGTGGCAGGCGCTGCGGCGGCGCTCACCAGCAGCATCCGGTTCTCGACCGACATCTGTCTGATGCCGTTCCGCGATCCGGTGCGGCTGGCGGAGGACCTAGCGGTGCTCGACAACATCTCGGGCGGCCGGATGGAACTGGGCATCGGCATGGGCTACGCCGCGCACGAGTTCGCCGGGTTCGGCTTCCCCCTCAGCCGGCGGGTGTCGCTGACCGAGGAAGCCATCGAGATCCTGCGGCTGGCATGGTCGGGCGAGCCGTTCAGCTACGAGGGCAAGCGGTACTCGTACCGGGATCTGCGGGTCACGCCCGATCCCGTGCAACCCGGCGGACCGCCGTTGTGGGTGGCGGCCACCAGCGTGGCGGGCGCGCTGCGCGCCGCCCGATTCGACACGAGTCTGCTGCCCCAAGGGCCGAAAGCTGCCGTGCTCGAGCCGTGGAAGGAAGCGCTCGCGGCGGACGGCCGGGATCCCGGCGACAAGCGGGTGGGAATCATCCGGGGCGTCTATGTGACCGACGGTTCGGACCCTGCCGATGACCCCACCTGGGCGGCCGTCGCAGCGGCTGAGAAGTACCGCCGCGGCGTCTACGTCGGCATCATCAAGGCCAGCGCCGACCACAAGCAGACGGCCCGTGAGCGTTCGGCCCGGACCGGTCCGCGCCAGCCCGATCCGCTCAACCCGCTCGTGTGGACCGTCGGCGATGCCGACGATTGCGTCGCCGAGCTGACCGCCATGATCCGCGACCACGACGTCACCGACCTGGTCACCTGGGGCGGTCCGCCCGGCCTGCCGCCCTCGGTCATGAACGATTCGCTGGAACGCATGGCGCGCGATGTGATTCCCCAAGTCCGCGCCAATCTGGCATCGGCTTGATCAGCTCGGAAGTCCCTTTCGGCGGACTTCGGATGGCTCGACCTGCGCCTGTGGCATGAGATAGCGGTGGTGCCGCCAGGTTTCGTTCTGCTCGCAGGCGCCGACTCGTCCCCGCTGGCGCCTGCGAGCTGACGCTCCTCCGGTTGGTTGACGTCCGGAGGGCGGGCGGGTCGGCGGGTGCCGTAGGGTCCGGCCATGGATATTGGTGACCGTCTGGAAATACATGAGCTGCCGGGCCGCTACGGCGACATCATCGACGACCGGGACTGGGACCGGCTGGGGACGATCTTCACCGACGACGCGGTGTTCGACCTGACCGATTTGGGTGCGCCCCGGCTGGAGGGGCTGGCTGCGATCCGCAAATTCATGGCGGACGACGCAGAGCACCCCCGCACCCACACGATGACGAACATCTACGTGAACGAGACCGACGGCGGGGTGGAGCTGAAGTTCCGGATCCTGGCGCTGCTGGGCGGCGGCAAAGTGGGCACCGCGTCGTATCACGACCTGGTGGTGAAGACGCCGGACGGCTGGCGTGTGCAGGATCGGATGCTGAAGCGGCGCCGCACGCAGGTGTATCCCGACTGAAGGACCTCGGCTCCATCGGCCCGGCTATCAAGTGTCGGGGAATTGTCTGGCCTCGGCTGTCACACCTGCCGAAGCGCCAGGACTGCCTTGACGCCTCGCACGACATCACCCCGCTCTACTGCCTGCTCGCCCTCGGCAATCGCCCGCATCTCCTCAGGGTCGCTCAAGATCGCCACCGTCTCCTCGAGCGATTCGAGGTCTTCCGGGTTGATGAGGATGGCCACGGGCTGGTCGTTACGGGTTATGACGAACCGCTCATGGTCGCTATGGACCCGCTCGACAAGATCGGCGAGGTGACTGCGAGCCGACTGAATCGACACGGACCACATGAAACCGGCCGCCTGCCGATTCAGTCGGCTTGCGGGGCGCGGCTGTCGAGCCAGGCGCGCCAGCGGGTGTCGTCGCGTTCGGCGGCTGCTTCGCCGTCGGGACCGTAGAGGTAGAGCCACACCGAGACCATCGTGAAACCTCCACCATCCTCGGAGGTCAGGAATCCGGTGCCAGGTGCGGGGGTGTCCAGCAGCAGGCTGATGCGGCGCGGGCCAGTGTCGACGACCGTGCCGCCCAGCTTCGTGTCGTCGTCGGCGGCCACGTCGAACCGATCGCCGATGCTGGGCATCTGGCTGATGCCGAGCCCGCCGGCCAGGATCTCCCAGCCCTGCTCGGGAGTGACCGGCCACATCACCATGGGAAGCGCCGAGGTTGCCGTCTGTCCGGCGAAGTGCTCGAGGTGGAGCTGCAGGTTGGACATGAACAGCTTCCAGCCGTCAATCATGGCGTCGTACTGCGGGTCGTCGTCGCCGAAGCCGGCGTTGTGCAGCCGCACGGTGCAGGTGTTGTCGTCATGCGGCTCGACGATCCACTCGAACGACAGCCCCTCGACGCCCTCGCCCCCATCGAACACCACCCGGTGCGGCGGCTCCCAGACTGCGACCCGACCATCGATCTGCATCTCAGGCTCGGGGCCAAACGATGCCGTGCCCACGCCCCCAGCGCGCTCCTCAACGGTGTGAGGCACGTACCACGCCGAGATCCCCGGCCCCGTCGCCACCGCCCGCCACACCGTGTCAAGGTCGCCAACCACCTCAACCGATAGATCAATCACCCGTCCCGCGTCTGCCATGCCCACAGCCTGCCGTAGGGCCTCCATTCGCGCACCTGCTGACGGCAGTCGCTCAGCGCAATGATGGGCTTGGCTACGGCAGACTCGCCGCTGCCCGAAGTGCGATCCTGCTCCGCTTGACAAGTTCGCCGACCGGCAGATGCTCCAGTCATTCGGCGTCATCCGCCAATCGTTCGTGCTCCGCGCAGCGCGTGAGGTGCGAACGGTAGGAAATCTCCAAGCTGTTCCAGAGGTGTGCCGGTACGCCGGTGACCCGCTCCAGCCCCAGCGCTGTCTCGGTAGTAATCGGCGCTGCGCCCTTCACGATCTGATTGACGTGCTTCGGCGACAGTCCCGTGCGAGCAGCGAGCTCGACTTGGGTCATGCCGCGCTCGTCAAGCCATTCGGCCAACGTCTCGCCGGGTGGGAAAACCGTGTCGGGTTCGTAGGCGTAGCGCGGCTCGGTGCGGGTGCCCATGTTGATTTCTCCTGAGTGTCGTCATCAGTGGAAGCCATCGACATCTGAAACCGTCACGCTGTCGACGGATGACCAGACGAAGCTTCCGTCGGGGTGACGCGGCGGAGGGTCGCTGACGCCCTCGCCCCCATCGAACAGCACCCAGTGCGGCAGCTCCCACGCCGCCACCCGGCCAGCAATCTGCATCTCGGGATAAGGCCCGAACGGTGCCGCTACGCGAACCCACCGGTGCCGATAGCTGTCTCGACCTGGTGTCGATGGCGGGGATCACAGTGTGCCCATCGCTGTTCGGCTTCGTCGAGCGCCGCCAAGAAGACAAACCGTTGCCGGACGCGCCGTCACCAGATGAACACGCTGCTGTGGGAATCGCCGACGCTGTTTGGCGAGAGTCTGTTGCAACGCGCAGTTGCCTGTTGGGAGCGTCACAAACGGCCTCGATAGGCGTGCCGGCGATGAATGACACGCACGACCTCGACCTGCTGCGTCGTCTCATCGATTCGGTAGATCACGCGATATGTCCCCAGCCGGGCACTCCAGAGTCCGTCGTATTCGTCCCGCAGCGTTGCCCCGATGCGCCGAGGGTTCTCAATCAGGGGTCCGGTGATCAATTCGATTGCGGCCGCCGCCACAGCTTCCGGAAGCCGCTCCGAGAGGTCCGTGGCGGCAGGTCCGGTCACAATGAGTGCATAGGGCATCAAGGCCGTCGGGGGCGAAGCGCCCGCACAGCCTCGACACCGCGCACGACATCGCCCCGCTCGAGTGCCTGCATGCCTTCGGCAATCGCCGCCATTTCCTCCGGGTCGCTCAGGATCGCCAACGTCTCTTCGAGCGACTCGAGATCTTCGGGGCTGATGAGAACCGCGGCGGGCGTGCCATTGCGAGTGACCACGATGCGTTCGTGGTGCCTGCACACGCGATCGACGTAGTCGGAGAAGCCGTCTCGTACCGTGCGCAGCGATTCGGTCGTCATAGCCACAATTGTGCCACGACGCTGAACCTGACTCCAACCGGATTCCGGGAGCGACGCACGTGAGTCCTGCGATGCACCGTAAGGCGTCCGACGCTGCGGACGGCGATTCAGTCGGCTTGCGGGGCGCTGCTGTCGAGCCAGGCGCGCCAGCGGGTGTCGTCGCGTTCGGCGGCTGCTTCGCCGTCGGGACCGTAGAGGTAGAGCCACACCGAGACCATCGTGAAACCTCCACCATCCTCGGAGGTCAGGAATCCGGTGCCAGGTGCGGGGGTGTCCAGCAGCAGGCTGATGCGGCGCGGGCCAGTGTCGACGACCGTGCCGCCCAGCTTCGTGTCGTCGTCGGCGGCCACGTCGAACCGATCGCCGATGCTGGGCATCTGGCTGATGCCGAGCCCGCCGGCCAAGATCTCCCAGCCCTGCTCGGGAGTGACCGGCCACATCACCATGGGAAGCGCCGAGGTTGCCGTCTGTCCGGCGAAGTGCTCGAGGTGGAGCTGCAGGTTGGACATGAACAGCTTCCAGCCGTCAATCATGGCGTCGTACTGCGGGTCGTCGTCGCCGAAGCCGGCGTTGTGCAGCCGCACGGTGCAGGTGTTGTCGTCATGCGGCTCGACGATCCACTCGAACGACAGCCCCTCGACGCCCTCGCCCCCATCGAACACCACCCGGTGCGGCGGCTCCCAGACTGCGACCCGACCATCGATCTGCATCTCAGGCTCGGGGCCAAACGATGCCGTGCCCACGCCCCCAGCGCGCTCCTCAACGGTGTGAGGCACGTACCACGCCGAGATCCCCGGCCCCGTCGCCACCGCCCGCCACACCGTGTCAAGGTCGCCAACCACCTCAACCGATAGATCAATCACCCGTCCCGCGTCTGCCATGCCCACAGCTTGCCGCATTACGGCGGCGCTAGCGGATGCCCCGCAGTAAGGCAAGCTGCGGCCGAGGCATCAGGGTTCGGTACGTACTTCGATCGGGATGGCCGTGCCCGCTGCGACAGCGATGGGTGTCCAGAGATCCACCTCGACTTTGGGGCTCTCAATGGTGACGATGAGTGAGTAGCGAGCGCCGAGATCACTTCGGTCGCGGCCAGGGATTTCCTTCCACCAGCCGGTGACCGGATACACCGCGATCGTCGCGCGTTCGGCAAGATCAGCCGCAAATCCTGTCCAAATGTCGACGTGTAGCGAGCCACGCACGCGTTCGTTCGGTCCCAAGAACCACTCGCCGGAGTCATCGGCCGCAGGACTTCGCTCCTCGTCTTCTGCGCGGGCCAGCAGATTGAGACGCTCGCGCAGCTCATCCCGAGTCTCAGTTGGTCGTCGGGTATCGAACCTCAGCCCGTGCGACGCGTAACGAAACCGCCGAGTCCATCCACGGCGCGACGGGTTCGGCAACACGAAGTAGGACAATGCGATTCTCAGATTGACTTCGTTGTCCCCCAGTTCGGCCAGCACTTCTTTGGGCCACGGAAGATCGTGGAGGTGCATTTCCCGCATCTTCCCCTTGCGGTACGGGTGAATTGTGTCCTGAACGATCAAAGTCACCGCGTCGTCAGCACTGCGCAGCGCCCGTTCCCTATCCGGCACTCCCCACCCATAGCGGCGCACTCGATTTGCATGATCCTGTTTTCTCTTGCCGGGGGTGCTCCGTGACATCTGAGTCGACCAACGGGCCGACTGCACGATGAGACCTCGAAGAGTCTCCGGCCAGAAGTCTGGATAGCCCGTCCGCAGGTCGGTCGCCATACCGCTAACGGCAGCCGTGGCCGGGCTGGTTCCCGTCATCGTCGTGAGCAAGCGACCGCCCAACACTGTGGAGCGAGTGGTCACCACACCCAGCGCTCCTGGTGTGTCAACGGTCGTTCGTTCGGGCGATGCGGCGGCATTTCCACCTTCGAACACGACGTCCGGCTTATGGGCCCACTGAGGTTTGAAACCGACTGAAGTTCGGCTGAAGGGGGACAGCTCGCCGAGTGGGGCCAGCGGGGTCCAGTGGTTGAACTCGGTCTGAGAGGATAGGTCGTGCAATTCAGTCGACGCGCCGACCGTGATTACATTCCAAGCTTGGCCGGGATCTTCGACCGGCTCAAGATCAGATCGCGTGAGATGGTCAAGTTCGTATGGGCGGCGGACGTTCCCGGCAGACACAAAGAAGAGCCGTTGACTCACATGCTCATCCTCAAGGATCGCCACGTTGCCGTTATCGGATACGTCGATCGCCTGCCCAGCCGCTAGTGCGTCAAGTGCAGCCGACCATCCGGTTGGCTGACCGAGTTCCGCGCCAGGCGCATCCTGAGGACTTGCGGCAGACACAGCTATGACGAAAATGCGGTCTCGTGCCGGGCGCGCAATTTCTGGTAGCGAGACAGCCTGCGCCGTCAGCGAGGCGTACAGTCGCTCATCGTTCAGGCCCTGGTTGGGCAGAATCTTTACTGACTCAAGCCAGCCGGAGAGTGTCACCGGTTGGTTTGAGAGAAGCGATTGGCCGAGATTGCCATAGAGAGCGACTCCGGCCATTTGCGTTCCATGGCCTTGACGATCGTCTGGCCCCCACCGGGGATTGCAGACATGCGCGTCCGATGACGCAAAGGCGAGGGAGACCAGCGGGTGACCTACTTCAACGCCCGTATCGAGCAGACATATTGCCGGCGCGTCCGGTGCAGGCGGGCTGACACGGTCGGCCAGGTTGCGGACGAACTCACTCTGGTCAGCGAGAGACCAATCCGCCAACGGCTGAGCCGCAATCGATGGGCTACGAAGCTCCGCCAGGTCATCGAGCACACCCATCGCCGACGCCAATTGCCGTGCCGTCGCCTGAACGAGCATGACGCGACGCTCACTGAAGATCAATCGGGACTGCCCAACGGTCACGTCCGTCTGTTCGGCGAATGAGGCGACCCGTGCCTCGACTCCATCTCGCTCGCGTAGCCATAGCTCCCACCACGTGCGCTCGTCGGGCGACGGGAAGGAATCCGCCGCTTCGGTCCAGAATGCCTCCAGTGTCGCGAGGCGGAGGTCTGCTATTCGCTCGACGAGCTTCTGGTTGCGCGGTTTGCCGCCGGGCGTGTTCTCAGTGGCGTACTCCTCAAACTTGCGCAGAAAGCTGTCGACTTGCTGATCGGGCACAAACACGGTCGCTAGCTGAACGTCGCGGTCTTCTACGGTGATGTTCCTTACCGCTCGAAGCTCCGGATGATTCTTGGAACTGCGGGGTTCGAGAGATTGAAGTGCGAGCTCAAAGCCAGGGAGTGACTCGAATTCGACGTAGATGCCGTCGATTGTTCCTTCCACATGGATCTCGCGTGCAGGCGCGCGCTGGCCTTGGGCGACCTCAAATGCAGACTCAAGTTGCTCACTTAGGTGCTCAGCATGAGCTTGGCGATCGCCAGGCGACGGGGGTGACTTTCCATCGCGGCCGGGCACGGCCGGCCGATAGCTCTCCGCGGTGGCCGGTACAGCCACGACTACGTGGGGTCGATTTCGTGCGGCCACTACGAGATTGGGTCGTCACGATGACGCGCTTGGAGCGCATCCAGCAAGGTCTCGGTGTCCACGGAACGTCGGTCGGCCAAGATGACGGCTTTGGCGGCCTGCTCCGCTGCGAGGGTGATCTCGCTGTGGCTAAGCCCTTTCGCTGCAGAACCGACCTTGCGCCACTCGATGTCCGCGAGATCGAGCGCTGCGAGGCGGTTGCGGATGACCATGTTCCCGATCCGCACATCTGGAAGGCAGTACTCCAGTCGAGTGTCGAACCTGCGAAACAGTGCCCGATCAAGGGCTTCGGGCAGGTTGGACGTCGCGATCAGAACGCTGTCTGAATCGTCGTCTTCCAGAAACTGCAGGAACGAATTCAGCACCCGCTTGATCTCGCCAACGTCGTTAGTAGCGGCCCGCGTGCCCGCCAGCGCGTCGACTTCGTCGAAGAGATAGATGCCCGTCGTGGCGACCATGGCATCGAAGATCAAACGGAGCTTCGCGGCCGTCTCGCCCATGAACTTTGTGATGAGCCCGTCAAGCCGCACCGCAAGCAGCGGCAGCGACAGTTCGCCCGCCAATGCCCGCGCTGTCATCGTCTTGCCAGTACCAGGAGGCCCCACCAGCAGCAACCGTCGAGCAGGCGCGAACCCACGAGAACGCAACCGGTCCCGCTGGCGTTGCTCATGGAGCACTCGCTTTAGCTCACGGTGCAACGGCGCAGCCAAGGACAAGTCGGCCAGACGCTCATCGGGGTACGCAGCGGTGAGCAGCGACGCAAGCTCTCCGCGGGGTGACGCGACAGGGGTAGGCACCGCAGCACGCGGCTGGCCCCTCCCCGCGTCGATGAGGGCTTTGAGGTCCTGTGCGTAGCTTGCGTGACCGCTACGAGCCTCAGTAGCCGCAAGCTGCAGCGCGACTGCGTAGAACCGCTCGTCATCGCCAGACGCATGGCTCTTGATGAGCGCCTTGACCTGGTCCGCCGTAGCCATGCCGCCAGCCTTCCTGCGCCCCTGACGGTACCCCGACCCACCACCCCGCAGCAGACCATGCGCGGGCAGTGCGACTAGCACGAGGGTCAATACAGAGCCCTAGAAACAGGGCTTGAGATTGGTCCTACCAAACCTCAGTAACCGAACCGAGCCAGATGTTTTTGCCGATGGCGGCGAGGGTGGTCTTGTGGGTCTCGTAGCCGGGCATGAGGCGGGCGACGATGGCCCAGAACTCTTGGGTGTGGTTGGTCTCTCGTAGGTGGGCAAGTTCGTGGACGAGGATGTAGTCGATGAGGCTGGGTGGCAGTTGCAACGTGGCCCAGTGGAGGTTGATGTGTTGCGGGCCCTCGGTCGGACGAGCTGAGCCCCACCGGTAGCCGAGGTCGCGGACCTCGACACCCACGTCGTCCTCACCCATTCGGGTTGCCCAAGGGCGCACTCTTCGGCGGAGCCACTGGCTGCCGACGTCCGCGTACCAGCGGCGCATCGCGGTAGCGCCGTTCACGGCTTCGGCCTCTCGTAGGTGGAACCGGCCACGTTCGAGACGAACGGACCCTGAGCCTTCGAACTCGGTCGTGAGCGTCAGGCGGTAGCTGCGGCCGAGGTAGGCGAAGCCTTCGCCCTCGACGAACTGCTTGACGACCGCCGGGCCGGTGAGCGCATCCTTTTCGGCCAGCTTGCGATACACCCAGGATCGCTTCGACTTCACGAACTGCGTGGCGCGCTCGACCGTCGCCGTGGGCGGCGCTTTGAGCAGCAGCGAGGCATCGCGCTCGACCACGATCTCGATGGTCTTGCGATCGCTAGGCGGGTCCACTTGAAGCTCGAGGTCGCCCACGACCAGCGACGAGACATCGTGTAGCGGTGCAGAAGTCATGGCCACTGACGCCAACGAGCGCAGTGCTGCGTAGCTGGCACCGAGACTGGTGGCAACTCGGGGGCAGTCATGACAGACGGTGCTGGTTGGCCTTGGCGAGAGCGACCAACTCAACGGCCAGCTCATCGAGGCTGGCGTAGGCGAACAGGTTGCTGCGGTCGAGCGTCTGCTTGATCGCCTTGCGCAATTCGTCCTGCTTGGTGGCGTTGTCCCAGAAGCCGACCACGCCGATGATCCGGCGAATCTCGGCCACCAGCTCGCTCGTCAGCGCGACTAACCGTTCACTCGTGTCGGGCTGCGAGCTGGCGACCTTTTCGGCCATCTGGTTGTGGAAGGGCAGCTCGGAGTTCGGGTCCAGCCCCGTGTCTTCCTCATCGGTTCGGCCGGCGTTGATATCGGCCACCATCTCCTCGAACTCCAGCGCCAGCTGATCCCACCGTTCTTCGAGTCGTTCGAGGATCTCATCGACACGCTGCGAGAGTCGCTCGTAGTAGGTGGGGTCCTCGTCGATGTGCTCACGGATGTGGTGGCGCACGGCGTGTTCCATCTCCGATGCTTTCGCACGATCCGAGCCGATCCCGTTGATGTGAGCACTGAACGCCGGATCAGTGATCCTCACCGGCCGAATCTTCTGGCTGAGGTCCAGCACGGTGATGTGCCGGTCGATCAGTCGGCGGACCTTCTCCTTGTACTTGTGCGGATCGAAGTCGCCGTCGGGCGTATCGCGATAGCGGCGTCGGGCCAGCATTTGGATTTCGCCGAACAAGTTGACGTCATCGACGAACGGCAGCGCCTCGGGCCTGGGCAGCACCGTGTCAAACGTGGTCAAGAAAGTCCGCAGCGCAACGTCGAACCCAGCCCGCAGCCGCTCGTCGGCCAACACCTGCACGCAGGCTTCGATCGCGTCGACAGTCACCGCCGGCTCGACACCTCGCTGCACGAAGATCTGACGAACTCGCTGGCGCTGCGGCTCCAGCTTCTCGATCTCGGTGGTCAGCGGGCGCAGCGCGCCGTCCACATCGGGGTCCAGCTCGCCATCGGTGCTCGTGTACGCAGCGAGCGCAGTCGTGAGCTGGGCGGACACGCCGTAGTAGTCGACGACCAAGCCGTAGCTCTTCTTCGCCGCTGTCCGGTTGACACGGGCGACGGCCTGCAGCAGCTCGGCCTCTTGGATCATCCGGTCCAGGTAGAGCACCTGGGCCTGCGGCGCGTCGAACCCGGTCAGCAGCATCGATTTCACGATCAGCAGCGCAAGCGGGTCGTCCTCAGCGCTTCCCGGCCCGAGCGGCAGCTTGAAGCTCTGGATGCGCGCCTGCTGGCGGGCTTGGTCGGTCCACTGCGCGTAGTGCGGCGGGTCATTGTGGTCCCCCGAGATGACCGGCGCGAAGTCGAGCTCACGGATCAGGCCAATCTGCCCGGCGGCAGTGCGCATGAACAACTCATCAGAGTCGAGCGAGTCGCCGGGTCCATCGAGCGAGCCGGGCAGCCGCTGTTCCAGCTCAGCAACCAGATCGTCACGCGCACACCGCAATGCCTCGCGGTACCGCACGCATGCCTCTCGGCTGGTAGCGACGATCATCCCCTTGAATCCGTCGGGCATCACCGTGCCGATGTAGTGCCGGAGAATGTCCTTGGCTTTCGCCTCGATCAGCTCGGGCGCTTCGAGCACCTGTGCAGTCGTGGCGTACTTGCGCTGGAGTGTCTCGCGCTGCTCGTCGGTGAGTTCGGCGAACCACTGGAAGAAGACGTCGTCCATCTTCGAGGCGCCCTTGACCGCGGCATCAGTGGTGCGGCCCTCGTACAGGATCGGCACCGTCGAACCGTCGGCCTCAGACTCGGACAGCGTGTACCGGTCGAGGTAGCCGCCGAAGATCTCCAGCGTCTTCTTGCGCTTGCCCAAGATGATCGGAGTGCCGGTGAAGCCGATCCGGGCCGCGTTGGGCACTGCGTTCATCAAGTTGGCGTGCAGCGTCGATGCCTGTGAGCGATGCGCCTCATCGACCATCACCAGGATCGATTCCGACTCGTTCAGCGTTTCGAACGTCTCGCCTTCGCCCAACCCGTCGGCGTCGTCCCCAGGGGTGTCGCGGTACTTCTGGATCATCGCCATCACCACAGCCGGACCTGGCTGGCGCAGGAGCTCTCGGACCTCGGCCGCGCTTCGGGCGACCTTGATGGTCTCGCCGACCAGTGCTGCGACGCTGTTGAGCTGAGCCTGAAGGTCGGTGCGATCGGTGACCAGGACAATCTTGAAGCTTCGGAGCTGGGGGTGGCTGCGCATGGCCCGGATCAGGAACACCATGGTCAGGCTCTTGCCCGAACCCTGCGTATGCCAGATGATCCCGCCCCGACGGTCGACATGACCGTCGACGGAGCGGGTGCCGCCGGTGAGCAGCCGTCGCAGTGCTTTCTGGACACCGCGGTATTGCTGGTACCGGGCGACGAGTTTGATCGTGCGGCCGGCGCCAGCGCCGGCAAACAGCGTGAAGTGCCGGACGATGTCCAGCAGACGCTCGGGCGCCAGCATTCCTGCCGTCAGCAACTCCTGTTGCTTGACGGCATCGGCGGGCTTGCCGAGCGAGGCGGCGACCTCATCGACGGTGGCGGGGCATGGGTCTTTCCATGCCATGTAGTGCTCGGATTCGGCCGAGAACGTCCCCGCTTGGGCGCGTTCGCCGGTGGTGGCGACGGTGAGCTGATTCGTCCAGAAGAGCTGCTCGGCGCCTTCATTGGCTCCGATGTCTCGTTGGTTGGCGTAGCGGCGGAGTTGGTCAATTGCGTCGGCGATGGCACTGTCGTGGCCTGGCGGTTTGGCCTCGATGACGACCAGCGGAATGCCATTGACAAACAGCGTCACGTCGGGCCGGATGTTCGGCGCCTGCCCCGGCGTGGCCACCGAGAACTGCGACACGGCAAGGAAATCGTTGGCTGACCAGTCGTCCCAGTCGATGTAGTTGACGACCTGGTCTCGGCCCCTGTCCCAGCCGTCGAGCCCCGCGCCTGTGGTTCCGCCCAACAGCAAATCGGTCGACATCCGGTTTGCCTCCAGCAACTTGGCGCCCGCGGGCATTGACCGCAGTTCCGCGATCGCAGCGCTGATCCGAGCGTCGTCCAGCCACGGTGCGCCGTCCGCACCGCGGTTGATCTTCTTCAGCGCCGAATCAAGCCGCCGTTCAAGAAGTACATCGCGATCAGACGCCCGTGCGTCAACTCCGTCAGCCTGTCGCTCTGACCAGATCAGCGGTTCCCACCCGAACAAGGACAATTGGTCCAGCAGCGGCCGCTCCACCCGTTCCCACTCCGGACCCGACGTCACGTCGCCACCGTCCGAACTCGTCCAGACAACAGATCGCTCGATACGCCATTACGTATTCTGCACACCTTCTGTAGTTGTTCGTTCTCTACTTCGAGGCGTCGAGAAAGAGCCGCAAGAACACCAACTACGGTAGTCTGAACTTCTTTGCTCGGAACAGGAATCGGCAGACGAGCCAGTTGTTCACCGGTCAGATGGGCAATGCTTGTCTGTGAGGTGTGCATCTTGAAGAGATCTGACTCAGCTGCATATTTCATGTAATGAAGCATGAATTCTGGCATCACTTTTCCTCTTGTCCTTAGGCGGTGAATCGCCTTCTGAAAGAAACAAGTCTTTAGTTCACCATGCCAGATCGCTGTGCGTCCAACCTCGCCGCCCTCGCATACAAGGACATCACCCAGCTCAAGTGAGAATTTGACTCGCTCTGTATGCGTAAAATCCATCTCATCAAGATCATCGAGCGAGCATCTCTCCCACTGCACGTTACGATTGGCAAGATACGGTGCCGGGTTGGACCCAGTCCTTGCAGCGGGACTCAGCATTTTCCCAAGGGTCATCTCGAAACACTCGCCGACAGGATGGAACTCGCTTGATAACGCAAGACCGGCGAACTGCGACCGGCGGAGACCCTCACGAACTCTTATGAGTTTAGCAATGACGCGCTCAATGGCTTGGATGGCTTCGTCGATCGTGTCAAGGATGTCTGCGATCCGTTGTTGCTCATCCAGCGGCGGCAGCCGAATCAAGATGTGCTCGAACTCACGTGCCGAGATCTCCAAGAACGTCGTACCCGAGGCGCGTCTCGTCATTTCTCGGCCGAGAGTCTGGCCCAAGTGGAACAAGAAGGAAGGATCGACATCGGCGTGTGGAATCAAGCTCTTGAAGCCCTGATTCGTTGCCATCGGCTTGCCCGTCAAGGCGCAAGACCCGATCGAGGCGCGGCTCGTCACCAGGAGCGACCGCTCGGGCAATAGATTCGCGCCAGACACGGCAAGCCCGAGCTCGCTGAGGGAGTCTTGGGTCTCGGACACGAACTTCTTACGGTTGCCTGTGAGTTCGCCCGGAGTTATCCAAGGGATCGGTCCGTCCCAATACTCAGCGCGTTCGCGAGACGGAGTTCCGCCACCGCTCACGATCCCGAGGTCGCCGAGGCGGCAATCGCGCCAATCAGCCATACCCCAACCTCTTGAGTTGTTGATCTAGCCGAGCAGAGGCGACGTTTCGTTGAGCTTCGAGCTGTCGGAGGGTCGTGCCGTACTTGGCAACGAGTTCGTCGTACCAGGCCAGCGTGCTGCGCTCGATGTCGGCAAAGTGATTCGCCACGAGCTTCTCAATGCGGCTGCGAAGAACGCCAATGACCTCATCAGGAGCATCGGTTTCTGATACGGCAGTGAGGGTTTGGCGAGCCGTAGCGAGGAGTGAAGTGCCGATGTCCTTGAGCAACTTCTTTGACTTGGTGCGTTCCGATTTCATCTTCTTGATCTCGGCCAGAGTCGGGGCGTCCTCGCGGGGCATTTCCTCATCGTCGTAGGCGGCCTCGGCAGCCTTGATCTCGGCATCCAGGCTGGCGAGCGCGGCCGCAAGCTCGGCCCGGGAGGTCAACTGCGCCCCCGCAAGGAGTCTGATGGCGATCTGATCCGCCAAGTCAAGAGCGTTCTTGTCGTCTTGGCTGGCCTCGGCGGTGGTCAGCCAGGCCTCGATCACAGCCCTCCAGCCTCGGCTGACCGCAGTTTGGACTTCGTGGTTGGTGTCTTCCCACCATGTGGCCGCCAGGCCAGCTGCGACGAATCGGTCCATCCCGGCATCGACCATCTTGGCGGTGAAATCCTCAACGAGCTGTCGGCGCACGCCGGCGAGGCTGTCCATACCGGGCAGGTCGCGCAGCATTGCTTCGACGGTGTCGGCCCACCATTGGGGCCACGAGCACGCGGCTGCTCGCTGGGCCACGGCGTAGCCGATAGCGCCGTGTGCGGCTTCGCGCCCTTCGGGAGAGGCGATGTTGTGGCACCAGTCGGCGTAGCCGTCGCCGCGATCGGAGAACAGGACCTCAAGGGCATTCAGCCCGGCCCGCTCCAACAGCTCGGCGTCGTCGATTTCGGCCATGGGCACGCCGCCGTGGAGGTGGGCTCGCACGTCGTGGGGCTCGGGCGGCGGAGAGTTGTCGCCATAGCGGCGAATGTTGCAGTTGAAGTTGTTCTCGGCCAGCTCGCCGATGGTGACGATCTTGGCGAAGCCACCGACGTCGGCGAAGTCTCGGTAGGTCGCTGTGATCTTCTCTTCGTCCCGAGGACGCAGGTGATTCTGGGCACGGCCCTCGCCGTAGTCGCGATCGGCGTTGATGAACAGCACCTTGCCCCGTCGCTCGGGCGGCTTCGAACCCTTGGCTCGCAAAATCAGGATCGCAGCGGGGATGCCGGTTCCATAGAACAGATTCGGGCTGAGGCCGATGACGGTGTCGAGCAGGTCGTCTTCGATGATCTTCTGACGAATGGACCCTTCGACCCCGCCTCGAAACAGCACCCCGTGCGGCATGACCGTGGCGACGATGCCGTCGTCGGTGAGGACGGCCAGCATGTGCTGCAGGAACATGAGATCGGCCTTCTTGCCGCCCTCTGGGGTGTAGCCGTAGTGGAACCGCTCGGTGTGGGTGAGCGAGCCTTTGTCGTAGTTCTGGCTGAACGGCGGGTTGGTGATGACGCGGTCGAACCGCTTCAACTCGCCGCCGCTGGTGTGCTCGGGGTTGGTGAGTGTGTCGTTGTGCTTGAGGTCGGCGTCTCGGATGCCGTGCAGCAGCATGTTCATCTTCGAGATCGACCAAGTGGTGCCGTTGTTCTCCTGGCCGGCCAGTACGAGATTGGCAGCATTGCCGCCGTTGTCGACCACATGGTTGCGGGCGTAGATCAACATGCCTCCAGAACCCGAGCACGGGTCGTAGATGCTCATGCCGTCCTGCGGGTCGACCAGGCGCACCATCAGCTGGACCACCGGCCGAGGTGTGTAGAACTCGCCGCCCTTCTTGCCCGCAGAGTCGGCGAAGTCCCGGATCAGGTACTCGTAGGCCGCGCCGAGAAGGTCGGGGAACTCGAAGTCCTCATTGCGCAGCGGGTACTTCGTGAAGTGGTCAATGAGGTCGCGCCACTTCTTGTCCGTGACCGTCGACGTGCCCACCCGCCGGTTGAAGTCGATGTGCTGCAGGACGCCTGCGAGGGAGTGGTTGTGCTCTTCAAGAGCGCCAAGCGCCTTGTTAAGCCCGTCGCCGACCTGGTGGTGGAGCTCGTCGCGTAGCGTCGACCAGCGAGCCTGGGGCGGCACGAAGAACGCTTCGTTGTAGTAGTCAGGGTCGTCAGCGCGCTGCTCGGCTTCTTCCGGCGAGCGGCCCTGGGCAAGCTGGTCCTCGATGACCCGGCGGCGCTCCTCGTCGAACACATCGCTCGCCCGCTTCAGAAACAGCGCGCCGAAGATGTACTCCTTGAACTCCGACGCATCCATCTTCCCCCGCAAGATGTCCGCGGCAGCGAACAGATGCCGTTCGAGCTGAGGCAGTGTGAGCACGAGGCGAGACTAGATGAGCCTTCGTCTGCCTTGAGGATTCGGGCTACAGGGCTCGGCGTAGCGTCACGACGCTTCGGGAAACGGTTGGCCGGAGTCCCAGAATCCGAGGGTGCGCATCTCGTTGTGCAGGCGATTTGCCTCTTCACGCGAAATTCGTCCTTCATCAGCCGCACGAATGAGCAGCTTGCGGATGCGCTCGTAGGGGTAGTTCGGGCCGCCGTGCAGCTTGTCCAGCACCTTGAAGGCATCCGAGTCGTCGGTAGCAATGGTCCACCCGCGTTCGACAGCGATTGCGACACACGCCGCCTCGCCAGGCCCGAGTCCCATCTTGAGTCCGTATTCGGCAACGTCTCCGCCCTGCAGTCGAGCGGCTAGCAACTGCTCTGGGCGGGTCATTTCGATCGGTACGAGGCCACCTTCGTCGTAGAGCTCATCGACGCGTTTGATGCTCGTGAACGACTCCAACGCATGATCTGGGGACTCCGACTCCTCCGCCAAGGTGGCCGCGGCCTCGTAGTGCCCCACGACCTGTCTCATCTCTGACAGCAACTCGGGTCGCGACGCTGGCTCATGCGTGCGCGCTCGATCGGCAGGGTCGTAGACCGCAACCGGGACTTGCAAGGGTCTGCCGAGAAGATCGCCGAGTAACCCCTCCTGCCCGACGAGCAGGAAGTACATCAACACCACGGTGTCGACGACGTGAGTGCCTTCAGACAACGCCGGTGACCTCGAACTCGTTGAACTCCGCGTCGAGATGCGGCGATTCCTGCTCCGCACCGCCGAGAGGCTGGCCAAGGATCTGCACGACGTCGGGAATAGCCAATCCAGCAAACGAGGCGGCTGTCGGCGGCGACATGACCTCCGTCATCACTGCTTGGCGCAGCATCCGGCGAAACGCCATCGGGAAGCGCTGAACCCGCCACCGCTCGGCATCCTGCGCGTCCTCTTCCGGGTGGATCGTGTAGCCGAGCGCGCGGGCGAGCGACACTGGGCGGACGGAGGATCGCAATTCGTTGTAGGTACCTTGCGTGACCGCATTCATTTGGCGCAACCGCACCAAGGCCGTCGGCCACGAGACCTTGAAGTACCTCTGCATGTGAATGATGTCGACTGGGTCGACGATGCGCGGCGACAGGCCCACCTCCTCGGCAAAGCGCCGAATCCCTTCGCTCGGCATCAGGAACTCCCCAGCAAACGCGTCGGCGAAGCTCTCTCGTGGTCCCCCGCCGTGTGAGAGCACACGCTTTGTCTCGTTGCTGTGGAACAAGGCGTGCGCCAGCTCGTGTGCGACGGTGAACCGCCGCCGGCCTGGCGTCATGTCGAGGTTCACCAGGATCGCAAATCCGACCTCGGGATGACTCAGAAACGCCCCTGAAGGCGCTCGACGGAGGTCCGAGCCGAGAGGTGCTCGGTAGAGGGTGACGCCTAGTGCCTCGCAAACTGGGTCGAGATCCGAGATTGGACCGGAGCCGAGGCCGAGATGCGCGCGTACTTCCTCGGCCTTCCGACGAATGTCGTCCTTTTGAGTGAACTTGTGCCGAAACACAAAGGGACTTTGGGTAAGTCCCCGGATCGGTTCGCCCAGTGTTTCCGCCAGCTCAGCGAATCGGTCAAGGAACTGGACGAATTCGCGGATGCCTGGCGTGGCGCTGGGGTCGACAGCGTCATCAGCGCGCAACAGCATGCTCGCCAGGTCGTCAGCTCTCGGCTCGGCAACGCGACCCTCTAAGAGGTCCAGTGGTTCGACGGCGTAGAGCCGTGCCATCGCACTCAGCTGACGATCATTCGGAGTTCGGGTGCCAGCTTCCCAGTAGGACACCATGGCGCGGTCGATTCCGAGCGCTGCTCCCACATCGTTCTGCGAGTAGCGGGCGCTTGCGCGTGCGCGCGCGAGCGCCTCACCCAGCTGGCTCATCGCATCCCCCCTCGTTCCCCCTGCACAGGGTCTGTTACGCATTCTGCTACGTCTTGGGTCATGGCGCAACTACTCTCGGTTTGCTGTTACACTGAATCCGGTAGGAAGCCTAGCAACATAACAGAAGGTTGCCCATGTCTACTTCCACGCACCCCGAATTCGACGAGAACGTCATCGAGGTCTACGTCCACACGGTCGCCGAAGCGACCTGCGTCCACATGCTCCTGCACGAATCGGCGGAATCTGCCGAGACATCGTCGAGCCAAAGCGGCCATCGCACTTCGCGCCACGACGCACCCTCCTCGCGAACGCCGTCAGCATGGCCTATGGCGGCCGCACGCCCGCATGACTGGCCTCTTGATGGGCAGTTCTGAAAAATCTGCCTTCGAGCGCACAGTCGTCCAATACATTCGATGGCATGGTCAGGAGAACGGTGCGGCTGGACGACGAAGGCCGACAGATCCTCGAGCGGCTCGCGCCCAAGTTCGGCGGCAAGGCAGCCGCCATCCACGAAGCGCTGCAACGACTCGCCGCTGACCACGACCGCAAGGTGGCCTTCGATGCCTTCATGAAGGCGTGGGAGGAAGCGGACGGCCCGCTCAGCGACCAGGAGATCTCCGCCATGGCCAAGCGCTGCGGCCTGTGATTCCCGACGCTGGTCTTCCGATCTCGGCACATCGGCGGATCGCGAGGCCCGCAGCGTGCCTGTCGTCGCCGAGGACGATCGACGCGCATACTTGCTCGGCGGCCAACCGAGTTAATTCAGGCGACGGGCCAGCAGGCGTCCAATACAGTCGGCGCCATGGCGAAGACTGCCGTTCGGCTCGACGATGAACACCGCCAGCTCCTCGAACGGCTCGCTCCGGCATTCGGCGGAGTGGTGACAGCGACGGTGTGGCTCGCGAGGGAGGACCGTCAACTGCTTGAGCGGCTCGTGCCCAAGTTCGGCGGCAGGGCGGCAACGGTTCGCGAAGCGCTGCGGCGGCTGGCAGCCGATCACGATCGCATGGAAGCCTTCGGTGCCTTCGCACAGGCACGCGAAGGCGATTCAATCGTTGCGTCGTATCAGCAAGTGCCCCAAGACCCCGCCGAGGACGCGGCAGCTCTGGCCAATGCAATCGCAATGACTGAAGCCGAGCCCTGGAGATACAAGGCAGGCAGCTAATCGGCGCATGACGGCGGCACGGCCTCATGCCGAAATTCAGGCCCAGGTTGTGACAGCCCCTGCCTACGTTGCGGGCCATGACACAACACACCACACGCATCCTTCCCGACTACGACTCGGCCGAGCGGCCGCCGTGGCTGGTGCATGGCGCCAAAGAAGCGCTGTACGCCGCACTGCAGACGGAGAAGTCCATCGATTGGTCCGAATTCGTCGTGCGCGCGTGCGACGAAATGGCGGCCGCCGCCGATGGGCTCCCCGGCTTCCCCGGTCCCGGCAGCGACCCGCCGAGCGCAGTTGGGCGCCAAGCCGGCGGAGGCACCCACCAGCTGGCGACACGGGCCGATGCCCGGCGAGAACGCGGGGGCGGCGCGGCTGTTGAGACCTGCACGCCGGGTGGCGGCTTCGAGGTTGCCATGGCAGCAGAACTGTTGGGCGGAATCGCAACGAGAGCTGCGTCGCCGTACGACGCCAACGATCTTTGCCGCACGGCGTTTCCGCGCCGCTGGGATTCGGCGCTGGACGATGCGGCTGCCGACCCCCACGCAGCCCTCGAACCCGACCCCGTCCTCTACGACCACAGCGTCACGCTGCGGTCGGTGTGCGAAGCCGAGGGACCTTGGCCCGCAGGCATGTACGAGGCCCTTGACGCGGTCATGGATCTCGCGAATTTCGTGGGTGCTGCCAGCTCGCTCGGGCTGAGCTTGGCCCATGTCGCTCCCAGCCCGGTGGTGTGGCCACCGCCCGAAGCCTCGTCAGCGCTCGACGCCGCCCGGCGCGACCTTGATAGTGCCCTTACAGGAACGCTCGTCAGCCAGCACGAGCACACGGCCATGCTGCACAGCTACCTGTCGGCTCGTGACAATCCCGACGTGCCGGATCCCTCGCCGGCAGAGTCCGAACAGGTGGAGGCATCGGTACGCGACTGGTACGGCTCCGTCGTACCTGCCGCGGTGCGCCTCGCCACAGCCACGTTCGCCCACGCATACGAATGGGCCAGTGTCGACACCGACCGCTGGGACCCCGCAGTCATCGCCTACGCCCACACCGAGGCCTACCTGTCGATCCATCACCTGCGCCAGATCACCGACTCCTATGACCTCACCAATGGCGCCGTGTGCAGCTACGCTTGGTGGTGGTGTCACGACCGCCGGCTCGACTTGGCGGGCCTGCAAGAGCTGGCGAGCACCTGGTAGCTCCGACCTCAGGCAGGGAGCTGGCGTCTGCGGCATATGTACCGTTTGACATGCGGTAGTTGTGTAGTTATCAGTGCGTTAGTTGTACTGATAACACCGCGCGTGTATGCCCAGGCGGCCGAAGCCAGCGTGATGCATCTGCGCGACAGCGACGGCCGCCACGAAGTCGACTTCATCGTGGAAGGTCCCGATGGCAGGGTTGTGGCTGTCGAAGTGAAGTTCGCCGCACATGTCCGAGATCGACACACCGTTGGGCTCCGATGGCTCGCCGAACGCATCGGTGACCGACTTGCCGACGCCGTCATCGTGAACACAGGACCGCAGTCATATCGACTCAAGATGGCATCGCGGTAGTGCCAGCCGCCCTCCTCGGCCCCTGACTGGATTTGCACAGGCTGAGGCGCGCGCTCAGCGCCCTTCCCGATGCGACTGGGCTTGGCAAGCCGGCGGTAGTTGACGAGCACATGGCGACGCCGACCTAGATGGCATTCACTCCAAGGTCAGTGCCAGGACGTCGAGCCAGAAGGTGGTCATGTCTTCGACGAAGAGGGACGCGAGCTCGGGGCTGCCGCCGATGTGGGCGCCGCGGACGCCGTAGCCCGCGTTGATGGCGTAGAGGAAGCCGTCGAGATCGACCATCGATCGGTCTGGCTCGCCCGCGGTCGGCGGGATGAAGGCGCCGTCATCGGCGATGTAGACCGTGGGCGCTCCTGGCGTCACGGCAGCGTCGGGAATGTGCTCGAGCGGCGTGGTGCGGTCGAAGCTGTGGTGGGCGTCGGGCACGATTCGCACCGAGGCGTCGCCGCCCGCGACTCGCATGGCCCCGATGTGGGCTTGCACCTGCATCGGCGAGCACCAGTCGTCTCGGTCGCCGATGATCGCCCGGACACGCGTGCCGCCGACAGCAGGGTCGACGAACTGGTGGCCGCACCAGGGATAGGCGGCATAGACGCCCGCCAGCTTCGGGGCGCCGGAGGCTGCGGCGAGGTGCACCGACGCAGCGCTGAGCACCGCCGAGCCGCCCCGGCTGTGGCCCTGCGCACCGATGCGGGTCGCGTCGATATCGGGGCGTTGGGCGAGCACTTCGGCAGTAGCGAGGACATCCCATGCACTCGCCGCGAACGAGTACTGGACCTGGTTGGCGACCGTCGAGGTGACGCTGCGTGGGCCAAACGGGTCAACGCCACACGCAGCGATGCCAAGGTCAGTGAGCGCCGACGCGTGAGCGAGATGGTGGGGCTGAAGCCCGAGACTGCCGGGGACGACGATCACCACCGGGAACGGCCCAGGCCCGTCGGGCAGAACGAGCTCCGCCCAGATGTCTTGGCACTCCATGGCGTCGGGGTCGGAGATGGCCTGATGGAAGTTCGTGGGATTCGCCGACGGGATGGTGAGCGCAATGTCCGCCATCGACACAGCCTGCCGCGTCCCGATAGACGACCGTTACGCCTCCCCACACGCCGAACATCCGGCTGCCAGACTCCTGCCTATGTCAATGGAGCCGGAGCCATCACCACCCCCCCCGCACGCGAGGTCTCCCTCACTGACTTTGCCGCGGGAACCTTCCGGCGACTGATAGCCCACCTGATCGAAACATTCTTCGCGCTGCTGATTGTTGTGTTCTGGCCGCTCGTCTTCCCGTACCTCGCGTGGTGGCTCTTCGTGCTCGCACGAGGCCAGACGCCGGGCAAGCAGCTCACCGGGATATTTGCTGTGCGGCGAGACGCCTCGCGGTTCGGCTGGGGACGGATGTTCATCCGAGAGAACTTCAAGTTGCTGTTCTGGACCTTGACTCTCGGGCTCGGCAACTTCGCCGACAGCGCCGCCATCCTGCTGCGCAAGGATCGACGATCCGTGACCGACCTCGTCACCGGCAGCGTCCTCGTCTACGTCCCCAGCAACTGACGTTCGCCGAGGTCGAGCATCGTTCTGCATCGGGAACGACCCAGAAAACGATTGCCTCCGAGCGAGAACTGGCATCTATGGTCGTCACCATGGAAGGCCGAGCGGTTGACGAATCGTCTCCGAACGAACAGCGCCCTCAGTGGATGAGCCGCGAGCGCTTCATCGGCGACGTCTTGCCCCATCAAGCAGATCCCGGTTTGTCTGATGACCTGGCAGATCTAAAGTCCGAGACAACAGACGACTTGCGATGGTCGTAAGTCGCGGGCGGGGCGGACACGTCACTGTTAATCCCACATGAGACGGGTCGCCCTCTTGAGCTCGACGACTTGGGTGTCGTCCGAGTTTGACCACGAGACTCCGGTCACCGGAACTTCTGCCCCGAGAGCATCTAGCTTGCGGGCGTGTCGCAGTTCGAAGTTGCAGTAGTCGGGCGGGGTCTGATCGGCAGCGCTGCCGCCCGGCACTTGGCGGAAGCAGGGCATTCGGTGGCGCTGATCGGGTCTGGTGAGCCAGCGGATTATGCGACGTCATCGGGTCCGTTCGCGAGCCACTACGACGAGGGGCGCATCACCCGGATGATCGATCCCGATCCTGCGTGGTCGCACCTGGCGATCCGTTCGATCGGCAGGTACGCAGACATCGAGGAGCGCTCCGGCATCCCGTTCCATTCCGGTGCCGGGCTCGTCTACTCCCCCGCAGATCCCCAAGCGGATCTTGCTCACGCCCGCAAGCTTGACGTCGACGCACGTGAGATCAGCGCGGACGATGTCGCGGAGCGCTTCGGAATCGACATGTCGAGCGCGGACACGATCATCCTCGAGGCTGCACCGGCGGGCCACATCAACCCTCGACGGATGATCGCAGCGCAGAGCAAGCTGACGGCCGAAGCGGGCGGGACGGTCGTGGATGCGCCGGTGTCTGCGACCGTGCCGAGGGCCGACGGCGTGCATCTGACCGTCGGGAACGACACGCTGGTGGTCGAGGGCGTGCTGTTGTGCACCGGCGCCTGGGCAGCCGAACTCGTCGGAGTCGAGCTCCCGCTGGAGCGCAGCTTGCGGACGATCCTGATGGCCGAACTGGACGAGGGTCCGACGCTGCCGAGCCTCATTTCGCGGACTGACCCGGCCGCGTGTGAGACAGACCCCCGCCACGACGTCTACTGGGTTCCGCCGGTCCGATTCCCGGACGGTCGGGTCATGCTGAAGATCGGCGGTTACGATCCCGCCGCCACCATGGCCGACGACATCGCCACCGTGGTCGACTGGTTCCGCAGCGGCGGGAGCCAGGCCGAAGCAGACGATCTCGAGAGCCGGCTGCGGGAATTCCTCCCCAACCGCACGATCCGTTCACGCGATATCAAGCCCTGCGTCGTCACGAACACCCCGCACGACTTGCCCTGGATCGACTGGGTCGACGATCACGTCGCCGTCGCGGTCGGCGGCTGCGGCTCAGCAGCCAAGTCCGCCGATGAAATCGGGCGGCTGGCGGGGACGCTGTTCACCGACGAAGGCTGGACCGATCCCGTGCTCAAGCTTTCGTCGTTCCGGCCTTCGAACACTTGACGAGGCGAAGACGCTGACGGGAGGGCGACGGTGAGCAGTGTGGTGGTGACCGGGGCGAGCTCTGGCATCGGCGAGGCGATCGCACGGCGGTTCGTGGCCGACGGCTGGGATGTGCTGACCGGCAGTCGGAGCGAACCTGATCTCGGTGGCGCGGACTGGCTGCGCACTGACGTGGCCGATCCCGCTCAGGCCGATGCGCTCGTCGCTGCGGCCGTCGAGTGCTCCGGATCACTCGACGTGGTGGTCAACAATGCCGGCGTCCAAGTCGAGAAGACCGTCGCCGACACGTCCGACGCGGAGTTCGATCACGTCATGGACACGAATGTCCGGGGGGTGTTCAACATCTGCCGGGCCGCGGTGCGCCAGATGGCGAACCAGCCCGGCGGAGGCGTCATCATCAACATCGCCTCGATTGCCGCTACCCATGCCGACGCCGGCATGGCGGTGTACAACGCCTCGAAGGGTGCCGTCGAAGCCCTCACCCGAGCGATCGCCATCGACCATGGGCACCAGGGCATCCGCTGCGTCGCGGTCAGCCCCGGCTGGATCGCTACGGCACTGGCCGATGCCGTATTCGATCTCGAAGCAGACCCTGACGCAGCCCGACAAGCGGCCATCGAACGCCATCCGATCGGCCGGCTCGGCAATCCAGACGACATCGCCGAAATCGTCTTCTGGCTCGCAAGCCCTGCGGCCAGCTTCGTCTCGGGCAGCGTGTTTACTGTGGACGGTGGACTCACCGCCCAGAGCCCTATCGGTGGCTGAAGCGTCCGATCGCGCGCCGCTCAGCACGGACCGAGCGCGTGTGAACGCTCCGCTGAGCAGCCACGGAGCAAATCAGGCGGCACGGCGGTGACAGCTCCACGCCAGCCATGCCCGGTTGCCGCCGTCGAAGCGCTGATCGTGTCGGTGCCAGCGGTTGGCAACGCGTTTGCCGAGGGCTCCGAGGAGACCCTGCTGGTCAAGGTGACCGACGTTGACGGGCGGGTTGGCATCGGCGAGTCAGTGTGCACGCCCGCCGTCACGAAAGCGATGATCGACCAGCGCACCATCCACTTCTGGAGCAAGGGCATCACCGACGTGGTGGTCGGCGCCGACCCGATCGAAGCCGCAGCGCTGTACGACCGGGCGTATCACGGCAGCTTCTACCACGGCCGCCGCGGCACCTACATCCAGGCCTACTCAGCGGTCGACATCGCGCTCTACGACCTCGCCGGGCGCCAACTCGGACTGCCCGTCTACAAGCTGCTCGGCGGCGCCCGCACGGATCGAATCCGACCCTATGCGACCTGCTATCCGGGCGACATCTACGACGGACCGATGTCGGCAGTTCTCGACGAGGTCACCCGCCAAGCCACAGTCGCCGCGGACCAAGGCCTCACCGCCGTCAAAGTGCCGGTGCTGTTCGGTGCCGAGGTGTCCGACCGGGCCATCGTGACGTTCGTCGGAGACTGCCGGGCAGCGTTCGGTGACGAGCTCACCATGGCGCTCGACTTCGGCTACCGCTGGTGGGACTGGCACGACGCCGCCTGGACGCTGCGCCGCATCGAGGACTTCGACGTGACCTTCGCGGAGGCGCCGCTGCGCCATGACGACCTGGCCGGCCACGCCCGCCTCGCCGCCGTGTCGCCCGTCCGGGTCGGCGGCGCCGAATTCGCGGCGGGCCGCTGGGAAGTGCGGGAATGGCTGACGACCGGCGGCGTGTCGCTGGTGCAACCTGGCGTCAGCCGGGCCGGCGGGTTCACCGAGCTGATGCGCATCGCCGAGCTGTGCGAGCTGCACGGTGCGCAGCTCATCCCCCACAGCTTCGCCACCGGCATCACCGACGTCGCCAACTTCCACCTGCAGGCCGCAGCCCTGACCATCCCGATGGTGGAATTCCGCTCGTCGCGGCTCGGCGAGTCGCGCCTGCGCACCGAGCTGGTGCACCCGCCCGAACCCGAGATCGTCGACGGCTACGCAGCGCTGCCAACCGGTGCGGGCCTCGGCGTGGAGCTGAACGACGAGCTGGTGGCTGCCCACACGCTCGACGCAGCCGGCAACGGGAGCGATTGACCAGTGAGCGAGCCGTCGGCTGGGCTGTCGGCGGAGGCGCCGCCAAACGCGCCGGCGGCTGACGGAAGCGAACGCGGTGCTGTCGGTGACATCACCACGTACAACCCGCATCTCGGCAACCGGCTCGGCATCGCTGACGCACCTGCGGCGACCGGCGCGGCCATCGACGGGCGACGAGTGCTTGTCGAATTCGCCGACGGGCACGAGCGGACCTACGCGGCCCAATGGCTGCGACACTGCTGCTGGTGCGACGAATGCGGCAACCCCGCTGACGGCATCCGATTCACGACGGTGGCCAGCTTCCCGTCGGACATCGCCCCCGCCAGCGCCCACACCTGTGACGGCGACTTGGTGCTTTCCTGGCCCGACGGCCACCGATCATTCTACGGCGGCGACTGGCTCGCGGCGAACGCCTACGACGACGACGCCCGCAATCGGCGAGCCGCTTGGCAGCCCACCACCTGGCGAGCCGAGCTCGCAGACGACTTCCCGACCGTCGACTGGGACGAGGCCAGCGACGGAGGCAGCGGACAACTGCGCGCCTATCGGCTGCTGCGGGACTACGGCATCGTGCGCATCGACCACCTCGGCGCCGACCCCGCCTGCACCGAGCAGCTCGCCGACCTCGTCGGCCCGATCCATGAGACAACCGTCTACGGCCGCATCTACGACGTGCGGGCCGAACCTGTGGCGAAGCTCGGCGCCAAGACCGGCATGGCCCAAGCGCCCCACATCGACGACGCCTTCTACTACTGCCCGCCCGGCATCGACATCTTCCACTGCCTGGTCAATACCGACGTCGGCGGCATGAGCACCTACGTGGACGGCTTCTCCATCGCCGAGTCGCTTCGGGCCGACGAGCCCGACGCATTCGAGGCCCTCACCGCCCTGGCGGTCACCCACATCCGGCGCCATCCCGGCGAGATCAACCTGCGCAGCCGCAGCCCGGTCATCCGGCTCGACGAATTCGGACGCCCGAGCGGCATCCGCTACTTCGACCGGGCGCTCGGCCCGCTTGACGTCCCGCCAGACGACGTCGACCGCCTGTATGACGCCATCCGGGCCTTCAGCGACCGGATGCTAAGCCCCGAGTTCGCTGCCGCCATCCGGGTCGAGCCCGGGCAGGGCGTGCTCATCGACAACCACCGGGTCATGCACGGGCGGACCGCGTTCGACCCAGCCAGCGGGCGTCACATCCGCCTCTGTCACGTCCCCCGTGACGAGTTCCACGGCCGGCTGCGGGAACTCAGCCTGCGACTCGACCCGTGGTCCCACGACCAGTACCTGCCACAGGGTTCATGAGCACCTGTCCACGATCCACGAGAGGGGCCGCCACGTGATCAGCGCCGACCTCACCGGCAAGCGGAGCATCGTCAGCGGCGGGGCCAGCGGCATCGGCCTAGGCGTGACCCGCACGTTCGCCGACAACGGCAGCACTGTGGCCATCGCCGACCTGGCGGGCGACCGGCTCACCGCCACGGTGCGAGCGCTGACCGACGAAGGGCTCGACGTGTTTGGCGCACCCTGCGATCTGCGCGACAACGACTCTGTGGCTGCCATGGTCGACGCCGCCGCCGGACAAATGGGCGGCATCGACTACCTGCTCAACATCGCCGGCCATCCCGTCACGCTCCAGACGATTCCCGCGAGCGACCTCGAGTCGCAGACCGAGCAACTGTGGGCTGAGGCGCTGTCAATCAACCTGCTGTCGGCGTTCCGAACCGCCAAGGCCGCGGCGCCTTACCTGAAGGAATCCCGCGGCGCCATCGTGAACACGGCGTCGATGTCGGGCTGGCGCGGCGGCGGCTCCAGCTCGCCCTACAGCGTCGCCAAGGGCGGACTCATCACGCTCACCAAGGAACTGGCACGCGGCCTGGCCCCCGAAGTGCGGGTGAACGCCATCTCCCCCAGCTACGTGCACCCCGATTCCACCAACTTCCCGATCCGCTGGGAGACGGTCTTCGAAGATTCCGAGTCGCTGCCGCTGGGCCGGCCCGGCACTGCCGCCGAGTACGCCGACGCATGCCTGTTCCTCTGTGCCGGCGCCAGCTACATCACCGGCCAGACGATCCACGTCGACGGCGGTTGGAGCGCCTGAGCACCCGTGATCCGCAGAGCACTCCCGCGGGCCGCCGCGGCACTGGCACTAGCGGTCGGCGCGGGCGCGTGCGGCAGCAGCCCGTCGAGTAGCCGTCGAATTGTCCGGCGTTCCGCCGGCGCTGTAGCTCAGCCGCCGACGGCCACCGCTGACTGTTCGTGCTGCGGTCGTCGCGTCGCCCGGCGCATCCCGGTGTAGGTGAAGAAGGTGACCGCCACCAGCGCTATGCCGAACAGCGCGTTCGCATAGTTCACGCCGCGGTACTGGAACGTCTCGTACAGGGCGCCCGAGCTGAGCCCCGCCAGCGCACCCGCGCCGAGCATTGCGAAGTCGCCCACGCCCTGCACCGACACTCGCTGATGAAGCGGGTACAGCTCCACCAGCAAGCTCGACGCGGCTACCACGCCGAAACACCATCCCAGCCCGATCAGGAAATTGCCCATGAACACGCCGAGGACGCCCTCGGGCGGTGTCACCGCCGCCCACCACGCTCCCCACGTGCAGAGCCCTCCCGCGACATACAGCATCGGGTACTTGCCGACGGAGTCGGTGAGCCGGCCGATGAGCGGCGACAAGAGGTACATGCCCAAGATGTGGAACCCCATCATGAAACTGATGGCATGCTGGGACTGCTCGCCCGCGTTCATGTGCAGCGGGGTGAGCGCCATGACCCCCACCATCGTCACCTGAGAGACGATCATGGCGAATACGGCCAGGCGTGCCTGGCTCTGCTGCATGATCAGCGAGATCGCCTCCCGCACGGTCGCTCGCGCCTCGGCCTTGTGGGTCCCGTTGGCAACGCCCTCCGCCGCCAGCTCGTTGGCCATGTGCAGCGGATCGGGGCGCAGGAAGACCTCCACGATCGCCGCAGCCAGCAAGAACATCACCCCAGCGAACACGTACGAGCCGGTCTTGTCGGGCAAGCCGATCGAGACGCCGACCTCGCTCGCGTAGCCCGACACGACAGAGCCGGTGAAGGACCCGAACGTGGTTGCCCACACGATCATGCTGATGGTGCTGGCGCGGCGGTTCTCCTGTGCCAGGTCTGATGCCGCATACCGGGTTGCGAGATTGGCGGCGTTGCCGGCGCCGGCGCCGAATACGCCCAGGCACAGCAGGGGGAAGCTGAGCAGGATCGCTCCCAGCACAGCCAGCGTGGCGCCGCCCGCACCCACCAGGTACCCGAAGCGCAAGCCGGATCGGCGGCCGTACTTGTTCATCAGCTTCGACATCGGGGCGGCGACCGCGGCCGAGCCGATGGACAGGCTGCTCGCCGCGATCGTCGCCAGCCCCGAGCTGCCGGTGATGTCCTCGGCCAGCAGCGCGCTCACGATGTAGGTGGCAACCAGGCCGAAGCCGCCGGCGGCTTGGCTGGCGATGAGCACGATGACCGTGCGCTTTTGGACTCGCTCCTGATCCGCACGGGTGTACGCGGAGGCGCGCTCCACTGCGAAAACGGCGTCCCCCGACATCGCGACAGCATGGCCCACAAAGACACTGCGTGCACGACTGCGCGGAGCTCCAGGCCAGCAGGCAAGGGACGGGCCGGGCCGGGACGCGTAGGCCGGACGCTGACAACTGTGCGACGCGTCGAAACGGCGGGCTGGGCGGACGAGCTGGGCGGATGGGCGAGCTGCGCGGGCGAGCCAGGCGGAGAGGACGCGCGGGCGGCACCCGGTGCGGGTCTTGCGTACAGTCCCGCAGATGCACGTCGGCATTACACCCATCAACTCGGCCGCCTACCTCGATCCCGGGTACCTGCGGTCGTTCTCCCAGCAGCTCGAGGAACTCGGGTACGAGTCGGTCTGGACGTTCGAGCACGTCATCGTGCCGTACGACTACGAGAGCCGGTACCCCTACAACCCCAGCGGCAAGCTGGGCCTCCCCACCGACGCAGGCTTCACCGACCCGTTCATCGCCCTGACGTTCGTCGCCGGGGCAACGCAGCGGCTCCGGCTCGGCACCGGCGTCAACATCGTCACCCAAGCCAACGCGCTCTACTTCGCCAAGCAGGCGTCGTCGCTCGACCACCTGTCTGGCGGGCGGCTCGAACTGGGCATCGGCGTTGGCTGGCTGGAAGAGGAATTCGACGCGCTCGGCGTGCCCTTCGATCGGCGAGGCGCGCGGGCAGACGAATACATCGACGCGATGACCGCCGCCTGGTCCGGCGAGGATGTGAACTTCCAGGGCGAGTTCCTGAACTGGACCGGCTTTTCGATGCTGCCGACGCCGGCTCAGCGCCCCCGCATGCCGCTGCTCATCGGCGGCACGACGCCACCCGCCATCCGCCGCCTGGTGGCCCGGGGCGACGGCTGGTATGTGATCCACAAGGACCTCGACGACTTCAAGCGCCTGATCGGCGAGATGCACGCCGAATGCGACCGCCAGGGCCGCGACCCCGCCGAGCTGGCGCTGACCGCCTACTGGAACTACCACCGCGAGGGGCTCGAAGCCCTCGAGATCTACCGCGACCACGGCGTGGAGCGGTTGCTGGTCAACACCGCTGCGCTGCGCATGGGCCGGCCTGCAGACGCCATCGCGCAGTTTGCCGACGAGGCCTTGCCGGCCTGCAACGAGGCCTAGCGGTGTTGCTCCCGGAGGAATCCCGGCCAGCCGTGTCTCACCAGACGGCGTCTCGGCCGGCGGCGCAACAGCCGGCGGTGCTTCAGCCGTCGCCGATGGATATGCGGATGCTGCCCGCCGGGTGCAGCGAGCAATAGCTGTTGAACGCTGCCGCCTCGCCGAAGGTGTGCTCGGAGGTCTCGCCCGGCCCGACCTCAAAGGGGCCGATGGTGTGCTTCACCGAGTCGCGGTTCACGATGATCAGCAGGTCGCGCAGCTTGAATTCCAGCTCGTCTGGGACGATCTCGACGTCCTCGCCGGCGGCCAAGCGCTCCGCCGTGCCGGGCGGGATGTCGATGGTGTATGCCTCGCCGTCAGGCTGATCGACGAAGCGCGACACCACCACGGGGATTACGGCAATCAGCAGTCCTCCCACCAGGTACAGCAGGAGGGTCCGCTGGTTCGGCCAGCCCCGGTCGCGCCGGCGAGCTTCGGACCCAGAGTCGTGGTGCTGATCTTCGGGGTGTTCGGCAGCTTCGCCCGAATCAGTCATCGGACCAGGTGCGAGCGTCCGGATCGTCCCGGTCGAAGTAGCTGCGCACGGCGATGCGGGAACTCTCGCTCTTGCCCATGTAGCCGACGGCGATGTGGTCGAGGTGGTTGATCGCCCGGCCCAGCGGCATCGCCTGTGCGTTGATCGACGCCTTCGACGACGTGACCGGCACCGGCGGCTGGTTCACGATGGCCGCGGCCAGGTTCTCGGCGGCAGGCACCAGTTCGTCGTCGCTGGACACCGTCTCGGTGAAGAAGCCCCACGAGTCCAGCTCCTCCACGCCGTAGGTGCGCCCGAGAATCAGCATCTCCTTGGCCCGGTGCGGACCGACCAGGTTCACCAGCGCCGGCACCGAGTGCCACGTCAGATTGAACCCGATGCTCACCTCGTTGAGGGTGAGGCTCATGGACGGGCTGCCGATACGGAAATCGCACGCAGCGGGCAGCACCCCGCCCCCGCCGATCATGTAGCCGTGGCACAGGCAGATCGTGATTGCGTTGAGGTGCATCAGCGTGTCGTACATGCGAGCGCCCTGCTTGGAGCCGAGCATCGCGTCGAGGCTGGTGCCGCGCGCCTGCTTGAGATCGGCGCCCGAGGACAGGCTGCGACCTTCGCCGCGCACGATCACCACCCGCACGCTGGGGTCCGCATCCAGCGCGAGACACGCAGCGTGAACATCAGCGACCAGCTGGGAGTTGACGGCGTTGTGCACCTCTGGCCGGTTCAGCACGAGGTGCCGCACCGCCCCGCCGCCGTCCACCCGCACCGTCTCAAGTTCCAACGACATCGCTGCTCTCCTGTCAGCCGGCTCCGAATCCGCCCGGTCCCATCATGTCGCCAAGATCGCCGACGATCTCGTCTGCGGGTGGTGTGTCGATAGTGATGTCGGCGCCGTAGTCGTAGTAGTTAACGACGTTGGTGATGTCGAGCAGGGCAGCGAACGCGTCTCCGAAGCCTCCCGATTCAGTGTCTTCGGCACCGCCCATGAACTCCTCGATCACTGCGCCCAGATCAAGGCTCGTTCGCCTGACGAGACCATTGCCGTCGATCCAGACATCGAAGATGAGCTCTTCGATGCCGAATTCTCCGCCGAACGCCATTACGTCGCCGCCGCCATCGCCGCCTCCGAGCGCAGCGCTCGATTCCGCCGCCAGTGCCGCTGCATCGACGGTGAATCGATAGTGGGCGCCGGCCAAACCGTCGAGATCCTCCTGGCCGACGAACTCGGCGCCGGTCAAGTGCTCAATCATGAAGGTGAGGTCGTTGGGAAGCCGGCAGACACCACCGACGGGCGTCTCGCCGGGCGCGGGTGAGGGGCACACCATCCCCATCTCCGCGACCGTTTGCGCATCGATTGTGAACCAGCCCTCGGGCATCGCCTCGTCGGCACGATCTCGCACCTCCGCAGAGACCACGTATCGCAGGTACTGAACGCCGTCGACGAACCGGAATTCGATACCTGGCCTGTCCCCATCTGGCCCCGCTGTCTCCCCGAAGTACGTCGTCATCGAGAGGTTCTGATTGCCGTCTACCTCAAACTGGACGGCCACGTTCGCCATGTCACCCATGCCCAAGTGCATTTCGCCGCGCACCGATGGCAGCGCGCTGTTGCGAATCGCTGCGATCAGGAGGGCCATCGCATCGGTCGGCGCCTCGTCGGCAGCCGCGGTCGTAGCCGGTGGCACTGTTGTTGTGGGTGCTGCGGTGGTCGGCGGCGCTGCGGTCGTCGCCTGCGCCGCGGCGTCGCCCCCGTCCCCGTTGCTGGCGTCACCGCCGCAGGCAGCCGCGGTCAGCGCCGCTGCCGCAATGGCTGCCGCGAGCCTCGCCTTGCGAGCCTTCACGTTCATCATCTCCTCGCCGATGCGGCGGCACCGTCTGTCGGGCACCGCTGACACGAACCGGCCTGTGGTCAGTATCTCAGCAGTTCATGTCCGCAGAGGGTCAGCATTTTCAGGGCGGGTCTCGGCCTGTGATGTGCCCGCGCTGACAGCTATACCGTGGAGATCGGATTCTCGATCAGGCCCAGGAATCCCAGCTTCTCGAGCCACTCACCCACCTCGCCGACGATCTCGTCGGCGGGCGGCGCATCAATGGTGATATCGGCACCGAAGTCGTAGAAGTCCATCACGACGATCAACGTCGGCACCTCGTCGATCTCCTCACCGAGCTCTTCGCCCAACGCCGCGAGATTCAGAGTGACATCCATGCTCATGCGATGCACCCGAAGGTCGTCGTCAACCCACAGCTCCATGGGAAGCTCGCTGGGCATCATGGCGACGACCAGATCCATGAAGCCCTCTGCGGAGCCGTCACCTAGGGCCGCTTCCATGAGCGACTTGAAGTCGAGTGCCGATTGGACTCTGATCGTCTCAACGCCGCGCACGGATTCACGTCCGACGATGGACGCCTCGAGCACGAAGTCCGTCATCCCGGAGAGATCGTTCGGCGGCACGCACGCCTCGCTGTCGAGTGCCGAAGCCGGTACCGGAGGCCCGCAGATGACGCCGAACATCTCCATCGTCTCGCGGCCCATCGTCATCCAGCCGTCGGGAATCTCGATGCCCGACTCGCCGAGTTGCCCCTCAGGAATGAAGAACCGAATGTACGCGACGCCGTCAACTAGGAGCACCTCGTGGGAACTCAGTGAATCTGGATCTCCCGGCACCAACTGCTGGGACGTCGTGGTGCGCGTATTGCCGTACGCGTCGATCTCATACTCGGCCGTGTTGCTGCCGGCATCGCCCATGTCGGTGGCGGCGCTCGCTCGGCTCGACTCGCTGACCTGAAGGCTCATGGCTGCGAGGACGATCTCTCGAGCGGTGAGCTCTGATGGATCTGGCCTGCCCACGCCGGCCAGATCGTCGGCCTGGTTGCCGGCGATCACCTGTTGATCGGACGATGCTCCGCACGCGCTCAGCGTCAGTACTGCTGCGACGAGGAGGGCCGTCAGCAATTTCGGCGTCGACCGCCGTTGCGTAGACCGCATCTTCATCGAGTTCCCTCGCACCGCGCTGCTGTGTGCCTCCGCCAGATATTGCCACATTGCGTAGGGCATTCTGCCTACAGGGGTGGGGGCCGGGGTCCATGCCGAGGCGGGTGCGGCCGTAGGCCTCGCCGACCGTGTCGAGATCGGCGACTTGGTGCTGTGAGGCCATGGTCGCGTCGCGGAATGCTTGCTGCAGGCGGCTGCCGTCGAACACGGCTCGCCCGCCGGCTGCGGTGGTGACGCGGTCGAGCGCCCGGCGGCACAGCTCGATGGCATAGCTGCCCTGATACTTCGCCTGGGCTCGCAGCTCTTTGGAGTCGGCCCCGTCTGCTGCTTGGCGCAGCAATCCGAGGGTGTCGTTGATCAGCAGCTCGGCCGAGCGCACTTCGGTGTTGGCCTCCGCCAGGCGCATGTGCAGACCTGGGCGCTTGGACTTCGACGACCCCATGTAGCGGTCGTCCTGGACGCCGAAACGCTCTGCGGCATCGTCGAGACCCGCCCGGGCGAGCCCGAGTGCGGTGGCTGCGACGTGCACGGCCAGCCCGGGCAGGATCGGCGTTCGGTAGACGCTGGTGCGGTGCCGGCTTGACCACGGCGAGCGGCCGCCGAGCAGATCGCCCGAGTCGATCATGCGGTGCGTCGGCACGAAGGCCTGCTCTGCGATCACGTCGCACGAGCCGCTGCCGCGCAGACCGATTGCGTACCAGTTGTCGTCGACGGCGATGTCTTCGCGGGGAATGACCACATGCAGCAGGCGGGGGCGCTCGCCCGGGGTGAGCACTTGGGAGCCCAGCAGGAACCACTCGCCCCAGATAGCGCCGCTGGTGAACGGCCAGCGGCCGTCGATGAGCCAGCCGCCGTCGCACTCGGTCGCAGATCCGACCGGGGCCAGCGAGCCGGGCACGATCGTGTCGGGATCGGCCCCGTAGACCTCGTCCTGCAACTCCTCGGTCATCGAGCCCAGCATCCAGCTGTGCCCGACGAGCACCATCAGCACCCACGCCGCGGCGCCGTCGTAGAGGGCGGCCTCGCGCACATTGGCGACCATGTCGGCGAATTCCCGCTCGTCGCCCCCGGCTCGCTCGGGCACGAGCAAGCGCAGCGCGCCTGAGTCGCGCAGCGCCCCCAGCGCTCCTTCGGCGAGACGACGGTGCTCCTCGTTCCAAGCTGCGTGGTCGGCCAGCACGGCACCGGTGCGCTCGTCGATGCGCAAGTCTCGAACCGAGCCGTCGGGCCCGTTCGAGCCATTCGAGCCCGTCACTTCAGCAGCCGTCATCTCACTATTCCTACTGCACTTCGCACGACGACTTCCCACAACGATTGCCTGGATCGGCTCGTTGGCTCGCTCTGCTGGGCTGGCCGTCCTTACTTCACTATTCCGGCGGAGCGGAGTTCGGCGATGCTGTCGGGTGTCCTGCCGAGCTCGGCGAGGATCGCGTCGGTGTCGGTGCCGCGCTCGACGGCGTGGCGCAGCTCGGGTGTGCCGGCGGCGAAGAGCGCGGCGGGGCGGTTCTGGCGGATCCGGCCGACGATGGGGTGGTCGACCTCGCGGATCACCCCCGTGTGCTGCACCTGGACGTCGGTCGCAACCTCGTCGGGCCGCAGCGCCGGCGCAACGGGGACGTCGGCCGCGATGAGCCGCTCGACGACGACGTCGCGGGCCACATCGGCCACCACGTCGCCGAGCGCGTCGAGCATCTCGCTGAAATGAGCGGCCCGTGACCCCGCTTCAGCGAAGCGAGGGTCGGTCAGCAGGTCGGGCCGGTCGAACGCATCGGCCACGCTCTTCCATTGCCCGTCGGTGAGCGGCATGACCGCCACGTAGCCGTCCCGGCAGCCCAGCAGCTTGTAGCCGTACAGCGGGTTGGGCCGGTGGTCGGCGTCGTCGGCCAGCACGACCTGCTCCATCATCGAGTCGGGCCACATGAAGCTGACTGCGGCGTCCAGCAGGGACAGCTCGACGTGCTCGCCCTCACCGGTCCGCTCTCGATTGAACAGCGCTGCACACACCGCCTGGGTCCAGGTGAGCGAGGTGACCTTGTCGGGGACGAAGCTCCTCACGAACTGCGGCTCGCCGTCGCCGCCCTGCACGGCGGCAATCCCGGTCCAAGCCTGGATGACGGCATCGTAGGCAGGCCGATTCGAGTACGGCCCGTCACGGCCGAACCCGCTGATCGAGACATAGATGATGTTCGGGTTGCGCTTGCGCAGATCGGCTTCGCCGATGCCGAGCCGTTCGGCGACGCCAGGACGGTACGCCTGCACGAACACATCGGCAGTCGCCAGCAGATCGGCCATGACCTCCCGGCCCGCTTCGGAGGCGATGTCCATGCACAGCGACCGCTTGCCGGCGTTCAGATTGGCGAACCAGCCCGACATGCCGCCCCGACTCGACCCAAACATGCGCAGCGGGTCGCCGACGACCATGTCCTCGACTTTGATGACCTCGGCGCCCTGGGATGCCAGCAGATGCGTTCCGCCGGGCGCGGCGATGAAGGTGGCGATCTCGACGACGCGGATGCCCACGAGAGGCCCCGCTGCAGTCGGGCCGGTCACACCGTGTCGGCTCAGGCGGGCTTGCCGCCGCGTGTTCGCACAGGCGACCACGCAAAGAACCGGACGCTTCGAATGCCGACGGCGTTCAGACCCCCGAAAGAAATGGGACCGAAAGCGTTCAGCCCGCCGAATGAGATGACGCCGATGCTGTTGAGACCGCCGATCGAGACGATCCCGATGGCGTTCGTCCCGCCGATGGCGACGATGCCGATGGCGTTCCATCCACCGAAGGCAACGACACCCGTGCCGTTGGCGGCGCCCACGGCGAGGACCGCTGCATCGGTCCTGGACACGTCGTCGAGCAGGCCCCATTGCGTCAGGGCGAACATGAGCGTGATGCCGCCGACGAGCAACAGACCCCACAACAGGGTGAGTCCTCGCATCTGGAGGCGCTCGAGCTTCCCGGGTTCATCGGTCATCACAGGACTCCTCGTGGACGGCAAGCTCTTCAATCGAGGCTAACTCATCGCGTTGCTCGCCTGCCCCGGCCTACATTGACCATCAGGCATCGACTGGCCACGAAGACGAGCAACGAGCATGACGAACGACGACGATCTTCCCGACTTCAGCGGCCTGCGGGCGCTGTTCATCAACTGTTCGATCAAGCACGACCCGGCGCAGTCCCACACCCGCCGGCTCATCAACCGGGCTGCGGGTGTGATGCGTGACCGCGGCGTCGACGTGGAGATCGTCCATGCGCTGGCGCACACCATCGCCTTCGGCATGGAGAAAGACCAGACGGTCAACGGGTTGGCTGACGACTGGCCGCAGATCCACGCCAAGATCATGGACGCCGACATCTTCGTGATCGGCACGCCGATCTGGCTGGGCGTGAAGTCGAGCGTGGCGACGCTGGTGGTGGAGCGGATGTACGCCTACAGCGGCGACCGCAACGACAAGGGCCAGTACCTGTACTACGGCAAGACGGCCGGCTGCATCATCACCGGCAACGAAGACGGGGCCAAGGCCTGTGCCATGGACCTGCTGTATGCCATGTCCCACATCGGCTACACGGTGCCCCCGCAGGCCGACTGCGCTTGGCTGGGCGAGGCCGGCCCTGGGCCCAGCTATGGCGATCCCCGTCCCGGCGGGGGGCACGAGGGCTACGACAACGACTTCACCAACCGCAACACCACGTTCATGGCCTGGAACCTGATGCACATGGCCAAGATGCTGCGAAACAACGGCGGGCTGCCCGCCATCGGCAACCTCCCCGAGAGCTGGCAGCAGCTCACCAACGCCAAGGACCAAGACCCCGAAGCCGACTGACTCGCCGGGCGGGTGGGGGCCCGATGTGCAGGTGCGGTCGTACCCGCGGCTCATGCGGCCCGTCAAGTTGGCGCATGGGATCATCGGGCCTCGCCGGCAGCGACTCGTCCGCTCAACCTGCGCGACGATGGCGCGCTGGGCTGCCGGAGGACTCGCGTCAAGCCGCAGCCTGACTACGCGAAGCGGGAGTAGATATGGACATCCTTGTCATCGGCGGGACCGGGCCTACCGGGCCCCACATTGTGAACGGTCTCGTTGACCGGGGTCACACCGTGACGATTCTGCACACGGGACGCCACGAGGTCGACACCATTCCTGCGCACCTCGAGCACATCCACACCGATCCGTTCGACGAGGACGCGTTCCGGTCTTCGATCGAGGGCCGCACCTTCGACGTCGTCTTCGCCATGTACGGGCGGCTTCGGTCGATCGTCAAGGTCCTCGAAGGACGGACTCCACGGTTGTTCTCGATCGGCGGCGTGCCCGTGTACAGCGGGTTCTCCGAGCCTGCGATCGAGTTCCCCGAAGGCATGCCCGTTCCCACCCACGAGAATGGCCGGCTGATCAGTGACGAGCGCTCGGGGCCCAAGCCGCTCAAGATCGCCGAGTCGGAGGAGCTGACGTTCTCGCTGCACCCCGACGCCACTCACTTCCGGTACCCCTACATCTACGGACCCAACCAGGTGCTGCCTCGCGAGTGGACACTGGTCAAGCGGGCTCTGGACGGCCGGCGCCAGATCATCGTGCCCGACGGCGGCCTCACAGTGATGACGTCCGCGTTTGTCGAGAACGCCACATCGGCGGTGCTGCTGGCGGTGGATCACATCGATAGCTCGGCGGGCGAGATCTACAACGTGGGCGACGATCTGCAGTTCACCTACGCGCAGATCGCGCAGATCGTCGGCGACGAGCTCGGCAGCCCATTCGAGCTCGTCTCGGTGCCGTGGGAGCTGGCTGCGACTGCCGGTCCATTCCTTCACAACCACTCGTCGACGCATCGCATCCTCAGCACCGAGAAGATCCGCCAGCAGCTTGGATACCGCGACCACGTGCACCCCGAAGAAGGGATGCGACGCACGGTGCGCTGGCAAGCGGAGCACCTGCCCGGCAACGAAGATGTGGCCGCTCGGCTGCAGGATCCCTTCGACTACGCCGCCGAGGACGCGCTGATCGCTGCGACAGAGCGCTACGCGAGCGATGTCAGCCGCATCGAGTGGGAGAACACGCCGGGCTGGAGCTTCGGCTACTACGGACCGCATGAGAATCCCGGAGGGCGCCGCGGGAGCTTCCGGGCCTGACCCTGATCCCGCTGACGGTGTGTGGGGGGTGGGACTGGCGGCCAGGCGAAGTACCTCGTCGGACGCGAAACCGCACGCTGCGCTAGAAACGCCCGGCGGGCTGCAATCTCAGCCTCGCATTGGACGGCTCGTGAGGGGGAAGAGTGACGGCGACGATTGCTGAGTTGGCGGCGGGCTACCGGGATGGGTCACGGTCCCCAGTCGAGGCCACGCAGGAGTGCCTGGCTGCCATTGCGGCGCTGGACGGGCGCGTCGGTGCTTGGCAGGCGGTCTATGGGGACGAGGCCCGGGCGGCGGCCGAGGCTGCCGAGGTTGCGCTGGATCTGGCGGCGGGCGAGCCGGTGGGGCCGTTCTGGGGGGTGCCGTTCGCACTCAAGGACATCGTGGACGTCGAAGGTCGGGTGACAACGGCGGGATCTGCTGCGTGGTCCGACCGGATTTCGCCGATGACGGGCACGGTTGCCCGGCGGCTGCTGGAGGCAGGCGGGGTCCTGCTCGGCAAGACCAAGACGGTTGAGTTCGCCATGGGCGGCTGGGGCACCAACCAGCACATGGGCACACCGTGGAATCCGTGGGACCGCGACGTGTTGCGCACGCCGGGCGGGTCGTCGTCGGGGTCGGGCGCGGCCGTGGCGTCGGGCATGGCGCCGTGCGCCGTGGGCACCGACACGGGCGGCTCGGTGCGGCTCCCGGCGGCACTGTGCGGGATCGTCGGGCTGAAAACCACCGAGGGCCTGCTGCCGATCGACGGGATCGTTCCCCTGTCGCACACGCTGGACACGCCGGGGCCGTTGGCTCGCTCAGTGCTCGACGCCGCGCTGATGTTCGACGCCATGTTGGGAACGCCGCCCGCCGAGGTTGAGCGGGATTGGCTGGCCGGGGCTGGTCGGTATGGGGCGCTGCGCGCGGCTGTGGACGGCGGCTTGGGCGGGCGGCGCATCGGGTGCTTGAGCGATGCCGAGCGTGCGGGTGTGGAGGCTGACCAGCTCGCTGCTTACGACGCTGCGCTCGAGGTGCTGGCTGGGCTCGGTGCCGAGTTGGCGGTGTTCGACCCGCCGACGTCGTTTGAGGAGATGAAGAACACCCGCTTTCTGATCGTGACCGCTGAGTCGTACCACTATTACGGCGAGCTCATGGAGGATCCGAGTTCCAAGGTGGACGAGCGGGTGCGGGCCAGGGTGCTGCCGGGGGCGCGGATATCGGCCAGCGCCTACATCGAAGCGATGTTGCGGCGACGCAAGGATCTGGCCGAGTTCGCAGCGGCCTTCGAGGGTTTCGATGCGATGGTGACACCGACCACGCCGATGCTGCCGCTGCCGGTGGACGAGGCCGACGAGACGAACACCCCGGCACTGTTCACCCGTGCGGCCAACTTCTTGGCGTTGTGCTCGACGACGGTGCCGTCGGGCGTGTCGGGGCCCGGATCGGCAGCCGGACCGGCGGGCGGCCTGCCGACGTCGATCCAGTTCATGTGCCGTGGCGGCGACGAGACGCTGTCGCTGTCGTTGGCTGCGGCCTACGAAGCCGCCCGGGGGGCGATGCCCGCGCCGCCGCTGTGGGCCGGCGGCTGAGACGAATACCGCAGTCGCTGACGACCGACGAGACAAGGAGCACCTGACGATGAAGATGACCTGGATGCGCACCGGCGCTGACGGCCGGACCGACTTCGAGGACCTCGAGGTCGCCACGACCCAAGGTGAGCGAGGCAGGGAGACCCCGCTGCTGGCAGTGGACGGCGTGTTCTTCCGCACCGACCAGCCGGCGCTGGACATGGACTTCCACAACGCCCCCCGCCGGCAGTTGGTGATCCCGCTCGGCGGCGAGCTCGAGGTTGAGGCCGGCGACGGCACGACGCGGCGAATCGGCACCGGCGATGCCCTGCTGGCCGATGATCTGAACGGTCAGGGCCACAAGTCCCGCTTCATTCCTGACGGCGCGACCGTGGTGTTCGGGGTGCTGGCCGACGATGTCGACCCCGCCGCTTGGCGGGCGTGAGGGCCGCACCGGCGAGCGCAACCACACTGGGCCCGGGTTGCTGGCCCACTCGATGTGCGCCCGCAGGCAGCCCGCACTGTTCGTGGTAGGCATGCAGCCGCGGTTCGATGCCCAGCGCATCTCGCCGCCGCAGCGAACCCCACCAAGGAGCGACGACCATGAGCAAGGCAACGGTGATCGGCAGCTTCACTTGCCAAGACGGCAAGGCTGACGAGATGGAAGCCGTGCTGGCTTCGATGGTCGAAGCGGCCAAGGACGAGCCCGGCGTGGAGATCTACTCGTACCACCGCGGCGAGGGAAACCAGTTCTGGTTCTTCGCCTTGATGAACGACGCCGAGTCGATGCAGCACCACGGTCAGACGCCTGCCATGCAGGAGGCGATGGCTGCCTTCGGCCCGCTGATGGGTTCGCCCCCGCAGATGCAGATGACCACGCCGATCGCGGCGATCGGCCTCAATCTCTAGCACGCCCACCCATTGCGGATCGGGAGCGGGCCATAGGGTGGGCGGCGTGCTGGCGGTGCTGATTCTGTTGCTCCTCTCGGTGCCGCTGTTGGAGCTGTTCGTCATCGTGCAGGTGGCGGGCGGGCTGGGCGCTGGCCAGACCATCTTGCTGCTGGTGGCGGTGTCGGTCGTGGGCGCTTGGATGGTGCGGCGCTCGGGGCTCGGCGTGCTGAATCAGATCCGCACTCGCTTGGCTCAAGGCGAGATCCCCGGCAACGAGCTCGTCGACGGACTGCTGATCCTGCTGGCCGCCGCATTCATGCTGACGCCCGGCTTCCTGACCGACGCCGTCGGGCTGCTGATGCTCTTCCCGCCGACCCGCAAAGCCGTACGCTCGATACTCGTGCGCCGTTACGCCAAGCGAGTCGACATCGCTGGCTGGTCCGGTGCACAGGGCGGTGCTGGCGGTCCTCGTCGCTTCGGCGCCCCCCTCGACGCCGAGAGCTTCACGAAGGACACCGATGACCGGACCGACTGACTTTCCAGGACCCCACGACCTAGGGCGCTCGCCCAACGAGGGTCCGATCGCGCTGAAGGATCGACTCCCCCTCGGCATCGCGCTGCTGGCACTCGCGGTAGCGATCGCGGCGCTAGTGATCGCCGTCGGGGATGACGACAACGTCGACGGTGCCGACCAGTCGGAGGCCACTGCCACCACTTCGGCGCCCGTGGCAGCGACGCCGGCCCCGATACCCACCACGACCATCGGCACGGTCCAGACACTGCCGCCCACGCCCACAACGACGGCCGACCAGCAGATCGTTACCGCCACAACGACGGCCGAGGTCGAAGTCGACGACGGCGCAGAGCAACGCTTGATCCTGGCTGTCGTGGGCATCGGCTACGACAGCACGCTGAACGTGCGCGATGAGCCGGGAGGCCAGATCGTCGCCAGGCTCGACTCGACGGACACCGGAGTCGTTCCGACCGGCACGATCCAAGTGGTCACCGGGGTGTCCTGGCACGAAGTGCACGCAGCCGGCGTTGTCGGCTGGGTCAGCGGCGAGTACGTGACGCCGTTGGGCGCAACCATCGACGCGACGACCGAGATCGTGGGGCGTCTCGGCGAAACGCCTAGCGCGGCGAACCTGGCGGCGTTGGGTCGGACCGTCGCTGGGGCTATGGCATCAGAGGAACCCGAGTCGCGGGTGAGGATCTCGGGTGAGCCGACAGTGGGCGAGCTCAGCGAGGTCACGATGGATGTCGTCGGTCAGCCTGACGACTCGATCCGTGGCTTCCGGCTGCACATATTCGCGACCCGCAACAGCGACGGAACGTTCACGCTGCGCAACGTCGAGGGCACCGTGATGTGCTACATCGAACGAGGCGTCGACGCCCAGGGCATCTGCAACTAGTGCCGTGTCAGGGAACCATCAGTGTGTCGGAAGCTGCCCAGACACCCGCAGTCATCGGCCGATGCCGGAAGTGCAACAGCGCAAACGATTGCTGACACGGCACTAGCGAGGGTCCGGCTGACGGGCGCAGCCGGTGTACCTGTAGCGGTCAGGCGCGGTCGGGCATCTCGGCGGTGCCGTAGCCCTCGTCCACCACGCCTTCGGTGAAGAACGCCTCCCACCACAGGCCGTTGGGATCGGTCACCCAGGACTTGTGCTGGAGTTGGTAGCCGCACACCAGGTCGTTCTGGTCGGAACGGGGCAGCTCTGCTGAGTCGATGTGGGAGCGAAGGTCGGCGAGCTCGCCGTGCGTCTCCGCCTGGATGCCGTAGTGGGCCGAGCCGGGCTGCCCGCAGCCGTGGGTGTCCAGCGAGAAGTTGACTCGGGGGTCCTCCAGCATCCACTTGGCGTAGTCGGGTCGCCGCAGCGTGGGTTCGCAGCCGAAGAGCCGGGTGTAGAACTCGATCGAGATGTCGAGGTCGTCGACCTGCAAACCGATGTGCATGCGTCGCATGGTCCGAACGTTACGGCACCCTGCGACGTGCTGTCTGCCCGGACTTGCCAACCAGCCGTACCAACTGCCTGCGGCAAACCGGTGACGCCGACCGGCTGAATCACGGCGTTGCATCGGTCGCCCCCGAGCGCTGACCTGCTGTGCCGTGCCGAAGAGCACAGCGGTGCCAACGGCTGCGCCAGTGGCCCGATGGCGCAGCAACATCACCACCGAGGAATGGGTGGCAGGCGATGACGGGTGCCAACGGCTGCGCCAGTGGCCCGTTGGCGAAGCCGCGGCAGACTGCTCGCCGTTGAAACCGGCTTCCCGAGCTGAGCACTCAAGTCGGATGCTGAGATTCGCCGTCGTCCCGGCAGCGAGCAGGAGACCACCATGTCCATTGCGATTGTCAACACGTTCGATTCGAGCCAGCGCAGCGACCCCACCGAAATCCGGCTCTACTACGAGACGCACGGCGACCCGGCCGACCCGGCGCTGCTGCTGGTGAACGGGTACTCCTCGCAGATCCTCGGGTGGTATCCCGGCTTCCGGGAACAGCTCGCCGAGCGGGGGCGGTTCGTCGTGAGCTTCGACAATCGTGATGTGGGCCTGTCGACGCACCTGGACGGGATCGAGGTGGACCTCGCCGCAGTGAGCAAGGCCGCCGTCAAGGCTGCGGCCGCTGGCGAGCCCATGCCGCCGGTGCCGTACACGCTGTCCGATTTCGCCGATGATGCCGTGGGGCTGCTCGACCACCTGGGCGTCGGAGCGGCACACATTGCCGGCATGTCGATGGGCGGGATGATCGTGCAGCAGATGGCCATCGACCATCCCGACCGGGTGCTGTCGATGACGTCGATCATGTCCACGACCGGCGAGCCTGGCTACTTCGAGGCCACGCCCGAGGCCATGGCGGCACTGATGACACCGCCGCCGTCCGACCGCGAGGGGTACATCGCCGCCAGCGTGGCCTCCCGCAAGGTCAGCTCGAGCCGGCGCTACTTCGATCCCGATCGGGCGGCCGAGATGGTGGCCGCCTCCTACGACCGCATGTACTACCCCGAGGGCCTTCCCCGGCAGATGGCGGCTGTGCGCTGCTCGCCGCCGCGGGCCGACGCGCTTCGCCGGCTGGCGGTGCCGACGCTGGTGATCCATGGCCGGGACGACACGCTGATCCAGCCAAACGGCGGAGAGCGCACCGCCGAGCTGGTGCCCAGCGCCGACCTGCTGCTGGTGGGCGACATGGGCCATGATCTGCCCGAACCGCGGTGGCCGATGCTGATTGACGCGATCATCAGCCACACTGCTCACGCCGGCCCACATGAGTGAGACGACACCATGAAGCTCTTGGCCTTTGCCGCCTCCAACGCCAGCCAGTCGATCAACCGGCAGCTCGTCGACTACGCCGTCCGGCTCCTTGCCGACGGGCAGATCGACGGCGTGCCGGCCGGCGCGCTGGAGATCAGCTCACTCGACCTGAACGACTTCGAGATGCCGATCTACAGCATCGATCGGCAGAACGCTGACGGCATCCCGCGGCCGGCGCACGACTTCTACGACATGCTCGGTGCGGCGGATGCGCTGCTGATCTCGTTCGCCGAGCACAACGGCTCGTACACAGTCGCGTACAAGAACGTCTTCGACTGGGCGTCACGGATCGACATGCGGGTGTACCACGACAAGCCGATCGTGATGCTGTCCACGTCACCGGGCGGCGGCGGGGGCGGGTTCGTGCTGCGGACTGCGGGTCATCTGGCCGGGTACTTCGGCAACGAGGTGCTCGCCAGCCTCGCTGTTCCACGATTCGGCGAGAATTTCGACACCGAGGCAGGCAGGCTGACCGACCCCGACCTCGATGTGCAGCTGCGTGAGGCCCTCGGCACGCTGGCGGGAGTGCTGACCGGAGGCGCCGACAACCCTGCTTCGTGAGGCACCGCTTCGTCGGTACGGTGCACCATGAACGAGCTGCGGGCGTCGATGGCTGACACGACGGTGCTCATCGCGGGTGCGGGGCCGGCGGGACTGTCGATGGCGATCCTGCTCGGACGCATGGGGCTGGAGACAATCGTCGTGGAGCGTCGCAGCGGCGTGAACCCCCATCCTCGGGCCCGGTCGATCAACGTGCGCACCGCCGAGCTGATGCGCCAGTGGGGGGTGCTCGACGAGATGTTGGAGGTGAGCCTGCCGCTGCCGTGGACCGAGCAATTCGTGTACTGCGAGACCTTGGCGGGCGATGAGATCGGCCGTGTGACGACCAATGTCCAGCCGGTCGTGGACGGTGTGGAACTCTCGCCAGCGCCGTGGCTGCTGACATCGCAGGACCGGATCGAGGAGATCCTGCTCCGCCACCTCGGTGGCATGAGCGAAGTGCAGATCTATTGGGACACTGACTTCGTCGAGGTCGCTCAAGACGGCGAGCAGGTGGAGGTCGAGGTGCGCGGCCCATCGGGTACCCGGCACCTCACGGCTCGCTGGCTGGTCGGTGCCGACGGGGCTGCGTCGAGAGTGCGACGCAGCCTCGACATTGACATGGCCGGCATCGCCAGCTTCGGGACGATGATCAACTGCCAGTTCTACGCCGACCTCGGGCCGTGGACCGATCATCGCCCCGCTGCCCTGTACTGGACGACGAGTCCGGCACGCAACGTCTTCCAGAAGATCGATGTCAACGACCGGTGGCTGTGCCAGCTCAACTACGACCCGTCGATGCACCGGCCGGAAGACTTCGACGTCGACACGGCAACGGAGTGGATCCGCCGGTCGATCGGGCCGGATCTTCCTGAGGACTTTGACCTGCGGGTCACCGATGTCATCCCGTGGGTCATGTCCTCGACGGTGGCTGAGAGGTTTTCCGACGGGCAGGTATTCCTGATCGGCGATGCGGCTCACCAGCTCCCGCCGACGGGCGGATTCGGCATGAACACGGCGATCCAGGACGCCCACAACCTGGCTTGGAAGCTCGCCGCGGTGGCAGGGGGTCATGCGGGCGCGGCGCTGCTCGATACCTATGGAATCGAGCGGGCGCCCGTCGCGCAGTACAACGCAGATCGGTCTCGTGAGAACTCCCGCAGCGTCGGGCGGATCCGGCGGCTGGTCGAATCCGGCACGGCGACCGTCGAGCAGAAGCGCGAGGCCCTCGGTGCCTCGACGCAGTATGGGAGCTGGCTCGGCATGGATTTGGGGCTGCGGTACGACGAGGGGTGCCTCATTCCTGATGGGACTGAGCCTCCGCAGGTGGATGACCCTGTGTCGGTCTATTCGCCGACGGCACGGCCGGGTCACCGTGCTCCCCATGTCTGGATTGACGGGGCGACGTCGACCCTGGATCTCTTCGACACGCAGTTCGTTCTGCTGTGCGGGTCTGACGTCGAAGCCGAGTCCGACACTGAGAACGAGCCCGGAGCCGTTGGGACCGGCACCGTGGCTGACGCCGGGTTCGTTGCCGAAGACGCCGGCCGCAGCGGACACCCGGCACTGCGAGTGCTGCGGCTCGGTGTTGATCTCGCCGATCCGGGCGGACGGATAGCCGATGTCTATGGCATCGGCCGCTCTGGAGCCGTGCTGGTCCGGCCCGACGGCCACGTCGCCTGGCGAGATCTGCACGCAACGGCCACTTCAGCGATAGCGGCGCTCAACACGCTGCTCAAGCAGGCTTAGCCAAGCGCGGACAGGCGCCGCACTATCGCGGCGCGGCATCGAGCCTCGGTCTCAGCCCCCTTACGGCCGCCGTCGGCCCGGTTCCGCTGGCTTGTAACCGCCGCGCATCGCGGAGGCGACAGTCGAACCTGCGTCCGGCGCCATCGATCTGGGGCAGCTCGGACGAGGTCGCCGACTAGGGCTCCCACAGCAGCGTGTCTGCCATGAACTGGCTCCAGGCGAACCAGAACGACTGGTGGCCTTCGATGGGATTGCCGTCCGCGTCGACGGCACGCACCCCGCCGCCGTCGAGCTGCAGCGTGACGCCGGCGAGCTCGACGGTGCTGCCTGCCTCGAGTTCGGCCCTGGCTGCTTCGACCCCGAAGGCGACCGGGGTGCCGTCGTCGAGCACGACGCCGAAGACCTGGTCTTGGACGCTGAGTCGCTCGTCGACATCGCCGACCGGGAAAATCGGCCCGTTGTCGTCCCGCCCGCCCAGCGGGTTGAACGGGTAGCTGCGCCCGATCCCGCCGTCGGAGGCGATGATCGTCGTGTCGGGATGGGCGGCCTTCCACTCGCCCCACGTGGTGGTGACCACGGTGGTCTGGGGCAGCACGACGCCTCGCTCGCGCAGCGGACCCGAGATGGCCCTGCCCGTGAAGGTGTTGAACACCGACTTGGTGACGAGGTCGTACATGACCTTGTTCGACCGTGAGAGCAAGCCCGAAGTCCGCAGCACCGGGGTGGCCACGCCGTCGGGCACTTCGGCGGTCAGGTACGCCTGCGCGGAGCCGCACAGCGTGCAGTACGGCATGCCGATGCGTTGGCCCCCGAGGGTGTCGTTGATCATCTCGTGGATTTCCATGATGTGGCGGGGGTATGCCCGGGCTTCGTCGCCGAGCACGACGGCGAACACGACGCCGTCGTCGGGGTACCACGAGCCGTCTTCGGCATCGGTGACGCCGGGGTTGTCGAGGGCGGGGATGCAGCCCCGGGGGCACGGGCGGGGGTCGCCGAGCTCTCGGTTGTCGATCAGCACCCCGCCCCAGCTCACGATGCGCCAGTCGATGTCGGAGTCGGTGTCGTCGAAGAACGGCTGCCAGCCGGGCTCGATGAGCGTGAACAGCCGCTGCTTGTACTCGGGGTAGCCGTCGAAGACGGGCAGATCCCAGGCGAGCAGGTGATCGGTCACCGATTGCCATGGGCTGCGGCGGGCCACGGGGTCGTCGAACAGTCTGACGCCGGTCAGCGACTGGAAGGCCGAGACGGCCCCGTCGGTGAGTTCGCCAGGAGGGACGAACCTGAGCAAGTCGGCGACGATCCAGGCCAGTCGCGGGTCGCCCGTTCGGCCGAGTTGGGCGACGGCGTCGCCGTCGATGCCGCCCCGCAGCAAACCGGACCAGACCATGTTGAGGTCGTTGAGCACGGTGCGTTGCAGCTGACCGGTCGGCACCTCAGGTGCGGGAGGGAACGTGTAGCCGAGGAAGTTGCGCAACTTCCCGGTGTCGCGTGGATTCAGGACGACGGCGTCGGTGTCTGAGGCTGTTGTCGTGCCGGGAGCGTCGGGTTGTGCCGTCGCCGCCGCGGGGGAATCATCGGGAGCATCCTCTGCCCGGTCCGCCGTCTGACCGCCCGCCGACGCAGCCGTTCCCGACTCTGAAGCAGGGGCCGGCGTCGGCGCAGTCGTCTCGGCGGCGGCGCAGGCGGCTGCCAGCAGCGCAGTTCCGATCAGCAGAGCGCAGACGCGGGACCGCACGAGGCCACCCTATGACGCCGCGCGCCGTACGTTGCCTCACCCGCTGACGCGCTTTGCCACGCGCCTTCCACGTGGCGCAGGGCGTCGGGTTACGCCGGTCTCGCGCCAGTTACCAGAGTCCGGCGACGTGCGGAGGGCCCTCCAGAAGTTCTTCATGGCGCAGGCGCTTTCTTGGACGGAGCAGACGCAGTCCCCTGCGGCGATCCTACGGTGCTCCATCGAACCGGCTAGCTCGCCCTCGGTACGCTCGCCCATGGGGGATATCTGGCGCCGTCGACAGCATGGGCACTGACGGCCGGGACGCCCCGGGAGGTTGTCTGATGTTCCGATTGACGTCGCTGGATCACATCGTGCTGCGGGTCTCCGACGTCGAGCGGAGCATGGACTTCTATGCGTCGGTGCTGGGCTGTGGCGTCGAGCACGTCAACGCCGAGATCGGCCTGTATCAGATGCGAGCCGGCGATTCCATCATCGACCTCGTCGACGTCGCGGGTGCGCTCGGCCAAGAGGGCGGCCCGCCGCCGGGTCCGACGGCACACAACGTCGATCACTTCTGCGTCCGGATCGAGCCCTTCGACGAGGACGAGCTGCGCCGGTATCTCGTCGGCCACGGCGTCGAGGCCGGCCGCCTGTACAACAACTGGGGCGCCGACGGGCGCGGGCCCTCGATGTACATCAAGGATCCCGACGGCAACACGGTCGAGCTCAAGGGCCCCCCGACCCATCCCTACGACCCCGACATCGGCTACATCAACGCGCCATAGACCGTCCGCCGACAGCATCCGAATGAAGCGCGCTGCGCACTGCCTGAACGACGTGGCCGCGCGGTGTGCGGCTGGCTCTGAGCTTCCTCGATCAACCCGCGTCGGACCACAGCGTGGCTTCGTAGCCCGCCTCGAGGTTCTGGTCGATTTCCTCGGGCTCGGCCCGTAGCTCGTGCTGGGAGGCGAGGATCTCCCCCGCGGTGGGCACCTCGCTCTCGGGCCACGTCGAGGCGTCCCAGATGTTGGCGCGTATCAATGCCTTCCCGCAGTGGAGAAAGCACTCGTCGACATCGATGACCACCGCTGTCTTGGGCACCCGATCCCCCACAGCCGCTGCAGCGCAGATGTCGGGATCGGTCGTGAGCGAGGCAGCGCCGTTCACCCGCACGGTGTGGTCGCTGCCGGGCACGAAGAAGATCAAGCCGACGTGGGGATTGTCCAGGAAGTTCGTGTACGAATCGAGACGGTTGTTGCCGGCGAGGTCGCCGAAGGCCAGCCGTGCACCGTCATCGAGCACACGGGCGAATCCGGCAGGCCCACCGCGGGGCGAGGCGTCAGTGCCGCCAGGGCCATGGGTCGCCAACACGCACAGCGGCGACAGCGCCAGGAACCGGGCCGACTCGGCGTCGATCGCCGGCACGTTCTTGTTGGCCACCAGCTTGGACGGCTGGCGATAGATCTCCCGCAGTGCAGTCGTGTTACTGATCTGACTGACTTGCTCGCTGACTTGTCGGTCCATGGATCCCCCGCTTGAACTCCGTCGCTTCAGTCTCGTCGCTGAGCTTCCGTCGCGTCGGTTCTCGACCACACTTGCCTGCCAAAGTCCCCACGCGTCGGCGCTTCGGTGCCCAGTGGCACATCATCTGCCTCCGTCGCGGACTTGCTTTCCACCCGCGCGCTACCAGACTGGCGGCCGCCCGCAGCGACGCACATCATCTGCCTTCGTCGCGGACTTGCTTTCCACTTCCGCTTGACGATTCTGATCAGCAGTTCTGCCGGACGCGGTCCGTAGCTGGCGTACGGGCTCTGCGCGGTGGGGCTGGCGTGACCGTCCAACCCTCGCCAGGCGGGGCCGGACCCTTCGGGGGATGCAGCATCAAGTTGTACTTGTGCAGACGCCGGTGGTGGCTGTGGCACAGCAGCGCCAGGTTGGCCAGGCTCGTCGGGCCGTCGTCGAGCCAGTGCTCGATGTGATGCCCGTCGCAGTGGATCGGGGCCCGGTCGCAGCCCGGCCAAACACAGCCTTGATCGCGGGCAATCAGTGCTCGGCGGATCGCCGGCGGGATGGTGCGAGTGGCCCGCCCGACGTCAAGCACTTCGCCGAGACCACCCATCACCACGGGGATGACACGGGTGTCACAGGCGATCTTGCGCGCGTCAGCCACGCCAAGCACTGTGCCGGTCTCGGTGGTTGCCACGGCGCCGGGAACTGCCAAGAGATCACACACCGGAGTCGAGGCTTCGCCCGGGCAGCCAGCATCAGACTGCCTGCCCGCCGAAGCGCCACGCAGATTGTCCAGGGTCGTGAGCACGATCATCTGTGTCGGACTCGGAACAACCCGGCCGTCGTCTCTCAAGTACTCGCCCACAACGCCTCCAGCATCACGGGCTGCAGACCTCGCACCGGAAGCGCCACGGGACGCACGCCCCGCACCGGGAGCTCCATCGGCCGCAGCATCCCGCGGCACAGCGTCGGTGTGCTGGGCGCCGCCGGGAGTCGCACCATCTCCTCCCGCAACTCCCGCGCCTGGGACGCCGGCCGAGGTGAGCAGCCATGCGAGCGCGTCGGCGGCACGCTGTTGCACGCTGCGCCGCTTCGATTCGGGCAAGTCCTTGTCACTGCGCCAGTTCCGTTCGATGGCGCTGATCAAGAGGCGGTTGATCGCGTCCCCCGTCAGCGCATCGAACTTGGCCCGCAGGTGCCACATGCCGTCGTTCGGGTCGATCCACATCGACGCCGACCTCGCTGCGCGCTGACGAGCATGCCGTTGCGCTTCGCTCTCGCGCCGCCACGCTGCTTCCGCACCACGCACTGTCTGCCGCGTCTGATCTGCTGTCTGGTTCCTTGCCTGTTTGCATAGATCGCTACGCACGTCGTCGGGCACATCTGCCGCGGCTACCGCAGCCGCTTGATCTGAGGTGATCTCGCCTCGCCCTAGCACTTCGGCCACCGCTGGCTGAGCGTCCAGAGCCTGAGCCTCGCGTTCGATCCGGCGCGCCAACGCGCCGCCCACCGCCGTCGCATTGACCAGCGTCTCTGCCCCTGAGGCCTCCCCGCGGCGCGCATGCAATTGGCGTCGAACGACTTCGGCGGCCAGTGAGCTGCGCACTCCCTCGAGCATGTTGATGGCCCGCTGCACCGACTGCGCGCACCACACCAAGTCCTCATCGTGGGCGGATCGAACCGCCTTCGCATCGACCAATGGACCCGCGCCGGTGACCGACCCCACTGCGGTTTCGATCGCTCGACGAACGACACTTCCGCCGCCGGACTCGTCCTCGCAACGCCGTGCCAGCCGTGCGCGCAACTCCACCATGCAAACACTGCCGACCGAGGGGCGGCGCGAATTCTGCCGGCTGCCGGCTGCCAGTTGAGGAGAGGCGGAGGTCATGGCAGGCACCGTAAAGGAGGGGTGTGACATTCGTTCGTCACGGCCCAATTCCGACCTCTGGTCGGCCGAAGTGACGTCCACAAGCTCATGTCGGCCAACGTAGAAGAGGGGTGTGACATCGAAGGGTCCACTTGGGCCGGGTTCCGGCTCGGGAGGATGCGTTCGGTGTCTCGATGGGCTGGTCTGACTCTGGGTGTGACGGGCCGGTGTGCCTTGACCTTGATCTGTCGGCTTGGTGCCCGGGCTGCTGGCGCGCACCGACCGGTCGGGCGACAGCACAGCCAAGACGGAGCCACAACGCAGCGCGTCGCTACCCGAGCCGTACCGCTGCCGGAAATCGAGCAGTCTCGGACCCGCCGCTGCCCTACCGTTCCCGCATGGCGCCAGCCACCCACAACGCCGACGAAGGACACGCTCGGGTCCGCCGCCACGCCGACGAGGGACCCGCCCGCGCCGCCTGCAGCACCGACGACGCATTCAAACAACGCCTCGCCGCCTCCATGAAGCGCCACCGCCGCATACTTGATCGCTTGGCCCACGAGTCCGGCTGAGCCGGCGAGCATGACCATCCGCTGCGTCGTTCTCCCCCGGGGCATCAACGTCGGCGGGCACAACCGGGTGCCCATGGCCGAGCTTCGCCTCAAGCTGGCCGACGCCGGCTACACCGACCCAGTCACGATCCTCCAGAGCGGGAACATCATCGTCACTGCCGAACTCGGGTCCGAGCCCACTGCCAAACTCGCTGCCGAGCTCACTGCCGAACTCGGGTCTGAGCCCACGGCCGATGAGCCCGACGATGCCACAAACGCCAATGCCGCCACCACCGCCGTGGCCGCCGCCGTCCAGCAACTGCTGGCCGACGAATTCGATGTCCATGTGCCCTGCGTGGCCCGCACCGCCGCCGAGATCACCGCCATCCTCGAACGCAACCCCCTCGGCCACATCGCGGAGAACGGGTCCCGCTACCTGGTCAACTTCCTCGACACCGAACCCGGCGCCGAACCCGACCCCAACGCCGCCCGATCGCTCGTCGAGGCCGACCATGCACCCGAGGTCGTCCACGTCGAAGGATCAGAGGTGTACGTGTGGGCGCCGGAGGGCGTCAAGGCGCTGCGCCTGTCGTACTCCCATCTCGAGCGGCACTTCGAGGTGCCCGCCACGGCCCGCAACTGGAACACGCTCGAACGCATCGCCGCAAAGCTCTGACCGGCTCAACCGCTGGGCGCGCTGCACCCCAGGGTCCGGCACCTCGTCGTTGGCCGAGCCGAGCCGCCATGACGAACCCGAGCGCCGTCAGTGACACCTCCGCTGACGAACCTGTCATGCGGATTGTCCGGCTCCCGACGCCCCTCAATCCGCATTCGCGGCCAAGAACGACCGCAGATGCTCGGTCAGAACCTCAGGCTGATCGATCGGCACGAGGCTCCGGCTGTCGTCGATCCACACGAGCTGAGCGTTCTCGAAGTGCTCGACTAGCCGCTCAGCATGCGCGGCCGGCATCAGCCGATCGTCCCGACCTACACTACCAGCACCGCCCCGCCGAACGACCGCTGCTCCTGCGCCCATTCGAGCAGCTGCGCCCGCTTGGGCACCCGCCGCAGGTACTTGTCCAGATCACGGCGCACACGCCGGTCATGGCGCAGCGGCCCGATCCAGTCCAAGAACACTTCGTCGGGCACCCGCTTCGCCGACATGCCGCCGAACGTCACCGGCAGGTGGCGGATCCTGCGGGGCCGCAGCAGCTGAGCGGTCAGGAAGGTGCCGCCGAGCAGCGTCGCATCCAGGCACAGCAGCCGGCCCGGCAACCCGGGCGGGTAGTTGTCGAACGCCTCGCAGGAGACGAGCACGAGGTTCGCCAGCCCGTCGACCACGTCGTCCCACAGGCTGCCGCTGGTCAGCACGCCGTGCAGCAGCACCACCACGGGGCCGTCGCCACCCGTGTCGGAGTACATGAAGCCTGCTGCGGCTCGCCGGTTCGGCTCCATCGGCACACTCCCGACGCCGTGCCGCCAGCGTACGCATGCCTCCGAACGCCCAACGCCGACCACCGCTCGCGGAAGGTGTCCTACTCAGGCCTACGGAGGACTTCGTCGAAGGCTCGCGCCGGGTCGGCGAAGAAGATGCCTTGGAGCCGTTCAGCCCTGACCGAGGTCGATCTGAACCAGAGGCCGGCTGACGACGGTCGCGTGGAAGCTGTCGGTGCCGTTGGCAATCCAGTCCGCCGGGCGCACGGCTTCCTGGACCGGACGTCCGAGTCGTTCTTCGGCGACGGAAAGCGCTGCGTAGAGCCGATCACGATCCGGGGCGCCAAGCACGAGGACGTCGATGTCCGCGACGGGACGGTCACTCCCGACTTCAGCCCGATGAGCGGCCCACGATCCGAAGATGTACGCAGCCTCGATGCCGTCCACATCTTCGAGCACTGCCGCAAGCACTTGCGGGGGGCCGAATGCCTTGACCAGCACGTCGGCGAGTCCCGCGTAGTAGGGACTGTCGGTGTCGGCCCGCACGAGCCGGACATTGCCAATCTTTCGACTCGTGACGATGCCAGCGGCGTGTGCTCGCTCGATCTCGCGGTGCACGGAGCTGATCGGTGCGCCCAGCATCGCTGCGATGTCCGTGACGCTGGCTTCGAGTTCAGGGTCGCCGAGCAGCCGCGCCAAGATCTCGCCCTGCTGACGCGATCGCAGCAGTGGTAGCAGCTTCGGCGTAGCCGACTTGCCCATATTTTGGAATCTATATCCCTAAATATGGAATCTTTGCCCACATCTGGCGACCGGCACGCGCAAACAGTACGCAGCGGCCGCCGGCCTGGTACAGGATTACGCTGTCTAGCGCGGTTGACACAGACGAGCGACAAGCTGTTGTGCACGTCGCGGACGTCGATGTCGATGAACTCGCACGCCTGCGCGACCAAGCGCTGGAAGCGCACGAGATCTACTTGGCTCGCCAGCGGGCCGCTGCACTGCGGCTCACCGAAGCCGGCGTCTCACGCCGGGATGCGGCTCGACTCCTCGGCGAGTCCCACCAACGAGTCCAGCAACTCGTGGCCGACTGAATCACGTCGCAGGGGTAGCGGGTCCTGATGTGAACGAGGTCGACCCCCGAACGCTAAACAGCCCCGACCGAAGTCGGGGCCGTCGGACCGGGGTTACGCGCCCCGGTGGGGTGTGGACACCGTATCGAAGAAATCGCTTCGACTAACGCTCGCATGCTGCCTACGGTCAGCTCAGAACCGCTGATCACTCGGCGAGGGTGTGGCAGAGGTTTCCTCGGGAAGCAATCGGGGGGCGCCGCCGCGATTGGCGTCGCCCCCCAAGTTCTGCCCCAAGCAGCTTCAACGAGAGGCCGACGAGGAGCTTACGATGCCCACGATATCAAGCGGCAGCGCCTCCAACGACCGGAGCCCGTTCGACTACGACGACTCGTCGCTGGACGCACTTCGCTCGACGGTGTCGCCAGATCGGCTGTCGACTTACCTCGCTCACACAGCAGGAGACGAAGTTCAGGCATTCCGACTCTATGTCCGGAACGCAGCGCTCGCATCGGCGTTCCTCGGTCCTCTTCAAGTTGTCGAAATCACGCTCCGGAACGTCTTCCACAGCCTCCTATCGGAGGCTTACGGGAGCAATTGGTACGACTCGCTCACACTCGCGGACGCCCAGCGGCGAGTTGTGGTGAATGCCAAACGTTCCTTGAGGCAGGAACGCAAGATCGAGACACCAAGTCGCATCGTGGCTGAGTGCAGCTTCAGCTTCTGGGTTGCCCTGTCTGCTCGGCGCTACGACGCGATGCTCTGGCGATCGACGCTGCACCGCGCGTTTGCGCCTACGCCGTCTCGCAAGGCGGCATTCGGGCAGCTCGACCGTCTTCGAACCCTTCGAAACCGCATCGCCCACCACGAACCGATTTTCTTCAGAAACCTCCACGCCGACTACGACCGAATCGGCCGCTTGCTCAAGATGATGTCCCCCGAGACGGCTCGATGGATGCAACACCACAGCCGCGTTCCCTCGACATTGGCAATGCCGACGGCTCAAGCAACGCAATTCTGAATCTGGCCACACCAGCGGATTCGCAGTTCGCGCCGATGCTCCGGCTGCAACAGCCGCCCTGCTAGGCCGCCGTGCTCACCGGCAGCTCGTCCCACAGCTCGCCCTCGAGTTCTCGGCCGCCGGCCTTGGGCGTCCTGCCTCCCCACTGCTTGAAGAAGAACGCCACCCCGGCCGAGGTGCAGGTGTCGCGAAGCTCGGTGACCCAGTCCAGCTCCATGGGCCGGGCGCCGGTACCGGACTCGCCGCCGACGATCACCCAGCCGATGCCCGCAAGATCGAGCTCGCCGAGCGGGCCAAGCAACGGCTCGGCGCTCACGAACCTCACTGCTGCGGGCACCTTGCGCAGGTGATCGATGCGGAAGGCGTACCGGCGAGTCTCGACGCTCACGCCCATCCACAGATTCGGCGGCCAGTCGAGCTCGCCTGCGATCCGGCTCAGCCGCTGCGCTCGTTTGGTGAGCACCTGGTAGGTGTGCTGGGGCGTCTCGCGGATCACCTCGAAGACCTGCGCGATGAACTCGGGCGGCACATCGTCATGGAACAGATCGCTCATCGAGTCCACGAACACGAGACGCGGTGCCCGCCAGCGTCGAGGCACATCGAGCGATGACCGATGCAAGGTGAGCTTGAAGCCCGGCCCGCTCGTCGCCGGATCGCCGCTGTTCTGGTACTTCGGCGACCCCATCGCCTTGAGCCTCTTGGCCAGGGTCTGCGCATAGCAGCGGTCGCAACCCGGCGACACCCGATCGCAGCCCGAGGTCGGGTTCCACGTCGCCTCGGTCCACTCGATCGCCGACTTCTCAGCCACGCCCCAACCGTAGGAGCGGACTGCAACAGCTATTCCCCGATGAGCCGTTCGATGAAGTGGCGTGATGCGGGTGCGAGCGGGATTTCCGCGTTGCGCACCTGCCAGCCGAGCACCGCCGAACTCACCCCGTAGCGTGCCCGAAGCGACTTCGCCGCACGATCGTCATCGCCGTCAAAGCTCAAGAACAGTCGGCCGGCGAGTTCGCGAGGCAGCAACAACTCAGCCGCGAAGGCACGAGCGCGCTGCTCGACATGTCTTGCGGTCCGGCCGCCGAGCACCTCGACCAGGGGCAGCGAGGTCGCACGATCGACAAGGAGATGACAGATCTCGTGCGCCAGCGTCGCTCGCTTGCGCCCGACATTCGAGGCATGACGTCGGCCGCTATTGAGAAGTACTGCTGGACCGTGATTCGGGCCCCAGCATCCAATCGCATCAACATTCGGCAGCCCAAGGGCGACGTCGACGACGGGCACACCCCACGACCGCAGGAGCTCATCGGGATTCACCCGGCCACTTCCGTTGGCGATGCTCGGTTGAGCCCGTAGCCAGCCGGCCAGCTCGTGCCCCTGGGCGAATGGCGGCTCGTCCGCGACCGATCCGATCACTTCAGCTGCATGAGCCGCCAAACGGTCCAGCCCGGACGTCTTGAACTTCTTGAGCTCCCGCACGGCCTCGACGATCGGCCGCAAGGTCGTGAGGGGCTGAGGACCCACCAGGCGTGCTGCTGCGAGCAATTCGTCGGAGACAAGCTTGCCCCCGTCGCGTTCGTCCAGCGATGGGAACACCGCCTCGACCTCGGCTACCAGTTCTGGCGGATAGCCGGTGGCCGCTTCGATGACGCGAAGCCGGTCATGACCGTCACGCTCATGCCACGTCCTCACCGCTTGGGTCGAACGCGGATCGCTCAACCCGTCGAGACGTCGTGCAATGAAATCCCCCACATGAGTCAAGACTTTGAGGACTTCGCTGAATGACGTGCGCGCAGTGGCCGCATTGGAAGCCATCCAGCCCATGCTTCCGTACCGGACGACCCACAAGGGGGGCGAAACCGCCCCTTGCAGCGATTCGGCCAAGTCATGCGTCGAGCGGTATGCCTCGATCTGTTCATGCTCGAACTCTGCTTCGGCTGGCGGCAGGAGGTCTGCAGCCGCCTCTGCCTCAGCGAGCATCCTCGGAGCCGTACTCGGCGCGACGCCAAGGGGACAGCCGTCTTCGACAGACAGATAGAGCCAATACTCACCAAGGAATTCGAGGAGTTCTATCCACGTCCATTCGATTCCGGTTGTGTCATCAGCGCCGTGCCAAACGGGCCGACCCCTCAGGCATACACGCAAGCTTCCGAGGGTCGCCTCGGCACCGGCCGACTTCGAATCGCGGGGCAGCCAGTTCAGTGCGAATTCGATCTCGCCGCTGGCGGAGCGTGCTACCAGTTCATCCACTGGAGCACCTCCTGTCTGCATCCTTGGTGTCTGGCCTCAGCCAGCAGCCATTGCTTGACCTGCTTTGCGTTTCCCTTGTTTGGAAACCGGTCCGGGTGTTCAGGGAATCCATGGTACGAGGTGCCAGGATTCGTCGGAGTGGCCCGATAGACGACTCCGTCACTGACTGCGTACAACCGCTGTGGGTACGGCCGAGACCAGCGAGGCGGGAAATACGGAACCGAATTGTCCAAGAGAACCTGAGCGTCGGCCAGCGTCATCGCCGCCGGGCACTTCGCGACAAGCTCCGAGCCGACGCTGACGAATCCTGCGCGATCGTGCTGCCAGTGGTGTTTCAGCTTCGGATGTGCCTCGGGTTCGTACAGCCAAGCGTCCACGTCGCGCACCGTAGCGGTGCGAATGCGCTGATGAGCCATGCTTTTTGGGAACAGATCGTGTATCTGCCGGGGACTCAAGCGCTAAACAGCCCCGACCGAAGTCGGGGCCGTCGGATCGGGGTAACGAGCCCAGGTGGGGTGCCCGCCAACGTCGAGGCCCATCGGACCTCTTGTTTCATTTGCTCGACATATACTGTGCCAATCACACGACATTGTTGTAGTCAAAAGGACGACACAAGCCGATGAACACGGTCTCCGCTCTGTTGGATCACCTGTACGAGGGTGACGTCTTGGACACGGCAGACCTTGCGCGAGTGAGCGACGCCAACCCGCGAAGCGTGGTTCGATGGCGCACCGACGAAACGGCACCACGTCGCGAGGCCGAAGAGCGGCTCCTCGAGCTGCGCGCAGTCGTCGATCTCACTCGAAGTGTCATCCGCGACGATGCCGCCAGGCTCTGGTTGCGGTCTCCTAACCCCGGCCTCGGCTACGAGAAGCCCCTGGACCTCGTCGCTCAGGGCGAGTACCGCCGCGTCGTCGACCTCTTGCTCGCACTCGCAGAAGGCGTCACTACCTGAGATGACCCGGGTGGATCCAGTCGTCGTCGCGCGCGCACCGACGCACCCCGGGCACGTCGTTGGGTTCCGCAACCAAACCCCCGGCTACAACCCCCGCAGCGGCGAGGGAGCTCGCCCCTCGATCTCGCCGACGAGAACACGCGCTCTTACCTGGGCATCTCGCTCAGCGATGTCGTGAGTGACAATTTGGAAGTCACTCAACAGTTGGGAGAGGCCGCCTACGAACACGGAATTCAGGCCATTCGGAGCCCATCCGCGACCGATGTCGACATCGTTTTCGCCGTGTTCCCTGAGAATCTCGGCTCAACATTGCTCGATCCAGCACTGGAGGAGACGTGGGAGGTTGCCGGCGATCTCAGCTCTTGAATCCCCGAGCGACAAGGCACATCGAGCGACGCGGGATGCAAGGTGAGCCTGAAGCCCGGCCCGCTCGTGCGCAGGTCGCCGTCGTTCCGGTACTTCGGCGAACCCATCGCATTGAGCCTCTTGGCCAGGGTCTGCGCATCACGCGCACACAACCTCACGCGAACCGACGGCTAGTGGCCCTCGACAGGCTCCGACGGCACTCGAAACTCCGAACCGTCCTCGGCTAACGCCACTGCGAGCGGGGGCATCGTTGGATGCCGCCAGCGGGTCACGTCTGCCGTGTTGCCCTTGTTCTTGTTGCAGTAGGTGTGGGACGCCTGGAGGTTGTCCAGCTTGTGCAGCAGGCTCTTGTACCGAGTGCCCTGCACCGCCTTGCCGGCTTTGCTGATGTCGAAGTAGGCGAAGATCTTGGGGACGATGCGCTCCACATGGGCGGCTTGAATTCGTGTCTCGGCGCCGCACACACCACATCGACCGCCGTCTCGTTCGTAGACGTAGCGCAGCACCTTGCGGCGATGTTCAGGGCTCCAGCGGCCCGACGCGTCCGGCTCCTCGGCCTCCAACATCGATCGCCGCACCTTGTCGTATGTCTTGACCGCGCCGACAGCTGCCCCGGCGAGCCTGTCGCGCAAACGACGTCGTCCCTTGCCGTCGGGAGTCGCCTTCGGCGCCAGTGATTCAGCGTCGACGGCAGGCTCGGCGGCCTGCGGGGCATCGCTGCTTCCCAATACGGGAGCTGGCGGAACCCCCGAGTCGCTGACGGAGTCTTCGGAAGGCTCGAAAGCGACCACGCTCCGACACTTCGGAAACGTCGAGCATCCCCAAAACTGGTTGCCCTGGTTCGCTCCCCTACGAGCGGTTCGCAGGACCATGTCAGCGCCACAGCGTGGGCAATCAGCCACAGACCCAGCAGGACTTCGCGGCGACTCCTGCGGTGTCTGCTCCACGAGCGCCGAATCGTAACGACCGCGACCGGGCTAGAACGCGTCTTCAGTCGGGTTTCGAGTGGTATCACAGCAATCGCGAGAGCAGACTCCTGCCGGACCGCTGCGTTCACCGAACGCCGGACAGACCGGCGCTCGACGCGAACGGCATCGGCGGAGCCGAAAGGAAGGACCGACTAGTGGCCGTCGATGTTCAGCAGATCACCGGAACTTCCCGATCCGTTCGGTAGCTCCTGTCGGAGAGCCGCTACGGCCTCGACTTCTACCAGCGTGAGTACAGCTGGGAAGAGGCTCAGGTCGGTGAACTCATCGACGACCTCACCGGCCGGTTCTTCGATGAGTACCGCGACACCCACGAGCGGCACGACGTGGCTTCTTACCGGCCGTACTTCCTAGGGCCGATCGTGACTGCGCAACGCGACGGTGTGCGCTACCTCGTTGACGGCCAGCAACGAATCACAACCCTCAGTCTCCTGCTGATCTACGTCCGTCACGGACTCGCCGCGACACATCCCGGCGACGCACAAGCCCTCAACTCGCTCATCTTCTCTACGGCGTTCGGCAAGAAGACGTTCAATCTCGACGTCGACGAGCGCGAAGAGTGCTTGCAGGCCATCCTCGACGGCGAGGAGTACGACGCCGGCAGCGATCCCGAGTCGGTCCGCAACCTCTGGGCCCGCTACCAGACGATCGTTGACCGGTTCTCGAGTGACCTCCAAGGTGACACGCTCCCGTACTGCTCCGACTGGCTCCAGCACCGCGTGATCCTCGTCGACATCGGTGCGCCCGACCAGGACATGGCGCTCGAGATATTCGAGACCATGAACGACCGCGGCCTGCGGCTGAGCAGCACCGACATGCTCAAGAGCTTCCTGCTTGCTCGAGTCGGCGACGAGATCGTGATTCGAGACCTCAACGGCCGTTGGCGCCAGCGAGTCACCGAGCTGATCGATACCGAGAAGAACGCCGACGCGGAATTCGTCAAGGCCTGGCTCCGCGGCAAGCACGCTGTGACGCAACGCGAACGCAGAGCCAACGCTGCACCTCGCGACTTCGACATCATCGGCACGGCGTTCCACAAGTGGGTGCGGGACAATCAGACTGCAATCGGGCTGGACCGCGAAAGGGACTATCGACGATTCGTCGAGCGCGAGTTCTTGGGGCTCAGCAGCCGCTACCTGGAGCTGCTTCACGCATCTCACGAGCTGCGCCCAAGGCTCGAAGCCGTCTTCTGCAATGCGAGGATCGGCTTCACGCTGCAGCTCCCCGTCATCCTCGCCGCGGTCACCCTTGAAGACGACGACGAAACGTTCACGACGAAGGCTGCGCTCATCGCCGGCGCTCTCGAGATCTTCATCGCACGAAGAATGGTGAACTACCGCAACTTCGGGTACTCAACGGTTGTCTACGCAATGTTCAATCTCATCGAGGACATCCGCGACCGGCCTGCCGACACGGTCCGAGGCGTGCTCGGTCGCTGGCTCGAGACAGAGCAAGAGCGTCTCGACGGGATCCGTTGGTTCAGCCTCACGCAGCGGAACCGGAGTCACATCCACTACCTCCTCGCTCGCATCACCGCCTGGCTCGATTCCGAACTCGGCATCGGAACGTCGCTGGCTGACTACCTCGACCGATCGCGCACGCATCCGTACGAGGTTGAGCACATCTGGGCCAACAAGTTCGAGCGGCACGCAGATGAGTTCCCGACCGTCCACGAATTCGAGGATCACCGAAACAAGTTCGGCGGCCTCTTGCTGCTCCCGAAGGACTTCAACGCCAGCTACGGCGCGATGCCCTATGACCAGAAGGTCCACCACTACTCCGGCCAGAACTCCTTGGCGAGGTCGCTGCACCGGCGGGCCTACCAACACAACCCCAGCTTCGACGCCCTTCTTGCGACCTACAGCCTCGCGTTCGAGTCGTACCCGGAGACGTTCACGAAGGACGACATCGACGCCCGCCAAGATCTCTACCGCGAGCTTGCTGAGATCGTCTGGAACCCGGCACGGATCGGACTTACGCCCGGATGAGATGTCTCGGCGTGCATTGAGACTGTGAGATGAACGCGATGTTGACTGCGATTCGGTACCCAACAACGGCTGAATCCAAGAACATGGATCCACGCCGAACACGCCCGCGAGCCGCGTCAAGTGTCTTGCTGGCCACTCCCTTGGAGCTCACTGTCGGCAGCTTGGAGCAGGTGCCAGGACGACCGGCGGCCAGAAGGGTCGCTGACCACTATGCCGCCACGCATTCGCCCGGTTGCATCGCGGTATGTATGCCGACGTGCTCGAAGCCGACGTGCATACCGGGACCGAATCGCGTCGAACTCGGGCGCAGTGTGCAGCCCGCTTCCGGCGTCTGCGCAGTAGACGCGGGCCGCTATCGGGAACAGCAGCGCCGACGCCACCAAATCCGCCAACTGCAATCCGACATGGTTGTCGCTCTTGCCGAACACCGGGGTCTCGATGATTCGCGGCAGCGCATCGCCCTCCGACTTGTGCTTTTGCGTGAACACCGAGTGCGCAACACGCACATCCTGGCGGTGGTCCCGCCCGTCACACATGACGAGGCCGAGGCTGTTCTGCTGTCCCAGGAATTCGTCGAAGTGCCGAGCGATGTCCTGGACAGCAAATGTGTAGGTGGCATCAGGCTTCAACGCCTTGGTTGGCTCCTTCACCCAGACCCGCCCCAGCAGTCGAATCTCATGCCGCTCGATGAGGCGCACAACGCCATCGAGGACGCCGAGTGCGTGCCGACGCTCTCGCTGACTCCCACTGCGTACGGCTCGCCGCAGCTCCGACCCCTTGACCTCTGCCAGCACGTAGTCGAGATGCCGTGCCGCCTGGCCTGGGTAGAACCTGCGCTTAAGCGAAAGAAAGTCCACTGTGACGTCGTTGATCGCCGATGCCCTCACAATCAATCCCGCGAAGACCATCAGCGGCGTGCGAGGACCGGAGTTCGGGGCTTCGAATCCGCCGGACTCGTCGATGTAACAGATGTACACGGCTCAGGACGCAACTACGGCCGCCCGAAGGCGGCCGTAGGACGTGGCGTTCGGCCGAGGGCCTAGGCGCCGGTGTAGAAGTACGGCCTCACTATATGACACCACCCGACCTCCGGCCAACAGATTCTGAGATCCCAACCGCCGCTTCCTAGCGCACAGGCCGGAGCGGCGCCATTCGGTTTTGCAGCGGCGAAGCTGCCGAGCGGCACACATTGGCGTCCGCAGTCGCGCTCCGCGACGCGTCGACGGGGCCGGGCCGGCTGGTCAGATGGCGGCGGTGTTGCGGAGGTGCTTGACGATTTCGAAGAATTCGTCGACGTCGTCGGATTCGAAGATGGCGTCGGGTCCTTCGGGTGCCACGCTGATGAAGGGTGATTCGTAGACGCGGCGCTCTTCGACGGTGCCGTGCTCGGTGAGGTAGTCGATGACCATGTCGACGAAGCGGATCTGGTTGACGCTGTAGCGCTTGTCGTCGAGGAACGTGGCGAAGGCGCGTTTGGCTGCGGCCCGGTCGAGTCCTATCAGCGAGCGGATGAACAGACCGAAGCTGCCGGCTCGCTTTGATGCCTCGGCGAAGGTGTCGTCGTCGCCGATGCCGGCTGCCACGAGCACGCGCTGCAGGGCGTGCATGTCGACCAGCGTCAACGTCTCGCCGCTGCGGACCTTGGCCACAACATCGGTGGCCAGGTTCTCCTTCAGGAAGTGCTGGGTCTTCTTGCGGAACTGGGCGAACTCGTCACCACCACCACCACCGCCACCAGCGTCGTCATCGTCCCCGGCATCACCATCGCCGGCGGGCTCGCCGGTCCCATGCAGCTTGATCACGCTGACGCCGCCGAACTCGTCGGCGAAGTCGCTGTAGAGCACGTTCTTGTTGGTGTGCACGATGAGCTGGACAAGGTTGCGGAGCCGCTTGCGGGCGTCTTCCAGCATCGGGTAGGTGACGTCGGCCCACCATTCGTCGGTCTGAATGTCGGCGATCAGCTCTTGCTGCTGTGCCACCACCGGAATCGTGGTGCCCAGGTCCGCCAGCGCGGACGCAACACGGATGATCCGCTTGCGCTGCGGTTCGAACGGCTCGCGCCGCAGCAGGCCCAACTGCGCATTCAGCATCACCACGTCGAAGCGCTTGGCGTCCTCGCTGTCGGCCTTGAGCTGGTCGGGCAGCTTGGCCACTCGCTCATTGAGCTCAGCGAGGTCCGCCAGCGAGACTGTTTCCCACGCTTCGAGCGAGCTGAACCGCTCCACCAGCTCCAAGTGAGGCCGCACCAAGAAGTTGTCGGGGTTCATCGACGCCACGGTCTCGTGCAGCGTGGCTGCGATCTCAGCCCGCTCGTCGCCGAGCGCCGCCACTGCATCGAGCGTGGCCAACAGCTCCAACCGGGCGCTGAACAGGATCTCGCTGAGCGACTTGCCGCTCGATTTCTCTGCCGACGCCAGCGGATGGCTGAAGTACTCCAGGTTCGCGCAGAAGTCGAACACGTTGAAGTGCGTCTTGTCTTCCCCCGGCCCGAACAGGTCCCCGCACAGCCGAGTCCCCCGCCCGAGCATCTGCCAGAACTTGGTCTTCGACCGCACCAGCTTGAAGAACACCAGGTTGACGACTTCGGGCACGTCGATGCCGGTGTCCAGCATGTCCACGCTGATCGCGATGTGCGGCGCTTTCGCCTTGTTGGAGAAGTCGTCGATCAGGCTCTGGCCGTAGGTCACCTGATGGGTGATGACCCGTGCGAAGTTCCCGGCATCCAGCGACGGGTAGTTGGCGTCGAAGCGCTGCTTTATGAACTCGGCGTGTTTCTGGTTCTTGGCGAAGATGATCGTCTTGCCCAGCCGGTCGCCGCCGGCCACCTTGACGCCCTCGGTCATCAGATACTCGAGCACTCGGTCGACGGTGTTCTTGTTGAAGAGCCACTTGTTGAGCTCGGCGGGGTCGATCGCCTCGGGCGGCGCCAGCGGGCTGCCCTCGTCGTCGGTGCCCCAGTCCAGCTCGTCCCAGTCGTCCTTCTCGTCTTCGCTCAGGTCGTCGTAGCGGATGCCATCGCGCACGAACTTGAACTTGACCGACACGCTCCGGGGCGGCACCAAGAACCCGTCGTTGATGGCGTCGTCCAGCGAGTAGGCGTCGGTGGGCACCCCGGTCTCCAGGTCGAACAGGTCGTAGGTGTTCTTGTCGACCTCGTCCTTGGGGGTGGCGGTCAGGCCCATCAGGAGCGAGTCGAAGTACTCGAAGATGCCCCGGTACTTGCCATATACCGAGCGGTGCGCTTCGTCGATCACCACTAGGTCGAAGTGCCCCACCCCGAACCGGCGAGTCCCGTCGGCCCGGTACTCGTCGATCTTGCCGACCATCGTCTGATACGTCGACACGTACACCCGGCCGTCCACGTTGCCCTCAGTCACCAGGTTCACCGCCGCCGAGTCAGGCAGATGCGTCTTGAACGCGTTCACTGCTTGGTTCACGAGCGCCGTGCGATCAGCCAGGAAAAGCACTCGCTTCACCCACCCGGCCCGCATCAGCAGGCCCGCCAGGGCGATCACCGTGCGGGTCTTGCCCGCACCGGTGGCCATCACCAGCAGTGCCTTGCGCTGCTTGCTTTGCTCGAAGTGCTCGGCGATGGCGCTGATCGCTCGCCGCTGGTAATGGCGGTCGACGATCTGCTCGTCGACCTCCAGTGATGCCAGCGACTTGCGAGCCGTGCGTCGCTGGATGAGCAACGCCAGCTCGTCGCGGGTGCAGAACCCTTGCACTGGCCGGGACGGATGCTGGGTGTCGTCCCACAGCCAGTGCTCGTAGCCATTGCTGCAGTAGATGAGCGGTCGCTGGCCGGTCTCGTCTTCCAGGCAGTCGGCGTAGAGCTTGGCCTGCTGCTCGCCAACTTTCGGATCGACGAGCGCCTTCTTGGCTTCCACCACGGCGAGGGGCAGTCCGTCGGCGCCCCACAGCACATAGTCCGCGTAGCCGATGCCCGAGTCGGAGGGCATCCCGTGCACCTCATATTCGGTGTCTCGGCCCTCGACGAGATCGGTCCAGCCGGCTTCGGCCAGCAGGGCGTCGATCTTGAACTTGCGGGTCTGGGCCTCAGACCAGTCGAAGGCCTCCGGCGGGACCTTCTCGGCCGCCTTCTTCTTCGCCGCGGCGACCTCTGCGCGCAGCTTCGCCAGATCGGCGCTCAACTCCTCGGCGGTACGAGACAGCTCCTCCGACCGCTGGAGCGCGAGTGTGCGCTGCACGGACTCTTCTTCGAGACGTTCTTCAAGCTCCTGGCGCTCCCGCAGCGATGCCCGCTCCGCTTCGCCCGCGTCAAGCAACCGGTGTGGGTTGAATCGCAGCGAAAGATCGGGCTTCGATGTGCGGCCGTAGGTGAATGCGAACCAGAGGCAGAACTGGAACAGCGCCGAGACGATCTCGACCGCTTCCAGCTTGGATGGGGCCTTCGACTGGTGGACGGCCCGGTTCCCCGCCCTCTGGATTTTCCGTGCCACGTCGAAGATCCGACCGCCTCCCAATGCCTTGAATGCCGACTCTGTCAACAGTGCGTTGAGGTTGTCCACATAAGCCTGTGGAAAAGTACGATCATGCTGGTACATCCACTTGACGGCTGTTTCCAGACACTTGCGCGCATATATGACCGCGGCTCCAGGATCCGACAGCGTGTGACCCTCGGCCCGCCACGCCGACTCGAACTCGGGTCGAAACTCGGCCTCGAGGAACGAGAACTGCGACTCGCTCACAACTCCCCCCGAAACGCCCGCTGCTGCAACGACGCGAGCAGATCCCCGGAATGCCGAGCTGCTGACAAATGACGATCCCGGAGCGCCTCGGCCGCATCGAGCACCGCCGCGATCCGCCGCTGCTCCTCCATCGACGGCAATGGGATTGGGGCCGCCTTGACGATCTTGTCGGACACGGCCGGATAGCTCGCACCCGTCGCGCGCTGAACGAGATGCGCAATGAACGGGACAGCCCGAACCCAGTGGAACAAGTACCGCCCGTCGAGGTGGCCTGGGCGGGGACGTAGGACGCAGTAGCCCGTGGAGGCTGTGGCTCCACCCAACTCCGGACTCACGTATGCGACAGCGTTGAGATTGGGGCGGACCGTGGACACCAAGACATCGCCAGCAGCGATTAGCTGCCGTGCCCGGCTCGGTGCTTCGGTTGCATCGACCGAAGATGGCAAAGAGACCGTCTTGGCGCCTTGATCGATGCTCGAGATGTCGACGTAGATGAAGGCTCCGACGCCCTCACGCCTAGATGGTTGGTTCCAAGGGGTTAGCAGGGTGCTGAAATTTGGTGTGTCGGCGGGTTTGGGGGGCCGTTGGGGCTGTGTCGGTGCGGTGAGTGACGGCGGTTCGGGTGCTGGGGTGGGTGCCGCGGGCTGTCGCGGTGCGGGCGGGGGTGCTGGTTTATGCGGTTTCGGCGTCGAGTCGGGCTATGCGCACGAGGTTGTAGGTGGCGGCGCTGAGCAGGTACCAGGCCCGGTTGCGGTGTCGGCCTTTGTGTCTGAGTTTTCGTCCTCCGGCGACGGTCTTGAGCCATCCGAAGGGTTCCTCGACGCGTTTTCGGATCCGCTGGGACACGGCGTAGCCGCCGTGGCGGGTGACCCGCCGGTCGATCGCTGATCGTCTGTTGGTGTCGTTCTGGGCGACGTGGGGCGTGAACCCGGCTTTGCGGGCGTCTTTGACGAACCCGGCGGTGTCGTAGTTCTTGTCCCCGGCGACGGTGCGCCGCCGCTTGCGTTTGGGGGCTCGCCGCAGCATCGCGGCGGCGGTGCCGCGTTCGGCGCGGCCGTCGGCTCGTGTGAGCTCGGCGTCGACGATGAGCCCGTTGCGGTTCTCGATCATCAGGTGCCCCATGAAGCACAGCACCGCCGCGGTGCCCTTGGACTTGCGGTACAAGAGCGCCTCGGGATCGGTCGTCGAGGCGTGGGTGTCGTTGCGGCGCTTGGAGCCCCGGAAGTCGGCCTCGGCGTTGCGGCCCCGTGGCGCGGCGTCGCCGCCGGGGGGAGTGTCTTTGGGCTTGAAGCGAGAGTGTCATTTCCTCTGTGTAAGGGGGTTGGTCTGAGAGTGTCGTGTCGGTGATGGATGCCGGGGCGACTGGAAGGACCGCAATGACTGAGAATGCACGAGAAGGGCTGCCGGGGAGACCGGCGGCGGACATGACGCCGCTGGTGCCTGAGGGGGCGCTGGACGCGGTGATGGAACGCGTCCGCGTCGAGGGCGCGGAGCTGCTCGGCGCCGGCGGGCTGTTGGGCCAGTTGACCAAGGCAGTGCTCGAGCGGGCGCTCGCGGAGGAGCTGACTGATCATCTGGGCTATGAGAAGGGCGACCCGGCCGGCGCGGGGTCGGGGAACTCGCGCAACGGCACCACCCCCAAGCGGGTGCACACGGGTGCGGGCAGCGTCGATGTCGATGTGCCCCGGGACCGCAACGGCGATTTCGAGCCTCGGATCGTGCCCAAGGGCCGCACCCGGTTCGACGAGTTCGACGACAAGATCATCGCCTTGTACGCCAGGGGCATGACGGTGCGCGACGTGGCGGCTCATCTTCGCGAGATCTACGGCGTGGAAGTGTCTCGTGACCTGATCAGCCGGGTCACCGACGGCGTGCGCGACGAGCTCGAGGCGTGGCGCAGCCGGCCCCTCGACGCGGTCTATCCGATCATCTTCATCGACGCGTTGAACGTCAAGATCCGTGACGGCCACGTCGCCAACCGGCCCGTCTATCTCGCCGTCGGCGTCGATCTCGACGGCGCCAAGCACGTCTTGGGCGTCTGGATCGGCGACGGCGACGGCGAAGGCGCCAAGTACTGGGCCGGGGTGCTCGCCGAGCTGGCAAACCGAGGCGTCGAAGACGTGCTGATCGTGTGCTGCGACGGCCTCAAAGGCCTCCCAGACGCGATCGAGGCGACCTGGCCCCAAGCGACAGTGCAGACCTGCGTGGTGCATCTGCTTCGGGCCTCGCACCGCTACGTCACCTGGTCGGACCGCAAAGCCGTCGCCAAAGCGCTGCGGCCCGTGTACGCCGCCGTCGACGCCCAAGCCGCCGAGGCCGCGCTCGACGCCTTCGAAGCCGGCATCGGCGCCAGATACCCCGCCGTGGCCAGCCTGTGGCGACGAAGCTGGGAACAGTTCATCCCGTTCCTGGACTACCCGCCCGACGTGCGAAGAGTGATCTACACCACCAACATGATCGAGAACATCAACCGCCAGCTCCGCAAGGCAACCAAGACCCGAGGGCACTCACCGCAACGAACGCTCAGCGCTCAAGCTGCTCTACCTCGCGATCCGCAACATCACCACAACCAGAGGAGGACCACAAGGAACAGGAACCATCGGATGGAAACGCTGCTTGAACCAGCTCGCCATCCGCTACCCCGAGCGACTCCCGCTCACCTAAAATGACCAACCGACCGGCCCGCTTACACAGAGCACCTGACACATCCGCAGTGTCGGGAGTGTCTTTGGGCTTGAAGCTCTTGTGCGACGCCCACGCCTCCAACAGCGTGCCGTCCACGCTGAAATGATCGCTCGAGCAATAACGGCGCAGCCTCGCCTGGGCGACCACCGCAGCGAAGAACCGGTCCGCGATCTGGTGGCCCAGCAGCCGCTCGCGGTTCTTCGAGAACGTCGACGCGTCGAAGGAGCGCTCGTCGATGCGCATCCCCAAGAACCACTTGAACAACATGTCGTAGTTCAGCCGCTCGCAGAACAACCGCTCCGAACGCACCGAGTACAAAGCCATCAACACCGACGCCTTCAACAACATCTCGGGCGGCACGCTGGGACGGCCCCCCGACGCGTACATCGCCCCCAGCTCGCCGTCCAGCTCTTCGAGCACCACGTCCACCGTCGCCTTGATCCGCCGTATCGGATGGGTCTCGCCGATCAGATCCTCAGCCGACAGAGTCGACAGCATCGCCATCTGGGCATCAACAGTTCCGCGCATACCGACAGTGTCCCGCGCCCAGCCGCCCAACGCGAGCACCAAACACCCACTTTTTCAGCACCCTGCTAGTGGTCGTAGTGGGTCAGTGAGCGTGCGGGCCGGTCGGGGTGGTGTGTGCGGTTGTGCCAGATGGCGGCGGTGAGGGCGAGGATGCGGGTCAGGATGCGTGCGGCGATGCCGGTGTGGGTGCGTGCTTTGTGGCGTTCGAGGGTGAGCTGTTCTTTGAGGCTGTTGAAGGTGGATTCGATGATCTGGCGCCAGGGCCGCAGGAATCGTTGGTGCGGCCGCGGCGTCTCGTTGCGGGCGGCGGGTCGGATGAGGGTGATGCCGGCGTTGTCGAGTCGGGTCTCGAACGCGGCCGAGCGGTAGCCCTTGTCCGCGATGAGCGTCTGGCCCGGCCGGGCCACACCGTCGTGGGCGATCATGGCGGCGCAGACGTCGCGTTCGTCGGCTTTCGCGCCTGCGAGCGCGAAGCAGATCGGCAGCCCTGAGGGAGTGGCGATCAGGTGCAGGCGCAGCCCCCAGAACCAGCGCGAATGCGATGCGCACCAGCCGTATTGGGCCCATCCCGCGAGGTCAGAGCGCTGGGCGGTCTCGCGGCTGGCGCCGCACGGCACCGGCGTGGAGTCCACCAGCCACACGTCGTCGTGCCAGTCGGGGCACTCGCGTGCCAGCGCCGCGATGACATGGCCGATCATCGCAGCGGCTCGGCGCAGCCGCTTGTTGAACCCCGAATGTTTCGGCACATAGGGGAACCACGGCCCCAGATGAGCCCTCGCGTAGCGCACGAACCGGCGCTCGGAGTCGAACCCCAACAGCGCCGAGATCACCGCGAGCGTGACCAGCTCCGCGTCGGACAGCTTCGGGGCGATGCCCACCTCGGGCCGCTCGGGCGCCCAGTCGGGATGGTCGGCCAACAGATCGTCGATGCGCACATACAGTGCAGTCGCGAGGGTGTCCAAGTCCGGGTTCATGCCCAGGTCCTCCGAGATCGAGGTGTGTGTACACACCCCGAGCTTGGACACCCTCACCCCACCACACGCGGACCCCCCACCCCTTGGAACCGACCATCTAGGGTTCCAACGCTTGACTGGGTCGACAACGCTGCCGATCTCGACGGTCCTCACCTGAGCATCATCCTGAGGTCATTGAGATGGTTCTCGATCTCCCGTTCGATAGTGGCGAGCTCATCGAGAATCTCAACGGGCGGCGCGTGCTCGACCTCGTCATAGACGATCTCCTTGTAACGGCTGATACTGAGGTCGTAGTCGTTGGCAGCGATGTCGGCCTTGGACACACAGAACGACTGCTCGGTCGGTGCCCGCTCTAGTTCCGTGTCGTCTCTGCCGTGCCAGCGCACGAGCACATCGGGGAGGTTGTTGTTCTCGTGCTCATCGTCGGTCAAGACGCCAGCCAGCGCACCGAGTTTGTCCTCACTGAGTAGCGGGTCGCGCTTGTCGTCGAGGCTGAGACCGTCGGCCTGAAGGTCGTAGAACCAGACGAGATCGGTACCGCCGGAGTTCGTCTTCGTGAACAGCAAGATCGCTGTGGACACTCCGGAGTACGGCTTGAACACACCTGCGGGCAGCGACACGATCCCATCCAGCTTCTGATCCTCCACCAAGATCCGACGAAGTTCCTTGTGTGCATTCGTCGAGCCGAACAAAACGCCGTCGGGCACAATCACGGCCGCCCGGCCACCGGGTCTGAGCAACCGCAGGAACAGGGCCACGAAGAGCAGCTCGGTCTTCTTGGTCCTGACGACTTGCAGTAGGCCCTTGGCAGTGCCCTCGTAGTCGAGCGACCCGGCGAATGGTGGGTTGGCCAGGATCAGGCTGTAGGCCTCGGCGTCGTCGGCGTGGTCCTCGGCGAGCGAGTCCTGATAGCTGATGTTCGGGTTCTGCACCCCGTGGAGCTGCATGTTCATCGAACCGATGCGGAGCATCGTGTTGTCGAAGTCGTAGCCCGAGAACATCCCGTTGTGGAAGTGCTTCGCTGCGGCAGGACGCGTGAGCGCGCTCGGGTGCTCGCGACGGATGTACTCCCCGGCACCAACCAAAAACCCGCAGGTGCCGCCGGCTGGATCGCAGATCACGTCGTCCGGCTGGGGCGCCATCATCTCGACCATCAGCTCGATGATGTGCCGCGGCGTGCGGAACTGGCCGTTCTGGCCGGCCGTGGCAATCTTCGAGAGCATGTACTCGTAGACGTCGCCCTTGGTGTCCCGGTCCTGCATCTCGACCGCGTCGAGCCCATCCACTGCCTTTTGCAACAGCCCAGGCGTGGGAATCGTGAGCTTGGCGCCAGTCATGTGCTTGGCATGGGTGCTCTCGCCGGCTCGCTGCTGGAGGAACGGGAACACGTAGTTCTCAACGATGTCGAACATCTCGGCCGGAGGCAGATTCTTGAACCTCGACCAGCGCAGATCCCGGTACGGCCGGCCCTCAGCCCGCCCTTCGGGCTGGAACACCTGCCGCTCGGGGAAGATGTTGTCCTCCGCCGGGATCGGCTCGCCCGTGCGATTCGCCTTGTTCTCCGCGAGCGCCTGCTGCTCATCGAGGGCCTTGACGAACAACAGGTAGGTGAGCTGCTCCATCACCTCCAGCGGGTTCGAGATGCCACCCGACCAGAAGTCGTTCCACACCGCATCGATCTGCCGCTTCAGCTCGCCCGTGACCATGGCCCATCATTCTCGCCTTTGCGAACAAATCGCGCGCGATGCGGCGCGACGCCGTCCGCGCCGTGCTCAGTCATCCCTGCACGTTCCGCGGCGAAATCGCGCTCGCCCGTCTCGAACAGCGGGCAACCACAATCTCAACTACTGACATGGTGTTCGTAGACTCAGCGTCTGCTGCGACAGCGCCGCGGCGGGGACAGTATTCGCGGTCAGCGATTCTCAGCGCGACGAGCCGTTCTCTCGCGCGGCACGCTGGGCCGCACCGGTGGCGTTGATACGCCATTGCAGCATCTGCTGGCTGACACCGAGTCGGTCCATCGCGTCGTCGCGTGCAACCTTGCCGCGCGCGACGGCAAGCGCCATTTCACGCGTGACGAGTAGTTCGCCTGTCAGCCAGTTGGCTTCATCCTCGTGATCGGCATTCCAAGCGCGACAGCCTGTCGCTGTGTCAAGCGCAGGTGCCGGGGGATGCAATAACAGACCATGCGCGAGCTCGTGGGTGACGTTGCTGCTCTGACGCGCTGCTGAGTGTGTGTCGTTATGGACCACGATGCGTTTGTGACGCTCGAAGACTGTCGCTGCCGAGAATGCATCGGGTTCGATCACGAGGAAGTACTGCACCGCGTCACACGTGCCGCTGAGCTCAGTCAGCGGCATGACTGGCACATCGAGATGGCCGGCGAGCACGAACGGGTCCAAGCGGTCAAACCGGCCCAAGCCAAGCTCACGCCTGACTTCTCCGGCGAGTCCCGATGCCTCCGTCTTGAAACCCCTTCGCAACGCCATTGATTCACTCGCTCGTTCTCAATCGCTCGTACGTGGCCTTGATGAGTTCGTTGAGTGCGGTGGCTGCTTCAGGCGTGAGGTTCTTGTCGGAACGCAGGTGGGTAGCGATGAGCGCCAGCGGCTCGGTGTCGGGGCGGTCGTCGACAGATCGGACGTAGTCGTCGGCCCGGAGCCCGGACCACGCGGTCAGTGCTGCGAGCCCGTCGACGTCGGGGCGGCGGCCCTGCGCCATCCGCGTCAGGGTGGACGCGCTCACACCGGATGTGGCGGCCACATTCTTCCAAGTCATGCTCCGCGCCTGCCTGACTGCGTCGAGGGCCTCATAGAACGCCTCGCCATCGAACCAGCCGCTCTTGTCGTCCATCGTGACCCCCGTTGTTGCTAGATGGCAATTGCACTGCTACTGTGGAATTGCTCGGCCGCAATCTTGCGTCAGTATCGCAACTTACCCAAGGAGGGTAGACCATGACACAAGCAAACGAAGACCTCCAGCAGCACGGTCACGAGGAGCACCAGCCCGTATCGGTACTGGTCAACAACCGCTCGGTGACCGTTGAAGGGCCGACGACGACCGGCCAAGAGATCAAGAAGGCCGCCATCTCCGACGGCGTCGCGATCCAAACCGACTTCCACCTGACAGTGGTTGATGATGACGGCAAAGAAGACCCGGTGCGCGACGACGAGGCGATTGTCGTGCACTGCGATGAACAGTTCTTCGCTGTCGCTGGCGACGACAACTCATAGGAGCGGGCCAATGAAGGTCGCAGTTGAAGAGGCCGTCGCCGAGCTTCGCGCGGCGTTCCCCGCTGCCATCATCACCGCCGATGACGACGGCAGCGGCGGCGCGTTCGTCACCCTGGATCCCATCGATCCCGGACCTGCCTATACACAGGGCGAAACGTGGCTGGGCTTCCATGTCAGCCACAACTATCCAGATGCCGACGTATATCCGCTATTCGTGCGTGCCGATCTCGCCAGAGCCGATGGCGGCGGCCACGGCCAGGGTTTCGGTGTGGCGGAGTTCCAGGAGCAACCAGCGCTTCAGCTCTCTCGGCGAAGCAATCAGCGAGCAGCCGAGTTCGACACGGCAGTGCGCAAGGTGCACAAGGTCATGGAATGGCTGCACACGCAATGAGAAGCACTGCTTGCCTGCGACTCCCAATCGCGCTGATGGATGACCTACGCGCCCACCTGTTCCGTCCCGATGCCGATGAACACGGTGCCGTCATCGGCGCATCAGCATTCGAGAGCAAGCGTGGGCTGCGGTTGCTCGGACGCCGGTTGTTCTTGGCCCATGACGAGACGGACTATGTGCCCGGCGAGCGCGGCTATCGGATGCTCACCCCTGAGTTCGTCCGGCACTGCGTGCGCGCTTGCTCCGAAGAAGGGCTCGCCTATCTCGCCGTCCATAACCACCCTGGAACCGACAGCGTTGCGTTCTCGGGAGACGACTTGGCTTCGCACCGGCGGGGCTATCCCGCGCTGCTTGACATACTCGACGGTCCACCCGCTGGAGCTCTGGTGTTCGCCGACAACGCCATAGCCGGCGATATCTGGCTCTCAGCAGAACGTCAGATCGAGCTCGACCACGCTGTGGTCACCAATCGCACCACTCGTGTGCTGCGCTCAGCGCCTCGCCGACCATCAGCTGAAGATGCTCGATACGACCGTCAAGTGCGCCTGTTCGGCACCCGCGGGCAAGAGATCCTCGCTGGCCGGAAGGTCGGCATCGTCGGTGCGGGCGGTGTTGGTTCGCTCATCAACGAATACCTGTCCCGTCTCGGGGTCGGTCATCTCGTGGTCATCGACGATGATCGAATCGAGGAATCCAACGCATCGCGGCTCGTCGGTGCCCGAACCACCGACTGGCAGTCCCGGTGGCTCCCAACATCGCTCGCTCGTCGCATCGGCTGGCGACCGACGCTCAAGGTTCACATCGCCGAGCGAGTCGCCCGCGCAGCCAAGCCCGGTATTCATTTCGAAGCAATCGGTGCCGACATCGAAGACCCAGTAGCAGCCGAATGTCTCCTGGACTGCGACGCGATCTTTCTCGCCGCCGACACCATGCGTGCACGGCACGTAGTCAATGCCATCTGCCACCGCTACCTCATCCCCGTGTGGCAGGCAGGCACCAAGGTCCAAACCGACACCACGAAAGGCACCGTGCACGACGTGTTCTCGGTGGTCCGCCACCTCGTGCCCGGACAGTCATGTCTGTGGTGCAGCGACCTCATCGACCGCACAAGGCTCGCCGAAGAAGCCGCCACTCCCGAACAGCGCGCAGTGCAGACCTACATCGAAGAAGTCCCTGCCCCGAGCGTCATCACACTCAACGCAGTAGCGGCGGCCCACGCCGTCAACGACTACCTGTTCACCACCTTGGGCCTAACAGAGCACGACACGCGAGCCGAGTGGGTCCGACACCACCCACTCATCGGCTATTGGGCGCGTGAGAAGACGAAAACTGAGTCCGAATGTCGACAGTGCGGCACCTTTCTGGCGGCCGGACCGCTGGAGCCGCTGCCCATCCGGGAGTCGAGCCGCCCATGACGTCCAACCCGTTTCCGGCTACTGGACCTGAGGATCATGGACGCTGTCGAACGCTTGCCGCATCGACGGCAGCCGCGCTCTGCGCTGCGTCGATCGCCTATGCCGCGACCTTGACAGCCATGAACGGATGGCTGGGCGTCGTGGTGGCATGGTTGGCATGGCCCACCCTTACTTGGCTCAACGTTGCTGTGATGCTGGCGACGCTGATGTCAGCGTGGCTCTCGGGTCGCGAGATCGCGAGGTCGAGCAATGGCTGGCGCAGCCCGTATTCGGCCGTTCTCGCAGTCTCATCGCTGCTCTGCATCGTCTTCGTCTTGAGCGCCCTGATCGCCCTGATCGCCCTCGTCCTCCTCATACTCTTGGCCGGGAGTGACTCTGACGAGGAATCCGATTACGGCATCCGGCTCCGTCGAGGCCACCGCCAGCGGCACCCGCCAAGGCATCGAAATCGCCGCCGCAGACGGTCTGGCCCCTCATCACACAGGGCACGCCGACGGCGACACTGGTGATTCCAAGAATGCGCAGCGACCCTGAGGCCGACAAATGTGCTTGACCGGCAGCAGGGTGTCGGCTTAGCAACTCTCGTTGCTGGGTAGCCAGCGTGTGTTGTGCCAAGCCACGCTCAGCGCTATCGCTTCAAGCGACCTGACCTCGGCAGGGGACGTCACCCCCGAAGACGGGACTGTCCTTGCTGATCTGGTTGCTGGGCAGGCGGTGGTCGTAGAGGATGTCCAACGACTTGGAGGTCTTGTGGACGGTGCGATTGAGATCGCTGAAGATCTGCACTCGATATCGCCGACACACAGGCGCCTGCAGCGCAGCCGGGGCTCTTGCCGGGCGTCGCAGGGCGACGGGAACGGGTTTCGCGTGGTACCCCGCTGCCATACTGCTGTCGTACGGCCTGTGTGGTCGTCGGTAGGGCGCCGCAGCCCCAGAAAGAACGACGGGGCGGCCGATGGGAAGGAGGCCGGCGATGGCAAGCGCACATGACTCATCTGACCTCGTGCTGAGCCTGCTCGGGTCGGCCACGACCATGAAGCTGCAGAAGCTGCTGTATTACTGCCAAGGCTGGCACTTGGCGTGGGATGGCGAGGCACTATTCGACGAGCGCATCGAGGCGTGGGCAAACGGTCCCGTCGTCCGCGACATCTACGACCTGCATCGCGGCACGTTCCGACTGAACCATCCGCTCCCTGCTTCCTGGGGCGCTGACCATGAGCGGCTGACCAAGGACGAGCGCGAAACTGTCGAATCCGTCGTGGACTTCTACGGCGACTGGTCCGCGGATCAGTTGTCGCGCGCAACGCACGGCGAACGGCCGTGGATCGAAGCGCGCGAGGGTCTCGCGCCTACTGAACGCGGCACGCGCGTCATCAGCCTTGACACGATGCAGGACTATTTCAGCGGGCTGATGGACCAACAGTCCGAGGATGGCTAAACGCCCGAAGGGCACTCAGCCGAAGCGCTCGAAACAGCACGGCCCCCGCCCAAGCGCAACGCCGTCAGGCCCTGACAACGCTGCCCTCTCGTGAAGGCGCCGGGTTCGGTAACCGTCCGGAGGCAGCCTCGAGGCGAAGCCGGCGTCAGCGCTGCTCGCTGTCCTCACCTTTCGCGAGGCGATGGGGTCCGCTGTCCGAAGCCGCATGTCACTCCCTCCGCTTCGCTGAAGCGGTTCCAGGCCGTCCCGCGTCGGCGAGGAACTCAGCAAAGCGCAGCACCTGTTCCCTGTCGTGATCAGACAGCGCCTTGGTCGCCCGCAACAAGGGTTCGTCCACCTCGAGTTCGGCGCCGTCCTCCTCGAGCAGCCACGCCACGGGACGGCGGTACAGACGACCGAGACGCCTGAGCTCGAGCGATGAGACCCGGCGCTTCCCAGATTCGATGGCCGACACACTTGCACGCGGAATGTCCAGCGCAGTCGCCACATCTTCTTGCAGCAGACCGATGTACTCGCGCGCAAACCGCAAGCGCCGCGCAAGCGCCATCTCTTCTTCGACAGCCGAATCAGGCTCATCCGCGCTCATGACCTGCTCCCCTGCGTTGATGTCACCTAACGCGACACGAATGTCAGAATAACTGACGCCCGCTGTCAAGATGCCCGGCTGAGTGGCTCTCGGGTCGGGAGCGGTGACGGTAGATCACGATTCGTCTTCGCCGTTGCCCATTTGTATTTCGAGGGCTTGGCGGACCAACGCCATCACATGCGGCAGCTGAGCCAGGTCGCCGAGGTGAACTTCGACGTCGCCGTTGCCCCAGCGCCCGAGGTTGGTGATGTCCTTGGCCAGATGTCGCGGGTCGTGCAACTCGTGGAAGTGCATGTTGAGACTGAGGCGAAGCCGGGCCGTCTGGGGGACGACATCGACGAAATTGGTCTCCGCCTTGAACGCGACGTAGTGCTTGAGGAACTCCTCGGTGACGACGGGACTCAGCGCCCCTACTTCGGCGCGGAATGCTTCGAACAGCGTTCGGCTGGCGCTGCCTGCGGCTAGCTGAGGGTGGTCGTCGATCGTGTAGGTGTTGGGCACTCCCCGATCGGGCTGTGTGCCGTATCGCGCAAGCTGTTCCTCGGGCAGATTCACATCCGCCCACACCCTTGCGGCGGTCTCAGCCAGGCGACCAGCGCGGGCGCGGATCGCTCGCTCGTCCCATCGCTCCAGCGATCCCAGTCCCTCGTTGAGCTTCAGGGGACTCATCTTGAAGCCGCCCTCGATGTCGCGCTTACCGACGAAGGAACGATCGCTGTACTCGGAGTTGTAGCCGGTCAGCGTGAGATTGCCGAGCGTATGCAGCCACGTCTCGTGGACTCGCTGCCAATCCGGTCCGAGGTCGCTCTGCCACTCGGCCGACACATCCGGGTTCTGCGGCATGACGTGCTCGATGGTGTAGTCGTCAACGAGAACCCGTTCCTTGCGGCCATGGTTCTCCAGTCGGCGCAGCAAGTAGCCGCAGCTTCGGAAGTTGTAGACATCTCGGTGCTGCAGCTCGCGCTTGAACTCTTCGTCTCTCGGGAATCGCCGATACGACGACAACAGGAGAAACCGCGCCTTGAAGCTCTCCAGATAGCGGTCCTTGTCGAAGTCACGGGCGAATGTCGCGAATGTCGTGTTGAGCGAATTCGTCGGAATCGAACACACCGCCCGACGGAACACATACGCCTCGATCAGCCGAACCGCCTCACAGAGCTCGCCTCGGCTCAGCACGCCTGCGCAGTAATCGTCATACAGCTCAAAGAGCAGCGGGTAGGCGACGTTGGCCCTGAGCTCGCGCAGATCGCGGAAAGCCTCGCCGAGAATGCCATCGGGCTCCTGGCCGAGGGCCATCGAGCAGTAGTAGCCCGCGAACCGATGCACATCGGCGACCAGCCCAACGATCCCCTGCCCCGCTTTCTGCTGCCGACCGGCAAATGACTTGAATTCCTCGTACACGGCCCCGATCTTGGGGATGGAGCCAGTCTTCAACGTGAGATAGTGGCGCATGAAGCCGTCGAAGTGCGCCCCGTAGGACTCCTGCCCGAAGGCGACCTCCATCGGGCGCCAGTAATCCTCGTAGAGCTCAGTCTGCCGGTCGCGCGGAAGGCGCATCAGCACGAAGTTGCGAATGAGGTCGGCCTGGCTTAGTTCACGGCCCGTCGAGTTCATGCTCTCGAAGATGAGCTGCGGGTTGTCCTGGTCGCGACTGAGAGCGATGTCGACGACCATCAGCTTCGCAAGTCCTCGACAGAGTGAGCCGACGTCGTCTCCCAGAGCTGCGATTTGCTTCTCGAAGAACTGGAAGTTCTCCACAATGCGCCAGGACTGTTCGGCCGGCAGCGCCTTCTGCTCGACGAGGGCGATCAAACTCGTCCTGTCGGTTTGCGTGAGCAACAGCTTGAATCGCCGATCGCCGCTCTCCAGACGATTCCGCAGGTAGTACTCCCGAAGCTTGGCGGCCGAGAATCCGTCCACGGGCTCCGCGTCGCCGACATGGCGCGCCAGAGCCTCAAGAATCAGCATCACCGTCGTCAGGCGCTGCTGCCCGTCGATCACCAGCAGCGGCGGCCGGTTCATGACGTGAAATTGGCTCTCCTCGATGTACACGATCGAGCCGACGAAGTGTGCGTCGATTCCGTCGTCACGCCCGCTACGGAGGATGTCGTCCCACAATTGGCGGCATTCGCGCTCGGTCCAGCTGTAGGTGCGCTGGTACACGGGGATCTCGAATTGCGGTGATCTATCCAGGAACTCAAGAAACTTGGCTGCGGTCGCCTTCATTGTCCGGTGCCTCCGACGATGCTCGCATACGTTGCTTCAGTCACCGCCGGAGCGTATGGGCACCGACGTGATTCGGCCTGAGCATTGCGCTGGCTGCGGCTCGCGGGCCTCCGGCTATGAGCATCGAACGGTGACGGAGGACCGACCACAGCGAGCCTTCCCGAGCGAGACGCACTCGTTGGGGCAGAATGCGGCCGTGTCTGTTGGGGGTGACGGAGACGCTGCGGGCGTCATCGATGATTTCTTGAGACGGCACGCCCGCGGCGAGCTACTGGTCGGTACGGGGTTCGCGTCCGCGTTTGGCTTGGGATGGCTGCATCAGCGGACCCGCCGTCGGCCGATCGGGCTGCTGATCGGGGATCTGCGCTGCTGCGGTCCGCAGCGAGGCTGAATTCGGAGACCGGGTCAGTCACTGAATCGCACGATCAGATCCGTAGCGTTCGGCATCGCAGTCAAGCCGGGAGACGGATCGAGAATGGCAACAGCGGAACAAGACAGCGGCGCGCCCCCGCTGACGTTGCGGGCGGCCGACATCAACGTGCAACGCCCCGATGGAGTGTTTGCTGAAGACTGTCTGCAGCGTCAACCAGCCGTCGAGCTGCTGGGCGGCGTGCTCGCTTCCACCGAATCGCCAGCGGTTGTCGCATTGAACGGCAAATTCGGATCGGGCAAGTCGACGTTCCTCAAGATGTGTGCTGCAGTCCTGCGGCAACGAGATGTCACAGTCGTCGAGATCGACGCGTGGCAACAGCGCTACACGGGTGACGCGCTCGTGGATCTCATCGGCGCCCTTAGCGACACCATTCCCACCGAGCAACGGCGGCTGGGCAAAGCCATCGAGTTCGCAGGACGCATCGCAAGAGGCGCTACCTGGGGAGCCGTCAGCCAGCTGACCGGTGGTGTGCTGAGTGCCCCCGAGTTGAATGAGGCCGACTCGTCAGCGGTCGCAGACTGGAACGCCTTCAAGGAGGCCAGAGTCGGCTTGCGCGAGACGATCTCGAAGATCGCCGAAGATCACGGTGGCCGCATCGTCTTTATCATTGACGAGCTTGACCGCTGCCCGCCGCCATATGCGCTGGACGTCCTTGACCGCGTCCGAAACGTGCTGGACATTCCAGGAGTCGTCGTGCTCTATGGCATCACTCGCAGCCAACTCGTCAACGCCGTACAGCAAGAGCAAGGAGCCGGGAGCGACGCCGGCGCCTACTTGGCTCGCTTCTTCGATCGGGAGATTCGGCTACGTGCGCCGAATCGGTTTGAGGCGCTCCAATTTGTGCAGCGACAAATGGCGCGACTGCCGAACCTCGCCGCGCTCTCGCAATCGCCACTGGCCGGTGTATGGGCCGAGTTGCAGGACTATGCAGTAGCAGTGTTGGGTGGGCGGCTCCGGGACCTCCAGCAGTTTCTGTGCACCGCCGACACCGTGCTCTGGCTAGCTCGGCGCGACGAAAATCGAGCGGTTGCGCTCGTGCTGCTCACTCTGCGGCAGGTCGCCCGCGACGCCTACGACGACTTCATAGCCGGCACCATCAACGGATACCAAGCGGCAGCCGCGCTCAACGTGCAGGCATCAAAACGCCCCGGGGTATCTGCCGATTTCACGCCTTGGCTACAGGCCAACCTGATCCTGCGATCCCTCGGCGAAGGCGCGGCGCTTCCCCAGAGCGAGGAATTCGTCGAGAAGTTCACTAGCGCTAAGGCAGGAACAGATCAAGAGGCAGCCATCGCGCACGACACACTGCTGAATCTGTACAACAGCGCCAACAACATCTCCAGGGTGACAGCATCGCTGCCCTACTTGGTCTCGCTCGTCGAGATGTCCGAACCGCCCTCCTGAGCAGCCAGCTTCTCGCAGCTCCGATCAGTTCGGCGCTTGGGAAGCGCATCCGCAGAGGTCACCTGCCGAGGTTGCCCTCGATCTGGCGACGCTCGGGCTCGACGTTCGAGTATCGACGCGGCGTCAGCCATTCGAACCGGATAGGGCGCCCGCTACGAGCGGGACCGATCTGTAGCGCCGAAATGCGCCCGACTCGACCAGATCCGACGAGGGCTTCGACCAGGAGCGTCTCCGCGACGCCCGCAAAGGAGTCGTCGTCCAACCCGAGCTGATCGATGCCAAGCAACGGATTGTCGATCTCGGCCATGAACGCCATGGGACCCAGAGGGTTTGTTTCTCCGAAGAGGGCGACGCGGATAGCGAGTTCAGTGAGATCGGCTGGTGATCGACCGTTGAAACTCGCGTCTAGGAGTAGGGCATCGCCGTGCATAGACCGGCTCTTGGTCGCTTCGATCCGCACGTGCCGCGCGCGGCCAGCTCCGGTTTGAACTGTGACCGTTTGGATGTCGACTTCGTCTGTTCGGCCCGTGCACGTAATACGCGAGGGCTGCGCACGGTGCCAATCGTCAGGACGCATTGACTCGAGTGCAGCGATGACATCGTCGTCGCGGAGGGTCGCCTCGACAACTATGCCGTTGCCGTCGTCCGAGTAGCGGTCGGCCCGGAAGAGTACTTGGCCGACCTTGCACCACGGCGAGCTGTCTGCCGCAGCAAGCTGCGTTAGGCGTCGCTTCAATCCCGCGCTGAGCTCGTCTGGGCTGGAATAGTTGCCGGTCGTATGGAATACGCGGACTTCGTTGAGGAAGTCTCGCTGACGTCCATCCATTCCGGCTGTTGTCGACCACACACTGATGCGCAGTCCAGACCTGACCGCTTCGTTGTACTCGGCGTGCGTAGGCGAGTACCCGGACGGAGCAGGCGTGCCGTATCTCTCGCCAAGGATTCCGACGTAGATGTCCGATGCCTGGACACCTGCCAAGTACGCGGTCTCGACGTCGTCGTCTCGGCCTCCAAGGTGCTCGAACATGGACACCCTGCCGCCCAGGTCTTCGACGATGTTGCACACTGCTCGTCGTTCTGCGGCCATCCCCGCCATCACGCTCGATACGAACACTGTCTGTTCCGACATCCAAGCTCGAACCTCGCTGGTGGCGAGTGGCTCAGGTGGAGAGCGGTCGATCATGACGGACTCGGACGTATCCCCGGCACACATGTCTCCAGCCTTCATCGAATACGCATATCAACGGTGCCAGCGAGGACATGACGCTGGAGCAATCTGCGGAGTTCGTCCTCGATGCGGTCTCGCAACGCCGCAAAGCCCCCAAAGAGCGATCTCCCGCAGTTGGGACAGCAGATCGCGCTCCGAGAGTTGCTGGATGCGCCGATAGGGCTTCCCGGATTGCTCTGCAGCTCCTTGGGATTCTTCAAGCCGACAAGCACTCCGATGTCCCACGCATGTCCGCATCGGCAGTTGATCTGCGCCTTGCAGCGATTGCGTTGCACTTGCTCACACCTCCCGGTAAGGGTCCGCCATAAGATAAATCGTGTGGTGTAGTGTCGGGTGCGTGGAGTTGTCGGCGGACGCGGCGGGAGTGTTCTTCGACACGGTGATGCCGCATCTGGGCGAGCGTCAGCGGCGTGTGGCGGCAGGAGCGCTGGCCGAGGCGCTGGGCCGCGGCGGGCAGGCGTTCGTTGTGGAGGCGTCGGCGATGTCGACCTCGACGGTGTCGCGGGCGGTGCGCGAGGTGCGCGCCGGGGTCGAGCCGTCGCACCGTCAGCGGGCGGAGGGCGGCGGGGACCGCCCGGCGGTCGTCAAGCAGCCCGGCCTGGCCGAGGCGCTCGACGAGCTGGTGCATCCCAGCACGCGCGGCAGCCCGACCTCTGCGCTGCGCTGGACGTTGAAGTCGACCTATCAGCTCGCACGCGAGCTCGCCGCGCAGGGCTTCAAGGCGTCCGCGGAGCTGGTGCGGCGGCTCCTGCACCAGATGGGCTACTCGCTGCAGGCGCCCGCCAAGCAGAACGAAGGCACGTCCCATCCCGACCGCGACGCCCAGTTCGCCTATCTCAACGGCCTAGCGCAGGAGTTCCTCGACGCCGGCGAGCCGGCGGTCAGCGTGGACACCAAAAAGAAAGAGCTGATCGGGAACTACGCCAACAAAGGCACCGAATGGCAGCCCGCCGGCGAGCCGCAGCGCGTCAACGTGCACGACTTCGCGGACCGCTCACTGGGCGAGTTCGCCAAGGCCATCGGCTACGGCGTCTACGACCTCGCCAACAACGACGGCTGGGTCAGCGTCGGCGACACCGCAGACACCGCCGAGTTCGCCGTCAACTCCATCGCCCGCTGGTGGGACACCCTCGGACAGCAGCGGTTCCCCGACGCGACCCGGCTGCTCATCACCGCCGACGCCGGCGGATCCAACGGATACCGGCCACGCGCCTGGAAATGGTTCCTCGCCCGCCTCGCCGCCGACACCGGCCTCGAGATCACCGTCGTCCACTACCCGCCCGGCACCAGCAAATGGAACAAGATCGAACACCGCCTCTTCAGCTTCATCACCATGAACTGGCGAGGCAGACCACTCACCGACATCGCCACCATCGTCGAGCTCATCGCCTCCACCACCACCCAAACCGGACTCACCGTCCAAGCAGCCCACGACCCCAACTGGTACCAACGCGGCATCAAAATCACCGACAAACAGATGAAACAAATCCCGCTGCAACCCCACCAATGGCACGGCGAATGGAACTACACCATCACACCCAACCACGCGACCTAACCCGCGGCGAACCCTAACGCAGCCCGACAGCTACCCAGACCGTCTGCGATCCACCAGCCGCAAGCCAGAGCCGTAACGGTCTCGAGACGGCGACGCTTCCGAGCCCATTCCACTTCGGTACCGAAACGGGACGTACTTCGATCAGTCCCGAATTTGGCGCCTTGGGACGGTTTTTGGTGGGTGTCAGGCCTGTGACCTGCGGTTTTGTGTTCTGCGGGGGTGTTTCGTGACGAAAATGTAGGGGCGACATATTGTCGTCTGTGACGCTGTTTGCGCGCTATGGTGTGGACATGTTCGTGAAGACGACCAGACGTCGCAGGGGCGACAAGACGTACGAGTACCTGTCGTTGGTGGAGTCGGTGCGCGACGGCGCGAAGACCCGTCATCGCACGCTGCTGCGCTTGGGCGAGGTCACCGCTTTGCGCCGCTCGGGCCGGCTGGACCGCATCGTCGCGGCGCTGGTGAAGCACCTGGACACCGAACGCGTCGACGCGGGATCGCTGGAAGCCGACGCGGCGCCGGCGGCGGGCGGCGTGGCTTGCGCGGCGGCTGTGTGGCAGCGTCTCGGGCTGGACGGCTGGTTCGCGGCCGCGGGCGCCGAGCGCGACGCCGGCCGATTGTCCGACGCGGTGTTCGCGATGGCCGCGAACCGTCTGGTCGCGCCGTGCTCCAAGCGCAGGCTGCCCGAGTGGGCCCGATCCGATGTGGTCATGCCCGAGAGCTGGCAGGCGCCGTCGCCGTGGCAGTACTACCGGGCCCTGGACGCAGTCGCCGATCTCAAAGAAGACACCGAGGAGTTCTTGTTCTCACGGCTGTGCGACCTGACCAGCATGGATCTGCGGTTCGTCTGCTACGACCTGACCTCGACGTATCTGGAGGGCGCGACCGCGCCTTCGGAGCGGTTCGAGTCCAAGGCGTTCGGCTATTCCCGTGACCGCCGTCCCGACCGGCCTCAGGTCGTGATCGGCTTGTTGTGCACCGGCGACGGAGTGCCGATCGCGCATCACGTGTTCGCCGGCAACACCGCCGATGCGTCCACCTTGCCCGACGTGCTCGCCGATCTCACCGCACGGTTCGCTGTGGGCCCGATCTGCGTGGTCGCGGACCGGGGCCTGATCTCCGCCGACAACGTCGCCGCGGTCGCAGAGGCCGGCTGCGATCACGTTTTGGCCACCCGCCTGCATCGCGACAAAGCCTGCCAAGAGGCCCTCGAGACCATCGACGACGACACCGAATGGGCCGACGTGCCCGGCTTGAGGTGCCGCGCTGCCGAAGCGATTCTCGCTGACGGCACCCGCGCGGTGATCGTGGAATCCGACGCCCGCATGCGACGCGACACCAAGCGCACCGCCGAGCTCGTCGCCCGCACCGAAACCGCGCTGCTCGCTCTCGAAGACAGGGTCAGAGCCGGCCGGCTCACCGATGCCGCGAAGATCGGACGCGCCGCTCAGCGCATCATCGGCCCAAGCGGCGTCGGGCGTCTGTTCGACCTCGAGATCAGCGACCGACGCTTCGTCTATCACTACGACGAAGACGCCCACGCCTACGAAAAGCTGCTCGCGGGCCGATACGTGCTCACCACCAGCCTCACCGCCCAGCAAGCCTCCGCCGAACGCGTGGTGGCCGCCTATCGGCAGCTCGCCGACGTCGAAGCCCGCTTCCGCACTCTCAAGGACTTCCTGCGGCTGCGCCCCATACGGCACTGGACCGAACAACGCGTCCGCGGCCACATCGCCGTGTGCGTCCACGCCGCCGTCGCCGAGACCCTCATCACACGCGACCTCCAAACCGCCGCAATCGAAGACCCCGACATAGCCGGCCAGCATCTCAGCGCCGCCCGCGCCTTGCGCGAGCTCGACCGCATCCGCGAAGTCCGCCTGCGCGCCGACAACCAACCCGTCACCGTCACCACCCGCCGAAGCCCGCTGCAGACAAAGATCCTCGCGGCCACCGACACCCCCACCCGCCACTGGGACAAAGCCCGCATCGGCTGACGCACCCCCCCTTCCGAGACGATGTAGTGGAAACACCGACCCGCCGCGCCCCCGCTGACCAGCACAAACACAAAACACGCGCCAAATTCGGGTCAGTGCACTGACCGCTCAAAGTACTCCGCTGAACTCGACAGCGTCATCTCTTCTGTGCTCGCCATTGTGCGCGCGGCTGGGCGTGATGGTCGCGGATGCCACCGATCGTGCATCGCCCCGAAGGCGAGGCCATCAAGATTGGGAAGGAACGATGGGCGCTACGCCGCTACAACGAACGGATGGACCGTTCCAAATCGGCGCTTCGCGTTTCCGCGTGGGGTAGGTCGGTGAGGGTCCGGGCTGGATAGGGAGGGATCCCCCAGAATCGGGAGTGTTCGCATTCCTGAGTTCTGGAGGATCCCTGTGCTTGTTGACCCTATGCGTGCGTTGGTGCTGATGGTGGGCCTCGGCGCGGGCGTCGCGGTGACTGGTGTGGCCGGCCGCCGCGGCGGGCCTTTGGTGGTCGAGGTCGAGTTGACCGAGCGGCCGTGCTGCGGCGGCTGCGGCGCCAAGGTGCATCGTCACGGCGTCAGCGAGGTGCGCCTCGCTGATCTGCCGGTGTTCGGTCGTCCGGTGCGGCTGGTGTGGCGCAAGCGCCGCTGGCTGTGCCCCCATCAGGGCTGCCCGGTGCGCACGTTCACCGATCAGGAACCGGCCATCGCGCCGCCCAGGGCGCGCATGACCAGCCGCGCTGCTCGCTGGGCGACCCGCCGGGCGGGCAAGGGACGGGCGATCAAAGAGATCGCGGCCGAGCTGGGCTGCAACTGGCACACCGCTATGGCCGCAGTGCAGCGGTGGGGCCAAGCACTGCTCGAAGCCGACGTCTCACGCACCGAGGGGGTGACGGCTTTGGGTCTCGATGAGATCTTGATGTTCCGCCGCGGCCCCTATCGCGACAAGCAGTGGGGCACCACCATCGTGGACGCCAGGCGGGGCAAGCTGCTCGACATAGTCGCTGGTCGCAGCGCCAAAGGGGCCACACGCTGGATCCGCGGGCGCACCTCGAGATGGCGGCGGCGGGTGCGCTGGGCGGTGATGGACCTGTCGGGGCCGTACCGCAAGGCGTTCACCGATTCGCTGCCCCACGCGATCCAGGTCGCGGACCCGTTCCATGTCGTCAAGCTCGCCAACAGCACCGTCGACGAGGTGCGCCGACGCGTCCAGAACGAGACAACCGGCGGGCGCGGCACCAAACACGACGCCTTGTACCGGATACGGCGGCTGCTGCTCAAGGCACACGAACGCGTCACCGAACGCGGCGAGGCGAAGCTGCGCGGCCTGCTCGCCGCCGGCGACCCCCGCGGCGAGGTCCGCGACGCATGGCACGCCAAGGAGACCCTGCGGATGATCTACCGCATCGGCGACCATGAGGTCGCCGTCGAAGCCATCGACGAGCTGTCCCGCGACCTGCGCGACGAGACCTTCTCGCCGGAGCTGAACCGCCTCGGCCGCACGCTGCGTTCCTGGCGGGTCCAGATCACGAACTGGCACCGCTCGCGGGTGACGAACGGGCCGGCCGAGGCAGCGAACAACCTGGCCAAGCTGATCAAGCGAGTGTCGTTCGGGAACGCCAACTTCGACCACTACCGAATCCGAGTCCTGCTCTACGCGGGGAAACCCGACTGGACCCTGCTCGACACCCTCACCCCACGCTAAAGCGCGAAGAGCCTCCAAATCGCACCGACGACTCATGTCGTCGGTCTCCGGCAGTCCATACCGCGAAGAAGCCCTCAGGGCAGATCCCTGAGCGGCCCGGCGAAGACACGGCGCAGTTCGCCCAAGGCTTCGATAGCCCATGCCCGGTACTGCGGCCAACTCTCGCGATCTGCAGGGTCGACGGGGTCCAGGTAGACGGCGATCCGTGATGCTCGCGCGTTCTCGATGGGTTCCCACCGCAACTCGAGATCACACGACGCCTCGATCTCGGCACGGCTGACCTCCAGCAAGGGCAAGATCGAGTCTCCGTCAGCGATATACACCGACGCCCGGAGGCTGTGATTGGTCTCGCCGGTCGGCCGAGCGAATCCGATCCTGTAACGCACGCCGCTTCGCCCGCTGGGAAAGGACATCGAGTTTGCAGCCTGAGGCTGACGCAAATTGCTCCAATCGGGATGCGCTTCGTTGAATACTGGAAGGAACTCAGTCCACCAGTCGAGATATCCAGCGTTCCAGGCGGAAACGGTCTTGGTAGCAGTCGCGGCACGTGCGCTGCGCAAGAAGTCGTCTGGCTCCACAACGACTTCCAGCCGAACCGCCGCTGGCGAATCACCGATGCGCACTGCGTGGACTTCGACCCCGAAGAAGCCGCTTCCCTCGCCCGACAGCTCGTTCAGCCACTTCAGCGCCGAGCGATGCTCAGGGCGAAAGGACTTCGCGACCAGCACAGCCCAGTGCGCTTCCAGCCCGGCGGCGTAGGTGATCAGCTTGCCCAGGTGGTCGTGGTCGGTGGGCTCGAGGAAGTTCTCGACGACGAGACGGTGACCGGTGTTCGCATCCCGGAACACCACATCAGCCGAGAACGACCCGACAGCGACCTCGTTTCCTTCCAGTTCCAGATCCATCTGGAGCGCCTTGCCGAGATGATCCGGGTGCGCCGCCAGCCACGGCGTGAAGTCTCTGGCCTCGTCCGGCCACACCTCGCGCAACGGAACATCTTCAAGCGACGCAACATCGACCACAGCACTCGCCCCCTCTGCAGACCAGCATCAGAACCGTAGTGACCGTTCGCCTGAATCCAGGTCGGAGAGCCGACGTACATCTAGGCCCCGCGAGATAACGATGAGAAACAGCCCGCGGGTCTCCGCTTAGGATGAGCACGTGACGCCGCACGATCCACCGTCGCTGAAGGCTCAGAATTCGCGGGTGCGTTAGCCTCATGGTTGTGCAGACTGATCTCGCCAGGTGGGCTGAGGTTGGCGCGAGGATCCAAACCGCTCGAATCGAGTCCGGGGTCAGCGCTGCGGCTTGCGCCAAGCATGCCGGCATCGACGAGGCAGACGTAGAGGCCATCGAGCGAGGCGAGCGAGCGGTCAGCGCGACCGAACTGACGAGCCTCGCAGAGTCACTCTCGATGCGGATGGAGTGGTTCTTCCGGGACGCGCCGCAGTCCGTGATTTCACGCCGACAGGGCCGGTCGACGAGCGGCAATGTCTCGGAAATCGACTGGCTCTGTGAACGTCTCGCTCGCGAGATCGAATTCGTACAGCGAATCGGAAACCTCGAATTGGCGGATTCGCCGCGAATCCCCTTCTCGGAGTCCAACGACGCCATGGAGGGTGCTGCGAACCGCACACGCAAGTTGTTGGGCTACGACGGATTCGAACCTGCGCAGCGGCTGAGCGCTCAGACTGTCCGCTTGGGTCTATTGACGTTTTCTCTTCCGCTCGACGACCAGCTCACCGATGGCGCCTCAATCATGCTGGCTCGGGGCGGGTTGGCTGTGGTCAACGGAAGCCACCCTGCGGGCCGGCGTCGCCTCACCCTTGCGCACGAGATCGGCCACTACGTATTCGCCGACGAGTATTCGGTTGATGCGGCCGACTCAAGCAGGGCGTCTCGGGAGGCGCGCATCGACCGATTCGCACGTGCTCTGCTGCTTCCAGTGTCCGCGCTGCGCCGGGAGTGGGGCGGCTCCGACATGAGGACCGACGCCGTGCGAATCGCCAGCGAGTACCGGGTCGACATGTCGACCTTGGCGCGGCGTCTCATCGAGACCAATCTCGCCGATGAAGGCGAAGCGGCGTTTGTGCGCAAGACACGCACACAGCGCTCTGACATCGAGAGCCTCGGGCTGGTCGTCGCTGAAGAGCTGCGGCCCCCCGAGCTGCCGTCCGCATACACCGAAGCGGTGTTGGATCTCGTCAGGCGCGAGCAGATTTCACGAGCTCGATGCGTCGAGCTGCTGCTCGAGACTGTGGGCGAGGACGAACTGCCCGAGCCTCAACCGCGTCCTGCGGAAGCCATCTGGTCGGTCGTTTCCTGACACGGCGCCGACGGCCCGCTCCCTGCTCATATCTTCACTGTTTGATACAGGGCCATTGCGCCACTTCGCCCAAGCTGGCTGGCTCGGCGTTCTTGAGGAGATCGTCGGCGAGCGCCGGGCGCTCGCCCCGACAGCTGTCCTCGCCGAACTGGAATCGACAAGCCACCGGTTTCCCGAAGTCATCGATGCAATCGACGCTTCGTGGGTGATTCACTACTCACTCAGCTCATACGACGAAATCGCGGCGCTGGCCATGTTCGGCGAACTGCTCGTGTCCGGCCGGAAGAACCGGGGCGAAGCCGAGGTACTGGCCCTCGCCGCCACGTTGCCTGCCGAAGCAAACCGGATCCTGCTCGCGGAATAGTGCAGCGCAACGAACTTGCCAGCCGGCGGGTTCACCGTCCCGTGATCAGTACCCAACTCCTTGCGGAGCTGACGCACCGCACGCACAGCCCGTTCCTTCTCCGCCTCGCTGTACCGACGCGTCGTCGGCTTCCCAGGCGACATCTCATGTGGCATGACTCCATCCTCGTATCCAAGATCAGGAGTCTCCAACCAACCCAGAGCGGTTCATGACGAGCGACGGTTCACCCCCAGCGCCTACGCAACTTCAGCCGGCCAGCCAGGACAAAAAGCAGTAGGCCTCGACGCACAGTCTGTGCAACCGTCTTGCGTTCAAACCTCGCGAGCGAAGGTGGCTGATGAGAGTCGGGGCCTACATCGACGGACTGAACCTGTTCTACGGAGGACGCTCGATCTGCGGGCGCGGTCAGGCCGGATGGCGCTGGCTCGACCTCCGCCAACTCGCATTGCGCCTGATTCGTGGAACCCCTTCGTGGGTTGCTCGGGGTGCAGTGGTTGATCGAGTCGTCTACTGCACAGCGTTCGTCGACGGGCGCAGAAACAGCAACGGCAGGAGTCATCAAGATCGCTATGTGGCGGCGCTGCGGCGTCACCAATCGTTTGACCGAATCCTCTTGGGCAGGTTCGTGGCAAGAGTCGTGCGGTCACCGCTCGCGAGAGCCGTCTGCGCGTGCCGGTAGGAACCGTCAACCCGAGCAACCGGTGGCTTGCAGGCGATCTCGCAGGCCATCCCAACGACGGCGTCGGCGGCCACTGGTGGCGACAGCTGACTGTGACCGACTTCACCAGCTGCCAACTTCCCGACTCGGTTGGCGCATTGTCCAAGCCGACCGGGTGGTAGGCAAAAGAAAACCCGGCCCCTGAAGGGCCGGGTGGTCTAGGTGCCCACCGTAGATGGTGCCATTCGCGAACGCAATGCAATTGGAGATGCATGTCGCCAAGTGATGCGTTCTCGGGTGATCGGATCGGTCCGGCAGACATCGTGCGGCTGGCGTCGTCGATGGGTTCGCGGGTGCGGATCGGCATCGACGGACCGGGCGGCTCCGGCAAGAGCAGGCTGGCTGCTGAGCTGATCCGTTGCTGGCCGACAGCCGCCACGCTCGTTCACGGAGACGACTTCGGGCGACCGACTATCGATCCAGCTTGGTCCGAGCAGCGCATCGGCGGTCTCTTCGACCTCGCTCGGCTGGCAACAGAGATGCTCGATCCCCACGAACACGACGCGCCCATTCGCTACCGGCGCTACGACTGGAGCGAAGACCGGCTCGGCGAATGGATCACCGCGCCCCATGACGGCACGCTCATCGTCGAGGGCGTCTACTGCACCCATCCGTCGATCCGCGACCGATACCACTACCGGATCTGGGTCGAGGCGGACCGTGCCACACGGCTCGCCCGGGGACTGGCTCGTGACGGCGAGGAAGCTAGATCCCGCTGGGAAGACGTCTGGATGCCCGTCGAGGATCGCTACCGGGCCGAGCACCGTCCCGACGCCGCGGCCGACCTCGTGATCGACACCACCTACTCTCGATGCTGACCCACCAACAGGGAGAATCTGACATGGCCGACATGAAACTGGCGCTGTACCTGCCGAACTTCCGCGACCACGTGACCGTCAAAGAGCTCGAAGACCTCACCGAACTCGCCGAAGAACTGGACTTCGACTCGATCTGGACACTCGACCGCATCGTCGTGCCTGAAGCATCCGACCGCGGGGAGCTCCAGTACCCGTTCGGGATGATGGAGCAGTTCCCCACGCAGCTCCCCGTCACGGCCCGCGGCCAGTGGTTCCAGGGCTGGCCGCTCATTCCCTGGCTCGCCGCGAAGACCTCGAAGTGCCGGATCGGCATGAGCATCACCGACACGCCATACCGCTCGCCCGGCGTGTTCGCCGCCGAGATCGCCACGGTCGATCACCTGTCCAACGGGCGCGTGAACGTCGGCGTCGGCTCGGGCTGGATGCCCGAAGAGTTCGCTGCCGCAAGCGCAGCACACCTCTTTCCGAAGCGGCACAAGCACGTGCGCGAGACGATCGAGATCTGCCTGGGCATCTGGACGAACGACCTGTTCGAGTACCACGGCGAGTTCGCAGACTTCGACCCCAGCGGGTTCGGCCACAAGCCGGTCCAAGATCCGCATCCGCCGATCTTCATGAGCGGCCTGAGCAACCCGGCCATCTCCGCCAAGCGGGTGGCCCAGTACAACCTGTCCGGCTGGATCGGCATTCAGGACACACCCGAGGAATTGACCGGGTGGCTCACCGCCTTCGGCGACGAACTGGACAAGCTCGACGGCTCGCACAGCGTCGACGACATGGAGATCTCCAGCATGTGCTGGTTTGTGATCACCGACGAGCCGACCGATCAGACCCCCAACGGCAAGCTGACGAACCTCCTGGCGGGCACCGCCGAACAAATCACACAGAACCTGATCGACCTGAAGGCAGCGGGCATGACCATGCCCCTCCTGTGGCCGCCGTTCAGCGATGTGCCGGTATCGAAAACACTGGAAGATCTCCGCCAGCTCAACTCCGAGATCATGCCCCAGGTGAACGCTGCCTAGGAGACTGCTGATTTATTCGGTTTCGGCACCTACGGCAAGTCTCTGACCTGCGGTTTTGCTCGGGCCAAAGGGGCGATCCGGGAATTGCTCAGCAGTCTCCTAGCCGCTGCGCCGAACCGCGGCGACCAGCCCGACCGCGAAGCCGACGAATTCGATGAGCGCCAGGCTCAGTGCTGTGTGGAAGAACACGCCTGCGCTGTCGCCGACGACGTTGGAGTGCAGGTCCGGGCTGTCGATCACGAAGTGCAGCAGGTAGCCGAACACGAACGACGCATACATCGACGCGGCGAACAGCGCAGCGCCCAGCCGGACGCTGCGACGGAACGCCAGCCACACGGCGGCGAGCGGCATGAGCGTCACGACGATCGCGATGTATGCCTGCTGAGCGGCCGGGATGGGAACGTCTGCGGCCGCATGGCCATAGGTGTGCGTCAACCCCACACCGAGATGCAGCGCTGCGATCCCCGCCAGCGTGACTTGCTCGAACCTCGCAGACGCAGCCATGACCACCCATTGTGACGGGCGGCCGACCGCGAGCGATCTCCGGTTCATCCGTCAGCACACACCGCGCTCGGCGGACGCCCGGCCCGAGCCGTAGCGGTGACTTCGTCGAATTCGTCGGCTGCTGCGCCTGCAGCAGTTCCTCGAGAGGCACGCCGACCAGGTGAGCACTCTGAACGAGCGTCACCGCCGCTTCAACCCCTCAGTAGTCGTGGCCCGCGACCCGCCTGGCCCGGCGCTTGCGCCACTTCGCGCGTGCGGCGAACGCCAGCACGATCGCAAACAGGACTCCGCCGATCACAGGAATCAACGTGCTGCTGGCATCGCCAGTTGTCCCTGCGTGCAGCACCTTGGGAATGTCGTCCGGCTCGCTCAGGTCGATGACCCAAACCAGCGTCGATCCCTCGCTCGAATCCGCGTTGTGCTGCAACGCAGTGCCGGGCAGCGTCAGCGAGAGGGCGAACGTCGGCCGCAGCCCACCGACAACCTCGAATGGCGGCCCTCCATGCTCCAGGTAATCGCCGATGAAACTCGTGTCGAGCTCGAAATCCCAGCCGCCGCCGGCGATGCGCCGGAACTTGGGGCCTCGGTTGTCGGCGAGTGCGGCGAAGACCTTCTCCGACTCGTCGGAGGACCATGAGGTCGTCGCGACATAGCTGCAGCGGCCGTCGGCATGACGGCTCTGGATGCGGGTCTCGACACTTGCAATGCGGGGCTGCACCGGTCCGGCGCCTTCGAACTTCCTGATGAGCTGCAAGCACGCAGCCGGCATTGCAGCGCCTTCGCCCTCCGCATCGAGCTCGACGACATCGTCATCGAATCCATAGCGCCACTCGAAGGTGCCCGACCCGTCGTCGTGCACGACGACATTCCACGAAGCCTCGACGCATCCAGCTGTCAGCAGCACAGTCGCGCAGGCGATCAGTGTGATTCGGGCTCCGAACCACCGGCGGGACGAGCGTTGTCGCTGCCGCCCGCACCGTCTCATGGCACCACGGTAGTGACGGCCCCACCAGGGCACGGTTCCTGCCGCCTCGCGCCCATCATGGCGGCGACCCACTGCGACGGCCTAGCCATCGCACGGCTGCCACCGCGTCGCCACAGCGGCGAGGCCCGCATACGAAAGTGACATCATGTTCTGAGTTACCGGCCCCCGCACCCTGAAGGGTTGCGTTCGTGAACGCTGAGGATGCACGAGCCAAGTCCGGAAGGAGCCGTGGCGACGTGAGACTCGAAGCATTCGACCAGCGGGCGTCCAGGCCCGAGATGATCCTGCGAGCGAACGAACAAGCGGGAACCAACCAGGTGCACCGCACCGAACAGATGACTTCCGGCGACGCCAGCACACATGGCCACTGAACCGACAACCCCCAAGGGCCTGAGAACACGACAGACGATCCTCGACGCGGTGTCGAAGTGGAGCACGACGGCACGCCGCTCATGCTCGACCGGACGACGATCCTGCCTGCCTGCGCGCCTGCGGGCAAGAGCATTCTGGACCTGCTCATCGGGCGCGACCGCGCCAAGGCGCTCATCGGGCGCGACGACGAAGAGATCAAGCGCCAGATGCTGAGCGCCGTTCGCCGCAAGGCGCCGCCGGGCTCCGCCCTTCCCGCCGACGACGAGGGGCTGTTTTTTCGGGTGTACCGCTGGGAAGAGGCCTTGTGCATGGGGACACCGGGAATGCTGGCCGCAGCGGCGGACATCCCTGGCCAGCTCGCCCCCCATATCGACAACCTGTTCCTGGCGGGCGACTACATGGCCGTGCCGTCGGTCAACGGCGCCCTCTCCAGCGGCTGCAGCGCCGCACACGAGGTCGCCGACCGATTGGCGTCGCCCGCCGGTTAGACGCTGATGTCGGGAACGCTGCGCCGCGGGCCTCGAAGGTGCACGTGACCTCGGACTCCGGGGCTGCCGCTGCCGTATTCCCAGTTCATTGCGATCACACGGATGCTGGTTGCCATCATGCAGATGCGCTGATTCTTCCCCACATTGAACCAATACGGAGCATTCACTTGATATTCTTCCGTAATGGCGGGGCATTCGGAAGGAACTGCGGGGAAGACCGCATCTTTCGAGTGGCGCGGCCGCACGGTGGCCGCCTGGGTTCCTGCAGAGCTTCGTCACCGTGACTTGGTGCTGAAGACATCCGCTGTCCGCTCGGCTGAGCGGGCGGTGGCAGCGTTGCGGCTCGCAGATCAGCGATTGCCGGTCGCGTGGGAAGCACTTGCGCGGTTGCTGTTGCGTCACGAGGGCATCGCATCATCTGGGATCGAAGGGCTGCGTGAGCCTGTGACTGCTGTGCTCGTCGCTGAACGCATCGGCGGGGGCGGGACCGCCGGATGGGTAGCAGACAACCTGGCAGTGATCGACACGGTCTTGCAGACAGCGCACGAGCCGCTGAGCATCGAATTGCTGCACGAATGGCACGCAAGACTGATGCGCAACAGCGACCTGCCTACCGAGCTCATTGGCGTGTTCAGGCCGTCGCCGGGATGGGTCGGCGGCAGCTCTCCCCTCGATGCGGCCTACGTTCCTCCGCCGGCGGCAGAGATCCCGCGGCTCACCGATGACCTCGTGGAGTTCGCGGATGCCGCCGATGATCTCGATGCGGTGTCACGTGCTGCGATAGCTCATGCGCAGTTTGAAGCGATCCATCCTTACGGCGACGGGAATGGCCGGCTCGGGCGGGCGCTGATCAGTCGCATTCTGCGGCGCGGCGGCGCAACGCAGCGCTCGGTGGCGCCGATCAGCTTGGCCATCGCCTACGACCCAGGCGGGTATCTGTCCGGGCTGCGGCTGTTCGAGGCCGGCCACACCGCGCCGTGGGTGCAGTGGTTCTCCGGGGTCGTCGAGCGCGCAGCGGGTCTTGCCGACGGCATCGTGGACGAGTCCCAGGAATTCGTCGAACAATGGCGCCGCACAACCAGGTCGCTCAGGCACGACAGCGCCGCCCGGGCACTGCTGGAGCACCTGCCGGGGCACCCCGTCATCAACTCAGCCGATGTCGCCGAATTGCTCGACGTCAGTGAGCGCACCGGTCGTACCGCTCTCGCGACGCTCGCCAAGCATCAGGTGCTCAGTGAGATCGATGCCGGCGCAGGCGAGGTCGGCCGGGCACGCCGTTGGTATGCAGCCAGCGATCTGCTCCAGCTCTGGAACACCTAGCTCAGCCCGCCGATCTTCACGGCGAGCTGAGCGGTACAAACATGCTGGCGAGCGAAGCGCCCGCTAACGATCGGTCGATGCGAGGCGCGCACCGCCGGCGCGGTCAAAGTTCTCGCCGGAGCAGCGGCGCGCCGGCTAGGCGTTGTCGTCGGGGCTGTCGGTTCCGGTGTAGAACGCGAGCGTGCGCGCCGCGGCGGCTCGCGCTTGGTCGGGGTTGCCTCCGGCTGCGATCTCGGTGTCGGCCCAGGCGACGCTGCTGCCGGCCATGAACTCGTTGAACAGTCCCCCGACGGCGGGATCGGCCGGATCGAGCGGCGGTGCATCCGGTGCTGCGAGGTGCTCGGCGATGCCGAGCAGCGCCAGTTCCCACCCAATGCCGGTCGCGCCAGCGCCGTATTGCTCCCACCACTCAGGCGGGATCGCGGCGGCGTGCTCGAGCGTGAGGTCGGTGCGGTCGCCCGATGGGGCCAGGGTTGCATCCACCCAGCTGATGTCGCCGTCGAACTCCCAGGTCACGCTGATCAGTCGTGGCTTGTCGCAGGCGACGATGTCGCCGCTGGCGTTGCCCTCGATGTCGAACCGGCCGCCGACCCGGAAGTCCCCGCTGGTCGGACCGAGCCAGATCCGGATCCGCTCCGGCACGGTGAGCGCGTCCCACAGCTCCTCAGGCGCAACGCCGAACGTTCTAGAGATCGTCACCACCCACATCTGCTGGCCGTCGCGGCTCGTCGTGGACAGCGAACGCCGGGCTGCCCCAAGGTGTTCAGCAGCCGTGAAATTCATGCCACGACTATTTCAGAAGATGCCAATGCGACGTGCCGTCGAAGTTCGACTACGGCGGCCGGCTGGGTCAGAGCCCGATCAATTCGGCGATGAGTTCGCGGATCTGTCGCAGCACGACGAGACCGACATTCGTGCCCGTGACCTCGATGACACGGTCGGCGCTGAGGGTGGTGGGCAGGTGCGCTTGAGCGACACCGAGACCGACGACTTCGACCTCGCTCAGCCACCCTCGCTTGGTCGTCGTGCACGGGACAACCACGATCGCGTGCTGCCGAAACTCGAGCACATCATCGGACGTGACGACGATCGCCGGTCGCACGAAGCCCGGCTCGCCCCTCGCTGGCGTCCCGAAGTCGCAGCGGACGACATCACCCGCTCGCATCGGCGACATCGCTCGCAGACGCATCCAGCACGGCTTCGTCGGCGTCATCTAGCGGGACGCTCGCGAGCTGAGCTCCCATGATGCGGCGGCGTTCCCGCCGGATCAGCTTCTCGATCTGCGCGTCGAACGTCAGCCCCTCACGATCGGCAAGCTGACGCAAGGCATCCCGGGTCCGCACCGAGACCTTGATGGTAGTCGACCCGTGCATACCAATGAGTATACCTATCGTGAATGCCGCACACAGGCGTCCTGGTAGCCATTCGCCTCTCGCGCGTGCCCGATCTGGCGAGGCCGAACAAGGGCTGGATCCGAGCGCTGCGCACCGCCGACCGCCGAGACATCTCCCCGCTGCTCAGCTTCGCCCGAAGCTGAAGGGCGCCGCTGAGTTCTCGCATTCAGCACGTTCCTTTGGGAATCATCGGCAGCCAGCACCAGATGAGTGCTTGCAGCGCCCCTGCGGAATACGGCACGAGCAGCCACCATCGCGCCGGCAAGAGATGACCGGTGACGAGGGACACGAAGATGCTTCCGACGACGGCGCGGGAGTTTGCGAGGCGGTCCGTGAAATGCGTTCTTGAGATGTCGCATCTCCTCGGTACGGTCGCGGCAGCACTCGAATTGGGCACTGGACATGACCGCGGACTTGATTAGCGACATTGCGACCCGCACTGAGATCGGTCTCCGAGACCGCCAGGAAGACCGCGTCCGCTCTGTCGAGAACACTGACGGATCGTGGGTGATCGCTGTGGCAGACGGGCTCGGCGGGCACCCGTTCGGCGACGAAGCCGCGCAGGCCGCGGTTGACGCGCTGCCCGAGCGCATCGCCACCGTCGCCGAGATGACGGCCGCGTTCGACGCGGCGAATGCGGCGGCGTGGGCGCTGCACCCAGAGACGCGCTCCCACAACGAGGGGCTGTCGTCGGCAATCGCGCTCACCACGCTGGTCGTCGCGTCATGGACGCCCCAACGAGGGTTGCTGCTGTCGTGGGTCGGGGACTCGATGGGATTCGTGGTTCCCCTCGGCGACGGACCGGGTTGGCACAGCACCCCGCACAATGACCCCTTCGGGTTCATCAGCCGCTGCATCGGCATGTCCCGCGCCGGCCAGGACAGCTTCGACCTGCCGCCCGGCGACGTGGATCATCTCGGTGACGACGTGCGTAGCGAACGCGTGGATCGCTGGATCGAAGGCGGCGGCCTGCTGGTCGTGCTGGCCACGGATGGATTGTTCCCCCCGATTCTGGACGCTCACGACCGGGGTTGGTTCAGCGACGATCCTGATGACAACAGCCTCGGCTTCGCGCTGCCAGCAGATCGACGCGCCTCTGCGGCGGACGCGGCGGACACGCTGATGAACACGGCCCGGTTCGCCGGACTCCAGGACAACATCACGATCGCAGTCGCACGCATCACACCCGATGCCTCACAGCGTTAAACGACAGCACCGTGACTTCAGGTCGTGCCAAAAGACATGCCTGCCGCGCCGTCGGGCTCATTCCCCGCCAAGATCGCCGCTGTCGCAGTCGCCGCGGTCAGCACATTGCTTTTGGGCGAATCTCCACATGGTTCCTCGGCCCCGTGGTGGTCCTCACCGGCCGCTGCTGGAAGCGTCCGCATCACGCACACACATCCTCACGAGAAGCGACATCTAGCCCGGGCGAACCACCAGCTGGAACTTGAGGATGCCGTCGTCGGCGACGGCACCGGCGGAATCAGTCGGTCACCCCATCCGCACCGACCAGCGTCGTCGCCGTGACGCGTACCAGAATCTCGTCGGCGCCGCTATTGCGAATCCCGAACGCTTCGGCCCGATCGTCGCCGACGTAGCGACGGCAGGTCTCGGTCGCCCAGTGCCGCAACGCGGCGGCATCTTGTTCGTAGGTGATGATGCTCGCCGTGCCATCCACGCGTGCGAAGGCGTACGGCATCTCCATGAGGTCGACGCAGATCGACACCCGCGGGTCGCGCCGCAACATCTTCGCCTTGCCGCTGTCCTTGCCGGTCATGAACATAAAGTCGCCGGTCGCTGGATCGACGACGAACCAGATCGGGGTGACGGTGGGGCTGCCGTCCTTGCGCACCAGCGCGAGCTTGCCAGTGCGGGAACCAGTGGTCATGAACTCGACCACTTCGTCTGGCGACATCGGGCGCATCAGGCCTCCTGGGGGCTGAGGTCGTAGCTGGCGACCGTGCAGCTGACGGCGAAGATCGGGATCGGCTCACAGAAATGAACGGTGCCTTGGGCTCCACCTGCCGCCGCGCTCACCGCCACGAAGGTGCGGATCTCGAACCCGCCCTGGCCGGCATCGACGTAGACGTTGAGGTCGTCGTAGTCGAGGAGGGCATCACGGTCGTTGCGGCACCAGCGATCCAAGAAATCGAGGTCCCACTCGTAGTTGATCCTCCCGGGGGCGTGGCTGCACACACCCGCGTAGACGAGCGGCATCAGATGCCTCCTTCCTGGCCGAGCGATTCGCTGTGGGCCCGAGTGCCTTCGTAGCCGGTCATGGCATAGACGCCCTCGCGGACCGGGCCGTACAACTCCACGCCGTCGCGCATCTGCTGGAGGTAGTCCTGCCACTCGATCTGATGCAGCGCCGCGAAGTGCATGAGAATCTGACCAAGGACTGACCGCTCCCAGCGCCGCGTCAGGGTCCGTCGGGGTCGACGATCGCCATGATCGCGGGCGAGGGAACCGACCATCCCTTCGCCAGCGTGCCGTACGCCGTGCGCTTCGGCGCCCGACCGGCAGGAGGGGGCTCGGCTGCGGCAAGTTGCTCCGCCTGGCCGGCACGGATTCGGAGATCGGTCGCTTCGGGGTCGAGTATCGAGTGCAGCTCGGCGTCGAGGTCTGCAGCGATGTCGGGTTCGGCGTCGACGCGGTCGTCGAGTTCGTGCGGATCGGCGACGAGATCGAAGAGTTGTGGTCGGGTGCCGGCGGCCATGTGCGCGACGTACTTCCACCGGTCGCGCCGAATCAGGTACGACGCGGCCGTCGAACTGGGGCCGTGGTATTCGGAGAAGGCGATTCGATCCGCAGCGACGTCTCGCAGCGACGCGCCGGGCAGTTCGGCGTCGGCATCGATCGCGGGAAGCCCCATCACGTCGACGGCCGTGGGGTACACATCGACGAGCGAGACCGCGGCGCCTTCGACCGCATCGCGACCCACGCCGGGGCCGATGATGAGCATCGGCACCCGGGCCGAGGCGTCGTACATGAGGCTCTTCATCGCGAAGCCGTGACCGCCGAGCATGTCGCCGTGGTCTGAGGTGTAGATCACGACGGTGTCGTCGGCCGCACCCGACCCGTCGAGCGCGGCCAACACCTCGCCGACCTGGTGGTCGACGAACTGCACCATCGCCGTGTAGACCCACCGCAGCTGACGCAGCTCGTCTTCGGTGAACGGCTCGGCGTCGATGCCCATCATGCGGCGGTGCTCGTCGAGCTCCCGATTGTGCGGCCAGTCCTCGGGGCGCCAGGCCGGCGGCAAGGGTACGTCAACGTCGTCGGCCGGCAATGAGTCGGCTGGCGCCCGGAATGGGTAGTGCGGGTAGGCGAACGACACATGCGCGAACCACGGCGTGTCGCAGGGTGCGTCGGTGGTCAACCAGCGGCAGGCGGCCTGCGTGGTGTGGCGGTCGTAGAGCTCGTATTCGGACACGCCCACACCCGCATCGCGGACGTGGTCCGGCATGATCGAGCTGGGTGGGGCGTTCCCGCGCGCCCAGCCGACGCGAGCACCCAGGTAGCCGCGCTTCGCCTGCAGGGGCAGGTAGGCATCGAATCCCGAGTCGGTTTCGTCGTCGAAGTGGAGCTTGCCGAACGTGACGGCGGGTCGAGCATTGGCGCGGAGCCGATGGCCGAGGCTCTCGGCCTGTTCACGCTGGTACGGCGCGCCGTTGTCGTATGCGCCGATCGCCGAGCTGTACCGCCCGGTCGCCAGCGACGCCCGAGCCGGCATGCAGATCGGACTGTTGGTGTACGCGGCGCTGAACGTGATGCCGGCCTCGGCGAGCGCGTCGAGGTTGGGCGTGCGGGCCAGCGGATCGCCCGCGTAGCCGGTGACGAACGGATTGTGCTGATCACTCGTGATCAGCAGCAGATTCGGCACCGCGACTCAGCCCTGTAGCTGCTGTTCGAGCTTGTGCAGCCACTCATAACAGCTCATGACCTGCCGGACCGAGCTGTTGGGTTCCCGGCCCTCGCGGATCGCCGCGATGAACTCGCGGTCCTGGAGCTCGATGCCGTTCATCGAGACATCGACCTGCGAGACGTCGATCGGTTCCTCTCGGCCATCGACCAGGTCGTCGTAGCGGGCGATGTAGGTGCCGGTGTCGCCGATGTAGCGGAAGAACGTGCCGAGCGGACCGTCGTTGTTGAACGAGAGCGAGAGCGTGAGGATCGCGCCGCTTGCGGTCTTCATCTGGATCGACATGTCCATAGCGATGCCGAGGTCGCGATGGTGCGGACCTTCGAGCACATTGGCCGCGACGATCGGTTCGCCGGCCTGATATACGAACAGGTCGACGGTGTGCGCGGCGTGGTGCCAGAGCAGGTGGTCGGTCCACGACCGAGGTTCACCCAGCGCGTTGGTGTTGGTGCGCCGGAAGAAGTATGTCTGCACGTCCATCTGCTGGATGTTGAACTCGCCCGCCGTGATCTTGTTGTGAACCCACTGATGCGACGGGTTGAACCGTCGGGTGTGACCGACCATCGCAACCAGGCCCGCCTGCTCCTGGTTGGCCAACACGGCCTGCGCATCGGCGAGTGAGTCGGCCAACGGGATCTCAACCTCGACGTGCTTGCCCGCGTCCATGCACTGGATCGCCTGCGCGGCGTGCATCTGCGTCGGCGTGGCGAGGATCACGGCGTCGACCTCGTCAATCGCCAGCGCCTCAGCCAGATCGGTCCCATGATGGGGGATTCGATACTCGGCAGCGACCGCCGCTGCGTCGGCGACAGGGTCGATCACCGAGACCACTTCGACGTCATCGATGTTCTTGAGCCCGTCAAGGTGCTTGCGGCCGAATGCCCCGGCCCCCGCAAGTGCGATCCTCATGGCTGTGATCCTCGCACCTTGTCCCTCCGAATGTCGACAATCTTGTTGACATTCGCCAAGATTGGCCAATGGCGAGCTGCTCGACCTTGTCGCCGCGTACGCCCTCGACGAAGCCGTGCGCAACCGTATCCTCGTCGACAATCCTCAGGTCCTCTATACCTTCTCCTGAAGATGAGTAACGCCGACACCATCACCGACGCCCTGCGCCACGACATCCTCAAAGGCCGCTTCGAACCCGGCGACCGGCTGCTCGAGGTCTCGTTGGCCGAGCAGTACTCGGTCGGCCGCGCCGCGATCCGCTCCGCATTGGTCGAGCTGACGTCGGAGGGCCTGGTCGTGCGCGAGGCAAACCGCGGGGCAACGGTCCGGCGCATCTCGATCCGCGAGGCGATCCAGATCACCGAAGCCCGCTCGGTCCTCGAGTCGCTGATCGCTGCCCAAGCCGCGCGCCACGCAACCGCGGCCGACCACGCCGACCTGCAGCAGATCATCGCCGACATGGAAGCGGCCACGAACAGCGTCCAAGGCCACGCCTACTCCGAACTCAACGCGGTCCTGCACCGCCGCCTCCGCGAGATGAGCGGCCACGAGGTCGCTTCGCAGCTCGTGGCCAACCTCCGAGACCGCGCCGCTCACCACCAGTACCGGCTCGCCCTGATGCCGGGGCGGTCAGGCGAGTCGCTCGGTGAGCATCGAGCCATCGTCCAAGCAGTCGTCGCCCGCGACGAGGACGCCGCGGCGCAAGCGATGCACGACCACCTCTCCTCGGTGATCGAGGTGCTGTCGCGCTGGGGTGACACCCAGGGCTAGCCCGACTCTCCGATTCGGGGACAGACGCAACGGAGGTCCGTCAGATGGCGATCGAGAAGCCGTATCTCGACATTCCCGGCACGACCGTGTTCGATGCCGACCAAGCCCGACTCGGCTACCACCTCAACCAGATGGCCCAATCGCTCATGCACGCCGAGAACCGCGATCGGTTCATGGCCGACGAGCGGGCCTACCTCGACGAGTGGGACATGACCGAAGACCAGAAGCAGGCGGTCCTCGATCGCGACTTCAACCGCATCCTCGAGCTCGGCGGCAACATCTACTTCGTGGCCAAGATCGGCGCGACCGAAGGCAAGAGCTATGTCGAGATCGTGTCGTCGATGACCGACAAGGACGCGGCCGGCCACGCCGAGATGATGGTCAACGGCGGTCGCAGCATCGAAGGCAACCGCTACCTCCACGAGTGGGAGGACCGAGCATGAGCGCTCGCATCACCGCCGGCCTGTTCATGTCGCACGTACCGGCCATCGGCGCGGCGGTCGACAAGGGCCTCACCGAAGAGCCCTACTGGCAGCCCCTCTTCGAAGGTCTGAAGACCTCGCGTCAGTGGATCGCCGACAACCCGACCGACGTCGTGATCCTCGTCTACAACGACCACGGCAACGCCTTCTCGATGGAGATGATCCCGACGTTCGCGCTGGGCATGGCCGCCTCGTACCAGCCCACCGACGAAGGCTGGGGACCACGCCCGGTCCCGATCGTCGAAGGCCATCCGGAACTCTCGGCACACCTCGCACAATCGGTGATCCCGGCCGGCTTCGACCTCACGCTCGTGAACGAGATGACCGTCGATCACGGCCTCACCGTGCCCCTCTCGATGATGTACGACCAGCCCGCCGCCTGGCCGACCAAGGTCGTGCCCCTGGCCATCAACGTCATCCAGCACCCCGCCCCGACCGGCCGCCGTTGCCTCGAACTCGGCAAAGCGATCCGAGCCGCGGTCGAGACCTTCGACGACGACCTCAACGTCCAGATCTGGGGCACCGGCGGCATGAGCCACCAGCTACAGGGCGCCCGCGCCGGCCTGATCAACCCCGAATGGGACCACGCCTTCCTCGAGCGCATGATCAACGACCCCGAAGGCATGGCCGACGTCCCCAACGTCGACTACTTGCGCGAGGCGGGCTCCGAAGGCGTCGAGCTCGTCATGTGGCTCACCGCTCGCGGCGCGCTCGCCGACCTCAACGGCGGCCCGGCGCCCACCGAGGCGCACCGCCTGTACCACGTACCTGCCAGCAACACCGCCGTGGGGCATCTCATCCTCGAAAACGCTTGACCCGATGACCGGTATCGAGATCGTTCTCGTCATCGCGCTCCTGGGCGGGGTCGCCGATCTCGGTCACGGACGGCATGCCAGCGTCGCCGACCGGAACCGAGGCGAGGTCGTCCGCCACGATGATCTCGCCGTCGTAGCCACCCGAGCGCACCTCGTCGATGTAGGCCTGCTTGCCGGCTTCGTCGCGCGGCGCCGGGATGAGATGGGTGAGGATCAGGGTCGGCACGCCGAGCTCGGCGGCCTGCACCCCGATCAGCGGGCAATCGGCGTGATAGTCCATCACGTAGTGTCGGTGAGGCGGCAGCTGGCTCATCGCGCTGAACCGCATCGCTTCGTACACGAGCACGTCGACTCCGCGGGCGAGTTCGACGACCTCGTCGCAGACTCGGGTGTCGCCAGTGATCGCAACCGACCCGTCGGGGGTGTCTACGCGATAGCCGACCGAATCGGGGCAGGGCTCGTGGCGGACCTGCATGGACGAGACCACGACGTCGCCCCGCCGCCACACCTCGGTGAGCTGACCCGGCACCGGGAAGGTCTCGATCTGGAGCGCAGGCCGGGAGTTTCGTCGGGCGTGCAACGCACGGACCTCGATGTCGGCGTCCCATCCGTCGAGGACCGTCGCCACATAGTCGCCGGCCGGTCCGGCGGGTGCCACCAGCGTCAGGGGTGGCGAGTCGTCGGTTCGATCCATCGTCCAGTACGTGAGCACGAGATCGGCGAGCCCGGTCAGGTGATCGCTGTGGTGGTGGGTGATGAACACCGCAGTGAGGTCGGGGATCCAGAGATTGGTGCCGGTGAGCCGCAGGACGGTCGAACGGCCCACGTCGAACTGCATGGTGATGTCGTCGTAGCGGACGAGCGCCCCGGGGCCGGCTCGATGCGGGTCGGGAATCGGGCTGCCAGTGCCAGTGATGGTAACGGACGTTGCCATCTCGCTATTCAAGCAGCTCGGGCCGGCGGCTCGGATCTCGGCCAGCTAGTCGAGGTTCGGCGTGAGACCGTGTGTCGCGCCGCCGAAGCCGACGTGGGCGGCGTTGAGCTGGGCGGCGACCAGGATGAGTACCAGCTTCGGTGCCAAGTCAGAGCTCCCCGTGCACCACGAGGCCGTCGACCATGGTGAGCGACACGGCCGTATCGGCGAACGTGTGCGGGTCGTCGGTCGAGAGCCGGGCGTCGACGACGCACAGGTCGGCGACCTTCCGCACCTCGATCGTGCCCTTCCACTTCTCGGCCGCGTCCTGCCAAGCGCCGGCCTCGGTGTAGGACCGCAGCGTCTCATCGACCGTGAGCCGCTGCTCGGCGCCGTACACCTCGCCGTCGGGCGTCTCGCGCAGCACGGCGCTGGCAACGCCGTGGCGCCAGTTCGGGGCGCAGATCGGTGCGTCAGACGAGGAAGCCACGAGCGCTCCACTGTCGACCATCGATCGCAGTGGCCATTGCCACTCGCTGAGCTCGCGCCCGAACAGTGCCTCGATCGCGCGCGTGGAGGTCGACTTGAGCGACGGCTGCACGTTGAAGCCGACGCCGAGGGCACCCGCCCGCTGGACGACTTCCGGCCGCGCCATCGGCCCGTGGATGACGTAGTGCCGAGGATCGGCTCGGGGCACCGCTGCGAGCGCGGCCGCGAAACCGTCGATGACGGCGTCGGCAGTGCGGTCGCCGGTGGCATGAACGCCGACCTGCAGCCCCCGGTCGTGACCTTCTCGGATCAGGAGATGGAGCTCTTCGATGCGGTCGTCGTCGGTGTCGCCGCCGACGGTGAGGCACCCGTGGCTCCCATCGGGGTACGGCGCCGACATCCATGCGGTGCAACTCGGGGGGACGCCATCGGCGAAGATCTTCAGACCGCGAACCGCGAACCAGCGCTCGTCGGTCTCGGGCCGCTGCCAAGCCGCGAGGCCCTCCCGGGTCGGGTCGATGAGCGAGCTCCCCACCGGGCTGAATGTGAGCAGTACGTTCGTGCGCATCGGCACGTCGTGACGGCCGCAGATGCGCTGGAGCAGTTCGTAGACCGCGGCACTGCCGAGGGGATTGTCGTAGCCCGACTGGGGGCTGAGCGCGGCGTCGGTGATCGACGTGACGCCGTTGCGATGGAGCTCCGCCATCGCGGCCCGCACCGCGGCTTCGAGTTCGGCGGGCGTTGGCGGCGGGACGTGGTGATCGATCAGCTGACGAGCACCGTCGACGAACAAGCCGGTGAAGTCACCGGCTCCGTCGCGTCGGGCGAGGCCACCGGTCGGCACGACCGACTGCCGGGTGATGCCTGCCGCGGCCATCGCCGCCGAGTTGACCCAGACCGCATGGCCGCTGAAGTCGGTGAGCGCGACCGGGTTGACCGGGGACACCTCATCGAGCAACGCGGCCGACGGCTCAGCGCCGGGAAGATCCGAAAGCGCATGACCCGACCATCCGTGGCCGCGGATCCAAGCGCCCGGTTCGACCTCCTCGACACGATCAGCGATCGCGTCACGGACTGAACGCACCGTCGGGCGTGCCGCGGGCGAGACGTCGATCGACAGGGGCGGGAGGCTCCGGCCGTACATCCCGACATGGAGATGCCCGTCGTTGATCCCCGGCACCAGCGTGCGGCCATCGAGGTCGACAACATGCGTGTTGGGGCCAACTGCGCCGAGCACGGCGTCGCCACCGGCACCGGTAATCGTGTTGCCCGTGACGGCGACGACATCGACCGGTGCACCGTCTGGCGCGCCTGCACCCAGTACGAGCCCGTTGTGGAAAACGACATCGGCGGGCTGCTGAACGCCCATGAGGCGGAGATTAGGTTCCGGGCATGGATATCGCAGGGAAGAACGTCGTCATCACCGGTGGAGCATCGGGGATCGGCCGCGGGATGTGCGAACGGTTTGCGTCGATGGGCGCGAACGTAGTGGTGAGCGACATCAACGCCGACGGCGCCGCCGAGGTGGCCGCGGCGATCGGTGGCACGGCCATCGCCTGCGATGTGGCCGACCCCGCATCGGTCGAGGCCTTGATCGCCGGCGCCGTCGAGGCGATGGGGCACATCGACATGTTCTTCGCCAACGCCGGTATCGGCGCCGGCGGAGGCATCGACACCGACGACAAGATGTGGGATCTGTCGATGAGCATCAACGCCATGGGCCCTGCGTACGCAGCCCGGGCCGTGGTTCCCCACCTCGCAGAGCGGAACGGGGCGTTCGTCATCACTGCGTCGGTGGCCGGACTCGTCACCGGCCCGGTCAGCTTCAACTACGCGGTGAGCAAGCATGCGGCCGTCGGCGTTGCGGAGTGGCTGGCGATCAACCACGGTCACGAGATCCACGTCGCTGCCATCTGCCCGACGGTGGTCGACACCCCGATGATCGCCGAGTTCGGCGGGGCGCTCATGGAGCCGTTGTCGGTCGACCACGTCGTCGACGCTGTTGTCGCGGGCATCGCAGCCGAGACGTTCCTCATCCTGCCGGGCGAGGGCGGCGACCAGATGTTGAAGGCGAAGCTCAACGACTACGACGGCTTCCTCGCCAACCTCAACCAGCGGGTCACCGCAGGCGCGGGCTGAGTCACCTTGACGACACAAGAGGAAGCGCCAACCGACGGATACACCCTCGGAAGGGTCGCCACCGGCCTGACAGCGGTGGCGATCATCGACCCGAGATGCCCAGACAAGCGAGTCCGGGATGGTCGGCGTCGATCGGAACGGCGCGGAAGACCCGGCCCGCGCCACCCGGGCGCAGGTCCATGACGGTCTCACCCTCAGGGGTGACCTCGCGCAGTTGCTTGTTGAAACCGAGCGCGGTGACGGTGTTGCCGTTGGGCAAGCGCGCCGCGCCCGACATGAATGGCGAGAACCAGCCGTTCGAGCCGTCCGCGTTGTAGGACCACACGATCTCGGCGGCATTGAGCGGATCGTCGAGATCCCACGTCCACGCCCCCTCGTCATCGACGGGCATCGACAGCTCGAGGATCTCAGAGTGCCCGTCGCCGAACTGGAGGCGCTTCGGATGAGGCGCAGGAAGGTCACCGGCCGAACGTGCGCCGTTGTTGAAGACCAGCACGTTGCCCGCGCCGGGGCGGCCGGGCGGAATCCAACCGATGTCGTGTTGCCAGTCGAAGGTTTTCACCGGTCCGCCCTTGTGCGCCTGCTGGTTGCCGCAGCGGTACAGCAGATCGCCGGCTGGGCCCGCAGCTTCCTCGGTGGTGGTGGCGTGGTCGATGATCCAGAGCTCGCCGTGCATTGCCGAGCTCAGCAAGATCTGGTCACGCGCTGGGTCGTAGCTGACCGAGTTGACGTGCATGACCTGGCCCATGTTGAACCGGTAGTTCTCGTACCGCGTGTAGTTCAGATCGATCTTGCGGCAACCGGGCCCGATCTCGCCGTAGAAGGGCTTGTCGGCGTCGGCGTCTTGCACGAGATGGTCGATCGAGTGCCATTCCCAGACCACCCGCGTTTCGCCGGTCTCGAGATTCGGTTCGAGTTCGAGGATCGACTCCGTCCACCAGCGGGTGAGGTCGGGTGGCCGCAGGAGGACCTCACGATCCTGTTCGATCCATCCGAGGTCGACCGCCTCGTCGAAGGTGCGGCCGTCGTACATGGTGACGAGGATGTTGCCGTTTGGCATCGGATCGAACGAGTGATGCAGGACCCGCCGACCGGGTTCGAACAGCTCCCACTGCCACACGACCGTGCCGTCGGGCTCCTCGATCGAGACGATGCCGTGGGCGCCGACCGGGAACGCGAGCGTGTCGAGCCAGATGCCCGGGCAACTCGTGCGGATCAGCAGGCCGTCGTCGCGCAGCCGGGCGCTCACCGTCTCGGACGCATGGTTGCGAGCCGGCCACCGATGCACCCGCTCACCCTGGGAGTCGAGGAGGTAGAGATCGCGAGCGACCCACACGTCCATGGCGTTGGCGTGCTCCTGAACGAGGTGAAACGAGGGATCTTGCCGAGGGTCGGTGCCCGGCAGGACCTCACCGGTGTCTTCGAGCACGTACGACCGCAGCGTGTCTTGGTTCGCCAGGAAGTGGGCTGGGCCATCGAACCAGTTCTGGCGGACCGCATTGCCCCCCATGCCGTTGTCGGCGGGGGTCAGGTGACCCTTGCCGAGCCGGTCGAGCCGTCGCAGCCGGGCGGGCGCGTCGGCGATGTCGGCCGCGGTGATGACGCCGTCACCGTCGAGATCGAGGATGCGGTAGATCGCGCTCGTGCGACCACCCCCGGGGTAACGGAACGGGCCACCGCATTCGTCTTCGGAGAGTTGGCCGTCGCCATCGAGGTCGAGAGCGAGCAGCGACTCGGTAGCCCGGTCGATCTCGTCGGCGGAGATGATGCCGTCGCCATCGAGGTCGAGGGCCCGCAAGAGCGTGCCCACGCGGTGAGCCTGGTCGGCCTGAACCGCTTTGGCCTCGTCGTGGCTGAGGCCATGGGAGTAGCCACGGGAGTAGCCATCGAAGCAGACAGTCATACGGCCTCCAGAGCACGGCGGGCGAGGATCGCCGCGCCGAGCGCCGTCGCTTCGGTCTCGGGCGCGACGGTGATCGGGCGCCCGCCGATCGCTTGCTTACGTTCGATCAGCCGGTGGTTCCGGGACCCGCCACCAGTGGCGATGTGGCGAACGTCGGCGGCTCCAGCGGCGTCGAGCAGTTCGGCGATCCTCGCTTGGCCGTCGACGGCCACCGACTCGATGACCGCGTCGGCCTCAGGCGTGGCAAGGAACGCATCCCAATCGAGCCCCGAGTCTTCGCGGGCTTGATCGATGCGGCCGCCGCCCGGCGCCAAGCCGGTCATGGCGTAGGTGCGCCCCGGTTCGACGTGGGCACCTTGGGCGATGCCCGCCGCCGCCAGACGATCGGTGTCGTCGACGCCGTCGGTGACCAGGAAAAACGCCTCGGCCGTGCCGATCGAGTCGAGCAACATGCCCGGCTCGGTCACGTCGAGCGCCAGGGCGGCACAGACGTGATCTTGCCCACCGGCGCTGACCGGGATGCCGGCCGGAAGGCCGGTCGATGCAGCCGCCTCGGGGGTCACCGTCCCGACCCGCTGCCCGCTCTCGATCAGCGGCGCCAGCATCGTGGGATCGAGGCCTGCAGCATCGATCAGCTCGTCGGACCAAGTCCGCGCCGCCAGGTCGAAGAGCATCGTTCTTGACGCGAGCGAATAGTCGGTGGCCATCACGCCGCTCAAGCGATGCGTGGCCCAATCGGCCATGTTCAGCCAGTGCTGGCCCGCAGCCCACGCATCAGGGAGGTGCGCCTTCGTCCACAGCATCTTGGCGGCGGCGAACACCGGCCGGGGCTGGACTGCTGCGATCGCTTGGGTGCGCTCCGCCCCCACGTGCTCGCGCCACCAGGCGGCTTGGGGCTCGGTGCGTGCATCGAACCACGCGATGACCGGGGCAACCGACTGGCCCGCGCCATCGACGAGCACGCCCGACTCGCCCATCGAGGCCACCGCGATTGCGGCCGCGACATGGCCGGACACCGCGAGCTGCTGCGTGACTCCCTGGAGGACAGAACACGCAGCAGCCCACAGTTCTTCGGCGCGGTACTCGGCGCCGCCGGCGGGCACGTGGTTGGTCGGCGTCGGCACCGTGGTGAGTGCGAGCTGCCGATCGTGTTCATCGAACGCGGCCGCCTTGATCCCCGTGGTACCGAGATCGAGTCCGATGAACGCGTCGGCCATCTACAAACCCGGCGCGAGGGTGACCTTGATGGAGTCGGCCCCGCGGGCGGTCAGTTCCAGCGCGGTGTCGATCTCGGAGAACGGCAGGCGGTGGGAGATGATGCGTTCCATCGGCAACGCCCCCGCGGCGATCATCTCGATCGCTCGGGGGTAGGTGTACGGGCCGAGATGGGCACCGAGAACGTCGAGTTCCTTGCGGTCGCCGATGATCGACCACTCGGTGGTGACCTTCTCCTTGAACACGCCGAAGACCACGAACGTGCCGAGCTTGCGGAGCATCCGGAGCCCTTGGTCGACGGCGGATGGATGGCCTGACGCTTCGAGGAAGACGTCGCACCCGTACCCCTCGGTGAGGCCGCGAACCTCGTCGATGATGTCGACCTCGCCAGGGTTGATCGTGAGATCGGCGCCGCACGCCCTCGCCAGCTCGAGCCGGTCGGGGTGGAGGTCACTGGCGATCAACAACCCGGGGTTCGCCTGTCGTGCCGCGGCGATCATCCCGAGCCCGATCGGCCCGCAGCCGCCGACCACCACCGTGTCGCCTTTCTGGATGTTGCCGCGATCGACGGCGTGGATCGCACACGCGAGCGGCTCGATGAACACGGCGTGGTCGATCGAGACGGAGTCGGGCACCTTGTGGTTGATGGCGTTGGCCGGGAACACCATGTAGTCGGCCATCGCTCCCTGGGCGTGCTGGCGAAACCCGTAGATCTCGGTGTTCTGACACATCCAGTACTGCCCCCGGTTGCAGAACCGGCAATCCCAACACGGCGTGATCTGCTCGCTGACCGCGACATCCCCGAGCGCCAACCCGTGCTTGTTGGCGGCGCCTTCTCCGAGGCCCACAACGGTGCCGACGAACTCGTGACCGGGCACAACAGGTGGTTGAACGAAGCCGGGCATGCCGTCGCCGGGCCAGTAACCGAACGCCCCCTTCCAGCAGGCGACGTCGCTGGCGCACAGTCCGGCCGAATGGACAGCCAACAGGACCTCACCCGGGCCGGCCGTCGGCACCGGCTTGTGGTCGTGGCGATAGTCGTGCGGACCATGACAGATCACGCACTCCATCGAGCCCGGCAGATGGTCGAGCTGTTCCACGTCAGCTTCCCAGCAGCTCGGGGGTCTCGATCGCGAGATCGTCCTCGAGCGACCGGGACGGCGTGATGCCGGCCGCGGTGAGGCGTCCGTGGTACTCGCGAGTGGCGTCTTCGGGCGAGAGCTCGTCGTCGGCGACTCGCCGGAGAAGCTCGCAAAACAAGATCGGCGAGTCGGCGACCTTGATGCGACGGCCGAACAGCGCCACCCGTCCCCCGGATCGCTTCACGTCGCGCACAAGCGTGAACGAGTCGTTGGCCGTGCTGGGCGGGCCCCCGAGCACGCCGACGACGACGTCGATCCCGGTCACGAGGTCTTCGAGCGCGTGGGGACCGTTGTAGGCGACCTTCAGGAACTCGGGCCGGCTCGCTCGCGGAACGCCCGCAAGCATGCGTGCGATGCAGTCGTTCACATAGTCGCCGACCGGCCCGTCGATGCCCGGGTCCGCGACGTTGGGGTTGAAGACCTCGACGAAGTGCCGGAACCCCTCCTGCGCAGCCTCAGCCCGGAAGTCGCGGTACCGAAGGAGCGATCGTTCGTCGGCCTCGAGATCGTTGTTGAACGTGATCGACCACAGCCCGAGCGGCACGTCGACCGCCTGGTCCGGCTCGGGATGGAGCGTGCCGTACATGGCTTCGCGCACCGTCGTGGTTGCGAAGGGACGGGATGGCTGCGTGCTGTACGAACCGCCTCGCACCATCCAGATGTCGGTGGTGTCGTTGGCCCGGATCGCCGGCGTTACCGGCGACTCGCGGAACAGGCCGCGATCGCGAGCGAGGTGGGCCATCGTCGAAACCGATGCGAGCAGGATGTCGATGTGCCCGGCTTCGGTGATGGCGGCCATCTCGTCTCGCCAGACCGCCGGGTCGATCCCCTGCCCGATGGTCGGGCGCAGGCCGCCGCCCATGTCGGGGTCAGCGGCGTAGCAGATGATGAAGTCGCCTCCATCGGGCCGTGCGGCGAGCGCATCGAGCTTGGCGTCCAGCGTCTTCACAGACTCCGTTCTAGCCGATCATCACGATCGTTACTAGTGTGCGAAAGACGGAGGAGAGGGGTCGACGATGCGATTCGAGGGCAAGTCAGCGCTGATCACCGGCGGCACGATGGGTATCGGTCTCGAAGCGGCGCTCCGGCTCGCCTCCGAAGGCGCATCGGTTGCCATCACCGGACGACGGGCCGAGGCGGGCGTGGCCGCGGTGGCCGAGATCGAGGCCGCGGGCGGCACGGCATGCTTCGTCCCGGGCGACGTCGCCATCGCCGCTGACGTCGAGCGCATGGTGGCCCAAACGCTCGACGCCTTCGGCCGGCTCGACGTCGCCGTCAACAACGCGGGCATCGGCGGGCAGAAGACCCGAGCCCACGAGATGGACGAGACCTACTTTCGCGAGGTGATCGACATCGACCTCACGGGCGTCTGGCTCTCGATGAAGTACGAGATTCCGCCGATGCTCGCGCAGGGCGGCGGCAGCATCATCAACATCTCGTCGATCGCAGGGATCAAGGGCGGCACGGTGGCCGGCAGTGCGTACCACGCCGCCAAGCACGGCGTCGTCGGTCTGACCAAGGTCGCGGCGGCCGAGTACGCCGCCGACCAGATCCGCGTCAACTGCTTGTGCCCTGGCCTGGTCGAGACCCCGCTCGCGGCGAAGTCGTTCGCCGATCCGGTCCTGCGGGCTGAGGTCAAGGCCAAGATTCCGATGGGCCGGCTGGGTATGCCGGCCGACATCGCATCAGCGATTGCCTACCTCGCGTCCGACGAGGCCGACTGGGTCACGGGAATCGCAACCCCCATCGACGGCGGGATGATGCTGTGAGCGACGCATCCGAGCGACTCGCTGCGCCGCGGGTGCCGCTGCTCGCTCCCGACGAGTTCAACGAAGAACAGCGCTCGCTCACCACCGACGAGCAACGACACGTCAACCTCTTCCAGCTAGTCGCCCAACACCCGGAGGCCCATCGGCGGCTCAAGGCGACCGGGTCCTTCGCCAACTTCGAAACGCAGCTCCCGGTCCGCGATCGCGAGCTGATGATTCTGCGAATGGCGTGGCTCTATCAGTCGGAGTTTGAATGGAGCCAGCACGCGCAGCCCGCCCTCGATGCGGGTCTGACCGACGACGACCTCGCCCGGGTGAAGGTCGGCTCCGAGGCCGACGGCTGGGACGACTGGGATCGCACGGTTCTGCGCACGATCGACGGGCTCGTGTCGGACTGCATGATCCCGACGCCGGTGTGGGACGCGCTTTGCGAGCGCTACTCGACCGAGATGATGCTCGAACTCGTCATCTTCTTCGGGCACTACACCCTGGTCACGACGCTCGCCAACGTCTTCGGGCTCGGCGTCAACCCAGGCAAGCCCGGGTTCGACGCATGAGAGGGTCCGCCTCAGAGGCTGAGCCGATAGGCGAAGCCGTGGCCCGAGCGGCCCGTGAGCGCAGCGAACAAGAGCGGGAAACAATCGGTGCCGCAACGGGAAAGCCCGCCAATTCGTGCAGCCTCTCATGACCGACCGGCCGAGTTTCGTGCTCTTCATGACCGACCAGCAGCGGGCCGACTGGCTCGGCTGTGCCGGCCACCCTGTCCTTGAGACACCGAACATCGACGCCATCGCGGCGAGCGGCACCCGGTTCGTCAACGGCTTCGTCGCGCACCCGATCTGCATGCCGAACCGGGCGTCGCTGCTCACGTGCCGGATGCCGAGCGTCAATGGTGTTCGCCACAACGGCCTGTCGCTGCCGCTCGACAGCAACACGTTCGTCGACTGCCTGCGCCGGGCCGGGTACGCCACGGGACTCATCGGCAAGGGGCATCACCAGCCATTCAGCGACATGAGCGCGCGGATGCAGCGGGGCGAGTGGGACACCGACCCCCACACCGAGGCCCGACTCGTACCACCCGGGACGGTGTACCGGGACGAGAACGCCGACCGCTGGGCCGCCGACCCCAACCACGACATCGAGCTCCCCTACTACGGCTTCGACCACTTCGACCATGTGTCGCGCCACGGCGATGGATCCGGCGGCGGTCATGAGCGCTGGCTGCGCGAGCACCTCGGAGAATACGAACGGCTCATCGGCCCCGAGAACCAGTTGCCCCACGACTTCGTCCGACCCGACGCGATCCGGACCGCACTTCCCGAAGAGGCTTACTCGACCGCTTGGATCCGCGACCGGGCCGTTGAGTTCATCGAGGCGCACACCGAGAGCGACCAACCGTTCTTCTTGATGGTGTCGTTCCCCGACCCACACCACCCGTTCACACCGCCGGGCAAGTACTGGGACATGTACTCACCCGACGACATGTCGCTCCCCGCCAGCTTCGTTGGCATGGAGGGCGGCACCCCGCTCTACGAGATGTTCCGCAACCGCCGACCCGAGCCTGGCGCGTTCCGCGGCGCGCTCGAATGTGTCGACGAACGCGAGGCGACCGAAGCGATGGCGCTCACTGCCGGAATGATGGCGATGGTCGACGACGCCATCGGCATGATCCGCGGCGCGATCGGGGCGTCGGCCCAGGCCGACGAGACGGTGCAGATCTACACCAGCGATCACGGCGACATGATGGGCGACCATGGATTGATGCTGAAGGGGCCGGTCAACCTCGACGGCATCCTCAAGGTCCCGTTCCTGTGGAGCGACCCCCAGCGCCCCTCGGTGGCAACGTCCGACGCGCTGGTGTCAACCATCGACATCGGCGCAACCGTCCTCGCCCGGGCGGGGGCGAGGGGCTTCAACGGCATCCAGGGCATCGATCTCACCGACGCGCTGGCGACCGGTTCGCCAGTCCGCGACCAGCTTCTCGTCGAACACGATGGCCACGTGCCGATCCCGGTCACGGGCGACCAGTGGCCGCCGCGCATCCGCACGCTCGTCACGCCCGAATGGAAGATGTCGGTGTACCTCGATCAGGACTGGGGCGAGCTCTTCAACCGCGGCGACGACCCGCACGAGATGCGCAATCTCTGGGACGATCCATCAACCCGCGACGTCCGCGCCGAACTGACGTGGCTGCTGAGTCAGGAGCTCATCCGCACCGTCGACCGGAGCCCGCTCCCGATCGTGCTGGGCTGAGAGGCCGCGCGGATAGGTGAACCTTCCCGTTGACGCACCGATTGTCTCCCGCTCTTGTTCGCTGTCGCTCACGGGCCGCTCGGGCCACGGCTTCGCCTAGCGGCTCAGCCTCTCAGCGCCAGCGTCAGCCTTTGGTCCAGCCGACGCTTGAGGGGTGGCCCTTGCGTTGCTCGTGGGCTTCGCCGACGTGCTTGCCGACCTTCCAGCCGACGCTGCTGAGGTTTTCGGTGGCCCAGTCGACGGATTCCTGGTCGGTGACGGTGGCGATCGTGTCGTTCCACCGGTTGAGCCAGCCGGCGAGGCAGGCCGACGCCACGATCTCGATGATCTGCTCGTTCGAGTAGTGCTCCCGCACAGCGTCGAAGTGCTCGGGCCGAGCCGCGTTCGGCAGCTGCGCCGCGGCGCGCACCAGGTCGAGCGCGGCTCGCTCCGCATCGGTGAACAGGTCGGACGTTTCGTACTCCCAGATCGCCTGGATGCGCTCGGTTTCGACGCCCATGCGGTTGAGCGAGAAGGCGCCGTGGGACTGACAGTGGGTGCAGCCGCTCGACACGCTCGCCATGGTGAACAGCATCGACTTGAACTCGCGGGGAATCGTCCGCGCGCTGTTGACGAGATTGACAAGCTCGTTGACCTTCACGCGAAGCTCAGGCCAATGATCGAGCTCGAATTCTTGACGGTCGTGATACTCGCTCATCTCGGTTCTCAGCCCTTCAGGTGTTCGGGAATGGTCACGCCCAGCTCGTCGCCGATGTCGAAGTAGCGCTTGTTGACCGGCACGCCCACCGCATCGACCACTCGGTTGGTGCCCTCGAAGCCGGCGCAGACCGCGGCGGCACGGGTGACCGCTCCGGGACCGGCAGCGTCGAACAGCTCTTGGCGGGCGATCGGCAGCTCATCGAAGTCGGTGAGGACGATGGCATCGACGAACGCGATGAGCTCGCGGCCAGCGGGCAGGAGTGGATCGAGCATCGAGTTGGTGATGGCGACGACGTTGACCGGCTGGTTCTGGTGCTTGGCGCTCTCACGGAGCATCCATGTGTGACCGAACAGTCAGAAGAAGCATTCATTGAGCCACGACGTTCGTGACGCCACCAGCTCCATCTGCATGCGGCTGAGCTCGCGGCCCGGCTCGACGTCGTACTGGTGCACGACCTTGTCAGCAAGGTAGAGCGGCTTGCCGAGAGCGGCCTTGTGCTTCGATTCGTTCGGGAGCGCTGACAGCGCCGTGGGCGCGAGCGCGATCCCGACCGTCGGCACCCAGGCGTTGACCTTGGCGGCACCCTCGCCGATGACCGGGACAGGGTCGCCGGGGGTCGGCGGCGGCAGCGTCTCGAGTTCGGCACCGATACCGATGCGGTACGAGTCGATGGTGGTGACCAGGGCGACAACCGCCACCAGCTCGACATAGCTCAGAATGTCGTGGCCGTCGGCTTCCCAGGCTGCGATGTGCTCGGGGCGGGTAGTGATGGCGTCGACAGAGATACGACGCGCGGCCTCGGCGATCACCGCAGGGAGCTCGGGTGCGGCCGACGCAAGGCCTCGGGCAACGCGGGCGTGGGCCGCGATCGCGAGCCGCTCGGCGCCCGTGAAGAACGAGCCGGGCGCGGCCAGCGCATCGAGCGAGCTCGCGACGGCGTCTTCGGCCGCCAGGTCGACCTCTGCGAGTGAAGGACTAATGGTTGTACTCATGGGTGCAAGACTCCCTTGCCGTCGGGCGGATTGTCAACACTCGTGCGCGCAGAGATCATGTCTGGGCTGACCTCAATCACCGGCGTCGGAGGTCTCGAGAATTCGTTCGCCCGTGACCGGGTGCGGTCCGATCACGGTCATCATCCCGCCGTCGAACGTGTCGCCCGAGACGGTTCCCTTGAAGCGGATCTTGAAGTCGGTCATCACCGTCTTGTGGGTGACGATGAAGACCACGTCGTCGCCGTCGTAGGTCGCCTCGACCCCGAGCAAGCCTTCGGGACTCTGGTACACACCGGTGCCATCCGCCGCGAGGGCGACCACCGGAGTCTCTTCCCCTCGGGTCGTCTGCAGGCGGAGCTTCCAGCCTCCGACTGCGGCCGGTGTGCCTCCCATGGTCCTCCTGACCAAATCCCTAACGTTCGTTATAATACCGCTCTCCACGAGGGATGCCAGTGAAGCCGAACATCGTGATCGCATTCGCGGACGACTGGGGTCGCTACGCCAGCGCCTACCGCGGGATCGACGGCACCAGCCCCTGGAACGACCTGATCGAGACACCGAACTTCGACGCGATCGCGGCGCAAGGCGCGCTGTTCACCAACGCGCTCGCGCCGGCTCCGACCTGCACGCCGTGCCGGAGCTCGATGCTCGCCGGCCGCTATTTCTGGCAGACCGGTCTCGGTTCCATCCTCATGGGCTCGTACTGGGACGACGACATCCCCACCTTCCCGCTCGAACTCGAAGCTCGCGGCGGCTACGAGATCGGTCACACCTACAAGGTGTGGAGCCCCGGGCAGACCCGCAATGCCCCGATGGGCGGCGTGCGCACGGCCTACAACCAGGCCGGGCTCGACTTCAACCAGTTCACCCACTTCGTGACCCGACTCGGGGCCCAGTACGGCATCGAGACGGCCAAGGAGCTCCTCTACGCCGAAACGCGCGACAACATCCGGTCATTCATGCTCACGCGGCGAACCGATCGGCCGTTCTGCTACTGGTGGGGCCCGGCCAACACGCATCGGTCGTGGGAGCGCGGCTCGGGCAAGGCCCTGTGGGATATCGATCCCGACGACCTCGAGGGCCGGATGCCGGGCTTCATGCCCGATGTCCACGAGGTTCGCGAAGACGTCGCCGACTACCTGGGCGAATGCCTCGCCTTCGACCATGGTCTTGGCATCTTGGTCGAGGAACTGAACAAGGCGGGCGAGTACGACAACACGATCATCGTGGTGTCGGGCGACCACGGCATCCCGGGCATCCCCCGATCGAAGAACAATCTGTACGACATCGGCTGCGAGGTCGCGTTGGCGGTGCGGTGGCCAGGCGTGGTCGAGCCCGGCCGCGTCGTCGACGACTTCGTGAACCTCATGGACTTCGGTCCCACCCTGTGCGAGGCGGGCGGCATCGAACCACCGGCCGGCATGAGCGCCGCCAGACTCATGCCCGTGCTGCGGTCCACCGCCAGTGGCCAGGTCGACCCCGAACGCGACTTCGTCGTCACCGGCCGCGAGCGCCACGTCGCCCAGGCGAGAGCCGGCTTCCTCCCCTACCCCCAGCGGGCGCTGCGCGAGAAGGATTTCATCTACATCATCAACTTCGAGCCCGACCGGTGGCCGATGGGCGATCCGATCAACCTGGGGCCCGACGAGGAGCCGCCGTCGTACCAGGCGTTGTGCAACAACCCTCTCGTCACACTGATGGACTGGGACAACGGTCCGACCAAGGCGTGGATGGTGCTCAAACGCGAGGACCTCGACGTCGAGCCGTTGTACGACCTCGCCGCGGGCAAGCGCCCCCGCGAAGAGCTTTACGACCTGCGCACCGACCCCGACTACCTGCACAACGTCGCCGCCGATCCGGCCTACGAGGACGTACGGGCCCGCATGGAAGCCCGGCTGCTCGCGATCCTCGAGGAGCACGACGATCCCCGCCTCACCGAGGACCCGTGCCGCTACGAACTCGAGCCCTACGCCGGGCCCCCGGACACCGAGTGGTTCGCGTACATGTGGTTCGCCAAGTAGACACGCGCCGCTGATCACCAGGGGCTGCTGAGGTCCTCGTTCAGCAGGTTGGTGATGCGTCGTAGGCACCCGGCCGAGTCGGTCAGGTAGAGGTCGCGGCCCGTGGCCCCGCCGAAGCAAAGGTTCGACGGATTGACCACGGTCGGGATGTCGAGCACGTGGGTGTGGTCGGGAGCGAATACTGCGACACGTGGGCCCCGTCCGCCCTTCGGCCAACCGCAAGCGGCCAGCAACGAGCCATCGGGTGCGAGCGTCATGCCGTCGACGCCGCGATCGTCGCCGAAGTCGAATAGCACCTCGTAGTCACCAAGGTTGCCGTCGTCGCCGATCGGGTATGCGCGGAGTTCGCGGCACGACTCCGGTGGCGGCATGTGGGTCTGGGCCACGTAGAGCGTGCGTTCGTCGTGGCTCAACAACACACCGTTGGGACGGGTCGTGTCGAACGTCGCCCGCTCGACCAGGTAGCCGTCGCCGTCGGGAACGGCGATCAGGACGGACTCGTGATCGAGCTCCATCACGGACTTGTCGGGGTGGTAACGCGGGTCGCTGAACCAAATCCGCCCATCGGCCCCGATCGTGAGATCGTTCGGGGCATTGAGGCGCGCGCCCTCGAATCGGTCAGCGACGACCGTGCGCGAACCATCCGCCTCATAGCGCTCGATGCGACGTCCACCGTCGACACAGCCGTACAACCGTCCGTCGGCGTCGAGTGCGAGGCCGACCGCCTTCTCGGTGTCGTCGAGGAGCACCACTGTTTCACCGGTGCGTGGGTCGAAGGTCAGGATCCGGCTCGTCGGCACGTCGGTGAAGACCACCCGCTCGCCATCCCACACCGGGCCCTCGGTGAATGAGAACGGGCCGGCAACCGTTTCCCACTCCCACTCCCACGACGACTCGGGCAACGAGTGCATTGTCACGATGAACGATCTGCCGGCTCGACGTCGCTCAGACAGCGACCTGGCCGCGCGCCTCGGTCTTGATGAACTCGACGACCGACTCCCCGCCGAGCTCGGGCCCCGACGTGTGGAGGTGGCATCGCACCTGGCCGCCGTGATGGGCGGGGCTGGGTTCGGGCATCTCCTCACGGCAGATGTCCAGAGCGACGGGGCACCGGTTCTCGAACGGGCAGCCTGGCGGCATTCGCGCCGGCGACGGCGGCTCAGCGTCGTTGTTGAACGACTGCCGCAGCTCGCGGCGACTGGCCTGCATGATCGGGTTGGGCATCGGGATCGACGCCACCAGCATCTCGGTGTAGGGGTGCGTCGGCCCTTCGTAGATGGCGTCAGCGTCGCCCTGCTCGACGAGGTAGCCGAGGTACATGACGCCGACGTCGTCGCTCACATGCTTCACGACTTCGAGATCGTGGCCGATGAAGAGGAATGCCACGCCCGTTTCGGCCTGAACCCGCTGGAGCACATTGATCACCTGCGATTGGATCGACACATCGAGGGCGGACGTGGCTTCATCGGCGATGATCAACTCGGGTTCGACGGCGAGGGCGCGCGCAATCGACACCCGCTGCCGCTGACCACCCGACATCTCATAGGGGTATCGATCGAGGAACTCAGTCGACATGCCGACTTCGTCGAGCAGGTTGATGATCCGCTGCTCGCGTTCAGGGCCGGGCTTGATCTTGAAGTGACGGGTGATGCCGTCGCCGATGATCCTGCGGGTCTGGTGGACCTGGTTGAGCGACGAGAAGGGATCCTGAAGGACGGCCTGAACCTTCTTACGGAAAGCCAGTTCCTTCGGGCGAGGCACGTTGGTGACGTCGTCGCCGTCGAGACGGATCGTGCCGGCGTGCACATCGACGAGCTGCAGGATCGCGCGGGCGACCGTCGACTTGCCCGAGCCCGACTCGCCGACGAGCCCGAAGGTCTTGCCCGGCTCAATGGAGAAGCTGATGCCGTTGACCGCCTTGACCGGCGGCGGCGTCTCGCGAAACAGCTTGGCGCGCGAGGCGAAGTGAACGTGGAGGTCGTCGACCTCGAAGAACGCGGACCCGCTCACGCCTGCATCTCCTCTTCGGGCACGAGTTGGATCTCGCCGTGCCGGACGCAGCGCACGAGGTCGCCGCCGATGGTCTCGAGCGCGGGCATGTCGTTGGTGCAGGCGTCGGTAACAAAATCGCAGCGAGGAGCGAAGCGGCAGCCCTGCGGCCACGCGGTCGCCGACGGCACCATGCCGCGGATCACCGGAAGCTCGCCGTGGCCATCGTGGCTCTGCGGCATCGTGTCGAGCAGGGCACGGCTGTAGGGGTGCTTGGGGCGGAAGAAGATGTCGTCGGCTGACGCCGTCTCGACGACCTGCCCGCCGTACATCACGAGCACGCGATCGGCGGCTTCGGCGATCACGCCGAGGTCGTGGGTGATGAGAATGATCGCCATCTTGTGCCGCTCCTGCACCTCAGCCATGAGGTCGAGGATCTGGCCCTGCACGGTGACGTCGAGCGCAGTCGACGGCTCGTCGGCGATGAGCAGCTTCGGCTCGCATGCCAGCGCCATGGCGATGCCCGCCCGCTGCGCCATACCTCCGGAGAACTCGTGGGGGTACTGGTCGAGGCGGCGGACCGGGTCGGGCACTCGAACCTCAGCGAGAAGTTCACCCGCCCGCCCGAGCGCAGCCTTCTTGCTGAGGTTCTGGTGGATCATCAACGGCTCGGCGATCTGTCGACCGACCTTGATCGCCGGGTTCAGGACCGCGATCGGCTCTTGGAAGATGACGCCGACGTCCTTGCCCCGGATGGCTTGCCACTCCGACTCGGTGAGGTTCGTGACATCACGGCCGCCGAACTGAACGCTGCCACGCGTCATTCGTCCGGGCGCGGGCGTGAGACCGAGGGCCGAGAGCATGGTCATGCTCTTGCCCGAACCGGATTCGCCGACCACGCCGAGCGTCTCGCCGGCGCGCACTTCGAGCGACACTCCTTGGAGGATCTGGCTCACCCGTCCGCTCTGATCGGGGAACTCGACGTCCATGTCACGCACCGACAGCACAACATCGGGACCGGTGGCGTGCGGTGTTGTTGCTGCGGTGACCGCTGTGCGCTTCGTGATCGACAGAGCGTTGTTGCTCGAGTCGCGACCGATTGCATCGCGGATCGCGTCACCCAGCAGGTTGAACGACAGCACCGTCAAGATCAATGCCATCCCAGGGGGAACGACCTGCCAGACGCCTTCCACCCGGAACAGCTCACGGGAGCGGTTCAACATGACGCCCCAGTCGGGGTCGTCGAGACTCGCGCCGATCCCGAGGAAGCTCAGCGTGGCGCCGATCAAGATGATGGCGCCCGAGATGATGGCCGCCTGAACGATGAGCGATGACAACAGGTTCGGCGCGATGTAGCGGGCGAGAATCGTTCGAGTCGACAACCCCGTTATCCGGGCCGAGTCGACGTAGAGCTCTTCCTTCTCCTGCAGCGTCACCGCCCGGGTGAGTCGGGTGAAGCGGGTCGACATCGCGATGCCGACACCGATCATCGCGTTGTCGAGCGACGGCGTGAGGATGATGATCACCGCCATCGCGAGCAGGATGATCGGCAACGAGAACAAGACGTCGTTGACCCACATGATCGCCCGGTCGACTCGTCCGCCTCGCCAACCCGAGAAAAGTCCGAGCGGGACGCCGACCACGACGGCAATCGTCATCGCGATCAGGATGGAGCGGAAGGCGTAGCCGGCGCCGAAGATCACCCGGCTGTACCAATCGCGACCGAGCTGATCGGTGCCCAGCCAGTGATCGCGGCTCGGACCGTCGAACAGCCGCTGGAGGGTGACGTCCTGCTGGAGCGGATCGTGCGTGGCGAGCAGTTCGGGCCAGACCCACGCGATGAGAAGGATCACGAACCAGATCATCGAGAAGATCCCGAGCGGGTTCTTGAACATCCGGCCCCAGAAGCGCCGTCGCGGAGATTGAGCGGCCGACGCGGTTGCGGTCACTTCGCGAGCCTCACCTTCGGGTTCAAGAAGCCGTAGCTGATGTCGACCAGGAGGTTCACCACGGCGACAACGAGGCCGACGATCAGCATCCCGCCCTGGAGCACCGTGACGTTGCGGTTAAGGATCGCTGTCACCAGCAGTTCTCCCATGCCGCGGATGCCGAACACGATCTCGACCGCGGTCGTGAGCCCGATCGCCGCAGCCGCCCGGAAGCCGAACACGGTGATGGTCGGAACCATTGCGTTCGGGAGGGCATGCCGGCGGATCAATGGCGCGCGACTAACCCCGCGGGCCCGCGCCGCGAGCACGTAGCGGGACTGGAGTGCGTTGGCCATCGAGCTCCGCAGCTGGCGCTGAACGATGGCGATGGTCGGCATGCCGAGGGCGATGGAGGGCAGGAGGATCGACGTGAACCACCCAGTGACCGACTCGCTGAGAGGCGTGTACCCGATGGGGTCGAGCCAGCCGAGTTCAATCGCGATCCCCCACGACAGCATCATGCCGATGATGAAGCCGGGCGCCGCGATGACGCTGGCGGCAACGATCGACAGCGAGCGATCGAGCAGTCCGCCCGGGCGGATCGCCGCCATGATTCCCATCACCATCCCAATGGTGATGCCGATGACCAAGCTGAACCCGACGATGCTGACCGAGGCCCAGATGCGTTCACCGATGAGACCGGCGACGGAGGCGTTCTCGTCGAGCAACGACGCCCCGAGATCGCCGCTTACGACGTCGCCCAGCCATTGAATGAAGCGGACGGGAATCGGATCGTCCAGCCCCAGGTTCTCCTCGACGGCACTCACACACTCCGGCGTGGCACCCTCCCCACAAACCTGGATGGCGATCGAGCCGTTGGCCTCCATCGCGACCGCGATGAGGAAGGTCACCACCGCGATCGCGAACATGAGCGGGATTGTCGCCAGCAGCCGGAAGCCGATGTATTTCGCCATTCGCGCAGTCCCCCTCCGAACCGACGCTATCTAACGTGAACGACGAGGGTCCCGGGCCCGATCGGCCCGGGACCCTCTCAGTCGTTCAGCGCGCGGGCTGGATCAGCCCTTACGCACACCGTGCGGCCAGAACGAGACAGGGATGCCCTGAGTGTGCTGGAGACCGGTGATGTCCTCCTGATGACCGATCGTCGTGGTCAGTGCGTGGTTGATGATGAAGATGCACTCTTCAATCATGATCTTGAAGGCGGCGGCCACGTCGGCCTCGCCGTCTTCGAAGGTCTTGCTCTTCGCCGCCTCAACGAACTCGACCACGCCGTCAGGCGAGACGCCAGACGGGTTGAGGAAACCGGTACCAGTGCGGGCGATGAGCGACATCAGCGCGTTGGGCTCGTTGTAGGCCACGATCTGCACCGGGTGCTGGGCCCGGGCCAGACGGGCGAACATCTCACCGGCGCCTGGAGGGTCGAGGGCCTCGTTGTTCATGGTGATGCCGATCTCGGCGAGCGCACCAGACCAGGCCGAGGCGGTGACGGGCCAGAAGCCAGCGGGCAGGTGACCGTTCGTGAACTCGAATCCTTCTTCGCCGCTGGCGTCCATCAGGCTCTGGGCGAGCTCGAGGTCGAAGTCGGGCGACTCGAGGTCGTCGATGTAGGCATAGTCGGTCGGGCTGACCGCAAACTGCTTGATCGCGGACTCCGGGGCGTTGCCGCCGGCTTCCTGGATCCCGACTCGGTTGAGGGCAGCTGCCATGGCACAACGAACGTCCCTGTTCGCCAGCTGCGGGATCTGCTCGCCCAGCCAATCGGCAACGACGAAGCCGATGCGGACGGTGGTGTTCGCGCTGAAGGCGGGGACAAGCTCCTGCTCGTTGTTGTTGATCGTGGCGATGTCAAACTGACCGGCGATGAGACCGTCGAGGCGGGCCTGAGCGCTGAGACCGCCCTGGATGTTGGCCGTCTCGAAACCGACCAGCTGGGGCTGCCAGTAGTCGGCGAACGCGGCGAGATTGATATCGGTGTGATCCTCGCTCTCGCTGTCGATCACGTAGGGCCCGGTGCCCGACGGGTTGGCGATGGCGCTGCCGAGTGAGTTGGGCGACACCATGAAGCCCGAGTTGCGGATGAGGCCGCTGAGGACCAGCGCAGCACTCGGGGCGTTCAGGTTGTACTGCACCGTGTACTCGTCGACGGCCACGACGCTCTCGACGCTGGCCAGCTGACCCGCGACCGGCGGAAGAACCTCGGGCGGACCGGCGGTCTGGATGAACTCGACGTTCGCAATGACGGCGTCAGCGTTGAACGGGGCCCCGTCGTGGAAGGTCACGCCCTCGTGCAGGTAGAAGGTGATCTGGTCGCCGGCTTCGGAGATCTCGAAGCACTTGGCCAGCCACGGCACGATGGCGCCCGTGACTCCGTCCTGGCGGACCAGACCCTCGTACACCCAGCCGTAGTAGGCGAAGGCTGCAGGCGCCTGGTTGTTGTGCGGGTTGAATCCACCAGTGAGGATGAATCCCATGCCGAGGTCGGCGTGACCGCTCGGGGCGTAGTCGCCGACCTCGAGCTCGACCGCTGCGGCGCAGTTGGCGGACTCGTCGATCTCGACATTGCCGACGTCTTCGGCTTCGGTCGCGTCGTGGTCGTCTTCTTCGGCCGCGTCGTCGGCATCGGCCGCGGCAGCGTCATCGGCCGCGTCATCGGCATCGGCGGCGTCATCGGCCGCGTCATCGGCATCGGCATCACCACCGGCTACGTCAGTCTCGGCGTCGGAGCCAACTGCGTCGTCGGCATCGTCGCCGCCGCATGCTGCGGCGATAAGCGAGATAGCGAGCAGCGCGGCGAGCAGCCGCATCCACTTCTTGGTCATGTCCCCTCCAAGGGTCCCCTCGTCAAACCACGCCCGCACATTCGTAACGATCGTGATGGTTGACGATAGCATCCCGCCTCCGCGCCGGGATTGTCAACAATTTCCTAGTCGAGAACTAGGAGTCGTCAGTCGAGGTCGGAAAACACCGCCGCCCAATCGCGGGATCCGTCGGGCGGTGGTGGCAGCTCAGAGGTGCGGACGAACTCGTTGACCCGGCTGAGGAAGTCGTCGAGCCGGCGGCGCTCGTCTTCGTCGAGACACGAGAAGACGTGCTCGTACATCAGCGCCTCACGCCGGATCATGTCGGAAGCAAGTTCCTCGGCCAGTGGCGTCGCGGTGAGGAGGCTCCGGCGTCCATCGGCCGGATCGGGCGACACCTCGATGAGCCCCTTCTTGAGTAGCGCTGCGACGGCCCGGCTCACATTCATCGCATTCATCGCTTCGTCCGCGGCCACATCGGCTCGGGCCTGGCCGGGCTTGAACACCACACTGCGTAGCACCCTCCACTCGGGGAGGCTGATGCCGAAGGGCTGCTCGGTGCGCTTGTAGAAGCTGGCCTGGATCCGGTTGCTGAAAACGTGAATCCGACGCCCGAGCACACGCTCGAGCGTCTCGGGCAGGTTGCGGACGGTCCCGGCATCGACCTCAGTCATGAGACCGGACTGTATGCCGCCGCGGCAGAGGTCCTCCGGACACGCGATCGAGGAGTTCGAGGCCGTCGTTGTCGACCCGATGAGCGGCCGTCATCCGAACAGTTTCCCGCGCAGCGTTGGGCTCGCGTAGCGCTCACGCACAACACCGCCGCCGGAGCAGCCAAGCTCGCCGAAACCCAGGTTGTCGAAGAAGACAAAGACGATGTTGGTCACTGGGGCGGATCGTAACATTCGTGATGAATGTGGCTTCTAGCTATGGTTTCGCCATGACGTCAGACCCCGAAGCGCAGCAGATCTTCGCGGAAGTCCGCCACGCCGCGAGCACGCTCTTCCGGGCGCTCGGGCTCGATTCGGGAGGACCGTCTTGAGTCGCCCGAACGTCCTTCTCATCATCACCGACCAACACCGCCCCGACCATCTCGGTTTCGGCGGCAACCCGATCGTGCAAACTCCCACGCTCGACGCGTTGGCCGCGCGCAGCATGCAGTTCACGAACGCGTTTGTGGCCAACCCGCTGTGCCAACCGAACCGGTGCTCGATGCTCACGATGCGCTACCCGTCGGTGCACGGCACCCGTCACAACGGCATCGCGCTCGACTGGGACGCGAACACGTTCGTCCGGCGCCTGCGGTCGAGCGGCTACCGAACCGGCCTCGTCGGCAAGGGCCACTTCCAGAACTTCGAGCTGTTCCCCGAGATCGCTCGGCGGCAATTCGACTTCTCCCACGACGAGCAGGCCCGCCTCACCGGCCTGCCTGGGACCGACGGGTGGGATCGCTACGAGTCGATCGCTGGTCACCTCGCCGAAGACATCGTGTTCCCCGACGACTACTACGGGTTCGACCATGTCGAGATCGTCTCGAACCATGGTGACCAGTGCACCGGCAACTACGTCGGATGGCTCCGTGAGAAGGGCCACGACTGGCATGACGTCGCCGGCCTCGACAACGCCGAGTGGACGCTTCCCGAATGGGACCAGGTCCGCAAGCCGTCGATGCCGCCCGAGCTCTACCCGACGACCTACGTCGCGGAACGGTCGGTCGACTGGATCGAGTCACGCGCCGGCGACGACGGGCCGTGGTTCCTCCAGTGCTCGTTCCCCGACCCCCACCACCCGTTCACCCCGCCTGGCGACTACGCCCACATGTACGACCCCGCCGACGTCGAGGTCCCGCGCACGTTCAACGACCCCCACACCCGTTCGGCCGCGCACATCCAGCGCATCGTCGGCGGCCGGGGCAACATTACGAGTTCGCCAGACCTGCAGGCTCCCGACGAGCACCAACTCCGCCACGCCATGGCGTTCGAGTACGGCGCGATCACGATGATCGACGACGCGGTCACCAACGTGCTCGATGCGCTCGAACGCTCAGGGCAAGCCGACGACACGATCGTGATCTTCACGTCCGACCACGGCGACATGTTCGGCGACCATGGCCTGCTGCTCAAGATGTTCGTGCACTACGATGGCGTGCTCCGTGTGCCGTTCACGATCACCGGCCCGGGCATCGGTGCGGGCACCACCGACTCGCTGTGCAACACCCTGGACCTGGGCGAGACGGTCCTCGACCTGTGCGGTGTCGACAGCTACTACGGCTCACAGGGGCTGAGCCTCACCCCGATCCTCGACGACCCGACGGTCGAGCTGCGCCGCGAGCTGCTGATCGAGGAGGACCAGATCCGCGATGGGATCCGCGCGGGCGTGCAGCCGCGCATGCGCACGCTCCTCACAACCGAGGCCCGGATCACGCGCTACCAGAACCTCGACTACCACGATCTGTACGACCTCGAGAACGATTCCGACGAACTCGAGAACCGGTGGGACGACCCGTCGAGCGCTGGTCTGCGGACCGAGATGGTCGAGCGACTGGCCGAGATGATGATCGCCTGCGCGAACCCCAGCTACCGGCCGAACTACATCGCCTGACGACCGACGCGAGCCCGCGCCGCAGCCGGCGTCTCGGCCTGTTTGCGCCGAAGAATCGCTTCCTTGCGTTCGAGCTTGACCGGTACCCCCTGGTTGTCGCCTGCGGGGAGCATGTCGGGCGGGTAGATCGCCACCTTCTGCTTGTCGGCGATGCGGCCGCCGTTCATGTCGAGCTCGCGGGCGTTGGTGCCCTTCTCGGGCTCGATGGTGCGGCCGTCCTTGAATTCGAGGTCCCACCACCACTTCTTGATCGGGTTGATCGAGCCGTTGCCGACCTTGTCGTCGAGGTTGGCGATGAACTTACGGGTGAAGGGCAGCTTGATCGCCGACCACAGAAACACCCGTTCCGCGAGCACGCCTTCGATGTTGAACGGGCACGTCTTCATGCAGCGCCCACACGCCGAGCCCCTCATGTTGCCGAGGCGGTACTTGGTGCACTTCTCGACGTCGGGCTTCCACATCTCGTACCCGTTGAACATGATCTTGTCGCCGAACTCGATCGCCCCGCACGGGCACTCGCGGGCGCACTTGGTGCACTTGGTGCAGAAGTCCTGGAGCCCGAAGTCGATCTTGCGATCGGGGGTCAACGGCATGTCGGTGGTGAGCACGACCGACTTGAACCGCGGTCCGACAAATGGGTTGAGCACCAGTTCGCCGATGCGGCTCAGTTCGCCCAGCCCCGCTTCGAGTACCAGCGGGATGTGCAGCACTTCACTGTCGCGGTTGGTATGGCTTCGAGAGCTGAAGCCAAGCGATCGGAGATGTTCGGCCATGAGGCCGGCGATCTGCGCGCCGCGCATGTAAGCGCGCATCGACTGGGCGCCACTCACCCAGTCGTCACCACTCGCGCCCTCCATGGTCTCGTAGCCCTGGTCGAGCAGGATCACGACGCCGTACTTGTGGCGTGGCGTGATCACTTCGCCTTTGCCGTTGTGCGAGTACCAAGCATACTCCGGCACCTCGCACACGCCGACCATGTCGCCGCCGAGGTGATGGGCGAACGCCTTCAGCGCGTCGGCGTTGCGATCCGGATCGCTGGTGCCCGGCGCGCGCTCGGGGGCGACCTCGCCATCCTGATACGGCACCATCTCGCCGATCTGTTGGATGTAGGCCTGCGCCTGCGGCGTCTTGTACGAGAAAACCGCCAATTCCTTCTGGAACTTCGGCCCCATGTCGCCGTGACCCGCGCGCGGAAAGCCCCCGGCCCGCACTGGCACCCGCTCGATCTCTTCGGGGATCACCAACGTGGTCGCCTCGGGGACGCGCTTGATGCGCTCCATCGGGTAGCGGCCCATGTGCAGCGGACGGTGGTCGCCGTTGAGCCGGCCGAGGCCCGCCCGGGTGCCACCTCGGCCGAGCAGCCATCCGAGCGAGTGGGTCGACCGCAACTTGGCGGCCAGGCCGCGGCGAGCGAGCGGAGCGTCGGGCGCGATCTCCATGTCGGTGGACACGACCGAGAGCGAGAATCCGGTCTTGATGAAGGGGGCGCGGAGTTCGCCACCGACCGCTTCGATGAGCCCGCACTGCAGCGCCACCTTCTCGATGTCGACGTCCGAGATTGTCGGGGTGTGGGCCACCGCGTCGAAGCCGATGCGGCGGATGTAGCCGGCGATCAAGACGGCGAGCTCGGCGGCACGCAAGTCGGCGTTGACCTGTCGGGTGCCATCGATCCAGTCGTCGCCGGGCTGATCGCGCCCGACGGTGCGGGAGTGAGCCACCAGCGTGACCACGGCAAAACCGTGGTCGCGGGTCTCGCCCGTCCAGGCCTCTGCGGTGAGCACGCCGCACCCCGTCATGTCGGCATCGAGGAAGTAGAGGCCGCCCTTCAGGTTGTCGGCCCGCTCCTGGGGGTCGTCCGGGATCGGGGCTCGCTCGGACACGTCGCCCGTGCGCTGTTGGTCGAAGAGGTCGAGGTAGAGCTCGTAAGCATGGCTGGCAGACAGCGGCCCTTCGGGTCGGGCCTCGGCGGGACGAACGCCCGCGCCGGCGACAGGCGCGGCGGGGTCGGCAAGCCGCGGAAGTCGCTCGAGCGGGTACGGACCCATGCCGGTCGGACGCTTCTTGTGTGAGAAAAGCTTCACTGGTCCCTCTGCATGATCCGTCGTCGTGGCCGACTTTAGTCACTGACTAGGTTCGAACACCGGGTGTCGCGGATCGAGTCCAAGATAGATGGCAAGGCGTCTGTTCGATCAGGTCTTCGTCGATGGTCATGAAGCTTCGACCAGGCCGTTCTCGTCGAACAAGGGCATGTCCTCGGGCTTGGGATCGAAGTAGTCGGGGTCGTTGTCGATGTCGAGGACTCGCCGGTACTTGAGCGCCGCCTCGATGTTCTCGTTCCATCGTTCCTCGGGGAACTCGTACATCATCTCGACGACCGTGCCGTCGGGGTCGCGGACATACAGGCTCTGGCTCATGCCGTGCTCCATGCGGAACTGAATCGGGTAGCCAGTGTCGACCACGTGGCGAACCTGCTGCTTCCACGTCTCGAGGTCGGGATAGGTCCACGCGAAGTGGTTCAGGCCGGGGGTCTGCAAGGGCCCGGTCGGGATCGGGAGCGAATCGGGGTCCTTGGCTGGACTCAGCGCGATGTCGTGGTGGGTGTGACCGTGGGACCGGTAGAAGCGCAGGAACCGCGGCTGCCCGGGGCCGCCTTGTGTGCCGCAGTGCTCGAGGCGCATCACCCGGGTCCAGAAATCGTGCGACTTCTCCATGTCGCGGACGTTGAGCACCATGTGGTTCACACCGTTGGCACCGCCGTAGACGCCGCCGAGCGTGGCGACCTCGCTCGACCCGTCGTCCTGCCACTCACGGAAGGTTTTGTCGAGGTTGCCGGCACCGTCGCCGGGGGAAGAGGATCCTTGAGCCATGGGGGTCAGGGTAGTCCTGGCAGCACAGTCCTAGTCAAGGACTAGATTGGGGGGGCGATGACCGCCGAGGCCCATCACCGCGAAGCCCGCGTTCGGGGGCCGGATGCCGTTCGGGCACGGCTGCTGACTGCGGCGACCGAATTGTTGGCCCAACGAACACCGTTCGACGTGACCGTGCGCCAGATCGCCGAGCGAGCCGGCGTCAACCACGGGCAGATCCATCACTATTTCGGATCCAAGGACGGACTGGTCGCAGCGACGATCGCCGATGGAGCGGCGCGCTACCACCAGGACCGCATGCACGACGGTCAACACTTTCCCCTGCCGCTCGATGCGGCCAACCGGCCGGCCGGGTGGCGCACACTCGCTTACCTCGCAAGCACTGGGGCGTGGCGCCAACCACCGTTCGAACCGTCGCCGGTCGTCGGCTGGCTGGCGCATCGGCGGGCCGACGACATCGGGCGCCCGGCAAACGACCCCGAGGTGATGGCGGTCACCGCGGCGACTACCGCACTGCAGCGCGGCTGGTGGATCTTTCGCGACATGATCCTCTACGCGCTTGCCCCGTTCGACCCCGACGTCGACGCGATCTGCGAGGACCTTTCGACGCGATCGATGCGACTCGTCGACCCGATCAAGTCAGAGGTCGACGAGCCGGCCGATGTGCCCGAGGCGCCAACCGTCGAGCCGGCACTCGAGCACGACCGCGGCCCTGAAGCTGTGCGGGCCAAGCTGATCTCCGCCACGACGGCGCTCCTGCTCGAATCCACGCCGTCCGCCATCACCCTGAAGGACATCGCAACCGAGGCGGGAGTCAATCATGGCCAGGTGCACCACTACTGCGCGTCGAAAGAGCACCTGATCGCGAGCTGCATCCAACGCCGAGCCGCCGCCTTGCTGGCGAGCGGCGCCGCCGAGGCGAACATCGTGCCGATCCACGCCGAACGCCGTCTTCCGCTCTGGCGCACGCTCGCGCACCTCGCCGCAACCGAAGAATGGGATCACGAGGCTTACACCCACTCGCCCATGGTCGCCCGCATGGTCGAAACGGTCGCTGAGCGCACGGGCCGCGCCACGACCGATCCAAGCGTGCACGGCCAGGTGGTCGCCGTCCACGCGCTCGACCTCGGCTGGGGCATCTATCGCAACATCATCGAGTACGGGCTCGAGCCGCTCGGTGGCGACCTCGTGGCGATGCGCCGGTATCTCGCCGCCCTCTCCACCCAACTCGTCGACCCCGACGTCTACACACCGCAACCAACCCGAGGATCACCCTCATGACCGACACCGCTGCTTCCGCCAAGCTTCGTTCGATCGACCACCTGTTCGCCCGCGATTGGGTCCAGCTCTCCGAGCGGGTCCACGTGGCGGTCGGCTATGGCGTGTCCACCTTCTCGTTCGTTGTCGGCGATACCGGTGTCGTCGCCGTCGACTCCGGATCGGTGCCGGCCCTGTCGACCGAGGCGATCGCCGAGCTCCGCAACCACACCGATCTGCCAATCGTGGGACTCGTCTACACCCATGGCCACCCCGACCACACCGGCGGCGCACCCGCGTTCCTCGACGAGAACCCCGACATCGAGATCTGGGGCAACGTTCGCTTCGGCGACGAGGCGCGGCGCTTCGCTCGCAACGGCGCATCGATCGCGCAGGTTCGCGGCAAGCGCCAGGCCGGGTTCTTGCTGCCGCCCGAGAAGCGGATCAACAACGGCATCGCACCGGCGATCTACCCGAAGGCGGGCGCGCTGGCGGGTGGGCCCGGGGGCGGCCCCGACCGTCGCACCTTCCCCACCAAGACGTTCGACGCCAACGGAGTCGTGGAACTCGGCGGGGTGACCCTCGAAGTCACGTCGAACCCGGGCGAGACACAGGACCAGATCATGACGTGGTTCGCTCAGGACAGGGTCGTCTTCGCCGGCGACAACATGTATCGGTCGTGGCCCAACCTCTACGCGATTCGCGGCACGCAATACCGCGATGTCCGCGACTGGTGCGAGTCGGTCGACCGCATGCGGGAACTCAAGGCCGAGCATCTCGTCCTGGGCCACACCACGCCCTTCTCCGGCACCGCGGAGGTCGACGAGGCGATCGACACCTACAGCCGAGCGATGTGGCACGTCTACAACGCGACGATCGAGGGGATGAACGCGGGCAAGACCCCCGACGAGCTGGCCCATGAGGTGACGTTGCCGCGCGACCTCGCCGACAACCCGATGCTCGGCGAGTACTACGGGAACGTCAGCTGGAGTGTGCGGGCGATCTTCACGGGCGTGCTCGGCTGGTTCGACGGCAACCCCGCAAGCATGAACCCGCTGCATCCGGCCGACCGAGGTGGCCGCATCGCCGAGCTCGCGGGTGGTCCCGATGTCTTGTTCGAGCGGGCCCAAGCCGCGATGGAGGATGGTGAGGCCCAGTGGGCGGCCGAGCTGTGCGACATGGTGATCGCGCTCGACCATCGCACCGCCGAGGCGAAGAACCTGAAGGCCGACGCGATCGACGAACTCGCCTACAACCTCGTCACCGCCACCGGCCGCAACTATCTCCACACCAGCGCGCAGGAACTGCGCGAGGCCGCCGCAACGCCGTGACCCCTTATGGGGTCGCGTGCTTGCCGGGCTCCCACCCCATCCCGCCGAGGACCTCCGTCGCGAACTCGACCGGCGCCGCTTCGGTCTCGGTGGCGACGCTGTCGTTCCAGCAGGTGAGGAACCCGAACAGGGAGATCATCGCCATGAGGTCGACCAGTTCGGCCTCGACGTAGCCGACCTCGCGCAGCCGATCGAACTGTTCTGGTCCGGCCATGCTCGGCCGCTGCGCCGCGGCCAACGCGAGGTCGAGCGCAGCCCGCTCCCTTTCGTCGAAGAGGTCGGAAGTCTGGTACTCCCAGATCGCGCGGATCTTTTCGGCATCGACGCCGTGGCGCGAGAGGTTCTTGGCCGCGTGGCTCTGGCAGTGCCGGCACCCGGCGATCTTCGACGTGAGCTCGGCCACCATGAACATGGTCTGCATCGGCACGGTCGACGACCCGCCGATCGACTGCTGGAGGTTCTGCACCGCCTTCGCAACCTCCGGCCGGCGGGCCAGCGTGAGTTGCGCATTCGGGTAATAGCCGCTGCGCTCGTATGACGCCTCCATCCGCTCCCGCATCTCGGGCGTGAGTTCGTCAAGGGTGAGGGGCCAGATATTCGGCATCAGAAATCGCCTTTCAGATAGCTCGAGACGAGCGTTTGGAATTCCTCTGGACAAGCCGCATGTGTCCCGGCCTAATCTAGTCCTCGACTAGATTTCGTTCCTCGGGGGATCCATGGACGTCAGCGGCAAGAACATCGTCATCACCGGAGGAGGCTCCGGTATCGGCGAAGGCATGGCGCGCCGCTTCGCCGCCGAAGGCGCGGCGGACATCGTCGTGGCCGACCTCGATGGCGACAATGCCCAGCGAGTCGCCGAAGAGGTGGGCGGCCACACCATCACGTGCGACGTCAGCGCCGAGGCCAACGTCGTCGCCATGATCGCGGCCGCCAACGATCACATGGGCCACATCGACATGATGGTGTCCAACGCCGGCATAGCGGGTGGTCGCGGTCTCGACACCCCGAGCGAACTCACCCAGAAGATGTTCGACATCCACGTCAACGCCCACATCTGGGCCGCCCGTGAGGTCGTTCCCGGCATGATCGAACGGGGCGGCGGCTACCTGCTCCACACGATTTCGGCCGCTGGTCTGATCTCAGGCCCGACGCCGATGCCGTACGTCACCACGAAGCATGCGTCGTTTGGCTTTTCCGAGTGGTGCGGCATCCACCTTAAGCCGAAGGGCGTTGGCGTGTCGACCCTGTGTCCGACCATGGTCATCACACCCGGCTTCGCCCCGCCGAAGCCGCCCCCCGGCGTTGAGCCGCCCAAAGACCTCGCACCGCCGATGAGCGTCGAGGAGTGCATGGACGCCCTCATGGATGGACTGGCCGAGGAGCGTTTCATCATCCTCCCCGAACCGGGCGTCGCCGACATGTGGGCGGCCCGCGGCAACGACTACGACGCGTGGATCGGCCAGATGGGCGCCATGTTCGCAGACACACCGCCACCGGGAGCAAGAAGCTGACATGCCTGATGTCGAGAAGAAGAGCGTCCAGCACTTCATCGACGGCGAGTTCGTCGACAGCGCCGACGGCGCCACCTTCGAGTCGATCAGCCCGATCGACAACGAGGCGGTCGCCGACGTCGCGCTCGGCGGCGCCGAAGACGTCGACCGGGCGGTTCGGGCCGCACGACGGGCATTCGAAGAGGGGCCATGGCCGCGCATGTCGGCGGCCGAACGCGGCGCGATCCTGTACAGGCTCGCCGACCTGCTCGAGGCCAACCGCGACGAGGTCGCGAACTGGGAAACCCTCGACACCGGCAAGCCGATCATGGCGTCGTCCACCCGCGACATCCAGGGAACGACCGAGCGGTTCCGGTTCTTCGCCGACTACGCAAAGCAGTCGCTCGATCACGGCGACCACTTCGACAATCTCGAGACCAACCAGAGCACCATCGTCGTGAAGGAGCCGGTCGGCGTCGTCGGGGCGATCGCTCCCTGGAACCTGCCGCTGCCGATGATGGGATGGAAGCTCGGCCCGGCGCTCGCGTTCGGCAACACCGTCGTGGCCAAGCCGTCGGAAGACTCGCCCATCACGACGTCACTTCTGGCGGAGATGTTCGCCGAAGCCGGGCTCCCCGACGGCGTCGTCAACGTCGTCAACGGCTTCGGACCCGCCAGCGCGGGCGGCGCGATCGTCGACCACCCCGGCGTCGACGCCATCACCTTCACCGGGTCGGGAACCGCAGGGCGCGCGATCATGGCCGCGGCCGCACCGACGCTCAAAAAGGTGGCGCTCGAGCTCGGCGGGAAGAGCGCCAACATCTTCTTCGCCGACGCCGATCTGTCGAAGGCTGTCCCCGGCTCGGGTATGGCGATCTTCGGCAACTCCGGCCAGATGTGCATCGCGTGTTCGCGCATGTTCGTCCAGCGACCGATCTACGACCAGGTCGTCGAGATGACCGCAGCCGTGGCCGAGAAGCTGCCGATCGGCGATCCGCGCGACCCGGCCACGGTGATGGGGCCGGTGATCAACACCGAGGCCGTCGAACGCATCCAGCGCTACATCGAATTCTCCACCGAAGACGGCGCTCGCCTCGTGGCCGGCGGCTACAAGCTCGATGGCGAGTTCGCAGCCGGCAACTTCATCAAACCCACAGTCTTCGCGGACGCCACCAACGACATGCGTTCGTGTCGCGACGAGATCTTCGGCCCAGTGCAGCACGTCATCCCGTTCGACACCGAAACCGAAGCGCTCAAGATGGCCAACGACTGCGACTACGGCCTCGGCGGCGCGGTCTGGACGACCGATCTCGGCAAGGCGAATCGAGTCTCACGATCGATGCGGACCGGCTTCGTCTGGGTCAACGGCTACGCCCGCCACGACGACCGAGCGCCGTTCGGCGGCTACAAGCAGTCGGGCATCGGCCGCGAGGGCGGGAAGTACTCCGAGGAGTTCTTCACAGAGCAGAAGGGCATCGAGTTCACCTACTGAACTCGTCGAAAGGAACTGAGTCATGGAACCCGATCAGGACGCAACCGTTCACAAGTACGACGACATGGAGGTGTTGGCGTTCGGCGAAGGCATCGGTCTGCGACGGGCCGCCGTCGGCGGCCTCGTCCAAACCTGGATCGAGATGACCGAAGGCAACGCCTCGCCGCTCCACCGCCACGAACCCGAACAGACCATCGTGCTCGTCACTGGCAAGCTCCGCGCCCGCAGCGGCAACAACGGGCAGGAGATCTACACCGAGATGGGGCCCGGCGACATGTTCACGGTGCCGTCCAACGTCATGCATCAGGTCGAAGCGCTCGAGGACTCCGTGTTCGTCGAAGCGTTCGGTCCGGGCTACGACGCGGACAAGGCGAGCAAGTCGCCCGAGAAGCGTCGCCAGGAGCGAGCCGCCGCTCGTGCCGCCGCGGCCGACGGCGAACCGGCTCCATGACCACAGCGGTCACGATCACCGGGAGCGGCACACCGATGCCGACCCCGGGCCGGGCCGGACCGGGGGCCCTGATCCGCCACGGCGACACGGCCATCCAAATCGACGCCGGGCGGGCGACCGCCCTGCGGCTCGTCGAGGCCGGCCTGGCGCTACCCGGTCTCGATGCACTCCTGGTCACGCATCACCACAGCGACCACATGCTCGGCATCACCGACCTGGTGCTGGCTCGTTGGATCAGCAATGGCCCGGGGCCCTGTCCGAGTCTCCCGATCCACTGCCCCGCGGGGCCCGCCGAGACCTTCGTCGGATCGCTCTTCGATCAGCTCGGCGCCGACATCGAGAACCGCCGCGCCCAATTCCCCTACGTCGACGCACCCGAGCCCACGGTGGTCCCGTTCGAGGCCACGGCCGAACCCACGCTCGTTGCCGAGTACGGCGAGATCGCCATCCATACGGTGAGCGTCGACCACGGCGGCCTCGAACCCGCAGTCTGCTTCCGTTTCACCACGCCCGACGGCGTGATCCTGATCTCGGGCGACACGCGCGTGTGTGGCGCACTCGAACAGCTCGCGGCAGACGCCGACGTGCTCGTGCACGAGGCGTTCTCACCCGACCTGCTCGCTCGCCGCGGCATGCCTGCCCCCGTGATCACGAACTTCTCGCACCACCATGCCGACGCCGGCGAAGTCGGCGCGCTCGCCGCGCGGCTCGACGTCTCCGAGCTCGTGATCACGCACATGATCCCGAGCCCGATGAACGCCGAGGAGACCGCGGTGTACACCGATGCAATCCGCGGCGCCGGCTTCGGCGGCGATCTCACGATCGCCGACGACCTCTTCACCGCGACTATTGGTTAAAGCCCGATGGCGGCGACCTCGGGCATGCCTGGTGCCGGGCGCGTGAGTAGGCGCCGTTGGCGACCACGCCGAGGGCAGCGACGAGGTCCGGGTTCGGTGCTACATGCACACCGACGAGTTCAGGGCCCAGGGTTGGTACGCCGACGACGAGCAGGTGTTGAAGCTGAGCCAGCCGTTCACGGCCGGCTGACCCCGACTCGGGGAAGGGCAGCAGACCGTGGATAACCAGCACCACGCGCCAGGAGCGCATCGATGTTCGGGGTTTCGCGCTGCCGATCTTGCAGCCGCGGAAACCACGGTCATATCTTCCCTGCGATCGACGCCCAACGCGACAAAGCGCGGGCCGCCCGATGGGCACGCGCTCAGCCCGCCGGTACCGGCACCGTTCGACCACATCCGATGAACACCACCAAGACCGGATACACAAGAAAATCCAAGTGTCACTCTTGTGGTTGCCGGGGCTCCCAGGCGCAGCAGCACCCGGTCGCGCGAGCACTACACGACCAGGCCCTCAGCTCCGCAATCACCGCACACACCCAACTGAGCCACAACGCTCACGGCTGGGCGAGGTAGTCGGTGGCGTCTTCCACAGCGGCGAAGTCCGCTGCGTCGAGGTAGTGGTTCCACAGATGCCGGCCGGGAATGCGCAGCGCCCTTTGCGGCTCAGGCGACGCCCACCAGGTGGCGGTCTCGACGCGCTTGCCCACCCGCACGGCTTCCTCGATCGCCGGCAGCAGGTCGGTGTCGGCGGACACCACCACGGCGACGTCGTAGCGGTCGTAGTGCGCGCCCAGCGCCAGGTGCAACGCAAGCAGCACATCGACGCCTTTCTCCTCGGCCCGCCAGCGCTGCCGGCCGTCGGGATGCTTGCCGTCGGGCCAGTAGCGCATCGGGCGAGTGTGAACGCTCACGCCGGCGAGCGCTTCCCAATGGGCCTTCTGACGGTCGAACGCCTGGACCAGTTTGTGCGAGCTGCGAGCGCCTGGCTGGCCCCGGTACACCTGCACTGTGTGGAGGCGGCGAGCCGGGTCGACGCCAAGGCCGCGGCGGCACAGCAGCTCGCCCAGCCGATCCGGATGGACGTGACCATGCCACGTCGGCGATCCTGCGGGCACGAACAGCGCTCGGGTGGTGTGCCAAGTGTTCTGGTAGTCCACGAACACCGCGACCCTGGTGCTGGCGGGCTGCGGCGACGTCTCAGACATGAGGGCAAAAAATAACCCCGCCATGCCCGGCAAAGCCGGCCAGACGGGGAGGAATAGAGACACCGTACCGGATACTGGCACGACGCCGCAACACACACAGGCCAGCATTGTGAACCGCTCTGGACGACCTATAGCTACGCCGAACGAGTCACACTGGGAATGGCCTGCATGGGTGGTCTGCCAGGGGGCACGATGGCCAAGAACGGCGGCAAGGGTGGCGGCCGGAACGGAGCCATCAGAGGCCGCAATCAGTTCCAGAATCCGAAGAACGGCAGCTGGATCAAGCGCGACACGTCCTCGGGCCGCTTCATGGCGATGAAGAGAGCCGGCGGCCTGTTCAAGGGCGTGCGACGCGAGGACTGACGGGCGCGATTCTGAAACGCCGAGGCCTCCGGCAGCAGCGCCCGCCTGCTCCAAGGATCCGTTGATCTCGACGATATGTAAGTTACGGTTATCTGATAACCGATACTTAGAGGGACCGTGGCATCACACTTGCGAAAGCGCTGGGACGCGAACTTCCAGGGGATGAGTCGACGAGATCGACGCGGCTGCGACTATGACGCATACCTCGCCGATCCACTCGCCGACTGGGACCTGTCGATCCCCGCCGACGTCGCTGCCGACGTCGCCGACGCCGAAGCAGCCGTTCGAGCACTGAATGACGCGGGCACGACTCATGTGAGCCTCGAGGGTCTGGCACGGTTCTTGCTGCGCGCCGAGTCAGTCGGATCGTCCAAGATCGAAGGCCTCGAGGCCGCTGCCCGTCGCCTCGCTCGAGCCGAGGCTGCGATCGCGCTCGGCGGTGACGCCAATGATCGCGTGGCGGTCGAGGTGATCGGCAACATCGCAGCGATGGAATCGGCAGTCGAACTCGCCACCAGCGCGGACCCCTTCGAGCTTGACGACCTGCTGTCGGTTCATCGCACGTTGATGGACAACTCGCCCACCCCCGAACTCGGCGGCGTCGTCCGACAGGAACAGAACTGGATCGGCGGGAGCTCGTTCAACCCATGTAGCGCGGCGTTCGTCCCGCCGCCGCACGAGTACCTCCCGGACCTGTTGGCCGACCTGCTCGACTACGTCAACGGCGACGAGCACTCCCCCCTCGTCCAAGCCGCCATCGCCCATGCTCAGTTCGAGACCCTCCACCCCTGCGCCGACGGCAACGGTCGCACCGGCCGAGCGCTGATCCACGTCGTGCTCCGACGCCGGGGCCTCGCCCCCACCTTCGTGCCCCCGTTGAGCCTCGTGCTCGCAACGTGGTCCGATGACTACGTCAACGGATTGATGACGTTCCGCCACCTCAGCGAACCCGACAGCGCCGAGCGATCCGCCGCTGCGGTCGGATGGCTCCGCATGTTCGCCACCGCCACCAGCCGAGCCTGCCAGGACGCCGACGCCTACAGCGACGACATCGACGAAATCACTGCGGCCTGGCGTTCAAAGCTCGGCCGCGTCCGAGCGAACTCGAGCACCGACTTGCTACTGGGCGTCCTGCCGGGCGCGCCGATCGTCACCGTGGAGTCGGCCAGCAAGCTGATCGGACGGTCCAAGGCGCGGACCACCGATGCAGTGAACACCCTTGCCGAGGCCGGGGTGCTCCGTCAGCGCAACGTCGGCCGGCAGCGGTACCGGGTCTTCGAAGCAACCGAAGTCCTCGACTTGTTCACCGATCTCGAGCGAGCGCTTGCCAGCCCGACGGGAAACACAAGAAGCGATCGACCCGTCCGGCTCGCGCCCCAGCGCCCCGAGGGCCACTGAGGGCGGTCGAACTCGGCCCCAGAAGACGTCGGATCGATCGGCGTCGATCTCGTCAAGCAGCTCGTCTACGTGCTGCGTCGGTTCGGCCCCCTCCTCGCGCCGCTTCATGGCGATGAAGAGAACCGGCGGCCTGTTCAAGGGCGTGCGACGCGAGAATTGACCGGCGCGATACAAGCCCCGGAGCTGCGCTCACAGGGCTCGCTGGTTGGTGGGTGTGTTCGCCACCTATGTGGACACTAGAGAATAGGGCCTTCTCGGGAGGAGTCCACACTTTCACTATAGGGGGTTCCACACTTTTTTGGCAACACCGCAGGTCAGAACACCTTTGATAGTACCTAATTCTGGTTACCGTATAGTGCCAAAATGAGTGGTCTCGGACAGCTCCGATTGTGCTCGAATCCGCTGCTTCCACACGATCGCGGCCTCTGATACCACGTTCTGCCCGAACGGTGGCATCCATTTAGGGCGAATTGACGTAGCGGTCCAGAAGAATCCTGCGTCCTCAAGCGGACTGAGCATTACATCCATAGTGGCTCTTCGCGCTTTAGCGTGGGGTGAGGGTGTCGAGCAGGGTCCAGTCGGGTTTGCCGGCATACAGCAGGACTCGGATGCGGTAGTGGTCGAAGTTGGTGACCCCGAACGACACTCGCTTGATCAGCTTCGCGAGGTTGTTGGCTGCTTCGGTCGGCCCGTTGGTCACCTGTGAGCGGTGCCAGTTGGTGATCGGGGTGCGCCAGGCGTGCAGGGTGCGGCCGAGCTTGTTCAGCTCCGGGGAGTACGTGTCGTCGCGCAGGTCGCGGGACAGTTCGTCGAGGGCTTCGAGCGCGACCTTGCGGTTTGGGATGCGGTAGGTCATGCGCAGGGTCTCCTTGGCGTGCCATGCGTCGCGGACTTCGCCGTGGGGGTCGCCGGCTGCGAGCAGGCCGCGCAGTTTCGCCTCGCCGCGTTCGGTGACTCGTTCGTGTGCCTTGAGCAGCAGCCGCCGTATCCGGTACAAGGGATCGTGCTTGGTGCCGCGTCCGCCGGTGGTCTCGTTCTGGACGCGTCTGCGCACTTCGTCGATGGTGCTGTTGGCGAGCTTGACGACATGGAACGGATCGGCGACCTGGATCGCTTTGGGCAGCGAGCCGGTGAACGCCTTGCGGTACGGCCCTGACAGGTCCATGACCGCCCACCGCACCCGCCGCCGCCACACCGAGGTGCGCGCCTGGATCCATCTGGTGGCCCCTTTGGCGCTCTTACCAGCGACTATGTCGAGCAGCTTGCCCCGCCTGGCGTCCACGATGGTGGTGCCCCAGTGCTGTTCGCGGTATCGGCCGCGGCGGAACATCAAGATCTCGTCGAGCCCCAAAGCGGTCACGCCGCCGATGCGCGACCGGTCGGCTTCGAGCAGCGCTCGGCCCCAGCGATGCACTGCGGCCATCGCGGTGTGCCAGTTGCAGCCCAGCTCGGCTGCGATCTCTTTGATCGCCCGTCCCTTGCCCGCCCCGCGGGTCGCCCAGCGAGCAGCCCGGCTCGTCATGCGCCCCCTGGGCGGCGCGATCTGAGGCTCCTGATCGGTGAACGTGCGCACCGCGCAGCCCTGATGAGGGCACAGCCAGCGGCGCTTGCGCCACACCAGCCGGGCCGGCCGCCCGAACGCCGGCAGATCAGCCAGACCCACCGCGCTCGCCCCGTGAGCCCACACCTTGCCGCCGCAGCCCCCACAGCACGGCCGCCCGCTCAACTCGATCTCGACTTCGAGCGGGCCGCCGCGGCGGCCCCGCACATCGAGCACCGCGACATGCGGGCCCAGACCCACGATCAACAACAACGCACGCGTAAGGTCAACAGCCACAGGGATCCTCCAGAACTCGCGGTCTCGACACCTCCGATTCTGGGGGATCCCTCCCTATCCAGCCCGAACCCTCACAGCACTACCCCACGCGGAAACGCGAAGCGCCGAAATTCGCAGCGACCGAGGTGCTCACCCAGCCAGTCCTAGGCAGCCTTCGCAGTGATTTCACCAATGCGTTAGCCGGCCCGACGCGAAGCAGATGTCCGATGGCATCACCGAGGGGCTTCTTGCTGCCGCATCGGCGCAGGATGTCGAGCCCCTCAGCGAGTTGGCCTTGCTCGTCGTCGCTCTTGGAGGCGCGCATCAGCTGTCGGACGCCGCGGCGTTCCGCGATCGACTGCCACGCACCCTGTTCGGCTGTCAGATCGGCGTTCAGTTCGGCAGCGAACAGTTCGTCCTCGCCGGAGGAACCATAAACGAATTCATCAATCGGGTCGTCCTGCGCCCAAGAGCGGTAACTCTCGTCGTGTTCACCGCTCAGCGCCGCGGATACTTGGCGCGAGCGCCACCACGACACCGCCGTGTCGAATGCGATGAGCAACTCCTTGTAGTTCTGTTTCTCCTCGTCCTGATCCGAAGCGAAATCGCCAGACTCGATTCGCTTCATCCACGCACCGAAGTACACCGGCCACGCAGCGGACGCGGCGAGCGCCGACACGGTGATGTCGTCGCGGTCGCCAGCCAGAGATCGCTGAGCTTGGACTGCATCGGCGTCCGCTCCTTCTATGTCGCCCGCGTCGATCTTGCTGCGGGCTCGCTGAACCAGCACCCATCCATGGTCAGCAGGGTCCAATGAGCCGGATTCGACGAGCGAGTCGAGCACCTCAGAGCTGACGACATGCGATTCTTCACGGCGATGTGCGCAAGACAGCAAAACCCCCGAGGCGGCATGAGTGCCCCTGTCCGGAGCTGACTCGAATACCGTACGGAGCCGTACCAGGGAGTCGTTGGTAGCCCACTCCCAGAATGCAGCCACGAACTGCCACAGCCACGGTGCATCAGCGTCCGTCTCATCAGGATCAGGGACATCTTCGGCGACTTCAGAGAATCGCTTCAAGTCGCTGAAGCGGCCGGCGGCAATCAACGCGATCGCCTCCTCCGCACAGATCGTCGCCTCGAAACCTGCCGCCCGAAGCGGGGCGACAAGCCGCGGCGCCATGAGCGCATACCGCAGACGGCGACCCAAGGGAAGGCTGTCAATGTCGGCGGTGAATGCCAGCCCTTGCAGCTGCGGTGCCGATTTCTGGCGAGCTGCGGCCTCCACCAGCGCGTCTGCGTTCTCGCTCGAGATCGTCTGGGATCGGGGCACCAAGACCTTCGCGCCCTTGCCGGTCGACTTCACGGCCTTCGGCTTGACGTGCACCCAGTAGGAGACTTCCTCCGCGACATCCGCGAGCACGAGCAGGTGGGCCGCTGGATGCGTGGTCCAATGATCGAAGTGCCGCTTGGATCTCTCCTTGTACCACCAGCCCTCAATGTCATTGTCTTTGCCTCGTCGGCGTCGCTTGAAGTAGCTGGGGCCTGACTTCACCTGGACACCGATCTGCAGCTGAAGGCTGTGCCCGCGTTCGTCGAACAGGTCTGCGTACAGATCCGTACCGACATCGCTGCTCGACGGCGTCTCGACGGTGCGCCACCCAAGACGCGTCAAGTCTCGCTCGACCTGTTTCAGGCCCTCCACTTCGACTTGACGAGACCGCCTGCCCATCAGCCGGACAACCTACGGCGCTCAATGACGCGCCAGCGCGCGAATTCTGAGCGGGTGCCGCCGTCCGGACGCTGCCACCCGATCGTCACGCTCAGACGTGCGTTCTTGGAATCTCTCGGGAGCGACCCTGCGGCCTGAAGTTTCAACGGGGCAACGTCATGCTTAGGAATCCCGTGCGTCGGGCCGAAAGCATGAGTTGTTCATTTCCGGGTCGGGACGGAACGGCGGTTGCCGGTCGATATTTCGCCGGCTTCGTATCGGCGCTCCTGCTCCTTCTCGTCGGCTTGGTTGACTCGTTCGCACTGTTCAGCGTCGAGACAGAACGCCACGTCCTCGGCACGGCCGTGAGCTTCGGCGTAGTCCTCCTAGCCAGGCCTACGCGGTGCGATCGCCGGTCGGGGCTTCCGGGTAGGTCTGCATGTTGCCTCGGGATGGATCGTCTCCGTAGACGTAGGCCCCGGATCGTCGCACGCTTGCTGCCCAGCAGTCCAGCCAGTTCCCGGGTTCACGTGCCCGCTTTTCGCCCACGATGGCCCACACGAGCGCATCGCCTGAGTCCTCCAAGTATTGGGACAGGCGATCCTCTCGAATGAGCAAGGCCGACGAGCAGTCATCGTGGGTCGATGGATCAAACGCGACGAGCGTTCCATGGTTGTCAACGAAGTCGGCGCCGTTTCCCGTCCATCGCATACCCATCGCGTCGACGAGTCGGGAGTTGGACCGCAGCATTTCGTGACTGTCGGTCAGCGAACAGTCGTAGCCACTCGTTTCAGCGCTATAGCTGAATGCCGCCGGACACAGAGGCGTCGGACACGCTCGTCCGTCATCGAACGGCTCGGGATGTTGCGATTCAAGGTGGTCGCTCAGTTGGTCCTTGAATCCCGGTCCCCAGCCCAGTTCGCCGAAGAACAGGTAGTGCGCCTCTGGCGGTTCGGTCATCCATCGGTTCCAGAAGTCGACGTTTCGGGACCAGGCGAGGAACTCGTCGACGCGGTCTGCGTCGACGAGGTATCCGTATGCATCGAGCCACAGTTCGCGGTAGTCGACCTTCTCGCTGACGATGACAAGCGGAGCGGGTGATTCCCAGGTCCTGAATCCGTGCACCTTGATCCAGGTCGTGCCGCTCTCAGGGTCCCGGAAACGGAGCTGGCCGTCACGGCCTGGAATGTCGTCTTCTTCGCGCAGCCAGTCCTCGTGTCGGATCTCGTCAACTGTGGGGATCGGCACTGACCGGTTCCACCATCTTGTCGGGGCGCCGGGATCGTCTCGGTCGCGCTCGATTCTGGGGACGATCACGGATGGATCGATGTCCCGGACGCTGAGCTGCCAAGGTCCTTGGTAGTCAGTGCTCGAACCGGTGTCCTGGTAATCAGATCGATACTGATAGTGGTCAGCGATGAGCGCCAGTATCTCGTGGTACGCGATCCACTGGTATTTCTTGCCGATGCGCTCGGCCTTTTGCGTCCCATGTCGCGGACCGCCGCCCGTTGACCGATCGAAGTCCCCGAATCGCTCCGGCGTCCATCCGAAATCGAATACGCGCCACAGCACATAGCGCTGAATGATGTCCAGTTGCAGACGCGGTGCTGAAGCACCTCGTGCCTGCGTTACTTCTGCGTATCGCGCGATGTGTTCTTGCGGGAGCATCCTGATCAGCAGGCGTTCGAGTTGCTCGTCGTGATAGGGCACCTCAACAGTCGCATCGAGGTACGAATCAAGTGCTTCGTCAGACTCGTCGATATTGAGGCCGCCGAGGGCGTCTCGGAACGCGATCGAGAGCGGCGTAGGTTTCGTCCTCGTGCGGAGCTTCTGAAAAACTCTCCGAGCAATCGGGCCGAGAATCACTGCGAATGCGTCAGAGACCTCGTCGGCAGAGCGCCACGGCGGCTCGGTGAGGGCAACCTCCAGCCAGTCCCTTGATTCAGACTTCGAGTTCGTGCCGATCACGTATCGGGCAAAATCGGATCTCTTGATGGAGGAACAGAGCCAGGCTCGTGCTCTGTCGTCGTCCGACAGGTCATGCGGCGGGTCGCCTGACAGCGGGTCGAGGTGTTCGAGTTCTTCGCTGCTGGGAATGTGCGGCCATGTGCTGTGATACGGCGGTTTGATCCGATCGGCATCGATGTCGAGGTTCGCGCCGAGGTGAACAGCTCGCTCGATCACTCCACGGGCGTAATCGCGCAAGAGAATGTGGACGGGAGGTGTGCCCCCAGCAAACACCAGTTCGTACACAGTCTGGGCGAGCGGTGCGAGACCGTCGGCGTCTGTTGTGCGCATTGCGACGCCGTATGCGACCGCGAAGACCCGCTCAGTCACATACGGGTCGTCAACATCCTGGAGCCGGCGTACCCAATCCGTCGTGACAGCCAGTTCGTTGCTCAGTATCGCGACGAGTCCCTTGGTGGCGCGATCGCGAACGAAGCGATCCGACGCCGTCAAGAACCAAGCGAGGACCACTGCACAGGCGTGCCGCGAGGGATCGTCGAGTGGTGCCGTCTCGGGCTTGTACTGCTCTGCCCAGTCCAGTACCCGGTCTATCGGCCCCTGTTCGCCGTATGCCCAATGAAGATAGGTCGACCAGATCTCGTCCCGATCCGGAATCCCGAGGCTCCGCAGACGCCCGTGGAGATAGGCCGCTCCCAGCGGGTGGTTCGGGACCGTGGCGCACGACACGAGAGCGTCGAAGACCGCGCCAAGCCTGCCCGAGTGCTCGTCGGCGAACAGGCCATCGACGATCTCCCGGCACTGCAGCCCGACAGAGGCCGGGTCCCTCCACGCAAGGCTGCGCACGAACGCAGAACGGACATCGAAGCTGTCCAGTCCGCCGGGCAGCAAGCTCGGCAGCTCTTCGGCGTACTGCTCGGCGGCGTGGATGCACAATGCGTCCAGGAGTCCGCTGTATGTGACCCACCTAGCCACACCTTCGGGTGTGCTCGCATCCGTGAGCGCGTCGGCGAGGCTCGAACAGTCGGCATGCTCATCGACCAGATAGGAGGCCATGAGGTGGTCGGCGAACCACTCGTACCCGAATGTGACGAACCATCCGTCATGTCGCGGCCGGCCTTCGAACTCTGAGAGCAGATCGACGTCGACGAGCGCCCGATACAAAGAGTCCGTGAATCCTGTCGTGGGAACGAGCGAGTTGATGCGGTCCCGGACGTCGTCGCGGGCGATCGAGCGGTTCGCATTGCGTATGCATGTCTCCGCAAGAATCTTCAAGGCGCGATCGACGACCCTGTCCGTCGGGTCGACGTCGAGCCGCTCCGCAATCTGCCGGTTAAGTTCTCGCAGGTAGCGGTCGAACACTCGTGAGATGCCCTCAGAGCCGAGCGGAATCCGTCGTTCACCGCTGTTCTTGAGACCCGCGCAGAGCGTCTTCAAGAAGAGCGGGTTGTTGAATTCGGGCCGTATCAGCGGCACGGACGGGAACTCGATGCCGTAGTAGTCGAAGAAGTTGCGCGCAGCGTCATACGCCACCCCCGCGAAGCCCGCATGCGCCACCTCGGCGGCGTCTGCTCTGACATCGTCAGGCAGCACATGGTGTGCATAAGTCGTGCGCACCGACAGAACGACGCCGATCCATGGCGACGCTTGGATCGGGGCGAGGAATGACGCGAGATGCGCATTCCAGATCCCGTGATCTCGTGCCTCATTGACGGCATCGATCATCAGAAGCGCACGGCAACCTGACGCCTGCGCCGCGGACTCCAAGGCGCCGACGAACGCCTCGGCCGAAAGATGCGCGAGGTCCAGTTGCTGGAGCGCCTGAGTCCACAGCGGCTCGTTCGTTGTGAACTGCTGACCCATCAGCAGCACCGTGGGGCGGCGCTCGTCAATTCGCCTGCGGGCCACATCGCACAACAGATGCGTCTTGCCTGTGCCGGCCTGACCGGTGACGAGCATCAAGCAGCTATCCGCGATTTCCTCCATTTCCCGCAGCGCACCCGACGCCGCCCACGCCGCCCCTTCAAGCGAGTCGAGCGAGTGCAGAGCCTCCCTGTAGGGGTTCACGCGGCTTGTGGTGCTCTCCGCCTGCTCGGAGACTCGCTGGCTGTGGGCATCGGCGGCAGCTTCTAGCTCGGCTCGGCCGCGATCACCGCGAGAGAGAGCATCGTGGATCGTGCCCTTGATCTCCGCCAGTCTCCAATCCTCGTCAGATCGGCACCGATGCCCGCTGATCCGCTGCACGACCCGCTGAATGGCCCCGACGAACTCTTGAAGCCCAGCCAAGCCGCCGCTCGGTGATTCGCCGGCGGCAACACGCCCCAAGTAGCCCAAACCCCGCTGTACGTCCTCAGCGAGCTTGCGAACCTCCGCTGCAGCGAACCCGGTTCGCCCGAACACCTCGAACTTCTTGGCCACAGGCAAATCAACGTGGATCACTGGCGTATATCGAGGCCCCGCAGTCCTGATCGCCGCGTCAAGTCGATTCGCCAGCCATTCGTCGCTGAATTGACCAGGATCGCCGAACCAGAACTCGCGTCGGCCGACATGCTCGGGTCGCGACAACCACTGCAGCAGTTGAGTCTCGCCCCAGAACACGAATTCCACGTCCCTGCCACGATCGCGAGCCCACCTCTGCCACTTGGCGACCCGGCCTTGCCACTTCTGCTTCTCGGTGGTCCTCACACCGGCTCGGGGCGCGTGAGACAGATTCCGCGGCAGGCACACGAAGTACCGAGTCAACGACGGATGAGCCTTGAGCGCCGTCTCGACAGACCGATCCAGCTGGCGCCACTGTGTGTCGCCGAGCGCAGACAAGAAGAACTTGGCCTGCCAGCCCCACTTGGTTCCATCTGCGAACTCGCAATAGCACTCCACCCCGCCATCAGGATTGCCGACCCGCTGGAAGCGGGCGGCACCTGGAGTGTGCTCATCAGCAAGCTGTGCGCACAATTCCTCAAACCCGTCCGCCTGCGACCCGCTCCACGGTCGAAGCTTCACCCACTCAGCCTGGATCCACCGGTGGGGTGGCGGGTTTGGGTGGTGCGCGTCCACCAGAAAGGCCTCCTGACGTGGCATTTTGCCGTTGACGAATAGTCGGCGTGATGCCATGACGGGAGGCACTTTCTGTGAGCAGCGTAGCTGGGGGTCTGGACCGGATTGAGGCAGTGTTCGACGAGGAGTCTTTGGTCGCCGATGCGGGGTTGTTGTTGGCGGGGTCGCTGGTGGCCCGGCTGGGTCTGGAGTCGTTGATCGATGAGGTGGTGACGCCGCCGGGGTCGGGCCGCGGTTCGGGTGCCAAGGTGCTCACGGCGGTGTGCTCGATGCTGGTGGGCGGTTCGTTCTTTTCGGACGCGGACAGGCTGCGGGCCGCGTCGACAAGGTCGGTGCTGGGGTTCGCGCCTGTGGCGCCGTCGACGTTGGGGACGTTCGCGAGGTCGTTCACGTTCGGTCATGTGCGTCAGCTCGACCGCGCGCAGGAGCTGGCGTTGGGCCGCGCGTGGGACGCAGGCGCCGCCCCTGCGGCCGAGCAGGTCACGATCGATGTCGACTCGACGGTCCGCGAGGTGCACTCCGACGCGAAGCAAGGCGCCGCCTATGGGCATACGCGCACGCTGGGCTATCACCCGTTGGTCGCGGTGCGCGACGACACCGGCGAGATATTGCATTCGCGGATGCGCAAGGGGTCCTCCCAGAAAGGACACCTGCGGTTCGTGTCCGAGACCGTCGCCAGGACGCGGCGGTTGGCGCCACAGGCGGCGCTGACGCTGCGCGCCGACGCAGGGTTCTTCTCCTGGGACCTGACCGAGCGGCTCGACAAGCTCGACGTGAGGTTCCTGATCGCTGTGGGCCGCAACCCCGCTGTCGACAAGGCGATCGCCGCGATCGACGACGACGAATGGACCCCGATCGGCTACACCGACGACGGCGAGGCACACGTCGCCGAGACGACGTTGACCTCGAGCCGGCGCCGCCGCGGCAAGCCCGCTCGCACGGTGCGGCTGGTGGTGCGCCGCACCCGCATCGTCGGCGAGCAAGGCGACCTGTTCCCCGACTGGCGCCACCACGCCGTCGTCACCGACATCGACGCCGAAACGCTCGACACCAAAACAGCCGACGCCGCCTACCGCCGTCACGCACGCGTCGAGCTCGCCATCAAAGACCTCAAAGCCGGCGGCCTCGCCCACAGCCCCTCAGGACGCTTCGCCGCCAACGCCGCATGGCTCGCCTGCGCCGTGCTCGCGCACAACATCGCACGCTGGACAGCGCGCATCGGACACGTCCACGACCCCCGAAAGCTCACCGTCGCCGCCACCATCGCACGCCGCCTGCTCGCCGTCCCCGGCCGGCTCGTCAACCGCAGCGGACGGCCCACCCTGCGGCTCCCCGCCCGATGGCCCTGGGCTCACACGTTCGCCGCCGCGCTCGACAAGATCCGCAGCCTGCCCCAACACTGCTGAACCGCCCCCAGCGCCCAGCCGCCCGGCGCAGCACACCCCCAAAAGCGCAGCACACCCCCAAAAGCGCAGCACACAACCCAACCCCCCCAAGCCGAACCGGGCACCACCACGCCCCAATGACCCCCATTACGTTGCCGGCGGCCCTGGCGCGACGGCGTCAGGGGCTGGCTGCTCGCCCGGGCGGGCAGGGCTGTTTCCCAACCACCCCACCGGTGGATTCAGGCTCAGAAGGCACCGCCACCTCGCCGCCCTGTCGTCTCCATGTCCATGTGCAGCGCCCTGCCCAGATGCGCGGGATGCTCAGCAAGCCACGGCGTGAAGTCCCTGGCCTCATCAGGCCACACCTCACGCAGCAGAACCTCGGACAGCGACTCGACTCGGACCATCGGAATCCCTTCGCCCGTGCGGCAGACCGACCCCGAGACGGTAACGGCATCGCGCTCACCGTGAGGTTTCGTGCGCGTGATGGGGAGTGTCGGAAAGTTTGTGTAAGCGGCGTGGTCTGAGGGTCCCTGGCTGGGTGCTGGGGGCCGGGAAGGATCATGTCTGCGGCTGATCAGAATATGCCGGCTGTGCCGGCGGGAGAGGCCGTCGGCGAGACGGCGATGGCCGACTGGGCCGAGCTTTTGGTGGCCCAGGCACGCGCTGAGGGCGTGGAGCTGACCGGCGACGGCGGCCTTTTGACGGGGCTGGTGCGTCAGGTGCCCCCGGATCGGCCTGGAGGTCGAGATGAGCGAGCATCTGGGCTATGAGCGTCACGCGGCTGCGGGCCGCGGGTCGGGGAACTCTCGCAACGGGTCGACCCCCAAGACGGTCACCACCGAGATCGGCGAGGTCGACCTTCGGGTGCCGCGTGACCGTGCGGGCACGTTCTGCCCTGTGACGGTGCCCAAGCACCGGCGCCGTCTGGACGGGCTGTCGGGCAACGTGATCAGTCTCTATGCGAAGGGGCTCACGACCGGCGAGATCCAGGACCACCTGGCCGAGATCTATGACACCTCGGTGAGCCGGGAGACGATCTCGAAGATCACCGAGGGGATCGTGGCTGACATGGCGGTGTGGCAGAACCGCACCGCTCGATCCGGTCTACGCGGTGCTGGGTTCGACGCGATCGTCGTCAAGGCCCTTGACTCCCAGGTCGCGAACAGGCCCGTCTATGTGGCCATAGGCGTTGATCTTCAAGGCGAACGCGACGTCTTGGGCATGTGGCTGGGCCCATCGGGCGGCGAGGGCGCCACCCAGTGGGCCACGATGCTGACCGAGCTGCGAAACCGGGGTCTCGCCGACGCGTCGGTTCGTGTGCTGCGACGGACTCAAGGGCCTGCCCTCGGCGATCCGGGCGACCTGGCCCGAAGCGACGGTTCAGACATCGTTAGTTCATTATGGGTAGGCCCCGAAGGGTTCGGGGTGTCATCCGCGTCGGCGGAAGAGAACCAGTGCAGACCGACCCAGGAGGTCCGGACGCAGACCTGTTCCTTTCGTCGATGACGGGCCTCGAACTGCAATCAGGAGTTGCGCTGCGAGCGCCGAAACGAGTGACGGTGGCGGTCTGTCGAGACGGGTGAGCTGACCTCGACGGAGGACGACATATGACAGCATTTGCCGGTATCGACTGGGGCGGGGCTTATCACCAGGCCGCAGTCGTCGATGACTTGGGGCGGGAGCTGGTCAACCGGCGTTTCGCCCATGACCGGGCGGGCGTCGACGGTCTCGTCGCTTTGCTGGGAGATCACGACGGGCTCGTGGGGGTCGCGGTCGAGCGAAGCGAGGGGCTGCTCGTCGAGCGGCTCCTCAGTGAGGGCTTCGCGGTGTTCGCGGTGAGTCCAAGGGTTTCGGCTGCTGCTCGTGAACGCCACCAGGCCGCGGTTCGCAAGAGCGACCGCTTCGACGCGTTCGTGCTGGCTGATCTGATGCGCACCGACGGCTGGAAGTGGCGGCCCCTGGCTGCGGAGTCCGCGCTGCAAGCCGAGCTGCGGGCGGTGACGCGGCACCGCCGTCAGTGCGTGGACAGCCAGATCGCTGTCGAGGCGCAGCTTCGAGAGACCTTGGTCGCCTATCACCCTGCGGTGACCGCGCTGTTCTCCAGCGTCGACCGCGACGCCACGATCGCGTTCTTGCGCGGCTACCCGACCCCAGAGGCCGCAGGCCGGGTCGGCGACAACCGCATGGCCGGTTTCTGCAGTCGCATCGGCTACTCGGGCCGGGTCCCGGCCGGTGTGCTCGCCGAGCGGCTGCGCGCCAATCTGCTGTGCGCAGCACCCGGCAGCGTCGCCGGGCACAGCTACGCAGCCCTGGCGCTGGCCGACCAGCTCGAACTGCTGAACCACCAGATCCGGTCCTGCAACCGGCGCATCGGCGCACTACTCGCCGACCACCCCGACCATCGGATCATCGACAGCTTCCCCGCCGTGGGCCGCGTCACCGCAGCCGAGCTCATCTCAGAAATCGGCGAGGACCGCGGCCGCTACCCCACAGCACAGGCACTGCTCGCCGAGGCAGGCGCCGCGCCGGTCACGCTGTCATCAGGCAAGATCCAACGCGTGCGGGTCGGCGGGCCTGCAACCGCCGACTGCGAGCCGCCACCACCAGCTGGGCCTACACCCTCAAGCGCATTGACCCCGTCTCAGCAGCCCGCTACGCCAAAGCCTGCGAACGCGGCGCCACCAAGCACACCGCCCTGCGTGCCGTAGCGTCGAGCTGGCTGCGCGTCCTGTGGCGCTGCTGGCAAGATCGCACCCTCTACGACCCCGCGATCCACCGACCCGACACGCCACGCTGAACCGGCCGCCCAACACCAATCCGGCTCCCGCCGACACAACGCCGGCCCCGCCAGCGCGCCCCCGCACAGCCCGGTCCCCGCCAAAAGGTTGACAACAGAAGTCTGCGTCGTGCACATGGTCCCCAACAGCCTGCGGTACGCGTCCCGCAAGCACTGGAGCCCCATCACCAAAGCGATGCGCGACATCTACACCTCAGCGACCGTCGAGGCCGCCGAGCAACGCTTCGAGAGCTTTGCCGCCGACTCGCAGGACACCCTGCCCCGCCATGATCCGCTCGTGGCGGCAGTCATGGGACGAGTTCGTGCCGTTCGGGGAGTTCCCCGCCGAGCTGCGCAAAGTCGTCTACACCACGGATGTAATTGTCAAGTTCTGGTGTGGGGGCGTTGGGGCTGCCAGTGAGCGACGAGGACTTCATAAGCGTGTTCTTGTTGCTCGACGAGTGCTTTCTCGGCGTCTCGCAGCGGCTTGTGGTGGTAGTCCCGTGACGGCCCCGCGTGGGGGCCGGGCCGGGCCGCGGCGGGGCGCCGGCGGCGAGCTCGAGGCTTCGGCGTTTGTGCGCGACCAGGCTCGGGCGGGCGAACGCGTAATCCTCGCCCTTGGTGATCAGATGCCAGCACAGCACCGTCATCTTCCTCGCGGTCGCGACAGTGGCTATCTGGAACCCGCGTCGGGCCTTGATGCGTCGGTGGAACGCTCGCAGCGGACCGGGGGCACGCGACGCCGAGAAAGCGGCCTCAACGAGCATCCCGCGGGCCTGCGATCGGCCTGCTTTGGTGATCCGGCCGTGACGGGCGGGGCCGTTGCCGGACTGGGAGACCTTGGGGTTCAGCCCCAGGTAGGACACCAGCCGGTCAGGCGACTCGAAACGCGAGAAGTCCCCGACCGCGGCCATGATCGAGGCGGCCACAGTGACGTTGATGCCCGGCACGGTCATCAACCGGCCGATCACCGGATCCCCGACGGCGTCGACGGCGATGTCGCGCTCGACTACAGCAAGCTCGTCGCCGCCGAAGTCGAGCTGGCGCAACAACGCGTCGACGCTGCGCTGCTCGTCAGCGGGCAGCGCCTGGGCGGCCAGCCAGCGTCGTCCGACACCGCCGAACAGATCCGCGTGAGGGCATGTGGGCACCAGATTGCGCGACAAGATGGCATGCACTTGGTTCTTGAGCCGGGTGCGCTGACGCACCAGATGGGTGCGCCGGGCCACCAGCCGCCGCCGCATCCGGGTCCGCTCGTCAGCCACCCAGGTCTCGGGCAAGAAATCGGCCGCCAGCAGCTGAGCGAGGATGCGGGCGTCGACCTTGTCGGTCTTCACCTTGGCCTCAGCGATCGCTCTGGTCTTGCGCGGATTGGACACCACCACCCTGGCCACCACCTCGCGCAGCATCACTGCGATCGCATCCGAGTTCGTCGTCGCCTCAAGCGCGATCTCATCGTCAGGCTCAAGGAACTCCGCAGCCCACTGGCGCAGGTCCTGCGGGCGCACCCCGATCCTGCCCTCGTCGCGCACCAGCCCGTCCTCCACGACAGCGATCTGCGCGAACGAACGATGCACATCCATCCCGACATGACGCACCACAGCTGTGTCTCCTCTCCAACTTCGGATCGAGGAACCGCCGGGCGGACACGACAAAAACGGATTCGCGCTCGCAGCGCAGTCGGGCCGGTCGCAGGGGCGGCCAAGTACTAACACGAGCTCGCAGCTCAACGTGTAGATCGGCCTGCCCTGACTGTTCCTCCAAAAGCCCCGAACCCGACAGCCCCGAACCTAGAAGACCCGGCCGCCGACGAGCACAGCACCACAGATTTCATACCCGATACAAACGCCATAGAAAGCCTCAACGCCAGATTCCGACGGGCAGTGCGCCATCGAGGACACTTCCCCAACGAACAAGCCGCGATGAAAGTCCACCTGCCTCATCGCCACCGCCCGACCCAAGAACCGAACCAACCTCACCGGCAAGACCAACGGCTGGAAAGCCATCCTCAACACCTTGACCGTCCACTACGGCGACCGGATCGCCGACCACATCCGATGAAAACCACCACGCCCGGATACACAAAAAATATGACAGGCCCCCCCGTGGTGGATCACCCGCATATCATGACAAGTCAGAAAGTCGTGCAGCACTTCGGGCCGCCACCGGGCAGATCCCACTGCCCATTGACACGATGCACCCACTACCGGAACCGGCACTCCGGGACCGTCTCGCCGACCGCAGTCCGCTTTCGTGTCGCACCCTGTTCCTATTGTGGACTGCATGAGCAATCGATCTGCCAATGCGTCGGCACCTCAAGCATCCGAGGTCTACTGCGGTGATGCATTCGATCTGATCGACAAGCTCCCTGAGTCGTCCGTGGACTTGATCGTGACGAGTCCACCGTACTGGTGTCAACGCGTGTACGAGGGGCAGGAGCACCACGATTGGGGGGTTCAGGATGCGTGGCGTCGCGAGGGCAACCCGCTCGATGCAGCCCCGCCGTATGACTGGTATCGAGCGAACGGCGGCATGTTGGGCCTTGAGCCGACCCCCGACTGGTACGTGGCGCACCTAGCCGAGTGGTTCGATCGAGCGCGCCCTGTTCTCAAACCCGACGGGAACGTCTGGGTCAATATGGGAGACACCTATTTCGCGCGGTGGGCAAGCATCCGCCCCCGGGGCCGCCAGGGTCTCGGAGACACGGGCAGGGTCAGGCGGCGAACTCCGATGGGGGACTACCGACAGGAAAAGCAGTTGCTGATGGTGCCAGCACGGTTCGCGATCGCGATGCAGGGTCGTCGCTGGATTCTTCGCAACGATCTCATCTGGTCGAAGCCGAACGTTCCGCCCCGTCCAGAGAAGGATCGTCTTCGGCTGGCCCACGAGCACCTGTTTCACTTCGTCCAGCGGCCGAGCGAGGGCCGGGCCTCATATTTCTACGACGCGGAGGAAGCCGAGCCCGGCCGGCGCGACGTCGTGACGGTCAACGCTCGCTCGGGTGCGCACGGCCACACGGCGACATTCCCGCCTGACCTGATTCGCCCTCGCATTCTGTCGTCTTCACCGGTCGGCGGCGTGGTTCTGGACCCGTTCTGCGGCACCGGACGTGCGCTCACGATCGCGGCCGAGAATGGGCGCACCGCGATTGGATTCGAGATGGCCGAATCGTTCGCAGAGGTTGCTGCGCAGGATCTAGCGACCACGACCGGCACCCGGCCTGATGCCTCCGAGTAGCTCGCGGCGGCCGAATCACTTCGTGGGAGAGTGGTTCGGGCAGCGCATCTTCCCCGGTGTGCAACTCGGCGACGCATCGCTGGATGCGATGAAGACTCAACTGTGCCCCTTTCTGACCGCCGCGGTTGGCGAAGCTCAGGAGTGCATCAAGGCGACGCCCTCCCAAGGCGTGTGCACCATCACCAGCCGGGACGCAACGCGATATGGCGTGGACGAGGGTTCGATCGACTGGCTGGTTTGCCCATATCGCACACTCGACCACGGGTTGCTCAACGAAGTCGCGCATCGCCTATTCGACATCGCCGTTGATGCGGATGCGCTGATCGTCGCAGCCGTGACGCTTGACGAACCGACAACCCAGTCGCGCATTCGAGCAGCGCTCGCCGCCGGCACACCGGCGTTCGTCTACTTCCGTGCTCGCCTCGGCGGTGAAATCTCGTTGAGACCGACCGACGGGTCACCGGAGTTTTCGTTCGACATCACAATGGTTCAGCTACTGCCGGGTTCTGGCGATCCCGAGATCGGTCGGTACGCCATCGTGGAGGTGCAGACAATGGAGTTCCACGGGTCGTATGGGGAAGCCACGAGCGCGCTGCGAAGCGCGCTCGACCTGCACGATGCGAGCTTCGCCGATCAGATTGGTGAGAATCCCGAATGGGCGGGGCGAGCAATCCAAGGGCCCAGTATCGCCGACACGTTCAAGCGGACCTTTTACCAGATGATTTTCAAGTTCCAGTTGGGTCTGCACACGAGCTGCGCAGGAACCGTGTTGGCGCTTCCGCGTGCTGTGTGGAATTCCTGGCAGCCCCATCTCGGCCGACCTGAGCTACAACCCGATCCTGATAATCCGACGCTCCGGTCGTTACCTCGACCGGAGGGCGTCGGTCTGACCGAGGAAGCCCCAGCCTGGATTCTCGTGTTCGACACCGATCAGACCGTCGGCGTTTCACCCAACCCGTTGCTGATCGACATGGTGATCGCGACCGACACCCCCACGCTGCTGCACTATGCATTCGATGTAGCCCCAGAGGCTGCATTGGGTGGAGGCGCAACCGAACGCCTCTACGCGGACATATGCAGCAAGATGCTCAATCGTTGGCCCGAACTGCAGCGAGACTCGGCAGCGGATGACAGGGCGCCTGCGCAGGACGACCCATAGCTACGCCGAACGAGTCACACCGGGAATGGCCTGCATGGGTGGTCTGCCAGCCGTGGCAGTGAGCTGACTGCTGCCGCACGCCGAGGTTGGGTGGGCCGAATCGGCTTGGGCAGGGGGACGCGACACCGTCAGCTTGACCAGCTCAGAAATACACTGAGTTGACGGAGCCAGGAGGCACGATGGCCAAGAACGGCGGCAAAGGCGGCGGCCGGAACGGAGCCATCAGAGGCCGCAGTCAGTTCCAGAATCCGAAGAACGGCAACTGGATCAAGCGCGACGCGTCCTCGGGCCGCTTCATGGCGATGAAGAGAGCCGGAGGCCCGTTCAAGGGCGTGCGACGCGAGGACTGACGGGCGCGAAACAAGCCCCGGAGCTGGGCTCTCGGGGCTTGCCGGTTGGTGGCGGGGGCAGGATTTGAACCTGCGACCTTCGGGTTATGAGCCCGACGAGCTTCCAGACTGCTCCACCCCGCGGCGAGAGCGACAACACTACCAGCGGCCTTCCGACACCAGCAAGGTTGGGTGCGGAATCTCGCTTCATCCAGGGTCGAGGGCTGCTGCGCGGCTAGGGCGACCTGAGGTTCGCAGGCTTGCCGGCCGGAGATTGCGGTGCTTTGGCCTTTGCCCTAGCGCGATCTCGGAGGGAAGCGAAGTACTGCTCGTCGGCACGCCCAATCACTGGCCCTGCGGCGCCGTCAAGAATCAGTTCACGAAGTCGTGACCGTGCTTGTTCAGACGACATCAGCCCGCGCACTCACTCATACGGTGGGGCCAGCCGTGCCGTCGGGCTTAGCCGGAGGCGGCTTGTTCGAGGATTCGGGCAGCTCGGGCGATGAGGCCTTCGGCCTCGTCGACGGCCTCCTGGTAAGCGGCCAGGTCGCCTTCGCGCAGGGCGGCATCGGCCCGGTCGAACGCCCGTGAGGCTCGCTCGAGCAGGTTGGTCACCGTGTCGGTTTCGGGTGCCGGGTCGGGTTCGTCGGCCTCGTCTTCAGGCGCAGCGGCTTCCGGCTCGTCTTCGGCATCGTCGGTTGTCGTGGGCGCCGCACTGGTCGACCGGATCGTCTCGTTGCCGATGTCGATCTCGGCCCCGCCAATCGCCTTCTCGAGCGCCCCTTCGAACGTCTCGGAGATCGCCACATTCGACCCGATGCCGGCAATCACCAACTGCAGCTCAGGCACCGCCGTCGGCCCTGTTGCCGCAATGAACAGCGGCCGCACGTACAGCAGCGAGTTCTCCACCGGGATCAGCAGCAGGTTGCCGGGCCTCACCACCGAGCCGTTCTGGTTCAGCAGCGTCAGCCGCTCGGAGATTTCCTCCTCGGTCTGGATGTTCGAATTGAACAGCGCAGGACCGTCGATCGGCTGATCCGAGCGGATCTCGAACACCTCGATATCGCCATATCGGTCCGGATCGTTGTGGACCACCATGAAGCCTTCGAGGTTCTTTCTGGAGTCGTCGTCGGAGAAGGGCACGAACGGCCGGAAGATCACGAATGACGGAGTGTCGTCGCCCGGCAATCGGAACAGCAGGTACTGCGGCGAGATCCTGGCCTCGACCGTGGCGATCACCTGCCCGGTCGTCTCGTCGCGCACCGTCTCGACTGTGGTCTGGCCGATCGAATCGCCCGGGTCCTGCGCCACTGCCCACGCACCCGCAGCGTCATAGAACTCCGACGGGTTGTTCAGGCGGTAGCGGCCCCACGCTTCGGTCTGCACCCGGAACAGGTCCTCGGGATAACGGAAGTGTTCCTGCAGCTCGGCCGGCGGCGCATCGTCGGAGAACAGCGCCGGGAACTGCTTGATGTAGGACTGCACGATTGGGTCGCTGCGGTCTACGACATAGAACGTGACCGTGCCGTCGTGCGCATCCACCACGGCCTTCACCGAGTTGCGCACGTAGTTGAACGGATCGCGCAGGTCGCTTCCCACCGTCGACGCCCGCGAATTGGTGCGCTGCGCATAGGGGAACTGCGTGGTGGTGGTGTAGGCGTCGAGCACCCACTTCACCTTCCCGTCGAGCACGACGGGATACGGGTCGCTGTCGTAGGACAGGAACGGGGCCAGCAGCTCCACCCGCTGGGTGATGTCACGGTTGAAGAGGATCCGGCTCTCGCCCTGGATCTCGCCCGACACCAGCAGGTTCGGCTCGGCGAAGCGCACGGCGAACGCCAGGCGCCGGAAGAAGCCGCCGATGCCGACGCCGTCTTCACCGTCGTAGCGGGTCGTCTCGGTATGGTCGTCGTCGTCCTGGAAGTCGACCTCGGCTCGCTGGGCGCCGATGATCGCATAACCCTGCAGGTCCTCGCCCACGTACAGACCCGGCTCGTCGAGCTCGAGTGCCTCCGCGCCGGGCGAGATCACGTTGGGAATATCGCCCAGTGCGTACGCCGGTCGGCCATTGGCATCGACGCCGTTGGCGGGCGCCGCAGCCACGCCGTAGCCGTGGGTGTAGGCGACGTGTTCGGTCTCCCACGTGTCGGTCGGCAGCTCGGTTGGGCGCAGCTCACGGGCCGCCAGCACGATCTGGGTGATCTGGCCGTCGATCTCGTAGCGGTCGACGTCGATGTCACGGAAGTCGTAGAAGCTCTTGATGCCCTGGGTCTGCTGGAACGTGTCCTGCATGACTGCGGGGTCGAGCAGCCTCACGTTGCGCACCGTGTCGAAGTTCTTCTCGATGTCTTCGGCGGTCAGCTCGGGTTCGTAGTTGAACTCGCTCGACGTCACGTTGTCGAGCCCGAGCGCGATGCGGGTCATCTCGATGTTGCGCTCGATGTACGGGGCCTCACGGGTGGACTCCGAAGGCTCCACCTGAAAGCGCTGAACGATGGCCGGGTACGCCGCACCCGCGAGCCCGGCAATGACCACCCACAGCGCCACGGCGATCACCGGGTAGGTGAAGCCGCGCCGCCAGATGTTCACCACCAGCAGCACGAAGCTGAACAGGCTGATCACCATGAGCAGCCGCAACACCGGCAGCTGCGCGTTCACGTCGGTGTAGGTAGCGCCGTCGACGAAGCCCCGAGCCGACAGCGTCAGCTCGAACTGGTCGAAGTAGTAGCCGACCGCCTTGATGAGCGCCAAGATGCCCAGCAGCAGCGACAGGTGAGCCTTCACCTGCGGCTGCACCCGGCTGCCCGCAGGGGCCTGCACCCGGATCGCGCCACTCAGGTAATGCCAGACGGTGGTGAAGATGAACGTCACCAGCACCGCAGCGAACGCCCAGCCGACCAGGAAGTTGAAGAACGGCAGGCGGAAGACGTAGAAGCCGACGTCGCGGCCGAACTGCGGGTCGGCGAGGCCGAAGTCGGTGGCGTTGATGAAGAACAGCCACGCTTCCCACTGGCCTGAGACGCCGGAGCCGACCATGAAGGCGAGGATCAGCGAGACGCCGATGCGGACGAGGCCACGACGCCGGCGGGACATCTGGTGCCAGCGGGCGGCGATGTCCTCGGCCGGTCCCGACGGAGTCGCGCGGGCAGCAAGACGCTCGGCGATGAACAGGTTCAACCACAGCAGGACGAAGAAGATCGCCGTGAACAGCAGGCCCAAGCCGATCTTGGCCCACAGCACCTTCCACCACACCGAGGAGTAACCCAGGCTGTCGAACCACAGAAAGTCGGTCCAGAAACCGGCCAGGCCCCGGATGGAGAACAGCAGAACCAAAGCAATCGCGACAGCGATGCCGATGATCAGGCGGAAGCGCGTGAGACCGCGTGGGCGGCGCGGCACCGGCCGGGGACCCTGTGGACCTTGGGGGCCTTGAGGACCCTGAGGTCCCCCTGGCGGTTCAGATGACGGAGGCGGCATGTCCTCGGGCGGACGCATACGGCAGCGAGGCTACTGGGGCGCGTGGGTAGCGCAGCCTGCGGACCGCGCTGTCGCCGGGCGCGGCGCGTAGCTTCGGCGGCGTGCGCCTGGCGGTACTGGTCTCAGGAACCGGTTCGATCCTCGAAGCGATGCTCGGCGGCGGGCTGCCCGTGGACCTCGTCGGTGCCGACCGTCCGTGCCGTGGTCTGGGAGTTGCGGCCGATGCAGGGATCGAGACGGTCTTGGTGGCGCGATGCGAATGGACGATGCGCGGGACGGGCGAGGACAGCGTGATCGACGGGCACAGCGCGGCCGATCACGACAGCGCAGCCGGTGGGGTCAGTGACTTGGGCCGGCGGCGCTTCGACCGGGAGGGCTACAGCTGCGAGCTGGCCGCCGTGCTGGGGGGGCGAGGCGTCGACGTGGTGGCGATGGCCGGCTTCGGCACGGTGCTGGACGCATCGTTCTTCGAATGGGGCGACGGCCGCTACCGGGGACGGGTGCTGAACACCCATCCGTCATTGCTGCCGGCGTTCCCGGGCTGGCATGCCGTGCGTGACGCGTTGGATGCCGGGGCCGCCGAGTCGGGCTGCACCGTGCACGTAGCGATTCCCGAGGTGGACGCCGGCCCGGTCTTGGCGCAGCGAGCTGTGCCGGTGCTAGCGGGCGACGACGAGACAACGCTGCACGAACGCATCAAGAAGGCGGAGCGCGAGCTCTACCCGGCGACGATTGCGGCATTTCTGGGCGAGCAGCGCGCCGGACAAGAGCGCGGCGGGCGCATGTGATCGCTGCATCACACACCACGAGTCCACCAGTGCTGGGCACACTCGGGTGCAGCGCCCCGCAGGTGCACATCGCTCGAATGCCGTCGCAACCGGCATGCCTGCCCGCAGAATGTCGAAACCGAAGTCGGCCGTCTCCGCGCAGCGACACATGGTCGATGGCGAAGAAGGGTGCGGGATGAGGGCGTTGATCTCAGTGTGGGACAAGACTGGCGTGGTCGACTTCGCGACCCGGTTGTCAGGCCTCGGGTGGGAGATCGTGTCGAGCGGCGGGACGGCCGGCGCGTTGGCCGATGCCGGGGTGCCGGTGCTTGCAACCGAAGACGTGACCGGCAGCCCCGAAATGCTCGACGGGCGGGTGAAGACGCTGCATCCCCGCATCCACGGCGGGATCCTGGCGGATCGGTCGAAGCCCGCTCACTTGGCGTCATTGTCGGAGCACGACATTGCGGCCATCGACTTGGTGGTGTGCAACCTGTATCCGTTCCGGTCCGATCCGGGTCCCGAGCTGATCGACATCGGCGGGCCGGCGATGGTGCGGGCTGCCGCGAAGAATCACGGTGACGACGCTGGTGGCGTCGGCGTAGTGGTGGACTCGGCCGACTACGAGCCGGTGCTGGCCGAGCTGTCTACCGCAGGTGCGCTGAGCGCTGCGACGCGGCGGCGGCTGGCGCGTGCGGCCTTCGCCCATACCGCGGCGTACGACGCGGCGATCGTGAGCTGGCTGGACGAGCCGGTCAGCGGCGGCGGCGAGCCCGCGCCGGGGGCCGGCGAATCTGACGAGCCCACTCCCCTGCCGCCGACGGTGCACCTGGCGCTGGAACGGGTGGACGAGTGTCGCTACGGCGAGAACCCGCACCATCTCGGAGCCCGGTACCGGCCGGTCGGCGAGCTGACTTGGTGGGATCACGCTTACCAGCACGGTGGGCTGGCGCTGAGCTATCTGAACTTTTTCGACGCCGATGCGGCGTGGCGGATCGTGCACGATCTCGGCGACGCCGAGGGTTCGGCAGCGGTCGTGATCGTGAAGCACGCGAACCCGTGCGGAGCGGCTGCCGGCGGCGATCTTGCCGACGTGTACCAGCGTGCCTACGACTGCGACGCCCGCTCGGCGTTCGGCGGGATCGTGGCGTTCAATCAGATCGTCGATCTCGACACGGTCGAGCGCATCGAGACGGCGGCACAAGCCGACCTGATCATCGCGCCCGGCTACGAGAACGGCGTCGTAGAGCGCATCGAGGCGAAGCGGCGCAACACCCGGGTGCTGGAGGCGCCCCGGCCTGATGAAGCCGGCACTTCGCTGCGGCAGATCAACGGCGGCTGGCTGGTGCAGTCGCCGCATGCGTTTGCTTCAGCGCCCGAAGACTGGCAGGTGGTCACCCAGCGCAACCCGACGGCAACCGAGCTCGCCGATGCCCGCTTTGCATGGCGGGTCTGCGGGCACGTGACGTCGAATGCGATCGTGCTGGCGCGCGACCGCACGGCGTGGGGCATCGGTGCGGGCCAGCAGAATCGTGTGGAATCAGGCCGGCTCGCCGCTGCGAAGGCCAACGGCCGGGCGGTGGGCGGTGCCTGCGCCAGCGATGCGTTCTACCCCTTCGGTGACGGCGTCGAGGCCGCTGCTGAAGCCGGTGTGGCCGTAGTGGTGCAACCCGGTGGCGCCTTGCGAGACGACGACGTCATTGCCCGCGCCAACGAACTCGGCCTCGCCATGCTGTTCACCGGCGAGCGGCAGTTCCGGCACTAGTGAGTGCCGGAACCATCAAGCACAACCGGCACCGACAAGCGACGGAACCATCAAACACAGCCGCCACCGACAAGCGACGGAACCACCGAACACAGCCGGCACCACTGACGGCCGGAACCATCAGACCAACGGGCACGAGCGACGAGGGCAGAGTGAGATGAACGCGCCAAGACTCGGTCAACGCGGCGCGGCAGTCGCAGCAGTAGTCGTGCTGCTGGCCGCACTTGGCGTGCCGATTCCGCGTCCAGCGGGCGCGCAGACGTCTTCGTCCGCTGCGGCGCCGGTGCTGCCGCCGCCCGAGGTGCTCGGCGACTGCACCGACGCCGTGCCAGTGATCGTCGCGTCGGACGCCGATGCACAGTCCGACATCTACTCGGCGGTGACGCTCGTCGGCGTACTGGCAGAAAAAAGCTGCATCGTTCTCGCCGGGGCCCGCGACGAACCGTTTCCGCAGAACCAGCTCCGCAGACTCGCCACAGCGGCGACTGGCGGCTACGTGGTCGGCGGTCCAGCAGCAGTGTCCGACGTCAAGCTGGCGGGCCGCGACATGACCCGCGTCCACGGCGCTGATCGCTGGGAAACCGCAACCGCGGTGGGCACCATCGCGACTGCGATCGCATCAGGCGAAGACCCCAGTCCACCCGGCGACACAGCCAACCCGCCCGATGAGAGCACGCCAGCCTCGCAGCAGCGGCTGGCCGCCGAATTCTCGGCCGCGCTGCGTTCCAGCGCCGCGCCTGAGGACATGTGCATGTCGTTGTATCTCAACGGCGAACCGGTCTTCGAACACGGGGCCAACACACCGCTGCTGCCAGCGTCGCTCGCCAAGCTCGCGACCGTCACTGCAGCGCTGAGCGAACTGGGCGCCGACGCGACGTTCACGACACAAGTGGTTGCGGATGCCAGTGCGCTCGCTGCGGTGCGCGACGGCGTGCTTCGAGGCGACCTCTACCTGATCGGCGGTGGCGACCCGGTGCTGGCTACCCCTGGGTACATCAATCGCATCGCCGATGCCCGCCCCTACACCGATGTGACCGAGCTGGCGGACAGCGTCATGGAGACACTCGACGCTCTCGGCATCGACACGATCGACGGTGCGGTTGTCGGGGACGGATCATGGTTCGCCGACGGCGAGCAGAACTACACGACGCACTACCCGCCCGGCGCAACGTCGGAGACGCCGCCGATCTGGAAGCAGTCGTACCTGTCGCAGAACTTCGTGGGCGTGTTGTCGGGCTTGATCATCAACGACGGCTACTCGCCCTACGCCGTCAACCGGCGAAGCCACACCCGCAGCACCGATTCAGTCCAAGCAGCCGCGTCGAACTTCGACGACCTGCTCGAAGCACGCGGCGTGGTGATCCGGCACCGACCACGGTCGGGCAGCGCCCCGGCGGCAAACGACTCGACCGATCTGGGCAGCATCACCTCACCAACGGTCGCTGAGATGCTGGTACGGATACTGCGCTACTCGGAGAACACGCCGGCGGAGATGCTGCTCAAGCAGATCGGCCGGCTCGGCGGCGACTCGTCACGGGCGGCCTCGGTGGCGGCAGCAACTGCCGCGCTCGCCAATGTCTTGGGAACAGCAGCCGCCGAGATCGTGCTCGTGGACGGTTCAGGGCTGTCGGTCCACAATCGCATGAGCTGCGAGGCGGCGGTGCGCTTGCTGCTGCTCGCGGGCGCCGATTCCCGCTTCGTGGACTCGCTGTCGATCGCAGGGCGCACGCCAACGCTTCAAAGCTGCGGCCCGCAGACTCCCGCCAACGGGAACGGTCCCACGAACACGGTCTTCGCCAAGGGAGGTCAGCTGAACGACAGCTCGGCCATCGCCGGCGTCAGCACCGCTGCCAACGGCGACGTGCTGACCTTCGCCATGATCGCAAACGAACCGCTCATCATCCGCATCGGAAGCTGCAACTCGCTGCGCCAGCGCACGCTGAATGCCATAGGCCGCTACACCTACGGACCCACACCCTGAACCCGGCGCACGGATCGCGCGCCCGAAAAACCACTGCGATCGCGCAGGTCGGGCGCGTCAGACTCGTCCGATGAATCTCTCGGTACCGGCACTCATCGCTGGCGCACTGCGCCCAGCGACGTTGCCATGCAGATTTGTAGATAAACATGGTTGCCTTGTAAACTCGGGTAATGGCTGTTGCGCACTACCGGGTTTCGGAACGAGGTCAAATGGCGCTGCCCGCTGAGACACGCCGTCGGTGGGGAATTGCTGCGGGAGGAGCAGTCGAGATCGCCGATCTCGGCGCTGCAGTGGTGGTGGTGCCGGCCGGCCGAGGCGGATTGCGGTCGATGCTGGGTGAGGCTCTCGAGGAGGCCGGTGGTTACGAGTCGCTCGCACGCCGCGTCGCCGCCAGCGAGCCCGATCTCGCATGAGCCCGCATCTTCCATGAGCTCAGGCGTCCTCGTGGACGACCACATCCTGTTGAGGATGCTGCTCGGCGAGGAGCCCGGCGAGTTGCGGCCCCGAGGCGGCATCGTCGCCACGACGGGGCTGTGGTACCACCGTCTCTGCCGTGCACTCGCGGGGCAAGCTGTCGTCGGCTCGATGTCTCGCCGGCTCGGAGACGTGTCGCCCGAAGTCGCAGCCGAAGTCATTGCCGCTGTCATCGAACTGCCGGCATCCATCGAGCTGGTATCGCTTCGCACGGTCGGCTGGCCGATGGGCGAACTCGTACGGGACGGGGCCCGCCTCAACCTGCTCTCACTCGAAGCACTGGCAGCCGCTCGCTTTCTGGATGCGGAGATCTGCTGCGCGCAGGCCAACGAGAATGAACCCCTCACAGACGCGGCTCGCACCCAAGAAATACCGATTCGCAGCCTGCAGCTCTGAGCACCCGTCTCCGTAGCGAGATGGTGTCGGCTAGCCGTGCCGAGACTCTGCTTCGGGACCTTGAGGCTGTTCCGATCAGACGCGTCCCCCACCGTCGCCTGGTGGTCACCGCGTGGAAGCATCGGCACAACGTCAGTGCATACGACGCGCTGTACGTCGCCCTGGCGGAGCTTCTCGATGCGCCGCTGCTGACCGCCGACGGTCGGCTCATGCGGTCACCGAACCTCGGCATCACCGTTCACCATGTCCAGCTGACGTGAATCCGACAGGTCGATACGCCAGCAGAAATCCCTTTGGGCGCGCACGCCTGCCGCGAAAAACTCCTGCCCATGCATATCGATGACTTGGTGCCTGCCCGCGAACTGCGTGCGGCCATTCGTGACGGGCTGGTGCGCGAACGCTGCCATGAAGGTCTGCGCATTCTGAACTACACGAAGAAGTGCCAAGCCGACGCTGCATGGACCGAGGTCACGATGACCTGTCGCGGACTCGTCGTGGACGGAGACGGTCGGGTTGTGGCCCGCCCGTTTCCGAAGTTCTTCTATCCCGGGGAACCTGCCGCACCGATGGTCCCCGACACGTCGGAGGGTCGCTGGGCGATGCGAGTCTGCGAGAAGCTCGACGGGGTGCTCGGCATCGGCTACGTGGCGCCCGACGGCAGTTCGCGCCTGTGCACCCGCGGGTCGCTGACGTCCACGCAAGGCGCCGAAGCGAACCGGATCCTCGGCGAGAGGTACTCCGATGCGATGTTCCCATGCGGAATCACTCCGCTGTTCGAGATCATCAGCCCTGCGTGTCGAATCATCGTGGACTATGGCGAGCGGCGCGATCTCGTGCTCGTCGCGGCCATCGACATCGAAACCGGTGCCGACCTCGCACTCGGCGACCTGGCGAGTCACGACTTCGATTGGCCCGGGCCGATGGCGAAGGTGCATCGTCTGTCGTTCGCTGATGCGGTCACTGCGACAAAGCAGGGAAACCGGGGGCAAGATTCAGAGGGATTCGTGGTGTGCTTCGACCCGGTGGGTCGAAGCGAGCCGTCACTGCGCTTCAAGCTGAAGCACGCCGACTATCTGCGGATGCATGCCGCGCGCTTCCACCTGACGAGTCGCAAGGTTTGGGAACTCGCCGCCGCGGACGCGCTGACAGCGGCGGGCATGAGCAACCCTGCCTCACTGGTCAAGGCCTTGAGGGTCTCGTCCGAGACTGCAGTCGAATTCGTCGACGCCGGTGGCGGTCTGGTCGACGCGCTGCTGGACCTGCTTGACGATCGGCTGCGCGCCGATGTCAAGCAGCTCGCAGAACGTCTGGCTGCCGATGCCGACGCACAGCTGGCGCTCTTCCGCCGGCTCATGGCCGGTGAACTCGCCGACTTGGTCGACGACCCGCGCGGGTTCGCTCTGGCTGCTCAGCAGGCTGCAGCCGACCACGGCGTCTCCCCGCATTCCCTCTACAGGTTGCGCACCGGCCGCTCCACCGACGCACTCGCGCAGATCTGGTCCGACCTGCGCAGCACCACCAACTCCGACCCGATACAGGACTCACCGCCCGGAACAGGCACGAACTAGCCCATGTGGCTCAGCCGAGGAGACCCATGCCTGCGACGGCGTCGCGCTCTTCGACGAGTTCGGCCCAGGAGGCCTCGATGCGGGAGCGGCTGAATTCGTCGAGCTCGAGGCCGGTCACGACGTGGTACTGGCCGCCTGAGACCGTGACGGGGTACGAGGTGATGATGCCCTCGGGGGCGCCGTAGTCGCCGGTGGAACCGATGCCCATCGACACCCAGTCGCCACCGGGCGTGTCGCAGGACCAGTCGCGCATGTGATCCACCGCGGCCGACGCGGCCGACGCCGCCGAGGACGCTCCCCGAGCGTTGATGATTGCTGCGCCGCGCTGCTGCACCGTGGGGATGAAGTCGTCTTCCAGCCATGCCTGGTCGTCCACCAGCGCCGCCGCGTTGTGGCCGCCGACTTCGGCGTGGAAGATGTCTGGGTACTGGGTGGCGGAGTGATTGCCCCAGATCGTCATGCGGGTCACGTCGTTCACTGACATGGCGGCCTTGTTGGCCAGCTGTGCGATGGCCCGGTTGTGGTCCAGCCGGGTCATGGCCGTGAACTGCCCGTCGGCGATGTTCGGGGCGTTGCGCATGGCGATCAGGCAGTTGGTGTTGGCCGGGTTGCCCACCACGAGCACTCGCACGCTGGGGTTGGCCGAGTCGCTGAGCGCCTTGCCCTGCACAGTGAAGATTCCGCCGTTGGCTTCCAGCAGGTCGCTGCGCTCCATGCCCGCCTTGCGCGGCATCGAACCCACCAGCAGCGCGTAGTCGGCGCCTTCGAACGCCTCATTCGGGTCCGAAGTGCCGGTGCGGGACGCCAGCAGCGGGAAGGCGCAGTCGTCGAGCTCCATCATCACGCCGTCGAGCGCACCCATCGCCGGGGGAATCTCCAGCATCCGCAGCTCGACTGGCTGATCGGGGCCGAGCATGGCGCCCGAGGCGATCCGGAACAGCAGGCTGTAGCCGATCTGGCCCGCGGCCCCGGTGACAGCAACTCGTACGGGATCGTTCACTGCACTCTCCTGGTTCGACGCGCCGAGCAGGTGCCCCGGCTGCGGGCGTTTCTAGCGCGGCAATGCGGCAGCTGCACTCGCGTTGCCGTCGCGTCGATCGAGCAACTTCGGACGGCTCAACGCGACCGCGGTTCAGCCGGATGCAGCAGCGGCGTCGACGGTGTTCGCGAGCAACATGGCGCGGGTCATCGGACCGACGCCGCCGAGGCGGGGGGTCACCCAGCCGGCCACCTCGCCGACCGAGGAGTCCACGTCGGACAGAATCTTGCGGCCCTCACGGGTGATGCCGCCGCCGACTACCGCTGCGCCGGGTTTCACCATGTCGGGCGTGACCAAGCCGGGCACGCCGGCTGCGGCGATGACGATGTCGGCCTGGCGGGTGTAAGCGCCCAGATCGGCCACGCCGGTGTGCACGACGGTGACCGCCGCGTTGGCGACCGGTCGCTTCAGCGCCATCAGCAGCGCCATTGGGCGGCCGATCGTGAGGCCGCGGCCCACGACGACCACGTGACGACCCTCCACCGGCACGCCGTAGTGCTCGAGCATGACCTGGATGCCACGGGGCGTACAGGGCAGCGGACCGTCCACGCCCATCACGAGCCGGCCCAGATTCACCGGATGCAGCCCGTCGGCGTCCTTGTCGGGGTCGATGGCCAGCAGTGCCGCTTCCTCGTTGAGCTGACGCGGCAGCGGCAGTTGAACGATGTAGGCATGCACAGCCGGATCGGCGTTGAACCGTTCGATGACCGCATCCAGCTCGGCTTGGGTGAGGTCGGCGGGAAGCTCTTCGTGAATCGAGGAAATGCCCACCTCGCTGCAGTCACGGATCTTGGCGCCCACATAGCTGTGCGACGCCGGATCGTCGCCGACGAGGATCGTGCCGAGCCCCGGCGCCAGGCCCTCCTGGGCAATCCGGATTCGAAGGTCGTCCTTGATCTGGTCGGCCAGCGCCTGGCCGTCCAACAGCACAGCAGTCACGGGAGGCAACCGTAGTGGCGCTGCGCTGGGACTCTCGCCCTCAAGCGTCGTCAGTCGAGATTGACTCAGCCGCAGCAGCCCTGCGGGAGGCGGAAGTACGAGCAGTGCGGCGCTGGTGGAGGCGTCGCAGGGTGGGCGACGCGGCGGCGAGGGTGCGATCGGCGGCAGCGAGCACCCGGCCGGCGGTACCTGGCGTTTCGTTGTCGATAAGGTTGCCCATCACCTGCAAGGTGAGGCGGGCGATGGCGTCGGTGCCGACCGCCATTCGCAGGCCTGCTCGCAGAATGCGGGGATGGCCGATGAGAAACGAGAACCGTCGGCCGGTACGCAGGAATGCGTCGAACTTCTCGGCCACGATGCGGTCATAGGTGTCCGCAACCGCGGACGGATCCTCCGCGAACAGATCGGCGGCGAGAATGCCGGTCTCAAGGCCGTAGTCGATGCCCTCGCCGTTCATCGGGTTGATCAGCCCCGCTGCGTCGCCGATGGCCACCCAGCCGGGGCCGTGACGCTTGGTGGCGCTCATCGGCAGGCGCCACGCACGCGGGCGTTCGAGGTACGGGCCGAGCTGCCAGCTCTCGGCCACCAGGTCCCGGTAGCTGTCGCACAGCCGGTTCAGGTTCAGCTTCGCGAAGCCCTTCATCGTGTTGAGCGCCCCGACGCCGATGTTGACCGTGCCGTCGCCAGCGGGGAACAGCCAGCCGTAGCCAGGCACGGCAGTGCCCTCACCGTCGCGCAGCGTCAAGCAGGCCTCGAGGTATTCCTCGGCGTGGCGGGGAGTCTCCGCATAGGTGCGAATGGCAAGGCCGAACGGCTCGTCAGGGTCGCGCAGCGCACCCAGCATCCGGGCGGCCTGGCCTTGGGCACCGGCGGCCAGCACCACGAGATCGGCAGTCCAGCGCTCGCCGCCGGCGATGACCCCCACCGCTGCGCCGTCTTCGAGGATCGGCATCGCCTCGGTGCCGAAGCAGAGCTCGGCTCCCGCAGAAACAGCACCGTCGCACAGCGCGCTGTCCAGCCGGCGCCGGGGCCACACCGCTCCATAGGGCCCGAACTGGCCATTCGCCGGCCAGTCCAGCTCGCGAACCTGCCGTCCGGCGATCATCCGCAGCCCGGCGATGCGGTGCGCCTCGTCGAGCGAGACGCCCAGTTCGTCAAGTACCGCGACCGCTCTCGGCGTCAGGCCGTCGCCGCACACCTTGTCGCGTCCGGCGGGGGCCTTCTCGAACGCGGTCACCTTGATGCCCGCACCCGCAGCCCGCATGGCCGCCGCCGCACCGGCGGGACCGGCCCCGATCACGATCATGTCCCGGTGCGGCACCGCTACAGCCTGCCGATCCCGACGCCGGATCGCTCACCAACGGCCAGGGCCACGCTGCCGCTGGCCTCGCAGCGCTTCGGATGGCCTGCTAGACCGGGCCGATGCCTGCATACCTCATTGCGAACTACGACGTCGTCGATCCCGACAAGTACAAGGACTACCAGCGCAACGCAGCGCCCATCATGGCGGGCGGCGGCAAGCTCTTGGTACTCGACCCGGCATCGGTCCTCAAGGAAGGCGGCGCCGGAGCGCAGACGGTGGTCATCGAGTACCCCACCATGGAAGCCGCACAAGCTGCGTACGAATCCGACGACTACCAAGCCGTCGTGGGCATTCGCTTGGCGGCCACCGCCAACGGCCGCGCCGTGCTTGCCAACGGCATGGGCTGAACCGGCGCAATTGCCCGGTCGCACCCATCGGCCCGCCTCGCTCTTCGGAGTGTGCTGACAGCGGACGCGAGTGGCGACGACCGTCGGCGGGGCGGAGGCGGTTCGTGTCGCGCCCAGGTTCTAACCTCGCCGGTCTATGGCGGTACTCCCCAGCGTGGTCGAGACCTGCGTGCCTCGCGAGGATGTGCTGCGCGGGGGCCTTGTCGACAAGCACTTCGCTGCCCAACTGGACCAGGTGGTCCGCGGTGCCGTCGGCTATCACGACTATGCCGACCCTGACTCGTTCTTCAAGATCACGCACCCGACGAACGGCCTGCGCGAACTGCTGGCGGGGACGTTCGCTCGCATGTCAGGCAATGCCAGCGCGGCGCCCAGCGCCGAGCACGCGGTGTACCGCTATGAGACCAGCTTCGGCGGCGGGAAGACGCATGGCCTGATCGCCTTGTGGCACTTGGCCAGCGGCGCTCGGCCGTCCAATCTCGACGAGTTCATCGACCCGGTGCTGCTGCCCGACGAGTGCGCTGTGGCAGCGGTGGTGGGCGACAGCCTCGACCCGATCAACGGTCTCACAACCGATGGAGTCACCACGTTCACCTTGTGGGGAGAGATCGCCCGCCAGCTTGGCACCGATGCATGGAGCGCCGTGCAGGAGAGCGATGCGGCTCGCACGGCCATCGGCAAGCAGGTCTGGCTGGACATCATCGGCGACCGCCCGACGGTGATCGTGATCGACGAGATCGCCCAGCATCTGCGGCTGCTGGCCACGTCGGGCAGCGAGCAGTCCCGCAATCAGGCTGCCCAGACCATCGCAGGGCTCAAAGTGCTGTTCGAAGCGGCGACCGCGGCGCCGCGGGCGCGCATCATCGTCACGTTGGCCACCGGCACCGAGGCGTTCGAAGCCGAGACTGCCGAGGTCGCGAAGGCGCTGCTTGAAGCCGAGGCCCAGCAGATGCTCAGCGAGGCTCACGACGTCATGGAACGCCCGAAGGGCGCCGTAGGCCGGCCAGCGGAGGACGACGAGATCGGTTTCATCCTGCGTCGGCGACTGTTCGCAGAGGTCGACGAGCGCTCTGCTCGAGCAGCAGAGCGGGCCTACCGGCAGCTGTACGCCACGCTGGCGGAACAAGGCGTGACGGTGGGCGGCTCGGCCACCGACGACCCGGCGAGCTATGCCGAGCGCCTGCGCACCGCCTACCCGTTCCATCCGGCGCTGATCGACTGTCTCGACAAGCGGATCGGCCCCATGCCGGGGTTTCAGCGTGCCCGCGGCGCACTGAAGATGCTGGCAGAGACGGTTGCTGCGCTGTGGCGAACTGACACCGACACGCCCGTCATCAACCTCGGCGATCTCCCGCTCAACAATCTGACTGTCAGGTCGGCCATCACGACTTCGATCGGGCGCGAAGCCCTCGACGGTCCCGCCGAGGCCGACTTCGCCGCCGACACCAGCCACGCCGCGTCAGTCGACAAGGAACGATGGCCGACCGAGCGGCTCGCCACACGCGCCTGCCGCGCAGCGTTCTGCAACAGCGTTGTGGGCGGGGCGCAGCCGGGCGCGTCCGGCCCAGACCTGTACGCGGGCACGCTCGCGCCGGGCGACAGCCCCGACGCGGTCGACGCTGCATTGGAAGCAACCAGCCGCGTCGCTTGGCACCTGACCTATGACGGCGCCCGGTGGCGGTTTCAGGTGGAACCCAACGCCAATCGCATCATCGCCAGCGAGGTGGCCAACGTCTTGAACTCCGACGTCACCGAGGAACTGGATCGGCGCATCCGCATCCTCTTCGCCAGCGACGGCCCGACCAAGGCAGTGCATTCCCCGACCGGGCCCGCCGACGTGCCCGACGCGCAGCAGTTGCACCTGGTCGTGTTCTCCCACGAGGACCTGACCGTGACCGCGACGGCAGCCAGCACGATCCCCGAAGAAGTGGTCGATGTGGCCCACCGGTACGGCACCAACGAACAGAACAGGACCAATCGCAATTCGATCGTGACGTTGGTGGCAGACGCCGACGAAGTGGAGCCGATGCGCGGCCGAGTCCGGTTCGAGCTCGCAGCCAAGCGCATCACCGGCGATTCAGAGCGCCTCGGCCAGTTCGACACGCAGGTCGCCAAGGCGTTGCGGCGCTTGGCGCAAAACGCTGAACTCGAATCGCGCATCGCGGTCACACGGGCGTATGCACACCTGTACTGGCCCGAGAACGCGCCCGCGAACAGTCACCTGCGACATCTGCAATTGCCGTACAGCGACTATGGAAAGATGCCGAAGGGATCCCAGACCTCGGTGATCGTCGAAGCGCTGCGAAGCCACGGCAAGATCACCGACACACCGCCGCCGACCGACCTGCTGGCGAACGCCAGCGGCTTCGGCAAGGTCCGCACCGAGATCACCACCGCGGAACTGGCCGCGCTGCCGTGGCGCGACCACCGCCAGAAGATCGTGCTGAGCGCCAGCTTGCTCACTCAGGCCATCGCGGCAGGCGTCCGCAACGGCACCTGGGTGTACTTCGACCCGGAAGCAGGGCGGGCCTGGGGCAAAGACGACCCGCCGCCAAGCGTCCGCACCTCCGCCGACACCCTGCTCTACACGCCCGCTCGGGCTGCCGAGCTGAACCTGCTGCGCAAGCGAGTCGACTGGGATGCGATCGGCGCAATCGTGACCGCCGCCACAGGTCCGGTCGACGGAGCGAGCCTGCGCCGCGAACTCACTACAGCACTCGGCGGCGAACCGCCCAAAGCAGAAGTGCTGTCGGCCCTCGCGGACGCGGTGCGCGACGGCCGGCACGTCACGGTCTCCCTTGTTGCCCCGAGTTCCGAAGCGGCTCCCGATCCGATGCCGACAGCCGACATCGCAGCAACCGAGCTGGACGCCCTGTTCGTGTTCATCCCCTCCCGGCCCGCCAAGCCGCCACCCGACGAGCACCGCCGAATCTCGGTCGAGGGCGAGACGGCCGGTGTCACACTCGGCAAGCTCCGCGACGCCGTTGCTGATGGCGGTGTCGACGAGGTCGCCTCGCTGACCATCACAGCGAGCGCCGAGGCTGGCCAAGGCACTGCCAACCTTCGAGCCCTGGGCTACTGCGCATCCCAACTTCCGCGCTTCGAATGCATGATCGAGGCATCACTCGAAGTCGAGTTCGGCGGGCTCGAAGGCGCGGTCGGCGCTGGGCTCGCGGGCGGCATCGCTGGCTGGCGCCACATCGAGCGAGCACTGCTGACACTCGCCGATCTCGGCAGTGCAGTGGGCGGGACGCTCACCATGAGACTGACACCGCCATCACCGATAGCGGTAGACGGGAGCGACTGGGAACAGTTCCGATCAGTAGTCGCCAACAACAACCCCGGTGCCCTGCGCATCGAAGCCGAACCGTCGCATAGAGCATCGGCCGGAGCAAAACAGTGAGGGTGCCGAGCATGCGCGAACGTCGTTTCGAGCTGCGGCTGCAGCCGACGCACGCCGGCGACGACTGGGGCTTCCGTCTCTGCGAGACGTTCAACAACACCACCGAGGCGGTGGCGAAGGTCGATGCAGCACGCGCCACTCAATTCAGACGGACGGTGGTCGAAGCGGTCGAAGCGTCCGGCTACCCGCCCACGTCCGTCTCACCGCGACGATGCCGACCCTTCAATCTGCAGCAAGGCCCCGGAGTGCGGCTGGCTCTGACGGTCTGCGCATCACTGCCGGTGGCGAGGCCGCAACGACGGCGGGCGATCGTCGACGGCGTGGATGCCCTGTCGCCCGAAGAAGCGCTGTACTGGTATGCACGAACAACCGGCCCCGAGCGCGGACGGGCACTGCGGGCACTGCGGCTGCTGCTAGCCGATGACTGAAAGCGGCCGACCCCGACTGCTGATCGAGGACTGGTTTCCGGTCGCCGAGCTTGGCATCGAATCAGTGCGCGAACGCGCTGTCGCTATGGACTTGCCGCCACTCTTTGCGCTGCATGTGTGGTGGGCCAGACGGCCGCTGGTCGCAAGCGCTGGAGCCATTCTTGCGAGTCTCTTGCCTACGTGGTCCCCAACACTCGCTAGCCAGTTTGATGACCAAGAGGACCTGTCTACGCCAGAGGCATATCGACTTTGGTTTCTGCACCTCTGCGGCATCTGGGGAAATCCGGTGGCAGCGAAGCGAAGCTCTGACGCAGCCAAAGCCGCAGGCACGACACTGAAGCACAACCCATTCGGTTACAAGCAGGCATTCAAGAACTCGCCCGACGCAGGCAACGTTAATCTCCTTCATGAGGTACTCCGATACACATGGAATCGCGTGCCGACGCTGCTCGACCCGACGGCAGGAGGCGGCTCAATTCCATACCAAGCGGTGCGTTATCGGCTACATGCCCACGCGAATGATCTCAACCCAGTTGCGGCTTCCATTCTGCGCTCGGCCGTCGAGTTTCCAACATACTTCGGTGACGAAATCGTTGGAGACTTGCAGCGCTGCGGTTCGATGCTCGTCAGGCGCCTACAGACGCGGCTCCAAAGCTATTTTCCGTCGCTGCCAGAGGAACAAGTAACAAACTACATATTCGCCCGGACAGTGGTCTGTCCGCGTACGGGCAAGAGGGTGCCTCTGGTGGGTGATTGGGCCTTGCGCCGCGGCAACACACCGGTTGCGGCGCGACTGGTCACAGAGCGATCCGCCAACATTCTTGACGAACCAGAATTTGAGATCGTCGAGGGGACTGCGGCACAATTCGATACCAAGAAGGCAGGCACGTGGTCACGCGGAAAGGCGGTCTCGCCCTGGGATCACTTGGTGATCGACAGCGACTACATCAAGGACGAAGCCCGAGCGGGACGGATGGGCGAAATGCTATACGCAGTCGCGATCCGCTCGGCGAAGGGCCGCAGCTATCGCGCGCCAACCGAAGTGGACCTCGACGCCCTTGCCGCCGCGGAGGCCGAGTTGGAGCAGTTGTTGCCGAAGTGGGAGCGCGATGATGTGCTTCCCACGGAAGCCATCCCGTTCGGTAACAAGACGGATGAACCACACAACTACGGGATGACGCGCTGGCGAGATATGTTCACACCGCGGCAACTACTTGTCCATGGCACTTTCGTTGAGGAATTTCGCAAGCTGATTCCCGAGGTGCGCGACGATCTGGGTAAGCAAGATCGGGCGGATGCCGTATTGGCATTGCTTGCAATGATCCTCGGCAAAGCCGTCAACTACAACGCTCGGCTCTGTTCATGGCACGCGGGCCGCGAAGTAACTCGCTCTGTCTTTGACTCACACAACTTTGCGTTTAAGCACGCCTTTGCCGAGTTCGAGAGTGGAACTGATTTGTTCCAGTGGAGTTTTCAACGCGGTGTAATGAGAGCGTACGTAGGCCTCACAACGCCATTTCATCCTGTCAATGAGGGTGCCACTCTCGGAAATACTGGAGCAGCAGCCACAACCGTTGCCGTTACCCGTGAGAACGGGGGAAACTTGACTTCGCTGGCTGACGAGTCGCAAACTCTCGTGTGCATCGACCCACCGTACTACGACAACGTCATGTACGCCGAGTTGGCGGACTATTTCTATGTCTGGCACAAGCGGACGCTGGGAGGGTTGTGGCCCGATCTCTTTGTAGATCAACTCACCAACAAGGATGACGAAGCAGTCACCAACAAGGCGCGCTTTAGCCATGCGGGCAGACGGGCTAAGTCATTGGCCGATCATGACTACACGGCGAAAATGAGAGCTATCTTCGCCGAGTGTCACCGCGTGCTCGCTCCTAATGGAGTCATGACCGTGATGTTCACTCACAAGCGAGCTGACGCGTGGGATTCGCTTGGCACGGCATTGTTGCAGGCCGGGTTCGAGATTCGCGCGTCTTGGCCGGTTCACACGGAGAGTGAGCAGTCGCTCCACCAAGCCCGTCAGAACGCAGTCAAGTCGACGGTGTTCTTGAGTTGCCGCAAGCGTGTCGGCAGCACGGCCAGCGGTGACACCGTGTACCTCGACGACATCGCTGCGGAAATACGTGATGTTTCGGGCGCTGCGCTTGAGCGTGGGCACGCGCAGGGTCTCGTGGGCGTGGATCTGTTGCTGTCCACGTACGGCCCTGCGTTGTCGGTGCTGTCCTCGCGGTGGCCGGTGTATGCCGCGGAGGCTGACGAGACCACCGGGCAGTCTCGGCTGTTGCGGCCAGAAGAAGCGCTGGATGTCGCCCGAGGCGAGGTGCTGCGTCGCGAGCGGATGCGGTTGGTGGGCCGCGACATCGAATTCGACCCACTCACCGACTTCACGTTGTTGGCGTGGAGCACGTTCGGTGCCCGTGAGTTTCCCTACGACGAGGCTCGGAAGCTGGCCTTGTCCGTCAGCGATCTCGATCTTGACGATGTCGTCAACGCGAAGCTGGTCAGCGCAACGAAGGGCACGGTGAGCTTGACTGAGCCGCGGCTTCGTCTGCGCCGAGAGACGGACGCTCACCTGCCGGGTATCGATCGCTCCCGCACGGCCGTCGAGGTGTGGGTGGACGCAATCCACACCGCGGCGTACATCACTGCGCAAGACGGTGCGGGGGCAGCAAAGCGGTGGCTGGACGAACGCGAACTCACCGAGAACCCTGCATTCGGGTCGTGCCTGCAGGCGTTCGTGCGCGCGCTTCCGAACACCAAGCATCAAGGAGAATGGAACGTCCCCGAGGCCGGGCACCTGCACTCGCTCGTGACGACCTACTTCGAGAACATCGAACTTCCGCCCGACCCGATGGAGGTTGTCATCGAGGCACCGTCGCTGCCGGGCATGGCGAATGACTGAGGACGGTTTCGTCGGGCTGAGTCTGCGACCCCGTTACGACTCGCTCGACGATCCGCTGAACACGTTCTACGTGCCAGTCTTGCAGCAGGCGTCGACGTATGACCGGGTGGCGGGATACTTCTCGTCGTCGGCGTTCATGTCGGCAGCCGCAGGGCTGGCGCGATTCGTCGGCAACAATGGCGCCATCAGGCTGCTGGTGGGCGCGCAGTTGTCCGAAGCTGATCGTGACGCGTTGCTGGGCAACGCGCCCTTGGCCGACGTTGTGGCTCGCAGTCTCAGTGGCGAGCTGGATCGCGCCTTGAGTGCCGACGAAATCGCTTACCACCGTTTCGGGGTGATCGCTTGGCTGGTGCAGCAGGGGCGTCTTCAGATCCGGATCGGCGTGCCGTGCGACCCGAGCGGCGTTCCGTTGGCCGGTGCTGATGCAGGGCAGCGCTACTTCCACGCCAAGTTCGGCGTGCTGGCTGACGATGCGGGCAACCGAGTGGCGTTCACCGGCAGCATCAACGAGTCGGCTTCTGGCTGGCAGCACAATTTCGAGTCGTTCAGCGTGTACCGGTCGTGGCGTGCCGAGACTTGGGCGGAATACGGCGAGCCGCTGGCAAGAGAATTCGACGAGCTGTGGAGCGGCCACCCGCCTTCAGGCGACGGCGATGAGCATGCGGCGACTGGGGCCTCATGGCGGACTGTGCCGTTGCCCCAAGCGGTGCGGGACCGGCTGGTGCAGCTCGTGTCGCCCGGTTGGACTCCGCCGCCGCGCGACCCGCTGGAGCCGCCAGCCTTGCTGACCCCTTCCGAGCTCGAGCATCTGGACGCGATCCGCGCGGCGCCGGGCACGTGCTCTGGTGTCGGACTGGTCTCGGCAGCCGTCGAGCCGTGGCCGCATCAGCTCTCCATCGCGCGGCGCATCACCGAGACATGGCCGCGTTCGTACCTGCTGGCCGATGAGGTCGGGCTGGGCAAGACGATCGAGACCGGTTTGGTGCTGCGGGAGCTGCTGCTGTCGGGCCGTCTCCGCACTGCGTTGCTGCTGGTTCCCGCTTCGGTGCTGATCCAGTGGCAGGAGGAACTCAGCGAGAAGTTCCTGCTGGACATCCCACGGCTGGACAGCGGCGATTTGGTGTGGGCTGACGGCAGACGTCACAAGGCCGCGGCATCCGGCGAGAGCGCGTGGAGGTCCGCGCCGGTGCTGCTGGCATCCTCTCATCTCGCTCGACGGCGGGAACAACGTGCGGCGCTGATCGAGGGCGCCGCTTGGGATCTCGTGTTCGTGGACGAAGCACATCACGCCCGCAGGCGGGGCGCCAAGGCGTCGGACTCGCCGAACCAGATGCTGGCCACGCTGACGGCGATGAAACGTGCGGGCATGTGGCAGGTGCTGCTGCTGGCATCTGCCACACCGATGCAGATGAGCACCCACGACATCTGGGACCTGCTGCAGCTCTTCGGCCTTCCCTCGCCGTGGAGCGATTCGGCGGAGCGCATGGAGCGGTACTTCGGCGAGTTCGGTGCCGAATTCGCCGACCGTGACTGGCAGTTCCTTCGCAGGATGCTGGCTGGGCACTTCGCAGTAGCCGATGCTGACCCCACGCTCGTTGCCGAGATGACGCAGCAACTTCGCCTCGTCGCGGCGAAGCGCATCATCGAGTTCCACAAGCGGCCGTACACAAAGAACTCGACGCGAGACCTGACGAAGGATCAGGAATCGTGCTGGGACGCTTGGCTGCGGGCCAGCACACCGGTGCGCGACCGGGTGTTCCGAACCACACGGGCAACACTGCGCACGTACCAAGCCGAGGGCGTGCTGCCCGAAGGGTCAGTGGTTCCCGAGCGCACGGTGACGCACGAGTCGTGCGATCTGGGTCAGCAGGCCGAGACGCTCTACGGCCGCATCGACAGCTACATCAAGCGCCACTACGACGCCTACTTGGCCGACCGTGGCCACCGGCGGCCCTTGGGCTTCATCATGACCGTCTACCGGCGGCGGCTCACGTCAAGCTTTCACGCGGTGCGCTGCTCGCTCGAACGGCGGCGAGACGTGCTTCAGGGTCGCCGCCAACTGGGGGCATTCGTCGACGACGACGACCTGATGTCATCTCAGGAGTCCAACGCTCCAGCCGGCAACGGCACGGCTGCCTCGTCGGCAGCCCTGGGCGGTGCGGATGCCGCGTCAGCGTGGGGCCCGGAGTCCGTCGATGCCGACTGGGACGACATGGCGGCTGCGACAGTCAGCGAACACTTGGCCGACGAACTGGCTGAGCTGGCGAGCTTCATCGACGAACTGAGCAAACTGCCGCCCGACGAGCCCAAGACGAGCCTGCTGTACGAGCTGCTCGAATCGAGCTTCATGGGCGGACATCGAAGCGTGGTGGTGTTCACCCAGTACGCCGACACGCTGCGCTATCTGCGCGATCGCTTGCGGGTCTTCTACGGCTCAGGGATCGTGTGCTACTACGGCGGGCGGGGCGAGCGGTGGGACCCCGACGCTGGCGACTGGGCAGTCATCTCGAAGGAGCGCGTCAAGGAACTGTTCCGCCAAGGCGATGACGTGCGGATCATGCTGGGCACCGACTCGATGTCGGAAGGCCTGAACCTGCAGACATGCGCCCGGGTCATCAACTACGACCTGCCGTGGAACTTCATGCGCGTCGAGCAGCGCATCGGCCGTGTCGACCGCATCGGAGGCCAGCCCCGTGTGGAGGTCACGAACCTGTCCTACAAAGGCACGGTCGAGGACGACATCTTGCGGCGCATCGAGGACCGCCTGAGCTGGTTCACCACCATCGTCGGCAACGCACAACCGGTGCTGGCGTCGATGGAATCAGCCATCCAGCGAGCCGCCCTGGGCCAGATCACCCCTGACCTCGCCGTCCACGAGATCGAACAGATGAACCGCCAAGCCATGGCCTCCCCGGTCAAGCTCGCAGACCTCGACGCAGTGCCGCGCCACACCGAACCGCTGCACCCCGCCATGGACCTCAGCGGCCTCAAAGACGCGCTGATGGCGATCACGCCGTGCGCACAACGCCTGAGCCCACACCCTGACATCGATGGAGCATGGCTCCTGCACCTCGACGACTCGCCCTGCGCCGTCACCTTCGACCCCGCCCAAGTACAGCAACACGACGGCCTGTCCCTGCTCACCTGGGGCAGTGCACTACTCAACGAACTTCTTGACATCGCCGGGTCCGGGGCATGTGCGAGTTCCGTGGCAGTCCCCTGAACTGCGGTGATAATTCCAAGTTCGCTGTTCTCGGAACGCGAACGCCTCGATTCCAGAACGCGTTTGGCGGGACCCTCACAGCGCTACCCCACGCGGAAACCTGAAGCGCCCGAAGACGCCTCATCAGATGGGTACGCGCTTGGTTCAGCATCCCAGCAACAATCGCCGGCGCAGCCATCGCCCTGATCCTGAACCAGACAGGCATAGCGTTCATCACCGTCGCGCTCGCAGCCGGAGCAGCAGTCCGTTACCTCCGACGGTCGCCAGACGACCGCGCAAGTATCATGAACTCAATACGTGCCTAGTTCAAAGGCCGGATAGACTGATCCGCGATGACAGACAGGTTGTCAGAATTGAAATATGACGCTGATGCTTGGCTGCGTACAGCGAAAAATATTGAGTGGACGAAGTCGGACACACCGTATGAATTCGCTTTAGACGACGACACCCGGGCGAGTTACCGCGTCTGGTTTGCGGCGCTTTCCATGTCTTGCGAACTATGGCTGAAATACCTATACGCCGTCTACGCATACGAGATATATCCACACGGCCACAAGCTCACAGAAATCTACGATACTTTGCCTGAATCTGCCAAAGTATTGCTTGATTCACGATTCATATACGAGAGGGAAAACAACCTTTGGGAACCCATCGTCATGGATGCTGAACGGCATGCAAACAGTCCATTTGGGCAAGACACGAAGACGAGCCTGACTATAGACGCAAGTAGGTTCCGTAGCTTCTTTCAGTTGCTTGACAGTACTCGGTCCGACTTTGCTCCCTGCATCGACAGATACCAGTTCGAACAGTACGCGGACACATCATTCACACCGTATCTTTCGAGGTCGGCCGAGCAGATCGCAGAAATACTCGGACGCGCCTGCCGTCCGGGCAATCACCGTGTGCTGCCGGGTGACCTGCGTTTGAGGCGACACCCGCACGCAAGAGTTTACTTCGTCTCCACCCACCCAATTGAAGACGATGGACCAACGGCATGTTCGCCAAGTCCTATGTAAACACGCCTTAGAGCGTTGACGATCTTCCACTTGGCCGAGTTCAACTGGCGGTAACTGTGGACAGTGAAGCCCCACAAGGCGCAGACGCTCAGCATGATCGCCGCGGAGAAAAACAGCGGCAATAGGGCAGCTTTCTCGATGGAGAGGCCGAAAGCGGCCAACGCGACCGATACCACGGAGTTGACCAGAAGGAAGAAGTTGTTCGCCATACCCCGTCGGTGGCTGACCTTCTCGGCAGACTCCACATAGAGCCCGTACTGCGTGATCAGGGTGCTCATGCTGTCACCGTCAAATGCTTGCTCTGAATTCCAAAGTGCCGCTCGGATCGCCTGCTGTCGCTCCATCTCGGTTGCGTTTCGAGGATTGTCAGGTGCTTGAGATCGTTTCCAGATTCTTCGCATGGCAGTCCTCTACCGATGGGCTGACGCCACCACATCCAGTCGTCGAACGAAGCATAAGAAATGTCAGCGAGTCCTACTTGCCCAAAGGACGGGACTGTCCGACGCTCCCTTGTCAACCTGCAGGTGCGAGGGGCCGGTTTCGGGTCTGTTTGTCGCGCCACATCCGTCGGATGACGCGGTCGACGAGTTGGCGTTACAGAGATTCGAGGCGGCTGACCCAAGCGTCGAAGCGGGGGCAGGCTGCTCGGATTGTTTCGAGACCGATCTCTCTCGCGATGGCCGGGCCATGCAGGCGCTTGCGGAAGCTCGGAACTGCGAGAGCGATGCGCTTGCTCGGAGCAGTGATGCGATCATCATTGATCTCTTCGGGAGTCGCGAACTGCCGAGCGACCTGCTGGAGCGCATTCAGAGCGTTCGGCGGCAGGCTCGGAATGATGTTGAACGCAGCCGGGGCCGAGAACAGCAACGCCTCGAACTCGTGCAGCTGGACGTACGCGAACTGGGGAACTGTGCGGGTGCCCTGCGGGTTGTGCTGCCTGACGTTCGCGTCGATCCGCGCCTCCAGATCTGCTGCGGATTCGCCAGCCCGCTTGCCTTTGAAGCCGTAGAAATCGACCAGCGAGGTGACCGCATCGAAGTTCCACGAGAGGTTTGCCATGACGGGTGCCAGCCTGTCCACGCTGATGTCGCCGCCTCGGCCGCTGGGCTTCATGGCTGCCGCAACGACACCGTGCGCTGCAAGTTGCGGACTCAGCACCTGCTTGACGAATTCCTCTTCCGTGTCGCCCTCCACGACGATGGCGACACGCTTCACGGACGGCCGCCCAGCAGGTTCATCTGCCAGAGTTCCCCCGTCGTGTAATCCTCCTTGAGCCAGCGCTCGTACTCACCGCGACCCTCGCGGCGCACAACCGTTCTTGAATCCTCCAGTTCCATCACCACGATCTCCTCGAGACCGAAGCAGTTGACCAGTAGCGGCGATTGTGTAGCCACGATGACCTGGCACTCGCTTGCCAGCGACTCGATCATCGAGCCGACAAGGGTGACCGCGGCCGGATGCAGTCCGAGCTCGGGCTCGTCAATCAACGCGACGCTCGGCAGCATCTCGGGCGGCAGGTTCAGCAGCGTGACCAGAGCAAAAAACCGCAGCGACCCATCTGACGTGAGATGAGCACCGAAGGTCTTGTCTGAGGCGGTGCCACGCCATCGCAGCAGCACGCGCCCGTGCTCCTCTTCGAGGACGAAGCTGTCGAAGCTCGCCAGCACACGGCGGACGTTTCGCTGCACCCACTCGAAGCGATCCGGGAACTCATCCTGCAGGCGGAGCAGAACTGCTGCGAGGTTTCCACCGTCCGACCGCAGGCCCCGATTGTCGGTCACGTCCCAGCGCTGCTTCATGCTGGCGCTGGCGGACGTGTCGTGAAACTGGAACGTCCCACAGTCCTGAAGCAGCCAGCGGATGACGCGTGCCGTCGTGGCGTTGACACCGGAAAGCCGGCCTTGGGCGGCCGAATGGATGCGGGCCTCGGTATGGCCGCTGCCTGCCGATTGCCACGGCGCGTGGCCCTCGATGCCGTCACGGCTGAAGCGCAGGCGTTCCTCGGTGAACACGAATCGGTCGGGGGCACCGTAGGCGAGCGCGAACGAATACTCGTTGACACCGTCCGGTGTCGCCAAGCGGATGTTGGCCTCCATACGCGGTGTCACCTTGTTGCCCATGAACAGCTGGTCGTCGGCACCGCCTTGCAGGGCGACGAACTGTTCGAGCTTCTGCGAGCGGACCATCCAGCTCAGCATCTCGAAGAACCGCATGACGTTCGATTTGCCAGATCCGTTCGCCCCGATGAGCACCGTGACGTCGCCGAGGCCAGTCAGCTGCACATCGGCGAGCGACCGAAAGCCACGAATCGAGACCGACTCAAGGCGGGACCGAGACTCGGCCGCACTCGTCTCGCGGATCGCGTGTTCTCGCAGGTGGGGTTCGCTGTCCATAAGGCCGGCACTCTCACATCGAAGTCAGCCCGGCACCCGCCGAGCACCGTCGGAAAACGCCAAGGCGCGACGCAATCCTACGGCGAGGCCAGCTGTGGGGCCTGCAACGCGGGTCTATCTTGCAGGCGCGGACAGTGCCTTCCCCGCCGACCAGTCAGGGGGAAGCGCGTTAGTGGGCATTCCGGCCATGCCCCGATCCTCTCGCCGTGCTCCTGCCCGCCGCTGCGAGCGGGAGCATCACGAGTTCGTGGGCGAACTCCAGCAGCCGCACGGCGATGGCGAACGCGGCCGCGTCGCCCACTCCAAAGCGCTCGGCCAGCAGGGCCGCCACCACGACCTCGCGCACGCCGAGCCCCGCCGGCATGATGCCCACCATCCCGACGACAATTCCTGCAGCGGTCGCCCCTGCAATCAGCCAGACGTCGTCGGCACCGGCGGCTAGCAGCGACCCCGCGAGCAGCACCGCCGCCATGAGACGTTGCGCCACGGCCAATCCGTAGACGAATGTTGCCCGCCACACAGCCGCCCGCTCTGCGCTGAGCGCGTCGGGCTGAACCAGCCCGGAGATCCGGCGCAGGAGGCCCACTCGCCGCATCAGACCGTCGATGCGGCGCCACCACGCCCCAGCGCCCGCCAGCGTCCACGGCAGGGTCACCAGGCCGGCCGCAGCGGCGACGCCGATCACGATGCGGGCGAACCAGCCCCCGGCGGTTCCCAGCCAATCGGCTGGCGCCCACAGTGCCGCGAACACTGCCGACCAGCCGACCAGCGTGGCAGTCTCGACTACCACCGACGCCCCGGCGGCGGCTCGCTTGACGCCCAGCGGGGCAGCAAGGCCGGCTCGGACGACGATGGGCACCAGCCCGGTCGGCAGGTAGCGCGTTGCCTGGGACAGCATCCAGATGCGCAACGCCGGGCGTTGCGCCAGCGGAGTGCCGTAGCCGCCGATGAGTTCCCGCCATCCGAGTGCCAGGCACCATGTCGCGGTCATCGACACCACCACGGCCGCCACCAGCCCAACGGCGTCGACCTGAAGGTCAATCTGGCGCAGGTCATCCCAGTAGCGGACGGCGAGCCAGACGATCATCGCCGCGGTTGCCAGCCCGACCGCCCACCGTACGGCGGTGCCCGATCGCCCTCGCTCGCCGGTGCCGCCGTCCGAGCCCGTCACGACGGCGCCGATTCGCCGCCGCTCATCGGCCGCCCCGCCAGCATCCCGCCGAGCGTACCGAGGCCCCGAGTCCTCAGCGGATGGGCGAAGTAAGGCAGGAATCCCGAACTAGGGACTCAATCGAGCGGACCTGCTCCAGGGACTGCGAGCTCGACCGATTGCTCGTCGAGGTCACCCCGAGCATCGGCCGCCAAAACATCGGCGAGCGCCTCAACCAGCCTGTGGTCTGCCCAGCCTGCGGACGTGGCTTCACCCACGAGGCGCGCTGCTTCAAGCGTCAGCGGTGACCAGTCGCCATTGACCGTCAACATCGTCAAGTCAGCAAGCAGGCCCGATACATCAGCAGGTCCCGTCGGCAGCCACGACTCCAAGACCGCGCGCGAATCGCCTGTCGACATCGGTCGCCGAGATCGTTCCACGGATTCGCCTGCACTCACCACCCAACCAATCTAGCACCGGTGCCGTACATGTTTTAATTATGTTTCGATATATTTCAGTGCTCTCGTGTCTTGTTGACTCGGCGTTCAAGAAGTTGGCCATACGACCCTTGAGGTCACACCAGGCGGGCACATTCACATTCTCAGTGGCATGCAGCACACAACCCCCACATCAGCCCGCGAACTGAGGGCCATCTTCAACTCAGACGTCCTGCCACGAGAGCGCAACGGGGAGTACTTCAAGCTCCCGTTGCCGCCAACAGCGGCGGCGGCCTCATCGGGTCAACCGCCCGGAACACTGAGTCAGACGGTCATCTACATGAATGGACACGAGGTGGTCGCCTACGCGCACCAGTTTGTCTCGGCTGACGGCGAAACCGGCGCATCAGGCCTCCCCGACCCCAAGCTCGTGCTCTTCGAGGGAGAATGGTTGAGCGTTGACGACTCGCCGAGTGCACCGCTGGCTCCAATTCGGACTTCTCAGCCTCCTCTCGCGGATCCGTAATGGCGCGGATTGCTTGCCAGACTGGGCGTATGCGTGTGGTGCTGGTGACGCCGGGGTTCCCTACCTCGCTGGACGATCATCACAAGCCGTTCCTGGCCGACCACGCACGAGCGCTTGCCGCAGCGGGCGCGGATGTGACGGTGGTGTGTCCCGCTCATCCCGACGCGCCACGCCGCCGTGACGTCGACGGCATTGAGGTGCGTCGGGTTCGGTTCGCTCCTGCGCGCATCGAAGCCCGGGTGGCACTGGGCGAGAGCTACCGGGTGTTCTCGGGCCTGGCGGCGCTGTGGGTCATCCCGATGATCGCCAGGCTCACGCTGACCGCGGCCCGCCAGGCGCGCAACCGTGTCGTTGGGGATGCCGCCGTCATACATGGCCACTGGTGGTTCCCGTGCGGGCTCGTGGCTGTTGGCGCCGCCATGGCGGCCGGGCGGCCCGTCGGCAGCGTCGTGCAGGTCCACGGTTCCGATGCCGCGGTCACCACCAACGCAGTGCACCGCTGGCTTGCCCGCCGGGTGCTTCGCCGGGCCGGTGCCGTGGTGACCGTGTCAGAGGACTTGCGCGACTGGGCTGCGTCACTCCTGCCACGTCGTGGCGGCCTGCGCCCGCCGCCGAGTGCTGAGCCCGAAGGTCGGCGCTCCGGCCCGCTGCTGCGGATCGTCTCGATGCCGGTCGGCGCCGACCGGCTCGGAACGCCGACGCCCACTCCCCCCGACGGACCCGTCGTCGCCGTCGGGCGACTGATGTCCGAGAAAGGCTTCGACGTGCTGATCGAGGCCGTGGCGCTGATGCCTTCAGCGGAACGGCCCGACGTGGTCATCGTCGGCGACGGCCCCGACCGGACGCTGCTCGCGGCACTGGCCATGCGCCGCGGCGTGACCGTTCAGTTCGCCGGCGCAGTCGCCCCAGCAGAGATCGGCGAGTGGTACCGGCGAGCCCGCCTGGTGTGCGTGCCCAGCCGGCGTGAAGGCTTCGGCATGGTGGTCGCCGAGGCCCTCGCAGCAGGCCGTGCAGTCGTCGCAACCAAGGTCGGCGCTGCGCCGCAATTCATCGCCGACGGCACCAACGGCTACCTGGTCCGGCCCGACGACGCCCGGGCACTGGCCGACGCACTCACCACAGCCCTGCAATCAGATCTCGGCGCGGGCGCCTCCTCAAGCCCAGCGGCGCTCGCACCCTTCGGTCCGCAAGCCCACGCTGCCGCGCTGCTCGAGATCTACGCCGAGCTCGGCGGGGGCTAGAGCTCGGCGACGATCTCCGCCATGAGCTCGCCGGCCTCGGTCGGGTTCAGCCCGACGCGCACACCGGCGTCGCGCAGCGCGTCCATCTTGGCCGCAGCCGTTCCTTTGCCGCCTGACACGATGGCACCGGCGTGGCCCATCTTCTTGCCCGGGGGCGCGGTGACCCCGGCGATGTAGCTCGACACCGGCTTTGACATGTTGTGCTTGATGTACTCGGCGGCCTCTTCCTCGGCCGAGCCGCCGATCTCGCCGATCATCATCACGGCCTTGGTGTCGGGATCGGCTTCGAACGCTTCGAGGCAGTCGATGAACGATGTGCCCGGCACGGGGTCGCCGCCGATGCCCACGCAGGTCGTGACGCCGATGTCCTTTTGCTGCAGCTCGTACAGCGCCTGGTAGGTCAGCGTGCCCGACCGGCTCACGATTCCGACGGGACCGCCGGACTTGGCGATGTGGCCCGCCGTGATGCCGATGTTGCACTCGCCCGGCGTGATGATGCCCGGGCAGTTCGGCCCCAGCAGCCGGACCCCGGGGAAGTCGCGCTTCAGCATGTTGAAAAAGCGGGCCTCATCGTGCGCCGGCACGCCCTCGGTGATGCACGCCACGAACTCGATGCCCGCCTCGGCTGCGTCCATCACGGCGGAGAACACGCCCGGTGCCGGGATGAAGATGCACGAGGCATTGGCGCCGGTCGCTGCTACTGCCTCGGTGCAGTTGGCAAATACCGGCACGCCTTCCACGTCGGTGCCCGCCTTGCGGGGATTGGTGCCGGCCACCACGTTGGTGCCGTAGTCGCGGTTCAGCATGCCGTAGTACCGGCCCTGCGAGCCGGTGAGGCCCTGGTAGACGACCTTGGTGTCCTTGTCGACGAAGATGCTCACGTCATGCCCTTGCCGCGACCGTCACGGCCGCATCACGTTTGATTGAACGAATTGCCCTGCGGGGAATGCTCACGTCATGCCCTTGCCGCGACCGTCACGGCCGCATCACGTTTGATTGAACGAATTGCCCTGCGGGGAATGCTCATCTGAAGCTCCCGTTCAGCTCGCTGCCGCGGCCATCGCGACGGCTCGACGGGCAGCGTCGAGCATGGTCGGTTCCATCACGAGCTTCTCGTTGAGGTGAGGGGCGAGGATCTCGCGGCCCTCTGCAGCGTTGGTGCCGTCGAGGCGCAGCACGATCGGCGCTTCGATGTCAACCGCTTCGAGCGCCCCGATGATGCCGTTGGCCACTTCCTCGCCGCGGGTGATGCCGCCGAAGATGTTGATGAAGATGGCCCGCACGTCGGGGTCGTTGTTGATGACCTCAAGCGCATTGGCCATCACCTGTGCATTCGCGCCGCCGCCGATGTCGAGGAAGTTGGCGGGCTTGCCGCCCACCTGGTTCACCACGTCGACCGTGCTCATGGCCAACCCGGCGCCGTTGGCAATGACGCCGACGCTTCCCGCCAAGCCCACGTACTGCAGCCCCTTGGCATGGGCGGCCTCCTCGCGCTCGTCACGCGGCTGGGTCTCGTCGTACTGCTCGTAGTCGCTATGACGGAACACCGCGTTCGAATCGAGGGTGACCTTGGCGTCGAGCACGTGCACCCGGTTGGCGGGCGTAAGGATCAGCGGGTTGATCTCGACGAGGTCGGCGTCGCCTTCGGTGTAGGCGGTGTAGAGCTGCTGGAGGATTTCGACGGCCTGATCGGTGGCGACGGGGTTGAGGTTGGCGCCCTCCACCCAGGCTCGGGCGGCCTCGGCGGTGAGTCCAACGGCTGGGTCCACGAGCACCTTGGAGATGGCGTCGGGATTCTCGGCGGCAACCGTCTCGATCTCCACGCCGCCCTCGGCTGACAGCATCCCGAGATGCTTCTTGGCTGAGCGATCCAGCGTGAAGCTGGCGTAGTACTCCTCGGAGATGTCCGATGCCTTCTCGATCCACAGTCGCTGCACGATGTGGCCGTTGATGTCGAGCCCCAAGATGTTGGCGGCATAGGTCCGCACGTCGTCGACAGTGGCGGCGAATTTGACGCCGCCTGCCTTGCCGCGCCCGCCGGTGTGCACCTGCGCCTTGACCATCACCGGCGTGCCCAGGCGCTCCGCGGCGGCTACCGCTTCGTCCACGCTGAAGGCAACTTGGCCGTCGGATACCGGCATGCCGTAGCCCTGGAAGAACTGCTTGCCCTGATACTCGAAGAGATCCACGGCGGGGAGCATAGGAGCGAAGGGTTGTCGCCCGCTGCGGCCCGCCTCATGAGCGTGGCCAGAAAATCGAGCCCACGGTCCGCCGTCCGCTGCCTACTGTTGCCTCCTGCTGATGCGTGGCGTCACTTCCCTGCGATCCGGCCCTTTGGGCACCCTCTATTGTGAAGGAGACCAGCATGGCGATCGACGAGATCGAGCGCACCGCCATGGTGCAGCAGCTCATCAACACCTTGGGCGAACAGCCCGCCAACACGCTTATGAAGTGCATCCTCCCCGACGGCGCAGACCAAGTGGCCACCAAAGCCGACATCCACGCACTCCAAGCAGCCACGAGCGCCGACATCCACGCACTCCAAGTGGCCACCAAAGCCGACATCCACGCACTGGAAGCACGGTTGCGCGCAGAGTTCAAGACCGATCTAGCAGAATTGACGCGGACGATCGCGTCGCAGAATCGGACACTGATGTTCACGATGGCGGGCTTCATGATCACCATCTGGGGCACCGTCTTGGCACTCGGTCTGAGCTAAGCGGCGCGGCGGCCGAATCGCTGCCGGTCAGGATCGAATGCGGCGCAGGTCGGCGAAGCTCGCGACGAGCGTCTTGGTGCCGGCTTCGGCGAAGTGCACGGTGACCTCCCAGTCGTCGCCGTCGGGCCGCACTTCCTGAACGACTCCGGCACCGAAGCGGGCGTGCAGCACATCGTCGCCGACGTCGTAGCCAATATCGGCCGTCGCTGCCGGTTGGGGCTCCACAGACTTGCGGGCCGCCCGGCGACGGGCCTCCGCCCGGCGAGACTCCCGGCCCTTGGCGATGCCGTCATCATGGCGAGCGGGATCGGCTCGCTGCTGACCCCGAGCGGCGAGCTCCGCATCGTCGAGCTGGCTGTACTCGCTGGTCGGACTAGTTCCGCTGCCGCTGCGCACTCCGGCGCCGCGGTTGGCGCCCCAGTCGCTCGTAGCTGGTCGCCACGACGAGCCGTAACGGCCGGTGTCGGGCGAACGGTCGTCGAGCAGCTGCTCGGGGATCTCGCCGATGAACCGGCTCGGCGGGTTGTAGCTGGTCTGGCCGTGCAGCATCCGGCTCCAGGCATGGGTCAGGTACAGGCGCTCGCGAGCACGGGTGATGCCCACATAGGCCAGCCGACGCTCTTCTTCCAGCTCGAGCGGATCTGTCAGCGTGCGGTGGTGGGGGAAGACACCGTCTTCGAGGCCAGTCACGAACACCACGTCGAACTCGAGGCCTTTAGCTGCGTGGAGCGTCATCAGCGAGACCTGCGAGGCGTCGCTCATCTCGTCTACATCGCTGACCAGCGACACGTGCTCCAAGAACTCGTCGCACGACTCGAAGTCGGCGGCTCCGCCGACCAAGTCCTCCAGATGTTCGAGCCGTCCTTCGTCTTCGATGCTGTTCGTGTCGCGCAAGGCCTGCGCGTAGCCAGAGCCTTCTAGCGCTGTCTCGAGCACGGCAGCCGGTCCGTCGGCAACTCGAGCGGCACAGTCGGCGAGCAGCTCGCGGAACTGCACGAGCCCGGCGCGCGCCTTCCCCCGTATGTCAGTGGAATCGAGTCGGTTGATGACCTCGGTCAGCGACAGACCGTCACGGGCAGCTGCTTCGTCCAGCTTTGCGATGGAACGGTCTCCCACGCCGCGGGCGGGCTCGTTCACGATGCGTTTCAGCGAGATCTCATCGGAGGGGTTGACCGCGGCACGCAGGAATGCCAGCGCATCCTTGATCTCGCGCCGGTCGTAGAACCGGGTGCCGCCGATGATCTGGTACGGCACGTCGTTCGCGACGAGCTCTTCTTCGATCACGCGCGACTGGGCATTCGACCGGTAGAAGATCGCAGCGTCGAACCAGTCGATCCGGCCCTCGCCGTGAAGGCGTCGCAGCTCCGAGCAGACGTAGCGCGCTTCGTCTTCCTCATTGGTGCCGCGGTAGCGGATCGGCTTTGCCCCGCCGGATTGATCGGTCCACAGGTTCTTCGGCGGCCGTCCAAGGTTGTTGCGGATGACCGAATTGGCGGTGTCCAAGATCGCCTGGCTGGAGCGGTAGTTCTGGTCCAGCACGTAGGTCGAACTGTGATCGAAAGTGGCGCCGAACTCCAAGATGTTGCTGATGTCCGCGCCCCGGAACGCGTAGATCGACTGGTCGGAGTCGCCGACGACGAACACGTTCTGGGCGGGCCCGCTCAGCAGCCCGATCAACCGCACCTGCGCCAGATTCGTGTCCTGGTACTCGTCGACCAGGATGTGCGAGAAGCGCTGCCGGTAGTGCTCGGCCACGTCGCCGTGAGTGGTGAGCAGCTCCACGCCCAGCATCAGCAGATCGTCGAAGTCCATGGCGCCGGCGCGTCGCATCCGCTTCTGGTACTCGGAGTAGACCCGGGCCACGTCGCGGTTGAAGGGGCCGCCGCCGTCGGGCGAGTCGGCCAGCTCGGCTGCGTGGGTGGGCGTCGTGAGCTGGTTCTTCATGGTCGAGATCGCCGCGTGGACCGCGCGCTCGTTGTATCGCTTGGGGTCCAAGTCGAGGTCGCGCACCACATAGCGGGTGAGCCGCCGTGAGTCCGCTTGGTCGTAGATGCTGAACGTGGCGGGGTAGCCGAGCACGTCGGCGTGGCTGCGCAGGATTCGGGCGCAGGCGCTGTGGAAGGTGGAGATCCACATCCGCTGCGCCACCGAGCCCACCAGGCTGCCGATGCGCTCGCGCATCTCCCCCGCCGCCTTGTTGGTGAAGGTGATCGCCAGCAAGCCGAACGGGCTGAGCTGGCGCTGCGCCAGCAGGTAGGCGATGCGGTGGCTCAGCACCCGCGTCTTGCCAGAGCCGGCCCCGGCCACCACGAGCGCCGGGCCGTCGCCGTGGGTGACCGCGGCGCGCTGACCGGCGTTCAGCGGCGCGAGGATCAGATCGTCGCCAGTGCTCATCGGCACCGGCTCTCGGACACGGCAGGCACCCATGGGATTGAGCCGCTCCTGATTGCGGCCGTCACCGAAGGACCCACGCGCAGCGCTCTATGTCGTGTAGTCGGCATTGATGCGAACGTACTGGTCGGTGAGATCGCAGCCGTAGGCCGTGAACGCGCCGCCTGCGATGCCCAGATCCACCGAGATCAGCACCTCGTCCGAAGCCAGGTATGCCTCGAGCTCCCCAAGGGCCTCGGGCGTTGCAGGCGTCGGATACACCTCTTGGCTGCCGAAGCGAATCCGGACGCGCCCGGGGTCGATGTCGGTCTCGTCGCTGCACTTGCCGATCGCCATCGCGACCCGACCCCAGTTGGGATCACAGCCGTGCACGGCGGTCTTCACCAAGGGGGAGTTCACGATCGCCTTGGCGACGCGCTTGGCCTGCGCGTCGTCGCGAGCTTCGTTCACGTTCACCACGATCAGGGTCTCGGCGCCCTCGCCGTCGAATGCCAGTTGGCGAGTGAGGTCCAAGCTGACCGCACCCAGCGCTGCTTCCAGCTCGGCTTCGTCAACCTGACCGGCTGCGCCGTTCGCCAGTATCACCACCATGTCGCTGGTGGACGTGTCGGTGTCCACGCTGAGCGCGTTGAACGTCACGTCGCACACGCGGCGCAGCATGGCGTCGAGCCGGTCGGGCGCGATCTCGGCGTCGGTGGTGATCACCGAGATCATTGTGGCCATGTCGGGCTCGATCATCCCCGAGCCCTTGGCGATGCCGACCACGCTGCCCGGCCCGGCTGCGGCGCTCGCGGTCTTGGGATGGGTGTCGGTGGTCATGATTGCGGCCGCCGCAGCCGCGGCATCGGCCTTCCACAAGCCTTGCCCACCACGGTGACTCACGTCCTCGACGTTGCCATCACCGGTTGGCCCGCCACGCCGAGCCATCGGGCCGTCGGCGCGCTGGGCTGCGGGGACAGTTCCCTCGGCGTCAGCAGCCAGCTTGTCGAAGTAGGCGTCGACTTTCCCCTCGGGGTAACGCACGCCGATCACTCCGGTGGAGCCCACCAGCACCTGATCAGATTCACAGCCCACGAGCTCCGCGACTCGCTGCGCCAAGTTCGCTGCGTCCCGCTCGCCTTGCTCACCGGTCGCCACATTGGCGTTCTTCGACACGACCACGACCGCCTGCGCTCGCCCGTCGGCAACGTTGGCCCTGCTGAGCCGAACGCTGGCGCCGGCGAACAGGCTCTTGGTGAAGACGCCAGCCGTTGCGGCCACCCGACTGGAGGCCAAGACCATCACATCGTCTGTCTCATCCTTCATGCCGATGTTGCCGACGTGGCAGGCAAAGCCGACGGGCAGGTTCACCGATGCAGCTGCGTTCTTGGCCCCTGCTGAAGTCATGATCAGCCCCTGTCGCATGCTCCCTCGCGGCCCGGCCGCGGCGTGCGGCAAAGGTACTGGCCGCAGGTTGATACATGGCTGCATTTCTCAGCGGCCCGCCGCCATAGGAACGAGCGTGTCAGCCGCCAGCGTGGCCCCTGGTCGGAGTCAGCCTCTCAAGCAGCAGGCGTGACGAGGCTCAGCTGCTCGGCCGGGGACGGTTGATCACACGGCTGCCGATGAGCCGGTCGGTCACCGAGCGGCTTTCGTCGTCGCCGAGCAGTATCAGCAGGGCGTCCGCGAGGAAGCCGATACCGATTGTCACCGTCCAGAAGACGTGCTTGAGCACCTCTCTGGCGAACATTCGGCCCCATCCGAACGAGGTGCCATCCGCACGCACAGCAACTAAGCCGAGCACCTGTTTTCCAGGCGTCTGACCCCGACGGAGCGTGAACGCCAGCCAGATCAGCCAGCCGATGCCGAATGTCAGCGTGCTCACCAAGCCATCGACAAGCAACGCCGCGAACCGACGAAACGGATTGGCCGCATCCAGGATGGCCCCAGGCCGGTCAGGACGGCCAAGCGGCGGCCACGGCGCCGACGACGTCATGAGGATCGTCGTTCCCCGTCGTCAATCGCCGCGCGCCGGTTCACGCAGACTCGTCGGGCTGGATGCGGTCTCACCGATCGAAAAGACTCCGCTGCGCGGCCTCTTTCGCCAGTCGTCGATGGCTGCGCTTCTCCGCCATCCACCGAGACAGTGAACGCGCGTCATCCAAAGCCATCAGGCTGCTCAACACCAGCCTCAACAGGAACGCAAGCAGCGCCAACGACGTGGCGGCAAGACCCCAAGCGGTGAATCGAGGAGCGTCAGGAGACAGGAACAGCAAGACCGCGGATGCACCTGCCAAGCCTGCCAAGATGATGATCCCCCAACGGAAGGCTCGCAAGCGGCGCGCCGGGTTCTCCAGCAGGTCACGTACCTCGCGCCAGCTTGGCCCGAGCGAATTTCTTCTGCGTTCCGGCTTGGTCCACATGCTCAACCTCAACCGTTCCGGCACCACCACTTATGGCTCACCTCGACGATGCGCTCCACCACCGGTTCCGTCACGTATCCGGTCACCACCTGCGTCGGGGTGGCCGTCGGATCGGGGATGTTCGTACCAGGAATCATCACCTGCACGAGGGTATAGACAGGTCTCTTGATCAGCCTGCGGACGAATCTGACAAGTTCGAACAGTTTCCACCGAGGACTGCTGCAAAATGACGCTTCATCTGCTCGACAATACCAACGCAGTGATTCACCGCACGACCTCTATCCCCTTAGCCGCTCAGCCAGCAGCGCGCGATCACAGCGGTTGCTGACTGAATCAAAAATCAGTTTTAGTTAGCACGCCTTGCAACGGGCGGGCGCCAACGATTGGAACCAGTCCATCGGCCCGGTCGTGTGCAGATATCCAAGGAGTGCACGCGCAAATCTCCAAGTAGAGGACGTGCAAAATTCAATTTGAAGTTCGCAGTCGGCGCTGCATCGCAGCCACCTGTGGTCGCAGCCACCTGTGATGGCAAGTCTATGACATCAGAATGACTGAATATATGACATTATGGAAACTGAAATTAGTACTATAACGGTGTGGCGACAACGCTCACCCCGCATGGATACCTCGAGCGCATCGCCGACCGCGAGATCGCTGAAGCGCTGCTCAGCACCCCGATCGTGGTCATCGAGGGGCCAAAGGCGTGCGGTAAGACATGGACTGGCAGGCACCATGCACGAAGCGAAGCCTCGTTCGAGCAGGACGAGCAAGCGCGCGCTCAGGCCCGACTGCTGCCCCGGTTGTTCCTCGAAGGCACTGAACCCCGGCTGATCGACGAATGGCAAATCGTCCCTGAGATCTGGAACACCATCCGACACCTCGCCGACGAAGAGCGTCGCAACGGAAGGTTCGTACTGACCGGGACTGCCCGCCCCGGGGCCGACGGAATCCGTCATTCCGGGGCCGGACGAATCCTGCGCATTCGACTCCGCCCGATGTCGCTGACGGAATCTGGCGCTTCGACCAAGCAAGTCTCGCTGGGCGCTCTCGTGAATGGCGAACCGTGTGCTGCCGACCGTCCAGCGATCACTGTTCCGGAACTCACCGATGAGCTGTGCCGAGGCGGATGGCCAGAACATCTCGGGCTGGCGACGGGGCCGGCTCAGCGCCGCCTGCGCGCCTATCTCGATGAAATGGCTCGCGCCGACATATCCGAGCACCAAGGGCGTGGCGGCCGAAGCAGGGACTCCGAGAAGATCGGCCGCCTGCTCGTCTCCGTCGCTCGGAACACAGCGACGACGGCTTCTGTCGCCCGACTCGCAGCGGACACTGCAGGCTCGGCGGGAGGCAACGCTGCGCAAGACCAGCGGACTGCGGCGAGCTACCTCGAGACCCTTGCTTCAATGTTTGTCGTCGAGGATGTACCAGCTTGGTCGGCTGGCCTCCGCTCGCGAGCCCGGCTGCAGGGAATGCCAAAGCGGCATTTTGTGGACCCGTCACTGGCCGCCGCTGCGTTGCGTGCCGGGCCCGAACGCCTGCTGGGAGACCTGAAGACGCTGGGCTTCCTGTTTGAATCGCTGGTCGTGCGCGACCTGCGCATCTACGCACAAGCCCACGAAGCCACGGTCTGCCACTACAGGGACTCCAACGGGAACGAGATCGACGCCATCGTCGACTGGGGAGACGGCCGATGGATCGCAGTGGAGGTCAAGCTGGGTTCGATGGATGCGGTCGATGAAGCCGCAAACACGCTGCATCGGGTCTGCGCCAAGGTGGATCCTGCAACAACCGGTCCCCCAGCTCGCAAGGTTGTGATCACGGCCAGCGGCTACGCCTACGACCGTCCCGATGGCGTAGCGGTCCTGCCACTGACGGCCCTCACGACCTAGCCCGGCTCGATTCCTGACCCGAATTGGCCATATGGGCGATCAGATTCGTCGCATCCCCTCACCCTTTGGGGGTTCAGAAGAGCAAATCCCCGGCCGCATCCCACAAGGGCATTAGCGGACCCGGGGATGCATCGCTCACTCTACGATCGGCAGCAGCAGCGCGCCTAGCCGATCAGTTCGGAGGCGGCGCGGCCAATTCGGCAGGTGTCCCGCCGGGGTCGGAGTCGGCAGTCTCGTTGCTCGCAGGCGCCGCGGCCATCTTCGCCGGCGCCCGCGCAGGGCTGCGCATGTGCTGCACGACATTGCCGTAGAAATCGTCGATTGCATCGACCACCGAGTCAGCGAATCCGAGCTTGCGGACGGTTCGCCGGCCTTGGCCAGTCTCAGTGCGATGCGATACGCGAAACTTGACAGGCGGCCTGTCCCGAGACCGCAGAATCAGCGATGTGTCCTCGCGCAGATCAGCGAGCGAAGCAATCTCGGCTGCGGGGCTGTTGCGGGTGAACGCTTCGACCGTGATGCCTTCGGGAGCGTTTCGCAGCTGCCGCACGAGCCAGCCGATGCGCCCCTTGCCACCCTTGTCGACGGGTACCGGGCACTCGACAGCGACGACCGTGCGGGCAGCACGCATGTCGGCAGTCACCGTGATATCGCCGACCGCCCCCGGCACGCGCAAGCGACCTTGGAGGACTCCGCATTCGCAAAGCTGCGCAGCGAGCGATTTGCTTCGCAGGCCCGGATCGTCACGCTGCGCTTTCGGAATGACCTCACGCACATCGATCCCGAGTTCAGCGCCGAGGCGCATCGCAGTGGTGTGCATGAGTTGATCCCACCGGCGGCACACGTCGAGCACTTCAGGCCCGGGTTTGCCGAGCAGCCCGTCGCGTGCCTTGTCCCGCACGCCGACCCAGTTCTCGCCCATGTCGCTGGCCTGAGCGACGCCGCTGTTGGGATGCTCCAAGTAGCGGATGAGCTCGGCGGCGATCCATGCCTGCTCCTCGTCGTCGACTCCGTGATGGGTGACCTGCTGCACCGCTTCCGCGAGGATCCGTGTCCACGACATGTGGTGCAGCTTGACCGAGCCGGTCCGCAGCGAATCCGCTCCGGGCGTCGGATGGGCGCCGTCGAATGGGGCAACCTCGCCTGAGATGGTAATGAGGCAGTCGTAACCCTCAGCACGAGCGAGCTTCAAGTACTTCTCTATCTGGCTGAGCTCCTGCGGGCTGTCGCCAGTCTTCACTTCGATCAGCGCTGTGAAGACCTGCTTGCCGGAAGTCACCCGCACCACGCCGTCCGGTCGCAGTGTCTCGCCTCCGGTCATCTCGTACGGCACTTCAGTCCACGCCTCGACCGCGGCCCTGTCCGCCTTGCTAGCTCCGAGCGGCCCCAAGAGTCGCCGGGAGAGCGGTCGGACCATCGTGAGTACCGAGAGCAGTGCTGCTGTGGCTCGAAGCTCTGCTTCCTGCCGGCCCTTCACGCCCGCCACTGAGAACAGCCGGACTTGATAGTTGTCGTCAAGCATCATTCGTTCCTTGGCGCGCGCCGACGAGCCGGCATAGTAAGTCCTCGGGCACAGCGTCGGCTTCTGATTTTTTGAGTTGTACAATTTGTACATGACTGAATTGGCCGTGAGCGAGGCACGCAGCCGACTGGCCGAGGTGATCGACGAGGCTCGCCGATCCGGGGCGCCGGTCACGATGACGAAGTACGGCCGCCGAGTGGCCGTGATCCTGAGCATCGAGGCGTTCGACCGTCTTGTCGACATCGCCGATGACACCGACGATCGCCGCGAACTCGCGGCGGCGCGGGACGAGGACGACTACGTGCCGTGGGACGAGGTCAAAGCTGAGCTGGGAATGCAGTGAGCCGGTATCGAGTCGAGGTCGCTCGGCGAGCGGTCAAAACGATCCGGCAACTGCCGCGCAGCGACCAGCAGCGCATCCGAGCCGCCATTGATCTGCTGGCCGATGAACCGCGACCGAGCGGTTGCTTTGCACTCAGCGGCGAAGACGCCGTCTACCGGGTCCGCGTCGGCGCGTACCGGATTCTGTATGAGGTGCTCGATGATCGACTGGTTGTGCACATCATCCGCGTCGGGCATCGGCGCGAGGTGTACCGACCCCAGTAACCGTCGGCGCGGCAGCGGTCGCGTGCAAACACCCAAGTAGTGCGCGTGCAAGAGTCTCAATAGAAGGCGCGCAAGACTCCATTTGACAGCGGCCTTGATGCATGAAGACGATTGGGCTACTGCAATTCATGCGGTTTGTGCTCTGTAATTCATGTAGTTTGAAGTCTGCGAATCATGCATTCAGAGCAACCGGACATGAGGAGTGTGTTCTGGTGGCCGATGGCGGGCGCCGCTATCGCAGGATCGTCGAGCGACTCGTGCGCGACGAACTCCTGCCGACCTTCCCGGCGATTCACCTGGTAGGCGCGCGCGGCAGCGGCAAGACAACGTCTGCGACCTCGCTCGCAGACGCGGTGCTGGACCTCTCCGAGCCGGGAACACGGCGCGCCGCCGTGGAGAGTCCTGACGGACTGCTGGCTGCCTCGCGCGGCACCGTGCTCATCGACGAGTGGCAAGAAGCCCCGGAGATTCTCGGAGCGGTCAAGCGTGCTGTCGATCGTGACCTCGAAGCCAGCCCGGGCCGTTTTGTCATCGCCGGATCGGTGCGCGCCGCGCATCAGGCAGCAACGTGGCCGGGGACCGGACGGCTGATCCGCGTGCGGATGTACGGACTCACCCATGCTGAGATCGACGGAAATGATGCCTGCGACCCCGTCGCTCGGTTTTTCGCGGGAGGCACCGATGACTACGTGCGTTCGGAATGGGACCGCGCCCGCTACTGCGGCACCATCGTGCGCGGCCGATTCCCGGGTGCGATGCGGTTCGACGGCGGCGCTCGCGACCGTTGGTTCGACAGCTATGCCGAACAGCTGGCCGAACGCGATGCCGCTCAGCTGACCTCGCGTTCGCCGCATGCGCCAAAACTGCGGGCCGTACTCGAGTCGTGCGCAGCGCGAACGGGTCAGCTGCTCAACAAGCAAGCAGTGGCTCAGGACGCCGCCGTAGATGTCCGCACCGCTGACGCGCACGTTTCGCTGCTTGAGGATCTCTCCATCGTCGTGCGCATCCCGGCGTGGCACATCCAGCGTGTCAAGCGGCTGACACGCTCGCCCAAGGTGCACGTGATGGACCCGGGCCTCGCGGCCCACCTGCTCGGCGCGGATGCCCGTGCGCTGAGCCTCTCCGACCGACTCGTCGGACAACTCTTCGAGACGATGGTCGTGACTGAGATATTGCCGTACTTGCAGGCTTCATCGACGCAGACTCGGCTGTTCCACGCCCGCAGCACCGATGACAAGGAAGTCGACCTGGTGCTCGAACGGCACGGTCGCATCGTCGGCCTCGAGGTCAAGTCGTCCGAGAGCGTCGGCCGCCGCGATGCCCGGGGATTGAGGTGGCTCCGCGACATCACCGGGGATGCATTCCGAATGGGTGCCGTGCTCTACGCAGGCCAATGGCCCTTCCAACTCGACGACCGCATCTGGGCGCTGCCCATCAGCAGCCTCTGGCAACCGCCGCTCGCAAGGTCCTGAGGGGAGTCGGGCATGGCTCGGCCAGTCCGACCGCACCATCTTGCGACGGATCGCCGCTGCGCTCGATGCATAGGAGACGCAAGCCGGCGACCCAAGCTCCATGTTTCCGGCAGCGACCGTGTGCATATGTCTACGTAGTTTGCGTGCAAATCTCACAATAGATGGCGTACAAACATCTATGTATCACTAGCCTCACGGCATGGAGACTGGATCGGTCGGCCACATTGCGCGTCATCTCAGGGTTCACCTTGAGGATGCGCTCACAGGATTCCGGGTCGTCGTCCTCCACGGAGCGCGTCAATCGGGCAAGACGACGCTGGCGCGGCTCGCAGCACAACGCGCAGGCGGCACCTACCTCACGCTCGAAGACCCGCAGATCCTGCAATCGGCGCTCGACGATCCGATCGCGCTGCTGGAGGGCTGGCCGATGCCGCTGGCAGTCGATGAGATCCAAATCGCCGGCGACCGGCTGGTCAGGGCGGTCAAGCGCCTCGTCGATGCCGATCAGACACCGGGCCGCTTCTTGCTGACCGGCTCCTCTCACTTTCTCACCGTTCCGACCATCAGCGAATCACTCGCGGGACGGGCTCGCCTGCTGCGGCTCGCGCCGTTGTCGCAAGCCGAGTGCTCCGGAACCGAGACGCCGCCGCTCGATGCTTGGATGGCTCAGGCCGGCACACCTCGCATGCACATCCAACGCGACGCATCACCTCCGATGACCCGCCGTGACTTTGCCCGCTTGATCTGCACCGGTGGCTATCCCGAAGTCCTCCGACTGCCGGACCGGCTTCGATCCGGTTGGTTCGAGAGCTACATCGAGACGGTCGTCGAACGCGACATCACAACGCTCGCTGACATCCGGCGGGCCACAGCGCTGCTTCCTCTGCTTCGATGGACGGCGGCCCAGACATCGCAGGAATTGATCATCGCTGAGGCATCGAGGCGGCTCGGCATCAGCCAGCCCACCGTGGTCGCCTACCTCGAGTGGCTCCGCACGGTGTTCTTCATCCACGAACTGCCGGCGTGGTCAAGGAACCTGTCAGCACGGGCCGTCCGGCGACCCAAGCTCCATGTCTCCGACACGGGCCTTGCTGCTCACCTGCTTGGCGTCGATCCCGATGCGTTGCTCCTGCCGACTTCGCGGGCACTCGGCCCGCTGACCGAGTCATTCGTGGTCGCCGAGATCGCCCGCCAAGCCTCAAGTTCGGCGAGCCGCATCGGCCTGTGGCACTTCCGAGATGCCCGCCATGAGGTTGACCTGATTCTCGAACGACCCGACGGCTCGATCGTCGCCGTGGAAGTGAAGGCCAGCAGCTCACCCTCGCCGCGGGCCGCAGACCACCTCCGATGGCTTCGAGACCGGCTCGACGACACTGCACCGGGCACCTTCACCGGAGGCGTGCTGCTGCACATGGGCGAACACCATCTCAGTCTCGGAGACCGACTCAGCATGTGGCCGATCTCATCGCTTTGGACCACCTGAGTCGCTGTCCTTGTCGCGGTGCGGCTATTCCCATTCGATGGTGCCGGGGGGCTTGGAGGTGATGTCGTAGACGACCCGGTTCACGCCGGGGACTTCGTTGACGATCCGAGACGAGATCTGCTCGAGCAGATCGTGGGGCAGGCGGGCCCAGTCAGCGGTCATTGCGTCTTCGCTGGTGACGGCGCGCACAATGATCGGGCGGGCGTAGGTGCGCTCGTCGCCCATCACGCCCACGCTGCGGATGTCGGCCAGCACGGCGAAGCCCTGCCAGACCTCGCCGTCCAATCCCGCGTTCGCGATCTCTTCACGCACGATGACATCGGCAGCGCGCACCGTCTCGACGGCTTCGGGCGTGACTTCGCCCACTATCCGCACGCCGAGGCCAGGCCCCGGGAACGGCTGGCGCCCGATGATCTCGGGCGGCAAACCCAACTCGGCCCCCACGGCCCGCACCTCGTCCTTGAACAAGTTCCGCAGTGGCTCCACCAGCTCGAAGGTCATGTCGTCGGGCAGCCCGCCGACGTTGTGGTGGCTCTTGATCTTCGCCGCAGTCGGCGAGCCCGACTCGATCACGTCGGGATACAGGGTGCCCTGCACCAGGAAGCGGGCATCGGTGATGCCGCCGGCGGCCCGCTCGAAGATGCGCACGAACTTCTCGCCGATGATCTTGCGCTTGTCCTCGGGATCGGTCACACCGGCCAGCGCCTCGAAGAACTCGTCGGCGGCCCGCTCGTGGATCAGCTCGATGCCCTGCGTGCGCCGGAAGGTGTCGGTGACCTGCTCGCCCTCGCCGGCACGCATGAGCCCGGTGTCCACGAATACGCACGTGAGCTGGCTGCCGATCGCTCTCTGTGTCAGTGCTGCAGCTACGGCACTGTCCACCCCGCCCGAAAGCCCGCAGATGGCGCGGGCGCTGCCCACTTGAGCGCGGATGGCCTCGACGCTTTCGGTGATGACGTTGGTCATCGTCCACTCGGAGTTGATCTGGCAGATGTCGTGCAGGAACCGCTCCAGCTGGGCTTGGCCGCTGGGGGTGTGCGCTACTTCGGGGTGATACTGCACGCCGAAGAAGCGCCGCCGCGGGTCTTCGATAACGGCGGCAGGGCTGTCAGGCGTAGCAGCGGTGATCTCGAATCCCGGCGGCGGCTCGACCACGGCATCGAAGTGCGACATCCACACGGGCTCGGTCGATGAGCCAGCGTGGTCAGCCGCAACGCCCGGAGACGTTCGCATTCCCGTCGGGGCGAGGTTGATGTCGTTCGCTTGCCCCGCCTTCGCGGCCGAGACGACCCCATAGGCCGGTTGGTCTTCGGCGTCGTCCCCGGACTCAGCCGCCCTCTCCGCGAGCAGATGCGACGGCGACCCGGTACGACGCAGACTCGTGCGCCCGTATTCGCCACGGCCGCTGCGATCCACCGTGCCGCCCAGGTCGCGGGCCAGCAGCTGCGACCCGTAGCAGATGCCCAGGATCGGCACGCCGAGTTCGTAGACGCCGAGGTCGATGCCGGGTGCGCCGTCAACGTGCACCGAAGCGGGACCGCCGCTGAAGATGATGGCCGCCGGCGAGCGCTCAGCCAGCTCGGCGGCGGTCACCGAATGGGGAACGATCTCGGAGTACACCTGCGCTTCACGCACCCGCCGGGCGATCAGCTGCGCGTACTGCGCGCCGAAGTCCACCACCAAGACCGTTGGGTGAGCGACCGGGCCGGCCGCGGGCGAGTGTGGGGGCATAAGTCCGGCGCCGCAGCCGCGCCACGTTCGGGAAAACAACGAGGGTACCGCTGGACCCTCAGCACCCTGTGGGATGCGGCTCAGTTCGCCAGCTGCGTTGCCAGATACAACTAGATACAACTTCATATACATACAACTTCATAGAACGGTTCGGCGGTTCTATGTGGCGCAAAGCCTCGGATGACCGTTGCGGCTGCAGTCAAGACCACTGGAGCCAACGACGCAGGGCCGGCGATATTGCCGGCCCTGCGTGTGAGTTGTTGATAGCCGATGGGCGGCCCTGGGGGCCACCCGAAGCGGGAGCTACATCATCCCCGGCATGCCGCCCATGCCGCCGCCCATGGCAGCAGCAGCTGCGGCCGCAGCGGCGGGGTCGGCCTCTTCGGGCTTGTCGGTCACCAGCGTCTCGGTGGTGAGCAGCAGGGCCGCGATGGACGCCGCATTCTGCAGCGCCGCCCGGGTCACCTTCGCCGGATCGATGACGCCGGCCGAGACCAGGTCTTCGAACTTGCCGTTGTCGGCGTTGAAGCCCGTGTTGCCATCGGACGACTCGATCTGCTGAACGATGACGGCGCCTTCGTAGCCCGCGTTCTGGGCAATCTGGCGGCTGGGGCCTTCCAGCGCACGGTGCACCATGCGAGCCCCAGTGGCCTCGTCGCCGTTGAGGTCCAGCGCTGCCACTGCGGCACGAACCCGCAGCAGCGCGGTGCCGCCGCCGGGAACGATGCCCTCTTCGATCGCGGCGCGGGTCGCCGACACGGCGTCCTCGATGCGGTGCTTCTTTTCCTTCAGCTCGACCTCGGTGGCCGCGCCTACCTGGATAACCGCCACGCCGCCGGCCAGCTTCGCCAGCCGTTCCTGCAGCTTCTCGCGGTCCCAGTCGGAGTCGGTGTCGTCGATCTCACGCTTGATCTGGACCACTCGACCCTCGACGTCGCCGGAGTCGCCGCCGCCGTCCACGATCGTGGTCTCGTCCTTGGTGATGATCACCTTGCGGGCGGTGCCCAGCAGGTCGACCGTGGTGTTCTCCAGCTTCAGGCCCACCTCTTCAGAGATGACCTGGCCGCCGGTGAGAATCGCCATGTCGGCCAGCATTGCCTTGCGGCGCTCGCCGAAGCCGGGAGCCTTCACCGCCGCCGATGCAAACGTGCCGCGGATCTTGTTGACCACAAGCGTGGCCAGAGCCTCGCCCTCGACGTCCTCGGCGATGATCACGAGCGCCTTGCCGCCCTGCATCACCTTCTCGAGCACGGGGACCAGCTCGGTCACCGAGCCGATCTTGCCGTTCACGAACAGCAGGTAGGGATCGTCGAAGACAGCTTCCTGGCGGTCGGGATCAGTGACGAAGTAGGGCGACAGGAAGCCCTTGTCGAACTGCATGCCCTCGGTGAACTCAAGGTCTACGCCGAACGTGTTGGACTCCTCCACGGAGATGACGCCGTCTTTGCCGACCTTGTCGAAAGCCTCCGCGAGCGTCTCGCCGATGGTGGTGTCGGCCGAGGAGATGCCGGCCACGCTGGCGATCTTGCCCTTGTCGTCGGAGACATCGGTGGACATGTCGCCCATCGAATCGACGGCTGCGCTCACCGCAGCCTCGATGCCCCGCTTGAGCTCCATGGGGTTGGCACCCGCAGCAACGTTGCGCAGGCCCTCACGGACCATGGCCTGAGCCAGCACCGTCGCGGTGGTGGTGCCGTCGCCGGCGACGTCGTTGGTCTTGGTGGCAACTTCCTTGACGAGCTGAGCGCCCATGTTCTCGAACGGGTCGTCCAGCTCGATCTCGCGGGCGATGCTCACGCCGTCGTTGGTGATCGTCGGCGCCCCGAACGACTTCTCGAGCACGACGTTGCGGCCCTTGGGCCCCAAGGTCACCTTGACCGCATCGGCCAGCTTGTTCACGCCAGCCTCGAGGCCGCGGCGGGCCTCTTCGCTGAACTTCAAGATCTTCGGCATGTGGTTGGTTCTCTTTCTTGTCGATGTGTTGTCGTCGCGACGGCGGCTAGGCGACGATGGCCAGGACGTCGCGGGCGCTCAGAATGAGCAGGTCTTCGCCGGCCACGGTGATCTCGGTGCCGCCGTACTTGCTGTAGACGACGGTGTCGCCGACGCCGACGTCCATCGGGATGATCTCGCCTGACTGGTCGGAACGCTTGCCCGGGCCAACCGCGAGCACCTCGCCCTGCTGGGGCTTTTCCTTGGCGGTGTCGGGGATGACGAGCCCGCTGGCGGTGGTCTCCTCCGCGTCGCTCGTACGCACGACGATGCGGTCCTCAAGTGGCTTCAGGTTCATGGTCGGATGTGCCTCCTGTGGCGCTATGCCCTGTCAGTTGGGCCATATCTCATGGGACTGCCCGGCGGCACTTAGCACTCTCACCGGGCGAGTGCTAACGATACGAGCAGGCGAGGGCGGCGACAACCTCGCTGCGATCACACTCACAGCAGACACAATGGGAAATTATGTTGCTTATGGAAGATCGGCGGCGTAAGTCCACTTCAATGACAAATAGTTCATATTCAATGACAAATAGTTCATAACTTGGTGGTGCACGGACAGCTCGAACTTCGAGGCTCCAAGCGTGGCTCGCACTATGGTGCTGCCCGGCAGCGGATAGCAATGGCGACGCTTTGTCGCCTGGATGACAGGGACCCTGTTCTCAGTCGACGAAGGCGATGCGCAGGTTGGGATCGGCGCCGCCGTCGAGGGCGGAGGGGCCATCGCTGGCCAGCCGGTACCAGGCGGTTGCGGCGATCATGGCCGCGTTGTCGGTGCACATCGACCGGCTGGGCAGGTAGGCGTTGATGCCGTCCTCCACGCAGATGTCCAACGTTCGCTCGCGCAGTGCACTGTTGGCCGCCACGCCCCCGGCCAGGCAGATGCCCGCTGCGGAGACCTCGTGGGCCGCCTTGCGAGCCTTGTGCGTCAGCACATCGGTCACGCAGGCCTGAAACGACGCCGCAACGTCGGCAGTGGCGACCTCGGGGTGAGCTCGAACCCAGTTGATGACCGCGGTCTTGATGCCCGAGAACGAGAAGTCGTAGCCGTCGTCGCGCATGGCTCTGGTGAGCGGGACCGCGGTGGGGTCGCCCTGCGACGCCAGTCGGTCGATGGCGGGGCCGCCCGGATAGCCGAGCCCCAAGTAACGGGCCACTTTGTCGAAGGCCTCGCCGGCCGCATCGTCACGCGTCGTGCCCAGCAGGCGGTATCGGCCATGCCCCTCGAACAAGATCAGCATCGTGTGCCCGCCCGAGACCAGCAGGGTGACAAGGGGAAACTGCACCTCGGCGTCGTGCTCGTCGAGCAGGGCCGCGTACAGGTGTGCTTCGTGGTGATTGATGCCGATGTAGGGGACGTCCCACACCAGCGCCAGCGCCTTGGCTGCGGCCACCCCCACCAGCAGGCTGCCCACCAGGCCCGGGCCGCAGGTGGCCGCCACGACATCGATGTCGTCGTCGGCTGCGCCGGCTTCGACCAGCGCCTCGGCCACCACCGGGGTGATCAGCGCTTCGTGGGCCCGTCCCGCGATCTCGGGCACCACGCCGCCGTAGCGGGCATGGAGATCCACCTGGCTGCTGACGATGCTGGAGCGCACCTCGCGTCCGTCGTCCACGACCGCTGCGGCCGTCTCATCGCAGGAGGTCTCGATGCCCAGGATCGTGGTCATGGCGCTCCCAAGGCTGTGTTCGATGCGCCCTCGGTAACGCCGAGGGCCGTGTCGCATGCGCCCTCGGTAACGCCGAGGGCCGTGGCTATTCCGTCGAGCCGTTCGCCTTGCTCGTCGCCGTCGATGTCGTGGCACCACATCACCAGCGCGTCCTCCCGGCCGCGGGGTCCGTCGCGGTAGTAGTTCTTGCGCGTGCCGACCGGTGCGTAACCGAACCAGCGATACAGCCGCTGCGCCGCGTCGTTTGAGGCGCGCACCTCCAGCGTCAGCGCCTCGAGCCCATCGATGCGGCGGGCCTCGCGGTGCAGTTCCAGCATCAGCCGTGCGCCCACGCGCTGGCCTTGGCATTCAGGATGGACGGCCACCGAGGTGATGTGTCCCTCGCCGGCAACGATCATGAACCCGCCGTACCCCACGACGCCGGCCGGGCGGCCGTGCGGTCTCCGCCGGCACGCCACGCGGTACACCCGCTCGCCGCCGCGGCGCAGCTCGTCGAGATACAGCGACATCGACCAGGGCCTCGGGTACACCAGCCGGTCGATGCGCCGAATGTCGCGCAGGTGCGTGCGGGTCATCGGGCAGATGATCAACTGCCCCGCAGCGGTGCGGCCCTCAGCGGTCGAGGTGGCGTTCGGCGCGTTCACGACCGCTCCCGCTGCTGCCAGTTGATGCGGGCATCGGGAGCGCGCAGGTACATCGGCGTGATCTCTGAAGGGCTGACGAACTCCTCGCGCAGCGCCCGGGCGTGCGCCAGCTCCACCAGGGCACCGGCATTTGGGTGGCGCAGCCCTTCCCGGCCGATCTCCGCACCCCGCACGGCGCCGAGTACGTCTGCGTATCGCTGGGCACCGTCGCCGACGATCAGCGTTTCCGCACCCGTCGCCATGAGCTGCCCCGCCACGTCAGCGGGCTGATCAACGGCCGGGGCGCTCATGAGCTGGATGCCCCCGGGCGCACGCCGGTAGGTGGCATGGAAGATCTCGCCCCGGCGAGCATCCACTGTCGAGACGATGAGCCGATCACTGAAGCGCGCCGGGAAGGCGGTGAGGTCGAGGCTGGACACGCCGATCATCGGGATCCGGCAGGCGTGCGCGATGGACTTCGCTGTCGCCAAGCCCACGCGCAAACCGGTGAACAGGCCCGGGCCGACGTCGACAGCGACCAGACCGATCTGCGACAGCTTCATCTGGGCCTGGGCGCACAGGAACTGGATTGCCGGCACGAGCGTCTCGGCATGGCGCCGGTCGCGAGTGGTGTGGAACGAGGCGATGATGCCCTCGTGCCCGCCGATGGCCACGCCGACCTGCGGAGTCGCTGTCTCGATGCCGAGAATCAGCACAGCGCTGCCTCCACGCTGTCGAGAACTAACACAGCGCTGCCTCCACGCTGTCGGGCGCTAGCACGGCGTTGCCTCCGCGCTTTCGAGAACTAACACAGCGCTGCCTCCGCGCTGTCGAGCACTAGCACGGCGGCACCGGGGAGCTGTCGGCGAAGTGCCATGCATCGGCGACTGCGTCGGCGCGAGCGTGCCAGCTCGGACCGACCAAGTCAGCTTCGAAGATGCGGATGTCGGGCGACTCGTCGGGGTCGGCGAGCTTGATGCGCACTCGCAGAAAATCGCGTGGCAGCTCGCCGATGACCACCTCGCCCCACTCCACGCACACCACCGCGTCGTCGTCGAGCAGCTCGGGCAAGTCCAAGTCGAGCACCTCGCCCAGGTTCTCCAAGCGGTAGACGTCGAGGTGGTGCAATCGCATGCGGCCCTGGTAGCTCTGCGCCAGGGTGAAGGTGGGGCTGGTCACCGGCTCGGTGACGCCGAGCGCCGCCGCCAGGCCTTGGGTGAACACCGTCTTGCCTGCGCCGAGGTCGCCTGAAAGCAACAACACGTCACCGGGTTGCAGCAGCGGCGCAAGCGTCGCCGCGACTGCTCGCGTCCCCTCGGCGCTCGTGGTCCGGAACCGCATGACGGAGCTTGTCTAGCGTGCTTCGCCATCGGCGAGGCCGCATGGGGTGGATTCTCCCCGGCGGTAGACGCGCGGGACGCGCAGCGAGATCCCGGTGAGGACCTCGTACGGGCTGCGATCCGACCGGCGGGCCAGGTCGGCGATGGTGACGCACTCATCGCCCTGGGTACCCACAAGCGTGACGCGGTCGCCGTTGTAGGCGCTGGCGTCGCCGATGTTCACCATCGTTTGATCCATGCAGACATTGCCGACCACCGAGTGCAGCGCGCCGCCGATGAGCACGTTCGCCGGCTCGTGGGCCGGGTTGTGCGAAGGCCCGGTGCCAAGCGAGCGGGCGTAACCGTCGGCGTAGCCCACCGGCAAGGTGATCACCCGCGTCTGGCGGTCTGCGGTCCAGGTGCTGCCGTAGCCGACGGGCATCCCTTCGGGCACGACCTTGAAGTACACGACCTCGCTGTGCCAGCTCAGCACCGGCTCGGTCGGCAGGGCCGCAGCGATCTCGGGCTTGGGAGCGACGCCGTACAGCAAGATGCCGGGGCGGACGCGGTCGAGATGGGCTTCGGGCAATCGGGCGATGGCCGCTGATGCCGCCATGTGCCGCACGGGTGTCGGCAGCGAATGGCGTTCGTAGAAGCTCAATGCCTCGTTGAATCGGTCGAGCTGCGTGCGCGCATCGGACAGATCGGCATGGTCGGCGTTCGCGAAGTGGCTGAACACGCCCTCGATGCGGACCGAACGGCAGCGGAGCGACTCGGCGAAGAGCTGGTCGGCGTTGTAGTGGTGAACGCCGATGCGTTCCATGCCGGTGTCGATCTTGAGGTGCGCCCGGGCGGTGGTGCCCGCCGCGGTCGCTGCTTCGTCGATCTGGTGGAGCTTGTCGATCGACGGCGCGGTGAGAATCAGGTTGTGGGCGAGGAACAACGGGATCTGGCGTTCGACCGCGCCGCCGAGGACGTGGATGTCGATGGTCACCCCGGCGCTGCGCAGTGCCAGCGCTTCCTCGACATAGGCGACGGCCACGCACGACACGCCGGCCGACTGCAGTGCGAGCCCCACGTGCGCGATGCCGTGACCGTAGGCATTGGCCTTGACAACGGGCACCACTTCGGCACTGCCAACATGGCGGCGGATCGTGGCCAAGTTTCGGTCGAGTGCGTCGAGATCGATGTCGCACCAGGTAGGACGCATCTCTGATGCGTCGATTGTGGGCAGCCGCATCTCCGAGGAGTCGATTGTGGGCAGCCGCATCTCCGGTGCGTCGGTCATGCGCTGCTCGATTCTGGGCCGCAGGCGGCGAGACCTGCTCGCGCTGCCGGCAGCAGATCGACCTGGCCCATGGCCGTCAGCGGCGTCGCAACTGCCGCTGGATCGTGCCCGTCGACGGTGGCGGTTCGCCCGTGCCAGTGCGCCGCCGCAGCAACCTGCGACGCCACGCCAGCGGGGTCTGCTGGGCCCCCAGACAGCACCGCTGCGATCACACCGCAGAGCACGTCGCCCGACCCGGCGGTCGCGAGGCGCGCATTCCCGGAGGTGACGGCCAGCACGGTGAGCTGGTGTGACTCGGCATGCGGCTCGGCCCCGGCGGCCACGAGCGTCGTCGGTCCCTTCAGCAGGACAACGGCACCCAGCATGCTTGCGGCCTGTCGCACGGCATCGAACCGGTCGGCTGCAGGCGCTGCGCCGGTGAGCCGGGCGAATTCCCCGTCATGGGGTGTGAGGATCGTTGGCGCGGTCCGCTCGCGCAGGCACTCGGGATGGTCCGCCACTGCCCCCAGAGCGTCTGCATCGGCGACCAGCGGTATCGGGCATTGCGAGATGAAGCGTGCCATCTGTGCCGATGCCGCGGGGTCGGTGCCGATGCCCGGACCGATGACTGCTGCATCAAAGCGGTCAATCCCTTCGAGTGAGGGCTCTGCCCAATTGCCGGGTCGAAGATCGCGCGCAACTGTCTCGGCGGGACGTGCGACGTCGGCCGCCCGCTGTCCCGGCGAGCTGACGACCACCATGCCGGCGCCCGCTCGCTGAGCCGCCGCGCACACGAGATGTCCTGCGCCGCGCATCTGCGGCGAGCCAGCGATGACGCGCACAGCGCGACGCCACTTGTGCGCCGTCGGCTCGGCGACCGGCAACGCGGCGTTGGCGTCAGCGTCGGTGACGAGCCACGACGCTGCCGCACTGGTGTTGAGTCCGATCCGGGCGAGCTGCACCTCGCCCGCGGCTGCGGCGCCGGGATGCAGCAGCAGACCCGGCTTGAGCGCTCCGAATGTGACGGTCGCGGTCGCCGGCCAGCAGCCATGGTCGACGCCGGTCAGCGCGTCGATGCCTGAGGGGATGTCGACCGCCAGCACCGGCACAGCCGGTGCTTGGCCAGCCCCCCACGATCCGCGCAACCCGGTGCCATATGCCGCGTCGATGACCAGGTCCCACGCCGAAGAGGCGGGGGCGCCCGCATTCGGCGCGGCAACCAGTTCGAGAGCTTGAGGTGGCGTCTCGGTCCGGCAGCGAACGCCCCAGCGCTCCAGCGCTGCGGCTGCGACGCGCCCGTCTGCCCCGTTGTTCCCCTTGCCGGCGGCCACGAGCACTCGACGCCCGTAGGTGCCCCCCATCATCTGGCGGGCCGCGAGAGCAACGGCTGCACCGGCACGCGCAACCAGCACGTCGGTGCCTTCGGGCGCGGCCGCGTCGATTGCCGCCATCTGATCGGGCGTCACGATCGGGATCACGACCTCAGCCCCCAGGGGCTGAGCTGCGAGGCGAAGCCGTGGCCCGAGCGGCCCGTGAACCGGCATCGGAGAAGAACTGGGAACAGGAGCGGGAAACAGCAGGTATCGCGATCGGAAGGTTCACCCCTGCGCGCACCCTCCCATTGAGTCGAGAGGTGCTCGCTCATTGCGCCAGCACCATGGCCGCTGCCACCGAGTCGGTATGGGTGAGGGTCACCTGCCACTCAGACAAGCCTGCGGCCGTTGCCCGCTCTGCTGCGAGGCCCCGAAGCAACAGTTCGGGACGACCGCTGGAATGGCGCGCCACTTCGATGTCGCGAAAGCGGCACGCGCCCAGGCCGATTCCCAGCACCTTCATCACCGCTTCCTTCGCGGCGAACCTCGCGGCGAGGCGGGTATCGGGATTCACCGTTCCCATGGCGTAGGAGAGCTCGGCGGGGGTGAACAAGCGGGTGCGCATACCGCTGCGCCTCTCGAGCACCGCGGCGAATCGCCCGACATCCACCATGTCGAGCCCAATCGAGGTGCTCACTTGCTGACGGTCCTATTTGCCCGGCTCGCCGGAGGCGTCGGCGGCGCCCAGCCAGTGCTCGGCGAGCACGTGGACCGGTCGGGTCAGCAGATCGAAGACATCGAGCGTGCCCAGCAGGTCGTCGCGGAGCCATGGCAGCGTCTCGGTGACCGCGTCGGCGAGCGCCCCGTAGCGGCCGCGGTAGCCCATCAGCACTGACCGCATCGACGGTGCACGCAGTCGCTCGACGAAGCGGCAATGCAACAGCGTCAGCCCGGTGGTCAAGCCGTCCTTGGTCTCGGGAATGTGGAGCACCGTGCGGCCGTCGCTGCCGCGGGCCACGGTGACTTCGCGTTCGTACCCAGCACGGTGCTTGCTGCCGCGCAGCTGCGGGTTGGTCACCGTGCGCGACTCGATGCCGAGTGCCGTGCCGCCGCGGTCGGTCAGCCAGATGGTGACCTCAGGGCTGCTGGCAGACGCCACGGTGCCCTCGATGCGGTAGCGCGACCAGCCCGTGACCTCGGCCACAGCCGGGTCGAGCGCGGCCAGCGTGCGCAAGGCCGTGTACGAGAGCCGATCCCTCGGTGCGCCGGCTTCGAGCGCTGCTGCCACCAGCATGGAGTCGAGAAGCGTCTCGTCGGCGCGCGAGATGCCGACCGTAACGGTCTTGGCCTGATGCTTGATGGTGTCGACCGGCCGGGTGAGTTCGTCGATGGCGAGGTTCAGCGCATCGGTGAGGTCGTCGATGACGACCGAGGGCAGCCCCACCTTGCCTATATCGGCCTGGTACATCTCCAGTGGCGCGATGCCGACGGCGTACCGCAGCACCGCTCCGAGGCGCGCCGCAGTTCCCGCCCGCAAGTGACCGTCATAGCTGCCGGCACGCACACCGTCCCGGAAACGATTGGCCGGGGCGCGCACGCGCTCCGCCAGCACGGCGAGCAAGTCCCCGTCGCGGCCTGCGGCCGCGAGCGATGCGTCAGCGCGGCCCGCGGCCGCGAGCGATGATTCCGTGCTGTTTGCAGCCGCAAGCAGCGATTCCGTGGTGGCTCGCATCTCGCGCAGCGGATCGGCAAGTGCGTCGATCGTCAGCGCCGCCTCGTACCCGTACAGGTGACCAGCAGCGGTGGCCAGCAGGAAGTCCACCGCTGGATGCACGGCAGGAACCTCCAGCAGCTCAGCGGCAGCGTCGAAGCGCCCCGTGCCAGCAGAAGCCACCACGATCGGCGTCGCCCGGTGCGCCCGGTAGATCGCCACCTCCTTCGCAGCGTCGTCGGCGACAGAGCCCACCAGGCCCGTCGCGCACACCCAGATGAGCGGCTCGCACGAGAGGTCGATGTGCTTCTTGTCTTCGGTGCCGTCCTCGGCGACGGCGTGATAGCAGACCTCAGACAGCTTGATCCTGATCTCACGTGAAGCGATCCGGTTCGCACCATTTCCCACCACGGCCCAATGGCGGTGAGCTCCCACATGGCGCCGGGCGATCCGGGCGATCTCGTCGCGCGAGGCGAACACCGATTCGAGTGCGGCGGGCAGCTTGCCCAGCGCACCGAGCAAGTCGCTGATGGCACTGGCCGTCGCAACGTCGTCGGGACGGATGTCGGCAGCGATGGCGGCGGCGAGCAGCGCGCACGCCGCAACCTGCGCATAGAACGCCTTGGTGGACGCCACCGACATCTCCACGTCGCGGCCGTCGGAGGTGTAGAGCACGCCGTCAGCCCGGTCGGTCAGGTCGCTGCCGCGCCGGTTGACGATGGCGACCACCGCAGCGCCCCGAGCGCGAGCGAGATCGACCGTGCGATTGGTGTCGGTCGTCGTGCCGGACTGGCTGACTGCCACAACCAGCGTGTCGGACAGGTCGGCGTGCAACCCGAAACCGCTGAACTCCGTTGCCAGGGGCGCCGTCACCTCCACGCTGCGGAGTGCGCGCGATGGTGCCAGAAGGGTCTCGAAGAAGTGCGGCAGCGACGACGCTGCGGCAGCCGCGGTGCCTTGACCGATGGCAACGATGCGACGAATGGCGCCGTCCTGCAGCCGGGACCGAACATCGGCAGGCAGCGCGTCGGGCCCGAGCCGGGCGTGCCGCAACGGCCTGGCTGTGTCATTGCGGCCATCGGCGGTGGCAGTCTCGACGCGGCCACGCAAGGTGGCGGTCTCGACGCGGCCACGCAATGTGGCTTGGAGCGAGCGGGACGCCTCGCCGATCTCCTTGAGCAGGAAGTGCGGATAGTCGCCCCGATCGATGTCACGGGTGGTGACCTCGGCGGTGACGACGTCACCCGCTTCGACGGGCAATTCTGTGCCGTCGTAGGAGAAGCGTCGCAGGGCAGTGAATTCGGCCAGGGGAATGTGCAAACTGGCGAGACTTCGCATTTCGACGCCCGTTGCTTCCCGCTCTGGCTCGCTCCGCTCGTGGGCCGTTCGGGCAGCGGCTTCGCCATCCGGCTCAGCCTCCGAGGTCGACTCGCCGTCGGCTGGGGCAGTCGGCGTGCCGACCAACATGATCTGACCTCGGCTGCCCACGGGGTTCGCCGGATCGGACGGGGTCTCGCCATCGAGGCGGACGTAGTGGCGGCATTCCTCAACTAGGCCGTACGGCTCACTGGCCACGACATATGCCCCCTGCGTTGCGCCCACGTACAGCGCCTGCCCGCTCCCTCGCAGCGCCAACGCCACCACGTCGGGCATCTCCGAGACGTGCGCTGCGATTGCTACCGAGCCCTCGAAGCTGCCGACGGCATCAGCGAAGGCTTGCCGCAGCCGCTCCGACTCCTGCCTGCTTGGTGATCTAGCTGCACGGCCTCGCGTCGCGGCGAGAGCCTGGCCCACCATCGTGGGGATGACCTTTGCATCGGTGGTGATCTCCGGTGCAATCGACAGGCACCGCTGCGCGATCAGGTCAGCGTAGTTGTCCACGTCCCCGTTCAGCACAGCAGCGATGTGTGAGACATCGCCGCCACCTGACTCAGCGACATGGTTCGGGACATCAGAACCAGCCCACGCATCGAGGGGGTGCGCGTTGGGCAGCGAGACGATGCCGATGCTGGCCCAGCGAGTGTGCCCCAGCACGACCGTCTCAGCGTGCTCGGCACACAAGGCCCAGCGCAGCAGGCTGTCCTCGCGAATCTGCGACCTCAGAGCCGCCGTGTTGTCGCCGAGTTCCCCGATCTCCGAGGCGGTCTTGTAGACGAACGCCAGTCCGTTGGGAGTGTCGCGTGCCGCGCCGGCTCCGAAGAGCGGATCTGCGAACCGTCCACCCTGTGCACTGAAGGCATCGTCCCCGTCAGTGTCGAGACGCGCCCGGCGAACGAAGACCTGCAGCCCGACTGAATCCCGGCCTCGTACCTCCAGCCGGTCCAGTGCGGACAGCGCCACCTGGATCGACCAGAGTCCTCCGATCGCGGCCGGCGGCGGTGTGCCGCCCCAGAGCCCGACTACCTCGCGAGCCATCCGCAGGCGGTCCCGGCGCAATGCGAAGGCGTGGTCCTTCAGTTCGCTCAGCCATGCATTGATGCGCTCGACGCGAGCGCCCTCACCATCGGACACCACGTCGCCTGCGTCGACGGCGCCGTCGATGTCGCCGATGAGCGCATCCACCGTCGCCAAGGCAGTCTCGATGTCGAGCACGCACTTGGCATCGGACACCAGCAAGCGCACTCCCGGCATCGATCGCAGTGCCTCGTCGGCGTCTCGCAGCGCTGCGGCGGCGGCTTCGAGCCGCCCGGCCAGATAGCGACCATCGGAGGGGGTGTGCGAGCTGACCTCCGCCGCCGCAGCGAGCAGGTCCGAGGCGTCATGCAGCCGCGGAACGACTGCGGAGACATCCAGCTCAACCCGGTCGTCTCGGCGGCCGATGACGGCCACAATTCCGCACACAACAGCGAGGGTACCGAGCACCCGAGAGCCGCCTTGCAAGGGAGTCGACGTCAAGCCGCTGAACCGGCTCTTGGACTTCCGCTGGCCGGCACGCACAAGCGGGATGGCATCGACCCGGAATTCCGCCGAGACTCGGCGAGGTCAAGTGGCAGACTGGTTCCATGGAGTTGAGCGTCGAGATTCGGCAGCGCCTCGAAAGGCTCAATATTGAGCTTCAGGACGAAGCTAACTCACCAACCGTGAAGTACTTCGCGCTGCAAGCCGACTACGACTTCGACGGCGAGTGGATCGCGCTCATCACGCTGCAATTGGACGAGCCAGAGGACGGGGAGTGGCGTCCCGCTCGATTGGAGGACTACCGCGAGCGCATCTGGGACGCCGTTGGCGACATCGTGACCCCTGATTGCCTCTTCCGAACACCTGAGGAGATGCGCGAGATCGAACATCAACGGGGCGAGAATCTCTCTACCGCCCCCCCGCCGAGACCCCCGCGGCGCGCGTCGGGACTCGCCAGGTAGCTACCTCTTCATACTCAGGTCATGGCCAAGTCCGAACTCGACGGGGCTTCGCTGCTCCAAGTAGCGAGAGACCATATGCCGACGGGTCGTGGTAGACCGCGACCAGCGCAGCTTCGGCGCGTCATCTCAACCGCGTACTACGCAGGGTTCCATGCGCTCACGAACGAAGTCACGAGGCACTTCGGAACCGAGGAGGCGCAACTCGCGGCCCGGCGGTTGATTGGGCATGCCAACGTGCGCGGAGTGTGTCATGGCCTCGCACGGTCGCGCACTCTTCCATGGATGACCGGTGAACCCGCGTGCCATCACGATCTCCTGCGGTTTGCAACGAGCTTCGAGACGCTCTACTTGGCCCGCATCCGAGCCGACTATGACCATCGGTACCACTGCACCAAGCGCGACGCCGATGATGCAATTGCTGGCGCTCAGAATGTGATCAGCGCGTTGGCCGATGCAGCGACCAGTTGTCGGGAGCAGCTCGATCTGGTGGCCATCGCCATGATGGCCGATGACCGCAATCGGAAATACCTCCGCGTTTCCTAGCCGGCATAGTCGCCTTGTCTCGCAAGATGGAGACATCTGGGAACGCTGGTGCAAATCGAGCGCCGCCGGCGGCGGGGGTGGGGGATGCGTGATTAGATAGGTGAGCCTGCTCACAAAAGGGGGAATCACCATGGCCATCACTGGAGTCATGCGAGCCGGGTACGTCCAGATCCGCTGCACCGACATGGAAGCCTCCATCGTCCACTACCGCGATCGCGTCGGTCTGTCGGTTGTCGCAACCGGCGATGACGGGCGTGTCTACCTCAAGGCGTACGACGAGTTCGATCACCACAGCATCGTCCTGCGGCCCGCCGATGAGCCCGGCATGGACTTCATGGGCTTCAAGGTGCGCAACGACGACGACCTGACCGAGCTCACCGACAAGCTCTACAACCATGGCGTGCAGGTCGACCACCTCGAGCCGGGTTCACAGCCCACGCTCGGGCGAATCGTCAGCTTCACCATCCCGGCAGGTCACACCATCCATCTCTATTCCGAGATGGGGATGGCCGAGCGGACACCGCCGCTGCACAACCCTGACGTCTGGGATGAAGAGCCCCGTGGGATGCGGGCCACCCGCATGGACCACTGCCTGCTGTACGGGCCGAACATCGCGGAGACGGTCGAATTGTTCACCGAGGTGCTGGGCTTCGAGCTGGCCGAGGTGGTGATCGCGCCGGACGGCTCGTACATCGCGCCGTTCCTGTCGTGCGCCAGCAAGGCCCACGACGTGGCGTTCGTCCACAACGACGAGCCGGGCATCTTCCACCACGTCTCGTTCTATTTGGAGAGCTGGAACGACGTCGCACACGCAGGCGACGTGATGAGCCGCTACGACATCCCCGTCGACATCGGGCCAACCCGGCACGGCATCACACGCGGCCAGACGATCTATTTCTGGGATCCGTCGGGCAACCGCAACGAAGTGTTCTCGGGCGGGTACATCTACTTCCCCGACAATCCGCTGCGGACTTGGGACGCCGAGCAGCTCGGCAAGGGCGTGTTCTACGTAGACCGCCGGCTGAACGAGGCGTTCCTGAACGTCTACACCTGATCGGGCACGAGAGGAGGCAGCGCGCGGAAAGCGGGACGCAGGCGGGACCGTGCGCAATGCTTGTTGCTATGCTACTTGCATGACGCAGCTGGTGACGCGGATAGATGACGAACTGCTGTCTCGCTTGGATGCAATGGTCGAAAGCGGAGAAGTCGATTCCCGGTCTGAAGCAGTACGCACTGCCCTTGAGCAGATGCTCGAAGAACGCCAACGGCGACTGGTAGCGGAGGCCACCGTAGACGCCTACCGGCGTATGCCCCAGACCGAAGAAGAGCTGCGCTGGGCCGATGCGGGCGCGAGAGAGATGATCGCAGAAGAGCCGTGGGAGCGTTGGTGACTCCGTCACAATGCGAAATCTGGTGGGCGGAGAGCGAGGACAAGGCTCGACCAGTATTGGTGGTGACCCGCGACGAGGCAATCGGGGTGCTTGACGCAATCATGGTCGCTCCGATCACCAGAACGGTGCGCGACATCTCCACCGAAGTGTCACTGAATGCCAACGACGGGTTGGCGCAACCCTGTGCGGCAAACTTCGACAACTTGCAACTGATCCGCAAATCGCATCTCATCAACCGCGTCAGCGCCATACCTCACCGCCGTCACGAAATCTGCCTGGCCCTCGAGGCGGTGGCCGGCTGCTGAGCAAGCCGACGGCCACATGTCGGCAGCGCTCAGGTACCAGGCGGCGACGCGCTGACCATGTCGACGAGGCGGTCCGCGAGGGCTGCTGCTTCGCGCTCGGTCGGGGCCTCGACCATGACGCGGATGACTGGCTCGGTGCCGCTCGCACGCACCAGCACCCGCACGTCAGGGCCCGCCGTCGCAGCGACCTCGTCGATCTCGTGCTGTGTCCCCGTATCAAGCGACTCGGTCGCGGCCAGCACGTTGACGAGCACCTGCGGGGCGGACTGCATCGCCTGAGCCGCAAGCGCGGCACTCGTACGCCTGGCGCCGTCAGATACAGCACCGCCATCAGCGTCGTCGCACTCCACGCCATCTGATGTCGCAGGCGCCTCGGACGCGGCCCATCGAGAGACGAGATCAGCCAAGTGGACCGCGCTGCGCAGTCCGTCGCCGGTGGTGGCCTCATGCCGGAAGACCACATGACCTGACTGCTCGCCCCCCAGGCTGAGACCGCCCGCATCCAGCGCTTCGAGCACCGCACGGTCGCCCACCGTGGTCGCGACCACCTCGATGCCTGCGGCGGCCATCGCCCGGTGCAGCCCGAGGTTGGACATCACCGTCACGACGATCGCGTTGCCCGCGAGCAGTCCGCGCTCTGCCAGATCGACGGCGAACAGCGCCATCTGGCGGTCGCCGTCGATGACCTGCCCGTCACTGTCCACAGCGATCAACCGGTCGCCGTCCCCATCGAAGGCCAAGCCCATGTCCGCGTCGAGGTCGAGAACTGCAGCCCCGAGCGCTCCGGGGCTCAACGAACCACAGCCGTCGTTGATGTTGCGTCCGTCGGGCTCACAGAACAGCGCTGTGACGTGCGCGCCCAGCCGTCGGAGCACTCCTGGCGCGAGCTTGGCACTAGCGCCGTTCGCGCCATCGACCGCCACATGCAGGCCAGCGAGCGTGCGGCCCTCGATGGCGTCGCCCAGTGACTTCTCATAGGCATCCAATACTCGGGCCAGTTCGCCTCTCGGGGCTGGCGAGCCTGCAGCGACGCCGGTTGTCGCAGCGGTTGCGGGATCGACTGCGGAGTCGGTTGTCGGTCCGGCAGCCGAGGCGTTGACCGACCCGAGGGAGGCATCCACATCGCGCCGACGCGCGACCTCAGCCCGAGACGGTCGGTCGCCATGGGTCAGCCCCACATCGGCGAGGCATTGCGCAACCGCAGACTGCTCGGCATCGCTGAGCTTGGCACCGCCGACAGCGAACAGCTTGACGCCGTTGTCATGCCACGGATTGTGCGATGCCGAGACCATCGCGCCAGCGCGCCCTCCCAGCTCGGCTGCGAAGGCGACCACCGGCGTCGGAACGACGCCGAGGTCGACAACATCGGCACCAGTGGCACGCAGGCCAGCCGTCAGTGCCGCAGCGAGGGCTGGCCCAGACTCACGCGTGTCGCGGCCCACGACCCAGCGAGCGCCGTCGGCGCGTTCGATGCCGCCCGACAATGCCCGGTTCGCAGCGCGCCCCAGCGCGTGCGCGACAACCTCGTCGAACTCGTCGAATGCCCGCCCCCGAATGCCGTCTGTGCCGAAACTGAGTTCCATCACGCTTCGCTGCCGAGTCTGCACCACAGCGCTGGATTGCTGAGGCCGGCCACCAGGACCGGAGGGGTCGCTAGCGCTTGGAGTACTGGGGCGCCTTGCGGGCCTTCTTGAGGCCGTATTTCTTGGATTCCTTCTTGCGGTCGTCGCGGTGCAGCATGCCTGCCGACTTCAGCGTCGGACGCATTTCGGGATCGACGACCAACAGCGAGCGGGCGATGCCCAAGCGCAGCGCGCCGGCCTGCCCTGCCACGCCGCCGCCGTCCACGGTGGCGCTGACGTCGTAGGTCGCGGCGGCTTCGGTGAGGCGCAGCGGCTCGGTGATCTCCATGCGGTGTACCGACGAGGTGAAATATTCCTCGAACGGGCGGCCATTCACCGAGATGTTGCCGCTGCCGGGCAGAAACCTCACCCGGGCGACGGCACGCTTGCGGCGGCCAGTGGTCTGCGTCAGCGGAACGGGCACGAGATCGGGATCTTTCTGGTCGGGTGTCGCGTCGCGAATACGGCGTGGAGGCCCTCGGCCTCAGCGCGCCTGGGCGTCGGGCAGCGGCAGCGCTTGGGGCTGCTGGGCGGCATGGGGATGGTCTGGTCCGGCGTACACCTTCAGCTTGCGCAGCTGGGCCCGGCCGAGCCGGTTGCGGGGCAGCATGCCCCGGATCGTGCGCCGCACGGCGTCTGCGGGGCGGCGGGCCAGCAGGTCGCCGTAGGACTCGCTGCGCAAGCCGCCTGGGTAACCCGAATGGCGGTGCACCAGCTTCTGCGTCGCCTTGTTGCCGGTGAGCACCACCTTGTCCGCGTTCACCACGACGACGTGGTCGCCGACGTCGATATAGGGGGCGAACGTCGGTTTGTGCTTGCCGCGCAGGATCTTGGCGACCTCGGTCGCCATGCGACCCAGCACCATGCCTTCGGCATCGACAACGAACCAGTCGCGCTCGATCTCAGATGCTTTGGGGGCGTAGGTACGCACGCTGGAACTCCGCATGGTGTGGTGTCGGAATCGCCCTTGGACCGTGCATCGGCAACAAGGATCGGACCCGGCAAGGCTACCGGGCGACGGGCACCACGCTGCGGGGCATCAACGCAGCCGCGGTTGCGCGGGCGCCGCTTCGGCTGTCAGCTGGTTGCCGTCACGGCAGAGTCGCCGCTAGGCACCGGTCGCAGTGACAGGCAAGGTGTCACGGCCGGCCCGCAGCAGGGTGCCGGGGCGAGCATCGGTGAACTCGCCGCCGCTCACCGCGACGTCGCCGTTGATCAGCACCGTGTCGATGCCATCGGCCTCGCCGTAGAGCCTCCAGGCACCGCCCGGCAGGTCCTCGCGCACCTCAATCGAGCGCGGCGCGACCTCGTCGGGATCGAACACGACGACATCCGCGTGCCAGCCGGGGGCCAAGCGGCCCCGATCCCTGAGGCCGTACAGCCGGGCGGGCACATCGGTCAACTTGTGGATCGCGTTCTCCAGCTCGAGCATCTGGCGATCACGGGCTGCGGCGAGCAAGTAGGTCGAGTAGTTGAACGTCGCCAGGAAGTCAAGGTGCGCGCCGGCGTCCGACGCACCGATCACACAGCGGTCGTCATTCCACAGCTCTTGGCGCAGCGCCCAGCTGTCGTCATCGTCGCCGGCGGCACGCGGGTACAGGCCGGTCTTGAGGTCGTCGGCCACCACGAGGTCGCACAGTGCATCCCAGGGCGAGATGCCTTGGGTGTCGGCGATCTCGCCGATCGTGCGACCTTCGAACTGCGTCAGCTCGGGCTTGGTCACCTCCCCGACCGTGAGACGCTCCCAGCGGGCGACGCCGCGGAACGCACTGGGCTGCTGCGCGAGATCGTTCAGCTCGGCTCGGCGCTGCGGGTCAGCCATCAGTCGCATCTTCTCCTCAGGCGGCAGCGCCATCGGCTCGGCCCAGCCGTGCAGGGTGTCGAGCAGGAAACCGCTCTCGAAGCACAGGCGGCTGACGGCGGGCATCGGGGCCGTGAGGGCCACGACGCGCCCGCCCTGGCGAGCGGCGAAGTCGCTGGCTTCGAGCTTCTGGGCAATGACTTCGCGGTGCCGGCCGTTGGCGAAGATCACGTTCCAGTTGAGCGGGCGGTCCGCCGCCACCGACATGTCAGCGAGCAGTTGGTACACGTCGGTGTCGAATCGCTCGATGCTCGGGATGAACTCGAGCGCCACTGCCGGGCTGGTGCGCAGCACCGAGCACAGCTCGACGAGCTCGTCGGTCGAGGCGTAACGCGACGGCACCATCTCGCCGTCTGCGTCGTTGTGGGTCTTGGCCCATGACGAGCTGAAGCCCAGCCCGCCTGCCGCGATGCTGTCGGCCAGCATGCGCTTCATGGCGTCGAGTTCGTCGGGCGTGGCTTCGTGGCCCACCGATCGCTCGCCCATCACCACACGTCGCAATGCGCTGTGACCCACGAGGAATCCGGCGTTCGGCATGAGCGTGCCGTCGATGGAATCGAGGTACTCGCCGAAGCTGCGCCAGTCCCAGGGGACGCCTTGCTGCAGCGACGCGAGCGGCATGCCTTCCACCCGGGCCAGCATCCGCATCAGGTAGTCGCCGTGGTCAGGCTCCAGCGGGGCGATCGTGAATCCGCAGTTGCCGCCGATGACGGTGGTCACTCCGTGCAGTGGCGACGGCGACAGCGTGGTGTCCCAGAAGACCTGCGCATCGAAGTGCGTGTGGATGTCGACGAAGCCGGGGGAAACCACCATGCCGGAGGCATCGATGGTTCGCTTGGCAGCACCTGCCGCGCGCACCGCATCGTCGCCCACGGCCACGATGCGACCGTCGGCGATGCCGACGTCTCCGTGGGCGCGTGGCGCTCCGGTGCCGTCGATGATCGTGCCGCCCGCAATCCTCGTATCGAGCATGTGCCCCGTCCCCCCTGTGGCCTAGCCGATGCGGCCGCGCCGGCGTCTACCCGTGCCCGCACCGCTCCCAGCGAAGTTACCGTGCCAGCGGTGAGCGAGCATGAAACACACCGGAGGAATGGGCACCGAACAGTCCGGCTGGACCTTGCCTACCGGGGCACGGGCTTCCGCGGTTTCGCGGCCAACAATGGCGTTCGCACCGTCGCCGGAGAGCTGAGCGGTGCGCTGGAGCGCATCCTCGGCGAAGCACCGATGCTGACCGTGGCCGGCCGCACCGATGCGGGTGTTCACGCAACAGGTCAGGTGGTGTCATTTCGGCTCGGCCCCGCCGGGCTGCAACGCGTCACCCGAGACCGGAACAGGCACGGACTGGGCAGGCGAGAGAGCCTGGACAGGCTGGCGGCCTCGCTGAATCGCCTGTTGCAGCCCGAGATCGCGGTGACGGCGGCGTCACTCGCGCAGGACAGCTTCGACGCTCGCCGCACCGCCACCGCCCGCGCCTATGAGTACAGGGTCCGCAACGCTGTCCATCCTGATCCCCGCTGTGGCGACCTCGAATGGCATGTGGGTGCGCCTCTCGACATCGGCCAGATGAACGACGCCGCAGGTCGCTTCGTCGGCGAGCACGACTTCACCTCGTTCTGCCGCCGGCCGAAAGATCGCCCCGATGCGTCGCTGGTGCGCACCGTGTCGGTGGCGCGCTGGTCCGGCGAGGCCACCGAGATGCTGTTCGAGATCGAGGCGAACGCCTTCTGTCACCAGATGGTGCGCGCCATAGTCGGGCAGTGCGTAGCTGTCGGGCGGGGCGACCGGCGGGCCGGCGACGTGCCGAGCGTGCTCGCTGCGGGCCGCCGCGACGCAGCTGCACCGATCGCTCCGCCCCACGGGCTGACGCTCGTCGCAGTGCGCTACCCCGACGACCCGCCCAGAGGCTGAGCCGATAGGCGAAGCCGTGGCCCGAGCGGCCCGTGACCGAGGCGAACAAGAGCGAGGAACAATTGGCGGTTCGACGAGACGGCCGGACTTTAGTTGCTACTAGTCGCTACCTATTGCGTAGGCTGGTCCGCATGAGATCGGTTGGCATCAAGGTGCTGAACAGCAAACTGAGCGAATACGTGCGCCTCGCCGCCGCCGGCGAGACAGTCCTCGTCACAGATCGCGACCGCGTCGTCGCCGAGATCGGGCCGCCCGCGCCCGCACGCAGCGCAACCGTCGCCGATGCGCATCTGGCAGAACTCATGCGCACGGGCATCCTGACGCCGCCGTCGCATGTTGGCTCCGGTGCTCCGCCCAAGCCTGAGCCGACCGCGCCATTGGGCGAGATTCTCCAGCAGCTGGACCGCGATCGATGCGACCGCTGACGGTGCCGGGCTGATGATCTACCTCGACACCTCGATAGTGCTCGCGCACTTGCTGAGCGAGGATCGCCAGCCGCCCGCGGCGGTCTGGGACAACGTGCTGGTCTCCAGTCGCCTGATCGAGTACGAGACATGGACCCGGCTCAACCGCGCCGGACTCGGCGAGGCGCACATCGAAGCTGCACGGCTGTTGATGAGCCGGCTGGCGCTGGTCGAACTTTCCCCTGTCGTCCTCGCTCGAACACTCGAACCGTTTCCCGGCACTGCATCGGTACGCACGCTCGACGCGATGCACCTGGCAACCTGCGACTACCTGCACCGCCACAGCCGCAGCATCGAACTGGCCTCATATGACCATCGCATGAACGATGCCGCCGACGCGATGGGCATCCCGCTGTTCGATCTCAGCGACGCCTGAACCCCAGACGCGTACCCGTGCACCGTCCGGCGCGACGAGGCTGGCCCCTGTGGAAGCAGCCGTTTAGCCGGTGCTGGTGTCGTGGGCGGCTTTGGCCTCGATCTCGGTGACGACCTGTCCCCATACGGGGCTGCTGTATCTGTGGGTGTTCTGCTTCGCTTCGGCGAGGGTGAGCGCGCCGCCGTCCACCGCGGCGGGGTCCAGTGCGCCGATCGCGGCGAGTGCGCGCTGCCAGCGGTTCACGTGAGCGAAGCCGTGATGGGTCTGCGACGCCAGGTGCTGCACCGCCGCGACGACCTGCGGGTCCGCTGCGTACGGCACCGGCTGGGGCGGGTCGGTGTCGGGCACGACTTCGGGCACCGGCGGCGGCGGGTCCTGGGGCTGCTGCGGCTGCTGCTGCTGTTGGGCTTGGGCGGCTGCCTGGGCGGTGAGGGCTGCTTGCACTTTGGGCAGCGTGCCGATGCCGTCGGCCCAGCCGTGACGTTGTGACCGGGCGAGCCATGCCGCTATGTCTTCGTCGCTCATGGCGTCGCTGCGGCCTTCGAGCCGGTCGAGCACCGCTGTCCAGTCGCGCACCCCTGCTTGGTGACCGCGCGCCTTGAACGACGCGATGTGCGCTTCGACCTCCGCGATCAGCGCCGGGTCCACCACATAGGGCGCCGGCTGCTGGGGCTGCTGCTGCGAGTCGGCAGTCTGCTGGGGGTCAGCGGGCTGCGGTTGGTCGAGTTGGCCGGGCTGAACCTGCGGCTGTCGGTCGGGCTGCTGGTGGCCGTCGGCCACATGCTGTTGTTCTGTGTCGTCGGAATCCGCGGCGGGAACCTCGAGGTTTTCCGATGTCAGGCCGGGCCCGTAGTTGACCCGTATCGTGCGCTTCGCTGAGGGGTCGCCATAGCGGGTCAGGCTCATCGACACGTCGAAGTGGCCCGAGCCGCCGTAGCCCGACACCATCGCCAAGCCGACGGTGATCGGCTGGTTCCAGTTGTCGCTCGTGATGCGGCGGGCGAAGTAGTAGCCCTGTTCGCCGTCCACCTCGCCGATGAAAGGCGGCCGGTCGTAGGTCACCATATTGACGCAGTCCAGGTGAGCGACGTCCGCGTTCGGGTCCGCCGCGAGCAGCTTCTGGCGCTCTTTGAGACGGGGAAGCGCCCCCCACTGGCAAGACTTCTTCGTGACCTCCCTCGACGTCGCCGTCCCCACCCCCGGGCTGGTGTAGTCGATCGTCCACACCGTGCGGGTGACGTCTGTCTCCGGCTGGCCGTCAGCGCGCTGCGCTGTCGAGCCGGTCGCCCTCTGAAGCCTGATGTAGAGAGTCTCGCGGCACAGGTACGGACGATCACGGCTCGCGCAATCAAGCGGCGGCGAGTCGGGCACTATCTGAAAAGAAGCAGCGCCGCCGGAGTTGCTGTTCAGATCCAACTCGGCGACCTCCGCGCCCGGGGCGCCGGGATCCGCAGGAAAGCTGATATCGGGCTTGTCGTCGTCACCGACCCAGCCCGCCATATTGAAACGGCTCTCCTGCTCAGCCTTGGTATACACCAGCTCCCGCGCCGGGTTCCGCAACTCCTTGCTCAACCAGCCGTTGGTATCCCAGTTCTCGCTGAACACATGACGGACCACGAAATCCTCATCGTCCATGTCGGCGTCCTCAACAGCCGTGACCGTGATCGTGCGCTCCTCCAAGTAGTCGTCGACAGAAGACCACGACACCACCGGCGGATCGAACACCACCCCCGACCCCGACGCCAGCGTCGGAGTGATCGTCACCGGCGAACCAGGCGCCGGGACGTTGAAGTTCCGCACCGTGTAAGACGTCGAACCGCCCTCGCCCAACACCAAGCACTGCACATACCGGCAATCGCCGTCACTGCTGGGATCAGGATCGAACCGCGGATCCAGAGCACCCTGCCCGCGCTGCACCACCACCTTCACCGACGGCAACACCACAGACGAATCGGTTGACGACAACACCAAATCGAACACCGCATCAGGCGACGTGCCCGGCTGACCCCCCGCACCGCTGCGCAACGCCGTCACCTCCACCACCCGATAACCCTTCACAGAATCCGGCCCGTAACCCGCCCAATCCTGAGCATCGAAACTGAAATCGATCGACCCCGACGGCGCCGACTGCGTCTGCACCCGACGGCCCCCCGGCATATGCAAAGACCGCGGATGACTCACCTTGAACCGCGACACATCCGACGACGCCGCCGACACCGGCACGCTGGCCGTCACCTCCTGCGCCAAATCCAAACGCACAGACACCGTCTCGCCCTCACGCACAAACACCACCGACGGCGCCGACACCAAACCGGACGGCGCTGCTCCCACCGCCACGCCGTTCACCGCGATGCGCCACGCCCCAGAGTTGGCGACCCACGCGACGGCGCCAATGAAAGTGCGCAAAAAGCTGCCATCAGCGATGCTGAATCCGGGCGCCCCACCCGCGTCCTCGCCGCCCGAGACCTCGACCAGAATTAGGTGCCTGCCCGACAGGACGCCAGTAATATCGGTGTCGAACACCACGAAATATGTGGAGTCCGCCGCGAGGCTGATGCCCCCCGCAGGCGCCGCGAAGCGCAGCGTCTGGCTGCTGGTGAACGGCGTGAATGAGGGCCACGTCAATGCGCCGACCACCGCGCCCGGGCGGCCCGACGCCTCAGCATGCACCGACACCGTCACCTTCGAAGCCGCAGCAGCATCGGCCAACTCAGAAAACCGCACATCGACACTGCTCAGCGTGTAACCCGCCGCGTTGCCGCCCGTCGAGAACGCCTGCGCAACATCAAACAGGCCAAAGGCGAGATCGCTGCTCGCGCCGGTCTGGCCGAGATTGCTCACCAGCACCGGCTCAGTCGGCGTCTGCGCCTCAGCCGACGACAACGGCACCAGCAACGCGCCCACCACAGCAACCGCTACAAGGCTCCTAAGAAGCCCCCCCCCCCCCCGGAACGTACGTACCACAGACATCATGGGCCTCCACGGACAACGCTGAGCGATTGAAGATATCGCATCCTCAGCCTACGTCCCCCCGATTCCAAGGAAGACACTGCCGCCAGCCCCAAAGCCCACCGGACCCACGCCAGCACCGATCGCTGCGATACAGAGTCCGTCCACGTGGCGCACACTTACCAGCCTCTCGGGACGCAGGTATTCTCGGCTCATGGCCGCTCCGGATCTTCCTGCCGCCCGTCGTGCCGCTGAGGAGCTAGTGCGCGCCGGCGCAGGCCGGGTGCTGCTGTTCGGGTCGCTGGCGCGCGGCGAAGCCGGCCGACGCAGCGACATCGACCTGGTGGCGATCTACGACGACCTCGGCGACTACAGCGACCGCTCCAAGCGTCGATGCGCTCTGGAGGCGAAGGCCCGCGCGGCCACGGGATGCTCAGTCGACGTGATAGTCACCGACGCGCCCGAATGGGCGGTGCGCACGACAAAGGTGCCGTGCTCGGTGGAGGCCCGCATCGCCGGCGACGCAGTCGAGCTGGCCGATTCGGGCAGCCACGCCGGGATCGACTGGGACAAGGAGATCGGATTGCCTGCTGACCCCACCGCTGAGCTTGCCAGCCGATTCGAGGAAATGTACGACGCCGCAGGGCGGCTCGAGATTCACCTGCGTCCGACAGTCGCCGAAGCCGATGCAGTCGACGCCGACCATCGTCGCCACCAAGAGGGCCGCCGCTTCGCCTCGGCGATGGCCGAGGTCCTCCTCATCGTCGAGTCCGCGGCGAAGGCCACCTACGTGATCTCCTTGGGAGCCGCGCCGCCCAAGAAGCACAACATCGTCGGGCTGCTCGCCGACCAGCCAGACACGGTTCGCCACGCCTTCCACACACTGGCCGGCAACGCCCTCGACTTGGCCGCGCTGCACGAATGGCGCAAATCGAACTACGTCGCTGACCGGCCAGAGTTGCCCGACGAGAACCAGCTGCGCGACCAGTGCGCCGCCGCTGTAAGCATCGGCGCCATCGTTGCCGACGAGTGCCGCCGCCAAGGCATCTCCGAGCGCGACCTTGACCTGTGGGACCACCATTGCGAGCGCGTGTCTGCGGTCCTCGACGGACCCATCCGCCTCCCCGACCGGCCAGGCCGAGACATCGGCCGGTAGCCCCCGACTCGACCGGTCTTCGTTCCCGTGACCGACAACCCTCAGCCCGGTGCTCCGTGTATCGCGCGGCCGTCTATTCGGCGGTGCGGAAGACCTCGATGCGGTTGTCGAGGTCGAAGAGCAGCGCGATGAACTGCTGCACGTCGGCGGCGGTGACCTCGCCGAGCGTTGCGCGTCGGCGTGCAAGCGTGGCCACGTCGGCGTCGTCGACGTGATGACGGCTCAGCAGCGGATTGATGAGCAGCGAGTTGGACTCCAGCACGTAGTCGTCTCCGACCACGGCAATCGCCTGCGCGAAGTCTCGCTCGGCGGGGCCGTCCGCGATCAGCTCGGTCAAGATCTCGATGACCTCTGCGTGACCGGCGTCGAGACCCTCCGACGCACCTGTTGAGAAGATGCGGCCCTCCCAGGTGCCGACCGCGGCATTCGGCGCCACCGACACGCCGACGGAGTATGCGTCGCCGAGTTCCTCGCGCACCCGCACGGTGAGCAGGTCGTTGACGACCGCAGCAGCCACATCTGCAATGACCAGCGACGACGTGTCCGCCGGCGCCGTGGCGCCGAACATCACATCGAACCCCGCCGCGCCCGCATCGGCGCTGACCGGGATCGTGATGCGCTCCACTCCGGCGGGGAAGCCACGTCGGCGATTCACGAAGGTGTCCGGCGCTCCGGCTGGCAGGGTGCCGATGTAGCGGGCCGCCAGGTCGGCCACCGTGGCCTGGTCGATGTCGCCGACGACCACCACCATCAGGTCGTCGACATCGCTCAGCCGCGCTCGGTACAGGCTGAGCAGCGAATCGGGCGTGGTGGCATCGATCTGGGATCGGGTGGCGAAGAACTGATGCCACTGGCTGCCCTGGTGCAGCGCATCGAGCAATGCCAGCTCCGAGATCCACTGAGGGAAGGTCTGAGCGTTGGCCAGCCGGGTCTCCATGGCTTGAAGTTGCTCACCGGCGGCAACCTCGGTGATGCGGGGCTCGGTGATGTACAGGTGCATCAGCGTGAACAGCGCTTCGAGATCATCGGCGCCCGATGCTGCGGAGAAGCCCTCGGAGAACTCTGCGATGAACGGGCTGACTCGGGCTGTCGTGGTCGCCAGGTACTCATCGAGCTGTGTTGCCGAAGCATCTCCGACACCGCTGGCCGCGACGGCGCTCACCGCGTGGCGCACGAGCGCAGAGTCGCCGACGTCCAGCGTCGACCATCCGCCAAGGCCCTCGGCTACGACGTCCACCCGGCCGGCCGCAATGGCGGAGGGAGCGAAGACGACGCGGGCACCGTTGGGGAACTCCCACTCGTAGCCATCGGGGACCAGATTCACCGCGGTCTCGCGAGACGCAGCGACCGGGGCCGGCCGCTCCATGAGCGCCTCGATCGCCTCCTCGGCGGCTGGCGGGGCGAGCGGACGCACCGCTTCGACCGCCGCGAGCAGTTCATCGGCCGTGGGCACGACCGACGGGTCGGGTCCGATGGAAACGACGAGCGGCGGCGCCAACTCGAGCACCCAGCGCAAGTGCGCCGTGGCTTCGGCTGCGGAGTACGTGTCGAGGAGCGCGCTCAGGCGCGCCACGCGATCGTCAGTCGCCGAGATGTCGGCGCCGCTGAGGAAGTGCCCGACGTAGCCGAACGCGAACGCGTCGTCCTGGCGTGTGGCAGAGCTCTCGAGCTGGAATTGCAGCGAGGTCTTGAACGCCTCGACAGCCTGCTCGAACTCGCCGGGGGTGAAACCGAAATGGGCCGCGCCCTCCACCACCGACAGGTAGTCGGTGGTGGCCTGAACCAAGTCTTGGCCTTGGTAGTTGGTGCCGTACAGCCGCAGCCCGCGAGCGGCAGGGAAGGAGCTGATGTGCGGCTCGGTGGCCTGGGCCATGAGGCCTGCCCGGTGCGCGGCATCGAGCCGGATGTCGAGCATCTGGGCGATCAGATCCTCCATCAGCCGTAGCCGCTCGCCGCCGACGGTGCCCTGGGGCCACGCGGGCAGCTGCCAGTCGAGCGAGATGTAGATGGGGCCGTGGTCAGGATGGGTGACGACGCCGGTGACCGGCTCAGTGACGAACCTCACCGTGAACGCGCCCCGGTCCGGCTGGGCCGGCGCCGAGGGCGAGCGCGCTGCGAACTCGGCGAAGTGCTCGACCACCAGCGCTTCCATCTGCGTCACCAGCAGGTCGCCGACCACGACGACGGCCATGTTGTCGGGCCGGTACCAAGTGTCGTAGAACTCCCGCAGGTCTTCGGCGGTGACCGTCGAGTTCGATTCTTGGCTGCCGCCGATCAGCATGCCCTCATAGACGGTGCCCCGGTAGTAGATCGCATCGAGGAAGTTCGAGATCCGGCCCGACGCGGATTCGTCTCGCAACCGGTATTCGTCGAGGATGATGCCGCGTTCCTCCTCGACATCTTCGACAAGCAGCGTGGCGGCCGATGCCCATTGCGAGAGCACCGTGAACGCGGTGTCGAGCGCTTCGGGATCGTCCAGCTGGAAATCGAGGATGTAGACGGTCTCGTCGGGGCTGGTGTAGGCGTTCAGGTCGGGACCGAAGTCGGTGCCGAAGTCGCGCAGCACCTGGTCCAGCTCGTTCTTCGAGAAGCGCTCGGTGCCGTTGAACAGCATGTGCTCCAGGAAATGCGCCGTGCCTTCCTCGCCGTCGGGGTCGAGCAGCCCGCCGGCGTTCACGACCAAGTGCATGACCGCTGCTTCGCCCGGCGAGTCGTTCGAGCGCAGGTAATAGGTGAGGCCGTTCGCGAGCTGGCCGATCAGCACGTCGGGGTCGATCGGCAGCAGGGTCGTGTCGGGGTTCGTCGGGTCGTAGTCGTTGAAGGCGCCCAAATCGGCCGGGTCGCCGACCGGCGCGGGCTCACCGGCGCTCTCGCGCTCGTCGTCAGGCGCCGGTCTCTCGTCGTCGGGAGTCGCGGGCTCGTCGTCAGACGTCTGGGGCTCGTCGGCTTGATCGGCATCGCCGCGTGCTGCCGTCGTTTCAGGTGCCTCAGCGTGAGCGTCATCGATCGCTGCTGCGGCCTCGTCAGCGTCGAGGCCTGCATCCGGGCCGTCGGGCGAGCATGCCGCCGCCAGTACGGCAGACACGAGGAGTGCCGCGAAGAGCTTGCGCCAAGTAGCCGGTTTCATCGACGTCATCGCCTTTCGACTGAGCGGCTGCACAGCAGCCGGTACCGGTGAGTTCGGGCGACCCGAGAGCCCAGCAGAATCGCAGGGCTGCTGCACCAAGAGGCCGCCGTTATGCGGCTGACGACGGTACTAGCACCAGGCCCGACTGGGACATCGCGACATGACTCCATTCCGGTGACAGATCACAACGCGGCGAGGCGATCCAGCAAGCCTTCTGGGGCACCCTTGAAGGTCGCTATCTCAGCAGCCGTCAGGGCCTCTTTCCAGCCGTCGCCGTCGTGGGCGACGATGCTCGGCAGCGCCGACGCGGCCGCGATCTGCGCAGCGGTGGCTTCGTCACGGTGAACGAGCACCAATTCGACCGGCGAGGCCGCACAGGCCTGCTTCCACTGGCGCGAACCCATCGGATTCCAGCCATGGGTGATGTCGCACAGAGCGCACTTGGCACGCCCGGTCAGCTTGCCGAGGGCGTAGCGCAGCTCACCGGCCAGCGTGCCGTCTGCGTCGTAGATGCCCACCAGCTGCACGCTGCGCACCATACCGGCGGGTGGCCGGGCCGGCTTGGCTGAGGCGAGGCCCACGGTGAGGGCACCAACACAGTGCCCTTGGGGTCGCTTCGCAGAGTGCGGCCCGCCGACCGCTCGGGGAAATCACTGTGGCCGCTGGCATACTCGCCCGGGCCCGAGATCACGTGAGACTCGCATGACGATTCCACTTCCAGACCTTCCCTACGCACCCGATGCGCTGGCGCCCCATATCAGCGAGCGCACGATCAGCTTCCACTACGGCAAGCACCACGCCGCCTACGTCAAGACGGTGAACGAACTGACGGCCGACACTGCGCACGCCGATGTCTCGCTGGAAGCGCTCGTGCGCTCATTGGGCCCCGGCGGCCACAGCAGCAAGCTGTTCAACGCCGCAGCGCAGGCGTGGAATCACGACTTCTACTGGCGTTCGATGTCGCCGGGCGGCGGCAGCGAGCCAGATGGCGACCTCGCAGCCGCACTGGTGGCGAGCTTCGGCAGCGTGGACGCCTTCCGCGACGAGTTCGCGGCCGGAGCGGTGGGCAATTTCGCCTCGGGATGGGGCTGGCTGGTATTCGACACGGCTGCAGCCGGCACCGCGCCCGGCCCGCTTCGCATCGTCCAGACCGATGACGCCAGCACACCGATCGCCGGCACCAGCGCCATCCCGTCTGAACCGCAGCAGGTGCCGCTGCTGGTGATCGACGTGTGGGAGCACGCCTACTACCTCGACTACCAGAACGCCCGCGCCGGCTACGTCGACGCCTTCGTCGAGCACCTGGTCAACTGGGAGTTTGCCTCAGCCAACTACGCAGACGCCCTGCGCGCCAAGACCTAGTCGGCGAGCCAGTACCCGACGGCGCCGAGCGCAGTCCCTCATAGCGACCCCGGGGCAGTCCACAGCGCACTGAGGGGCAGTGCCCACAATCGATCGTCAATCTGGAACGGGATGCGGCCGCTGCTGAGCACGGCACCGCCGGCGAACGCATCTCCCAACCGCTCGCGCAGCCACATGAGTCCCTTGGCGTCATCTCGACCGACAACGCTGGACGACTTCACCTCGATCCCCACGATCTTGCCTCGGCTCTCGAGCACGATGTCCACCTCTTTGCCGTCGCGATCGCGCGCATGGAACATTTGCGTCTCCTCGGCCGCTGTTTCGAGGTGAGCCAGCAGTTCCGTCGCGGCGAAGGTCTCGAACATCTGCCCGATCAGCACGGGATCTCTGCCAAGCGAAACAGCGTCGGTGTTGACGAGGTGGGCGGCCATACCGGGATCGGTCATGACGATCTTGGGCGACCGTGTGAGCCGTTGCAGCCGCTTCGTGTGCCATGCAGGCAGCCGGTTGATGATGCAGAGGTCCTCGAGCAAGCCGAGGTATCCATCGGCGGTCCTGAAATCGACACCGGCATCACGGGCGGTGGCCTGCTTGTTGAGCTCTCGGCTGGTCCGCGCCGCGCACGATTCCAGCACTGATCGCAGCTTTCTTGGAGGTGGCGACCGGAGGGAGATCTGCTGCGCATCCCTGTCGATGAGCTGCTCGACGTAGGCGCGGAACCATCTGCGGCGATTCCGTGCGGTCAGATCGACCGCTACCGGAAACCGTCCTGCCACGATCGCTTCGAGATAGTCGTTGCGGTTCCACTCGGATCGCGCAAACTGCACTTGTTCGAGCCTGAAGAGGGCATCGACTGGGTTGTATCGCTCGACGCGCTCCATCTCGGCCCGAGTCAGGCCGTGCATGCGGACCCGAATGAAGCGGCCTGTGCCCGGCCAAGTGGCTGCTTGATGGGCAGCCCGGACTGAGCCGGTCACAATGAACCTGCCGCGGCGAGATGAGCGATCCACATCCACCGCTCGCTTGATCGCTCCGAGAATCTCAGGCGCCTCTTGCCATTCGTCCACAAGCAACGTGCCGCCGGCGTGGGAGAGCGCGCCATCGGGGTCTTCCCTTGCTGCCAGCCGGTTGCCCGGCTCGGAGAGGTCCAAGACAGAATCGGCGAAGCGGCTCATCGATGTGGATTTGCCACAACCGCGAGGCCCGACCACCCACAGAGCAGGAAAGGCTGGGAGCAACTCGTCTCGCACCAGCCATTCCACGGCTCTGGGGTAGAGAGCCGCACGCTCATCGGCTTGGGACTGCACACCGGCCTCGAACTGTGGCCCTGGTGATGTCGCCATACCGAAATCCTACATCTGCCGAGGATAAAATACAGTAATTGCTGGAATCAATATCCAACATCTGCCGATACTCAGATCCTGAGTTTGCCGAAACCGGCCCATTCCAGGCCGCTGCGAGTGCTGGCATACGTGAATCGGACCACGGTCAAGTTCCCGCCTGAGCTCTACGCCATCCTCCGCCACGAAGCCGTGCTGTGACGGTTCACCGACTCGACGACCCCGATCAGCTCGCTGTGCTGCTCTTGGGCATCTCGCAGCCACACCGCATGGCCACTCAGTCGGGCGGTTCGGCCGACTGAGTGCAGGCACGATCGACCGCACCGCGGACAGCAAGTTGGGGCGTCCGGCATTCACCCGGCGGCACGGTCGTTAGGATGCACCGCGAATGGTGACTGACGACACCCGATGAATGCAGAGGCTGATGCCCGGACGCTCGCCGGTCTTGAGCCGACGGTCGAGCGGCTCTTGGCGCGCCATCTGGGGCAGACCAAGGAATGGCATCCCCACACGCTCGTGCCGTGGAGCCGGGGCGAGGATTTCGGGCCCGACTACGAGTGGTCGCCCGAAGAGGCGAACCTGACCGCCGAAGCTCGCAGCGCCCTGTTCGTGAACGTGCTGACCGAGGAGAACCTGCCGTACTACTTCCGTGACAGCGACCGTCTGTTCGGCCCCGAAGGCGCATGGGGCGAGTGGGTTCGCCGCTGGACAGCCGAAGAGGGGCGCCACGGACGGGTCATCTACGACTACCTCACCGTCACGCGCGCGCTCGACCCGGTGGCGCTCGAACGCGCCCGGATGGCGCAGGTGCAGTGCGGCAAGGTGCCCAACCCGCCCAACGTGCTCGAAGGCCTCGCATATGTGACTTTGCAGGAGCTGGCCACGCGCATCGCTCACTTCAACACCGGGCGCCACATCGACGATCCCGCCGGTAAGGCGATCATGCGGCGCGTCGCCTTCGATGAGAACCTGCATTTCCTCTTCTACCGCGACGTGATGAGCGCGGCCGTCGAGATGGACCCCTCCAGCGCAGTCGTCGCCATCGCCAACCAGGTCAAAAACTTCGCCATGCCTGGGCTGGGCATCACCGACTTCGACACCCACTCGCGCATCATCGCCGAAGCCGGCATCTATGACTTGGCCATTCACCATGACCAGATCCTGCAGCCGGTGGTGCTGCGCGACTGGAACCTGCCGGGACTGACAGAACTGTCAGCGATCGCCGAGGCGGCCCGCGATCGGCTCATGAAGATGATCGATCGGATCGGCCGTGTCGGGCAGCGCCTTGCCGAGCGCTACGCCGAAGCGCGCACTTCGCTGCGCCGCGACACCGCGCTCGTGCCATAGCCCTGCCGAAGCTGCCCTCGGGCATTCACTACGGCCTGCTCGAACGCCGCCTGTTTGGACTCCTTCGGCCCTGAACCCGCCGACGGCGGTGCTCGCTTGAGGCCAGTCGGCTGAACCGAGTTGGCGGCGCTGCCCGCACCGCAGTGCCAGCAGCGCCGCCTACTGGGCAGGACCCAGAAGCGCTAGCCGATGACGGTGCCGTATGCCCAGATTCCCCACGGGTTGGTGACGCCGGTGACGTAGGCGAGGTAGATGCCTACCTCGGCGACGCTGCCGGTGGTGGGCATGGTGACGGTGGTGGTGGTGTCGCCGCTGGCGATGGTCGCTATGCCTGCGCCTTCTACGTAGAGGCTGCCGTCGTGTGTGACCGAGTAGTACACCTCCACGTCGCTGCTGTAGGCACAGTCGATGCTGATCACGAACTCGAGATCGTCGCCTCGCTGAGCGGTCACGTCAGCCACGGACACCGTCGGCTTGCCCACACACGCCGGCGCCTGATCGGTATCGGGCACCTGATCGGTGTCCGCGATGCCGTCGGTGTCGGGCACGTCCTGCACCGGCGGCGGATCGTCATCGTCCGCAACGCTGACCGTCGCCGTGGCAGTGCCCACGTCGTAATCGGCGCCGTCGGCCACCGTCACCGACACCGAGCCGTCAGCCTCGTCCACCGAATCATCGGAGGTCGCGACGTCGAACGACACTGAACCGCCGGTGGGGATGCTGATCGTCCGCGGACCCGTCACCGCGCCGTAATCGCCGGACGCGGCGACCGACACGCTCACCGAGATCGGATTCGCCGGCGGCGGGCTCGCCGTCAACGTGAACGAAGCAGCACCGCCCTCCGTGACACCGGCCCCGGCGCTGACGCTCACCACCGGCGTCGGCGGCTCGTCATCGTCAGCGACAGCGACCGTCGCCGTGGCAGTGCCCACGTCGTAATCGGCGCCGTCGGCCACTGTCACCGACACCGAGCCGTCAGCCTCGTCCACCGAATCATCAGATGTGGCCACCGACAGGACCTTGCTGGTCGTGCCCGCCGCGATCGTCACCGTCCGCGAACCGGCTGTGACGCCGTAATCACCAGACGCCGAGACCGTCACACTCACCGGCAAGTCCGCGGCCGGCGCAGCATCGGCGCTCACCGTGAACAACGCAGCACCACCCTCCGTGACACCGGCCCCGGCACTCACGCTCACCACCGGCGCGGCCACCAGCTGCGGATCGTCATCGTCGAGCACCTGCACCGACTGCGACGACAACGAACCCACCGTGTAACCGCCGACGCTGTCGCTGTTCAGCGTCAACGTCACCGAACCGTCAGGCTCGTCAACCGAGTCGTCAGAGGTCGACAACGTCAGCGTCGCAGAAGACTGCCCCGCCAGGATCGTCACCGTACGCGCACCGGTCGAAACGCCGAAGTCGCCCGAAGCTGACACTGCCACGCTCACCGCCAGATCAGCCACCGGCGGCGGAACCGCGCTCACCGTGAACGACACATCAGAACCCTCCGTGCCGCCGACAGACCCAGTGACATTCACCTCCGGCACGCTCACCGGCTGCGGCGCCGCCAAGAACGCCTTCACCTTCGGCAGCGTCGTGACGCCGTCCTGCCAGCCATGCCTGACCGACCTCTCATGCCACACCGCGATGTCCGCGTCGCTCATCCCCCCCCGGCCCTCAAGCCGATCCAAGATCAGATTCCAGTCGCGAACACCGTTCGCATGATTCCGGCTCGTGAAATCCGCGATATGCGCATTCACCTCCGCGATCAGGGCAGCTTCGTCAATCGGCGCATCGTTCGAGTCGCTGATCGGTGCATCGTCGGAGTCACTGATCGGCCCATCGTCGGAGGCGGGCCCGATGCGCGCCACGGTTGACCGCTGGTAGTGACGGTTCCACTGAGTGCTCGGCTCGGCTGCTCGGCTCCAGAACCCGGGCGGGGTGTACTCGTCGAACACCACATTGCCCGCCGCAGCGTCGGCCGCGACATGCACCCGAACCGTGTACACCCGATTGCGTTTGGAGCTGGTCTTGAAGTCCAAACGCTGGAACCACTGGGCGTCCTCAGCCCCGTTGTTCCAGACCAGCGACATCTTCACACTTTGGTGATGCGACTCCGAACGCAGCGTGAGGATGTGCGTTTGATCGGCCGGAAGGTTTCGGTTCTTCAGCCGCACGCGAAACGAATACGTCTGGCCCGGAACGAGCTCGTCAGGCAGCGCTGTATCCACTCCTCCGCCGTCGTTCATGTTTATCCAGGTTGAGCCGTTGGCGCCCGCGGAGAACTGCACGTCTTGGTCCGGGGCGTCGTCATCGGTAATGGTGATCGTCACCGGCCACTGCTCGCCGGAGGGGTCCTGGAAGAAGTGGCCCTGATGGGGATGGCCGGTAATCCTGGCCAGTATCTGGTGCCTCACCGTCCTGCGGTGGTCCGAGGTGTCAGAATCGTGGCCGGCTTGGAAGGTCACCGTCTGCCACGTTTCGAGTTCATCCCAGCTCAAAACGTTTCTCAGATGGGGACAGTAGCTCGGAGAGTCACCGCCGAACACTGCGAACGTCAAGGACCCCGAGGGGAATCGCGCGTGGTCGGCGCTGGTCACACAAGTGAGCCGGTCACGGTCAGCGTTCCCCTCGAAGAACCGCCCACCGCTGCGAGCGAGCACTTCCAACTCGTGGTATCGAGTGTCCGGCCGAGTGAACTTGTACTGATACGACTGCGCACTGCCGCCCTCGGTCAGGGTCAACGCCGGGGTCGTTGTCTCGACCCAGCCGGCGTCGCCGTCCACCGGGCACGCGTTGTTCGCGGCCGTGCACACTCGGAACATCATGCGGCCGAGATCGGAATGGTCGCTGGGCCGGATCCAGAAGTACAAAGACCGACTGCCGAGGTTCTGGCTGGGCAGGACCTTATAGACGTCACGCGGCAATTGGCCCATTTCGATGATGCCCCGTTCGAACTCCTCCCGCGCGGCGTCGTCGACGATCGTGACAGTGGCTGCGCCGGTTTGCTCGCCGTTCGCAATAGGAATGGACGACGGCATTAACAGATCGTTGGCCGACACCGTCCAGCCTGCCGACACGCCGTCTGCTGGGACATGACGGATCGGGATGTTCAGCGTGGCCCCCGTGTTGTTCGGCTTCTTCAGTCGGGCGGCGACCGTGATCTGTGTTCCCTCGGCCACCAGACCGTTGCGTTCAACGTTCATGGCCAACCCCACCCGCTGGATGTCACGCTCCGATATCTGGGCCGCGGCTGGCTGAACAGCGACCGTCGTCGCCGCCGCCGCTGTCAGCAACGCGACGAGAACGCCGCACACAGCGCGCCTTGTGGTCTTCATGCCCGCACCGATGGGGGGGGGGGGGAATCACTTCGATTCTGCATTGCCGACCACTCCTTGCCTGACGGCCAAATCGGCCTGGGTACACCTGCGCGTCACAATACAACACTGTTCGGAACCAGCCAAGACCTGAGTGCGCGGCACCCTCAGGACATGCGCGTGGACGGTCGCAGATGTCGCTTGGCCGCTGGAGACGGGGTGCGTCGGCTGCCCGACGTCGGGCAGTCAGGCACTCAGACCAATTCGATGAGCGCCATCGGGGCGTTGTCGCCACGGCGCGGGCCGAGTTTCAAGATGCGCGTGTAGCCGCCAGGGCGTCCCTCGTAGCGCGGGCCGATCTCGTCGATGAGCTTCTGGGCCATCTCCTGATCGCCGTTGAGGCTGGCGACGATCTGGCGGTGCCGTGCCAAGCCGCCCTTGCGGGCCTTGGTGATGAGCTTCTCGGCGTAGGGCCGCAGTGCCTTGGCCTTGGCTTCGGTGGTCTCGATGGCCTCAGCCGCGAACAGCGACGCCGCCAAGTTGGCCAGCATGGAGCGCTGATGACTGGCGCTTCCGCCGAGGCGACGACCCTTCGTGGGCGTGGGCATGGTCAGCTGACCGCCGCTGGGGTGGCCGGCTCAGGCTCAGCATCGGGCGAGGGGCTCATGCCACGCAATGCCAGACCTCGCTCGTCGAGCTTCTCGATGACCTCGTCCAGCGATTTCTGGCCGAAGTTCGGGACGGTCATCAGTTCGTCGACCGATTGATCGAGCAGCTCGCCGATGGTGTTGAACTGCGCACGCTTGAGGCAGTTGCGAGCACGCTCGGACAGACCCAAGTCTTCGATCGGACGTTCCAGATCGCTGGTCTGGCCTCCGACAGCCGCTACCTCAGCGATGTCGAGACCCAAGCGGTCCTGCGAGAGTTCGGCGATCATGAGCATGAGTCGGCACAGGGTGTCGCCTGCCGACGCGAGCGCCTCGCGTGGAGTCATCGCTCCATCGGTCTCGATGTCGAGCACGAGCCGGTCGAAGTCGGTGGACTGCTCGACACGGACCGGTTCGACCTCCACCGCCACACGACGCACGGGGCTGAACAGAGCGTCCATGAGGATCACGCCGATTGTGCTGCCGGTGCGCTCGCTCTCTGGCGCGGTGTAGCCCCAGCCGCGCTCGACGGTGAGGTCCATCGCCAATCGGGCGCCCTCACCGAGCGTCGCGATGTGCAGGTCTGGCGTCAGGCAGTCGACATCGATGCCCCAATCGACGTGGCCCGCCAGCACCGGACCCACGCCTCGCTCATCGAGACGCACCGCTACGGGCTCGTCGCTGTGGCTGCGAAGCACCACATCCTTGAGATTCAGGATGATGTCGGTGACGTCCTCGACGACGCCCTCGATCGTCGTGAACTCATGCAGCGCATCATCGAACCGGACCTGAGTGACTGCGGCACCGGGAATCGACGACAACAGTGTGCGGCGCAGCGAGTTGCCCAGCGTGTGCCCGAACCCGGGCTCCAGCGGGCCAATCGCGAAGCGCTGGCGATTGCCCTCGGGCTCGCCAAGGATGTCGATCGTGGGTCGGTGCATGACCAAGGTGTCGGAAACGGACACATTCACCTCTTCGTGGGCGGCGGATGTTGCAGGGTTACTTGCTGTAGAGCTCGACGATGAGCTGCTCGCGCACCGGGATCTCGATCTGGGATCGGATCGGCAGCTCGCGCACGGTGACACGCTGGCCTCCGTCGCTCGCCTCCAGCCACGCCGGCGGGGTGCGATCGAGCACGTCGAGATTCCAGCGGACGGTGACGATCTCGCGGGCTTTGGTCCGCAGTTCGACCACGTCGTCAGCACGGGCCCGGTAGCTGGGAATGTTCACCCGCCGGCCGTTGACATCGATGTGACCGTGGCCCACGAATTGGCGAGCCTGCGGGCGGGTTGCCGCCCAGCCGGCCCGGTACACGATGTTGTCGAGCCGCAGCTCGAGCAATCGCAGCAGGTTCTCACCGGTGACCCCGCGCTGGCGGGCGGCTTCTTCGTAGACGTTGCGGAATTGCCGCTCCGTCATCCCGTAGGTGAAGCGGCACTTCTGCTTCTCTTGCAGCTGCATCAAGAACTCGGAGTTCTGGCTGCGGCGCCTTCCCCGGCCGTGCTCACCAGGCGGGTACGGACGCCGGTCAAGCGCCTTCGTCTCGCCCTCGGTGCCCCAGATGTTGGTGTTGAGCCGTCGAGAGACGCGCGCTTTGGGACCCGTATAACGAGACATCTCAGACCCTCCGGCGCTTGGGAGGGCGGCAGCCGTTGTGGGGCACCGGCGTCATGTCGCGGATGCCCTTGATCTCGATGCCGGAGTTCTGGATGGAGCGGATCGCAGTCTCGCGGCCGGAACCGGGACCCTTCACCTGCACGTGCACCCGGCGCACCCCGTGCTCCATGGCACGCTCAGCGGCCTGCTCAGCGGCCTGCTGCGCGGCGAACGGCGTCGACTTGCGCGAGCCCTTGAAGCCGGCATTGCCCGCCGAGGCCCACGACACCACGTTGCCGCCCAAGTCGGTGAACGTGATGATCGTGTTGTTGAACGAACTCTTGATGTGCGCAACGCCGTCGCCGACGTTCTTGCGCTCCTTGCGCCGCCCGCGCCGGGGCTGGGGCTGATTCACTTCCGCACGCTCCCCGTGTGTCCACTCTCTCGTTGCCGACGGGCTCGCGCCGCGTACCTCGTCACTTCCGCACCTTCTTCTTGCCCGCCACTGTCTTGCGCGGACCCTTGCGGGTACGTGCGTTCGTATGTGTCCGTTGGCCTCGTACCGGAAGTCCGCGGCGGTGACGAACGCCTTGGTAGCAGCCGATCTCGATCTTCCGCTTGACGTCTTGGGCGATGTCACGCCGCAGGTCGCCCTCGACGGCTAGGTGCGCGTCGATGTGGTTGCGGATGCGGGCCACCTCGGCATCGGTCAGGTCACGCACGCGGGTTCGCTCGGCGATGTTCAGGTCTTCGCAGATCTGCTGGCTGGCCGAGCGGCCGATGCCGTAGATGTAGGTGAGCGCGATCTCCACACGCTTCTCACGCGGTATGTCGACACCGGCGATTCGGGCCATCGATTCGGGACTCCTGTCTCAGCCTTGCCGCTGCTTGTGCCGCGGATTCGGGCAAATGACCCGGATCCGCCCATGACGGCGGATGACGCGGCACTTGTCGCAGATCTTCTTGACGCTCGGACGAACTTTCATCGGGTGACCTGCGCTTTAGGCGAGCGAGCAAGTATAGGGGCCGCGATGGCGGCCACGATGCTCACGGTGCCGCCTCAATGGCAGCCACGATGCGGCCATGGACCTGTTCGGGTGTGCCGAGGCCGTTCACGGTGACCAGCACGCCCCGATCGGCGAACAGCTTGCGAAGCGGCGCCGTCTCGGCTTCGTACAACTCCAGCCGGCGGGCAATGGCTTCAGGCGTGTCATCGGCCCGGCCCCGTTCCAGCATCCTGCGGGTCACCACCTCGTCAGGCACATCGAGATCGATGGCTCGCTCAACCGTGTGCGGTGCGAGGAACCCAAACAGGCCCTCAGCCTGGGCCTCGGTGCGCGGAAACCCGTCGCACAAGAAGCCCGGCTCGGTGTCGGGCTCGGAAAGCCGCTGGGCCACGATGCCCAGGATCAACTCGTCGCTGACCAGCTCGCCCGCGTCCATCACTTCTTTCACCTGGCGCCCAAGCTCGGTACCGGCGGCCACCGCAGCTCGAAGCACGTCGCCCGTCGAGATGTGCGCCACGCCGTAGCGCTCGACGAGGAGCTCGCACTGGGTGCCCTTGCCGGCGCCCTGCTTGCCCAGAATGACCAGTCGCCGCGTTGTCATCAGGCGAGGAATCCTTCGTAGTTGCGCATCAGCAGCTGGCTGTCGACCTGCTTCATGGTCTCCAGCGCCACGCCCGAGGCGATCAGGATCGACACGCCGCCGAAGCCGATTGCGGCGCCGGCACCACCGCTGCCGAGCGCATCAAGATCGCTCGTCAGCGACAGCAGCACGCTGGGCAGCAGCGCCACGGCTGCGATGAACATTGCGCCGGGCAGCGTGATGCGATTGAGCACTCTGGCCAAGTACCGCTCGGTCTGGGGACCCGGCCGGATGCCGGGAATGAAGCCGCCCTGCTTGCGGATGTTGTCGGCTTGGCGCACCGGATCGAACGAGATGGCTGTGTAGAAGTATGCGAAACCGACAATCAGCCCGCCGAAGAACAGGATGTAGGCGATGTTGTCGGGCTGGGTGAGGTACTCATCGACTGCGGTTTGCAGCCAGCCCCAGTTCGCCACGTTCGACAGCAGCACCGGCAGGAACAGGATCGAACTGGCGAAGATGACCGGGATCACGCCAGACTGGTTGACCTTCAGCGGGATGTAGGTGTTCTGCCCGCCGTAGAGCCGACGCCCTACCTGCCGGCGGGAGAACTGCACCGGGATGCGCCGCTGGCCCTGCTCGATAAAGATGATCGCCACCATCATGCCGGTCGCCACGATGATCGCGGCCGCCAGGTACACCGTGCCCTGCACCGCCAGCAGGCGGGCCCCGTCGAAGGGGATCGTGGACACGACCGAGGCAAAGATCAGCAGCGACATGCCATTGCCGACGCCGCGCTGGCTGATCAGCTCGCCCATCCACATGAGCAGCGCCGTGCCTGCGGTCAGCGACAGGATCACCAGTGCCACCCGGTTGAAGGTGAAGTCGGGGATGACGATGACACCGGCGGTGTTTCCCAGTGCAGTGCCCTGACCCCGGCCGAAGATGAACGTGATGCCCGTGGCCTGCACGAAGGCGATGCCCAACGTGAGGTAGCGGGTGTACTGAGTCAGCTTCCGCTGCCCTACCGCGCCCTGCTGCTGGAGCTGCTCGAAGCGCGGGATCGCCACGGTGAGGATCTGGATGATGATCGAGGCCGTGATGTACGGCATGATCCCCAGCGCGAAGATCGCAAACCGGGTGAGCGCTCCACCGGAGAACAGGTTCAGCAGCGCCAGCACGCCGCCGCTCGAGCTGGCCTGCTCGCGCAGCGACACCACGGCGTCGAAATCGATGCCCGGCACCGGCACCTGGGAGCCCAGCCGGTACGCCGCAATGATGAACAGCGTGAACAAGATCTTCCGGCGCAGGTCTGCGATCAGGAAAATGTTGCGCATGTGGCCAAGCACGACGAGCCCCTAGCGATTGGTGTGCTGGTTGCCCTGGGCGGGTGGCCGCGGGCCGCCGAAGGTGGGCGACAGGATCTCGATGCTGCCACCGGCGCTCTCGATGGCGGACTGCGCCGAGACTGACACCGCGTGGGCTTTCACCGTGACCGGCCGGTTGATCTCGCCGCGCCCGAGGATCTTGACCATGGCGCCCTTGGAGACCAAGCCGCGGGCCCGCAGCTCGGCAGGTGTGATCTCGTCGAGACCGCAAGCTTCGAGGGTGTCGAGATTGATCGGCTGGTACTCGACACGGAACGGGTTCTTGAAGCCCTTGCGCTTGGGAACGCGGACCTGCAGCGGCAGCTGACCGCCCTCGTACCAGATGGGCACGGTGCCACGAGCGCGCGTTCCCTTGGTGCCGCGGCCTGCAGTCTTGCCGCCCTTGCCGCTGGTGCCGCGCGCTACGCGCTTGCGCTTGCGCTTCGATCCTGGCGGCGGGGCCAGGTCATGCAGTCTCAGCATCGCCGACCTCCTGGGCAGTGACATGTTCGACCGTGATCAGATGACTTACCTTGCGCAGCATGCCGCGGATCTCAGGTCGATCCGGCAGCGTATGACTGCGGCCGATCTTGCCGAGCCTCAGCGCGCGCAGTGCGCCGCGAGCCTTGGGCTTGGCCCCGATGGCTGACCGTACTTGAGTCACCACGATCTGGGGGGTGCCGGATGCGTTCATGACGGCGCCCCCGCTGCGTTCGCGCTCAGCTTGCGCGTGCGCTCTGTTTCCCGGTAGGCCTCCAGCAGGCCTGCGGGAATGCACTCCTCAGCTGACAGCCCGCGCAGCTTGGCCACTTCGTCGGGACGCTTGAGCGCTGCGAGACCAGCGATGGTGGCGCGAGCGACATTGATGTGATTGGACGAGCCGAGCGATTTGGCCAGCACGTCGCTGATGCCAGCCTCCTCGAGGATCGCCCTGGCCGCGCCGCCGGCGATGACTCCCGTGCCGGGCGCCGCCGGCTGCAGCAGTACCTTGCCGGCGCCCATGACTCCCAGCACCGGATGGATGATGGTGGTGCCGGCCAGCGGCACGTCGAAGAGGGTCTTGCGGGCTTCCTCGGTGCCCTTCTGTATTGCCAGTGGCACTTCCTTGGCCTTGCCGTAGCCCAAGCCGACCCGCCCGGCGCCGTCGCCGATCACCACGAGCGCGGAGAAGGAGAACCGGCGCCCGCCCTTGACCACCTTGGCCACGCGATTGATGTCGATCACCCGCGACTCGCGCAGGCCGTCGTCGCCGCTGTTGCGGGGGTTGTCGAACTGACGATCACGCGGGCGACGGCCGCCGCCGCGGTCACGCTCATTGCCGCCTCGCCCGCGCTCGTTCGCGCCGCGCTCCCGCTCAGGGGGGGGCTGCGAGGTTGGTGCATCTGTCACGAGTACTCCCTCAGAACTCCAGGCCGCCCGCGCGGGCAGCATCTGCAAGGGCCGCGACGCGGCCGTGGTATCGGTTGCCACCCCGGTCAAAGGTGACCGTGGTCATGCCCGCCGCGCTCGCCCGCTCGGCAATGAGCCGACCGATCTCGGCGGCGGCCGCGATGTTGCCGCCGCCCGCCACCGCGGCCTCGCGCGACGACGCGGCGGCCAACGTGCGACCTGTCTCGTCGTCGATGAGCTGTGCGCTGATATGCCGGTTGGACCGGAAGACCGCAAGGCGTGGGCGCTGCGCGGTGCCCGTCACCTTCTTGCGAACGCGGCGACGGCGACGATCTCGCCGGGTCGCCTTCGTGGGAGCACTCACTTTGCGGCCTTCCCTGCTTTGCGCAGCACGCGCTCGTCGAGGTAGCGAATGCCCTTGCCCTTGTAGGGCTCGGGCTTGCGCAGCGCACGGATGTTGGCCGCGACCTGCCCGACAAGCTGCTTGTCGATGCCCTTCACGATGATCGACGTCTGGCTTGGCACCTCGAAGCTGATGCCGTCGGGTGCCGAGACAGGCACTGTGTGGCTGAACCCCAACGACAGCTCCAGCGCCGATGGCCCTCTCGCTGCCGCGCGGTAACCCACGCCGACGATCTGCAATTCCTTGGAGAAGCCCTGCGACACGCCCTGAACCATGTTGGCCACGAGCGCCCGGCTCAGCCCGTGCAGCGATCGCTGCGTGCGACTGTCGTCGGTTCGCTCGACGACGGCTTCCCGGTCGCCGAGGCGGACACGGATGCCCGCGGCCAGTGCTCGCGTGAGCTCGCCTCCGGGACCGGTGACGGTCACCACATCGCCGGACACCGAGCCGGACACGTCCGCGGCGGACGCCGCCGTGACCGTTACCCCGTCGGGAATCGAGATGGGCATCTTGCCCACGCGTGACATCGTCGCCTCCTACCAGACGTAACAGAGGATCTCGCCGCCCATGCGGTTGCGGCGGGCCTCGCGATCGGTCATCAAGCCCCGGCTCGTCGACAGCACGGCAATACCGAGGCCGCCGAGTACGCGGGGAACTTTGTCGGACTTGGTGTACACCCGCAGACCCGGCTTGGAGATGCGCTGCATCCCCGAGATCGTGCGATCCCGGTCGCCGGTGTACTTCAGGCTGATGGTGAGCGTCCGGGCGGGACCGGTGGCATCGTTCACCTGATAGTCGCTCACATAACCCTCACGCTTGAGGATGGCCGCAAGGCGCTCCTTTTGGTTCGAGGACGGCATGGCCACCTCGTCCTTGAACACCATGTTTGCGTTGCGGATGCGAGTGAGCATGTCCGCTATGGGGTCGGTCATCGACATGCGCGAACCTCCCTCACCAACTGGCCTTGGTCACGCCGGGCACCTCGCCGGCGTGGACCATCTTGCGGAGGCACACTCGACACAACCCGAACTTGCGGTACACCGACCGCGGCCGACCGCACACGCGGCAGCGGGTGTAGGCGCGCACCTTGAACTTGGGAGTGCGCTGCTGTTTGTTGACGAGTGCCTTCTTGGCCATCAGTACTCCCTTGTGAAGTAGTCGGGCGCTATGCCGTTGGGGATTGGCGGAATGGGAAGCCGAGCGCAACCAGCAGGGCACGTCCGCCCTCGTCGTCGACGGCTGAGGTCACGAGCGTGACGTCCATGCCGCGTACCTGGTTGACGCTGTCGTAATCGATCTCTGGAAAGACCAGCTGTTCGGTGATGCCGAACGTGTAGTTGCCGTGTCCGTCGAAGCTGCGCGGCGACAGGCCGCGGAAGTCGCGGATGCGGGGAATGGCCAACGACACGAGACGGTCGTAGAACTCCCACATCCGATCCCGCCGCATCGTGACTCGGGCGCCGATCGCGTTGCCCTCGCGCAGCTTGAACCCCGCGATGGACTGCTTTGCCCGCGTCACCGCCGGGCGCTGGCCGCAGATGCGGCTGAGGTCGTCGATGGCGCCTTCGAGCAGCGACCGATTGGTCAGCGCAGCGCCCACGCCCATGTTCACGCTGATCTTCGTGAGCGCGGGTACCTGCATGACATTGGCGAGCTTGAGCTCGTCTCGCAGCTGCGCCCTGATGGTGTCGCGGTACAGCACCTTCATACGCGGTTCGGGCCGCATGCGGCTGGTGCCCACAGGTTGGGCCTCGGTGACGCTCATGGCAGCTCCTCCCCGGAGACCCGGTGGTAGCGCACCTTGCGACCGCCCTCGAAGCGGAAGCCGACCCGACCCGGCTGACCGGTACGCGGGCACACCACCGCCACGTTCGACACGTCGACCGGCAGGAGGTAGTCGATGATCTGGCCCTCCTGGTTCTGCTGGGAGGGTCGCTGGTGCTTGTGCCCCACGTTGACGCCTTCGACGGTGAGCCGACGCCGCGGCCGATCCACCGACACGACCTCGCCTTGCTTGCCCCTGTCGGGGCCGGACATCACGCGCACGGTGTCGCCCTTGCGGACTCGCAGCCGTGGCAGCTGGTTCTTCTGGCGTGCCATCACGTCACCCCCATCACAGAACTTCGGGTGCGAGCGACACGATGCGCATGAAGCGCTTGTCGCGCAGCTCGCGGCCGACGGGACCGAAGATGCGGGTACCACGCGGCTGGCGGTTGTCGTCGACGAGCACCGCAGCGTTCTCGTCGAATCGGATGTAGCTGCCGTCGGGGCGCCGGCGTTCCTTGCGTGTGCGCACCACCACGCAGCGCACCACGTCGCCCTTGCGTACGGCTGCGCCGGGGATGGCGTCCTTGACGGTGGCGATGAACACGTCGCCGATCGAGGCGTAGCGTCGGCCCGTGCCTCCGAGCACGCGGATGCACAGCACCTCGCGTGCACCGGAATTGTCGGCGACCTTGAGCCTGGACTCCTGCTGAATCATGGTGTCACCGCGCCCGTTCGATGATCTCCACCAAGCGCCAGCGCTTGGTCTTCGAGATCGGTCGGGTCTCCATGACGCGCACCCGGTCGCCCGGGCGGGTGTCGCCCTCGGGGTCGTGGACGTACAGCTTCTTGGTGCGCTGAACGGTCTTGAAGTAGCGGGGATGGCGCACGCGCTCGGTCACCGAGACGACCGCTGTGCGCTCCATCTTGGTGGAAGTGACGATCCCCTCACGTACCTTGCGCCGGTTGCGCTCGACGGCCTCGGCAGGCTCGGCGGTCTCGGTGCTCATGACTGATCTCCTGACGCAGCGGCGCTGTTCGCGGGCGAGTCCTGCACTGGCTCATTCGTTGAACCAGCCGGGACAGCGCGCGAGCCTGGCGAGCCGCCAACTGATGCGGCCGCTGAACCCTGCACTGAGTCATTCGACAGGCTGGCTTGCAGGTCGGCAGCGGCAATTTCTCGCTCGCGCAGCACGGTATGAATGCGGGCGATATCCCGCTTGGTGGCAGACACCTGTGCAGAGTTGTCGAGTTGCCCAGTCGCGAACGAGAAGCGAAGGTTGAACAGCTCCTTCTTTGCGCTGTCCAATTCGTCGAGCAGCTGATCATCCGACAGGGTTCGCAGCGTCAGGGCCTTCGCCATCAGATCGCCTCCTCTCGGGAGATCACCCGCGCCCGAATGGGCAGCTTCTGAATGGCGCGTTCCATAGCGTCACGAGCCAGCTCGGCGTTCACGCCGCCGAGTTCGAACATCACCCGACCGGGCTTCACCACGGCCACCCACTTCTCAGGATTGCCCTTGCCCGAGCCCATGCGGGTCTCCGCAGGCTTCGCGGTGACCGGCTTGTCGGGGAAGATGTTGATCCAAACCTTGCCGCCACGCTTGACGTGACGGGTCATGGCAATACGGGCAGCCTCGATCTGGCGGGCCGTGATCCACCCGGGCTCGAGCGCCTGGATGCCGTAGTCACCAAAGTGCACGACCGTGCCGCCCTTCGTGCGACCCTTCATGCGACCGCGATGCGCCTTGCGGTGCTTCACCTTGCGGGGCATCAGCATCAGTCGTCTCCCGGCCTGAAGTTGGGAGTCTGGGACTGATCGCGAGTCGCCCGTTCGATCTGCTCTTCCTCTTCGAGCAGGCGCTCGAATTCCGGATCGGCCTCGCGCAGCAGCGGGACGGGTTCTTCGGGCGCATCCTCGCCATCGCCTTTGCGGCCGGCCGAGGACACAACGCCTCCGGGGGGCGCGCCGTCGCCCGACGTCTGGCCCGTGGCCATGGCCGCCTCGCGGTGGATTCGATCGTCGGAGGAGACCTTGTAGGGGAGGATGTCGCCCTTGTAGAGCCACACCTTCACGCCGATGCGGCCCGCTGTCGTGCGGGCCTCACGGAAGCCATAGTCGATGTCGGCGCGCAGCGTGTGCAGCGGCACGCGACCCTCGCGGTACCACTCGGTGCGGGCCATCTCCGAACCGCCGAGACGGCCTGAGCACTGCACCCGGATGCCGAGCGCACCCGCCTTCTGGGCGTTCTGGACAGCCCGCTTCATGGCACGCCGGAAGGCGACCCGGCCAGCAAGCTGATCGGCCACTCCCTGGGCGATCAGGGCGGCCTCGAGCTCGGGCTGCTTGATCTCCTGGATGTTCAGCTGGACCTTGGGGTTCCCGGAGATCTTGCCGAGTCTCGTGCGGAGGCGGTCGGCCTCGCTCCCCCGGCGGCCGATGACAATGCCGGGCCTGGCCGTGTGCACGTCGACCCGCAGACGGTCGCGGGTTCGCTCCACCTCGATGCGGCTGATCGCGGCATGGGGCAGCTCCGTGCGCAGGAAGTCGCGGATCTTCCAATCCTCGATGAGGTAGTCCTGATATTCCTTGTCGGCGTACCAACGGGACTTCCAGTCGGTGGTGATTCCCAGGCGGAAACCGTACGGGTTGACCTTCTGACCCATGATCAGTTCCGTTCCTCTGGTTCGGCAGCGTCGGGGTCGGCAGCTTCGGGGTCTTGCGCTGCGGCGGTTGCGTCGGCTGCTTCGACTTCGTCGTCGGCAACTGCGGCGACCTCGGAGTCGACCCCCTCGTCGACCACTGCGGGGTCTGTCTCGTCCGGCGCCTCACCTGCGGCTGTTTCGTCGACATCCATCTCGTCATCGGCGCCAGTGCCGGCGCGGCTGGCGGCGACGCGAGCGGCACGGGCAGCGGCGGCAGTCTGCGAACCCGAAGCAGCCAGGCGGGCCTCGCGCATCTCGAGTTCCTCGGGGCTGAGCTGCGCCACGATCACCGTGATGTGGCAGGTCTGCTTGAAGATGCGGGTCGCACGGCCGCGTGCCCTCGGACGCCAGCGCTTGAGCACCGGGCCCTCGTCGGCCCAGCATTCGGCCACATAGAGCTCGTCGGCATCGAGCTGCTCGTTGTTGGTGGCATTGGCCACTGCGCTCTCGAGCACCTTGGACACCACCTCAGCGGCGCCCCGCTCACAAAAGCGCAGGCGGTCCCGAGCAAGAGCCAAGTCCTCGTCACGGACCAGGTTGAGCACCACCCTCGCCTTCGAGGCAGACAGGCGGGCGTAGCGGTGCGTCGCCTTCGCGCCGGCGATGACGTCGAGATCGATCAGCCCGCTCATCGTCGCCGGCCCCCTCGTTCCTGGCCGGCGTGGAACTTGAACGTTCGCGTCGGCGCGAACTCGCCCAGCTTGTGACCCACCATCGACTCGGTGACGTAGACGGGCAAGTGCTTGCGCCCGTCATGGACGGCAATGGTGTGGCCGATCATCTCGGGGATGATCGTGGAGCGCCTGCTCCATGTCTTGATGACCTTGCGCTCGCCGCTCTCATTGAGTGCGTCCACCTTGGAGAGCAGGTGGTCGTCAACGAAAGGGCCCTTCTTGAGACTGCGCGGCATCGCTCTACCTCCGAGACCCGCGCGTCCGGCGACGGCGCACGATGAGGTCGTTGGACTTGCTGTTCTTCGAGCGCGTGCGGCCTTCGGGCTTGCCCCACGGAGACACCGGGTGGCGGCCGCCCGACGACTTGCCTTCGCCGCCGCCCAAGGGGTGGTCGACAGGGTTCATGGCCACGCCGCGGGTCTGTGGGCGGACGCCCTTGTAACGGTTCCGGCCGGCCTTGCCGATCTTGACGAGGTCGGCCTCGGCGTTGCCCACCGAGCCGATGGTTGCCCGGCAGTCGATCGGCACCCGGCGCATCTCGGTCGAGGGCAGGCGCAAGGTGGCGTATGCGCCTTCCTTGGCCACGAGCTGCACACTGGAACCTGCCGAGCGAGCCAGGCGGCCACCGCCGCCAGGCTTGAGCTCCACGTTGTGCACGGTGGTGCCGACCGGCACGTACCGCAGCGGCATCGCATTGCCGACCCGTACTTCTGCTTGTGGACCGTTGGCCAGCTTGTCGCCGACCTCCAGCCCTGCGGCCGCCAAGATGTAGCGCTTCTCGCCGTCGTGATAGTGGAGCAGCGCGATGCGTGCGTTGCGGTTCGGGTCGTACTCGATGGTGGCGACCGTGGCGGGCACTCCGTCTTTGGCGCGCCGAAAGTCGACGACCCGGTATCGCTGCTTGTGACCGCCGCCGCGGTGGCGGGAGGTCTTGCGGCCGTCGTTGTTGCGGCCGCCGGTGGAGTGCTGCTTGGCAATGAGCGAGCGCTCGGGCTTGGTCGCGGTGATGTCGGCAAAATCCGAGACCGTCTGGAACCTTCGTCCCGGACTTGTCGGCTTGCGTACTCGAATGCCCATAACGCCCTGTTTCGCTTCTCTGCCTGCTCAGGAATTGAAGATCTGGATCGAGTCGCCCTCGGCGAGGGTGACGATGGCCCGCTTGGTGTCCGGCCGCTTGCCCATGGTGTTGTTGCGACGGTTCCGGCGGACCTTGCCTTTGCGGTTCAGCGTGTTGACCTTGGTGACCTTGACATCGAAGATCTCTTCGACCGCTTGGCGGATCTCCGGCTTGCTCGCAGAGGGGTGAACGCGGAACACGTAGATGCCCTCTTCGAGGAAGTCGTACGACTTCTCCGAGATGACGGGGGCGATCAGCACATCACGGGGGTCCTTCACTGGTCGTCCCCCTCGTTCGGCGGCCCTGCGGTCTCGGGCTGGGCGCTCGGCGTTGCGGCGGCTTCGGTGCCCTCACCGGCAGTCGGGCTATTGCCTGCGGGCGGATCGCTCGCGGGCAGGGTGTCGCGGGTGAACACCAGCCAGTCCGAGCGCAGGATGTCGTAGGCGTTCAGCTCCGAATAGCGCAGGGAGCGCACATCGGGCAGGTTGCGAAAACTGCGGTGGGCCGCCTGATCAGACGCACTGTCGTCGAGAACGAGAAGAACCTGTCCGGAAAGGGACAGGTTCTCCAGAACGGCAATGGCGTCCTTCGTGCGGGGCTGAGCAAAGTTCCACTCGTCGATGACCACGACGCGTTCGCTGCGAGCCCGGTCGCTGAGTGCAGAGCGAAGTGCCAGCCGCACGGTCTTGCGGTTCACCTTCTGGCGGTAGTCGCGGGGCTTGGGGCCGTGCGCCACACCACCGCCAGCCCATTGCGGCGAACGGATCGAGCCTTGACGGGCCCGACCGGTGCCTTTCTGCCGCCACGGCTTGGCGCCGCCGCCGCGTACCTCAGAGCGGGTGAGGGTGCTGTGGGAGCCGCTGCGGCGGGCAGCAAGCTGAGCGGTGACGGCCTGATGCAACGCGGCCATGTTCGGCTCGATGCCGAAGATGGCCTCGTCGAGCTCCACCGAGCCGACAGTGCTGCCGTCGGGGGTGCGGACGTCAAGCGTGAGCGTCATCGAAAGCCCCTCAGACCTCGGCCGGCGCTGTGCTTGCCGACGCGCCTGCCGGTGCTTTGATCGCGTTGCGCACGATGACCGTGCCGCCCTTGGGTCCGGGGACTGAGCCGCGCACGAGCAGCAGGCCGCGTTCAGCGTCGGCCTCGACGACCACGAGGTTCAACGTGGTGACCTTCTCGCCACCCATGCGCCCGGCCATGCGGGTGCCCTTGAACACCCGTGAAGGCGTGGCGCAGGCACCAATCGCGCCGGGCGCCCGGTGGACCCGGTGCGCACCGTGGCTGGCGCGCTGGCCTGAGAAGTTGTGCCGCTTCATCGTGCCTGCGAAGCCCTTGCCCTTGGAGGTCGCCGTCACGTCGACGAGCTCTCCAGGACTGAAAAGGTCGGCACCCAATTCGGTGCCGACCGGTACTTCACTCACATCATCGAGCCGCAGCTCTACGAGTCGTACGCCGGGATCGACCCCGGCACGCTCGTAGTGGCCGACGGTGGGCTTGTTGAGCTTGCGGGCCTCGCGGTGGCCATAGGTGACCTGGACCGCGGTGTAACCGTCTTGTTCGGTGGTGCGAACGCGGGTGACCCGACAATCATCGACGCGCAGCACCGTGACCGGGACGACCTGATTGTCGTCGTCCCAGAGCTGTGTCATGCCGACCTTGGTGGCGACAAGCGCCTTGTTCAACATGGGCGTCTCTCTCGGGCCTTCACCGGATTGATGGTCGCCCGCACAGCGGCCGACTTCGTTGCCGATCGCCCGCAGAGCGGCCGACCATGCGAACGCTCCGCACGGCACTGCCGGCGGAGCGGTTTGGAGGTTGTGCCGACTGGTTCCGCATGCCCGCCGCGTTCTGGCTTTGGGCACCCGGCCTTGCCGGACGTCGGTTCGACGCAGGGGACCCCGCGCCGCGAACGTCAGATGCTACCGATCCGCCGTGAAAGCCCCAACTGCGCGCCGACGAGGTCAGGGGGCGAGCGCAGTTGCGGAGACGGCGCCACGCCCTCAACTGCGATCCAGCGGCCGTCACTTGTTTCCGCAGCGGCGTCAGCCTCAAGCCTGTCGCCATCGCGATAGTGCGCCGCCACGGCATCGTTGGCTTGTGCATCGGTGCGCAGGTCGCGCACCACCAGCGATTCGAAAACGAAGCCGAACGGCGACCGGATCGCCGTCGTCCTGGTCGTGCTCGACTTCCTTGCTGATGTAGACGTCGATCATCGAATTGTCCGCCGATGCGAACGAGCCGATCTGCCCTGCGGATCGAACACTCTCAGACGAGTGCCCAGCCGCTTCTCCGATGATCTCTGGGTGACGATCCACTGACCCTCTCACCTGTGCGTGGTCAATTGGCCGTGGGCTGCCGATAGATTCCGAATTGGCCGCATACACATTCCGAATTAGCCAGACACACATTCCGAATCGGACGGAACTTCATGCCGAACCAGACTGCGAAGCGCGAAGCACTCATCGCCCGGCACGCCGAGGCCCGCGTCCGCTCAGCCATGGTCGACACTCGCATTGTCGCCATTGTCGGGCCGCGCCAATCGGGCAAGACAACGCTCGCTCGCCGGATCGCCGACAACGACGACCGGCAGTTCATCACCCTCGACGACGAGCAGTCGAGACGGTTCGCCCAAGATGATCCGACAGGATTCACCCGCGGCTTGAAGCGAGCGGTGATCGACGAGACCCAGCGCGCCCCAGACCTGATCCTGGCGTTGAAGCGGATCGTCGACGAGGACCCTCGCCCTGGACGATTCCTCATCACCGGTTCAGTCGAGCTGTTCACAGGGTCGCTGTCGCCGGATTCTCTCGCCGGGCGCGTCGAGACCGTCGAGCTCCTGCCGTTCTCCCAAGCTGAGATCGTCGGCATGCAGCCCCCCTCGTTCGTCGACCGTGCGTTCGCGGGCGACTTCGCGGCGCTCGAAATCGCCGGACGCACCGATGGCCTAGCCGAGCGAGTCGTGCGCGGCGGCTTCCCCGAAGCGCTGTCGCGCTCCGCTCCTGCACGGCACCGATCATGGCTGCGCAACTACGCGCGCATGATCGCCGAACACGATGTCCGAGAAATAGCGCGAGTCTCCAAACGCGGCGCATTGCCCCGCTTGATCGATCATGCGGCCGCCGCAGCCGGCGGACTGCTCAACATGTCCGGATTCGGGACACGTCTGGGCGTGGACGGCAAGACCGTGGACCGCTGGCTCGTCCTGCTGGAGCACATGTTCCTCATTCGCCGGGTGCACGCATGGCATCGCAGCGACCTGAAGCGCCTGGTGAAAGCACCCAAGCTCCAGTTCCTCGACTCCGGCCTGCTCGCTGCACTGCGAGGCGTAGACGCGGCTGGTATCGCCGACGATCGTCGACGTCTCGGTCCCCTGCTCGAATGCTTCGCCTACACAGAGCTTGTCAAGGCCTCTGCGCTCAGCAGTGACATGACGACCATCAGCCACTACCGCGACAAGAGCGGCGTCGAAGTCGACTTCGTGCTCGAACGCTCGCCGGGTGTCGTTGTCGGCATCGAAGTCAAATCGCGGGCGACGGCACACCCTCGGGACTTCAAGGGACTGAGACGTCTCAAAGATGCCGTCGGCGACAATTTCGCAAGCGGAATCCTCCTGCACGACGGCGACCGCATCCAGCAGATCGCACCCGACCTGTATGCAATGCCCGTCAAGATGCTCTGGGAGTTCTGAGCCCTGCCTCGCTGGTTCGTTTCGTGAACGAGTTCAGCGGACGTATCTGTGCGGTCCGTTGTGTCCGAACACCAGAACGCATCTCACTTGGGAACGCACGCCGATATGAGGGCATGTCCCTGCGGGCGCTGGTTCCCGCAGTTCGACTCTCGGGATGATCTCATGTTGGGCAGTTGCGGCGTCTGGGGCTTGCCCGTCGTCAGTTTGCTGCCACAGCGTTGTGAACAGTACTGAGCGTTCGTCGTCGTCGGGGCCGCCGAGGTAGCTGTCGAACGTTGTGAGCGCGTCCAAGTAGGCGGGTCTGCGGGCATCGATCGCTGCGGAGAGACGCAAATCGTTGTTCTTTGCGTCGCGACAGCCACGGGTCGAGCAGCCACCGCCGGTCCACGCGGGCTCACCATCGCGCGGCGAGAGCAATTCGGCCGAGGCAGATTCACAGACTGCTTCGCACGTGACCTCGCTGGTACGCCGCGAACAGCATCACTTCGCCTGCCAGGACCAGGTGAAACACCGTCGGCAGGTAGGCAGTGAACCACTTTCCCGCCAGGAGGGTGTTGCCGCCGAACGCTCCCGCGTCGCCGCCGATGCCGAGCACTAGGCGGGCCGCCATGACGGCGAAGTAGAGGACTCCGAACCAGGCGACCGGCCGCACCCAGCGCCGCCCGAACAGGCTCCGGCCAGCTCGCATCCGCAGTGTTGCGACCGCGATGATCGCCAAGATCACGACCTGGGCCGCGAACAATGCGGGAAACGGCAGGCTGCTGCCCTGCCAGGCGTCCTGCGACGGCAGGAAGCCGACGTCCCACCAGCGCTGGCTGGCTTGACCTGCGACCCGTGCCAAGAAGGCCAGGCCCAGCGTCAAGCTCACCGCAGCGAAACGGGCGTCACTCATGTGAGCTCCAGCGGCACCAGCACCGCTGCTGGATCGAGCCGCAGGCCCAACCCGCCACCACTGCGATCGGACACGTCGCGACCGCACAGCACGCCGCCGTGACCCCACATGATGGTTCGATCGGTGAGATCGCTCCCCAACAGGTGAGTGCCGAACGCACCTTCAGCCGCAACGACAGCACCCGGATTGCTCGCGATGACGGCGAGCGCGGCCCGGGTGAGCAGGCTTGTCTCCCCAACCTGGCATCCGACGATCACATCAACGCCCGCTCGCGCCGCAGCGTCCACGGTGTCGATCGACCTTACGATGCCGCCCATTTTCGACACCCGAACGTTGACGATCCAGCGCGATGGCTCCGGCAATGACGGCAACTGCCGGGCGAACCGCACGCTCTCGTCCGCGATGATCTTGAGCCCGCAGTCGCGCGCAACCTCGACGCACCCCTCGATGTCGCCCGCCTGCAGGGGTTCCTCGATGGCGAACGCGACGCTGCCCAGTGATTCCAAGTGCTCTGCGCACTGCTCGGGCGTTTCCCAGAGGTTGTTCGCATCGAGTCGGACTGTGCCGGGTCCTGAACCTCGCGACACGAACGGCGCAAGCTTGGCGCGGTCGCGCCGCGCCGAGCCCGAGAGCTTCACCTTGAAGTCGGTGAAACCCCGTGATCGGTAGCCGCGGAGCTGCCAGCGATACAACGGCAGCGGCATGTCACCCAAGACTGCCGAGTACTCCACGTCGGGAGGACCCGCCGCGACGCCGAGCAATCGTTCGACGTTGCAACCGTTCGTCTTGCCCAGCAGATCCAGCGCCGCCGTCTCCATGGCGCAGAAAGCGGCCGGGTTCTCGTCAATCGCGCCGCGATGAGCGTCGATCCAGGCCCGCAGGTCGTCCACGCTCCCGATGGCGGCACAGAACGTCGCGGCGTGTTGATGGACGAACGCAGCGCAGCTCGGGACCGTCTCGTCGGTCACGTATGAGCGCGGGCACCCTTCCCCGTAGCCGATGGTCCCGTCGTCGGCGTGTGCCGCCACGATGAGGTTCTCGGCCCGGCGCCGGCTGGCAGAAGCGTGTCGAAACACGCGCTTGAACGGAACGGGGAAGGTGAACGTCTTCAGGTGACGGATCGGCATGCTCTCACGCTGGGGCTGCGAAATCGTCGAAGCGAAACGAGCATTCGGCGCTGTACTGCAGCCGTAGATACTTGAACTGCACGTCGCGTTGACCGTCAGCGACGCGCTGCCTCCTGAATTCGTCACCAGTTCGGGCCGCAAGGAACTGCACGCGCAGCGGTTCCAGCCGGCCGCTGGCTCGTTTCGCGCCGTACTCGACATTGGACTGCTGCAGTGCTCGTTCGATGTTGGACGACAATTCGCCCGCGAGTGCTGCCCGCTGCTCACCGGCCGGTGGGCGCGCCAGCTCCACATACAACCTGTAGACCGCCTCGGCCTCGTCGGCCAGCATGATGAAGAACGGCGCGACCGTGCCGACTTCGGCCACTGCAGCGGTCACAGCCGACATCACTTGGAACTCGTAGAGCTTCTCGCCGGTAATGCTGGTGACGCCCTTGCCCTTCTGGATAAAGGACAGGACCGGCGTGCGGTCAACGAAGCCCGTCACCCGCACGATGTCGTTCATGTCGTAGCGATACAGACCATCGGACGTGGTCACGATGACGTAGTAATCGCGGCCGGACTCCAGGTCGGCGAGCGTGCAGGTCTGCAGGCCACGGTCGGCATCGTCGGCTGCGGCTTCCCATGCATCGCGTTCTGCGAACTCGAAGAAATTGTCCTGCAGCGTCGCAACACACGACCCTTCGATGGGATCGATGTTGACCGTGCCGCTGACCTCGCTGGCGAGGTACCCCAGTTCGAACACCGGGCAATCAGTTGTCAGCATCGGCTTGAGGCGTTCGACGGCCAAGCCGCAACTACCGCCGGTCCACGTCACTGCGGCCCGCAGATCGCTCCAGATGTCGGCATAGGCGATCTCTCCTGCAGCCTCGAGACGCCGGGCAAGCGCTGACGCACGCTCGGGGTTCGCGCGAAGCCCGAGCTGATCACTGCCCGCGCCAACGCTGCAATCCGCGGGCAATCTCCCGTCGGCTACTGCGGCCAGCACGCTCTCGGCGTGCGTATTGAGCACGTCCATCAGCCGGATGAACGTGGAAGGGTTGGCGGTCGCCATAGTGGTGACGGAGCCGTCGGCTGCACCCAGCACCGCCATGGCCAGGTAGCGGGCGTCGTAGTCGGCAATGTCGGACACCGAGGCGGGCAACACGTACCGGCGGCGAAGCAGCCTGCCCTGGCTTGCGTACAGCAGTCCCGATGCCGAGCCGAAAGGCGTGCCCGCCGGCATGGTGCCCTCGTGCGCGGCACCGCTTACCACGAACACCTTGCCGCCGAGTGCCGACGTGCGCCTCGACAACGCGTATGCCGCGAGCCGCTGCAATCGCTGGATGCGAGCCAAGCCGGCTTTGGTCAGCGGAATGTTCTTCGGAGCGGCGACAGTTCCGCTGGTCTGGTTGTAATAGACCGGCGGGGCGGCGGTCAGGCACGGATCGCCGGTGGCCTCCTGCCGCTCGATCGCCTCGCGCAGGTCCTCGTAGGTCTGCACCGGCACGGCACGCCGAAAATCCTCGAAGCCTGAGATGGAACCGAACCGGTGATCAGTGCCGAAGATTGTGTCGGCGTTGTCCGTCAAGATGCGCTGCAGGACGTCGTGCTGAGTCGCCGCCGGATCGGCGGACGCCTCAACGATTCGGCGGTGCACGCGGCCGCTGGCTGCGGCCAATCCCGCGCGCAGCAAGCGGTAGCTCAATCCGTCGGTCACGACGTCGCCGTCGCCTCGACGTCCCGCTTGTCGAGATCCCGAACCAGCGGAGTGCGCATCTGGGCAACAAAGCCTGTCGGATACTTCCGGTTCAGCAGTCCGAGGCGGCCGACGGCTGTGTCCGCGGGCAGGATCCGGGTCCCGAACGCCACGTCCCAGATGATCAGGTTGTTGCCGAAGTTGTGATCGGATTCCGCCGGCAGCTCCGAGTGATGCCACCGGTGCAGTTCGGGTCCGCTGATGAGGTAATTGAGCCAACCCAGCTTCACGTCGCAATTCGAGTGCTGGTAGAAGCCGTTCAGGGCGTAGAAGACGAAGTAGGCTGCGAGCACTTCATCCCCGACGCCGACGAGCACGAACGGCAGTGCGTCGACGCAGTACTGAACAGCCTTCTCCGCCGGGTGGAAGCGCCCGACGTTCAGCCAATACAGCCGGTGCGGCGAATGGTGCACCGCGTGCCATCGCCACATGAAGGCCGAACCGTGAAAGGCCCTGTGCAGCCAATACCGAAAGAAGTCGGCGACGGCCATCATCAGTGCCGCTTGCGCGACGACTGGCCACGAGTGCGGCCACAGACCTCCGAGCGTGAGATCTCCCTCTCGCAACCAGCCGGCGAACGCCACGGTTGCTGCCAATGACAGCAGCAACGGCAGGACTACTTGGATCGTCAGCATGAATGCTGCGTCAGCCCGCACATCGCCGGGCTGCGGGCGCCATTCGAGGCGGTAGGGCAGGACGGCCTCATGCAGCGTGATCAGTCCAGCACCGACCAGCACCGCCAGGTACGACGCGGCGACCACGGGCATGCCGAGCAGTCCAGCACCGGCATAGACAGCGATCCCCAACAGGATCACGACCGGATACGAGCCTCGTACCGCGAGCTTCGTGGCCGCCAGTGTCAGGTCTCGTGGTGTCGGCAGCGGCGCGGCGCCTTTGTGCACCCGCTCATCCGACGCCATGGGCTGAGCCTATGTGGGCCCACTCCCACGCCAAGGAGCGCGGCGGTCCGGATCGTCAGTCGCCGAGGCGGACGATGGTGGTGCCGACGGTGCGGACTGCGAGCAGGTCGACGAATGCGCCGCCCGCAGCACCGAGCCCTTCGTAGGTGATGTGACGGGGCACGAGCGCGCCGGCCTCGATCCACTCGAGCATCTGCGCACGGGCCGCGTCGTAGCGGCTGGCGACTGCCGCTTCTCCATCGCTATCGGGGAGGGTGACGATCGCTAACGCGACGAGGACGGTCCAGCGCAACTATCGTCCGCTGCCGTGAAGGCCATTGCCGCAAGGCGGCCTGTCAGACACAGCCGCCCACGGGCGGTGCTGAGACATATGCCGCAGAGACCGGATCGGGAGCTATCCGCATGAAATACGCCGCACCGACCACCATTGATGAGGCTCGGGCAATGCTCGCGGGCGATGCCGACGCCATCGTGTTCGCGGGCGCAACCGATGTCGTGCCCCAGATGCGCGGCGGACGGCCCGAGCCGTCAATGCTGATCGACCTCAAGAACATCGATCGCCTGATGTCGGTGAGCCTCGAAGGCGACACCTGGCACGTCGGTGCCGCAGCGCCCAGCTCGGCCTTGACGGCAAACGCTGACTTCGCTGCCGACTTCCCGGGAGTGACGGAGGCTGCTGGACTCATCGGGTCAGACCAGATCCAGAACCGCTCCAGCCTCGGCGGGAACCTGTGCAATGCCTCTCCCGCGGCGGATTCGGTCCCGGCTCTGGTCGTCAACAATGCTGTCGCAGTGATCGCAGGCGCCGGCGGCGAGCGACGGGTACCCGTCGCCGACGTGGTGACCGGGCCCGGGCAGACCTCGCTGGCGCACGACGAGATCGTGGTGTGCTTCGAACTGGAGCGACCGGCGGCACGCACCGCTGACGCCTACCTGCGGCTCATCCCCCGCACCGAGATGGACATCGCCGTGGTGGGCGCCGGTGTCCGGCTCACGCTGGACGGTGAAGGCGCCGTGAGCGCTGCCACCGTGGCCCTCGGTGCAGTCGCCCCCACCGTCGTGCGGGTGCCCGCGGCAGAAGTGGCACTCGTCGGCAGCCGGCTCGATGACGCGTCGCTGGCCGCAGCGGCCGCAGCGGCCAGCGACGCCTGCAACCCGATCGACGACAAGCGGGGCACGATCACCTACCGGCGCCAGGTCGCCGGCGTGCTCACCCGCCGAGCCGCCGGCATTGCCGCAGACCGCATTCGAACCACCAACGGACAGAACGGAGCCTCCTGATGAGCCGTACCCACGTGACCTGCGAGGTCAACGGCGACGCCGTTGATTTTCTGACCGAAGACGGTGAATCGCTGCTCAATGCACTGCGGGACGAGCTGGGGCTCATCGGGGCCAAGGAGGGCTGCGGCACCGGCGACTGCGGCGCCTGCTCGATCATCATGAACGGGCGCCTGCAGTGCTCGTGCCTGATCTTCGCCCCGGAGGCCGACGGCGCCGCCATCACCACCTGTGAGGGTCTCGCCAGTGCCGACGAGCTGCACCCGCTGCAACAGTGCTTCCTCGAAGGCGCTGCGCTGCAGTGCGGCATCTGCACGCCCGGGTTCCTCATCGCCGCAAAGGCACTGCTCGACGAGAACCCCGACCCCACCGAGACCGAAGTGCGCTACGCGCTCGCCGGCAACCTGTGCCGCTGCACCGGCTACGACAAGATCGTGCGCTCGGTGCTCGAGGCCGCCGTCCAGATCCGTACCCCAGCTTGATCCACATCGGCTGATCGAGACTCACCCGACATCGCAGAAGGACACCTGAACATGAGCACCACCGAAGCTCCCGCAAGCACCGGCACCAACGGCAACGGTGCATCGGGCTATCGCTGGGTCGGCACCCGTCCGGTCCGCCACGACGGCCTCGACAAGGTCGCCGGAAAGGCCCGCTACGCAGCCGACCTGAACCTGCCGGGAATGCTGCACGGGCACATCTTGCGCTCGCCGCATCCTCACGCCCGGATCATCTCGATTGACACGTCAAAAGCCGAGGCGATGCCCGGCGTGAAGGCCGTGGTCACCGGGGCCGATTTCCCCGAAGCGCCCCCCAAGGGCGCCACTCGCAACCTGATGTGCACGGTCATTGCGCGCGACAAGGTGCTGTACAGCGGCCACGCGGTGGCCGCTGTTGCAGCGTCCACCCGTCGTGAAGCCAAGGCGGCGGCGGAAGCAATCGAGGTGACCTACGAGCTGCTCCCCCACGTGCTGAACATCGCCGATGCGATGGCAGATGGGGCGCCGGTGATTCACGACACCTTGTTCACGCGCGGCGTCGACCCCCGGCCGACCGAGCCGTCGAATGTTGCGGCGCGCACCGTGTACGAGCGCGGCGACGTCGAACAAGGCTTCGGCGAAGCCGACATCGTGATCGAGCGGGAGTTCTCGACCCAGGCCGTGCACCAAGGCTACATCGAGCCGCACGCCTGCGTTGTCGACTGCGACCAGGAGGGCAAGGCCGTCATCTGGGCCTCCTCGCAGGGTCATTTCATGGTTCGATCCTCCACGGCCACGGTGCTCGGCTGGGACACCTCGCGCATCAAGGTCATCCCGGCGGAGATCGGCGGCGGCTTCGGCGGCAAGACCACCATCTACATCGAACCGGTGGCTGCGCTGCTGTCGACCAAGGCAGGCCGTCCTGTCAAGATCGTGATGAGCCGCGAGGATGTCTTCCGGGCCACCGGCCCCGCACCGGGCTCGATCATCAAGATGAAGGTCGGTGCCCGCAACGACGGCACGATCACCACGGCGAAGGCTTGGCTGGCCTACGAGAACGGGGCCTTTCAGGGCATCGCCGCCATGCTCGGCTGCATGTGCGTCGTGTCGGCGTACACCCTCGATCACCTCTACGTCGAGGGTTTCGACGTGGTGCTCAACCGTCCGGTCAACGTGGCCTACCGGGCGCCGTCGGCCCCTGCGGCGGCATTCGCCATGGACTCGGTGGTCGACGAGATCGCGGCTCGCCTCGGCATGGACCCGATCGACTTGCGGCTCCACAACTGCCCGTCGCAGGGCGACCCGACGCCCTATGGGCCCAAGTGGCCGATGATCGGGCTGCGCGACTGCCTCGAAGCGATCCGCGACAGCGACCACTACCAGACTGTGCTGCCAGACGGCCAGGGTCGTGGCGTGGCCACGGGCTTCTGGTTCAACATCGGCGAGGCGTCGAGCGCAACGGTCAACCTGAACGAGAACGGCACTGCCACGGTGATCACCGGGAGCCCTGACATCGGCGGCAGCCGGGCGTCGATGGCGCTGATGGCCGCCGAGGAACTCGGCCTCGATGTGCACCTGATCCAGCCGGTCGTGGGCGACACCGAAGTGGTCGGCTTCACCGACGTCACCGAAGGCAGCCGCGCCACGTTCGCGACGGGCATGGCAGTCGTGGAGGCCTGCCGCGATCTCAAGACGCAGCTGCGCAAGCGTGCGGCGAAGACCTGGGATTGCGATGTGGAAGAGGTCGAGTGGGTGGACGGCTCGGCCGTCCACGGCCCGGGCGAGCAGGAGCCGCTGACGCTGGCCGCCATCACCGGGAATGCGAAGCGCACCGGCGGCCCGCTGGGCGCGACGGCGTCGCTGAACGCCCGCGGCGCCGGTCCGGCCTTCTCGGTGCAGGTTGCGGACGTGTCCGTCGACTCCGAAACCGGGCGGGTCACCGTCGAGCGCTACACCACGGCTCAGGATGCCGGCACGGCAATCCACCCGAGCTACGTCGAAGGCCAGATGCAAGGCGGCGTCGTGCAGGGCATCGGCTGGGCGCTCAACGAGGAGTACATCTATTCCGACAACGGAGACCTCGAGAACCCGGGCTTCCTCGACTACCGCATCCCGGTGGCGTCGGACCTCCCGATGATCGAGACGGTGATCGTCGAGGTGCCGAACCCGTCGCACCCCTATGGCGTGCGCGGCGTCGGCGAGGTGGGCATTGTCCCGCCGCTGCCGGTGATGGCCAATGCCGTGGCCGACGCCACCGGAGTGCGCATCGGCGACTTGCCGCTGTCGCCACCGCGAGTGCTGGAGGCACTGACGGCCGCCGATCAAGGCTGACTGGGCTGATCGCAACCGACGTGAACGCCGTCATCGTCACCATGCCCCGGCCACGGAACATCGTGACGATGACGGGCGAGCGTCGGCTCCGCTGAGCCGGGCAGCAGCGTGGCCATCGTTCACTTCTCGACCGACCAGCGCCAGCACACGGGCGTCGCCGAGGTCACGCTCAACGCCGTGAATGTGCGCGATCTGGTGCGGCAGCTCTCAGAGCGCTACCCGTCGCTGAACGCACATCTCGTCGAGACATCGTCAACGGCCGTCGCCATCGACGGCGAGATCATCCCCGACCCAATGCTCGAAGAGCTCACCGCCACGTCAGAGGTGCATCTAGTCCGCCCCCTCGCGGGCGGATAGGTCAGCACGTTGCCCCCTCGCCGGCGGACGGTCTAGCACGTCGCCCCATCACAATCGGACGGCACCGCGCGCTGAAATCTCAGCGAAGGCGGCTTCGCCTGAACCCATCAGAACGGTTCGGAATCGACACGCGCCCTCTGAACCAATTGCAGAAACCGCGACGGCTCGGTAGTGCGATCTCCGTATCGCGTTGGTCGGACCCCGGCACGGGTCAACAGCAGCACACGCGACGCTCGGGTAGCGGCCACGTAGAAGGTCTGCAATTCGGCCCGCTCAGCCTCGCTTGATGTCGCCCGGAAATCGGGGAATTGCCCATCGTTCATTGCGGTGACCGCCACGGCCTTGAACTCGCGTCCCTGAGCCTTGTGCACCGTCAGTACTCGAACGCCACTGCCAAGATCACGCCCGCGCGTCTCACGATCTACGTGCAGGCCAAAAGCGGTCCACGAGCGTGCGCGCACTGGCGTGACATCCGCGAACTCGGCCCAAGTGTCACAGAGAAGCGCCCGGTCCGCAGACCAACTGGCGAGCATGTCGCTGCCTTCGCTCTTTGCCAAGCGGCACATGTCCAAGGCCTCGACGAATTCCGCCGACGAATCGACGGTCAGAAGCGGTGCCAGTGCCTCGGCACCCACCACCCCTGCTCGTCGCAGTGGCTCGTCTGCCTCCGACGGTACCGCCCCCGATTCGCCCATGAGTTCCGCTGGCAACTCGATGCCAAAGTCTCTCCGTAGCTCGCCCGAGGCCGCGAGGCGGTGGCGGTCGCTCCTGTATCGCATCAAGAGGAACGCCACCTTCCCCAGACGAGAGGACATGTAGTCGTCGGCATTGTGTGCTCTGGCGACTGCATGGCCTCTGTCGGCCAGAGCATCGGATGCCGCGCTCAATGCGGCGGCGTGCCGACCGAGCACCGCAATCTGTTCGGGCAGCACCCGTCTGGATTCGCTGGCCATGACGGCCTCGACTGGCAGACCCTCGGTGAGCAACTCGTCTGCCCATTCCGCAATGAACTCTCCCTCCGCTCCCTCGTCTTTGAACTGGTGCACTTCCAAGACGCCGGTGGCGGCCTCGCCCGCGCCGCCTCTGCGGCCGCGAACGCTTCTGCCGAGTTCGCCCGCTACCACCGCTTCCAGGCAAGACAGTCGAAGCGAAGAGCGGAAGTTCTTCAAAAGCGTGACCCGTTCTGCGCCGAAATCGGCCTTGAAACTCTCCATGTGGCTGCTGTCGCCGCCAGCGAAGCCAGTAACGAGCTGGTTCGGGTCGCCGAGCAGCGTCGTTGGTATGTGTGGTGCACGGGATTCAGGCCGCCTGCCAATGAGGGCCACAAGAAACTCGTACTGCTGTTGGGTGAGGTTCTGTGCCTCGTCGACGAGCACCAGTCCATAGACGTTACGGAGCATCTCGGCGACAGCGCCGATATGGAGCAACTCAGTCGCCTTGGCAATCATCTCGTTGAAGTCGACCGCACCCCGATACGCCAGTGCGTCGCTCCATGCGGACAGGCGAGGGTGCGCCACGCCCTTCGCCCGTGCGAGATCGAGTTCGCGAAACAGATCCAGTCCTTCACCGGGCTGCCAGGACGCGTCGTACCCGGCGAACAACTCAGCGCGGTCCTCGTCTGTCGTGATGATCCCGAAGTCCGGTGGGAGACCGACATGGCTGCCGTGAGCGCTCAGGAGCGACTGCGCGAAGCCGTGAAGGGTCTCCGCTGTGACCCGTTCCATCGCGCTGCCGAGGGGATGCCGAAGCCGGGAAGTGAATTCCTCGGCTGCGCGCGTGGTGTAGGTGACGACCAACACGCGGGCATAACCGTTCGATTGATCGCGGACGAAGCGTTCGGCCTGCCGGACAAGCACTTCGGTCTTACCGGTGCCCGCCGGGGCGGTCACCACGAGCGCTGGCTCGGTCGAGTCCACGATCGCTTGCTGTTCTTCAGTCAAGTTGACAATGTCGGCGGCACTGCTCTGAAGGGCCGTCATGCCGCCCCCGCTTCTGGGTCCGAATCGCTGCTGAGCTTCGCCCGAAGAACGTCGGTCAGCTGCCGCAGCGGTTCGGGCCACCTGCTTCCATCGACATAGGGACTGCGCTCAATGAACGCCGACGCCAAAACCCCGCCGATGCTCCCCTTGAGCCCCTTCATGACTTCGAGAAGATCTTCGTCACGTTCTACCGATGCGTTCAGCAATCGACATGCATCAAAGCACGCCTCGGGGGCTGCACTGATCATCATGCGCTCAGTTGCCGCGCCCGTCTCCGGGCTCGACAAATCTGCTTGATCGGCGCTGCTCCACACCACTTCGGATGATTCGTCAAGCGTCCCATCGGCCGCCAAGGCTCTCACCGCTTGGCGTCCTGCAGCGTCGTTGTCGGCGAATACGACGACCGGGATTTCCACATGACGGGCGAATTTGACGACGGCTTGCACGACATCGGCGTTCATGCCCGCAGAGTCGATGACCGAAACACCGTGTGCCAGCGATCCCAGGGCATCCCGCAGCACCGGTGGCAAGAAGGCTCGCTCCGTCGCGCCATCACCGATTACGACCGCGCGAGCAAACAGAAGTTCACCGAATGGACGCTCCACCAAGCGCGTCAGCTTCTCCATCTCGCTTGCATAGAGACTCGGCTGCTTCGTCCGGAGAGCACCATGGTCACGTGACTCGGCAGGGCCGAAATCGACGGCCTGGTGAAGTCCAGCCCTGTCTCGTCGGACGAGCCGCAATGATTCCGGCGCCACTGACGCCGCGAGCAACGGGGAGTGCGTGGTCGCCACGACTTGCCGTCGCTCGGCCGAGAGCAGGCCCGCAACCTCGATGATCGCGTGCGGGTGAAGATGGGACTCCGGCTCCTCGACAAGCGTTACGGGATGTGGGCGAATGTCACCGCCGTCAACGCCCAAGGTCTGGCTGTAGAAAAGATCTTGAGCAAGCAGCGACGCCAAACTGCGAACTCCCGAACCGTGGAGCCTTGATGCCAGGGAATCCGCTCCACTGCCAAAACTCACGCCCACGGCTCGTGCCAACTCCTCGAGGGTCCGCGGCACGGGGTCGACGCAAACTTCGCCGAGCGCATCGACGTAACGATCCAGCAAACTCAATGATGTTCGGAGCGTCCGGAGTGTGTCGCTGTGTTGCAGAATGTCATCACCCAACCGCGCCAGCTCTCGTTCAAGCGCATCCCGCTGAGTCGAGGACACCTGAAGATCACTCAGAATCCGGCGGATGGCAGTCCCCCGCTGACGCAACTCGGCATCGAGATCGCGGCGCGTGTCCACGAGCTCGGCGTAGAGGAGCTCTCGGGCCGATCGCGGCAGCGATGTGCTTGTTTCATCCCAGCCGCCGGTGTTCGCGTCGTGACTCAGCAGGTTGGTTCGCGCTTGGGCGCCCCTGCCATCGCTGACCGACACGATCGTGGTGCGCCACGCAAAGCGCTGACGGGCAGGGCTGCTTGACGTCAAGGCAATCCCAACGCCGAGGAGTCGTTGAAGTTGCCCTGTGAATGTCTGCCCAGCTGGCTCAGGAGCGCCGTCGTGCTTTGCCTGCTGGCCATCGTCGGCACCCGGGGCAGACGGACGCGGCGCGATCACCACATCGATCTCGGCTGCTATGTCGAGGCCAACAGTGAGATCGTCCCGCTCAGCTGGAACTCCGCCGATGGCGACATGCAACGCCCGCAATATCCGCGATTTGCCGGCATTGTTGCGACCAACCAGCAACGTCAGCCCAGGACGTAGGTCCACTGCCAAGCGTTCGATGCCCCTGAAGTTGCGCAGCACGACGCGCTCTACGTAGATGTGCGCATGAGCGCTCCCGCCACTCGTACCAGCGGCCATGCGTCAAGGCTACGTTCCGCCGTCACTCAAGCTAACGAGCGCCGGGCACGTCGCTCACTCAGGCTTGGCTGAAACGGCGAGGCTGTCGGCGAGGGCTTGGATCTCGGCGAGGGCGGTTTCGAGGTCTTCGGCGATCTCGGCGGCGAGGACATCCGGCGGCGGCAGGTTGTCGGCGTCTTCGAGGCTCTCGTCTCGGAGCCAGAACAGGTCGAGGCTGACTTTGTCGCGGGCGATCAGCTCGTCGTAGGCGTAGCGCTTGAACCGCTCGGATTCCTGGCGGTTGTGGCGCGAGTCGGCCCGGTAGCAGGCGACGAAGTCGTCCAGGTCGGCTCTCGTGAGCGGGTTCTGCTTGAGCGTGAAGTGCTTGTTGGTGCGCAGGTCGTACACCCACAGCTCGCGGGTCCACGGATCCTCGGCACCCTCGCGACGGCGGAAGAACAAGACGTTGGCTTTCACGCCTTGGGCGTAGAAGATGCCGGTCGGCAGCCGCAGCAGGGTGTGGACTTCGCAGTCGTGCAGCAGCCGGCGACGGATCGTCTCGCCCGCACCCGCCTCGAACAGCACATTGTCAGGCACCACGACAGCCGCGTCGCCGCCGATCTTCAACAGGCTCACGACATGCTGAACGAAGTTGAGCTGCTTGTTGCGGGTCGTCGCCCAGAAGTCCTCCCGCTCGTAGCTATCCGACGACGACCGGCCGAACGGCGGGTTCGTCAACACCATGTCAAAGGGTCTGCCCGGAGAGTCCCGCAGGGCGTCGTCCACGACAATCGGAGAGTCGGACTCTGGGCTCTCGATGCCGTGCAGCAGCATGTTCATCGCACACAGACGCGCCGGCAGGTCAGCGATCTCCCACCCCGTGAACGCACCCGAGCGCAAGTGAGCGACCTGGCCGGGCTCCAGGCGTGGGAACCGCTCGACGATCGACCGGTACGCACCCAAGAAAAACCCGCCGGTGCCACACGCGGGGTCGCAGATGCGATGGTCAGGCCCGGGCTGCATCACGTCGACGATGGCGTTGATGAGCGACCGCGGCGTGAAGTACTGGCCCGCTCCCCTGGCGCCCTCCTGAGCGGTCTTCTCGATCAGGCCCTCATACGCATCGCCCTTGAGGTCGGCGTCGTAGCTCATCCACTCGTGCTGGTCGATGAACTCCTTGATGAGCTGTTCCAGCTTGGCGGGCGTCTGGATGCGGTTCCGAGCCTTGTGGAACACCACCCCGAGCATGTCCTCGCTCGTGCCCAGCGCCGACAGGCACTCGCTGTAGTGGTCTTCGAGCTCCGCGCCCGACCGGCTCAGCAGCGACTGCCAGTCGTGCTCGACAGGAACGATGCGGTCGCCTCCGAGCATCACGTACTGCTCGTCGGCCATCTTCAAGAACAGCAGATACGTGAGCTGCTCGAGGTAGTCGCCGTAGGACAGGCCGTCGTCTCGCAGCACGTCGCAGAAGTCCCACAGCTTCTGCACCATCACCTTCGGATCGTGTGCGGTCACCAGATCACGCTATGGCATCTTCGTTCGGGTTCCCAAGGCCCCCAACACCACCACGAATTCAGTGAGCGCCGAACGCGACTACCGGCGAGCACTCACACCGACTTCGTCGCCCTGCGAGCTGTGCCGTGGTATGTCAACTTCATCCCGACTGGGTTCGTCGTCGTCCCGAATGCACTCGGATGGGGCATGGGTTGGCTCACCGCTCGCTCGCCGAGGCGGGTGCGCTGGCTGCTGGCTGAGAATCGAACGCCAACTGCGTGGGATCACCTGTTCGAGCAGCGAGCGATCGGACTGCTGCGGTGCAGGCTGCGATCCGGACGATGGGTGGGCGGCCTCTACATCGAGCACGAACCGGTGACGTCGTACGCGGCGACCGACGAGGATGATCGCGATCTGTACCTCGCCAGAACAATCCTGCTCGATCAGGAAACCGCCGCGCCGGTGTTGCGAGACGGAGTGCCCTTGGAAACGAGCGGCGGAATACTGCTTCAGCGCAGCGATATCGAATCACTAGAGTTCATTCCACTGGAGGAACTCGCAAGCGCAGGAGTCGATGATGAGCCGTGACAGGCGCACCGACAGGAGACTCTCCTCACGCAGGCGTACTGCCAGCCGAGACGGCTATACACCCATCGGCACTGCCGGCCCCGAAGACATACCTCAGGGGGCATTTCAACCGCCGCCTGCGCCGAGCGATTCCGATCTTCCGACACGCAGATCCGACCACAGCTAGGCCAGCACCCGAACGTGCTGGCACGCATGCCTGGCTGTTCGCCTCCGGTCCGGCGCGGATGCCGGGCGTCCTTCCCCATTGGGCATCTGCCTCCCGGGCACTGCTTCACGCCCGCACCTCAAAGAACCGCTTGAAGTCTGAGGTGTCGACAGTGCTTTCCGACGATCAACGCGCGCGATGGGCGTGCTCCATGTTCAGGAAGCCCGCTTGATGGTGCAGACTTCATTCTCATTCGAAGTTCCAGTCGATGTACTGGCCGCTGGCAACGTGCAGGATCACCCCTCCGCTCCTGATTCACCCTGGGACGTTCCTGTAGATGTCAAGTGCGGGTCTTGAGGGTGGCGAGGTCGGCTCGCAGGGGGAATCAACGAGCCCACAAACGACACCTCGCCAACCGCGTCATCCGCCGCATGCGGCGCGACGAACAAGCCCGACAACAGGCTCACCCACTCGCCGCTTGACACGGGAGCATCCGACAGTCCTGACAGCCCCGGCTTGCCTCGACAGCACGGCTCGTCGCCGGGGCGAGAAAACCCCTGCTGTCTTCGAGGTGTGAAGTGCAACAGTTTCTTGCGTCGGATGCGGCTTCGGCAGCGAACTCTAGGAGTGGTGTGACGCAGGCCTCGCGGATCGAACCGGTGGATGCGGACGGACCGCTCTACGAACAAGTCGTTGAACTCGGTGACGCCAACAGCGCAACGCTCGGGCACTTGCCGTACGCGGTTTTCGAAGAGGCAGCCGAGTCGGGCTGCCTTCTGGCCGCTGCGAGAGACGGTGAAGTAGTCGGGTACGCGTTGTTTGCGCTGCGGTCCCGGCGTCACGAAGTATCGCTGACGCATCTCTGCGTCCGAGACAGCGAGCGGGGTCAGGGCACCGCTCGCAGCCTGGTCGAGGAGATCGCCCGGAGACACGCAGCTCGCCGGGGCATTCGACTTCGATGCAGGATCGACTATCCCGCGCACCACATGTGGCCTCAACTCGGCTTCGAGCAGTGGGGCCGACGACCAGGCCGCAGCCACGCCGGGCACGAACTCGCAACTTGGTGGCGGCCGCTGGCCGATTTGTCGCTTTTCGACTCGGTCGTGCAGCTCCCCGATACGGAGACGGTCGACGATCGCTTGGTGGCGGCGCTTGACACCAACATCGTTCTTGACTTGCTGGAGGGACGAAATCGGGACGCCTCACTCGGACTCGCGGCCGATTGGATGCACGATCACGCCCAGCTCGTCGTCACAGCGCAAGTGAACAGTGAGCTTCGTTCAGGCAAGGGCAGCGCTGTGGCGGCACGGCCGAGCACCGGGCGACCTGAGTTCAACGAACTTGGCACCGACGACGATGCGGTCAACGAGTCATTCGCGACACTGCGCGCTGCTGACGAGCTGTCTGCGAACCGAGACAGCGATCTGCGGATCGTCGCCGAGACAGCTGCGGGCGGGGCGACACATCTCATCAGCCGGGACGAAGCCCTGCTGAGGTCAGCGGGGACCATCCAACGCCTCACCGGGGTAACGGTGGTGCGGCCGGCGGATTATCTGCTGGCGATGCAAGCCGATTCGTCTCCAGCGTTCGAGCCGGAGTTCATCAAGACTTCGGCATTCGCCGTGCAGCGATCCGCCAGCCTGCCGACCAGCGAAATGCTTGCCCGCTTCGCCGTCCAAGCACAGAGCGAGCGTTCTTGGGGCCTGCGTGAGCGTCTCGCTGGCACCGTTGCCCATCCGGACGGTCGCATCGAAGAAGTGACAGCGTCGGGCATCCCATGGGTGCTCGTCGCGCACCATCCCATCGGGAATTCGCTGCGCGTCAGCGTCCTGCGGTCGCTCGGTGACCACAGGGCCTACAGCTTGCTGCGCCAACTCATTCACACGCTGCGGCGACGCGCCGTCGAGGCCGGCGCAACACGCATCGAGATCATCGACGATGTCGCCCACGGAGTCAGCCGTGCGCTGCTCGACGAAGGCTTCGCCGTCCGCGACGGCATCTGGCATGCTGAGGTGGCACTGCGGGTGATCGGATGCGACGACCCGCTTCCAGCAGAGCTCGGCTCAGCCGAGGTTGCGGAAGCAACGCTGCCCATACCGCTGATCAGCCGAATGGAGCTGGAACGCTGGCCGTTCAAGCTGTTCACCGGCGCGGTACCTTGCCACATTGTGCCCATCAAGCCCAGCTACGGCGAGACCCTGCTCGGGTACCGAGATGCCCAGATGAAACTCATCGAGACGGCGCCCGAGGCCGCCACCGCACGAGAAAACGCTTACTACATGGCTCGGCGACCCGGGCTACAGGCACCGGCACGGATCGCGTGGTTGGTGACCGGAGGTGGACCGAGCGCCGGTGTGCGGGCGATGTCGTGGCTCGACGAGGTGGACACCGGAACGCCGCAACGACTGCACAGCAAGTACGCACGCCGTGGGGTTTTCGACCTTCAACAGGTACGTGAGAGCGCAACCCGCAACCCTGACGGCTCATCGACGGCCACAGTCCTGCTCTTCGGTCGAACAGATGTCTTCGACGAAACCGTCAGTGCCGGGCGTGCCCGCGAGCTGTGCCCCGACGACATCTGGGAGCAAGGGTTCGGCGTGACCACCAGAACCGTCAGCGAACGTACCGCCGAAGCGCTGTATCGGGAAGGCATGGGCCTTCCCCGCCAGACAAACAATGGCTGAACCCAGGCTTGACCCGACTCGTGCGCTGGTGCTCTCGCTGAAGCCGCGATTCGCTGAAGCAATCCTGAACGGCACCAAAACACTCGAGTTGCGCCGCGTCATGCCCCGCATCACAATCCCGACGCTCGCGCTGCTGTATGCGACAGGACCAGCACGTTCGCTTGTCGGCACCTGCATCGTCCACAGCGTCATCCGTCTCCCCGTCGACGAACTCTGGCAACGCCACGGAACCAAGACCGCACTCTCAAGACCCGAATTCGATGCCTATCTCTCAGGCCGAAGCGAAGGAGTGGCGCTCTTTCTCAAGCAGCCCAACAGACTTCCCGCGCCGATCCCGCTGCAAGCGCTCCGCCTCGCCGACAACTTCCGCCCCCCACAGAGCCTCGCCTACGTCGACCCTGGCCGACGCGAACGCCTCGTGACAGCCCTGCAATAGCCCCAAACGACGCCCGGCAGCATCGGCCCCGATTTCTGTTCCCGCCGGGGTTTCGTGGGCCGAATGGTGCAACTCGTTCGCCGCCGCCGTGTCCTCGAAGCTTGACGACGACTGGTCCCTCGCCGCACTGGAAACCACGCTCGCCGCCGGATGCCCCGAATGGCTCGGACACGACACCATTGAACGCCTCACAGAAATAGCAACGTCCAGGCCAGCCACGGCCACAACGCTCGCCCATCGAATGCTCGAAAACGCCGCCAACGAATGGGACCACGCCACTTGGGAAGACCCGATCCGCTCGCTCCTGAACGCAACGATGGACGCCCACGATGACGAGACCCGCAACTACCGCGAAGCGATCATCGATCACTACGTCACGCGCGGCTACTACGACTTCAAGAACCTCGTCCAGAAACTGATCCCATCTAGCCCTGACACGACCGGGCCTGTCATATTTTTTGTGTATCCGGCTGTGGTGGTTTTCATCGGATGTGGTCGGCGATCCGGTCGCCGTAGTGGACGGTCAGTGTGTTCAGGATGGCTTTCCAGCCGTTGGTCTTGCCGGTGAGGTTGGTTCGGTTCTTGCGTCGGGCTGTGGCGATGAGGTAGAGGACTTTCATCGCTGCTTGTTCGTTGGGGAAGTGCCCTCGATGGCGCACTGCCCGCCTGAATCTGGCGTTGAGGCTTTCTATGGCGTTTGTGGTGTACACGACTCTGCGCAGCTCGGCGGGGAACTCCAGGAACGGCACGAACTCGTCCCAGGAGTTGCGCCACGAACCGATCATCGCGGGGTAGGTGCCCTCCCAGTCGTCGGCGAACTGGGCGAACCGCGTCTGGGCGGCCTCGACGGTCGCTGAGGTGTAGATCTCGCGCATCGCTTTGGTGATGGGGCTCCAGTGCTTGGGGGACGCGTACCGCAGGCTGTTGGGGACCATGTGCACGACGCAGACTTCTGTTGTCAACCTTTTGGCGGGGACCGGGCTGTGCGGGGGCGCGCTGGCGGGGCCGGCGTTGTGTCGGCGGGAGCCGGATTGGTGTTGGGCGGCCGGTTCAGCGTGGCGTGTCGGGTCGGTGGATCGCGGGGTCGTAGAGGGTGCGATCTTGCCAGCAGCGCCACAGGACGCGCAGCCAGCTCGACGCTACGGCACGCAGGGCGGTGTGCTTGGTGGCGCCGCGTTCGCAGGCTTTGGCGTAGCGGGCTGCTGAGACGGGGTCAATGCGCTTGAGGGTGTAGGCCCAGCTGGTGGTGGCGGCTCGCAGTCGGCGGTTGCAGGCCCGCCGGACCCGCACGCGTTGGATCTTGCCTGATGACAGCGTGACCGGCGCGGCGCCTGCCTCGGCGAGCAGTGCCTGTGCTGTGGGGTAGCGGCCGCGGTCCTCGCCGATCTCTGAGATGAGCTCGGCTGCGGTGACGCGGCCCACGGCGGGGAAGCTGTCGATGATCCGATGGTCGGGGTGGTCGGCGAGTAGTGCGCCGATGCGCCGGTTGCAGGACCGGATCTGGTGGTTCAGCAGTTCGAGCTGGTCGGCCAGCGCCAGGGCTGCGTAGCTGTGCCCGGCGACGCTGCCGGGTGCTGCGCACAGCAGATTGGCGCGCAGCCGCTCGGCGAGCACACCGGCCGGGACCCGGCCCGAGTAGCCGATGCGACTGCAGAAACCGGCCATGCGGTTGTCGCCGACCCGGCCTGCGGCCTCTGGGGTCGGGTAGCCGCGCAAGAACGCGATCGTGGCGTCGCGGTCGACGCTGGAGAACAGCGCGGTCACCGCAGGGTGATAGGCGACCAAGGTCTCTCGAAGCTGCGCCTCGACAGCGATCTGGCTGTCCACGCACTGACGGCGGTGCCGCGTCACCGCCCGCAGCTCGGCTTGCAGCGCGGACTCCGCAGCCAGGGGCCGCCACTTCCAGCCGTCGGTGCGCATCAGATCAGCCAGCACGAACGCGTCGAAGCGGTCGCTCTTGCGAACCGCGGCCTGGTGGCGTTCACGAGCAGCAGCCGAAACCCTTGGACTCACCGCGAACACCGCGAAGCCCTCACTGAGGAGCCGCTCGACGAGCAGCCCCTCGCTTCGCTCGACCGCGACCCCCACGAGCCCGTCGTGATCTCCCAGCAAAGCGACGAGACCGTCGACGCCCGCCCGGTCATGGGCGAAACGCCGGTTGACCAGCTCCCGCCCCAAGTCATCGACGACTGCGGCCTGGTGATAAGCCCCGCCCCAGTCGATACCGGCAAATGCTGTCATATGTCGTCCTCCGTCGAGGTCAGCTCACCCGTCTCGACAGACCGCCACCGTCACTCGTTTCGGCGCTCGCAGCGCAACTCCTGATTGCAGTTCGAGGCCCGTCATCGACGAAAGGAACAGGTCTGCGTCCGGACCTCCTGGGTCGGTCTGCACTGGTTCTCTTCCGCCGACGCGGATGACACCCCGAACCCTTCGGGGCCTACCCATAATGAACTAACGATGTCTGAACCGTCGCTTCGGGCCAGGTCGCCCGGATCGCCGAGGGCAGGCCCTTGAGTCCGTCGCAGCACACGAACCGACGCGTCGGCGAGACCCCGGTTTCGCAGCTCGGTCAGCATCGTCGCCCACTGCTTGGCGCCCTCGCCGCCCGACGGGCCCAGCCACATGCCCAAAACGTCGCGTTCGCCTTGAAGATCCACGCCGATAGCGACATACACAGGCCTGTTGGCGACCTGGGAGTCAAGGGCCTTGACGACGATCGCGTCGAACCCAGCACCGCGTAGACCGGGTCGAGCGGTGCGGTTCTGCCACACCGCCATGTCGGCCACGATCCCCTCGGTGATCTACCGGGATCGTCTCCCGGCTCACCGAGGTGTCATAGATCTCGGCCAGATGGTCCTGGATCTCGCCGGTCGTGAGCCCCTTCGCATAGAGGCTGATCACGTTGCCCGACAGGCCGTCCAGCCGGCGGCGGTGCTTGGGCACCGTCACCGGGCAGAACGTCCCGGCACGGTCACGAGGCACCCGAAGGTCGACCTCGCCGATCTCGGTGGTGACCGTCTTGGGGGTCGACCCGTTGCGCGAGTTGCCCGACCCGCGGCCCGCAACGGCGTGACGCTCATAGCCCAGATGCTCGCTCATCTCGACCTCGAGGCCGATCCGGAGCACTTGACGCACCAGCCCCGTCAAAAGACCGCCGTCGCCGGTCAGCTCCACGCCCTCAGCGCGTGCCTGGGCCACCAAAAGCTCGGCCCAGTCGGTCATCGCCGTCTCGCCGACGGCCTCTCCCGCCGGCACAGCCGGCATATTCTGATCAGCCGCAGACATGATCCTTCCCGGCCCACAGCCCATCGCTGCGGACCCTCAGACCACGCCGTTTACACAAAATTCTTGACAGGCCCTGACGACCCGCTTGCCAGCGGATAAGCCAGCACGTCGCCCGCTCGCTAGCGGTTGCGGTCTGGCCGAGCGAGTCGTTCTCGTGTCCATGATCGTGAACATGCGCAAGCAGTACGGTTGCCCGTCATGTGGAGGAAGTTCGTCCTGGGTGCCCTGATCGCACTCGTTGGTGCCGTGAGCGGAGTCCTGGCGGTCAATGCGTGGGACAAGTGGCGGACTGGCGGCGATGCTCCTGTCCGCACTGTTGCTACTCCCGCAGTTTCCTCCGCTCCTGTGACACTTCGCCAACCAGACCCTCCCAGCGGAAGCGTCGATGGTCAAGTCACGACTACGGGCCGTCAAGAAGCGTTCACTGCCCCTGCTGACGACTCTCGCGAGGAGTCACTTCGCCGTCAACAGTCAGCGGCCTACATCGCAACGGCCTCAGACACCGTCCCTACGCTGCATCCGCAGGTTCAGGCGCAGGGCACGGCGATTGTCCAGTCCATCGTCAACAAGCACACTGACTCGTGGATGTGGTTGGGACCAGCGCTGGATGCCGCCCAGTTCAGCTTCTTTGAGGACCTCCCTGACAGCTGCGCGAACGCCCTTGGCTGTTACAACTATCGCACGGGCGAAGCGTGGCTCAGTTTGGACGCGCTACGACTTGAGCACGATTCGTATAGCCCTTATGAGGGTCCAAGTACCAGCGACATCGTTTTGCACGAACTTGCTCACGCGTACACGCGCTCCACTCCGCAAGGCAGCCACCTCCTGAGTCGTTTCGTCACCCACTACGCCGGGTGTCGCAGTGACCGCGACGGCCTCAGCACGGATCGGCTGGCGGCGGAACTACTGGCCGACACGATGGCGATCGCGGCTCACCGAGCAACTGAAAATCCGTCAGGACTGACAGTCTCATTTCTGCGCAACACGCCACCCCTGGCAGAACTCGACTACGGATACTTCCGTACAGGAGGATTCGACGGCTGCCTCGCCGACTCAAGCAGCCCTGATCCGGCACTCATCAGCGCGATCTACGCTGCCGCGTTTGACTGTGAGTCGGAACACGCGCTTGACGTCTTCGAGGCCTATCAGGGTCCCTACGTGTTGACCGGGCCATCTGACAACTCGCGCAACATTCTCAATACCTGCTACGGAGTCGAATGCGATGCTGGCAATGGTTGCGAAGGATGGTCGGAGTCTGACGCACGACAGAGGGCAGCGAGCGAGACCATTCAACATCGCACATGTGCCGACGGAATCGTCACGATGCCCGGACTCGGAGTGAGGGAGGGTTGGGAACCCTCCTGCGAGCGCTCCTACCTGTCGGCAAACGCCGAGTGCCTCGTGGATTTGAGCGGCAACGAAGTGGACTTGGACTACGAGCACACCATCTTCGCGGGCGAATTCAACGAAGCCGGCGTCTGTTTGGGACTGTGGTGCAGGGATCAGACCGAGACATTCGCCATGCTCGACGGGGCCTGTCGATCCGAGCGCTAAGGAGCCGCGCTGGTAGGTGAGCCTTCTCGTCGTACCGCCCGTTGCTGCCCGCTGTTGTTCGCTTCGCTCACGGGCCGCTCTGGCCACGGCTACGCCTACCGACTCGCCTCCTAAGAGGCCGCGCGGATAGGCGACCATCCACCAGTCGTCGGGTTGGACCCGCTGTGATGCGGGCTGCGTTCCTGTCCGACAGACCCTTTCATGTGCAAGACGCGGTAAGAAGAAGCGCCTACCAGCGAGAACGAATCACCCGCTGCCGCCCACCATCACGCCGAGCACTTGATCCACGCTCAACGGAAGTGCCATCGGCGGCAATAGGTCGCAGATAGAACACTCGTCATCGCAGCGTCCGTCACTCAGATCGGCAGGTCTGTCCAGCCCCGTCACTGGATTGATCAGCTTGGCGAGGACGGTGCAATGCGCACACCACGCCAAGCACTCTCCGTTCGCCTGCCCTTCCGCGACCGCCGTCTGGCCGCACCGGCAGCCGTGGGCGCAACAATGAACTCCGTTTGGCACAAAGCGTCCCATTGACAGCCCCATTGGCGTAGCCCACATCTCGCCCGTCGGCTGCTCAAGCCGAGGATCCGGCACCCATTCCAGTTCGGTCATGAACGCAGCATAGATTGGGGCCTACTGCAGGATGGGGAAACAGCCCCATAGGTCCCGCCGCATGGCGCGCTGGCGCAGACCTGCTCCCAACCCCTCGCGGCGGCGTTGTTCCCGAAGCGCATGTCCCCCCCATCTGGGCGCGGCGGGGGCGCGACTCGCTCACGACGCTTCGGCATGCGTTCGCAATGACCTCAGAGGATCGGAGGTGGGAGGCGGCCGCCGTGGGTGATCTCGTGGGGTCCGGCCAGCCGACGGGCCAACTCAGGGTCCGCATGAACCTCGGCGGTGGCCTTCCACGCACCCACAAGCAGAGCAACAGGCTCGAACACATCGATCGACGCTGATGCCAGAAGTTCCTTGGTCAATTCCTCTGCGAACAATTCACGTTCTTCGCGAGGCAAGTACTGCACCCACGGGTACACGTCACCCAAAGCTGTGGCGAGCGGGACAGGGCTGTGTGCCGCCAAGTTTCGCAGCAAGCGAGCGAGCGCGTTGAATGTCTCCGTTCGAGACTCGTCGCGGTCGACGCGGCACAGCCGAAGCGCCGGGGCGTTCCTTCGACGAAGCACAACATCATGCTCCGCGAGCTCCGCAACGACTTCCTTCGGGTGACGCAGGAAATCGGAGAACGAGCGCTCAACCGCCTGCATGCCGCGACTATATCTGAATTAGTTCAGATATAGTCGGCTGATTGCAGACTGCCGTCCGACTGCAGACTATGGAGGGGCTTGTCAGGCCCTCTCCCCGACGAGAGAGGCGAACTCGTCCGGCGGGCTGTAGAGGGCCAACCACTCATGGAAGCCTGGACGGACTCGCTGAGACCTCCAGGCTGCAACACGTCGCGAATCCGGAACACGGCGATGTCGATTGAGTCACGGTCGCGCCGCAAGCGCGCCCCCCGAGCTGCTGTTGACCTCAACCCACGCGCCGCAAGGCGGGCAGATCCAGTGCACCAACTCCAGCAACTGTTCTCGGTCGCACGTCAAGTCGCGCTGATGGATCGGCTCGTGATGTGCAATGCGATTGCGCAGGAAATGCAGGCGCTGCACACGATCCTCCACGCCCGCACGGACTCGGTGGGGATCGGGCGCATCGGGGTGCTCAGGAAACGCGGCTGCGACCGCAGGCACCCATAGCGAGGTCGCGAAGATCGGACGGCAGAGGTACCGCCAGAATCCAAACGTAAATTCAGCGATTACCTTCCCATGGACCGGCTCGCTCTTGCCCTTGGGAGTTCCTCGGTCGACTGCAGACGCGATGGACTCACGTGCTTTCTTGGCCTTCTGGTTCTTGAAGAGGTGCTTCTGCTGGTACCAAGGTTGGTACCAGCCCCGCGCGCTACCAAGTGCGCCAAGCGCCCGATCCACCGCGTTGCGGAAGACGACCTCAAGCCGGGCGAGATCGGCGTACATAGCGCTCGATACAGCAACGTTCCAGTCGTACAGTCTGATCGCCGCCTCAAGATCCCCGCCGACAGCTGAAACGTACGACGCGAGTCGATCATCGGTAAGTCGCGCCGCAATGACGTCGTGGTCGATGATGGCTGCTTGCGCCGCAGATTGATGCGCCCTAGAATCCATCTTGAAAGCCCCGGAAACGTCCCTGCCTCGGCAAACGTCCGGGGTTACGCCTTTTCAAGGACTCTTGCCAGCATGGCACCAACGCTTTTCGCGTCGGCGGCGCGCTAGGGCTGGACCTTGAGCTCGATCTCTACGCCGGCGGGCAGGTCGAGCCGCTGGAGCGAATCGACCGTCTTGTCGGTGGGATCGATCACGTCGATCAGGCGCTTGTGGATGCGCATCTCGAAGTGCTCGCGCGAGTCCTTGTCTTTGTGGGGGGACCGCACGACCGTGTACCGATGCTTCTCGGTCGGCAGCGGCACGGGCCCGCGAACCTTGGCATTGGTACGCAGCACCGTCTCGGTGATCTTCTGCGCCGACTGGTCCACGATCTCGTGGTCGTAGGCCTTGAGCCGCATACGGATCCGAGGTGCTGCCATCTGAGTGCCTGACTGTTCGCTTGAGAACCGGGTTACTGGACGATCTTGGTGACCCGGCCGGCGCCCACAGTACGCCCACCCTCACGGATGGCGAAGCGCAAGCCCTCGTCCATCGCGATCGGGTTGATCAGCTCGACGGTCATCTCGGTGTTGTCGCCCGGCATGCACATCTCGGTGCCGTCAGGCAGCTCGACCACGCCGGTGATATCGGTGGTGCGGAAGTAGAACTGCGGCCGGTAGTTCGAGAAGAACGGCTTGTGGCGGCCGCCCTCGTCCTTGTTCAGCACGTAGACCTGAGCCTCGAACCTGGTGTGCGGCGTGATCGCTCCCTTGCGGGTGCAGACCTGGCCACGCTCGACGTCTTCCTTGCCGGTGCCTCGCAGCAGCAGCCCGACGTTGTCGCCTGCCTGGCCTTCGTCGAGAATCTTGCGGAACATCTCGACGCCGGTCACGGTAGTGGTCTGCGTGTCGCGGATGCCGACGATCTCGATTTCCTCGCCGGTGTTGATGACGCCCTGCTCGATCTTGCCGGTCACCACGGTGCCGCGGCCGGTGATCGAGAAGACATCCTCGATCGGCATCAGGAACGGACGGTCGGTGTCGCGCACGGGCTCGGGCACGTACTCATCGACGGCGTTCATCAGCTCGACGACCTGCTCGGCGGCAGCCGCATCACCCTCGAGGGCATTCAGGGCCGAGACGCGCACCACCGGGACGTCGTCGCCGGGGAACTCGTACTCGCTGAGCAGCTCGCGTACCTCGAGCTCGACGAGCTCGAGCAGCTCCTCGTCGTCGACCATGTCGACCTTGTTCAGCGCGACCACGATGTAGGGCACGCCGACCTGGCGGGCCAGCAGCACGTGCTCACGGGTCTGTGGCATTGGGCCGTCGGCAGCGGACACGACCAAGATGGCCCCGTCCACCTGGGCGGCGCCGGTGATCATGTTCTTGATGTAGTCGGCGTGGCCGGGCATATCGACGTGTGCGTAGTGACGGTTCGCCGTCTCGTACTCGACGTGCGCGATGGAGATCGTGATGCCACGCTCACGCTCTTCGGGTGCCTTGTCGATCTCGTCGAAGGCCGTCGCCTGGCCGCCGACCTTTTCGGACAGCACGCGCGTGATGGCAGCCGTCAGTGTCGTCTTGCCGTGGTCGATGTGTCCCATCGTGCCCACGTTGACGTGAGGCTTGGTCCGCTCGAATCGCTCTTTTGCCATGTCGTACCCGCCTTTCGGGGTTCTGCTCGCCTATCGGGGGAGAGTGAGGTGCAGGGATGTAACTGCTTCTTGGTTTCTTCGCTGTTCTGAACGGTGTGAGGCTAGGGATGCCGTGGCCCCAAACCAAATGACTTGTCACCGGCGCCAGATGCGCCCGCCCCAGGCGGGCTGGGTCATTCGCCGCGGATGCGCTTGATGATCTCCTCAGCGATGGTGCGCGGCACTTGTTCGTAGTTGTCGAACTGCATGCTGTAGGTGGCTCGGCCCTGGGTGCGCGACCGCAGGTCGTTGGCGTAGCCGAACATCTCCGACAGCGGCACCTTGGCATCGATCACCTGGTTCACGCCACGCAGTTCCATCTGCCCGACTCGGCCGCGCCGTGAATTGAGGTCGCCGATGACGTCGCCCATGTAGTCCTCGGGCGTGACGACCTCCACCGACATGACCGGCTCGAGCAGAACCGGCCGTGCCAGCCTGGCCGCATCGCGCATGGCCATCGTGCCGGCGATCTTGAACGCCATCTCCGAGGAGTCGACATCGTGATGGTTGCCGTCGATCAGATCGACGGACACGTCCACCAGCGGGAAACCTGCCAGCGGGCCGTTCTCCAGCGACGACTGCAAACCCGCATCGACCGAGCTGATGTACTCGCGCGGGATCACACCGCCCCGGATGCTGTCCTCGAAGACGTATCCCTCGCCGGGCTCCGACGGGCGCACGTTGATGACCACCACGGCGTACTGGCCCGAGCCGCCGGTCTGCTTGATGTGCCGGTACTCGAACTTGTTCACCGGCGCCGTGATCGTCTCGCGGTAGGCCACCTGCGGCTTGCCGATCGAGGCGTCCACTTTGAACTCGCGCAGCATGCGGTCGACCAGCACTTCGAGGTGCAGCTCGCCCATGCCCGAGATCACGGTCTGGCCGGTCTCGTCGTCGGTTTTGACCTGGAAGGTGGGATCTTCCTCGCTGAGGGCCGTGAGCGCCCTGCCCAGCTTGTCCTGGTCGCCCTTGGACTTGGGCTCGACAGCGACGTGCACGACCGGGTCGGGGAAGTCGAGCTGTTCGAGCACGATCGACTTGGACGAATCGCACAGCGTGTCGCCGGTGCGGGTGTTCTTGAGGCCGATGCCGGCGACGATGTCGCCGGTCGCGATGTCTTCACGGTCTTCGCGGTTGTTGGCGTGCATCTGCAGGATGCGCCCGATGCGCTCGCGATTGCCCGTCGTGGTGTTGAGCACCTGGCCGCCACGCTCGAACCGGCCGCTGTACACCCGGAAGTAGGTCAGCTTGCCGACGTGAGGGTCGGTCATGATCTTGAACGCCAGCGCCGAGAACGGCTCGTCGTCGCTGGGCTTGCGCTCCAGCTCTTCCTTGCCATTGGTGGAGCTACCCGTGATCGCAGGGATGTCCACCGGCGCCGGCAGGTACATCGTCACGGCGTCGAGCAGCGGTTGCACGCCTTTGTTCTTGAAGGCGCTGCCGGTGAGCACCGGCACGATCTGGCCGTCGAGCGTGCCCCGCCTGACTGCCCGCCGGATCGTGTCGGCATCGACGTCGTCGCCTTCGAGGTAAGCCAGCATGATGTCTTCGTCGACATCGGCGAGCCGCTCGAGCAGCATGCTGCGGTACTCGGCGGCTCGGTCGGCGAGATCGGCAGGGATGTCGACGATGTCGTAGGTGGCGCCGAGATCGTCGCCCTTCCACACCACTGCGTTCATCTCGACCAGGTCGACGACACCCTCAAAATCGGCTTCGAGCCCGATTGGCAACTGCAGCACGGCAGTGTTCGGCGTCAGCCGATCCTCGATGCTCGCCAGCGAACCGAAGAAGGACGCACCGGTGCGGTCCAGCTTGTTGATGAAGCACATGCGCGGCACGCCGTACCGGTCGGCCTGCCGCCACACAGTCTCGGTCTGCGGTTCCACGCCCGCAACGCCGTCGAACACCGCGACGGCGCCATCGAGCACGCGCAGCGAACGCTCCACCTCGACGGTGAAGTCAACGTGGCCTGGCGTATCGATGATGTTGATGACGTGGTCGTTCCAGTGGCAGGTGGTGGCAGCGGAGGTAATGGTGATGCCCCGCTCCTGCTCCTGCTCCATCCAGTCCATCGTGGCGGCGCCGTCGTGGACCTCGCCGATCTTGTAGTTGACACCGGTGTAGTACAGGATCCGCTCGGTCACCGTGGTCTTGCCCGCGTCGATGTGGGCCATGATCCCGATGTTGCGGACGCGATCGAGAGGTTGCGTTCGAGCCATTTCAGCGTTGTCCCATTGATCAGATATCCCGATCAGCTCACCAGTGATCGGTTACCAGCGGTAGTGGGCGAAGGCCTTGTTGGCCTCTGCCATGCGGTGCGTGTCTTCGCGCCGCTTGGCAGCCGAGCCGGTGCCGTTGGAGGCATCCATCAGCTCGTTCGCGAGACGTTCCGACATGGTGCGCTCGCGGCGTTCGCGGGAGAAGCCCACGATCCACCGGATCGCCAACGCAGTGGCGCGGCGGGGGCGCACTTCGACGGGCACCTGGTAGGTGGCGCCGCCGACGCGGCGGCTCTTCACCTCGACTTGCGGTCGGGTGTTGTCGACCGCTCGCTTCAGGATCTCGAGCGGCTCGCCACCGGTTCGCTCTCCCACGGCGTCCATCGCCTGGTACACGATGCGCTCGGCCACCGAACGCTTGCCGCGCCGCAGCACCTTGTTGATGAACTGGGTGACCAGCGTGGAGTCGTACACCGGGTCGGGAGCGATGTCGCGGCGTGGCGCGGCGCCTCGGCGGGGCATCTCAGGACTCCCGCTTGGCGCCGTAGCGCGAGCGAGCCTGCTGGCGGGCATTCACGCCCGACGCGTCCAGCGCGCCACGGATGATCTTGTAACGGACACCGGGAAGGTCCTTGACCCGCCCGCCACGAACCAGGACGATGCTGTGCTCTTGCAGGTTGTGGCCCTCGCCCGGGATGTAGGCGGTCACCTCGACGCCGCTGGTGAGGCGCACGCGGGCAACCTTGCGCAGCGCGGAGTTCGGCTTCTTCGGCGTGTGCGTGTAGACGCGTGTGCATACCCCGCGCCGCTGGGGCGAGCCCTTCAACGCAGGCGTGCGCACCTTCGTCGGCTTGGACTTTCGGCCCTTGCGGACCAGTTGCTGGATCGTGGGCACCAGTACCTCGGGGAGTAGGGGACCCCAGTGAGTCGGGGCTGTCAGCGGGACAGATTGATGAACAGGAGTCGGCAGATCTGCGCAATGCCCCACCGGCGGCGCGCCGAAACCGGCTTTGAAGGCTAGGCAGCGCGCCCCTGCACGACAACCGTTCGCGTCGCACGAGCCGCAGGGCGCAGCGGCACCTCAGCCGGCGTCGGTGATCGGCGCCACGTTGGGGTCGAGGCCTGCGGGGTCCGCATCCGGATCACCGCCGATCGAGGCAAGCCAAGCGGCCGGGTCCTGGGAGTCTTCGGACGACCAGAACTCCATCGGCTCGTACTCGGGGGCGATCGTGTCGATGTTGCGGTACACGTCCTGGCCGGTGCCCGCAGGGATGAGCTTGCCGATGATGATGTTCTCCTTGAGGCCCTTCAAACCGTCGCGGCGCGACTCAATGGCAGCCTCGGTCAGCACGCGAGTCGTCTCCTGGAAGGAGGCAGCCGACAGCCATGACTCGGTGGCGAGCGATGCCTTGGTGATGCCCATGATGATCGGGCGGCCCTCAGCAGGCCGGCTGCTCTGCGCCACCAGCTCGCGGTTGGCTTCACGGTAGATCCGCTGGTCGACCTGTTCGCCGGGCAGGAACGGCGAATCGCCCTGATCGCCCACGAGCACTCGCCGAGTCATCTGGCGGATGATCAGCTCGATGTGCTTGTCGTGGATCGACACACCCTGCTCGCGGTACACCCTCTGGACCTCGGAGACGAGGTACTGCTGGGTCTCGCGCACGCCGCGGATCTCGATGAGCTCCTTGGGGTCGCGCGGACCGTCCACCAGCGGATCGCCGGCACGGATGTCCTGACCGTCGATGACCGCGAGCCGAGAAATGGACGGGACCGTGTAGGTGTCTTCGGAGCCGTCATCGCCGATGACGTCGATCTGGCGTCCCCGACCGTCGTCCTCGCCGATGCGCACCACTCCGGATCGCCGAGCCAGAACGGCCTTGCCGCGCGGCGTGCGCGCTTCGAACAGCTCCACAACACGCGGCAGACCGCCGGCGATGTTCTCGCCGCCGATGACACCGCCGGTGTGGAACGTCCGCATGGTCAGCTGCGTGCCGGGCTCGCCGATGGACTGAGCGGCGATGACGCCGACGGCCTCGCCGACTTCGATGAGCTTGCCGGTCGCGAGCGATCCGCCGTAAGCCATCGCCGACACGCCGAATTCGGAGTCGTCGGTGAGCGGGGACAGCACACGAACCCGCGTGACGTCAGGGTCGTCGCGCAGCGCGATCAGCTCGTCCTCGCCGACGAGCCTGCCGGCCTCGAGCACAGTGCCGTCACTGAGCGTGACCTCCGCCGCGAGGCAGCGGCTGAACAGCCTCGTATCGAGGTGGGTGCGCTTGTCTGGGCTGTCCGCGGAGACGTCCTCGATCCACAGCCCGTTCACCGGACCGGGGCGCTCAAAGGGGTTCTCGCTGTTGATGATGAGCTCCTGGGCCACATCGACGAGGCGGCGGGTCAGGTAGCCCGAGTCGGCGGTACGCAGCGCCGTGTCGACGAGGCCCTTGCGGGCGCCGGGCGTCGAGATGAAGTACTCCAGCGTCGCCAGGCCTTCGCGATACGACGACTTGATGGGGCGCGGGATGATGTCGCCGCGAGGGTTGGCGACCAGCCCGCGGATGGCGGCAATCTGGCGCACCTGCATCATGTTCCCGCGTGCGCCGGAGCCGACCATCATGCCGATCGGATTGAAGGTGGTGCGGGCCATTTCGGCTTCGAGCGAGCGACGCACCTCGTCGGTGGCGTCGGTCCAGATCTCCACTTCCTTCTGGCGCCGCTCACCGTCGGTGATGATGCCGCGCCGGAACTGAGTCTCGACTCGCTCCGCCTCGCCTTCGTGGCGTTCGAGGATCTCCGCCTTGTCGGGCGGGGTGCTCACGTCGGCAACGGAGATCGTCAGACCCGAGCGGCTGGCGTAGGCGTAGCAGAGGTCCTTGACATGGTCGAGGCTGACAGCAATGTCGCTGGCGGCGTAGTTGTCGGACAGCGCGCGCACGATGCGGCCCATGTCGCCCTTGCGCACGGGATGGTTCACATACTCGAAGTCGTCGGGCAGCGCAGCGTTGAACAGCGCCCGGCCCGGTGTCGTCCGCAGGTAACCGCCATTGCCGTCGCTGAGCTGCGGGATGCGCCATTCGATGCGCTGGTGCAGCTTGAGCTGGTCGAGATCGAGCGAGCGCTCGATCTGGTGCAGGTGCCGGAAGACGGGTACCTCAGCGTCGGGATCGGCGGAGTCGCCGTCAGAGGCGCTCGACTCGGTGAGGTAGTAGCTGCCGATCAGCATGTCCAGATTGGGCACGGTCATCGGACGGCCGTCGGCGGGGCTCAAGATGTTGTTGGCCGACAGCATCAGCACCCGTGCTTCTGCTTGGGCCTCTGAGGACAGCGGCAGGTGCACGGCCATCTGGTCGCCGTCGAAGTCGGCGTTGAAGGCGGCACACACCAGCGGGTGGATCTGAATCGCCTTGCCCTCCACGAGCAGCGGCTCGAAGGCCTGGATGCCCAGCCGGTGCAGCGTGGGCGCCCGGTTCAGCAGCACCGGGTGCTCCTTGATGACGTCTTCGAGCACGTCCCAGACATCCGCGCGTCGTCGCTCCACCATCCGCTTGGCCGACTTGATGTTCTGCGCGATCTCGGAATCGACCAGCCGCTTCATGACGAAGGGCTTGAACAGCTCAAGCGCCATCAGCTTGGGCAGCCCGCACTGGTGCAAGCGCAGCGTGGGTCCTGCGACGATGACGGAGCGACCCGAGTAGTCCACGCGCTTGCCGAGCAGGTTCTGGCGGAAGCGCCCCTGCTTGCCCTTGAGCATGTCCGACAGTGATTTCAGGGCCCGGTTGCCGGGACCTGTCACAGGACGGCCCCTTCGGCCGTTATCGAAGAGCGCATCCACCGCTTCTTGCAGCATGCGCTTCTCGTTGTTGACGATGATCTCGGGCGCCCGAAGGTCGAGCAGGCGCTTCAGGCGGTTGTTGCGGTTGATCACCCGGCGGTACAGATCGTTGAGATCCGATGTCGCGAAGCGGCCGCCGTCGAGCTGCACCATCGGCCGCAGGTCGGGCGGGATGCACGGCACGGCGTCGAGAATCATCGCCCGCGGATCGTTGATGCGGCGCCCGTGGGGGTCCCGCCGGTTGAACGCACTCAGGATCTTGAGACGCTTGATCGCCTTCTGCTTGCGCTGGGCCGACAGCGGTCGGCGCCCGTCGGACGCCTCGATGGCGGCACGCAGCTCTGCTTCCTCGACGTCGAAGTCCATGTTGGCCATGAGCTGCGCTATCGCCTCGGCGCCCATGCCGCCTTCGAAGTACTGGCCGTAGCGATCCTCCAGCTCACGCCAGAGATCTTCGTCGTCGATGATCATCCGCTCGTGCAGGTCGCGAAGCGCCGTGAAGGCACGCTCGACGAGGTCCTTCTCTTCGTTGACTTCTTCGTCGATGGCCTCGAGATCCTTGTCGGCCTCGCGCTGGGCCGACCGCAGCTCGCGCTCCTTGGCGTCCTCGGCCTCCAGCGAGGCGAGCTCTTTTTCGAGCTCGACGAATCGTTCTGCACGGCGCTCGGCGAGCTCCTCGTCGATGACGGCGAGCTCCTCGGCCTTCTCGGCCTCGAGCCGAGGCAGATCGGCGTGCAGCTTCTCGCTCTCCACCTTGGTGACGAGATTCGCGGCGAAGTAGATGACGCGTTCGAGCGCCTTGGCCTTGAGCTCCTGGCGGGGATCGAGGCCGGTCAAGAAGTACGCCAGCCACGACCGGGTGCCGCGCAGGTACCAGATGTGCACCACCGGCGCGGCCAGTTCGATGTGGCCCATGCGCTCGCGCCGCACCTTGGAGCGGGTGACCTCCACCCCGCAGCGCTCGCAGATGATGCCCTTGAACCGGACGCGCTTGTACTTGCCGCAACCGCATTCCCAGTCCTTGGTGGGACCGAAGATCTTCTCGCAGAACAAGCCGTCCTTTTCGGGCTTGAGCGTGCGGTAGTTGATGGTCTCGGGCTTGCGGACCTCGCCGTTGGACCAGGTACGGATGGCGTCCGCGGTCGCCAGGCCGATCCGGATGTCAGAGAAGTCGTTGACGTCGATCATGAGTTATGTCCGGCTCTGTGTGTGTGTCGTGGCAGTTCTTGGTGTGCTGTTGCGGCTGCTGGGCGCCATGCGCTGTTCAGATGCGCTGACGACGCAGCTCGTCTTCCTCGTCGGTGCCGCGCTCAGGGCGACTGATATCGATGCCCAGCGATTCCTCGGCACGGAAGACATCCTCGTCGAGGCCCTGGATGTCGATCTGCTGTCCTGCTGTGGACATCACCTCGACGTTCAGGCACAGCGCCTGCATCTCCTTGATGAGCACCTTGAAGCTCTCGGGGATGCCGGGCTCGGGAATGTTCTCGCCCTTGACGATCGCCTCATAGACACGGACCCGGCCCAGCACGTCGTCGGATTTGATGGTGAGCAGCTCCTGCAAGCAGTAGGCGGCCCCGTAGGCCTCGAGTGCCCACACCTCCATCTCGCCGAAGCGCTGGCCGCCGAACTGCGCCTTGCCGCCCAGCGGCTGCTGGGTGATCATCGAGTACGGCCCGGTCGAGCGAGCGTGAATCTTGTCGTCGACCAAGTGCGCCAGCTTCAAGATGTAGCTGTAGCCGACCATGATCGGCTCGTCGTAGGCCTCGCCGGTGCGCCCGTTGAAGAGCACCGTCTTGCCCGAGGGGGTCATGAGGCGGTCGCCGGTAATCGACTCGGGCCGCAGGTTCTCGAGCGTTTGCTGGATGGTGGGGTGCCGCCCAGCGGCTTCCTCCTCGTCCCAGCGCGCGCCGTCGAACACGGGCGTCGCGATGAACACCGAGGGCTCGGTGGTGGGGCGGGTCTTGCGGGCGGTGTTGCTGACCGGCTCGTTGCCGATCATCTCGGCACGGCCGTTGGGGCCGGCGGCTTTCCAGCCCCAGCGGGCCGCGTAGCCCAGATGTGCCTCGAGCACCTGGCCGACGTTCATGCGGCTCGGTATGCCCAGCGGGCTCAAGATGATGTCGACGGGCGTTCCGTCGGCGAGGTGCGGCATGTCCTCGACGGGGAGGATCTTCGAGATCACGCCCTTGTTGCCGTGGCGGCCGGCGAGCTTGTCGCCGACGCTGATCTTGCGCTTCTGGGCGACATAGACGCGCACGAGCTGGTTCACGCCAGGCGGCAGCTCGTCGTCGTTATCGCGGCTGAACACCCGAATGTCGGTGACGACGCCGTTCTCGCCGTGGGGCACCTTGAGCGACGTGTCACGCACCTCGCGGGCCTTCTCGCCGAAGATGGCACGCAGGAGCCGTTCCTCAGGGGTGAGCTCGGTCTCGCCCTTGGGGGTGACCTTGCCCACCAGCACCGCGCCCGGCTCGACCTCGGCGCCGATGCGCACGATGCCTTGCTCGTCGAGGTCGGCGAGGATGTCGTCGGCGAGGTTGGGGATGTCCTGGGTGATCTCCTCGGGCCCCAGCTTGGTATCGCGGGCGTCAATCTCGTACTCGTGGATGTGGATCGACGTGAGCACGTCGTCCTTCACCAGGCGCTCGGAGAGGATGATGGCGTCCTCGTAGTTGTAGCCCTCCCAGGCCATGTAGGCCACGAGAAGGTTCTTGCCCAGTGCCAGCTCGCCGTGATCGGTGGACGGCCCGTCAGCGATCACGGCCTGGGGCTCCACGCGATCACCGACGCGCACGAGTGCCTTCTGATTGATGCAGGTGTCCTGGTTCGAGCGTCGGAACTTGAGCAGCGGGAACTCGTGCCGCTTGCCGTCGTCTCCGGCAATGGCGACATAGTCGCCGGCGACATCGATGACCTCACCGCCGATGCCTTGACGCTCGCCCATGTCGTCTTCGACCTCGGCAAGCACCATTTCGGCAGCATCGGCCATAGCCAGGCCTTCGATGCCGGTGCCGATGTAGGGCGCCTCGGCCCGCAGCAGCGGCACCGCCTGGCGCTGCATGTTGGCACCCATGAGCGCCCGGTTGGCGTCGTCGTGCTCGAGGAAGGGGATCAGCGCGGTGGCCACCGACACGATCTGCTTCGGCGAGACGTCCATGAGCTGGACTTCGGACGCCGGCACGTAGCTGATCTCGGTGGTGGCCGCAAAGTACGTGTCGCGTTCCATCTGCAAGCGCAGATCTTCCAGGTTGGCGCCTTGGGGGCTCTTGCGCACGAGCACGCGGGGGTTGCGGAACGACCCATCGGGTTCGAGCGGCGCGTTTGCCTGCGCGACCACGAACTCCTCTTCCTCGTCCGCGGTCAGATACCGCACTTCGGTCGTGGCCTTGCTGTCACGGATGACCCGGTACGGCGACTCGATGAAGCCGAACTCGTTGACGCGGGCAAAGGTGGCCAGGGCGCCGATCAGGCCGATATTGGGACCCTCCGGCGTTTCGATGGGGCACATCCGGCCGTAGTGGCTGAAGTGGACGTCGCGCACCTCGAAGCCGGCTCGTTCCCGTGACAGACCGCCGGGACCGAGCGCGGAGAGGCGCCGGCGGTGGGTGAGGCCCGACAGCGGGTTCACCTGGTCCATGAACTGGCTGAGCTGGCTGGTGCCGAAGAACTCCTTGGTGGCTGCCACCACCGGGCGGATGTTGATCAGCGTCTGCGGCGTGATGGCCTCGACGTCCTGGGTGGTCATGCGCTCGCGCACGACCCGCTCCATGCGGCTGAGGCCGATGCGCACCTGGTTCTGGATCAGCTCGCCGACGGAGCGGATGCGGCGGTTGGCGAAGTGATCCTGGTCGTCGAGCCGGTAGCCAGGCTCGGCGTTCGCCAAGTGCAGCAGGTAGCTCGCCGTGGCTAGGACTTCGCTGCGGGTCAGCACCGTGGAGTCGGGATCGGGACGGATCAGCTCGGGATGCTCGAGTGCGGCGGGGTCATCAGGATCGACGAAGTCCAGGCCGAACAGCTCCGACACGCGGTCGAGCTCGGGTCCGAGCTTGCGGTTCAGCTTGTAGCGGCCGACCTTGGACAGCGAGTACCGGCGGTCGTCGAAGAACGCATTCTGGAAGTAGTTGTTCGCCGCGTCGGCAGTCGCCATCTCTCCGGGTCGGACCCGCTTGTACAACTCGATGACCGACTCTTCCTGGGTCGGCGCGACGTGGCGGTCTTTCTCCCACTGCGGCTCAAGGAAGTCGAAGTGCTCGACGAAACGCTCGAGCAGGCCGGGGTAGCGGTCTTCGCCGTAGCCCAGCGCACGCAGCAGCGAGAAGATGCTGAGGCGGCGCTTGCGTGCCACCCGGCTGCCAGCCGTGGGGTCTTTGCCCGGCTTGTGCTCGACGTCGAACTCGATCCACTCGCCCCGGTAGGGGTGGATCGTCGCCGTCACCAGCTGGTGCTTCGACATGTTGCGCAGCCGGTACCGCTCACCGGGCTGGAAGATGACGCCCGGCGAGCGAACGAGCTGGCTCACCACCACCCGCTCGGTGCCGTTGATGATGAAGGTGCCCTTGCGGGTCATCATCGGGAAGTCACCCATGAACACGGTCTGGGCCTTGACCTCGCCGGTATGGGCGTTCTTGAACTCGGCGCGCACGAAGATCGGCGCCGAGTAGGTCATGTCTCGTTCCTTGCACTCCTCCACGGAGAACTTGGGCGGCGGGCGCAGGTCTTCGTCGAAGGGGTCGAACGAGAAGACGAGCTGCAGATGCCCGCCGAAATCGCTGATGGGGCTGATATCGGCGAAGGTCTCAGCGAGACCCACGTCAAGGAATCGCTGGAAGGAATCCTTCTGAACAGACACGAGGTCCGGGAGTTCCAGGACTTCGTCGAGATTGCCGAACGAATAGCGTTCGCGGCCAGCACGAGACGACAACGGACTCTCCTAGCGGTTCAGTTGTGCGGGATGGGTCGCGGGCGACTGCCCACGGCAGGCAACAGGGTGGCGGATACGCGCGCAGTCGCAGGCGTCCGCAGCAACGAGGGAGCCCACCGCTGGGCTTCGATGCTGGGGACTGATGGGTGCGCGAATGGGGAGGCCACCTGTGCCACGGCCTTGTCAACGCTACCCAGCAACGCTGGACGCCACAACCGCCGCCGGGGTTCCGCGGCCTCAGACTGCGCTGCAGAGCGTGCCAAGCCGACCGATGCCGGGCGTGGTTCGGGACGCGGGACGCGGTGTCGGCTCGTCGAGCCGGTCAGGACAGCTCGACCGTGGCGCCGACGGCCTCGAGGGCCTCTTTGGCCTTGTCGGCGTCTGCCTTGGGCACACCTTCGAGGACGGCCTTCGGAGCGGCCTCCACGAGATCCTTGGCCTCCTTGAGACCCAAGCTGGTGAGCGAGCGCACTTCCTTGATGACCTGGACCTTCTTGTCGCCGATGGTTGCCAGCGTGACGGTGACTTCGTCGGCGGCCTCCTCGGCAGCCTCGCCGTCGGCATCTGCCCCACCAGCACCTGCGGCCATCATCATCGGCGCAGCCAGTGCGGCGGTGACGTCGAAGCGCTCTTCGAACGCCTTCTTCAGCTCGACCAGCTCGAGCACCGTCATGTTGCCGATGGCGTCGAGGATCTCTTCGGTGGACGTGCTCATTCGCTGTTCTCCGTGTTCGGTGGGTCGTCGGTTGATGGATGGTGATCTGCGTCGGCCGTTGCCTCTTGTGCCGGGGCAGCGGTGGCGTCAGATGCCGGCTCGGCCGTGGAAGTGTCGGCCGCGTCGTGCGGCGAGTCGGCGGACTTGTCTGCCAACGCTTGCAGCAACCCGGACATCTCGCCGATCAGGTTGTTCATCATCGAAGCCAGCTCGTTGAGCGGCGCAGCGATAGCACCCAGCATCTGCGACATCAGCTCGTCGCGTGAGGGCAGGTCGGCGAGCTCGCGCACTTCTGCTTCGCTGAGCAGCGTGCCTGTCAGCACACCGCCCTTGATGATCAGCGCGTCGTGTTCGGCAGCGAACGTGCGCAGGGCCTTGGCTGATGCCGATGGATCCTTGCCGCAGAAGGCGAGCGCTGTCGGTCCCAAGAGCAGATCGAGCGTCCCGGCCGGCGCGTCGTGCGACAGCGCGAGGCGAACCAGGGTGTTCTTGTAGATCTTGTAGCGGCAGTCGGCGTCGATGAGGCGGCCTCGCAAGTCGGCCATCTCGCCTACGTCGAGCCCTCGGTACTCGGTGAACAGCACCGCCTCGGCCTCGTTGAATCGCTCGCGGACTTCGTCCACCACGGCGACCTTGTCGGCCCGTGGCGCGCGCTCGTCAGCTGCTGCTGCTGTCGCCACTGTGGGGACCTCCTGTGTTTGGAGATGCTGCGGGAGACCGCGGCATGTGTTGCTGTCGGGCGGTGGGATCGCTCCCGGTCCCAGATTGGGCACCGGTCCGCAGATCAGACAGAACCGCACCCCGACGCTGACGCGCACAGGAAGACAGTCCGCCTCATCGGGCCCGACCCGTCTGGTTCACCCGAGGCGGGCGAACCGCTGAACGTGGTTCAGACAGGGCCGGTTTCAGGCCGAAGCCACCGGATTTCTACGGCGAGCAAGTTGTCGAGTGCCGAACGCTACAGGCCGCGCCTGGGATTTCAATGCTGCCGGACGGTGCTGACGACAACGGTGCGGGCAGCTTTGTCATGCCACCCTCGGCGGCGACCGGCATCAGCGAATGACGTGAGGTACATCGGCGCCCACGCGATGAACATCGCCCCAATGGCCACTGGGCCGGCGTCCGCGGCCGCGAGCAGCATCATCACGGCGACGCTCGGAATGACACCCGCCGCCGCCGGAACTGCCCAGCGCACGATTGCCTGGCCCAAACCGGGCGTCGCACCGTCAGCGGCGCGCACAACCCTGATGCGGCAGATCGCCTTGCCGACCGTCTGACCACGCCAAGCGATCCCCACCGGTTCATACAGCACCCACCCCACGAGCAACAAGACGCCCAAGACGACCTGGCCGCTGTCGGTCTGGTGGGTACTGCACCAGATGCAGAACGTCGCCAAGAACACCAGCAACATCCCACCAAAGGCCAGCCCCGCAAGGATCACCGCGTCAATGACCCGAGCCGCGAACCGAGCCGCGGCCGCCGCCGGCATTGCGTGCGGCTCGCGGCCTGCTGCGGTGTCGGCGTTTCGGCAGGTATCCGCACCGGGTCCGCCGTCGGGATGGTCGACGCCCTGGACGCCGTCTTGCCGCGTGTGGCGGATAGTCATGGCACCGTCTCGGTTTCCCACTGGAGCGTCACATCGGGCCGCAGCCTGGTCAAGTTCGACCCGCTGAATGCGTGAATGCGAAGTTCGTGGCCGCTCCGTAAGCGCGGGCGCACAACAAAGCTCGGCGGGTCATCGTCCAACCTCGGGTACAAGGCCCACTCAGAGTGATCTTGGGGGCGGTGGGTCGCCTGCCGATAGCGGGACCGGCCGACACCGACCGTCCAGCACACGACCGTCACGAAGTCAGTGGTCTGCCCGCACACGAACCCGCCACCAGGGACGATGGAGTCGAACTGCGCGTCCTGGGGGACGCGTGCTGTCCGGGGCTGTGTCTCGCTGCTCCATTCCCAGCACCACGGCGCTCTGTCCTCGTCGATCATGCACATGAACCCCGAACCCATCGCGATCTCAATCGAGAACGGACTCCCGGCTACGACCTTCACGTCGCCGGTGTCCCAGTGCAGCCCCCCGATCGACACCAGATCGCAGTACAGCGTGCCGCTGTAGTTGCGGCTGTTCTCGGGCCAGCAGGTGTCGCCGTCAGGGCCGCCCCGCTGCCCGAAGCTCACTCCGGCGCGTGAAGCGTCGTCGTACGGGTCGAACCCGTCGTCAAACCCGTACGGGGACAACAGCACCGCGACTCCTGCGACGTTCAGCGCCAGAATGCCCACAGCAATCAGCACCGTGCGCAGCCGAGACGCCAGCCGGGTCTCGCGCTCAAGGCGACCACGCGGCTCGTCAGACGCCGTCACTGCGGTGCTGTGGGCGGCTCGCATTCGGTTCGTGTGCTCGCGTTTTGGCAGGTGTCGGCACCGGAGCCGCCATCGAGGTGATCGGTTCCGAGGTTGCCGTCGAGAGCGTCGTCGCCCGCGCCGCCCCAGAGCCGGTCGTCGCCGTCGCCGCCGCGCAGGGTGTCAGCGCCCGGGCCGCCCCAGAGGGTGTCGTTCCCGTCAAGGCCGTCGAGGCGGTCGTTGCCGATGCCGCCATGCACCGTGTCATCGCCCGCGCCGCCGCGGATCATGTCGTCGCCGAGACCGCCCCAGATCGTGTCGCGGTCATTGCCGCCGCGCAGAGTGTCATCGCCCGCGCCGCCCCAGACGACGTCTTCGCCGCTGTTCGCTCTGATCGTGTCGTCGCCAGGGCCGCCCCAGATGCGGTCGCCGTCATCGCCACCCGTGATCATGTCGTTGCCAACGCCGCCGAGCAGACGGTCCGCGCCCGTGCTGGCCGACAGCAGGTCTGAGCCCCCGCCCCCCCACAGCCAGTCGTCGCCAGCCTCGCCGCGCAACACGTCGGCTCCCCTGCCGCCCCACACAATGTCGTCGCCGTCGCCACCGCGGACCGTGTCATGCCCGCGGCCTGCCACGATGACGTCGTCGCCGCCGAGCCCCCAGATCGTGTCGTTGCCGCCCAGCCCGCAAATCACGTCATCGCCAGGAGTTCCACGCAGCACGTCGCCCCGCGACGTGCCGAGGACCGTGCATTCCGCAGTGCCGACCATCACCGACACCTCCCCCGATGCGCACTGGCCCAACGCGTCACACACCTCATAGCCGAACGAGACGGTGCCGCCCGCGGCCGGCGCGGCGTAGCTGACGACGCGGCGTCCGCCGGAGTCCTGAGCCACCGTCGCAGCGCCCGAAGCCGGCGCGGACGTGACCCGCAGCGTGGACGGGTCGAGGTCAACGTTGGGATCGTGATCATTGCCGAGCACATCAACGTTCACGGTCTGCGACACATCGACCCACACCCAATCAGGCTCCGCGACCGGACCCGACTGCGGCGGCACCGACGCCGACAGCACCGTCTCGTGATCGTCGTCGATGATCGTGTCCTCGAAGTCCAAGCTGTACACCGAGTCCATCCCGGACCCGCCGTGAACCGTGTCCACCCCTGCGCCCGCCACTATCCGGTCGTCGCCGCCGTTGCCGTAGATGGTGTCAGCGCCATCGCCGCCATAGACCCATTCCACCCCTGCTCCGCCCAAGACGACGTCGTCGTCGCCCTTCGCGTCGATCACATGGAACGCGTGCCGGTCGTCGCGGTCCGGCACGCAGATCACATCGTCGCCGTCGGTGCCCTCGATCAGCACCACACCTGCTGTGCCCGTGACAGTGCAGCCCGCGTCCACCGTCACGGACAACGCCGCTTCGACGCCGATCCCCCACCCGTCGTACACCACATAGGTCGTATCCACCGTGCCCCAGAACCCAGCATCTGGTGTGAACGTCACCGCACCGGACGTGTCGTCGACGGCGAAAGACCCGCCCTCGGAATCGCGAACTTCGACGGAGGCCGCGTCCAAGGAACCCCCGGTCGGGGCGAGGTCATTGGCGAGCACATTAATCCGCACCGCGGTACCCAGCGTCGTGGACGCGGCGTCCCCGACGGCGCAAGGCGCGGCGCTGGGATACGCCACCAGCGGCAGACCCATCAGCGCGGTGTGGATGCCGCCGCTGGAGTTGAGGCCTGTTGCGTAGATCAGGTAGGCGCGCGGGGCGGGATCGACTGAAGCTGCAGGCGCTACAGGCACCGTCCAGGACGGCTCAACGTTCCCGTCGGCATCGGCCATGGCCGCAGCAACCTGTGGTGCGGTGAGTTGCTCTGCGCCGAGTGACGCTGCCTGCGCAGTGAAGCTCACCAGAGCGCCGGGGGCGAATCCTGCTGCTGTGAGGGTGACCTGCCCAGCCGGGGAAACGAACGGGGCCCCGCAGCCCGACCTAGCGGTCGCCGCTCGGGGCACCAGCAGCCCTGTCGAAGGCACAGCTGGCGCAGGTTCACTCTGCCCTGCAGTCGACCCGTCAGGCACTGCTGCGAAGCCATCGGCGCGCTGCTCGGTTGCTGCGGGAGGCAGCGGCAGGCCGGATTCGCTGAGATCGGCACCGGACTCGATCCGGGAGCGGATGTAGGTCTCCAAGATGCGAGCGTACGCAGCCTGTCCCGTCTCTGTCGGGTGGAAGCTGCTGCCGTCCGCGCCGCTCACATCAAGACGCAGTCCCTGTTTCGGGACGAAGCCATGCACCCACGACTCTGCCGGATTGCACGAGAAGCGACCCCGGAACCCCTGCGGCGCGTCTTCCAGCGGCACGCCGCCGACCACGTCCACGAAATGCGCGCCAGCGCGTCGTGTGGCTGAGCGGATCGTTGCGTTCAGGGCGTCGGCCGCGGCCCACATCGCCTTGGCCTCCCAATAGTCGATCTTGGTCGCTTCCGAACCCAGGACCTCCCGCAACGCCGCTCCGAGCACGTAGAACAACGAGCCGCGCAGCACCCCGGTCGCCGACAACGGGCTGCACTCTTCCACCCCCGGCCGATACATGTTCCACTGCGCCTCGCAGCCTGCTGGCAAAGCGCTGAAATCGAGTTCGACCCTATGCTGATACAAAGGAAGAATATGAACGATCCGCTCAGGATTCGCACATGGATCCACCTGCGGAGTCAGATACGGATACCCCAGCACGAACACGACCGCATTGGGGGCGACGCTCTTGAGTCGACCCAGCACCGTCACGAGCCGATTCTCGATTTCTGCCAGACGCTCCGCCGACGGGGCAGGGTCACAATGCTGCACCAGAGCACACACCATGACGCCTCGGCTGAACTCCGCATCGTTGCCGCCGATGGTGATGGTGATCATGTCTACGTCGCCCATGCTCTGCTCCCGGGCAAGGGACACCGCTTGGCGCTTCTCGTAGCCGTCGGGTTCCAGCAATACGTTCCGACCTGCATTGCCGTTCTCCACATCGAACTCAACCCCACGTCGAAGGCTCGGCGCCATATGGGAAGGCCTGTTCGTCGAAATCGACTCGTCGGACAGCCCGTCGCCATCCGGATCATCGGGATCAAAGACGTTCAGCGTGACCGCACCGCTGCAGGCGTAGGTGACGACGGCCTCAGCGGTGTCCAGCTCGCCGCGACGTAGAACTTCTTCATGAAACAGCGCGGGGTACGCGTTACTCCAGCGGCGACAGTACTGGTCGGCGGGGTAGGTGCCGCTTTGGTAGCTACCCGGCTCGGGATTGTCGCCGGCTTCCCCTGAGGAGTAGGAGTCGCCGAGGGCGACGTAGCTCACGGCTGCCTTGGCGACAGGGATTTGGACGGTGTCCGACGGCTCGCGGACGGGGTGGTTGGGGCTTGCCTCGTAAGTGCCGTTTCGGTTGCGGTCCCACCAGACGCGCAGGTCGTCCTGCTGCGAGCCCGTGGCGGCCAACGCCGGCGCCCCCACCCGATAGCGCACGGTGAAGACGCCCTCAGCGTCAGTGGAGCAGTGGCTCGAATAGCTCGGCGAGGACAGCCCAGGCACCGGCGGCACCGCACACATGAGCTCCGCTGCGCTGCTGGGTCCCGCGAATACCGACATTCCCACTACAGCGTTCGCGAGCGGCACCTGTACCGGCACCATCGTGCGCGACACGGGGTCATAGGCGCGCTCCCCGGTAGGCACCAGCGCCGCCAGGCGCAGCGTTGCCCACTGCCCCGGGCGCCACAATCGGTCAGCGCGGCCGAGGTTCACGATCTCGAGGTCCTCGGCCAGCCGGTACGGGAGGCCATAGCCACCGCCCGGCACACGGCTGGAGAAATCCGTCGCCACGATCTGTGACGGCTCGCCGACGTCGCGCGCCCCGTTGCCGTTCAGGTCGATCCACACCCGCAGCTGGTGCGCCTTGCCCACAGCACTGTCGGCAACCCGCACAATGTGCGTTGCCTCCGCGCGGGCCGACAACAGCCCCGCCCCAGCAACGGTCGCAACGCAGCCGCCCGCCGCGGTGAGCGACGCAGTCACCGGCGGCGTGCCACCACTGAGGCACCAACCGCTCGCCAGCGGCGCCGACGGTCCGAACAGGACCTCCACGCCCGTCCGGTAGCCACCAGTGCCCGCAGAGCCGCCCTCACAGGACATCTCCACATCGACAAAAACATCTGTCCACACGCTGTAGGCCGGCTGGACCACGTCGAACACATCTCCGATCGAGCCCGACACCCGGGCACCCTGACAAGTGCTCGCGGTGAACGCCGACGCACTCGGAGCGGGGTCGTCGTCGGTGATCGTCGCCGTCACGGCTGTGTCTGCTGTCGCGGCTCCTGCGAGATAGGAGATCTGCACGCTGAACGACTCGGTGCTCTCAGCAGTGCTGTCGTCAGTGAGCGGCACGCTGATCGTCGCCCGGCTGCCGTCGGCAGCGATCACCACAACGCCGGACGCGCGCTGATAGTCCGAGCCCTCCGCAGCCGTGCCCGAGCTGGTCTCCCACCGCGCCCATATCGGCGCAATCTGTGCCGCCGCTGCCGTCACACCGTCGGGCAACGCCGCCTCCAAGGTGAACACCGCTACGCCGTCGCTCTCAACCGCCGCTGCGGCGGTCACCGACACGTCCCGCTGTTGCAGGCCCTCTGGGGCGACTACCGCGGGACGGTCCACCCATGCCGACCATGTGCCGTCGTCGGTGGAGCTGTTTGCGCGTGCCCGGACGTCATAGGCGCGGCCCATGACGAGGCCTTGGATCGTGTAGCCGCGCGCCAACGGCGAGATCCTGCTCGCCGACGCAGTCTGCTCTTCGCCGCCCTCAAGCCAGCGCCACTCCACCTCGTACTCGACGACGCTGGAACGGATCCTCGCACGCTCGGCATCGCCGAAACCGCCCCAGGACACCGCCAGCGAGTCTCCCGAACGCGCCGCAGCCCCGACATCTGGCGGCGCCTGAGGCGCAGCCCCAGAACTGCGATGGAATGCGACCTCGCCCAGGAACACCCCAGGCGGCTCCTGCGCCGTCGACGGCGGCGACGGCGGCCCGCAGCGCAGCTGCACACGGCGTCCCTCGTTCCTCCTCAACAGAGTCGAGAAATGGGAAGGCGCATTCGATGTGCTGAACCCCAGATCCGGCGCCGTCAACCGAACGATCCCTGCACCGTCATCGACGAACGCCAGACCGCTCACCAACGACCATGACTCGGCACCCGCTCGGCGGTCCCACAACGTGTAGTCCTCGCCGCATCCGCTGGCCCACCACACGCTGTAGCGAGCACCCCGGATTCGCTGGAAGAGGACCCCGAGGCCGCTGTAGGTGGACATCCGACCGCCCAAGAAGCTGCCCGGTGCCGCGTAGCTCGTGACCCAACCACTCACGGTCGACTGCCCGGCGACGCTACGCACCGACCGCACTGCGACCGCGTAGGCCGTGCCGTCGGCCAGTCCCGTGATGTCCGCACGCCACCTGTCTCCGTCACGCACCGGCACCGCCACCTTGCGATCCCGCGCATCGCCCTCCGGCCAGTACTCCACCTCATAGCCCGAAGCGGACGGCACCTCGTCCCACGTCACGATCAACGCGCCGCGGGCAGGCGCCACCATCACCTTCGCGGGCGTCCACCCGCCCGCAATGCCAGAACCCGACGCCGACCAACCGGTCACATACAGCACATGGGCGGTTTCGCCGCCAGTCCACACGGCGCGCACTTGCACCTCATAGAGCGCGCCCCGGACCAGACCCCGCACCGTGAACGGTGACCCTGCGCTGGCGCGTGCCGACGACCACTCCTGCTCGCCGATCCGACGCCACTGCAACTCATAGCGGCTGCTCCCGGCCACCGTCGGCCACGACACTTGAAGGCCTCCCGACAACCCGTCAAGGCGCGACCCGACCGCCGGAAGCCCTGGTGCATCGGGCGGAACCACCGCCACACGACTGACGAAACTGCGGGCCGCGGCGCCGCTCGTAGCCTCTATGCGGCGTTCCCCTGAATCGGTGGGAACTGTGTACGACACAGCTGCTCTCTGTGAGGACAGCGCCGGCTCCGCCGAACCCAGAGTCACCACCTGCCCCGACACCGACACCAAACTAACCGGACGGGCCGAATCGCCCACGACAACACCAAAAGCGCTCACCGGTGGCACCGAGTTTGCGTCCAGCACGGCGTCATACACCAACTCCACCGACGAAGCATCGGCCAATACCACCGCCAACGGCTCATAGGCCGGCGCCCAGGACACGCTCAGCGAATAGGAGCCGACCTGCCCCGCCGAGCCGGTCGTGACCTCCGCCGTGTAGGTCCCCGCCGCCAGCAGCAGATAATCCAGCCGCGCCCGACGACGAGCCGTAACGCCCCGACGAACCCTGACCGCGGCCCACCTCCGCACCCGAGCCGTCGCTCAAGATCACGAACGAACGCGGCGAGCTCGGCCCCGCAGACACCGACACCGTCGCCGCCGCAGCCAACGAGAACGTGTGACGCCGCGCATAAAACGTCGACGTGCCGTCAGGATCACGCCGCGACGACGTGCAGCCCGCGTCCACCGCCACGATCCCCGACACCGACACACTCGGAGACTCCGCATCCAACGTGCCCAGATCGCGCACGCACGCATCCGCCGGCGCCCAGGACACGCTCAGCGAATAGGAGCCGACCTGCCCCGCCGAGCCGGTCGTGACCTCCGCCGTGTAGGTCCCCGCCGCCAGCAGCAGATAATCCAGCCGCGCCGACGACGAGCCGTAACGCCCCGACGAACCCTGACCGCGGCCCACCTCCGCACCCGAGCCGTCGCTCAAGATCACGAACGAACGCGGCGAGCTCGGCCCCGCAGACACCGACACCGTCGCCGCCGCAGCCAACGAGAACGTGTGACGCCGCGCATAAAACGTCGACGTGCCGTCAGGATCACGCCGCGACGACGTGCAGCCCGCGTCCACCGCCACGATCCCCGACACCGACACACTCGGAGACTCCGCATCCAACGTGCCCAGATCGCGCACGCACGCATCCGCCGGCGCCCAGGACACGCTCAGCGAATAGGAGCCGACCTGCCCCGCCGAGCCGGTCGTGACCTCCGCCGTGTAGGTCCCCGCCGCCAGCAGCAGATAATCCAGCCGCGCCGACGACGAGCCGTAACGCCCCGACGAACCCTGACCGCGGCCCACCTCCGCACCCGAGCCGTCGCTCAAGATCACGAACGAACGCGGCGAGCTCGGCCCCGCAGACACCGACACCGTCGCCGCCGCAGCCAACGAGAACGTGTGACGCCGCGCATAAAACGTCGACGTGCCGTCAGGATCACGCCGCGACGACGTGCAGCCCGCGTCCACCGCCACGATCCCCGACACCGACACACTCGGAGACTCCGCATCCAACGTGCCCAGATCGCGCACGCACGCATCCGCCGGCGCCCAGGACACGCTCAGCGAATAGGAGCCGACCTGCCCCGCCGAGCCGGTCGTGACCTCCGCCGTGTAGGTCCCCGCCGCCAGCAGCAGATAATCCAGCCGCGCCGACGACGAGCCGTAACGCCCCGACGAACCCTGACCGCGGCCCACCTCCGCACCCGAGCCGTCGCTCAAGATCACGAACGAACGCGGCGAGCTCGGCCCCGCAGACACCGACACCGTCGCCGCCGCAGCCAACGAGAACGTGTGACGCCGCGCATAAAACGTCGACGTGCCGTCAGGATCACGCCGCGACGACGTGCAGCCCGCGTCCACCGCCACGATCCCCGACACCGACACACTCGGAGACTCCGCATCCAACGTGCCCAGATCGCGCACGCACGCATCCGCCGGCGCCCAGGACACGCTCAGCGAATAGGAGCCGACCTGCCCCGCCGAGCCGGTCGTGACCTCCGCCGTGTAGGTCCCCGCCGCCAGCAGCAGATAATCCAGCCGCGCCGACGACGAGCCGTAACGCCCCGACGAACCCTGACCGCGGCCCACCTCCGCACCCGAGCCGTCGCTCAAGATCACGAACGAACGCGGCGAGCTCGGCCCCGCAGACACCGACACCGTCGCCGCCGCAGCCAACGAGAACGTGTGACGCCGCGCATAAAACGTCGACGTGCCGTCAGGATCACGCCGCGACGACGTGCAGCCCGCGTCCACCGCCACGATCCCCGACACCGACACACTCGGAGACTCCGCATCCAACGTGCCCAGATCGCGCACGCACGCATCCGCCGGCGCCCAGGACACGCTCAGCGAATAGGAGCCGACCTGCCCCGCCGAGCCGGTCGTGACCTCCGCCGTGTAGGTCCCCGCCGCCAGCAGCAGATAATCCAGCCGCGCCGACGACGAGCCGTAACGCCCCGACGAACCCTGACCGCGGCCCACCTCCGCACCCGAGCCGTCGCTCAAGATCACGAACGAACGCGGCGAGCTCGGCCCCGCAGACACCGACACCGTCGCCGCCGCAGCCAACGAGAACGTGTGACGCCGCGCATAAAACGTCGACGTGCCGTCAGGATCACGCCGCGACGACGTGCAGCCCGCGTCCACCGCCACGATCCCCGACACCGACACACTCGGAGACTCCGCATCCAACGTGCCCAGATCGCGCACGCACGCATCCGCCGGCGCCCAGGACACGCTCAGCGAATAGGAGCCGACCTGCCCCGCCGAGCCGGTCGTGACCTCCGCCGTGTAGGTCCCCGCCGCCAGCAGCAGATAATCCAGCCGCGCCGACGACGAGCCGTAACGCCCCGACGAACCCTGACCGCGGCCCACCTCCGCACCCGAGCCGTCGCTCAAGATCACGAACGAACGCGGCGAGCTCGGCCCCGCAGACACCGACACCGTCGCCGCCGCAGCCAACGAGAACGTGTGACGCCGCGCATAAAACGTCGACGTGCCGTCAGGATCACGCCGCGACGACGTGCAGCCCGCGTCCACCGCCACGATCCCCGACACCGACACACTCGGAGACTCCGCATCCAACGTGCCCAGATCGCGCACGCACGCATCCGCCGGCGCCCAGGACACGCTCAGCGAATAGGAGCCGACCTGCCCCGCCGAGCCGGTCGTGACCTCCGCCGTGTAGGTCCCCGCCGCCAGCAGCAGATAATCCAGCCGCGCCGACGACGAGCCGTAACGCCCCGACGAACCCTGACCGCGGCCCACCTCCGCACCCGAGCCGTCGCTCAAGATCACGAACGAACGCGGCGAGCTCGGCCCCGCAGACACCGACACCGTCGCCGCCGCAGCCAACGAGAACGTGTGACGCCGCGCATAAAACGTCGACGTGCCGTCAGGATCACGCCGCGACGACGTGCAGCCCGCGTCCACCGCCACGATCCCCGACACCGACACACTCGGAGACTCCGCATCCAACGTGCCCAGATGCCCGACACAACTGGACGACTTGGTCTGGTCGGTCGATTGCGCTGAAGACGTTGCCGACAGCAGCACCACCAAAGCCATCGCCGCGGGAGCAATCAGCCATAACACTCGGTGCGACATGGCAGCAATCGGCTAGTTCACGGCTCGCAACAGGCGCACGACGATAAGAAGCTACTCGTGGTCGCCGCGAGCAATTGTGATGCCTTCAGCGCCACCCATCGTCGCCGCCGAAGGCGGCTTGGGACAGTGCTGCACCCTCGTGCTGCCAGCCGTGCTTCAGCTTCGGACGTGCCTCCGGCCCGTACAGCCAAGCGCTCACGTCGCGCACCGTGATGGTGCGAGCACCTCGGGGGCAGGTGGCGAGACTGGCGACATCCGGGGGACCGTTCAGTTGAAGCCGGGAAACCCGTCAGTTGAAGGTGGTGGGGTCGATATGGATTCCTGGGCCCATGGTGGAGGACACCACCATCTTGCGGACGTAGCGGCCTTTGGCGCTGGCCGGCCTTGCCCGCGCCAGCTCGTCCATGACCGCTTCGAGATTGGCGCTCAAGTCCTCAGCGGAGAAGCTCACCTTGCCGATCGCCAAATGCACGTTGCCGTACCGGTCCGTGCGGTACTCGATCTTGCCGCCCTTGAATTCGCCCACGGCCTTGCTGACATCGGGCGTGACCGTGCCGGACTTCGGATTGGGCATGAGGCCACGCGGACCCAGCACCTTGCCCAGCCGGCCCACCACGCCCATCATGTCGGGCGTCGCGATCGCCACGTCGAAGTCGGTGAAGCCGCCCTCCACACGCTCGGCCAGATCGGCGCCGCCCACGACATCGGCACCTGCCTCAGAGGCTTCTGCCGCGGCGTCGCCCTGCGCGAACACCGCGACACGCACGTCTCCGCCCGTTCCCGAAGGCAACGCGACGGTACCGCGCACCATCTGGTCGGCCTTGCGCGGGTCCACGCCGAGCCGCACCGACAGGTCGACGGTCTCATCGAACTTCGCTGGTGCAAGCGTGCGCACCATGTCGATCGCCTGAGAGGGCTCGTGCATCATCTGCCGGTCGTACCGTCGGGTCGCCTCGGCGTACTTCTTGCCTGACATTTTGGGGGTCTCCTCTGCTGCGCCGCTACTCAGACCGCGGGCTCGTGCATCATCTGCCGGTCGTACCGTCTGGTCGCCTCGGCGCAACTGCTCGCTGACATCTCTCATCTCCTGCGCGGCGATTCAGCCCGCGACTTCGATGCCCATCGACCGCGCCGTGCCGATGACTTGCAACTTGGCGCTCTCGAGATCTCGAGCGTTGAGGTCCGGCATCTTGGTGGTGGCGATTTCGGCCACCTGGGCCCGTGTGATGTGAGCCACGGTCTCGCGGCCGGGATTCTCAGCCGCCTTCTCCAGCCCTGCTGCCTTTCGCAGTAACACCGACGTGGGAGGGGTCTTGGTAATGAAGGTGAAAGAGCGATCCTCGAAGATCGTGATCTCTGCGGGCACGACCGTGCCGCGCTGGCTCTCCGTCTTGGCGTTGTACTCCTTGCAGAAGTCCATGATCGCCACGCCGTGCGGGCCGAGCGCAGTTCCCACCGGCGGTGCGGGTGTTGCCTGGCCCGCGGGAATCTGGATCTTCACGACCGCGCTCACTCGCTTGCGCCTCGAAGACCGTGCTGGGCTCTCTGCCATGGGGTGCTCCTTGTCGAGTTGAATGTGCGGCAGTCCAGGCGAAGCCGGGCGCCGCTGCGGCTCAGATCTTTGCGACTTGTACGAAGTCGAGCTCGACGGGAGTTTCTCGGCCGAAGATGTTCACCAGCACCTTCACCTTCAGCTGCTCCTCGTTGATCTCGATGACCTGACCCTGGAAGTCAGAGAACGGTCCTTCCTTGATCCGCACGCCCTCGTCGATCTCGAAGATCATCGAAGGCTTGGTGCGGCGCGGCATCTCGGGTCCGTCGTCGGGCTCGGCGAGAAACGACTCCACCTCCCTGCGGCGCAGGGGCGACGGCTTGCCGCCGGGACCCGCGTACCCCGTGACCCCGGGCGTGCTGCGGATCATGTGGTGGGCCTCGTCGCTGGGACGGCAACGGATCAGCAGGTAGCCGGGGAAGACCTTCTTCTTGGCGACAACCTTGCGGCCGCCCTTGAACTCGATGACGTCCTCCATCGGGATCGCGACTTCGAGAATCTGCTCCTCCATGTCGAACGTTCCGATGCGGGCTTCGAGGTTCTGCTTGACCTTCTTCTCGTAGCCCGACTGCGTGTGCACGACGAACCAGCGCCCTGGGCGGTCGTAGGGCGAGACCCGCTTGGTCTCAGGCTCTTCTGCAGCGAGCAGCTCATCCTCGCTGAGCACGTCGACGAATCCGCCCTCGTCGGCGGCATCCGCGGCGTCAGCAGATTCGGCCGCCCCGGCACCCGGCCCCATCAGGGTGGTTGCCGTCTGAGAACTCAGCAACCGGCGCGCGGTCGCCATCGGATCCGTCTCGGGTACTGCGGGGGTTTCGGTCACGTCACTCATGTTCATCAGTTCTGAAGTTCGTCAGTTCACGTCAAAGAGGCGCAGGACGCCTTCGCCCAGAGTCCAGTCGAATCCGGCGATCATCGCGGTCAGAATCACGATGGTGATGAACACGACGACCGAGTAGTTGACGATCTCGGCGCGGGTCGGCCAGATCACCTTCTTGAGCTCGGAACGAACTTCGCCGACGAACTGGGCCGGCCCAGTTCGTTCCGTGGTGGGCGATGCTGACGCCGCCTGGCGTCGCTCGCGCCTGCCCGCGGGCGCGCCGTCAGCCCCCATCTCGCCCTGACGCTGCAGGTGACGGCGTGTCCGTCGGTTCATGGCCATCGGGGAAGTCTCCGACCTTCTCTTCCTTGAGGACTTGTCTTCGGGGGCTTGGGCACAGTCAATTCGGTCCGGCTGAGGGTCAAACTTGGCGGAAGCGCAGGGCAGGAGGGACTCGAACCCGCAACCGCCGGTTTTGGAGACCGGTGCTCTACCAAATTGAGCTACTGCCCTCAGCGTCGGCGCATCGGGGGCGATACGCGGTGACTCTCAGTGCGGTCATTCTCGGCGAATGTCCGCCGCAACAGGCTACCCGCAGCAATCTGGGTCGCGTCCAGCGGACTCTGGCCGCAGTAGCGGACTCTGGCCGCAGTAGCGGGACTGGGACTCACTGCGCCCAAGGCCCGCAGCGAAGCTGCGGCGAAGGACCTCACGATGCCGTGTCTATGGCGGCGACCGCAAACGGCCGCCGCTGCCGTGCGCTCTGACCAACTGAGCCATCCCGCCAGATCGTGACGGGAGAAGGCCGGATGGGTAGCGGGACTGGGACTCGAACCCAGGACCTCACGATTATGAGCCGTGCGCTCTGACCAACTGAGCTATCCCGCCAAAATATGCACGCAGAGCCTACTGGCACCACCATTCACGCTCCCCGCCAGGACCTCACGATGCTGCGCTACCGGCGGCGACCGCAAGCGGCCGCCGCTGCCGTGCGCTCTGACCAACTGAGCTATCCCGCCAAAATATGCACGCAGAGCCTACTGGCACCGCCGATCGTGCTCCCCGCCAGGACCTCGCTCGGCGAGCCCCGTGCCGGAATCGAACCGGCGACACCAGCCTTACCATGGCTGTGCTCTGCCTACTGAGCTAACGGGGCGAAATCGGCGCACAACCCGAGCGGTCTGCACCGACATGTGTGGGGTCTGGAGTGTAGCTGTGGACCCCCGATAGCTTCGCTGTCGTGCGGACCCGGCTGGCCACGATGGCCGATGCTGATGCCATCGCGGAGATCTACAACCGCGAGGTCACCGAAGGCACCGCGACGTTCGACATGGTGCCCCGCACCGCCGCGGAGCAAGCGGCCTGGATGCAGGACCACTCAGGTGCCTACCCCTGCATCGTGGCGGTGCCCGACACCGGCAGTGACGACAACCCCGGCGACACGGTGCTGGGCTGGGCGTGCCTGTCGCCATACCGCACCCGGCCGGCGTACTCAACCAGCGTCGAAGACTCCGTCTATGTCCACCGCGACCACCACGGTCGCGGCGTTGGCAGCCTGCTGCTCGGCGACTTGGTGGCGCTGGCCGACGAGCACGGCTTTCACGCAGTCTTCGCTCGTGTCGCAGATGCCGGCGCCGCTTCGGTGGCGCTGCACGCCAAGCACGGCTTCGAGCTCGTCGGGGTGGAGCGAGAGGTGGGCCGCAAGTTCGGGCGATGGCTCGACGTGACGCTCATGCAGCGCCTGCGCCCGACTTGACGCATTTCGCGGATCCAGTTGCGGTCACGACTCGTCGCGCACGGCAACGTTGTACTGCGACAGGATCAGCGTGATGAGATCAAATGCCTCCGCGCCGCATGACGAGTTGGCCGACATCACGATGTCGCCCGTGCCGATTCGATCGCCGAAGAAGACGAACGCGAAGCCGTCGGGCTCCCGACCCGAGCGCCACGTGAGTCCCTGTGCCCAATCGGCCCACTCGCGGATCGCCGCGGACCACTCGCGCGTCACGGGGTACTCGGTCGATGGTCCGATGGTCAATCGGGTGTCAATTCCGATGGCGGCGAGGTCGCTGCCAGAACGAAGGCTGACCAGTTCGAGACCTGCTGCGACGTCGATCTGACTGACGCACAACCCGGAGACCTCTTGGGAGAGCATTTCGCGCTTTCCGAATTGACTGACCGGCAGATCTCGAAGCAGTTTCTCCGCGACGGCAGTTCTGTCGTCCGCGGCAGCGTAGAGAAACGGGTACGGGTCCTGCGTTGCGGAATCGAAGCGGCCTCCCGCGAACTCACTCGCGAGGTCTTGGGCGACCGGATTCGGATTGAACTCGTCGGCGGGGTATTTCTCCCTGTGTACACGCCACAGCGGAGTTCCGGCCGATAGCGGGAGTTTGTTCGGAGTGCCGTTGAATTGAGTGGGTGGATCCGGCAGCGTCCGCAGGCGCCTTGATGGGGCGGAACCCATGGAGACGAGTTCCGCCTGTTACCGCAAGTACGTGGTGCCCTGACCGCGCGGCTATGCGGCCGGATCGGTCATCGCCTGCGCCGCAGCAAATACGGCATCGGCTAGGCGACGGCCCTCATCATCAGAGGAAGCGCCACCTTCTCCGATATCTGCGGCCGTGTGCATCAGGTCGGCCGGGCGGCCCCCCAATCGAACGTGCTCAGAGAACCACCACGAAGCGACACCCCAGGGGTCATCGGCAGCCCTCAAGTGCTGATTGACCCGCTGCGTCGTCTCATATGCGGAGCCTCTTTGGTCAAATTGGAATCTCGGATACAGGAATCCGCTGTCGGTCGGCAGTGCCAGCAGCATCGAATCGGCGCGCCTCGAGCGAATGTCCGCGATGTCCAGGTGACCATGGCTGACTGCAGCAACCTCGTCTTCGCTGTACATCGGCTCGTCCAGCACTTGCTGCCGCACGGCGGCCCTCAGCCGTGCCGGGGCCGCAAGCACCTGCTCAGATTCATCGAGCAGAACTCTGAGCTGTTCGACCAAGCCCCGCGTCACGTCTCGGATATCGGGGTCGTCCAACATCTGGGCGCTGTGCGCGGCAATTGCGATTAGCTGATTCTGCACATGGCGAGCGAGAGCGTTGCGGAGTCCCGCGCCGCCTTGCTCAAGAGACTGCTCATATTGCCAATCGACGCCGACGCGGCGCTTGCAACGGTCACGCAGTGCCTTATCGATCAGCGAGGACGACGAGACCACGACGTACGAGGGGCCAGGTACTTGCACGGGCTCAGCTGGAAGGAGCGCCATGGGCACAAGAAGGTCTCGCACCGCAGGGGTCACGCGAATCACAGGGTCTGCCGACGAGGCACCCCCCACGACCTCGTGAACGACACGCTGCAGGATGGACCAAGTTGGAGGTGCCGGAGCGGCTTGCAGCCAGCCCTCAGCGTGCTTGGCCGAATCATCGAAGATGCTTGGGTCGTAGAGACCATCAAGGTGGGTCTGCGACATCATGCCTCCAACGTGAGATTCGCAATGCCAGCAGCTTCCAAGGTCTCCCTCAGCGATGTGGCTTTTTCAATCGCCCGCTCGATTGTCGTCTTCATGACTCGCAGGTCGGACTGGTCCAGCGCCACATAGAAGCTGTTGCGTTTGCCCTCCCGCACAAAGTCAACCTTGAGCGAATGCGTCAACACAACCGCGTCCAGTCCCTCAGACACCTCGCCGCCGAACACGGGCCGAATGTCGGTGAGGATCCGAGCGTCCAAGAAGACGCTCTGGTGCTCCTGCATGAGAGCCAAACTCTTATGCAGGACCTGGGTCGACCTCTGCTCAACCAAGTACTTGATCCGAGCGGCGAGACGCTGCTGGCCTTCGTTCTCCAAGCTCAGCGCTTCAGATGAGGCCATCTCGTCACTCAGTTCGCTGATGTCTAGTTCGCTCGCTTCAGCATGGGCAGCGGTTGACAGCATCATTGAGAGCAGCGCTCGCGCCTCGTCAGCGGTTAGCTCGGCCAACTGGCCCGCTCGCTCGACGAAGTCAACGATGCCGGACGGCTCGTCAAGCGCCTCCACCGCGGTGCATAGGGCCTCATAGTCATCCGGTGAGATGTCGTTGAGCTTCGCAAGCACGGGGACGAAGGCCGTGGGCAACTGCTGAGTCATCATGGCTGTCCTCGGGTCATGCCCAGCCCGCCCGGTTCCTCGCAGGCAGCGCAGCAGCATAGGCGGCCACGAATCGGGGCGTCGCGCAGGACTGCTGAGGTCGTGGCAATCGACGGCACATTGTGAGTTATAGCGCGCGCTTGTTCGCACATGGTGAATCAAGAGTCCTTTTCAGAAGTGCCAGGGGAATTGCTCGAATTCCGGGTCTCGCTTTTCGAGGAATGCGTCGCGCCCTTCGGCGGCTTCGTCGGTGCCGTATGCCAGTCGGGTGGCCTCCCCCGCGAACACCTGCTGGCCGACGAGGCCGTCGTCGATGAGGTTGAACGCAAACTTGGCCATGCGCTGCGCCGTCGGTGAGCGCGACACGATTTCCGCAGCCCACTCCAGCGCGACCGATTCCAGCTCGGCGTGGGGCACCACGGCGTTCACGTCACCCATATCGAACCGCTCCTGGGCGGTGTAGGTGCGGCCGAGGAAGAAGATCTCGCGGGCCTTCTTCTGGCCGATCTGGCGCGCCAGGTAGGCCGAGCCGAAGCCGCCGTCGAAGCTGGCCACGTTGGTGTCGGTCTGGCGGAAGCGGGCGTGCTCTTGGGACGCAATGGTCAGATCGCACACGACGTGCAGGCTGTGGCCGCCGCCAGCAGCCCAGCCGCTCGCCACGCAGATGACCACCTTGGGCATCATCCGGATCAGCCGCTGGCACTCCAGGATGTGCAGGCGCCCGGTACGGGCCGGGTCGATCTCGGCGGCGGTCTCGCCGTCCGCGTAGCGGTAGCCGTCACGGCCCCGAATGCGCTGGTCGCCGCCCGAGCAGAACGCCCAACCGCCGTCCGCGGGAGCCGGCCCGTTGCCGGTGAGCAGGATGCAGCCGACATCGGGCGTCATGCGGGCGTGGTCCAGCGCCCGGTACAGCTCGTCGACGGTGTGCGGCCGGAAGGCGTTGCGCACATCGGGCCGATCAAACGCGATGCGAACGGTTCCGTGCTCGGTACTGCGGTGGTAGGTGATGTCGGTGGGATCGAATCCGTCGACGGCGTCCCAGCGCGACGGGTCGAAGATGTCCGAGACGTGTGGCAAGAACGGCATGGGTGCTCCAAGGCCGGCCGGGTAAGCGCAGTGAACCCGGTGCGGGCGACGAGGGCACGGTATTGGATCGGGTCACCGCAGCGGTCACCGCGAGCACGAGGCGGAGCCGATGGATGACGCGGTGATCCGCGTGACCGCTGAGGGCAGCGGTTGAGCGGTCAACGAGCGACGCTGCGCGCGAGACTGCGAATCCGGCGCTTGGCGACGGGCTCGTATCGAAGGGACAAGGGGCATGAAATTCGCACTGAGGTATTGCAACACCGGCAAGTTCGCCATGGATACGGCGCTCGCCGCCGAGCTGGTGCAGGCCGGCGAGGCGGCCGGATTCGAATCGGCGTGGACGGTCGAGCACACCGTCATCCCCTCGGGCTATGAGTCGCAGTACCCCTACAGCCCCGACGGCAAGATGGCCGGCGGCGTCGAGGATCTGCTGCTGCCCGATCCGCTGATGTGGATGGCCTACATGGCCGGCGTCACCTCCACCATCAAATTCGGCACCGGCATCCTGATCGTGCCCCAGCACAGTCCGGTGGTGTGCGCGAAGCAGATCGCCACACTCGACCACATGTCCGGCGGTCGGGTGCTGCTGGGCATCGGCGTGGGCTGGATGCGCGAAGAATTCGAGGCGATCGGAGTCGGCGACCACTTCCACGATCGCGGGCGCCGCACCGACGAGTACGTCGCGGCCATGCGAGAGCTGTGGTCGGCCGACCGACCCACGTTCCACGGAGAGTTTGTGAATTTCGATGCCGCGTACTGCCGACCGCAGCCGATGAACGGATCGGTGCCGATCATCGTGGGCGGCGATTCGAAGGTGGCTGCACGGCGGGCAGGACGGCTCGGTGACGGCTATTTCCCGGCGCGCGGTGCGCCGTGGGATCTGATCGATCTCGCTCGCCAGACGGCTGCGGACCACGGGCGAGACCCCGATGCACTGGAGATCACTGTGCAGCTGCCAGCCGACGTCGACGAGATTCCGGAACTGGCCCGGCGAGGGGTCAGCCGAATCGCCGTGCCGGTGTCGCCCATGGCCGGGCTGCAGACCGTCATTGCCACGCCTGATGACGTCAGTTCGTGGGCCGAAACCATCGAGCGCTTCGCCGATCTCTAGCAAGCCCGCATCGGTCGAGATCGAAATAAATCGAGACTCATCAAGAAGACTCGACCACTAGGTTGCGCACTGGCGGGACGGACCCGGGTTATCTCGTTGAGCCGTGCACCCGGTATCCGTCCCGCTCGTATCGCGCGATGACGCCAGCGTATACGCGGCTGAGCCGCTAATGGAAACGGAATTCGACGAGGTCGTCGCGGGCGTACTGGTCAGGCAGCGCGACCTCCCAGTCCAAGTAGCCCTGCATCGCGGCCCGGGCAACTTCTGCGTCTTCGGGGTCGTAGGGAAGCGGTGGCTGACGTGAGCGCAGTGCGGCCTCGGCGGCGTCGTTGCCGCCTGTGACCGACTCCGGTTCGCCAGCCCAGTCGGGCTCGAGCACGCAGGCATCCCAGCCCATCTGGATCAGCCACGACGCTGTCATGGTGGCACCGACGCCGTCGTGGTCGGCCAGCACCACCCTGGCTCCCCGGGTCACGAGGTACTCGTCGGTGGCCTGCACCAGCTGGCCGCCGGGGGCACCCGTCGCTTCCGGCAAATGGCCGGCGGCGAACTCTTCGGGGGTGCGCACGTCCATGACGTAGGTCGTGCGGTCGCTCTGCGCGAGCCATGCCGACAGTTGGTCACGATCAATCGTACGAACCCCGCAGCGCTCGGCCGCCGCCACCGCCGCAGCGAGTGCCTGCTGGCGGTCGTCGGCATCGGGCTCGGGCACCTGCTCGTCGCGGCCGTGTTCCAGCTGCAGCCCGGCCAGCTCCCAGCCCATCGTGCCGTCCTTCAGAGCGACGACCCGCTCCAGCCCAGCCGAGCGCAGCGACTGCGCGCCCATGATGCTTCGGGTCCGCCCGGCACAATTCACGACCACCGTGGTGCCCTCGCCGATCAGGTCTCCCACCCGGCGCACCAGCTCACCACCGGGGCACGACCGGCCTGTCGGGATGCTCATGCGGTTGAACTCCCGACGGGTCCGCGAGTCCACCACCACCAAGTCGCGGCCCTCCGCCAGCCAACCGGCCAGCTCTGTTGCAGAGACATGCGGCGTGTCGAAGTGCGCCTCGACCAATTCGCCGAACAGCTTTGAGGGCACATTGATGCCCGAATACAGCTCGCCACCCGCGGCCGCCCACGCGTCGATGCCGCCGTCGAGCACCGTTGTGTCGGTGTAGCCGAGCACGGTGAGCTCGAGCGCCACCGCCGCGGCTTCTCCCCCACCGTCGTCGCACACCACAACCGGCGCGCTGCGCCGGGGAATGCGCGCCGCCACTTCAAGCCCGACATGGCTCAGTGGCAGGTTCGCGGCATACAGCAAATGCCGCTGGGTGAACTCGGTGGGCTCGCGGGCGTCGACCAGCGCCAGCTCCGTGCCGTCGCCGCGCAGCAGATCGCGGTGCAATGCCATCAGCTCGGCCGCCGAGACGGCGCGGACGTCAGCCACCACACTTCCCTCGAAGCTGGGCCACGAGAGTGCGCGGAGTGGCGAACCTTCTCATCGCGTCGCTCCTTGTCTCCCGCTCATGTTCCCAATTCCCATTGGGGACGGGCTCACGGGCTGCTCAGGTCCCGCCCGCACCTGCGGCGGCTTAGGCAACGGCCGTTGAGGGGTAGCCCGGGCGGGCCTCAACGATGCTGGCGGTGTCGGCGAAGACCCGCCATTCACCTTCGTCGGCACTCCAATAGCGACGGCCTGTCATCGCCTCCATGGCCAGCCCGTAGCAGTGGAAGTTGGTCGATGCGCCTTCGATGTGGATGGAGTGGATGTCGTGGCCGAGCATGGCAACGCCGGTGCCGCGCTCGACCATCTCTTCACGTTCGACATGCGGCTCGCCCTCACCGGCGCAGCAGTCGTAGAAGCGATTCAGCTCCTGGCCGCGCATGCCCACGATGACCGCCCACGTCGTGTGCTCATGCGGCGGTGCCGACGTGCCGGTGCTGACGCTCTGGACGTACAGCGCGAGCGTGTCGTCGTCGTTTTGGGCGAGCCGGTAGTTGAAAGAGCCGCGCTCGCCGTCAGGAGGCGGGAAGTCTTCCGACGGGAACAGTTCGGTGTGGGTGGCCAGCTCCAGCAGCCGTTCCTTGATGCGTGCGATGCCTGCCCGGTCGATGCCGCCGTGGGAACTGCCGTGCGCATCGATCTTGGCGATGTCGTCCATCGCGTCTGCGACCGCTGCTGCGCGCGCTGCGGCCCTCGCTTGTGCCGAATCCGATGCGCTCATGGACTCATCTTTTCAGAACAGCGTGAGGTATTGATCGACCTCGCCGGCGGTGACGACGCTGTGATGGGCCAGGAACTCATCTCGCTTCACCTTCGCGAAATAGTCACGGTAGGGACCCTCGGCAGTCTCACCGAGGCCGGCGCCGAGAACACTGGAGGATGCAAGCTCGTCGGCTGCGTGCAGCAGCGTGGGCGGCAGCACCGCGATCCCCTTCGCCGCCACCTCTTCGGCTGACATGGCATGCAGGTTGTCGGTGTTGGGCTCGCCGGGGTCAACGTCATTGTCGACGCCGTCGAGCCCGCAGGCCAGATAGGCCGCGAACATCAGGTACGGGTTGGCGGCCCCGTCGCCGAGGCGGACCTCGATGCGGTCGGGTTCGGGAACGCGAATCATCTGGGTGCGGTTGTTGCCGCCGTAGACCGCGTACGCCGGTGCCCAGGTGGCGCCCGACGTGGGTGCACCCACTCCCATGCGCTTGTAGGAGTTGACAATCGGGCAGACCACGGCCACCAGCGAGCGGGCGTGGCGGATGAGCCCGCCCACGAACTTGTAGGCGAGGTCGCTCAGGCCCAGCCCTTTGGTGTCGGGACCGCCGCCGCTGCCGCCGATGAACAGCGGCTCGTCGGTGTCGGCGGTCCACAGGCTGAGGTGGGTGTGCAGCCCGTTGCCGGTCTTGTCCGCGAACGGCTTGGGCATGAACGTGGCGTAGCGGCCGTCGCGCTGGGCCAAGGTGTGCACCATCAGCCGGAACAGGATCAGCCGGTCGGCGGTGGTGAGCGCGTCGGAGTACAGCCAGTTCTGCTCGTACTGGCCGTTCGCATCCTCGTGGTCGTTGGCGTAGTTGCCCCATCCCATCGCATCGAGGTTCTTCGACACCGCGGTGAGGTGCGGGAGCATTCGAGTGAGGCCCTTGGCGTCGTAGCACGGCAGAGTCATGTTGTCGCGGTCGTCAGCCACCGAGAGCGAGCCGTCGTCGTTGCGCACCACCAGTGAGTACTCGGCCTCCACGCCGCACTTGAGCACGAGATTGCGCTCGGCCGCAGCTTCCAGCGCCCGGCGCAGGATCACACGCGGCGCATAGGGCCACAGCTCACCCTCGACGGTCGGATCGCACTGCATGGCGGCCACGTTGGGCTGCCATGGCAGCTGCGTGTATGAGGCTGGGTCGGGCAGCGCCAAGATGTCGGGGCTGGAGGGGTCCTGACCCATAGGGCCAGCGGCGAAACCCGCAAAGCCGGCCCCGTCGGCCATCAAGCCCTCGAGGGCGCTGACCGGCACCAGCTTGGCGCACGGTTTTCCGTGCATCTCCACGAACATGGCGTAGATGAACTCCACGCCGTCGGCTTCGGTCCGGCTGCGGATCTCGTCCAGTGCATCAGCGCTGTCGCTCATGGCGCGTCCCCTGTGATCATGCCCTGGCAACCGCGCCCTCACCGGCCCGCCCGGGCGCTGTCCCTGCGCCGACAGTACCCAACACACTCAACCGCGCGACATTGCCGCAGAACCCCGCAGCAGGCGAGAACGAGACCACACCCGATGACGCGTCGACATCGAATACGCCGTCCCCAGCCGGTTGCACCACCACGGAGTTCTTGTCCAAAGAACCGCCGGACGGCACCACATCGTTCGCCAGCACATCGACACTCAACGGCGCACCGAGCGGAGTTGACACGGTATCGTCGGCCGCACACGGTGCCGTAGCCGGGTATGCCACCACGGGCTCAAGCATGTACACCGTATGGGTGCCCCCGGCGGGATTGCGTCCCGTCGCTTGGATCGCGTACCCACGCGGCACAGGATCCGTCGCCGCATCGGGCGCTGAGGGCACCGTCCACGAGAGTTCCAGAGCCCCATCGGCACCAGCGATTGCTGCAGGAATGTCAAAGTCCTGTGAGGAGTCCCCGACTGCCGACGCCCACTTCCCGACGAAACTCACCGACGACCCCGCAGAGAATCCCGCCGCAGCGAGCATCAGCTGCTCGCCGGGAGACACGAACAGCTCTCCGCAACCCGACACCCCGGTCGCCCGGCCCACCACCAGAAAACCCGTCGAATCTTCCGCAGCGACTGCGGTATCGCTTGCGCCGCCGACACCGTCGCTGCCGCCGTCAACCTGCCGCACCGCGGAAACGGACCCGAACGCATCCCAATGCTCAGCGCCGTCTGCCGCCGTCACACGCGCTGACGCAACCGGGGCCGGATCGCCATCGGCGGCGCCAAACCGGCCGTCAGCGTCACTGCCCGACACGAACCCGAATGCAGAGATCTCCGCGCCGCCAGAGCCACAAGAACCACTACTGCAGCCAGCCCCACAGACCACAACACCCGCTTCCATCCCCTTGCACTCATCGACACTTCCCTCGTCCCCTCACCGGCCAACGCCCGAGTCGTGAGCGACGCCACCCGACGGGCCACAACCCGACCCCGGCCGTGCCGAAGCCACAAACGTGCTCACCAACACCGTCCCCGCCACCATGTCGTGCCAACCGCGCCGATCAACGCGAAGCAAAGCAGACAGCAGCACCGACAACCAAACTGCCACACTCGAAAGAGCGAGCAAGCCGACCACACGCCATAGGTCGAGACCAACCCCCAACGCCGACCCCACGACAAGCGACAGGCCGAAAGCCGCCGCGCATGTCCCAGACGACACGGCAAACCGACCGGCCGCGCGCCGAGGCGAAGCCGGCCGCCTGCAGTCGCTTGCAAGACGGATTTCGACTCTCCTGCCCGCCTTTCCGAGCGTGACTGTCTTACCGAGCGTCAAGCGCTTGACGGTGAGCGTAAACGGCTCGTAGCCCAGCGCAGCAAGCGCAGCCGCAGCAATGAACATGCCATATTCAGCAAAATCGGCATGAGGACTGCCGGTCCCCCCAAGGCCCAGGTCTCCCACGAGGAGAACAGTGAAGGATCCGAGCACGAGCAGAGTCGGCAACAACACGAGAGCGAACACAACACCCACCAGAATCAGATCAACCAAGCGGGCGGCCACCCGGTCCGCCATCGAGGCCGATCGCACCCCAGCGATTTCGGGCGACGGCTTCATTCGCTTGCCTCTGGCCCGAATGCAGAGATCTCCGCGCCGCCGGAGCCGCGGCCAGCCGCCGTCAGCGTCACAAGCGCCGCCCCAGCAGCCAGCCCCACAGACCACAACACCCGCTTCCACCCCCTTGCACTCATCGACACTTCCCTCGTCCCCTCACCGGCCAGCGCCCGAGCCGTCCACGACGCCACCCGACGGGCCACAACCCAACTGCGGCCGTGCCGAAGGCACAAACGTGCTCACCAACACCGTCCCCGCCACCATGTCGTGCCAACCGCGCCGATCACTGCGAAGCAAAGCAGACAGCAGCGCCGACAACCAAACCAGCGCACATGGAACGGCAATCAGAGCGACCACGCGCCAAGGTGTTACACCCATCCCTGCCGCGAGGGCCGCAGCTAACGACAGACCGATACACGCGCAACACGTCACTACTGAGACCGCATACCGGCCTAGCACCCGACCGGTCGAGGCATGTAGATGCGGGTCTGCACCATCTCGCAGCTCAATGTCAACCGTAGTCCTGCCAAAAGTGCGTCGTCTTGTCGACTGCCAGACTGGCTCCCAGCAGGCTGCTGCGAGTCCGCCGACCGCCAACGCTCCGACGAAGCCCTCGGTGCCGGATTGATTGCCGGGTTCCAGCATGTGTTGGAGGCCAACGAATCCGTCTATGACAATGATCGGAGCCGCCACAGCACAGAACACCGTGCCCATCATCAGCAGATCAAGGCCACGCGAAATGACGCGATCAATCATCGAAGCAGGAACGAACACCTTGCGCCCATCTGGCACCGTCATTGTCTCGCCCCAGGATTGACCGGCAAGCCGCTTTCGTTCAGCTGCGCGCCGACACTGACCTGTGATTCAATATATGACTCCAAGAGCCGCGCATACGCCCGGTGCCCCGTCTCATTGGGATGAAACGAGTCGTCAGCGACAGGCATGCGACGATGCCGTCCCAAACCTTCATAGGCAACAAAGCCTTTCAGCCACGGTTCGGCACCACACGGCGAATGACCGGCAAAGCCGGTCGCACGCTGCGACGACGAACCAGTGTTGACATCCACGAAATGCGCCCCTGCTACGGTTGCAGCGGCTTTGAGGATCTTATTCATCTCCGTCGCTGTCTGCCGCAAGAACACTGCTTCTTCAAACGAGATCGCTGTGTCAGCAACGTTGCCGCCCAACAGAAAATGAGTGACAGCCGGAATCACACCGGAATTGATCGATGATGCTCGCAGAGGCCGCCCGTGCAGCCCGCAGACTTCGATCGCGCGACGGTTCGCCTCGACAGGTTCCGGTGTGATGTGCGGGTAGCCGAGCATGAAGATCGATGCATTGGGCGCGGTTTGCTTCAATTCTGTGAGCAGTGCCGTGAGCCGAGCCGGGATCTCGTCGTAATCGTCCGGCAGATGGCGCCGCCCGCAATCGCGACCGCCCAACACGCACTTCCGCAGCACATCGGCGAATCCTGCGTCGTTGCCTCCAATCGTGACGGTGATCATGTCGACGTCGGCCATGCCCTGTGTCGCGGCGAGGGATGCTGCTTGACGCGGCTCCCAGCTGTCCGGCGGCGGGAGCAGCTCACCGGTGTCAGAGTCGTATCGAAGGCTCGGCACCTCATGCGAAGGCTTGTTCGTGTCGATCAAGTCCTCTTGAGTGACCCCGTTGCCGGGACCACGCGGGTCGTGGATGTTGCGGGTGATTGCACCGGTGCATGCGAAGGTGCGGAACTCGAGGTCGATGCCGGGGTCTGCGGCGCGCAGCACATCTTCGGCAAACACGTTCGGGTAGGCCTCGCTCCAGCGGCGGCAGTGCCCGTCGGCTGAGCTCACGCCGGACTGGTACGAGGTTCCAAGCGGCGGTTTCTCGCCCGCTTCGCCTGAGGAGTAGGAATCGCCTAGTGCGACGTAGCTGACCGTCTTGGCGACCGGGCGGGCGAGAAAGCTGGTAGGCGCGCCGAGTGCACGTCGGCCGTCTTGGTCGGGGTCGTGAAACACCGCGAGGACATCTTCAGTGCGGCGCAGCACGCTCGCCGCCGTACTGCCAACCTCATAGCGCACGATGACCTGCCCGTCCGCGTCTGTGCGGCACCGCGAACGTCTCACAGCCGACAGCCACAGCCGCCGACGCGTCCACCAGCGTCGCCCCTACCGGGTCCGACAACAACAAGCTGAACGACTCATTGCCTTCCGCTTCAGCGTCGTCGACCAACGACACCGAGACCGTCGCATGCCGCGCACCTACTGGGATCATCAGCGTGCCCGACACATCGCTGTAGTCGGAAGCCGCGCCGGCCGAGCCAGGCGCCAACGCATAATCGACCCGCACGTCGGCCTGCGGCGCAGATTCTGTCGAGCGCACAGTGAACACCAGCGTGCCGTCGCCCTCCACCACCGCCTCTGGGCACACCAACCGCACGTCTCCGAAATCCACAATGCCGAAGAAGTGCCGCGACAGCGGCGGCAGACTCGAATGCAACGCGCCCAGCCGCCGCGCGTCCTCAATGTCGCTCTCGCTCGGGGGAGTCTGCGCAGCCGCAGACTGCAACGGCCAGGCCAACAGCAAGAGCAAGCCGATCACTGCCACCAGCGAGTGCCGCCCACAAACGCGCCACAGGCCAAGCCGCCAGAGACGCGAAAGGCCCATGCCAGAACAGCGCCCACTGACGACAACGCGTCCAGCCGCCGTGTTCGCTGAACCGGGAGGATTCCGCTTCACTGGCACTGGCGCGAACAGTAGTCGTCATCACTTGACTCACGATCGTTCACGTGACGAGGGCATTCCCGGCAAGAACACACGCCCTCGGGCATGGCTCACCGATTCGGGGTCTGTCAGATCCGTGCGGACTCCGATGCGACACCAACTCGCAATATGGCAGGGCGCTACGGTGCGCGAGGCTGGGCAGACGGACGCGGGATCATCGGGCTGGGGGTGCATCATGTGCGGAATCGTGGGCCTGTTCTGCAAGACCAAGACCCACCGCCCTGAACTGGGACGGCTGACCGAGGTCATGCTGGCCGAGATGGGGGACCGCGGTCCCGACAGCGCCGGATTTGCTGTGTACGACGCCGGCACGCCGGGCCGAACCCGCATCACCGTGCTGGCCGAGGGGTTCGCTGTGGATTGGGAACCGGTCGCTGAAGCCTTGGAGCGGGCCCTGGGCGCGGAGGTGTCGGTGCGCTCGGTGCACGACCATGCGGTGTTCTCCACCCATGGCGACGGCCGGGTCGCCCGCCAGTGGCTCATCGACAACGTGGCTGGCGCGACCGTGCTGGCCTACGGCAGCCAGATCGAGCTGTACAAGGCGGTGGGGTATCCCGACCAGGTGGCCGAGCGCTACGACTTGGCGTCGCGCACTGGCACGCACGCTCTGGCCCACACCCGCATGGCCACCGAATCGGCGATCACCACCGCCGGTTCGCACCCATTCGCCACCGGCGCCGACACCTGCTTGGTGCACAACGGATCGCTGTCGAACCACAACCGGCTACGGCGTTTCCTGGAGGCCCACGGCGAATCGTTCCAGACCGAGAACGACTCCGAGGTTGCCGCTGGCTACCTGTCGTGGCGGATGCGCTCGGGCGACGCCATCTCCGAAGCGCTCGAGGGTGCGCTGAACGACCTGGACGGCTTCTACACCTTCGCCATCGGCGTGGCCGACGGGTTCGCCATCCTGCGCGATCCCATCGCCTGCAAGCCGGCAGTGGTGGCCGAGACCGACGATTGGGTGGCGATGTCGTCGGAATACCGGGCCATCGCCCGCCTGCCGGGCGCAACCGACGCTGAAGTGTGGGAACCCGAACCGGCCCGCATCTACTCATGGAGCCTGGCCGCGTGAAGGATCATGCGGCATGAGCGAAGCGGCACGCGTCTTCGACCTGGCCGAGGTGACCAAGCGAGAGCTCAATCAGACACTGCACGACGCCGCGGACGGCGAGTCGTTTGAGGTGATCAACCCGCGCGGCGCGCATGCGGTGGCCTGCGGGGTCACCGCAGACATCGAAGTGGTGGTGCGCGGCTCGGTGGGCTACTACTGCGCCGGCATGCACCAGCAGGGCAGCGTGCGGGTGGAAGGCAATGCCAGCACCGGCCTGGCCGAGAACATCATGTCGGGGAAGGTGCACATCACGGGCAACGCCACGATGTCGGCGGGTGCGACCGGTTGCGGCGGCCTGCTGGTGGTAGGCGGAAACGCCGGCGCCCGCTGCGGCATCTCGATGAAGGGCGTCGACATCGTGGTGGGCGGAAACGTCGGCCATATGAGCGCGTTCATGGCCCAAGCGGGGAACCTGGTGGTGTGCGGCGACGCTGCTGGCGACCTGGGCGACTCCATCTACGAGGCCCAGATCTTCGTCCGGGGCGATGTGGAGTCCCTGGGCGCCGACTGCGTCGAGAAGGAGATGCGGTCTGAGCACCGGGAGCTGCTGACGCGGCTGCTCGGCGCAGCAGCTCCCGTGACCCGCGGTGTGTTCGCAGAAGAATTCCGCCGGTTCGGATCGGCCCGCCGTCTGTACAACTTCGCCGTCGACGATGTGGCCGCGCTGGAATCCACAGCGCGAGGCGAGCAAGGGAATGCGAGCCAATGACCGGGGCGCCAAGCCGTGACGACGAAACAAGCAGGCCAGCAAACGGGTCAGCACGTCCGCCCGCCGCGGACCGCGACCTGAAACCGTTCGCCGAACCAGGCCCGGAGCACTGGCACCTGCGCGAGTCCTACACATTCGACCGCAACGCGATCGCCGAGATCCGGCGCGCGGCCAACACCGGCATCTACCGCATCCGGGGCTGGGGAGCCAAGCGTCGCTTGCCCACCCTCGACGACCTGGTGTTCCTCGGTGCGTCGATGTCGCGTTACCCGCTGGAGGGATACCGCGAGGCCTGCGGCACCGACGTGGTGATCGGCGAGGATCGGGCCGAGCGGCCCATACACCTGCAAATCCCGGTCACCATCGCCGGCATGAGCTTCGGCTCGCTGTCGGCCGAGGCCAAAGAGGCGCTCGGGCGGGGCGCCTCGGCGGCCGGCACATCCACGACCACCGGCGACGGCGGCATGACCATGGAGGAACGCGAGCACTCGGGGGTGCTCGTCTACCAGTACCTGCCGTCGCGCTACGGCATGAACCCCGACCATCTCCGGGTGGCCGACGCCATCGAGGTCGTGGTGGGCCAGGGCGCCAAGCCGGGCGGCGGGGGGATGCTGCTGGGCCAGAAGATCACCGAACGGGTAGCGGAGATGCGCACGCTGCCCACCGGGATCGACCAGCGCTCTGCTTGCCGCCACCCTGACTGGACCGGCCCCGACGACTTGGAGATCAAGATCGGCGAACTGCGCGAGATCACCGACTGGCAGGTGCCGATCTACGTGAAGGTGGGCGCGGCCCGCCCGTACTACGACACCGCGCTCGCAGTGAAGGCCGGCGCCGATGCCGTGGTGGTGGACGGCATGCAGGGAGGCACCGCCGCCACTCAGGACGTGTTCATCGAGCACGTCGGCATCCCGACGATTGCCGCCATTCCCGAAGCCGTCCGGGCACTGCGCAAGCTCGGCGTGCACCGCCGCGAGGTGAAGCTGATTGCGGCGGGGGGTTTCCGCTCAGGCGCCGATGTTGCCAAGGCGCTGGCGCTCGGCGCCGACGCGGCCTCGATCGGCACCGCAGCGCTGATCGCCATCGGCGACAACGACCCGGCCTATGAGGCCGAGTACCGCGAGCTGGGCACTTCAGCCGGATTCTGGGAAGACTTCCAGGCTGGCACCGATCCCGCCGGCATCACCACCCAAGACCCTGATCTGTCAGCCCGGCTCGACCCGGTGCTCGCCGGGCGCCGCCTCGCCAACTACCTGCAGGTGCTCACCATTGAGACGCAGATCCTGGCCCGCGCCAACGGCAAATCGCACGTCCTGAACCTGGAACCCGAAGACCTGGCCGCGCTCACTGTGGAAGCCGCTGCGATGGCGCATGTCCCGCTGGCCGGCACCAACTGGATACCCAGCGCCGACTGAAGAAATCCGGTGGCTCGAACCGCGGGCGCATGACTACCTTGACGCGCCGGTGCGCCGCCCCAAACACCGCTCTAGCAGGGAAGCGCCGGGGCGGCGCACTCGCACTTGCCAGATTAGGCAATGCTGCTACGCGTCAGCAAGCGACTTCGGCGGCGAGTTAGCGGCCCTGCCACTGAGGCGGGCGCTTCTCGGAGAACGCGCGGGGGCCTTCGATGTAGTCGGCGCTGTTGCTCATGGCGCGCACAGCGTCGTAGCGGCCTTCGTGGGCGGCTCGCGCCCCGGCCTCGTTGAGGCCCTGCATCGCTGCCTGCTTCGTGGCCCGGATCGACATCGGTGAGCACTCCAGCACCATCTCGGCCCAGCGACGTGCACATGCGAGCGCCTCGCCTTGGGGAACCACTTCGGCGACGATGCCCATCTCCTTGGCCTCTGCCGCGGGCACGTGACGGCCGGTCAGCATCATGCTCATGGCGCGCTTCAGCCCGATGTGGCGCGGCAGACGATGCACGCCGCCCGCCAGTGCAGCCAGACCCACCTTGGGCTCGGGCAGCGCGAGCAGCGCGTTCTCGGAGGCGACGATGATGTCGCAAGCGAGCGCGATCTCAAAGCCGCCGCCCATCGCCACGCCGTTCACTGCCGCGATAACCGGCTTGTCGAGGTCCCAGCGTGACGTCAGCCCGCCGAAGCCCGACGACGGCATCGCCGAGCGGTCGCCGCCCTCGGCCTGGTACCTGAGATCGTTGCCAGCCGAGAACGCACGGTCTCCCTCGCCGGTCACAATCGCAACCCACAGCTCCGGGTCGTTCTGGAACTCGTCGAACAGGTCGGACATCTCGGCATTGCCCGGCGGGTGCAGCGCATTCATCCGCTCCGGCCGGTTGATCGTGACGACGAACAAGTGCCCGTCGCGCTCCGCATAACAGAATTCACCCATAGCGCGGGAACCTAGTTGTCGTCTGACGACTTCGCTCATCGTGATACTCTGAAGCGCGCCGCATTTCGCCGGTCAGGACGTGGACGCTGCTCGCTCAGAACAATCGCCCGCGACTCTGAGCAACGCTGAGATTCAGTGAGCATCGTTCATATAGCGCGCATAATGTGCATGTGGCGTACCCGCTCATCAGCGGGTACGCCGGCCTCGGGGGTGGCTGATGCAAGCTCGGGGGTACGACCTGCGCACGCTGCGGGGTGACATCTTCGGCGGTGTCACCACGGCGGTCGTCGGACTGCCGGTCGCGCTCGCGTTCGGTGTGGCTTCGGGCCTCGGGGCGATGGCCGGGCTGTACGGCGCCATCGCGCTGGGCTTCTTCGCCGCGGTGTTCGGCGGCACGCGCTCGCAGATCTCCGGACCGACGGGGCCCATGGCCGTCGCAATGGCCGTCGTCATCACCGAACATGCCTCGACGCTCCAAGAAGCGCTCACCGTCGTGGTCATGGCGGGAGTCATCCAGGCGCTGCTGGGCATCCTGCGATTCGGCCGTTTCGTCTCCTACACGCCGTACTCGGTGATCTCGGGCTTCATGTCGGGCGTCGGCATCATCATCATCATCTTGCAGACGCTTCCGGCATTGGGCGTCGAGGGCACCAGCGGCGGCCCGCTCGACGTCATGCGCGGCTGGCCTGACGCCATCGTGAACCTCAATGCCAGTGCCGTGGCCATCGCGGCCGTCAGCTTGGGCGTGTGCATCTTCTGGCCTGCCCGATTGCATCGCTGGTTCCCCGCAACGCTCGCGGCCCTTGCCGTGGGGACCCTGATGGGCGTTCTCCTCCTCAATGACGCGCCGGTCATCGGCGAAGTGCCCTCCGGCTTGCCGGATCTCCAGGTACCGGTACTGTCGTTGGGAGTCCTGGCCGCAGCGGTGCAGCCTGCCGTCACGCTCGCACTGCTGGGCGCCGTCGACAGCCTGCTGACGTCGTTGATCGCCGACTCGATGACACGCACGCGGCACAACCCCAACCAGGAGCTCATTGGTCAGGGCTTGGGCAATATCGCTGCGGGTCTGGTGGGCGGGCTGCCCGGGGCCGGGGCCACCGTGGGAACCGTGGTGAACATCCGGGCCGGCGGCAGCACCCGAGTCTCGGGCGCGCTGCGTGCCGTGGTGCTGCTGGCCATCGTGCTGGGAGCGGGACGCCTTGTGGAATCGGTGCCGATCGCCGCGCTGGCCGGCATCTTGCTGAAGGTCGGCTGGGACATCGTGGACTGGCGGTTCCTCAAACGCGTGCGCCAAGTGCAGCGCGAGCACCTGATGATCATGGGCATCACCATGGTGCTGACGGTGGTGCTCAACCTGATCACCGCGGTGGCGATCGGGCTCATCGTGGCGGCCATGTCTGCCGCTCGCCAATTCGAACGGCTCCAGCTCGACAGCGTGGTCTCAGTGCCGCTGCTCGACGTGAGTTTCCTGGGCGCGGATGCCAACGAGGCCGACGAGGCCGCGCCCGGCGAATTCTCAGCACGGGTCGGGCTGGTCGCGCTTCGAGGCACGTTTACGGTCGCATCGTCGAAGAGCCTCATCGACATCCTGGGCGCGGACATCGCCGAGCACGAAGTCGTCATTATCGACTTCACCGACACGGTGTACATCGACGACAGCGCGGCAATGCTGGTGGAGTACCTCATCGACACGGCCGTGGAGGCCAAGACCGAAGTCATCGTGATGGGGCTCAGCGGCCCGCCGGCGACCAGCCTGCGCGCACTGAACGCACTCGCGAAAGTGCCGAGCAACCGATTCGTGCCGACGCTGGACGCAGCTCGAACAGCGGCTCGGATCCTGCTGAAGCTGCCCGAGCCGAAGTGAGCTGACCGGCGGCGGGTGCGGGGGCCTGCTCAGTCGCTTGGCGAGTAGATGGGATGCGTCCCGAACTGGTTCTTCGTGACCGGCGTACCGGTCTCAGCGAAGTACGCGGTGCCCCGCACGACCGAATCGAGATATGACGGCAGCGGCCGGCGGATCATGTGCTCGGCGTAGTGCTCCCGCTCGGCAGCCGGCACGTCGTCGCGCAGCAGCGCCACCACCTTGATGGTGAAGTCGCTGCCGGTCTCGGCCTCGCCGATGCGCCAGCGCACGAGCGCCGTTCGGGCCTGCGGCGGGCCGAGCACCAGGTCGTAGCCGACGCCGTCGAACCAGTCGGCGAATTCTCGCTGGTAGTGGACGCCACTGTAGTAGTAGACGTGGTCGCGGCTGGCGGCGCCGTCCCACACGTTGATCTCGTTGCGCTCGCAGAACGGGTGGATGTTGAGGAGGTTGCCGGGGGGGCTGATGGCGGCCCAGACGTCGGCCGGCGGGGCTGCCACGGCGACACGGCCGATGATCGGCGCCATCATCTCGTAGGCGGTGCCTGCGTGACCTCCCACCAGGGCTTCGTCCGAAGCCGTCAACGCGGGGGCGGTCGCTTCATCCATGCCGTCATTGTGACCGATGTTCTGCAGCGGCGCACTGCTCAGCGCCGCATAGACGCTCAGTTTTTGGGAAGGAGTTGGGTGGTCTCGATGATGCGCGAGTCCGCGAGGGCCGCCGCCCGGATGGGCGCAATGGCGTGATAATCGGGGTCGCGGAACATGCCGACGAATTGCGACCGGGTGGGATAGCGCACCAAGATCGCGATGTCCCAGTCCTCGTCGTCGGGGCCGATGGCGATCTTGCCGGCGCGTCCCATCCAAATGGGCTCGCCGCCGAAGCGCGGATGCAGTTCCGCGAAGCGCCGGCCGTACTCGCGGTAGGCAGCTTCGCCTGACATCCCGTCGACACCATGGCCCGACGCCGCCACCTCGCGGTACTTCAGCAGGTTGAGCATCACGACGGGCTCGTCGGGGTCGCCTTCGGCGATGGCGTCGATCTGTTCGGGGCTCGCGTGAAGATGCATGCGGTCTCCTGTCGCAGTGCAGAAAGTGTCGCAGGCCTGGTGGCGGCGCGGCTCAGCCTGATCAGGGCCAGACCACTGGGTAGCGGTCGAGTTTCATAGTGGAGCCCGCCTCGAGCCCGTCGACGTGCAGCACTTGGGCGGTGCCGATACGAGGGTCGTAGCGAACGTCAGTGCCGATGTAGCGGGCGGCATAGCCCCTCCGCGCTCGTCCCTGATTCGAGTTGCCCTGCGAGCCGTGCAGGATCATCGCCCAGAAGGCGACCGCATCGCCGGGTTCGAGATCGAACGAGACGATGTCGTAGCTGTCCCGGTCGGCCTCGATGTCGGGCATGAGTTCGTAGTCGGGGTTGCGCTCGTAGTCGTGGGCGTTCGTCGGGGCGAAGGTGCGCGGCTGGAACCAACGGTCCCAGGCCTGCGAGCCCCTCACGTACTCGACCCGGCCGTTGGAGGCATCGACGGTGTCGAGTGCGATCCAGAACGACATCACCTGCCGTCCCGAGATCGGCCAGTACGGCTGGTCGTTGTGCCACGGCACCGGCTGGCTGGAGCCGGGTTCTTTGACGAAGAGCTGGTCGTAGTACATGCGCACCACCGGCGAGCCGAACATGGCAGCTGCCATCTCGCCGAGCCGGGACTGGGTGACGAATTCTTCGAACAAGGAGTGAAACCGCCACAGATCCAACGAGCCGAAGAACCCGGTGGATGAGTAGTTGTGCGCCGTCGGGCTCGGGTTGGCCATCTCGTCGGCAACACCGCCGCGCAGCCGTTCCACCCATTCGGCGTCGACCACGTTGCGCAGTGCGACCACACCGTCGGCGCGGAACCGCTCGATCGTGTCGTCGTCGACGAGGTCGTGTGCTGGTCGATCCAGAATCGTGTCGCTCATCGTCGTCCCCTGTCGCGAACGTCAAGCCAACAGGGCCAAGTCAACACGATGGATGCACTGCATTGCCAGACACAGCACTGCATGCCGAGGAATACAACGCGCGGCCGGTGCTGGAAGTACGGTCGGCGCGGTTCTTGAATCGACAGCGAGGAGCACGTAGATGAGCAGGTTCACGGGACGGGTGGTGATCGTGACCGGCGCGGCCGGCGGGATCGGGTTGGCGGCGTGCGAGCGGTTCGCGTCCGAGGGGGCGTCGGTGGTGGCCGTCGACCTTGCGACGACCGACCTGGGCGCTGCAGTCGCGACGGTGGAAGCTCAGGACGGCGCGGCGCTGGCGGTCGGCGCCGACGTCACCAGGTCCGACGAAGTCGCCGGCTACGTGCAGGCGACGCTCGACAACTTCGGACGAGTCGACGTCCTGTTCAACAACGCCGGCATCGAGGGCACCTACGCCCCGATGATCGAATACACCGAGGAGTCGTTCGACCAGGTCATGGCCGTCAACGTGCGCGGCGTGTGGCTGGGCATCAAACACGCCGCGCCGGCGATGATCGCGGGCGGCAGCGGCGCCATTGTCAACACTGCATCGGTGGCCGGCCTGTTCGGCTCTCGCGGCATCTCTGCGTACTCGGCGAGCAAGCACGCCGTGGCCGGGCTCACCAAGTCGGCCGCGCTCGAGCTGGCCACTTCAGGAGTGCGGGTGAACGCCGTGTGCCCGGCGCCGATCGAGACACGCATGATGCGCTCGCTCGAGACCTTCATCGGCGGCGACGATGCCGACGACATCCGCAAGGCCATGGCCGAGCGCTTGCCGGTACAGCGCTACGGCGAGCCCCACGAAGTGGCCGCGCTGGTGGCGTTCCTGGCTTCCGACGACGCCAGTTACATCACCGGCAGCCTGCACCCCATCGACGGCGGCTACAGCGCCGGCCGCTGATTCGTACCGACAGTCCGCGCTGAGCAGCAAGACGTCATGGCGGCAGCCAGTGCCGAGCCACACGCGAGCGGAACCCGGTCTGCCCACTGCGACAGGTTGACATGGCAGTTGTCAACGTCGAATATCGTAGGATCAGGATCCCGCAAGAGGAGTCGAGTGTGGCTGACACAATTCAGAATCTGACCTATGGCGACGACAACGACAATCGGATCGTCGGCGACAACAGCCCGGGCGTGACACATGTCATACACGGCGAGGGCGGCGACGACTATCTCGTCGGAGCGTCGGGCGACGATGTGCTGCATGGCGGCACCGGCAACGACGTTCTCGTCGGCGGCGACGGCGACGACCAGCTCCACGGGGGCGCCGGCGACGATCTGCTGTACGGCGACGGACTTGCCCACGAACAGCATCCAGGAGACTCCGACAGCGACACGTTCTTCTACACCTCCGGCGGCGGCAATGACTGGATCAAGGATTTCGGCGACGGCGTGGACAGGATCGATCTCTCGGGCGTGTCATCGGTTCATGACATGTCCGACCTGACGATCACCAAGGAGCGGTTCGGCGCCAAGATCACGTTCGGCGACGAGTCGGGCTCGGTCAACCTGCTCTACTTCAACGCCGACGATCTCGATGCAAGCGACTTCATTTTCCAAGGCGCTACGGACGGCGTCGACGGGCTCTAGCAAGCCGCGATTGCATCAACGAACGCTGTCGCGACCGGCCCTTGCTCAGAGTTGCTTGGTCATCACGACGGCGTTGCAGCCGTTTCGACGCACCGATGCGACGCTGTCCATGACTTGATGCACGAGCAGCAGCCCCAGATGGTCCAGAGCGGATGGGGAGGCGCCGTCGAGTGCGCCAAGGTTCTCCGGCGGATCCACAGACGAGGAGTCTGGGGGCGGATGCATCTGCAGCGACCGACCGTCGTGTACGACGAACACCTCGAACTGGTCTGAGTCGAGATACACGGCAACTTCGATTCGATGCATGTCGTTGTCGCTGTACGCGTTGGCAATGATGTGGGCGAGCACTTCTTCCACGGCAAGGTTGACGGCATAGCCGAGCCGCTGACCCAGGCTTGCGACGGAGCAGAACTCGTCGACCGCGGCGCCGACGCGGGCCAGCTCCCGCACATCGTTGGCGAGCGAGACTGCGAGATGACGGCCTTGGTGGGCCGGCGGGGCGGCAGAACGGTCCGTCACGGCGAAGGCTCAGTTCTCGCGCAGCGAGCGCGTGAAGAAATCGGTGACCGGCTTGGCCAAGTAGCTGAGAATCGACCGTTCTCCTGTGTTGATGATGACCTCCGCGGGCATTCCTGGCACGAGCGGCAGTTCCTGTGGGGAATCGGCCGAATCGGGGCCGTCGGTGTCGATGGCAAGCTCGACATCGAACCACGAGGCGCCGGTCTGCTCGTCGCTATAGGCGTCAGCGGAGACGCTCAGCACCCGCGCCGCTCGCTCCGGCGTGGACCGGTACGCAAATGCCGGGAAGCGGACCAGCGATTCCTGGCCGATGTAGATCTGATCGACGAGATTGGTCTCGATGCGTGCCAGCACGATCAGCTCTGAGTCGGCCGGCACGATGCTCAGCAGCGGCGCTGCTGGCCGCACCAGATCTCCGGGGCCTGCGACGGTCATCGCGAACACGGTGCCCGCTATGGGGGATCGCAGGGAACGGCGAGCGACGCGCTGGGCCAGCTGGCGAATCCGCGCTGCCAGAGTCTGCTCTTCGGCAAGCTCGGCTGTGATGAGTGCGTCGGCTGTGTCGAGCCGGTCAGCCTCACGCGCCAGCACCTCGGCTCTGAGGTCGTCGAGCCGGCTGCGAGCGCCTGCGACAGTGACCCGATCAGCGTCGCTGCGTGAGGTCAGCGCATTCAGCTCTTGAGTCGCCTGGGCGATCCGCTCGTCAAGCAGCGACGACTGCTCGCGATGCAGCTCCAAGCGCTCGTCGAAGACGAGTTCCTCGTTGCGAAGCAGTGCTTCGACCGCCGAGCTTTGCTCGGCCGCGATCAGCAGATGCACGCTCCACTCGATTTCGCCTGTGTTGCGCAGCTCCGCTTCAAGCCGCTCACGGCGAGCCTGATGAGAGGCAAGCTGAGTCTCCAGCGCCTCCACCTCGGATTGCAGGGCGCCGACGGCGAATTCGACCAGCACGTCGCCTTGGGAAACCTCGTCGCCGTTGCGCACGAGCACAGCTTCGACGACGCCGCCGTCGACGTGGCTGACCGGCTGGTGCCGTGCTTCCACGGTGATGCGGCCTTGGGCGATCGCCGCGCTGGAGACCGATGCCAGCACGCCCCACCCGAACAGCCCGACGACCAGCACTGCCACTGCGGCGAAGCCCAAGGCGATGAATGAGCGTGCCGACAGACCGGGCGGCTCACCGTGATGGACGGCTTCGCCGGATCGGGCGAGTGCGGGCTCCTCGCCAGTCATGGAGCGTCGCGTGATGAACGCGCAGGTGCAGCTTCGGATGCCGGTGGGCGGGAAGGATCGTGCTGGTTGCTGAGCAGGCGCGCAATCGCAGTGTCGATACGTTCGAGCGTCCTCGTCGGCAGTGTCGAGAGGGCCTCGTCACCGTCGGCCTCGGGCATCGAAGGTGCCTGGCTCGAATCGTCGGGTCCCGTCGAGCTTGGTGCGTCGTCGCCGTCGGCGGCCTGGAGCGACCTCACTGGCGAGGTGGCCTGGCTCGGGCGCAGCGAGCTTGCGGGCACCGGTCGGCCGTTCTCCATGATGTAGACGGTGTCGCACTGGTTGAACGCGCCGTGGCGGTGCGCGACGATCAGCGCTGCTCCGCCTCGCTGCTTGTGACCCTCAACCGCGCGGGCGAGCGCCATGGTGCCCTCGGCGTCGAGGTTGGAGTCGGGCTCGTCCATGACGATCACCGCCGGCGACCCGTAGAAGGCTCGCGCGAGCGCGATCCTCTGGCGCTGCCCCCCCGACAGCGCCGCGCCGCCGGCAGCGACCCGGAAGTCGTACCCGTCGGGCAGGCGCAGGATCATCTCGTGTGCCCCGGTGCGCTTTGCCGCGTCGACGATGTCCTCGTCGAGCGCGTCTGGCGACATGCGAGCGATGTTCTGAGCGACGGTGCCGTCGAAGAGGACGACTTCTTGGGGCAGGTAGCCGATGTGCAGGCCAATGTCGGTGCCGTACTGGTCGAGTTCGGCGCCGTCGAGGCGAATGGAGCCGTTGGCGGGGAACCACACGCCCGCCAAGGCACGAGCGAACGTGGACTTGCCTGAGGCCGACGGCCCTGCAATGCCGACGGCGTTCCCCGGTTCGAGCCGCAACGAGGCGCCGCGGACGGTGGCGTAGCGGGCGCCCGGCGGCGCGACGATGACGTTGCGGGCTTCGAGCAAGGCACGCGGCTGAGGAAGCGAGGTGCGGGCCACCGGCGGCGGGCTGTGAGCAAGCAAGCTCGACAGGGATCGATACGAGGCCAGCGCCCGCTGCGTGGCCGGCCATTGGCCGATTGCCTGGTCAATCGGCGCGAGGGCGCGGCCCAGCAGGATCGAAGCAGCGATCATCAGCCCCGGCGATATCTGCCCGCGGATCGCCAGCCACGCGCCGAGCCCGAGCATGGCCGATTGCAGGAACAGGCGCAGTGTCCTCGACGACGAGGTGAACAACCCGACCCGGTCTGATGCCGTGAGGGTCTGGGCGAGTGTGCGGCCGCGCAGTTCCCGTGAGCGGCGGACGACGGCATCGGTCATGCCGAGACCTTGGACCGTCTCGCCGCCTGCTCGCATCTGCTCGACGAAGAATGCCGACTGCTGGGTGGTGCTTCGGAGTCCGTCTTGCAGGTGAGCCGTTCGCTTTTGCCCGATGAGGGCGATCACGACCAGCAGGGTTCCGGAGCCCACTGCCAGCAACCCGAGAGTCCAGTGGAACACGAACAGCACGGCGAGGAATATCGGCGTCCAGGGTGCATCGAACAGTGCGAACGGAGCGCTGCTCGCCGCAAACCTCTGCAGCGACTCGAGGTCGGCAGGTCCCGCTGCGGGCTGCGCTCGCTCGGCGGGCGAGACAGAACGAGCCAGCACGGCGCGCAGCACCCGATCGTCGAGGCGAATCTGCATCCGAGCGCCGGCGCGTGCCAGCACCCGCCCGCGGGCGTAGTCGAGCAACCCCATGATGAGAAACAGGAATGCGACGATCCCCAGCAGCGTGAGCAGCGTCGCCTCCGAGCGCGAACTCAGCACGCGGTCGTACACCTGGAGCATGAACAGCGGCCCGGTCAGCATCAAGAGATTGACGAAGACGCTGAACAGAGCGCACGCGCCGAAGAGCCGACGGCTCTCAGCGAGCGCATCGCGGATCTCGCGCTCGCCGTCGGCGGAGTCAGTCGGCGGGTTCACGCAGTGTGGTCGGGTTCATGCGGCTCGAATTCGTGCGGCGACGCATGCGACCGCGGGCATGAACCCCGAGAGTACATCAGTGTTCCGCTCGTTCTTCAAGCACCCGCGAGTGACGACAGCCCCTGGGACATCGCGGCATGCATATGGCTCGGCGATTTCTGGCTGAGTCGGTCTTACAGCGCCCCGTCGTCGATGTCGGCGGGGGGGCTGAAGATGAAGTCGGCCTCGCTGAGATTGTCGGCGTTGAAGCCGTGCAGGGTGATCGTGCCGTTGGCGGGGCCCAGGTCGATCACTGTGCTGCTCCCGTGGTCGAGGATCGTCAGATCGTTCATGGAGGCGATCGAGTCGATAGCGCTCAGGTCGATGACGTCGATGCCGGCGTCGAAGTCAGCGATCGCGTCGGTGCCGCCGCCGGGCTGAAACACGAAGGTGTCCGCGGCGGTGCTGTCGGCAGTCGTGACGACGAAACCGGCCTCGTTGACCTCCGAAGCATTGCCGAACATGAGGTCGTGACCTGACCCGCCGACAATCGTGTCCGCGCCTTCCCCGCCGAGCAGTACGTCGTCGCCTGCGCCGCCGAGCAGCGTGTCGTCGCCTTCAAGTCCAATGAGGACATCATTGCCGGCGAGCCCGTCGATGACCGAACCGAAGCCGGTTTCGTCCTCGAGAACGTCGGCACCGGCGGTCCCGACGAGATCTGGGGGCGGTCCGGGATCGCTGTTGTCGGTGGTTGACATGGAAAGCCCTTCTGTCTTCGGATCAAGCGCTGTGAATCACAACTTAGCTGTCGCAGTGCGATGTGGCAATGCAGCATAGATACCGCACGGATCCTGCGACTGCCCGTCGATGCCCTGAGCGATGCCTGCCGCGCAAAGTCGTGGTTCAAGGCGGAACTCGCCTCCGCGCTGGTGGGCCGGGGAGGATTCGAACCTCCGTAGGCGAAGCCGACGGGTTTACAGCCCGCTCCCTTTGTCCGCTCGGGCACCGACCCAGGTGAGCCTCGCAGCCTAGAGCGTTGCAGAACTCCCGCAACCCGGACGAGGACTGCCCCGCCATTGAGATCGGCAGCCGGCGCAGCGTCCGCTCGGGTACCGGTCCAAGAGTGGGCGGGCCACCGGATTGCATCGCACCCACAGCATGGTCGAATGCGCCGCGAGCTCCGGGGTCTGAGACATGATTCAGCTCGCTAACTTGCGGCCATGCCTTCTTTCGACGTCGTCTCCAAAGTGGACATTCAGGAGATTCGCAACGCGGTGGATCAGGCGTCCCGTGAGATCGCCAACCGGTACGACTTCCGCAACACCGGCAGTGCCGTGGAGCTCGGAGACGATGCCATCAATATGCGAGCGAGCACCGAGGATCGCCTCACAGCAATGCGCCAGGTGCTCGAAGAGAAGCTGGTGCGCCGCCAGGTCAGCCTGAAGGCCGTCCACTACGGCAATGTCGAGGAGGCCTCTGGCGGCACCGTCCGCCAAGCAGCCTCACTGCAGGCCGGCATCTCATCGGACCGCGCCCGCGAGCTGAACAAGTTCATCAAGGGACTCGGCATCAAGGGTGTGCAGTCGCAGACCCAGGGCGATCAGCTGCGAGTGATGTCGAAGAAGCGCGACGACTTGCAGGCCGTGATCGCCGAGCTCAAAGCAGGCGATTTCGACGTGCCCTTGCAGTTCGAGAACTTCCGGGACTGAGCCCGAGACTCAGATCGCTTCCTGCCAGGAGCCGTCACGCAGGCGGCGGATGCGCTCTTCCATCGGCGGGTGCGTGGTGAACAGCCCTTTGAAGCCCATCCGGCGGCTGGCCAGCGGGTTGGCGATGTACATCTGGGCCTGATTGGGATCGGCCAGGCTGGGGACGGTCTTGGAGGCCACGTCGAGCTTCTCGAGCGCCCGGGCGAGCGGTTCGCCGTCGCCGATCATCCGAGCGGCAGTGCGGTCGGCCTGGTACTCGCGGCTGCGGCTGATGGCCATCTGCAGCAGCATCGCAGCGATCGGTGCCAGGAAGATCAACAGCAGTTCGCCGATCGGGTTGCGGTCGTCGTCGCGACCACCGCCTCCGAAGATGAGCGCGAACTGCGCCATGCGGGCAGCGAAGGTGATGGCCGTGGCCACGGCCGCTGCCACGGAACCGATGAGAATGTCACGGTTGCGGATGTGGGCCATCTCGTGTGCCAGCACGCCGCGAATCTCATACCAGTCGAGGTGGCGAATGAGTCCTTCGGTGACGCAGACCGCTGCGTTGGCCGGGTTGCGACCTGTGGCGAACGCGTTGGGCTGGGGATCGGGCGAGACGTACAACCGGGGCATCGGCATGTCCGACAGCGTGGTGAGCTCCTGCATGATCCGCCAGTAGTCGGGTAGCTGGTGCGGCTCGACTTCCTGGGCTCGGGCGGAGCGGATCGCCAGCTTGTCGCTGAACCAGTAGCTGCCGCCCACCATTACCAAGGCGATGATGACGGCGATCACCAGGCCGCCTTGCCCCCAGAAGCTGCCGATCCACAGGATCAGGCCGGCGAGGCCAGCCAGCAGAACAGTGGTCTTAGCCGTGTTGCGCACGTTGTGTGATACCTCGTTTCCGACGCTGTGCTGCGGACGCTGTGCAGTCACGGTTCAGGATAATGACGGCAGCCTGTTCCCCAGACGCGCAACCGCGTCTGCGCAGCCGAGCACCAGCCTCTGGAAACCATGGTCCACAACAGAGACAGCCACGCTACTTTTTGGAACGTCCGAACTTGCCGGAACGTCCGACTGTGAGGAACGCCGTTGTGGCAAACATCAGCATCGAGGACATGCCCGCGGCAGCAATTGAAGACTACGTGTCGCAGGCACGCGAATTCTTGGACGCCAGCCACTCCTATCTGGCCGAAGACCGGTTGCACCAAGCCTCTGAGAAGGGCTGGGGTGCCGCAGCCCACATGGCCAAGGCTGTCGCGCTGGCCCAGCGATGGGAGTACGAGACCCACGCGGATTTCAGCGTCGTCCTGAACAACGCTTGGCAGCAGATCGGCGACGATCGCATTCGCGCTCTGCGTGCCACGGCCAACGACCTGCACGGCAACTACTACCGCCGCAAGCGCCACCTCAATGCGAAATCGATCGCTGCTGACCTCGAAAGCGTGGCCGAACTCGTCGAGATGCTCACACCGCTGACCACGCCGTAGCCGTCAAAGGAGGGTCGGCGTCGGGAACCTGCGCGACGTTGTTCTGAGCGTGAGGCCAGACGCCGCCGCCACCGGTCCGATCCGATGACTCACGCTGCGGGATCAGTGGGGGTGGTAGCCGCTGTCGATGTAGAGGGTGGGCAGGTCAAGGTCTCGGTACATCCGGACGTTGCGCATGTCGTCGTCGATGGCGAGGCGGGGGAGGTAGCCCAGCTCAGCCAGCGCCTCGGTCTGCTCGCCCTTGAACATCGGTGAGGGGCGGAAGTCGCCCATCGGTCGCATGATGAGCAGGTCCCAGCGGACCTTGTGCTGCACCAGCCATGTGTGGGTGGCGTCGGACACCCACGTCGGGCGGGACGTCAGGGCCACCACCACGAGTTCAGGGGCCAGCAGCACCAGCAACTCGGCCACCTCGTCGAGCACGTCGTCGTCGCCCACATCGGCGAAGAACGAGTCCCAGTCGCGCCACGGGCCGTCGAGATGATGCTGACGGTGGGCGGCATCGGCGAGCACCCCGTCGATGTCGACGATCACGCAGTCGCCGGGCGGCACCGGGCCGGCACGCCACCACCAGTACGACGGCCAGTCGTCGTGCCCGGTCACTGCGGGCTCACCGGGTGCCTGGCGCCGCAGACGCAAGGCGTCGATTGCGTGTCGCTGCGCACATCGGCGATCTCGAAGCGGGGGATGGGAGACGTCGTCGTTCAGTCTTCGCTCGGGGCTTCGGCTGCGCGTGTGCGTATTTCCTCAACCACGCCGGCGTCGGCGAGGGTGGTGGTGTCGCCGAGCTGGCGGCCTTCGGCGACGTCGCGTAGCAAGCGGCGCATGATCTTGCCCGAACGGGTCTTTGGCAAGTCCGGCACCAGCACCACGGCCCTGGGGCGGGCGATCGCACCCAGCTTGGTGGAGACGTGCTGGCGCACTTCCTCGCGCAGCTCATCGGTGGCGTCGTGGCCGCCTCGCAAGATCACGTAGCCCACGATGGCCTGGCCAGTCGTGTCATCGGTCGCGCCCACCACTGCTGCTTCCGCAACGGAAGGGTGGTCGACCAGCGCCGACTCCACCTCGGTCGTCGAGATGCGGTGGCCGGACACGTTCATGACGTCGTCAACACGGCCGAGCAGCCACAGGTAGCCGTCGTCGTCGAGCTTGGCGCCGTCGCCCGCGAAGTAGCGGCCTTCGTAGGTGCTCCAGTAGGTCTCGCGGTAGCGCTCAGGGTCGCCCCAGATGCCTCGCAGCATCGATGGCCAAGGTTCGGTGATGGTCAAGTAGCCGCCGCCGCGTTCGACCTGGTTGCCGGCGTCGTCCACCAGCTCCACCGAGATGCCCGGCAGCGCGTGGGTTGCCGAACCGGGCTTGGTCGTCGTGACGCCCGGTAGGGGCGTGATCATGTGACCGCCGGTCTCGGTCTGCCACCAGGTGTCGACGATCGGGCAGGTGCCGCCGCCGATGTGGGTGTGGTACCACATCCAGGCTTCGGGGTTGATGGGCTCGCCGACGGTGCCCAGCACACGCAGGCTGGACAGGTCGTGCCGCTCGACTTCGGACGCACCCCACTTCATGAACGTACGGATCGCCGTAGGTGCGGTGTAGAGCTGGGTCACGCCGTAGCGCTCGAGGATGTCCCACAGCCGGTCCTTGGGCCACGATGCCCGGTCGCCGTCGCGGAACTCCGGGCGCGGGGTGTCCGGCGTGCCCTCGTACATGACCGACGACGCTCCGTTCGCGAGCGGTCCGTAGACGATGTAGCTGTGGCCGGTCACCCAGCCGATGTCGGCTGCGCACCAGAACACGTCGACGTCGGGTTTGAGGTCGAACACGTAGCGATGAGTGAACGCCACCTGGGTGAGATAGCCCCCGGTGGTGTGCATGATGCCCTTCGGCTTGGCCGTCGTGCCCGACGTGTACAGCAGGTACAGCAAATCCTCCGAATCCATGTGCTCGGGCGGGCAGTCGGCAGAAGCACCATCCATCAGGTCGTGGTACCAGTGGTCGACGCCGTCATTCCACGACACGTCCTGGCCGGTGCGCCGCACGACCACCACATTTTCGATCGTTGACGTTGCAGCCACCGAGGCGTCGGCGGTGTCTTTCAGCCCGAAGGGATCGCCACGCCGGTAGCCGCCGTCGGCGGTGATGAGCAGCTTCGCCGAGGCGTCGTCAATGCGATCCGACAGCGAGTCGGCAGAGAAGCCGCCGAACACCACCGAGTGGGCGGCGCCGATGCGAGCACACGCCAGCATCGCCACCGGCAGCTCGGGGATCATCGGCATGTAGATGCACACCCGGTCGCCCCGTTCCACGCCCAAGCCCTTCAGCACGTTGGCGAACTTGCACACTTCGATGAGCAGTTCGGCGTAGGTGATGGTGCGGGTGTCGCCTGGCTCTCCTTCCCACCAATAGGCCACCTTGTCGCCGCGGCCGGCCTCGACATGGCGGTCGAGGCAGTTGTACGACACGTTCAGCGTGCCGCCCAAGAACCACTTGGCGAAGGGCAGGTCCCACTCGAGCACCGTGTGGAAGTCGGTGAACCAGCTCACATGCTCGCGGGCTTGGCGGGCCCAGAACGCCAGGCGGTCGGCGCCTGCTTCCTCATACAGCGACCGGTCTGCGGTGAGCGCCACGGAGCGGAATTCCTCGGCGGGCTCGAACACTCGGTCCTCGACGTAGTAGTCCTCGATCGTCGCCTCGGTGGATGCGCCCGTCCCAGATGTTGTTGCCATCGGTGCCCCTGTCTCGTCGTGCTGCTGGTGTCGGTGTGCAGATCGGGTCGGCATCGCTTGCGGGACCCGAGCCTGCTCAGCCAGATTCGCAGAGTAGTTGCCACCCGCCAGATGATTGCTGCCAAGAGGATGATGAAGGCAATGGAAGCGTACGACAGGCCCGAGGCGTCGAGAATGTGAAGTTCGAGGCGTCGAAATGAGCAACTACAAGCCGTCGAAATCACAAACTTGTTTCCCCGGAATCCGACCACTCGACCGAGTTCTGCGCCCCGGAAGGCGCCCATGCCGGCCGCGGTGAGCCCGGTAATGTCCCGCCGGTGAGCGCCGCCCTCGAACCTGCTGTGGCGAGTGTCCCTGGGGACGTCCTGATATGGCGCTTCGACCGGCCAACCGAAGCGATTTCGTCGGCGAGCGTGAACGGCGGTGCCGGCCGGATCGACTGGATCTTGAACGTCGGTGTGGAACGTGGCTACGCCCGCACTGATCTTGATGAGCACGCAGCGGGAATCGCCTCGAAGTTGGGCCTCGCCGGCAGGGGGACGGCTCTGTTCACCGCTGTCGACGTCCGTGGCGTTTGCCGGGCTGAATGCGACGGCGTCGTCGTTCACGCCACCGTCGGCGTTTCAGGGCCGACCTGGGCTGCGGACAGCGAGTTTGTACCCGAGTCTTCGGAAGCAGGAACCATCAATGTGATCGTCCAGCTCCCGGTCGGACTGGATCCGGGCGCGGCTGTGAACGCCACGATGACGGCCACCGAAGCGAAGGTCCAGGCGCTGACTGAGCATGGCGTCGACGGCACCGGCACCGCTACCGATGCGATCGTCGTTGCGTGGCCGGCGGCCGCCCCCCAGGAACGCTTCGGGGGGCCGCGTTCGGTGTGGGGACAGCGGCTCGCACTTGCCGTGCACAGCGCAGTGCAGTCCGGATTGCCACAGCAGAGCACATGAGAGCGGAAGCGCCGTCATGAGCCGGATGGCGCGGCGCTGTGGCGCCGCAGCGATTGGACTGCTCGCGGATCGGATTGCGGGAGAGCCACCCGCGCGGGTGCATCCCGTGGCGGGGTTCGGGAAGCTGATGGCCCGGCTCGAGCGGCAGATCTGGGCTGATCGACGTTCAGCCGGTGTGGCCTATGCGGCGGCTGGTGTGACCATCGGAGCGATCGCTGGGACCCTCCTGCGTTCGACCGTTTCCGCTGTTGCGCTGACTGCGGCCGGGCGAGAGCTGCGGTCGGTTGCGATGCGAATTGCTGACCTGCTCGCTGCGGATGAGTTGGAGATGGCTCGGGCCGAGCTTTCCGCCCTGGTGGGCCGCGACCCGAGCCAACTCGACGAATCCGGCATCGCTGCTGCGGTCATCGAGTCGGTCGCCGAGAACAGCGTCGACGCCGTCGTGGCCCCGGTGTTCTGGGCAGTTGTGGCCGGGGCTCCGGGAGCCGTTGCCTACCGGGCGGCCAACACGATGGACGCCATGGTCGGACGGCTAGACGAGCGGTACCGGCAGTTCGGCTGGGCTGCCGCACGCCTTGACGATGTGGCGAACTATGTGCCGGCGCGGCTGTTCGCAGCGCTGGTCGCAGCGTTGCGGCCAAGCCGGGCGCGCACTATCTGGCAGGTAGTGCGCCGGGACGCGCCGGCGCATCCCTCCCCCAACGCTGGGGTCGCCGAGGCGGCCGTTGCTGCCGCCATCGAGCGCGAACTCGGCGGGCCGCTGCGCTACGGCACGCGGTACGAGAACCGGCCACGGTTGGGCGAAGGTCCACGGCCATCGGCGTCCGACATCTCCAGCGCCGTGCGTCTCGCATCGCAAGCCGAACTCCTAGTCACGGCTCTCACCGGTGCTGTATGGGTGACACACATGAAGGCCAACCGACGAGCCAAGACTCAGCCAGTAGCAACCCGCCAGATGATCACTGCCAAGAGGATGATGAAGGCAATGGTCTCGATTCTCTGAAGGGCGCCCCAGAGGCCTGATTCCCAGAAGCGGCTCCAGTACCGTCTGATGCTGGCCCACGAACGATGCATGAAGCTCGGCGGCGGTTGTTCCATGCTCGGAAACTCAGACATTCTGGATCTCACTCACCGTGATGGCTATGGCGGGGTTGCACGGAACGTAGTCAGCCACAATATCTGCTATTGACGACCAGAAATTTGCACAATATGACTGCCGATAGTCAAAATTACATGACATTTCCTTAAATCGTCGGCTACTGCGCCGCCTGCCACTCAGCGGCCCAGAAGGCTCCCATGCCGTCGGGGTCGGTGAGCGCGGCTGCTTCGTCAAGCAGCGTCCGGGCTGCAAGCGCGTCGGCGGCCGGTTTGGACCGGCTTTGCTCCCACAGCGCCCGCGCGTCTGCCGTCATTGCTTCGATGCCCGCCGCAGCCAGCCACTCGGCCTGGGTGGCAAGCGTCGCACCAGGCGGCAGCTGATCGAAGGCCACATCACAGGTGATGTCCACGGTGCCCGGCGCGTGCAGCGGGTTATGCGCACGGCGTTGGGACTGGTAGGTCCGCAGCCATTCGCTCTGCGGACGCTGTGCCAGCTCGGCCGTGTGGGGCACGCCGTAGTCGAATACCAGGACGCGGCCTCGTTCCAGCAGCCGCAGCGCCCGTCGCACCCAGACAGCAGATCGCAGCTGCAGCGGAATACGAGCGCCACCGGCTGCTTCCGGCGCGAGTGCGGCGGCCATGTTCACGGCGTCGGCAGCCGCGGGATACAACTCCTCGACCGCAGTGGCTTCGTCGCGCTGTACGTGTACCTCCTGCCAATCGTCGTGCGATCGTTCGAGCAGGCGGAACGGCAGGTTGTCGAGCAGCTCGTTGGCAATCACCACACCTACGATTGGACCTGACGGAAGGTCCGGTACCGCGGCGACCGGGTGAACGACACCGCGGGCGCCTATCCGTGCTTCAGCAACTTTGCGCTGTGTGGCAACACGCTCGACCATCACGTAGTGCAGTGCGTCGCTGCACTCGACCACTTGGGTGAGTACATCGACGCACAGCGTCCCGCGTCCTGCGCCGCCCTCGATTACTACGAACGGGTCGGGTTGTCCCAGCTCATGCCACGTGCGGTCCAAGTAGGCGGCCACGCATTGGGCGAACAGTGAACCCAGCTCGACTGAGGTAGCGAAGTCGCCAGCGCGACTACCCGGTTGCCCACCGCGCACATAGAAACCCGAAGCGCCGTACAGCGCCTCGTCCATGTACGCGTCGAAGCGCACGGGCTCACTCATAGAAAGGGACGGTCCCAGTCGCCTCGACTAGATCGTGCCGACTCGATCATGCAACCCGATCTTTGCGGACCGGTCGCAGGGATCCGCTCATGCTCGGTGCCTGACGACGATGCCCAGGCCGTGATCAGCCGCCCAAGTAGAACGACGCGACCTCGCCGAAGTGGCTGACGAGGCCGGGGAAGATGCCGAGCGCCATCGTGGCCACCACCGTGATGACCAGCGCGGCTGCGAGCGCGCCGGTCATAGGGATCGATCCCGGGGTGAACGCCACCATTGTCTGCCGGCGCGTCTCGGTGGCCACGAACCCACCATCGTCGTGCGCATCGGCTTCGACCGGCTCGTCGGCCGGCTCGTCGTCGGCATCGCCGCTCGCATCCACTCCGAGCGCCACCGTCTCGGGCACTGGCTCGAACCACATCTGCACCAGCACCCGGGCGTAGTAGCCGAACGCGATCACCGCGTTCACGGCGACAATTGCCGCAAGCACCCAGCCTGCCGGTGTGTTCGCATCAGCCAGCGTCCGGAAGATGACGAACTTGGCGAACCATCCGCCCGCCGGCGGTATGCCCGCCAGCGCCGCCAAGAACAGCGTCATCAGCACCGCCATGCCGGGTGCATAGCTGAACAGCCCGCCATAGCTGTCGATCGAACCCGAGCGGGTCCGCCGCGATACCGCCAGCACCACGCTGAACGCCCCCAGGTTCATGAAGGCGTAGATGACGAGGTAGACGATGACCGCTTCGTACGTGCTGGGCAGCACCGTCGTGGTGATCCCGACGCCGGGGACGGTCCAAGCATCGCCTTCGAACGCCACGGCGAAGGGCACCAGCATGAAGCCGCCCTGCGCCACGCCCGAATAGGCCAGCATCCGCACGATGTTCGTCTGGCGCAAAGCGATCAGGTTGCCCACGGTCATCGTCACCACGGCCAACACCCAGAAGAACGGCTGCACGACGTCGGCGGCGCCTTCAAAGGCCACGAACACCAAGCTCAGCAGCGCCACCATGCCGGCTGCCTTCGACGCCACCGACAAGAACGCTGTCACCGGCGTCGGCGCGCCCTCATAGGTGTCTGGCGCCCAGGTGTGGAACGGCACGGCCGACACCTTGAAGGCGAAGCCGATCAGCACGAACAGGATCGCCACGATGACAATCGGGCTCGCCCCCTCGCCCCGCAGTGCCTCAGCGATCGTCCCGAAATCGGTGTCGCCGGCCACACCGAACACCAGCGACATGCCGTACAGCATCACCGCCGAAGCGAAGACCCCCATCAAATAGTACTTCAGGCCCGCCTCGTTGGAACGAGGCCCGCCCTTGCGCCAAGCGGCGAGCATGTACGCCGGGATCGACAACAGCTCCAGCGCCACGAACACGCTCACCAGGTCGCGCGAGCTGGCCATCATCACCATGCCCAGCAGCGAGGTCAGCAGCAGCGTGTAGTACTCGTTCTCGTAGTAGTCGCCCTCGCGCACGTAGTCGACCGACATCAGAACGACCACATAGCCCGCCAAGATGAACAGTGCCTTGAGCACCAGCGAGAAGTCGTCGACGACGTAGGCCCCGCCGAACATGGACCGTTCGGCGCCGTCAGCCGCCAATGTCAGGATCGGGACCAGCGTGATGAGCAGGCCGATTCCGGCCAGCGTCGGCATCATCCGCTTGGCTTTGTCGTCAAGCGCGATGTCGGCAACGGTCACCAGCGTGCCGACCGCCAGCAGGGTCAACTCGGGCGCGAGCGCGTGCCAATCCAGCGCCGGCCGCACGAACGCCACGAGTACCCCGAGGTTCATCGTCAGCTCCCGCCCACAGCCGCGCTGATGCTCTCGGCGATGCCGACCGACACGTCATCGACCATGCCGAAGATCAGCCCGGGGACCCAGCCGAAGAGCACCATCGCGATGATGAGCGGCATCCACGCCGCCCACTCGTAGCGGTTCACGTCAGCGATCGTGTGGCCCTCCCACTCGGGCTTGGGTTCGCCGAACGCACTGCGCTGGAACAGCCACAGCAGGTACCCCGCAGCAAAGACCGTGCCCACCGCGGCGATCACCATGTAGGTGCGGAACAGCTCTTCGGAAAGTCCGGCGCCGGGGTTGTAGGCCGACAAGATCACCGGGAACTCACCCCAGAATCCCGCCAATCCGGGCAGGCCCAGCGATGCCATCGCCGAGATGGCCAGAATCCAGCCCATGCGGGGCGCCGACTTGAGCAGGCCGCCCAGCCGGCCGATCTCCAGCGTGTGGTAGCGCTCCTTGATCGAGCCGGCCAAGAAGAACAGCATCCCGGTGATAATCCCGTGGGCCACCATGCCGAACACCGCAGCGTTGATGCCGATCGAGGTCAACGTGGCAATCCCCAGCATTACAAAGCCCATGTGGGCCACCGAGCTGAATGCGATGAGGCGTTTCATGTCTGTCTGCGCCAGGCAGCCCAAGGCGCCGTAGATGATGCCGATCACCGCCAGCAGGCCGATCCAAGGCGCCCACGCCGCAGCGCCTTCGGGCAGGAACGGCAATGCGATCCGCACGAAGCCGTAGGTGCCGAGCTTCAGCAAGACGGCGGCCAGGATCACCGAGCCCACCGTGGGTGCCTCGGTGTGCGCATCGGGCAGCCAGGTGTGGAAGGGGAACATCGGCACCTTGATGCCGAAGCCCATGAACAGGCCCGCGAAGATGATCGCCTGGGTGCCGCGTGCCAAGTCGCCGCCAGCGGCCTTGGCGAGCTCGCTCATGTTGAACGTATTCAGCGCTGCCCCGGCGTCGTTGGTGGCCACGAAGTACAGCGCCACGAAGCTGACGATCATCAGCGCCGAGCCGAACAAGGTGAACAGGAAGAACTTCAGCGAGGCATAGCGGCGGTTCTCGCCGCCCCATACCCCGATCATGAAGTACATCGGCAACAGCACGACTTCGAAGAAGACGAAGAACAGGATCAAGTCCTGCGCCACGAAGGTGCCGTTCATGCCTGACGCCAGGATCAGCATCAAGATGAAGAAGGCCTTGACGTTGCCCGGCTCGGGGATGTGCTCCCACGAGTAGATCACGCACAGCGGGATGATGGCCATCGACAGGATCAGCAGCGGCAAGGACAGCCCATCGAGACCCAAGATGTAGTCAGCGTTGATGGCGTCGATCCAGCCCTTGTGCACGCCGAACTGCAACGAGTTGGCGTTGCCGTAGTCGAAGGCGAACAGCAGGTAGACGCCCACGGCCAGCGTGGCCAGCGAGGTACCCAGCGCCACCATCTTCAGTTCGAGTTCGTGTGCGCGCGGCACCACCATCATCACGAGCGCACCGACGGCCGGCAGGAATACCGCGAGCGTCAGCGCCCAAGCGTCGAATCCAGTTGCGTCCACTAGGAAGCTCCCTCTCGATTGGAACACGGAGCGGCAAGGTCAAGGCCGCGGGCTAGCGAGGTCGCGCTGCGTCGGGCGAAGCAGCCAGGGGCGACATGCCGACAGGACATGACCTTGACGGCGACGGGGTGAGCGGCGGGGAAGGTCACAGGACGATCACGAACACGATGGCGACCACGGCTGCGGTGCCGAACAGCAGCGAGCCGTAGTTCTGGACCTTGCCGGTCTGCATCACCCGCAGACCCTGACCGCCGGCATCGGCACCGGAACCGAGCGCGTTGACGGTGTTGTCGATGGTGCCCTGGTCGATCCAGCGATACACCCAGCGGCCGCTGTCGCGGGCACCTTCGCCGGCACGGTTGACGACCAGGTCGATCACGTTGTTGTTGACCCAGTTGGCGGCCCGGGCGATCGGCGCCTTGATCGAACCCACCACGATGTCGGTGTAGAGGTGGTCGAGGTAGTACTTCTGCTCGAGGAACGTGTACCCCGCCTTGGCGTAGCGGTTGCGCTCGGTCAGCCCATGCGGCCCGGCATTGCGCCAGAAATACAGGAACGTGACGGCGATGCCGGCCAGCGCCAGGGCCAAGCCCACGGCGGCCATCTCCCATTCCGGACCCGGATGCGACAACCCGATCGCGTTCAGGTAGTGCGTCGGCTCGACATACGTCTGTACGAGGTGGGCAAAGCGCTCGAGCCCGAACAGCTCAAGCACCGGCGTGGGCAGGTTGAACGCCCCGGCCACCACGGCCATGACCGCCAGGATCCACAGCGGAACGGTCATCACCTTGGGCGACTCGTGCGGGTGTCCGTGGCCGCGGTACTCGCCCCAGAACGTGTACCAGATGACCCGAGTCATGTAGGCAGCGGTCATCAGCGCCACGACGCAGCCGAACGCGAGCATCACGGGGTACCAGTTCTCCTGGCCCTTCAGCGCACCGAGCAGGATTTCGTCCTTCGACCAGAAACCGGCGAAGGGGAAGATGCCCGCGAGCGCCAGCGTCGCGATGACGAATGTCTTGTAGGTGTGCGGCATGTACTTGCGCAGGCCGCCCATCTCCCGCATGTCGAAGGTGTGGTGCGCAGCGTGGCTCACCGAGCCGGCGCCGAGGAACAGGCATGCCTTGAAGAAGGCATGCGTGAAGAGGTGGAACATTGCGGCGGTCCAAGCGCCCACGCCCAGCGCCATCACCATGTAGCCGAGCTGGCTCACCGTTGAGTAGGCCAGCACCTTCTTGATGTCCCACTGGGCGAAGGCCAACCCAGCGCCGATCAGGGCCGTGAAGCCGCCGATGAACGCCATCAGGTTGATCGACGAGGTGCCGATGGAGAAGCCCTCGAAGAACACCGGGTAGAGCCGGCCGATCATGAACACGCCTGCGACGACCATCGTCGCTGCATGGATCAGCGCAGAGACCGGCGTGGGGCCGGCCATGGCGTCGGGCAGCCACGTGTGCAGCGGGAACTGGCCCGACTTGGAGCACACCGCCGCCATGAGCGCAATCGACGCCATCAGCAGGGCGAAGTGGTAAGGGTTCGGGCCGCCGGTTTCACTCGCGACACGGCTGGCGTCGCCGATCCTCGTGTTGATCTCGTGGATGCTGAAGGTGCCGAAGGTGCCGAACAGGATGATCACGCCGACCAGCAGGCCGATGTCGCCCACGCGGTTCGTCAGGAACGCCTTGAGCGCCGCGTCGGTGTTCGGCCGTTCCTCCCACCAATGCCCAATGAGCACGAAGCTGCACACGCCCACCAGCTCCCAGCCCACGATCATCTGGACCAGGTTCTGGGCCATGACGAAGAAAAGCATCGAGGCGGTGAACAGGCTCAAGAAGGCGTAGTAGTGGACGAAGCGCCGGTCGCCCTTGACGTACTCGCTGGAGTAGATGTGCACGAGCAGCGAGATGGAGGTCACCACCACCAGCAGCAGCACGGTCTGGCCGTCGACCAAGGTGCCGACGGCGAAGTCCATGCCACCGCTCGACCACCAGCCGTCGGTGGTGGCCCTGACCGGGTCGGGTCCTGCGGCATAGCCGTGGCCATCGTCGGTGCCGTGGCCGTCATCTTCGGCGGCGAGATGCAGGTCTCTATCGAGTGAAGCTGCATCTCCGGCAATCGGGCCTGAAGCGCTCAGGCCTTCGTTGACCGACACCAGCGCGTGCTCGGCGTCGTCTGATTTCGACGACGTAGCGTCCTCTACCTGGGTGATCCACGACACCGCCGCGATCATCGAGAGGATCCACACGATGCCCACGGCGGTGATGCCCACCTTGTGCACCCTGTCGCCGCCGATGACGCTGCGCCCGAACAGCAGGATGACGAGAAAGGAGACCGCCGGGATCAGCGGGATCAAGAACGCGTTCTCAAGGATCCACATGCGCGTTCCGTCAGCCCTTCATCAGGTCGAACTCGTCGACCGCGATCGATCTGCGGTTGCGGTACAGCAGCAGCACGATGGCCAGGCCCACGCCGACTTCGGCGGCTGCGACCGCGATGATGAACAGGGCGAAGACCTGCCCCGACACGACGTCGTGCTGCAGCCCGAACGCCACCAGGTTGAGGTTGACGGCGTTCAGCATCAGCTCGATCGACATCAGCACCATGACACCGTTGCGGCGCGCCAGCACGCCGTAGACGCCCACAGCGAACAGCAACGCACCGAGCAGCAGGAACTGGTTCAGCAGCATCAGCGAACCACCCCGGCGTCCGACGCCGCGGCCCTCATCACCCTGACGTCCATCACGGCCACCTCGGCGTCCACCGTGGCCACACCCAGCGCCGTGGCCCTCATCACCCTGACGTCCATCACGGCCACCTCGGCGTCCACCGTGGCCACACCCAGCGCCGTGGCCCTCGTCACTTTGACACCCATCACTGTCGCATTCATCGCGGCCTGCCTCAGTCCCTGCGCGCCAGCACAACGGCGCCGATCAGTGCTGCGAGCAGCAGCACCGAGACGGCTTCGAACGGGATGATGTACTGCGAGAACACCGAGTCCGACACGTCGGCTGTGCGGAAGACCGTGTTGTCGGTAGCCAGCGATTCGGTGCCGAAGCCATCGATGAGGGCGTAGACGGTGACACCGCCCAGCGCGAGCGCGGAGAGCGCTGCCACCGGCCAGGTGGCCCCGGTCATCTGGGGTATTCGCCCGATCGGCGCCCGGGTGAGCATGATGCCGAACAGGAACAGCACCATCACGGCGCCGATGTAGACCAGTACCTGCGTGGTGGCGATGAACTCGGCGGTGAGCAGCACGTAGTTCGCTGCGAGACCGCCCAGCACAGCCACCAGGAACAGGGCTGCATGCACGATGTTGCGCGTCGTCACCATGCCCAGCGCGGCCAGCACGGTGATGCCCGCGATGATGCCGAAGGCGATGTTCTGCGCAACCATCTCGATCGCCTAGCCCGCCGAGCCGCCGGACCCGGTGGCTGCCTGAGCTTCGAGCCCGCGTCCTGATGTTGGCCCGGTCGTCTCTGCGCCAAGCTCGCGTCCGGGAACTGCGTCGTCTGCCCCGAGCTTGCGCGCGGGAGCGAAATCGTCGATTCCGAAGTCGGGCACCACGCGCACCTTTTGCTCGGAGCCGGGCTCGTAAGCCTGGAACTCGGGCACGGTCTCCATCCACTCGCTGAGCCGGATCCGGTCATGCAGCAGATCGGCGATGTGCGGCTCGGAGTACTCGTACTCGGGTGTCCAGAACAGCGCGTCGAACGGGCACACCTCCACGCAGATGCCGCAGTACATGCACAGCGCGTAGTCGATGTCGAACCGGTCGACCACGTTGACCGAACGGACCGCACCGCCGGCACGCCGGGGCGGTGCTTTCACCTTGTGGCCCTCGATGTAGATGCACCAATCAGGGCACGAGCGCGAGCACAGCATGCACGCGGTGCAGTTCTCCTCGTGCAGCGCGATCACGCCCCGGGCGCGGTCGGGCGGGGCTTCCTTCTCATGCGGGTACTGCACGGTGACCGACCCCTGCTGGGGGGCAGGGATGAGCGTGCGTATGCCCCGCTTGGGGAACAGCGTGCGCGCCGCGGTGCGAGCAGTCACGCCGAGGCCCTTGAGCAGTCCGGGGAGCTGTGGCATCTAGAGCACCACCTTGAAAATGCCGGTCACGACGATGTTCGCGAGCGACAGCGGGATGAGGACTTTCCAGGCGAACTTCTGAAGCTGGTCTTCGCGCAGGCGTGGGTAGGTGAAGCGGATCCAGAAGATGACGAAGGCCACCAGCAGGATCTTGACGAGCATCACCACCGGTCCGAGCACGTTGAGTATCGGGGCGTCGATGTCGAACCCGGGAATCCACCAGCCGCCCAGGAACATCACGGTGGCCAGCGCCGAGAACGCGAACGCCGTGGCGACTTCGGCCATGAAGAACAGCAGGAAGCGGAAGCCGGTGTATTCCACGTGGAAACCACCGACGAGCTCGGTCTCGGCTACGGGCATGTCGAACGGCGTCTGTGTCAGCTCGGCCTGGGCAGCGATCATGAAGATCAAGAAGCCGACGAACTGGGTGAGGATGAAGGGGTTGCCGATGAGGCCGAAGCCGAAGATCTCGCCGGTTGCCTGTGCCTCGACGATCGTCTGCAGGTTCAACGAGTCGGCCTGGATGACCACGCCCATGACGGCGAGGATCAGCGGCAGCTCGTACGCGATGAGCTGGCCGGCCGCCCGCAGGCCGCCCAACAGCGCGTACTTGTTGGCCGAGGCCCAGCCCGCCATCAGCACACCCAGCACTGACAGCGACGAGACCGCCATCGCGTAGAAGATCCCCGTGTCGAGGTTCTCCACGACGGCATCGGGGCCGGTGGGCAGCACTACGAAGAGCAGGAACGACGAGGCGAGCACTACTACCGGGGCCGCCCGGAACACCCGCCGGTCGGCAGCGGCGGGGTGGATGTCTTCCTTCTGGAGGAACTTCACTGCGTCGGCAATGAGCTGCAGCGAGCCGTGAGGGCCTACGTCGGTGGGGCCCAGCCGGCTCTGCATGAACGCCATCATCTTGAGCAGGAACAGGTAGCCCAACATCAGCGCAGCCGTCGGGATGACGATGAGCGCGACGCCCAGCTTGATGCTGGTTTCGGCCCAATACGCGAGGCCGAGCGCTCCCGAAAGGGTCAATTCGCTCACCGGTCCCCACTCATCGGTCGATGTCCCCGAGGATGAAGTACAGCGAACCCAGAATGGTGATGATGTCGGGCACGTAGGTGCCGCGCATCACCCACGGCACGATCGAGATGTTGCTGAAGCTGGGCGTGCGGATCTTCACCCGGAACGGTTCGAGGCCGCCCTTGGACACGACGTAGTAGCCCATCTCGCCCAGCGGGTTCTCGGTGGAGACGTAGGCCTCGCCGGCGGGCACCTTGATGATGCGCGGCACCTTGGCCATGATCGGGCCCGAGGGGATGGCGTCGAGCAGCTGGTCGACGATCTTGGTGGCCTCTCGGGTCTCTTGCAGGCGCACCCAGTAGCGGGCGAATGAGTCGCCGTCGGGGTGTGTCCAGACGCGCCAGTCGACCTGGTCCCAGGCGAGGCCCGGGTTGGCGTCGCGGCGCAGGTCCCAGTCGACCCCGCTAGCTCGCAGGTTGGCGCCCGACAGGCCGTAGCTCAGCGCCACGTCGCGCGGGATCACGCCGACGCTGCGGCAGCGAGTCTGGAAGATCTCGTTGCCCATCAGCAGGTCTTCCATCTCGTCGCAGAAGCCGCGCATCTTGGCCATGACGGCGTGTGTTTCGGCGATCCAGCCGCGGGGGATGTCGTCCTTCAGGCCGCCGATGCGATCGAAGTTGGGGTGGAAACGGCCGCCGGTGACCTCTTCGATCTGGTTGAGCACCCGCTCACGGTCACGGAAGGCGAAGAACACCGGCGTCAGCGCACCGACCTGCACGCCCATGTCGCCCAGGAACAGCGACAGGTTCGCGATGCGGCTGAGCTCGAACAAGATGGTGCGGATCCACTGGGCACGGGGCGGGGCCTCGACACCCATCAGCTGCTCGGCCGCCAAGATGAACGGCACTTCGTTGGCGAAGCTGCCCAGCCAGTCGATGCGGTTGATCAGCGTGGTGCACTGGGGGTACGTGCGGACCTCGCAGAGCTTCTCGTAGCCGCGGTGCATGTAGCCCATCAGCGGTTCGGCTGAGATGACCTGCTCGCCGTCGAGCCGGCAGGCGATGCGCAGCGTGCCGTGGGTGGCGGGGTGCTGCGGGCCGATGTTCAGCGTCATGTCGCCGGTGTCGAGCTCGACGTTGACACGGGCATCGGCGGCCTGAGCCGCCACGTATGCCTGCTGCTCGCGCAGCGCCGTCGACCCGGCGGCGGGACTCATGCGCCCGCTCCAGATGCGAGCCTGCGAGCACCATCAAAAAACGCCGGTGCCACGGAATCGGGACTCATGCGCCCGCTCCTGACGCCTCGAACTCGGCCATCACTTCGGCTTCGAGTTGGGCTTCGAGCTCGGGCGGGATCTCTTCGATGTCGACCACGCCGGGCCACGGCTTGACCGATCGGGCCAGCAGCGGGAAATCCTTGCGCAACGGGTGGCCCTCGAACTCGGTGGGCAGGTAGATGTGCTCCAGGTTCGGGTGACCGTCGAAGACGATGCCGAACATCTCGTGCGCTTCTCGCTCGTGCCAGTCGGCGCCGGCGAAGATGTCGATGATCGACGGAACCGACGCGGGAACACCGTCGACGTCGGACAAGTCGGCCTTGATGAGAACGGCGGCGTGACGGGCCGGCGAGTGCAGCTGCGCCAGCAACTGGAAGCGTGTCTCGCCGCCTCCCCGCCGCACAGTCTCGGCGGCAGTGGCGCTGGCAGATTCGTCGTCGTCGGTCCCGACGCCTGCGGCATCGAATTCGGTGTCCTCGTAGCGGCCTTCGGGGGCATCGGTCCAGTCGATGGCCGACAGGAACCCGAAGTAGGCAAACCCAGCGTCGCGCAACGCAGCCATCACGGCCTGCCAGTGCTCGACTTCGACGCGAAGCCAGAGGTTCTCGCCTGCTTCGATGTGGGATTCGACCAACGCATCGCCGAGCAACCCAGACAGTTCGGCGGCGAGTGCTTCGCGGGCCTCGTCGCCGGGCGCTGCTGCGTCGTCGGTCGTGTCCGTCATCGCTACGCCTGCACCTGCGCTGGGGCGGTTGCCGAGGTCGGCGCTGTGCCCGATGCTCCCGCCGTCGGCGGCACACGTGTCGATGCTGGTGCCGAGGGCGGCGCTGCACCTGATGCTCCCGGCGAGGCCGGGACGACGATCGGCTCGCCTCGCCAGCGTTCCTGGATGTCTTCGCGCTGGATGCGCTCCTGCAACAGCACGATGCCTTCGAGCAGCGCTTCGGGCCGTGGCGGACAGCCGGGCACGTACACGTCGACCGGGATGATCTGATCGACGCCCTTGGTGACCGAATAGCTGTCCCAGTACGGGCCGCCGCAGTTGGCGCATGAACCCATCGAGATGACGTACTTGGGCTCGGGCATCTGCTCGTACAGGCGCCGGATGACCGGGGCCATCTTGTCGGTGACGGTGCCCGAGATCACCACCAGGTCGGCCTGGCGCGGACTGGCCGGGAACGGGATGACGCCCAGGCGCATGACGTCGTATCGGGGCGAGCCGAATGCGGCGCCCATCTCGATGGCGCAGCACGCCAGACCCCACTGGTACACCCACAGCGAGCGTGCCCGGCCGAAGTTCAGCAGCCAGGTGAGCGGCTTGGGCAGTTTGACCTTGTCGACCAGTGCCATCGTGCGGTTTCCTTCAGCCCCTCACACCCAGCGCAGGACGCCCTTGCGCCATGCGTAGAACAGGCCCAGCACCAAGATGAAGATGAAGATCGCCATCTCGACCAGGCCGAACAGGGCATACACCTCGAGCCGAGTCGCCCAAGGGAAGATGAACACAGCCTCTACGTCGAACAGGACGAAGAGCACCGCGAAGACGTAGTAGCGGATCTGGCTCTGAGTCCAGTCGCTGCCGACTGGATCGACGCCGCTCTCATACGCGATGAGCTTTTGGGGCGTCGGTCGCTGCGGCCGCAGGATCCGTGCGACGCCGAACATCGTGAAGGCCATCAGGACTGCCGCTGTGCCGAAGATCGCGACAGTCAGATAGCTCCGCAAGAGGTCGGACACGGACCGCAACGCTAGCGACTTCACGCCACCCTGCGCCGATTCGCTGTCATCGTTTCACGGCCACGGAATCCAGCGGCGAGACTCGCCCGGCGGCACCCCATGCGCACCGATAGGCGTCGCTTGCGGCAGCTACTCGAGGACGGGCGGTGTTCCGTCGTGGACGGACGGTTCGCGGCACCAGTCACGGGCGAGGTCGCGCAGCGACTCTGCATCGGGGATTCCCAGCAAGCGAGCTGCCGCTTCATCGAGTGCCGCACGGGCAGGGTCGCGGTACACGTCACGAGCGGGCATGAGTGTCGTGCGCAGGAGCTCCGGCTTGTCTTCCAGCAATTCACGGGCTGCGGCAGAGATCGAGGTGTCCCTGAAGTCCGGGCTCGGCATCAGACGGATGCCTTCTAGTTGTGCGCTGCTGCGCCCGTGCTGCTGGCGCTGCGCTCGCGACCAGTGGACGACCATCCCGAGGGTCGAGTTCGCCCAGACGGCGAACCCGAAGCGCACGGCAGGGTCGTCGTGCAAGAGCGCGCACCACGCGCGCCCGCCCATGACGGGCATGTCGGTGACCGCGGCAAGCGCGACCTGCGACGGCCAGAAGATGCCTCGCTGGTAGAAGAGCGTCGACCGGCAGCGCCGCATCTCCCCAAGCACAGCTTGAGCGCGGGCTCGCTCGGCGGCTTCGGCTTGCGCCACAGCCGCGGCGATTGCGAGCTCGCCCGGAACGCCGCCGTTGGTTCGAGACAGCCTGCGCCGCAGCTGCTCGATGGCGCGCTCGCGTGCCGCTGCGAGTCTCGGGCCTACGGCGAGGCCGTAGTGGGTCGGATCGACCGTCAGCTTGGTCTGCGCGTCCGCGTCGGATGCCCACAGCGACACGTCGGCTCGCACGTGATCGTCGGTGATCGGCCACAGCTCGAACTCGCCGATCGGTTCGTTGCCCGCCACATGGCCAATGCGATGGTGCGTCGGACCCAGCTCGAACAACTCGCCGATGGTCGTCATGGCGATCTCGCAGACGGGCTCGTGCGCATCGAGCGGCACAAACTCGCCTCGCCGGGTCAGCCGCTCCGCGACAGCCACAGCACCGAAGCTCTCCGCCCCGACTGCGGCCCACGGGCCGCCCTCGGCAGCCGGGAGCACCGTCCAGCGGCCTACCACCGCAGTTCCCACGGTGACGTTGCCGTCCCGCTGCTCCTCGCGGCCGCGAATCGCGGCATCGACAGATCGGCCGGTCTCGGCTGCCACGGCGATGCTGGCGAACGGCTCATCAAGCGCCACCGTCATGATGTCGGCCGCGGCCAGATCAGCGCGGGGCTCAGAGCGCTTGGTGGCTGCAATGATCATCTCGCCCATGGCGGTGTCAGCGGAGAGGGTCTTGTCGCCGCCTCGGGTGGCACCCGGAAATGCCACCAGCAACAGGTCATCGAAGTGGGTCTCGAACATGGCCCGCGTTGCCGCCCACGTCGGTGACGCCGCGGCTGTGATCGGCAGCACAATGCCAACCCGTCCTCCAGGGCTGAGCTTCTGGCGCACCAGTTCGCAGAACACCGAAGCAAGGCCCGCCTTGAGATTGGCGGGCGTGTCGCGCACCAGTTTCGCGGCCCGCTTCTGGGCCTTCGTGCGCTCGGCGTCGGTCGCGCCGGCGATGTCAAACAGCGCTTGACCACCCCGTGTGCGCGAGTAGGGCGGGTTCATCATCACAATGTCGAAACGCTCGTTGGGGGCATACAGACCTTGTGCATCCGCTTCGGCGCCATCACGCGGCGCGGTGCCGGCCGCCGACGCGTCCCAGCCGAACAGGTCTGCAAGTTCTTCAGTGGCCAGGTACTCGACCGAGCCGGTCGCTCCTTTCGGCCCGCAGACAGGCGCGACACCGATATTGGTGTGACGGTAGTCGGCACCCGGCTCGATGTTCGAGAGACCCGATGCAGTCAGATGGGCCGCGATCGGGGAAATGTCGACGCCACAGAAGCCGTGCTCCATCAGATGCGTGTGCAACGCGGCCAAGCCCTCAGGCTGCGCTCCCGCGACGCGTGCGAGCGCACGAACCCTCCGGTACGCCGCACGAAGCAGCGTCCCTGTGCCGCAGGCAAAGTCGGCGATGCGGAATACCTCGCCCAGCCGGTCTGACTCGCCGAGTGCCAGCGAGCGGGCCGACTGCGGAAGCCGCACGCTGTCATTGACCGTGATGTGGGCGAGGAACTCTGCGACCTCGGGGCGTGTGTAATAGCTCGCCGCCTCGGACCTGTCCGAGATGAGACGCTGGAACAACTCGCCGCCGATGTCGAACAGACCGAGCACACCCGACTCGACACGACCTGCAATGAGCACCGCTCGCCCGAGCAACGCAGCAGTGAGCGCGGTCCCGACATCTCGTTCGACGATGCGCAAGGCATCGGCCGCAGGGTCAAACACTGATCGGTAATCGATGGCACGGATCGCTTCCCAAGCCTGCGCGACCAAGTGGGGGATCGGATTGAGGTCGGGCGCTGCCTCGGAGCGCTTCGGCACATCGTCGTGCGACCGCGCGATCCGGTCCTGGAACAAAAATGCGTTCAGCCACACCACGCCGACCACGTTGAGGCTGTCCGAGCCTGACGGCCGTCCCATGGCGACTGCGAGTCGGAGCTTGGCGTCGTCGCTGAGGTTTGCGTCGAGGTCTTCTGCAATACCGCGCATCTTGTCGGCAGCGTCGGATGCGACCACTTCCAGCTGTCCCGGCGGAACGGAAACCATGACGGCGAGTTCGGCCAACGACTGGGCCGTGCCGGTGAGCCAGCCTGTCCGCGGCCAGCGGTCGGGTTCGGCCGTACCGTCGAGCCGCGAGAGGACGGCGTACTGCAATTGCGCCCCGCCCACGAGGCGGCTCACGGCGTCTTCGTGGTCCTTCCACTGCTCGGCGAGCGGGGGCGCCAGCACCGAGATCGCCGAGGAGATGACACGGCCGTCGGAGGCCAGCTCGAGACCGAGCCGCGCCGCGGCGTCGCGGTCAGGCGAACTGCCGGACCGGTTGTATTCCACCTCGACGGCAACTGGCAGAAGGCTCTCGGCCCGTACCAGGACGTCCACGCGGCGCGAGCTGCCCCCAGAGACTGGCTTCAGCACGCCGACGCGCTCGTGGCGGAAACTGATGCGGTTGTCGGCGTGCATCCGCTTCATCGCTTCCGCGAGTGCGGCATTGAAGTCGTGCTCGTGGAGCTTGCCTTCGGGCATCGAAGCGTTCCGCTCGTTCAGGACGGCCTGCGAACACTGGTCTTGGTTGCTTCTGCGTCTGAGCCGTCCACTCTATGGAGCGTCGCCATGTGCACTGCGCATCGCGCGAGTTCACTGCCTCGTCAGTCGCAGTGCCGCCCGGCGCGGTCAGACCTTCCGGCGGGGTATGTCTGCGTTCTTGAGAATCTCGCCGTGGGCGTCGATGATTCCGGCCTTGGAACCGAGCGAAAGCGGGTTCGCGCCGAACAGGTCGGCACGGTTGATGGCCACCCACCGGTAGCCGTCGATCTTCTTCACACGCTTGAAGGCGCCCTTCAAGTCGTCGGCGCTCGCCGCGACAACGATGGAGCCTTTGTCGAAGACGAGATCGGCCGCACCCGAGGCATCGGCTGACGCCCCGACCGCTTCCGCCACAGATGCAACGAGTGCCTCGTGGTCGAGTCGGCTCATGTCACTCCTCCTCGGTGAGAATGGCCACGACAGTCTCAAGTGCGGCTTGCGCCTGCGCTCCCTGGGAGTGAACACGTGCAGTGTCACCGGTTCCCGCTCCGAGCGCGAGCACGCTCATGATGCTCGCGGCGCTGGCCGTCTTTTGGCCTGCCTCGATTCTGACTTCCGCATCGAAGCTCTTCAGCCTCTCGACCATGACCGCAGCAGGTCGGGCGTGAAGGCCATGGGGATTGGTGATGACCACCTCGGCGAACACTGAGTCCATCGAAATCTCCAGTTCCTGCCGTCAATCGTCGTCGGGGGGTGCAGCGCTCAGCTGGTCGTAGACGAAGTCGGCATCGCCGGTCTGCGCCAGCTCTTCGCACAATTCGGTGTCCTGCAGTATCTCGGCAAGCTGGGACAGGACGCGCACGTGATCGTCGCCGACCGCCGCCAGCCCGACCACCAGATAGGCCGTGCCCGGCCCCCAGTCGACGCCCTCGGGATACTGAGCGACCACGATCCCCGTTGACCGAATGAAGTCCTTGCTCTCGTTCACCCCATGGGGCAGGGCGACACCGTTGCCCAGATAGGTCGAGACAACCCGCTCCCGCTGCTTCATCCCCTCGACGTAGGGAGGTGTGACCGAGCCGCGGCTCACGAGCAAGTTGCCCGCGTGCTCGATGGCCTCGTCCATGGCATTCGCCCTGCACCCGAGCACGACATCCGCTCGAGTCAGGACAGACCCAAGCCCGCCGTCTGCGCTGCCGTCCACGCCAGGGCTCAGATCTTCGACACGACCGGATCACCGGCCTTCAGCGTCGCAACGAGTTGCTTCACCGACGGGTCATTCATGAACAGGACGAACGGCACGATGGCCGCCGAGGGAACCTTTTCCTTCGCCTGCTTCGCGAGACCTTGATGGACGACGACCACGTCGGCATCGTCTGAGAGCTGTCCCACGGGCCGATGCACGACGTCGATGTCGAGCTTTGCCTTCTTGACCAGCTTCTTCAGCTGATTCGCTCCCATGAGGCTGCTGCCCATCCCTGCTTCGCAGGCAAACACGATCAGCTTTACGTCGCTCGCTGTCTTGGTGACTCGCTCCGTCATCTTTGACCTCCGGTCGGTACCTCAAGCACTGGTGCCGCCCCCCGTACGCCCCAGCACGCAGGGAAACGGCGCCAACGAGATTAGGAGGACCGGGGCGCTCAGCAATCCTGAACCGCCCCGGCCCCCTCAGGCTGCGCCCATCTGGGGGTCGGCGCAACCTCCGCGGTAGCTCAGCTCAGCGGGACGCCCTCCATCGCATCGTCGAGCGAGGTGTCGTCGTCGCTGTCGTCAATCTCTGGGACCGGGAACAGCCTCAATAGGATCGCGCCGACCACGAACGCCGCCGCAGCCCCAGCCGCAATGCCGAGGAACACGCCTGCAACTGCCCCGCCGCTGGACGGCAAGAACGAGATATAGGCGAAGATGCTGCCCGGCGACGGCGGCCCGGTCAGGCCTGCGTCGAAGATGACGAACACGATGTCGGCCACGATGCCGCCTGCCCACATGGCACCGATCATCACCGGGTTCATCAGGACATACGGGAAGTACACCTCGTGGATGCCGCCGAAGAAGTGGATGATGATGGAACCCGGAGCGGACAGCTTGGCCAACCCCTTGCCGGCGAACCAGTACGCGAGCAGCAGCCCCAGGCCAGGCCCGGGGTTCGACTCGAGCATGTAGTAGATGGAGCGGCCGGTCTCCGCCACGTCGGTGGTGCCCAGCGGCGTGAGCACCCCGTGGTTGATGGCGTTGTTGAGGAACAGCACCTTGCCGACCTCGATCGGCAGATCCATCAGCGGCAGCAAGCCGGCATCGCTGATGCCCTCGACCATGTTGCCGAATGCGTTGGCGATGTTCGATGTGATCGGCCCGATGACCAAGTAGCCGAGCAGGGCCAAGCCGAGACCGGCAATGGCTTGCGAGAAGTTGTTGATCAGCATCTCGAAGCCAGCAGGACGCTTGTCCTCCAGGTACTTGTCGATTTCCCTCATCACATAACCCGCAAGCGGGCCGACGATCATTGCACCGAGGAACTGCGGCACGTTGTCGGCCGAGGCACCGGATGCCAATTCGAAGGATGCACCCCCGATGACACCCAGGACGGCAACTCCGGCGAGCACGCCTCCACGGTGGCCGTGGATCAGCTTGCCACCGGTGTACGCGACGAGCACTGGCAGCAGGTACACGATCATCGGGCCGACAATGTTGCCGGTTAAGGCATCCCAATCCCAGTCGAGGTTGGTCTTGGCTAGCCAGCCCGTCGGAATGAACAGAGCGGTGATCAACCCCCAAGCCATGAACGCACCGATATTCGGTATGACCATGCTCGACAAGAACCCGCCAAAACGTTGGACACGTTGAAGCATTCGTAGAACCCCCTTGCTTCAGGCGATGGGAACATCTTTGCCCTTGGGGTCCACCCGTCTCTACTGCCAATACGGCACCGCGCAGCAACGACATTTCGGCGCGCGCGCTGCACTGTGTCGCAACTGCAATCGGCCGGTGGTGACGTCTGAACGGCGACTGGCCTCGACAGCCGCGGGATCAGGCGTACGCGGCAACCTGGGCGACATCGGTGTTCGACAGCAGGGGGCTGACCACCACCACCGGCACGTCGCTTGGTCCAAGCGGCACCGTCGAGATGACCAAGTCGAAGTCGTCATGGCAAAGTTCTTCGAAGCCTTGCTCGGACAGGACCTGCACGAGATCCAGTTCGGGGAACTCGGACTTGATCCGCGAAACGAGCACCCAGACGGTGGCCATCCCGCTCGGGCACACGACGAGGGCACGGCGCCTCGGCCGCAACCTGGCCCGCTCCATCGCACCCGAGAGGTACATGGTGATGAAGCCGATCTCGTCGGGGGAGATCGCCACCCCCATCGCCCCGTTGACCAACCACGCCATCTCGCCAGCCACGACGTACACATCGGGATAGCGCTCGCGCACTTCGTCGAGCAGCGGATTGTGAATCGGCAACCCGTAGCGCAACCGGACGCCGAGACGTTCGAGATGCGACGCCAGTCCCCGCCTGAGCTCGGAATCGTCGACCAGAGCGGTGTGCAGCCTGTCACCAGCGAGACGCATGATCTCGTCGAGGAGATCGTCACCGACCGATTCCGAGCCTGCTCGCGCAGTGTCGAGGGCATCGAGTCCGAGAAGGTACTCGGTGATTGTTGCGACCTCCGCGGCGGGCAGACTGGCGCCGACGAGCCGTTCCAAGCTCGGAACGATGGTCGCAACGCTGCGGGCTATGGGATGGTCCATCGCCGAGCGATGCGAGCCGGCGTCGAGTGCGACGCTGCGCCCGGCTTCAATCCGGGCGACCGAGACCGCCAGGTACAGAGCAAAGACCGCATCGCTGCGACCCGTGGTGAGGGTCTGGCCGAGCGCGCTGGATCTGACTATTGCAGCGGTCTCGGCAAACGGAAGCGTGAAAATCCGCTCCAGCAGGCCGACCGGTACCCGAGCGGTCGCCTGCTGAGCGGCAGACGGAGCCTTAGCGAGTTGCAGGTGCAGGACCTCTTCAGGGATTGCCTCGAGAATGAGCTGCACGGTGACGCGGCGGATGCGTCGCTCGGTGCCGACAACAGAGATTCCCTGACCTGCGCGTCGCACCAGCGGAAGCCCGTTGCGTTCGAGCCATGGCTCGCAGCTCTGCAGATCGCGCCGGGCCGAGGTCTTCGAGACTTCCAGTTCCAGATGGAGCTCTTCGAGGGACACCACGTCGGGCGCTTCCCACAGCAGCGCAGCGAGGAGAATCCGGACCCGTTCAGACGGCGCATAGACCCGCGGCACTTCTGGCAACGACTGGATATCTGCGGCGATTCTGGAGCGAACATCGGGCGAGGCAGTGACGAGCAGCCCTTGGCCGCGCTTGCGCGCCAGTTCCGCGCCGCACCCGATAAGGAACCTCTCGACTTGGTCGAGGCGGTAGCGGACGACGCGCTGGCTCAGTCCGAGATCCGATGCAAGTGCGGCCGTGCTGCGGGGCTGATCCTGTTGCAGCAGCCACCGGGTGATCCGCAGCGCGCGGGTGTCGAGCAGAGCCGTCATGGGCTGCGGGATGGGTCGGCGATGATGCGGCGAGCCTCGTCAGCCGTTGCGGCGGCGAGTGCTGCGCGCACCATCGAGTCGACGCTCGACGCATCAGTCGACGCAATCGCCGACTTCACCAGATTGACCGTTCTCGGGCTGACCGAGAGCTTGTCGACGCCCATGGCAGCGAACACAGCCGCACCGAGCGGGTCGGCCGCAGCGAGTCCGCACACCGACACGCTGATGCGGTGGCGCTTCGCCGCGACCACCGTGCGCTCGCACAGTGCGAGCACCGCAGGGTGGAGCGGATCCTGGAGCTCGTCGAGCGCTGTGTTGGTGCGATCGGCGGCCATGGCGTATTGCGTGAGGTCGTTGGTGCCGATCGAGAAGAAGTCGACATGTGGCGCCACGGCGTCGGCCACGAGTGCCACCGAGGGGACTTCCACCATGATCCCGATCAGCGGCATCTCGTGGCGGACGCCGTGGGCCGTCAACTCGGCCGCAATCTCGGAGATCCAGTCGCGCAGGACGCCGATCTCGGTCACCGTGGACACCATCGGAAGCATCAGCCAGATCTGTGTGTCGGCCGCAGCTCGCAGGATTGCTCGCACCTGCGTCTCGAACACTTCGGGAAACTTGCTGTACAGGCGCGCGCCGCGCACACCGAGGAACGGATTCTCCTCCGCGGCGATGCCGAGGTAGGGCGCGGGCTTGTCCCCGCCGATGTCGAACGTCCTGATCACCACGGGCTGGCTGAAGCTGGCGCCGGCAAAGGAATAGAAGTCGAACTGCTCTTCCTCGCCGGGGGCATCGGACCGGTCGAGAAACAGGAATTCCGTGCGAAGCAGGCCGATGCCATCGGCCGCGGCCTCCACGGCGCGCTCGACGTCGTCTCGGGAACCCACGTTGGCGGGCACGTCGACCCGATGTTCACCGAGGGCCACGCTCATCCCGCGGTACTGCTCGGCGGCAGCGACGGCTGCCTCGAAGGCCTCGCGGCGTGCCGCGAAGGCCTCGGCCGTCACCTCGGTCGGGTGGACGACGACGTCGCCCGTCGCGCCGTCGATGGCGACTGGGTCACCTGCGCGCGTGCGCTCGACAATGCCGGCGGCGCCCACCACGGCCGCGACCCCCAGTGATCGAGCGATGATGGCGACGTGAGAGGTGGGCCCGCCGGCCTCGGTCACGAAGCCGAGGACACAAGCAGGGTCGAGCGCAGCGGTGTCGGCTGCCGTGAGCGCCCGTGCAACGAGCACCGACGGCACGGTGATCTGGCCCAAGTCCGGCACGTCGACGCCGGCGAGCCATCGGCTGATCCGTTCGGTGACTTCGACCACATCCTGGGCGCGTGCCGCGATGTAGGGATCGTCGATCGCCGCGAACAGCTCTTCGATCTGCTGGCGAGCCTGTTGCAGCGCCGCGCCGAGGCCCGCGCCGTCGCCCAGGGCAGCAGCAACGGCATCGGCCAGCATCGGGTCCTGTGCCATCAGCGCCTGGGCTTCGAGGACATCACCAGCTTCGGTGCGCCCAGCCGCACGGGCCGTCTCGCACATCGCTGCGAGCTGTCGACTCACCGCCGCGCTCGCTTCGCTGAACGCGTCGGCTGAATCTTCCAGATCCGGCACCACCACGGCTTGGGAGTCGATGACGATCGCCGGCCCTACCGCAACGCCCGACGAGGCCGGTGTGCCGCTGAGCCTGACCTCAGGTGATTCGCTCATTGCTCGCCCAATCGCTCCGTCAGCGCGTCGTACAGGCACGCTCCCCCCACCAGCGTGATGCTGGCCGTCACCGTCAGCAGGGCGAGCGTGGGCACCACCGTCAGCGCCGACACCCCATAGCCGAGCGGAATCGCAGCCAACAGATTGAAGATGGCGAACAGCGCCAAGATTGCGAAGAGTGCGACGCGGCGCTTGGTGCCGAGTCGGACGCTGGTGCCGAGTGCCCGCAGACCTCCTTTGGCCGCTCGATCGGCGACGACATAGCCGTAGAAGCCGTAGAACAGGGCGGCAAGGATCGACGGGATCCCTGCCAGATAACGCAAGCCGAGCATGAAGGCGGCCCAGAAGAAGATCGCGCACACGAGCTGCGCGGCGAACTGCGCCCCGCTGCGCCACGGCGCGGCAAGGTCGATCTGCTTGCCGCGGGCAGCGTCGAGGGCATAGGCGAACCACGGCAGCGAAACGGTTCCGGCGAGCACCAGCCCGACGAGATCGAAGACGATCGACTGAAACGTCTTGCCGTCGTCGCTCGCAACCTGCGCCCAGAAGCGGAAAACACCGAAGACGGCAATGGTGACCGCTGCGGCGGCCGTGAGAGGGAAGAGATTCTTGACATAACCCGAGATGCCAGAGCGGAACATCGCCGAGATCCGGAGCGGAAACTGTTCGCTCATGCTCATTCCTCCACTGGCAGTTCTCGCGGTACGCACGGCGACACCGCCACAGCGCGTCGGTCGTCGAGGCTGACTCTGGTGCCAGCGGTGCCCACCGAGCGCACTGCGGCTGACGCCCAAGCCAGCCCCTCAGCCAGTGCCGCCGAGCCTCGGCCGCCTGCTGCGATGAAGCCGGCCAGCAGTGCATCGCCCGCACCGACCGTATTGCGCACGTCGGTCACCGAGACTGTTCCGTAGGAGATCTCGTCACTCACCAGCACAGCCCCGAAGCGGCCGAGACTGACCAGCACCGAGCCCCAGCCACGGTCGCGCAGATCCCTGGCAGCATCGACGACATCGCCCACGGTGCACATTTGCTGACGTGTGAGGCCGACCAGCTCGCTGAGGTTCGGCTTCACGACGGCGCACGGCGTCCCGATGAGCAGCTCGAGCGGTTCACCGCTTGAATCGACAGCGAGCCGCTGCGCTGCGTCGGGGAGCGACTCGGCGAGCTGGGTATAGAAATCGGCCGGGGTTCGAGGCGCGAGGCTCCCGCTGGCGATGAGCCAGTCCGAGCCCGAACCGGTCACCGCGGCGCGCATCAGCTCGGCGGCCTCCGCCGCGTCGAGTTCTGGTCCCGGCTCGTTGATCTTCGTCGTCGTGCCATCGGGCTCGACCACGGTGATGTTGGTGCGGACGGATCCTCGAATCCGCACCGCATGCGACGTCACCCCGGTTGCGGCCAACGCGGCATCGAACAGCGCGAGATCGTCGTCGTTCGCGGGAAACACCGCCCGAGCCTGGTGTTCGTTGACGGCAAGCGCGCGGGCCACGTTGACCCCCTTGCCGGCACACTCGACCCGCACGAGCGATGCCCGGTACACGCTGCCTCGTTCGAGTGCATTGACGCGCAAGGTCCGGTCTAAGCTCGGATTCGGCGTCAGCGTCGTGATCACGGATCCTCGACGACCCCGTGGGTCTCGAGCAGCCGTCGCTCGGCTTGCGATGTCCATTGGCCCTGCGGTCCCAGGGCGCTGCCGATATCGGGGTACCGGTCGGCGAGCTCGTCGAGTCCCAGCAGCGGCATACCGGCAACCTGGGGGAAAATGACGATCTTGCCGGCAAACCGGCCGTCGAGCATCGCCTGCACACCGTCTCGCCCGGCTTCGATCCCGCCGACGGCAGCCAGATTTAGGTCGGGCGAGAGCAAGCCCGCCGCCGTCTTGTCGAGCACGAGCGCTTGATCGTCGAGTGTCGAACCAGACGTGCCGGTGTACTGGGCGTTGCTGAGATACACCTTGCTCATGTCGAGCGGCCCGGTTGTGCCGTTCGCGACTCCGGCGAAGAACACGAGCATTCCATCGTCGCTCATCAACTGCGCCGCCGATGCCATGACCGACGCCACCGGCACGGTAACGACCACATCGTCTGCGCCGTCGCCGTCGGAACGCTCGTCGATCAGTTCGCGCACGCTCGGGTCGGACGCATCCGCGTTCAGCACGATGAGCTCGCAGCCAGAGCGTTCCGCGAGCGGGCCGAGCGATGCCGCCAGCACGTCGAGGCGCGCCCGGTCTGGGTCGATGCCGATGACGACGGACGGGCCGTCGGCCTTCTCGAGCGCCCGCTGCACGTGCATCTGACCCATCGGGCCGCCAGCGCCGACGAACACTGCCACCCCACCGGGACGCAGGTCGCAGCGGTTTCGCTGCTCGCCGTATCCGTGCGCGACGTTCGGGCCGCGTGTTCCGACGAAGGCGGTGTAGTCGTAGTGCAGGCGGCCGAAGTCGATGGATGAGAGACCGTCGAGTGGGTATTCGCCGACGAGGTTGAGCGTGCCGCGAAACGCGACGTGCCGTGCGACCTCGGTCACCTGCGAAGCAGACCGTGGGTCGATGAGGATGATGTCGTCGAAGCCCTCGCCATCGGTCTCGCGGTCGACGAGCGAGGCGTATTCCGACAACTCGGGGGCATCGACGACTGACGTCTCGGTCTTCGGGCCTATTGCTTCGAGCACCGCGGAGGCGGTGTGCGGGTTCAGACCGGTGAGCACGACGCGGGCGGCGTGGCGGAGCGTCTCGCCGAAGTCGTAGTTGCGCTGGTCGTCGGGGTGGCCGATGATCCAGGCCGTCCCGCCGCTGAGCGGCCACAGGCGACGGCGCTGCGTGTATGCGGCTTCCACGCATGCCCACGGCTCAGACAGCGCCGCTGCCGCGTACCCGATGTGGTCAGCCACCGGCATCACGTACGAGACACCGTCCGCGTCGAGCACTTCGGGGCCGATCAGGTGATATTGGATCAAGCCACCGGGGATCGTGTAGCCGTAAGCCGTGCTGCGACCGTCGATGAAGATGTCCGGCTGGATTGCGAGGCGATCACCCGTGCGGTAGGTCTCGGCGAGGTCGTCTCCCACCTCGATGACCGTGACTGTCGCCTCATGGCCGAGCCGGATGGGGTCGACCGACAGATCACGGCCGTACAGCTTGGGATGCTCAGAGCCGAGCCGGATCAGCTTGACGTCTGAGAAGCAGAGCCCGACAGCGTCTACCCGTACGAGCAGCTGGTTCGGTGCTGGCGCAGACACCTCGACCGGTTCCGGGCACCCGTCGCGGCCGATGCTCTCGACGCCTCCGCCGTAGGTATTCCATGCGAGATTCGGGCGGGGAAGTGGCGCCGTGCCCTCGCGGTATCGGTCGTATGACCATGCACCGGTCGCCGTCACCCCTCGGACCTCCCTGCGGGAGCCGCACCCCGAACTCCGCAGGCACCATCGTTGACGGCTACCTAGTGGGTTGCAACCGGCAGTTTGACGGAGAGCAGATCAGCCAAACTGGCGCAGCAGGCCGCTTCTGTCACATCAGACGCAACGTTCGCTCTAGAGCGTGGGAAACCTGCCCATGTGGGCTTGGCGAAGCCACGCGTTCACCGTGAATCGGGTCACACCGGCGGCCTTGGCCATCTCCTTCGTCGTCGAACCGGCACTCTCGAGCTTGCGTTTCAGCTCTTGCCGGAGGGACTGTTGACGCTCGAGGTCGCTCATCTGCGATGTCCCATCTGCAATCTGCCGGGCAAGGCTGCGCAGCTCGCGTCCAAGAGGCGTCATAACGACTCCACCTTAGGCAGCGCACGGCTTCCGAGACTGTTTGGCGTCGTCACATTTGGGTCACATTCGATTCTTACGTTGCTCCCCAAGTCAGAACCTCACGAAAGGAGAATGACATGGGGTTCAAGAATTCAAGAGCAAGGAAGTGGCTGGCGGGGGCACTCGCAGGAGTCACACTCTCGGCGGCTGCACTGGGCGGATGCGCCCTGGGTTCAAGCACCGGGGACGACGTTGAGACAGCGGCGGGCGAGATCATCGCCGATCCCCGCAACGGCGAGGGTGCTGAGGCGAACCCGACTCACGCAGAGGGCACCGAAGGCGTCGGCGACGGCAGCAGCGAGGAGATCAACGAGGCTCTGATGTCGAGCCCGGTGATCCCGCTCGACCAGACCTGGACGGGCAACCTGGGCGGCCTCGACGTTGCAGCCAGCTACGACACAGCGACCCAGACCGTGCGCACCACGGTTCGCAACACGACAACCCAGACGCTGTGCTACGTGCAGTCCGAGCCGCACATGAAAGCCGGTGCGCAGACGGTCGGCGAGCTGGGTCCAGAGAAGCTCGGCGACCTGGCACCAGGCCAATCGGCAACGTCAGTGCTGTCGGTAGCGGATGAGCCCGCCATGGCCGGAGTGGCCTTCGACGGCTACGTCGTGCACATGGAGGTCTTCGACTGCAACGGGCCTGGTCCCATCCCCCACAGCGGGGGCGAAGGCGGCGAAGGCGCTGAGGGTGCCGGCGGCCATGCCGAGGGCAACGAAGCCAGCGGCGAGAATGGCGGCGAGTCAGGCGGCGAGCGCGGTGGCGAGGTGACCGAGGCAGGCGGCGAGAACGACACCGCCGTGGCGCTCACACCGGGCCAGACCTACGACGTGACCCGCAACGGCGCCCGGCTGGTGCTGGCCTATGACCCCGCGGCGAACACGTTCAACGGCACGGTGACCAACACCACCAACAGCGTGCTGACCCGAGCCCGGGTGGAGATCCACCTCTCCAACGGCACCGAGCTCGGCCCCACCACGCCCACCGACCTGGCACCAGGCCAGACGCTGCGCATCAGCCTGCCCGCCACACAGGCACCGTTCACCACCTGGAGCCCCCACGCCGAAGTCGGCAGCGGCGAAGGCGGTGAAGGCGGCACCGGCGGCGGCGAGAGCAGCGAGCGTGCCGGCGGCCACGCCGAAGGCAACGAAGGCGGCGGCGAGAGCGGCCGTGAAGGCGGCTCGGAGCGCAGCGGCGAGCACGGCTCCGGCGGCGAGGGCAGCGCAGGCTGACACCCGCACCGCCAAGGGCGCGACAGCTGCCCCCGGCAGACGGCAGGTGACCCCCTCCCATCACCGCACCGCACCACGGGCAGCACGCAAAGCGATCCCCCGGCCTCGACGGAAACCAACCGTCAGAGCCGGGGGATCTGCCGCGTCCCACGGAAAGCATGCTTCTTCATAACGACGGCCAGCCACTGAACTCATCGAGTCTCAACGGTCGTAGTCGTAGATCACAGCATCGATGTTCTCATCAGGTTCGACATCAAACTGCCCGACGAGCGCGTCGATGGGATCACCTGCGCCGGGCCCTTCCGCGCCTGGGAGCGGGTTCGGCGAGACCGGCACCACATAGCGTGCTGTGCGACGCTCGCCGACTAGATCGAGCACTCGTGCGTGACGCATCTCGCGAAGCACTCGGGCTGCGCTGCTCGAATCGATCTGGCACAAGTCTGCGGCTTCGCGCCGAGCGATCGAGCCGTGTGCACGCACGTAGGTCAGGATCATCTGCTCTTGCTGGAGGCGGTCGTACCCGCGCATGCGCACATAGCGAGGTGCCTCATGAAAGCGGCGGTACAGGGAAGCCGACAGGTGATATTCGCGGCCGCGGCCCCGACCGCGAGGCTCGATGAGTCCTTTCTCGATGAGCGTCGTCAGCAGGCCGCGGGCCTGGGCTTGATCGCGTTGGATCAGCTCGGCCACGCGCCGGGCAGAAACGATGCGCTCGCGGCGGACCTCATGCAGAACGAGGAGTTCGTCAAGCTCAAGTTCATTGCCTTCCCGGCGAGCCTCCTCCACATAGCCTGCGAATTCCCGGTCGGCAGGTCCAGCGACGACGCGCACCAAGACCGTCTCCGAGGTGGTGCCGCTGTAGTCAGGCGGTCCGTGCCCGCTGCGCAGTTGGCCTCTGAATACGAGGTTGATTCCACGGCTCGTGCGCTCCACCAAACCTGCACGCTTGAATGCGTCAGCCAGCAGCGGATTCCGAGGCCGTGGCGGGGTGATCAACAGATTGGCCAGCGTGACCCCGACGGGGAAGCCGCCCGGATTCGACACCTCAAGGCCCGCGTCCGTCAAGACGACCTGAGTCTGGCCCAAAGCCGTGTAATCGCGATGTGTCAGCGCGTTGGCGATCAACTCGCGCACTGCCCGCTCGGCAAAGCGCGGGACCGGCACGCGAAACATGCCCATGTCGATCTCTTCTTCGGTGTTGCGGGCCTGCACTCTTTCAGACAGCTCTGACATGGCGCGCAGCAGAGGGGCATGACCGATGTCATTGGCGAGCACAGTCAGTTGGGCACCGAGATGCTGGAACGCCACTTCTGCGCCAGGCACTTGGGTTCGCAACGCGGCTTCTCGGCCGAACAGCAAGACGCTGGCGAGATTGAGTTGTCCTCCTACATCGACGAGTTCCAAGGCACGCAGCAACGCGTCATCGTTGAGGGACGCCAGCACCGCGTCGCCGTGCTCGCTCGTCGCCAAGGTGCGGAAGCGGTCGATTTCGAGAGGGTCCAGGTCGTCGATGCTGAGGTCGGGCACCGGTGTTCGTGTGAAATCGCGTTCGCCGGTGCTGCCCGCTCGCGACAGGACCTCGCTCGGCCGCATCGGCAGGCATTGTGGCTTCCCGCGCACATCAAGCGCCCTCCGGACGAACTTGCCTTTGCTGGTCGCAACGACCGTGTTCGCGGCAGGCACGGCAACCACAACGACATTCGATGTGCCGTCGTCGACAACCTCGACAGACACCCGAACCGCAGGCTCGGTGTTCGCCGCGATGTGGGCCTCGATACGCACCGGATCGAGATCCATCCTCGGCCACGGCTCTGCACCGACTATCTCGCCGGTCTTCTCGTCGACGCCAACCAACAGGTGGCCGCCGTCCGTGTTCGCAAGACAGACAACAGCCTCAACGAGTTCGGTGGCGTCAATGTTGGACTTGATCTCCACTGTCAGCGTTTCGCCGCCGGCAATTGCCGTGTGCAGTTCCACAGTGTCCACGCCAGCACAATAGTTCAAACGTTTAACATTTACAAATACTTTGACTTCTAGTTCAAAATATTGCAAACCCAGCCGTTGGAGGACAGGATGCCTCGCACGATGCTATTGATACCGAGGTCAAAATATTGGAACTTGCTGTGAGCTTGAATTCTTGTTCAAAACTATGCAAACGGGGTCGTCGCCGGGTCTGCTCTACAAGATGATCGACAGGACGGCGTCGGCGCTCCAAGGGTTCTCCGCATCACGTTGACGCGGTCGTAGATCGCCGCCACTGGCATCCTTCGACCTGGCTTACGGTACGAACCGGTCCAGAAGCTGGTCGAGCGATGCGGAGCATTCGGTCCCAAACAGCACGGCCTCGATACCAACTGCACGCGCGCCATCGACGTTCTTCTGACGATCATCGACGAAGAGGCATTCGCCAGGCTCAGCTTCGATTGCTCTGAGGAGCGTCCAGAAGGCCTCGGCATCGGGCTTGCGGATACCGATGTCGCCGGAGATGCACCATGGATCGATGAACTCCGCCAATCCGAAGTGATCGCGTTGAAGGGCGGCCCACTCGCTCACGTCGTTTGAGAGGCACGCAACGCGTATGCCGCGAGCTGTCACGTGTTCGAGCAATTCCCGCAGACCAGGCGACAGCGAGTGGCCCGCGATGTAGTCGGCGTCGTTGCCGTCGACACCGCAGCGCTGCCAGAACTCCGAACTGGACATCCGGCCGAGGCTGGCTGCGTGATAGCCGGCCTCGATCTCCGCTGCCGAGAGTCGACAGCCCTGGTCGCGGAGATACGGAACGAGCAGCTCAGCGACATCGTCGCCTGCGCGATAGATGACTCCCATTGCGTCAAGCACCAGCCAACGGAAATTGGCGAGTCGTCTTGAGTCGGCCGCCATCCCTACAAGATGATCGACAGGACGGCGTCGGCGCTCCATTCGAGGAGCCGCTGCGGGAATACGCCGACGACAACCGTCACGGCTACCGCGAGGCTGATGGCGAAGACCGATGTCAGGGGCAGGCCGCCCCAGCGCGGCCGGCTCGCGCGGGCGGCCGGGGCGCTGTCGCCCTCGCCGGCGTCCGCTGCGCCTTCGGGGGCATACATGGCCAGAACGACGCGCAGGTAGGCGAAGGCGCTCACGACCGCTGTGATCATCGCGACAGCGGCCAAGACGTAGCCGCCGGCACCGATTGCAGCACGGATGACCTCGAACTTGGCCACGAAGCCGGCCGTGAGCGGCACGCCTGCCTGCGCCAGCAGCAGCACGGTGAAGGCGAGCGCCAAGACAGGGCGGCGGCGTGCCAGCCCGCCGTAGCGGCTGAAGGAATGCGCGCTCGCGTCGGCATCCGGCGATTGAAGCTCGGGGCCGACAACCGACAGCACGGCGAAGCTGCCCAGCGCCATGAACGAGTAGGCGATCAGGTAGAAGACAGCCGACGAGACTGCGTCGCCGCCGCCTGCGGTCCACTGCGCCAGCCCGCTGGCGGCCGGGACCGCAGAGAGGCCGACCAGCACGAAGCCGGCGTGGCTGATCGAGCTGTAGGCCAGCATCCGCTTCACGTCGCTCTGGCAGATGGCCATGACAGCGCCGACGGCCAGCGTCGCGAACGCCAGCCCGATGAGGATCGGCGACCAAGCAGTGCCCTGCTCTGCGAGCGCCACGTACAGCACGCGTGCCAGCGCGGCGAAGCCTGCGGCCTTGGCAATCGACGCCAGGTAGCCGGTGACCGGGCTGGGCGCACCCTCATAGACGTCGGGTGCCCAGAAGTGGAATGGGACGGCGGCCACCTTGAAGCCGAGGCCGACGAGCAGCAGCGCAATGCCGGCGAGCAGCAGGAAATCGGTTTCCCTGATGGATCCGAAAAGGAACTCACCGATCCCGCTGAGGTTCGTGCTGCCCGTGGAGCCGTACACCAGCGCGATTCCGTAGAGGAAGAACGCCGAGCTGAACGCCCCCAGCACGAAGTACTTCATGGCCGATTCGCGGGCGCTCGCGCGCCGGCCTGCCAGCGCGATCAGCACGTAGAGCGCGATCGACAGCGATTCGAGCCCCAAGAACAGCACGATGAGGTCGTTCGCGCCTGCCATGACGACAGCACCGGCCGCCGAGGCCAGCAGCAGCGCCGCGAACTCCGGCGGCGCCATGTCGTACCGATCGAGTGCGGAATGGGCGACGAGCGCCGTCATCACCACGCCCGCGCCGATCAGCACCGTGAGCAACAGACTGAAACCATCGCTCACGAACGCGCCCGCCAGCGTGGGCCGAGGCGTCGAGCCCCACATGGCCCACTGGACCGCAGCCACGACGGCCGCAACCGCGCCCGCAGCGATCGAGGTGATGGTGGACACCCAGCCGGGCAGCGACCGCGGCGTCAGCGAGGACACCAGCAGCAGCCCGAGCGCAGCGCCGACCAGGACCATCTGAGGCAGGAGCACCCACCAATCGACGGTCGGCGGTGCAAACGACGGCATCACCTGTGACCTCCGCCGAGTTCACCGACTCGTTCGCCGGTTCGGCCGTGCACCGCCATGACCGCCGAGCCGGCCGGTCTGAATAACCCGGTGTCGAGCGGCGGCATCAGTGGCCGTCCTCGTCATGGTTGCCGGCGTCGTTTCCTTGGTCGACGACCACCGGATCGTCCGGATCCGGCAGATCGAAGTCGCTGTGCTCGGCAAGGTGCTCGAGCAGTTCGTCCGCCGACGGCTCCACTGCTTCGAGCAGCGGCTTGGGGTACACCCCGAGTGCCACCACGGCGATGACAAATGGCGCCAGCGTCGCCAGCTCGCCCCGTCGCAGGTCTGCCGTCTGGCGGTCGGCCGCGGCGGGCGGGCCGTGGAACACGCGCTGGTAGGCCCACAGCAAGTACAGCGCTGCCAGGATCACGCCGGTGGCGGCGATGATCGTCCACACAGGCCGGGTGTCGAACGAGCCGATCAGGATCAGGAATTCGCCCACGAACCCGTTCAGGCCCGGCACGCCCACCGACGAAAGCATGATGAGCGTGAACACCCCGGCGTAGACCGGCGCGGCGGACTGGATGCCGGCGAGCTCGTCGATCCGGCGGGTGTGCCGCCGCTCGTACAGCATCCCCACCAGCAGGAACAAGGCGCCGGTGCTGATGCCGTGGTTGACCATCTGGATGACGCCGCCGCCGACGGCCTGGGCGGTGAAGGCGAAGATGCCCAGCACGATGAAGCCCATGTGGGCCACCGAGGAATATGCGACGAGGCGCTTGAGGTCACGCTGCATGGCCGCGGTGATCGCGCCCCAGATGACACCGACCACTCCGACGGTGACCAGCACCGGGGCTGCCCAGTTCGACGCCTCGGGGAACAGGTACAGCCCGAAGCGCAGCAGCCCGTACGTGCCGAGCTTCAGCAGCACCGCGGCCAGCACGACCGAACCTGCTGTGGGCGCTTGGGTGTGCGCGTCGGGAAGCCAGGTGTGCAGCGGCACCACAGGCACCTTCACCAGGAACGCGATCGCGAACGCCACGAAGCACCAACGGGCCGCGTTGGTGGGCAGATGCTGGCCTTCGGCCAGCGCGACAAGATCAAACGTGGTGCCGCTGTCGGGCGAGCCGAGCACGGCGGTGGCCACGATGGCCACTAGCAGCAGCGCCGAGCCCGCCATCGTGTAAATGAAGAACTTCGTGGCGGCGTAGCGGCGCCCTTCGTAGCCCCAGCCCGCGATGAGGAAGTACATGGGCACCAGCACCACTTCGAACATCACGAAGAACAGGAACAGGTCGAGAGCGACGAAAGCGCCCACCGAGCCGGCCTGCAGCAGCAGCATCCACACCGTGTATGGCTTGGGGTCGTGGTGCGGGTCGACGCCCGCCAGCACGATCGGCACGACCACGCTGGTCAGCACCACCAGCCACAGCGAGATGCCGTCGACGCCGACATGCCACGAAATGCCGAGCTTTGGGATCCACGACTGCTGGCTGACGAACTGGAATCCCTCCCCCACGGAGTCGAGCTGCGCTGCGGGGACGATGTCGAATTGCCAGGCCAGCGCCAACGCCAGCGCACCGCCGACGGCGGCAAAGAGCGCGCCCAGCGGACGAGCGAGATCGGGACGGCTAGTCGGCAGCAGGGCCACCACGAGGGCACCCACGGCGGGCACGAAGATCAGCGCGTTCAGCAGCGGGAAGTCGGCCCCGGCTGAGGCCCCCAGCAATCCGGCCGGACTCATCGTGTGGCCCCCTGCAGCGGTACCTCTCTCGACAAGGGAGGCATCGGCAGGCTGCGAAGCCGACGGTGTCGGGCCGCGGCGAGCCGATACGCACGGGACGGTCGAGAGCGCCGAGGCAAGCGGCTCTGAACGCTCACGAGATGCCCCGCAGTGCGAGCCAGATGACGAGGACGATGGCGCCGACCGCGACGCCCGATGCGTAGTGCCGCAAGTAGCCCGACTGCAGCGGCCGCAGCGCTTCGCCGATCATGCGCACCAGCCGTGCGACGCCATTGACGGCACCGTCCACGAAGCGCCGATCGGCAGCAGCCGCGGCCTCGAATGCCTTGGTGCCGGGTCCGCCCACAAACCTCGAAATGGTCGAGTCGACATAAAACGCGTTCTCGAGCAGCGCCGGTTCGAGCCTGCCGGTCGCGACGCGCGAGCGCAGACAGGCGAGCACGGCGATGGTGATGCCGATCAGCGCCGCGAGAACCGCCACGAAGGCGAACAGCAGCTTCTGCCAGGTCGCTGACTCGAAGTGATGTTCATGGGCCAGCACGGGTTCCAAGAAGTGCTCGAGCACCAGCCAATCGCCCGCCAGTGGCAGGTTGACGATGCCGCCGACGGCCGCCGCGCCTGCGAGCAGCACGAGCGGAAGCGTCATCGTGGCGGGTGACTCGTGCGGGTGAGTGCCCTCATTCCAGCGCTGGCCGCCGAAGAACACCAAGAAGGTCTGGCGGCTCATGTAGTAGGCGGTCAGCAGCGCAGTGATCAGGCCGACGGCCCACAGCAGCGGGCCGATGGCGGGCTGCTCCCACGCGGCGAGCAGGATCTCGTCCTTCGACCAGAAGCCCGACAGTGGCGGCACGCCGGCAATTGCCAGCCAGCCCACGATGAACGTGACCGCGGTGATGGGCATGACGACGCGCAGCGCGCCCATGTGACGCATGTCCTGCTCGTCGCCGAGACCGTGGATGACTGAGCCGGCGCCCAGGAACAGCAGCCCCTTGAAGAACGCGTGGGTGATGACGTGGAAGATTGCCGCCACGTACGCGCCCGAGCCGATGGCCAGGAACATGTAACCGAGCTGGCTGACCGTGGAGTACGCCAGCACCTTCTTGATGTCGTGCTGCGCCACTGCGGCCAGCGCTGCGAACAGCGCGGTGGCAGCGCCGACGATTGCGATGACCGTGAGTGCCCCGCTCGACTCGTCCATCACCGGGTTGAGTCGCACCAGCAGGTAGACGCCGGCTGTCACCATCGTGGCGGCGTGCACCATGGCCGAGACCGGGGTGGGTCCTTCCATGGCGTCGGGCAGCCAGACGTACAGCGGGAGCTGCGCTGACTTGCCTGCAGCGGCGAGCAGCAGCAGCAGCGACACCGCCGTGGCGGTTCCCGTCGCCAGCGCCGGAGCACTTGCTGCGAGACCCGCCTTGCCGGCGTAGGAGACGGTGCCGAGTGTCGTCCACAGCAGGAACGTGGCGACCATGAAGCCGAAGTCGCCGATGCGATTGGTGACGAAGGCCTTCTTGCCGGCCGTTGCCGCGGTAGGCCGCTCGTGCCAGAACGAGATCAGCAGGTACGAACACGTGCCGACGCCCTCCCAGCCCAGGAAGGTGACCACGAGGTTCTCGCCCAGCACCAGCATGAGCATCGAGAACAGGAACAGGTTGAGATACAGGAAGAACTTCGAGTACTTCGGGTCGCCATGCATGTAGCCGACCGAGTACAGGTGGATGAGGGTCCCGACTCCCGTCACGAACAGCGCCATCGTCATCGACAGCGGATCCACCAGCAGCGCCGCGTCGACCTCGAGGCTCCCGAGCGGCATCCACTCGAACAGCGTCGAGACGAACCAGCGACCGTCGCGACCTCCCGCGCCGACTTCCGCCGCCGAATCGAGACCGAGCAGCCCGCCGAAGGTGATGAGCGTGAACAGGAATGACCCGGCGCTCGCAGCAGTGGCCAGCCAGCCCGCACGGGGCTCGCCCAGGCGCGGGCCTGCCAGCAGGAGCACTGCAAACCCGGCGAGGGGCAGCGCGGGGATGAACCAGACCAACTCGACCACCGCCCTAGCTCCTGATGCTCAATGTCATCGTCGGCTGGTTCGTGAGTACCCTGCCCACGCGCTCAGCCCTTCAAGGCCGACAGATCGTCGGCTGTCGCACGAGGCGAGGCGCGCAGCACCGCCACCACCAGACCGAGACCGACCACCACTTCGGCCGCCGCGACCACCAGCACGAAGAGCACCACCGTGTGCCCGTGCACATCGCCGAAGCGGTCAGCGAACGCGATGAAGCTGAGATTGACGCCGTTGAGCATCAGCTCGACGCACATGAGCATGATCAGCGGGTTGCGCCGAAGCAGCAGCCCGGTGCCGCCGATCAGGAACAGCATCGCCCCCAGCGTCAGATACCAGCCGGTCGTCACCTCGAGACCGCTCATCGGCGCGCCTCCTGCTGCCCCGCAACGCTCTCAGCCTGCTGAGGATCGCCCCCGTGCATACCATCGAGCCGTCCATCGTCGCCGGAGCTGCGCCGGGCCAGGATCACCGTTCCGATGACCGCCACGATGAGCAGCAGGGAGGTCAGCTCGAACGCGTACACGTAGTCGGAGAACAGCGACCGGGCGATTGCGCTGACATCGGTGAGATAGCTCGTGGCGGCCGGCTCGGCCCCGCTGCCGAGTGCGCCAGATTCCAGCAGCGGACGACAGACCGATCTCGACCCGTCTGGAGGCACATCGAATCCGAGCTGCTCAGCCTCCTCAAGGCAATACGAGTGAAGACCTCCAAAGATCCGGTCGACAGCTGCGACGAGCCAGACCAGCACGGCGGCGCCGCCGATGCCGAATGCGGCTGCAGTCCACCGCTGGGCCGGCAGTGCGCCCAGCGACAGCTCGGCGGCCCGGTCTACGCCGAGCAGCATGATCACGAACAGGAACAGCACCACGATGGCGCCGGCGTAGACGATGACCTGCACGGCGGCGATGAAGTGCGCCTGCTGGGCCACGAACAGCACCGCGACGCCGAACAGCGTCATCACCAGCATGAGCGCTGCGTGCACCGGATTGCGCGACAGCACCACACCGATCGCGCCGATGAGGCACGCGGCGCCAGCCACTGCAAACACCAACACCTCGACCATCAGTGATGATCTCCTGCCGCCGGCGCCCCGCTGTGCTCGTCGAGGTCGGCGGGTTCGTCGCCGGCGGTGACCGAGTCGTCCTCCCCGCCGTCGAGGTCAGCGTGCTGTCCCTGCTCGGGAGCGCGCACGCCATAGCCCAGCTCGCCGCTCCACCCGACCCGGCCCTCGTAGTCGGGCTGGCCTGAGGGAGAGGTTGCCCGCATCCAGCCTGAGGTGTGCTCGTCGTCGCCTTCGTGCCACAGCTCCCAGGGCTGGCGCCGGGGCCGTCCGTCGTCGTCGGTGAGCAGTTCATCCTTGGTGTAGATGGCGTCTCGGCGGGTCGGGAAGCTGAACTCGAAGACCTTCGTCTCGGTGATGGCCTCGGTCGGGCAGGCCTCCACGCACAGGTCGCAGTGAATGCAGCGCAGGTAGTTGATCTCGTAGACGTAGCCGTACCGCTCGCCCGGCGACACCGGGTCATCGGGCGCGTTGTCGGCGCCGCGCACGTAGATGCAGCGGGCCGGGCACACACCGGCGCACAGCTCGCAGCCGATGCACTTCTCCATGCCGTCGGGATAGCGGTTGAGCACGTGCCGCCCGTGGAATCGGGGCGGCTTCGGACGCTTCTCGTGCGGGTACTCCGTGGTGACCCGCTCGCCGAAGAGCTTGCCGAACGTGACCTTGAAGCCGTCGAGGTAGCCCATCAGCCTCCCCTTCCCGGTCCGACGTCTCCCGGCGCTGCACCGGTGGGCGTGCCGGCCAGATCCTCTGCGTTGAGAGGCTCTTGGGCCGTGTTGCGTCTGGCTGCGCGCAGCGCCGCCGACAGGAGCAGCCATCCGAGCGCGCCGCCGACGGAGGTCACGCCCAGCGTCACCACCAGCCGTTGCGCCAGATTCCAGCTCTCCTGTTCGAACACCACCTGCCGCAGACCCAAGAACATCAGCCACAGGAGCATCACCGGGATGAGAACCTTCCATCCCAGCGACATGAGCTGGTCGTAACGCAGGCGCGGCAGCGTGGCACGGAACCACACGAACACGAACAGGAAGGCGAGCACCTTGGCCAGGAACCACACGGTCGGCCACAGCCACGTCAGGCCGAAGAAGATGGGCCCGGCCGGACCGCCGAAGAACAGCGTCACCATGATCGCCGACATCGTGATGACGTTCATGAACTCGGCCAGGAAGAACAGGGCGAAGCGGATCGATGAGTACTCGGTGTGAAATCCGCCCACCAACTCCTGCTCGGCTTCCACTAAGTCGAACGGCGGGCGGTTCAGCTCGGCCGTGGCGGCAATCAAGAAGACGATGAAGGGCACGATGCCGGTGGTGACCACGAACCAGGTGTTCGCACCGCCGGCCTGGAGCGACACGATGCGCTGGGTGGAGAGCGATCCCGCCACAATCACGACTGCCACGACCGACATGCCCAACGCGGCTTCGTACGAGATGGCCTGTGCCGAGGCTCGCACCGACCCAATGAGCGGATACTTCGACCCTGAGGACCATCCCGCCAGCATCACGCCGTAGACGGCGACCGAGGACATCGCAAGCAACAGCAGAATGCCGACAGGCGGATCGGCCACCTGCAAGATGGTCTCCTTGCCGAAGAGCGTGACCGTGCCGCTGCGACCTTCGGTATCAGTGAAGACGCCGCCGATGGGCACGATTGCGAAGGCAACGAACGCCGTGACCGCCGAGATGTAGGGCGCCAGCCGGAACACAAGCGGATCGGCATTGGCGGGGCGGAGGTCTTCCTTGAAGAAGAACTTGATGCCGTCTGCCAAAGCCTGCAGCAGGCCCCATGGACCGGCAACGTTGGGGCCGATGCGGTGCTGCATGTCCGAGATCAGCTTGCGCTCGAACCAGATCATGAACATGGTGGCGACCAGCAGGGCGGCGAATGCCACCCCGATCTTGAGGCCCATGATCCCGATGTCACCCCAGTCGACGCCGTCGGCGAACAGCGGATCACCCGTCATCGCGACGCCCCATCACGCGCGACCGGTACATCAGGCCCTTCGGTGCCGTCGGCGAACAGCGGATCACCCGTCATCGCGACGCCCCTCCGGCGCCGCGAGTCTCGATCCGCACGTCGGTGACGGGCGCAGTCACGTCGATCAAGGCGCCCACATCGATGTGAGGCGAGGGGAACTGCACCACGACGTTCCCCCGGGCGATTCCGGCGTCAGCCACGATCGGCAGCCTCAGGGCACCGCGCTCGGAGTGGACCTCGACCTCGGTTCCCGATTCGACGCCGACGCGTTCGAGGTCGACCGGATGCACAGCCAAGACCGTGTCGGCTGCCAGCGACGCCAGCGCCGGAGTCCGCTCGACCGTCACCCCGCCGTCGTAGAGCTTGCGGTTGCAGACCAAGCGGAGGCCGTAGGCGTCTCGCGCGGGTGCGACATGTTCGGCCGGGAACTCGGGCTCCAAGGCTGCTCCCGATGCCACCACACCGTCGGTGCCGAGTTCAGGCCCGATCGCTTCAGCGTGGGTAGCGCACACGGCGGCAATCTCGGCGGTGATCTCATCGACCCCCAGGACGCCGAGGTCGCCGCCGCAGAGCACGGCCAGCTCGGCCGCGATCATCCAGTCGGGACGGGCCGAGCCGGGCGCGGTGACCAACTCTCCGACGGCCGAGATACGCCCCTCAAGATTGGTCGTCGTTCCCGACTTCTCCCCGAACACTGCCGCAGGCAGCACGATGTCGGCTTCCGCGGTCGATTGGTTCACGAAGGAATCCACCGCCACCACCGTGCCCGCGCCGGACACGCCGAGACGCGCCAGCATGCTGTCGGGGAAATCGGTGAGGGGGTCCGCACCGAGCAGGAAGAGCACATCGATCTCTCCGGACGCGGCCGCCGCGAGGATTCCCGTGGCGTCGTGCCCCCGTTCGCTAGGCAGTTCGCCCCATGCCTGCGCCAAGCTCGGCGGCGGGCTGGCGCTGAGCGCCCGGCCCGGGATCAGCCCTGGGGCCAGGCCCATGTCGAGCGCACCGCGGACGTTGCCCCGCCGTGCGGCGACGAGGAAGCGGGCGTGAGGGACCCGAGTACGGATGACTGACGCCACCTCGGCCGCCGCCTCAGCAGACTCCGCGACCGACGAGCGACCCAGCACCACGACCACGGATCCCGACGCCAGCTCGTCTGCCAGGGGATCGTCGCCATCGAGCAAATCACGCAGCACCGATGCAGCCTCGCCACCCCGGCACTGCTCGCTTCGCGCTGCGTTGCGAGTCAGGCCCGTCCTGACCGGCGCAATCTCGACCAGGCGAGTCGTGCCCGCTCGCGCCGCGCCGCGCAGACGCAGGTGCAGCACCGGCAGCTCTTCGCGCAGGTCTCCGCACACCAGCAGTGTCGTGTCGGCGTTGCACGCCTCGTCAATCGTCGCCGCGGGCAAGCCGACAATCAGCTCCGCGGGCAGCCCGTCGCCGAGCTGCGCGTCCACGTGGTCGGTCCGCAACACCGTGCGGGCCAGCTTCGACCATGCGTAGGCATCTTCGTTGGTGCCGCGAGCGCCGCCAAGCACGGCAATCGCGCCAGGCCGGGCCGCCTTCACCGCGGCGGCCACAGCGCTCAGGGCGCTTGACCAGTCGGTCGGCTGGAAGCGGCGCAGCGGCTCGATGTCAGCCAGGTCGGAGGTGGTGCTCGTTGGCGGGCGCGCCTGCAGCGGTGACGTCACCCGTTCGGGGCTCGAGACAGAACCGAAGGCAAACCTGCCCTTGTCGCACAGCCAGCCGTGGTTGACCGGGTCGATGTCAACTCCGAGGTAGCGCACCAGTTCGTTGCGAGACGACTGCACCGCGATGCGGCAGCCCACCGCGCAGGTCGTGCAGGTGGACTCGGTCTCGATGAGATCCCACGGCCTCGCCTTGAACCGGTACGGCGCCGCAGTGAGCGCACCGACGGGACAGATCTGCACCGTGTTGCCCGAGAAGTACGACGAGAAGGGCTCGCCGGGAAAGGTGAGCACCTGGGTCTCGTTGCCGCGCTCGGTGAAGTCGATGAGCGGGTCGCCCGCGACCTCGTCGGCGAATCGGGTGCAGCGGTCGCACAGGATGCAACGCTCCCGGTCGAGGTGCACCAGGTCGGAGATGGGGATCGGCTTTTCGAAGTGGCGCTTTTCCTCCACGAATCGCGATTCGCCGGGGCCGTAGGCCATGGTCTGGTCCTGCAGCGGGCATTCGCCGCCCTTGTCGCAGACCGGGCAGTCGAGCGGATGGTTGATGAGCAGCAGCTCGAGCACGCCTTCTTGTGCCCGCTGCGTGCGTTCGCTGGTGGTGTCGACCACCATCTGCGGCGAGACGGGGACCATGCAGGAGGGCTGCAACTGCGGCCCCCGGCCGGTATCGATCTCGACGAGGCACATGCGGCACATGCCCACCGGGCTCATCCGCTCGTGGTAGCAGAACCGCGGGATATGCACACCAGCGCGATCCGCGGCTGCGATGACCAGCTCACCGGGTCGCGCATCAACAGCGACACCGTTGATCGTCACTTCCACGGTGCTCGGTGCTGCTTCGGCAGCCGCATCAGGCATGTGCGGTCACCTCCGAACCTGTGCCGGGCGGGCGACCGTCTTCGGGCTGCACGACGGCACTGGCTGGGTTAGCCGGGCGGGAGATCGAAACCTCGACACCGCCGCGGCCTACGCCGAGCAACTCAGCGTCGAGGTGCGCGTTCGGCGCCACCCGAGCCTCGAATTCCTCGGGGAATAACGTCATGGCTGAGTGCACCGGGGCAAACGCGGAGGGTCCCACGAAGCAGATCGTTGTCATCTGGTACGGGAACGGCTTCGGTTCGAGGCCTCGTTCGGGGACCGCGGCATGGGGGAAGTCGCCTGGGCAGATCGAGGCGCCCACCTCGAACAGCAGATCGAGGTCGCGCGGTGTGCCCGTCCCGTCGCATACCCGGCGCAGCACGCGCTCCAGCCAGGTTGCCCCTTCCCGGCACGGCACGCACTTGCCGCACGACTCGTGGGCATAGAACTTGGTCAGCGTCAGTGCCGCCGCGGGGATGTCGGTGGTGTCGTCCATCACCATCACTGCGCCGGAGCCCAGCATCGACCCCTGGGGGCCGATCTGCGAGGCCTCAAAGGGCAGGTCCAACTGTGCGGGCGTGAACCAGGGCGCTGAGCCGCCGCCCGGAACAAACGCCTTCAGCTCACGTCCCGGTCGCGTGCCGCCGCAGTAGTCAGGGCGGTAGATGAGGTCACGGAATGTGGTGGTGCCGTTGGTGATCTCGAACACGCCTGGACGCTGGACGTGCCCGCTGACTGCCACCATGCGCGTGCCAGGCGATGTCGGCGTGCCGATGGCCGTGAACGCCTCCGCGCCATGACGCAGGATCCACGGCAAGTTCGCCAGGGTCTCGACGTTGTTCACGATGGTGGGCTGGCCGTACAGCCCGATGGCCGCCGGGAAGTAGGGGGGCTTCAGCCGCGGCATGCCGCGGTTGCCTTCAAGGCTTTCGATGAGGGCCGTTTCCTCGCCCACCACATACGCGCCCGCGCCCGAATGCAGCACGATGTCGACCGAGAAATCAGTCCCGCAGATGTTGCGGCCCACCCAGCCGGCCTCGTATGCCTCATTCAGGGCCTGCGCCACACGTTCTTGCGCGAGCGCCATCTCGCCGCGGATGTAGAGGAAGCACTGCGACAATCCCACGGCATAGCAGGCAATGAGACACCCTTCGATGAGCTGATGCGGGTCGAGCTCCATGAGCAGACGATCCTTGTAGGTGCCCGGCTCAGACTCGTCGCCGTTCACCACGAGGTAGCGAGGCCACACACCCGGCGGGCAGAAGCCCCACTTCACACCTGCCGGGAAACCGGCGCCGCCACGGCCAAGCAAGGTTGCGTCGCGCACTTCGCCGTGAACTTCGGCTGGCGTGCGCCCGAGTGCAGCGCGCAAACCCTCATAGCCGTCTGTCGCGAGATACCGCTCAAGTGTGTAGCTGTCGGGGTGATCGAATCGCTCGGTGACGATGCGCGGCGCGTCGTTGACGACAAACCCGGGCGCATGAGCGATGGTGTACGGCGTCATGAGCTGGGCCTCCCACCATTGGTCGCCGGAGCTGTCAGCCACACGGGTTCTTCGTTCACTTCTTCGGGTGGAATGGCGCCGACCGCCCTTTCGGCCGGAATGTGTTGCCGTACGCGCGCCGTGGTGCCATGCGGCGGGATCTCGTCGTCCAGCACGCCCGCAGCGAGATCGTCTACGAGCTGGTCGAACCCGTCAGCGTCGACCCGGTAGCGGTAGCGGTAGTTCACCTGCAAGCACGGCGCTTCGGTGCAGGCGGCCTGGCATTCCGCGGACGCCAGCGTGAACATGCCGTCGGAAGTGGTGCCGCCGGCACGCACGCCCAGGCGCTCTTGCGCGTGGGACATGAGCTCGACCGCTCCGGCGAGCGCACACGACATCGTGGCGCAGATGTTCACGAGGTACTTGCCGACGGGCTCCCGCTTGAACATCTCGTAGAACGAGCAGGTGCCGAGCACCTCGGCCGATGTCGTGTCGACGAGCTCGGCGATCTCCACCATCGCCTCTTCGGAGACCCAGCCGGCTTGTGCCTGCGCGACGTGCAGCAGCGGGATCATCGCCGAGCGACGCTTCGGGTACCGGCCGATGATCTCGGCCGCCAGCGCGCGGTTCTCTTCAGTAAAGAAGCTCACCCGGCTGTCCTTCCACCGTCGGACGCGGAGCCAACACCGGCGCGGCGGTCACACGCCCTCATCGATCTACTTCCCCCATAATCGGGTCAACCGAGGAGATGATGGCAACGGCATCGGCCAGCAGGCCGCCGTACATCAGATGAGGCAGGCTCTGCAGGTTCACGAACGACGGCGCCCGGATGTGCACGCGCTGCGGCTTGGGCCCGCCGTCGGACACCAGGTAGCAGCCCAGCTCGCCACGGGGCGACTCGACCGCGACGTACGTCTCACCGGGAGGCACCCGGAATCCTTCGGTGAAGATCTTGAAGTGGTGGATCAGCGCTTCCATCGACTCGTCGATGCGTGCCCGGGGTGGCGGCGTGACCTTGCGGTCTTCTGCGCGGTAGGGGCCCTTCGGCATCTTGTCGAGGCATTGGGCAACGATGCGCATCGACTCCCGGATCTCGTTCAAACGGATGGAATAGCGATCGAACGTGTCGCCGTAGGCACCGACGACGACGTCAAAGTCGACCTCGTCGTAGGCCAGGTACGGCATGGTGCGGCGCAGGTCCCAGGCTTCGCCGGTGCTGCGCAGCAGCGGCCCCGTGGCCGACATGGCAATGGCCTCCTCGGCAGTCATGACGCCGACGCCTTGGGTGCGGTCCCGCCAGATCGGCTGGCCGGTCATCAACGTGTCGAACTCGACGAGCCGGTCGGGCAGCACCGCCAAAATGTGCTCCACGTCGTCCTGCCAGCCGTCGGGCAGGTCGGCCGCCACCCCGCCGGGGCGGATGTAGTTGTGGTTCATCCGCAAGCCGGTGACGCTCTCGAAGAACCGCAGGATCTCTTCTCGCTCGCGCCAGCCGTAGAGCATCATCCCGACGGCGCCGAGGTCCATGCCGTTCGTAGCCAGAAACAGCAGGTGCGAGCTCATGCGGTTCAACTCGCACATCAGCATGCGAATCCAGGTAGCTCGCGGCGGGATCTCGGTTCCCAGCAGGTCTTCGACGGCGAGGCAGAACACCAGCTCGGTGAACAGCGGCGAGGCGTAATCCATGCGGGTGACGTTCGTCGGCCCCTGCAGGTAGGTGAGATCCTCGGCGGTTTTCTCCATGCCGGTGTGGAGGTAGCCGATGATCGGCTTGGACCGCAGCACGGTCTCGCCCTGCAGCTCCATCGCGATGCGCAGCACGCCGTGGGTGGACGGGTGCTGCGGACCCATGTTGATGAGCATCGGCCCGTCGTCGGGCTCCGCAGCGACGGTCTCGGCGTGTACCGGCGCGATGTCATCGGCAATTGCAGTGTCCTGCGGCGGCGCAGCAACCTCGGCGGCGGCCAGCGCAACCTCTTCGGAGATGCGCAGCACGGCGTCAGCCGGTCGGCGAATTGTGCCTTGCAGCACGGACTCCGCCGGAGTCGCCTCGGGGGCTGCGGCAGCCGCGGCGGGGGCGCTCATCGGCCTTCGACTGCCTTGAACTGCACCGGTATCGCACCGATGGCGTAGTCCTTGCGCAGCGGATGTCCATCCCAGTCCGGCGGCATGAGGATGCGGCTGGGATCGGGATGATCGCTGAATCTGATGCCGAACAGGTCGGCTGCCTCCCGCTCGGGCGCTTCGGCACCCGGGTACAGCTCGACCAACGAGGGCACCTGGGGATCATCTGCAGGCACCTGGGTGCGGATGCGCAACCGGCGGCGTCCACGCAGATCCAGCAGGTTCACCACCACCTCGAAGCGCTCCGACTCGACGCCGGGCGGCACGGTACGGCTGCGATTCGTGAGCCCGTCAACGCCACACACGTCGACGCACAGCTCGAAGCCATCGGCAGCGGCCATGGCCAGCACATCGAGGTACTCGTCACGGCTCGGGTACAGCACCTGCTGGCCACGCTCATCGATGCACGGCACGCCGAACATGGTCGGCCCCGAATCGACCTCGGCCGCCGGCGCGGCATCGTCGGCTGCTACACCGGGGTCCGCCATCAGCGCGTCACCGTGCTTGATTGCGGCGCCCCATGCGCCGCCAGGCTTGATTGCGACACACCATGCGCCGCCGGACTCGACTGCGGCACACCATGTGCCGCCAGATCCACGGCAGCGCCGCCGCCTCGCTCAGCCCGGCGCTGGGTCAGCTCGCCGGTGCGGATTTTCTCGTGCAGCGCAAGGATCGCGTGCAGCAGCGTCTCAGGTCCCGGCGGGCAGCCAGGCGCATACATGTCGACGGGAACGACCTGGTCGACGCCCTGCACGATGGCGTAGTTGTTGAACATCCCGCCGCTGGACGCGCACACGCCCATCGACAGCACCCACTTGGGCTCCATCATCTGGTCGTAGATCTGGCGCAGTACCGGGGCCATCTTCTGGCTGACGCGGCCCGCCACGATCATCAGGTCGGCTTGGCGAGGCGAAGCGCGGAACGTTTCCATGCCGAAGCGGGCCAAGTCGTAGTGAGCCGTGCCCGTCGCCATCATCTCGATGGCGCAGCAAGCGAGCCCGAAGGTGGCCGGCATCAGGCTGCGTCGCCGCGCCCACTTCACCAGCTCCTCGACCGGTGCGGTGAAAAAGTTGTACCCGAGGCCCGCGAGACCGTCGTCGATGCCGAGTCGCGTCTTGATCTCGTCGATCCCCGCCATCAGCCCGCTCCCATGGTGTTGCCGGCTTGACCTGCGCCGTGTTGCGGTGTGCCGGGTTGCTGTGCGCCGCTCCATGCGGCGCCGGGCCCCGCGTGGCTTGGGATGTACTCACGGCCCGTGAGTCCGACGGTGCGCACGCCTTGAACGCCGCTGCGGCTCGCGGGGGGCAGCGGGAGGACGCGGCGCTTGCGCGGCCCCCACTCCAGCCCGCCCATGGCCAGCTCATAGACGAACGACAGGAAGAAGATCACGACGAAGATCAGCATCGCCATGAACCCGAAGAGGCCCAGCTCGCCGTTCGCGACTGCCCACGGGTACAGGAAGACGATCTCGATGTCGAACATGATGAACAGCATCGCCACGAGGTAGAAGCGCACGGGAAAACGTTCGGGAATGGCGGCCTGGTCGACGATGCCGCATTCGTAGGACGCCAGCTTGGCGTTCGTGGCGCGCTGGGGTGCCAGCAGCCGCGACGCGATGATGCTCACGAGCACGAACACGACAGCGAGTACGCCGAGAACCAACACCGGCAGGTATTCCGCCAAGCCGCTGTTCATGCGCCGGTCCCCCTCAGCGAGTCGTCGATGTACTGGCGGCCTCAGTCTGGCCCAAGAACAGCTCAGCCCCTGCGGTCACTGGCTCGCAGCTTCGCGCACCGCCCAGATTGCCTGGTCACGCCGGTGCAGGTGATAGCAGCCCAAGCCGAACAGCAGCGCCGAGAAGATGGTCAGCAACGCCGGGCGCAGCCGGACGCTGCCGTGATCGCGCACCAGCACCACCGAATACTCCGGCGCGCTCGTGTCGACCTGAGGCTTCGGGACGAAGATCTTTCCGTCGTCGCCGAACACATTCGGATCGATCTCGACTCTCGGCCGGTACGGCTGGATCTGCACGACGGCGTAGTGCGGCCTGCCCCTGCTTGGCAGGAAATACTGCGTGATGGCGTTGTCGGGGATGCCCAAGGGCCGGTATCGCTCGCCGCCCCGGATCAGCACTCGGTAGGTCTTGTATTCGTCCGCGGCTGTGAACAAGCACGAGTTCACTGCCAGCAGCTGCCGCGGGTCCGCAGGGTCGCAGACGACATGTCCATCGGCAGCCGAGCGGGCGTCAGCCGCAAGCGCTTGAGCCTGAAGAAGGTCGGGATCGACGACCTCTTCGGCGCCGTCGTCTCGTTTCTCGTCGGCAACTATCTGGATCCAGCCATCGGGTGGCTGATCGACAGGGATGCCTTGGAGCCGCTGCACCTCGTCGACGAGCACCGTTGCGGGATCGGAGGTCACAGCCAGCACATTCCAGCCCGGCTGGCTGCCGATCCATCCGATGCCAAACACCCACCACACGATGGACATCAGCAGCATCCAGCCCCACAGCCCGGTCCACGCCACCAAGAAGCCGAGCCGGACCCCCAGGTTGGTAGCCAGCAGCAAGTAGACCGACCCGCACAGCACCGCGATGCCGATGATGACGGCCAAGTATCCGGTGAGAACTGGATCCCAGCTGACAATGCCGAAAAGGTGCGCGGCGGTCATTGGTCATCTCCCGCTTCGTGCAGCAGATCGAAGCCGACCGCAGTCTGACTCTGCGGATCGAGGCCGCGCTCGTACTCGACGATCTTCCGGATGTCGTCAGGGGTCAGCACCCTCTTGAAGCCGGGCATGCCGTAGTTGCCCAGCCGCGCGAATTCTCCAAACGCCACGTGGTCGGCTGCGCCCTCGGAAACGAATGAGATGTGATCTTCGATGTCGGGGAACAGCCGCTCAAGGCTCACGCTGTTGAGCGCCGGGCCGTAGCGTCCGGCGCCGTCAGGTCCAGGGAGCACCTCCACCGTTCCGCCGTTGTTGGGCAGCTGCGCGGTGCCGCGGCCTGGCCAGCGCGGCGTGTGGCAGCGGGCGCAATGCAGATCGAACAAGATCTTGCCGTCGGATGCTCCGGCGTACTCATCAGACGCTCTCGCGGCCTCGAACCGTGCTGTGGCCCGAGCGTGGGCCTCCTCATTGAGCGGGTCGTCCAAGGCGTCCAAGGCATCTACCGCTGCGTCTACAACGATGTCAACGGCCTCGTCGTCGCCTTCTAGCATCTGCCCGACGATCTCGCGGATGATCTCGTCGTCCGCGGCATCTGCTGCGTCTTGGTCTGCGCCGATCCGGTTCGCCCACAGCCACGCCACGAGGTCGTCGATCTGCTGGTCGTTGTACGGACCGCCGCCCTCGAGGCCCCACGCCGGCATGACGCCTCGGCCGTAGACGATGATCTGGCGCACCTCACTGACTTCGTCCAACGTCTCGGCATCGGTGTCGAAACGCGTGAACACGTCGTCGAGGGACGGGGCCTCCCACGTCGTGTTGATGATGAAGGATTCCTTGTCGGCGAACTGGTGGCCGATGTCGAGCACCACCGGCGCGAAGCGCGCCCCGCCGAGATCAGCACCATGGCAATCGGTGCATTCCGCCGCGGCGGCGACGGCTGCACCGCGGCTGACAGCCGCTTCGGAGAACGACGTTTCCGCGCCGGAACGACGCCCGCCCTCGAGCATCCAGTAGATCGGCAGCACCAGCGCCATGATCAACAGCATCAGCACCCCGAAGGCCTGCACCTTCTCAAGCCGGCTGCCCTCAAGTTCCTCGTCGTCGGGCATGTTGCCGCGGTTCGGCGCGAGCTCGATTTCGCTGCCGATTTCGGATTTTGCCTGGCGAATGTTGACGAAGACGTAAATCGCCCATCCGACGACGACTATCGCCAAGAGCACAATCGCGATCGAACGCTCCGTGCTGGCGGCCAGCATGTGGTTTACCTCAGGCACAGTGCGGTCCCTCGAGGCCCTGCCCCGTGGTGTCGGTGCCGATCGCAGGTCCCTGCGACACCTTGCCGGTGTCGACGAAGACGTTGCCTCCCTCGATGGTCACCGGGAATCTGTCCATGCCGCGAGGCGCGGGGCCTGATTTCTTCTCGCCGACGCGGTTGTACTTCGAACCGTGGCAGGGGCATTCGAACCACTGCGAGCTGCCGCATACCGGCACCTTGCAGCCGAGGTGCGGGCACACCTGCCACAGTGCGACGTAGCCCTGCCTCATGGCGTCGAGCACCGCGCCGCCGTACACCGTCTCGGCGTTCGACAGCGTCGCAGAGTCTGTCGGGTAGGGCTGGATATAACTCTGTGCCTCGGAGAAGTACGAGAAGTTCTCGGCTGGGGTTGACGAAGTGATCGCCTCGTCGACCGATGCCACCGAGCCGATCTTGATCTTCGAACCGAAACCGCCCGTCGGGCGTGGCCACAAGAAGGCGATCATGGCGGCGTTGAAGGTTCCCAGACCAGTCGCCATCAGCAGCACCGAGGACCGGTTCAAGAACTGCCGTCGAGTGACGCCCACCTCTTCGGCGGGCGGCGGCGCCCAGTCTTGGGGCAGCTCAGGCTCGGCCACCGCGACGGTCGACGGGCGACGCTCCAAGGCCACCGAGCGCTCCAGCTCACGAGCTTGTGAGCTGATGCCGAAGGCACCGGCCTCATCCTCAGCCGCTGCGTCGTCGCCGCCCGCACCAGCGGCCAGCTCGTCGCGGCGACGCGTCTCGCGCGACAGGTGCCCCAGGCCGGTGGCATCTCGGCGACGCAAGGAGACGAACGCGACCACCGCACCCAGCACAACGATGACCGGGATGGCAATCGCGAGAATCGTTCCGGTGGACATTCCGACGTGCTCCTACAGGTGGAAGATGCCGTGCAGACCGGTGTCCCACGGGTAGGTGAAGTTGAAGCCCTGCCCCCGGAAGAACGAGCCGATGATCACCAAAACCGCCCAGAACATCAGGTGGATGGTCTGGATCGAAATGGCGAACTTGCGGTCCTCTGGCCGCAGCGAAGTGTTCCTGTCGATGTAGGGGGCGAACGCCAGCAAGATGAGCGCTACTCCGGGGATCGTCACGCCGGCGATCATCGGGTCGAACATCGTGAGCAGTTCTTGCAGGCCCAGGAAGTACCACGGCGCCTTGGACGGGTTGGGTGTCTCGTTGTGGTTGGCCAGCTCCAGCAGCGGCGCGTTGATGAACAACGAGAACACCAACGTGAACGCGGTGATGAAGAGCGCCGCCGTGAATTCCGCGGCCAGCAGGTGGGGCCAGACATGCACTTTGTCGCCCGGGCTGGCCTTGACATCCTGGATGGAACCCGACTTGACGACCGTCAGCAGTCGGTGGGTGTTGCCTGCAGGCCCTCCCATGAGCGGAGGAAGTGCTGTGGCGACGCCCCCACCCGCCGCAGCGGGACTGCCTGCCTGCGCCGTTCCATACGGCGCCATGCCCGCGACTGCGGGGGCTCCGCCTGGCTGCTGGCTGGCTTCCAGTAGCGAACGAGGAATCGTGACGCCGTCATCGTCGCCGGGCTGCCCGGCATCTTGGGCCGCGGCTTCGCCGGACGCAGGCGCGCCGGTCGCACGGGCCCTCGCTTCGGCACTTCGCCGCAGAAGGTGTTCGGGGATCTCAGTCATGCTGATGGGGGCGGGCGTTCAGGCTTCCTACAGCGGCCCCGAAATGCCTCCGTCCTTTCTCACTCGCCAGAAGTGGATCGCCATGAAGATGACGATCACGAACGGGAGCATCAAGACGTGCAGCACATACCAGCGCAATAACGTCTCGGCTCCGATCTGCTGGCCGCCGAGCAGCACGAAACGCACTTGCTCCCCGAAGACCGGCGTGAATCCCATCATGTTCGTGCCCACCGTGACCGCCCACAGCGCGAGCTGGTCCCACGGAAGCAGATAGCCGGTGAAGGCGAGCAGCAGCGTCAGCTGCAGCAACATCACGCCGACGACCCAGTTGAACTCTCTCGGTGCTTTGTAGGCGCCGTGATAGAAGACCCGAGCCATATGCAGGAAGACCGTGATCACCATGAGGTGCGCGGCCCATCGGTGCATGTTGCGCACGAGCAGGCCGAACGCCACCTGGGTGTGGAGGCTCTCGATGTCCGCCCATGCCGCAGTGTCGGTTGGGCGGTAGAAGAACATCAGGAAGATGCCGGTGATGGTCAGCAAGATGAACAGGAAGAAGCTGAGGCCGCCGAGGCACAGGGTGTAGCTGACCTTCACCGCGTGCCGCTTCACCTTCACCGGGTGAAGGTGGTACAGGACGCTGTTCATGATGACGTAGGACCGGTTCCGGGGGCTGTCGGTGTAGCCCTTGCGAAAGATCGATCCGGGACGGAAGACCGACGTCCAGAACTGACTGTCCTGCATCCAGTCGGCCGCCTGCTGCTGCGCGTTCTGCAAGCGCTGCGGCAGGGGCGGCTTGGACTTGGGGGACTCGAGAGTGTTCGCCATATCTGTTCGATCTAGTTGGACCGTGTCCTTCGCTTTCGCATCACTTCACGCATGGGGCCGGCGCTACAGGCGCATCCCGTAGGAGTAGCCGTGGGTGTGGGTCCGGCCGTGGACGTCGCCCTCTGGCGGGGGATTGTTGCTGACCCGCCCGAGCGTGATCACGCCAGTGGGGCAGCGGTCGACGCACAGCGCACAGCGTGTGCAGACGTCGTCGTCGATGATGAAGACGGCGTTGTCGGTGGGATCCAGCCCCGGCAGTTCGACGCCGACGGCTTCATCGATCGCTTCGGTGGACACATACCAGATGCACTTCCACGGGCAGATGTCGACGCAGCCTTCACACTGAATGCACTCCGACTGGTCGATGTTGATGAACTGCTTCGGCTTGACCGCTGCCTCGAGGTAGGAGGCGTCGACCTGCTGCAGGAGGTAATCGTCCCGGAACTTGGGCATCGGCGGATTTGCGTCGTTCGCAGCCATGTTCTCAGTTGCCCTTGACGAGAGGTCGGCCGTAATCAGATGTCGGCTCGGCGGCGGGCTGGGCCTTGTCGCGCCGTTGCCACCACATCACGAGAACGGGGAGCCCGATGAAGGCCGCGAGGTGCTCGATCACGACCACTATGTCGCTGACCTTCTTCAAGTCGATGCGCATCGGCGGGAAGGTGATGGGCGACGTCATGAACTGGCCTTCGGTCACCAAGAAGCGCTCCACCGACCAGCCCCACTCGTTGTCGGTGAGGCGGATCCAGCGGTCGGGCACGATTCCGAACACCAGCAACAGCAGCATGAACACATAGGCCGCACCCACCATGGCCTCGCCCCACGTGGTGGGTCGGTCGGTCGGTCGGCGCTTGCCGTACCAGACGAGCCCGTGAACCATCAGCGCGGTGACGAGGATCGATGTGACGAGTGCAACCACTCCTTCGTTCCTCCCGAGTTCGAATGTCGGCGTTTCCGGGCTGCTGCGGGCTGGCGAATTCGACGGTGCATCGAGTGCGTCAGCCGCAGCAAGACCGGGGCAAAGATTACCGGCGCCCCGGCTATGGCGCGTGATGTTCTAGCACGACATCGGGCGCTCGCCACCGTGTCGTCGCAATCGGCCCGCGCCAATGGGCGCGGTGAACGGACCCTCTGCTGCTGCGCCTTCGGAGCGGCTGCATGGCAGACTTGCGCCTCGGTGCGCTCGGGCGCGTATCGTGCCCAGCGAACTTGGCCGTGCCGGCCGTGACAGAACCCCTGGGGGCGACCCCGCGGAGGATCCCGTGACCGATGTTCCCGAGTACCTGCTAGAGCGCTCGCGACAGCGTCGCATCGCGCTGGGGGTGCTCGAAGACGACGGCAGCGGCGACGGCGGCGCTGCGAGCGCGGCAGCACCCGCGGCCGGAGGGGCTCCCGCGGCAGGCCCCAGCCAGGCGGACATGATCGCTGCCGCTCGCGAAGCGGCGCAGCTCGAAGCCGAACCCGAGGCGCCGCCCGATTCGTCATGGGTGCTCGCCGCCCGCAGGAGACATCGAATTCCGATCTGGGTGCTGCCCGTGCTGTTCTGCCTGCCGCTGTGGGCATTCGTTTATGTGAAATTGACCGAACCGCCGCCTGAGCCCATTACCGCCATCAACGAAGGTGCGGCGACCTACGCGGTGCGCTGCGCGAGCTGCCATGTGGGCGATGGCTCCGGCAGCGACGGCAGCGGCGTGGGACGGCCGCTGTGGAACGGCGAAGTGCTGCTGACCTTCCCTGACCTGGACGACTCGTTCATCGAGTGGATCTCGGTCGGCTCCGAAGGCATCGGCCTCGGACAGGTCTACGGAGATCCGAACCGGCCAGGCGGTGCGCACATCACTGGCGAGACTGAGTCCAACATGCCGGCGTTCGGGGAAGTGCTGAACGACCATCAGCTGTACTCGGTCGCGCGATATGTCCGCGAGGTGATCGGCGGCGAGATGATCAGCGACGAGGTGGCCGCCGAGCGCGACGCCGAGTGGGAGCATCTGGGTGGCGGCGCCCTGTCCGGCGGGGGCGGCGGCGGCCACTAAGAGGCTGAGCCGCGGGCGAAGCCGTGGCCCCGTCTGCGGGGATCTCCGATCGTGATCGCGACACCGTGACCCAGACACTCGCTTGCGACGTGCTCGTCATCGGTGGCGGCCCCGCGGGCAGCGCTGCCGCGTACTGGCTGGCGCGGGCAGGACGCGATGTGCTGCTCATCGAGCGCTCGACGCACCCTCGAGAACGCGTGTGCGGCGACGCGCTCACACCGGTCGCCGTGAGCGAGCTCATCGATATGGGCTGTGACCCTGCCACCGCGCGCTGGCACCGGCACCACGGTCTGCGCATCACGGCCCACGGGCAAAGCCTCGAGGTGCCGTGGCCACAAGGCGAGCAATGGCCCGGCTATGGCGTGGTGGTACGGCGGCCGCGACTCGACGCGCTGACGTTCGCCCGCGCGCAGGCTGCGGGTGCGCGCGTGCTCACCGGCACAGAGGTCACGGCTCCGCTGATCACCGATGGCCACCTGCGCGGCTGCACTGCTGCGGACCGCAGAGGAGCACAGCCGCGCGACGTGACGGCACGCGCTCGCTACGTCGTGATCGCCGACGGCCCGCGTTCGAGCTTTGGCCGGGCACTGGGGACCGTGCGCTCCCGGACCCACGCGCAGGGGTTGGCGATGCGCGCGTACTACCCAACGCCCCGCCACGACGAGCCCTGGATCGAGTCGGTCTTCGCTTTGGCTGACCGCTCGGGGAGCCAGCTGCCGGGTTACGGCTGGGTCTTTCCGGTCGGCGACGGCACGGCCAATGTGGGCGTCGGCCTGCTCAGCCATCACTACGGCAATGAAGCCATCTCGCTCGAGCGACTCTTCGAGCAGTGGGTCCGGCAGATTCCCGAGCGCTGGGAGATCGACCCTTCGGGACCCTGCACCGAACCAGCGAGCGGCCGGCTGCCGATGGGAGGATCGGTACGCCCACGCTCGGGTCCGAATTGGGTGGTGGTCGGCGATGCAGCGGGCAGTGTCAACCCCTGGAACGGCGATGGCGTCGGCCCCGCACTGGCAACCGGCAGGCTGGCAGCCGAGGTCATCGGACGGGCGCTCGACAACGATGACGGTCTCGAGTTGCGGCGCTACGAGGCCGAGCTTGCCGCGCGCTGGCAGCAGTACCACCATCTCGGTCGGCTGACGACCCGCGCGCTCGGCCGCCCCGGCCTCATGCGACAGCTGACTCAGCTCGCGATTCGCTCCCCCCGCATAGGCAATTTGGCCATGCGGGTCTCGACCGATCTGATGCAAACCAAGGCCGGCCCGCTCGGCCCCCGCGGCATCTACCGAGCGGCCTCGGGAGTTGCACGGCTCTGGCGCGACCGCACCTGAACGCTGTCCGCCACCAATATCGCCTTGGAGCGATCTCTCCAAGGACGCTAGGTTCAAGATCAGGCGGCCAGCAGGGAGACGTAGACGTGCGGACCACGAAGATCGTCTACTGGCAAGAGGATGAGTTGTGGCTCGGCTACCTCGAGGAATTCCCCGACTATTGGACCCAAGGCACGACGCTGGGGGACCTCGAGGAGCACTTGCGTGACCTCCACGCGGATCTGGCAAGCGGTGAGTTGCCCGGAGTGCGCCACCTCGCCGACCTCACGCTGGCGTGAAGCGAGCTGAACTCGTCAGGAGAATCCGTGCGACAGGGAGCGTCTGAAAGACCCGCTCAATCTCTAAGCCATCGCTCAGAAATATCCGAGGAGTACGTCGTTCCCTTCTACAGCGAACCGGCCGAGCCCCGCCGTTCGAGGGCTAGCAACTGAAGGACTAGTACAGGTACCAGAACTATTCCGAGGCGAAGAATGGATGCAAGAAGGCAGATTCCGATGGCTATCGCGCTCAAACGAAGAACCGCAACCATTACCCGATCTGGAACCACGACTGGAAGCCCAACGATGACCCCGACAGTCCAGAATGCGGCGACCACCGCGCCTGGTGGGTTGGGCGGTGTCGGCGCATCTAAGATCGTAACGCCACTGCTATGCCCGACAAGTGGGAACACAGTGTCCAAGTAGATTTCGTCACCATTCAGTGAAAATAGCAGGATCGAAAATGAGATCCAATATGCAAGCCCGAACAAGATGATCCAGCGTGCTGTAATAAGGCGAGTGAGTCCCCTCATCACATCGCCGCCACGATCACACTTTTAGAAACAATTAGCATTCTGATATCACGACGATTGTAGGCACGATCATTCCGTCGGACGATACCATTTCACCTGAATCCAGCAACAGTTCTTTCACCTCGTCCGGTGTCGCGTCTACATGACATGCCATATAGATCGCCGCGGCCGCAGCTACATGCGCCGCCGCCAAAGAGGTACCACTCGGCGCAACAGAATCTCGAAGTGATTTCAGTCTGGTAGTCTGTATACAGACTCCAGGTGCATATATGTCAACGCTGGCACCTCTGTTGCTAAAATCAGCGATATCGTCATCGATCCCGGGTCCACAAGTCGGTGAACCCAAGCCGCCGTCGACCCCATCAAAGTCGACTATGGCACCCACGCTAATGACCCGACTCAGCTTAGCCGGAACAAATTCCGACGCGTCCGCCTTCTGATTTCCGGCTGCTGAGACTACAGTTATACCTGCTTCATGCAAGCGGCAGATCATTTGTCGGAGAGAATCCGCGGTACAGTCCGTCTCATCGGCCGCGGATTCATCGGACCGGTTGAACGCTGTCAGCACGACATCTATACGGCTTGAATTCTCGTCTACCCACCTGAGACCACATAGAACACTTTCCTCGGACGCCAAGGTTTCATCTGCGAACAGGCGGATGGCGTATAGCTCTGCACCTGGGGCAACCCCGATAATCCCTTCACCATTTTGCTTAGCTCCTACGACGCCTGCCAACGACGTACCATGACCATTTGAGTCGTGCCAGTCCTCAATGTCATCCGTAGCACAGTTGAAGCCTCCCACTACGTTCAAATCGGAATTCGTCGTGTCAATTCCCGTATCCAAGATTGCGATACTGGGCGGCCATCCAGGTCCCTTTGGGATCTCAGGGCCGCCGTGAACTCGACTGACATTTGCAGGAACAATCTCAGTCACTGGCTCAACAGCATTAGTTCCAGCTACCGAACTCGCCCGATAGTCTTCCGCACTGCAGGACACAAAGCCCCACAAGGCCACTCCGCTAAGCAAAACGACATAGTTCACAATCGACACACGGCTGTACCGAAATGAGCGAGGCACCGACCAATCGCGGTTCCGTAGTCTCCTGACGAACAACACCTTCATCGAGTTCGTGGATCAGAATATTGTGTGGCAGCTGTCAGTTTCGGTTTATCCACCAAAAGTTGTTCGTCTGACTCGTACGTAGCAGATATGAGCATCCACCATACTTGTAGTTCAGGACATAGTTTTCTACTGTCAGATTAGCGTACCCTATCGTCTGCACAGTGTGGCGAGCAAATGTGGTGCCGGGTGAACGCGGGATCGGTAACGCGCCAGTGCAAACTAGATTGGCAAAATACCGATTCGAGTAGCCGGACGTTTCACCTACGTATATGTAGTCGGAATTCCGGTCACTCCATGTGTAGCGACTGTCACGACGCCATCCTGTTGCAGACAACCAATCGTCCCACGACCTCGATTTGCTTGGTGAATATTGCGGTTGTTGATTCCATACCTCGACTTGAGCATGGACCTCTGATGTGGCGGGCAAGAGCCCGTAGGCAAGTTCTAGAACTTGGGAGCGGGTCTTGGCTCGATAGTCTGGAATCTCTAGCCTGAAATCGTTCTTCCCGACTCCATCATTGTCAAGATCGGTTGCATCAGGAGTCGCAGAATTCTCCGGCAGACCAGAGTCACCGGGCTTCGGATTGGATATGACAGCTGCGGCGTCACCATCATCGGTATCGTCTGTCGCTGTTGAAGCAGGCGCAGCATGCGATACGATGCCCAATTCGACGACACGTCTACAGGTATCCGGGTCGTATGCAATCTCAACAAATGCCGTTGTCACCTGCCTCCCAGCAGAACTCCGGCTCACGAACTTGCATCCACTTACCTCGATACCATTAGGAAGCTCAATCGTATCTTTGTTGCCTTGCTCGATGACACGAACGGCGTCAATTGCCGCCGAACTCGAACCCGGCGCTGCGTTCTCGTATCGAATCACTGCTGAGCCAGATAGCTCGACATTCTTTCCGATCTTGGGAATGGTCTCCAATTGCATAAACCACTGAGGGTTTCCTTCAAGTATTGGGTCAGTAACGGCGTTGGCCAATCGCTGAGATATGTCGATTTGATGTCCATCAACAAATGCGCCTGCCGGCATGACAGCCGCAATCTCGAGAGCTTGATCAAATCGACCATTACTGTCAAACGTAATCTTGTATGCAGTGTGCGTCGTCGCGACGACGGCTGCGTCATCTCCAGATAAATCATCCGGCGACTGATCACCTTCGCTTAGGGCAGATACTGCGGTATGGCTCCCTAGACTGCCAGCGAGGAGAACACAGCAGACGATCAAGACGACAGCGACCGTATAGGAATGTCTCTTGACGCGACGAACTCCGAAATTACCAGTCTGCACCACTACCGACCTCCATGTATTAACCCAATTCTTGGCAGCGTAGCACCTATTTGTAGGCTAAAACGCGAGACGAGCCGGACCCGACTTGGCTCTGTCGGACGCGGCCTTGTCAAGCGGCGAGCGTGAGGGACTGGTTTCGGGCAGTTTCGTTGCGCCGCATTCGGCGGATGACGCGGCTGGCGGTTGTGGGCTCGTCTGGCTTCGCTTCTGGTCTTGCCTTCGGTGGCTATTCGGGCGAGATAGGCTCCGGCATGGTACCCGGTGCGCTGCTTTGCGGCCGACGTGATGTGCAGCACTGAGTTGATGTGCCGGTTGGCTGTGAAATCGAGCCGGTGCCTGGTCGGGTTGCCGACGCCTTCGCCTGATGAGAGCGCGACGGCGCCGGCGGCGGCACCAGCGCGCCAACTCGGGTCTCGCGGCTGAAGCGGGTCGGGTCGCCGACCCCGCACAGCAGGGTGGCAGCGGCGCTCGGACCGACGCCTGGCTCGTAGCGCAAGGCAGTGCCGCGAGTGTCTGCCCGCTCGTCGATTAGGCGCTCGAAACGGCGGACGCTGTGAGCGACGAGCAGGTCGATCGCGGCGCCGTAGCCGACGGCGGAGACCGTCAAGCGGCGGGGATGCGGATCGTCTCGAAGTGATCACGACCGGCGTCGATGAGCGAGTGTGGCTTCTCGCTGCATAGGACGTAGAGCGCATCACGGGCCCGAGTCATGCCCACGAACAGCTTGGAGGCAGCCAGTGCTTCTGCATCGGCCCGTTCAGCGGGACTCGAGACCCCTTTTGCTGTGAATGGCCACGCGCCGTGGGACACACCGAGCAGGAAGACCACCTTGAACTCAAGACCCTTCGCCCGGTCGAGCGTTCCTACCTTGACGCCGCCATCTTTGGCGTCGCCATTGCCGAGCGCCGAATCCTTCAGATTCTGGGTCAGTAGGCGCGAACCAGACAACACACTGACGGCAGCGTCGACGTCTTCGTTTCTGGCGGCGAACACACCGAAATCGCTCAGGGCGAGATCCTCCGGGTTGGCCTCCCTCAGTCGGGCGATCTCGGCAGCAACCCAGCGCCGCTCGGCCGACTTGTCGGCGGTGATTACCAGCCGGGGTGGCACGCCGTCGGTTTCCGTCTCGCGGGCGGCGTCGCTGCGGCGCGGGGACAAGTCCCTTCCCTGCTCAGCCTCGAGGTCAGCGACAGCAAAGCTGCCTGCACACGCGATTGCTGCCTCGATGATCTTGCGCGTGTTGCGGTAGTTGCGTCCGAGATTGTGGCTGCGACCGCGTACGTCAACTCCGGCAGCCAGCAGCGTGTAGCCGCCCGGGTAGACGCGCTGCGCAACGTCGCCGGCAATCAGCACAGAGTCCGCTCCCAACTCGTGGCGGGGCAATCCCTGCGTTGTCGGAATCCGACGAGCGACAAGTGCGCATATCAATTCGAGGCCGGTCTGCGTGAGGTCCTGCGCCTCGTCGACGATGACAGTGCAATAGCGCGGTTCTGGCAGCGCGCGGGCGTAGTCGCGAGCGCGTCGCATTCGGTCTTCGAAGTGCTCCAGTCCCTTCGCGTCCATGAGGTCGCGCCACGCCACGCGAAGTTCCCAGACCTGTTCCCGCACGGCCGGCCGGAAGGGCATTTCGCGACCTATCCGGTCGATGCCCAGGTAGCTGTCGAGATCGTCGATGCCGCGCCCGATGATGACCCGCCGGATTTCCTCTTGCAGGTAGCCGTCAGAGCAGCCCAATTCGTGCAGAGGCGTGCCCGGCCTTACGATCTCCCTCTTGGCGAGCCTAAACGTGTTCTCGTTCTGCACTCTGTTCCAGTCGCGCAAGTCACCAGCTTCTTCGCACATCTGAGCCGCAAGCAGGTCGATGTTGGTGAATCGGACGGCGTCGCGTGTGGAGCCAGGCAGTCGCTCATAGAGCGTCTCGAGAACGGGCACCAAGCTCTTCACATAGGTGGTGAACAGGATCGGCAGCGGTTCGGAGCCGAACATGTCGGCCTCGGGTCGGTGCCTGGCAATCCACGCTGCCCGATGCAGCGCCACCGTGGTCTTCCCTGTGCCGGCCGAGCCGCTGACGCGTGCCGGGCCGGCGAAGCTGCGCTCGACGATCTCGCGCTGGTCTGGGTGCAGGAAGAGCATCCAGTCTTCGATAGGTGCCGACGCGAGCTGCCGCAATTCCTCAGCGTCAAGTTCGACTGACAGCGCCGCAGCCGCCCCCTTCTCGGTGATGTCTCTGGCAAACCGTTCAACCGCAGCCGTCTCATCGGCGGTCAGCTGCGCCTCGCGCCAATCTTCGGGGGTCATCTCGGACAAATCGACAAGCACGTCGAGCAGCTGTGCGCGCGCGGGAGCATTGGCATCCCCTGGCCAACCGTCAAGCAACTTGTCCTCGGCGTCATCTTCCGTCACGCCGACAAGCACTGCTGCCTGCGCCGCTGAGACAGGGGGGAACTGGTCGTCCTGATTCCTGGCAGCTGAGGCACCGCGACGTACATCGAGATACCCACGCAGATTGTCGACAGACCACATCCACAGCAGAGGTTGCTGGGTTGCCCCGGGCGGTATCGCCGGAAGATCCGGCTCCTGCAAGGCAGGTGGCCTGTCATGGTGCTTTGTGGGCACCGGCTTCACATCTTGATCGGAGGCAACCGTTGAATCTTCGGGTTCCGGCACGCGCGGCGCGGCTTCCATCGGTTCAATGAGCGCGGCCTTGAGTAAGACCGCGTCATGGTGACCGGCATGTACGAGATCGGCAGCCGAACCGTTGCGCCTCAGCAGGATGCGGAGCTCCTCAGATGCGCGCATCGACCACAGCTGACCGGCCGGACTCTTGCCGCGTAGCTTCTTGAGCCTCAGCCCCGGCAACCACGGGTCTTCGAGGTACCGCATCACCGCATGATTCACCCGATGCTGCTCGTCCTTGGTGAGGCAAAGGACTGAATCGCGGAATCCCGGCGAGTAACGCACGCTCGGCGAGCCGGTGTCAGCAGTCGGGGCCACGGCCGGCGACGCTATGTGAATCAGTCGCGCAGATTCAAGATCTAGGTGATATCTCACCGCATGGGGTCCGGCATGCATACATGCCGTGATGCCAAACGACAACCCATGATTTAGATAGTCATGATAATCTAAAGTTGATGTTTAAGCGCAGATTGACACTGCCGCCGTCAGGCACGGAGACGTTTTTTCTGTGGGGACCTCGGCAGGCGGGCAAGAGCACCTTGCTGCGCCAGCAGTACCCCGACGGCGTGTGGGTGGATCTGCTCAAAGCCGACGACTTTCGGCGCTACGCAACCCGACCTGAGCGGCTGCGACAGGAACTGGAAGCGGCTGGCCCTCACGGCCCGGACCCGACCCGCCAGGTTGTCATCGACGAAGTCCAGAAGGTGCCCGCGCTGCTCGACGAAGTGCATTGGCTCATCGAACGTCACGGGTTGCATTTCGCGCTCTGCGGGTCGAGTGCACGAAGAGTCCGTCACGGTGCGGCGAACCTGCTCGGCGGACGAGCACTGCGCTATGAGCTCCGCGGCCTCACCTCCGGCGAACTCGGCGACGCGTTCAGCCTCGACCGGATGCTCAACCACGGGTATCTGCCGCGCATGTACGAATCGGAACGGCCCCACCGCCTGCTGGATGCCTACATCGGCGACTATCTGCGGCAGGAGATCGCCGCAGAGGGCCTCGTGCGCAGTCTGCCGGCGTTCTCCGATTTCCTCGACGCTGCCGCCCTCAGCGACGGCGACCCCGTCAATTTCGCGAACATCGCCCGCGAATGCGGCGTCTCGGGGCCGACAGCGAAGGCGCACTTCGGCATCCTCACCGACACGTTGCTGGCCCGCTGGCTGCCGCGCTGGCGGCGGCGGGCAAAGCGCCGTCTGGCCGGGGCGCCCAAGCTGTATTTCGAGGATGTGGGCGTGGTGAACCGCCTCGCCCGTCGCGGCACCGTCGAGCGGGGCTCAGACGCGTACGGCAAGGCGTTCGAGAACTGGGTCTTCCACGAGCTGTGCGCGATGACGGCGTATCACGAGACCGGCGAGGACCTCAGCTACTGGCGGCTGCCCAGCGGAATCGAGGTGGACTTCATCGTGGGCGACATGCGCATCGCCGTCGAAGCCAAGGCCACCGCCACTGTCACGACACGCCATCTACGAGGGCTGCGCACGCTGGCCGAGGAGCATCCTGAGCTAGCGGCCCGAGTGGTGGTTTGTCTCGAAGACCGGCCACGCCGCACTCACGATGGCATCGACATCATCCCCGCAGACCACTTTGCCCGCCGCGTCTGGGAAGAGGGAGCAAGTTCTATTGGTGGTCGCGGGTGAATTGAGTATAGATATCGTCGGCTGCAACGTTAACGGCGGGTCAGAAGGGGTCTGCATGCGCCAGATTGGCAGCATTGTCGTTGTCATCGAATGACGAGACGAGGTTGTCCTTGTCATCATACACTTCGACGCGCACGGAGCCGTTGTTCCATGGCGCCTTGGTGATCCAGTCCTTGTTGACTTCTTCCTTTGGCATCACGCGCGACCAATAGCATCGGCTCCAGTCAGCGTGGTAGACGAAATTGAAACCGTCGTGATTAAGTTGGTCTTTCACGGCAAACGAGTCGAAGACTCGTACTTCACGACGGTCTGACGCTTCGCGCGCTATGGGTTCCAGCGCGGCGACATCGAGTGTCGGGAAGCTGCACGCCTCTTGGACCATGTCGAGGAAAGGGCTACGCTTAGCGTGCTGTGTGCAGATGATCAGCCGCTCTCTTGCTCGGCTGATTGCCACGTAGAAGAGCCGCAATTCGGCAGCTTCGATGGATGCCAGCGTGTCACCGAATACTTGGCCGAATATCCAATGTGGGTGGATGAGGGGATAGTGATTCGCGACTGCATCCAGGATAACCACTGAATCGCATTCGAGTCCCTTGTAGCTGTGGGCCGTGTCCACGGTAACGTGATCGCGCAGCTCCTCGAGCATGGACTCTCGGAGCGCCACCTGGGCTGCTTTCGGTGTCCGGCCGGGGAGCGCATCGAGGTCTCGGGTCCGATTCAGCAGCGCAACTTCACCTTCTTGGGCAAGCCACTGTGCAATTCTCGCTACGGCAATCTCGTGCTCGTCAGCTCCCGAACTGCTACTGCGTTTACGCTCACGCAAAGCTTCACGTTCCAACGGCGTTGGGTCAAACTTGTCCAAGTTGCAAACTTCCACCAGTCCATCATATTTGTTGACAGCTTCGGCGAGTTCGTCATCGTCGGCCAATAGAGCGTTCGAGGCGTTGACGATCTTCTTCTGTGAGCGATAATTCTGCGTGATCGACAAGTGCTGAGCATTGGGAAAATGCTCGTCGAAATTGTGGAAGTACGCGAGATCAGATCCTGCGAAGCCGTTGATCGCCTGCCAATCGTCTCCGACCGCGAAGACCGTCATGTCGGGATTTGCCTGGCGCATGGTAGACGTGAGTTCGTAGAATGATCGCGAAAAGTCTTGGTACTCGTCGATATGCAGGTAGTCGATGTCCCTGATGTCGCCCGTATTTTCTTTGCGTCCAAACCAGGTCGTGCCGCCCTTAACCCTTTCGGCGGCTTGCAGCATGAGTCCGTTGAAGTCTTCCAACTCGTCACGATCCAGTCGTGCCAAGTAAGCTCTATACACGTACCGTCCGATACGGTAGAATTCGAGTTCGTAGTCCGATGCGTCCTCGTTCATCTTGCGCTGAATGGCATGCTGATCTAGTTCCTCAAGGGACCATGCACGCTGCCGGCACCGCCCAACGAAATTGACCATGGCCTGAGTGAAGCTGTCGACCGCGCGATCGCGTACTGCTTTCCAGAGCTCGTCTGCGGCGAGGCGTCGGGGCTTCAGGCCGTGCTCTCGCAGATCAGCGCACAAACGCTGGGCGAATCCCTCTTTGCCCAGCCTTTGCAGCTCGCTGGGGCCGTACTCCAGCAGCGCACCCTTGAACTTGCCGGCCTCGACCGCATCGGCGAGCCTCTTCCAAGCAGCACCGTCGTCGCTGTCCGCCGAATCGGCGAACCTAACGTACAGATTCGGCTGTGCGCCGCGTGGAACAGAGAAATCGGCTTGTAACCGACGGCCTCCCCAGCGAATTGTTCGCTTGAACCAATACAGCACGTCATGCTCGGTCAACAGGTTCGCTATGACCTTCTGGCCAAAACTGCTAACCCGATCGCCCCTAAGCGTCTCATGCTGAAGAGAGTACCGATGATCGAGAAATTCGTTGCTAGACAGATGATAGCCGCCAGTCGCGATTCGAGACCAATCCGCGCTAAAGTGTTCAAGCATCAAGTCTCGGATTCGATCCGCAAAGTCGGGATTTCTCACGTGTCCGTCGATGACCTGCTGAGTCACCTCGCTCAAATGCTGCTTGCCTTCATCTTTGTCATCAAACAACAGTTTCTCCCGCGGGTGTACCAGCCTGTTCGCAAGAGCATGGAACGTCATCACATGCGGAATGTCATCGCCAAGCCACTCCCGTAAACGACTCTCCATCTCCGATGCCGCGCGCCTATTAAACGCCAACAACATGATCTGATGTACTGGCACTCCGCAGTGCTTGTGCAAGAACAAGGCGCGAGCGGTCAAGACTCGCGTCTTACCTGAACCCGCGCGCGCAGTGACCAGCACATTGCTATTGACAGTACCGACGGCCGTCGCTTGCTCCGCATCCAATGGCATACCAGCACATTCGCTGACCCATTGACGGACGAATGCGACTCGTGCCACGTTGTAGTTGTGGGTAATCTCAGTCAGGGAGCGCCACCGCTGAGATGCATGGTGATCGAAATCCACGTAATCATCACCGAGCCGCCGGGCGACTTTGTCAGCGAACGATTTGAAATGTGTAGTGAGTTTGCCCCGCGACTCCGCAAGATGGCTCTGTAGGCGATGAACCTCGTTCAATTGCCTATTCGCATCATCGACTTTTTGCTGGCGTCGCTGTTCCCGCAGTTGGTCGTGGGCCAGCCGTGCTGCTGCATCCTCGAGCTCTCGCTGGCGTCGCTGTTGCCGCAGCCGTTCCTGCTCCTCTGTTTCGCGGCGTCTGATCGCTTCCTGTCGGTTCCGTTCCTGCTGCTCTACTTCTAGTTGTTGTCTTCGCTGGTCATCGCTGCGGAAATGTATCGATCTTCCTTGCAACACTTGACGGCCAAGTGAAGGCAATGAATCATACTCAGCGGGCGTGAGGTCTTGCTTTAGGTCCCGAAAGAGGCTACCAACTACACTTCCGATGATTAGTTTTTCGAGATTGTGTATCACGTGTCGCAGATATTCTTCTGCCTGCTTAGCTTGACTAGGCTTCCAATTCTGCCGAATGAATGACTCGAACTTGGATGCAGCTGATTCGAATGTGTGCATTTGCTTGCGAACCCAACCCTAGATTGGAGTAGCAGTAGCGGCGATGGCGCGGATGGCTTCGTCGATGACGTCGGCCGCGTCGGCGAGGGTGACGAAGATTGCCTCGTAGGCGCCAGGGGCGAACGCTATGCCTTGGGCCAGGGCCTGAGTGTGGAGGCGGGCGTAGGCCTGTTCGTCGGTGGTGCGGGCATCGTCGTAGTTCTTGGGGCACCACGTTGCATCGTCGATCGGAGGTTGGCCCATGTACAGCCCGAGGAGCGTGCCTTCCTGGACAATCGATGCCTCATAGCCGGCTTCGGAGAGCGTCGTGTCGAGCTGTGCCGCAGTTGCTGAGACCGTTGCTTCCAATTCGCTGTAGAACTCGGGTGTCAGATGTTCCAACACGGCGAGGCCTGCTGCAGTGGCGAGTGGGTTCCCCGACAGCGTGCCGGCTTGGTACACGGGACCGGTCGGGGCGAGCGTTTGCATGATCTCGGTGCGGGCGCCGAGGGCACCGATGGGCAGGCCGCCGCCGATGACCTTGCCGAAGCACGAAATATCGGGCGTGACCCCGTACCGCTCGGCCGCGCCGCCGCGGCCCAGGCGGAAGCCGGTGATGACCTCATCGAAGATCAGCAGTGCGCCCGCTTCGTCGCAGGCGGCACGCAGGCCCTCCAGGAATCCGGGCACGGGCGGCACCAGGCCCATGTTCGCTGCCACTGGCTCGACCACGACCGCCGCGGTCTGCTCGTCGAGTTCGGGCACGACGTTGTAGGGCGCAACCACCGTGTCGGCCACTGCGCTCGGCGGGACTCCGGCTGAGCCCGACAACCCGAGCGTGGCGACGCCACTGCCGCCGGCGGCCAACAGTGCATCGGCGTGACCGTGGTAGCAGCCGGCGAACTTGACGATGCGGGACCGGTCAGTGAATCCCCGCGCCAGCCGCACCGCGGTCATGGTGGCCTCGGTTCCGCTGCTGGTCAGCCGCACCTGCTCGACGCCGGGCGCGGCCTCGGCGATCAGCTCTGCAAGCAGCACCTCTCGCTGCGTCGGCGCGCCGTACGAGGTGCCGTCCGCAGCGGCCTTCGCCACTGCCTCAGTGACGGCCGGGTGGGCGTGACCCAGGATGATCGCCCCGTAGGACTGCACGAAGTCGAGGTACCGGCGACCCTCGACATCGAAGACGTACGGCCCTTCGGCCCGTGCAACGAAATACGGTGCGCCGCCGACCGAGCCGAAAGCCCGCACCGGCGAATTGACACCTCCCGGAATCACCCGCTGGGCAGCTTCGAACAGGTCGGCATTCGTCGGCGGCTCGGTCACGGCTCGCAGCGTAGGGGTGCCGATGCGCTCAGTCGCTTGCCGGATGGTGTTCCGCGCGCAGCGCCGTCGCGACTGCTTCGACGAGACCTTCGTTGGAGGGACGGCTGGCGACAGCTGCCACCGGCAGTCCGGCTTCGGCACACGCAGCAGCCGTGGTGTCGCCGATGCAGACCACCTTGGCGCGGACCTTTCGCTCGCCGATCTGGCTCAGATGGCCCGCCACCGCGGACGGTGAGGCGAAGATCACGGCATCCGCTGCAGCCACATCGGCGATCAGATGGTCTGACAGCGTGGGCGTGACCGTGCGGTAGGCGCTGACTGCGTCCACGGCCCAGCCCCGGGCTCGCAGGCCGTCGACGAGTTCGGGGCGGGCTTGCGCAGAGTGCGGCACAAAGCACGCGTCGCCCGGTTGCGGATCGCCGAAGGCCTCAGCGAGGCCGACTGCGTCGTTCCGGTCGGGCACGAGGTTGGCCGGTCGGTCTAGCTCGGCCTCGACGCGGGCTGCGGTGGCAGGACCGACGGCCGCGACGCGGATGCGCGCGAAGCGACGGCGCACCCCGCGCCGGTCGGCGCGTGCGAGTGTTGCTGCGACCGCGTTCGGCGAGGTGAACGCAACCCAGCTGAACTGTTCGAGCCGCAGCAGGGCATCGTCGAGCGGTTGGCCGCCGTCCAGGGGCGGCACCACCGCAATGGCCGGAGCGATCACGGGGCGCGCTTTGTGGCTGCGCAGCGCGCCCGCCAATGGATCGGCCTGGTGCGACGCCCTCGTGACGACAACCGTGCGGTCGGCGAGTTCGCTGAGTTGGCTTTCAGACATCGTCGCCCAGAGCGGACCACATGGCGGCGTCTGCGCCGGTTCGGGTCATCAGTTCGCGGGCCAACGCCGCGCCCAGGGAGAGACCGTCGACATCGCTGCCGCTGGTGCGCACGATGGCGCTGCGATCTGGCGTCGCGAGCAGCGCGGTCATGTGGAGGTGCCCGTCGGCGCCGAGAGTGGCGTGAGCGCCGGTCGGCAGGTCACAACCGCCGCCGAGCGTCCGCAGGAAGGAACGCTCGGCATGCACGCAGCGTGTCGTCGCCTGGTCGATGATCGCCCTGACTGCGGCCCCGGCTTGCGCGTCGTCGGTTCGGTGCTCGATCGCGATGGCACCCTGCCCGACCTGGGGCACGATCTCGTCGGGGCTGAATCGCTGCGCGATCTGCCCAGATTCACCGAGACGCTCCAGCGCCGCCGCTGCCACGATCACCGCGTCGATGCCTGGTTCGCTGGCTGTGGCAATGCGACGAGCCATATTCCCGCGCAATCCGGTGAACCCCAGATCGGGACGCAGTGCAGCCAGTTGGCACTGCCGGCGCTGTGATCCGGTTGCGACAACGCCGCCGTGCCCGATTGCATCGAGCTCGAGACCGACGAGCGCATCGCGCACGTCACCTCTCGCCAGGCAGCCTGCCAGCGTCAAGCCGGGAGTCGGGTCCGAGCGCATGTCTTTCGCGCTGTGCACCGCTGCATCGGCGCGCCCATCGAGTACGGCGGCTTGCACCTCGGTCACAAACACTCCCCTTCCGGACATCTGCGCGATCGGCGTGGACAGGTCGAGGTCTCCGCTTGTGCGCACCGGCACGAGCTCGATGTCGCCGCAGGACGCTCCGGCTGCTGCTAGTGCGGTCGCGACGGCACGCGCCTGCCACGTAGCGAGCGGGCTCGATCGTGTCGCGATCCTCACGCGGTCAAGAGGCTGAGCCAGCAGGCGAAGCCGTGGCCCGAGCGGCCCGTGAGCGCAGCGAATCAGAGCGGGAAACAACACATGCCGCAACGGGAGGGTTCACTAGCCTGCTCACCCTCCTAGGTCTACAAATCGAAGAGGTCGCGCACCGAGTCCGCGAGCCGGTCGCCCTTGGCTTTGCCTGCCGCAGTCCGCAGCGCGACGGTGGGCTGATGCAGCAGCTTGTTGACCAGCGCTGCGGTTGCCCGCTCGAGGGCCTCGCGCGCGTCTTCGTCGAGACCGGGATGCGCCGCCAGTGCACGCTCAATCTCGGCTCGGCGGACCGCTTCTGCCTGCCCGCGGAGCGATTCGATCAGTGGTGCCATCTCTCGGGCACTGCGATCGGCCGAGAAGCGCTCTGTCTCGTCGACCAGGATCGACTCGACTGCTGCCACTTCGGCTTGCCGGCGGACGTGTCCGGTATCGGCAAAACGGGACAGGTCGTCCATGTCGAGGAGGGTGACGCCCGCAAGGCGCGCCACGGCAGGGTCGACATCACGGGGTACGGCGATGTCGACGATCAGCAACGGACGGCCCGCACGCCGCTCGATGACTGCTCCCACGCTGGCGTGGTCGACGATCACCGATGTCGCACCTGTGGATGTCAGCAGCAGATCAACCTCGACCAGGGCGTCCTCCAGGCTTGCGAGCGGCAGATGATGGCCGCCTACCCGCGCGGCCAGGGCCTCGGCGTGCGAGGGCGTGCGATTGGCTACCTGCACGGCTGCGGGACCGGCCGCCGCGAGCGCAACGATCATGCCCTCGGCCATTTCGCCGGCACCCACGACGAGCACCCGGGAGCCTTCCAACGTGCCGAGATGGTTCTTGGCCATGCTGACCGCGGCGTGACTGATCGACGCGGTCCCCCGCGAGATGCCGGTCTCGGTGCGCGCACGCTTGCCAGCGCTGATCCCATGCCGGAACAGCTGGTTGAGCACCGTGCCAGCGGTACCTTCAGTTCGCGCCGCGTCCCACGCCGTGCGCACCTGACCCAAGATCTCATGCTCTCCCAGCACCGCTGAATCCAGGCCGCTCGTCACACGGAACAGGTGACGGGCCGCATCGTCGTCGTAATGGACGTAGAGATGGTCGGACAGATCGGCGGGCGCCGCACCCGACAGCGTGCAGAAGAAGTCGCGCACCTCGCCGAACGCCGCATGGAACCGCTCGGCCACCACGTAGGCCTCGGTTCGGTTGCACGTCGACACGACGACGGCTTCGCTGACGTTCTCGCACGATGCGAGATCACCAAGTCGTTTCGGCACGTCGGCAGCGGGAACCGTGCAGCGCTCCAATAGCTCAAGCGGAGTGCTGCGATGGCTCACGCCCATGACAACGATGGACACGAGGACTACCCAGGGTTCGGAAATGCGGCCCCCACAGTCTCGCCGATCCGGTACCCCGTTTCCACGCGCTTGACCCAGGTTTGCGCCACGAGTGTGACTCCGGGGCGCTCAATTGAAGAAGAACAGCAGCCTGAGGGTGGCCGCGAGCAAGATGAGTGCGACGAGCGCGGCAAGTACGAGCGCAGTTCGAGGTCTCATGTCACCGTCTCATGTGGGGGGCGCAGGCGGATCTCCGTGCCTGCGGCGAAGCCCAGGTGCGCCGCGCTCCCGCCGGCCACCGTCAGCTCAAGCAGACCGAATGGATCATCGGACAGCGCGAGGCTGACCGCGCCGGCTGCGCCCGCGGGCGCCACCTGGACCGACTGCGCGTTCGCTTCGGCCGGGTGTGAACCGGTTGCGATGGCTGTCCACTCCGCGACCAGGAGATCGCCGAGCGGTGCCAGGGTCTCACGATCGACGTTGAGCTGAACCGTGCCCCAGCGCGTGACCGACAGCACTTCGGCAGTCACCGAACCGTCGTCTTCGACGCGCGGAACCGCAACCAGGGAAGGCAGCAGCAGCGTCGATTCAATGGGCGAGCCCAGCGCCTCGATCGGCTCACCGGCCGCGAGGCGACCGGCCGCGGGCGCGAGCACGTCACGAGCCGGGTGAAGCACCGATGGTGGGTCGCCGCAGCCGGGAACATCGATGCGGATGGCCATGTCTGCGCCGCCGACTGCCGCTGTTGCCGCCGCCAGCACGCCGCTGTCTGGGCCCACCAAGATCGACTGCCCGCCGCCGACCGAGACGGCGATGGCGGGCCTGTCCAATCGGCGACCCAATGACGCCAGCACGACCCCAGGCGCGAGGTGCGGCACGCTGCGCACCAACATCAGCGCCGCGGTGCGCGAATCGCCCGGATCGATCTCGTGGCACAGATCGATCACGGCGGCGTGGGGAGCGGCTTGGCGCACGATCGAATGGATGACACCCACCGATTCGTCTGCGGTACCGAGATCACTCAGGAGGGTGACTGTGTCGAAGCCCGTCACGACTGCAGTCCGTCTCGTGGCGGCACCCTTATCTCCCGCTCTCGTTCCCAGTCTCGATTGGATACGGGCTCACGGGCCGCTCGGGCCACGGCTTCGCCCTGTGCTTCCCGCTCTAGCTCGCTTCGCTCGCGGGCCGCTCGGACCCGGGGCTCAGCCTCTGGGATTCTGATCACGCTTTGCCGAGTTCGGCGGATCGGCGGGTAGCGGCTTCGATAGCCGCAGCGAATGCAGCGCGCACACCGTGACGTTCCAGCTCGCGAAGCCCGGCTGCGGTGGTGCCGCCGGGCGATGTCACATCGGCTCGCAGATCGGCAGGCGAACGCCCTTGGGCCAGCAATGTCGCTGAGCCGAGCAAGGTCTGGATGGCCAGTTCGGTAGCCACGGGACGGCTCAGACCCATGAGGACGCCCGCTTCGATCATCGCTTCGGCCACAAGGAAGACGTACGCCGGACCCGATCCTGACAAACCAGTCACAGCGTCCATCAGGTGCTCAGAGACGCGCGCTACTTTGCCGACCGACCCGAGGATCTCGCTGGCCCAGTCAAGGTCGGCATCGGAAGCGTGCTCGTTCGCGCAGATGGCCGCCGCCCCTTCCGACACCAACGCGGGCGTGTTGGGCATGGCGCGCACGATGGGAGTACCGCTGCGGGCCGCGCCGCCCAGCGTTGCGAGCGTCACACCTGCGGCAATGGAGAGGACGCGGTCGGTGCCGGCCGCGGTGACAGCAGACGCAACAGTCGGGATCACGTCGGGCTTGGTCGCGAGGATGGCACCCGCCGAGGCCGCGATTTCGTCCGTGACGGCGACGCCATAGCGGTCTGCCAGCTCATCGCGGCGGGCGGGAATCGGCTCTGAGACGCAGATGTTCTGGGCACTGCGGCCCGCGGCGAGCAATCCGCCCAGCAGCGCTTCGCCCATCTTGCCGCCGCCGACGATCAGCAGATCGATCCTCTCAGCCATGCGGTCACGGTACCGGACGGCATCGGGACCCCTGCTGAGAGGCTGAGCCGATAGGCGAAGCCGTGGCCCGAGCGGCCCGTGAGCGACAGCGAACAAGAGCGGGAAACGACTGGTGCGACAACGGAAGGGTTCACCTACTGGCGCTTCCTCGTCGGGGGCGGTGCCGGGGCACTCGCAGTCAGTGAGTGGAGCACTTCCCTGCATGCCTGCTGGCGAGTGCCCCGGCGAGCGCCAAATCAATCAGAAAACTACGAAACACATCAAATGGTTTTCGGCATCTGCTTCTGGAAGCCCAGCCGGACGAGCGTCGTGAAGTCACGCTCGATGTACGCCCAAAGCGACCCGACAATCCGGTCCATCTCGTCCTCGTCGACGCAGTGGGTAGGCAGTTCTCCCGTCACATACAGCGCATCCTCGGGACCGACGCCGTACTGGGCACCCACCAGCGAGTAGTTGCGTCGCAGAACGAAGTCGGCAACCTGATCTGCTCGAAGCTGTGGGGCAGGAAGGACGTAGGACTCATAGGCCAGCGTGCGTTGGCGCAGCGTCAACCAGATGGCGATGACATCGCGGGATTCCCCCGCAAGACGCACGTACCAGCGGCGCGGCACCTCGGAGTCACGGGTCACGTCCAGCAGCATCGGTCGTTCATCGGGAGCGCCGTGAGACTGTGAGCGAGCCCATTCGGCCAGCCAGTCGTCCATGCGGGCCTCGAGCTGATCGAGCTCGGCGGCGGTTGCCGGGCGACGAGTCATGGCGCGACCGACCCGAGATTCACAGGCAAGCGACAAGCTCTCGCCGGCCCGCGGCGTCGAGCACGTCCAGCGCTGCTGCCGCGCTCGCACGCCAGCTATAGCGCTCGGCGCGGCGAGAGCCGGCGTCGCCGAGGCGCAGCGCCAGCAGCGGATCAGTGAGGATGTCGGTGACGCGGCGGGCATACGCCTCGCCGCTGCGGCCAGCGATGAGGTAGCCGGTGCGTCCCTCGACAACGTTGTCGCGCAAACCCCCGACATCCGACGCGACAACCGGCGTCCCGCACGCCGCGGCCTCCAGAGCGACCAGTCCGAACGACTCGGATCGGCTCGGCACCAGGCACACATCAGCGGCCCGGTAATAGGTCGACAACAGGTGGTGCGGGAGAGGATCGACGAACTGCACACAGTCCGAGACCGCCAGATCGTCGGCCATACTCGCCAGCCGGGCGAGCGTGGCGTGGCCTTGCGGACCGCTGGGCCCTCCCACGATGACGAGCTGCGCGTTGGCGCCCGCTGGGCCCCCAGCTCTCGTGGCGGCGAGGGTCTCGATCGCCAATTCGGCGCCCTTGAGCGGCTGCAACCGTCCGACGAACAGCAGCACCGGTCCGGGCGGAAGCCCGATTGCCGCGCGCGCGGCGTGTCGCTGACCTGGCGCGAACATGGCCCGGTCCACGCCGGGTGTCAGCACGTGAACTCGTTCTGGCGGTACGTCGTACAGCGATCTGAGCTGGCCCGCCTCCGCGTCTCCCGAGGTGAACACGGCGTCCGCGCAATCGATGACACGCTGCTCGGCCTCGCCGCGGTGGCGCGGCTCGGCCTCACCGGTGCTCGCCTTGACTCGGCCCAGCGTGTGAAAGGTGACGGCCAGCGGGACATCGAGGCGGTGCTTCAGCTCGTGTCCGGCCAGGCCGCTCAACCAGTAGTGAGCGTGGATTGCGTCGACTGGCCGCCGAGCCAGGTGCTCGCCGACCCGATCAGCAAACGCTGCGACGACCGCGAGCAGATCATCCTTGTCGAGCGATGGAGCACCGGCGTCGACGTGGGTGACGCTCAGCCCCGACTCGACTTCGATGTGGTCCGGTTGCGACGGATCGGTGCGACGGGTGTAGATGTCGCAATCGACCCCAAGATGGGCCAGCGCGGCGGTGAGCTCACGCACGTACACGTTCAAGCCGCCGCCGTCGCCGCTGCCTGGCTGGTGGAGCGGCGAGGTGTGCATGCACAGCACCGCAACTCTCGCGACGCGACCAGGTTCGCCCGGCACCTGAAGATCGGGAGCATCGGGGGTCACGGCCGATAACGCTACGCAGATCGCCGGAGATGCACGATCTCAGCGAGCCGCACCACGCCAGCGCGCCGCCGCGACCACGCCGGGGCCGCTCCGGCGCAGCGATCAGAGCAGGGGCAGCGATCAGACATTGAGCAGACCCAAGCCCCACATCCACACCAGCGCCGTGACGCTGAGCGAATCGATCCTGCGCACAGCCCACTCCCCCCTCAGGCGCTGCCGCGCTCGGTGGAGCCCGCCGGCGAGCCGTGACTCGCTGCGGCCGACGGCTGATCGGCTCGCAGCATCGGCCCCATCCCGCAGTCGCTCCCGGGGTCGTGCGGCGATCGCTGTGTTCGTTCGGGCAATGGCAGGGCCGAGCGGCAGCGTCACCGCAGCGAGCAGGCCAAACCTGATGACGTCGGTGGGTGCGAAGGGCGGCACGCTCAAACCGGTCAGCGCAAAGATCGCGATCGCGGCTGCGACCACCCCGACCAGGGGGCCCCGCACACTCGGCGGCCGACCCGCCGCGCTGAGGTGATTGCCAGCGTCGTAGATCGCAGCCGCGCTCACGAGTACGAGTGCCGCGCCGAGCGAGTAGCGGGCGACCGCCGCCGCACACGCAGCGGTGACGCCGACCTGCATCCACGTGCGGACCAGCAATCCCGCACGGGCCAGGAATGGCGATGGGGACGAGTGATCTGCGGACGGTGTGTTGGTGCCGGAGCGGCCGGGTTTCAAGGCACCGACCACGATGAAGCTGGCCACAACGGCTGCGCCGAGCACGGCTCCTGCCAAGCGGGTGTCGAGGACGCCCGCGAACCCGACTGCACCGGCCAACGCGGCCGCCGGCAGCCGATAACTCGGGTGCAGCGTGGGCTGTGCGGACGCCCCGCCGGCGCCCGGCGAAGAACGTGGCGCATCGGTACTGCTGCGAACGCTTGCGGCTTGCCAAGCTCCCACCATGGCGATCGCCGTCATGGTGAGCCCGAATGTCAAGGCGCCCGCCCACAGCGCACCGATCAGCACCCCGAACCAGATCAACCCAGCACTGATGGCGGCATCACCCAACGCGACCGCCGGCCCAATCCACAGCACTGCTGCGCGGCGTGACGCCGGTCTGAGACCCGGCGACGCTGCCACCGTGCCGCCGCCGCTCAACCGCCCGATACCGGCGGAAGGACAGCGATCTCGTCTCCAGCGCTGAGCTGTGCCCCTTCGAGCGCCGGTTCGCCGTTCAACCAGACCCGGCTGGCCGCCAGCACGGCGGTGAAGCCATCGCCAAACGTCGCCATTGCCCAGTCCAGTGCCTCGGCGACCGACGACGCCTCTGTCTGGGTGCTGCCGACGCCAGCCGCTTCGCGCGCCCCTGCGAACAGGCGGATCGTCACCGTCGGCATCGACGTGATGCTACCGATCGTTGTTGCGTCGGCCAGCGAGCCGACTGCGCGGCCATGCTCACCGTCCCGATGCCGCGCCGAGGCAATCACCTTCCAGGTCTGCCAGCCGAGCGCCTTCGCCACCGCGCCCACGAGGCAGCCATGGTCAGCCGGCCGCTCCGGCACATCGGCCGGGCCCGAGGTCGGCCCGAGCCCCGACCGATCGACAGAGCTCCCGTGTTCGCAGCGGCGCGCTTCCGCTCATTTCGAGCGGCATCGTCCGCTGTGCCCTGCTGGGCGTATGCATCTTCCGGGGACTTGCTTCATCGGCTTGTTGCATCGGGAGCGGCGCGGCTGCCCCGACGCGGCGCTCTGCGCAGCCGCACCACCACGCTGCTCCATGGCTCTGAGCGCGGCTGTGGCGTCCGACACGAACTCTGCATCCATCAGCGGCCCGAGCCGAACATGGGACTTGCCGTCATAGCCGAGCGCCCCGACAGCGTCGAGGCGCGCCAGCATGTCTGTGATCGATTCAGGCGAGTACGGCAGCGCATCGGAGACATCCCAGAGCGCTGCTTCGCCTTCGTGCGCTGCGACTGCTCTCACGAGCGCGCGTTCCTCGTGGCTGATGTTCTGCCATATGTGAGCGTGCACTCGGTCCCGGACGATCGACGATGCCTGCGCTTCTGCGAAGTCGGCAGCGTCGCGGTCGATCTCCCGAAAAGGAGCGTCTGCATACCGCCATGCCCAGTGCCCGAGGAGCTGCATCTTGTAGGGGTAGCCGACGGCATGACGGACCAGCAGCTCTCTGGCTTCCGCCGTGATGGAACCGCCGGCGTCATTGACTCCTTGCTCGAAGAACAGCCGCGCTTCCTCGTCGCTCACCGCACCGATCTCGTATTGATCGCAGCGCCGGAAGAACGACAAGCGGGGATCGCGAAGCATGGTGTAGAAGACCTCAGGGAGCGCCGCGCCGACAAAAGCCACCGGCAGCTCCTCTCTGGCGACGACGAGCTGCAGATCGGCAGCGAGACGCACCATCTCGTCGCGCTCCCCGGCGTGCAGTTCGTCCACGGTGAGAAGCACGCCTGTGTCTCGCTCATCGGTGGCACTGCCCAGAACTTCGAGGGTGTCTCGCACGCTCGGGCCGGGCCTGGTTTCCGACTTCTGCTCAGAGATCGACGCCCACCGCAGCTGCACGCCACGGCTGACCGAGCGAGAAGTCCGCGTCGCGTCGGCAGATCGAGATTCGCTCAGCACTTCCTGAGCGAAGGGGTGTTTGGCCGCTTCAGCCAAGACGCGCTGCGACACACCCGGCGAGCTGGCGTCGACCTTGAGAACCATCCATCCCTCAGACGAAGCGATGTCCTCGATCTCGTTGAGCAGCACCGTCTTGCCGAAGCCGCGCTGCCCGAGTATCAAGCCGGTGCTGTTCGGATGATGCGGCGATTCAAGAACACTCGCTTCGAGGTCAGCGATCTCCGATGCACGGCCGGCCACGCGATGCGGGCGGCGCCCGAACCCCGGCGTGAACAGGCTCTGCTGCTCATGCCTCCCTCGCACGCTGCGAGCCATGCACCCAAGTTAGCACACCACCCGACACAACGGCACACCACTCGACACAATGGCGGACACCTGCCTGCGACGGGGCAGTGACCGCGTCGAGCCCGTCCGCCTGTCTTACGCTCATGCTCGCTTCGCTCACGGGCAACTCGGTCTCCGGGGCCGAGCCCCTAGGGTCAAGCGCCGTGACACAGCATTCAGAGCTGCTGGCGGTGCGACACGGCCAATCCGAATGGAATCTGCGGGGCCGCTGGCAGGGACAGGCCGATCCTGCATTGACCAGTCTCGGCGAACGGCAAGCCGAGATTGCTGCCGATGCCCTAGCGGCGACGCTCGCTGGGGCGGACGACAGCTGGCGAACGCCGGTGATGCATGGGCGCGGCCTGCATACCGGTCGGCATACATTCGACTTGCCCGCATTCGATCTCATCGTGTCGAGCGACCTGCAACGTGCGCGCCGGACTGCGGAGATCATCGCAAAGCGGCTCGGAGTCAGCGAAGTCGTGGCCGACGATGCACTGCGCGAGCGCAGCGCGGGGCCATGGGAAGGCCTGACTCGGGCGGAGATCGACGAGGGATGGCCGGGCGATGTCGCAGCCAGACGATGGCCGCCCGGGTTCGAGTCCTCCGACAGCATTGCCCGGCGGATGCTGCCTGCCCTGCAACGCCATCTTTCTGTATGCGGACGCGTTCTGCTGGTGGGCCACGCAGGTGTGCTCAAGACGATCGACGCACGAGTGGGCCTCGGCGACGATCGGGTGCCGAACCTGGCAGGCCGCTGGTTCTGGCTCGACGGGGCAGCCGCTGACGCGACGTGGAACTGGGATCAGCTGGAGCCCCGCAACCGGGTCGAATTGGTTTCCTCCGACATCGACCTCATGATCGAGTAGCTGGCCCAGGCCGCACAGGCGCACGCGGGAGTGACGTTCAGGACTCGGTGATCCAATCCGTGGCAACTGCGGGATCGATGTCGTCGTCCGCCAGCAGGCCCAGGGTTCGCTCCGCCCGTTCCAGATCGTCCTCGATGGTGTCGAGTTCGTCATCGCTGAGCAGTTCGGGCTGCAGTTCCGACTGGGGCGGCCCGGCACGCAACCCATCGGGCGAAGGCGGCTCTTCGGGCCCGGTTTCGGGGGACACCGTCGTCAGGCTAGAGCGAGAACCCTCGCCAGTAGCCTCGATACGAGTACCGGAGCGCCGCATCGGCGCCTACCGACGGCGGGCCGCTAGCTCATCAGGTAGAGCAGGGGACTTTTAATCCCAAGGCGCCGGGTTCGAGTCCCGGGCGGCCTACCGCACCGACACACTGGCAGCTTGCGCGCTTCGAACCAGCCGCCTTCTGCCGCGAGCACGCCGGGCTGGGACTGTCAGAAAGTTTGTGTAAACGGCGTGGTCTGAGGGTCCGCAGCGATGGGCTGTGGGCCGGGAAGGATCATGTCTGTGACTGATCAGAATATGCCGGCTGTGCCGGCGGGAGAGGCCGTCGGCGAGACGGCGATGACCGACTGGGCCGAGCTTTTGGTGACCCAGGCACGCGCTGAGGGCGTGGAGCTGACCGGCGACGGCGGTCTTTTGACGGGGCTGGTGCGTCAAGTGCTCCAGATCGGCCTCGAGGTCGAGATGAGCGAGCATCTGGGCTATGAGCGTCACGCCGTTGCGGGCCGCGGGTCGGGCAACTCGCGCAACGGGTCGACCCCCAAGACGGTCACCACCGAGATCGGCGAGGTCGACCTTCGGGTGCCTCGTGACCGTGCCGGGACGTTCTGCCCGGTGACGGTGCCCAAGCACCGCCGCCGGCTGGACGGCCTGTCGGGCAACGTGATCAGCCTCTATGCGAAGGGGCTCACCACCGGCGAGATCCAGGACCACCTGGCCGAGATCTATGACACCTCGGTGAGCCGGGAGACGATCCCGGTAGATCACCGAGGGGATCGTGGCCGACATGGCGGTGTGGCAGAACCGCACCGCTCGACCCGGTCTACGCGGTGCTGGGTTCGACGCGATCGTCGTCAAGGCCCTTGACTCCCAGGTCGCCAACAGGCCTGTGTATGTCGCTATCGGCGTGGATCTTCAAGGAGAACGCGACGTTTTGGGCATGTGGCTGGGCCCGTCGGGCGGCGAGGGCGCCAAGCAGTGGGCGACGATGCTGACCGAGCTGCGAAACCGCGGTCTCGCCGACGCGTCGGTTCGTGTGCTGCGACGGCCTCAAGGGCCTGCCCTCGGCGATCCGGGCGACCTGGCCCGAAGCGACAGTTCAGACATCGTTAGTTCATTATGGGTAGGCCCCGAAGGGTTCGGGGTGTCATCCGCGTCGGCGGAAGAGAACCAGTGCAGACCGACCCAGGAGGTCCGGACGCAGACCTGTTCCTTTCGTCGATGACGGGCCTCGAACTGCAATCAGGAGTTGCGCTGCGAGCGCCGAAACGAGTGACGGTGGCGGTCTGTCGAGACGGGTGAGCTGACCTCGACGGAGGACGACATATGACAGCATTTGCCGGTATCGACTGGGGCGGGGCTTATCACCAGGCCGCAGTCGTCGATGACTTGGGGCGGGAGCTGGTCAACCGGCGTTTCGCCCATGACCGGGCGGGCGTCGACGGTCTCGTCGCTTTGCTGGGAGATCACGACGGGCTCGTGGGGGTCGCGGTCGAGCGAAGCGAGGGGCTGCTCGTCGAGCGGCTCCTCAGTGAGGGCTTCGCGGTGTTCGCGGTGAGTCCAAGGGTTTCGGCTGCTGCTCGTGAACGCCACCAGGCCGCGGTTCGCAAGAGCGACCGCTTCGACGCGTTCGTGCTGGCTGATCTGATGCGCACCGACGGCTGGAAGTGGCGGCCCCTGGCTGCGGAGTCCGCGCTGCAAGCCGAGCTGCGGGCGGTGACGCGGCACCGCCGTCAGTGCGTGGACAGCCAGATCGCTGTCGAGGCGCAGCTTCGAGAGACCTTGGTCGCCTATCACCCTGCGGTGACCGCGCTGTTCTCCAGCGTCGACCGCGACGCCACGATCGCGTTCTTGCGCGGCTACCCGACCCCAGAGGCCGCAGGCCGGGTCGGCGACAACCGCATGGCCGGTTTCTGCAGTCGCATCGGCTACTCGGGCCGGGTCCCGGCCGGTGTGCTCGCCGAGCGGCTGCGCGCCAATCTGCTGTGCGCAGCACCCGGCAGCGTCGCCGGGCACAGCTACGCAGCCCTGGCGCTGGCCGACCAGCTCGAACTGCTGAACCACCAGATCCGGTCCTACAACCGGCGCATCGGCGCACTACTCGCCGACCACCCCGACCATCGGATCATCGACAGCTTCCCCGCCGTGGGCCGCGTCACCGCAGCCGAGCTCATCTCAGAAATCGGCGAGGACCGCGGCCGCTACCCCACAGCACAGGCACTGCTCGCCGAGGCAGGCGCCGCGCCGGTCACGCTGTCATCAGGCAAGATCCAACGCGTGCGGGTCCGGCGGGCCTGCAACCGCCGACTGCGAGCCGCCACCACCAGCTGGGCCTACACCCTCAAGCGCATTGACCCCGTCTCAGCAGCCCGCTACGCCAAAGCCTGCGAACGCGGCGCCACCAAGCACACCGCCCTGCGTGCCGTAGCGTCGAGCTGGCTGCGCGTCCTGTGGCGCTGCTGGCAAGATCGCACCCTCTACGACCCCGCGATCCACCGACCCGACACGCCACGCTGAACCGGCCGCCCAACACCAATCCGGCTCCCGCCGACACAACGCCGGCCCCGCCAGCGCGCCCCCGCACAGCCCGCTCCCCGCCAAAAGGTTGACAACAGGAGTCTGCGTCGTGCACATGGTCCCCAACAGCCTGCGGTACGCGTCCCCCAAGCACTGGAGCCCCATCACCAAAGCCATGCGCGACATCTACACCTCAGCGACCGTCGAGGCCGCCGAGCAGCGCTTCGAGAGCTTCGCCGACGACTCGCAGGACACCCTGCCCCGCGATGATCCGGTCGTGGCGCAACTCCTGGGACGAGTTCGTGCCGTTCGGGGAGTTCCCCGCCGAGCTGCGCAAAGTCGTCTACACCACCAACGCCATAGAAAGCCTCAACGCCAGATTCCGACGGGCAGTGCGCCATCGAGGGCACTTCCCCAACGAACAAGCAGCGATGAAGGTCCTCTATCTTGTCGCCACCGCCCGACCCAAGAACCGAACCAACCTCACCGGCAAGACCAACGGCTGGAAAGCAATCCTCAACGCGCTCACCGTCCACTACGGCGACCGAATCGCCGACCACATCCGATGAAAACCACCACGACCGGATACACAAAAAATATGACAGGCCCCGCACCGCATCGCCCGACGACGCCCGCTACAACACCTGGCAGCGATGGGAGCTCTACTTCACCGCCCGCTGCGAACGCCTCGAAATCCTCTACAGCGACACCAACCTCGACGTCGAAGCCACCTTCAAACGGCCCACCGGCAAAGGCGACAACGACCCCACCACCAGCGCCGACATCAACAAAGCCAGCCCCCAACCGGCCGCAGCAGGCAGACCCCAGGCCCTCTGCAAACGCAACACCTGATCTCGCTGCGCTCGTCGTACGTTCCCGAGGCCGAGACGCTGCCCGCCCGGCCCATCCCGGCCAGCGACGCTCGTGCCCCGCCTACAGTGCTCGCCGTGGTGGCCGTACCGATACGACGCCTCGATCCGGGCCTCCCGCTGCCGAGCTACGCGAAGCCTGGAGATGCGGGATGCGACCTGCTCGCCGCTGAAGCGGTCACGCTTGCTCCGGGCGGCGGGCGTGCCATGGTGCGAACCGGCATCGCGGTGGCCATCCCAGAGGGTTTTGCGGGTTTCGTGCAACCCCGCAGCGGGCTGGCGCTGCGGCACGGTGTGACCTGCGTGAACTCACCCGGGTTGATCGACAGCGGCTACCGGGACGAGCTGCGGGTACTGCTGCTGAATACCGACCCGGCCGAGCCCTACGAGATCCAACGCGGCGACCGCATCGCCCAGCTGGTGATCCAGCGCATTTCCCAGGCCGAGTGGTACGAGGTGGATGCGCTCGACGAGACCGAACGCGGTCTCGGAGGATTCGGGCACTCCGGTCGCTGAGCGCGTGCGATCATCCCGGCTCGGCCCGCCACTGGACCGTCCGCGAGCTTGGCCGGAATGCGACCGCGACTGGTGGCTGCTCGTGCCCTAAGGCGCCACTACATGGGTCTCATCAGGCGGCTCGACCAAACGCACCGTGCGCATCGCAGCGCTGCCATGGACGGACTTCATCTACGGCTGAGCGGCGCCCGGCTGCGGGACCCACCACTGGTCGATCTGCTGCTGATACACGACATGCGCTGTGCGTCCACGAGGGAACCATGCAAGTTCGCGGTTGCCTCCTGGTGCCGCTGATCTGCAGTCGACTCCGTCCAGTTGGGCATCGAAAGCGGCCTGGCCGATGGGCTGGCACTGCTCGTGTGGGACTGCTGCGCTCTTGGCATCGAGCGGATAGGTAGCCGGCAGCCCGAGCGCTTGGACTCCTTGGGGTGTGAATGCGTCGGCGGCGATCCCCTCCGGCAGTCCGACTTCGACGATCATCGGCGCCGTTTGCGGGTCAAGGAGGGTTGCGAAAGGCTGGATGTCGATCTTGCGCCGGATATTCGCTTGGGCGGTATGCCGGTCGTGGTTGAGATACAGGCACGGCATCCCGGGCGGATTCCATCGCTGCCCGTTCCCGCGAGCTGCGTACGACGCGTCGACCGGATCGTCCCACTCAGGGTCAGCAACGCGAAAGTACGTGCCTCGGATCTCTGCCGTTTGCATGTTCAGGCCACGTCGCTGAAGTCGAAGCTCCACCGGATGAGGTCCAGCAGCCATTGATACTCGTCGTCCCTGAACACTTCCAGAATGTTGCGGCCCCCATAGGTGTCCGACTTCATCCGTACAGCGGCTGGCTGAGTCCCTTCGCGCAAGCGGTACTTCAAGGTCTCAGCGATCTCCGCGAGAGCGCCGATCTTCTCGAGTCGGTCGGCCGGAGGGCCTGAGACGAGCCATTTGTCGACGGCTTGGCGACTCACCCCCATCATCTCCGCGACATCGGCGCTTGAGAGGTCACAGATGGCCATCGCTCGTTTCAGCGGCCCGCCATGTGTGCGCTCAAGCTCCACACTGGCGACCGCCTTGCGCGCCCGAGCGAACTGATCCTCATCGATGTCGTCACGCGTCGTGACGCACTCATGGGGGATGCCGCCGAAATGGCCACGCAGGCGATCCACGACAATCTTCACGAATCCCGCGCCATCAGGAGTCGGGGCCATCCACAAGTACACCGGGATGTCTCGTTGCAGCAGTTGAAGGACAACTCTCGGATTCGTCTCGCTCAGTGCGTCCGCGGCCACTCCTTTGCTGGTGCCCACTGGTTTCTCGGCGAGCGCTCGGATCGCGAGGTCGGCCATCTCGTAGTAGCGGTGCCAGATGGCAAGACTGCCCTCATGCACGACACGCGGCACAAGCAGGTCGAAGGCAGCTACGACGTCAGGGATCTCCTTGGTGGCTGCCGCGGTCGCCTCATCAAGGTCGCCCTGCAGCAGCTGGTCGACATTCCACATGACGACACGCTACCCCGCGCGAGCCTCTAATGCAAGTTCATTCGGTTGCTCACAGGTTGCGACAAATGCCATTGGTCTCTGCCGGCGCTGGTGGTCGAAGGCATCCCGGCCCGTCACACCCAGGCCCGAACTGCTGACCCCAAGATCATGACTGTCACACCCCATCGGTAGCCATGACGCCATGACGACGAAGCCGCCGACACGGCAACCGCTGACCTTGTTCGACGTCTCGCAGTTCGAGTTCGAGGACGACTGCGCTGCCAAGACGCCGGCTCGGCCGTCGCTCAAGGGGGCCCGAGCCAGCGGCTTTGCTGTCGCAGGCAGCGCCCGGAGGGTCGCAAGTGCCGAGGCGGCCCAAGCCCGCAGGCGCCGCGCCCGGGCGCGACTGGCGAAACGTCGCTACCTCGCCGACACCGACGGCTACGAGCGCATCGAGCAGACTCGTCGGGCCCTGCACCTCGTGGCCGACTAATGCTCGCCGTCTGCGGCTGCGTCCTGGTGCAAGGCAGCCGCGGCCATGTGCGCTCCGCCGATCAGGTGGGGGTTGATGACGCGATCGGCGCCTGCTTGTTGCAGTTTCGGCAGCGCGTCCGCCGAGTTTGCTCTCGCCACTATGAACAGATGTGGGCACAGCGCGCGAGCGCTCAGGGACACGTAGAGATTGTCGACATCGGAGTCCATCGCCAGCACCAGCGAATCGGCCCGCTCGATGCCGGCATTGCGCAGCGTTGCGTCGTCGGTGGCGTTGCCGAGCACCATGAAGCGATCCTCAGGGCCCACGTCGGGGTCGCGGTCGATGACGACCACCTCGGTGCCGGCGTCAGCCATGACCGCGGCGATAGCCCGGCCGACCTGGCCGTAACCGCAGATGACCGAGTGACCGGACAGGTTGTCAATAGAACGCTGCATGCGTCGCCTCCTGACGTGATCGTCGAGCCGCCCCTCGAACAGCATCTCGATGACAACGCCGATGGTGTAGAGCGAAGTGCCGGTGCCGAGCAGGATGAGCACGATCGTGAAGAGCTGGTAGCGACCTCCCACGTCCTCGGGGTCGCCATAGCCGACGGTCGAGACTGTGATGACGGTCTGGTACAGCGCGTCGAGCACATCGAGGCCGAGCAGCACATAGCCCGTCGTGCCGGCCGCCAAGATGGCCAGCAGCACCGAGAGGCCGGCAACGAGCCGCTCGACAGGTTCAAGCCCTCCCGAGACAAGACGCCGCCGCGATTCGCTTCGGGTTCGCGAACGGCGGCGCGACCGTCGTCGTCGCAGCACGCCTTTCATCGATTGCACGCTATTGCGGTCGACAGCGCAGGTCGTGCCTACGATGCAGCCCGTGATGGTCTGGCTGGATCTGGAGATGACCGGGCTGGATCATCGGCGCCATCGAATCGTGGAGATCGCGACCGTGATCACCGACGATGCACTCGACGTGATCGCCACGGGTCCGTCGTTGGTCATCGGGGCGTCACAGGCCGATCTCGATGCGATGGATCCCGAAGTCCACACGATGCACACCAAGACCGGGCTGCTCGGCGAGATCAGGGCGTCGCAGATCTCCGTGGCCGAGGCAGCCGAGCGCACGCTCGCGTTCGTGACCGAACACATCCCGAAGCCGCGCACGGCGCCGCTGTGCGGGAACTCGATCGGTACCGACCGCCGCTTCTTGGACCAGTACATGCCGGCGCTGGAAGAGCACCTGCACTACCGGGTGGTCGACGTGTCATCGATCAAGGAGCTCGCCAAGCGTTGGCGACCAAACGTCGCTGAGGCGTGGGCAGAACAGAGCCGATCCCGGGCCGGTACCACCAAGCATCGAGCCCTCGACGACGTGCTCCAGAGCATCGACGAGCTCCGCTTCTACCGAGACCAGTGGCTGGAGCCGGTCGCGACCGGTGCGATCGCCGACGTGGCCGACGAGCCCGGCGCAGAATCGAACGCTCCTTAGAAGTCGAAGGCCGTTCGCTAGCCTGCACCCCGTGTCACGCCCGACGCGCGAGGAGCAGATGCCGCCCGACGGCAAGGTCACTGAGCTCGCGCCGGACGTGCGCCGGCTGCAGCTGCCGATGTCGATGCCAGGACTCGGCCATGTGAACTGCTACATCCTCGACGACGACCGCGGCGCCGCCCTCGTCGATCCCGGCCTGCCGGGCCCGGCCAACTGGAAGGCGCTCATGGCAGGGCTGGCACAAGCTGAGGTGCCGCCCGAGCGGGTCCACTCGATCATCGTCACCCACAGCCACCCGGATCACTTCGGGGCGGCGGGACGCTTCGTCCGTGAATTCGGTGCCGATCTGGTGACCCATCGCCGATTCCGGTTGTGGTGGGACACCGCGGACGAGGACGAGGAAGCTCTCGAACCGGTGTCGTCCGACGGCGAGAACAACGAGCTCGTCGCCGATCCGGTGCACAGCGGACGCGACACCGGACCAGGCGGCCCTACGCCATGGGGCGGCCAGCGTTACAAGATGCCCATCCGGGCGAAACTCGGCTACTGGGCGATGCGCAATGGGTGGGGCGGCCGCTGGTTCGCCACCCCGCACCCCACGCACCACGTCGAAGATGCCGACCGGATCAAGCTGGCGCGGCGTGAGTTCGTGGCGGTCCACACCCCGGGTCACACCATCGACCACCTGTGCCTGTTCGATCCCGAGGGCGGCCTGATGATCTGCGGCGACCACGTGCTGCCGACGATCACGCCGCACATCTCGGGCATCACGACAGCGCGCGACCCGCTCAAGGATTTCTTCTCCAGTCTCGATCGGGTCGCCAGCTTTGACGGCGTGACGATGGGTCTGCCGGCTCACGGCCAGCCGTTCACCGACCTGTCTGGCCGGGTCGAAGACATCAAGCGTCACCACAACGAACGTCTGGACCTGCTCCGTTCGTCGTCGGACCGGCTCGGTCGCGCACCCGTGCAGGACTACATGAAACAGCTCTTCAAGGAGCGTTCGTGGGGTCCGATGGCGGAGTCTGAGACCTTTGCCCATCTCGAGCATCTGCGCTACATCGGCGAGGTCGACGTCTCCCGGCGACCCGATGACGTCCTCGAGTACGAGTTCGACTGAAGACTGCCTCTGTTCGCAGCATCCGGAGCAGATGCCATAGCTGCGCAGGCGGCAGGAGACTCTGCGACGTTGCGACCTGCCGGATCGCTGGAGCAGAGGGTTCTGCCGCCTGCACAGCGAGCGCGCTGAAAATAACTTGACGCGGCCTGCGGTGAAGTGATGTTCTTGGCGCCGCTGCGGCCTATCGTCGGGATTCCGCAGCTGGCCACCAGCCCCGACCATTCGCTCGATTGGATCCTCGATGTCCGACCTCGGCACCTACACCACGGCGCGTGCCTGCGGGTACCGCGTACGGGTGCCTGCACCTGACGCGCGTTGCCGCTGGCAGCCCGCCACGCGGTCCCGGACGAGCGGCACGGCCATCGACGTGCTCACGGCGGTGGGTGCCATGCCGACCATGTTCCAACATGCGGTGCGCGGTCACGGTGCCAACCCAGCGGCAACCGTCAAGCGTCACCGCCTGCGGCCTTCGGAGTGTCTGATGTAGTCCACTGAGACACCAGAACTCTCCGAACGGCCGCCGGGACAACCCGGCGGCCGTTTCGCGTTTCTGCCACCTCGGCCGAGATCAGCACTCACTACCACCGACCACTTCACAAATCACAAGGCAGAGGAGAAAGCTCATGCTGGCACTCGTCATCGACAACACACCGACCCTCACCACTGAGGGTTGGCGCGCACAGGGCCGCTGTCGCGACCTCGTGGGCACCCTGACCCCCTTGTTCTTCTCGGAGAACTTCTACGAGATCGCTCGCGCCAAGGCCATCTGCTCGGCATGCCCAGTGATGAGCGAGTGCTTCGAGGCCGCGGCGCAGCGCCATGAACCTTGGGGCGTCTGGGGCGGCGAGCTCTTCGAGAACGGGCAGGTCCGCAGGGACAAGCGCCCACGCGGCCGTCCGCCCAAACGGTCCCGGCCGCCGATGATCATCGAGGAGGTGCCACTGCCCCCCGAATTGGTCCGCGCCTGAGTCTTCCCCTGCTCAGGCGCGTCCTCCGAGTGGATCCGTCCCCCTTGTCGGGTCCCTCCGCTGGGCTTGCCGCCCCCCTCCGGCAAGCCCAGCCGCCATGGCCTGCACTGCCCCCGCAGGCCTCATCAGACGGTCTGCTCCGGTGGACTGAGGCTGCCCGAAATGGGCGGCCGGCAGCCCCGGAGCAGGCCGTCAAGCGGTGATGCAATGCGGCCGTCACCCGACGATGCCGCAGCCATTTCACCGTCGGGTGCCTGAACTAGCGCCGCGTCAGCGAACGTTTGCGGGGTTGCAGGTGCTGTCTCGCCGCTTGGAGTTGGGGGGGTTCCCGCAATCGCGGGCACTTCGAGCGCTGCCTCACGCGGCACTGGCCGCTCCCAAGAGCGCAAGTAGCCTCACGTCTGCATGGAGGCACCGAGAGGCGCGAGCTGGCGAGCACATCTCAGGGGTTGGCGCGGGGGCTTGTTCGCCCTGCTCGGCCTCTACGCGCTCGGTGTGGCGGTATTCCTGCTCGCCGGCGGCGCCCAGCCCGCGATGACCTCGCTCGTGGCGATGGAAGCCGAAGTGGAAAGCGGCGAAGTCGGCGTCGCCGCCGGCCAAACCTCTCCGGACGACTCAGCTTCCTCCCAGAGGACGGCGACCGACGCGACGGAGGCTGCTTCGACTGCGGCCACAACGACGGAACCCCCTCCGGCGTGCAGTGACATCAACCCCGTCGATCACGGCGTGAATCCGGGCCTCACCGGCGTGCACGCGCTGGAATTTGTCACGCTCGAAGAACAGCCGGCAGCGTTCGCCGGGTACGAAGGCTGCCCGCTCATCGTGAATTTCTTTGCGTCGTGGTGTGTGCCATGCGTCACCGAGATGCCCGACTTCGAACGTTTCTGGAATACCCACGGCACACAGGTTGCAGTGCTGGGACTGGCGGCGAATGATCGGCTGGAAGACGCCATTGCTACGGTCGCTGAGCGGGGCGTGACCTATCCCACCGGGCTCGATGAGGGCGAGCTGTTCATCGACTTCGGCGGGCTGGGAATGCCCACGACAGTGTTCGTCTCGCCCCAAGGCCAGATCCTCGAAACACACAGCGGCCTGCTCACTCTGGAAGACATCACCACCCGCGCAGAGGAGCACTTCGGGCTATGAGCCCGAAGCAACAACACAGCGGGCTATGAGCCCGAAGCAACAACACAGCGGCCTCCAGGCCGAAACGGCCAACACAGCGGCCTCCAGGCCGAAACGACCAACACAGCGGGCCATACACCCAAAACAACAACACAGCGGGCCATACACCCACAGCAAGGAGACAGCGGACTATGAACGGCGCTCGCCTCACCTTCGCCTTCACCGCCGGCATTGTCGCGACGGTCAACCCGTGCGGGTTCGCGATGCTGCCCGCCTACCTGTCGTTCTTCCTGGGAATCGACCGCAGGGCTGGTGAAGGCAGTTCCCGAGCAGGTGTCGGCAGGGCACTGGCGACAGGCGCCGTTGTCACCACCGGCATCGTCGTTGTCTTCGGTGTCGTCGGCATCGCCCTGTCGGCGGGGTTGAGCGCCCTGCGCGACTACGTGCCGTGGGCAGCCATCGTCATCGGTGTCGGACTCATCGCGCTCGGCGTCGCCATTCTCGCCGGCTTCCGCTTGACGGCATACCTGCCCAAGTTCGAGCGCGGCGCCTCGGGGCGAGATGTGCGCTCGCTCTTCCTGTTCGGCGTCAGCTACGCAGTGGCATCGGTGTCGTGCGGGTTGGCGACGTTCCTCGTCGTAGTCACCGCGTCGGCCGGCGACGACAGCTTTGTCGGCGGCATCGTGTCGTTCGTGCTGTATGCGCTGGGCATGGGCCTCGTGCTCACCTCGCTGGCAGTCAGCCTGGCGCTGGCCCGCGGCTGGCTGCTCGGCAAGCTGCGCGTGCTGATGCGTTACACCGACGCCATCGCCGCTGTGCTGATGATTGCCGCCGGCGCCTTCACCATCTGGTATTGGTTCATCGACCTGACCGACCGCGGCGGCGACGGACTGGTGGTGACGGTCGAACGCTGGAGCAGCAGCCTGAGCAACTGGGTCGCCTCGGTCGGCGGATTGCGGCTGGGTCTGGTCATGAGCATCGTGCTCGCCATCGGAGGCATGGCAATGCTCGTGTCAGGCCGTGGCGACGAGCCAGCCACGGCGTCGGGCGTCTCCGATGAGTCCTCCGGGCCAGACCAAGCGGGCACTGCCACTGAGGTGCTGAACTAAGCCACTGTGGCACTGCACCTCAAGGACCGCACGCTCCTCGATGCCGAGCGGCCCTTCGCCGAGCTGCTGGGCCGTCCCGGCGTGACTGAGGTGCGCCAGCTCGGCTCGCGATTCGGCTTCATGGCGTTTCACGGCGGCTGGCTCGAGGAGATCACCGACGACATCGCCACGTCCGCCGCCGAGCGCAGCGGGGCCTCGATGTACGCCTGCCTGCAAGGCCCCGACGATCAGTGGCACCTGCCCAGCCATTGCTTCGATCCGGCCGATTCGCCGGTGCTGCGCGAGTTCCTCGATCACGTGGATGTCGTGGTGGCAGTCCACGGTTTCGGCAGCCCTCGCCTGCTGCGGGCAGTGCTGCTCGGCGGACGCAATCGGACGCTGGCCGCCCATGTCGCCGTACACCTGATCGGTCGGCTGCCCCACTATGAGATCCTTCACCGTCTCGACGAGATCCCCAAGTCACTGGCAGGCCAGCATCCCCGCAACCCGTGCAACCTGCCCCGCGGCGGAGGGGTCCAGATCGAGTTGCCCCCGCGCATCCGCGGCAAGAGCCCGATGTGGACAGGATTCCGTGGCCCCGGCCGTGTACCGCATCACGAGGCACTTATCGAGGGTCTCGCGGCGGCGGCTCGCGCCTGGACGTTCTCGGAGGACCCGGCCGTCGAACATAGCGGCCTGGTTCGTGAACCTTCGATCGCCGACTGAGTGATCCCCGGGCGCTCTTTCACGATGTCGTTTGGGGTCGTTCCCGAGCCTTCGATCGCTGACTGAATGATCCCGATGCCGTCGCGCGTCGCTGTGGGGGTGGCTGCGGCGGGAATCGTCGGCGCTGCCGTCCGCTGGGGCGTCGCCGCACAGGCCGACGACACATGGGCGCTGCTCATCGTCAATGTCGTCGGATGCGGCATCGTCGGCTGGGCCACCGCCCGCCGCGAGCGAGTCTGGACGCGCCGGCTCACGCAATCCAGCATCCCCAGTGCCGGCCGCGTCGATGGCGGCCCGTCGCCTTGGTTGACTGCCGGCTTCTGCGGGGCGCTCACCAGCATGTCGGCACTCGCCCTGCAACTCGCCAGATACCTCGACGACGGCCGCTTCGCGTCTGCGGGAGCATGGCTCGGTGTGACCGTTGCAGCCTGCACTGCCGCATTCGTGGGGTGCCGCATTGCCGTCATCGCCCGCTGGAGGCGATCATGACGGCGTTTGTCGTGGTGGTCGGCTTCAGCGTCGCAGCCGCCGCTGGCACCCTCGTGCGCTGGCGAGTGAGCACAGCACTCGGTCCAGGCGGCACGTTGATGGTCAATGTCGCCGGCGCCTTCGTTCTGGGCCTGCTCGCCGCCACGTCTGGCGCTGCCGCGACCATCATCGGCACCGCGGGCCTCGGCGCTCTCACCACCGTGTCAGGCATCCTGCCCGAGAGCGCCCGCCTCAGCCGAGCCAGCCCTGCGCTCGCCCTCGGCTACGTCTCGCTGACGATCACCGGCGCCACCATTGCTGCCTACGTCGGCCTCGCGCTCGCCTAGGAACGTGGTCGGAAAGTCGGCGGATTTGCACATGCGGCGGTTGGTGGCGCGGGACGATGCCGGGGGTGCGCGGTTCGGATGTGGATCTGGCCGTTTAGTCGGTGGTGGTGTCGTGGGCGGCTTTGGCCTCGATCTCGGTGACGACCTGTGCCCACACGGGGCTGCTGTACTTGCGGGTGTTCTGCTTGGCTTCGGCGAGGGTGAGCGCGCCGCCGGCGATGCCGGCGGGGTCCAGTGCGCCGATCGCGGCGAGCGCGCGCTGCCAGCGGTTCACGTGCGCGAAGCCGTGATGGGTCTGCGACGCCAGATACCGCACCGCAGCGACGACCTGGGGGTCCGCCGCGTACGGCGGCGGCGGGTCGGCGGGGTCGGTGTCGGGCACGACTTCGGGCACCGGCGGCGGCGGGTCGTCGTCGTCGGCTACGGCCACCGTCGCCGCGGCGGCGCCGACGGTGTAGCCGTCGCCTGCTGTGACGGTCGCGGTGACCGACCCGTCGGGCTCGTCCGTGGTGTCGCCGACGGTGGGCACGCTCAGCGTCTTCGATGTCGTGCCTGCGGGGATCATCACTGTGCGAGCGCCGGCGGTGACGCCGTAGTCGCCTGAGGCTGCCACTTCGACGATGACCGCCAGGTCGGCCGCGGGCGCAGCGTCCGCGGTGACGGTGAAGGTCGCCGGGTCGCCCTCAGTGACGTCGCCGTCGGCGGTGACGGTCACTGTCGGCACTACCGGCGGCGGCTCCTCGGGTTGCTGGACCGGCTGCTGCTGCTGTTGCTGTTGTTGTTGTGCGGTGTCGTGGGCGGCTTTGGCCTCGATCTCGGTGACGATCTGTGCCCACACGGGGCTGCTGTATCTGCGGGTGTTCTGCTTGGCTTCGGCGAGGGTGAGCGCGCCGCCGTCGATGCCGGCGGGGTCCAGTGCGCCGATCGCGGCGAGTGCGCGCTGCCAGCGGTTCACGTGCGCGAAGCCGTGATGGGTCTGCGACGCCAGATACTGCACCGCAGCGACGACCTGGGGGTCCGCCGCGAACGGCGCCGGCTCGGGCTGGGAGTCCGCAGGCTGCTGCGGGTCCGCAGGCTGCTGCTGGTTGTCGGTCTGCTGAGGGTTGTCGGCGGGCTGCTGTTGCTGGTTGTCGGTTTGGGGGGTGCCGTCGCCGTGGGCTTGGGCGTTGTCGGGCACCCAGAAGTCGCCGCTGTTGTCGTCTGCTTCGGCCCAGGAGCCGACGTCGTCAGCGGACGGCGCGTAGTCGGGCAGCGTGTCGGGGTTGGCGCCGTAGCTGACTCTCAGCTTGCGTTTCGCGGACGGCTCGCCGGGTCGGGTCAGGCTCATCGACACGTCGTAATGGCCGTCGCTGCCGCCGATCACCGAAGCGTCCAAGTCGACGTTGACTCGGAACGTGTGATCCCACGTGTCGGGGGTGACACGGATCGCGTGGAAACGGCCGCTGGGCGACACCTCCTCGAAGCTCGCTCCTCCCGGCGCCCAGCGCGTCACCGACGCCGTCATCGGCGCATTGTGGAAACTCACGACCTTGTGGCACTCCAAAGCCCGCGGATCGGCGTTCTGGCCCCTCACATTGCCCTGTATCGCAGCGAGCGCGGAGTCTCTTCGTGACGGCAGGCTGTTGATGATCGGCAGCCACTCACAATAAGTGCGCGTCACATTGCGGCCGCTGATGGGCAGCGTCCGCGTCACGTTCACCTCGATGCCGTGACTGTTCACCCACCCCCCGTCAGTGCGGGACTGCAGCCGCACATACAGCGTCTCATAGCACGGCGTCGCGATCGGGCCGACACCCTCTTGCAGCTCCGGGCCGTAACGAGGCCGCGTCTTGGACGAGCAGTCCAACGGCTGATTCAGCCTCACGTCGAACGAGCCGCGCCCCATCCCCGCACTCGAATCGACCTTCACCTGCGCCGTCGCCGCACCGTCCAGCCGGTCGTCGTGCGCACCGGCGTTCGCGAACGTCGCAAAGCCCAGCTTGTCGTCGTCCGCGACGCGCACCGCCATGTCGAACTGGCTGTCCTGCTGCGCCTTGGAATAATGAAACGCCCGCGACGTGTCCAACAACGCCTCGCTCAACGCACCGTTGGTGTCCCAGTTGTCGCTGAACACATGACGAATCACCACCGTGCGGTCCTTCGCGTCCGCGTCGTGGGCGGCGGTCACCGTGATCGTGCGCTCCTCGCCGAAATCGTCAACCGACGACCACGACACCGACGACGGCGAGAACGACAGCCCCCCGCCCAGCGCCGTAGGAGTGACCGTCAACGGCGAACCCGGCTGTGGCACCACGAAATTGCGGACCGTGTACGACGTCGAACCGCCCTCCACCACACTCAGACACTCCACCAAACGGCACTCCGCGTCCCCGAGCGGATCAGGATCGAACCGCGGATCGAGAGCACCCTGACCGCGCTGCACCACCACCTTCACCGACGGCAACACCACAGACGAATCGGTCGACGACAACACCAAATCGAACACCGCATCCGGCGACGTGCCCGGCTGACCGCCCGCACCCGAACGCAACGCCGAGATCTCCACCACCCGAAAGCCCCTCACAGAATCAGGCCCGTAACCCGCCCAATCCTGAGCATCGAAACCGAAATCGATCGACCCCGACGGCGCCAACTGCCGCATCCCGTAATCAACACCCCGCGTTCCCACGCCGGACCCCCACGCCTCAAACTGAGACTGCACCCGACGGCCCCCCGGCATATGCAAAAACCGCGGATGACTCACCAAGAAACGAGAAGAATCAGACGACGCCGCCGACACCGCCACGCTGGCCGTCACCTCCTGCGCCAAATCCAAACGCACCGACACCGTCTGACCCTCACGCACAAACACCACAGACGGCGCCGACACCAAATAAGGCGTCTCCACGCCGTTGATGCCGATCTTGCGAGAGGCAGGCCACGACGTCCAGCTGCCGTCACTGGCCCGGTCGCGGTACAGGCCCGTGTCGGCAATGCTCCAACCAGACGCCGCGCCGGCGTCCTCGCCGTCCGACGCCGTGGTCTGGACCCCGTGGAGATTGAACAAGATGCCAGAGACGTCGAACACCACGAAATACGTGGACCCCGCCGCAAGGCTGATGCCGCCCACAGGCGCCGAGAGCCGCAGGGTCTGGGCGCTGTTGATGAACGGCGTGAAGGCGGGCCACGCCAGCGTGCCGACCACCGCGCCCGGGCTGCCGCCCGCATCAGCATTCACCGTGACCGACACCTGCGAAGCCGTAGCAGAACTCGACAACGCGTTGAACTCCACATCGACACTGTGCAACGTCGCCGCGTTCCCGGTAGTGAACGCCTGCGCCAAATCAAAGCCAAGGCCAGCGTGGCCGCTGGAGGACTGCCCCACATTGCTCACCAGCACCGACGCAGTCGGCGTCTGCGCCCCAGCCGACGACAACGGCACCGACGCCAACAACGCGCCCGCCACCGCGACCGCTACAAGGCTGCTAAGAACCCCCCCCCCCGCAACTTCCGCGGGGACTCAACCTTGATCATTCGATGGCTCCTCGTTGCCGCCTGTGGGCGTGTCGGACAACCTGGCAGGTTACTACCGCGCACAAATCGTCGTGACGATTAGAGGCGCCACGTTCTGATGCGCGGGCGACACCGCCTTCAAGTTGTTCGACTCGTCATTCGTGGCGGTGGTGCCGTGAGGGCTCCTGCCGCCGGGCTCAGGCGGGGGCGGGAATCTCGGTGAAGTTGAGCCAGGGGTGGAGCACTTCGGGCACCGCGATGGCGCCATCGCGACGCTGGTGGTTCTCCATGATGAATACGAGCGTGCGCCCGACGGCGCACGCTGTGCCGTTCAGGGTGTGGACCAGGCCGGTGCCGTCGTCGTCCGCCCAGCGAGTGCCGAGACGCCGGGCGGAGTAGTCGGTGTAATTCGAGCACGACGTGACCTCGCGGTAGGCCTGCTCTGATGGCAGCCAGACCTCGAGGTCGTACTTCTTGGCCGCCGCGGCGCCCAGGTCGCCCGCTGCCACGTTGATGACCCGGTAGGGCAGGTCCAGGGAGCCCACGATCTCCTCTTGGACGGCCCGCAAGGCCTCCAACTCGTCCCAGCTGGTCTCAGAGTCGCAGAACGAGAACATCTCGACCTTGTCGAATTGATGCACCCGGAAAATGCCGCGGGTGTCCTTGCCGTATGTTCCGGCCTCGCGCCGGAAGCACGACGAGAACCCCGCATAACGCAGCGGCAGCCCGGCACGGGCCAAGCGCTCGCCCCGGTGCAAGCCCGCCAGCGCCACCTCGGAGGTTCCGATGAGGAACAGGTCGTCGCCGTCGATCTCGTACACTTGGTGACGGTCTGCGGGGAAGAACCCAGCCTCGACCATCAATTCCTCACGCACCAGCACCGGCGGCACCACCGGCACAAAGCCGTCGCGCTCCAGCAGGTCCATCGTCCACTGCACGAGGGCGAATTCCAAGCGCACTGCGGCACCCTTGAGGTAGGCGAACCGCGAGCCGCTGTTGGCGGCCCCGCTCTCAGAGTCGACCAGGCCGGTCAGTGCGCCGATCTCGGCGTGGTCATGGGCGGGCGCCTCGCTTCGCTCCCCCACCTCGTGAACCGTCTCGAAGTGCTTCTCGCCGCCGGAGGGCACATCGGCCGCGGCGGGGTTGGGAACCTGCAGCGCCAGCTCGTTTCGTCGCTCAGCAGCTTCCCGCTCTGCCGCCTCGAGGCGCTCCACCTCTTCCTTGAGGCGTCCGGCTTCGGCGATCTTCGCCGGGCGGTCGTCGGGGGCCGCGCGCCCGATGTCTCGAGACGCGGCATTCTGGGCGGCCCGCGCCTCCTCGGCCTGATGGGTCACCGACCGCCACGTCTCGTCGGCCGCGAGAACCTCGTCGATGACATCGGCGGGGACACCCTTGCGGACCGCGCCGTCGCGATAGGCAGAATCCTCTCGAAGTCGCCGCAGGTCAATCACGCCGGGTGAAGCTACCGGCCTTGCACGTCGCCGGGGGGTTGCCGCAGCTTGCGCGCGCACCCATCGGCCGCGAGGATCGCCCGATGGACGAACACGCACCTGCTGGCGGCGGGCACATTCGCTTCGAAGCCGACGACAAGCCCCCGCTGCCGCTCACCGCCGGACTGGGCTTGCAGTTCGCCATCCTCGCCATCGCCGGCATCGTGCTGACCCCCGCGATCGTCGTGCGAGCCGCTGGCGGCACCGACGCGTACCTGACGTGGGCGGTGTTCGCAGCAGCCGCGATCAGCGGCGTCAGCACCATTGTCCAGGCGGTTCGGTTCAGGCGCATCGGTGCCGGCTACGTGCTGCTGATGGGCACCTCAGGCGCGTTCATCGCCGTCTGTGTCACTGCGTTGACCGAGGGAGGCCCGGGCCTGCTCGCCACGCTGGTCATCGCTTCCTCGCTCTTCCAGTTCCTCCTGGCCGCCAAGCTGTCGCTGTTCCGGCGGCTGCTGACCCCGACCGTGGCGGGGACCGTGGTCATGCTCATCGCCGTGACTGTCATGCCGCTCATCTTCGACATGGTGGCTGCCTCGCCCGCCGACAGTGCTGCGGCGAGCGCACCCGTGAGCGCGCTGGTCGCCATGTGCGTCATCGTGGTCATCGCTTTGAAGGCCAGCGGCGCCCTGCGGCTGTGGGCGCCGGTGATCGGCATCGTGGCCGGATCGGTCGTTGCGGCGTTCTTCGGGCTGTACGACTTCGACCGGGTCGCCGAAGCCGCATGGTTCGGCCTGCCCGACGGCGGCTGGCCCGGCTTCGACTTCTCGTTCGGGGCCGAGTTCTGGCGCCTGCTGCCGGCGTTCGTGTTCGTCACGCTCATCGGCGCCGTGGAGACCATCGGCGACTCAGTGGCCATCCAGCGCGTGTCGTGGCGCCGGCCCCGTGCCGTCGACTACCGGTCGGTACAGGGGGCCGTGGCAGCCGACGGTGCGGGGAACCTGCTGTCGGGCCTCGCGGGAACCGTGCCGAACACGACCTATTCCACGAGCATCTCCATCACCGAGTTGACCGGCGTGGCAGCGCGCCGGGTCGGCGTGGCCATCGGCATCTCGTTCATCGTGATGGCGTTCGTGCCCAAGCTTCTGGCGCTCGTGCTCGCGGTGCCCGATGCGGTCGTGGCTGCGTACGTGACGGTCCTGCTGTCGCTGCTGTTCGTGGTGGGCATGAAGATCGTGATCGCCGACGCCACCGACTACCGCCGCGGGCTGATCGCGGGCTTCTCGTTCTGGATCGGCGTCGGCTTCCAGAACAACCAGATTTTCCCCGAATATCTGACGGGCTTTGCCGGCGGCTTCCTGGAGAACGGCATGACGGCCGGCGGGCTGACGGCGATTGTCCTCACGCTGTTCACCGAGGTCACCCAGGCACGCCCCCAGCAGATGCGCTGCGAGCTGGCGACATCGGCATTGCCGCAGGTGCGGGTGTTCCTGGGCAGCTTTGCCGACCGCAACGGTTGGAACCGCACGATGTCGGATCGTCTCGACGCCGTCGCCGAAGAAGCACTGTTGACGCTGATCGGCGCCGAACCTGCGGTGGGCGCTGACGCAGCTCGTTCCATGCGCCTGACCGCGAGCAAGCAGGACGGCCGTGCCGTGCTCGAATTCGTCGCTGCCGCGAACGGGGACAACATCGAGGACCGGCTGGCGGTGCTCGATGAGCAGCACCTCGAGCGGCCGGTCGAACGGGATCTCTCGCTGCGGATGCTCCGGCACCACGCCTCGACCGTGGCACACCAGCAATATCACGAGGTGGACATCGTGACCGTCCACGTCGACGTGCCCGCATCGGCCCCTCGCAAGGTGTCATAACCGCCGAACGGCACTCCCGCACCGTCGTCCGCCTAGCCCGGAGGCTCGTGGCTGAGGCTGCTGGCGCCGATCCTCGGTGCGGCGCGCGAAGGACTCGCAGCGCCTTTCGCTCTTGGCGCTTCCGGCAACGGCGGCAGCGGCGGCCTCGCGTGCGCTGGCTGACACAGCGTGGGGTGCTACTGGGTGGTGGTGACGCGGACGGGTTGGTGGGTGACGGGCGGGGAGATTTGCTGGGCTGCTCGGATCCAGCCCTGTTCGGGGTGCTCGATGAGGGTCTGGCGGTAGATGAACGGGTCGCCGGGGGTGGGGTGGGCTTGGGTGCGGTGCCAGATCTGGGGGCGGCTGGCTGCGTAGGCGGCGGCGCAGGCGATGTCGACGGTGACGGTCTGAGGGGTGTCCCAGTTGTCGCGGCTGAACCACAGGCGAAGGCTGCCGGAGCGGTTGTCGGCGACGGTGACTGCGTTGTCGGGAGCGTTGAAGTCGAAGGCGCCGCGGCCGAGGGCGTCGGTGATGGCGTTGATCTGCTTGCGGGTGAGATCGGCGCGGTCGAAGACGTCGACATAGACGGTGCGACCGGGTTCGGGCTGCTTGTTGAGTCGCACCGTGTAGGTCGCCTCTGCGGTGGCGGTGTCGTCGCCGGCGCAGTCGGGGTGCGCTGCGGCGGTGATGTCGTCGTTGTCGAACACGGCCCGGTAGCGCATCACGACCTCAGGGTCAGGGGAGGTGTCACGTGCGACGCGGACGTGCTCGGCGGTGCCGATGCGCACCCCTGCGGACACGCTGGCGATGCGCACCACGAACATCTTGTCGCCGTCGGGAACCTGGTCGTCCAGCACGGGCAGGCTCACCCAGGTCCGAATACTGCCCGCGTCGATCACCACCTCCCACTGGCTGTCGGCGGCGACCCACTTCGCTCTGGTCGGGTCGCCCAAGTCGCCGGGCTGGGTGGGCCACCGGCCCCACCCGGCGACCTCGAAGCGCACCACCGTCGGCGACGACCGCGTCTGCGACAGCGTGAACAGCGCCGTCAGGCTCTTGCCCTCGTCGATGCTGTCTTGGTTGGCGTGTGCCCACAGGTTCAGCACCGGCTCGGGGGCCGCACTGTCTGCGATGTAGAGCGTCTTGGCGTGCTCGTCGCCGATTTGGCCCTGCGCGCCTTCCACGCCCGACACCGACGCCAGCGAGAACGGCACGGCGCGCGCCGCCTCGACGGCGCCGTCCACCGACCCTGCCGCAGCGGTCACCGTCACCGTTGCCTCGCGCGGCGCCGACGGCCCTGAGAACGTCACCCGCACCGCGGACGCGTCATAGGAGACACTCGCAGGCGAACCGGCCAACGCGAACGCCCACACCCCGGCGTCCACGTTCGTGCGGTCCAAGCCGACATGGAGCGTCTCGCCTGCCTCCAGCGCCCTGCTCAGCCGCAGCCGCACCGACCCCGAAGCGGCGCTGTCGCCCTCGGTCAGCTTCGAGTCGACAACGTCGAACACCACACTCATCGGCGCAACCGTCGGCGGGTCGTCGTTGTCGCCGACCCACACCGACGCCCTCGACGCGTCGGCATCCACCACATAGCCGGCCCCGTCCAGCAGCACCGTCCGGATCGCGCCGCGGCCCTCGTCCACATCGTCATCGTCGGTGGGAATGCTCAGCGTCTCCGTCCCCGACACGCCCACCGTCACCTCATACTGCCCCTGAGTCCCGCTCAGATACCTGCCCTGCTGCGACACGCTCAAGGTCACAACGATCGGTGCCGAGGGCACAGGCGACGCCGACAGCGTGAACACCGCGTCCTCGCCCTCGACCACCTCAGGCGCCCCGGCCACGCTCACCACCGGCACCTCGCCGCCCGGCACCACCACCGGCGGATCGTCGTCATCGACAATCGTCACTGCCACTGACGCCGGAACGCCTGCCGTGTAGCCCGTCGGCAGGGTCCCGAGCTCAATGATCAGCGTCTCCGAAGCGCCCTCGTCGATGCTGTCGTCGACCGCCATCAGCGTCGCCATCCCTGATGTCGATCCCGACGCAACCGTCACCGATGAGGCCAGCGTGTAGTCCGCCGCGCCAGCCGTGGAGCCCAACGAGCGACGCTGCACCGGGACGGTCACGCCGCCCGTCGGCGCCGCGGACGCGAGCGTCACCGTCACCGTGATCGACTCGCCCTCGGCGACTGTCGGCGCGCTCGCCCCCAGCGTCACCGCCACATCGCTGGGCGCCGGATCGTCGTCGTCGACCACCGTCACCGACACCGTTCCCGCGTTGGTGATGGTGTAGTTCGTGTCGGTCGATGTCGCTTCGTGGGCAATGGTCACCATCCGAGACGCGCCCTGATCGGCGGAATCGTCCACGCCGTGCACCGTCACCGTCTGGGGGCTGCTCCAGTTCGACGTCGAGAACGTCAACGTCACCGAACCGCCCGCTGACCCGCCGCCAGTGCTCACCGTCGCCGCGGCCGGTGTGCCCGACGTGGCCGTGACCATCACCGGATGGGTGGGCTGAGAATCCAGCACCACGGCGTAGGTGTCAGTGTTGGCAGGTCCTGACGCCTCCGTCACCGACGTCGATCCGTTGGTCTGGGTGATCGTCACATCCGCGGTGTCGTCGTCGGTGACGGTCACGTCCACGTTCCCGATGTTGCGCGAGCTGCCGTAGTTCGTGTCTGACGACGCCGACGCGTGCGTGATGGTCACCGTGCGCGTCGCGGGCTGATCGACGTTGTCGTCGTCGCCGAACACTGTGACGGCCTGGGCGCTGCCCCAATTCGTCGTGGTGAACGTCAACGTCTCGACCCGGGTGCCCGTCGAGCCGAGGTCGGGGCCGTCGACGAGCACACCGGCGGCGGCCGTGACCGTCACGGTCACCTCATGGGTGGGCTGAGAATCGAGCACCACGGTGTAAGTGTCGGAGTTGGCGGGGCCCGCCGCCTCGGTCACAGCCGTCGAACCGCCCGACTGCGCGATCGTCACCCCGGCGGCGTCGTTGTCGGTGATGGTGACGCTGTGATGCGACGGCGTGCCTGCCGTGTAGCCCGTCGGCAGGGTTCCCAGTTCGATCACGAGCGTCTCTGAGACGCCCTCGTCGATGTTGTCGTCAGCCGCGGCCAGCGTCGCCGACGCCGACATCGATCCCGACGCGACCATCACCGACTCTGCCAGCGTGTAATCGTCCGCCGCAGCTGTCGAGCCCGCAGCGCGGCGCTGCACCGGCACGACTACGCCGCCGACCGGCGCCGCCGAAGCCAGCGTCGCCGTGACCGTGATCGACGCGCCCTCTGTGACTGTGGTGGCGCTGACCCCCAGCGTCACCACCACATCGCTGGGCGCCGGATCGTCGTCGACCACCGTCACCGACACCGACCCCGCGTTGGCAATCACATAGTTCGTGTCGGTCGACGACGCGGCGTGGCGGATCGCCACCATCCGAGACGCGCCCTGATCGGCGGAGTCGTCCACGCCGTGCACCGTCACGCTCTGGGGGCTGCTCCAGTTCGACGTGGTGAACGTCAACATCGCCGACGTGGCCGCTGCGCCGCCGCCGGTGCTCACCGTCGCCGCGGCCGGAGTGCCCGACGTGGCCGTGACCATCACCGGATGGGTGGGCTGAGAGTCGAGCACCACCGCGTAGGTGACAGTGTTGGCAGGTCCTGACGCCTCCGTCACCGACACCGACTCAGGCGACAGCGTCACCCCCGGGACGACAACGACGGCGCCCGACGTGAAGGTCTGCGACATCGCATAGAACGGCAGTTGCGTTGTGCGCGCCGCGGTGCCGCCCCCGAATGGGTTCTCCCCGGCAGTGGCCGAGTTCAGCTTGCCGATGGCGACGGCGGCCGAGCCTGACCCCGCGCCCAACTCGCGACCGGTGTGCCCCTTCGCGTTGTCGAGGGAGCCCGTCCAGTATCCCGCGGCGTTCACCGTCGCCGACGCTCCGGATTCGTCGGTCACGCCGGCCTCGTTCTCCCAGGACCCGTCGATCAGGCTCGTGTAGTTGGCGCCTACCCGGTGGTTCGCCGACGTGGTGGGGCGCAGCCAATAGGTCGGCTCGCCCACCCCGTCGTGCAGCGGGTTCGCGTCATTGTGGTCATGGGCATGAACCGACGCCGTGCTGGCCAGCACCCGGAAGAAACCGGCGTAGGGCACCACATCGGCATGGCCCATCGCCGCATGCGCCCGCACGAAACGGTCGTAGTCGCCGATGTCGGCCGACGTCGCATCGCGAGCACCCGACGTGGCGAACAGCAGCCGGAAATCCCCACCCGGGCCCACTGCCATCGGCAGCAGCGGCCAGTCGCCGGGCACCACGATGTCGCCGGTCTCGTCATCGGTGATCACGAACGACACCGGGCCGCCCGCCGACGCGCCCAGCGTCAAACCGGTCCCAGCAGGCGCACGCCCCGCGGTCCCGTAGGCGATCGTCACATACGGCTGCGTGCGCACAGCGTTCGCGGCCGCGGTGAAGCGCAGCACAGCCGACGACGCTCCCGCCGCCAATTGCACCGCCGGGTTCTGCGCGCTGTGCGAACCCGCCGTCAGCAGCGTCACGCCCGTCTGGGCCGACGGCGCCAAGCCGAACGTGAATTCGTCGGCCACCGTCGCCCCGACCACCGACAGCGGCACCGTCACGACCTCCGAGCCCGACAGCGCCCGGCTCAAGGCGATGGTCACATCCTTGGTGCCCGAAGCCTCCGCGACATCGCCCGACGGCGCCGACAGCGTGACCGCCACCGTGTCGTTGATGGTCAACGGCGCTGCATTGTCGATTTCGCGCGGCGTCCCGTCGGCATAGGCGCCTGCGAAAATGCTCGCCGACAAGCCCAGGTCGGCTGTCTCGGCGTCGTCGGCGTTCGCGTCATGTTCAGCCGTCAAGGTGAGGGCCAGCGACGTGCCCGCGAAGCTCGAGGACAACACCACCTGTCGAGTGGCCTCGGTCATCGTGCACGTCACACCGGCAGGCACCGGATCTGCGCACGCCAGCCGGTAGTCGTCCCACCAAGCAGCCGTGCCGCCCGCCGCCAACGTCGCGGTCACGCTCTGGCCGGCCCCCAGCGCTCGGCTCAACGTGAGGGCGTAACCCAGCGAGGCGCCCTCGTCGATGCTGGCCCCCGCATCACGCGACAGCGTCAGCGACAGCGAATCGTCATCGGACACCGCCACCGAGTCCGACGAGTCGGTACCGCTCACCGTGTAGCCCGAACCGGCCGCCACCGTCACTGACACCGCGCCGTCGGGCTCATCGACCGTATCGGGCACCGTCGCGACGATGAACGTCGCTGTGGCCTGGTTCGCCCGGATCGTCACCGTCTTGCCGCTGCCTTCATTGGCCGCAGCGACGAAATCGCCGCCGCCGGTACTGGTCTCCGTCACGGTCAGATTCACCGTCAGATCGGCACCCGGTGCAGGGTCGGCTGTCACCGTGAACGACGCGCCGGTGCCCTCCGTCACCGGCGAAGTGCCTGCAGCGATCGAGATCTCCGGCCCCGACGCGATGGTGAACACCGGCGACAGGGCGTAGAACGGCAGCGCGGAGTTCTTGGCGGCAGTCTGAGCAGCAGCACTGAGCGGGCCGATCCCGGCGCCGCTGTCATTGAGCTTGCCGATGCGGACTGCGGCATTGGCGGCGCCGGCGGCGCCGAGTTCCTGGCCGCTGGCGGCAGTGCCGGCGGCCACAGAGCCGGTGAAGTAGCCGCCCGCACTAAGCGCTGCCGCAGCGCCGGTCTCGTCGCGGGGGGCGTCCTCGTTGGCCCACCCGCCGTCATAGAAGTCCTCGTAGTCGTCGGCCACCTTGGCGGTATCGGCAGTGGCCGCAAGCCAGTACACCGGGTCGCCCTTGTCGGCGGGGGTGAACGTGGTCGACGTGTGGTCGCGGGCATCCACCGCAGCGGTGCTGGCCACCACGTTGAACAGGCCCGCATAGGGCACGACTGCCGCGTGGCCGACCGACACGAGCGCCTGGGCGAACACGTCGTACTCGCCGATAGCGGCCGAGGCCGCGTTGCGGGCCTGCGACGTGACCGCCAGCAGCCGGAACGAATCGCCGCCGCTCAGCCCCCTCGGCACCAGCGGCCAATCCGCGGGTACCACCACGTCGCCGGCCTCGTCGTCGGTCACCACGAACCTCACCGCACCGCCGTGTACCTCGCCGAACGCCACCCCGCCCGTCGCAGTGCCGCCCGTCACGGTGATCGTCACATACGGCTGTGAGCGCACATCGTTGTCGACCGGGCTGTAGCGCAGCGTCGCCGTGCTGGCCCCGGCAGCGAACCTCACCGCCGGGTTCTGGACACTGTGCGCACCCGAGGTCAGCAGCGTCACCCCCGTCTGGCTGAGCGGCTGCAACGCGAGCGTGAAGTCGTCGGCGGCGGTGACGCCGGTCACCGACAGCGACACCGTGATCGTCTCGTCGCCCGCCAGCGCTCGCCCCAAGGAAATCTCGACGTCCTGATGGCCCGACGCCTCGCCGACTGCGACCACTGCCGCCTTGCGCATCGTCGCGTCGATCTCCGGCGTCAACGCCACCGACGCCGCATTGGGCGACCCGATCGCGTACGCGCCCGGTCGGACCGTGGCGCTCACCGACCCCTGCGCGAGATTCGCCGCATCCAAGGTGTTCACGCTGTGGCGGGCGGTGCCGCTGCCTGCCGCGATCGTCACCGTCTTGTCGCCGGTGTCTCCTGATGAGACATGGCCCCCGATCTCGGCCACCCCCAGCACCACTGCCAGGTCGGCGGCGGGCATCGGGCTCGCCGACACCTCGAACACCGCCGCGTCGCCGACCAGAGCCGTTGCCGCTACCGGCGCGACCGTCACCGTCGGCGTGTCCTCAGAACTCACGATCGCCGCCGACGCCGAATTCCCGGTCGTCGTCGGCGCCGCGCCGCCGGGCACATTGGTGTCGGTGTCGGCCCGGAATGCCGCCAAAGCGCCCAACGCCACCGTCGCCGTCTCCGCGCCCTCGTCGACTCCGTCAGCCGCGGCGGTCAGCACCACTGTCGCGGTCTGCGCGCCCGCGCCCCGGAAGCTCACCGTGGGCGTCAGCGTGCCCTCGTCCTCCAAGCTCACCCCGGTGTTCACCCCGGTTCCGGACGCCAACGACAGCGAATAATCAGACGTCGACACCCCCGACACCACCAGCGGCGCGTCCACCCGCTCGCCCGCTTTCAAGCTGCGCCCGAGCGTTATCTCAAACACAGCCTCGCGATGCTTGCGCGCCGCCGTCGCCGCCTCCAGCACCGCCTCCTCGTCCGCGGCGTCGTCCTCACGCTCCAAGCTCACCGGCACCAGCGGATTGTTGATCACAAAGACGATCGCAGCAGGCGCCACCGTGAACCCCGCAGGCACCGACGCTGCCAGATTGAACGCCTTGCTGGACAGCGAAGCCGAATTCAAGGCCACGATCTCCGCGGTCTCCTCCGACTGACCCGCCGGGATCGTCACCGACGACGGCCCCGTGAAGTCTGTGCCTCTCACACCCAAGGCGCCCGAGTAACTCAACGTCACCGTCACCGGACCCGTGCCCGACACCAACGCCGCCTTGAACGAGAATGTCGAACCCTTCTGGATCGTCTGCACGGCCCCGAGACGTGCGTCAGCACTGTCGCGCAACTCCACCACCCGAGCCGGCGGCTGTGCGACCTCGAACACTGGCGACAGCGCAAACAGCGGATACCCGTTCGCCTGAGCCCGCGAGTTGTTCGACGTCAGCGACCAAGCCGAGTCGAGACGGCCTGTGCGCGGCGTGGCATGACCGAGGTGCCGGTTGGCCGCGGCGGTGCCGTCAGCGCTGCTGCCGGTCCAATAGCCGCCAGTGTTGCGGGCTTGAACCGTCCCGAGCTCGGAACGGATATTGGCAGCCGACCGGTTGTCCCACTCGCCGTCATAGAACCCGGCGTAGTCGTCGGCCAGCTTCGCGCCCGCGCCTGACGCGTCGAGCCAATAGATCGGCTCGCCTGCGCCGTCGGAGTTCACGTTGGAATCGGTGTTGTCGCGGGCATCGACTGCCGCCGTGCTGCCGACCACCTTCACCAAACCCCCATAGGGCTTGAACGCGCCGGGACTGTTGCGGGCCACCAGCTCCTGCACCCAGTCGTTGTACGCCTCGATATCGGTCGGCACCGCGTTTCGTGTCTCAGAAGTCACGAACATCAGCCGGAACGACCCGCCCGCCGCGACACCCGCAGGCTTGAGCGCCCAGTCGGACGGCACTTCGAGCGTGCCGGTCTCGTCGTCGGTCACCACGAACGAGACCGGACTGCCCGACAGCGCGCCGAGCACCGCGCCGCCGCCGCCTGAGGGGGCGCGGGTGGAGGTGCCGTAGGCCACCGATATCGCGGGCTGGGTGCGGTCAGTGTTGGCGACCGCAGTGAAGCGCAGCACCGCAGAGGACGCGCCCGCGGCGAAGCTGACGGCCGGATTCTGCGTGCTGTGCGGCGCCGTTGTCACCAGCGTCACGCCGGTCTGGGTCGCCGGCTGCAGGCCGAGCGTGAAGTCGGCGCCGACAATCGCGCCGGCCACCGTGAGCGGCACCGTCACCGTCTCGGTACCCGACAGCTCGCGACCCAACGTGACCGTGATGTCCTTGGTGCCCGCATTCTCCGCAACGTCGCCCGACGGCGCCGACAGCGCGACCGTCACATCGGGCGCGGCATCGGTGATGGTCACTGTTGCGCTGCTCGCCGCGGGATCGGCTGATGCGCCCCCGCCGACGTTGGTCGCCAGCCCGCGCGCGCCCAGATCGCCGAGCGCAACGACCACTGTCTCGTCGGCTGCGTCGTCATCGCTCCCCGACGCAGCGGTGAAGGTCAGCACCGCGGTGCGGGCCCCGGCGTCGGCGAACACCAGCTTCGGCGTGGCAGTGTTCGCCCCGCTCAGCGTGACGCCGGCACCCGACTTCTTGGTGATCGCGAATGCCGCCGCGCTGCCCGAAAGCGTCGCGCCCGTGGTCGAGCTCAGCACCAGCGGCACTTCGATGGTCTCGCCCGCGACGAGCGCTCGACCGAGTTGCACCGTCACCTCGGCGGCGGTGGTGGTGTCGCCCTCGGTGATGGTTCCGCCGCCGCTCAGCGACACCGCCGTCGGATCGTCGTCTGCAACGATGCCGGTCACGGTGTGCTCGGTCGCCGAGACCGACACGCCGGCCACTGGCGTCGGCAGCGAGACGGTGACCGTGAATCGCTTGTCGGGATCGTCGGTGTCGTCGCCGACCGCGAGCGGGTCGACGACCGTCACTCGGGCCGTCACAGATGCCTGAAACGCTCCGATGCTGAGATCGACGCAGGACGGATCGGATTGGCCCGCCACAGCGGTCCCGTTGGCGAAGACGTAGTCGGTGCCGTAGGTGGCAGTGCCGTCGCTGGCACAGAAGCGAACGTCGGCGGGACCCCGGCCCGACGTCAGCAGCGCGGTGAAGAATGCCTCGGAACGCTGCGTCGCAGCTTGATGGGTCTTCGGCGGCTCATCGACAACGGCATCGACCGACTTCAGCGCCAGCGTCCGTGCTCCCGTGCCGCCGTGGAGGTCTACGACGGTGATGAGTGCGGCACCCCGTACCTGGGCGCCGTCGGCGATGCCGGTAACTGTCGCCGCACCCAACGAGACAGTGACCACCTCGTTGACCGCGTCCGCGTCAGGCAGCGCCAGCAGCGTCACCACTGCCGCGAGCACATCTGTGCCGTGGCCGCCGCTGAAGGTGATCGCCGAGCCCGACAGCGACACCCCCCCAGGCGAGGACTCCGACGACAGGGACAGCACGAAATCGGATGCAGAGCGGTCGCCGCTGAACACCAGCGGCACCGACACCTGCTCACCGGCCAACAAGGCCCTGCCGGTGTCGACGGAGAACCTCCCGAGCGTGCTCGCGACATACCTCGCGGGAGTGATGGGGACTCCATCGGAATCGGTCTCCCGCTGTCCTTCGTGGGCGACGCCGACGGCGGGGACCAAGGTCACCGTCGTCGGGTCAGCGTCGGTGATCGTCAGATCGGCAGTGCCGGCGCTGGGATGGGGGCGGACGCCACCCAGGTTGCGGCCGAGGCCCACGGTGAATACCTCGTCGATCTCATCGATGCCGTCGGCGACGACGGTCAGCTTGGCCGTGGCCGTTCGCTGGCCGGGGGCGATCTCTATCTGCGCCGGCAGGTCCACGTCGTCCACGCCGGCGCTGCCAGCCATGCGCAGAAGCGGGATCGTCACCGCTGCCGGCGGCGAGACCGCAGCGGACAGCGTCGCCGTCAAGGTGAGAGTGTCGCCTTCGCTTGCGGTGCCGTCGCCCGATATCGACAGCGACACGGTCGGCAGCGACTCGTAGTCGGCCACCGTCACGGTCACCGACGGACCTGACACCACCGCTCGGTAGCCCGAGACCGTGTGGGTCACCGTCACGGATTCATCGGCGGCATCGGCGTCGGTCACCGGCGTCACCGACACCGACTGCTTCTTGCTCCAATTCGTCGAGTCGAACGCCAGCGGTGCACCCACCGTCACCGCGCCCGCATCGCCCGACGTCGGCGTGACCGTCACCTTGCCGCGTGGATCAGACTGCAGCCAGACCTCATATGAACCGGCCGGGCCTCTCTCAGCCACCGACACCGACACCGGTGACACCAGCACAGCGGGGTCGTTGATGGTCAGCGGCCGTGCATTGTCGATGTCACGCGGCGTCCCGTCGGCATAGGCGCCTGCAAAAGTGGCCGCCGACAAGCCCAGGTCCACGGTCTCTGCATCGTCGGCGTTCCCGTCGCGTTCAGCCGTCAAGGTGAGGGCCAGCGACGTGCCCGCGAAGCTCGAGGACAGCACCACCTGTCGAGTGGCCTGAGTCATCGTGCACGTCACGCCGGCAGGCACCGGATCCGGGCACGCGAGCCGGTAGTCGGTCCACCAAGCGGCCGTGCCGCCCGCCGCCAACGTCGCGGTCACGCTCTGGCCGGCCCCCAGCGCTCGGCTCAACGTGAGGGCGTAACCCAGCGAGGCGCCCTCGTCGATGCTCGCCCCCGCATCACGCGACAGCGTCAGCGACAGCGGATCGTCATCGGACACCGCGACCGAGTCCGACGAGTCGGTACCGCTCACCGTGTAGCCCGAACCGGCCGCCACCGTCACCGACACCGCGCCGTCGGGCTCATCGACCGTGTCGGGCACCGTCACGAAGACGAACGTCGCAGTGGCCTGGTTCGCCCGGATCGTCACCGTCTTGCCGCTGCCTTCATTGGCCGCAGCGACGAAATCGCCGCCGCCGGTACTGGTCTCCGTCACGGTCAGATTCACCGTCAGATCAGCATCCGGTGCAGGGTCGGCTGTCACCGTGAACCACACCGGCCGCCTGCCCTCGATCACTGGCGACGTACCCGCAGTGATCGAGATCTCCGGCACCGGCACCGGCGGCGGGTCCGCGATGGTGAACACCGGCGACAGGGCATAGAACCGCAGCGAGGAGTTCTTGGCGGCAGTCTGGGTCGCGGCGCTGAGCGGGCCGACCCCGGCGCCGCTGTCGTTGAGCTTGCCGATGCGGACCCCGGCGCTGGCTGAGCCTGCCGCGCCGAGCTCCTGGCCGCTGGCGGCGGTGCCCGCAGCGACAGAGCCGGTGAAGTAGCCGCCTGTGCTGAGCGCTGCCGCAGCGCCGGTCTCGTCGCGGGGGGCGTTCTCATTGGCCCATCCGCCGTCGTAGAAGTCTTCGTAGTCGTCGGCCACCTTGGCCGTATCGGCAGTAGCCGCAAGCCAGTACACCGGGTCGCCCTTGTCGGTGGAGGTGAACGTGGTCGACGTGTGGTCGCGGGCATCCACCGCGGCGGTGCTGGCCACCACGTTGAACAGGCCCGCATAGGGCACCACTGCGGCGTGGCCGACCGACACGAGCGCCTGGGCGAACACGTCGTACTCGCCGATAGCGGCCGAGGCCGCGTTGCGGGTCTGCGACGTGACCGCCAGCAGCCGGAACGAATCGCCGCCGCTCAGCCCGTTCGGCGCCAGCGGCCAGTCCGCGGGAACCGTCACGTCGCCGGTCTCGTCGTCGACGATCGCGAACCTCACCGAGCCGGCCGGCTCGTCGCCGTCCGCTATGCCGCCCGTCGTCTGGGCGCGGCCCGCGGTGACCGTCACCAGCGGCTGCGAGCGTCGGTCATTGTCGACCGGGCTGAACCGGAGCGTCGCGGTTCGCGCGCCTGCCGCGAACCGCACCGCCGGATTCTGCGCGCTGTACAGACCCGACGTCAGCAGCGTCACCCCTGTGGGGTCCGCGGGATGCAGCGCGACCGTGAGATCGTCGCCGACAACCGCGCCGGTCACCGACAGCGACAGCGTGTAGGTCTCCGCGCCCGCCAGCGCCCGCGGCAGCGCGATCTCGACGTCTTGATGGCCCGACGCCTCGCCGACCGCGACCGACGCCGCCTTGCGCATCGTCGCATCGATGATCGGCCGCACCTGCGCGGTCGCCGAGCCGGGCGACCCGATCGCGTACGGGCCTGGCCGGATCGTGGCCGACACGGACCCCTGCGCGAGGCTCTGCCCCCGCTCAGTGCGCATGATGAGGTAGGCGTCGCCGGTGCCGGCCCACACCGTCACTGTCGTGTCGCCTGCCGGAGTGAACCGCCACAGATGGCCCCCGGTCTCGGCCACCCTCACCGACACCGCCAGATCCGCAGCCGGCATCGGGCTCGCCGACACCACAAACAGTGCTCCGCTGCCGGCGCGCACCGACGCCCGCTGCGCCGTGACGGTCACGGTGGGTGTGTCCTCAGAGCTCACGATCCCCACCTGCGCCGAATTGCTCGCCGCCGGAACCGCACCGCCGGCCACATTGGTATCGGTGTCAGCCGCGAACGCAGCGTCACTGCCCAGCGCGATCGTCGCGGTCTCCGCGCCCTCATCGACGCCGTCGGCCGCAGCGGTCAGCACCAGCGTCGCCGTTTTCGCCCCCGCCCCTCGGAAGCTCACCGTGGGCGCCAGCGTGGCACCGGACTCCAGGCTCACCCCCGTGTTCACACCGTCTCCCGACGCCAGCGACAGCGAGACCTCCGACGCTGACACTCCCGACACCACCAGCGGCGCGTCCACTCGCTCGCCCGACACCAACGCACGATCCAGCTCCACCTCCAGCACCGCCTCGCGGTACTTGCGCGCAGCCGTCGCCGCCTCGAGCACCGATGCCTCATCGGCAGCGGTGTCGGTGCGCGACAGCGAGACCGTCACCGGCTCGGCGTCGTCGCTGTCGTCGTCGGTGATGGTGAGGGTTGCTGTGCGCGCAGCGGTGTCGGCCGCGAGACCGCCGGCGAGGTTGGTGGGCCGAGGGGCGTAATTGAGGCTGGGACCGATCGAGATGTTGACCGTCTCGTCGGCCTTGTCGGGATCGACGCTGGTGGCGGCGAAGGTGATGGTCGCGGTGCGGGCGCCTGTGCCGGTGAAGCGCACCGCCAGATTGATGGTGGTCAACGGCGGGCGTTTGGTCACCGAGTCGCCGACGATGCTGACGCCGGTGCCGCTCGCCGTCCATCGCAGCGGCCTGAATCGAGACGGCGCGGAGAGCCGCGCCCCGGTGGGGCTCGCCAAGGTGAGCGGCACTTCGGCTGTCTCGCCCGCGGCCAGCGCTCTGGACAGCGTGACGGTCACCGTGGCGGTGACGGCGGAGTCGCCTTCGCGCACCGTGCCGCCGCCGCGCAGCGACACGGTCGTCGGCGTCGTATCGACGATCTGAACGCTCAGCGGCGGCCCTGCGACCACGGCCCCGTACCCCGACACGGTGTGCGTCACCTGCACTGTCGTCGAGGGACCGGGCGGGTCGGCGGCATCGAGCGGTGCTCGTACCGACAGCGTCTGGGGCTGCCACCAGGTCGCCGCGTCGAAGCTGAGCTGCGCGGAGGGGCCCCACGAGCCGCCGGCCGCGCGGACCTCGAGCCCACTGGGCGCCGTCGCAGTGACTGTCACTGTGCCGGTCGGCGCTGTCGCGAGGCGCACCGAGTAGGTGTCGGCATCGGCGCCCTCGACGACGCGCGTCCCGCCCGCTGTGGTGGTCACGAGGACTGCGGGGGTGCCTGCGTCGTCGTCCACGATCTCGACGGTCATCGCAGTCGGCCGGTCCGGGTCGGGCGTTGCGCCTCCCCCGACGCTGGTGCCGCTCTGCGCGTCGAGCGCTGCCTGGGTGCCCACAGCGATGCGGATCGTCTCGCCGTTGCCCTCGTCGACAGCGTCGGACACCGCGGTGAGCACGAGCCGCGCAATGCCCGACCCGGCGGTGAACTCGATCACCGGCGCATCGCTGGTCAGCGGCGCCGTTGTCGACGCCGACGCCGCGTCGTTGAAGCTCATGCCCTCTTCGCGGGCCTTGAACGTGAGCGTGTAGTCGCCGCTGGTGATGCCGGCGCCCGAAATCGACAGGGGCACGTCGATCCGCTCGCCCTCGCCCAGACCACGGCCCAGCGCCACGTCGAACTCGGCGGTGCCGCCGGATTCGAGCACAGCTGCGGCCTGCGAGATGATGCGCACGGTGGTCGGGTCGTCGTCGATGACGGTCACGGCCACGTCGGCGACGGCGACCAGCGCGTCGGCTGCCTGCACCGCGGTCACGGTGTGAGACACGACGGCGGTGCGGGTGCCGGCCTGCACGTCGACGTCGTCGTCGGGCGCGGTGACGGTCACCGTCTGGGGCACGCTCCAGTCTTGGGGAGTGAATTGCAGCGAGCCAGACACGGTCGCCGCTGCCGTGGCCGACGACACCGGCGTGATGGTCACCGTGCCGGTAGGCCGGCTCGCGAGGCGGATCGTGTACGAAGCTGACGAGCCCTCCACCGGAGACACCGCCACGGCGCTGAGCACGCTGCCGGTGTCGTCGTCGGTGATCGCGATGCGGGCCGTGCCGGTGCCGGTGATCGTGTCGGCGAGACCCTCAGCGGTCATGCCTGCCGCGGTCGCCGGGATCGTCGCCGTGATGCGCTCGTCGGCTGAGTCGGGGTCGTGCAGCGGCACCGCCGACAGCGATGCCGACTCAGCGGACGGCCCGGTGAACGTCACCGTGCCCGCCGCGAGGCTCACGCCCGCAGGCGTGCCGTCGAGCGCGAGCGCGAATTGCGACCCGATGGCGCCGCCGGTGAACGCCAGCGGCACCGACAGCCGCTGACCCGCGATCAGCGCCCGCGACAGCGTCAGCGTCAGGCCCACCGCAGCGTCGGAGGCGCCCTCGGCTACGGGTGTCGCGCTGCCGCCCGACAGGGTGACCACGAGCGGTGCGTCGGCGTCGGCGACGGCGACCGTGGCACTGCTGGCGGTGGGGCTCGGCGCGGCGCCGCCGTCGATGACGCTGCGCGCGGCGGCGAACTGGGCCCCGCTGGCGAGGCTGACGGTGAGCGTCTCGGCGGGCTCGTCGAGGCTGTCACGCACTGCGGTGACCACAAGATGAGCGGTCTCCGCACCAGGGCCGAACGTGAGGACCGCGCTGAGCGTGCCGCCGCGGACCAGCCGCACCGCACTGCTGCGCCCGTCGCTGGTGTCGAGCGCCAGAGCGAAGTCGTTGCCGGTCACGCCGGTGCCGCTGAACAGCACCGGCACCACGACGGTCTCGCCGCCAGCGAGCTCACGAGCCAGCGACACCTCGAACACTGCTTGATCGGTCGCGCCGGCCTCGACGATGCCGCCCGAGTCGGAGCGGGCCAGCGACACCTCCGTCGCGTCGTCATCGACGACGGTCACTCCCACCGCAGCCGCCGACGAGGCGCCGTATTGGGCATCGTTCACCGCAGTGACAGCGTGGGTGACCGTCACGTCACGGCGCGGCGTGTCGGCGTTGTCGTTGACCGCGGTGAGCGTCACGTACTTGTCGGCGCTCCAGTCGTCGGCGTCGAAGATGACAGGGCCCGAGACGCTCACGCCCGAGCCTGCGGGCACCGCGGGCATGACGATCACCGTCCCCGACGGCCGCGTCGAAAGCCTCAGCGCGTAGCGGGCAGTGCCCGACGGCTCCGACACGACCAGTGCCCGCCGCACGCCGCCGGCCACCACGACCTTCGCATGGCTGACGTCGTTGAGCACGAACAACGCCGACGACCGAGCCGTCACCGGTACCGGTATGGCTGTCGCGGTCGGCGTTCCCGCCGCGACGGTGACCCGTTCGGTCACGGCGTCGTCGTCGGCTAGCGCCGTGACCGTCAAGTCGGCACTGCGAGCCGACGGGCCGGTGAACGTCAACGTCCCCGCCGCGTAGCTCACTCCGGTGGGCGACCCCAGCAACGACAGCGACATATCGACGCCCAGCGAGCCACCCGACAGCACCAGCGGAATCACCAGCGTCTCGCCCGACAGCAGGCCTCGCGGGCTCAACGACACCCGCAGCAGCCCGTTCGAAGTGCTCGCCTCGGTCGCCGTCGAGTCCCTCGACAGCAGCCTCACCGACAGCGACCCGTCTTCAGGCGCCGCGGCGGCGTCGGTGACCGCCAGCGAACCTGTCGTGCCGGCGACCAGGCCCGCAGGCAGGTTCCCGGTCGCCACTGTCCACGACTGCGGCCCCTCTTCGACGTCGTCGGCAAGCACCTCGAGATCGGTCGCCGCCTCATCGGCGCCGGCGCGGATCAGCACTGGCGACGCCAGCCGGTAGTCGTCGGCCGACACCCCCGTGCCCGACACCGACAAGGGCACCGACACCTCGGTGCCCAGCGGACCTCCGGGAAGGCTCACCACCACCGCCACCGACGTGCCCTCCGATGCCGACGGCGACGCCAGGCTCACATTCACCACCCGGGCCCCCGCAGGCTCGGCCAGCACCACCGTCGACGGCCCTGCGACGCTGCCGTGCAGCATCGCCCCGCTCAACGTCGGCCCCGACGCCGTGAGCGTGCCCGTCGACACCGACAGCACCCGCTTGAGGGCGTCGCTGTCGGCCAGCGCCGACAGCGTCACCCACGCCTGCCCCGAGACAGGGCCGGTGAACGTCACCCCGCTGTTGCCGACCGTCGTGCCCGTCGCGGAGGCCGCGCCGCGCGCCAGCGAGTAGTGCGTGCCTGCGGTTCCGCCGGAGAACACCAGCGGCACCGTGACCGACTCGCCGGCGAGCAGCGTCGCGTCGAGCGCGACCCGCAGCACCGCCACATCGGTCGCCGAGCCCTCGGTCGCCACCGCGTCGATCACCCGCACCGTCGCCGAGACTGCGCCGAGGCCTGCCACCGGCACCGGGTCGGAGTACACCGTCTCGGTGGTGCCGCCGCCGTCCACGTAGACCACCCGCAGGCGCAGATGCTTGCCCGCATCCGCGGCGGCGACCGTGTACGTGCCCGTCATGGCGCCCGCGCCCGTCGCGCCAGCCCATGTGACGCCCCCGTCCGACGACGCCTGCCACAGCAACGACAGGTCCGCGCGGCTCGTCGCCACGCCGTCGGGATCGCCCGACAGGCCCGCGAACGACACCGACGAGCGCCCCGCCACCGGCGTTCCCGACAGTGCCACCGAGGCGTCGCCCTCATCGACGTCGGTCACCGTCACCGTCACCTGCTGACGCACCGCCGTCGGGGCACCGCTCACGCCCAGCGATGTGGCCACCACCGTGAAGGTGAGCGAGCCGTCGACCAGTTCCCGATCGACGCCTGTGCCCGTATAGGAGATCTGGCCCGTGCCCGCGTCGATCACGAAGCCCGACGGCACCCGAAGACCCCGCCGAAGACCCTCGAGCGAGTAGACGATCGGGTCGTTGTCGGCATCGGTCGCGGTCACCGGCGAGCCCACCTGGAGCGCCGTCGTCGAACCGTCTGCGTTCTCCGCGAGCACCAGATCCGACGGCACCGCGCCGAACACTGCATCGGTGCCCTCGTCGTCGGTCACCGACACCGTCACCGACCGCACCTGGAGCCCGTCGTAATCGGCGTCGACCGAGGCCACTGTGTGGGTCACCGTCACGGTCCGCGCGTTGCCCGCGTTCGCGACCGAGTCGTCCACCCCGCGCACCTGAACCGTGCGCGGCGTCCCGAAATCGGTCGGCAGGAATCTCAGCCACACCGTGCGCGCCCACAACCCTGTCGTGCCCTCGCGCACCAACAGCGCATCTTGGTCGGAGGACTGCACGCGTACGTCCACCGCAGACGCCGGACGCGTGTCGAGCACCACCGTGTAGGAATCCACACCGTCTTTCTCGGCAACCACCGTCGAGCCGTTCGACTCGGCGATCGTCACCCCCGCCGCGCTGTTGCCCACGACGGTCAGGTCGAAAGCGGCCGAGTCGAGCGTGTAGCCCGGCGGGTCGCTGCCGCCCACCTTGAGCACCTCGTCTGACTCTGCGGTGGCGTCGGACTTGGCGGCAATGACGACCGTGCCTTCGGTCTGGCCGTAGGGAATGAATATCGATGCCGGCAGGGCGTCGAAATCGGCAGCCGAGGTGGACGTGTGGTTGTAGGTGAGCGGAATCTCGACCGGGCCGGTGGCACCGGTCGGCAGTACTGCTTTGAAGGTGAACGACTGGCCTTCGTCGACCGAGGCGGCGCTCAGTGCTGTGCCGTCGGCGTCGGTCCAGGTGATGACCCCATCGTCGGCCTCGTCGTCGGCGATCAGCACCGCGGTGGTCGCGTCGTGGGTCGTCGCCGCATCGCCGTCGTCGAAGGAGGCGACGTCGAGTCCTTCGGTGGCCCGCGGCAGCAGGCCCGCGTTCACGTTGACGGTGACGACCTCATCGTCGCCGTCGCCGTCGCCGCCGGTGCTGGGATCGCCGCTCTGGTCGCCGGCGTCGCGGCCGGTGGAGGCGAATCGCAGCACGGCCCGCTGCACCGTGTCGGAGTCGCTGCCGGTGAAGGTGACCTCCCAGATCGCTCTGGTAGCCGTGCCGGAGAAACGGCTCGAGGCAACGCCGTCGCCGCTGATCGTCAACGCCACGTCGGGATTCGAGTTGCCCGGCAGCGCGGCGGCGGTGCTCGTGTCGAGCTGCACCCCGACGGTTACCGATTCGCCGGCGGTCAGCGCGCGCGACAGTTCGACCACCGCCTCGGCGGTGCTGCCGGGGCCGCTCGACAGATGCCCCTCGATGCTGCCGCCGCCGGTCGCCTTCACGGTGATCGTCTCGACGCCGGCGCTGTCGATCACGGTGAACGAGGCCGTGCCCGACCCGCTGGCCCCGCCGCCGAGGCGGGTGGCAGTCATCTGGGGCGAACCGGTCTGCGACGATGCCGGGATCGAGACCGTGACCGACTCGTCGACCGTGTCGGCGTCGGTCATGCCGGTGATGTGCAGGTGCGCCAGTGTTCCCGATGTGGCCGTGAAGGTCACTTGTGCCGACGCGGCGTCGGCGAAGAAGATCTGCTTGGTGCTCAGCGGGTCGAAGCCCGCACACGGGGGGCCGCGGCACTCCACCTTGATGTCTGTGCCCGGCGTGGCGCCCGCGAACCGGATCGGCACCACCAGCGTCTCGTCGCCGACCAGCCTGCGGCTCAGCTCCAGTACGAGATGCACGTTCCGGTTGTCTCGATCGTTGGTGCGGTCCTGGCTGGGGTCTTCGTAGATGCTGGCGATCTGGTTCATGCGGCGCAGCGTCACCGTGGTGGGGTCGTTGTCGATGATCTGCACCGCGGCCGAGCTGGCGGTCTCGGTCTCGCCGATGGCGCCGTTGTGGTCGGCGTCGCCTGCGTCGAACAGGCCCGCGGGCAGGGTTCCGAGCCGCAGCGTGGCGACCTCAGCGCCGGGCTCGTCGACGCTGTCGTCGGCGGCGCTGAGCACGAGCGTGGCGACCTGGGCGCCGGGCCCCGCGAACTCAAGCGACGGCGTCGCGGTGGTGGCCCCCGTCAGCGTCACCCCCGTATTGACGCCGGCGCCGGTCTGGGCGGCGAGCGTGAAGTCTGCCGCTGCCACCCCGGAGACGGCCAGCGGCACGGTGAAGCTCTCGCCCGCGAGCAGCGCTGCGCTCAGGGTCACGGTGAAGACGGCCTCGCGGTCGGCCTTCGCCGCGGCCCCTTCGGTGATCGCTCCGGAGTCGGTGCGGGCCAGCGTGACCGTCAGCGGGGAGTCGTCGTCGGTGACGGCCACCGTGGCTGTCGGTGTTCCTTGGAGCACATAACCGGATCCGGCAACGATGGTGACCGTCACGGCGCCGTCGGGCTCGTCGACGCTGTCGGCCACTGTGGCCACCGTGAAGGTGGCGGTCTTGGCGTTGGCCTTGATCACCACCGACTTGCCGCTGCCCTCGTCGGATGCCGCCACGAAGTCGCCCGCGCCCTCAGCGACGCTCAGGTTCACCGTCAGATCGGCAGCGGGCGCCTGGGCCACCTCGACGGTGAACGACGCGGCGCTGCCCTCGGCCACCGAGGCGGCAACCGGGCTGATCGTGATGGAGGGTTCGGCGACCGTGAGGTCGAATGTGGCACTGCCGAAAGTGAAGCCGGGCGGATCAGCGGCGCCCACCCGCAGCACTTCGTCGCCATCCGCGGTGCTGTCAGCCACAGCAGAGATCGTGACCTCGGCGCTGGACTGCCCGTAGGGGATGAACACCGACATCGGCAGCGGGTCGAAGTCTGCCGCCGATGTGGTCTCATGGGTGTAGTTCAGCGCAGCGAGCACCGGGCCTGTCACGCCGGCGGGCAGTGCCGCGGTGAACGTGTAGTCGGCGCCCTCGTTCACCGTGGCCGCGCTGAGCGCCGCACCGCCCGCCGTCGTCCAGGAGATCACCTGGTCTGTGGCTTCGTCATCGGCGATTCTGACCGCCGTCGTGGCATCGTGGGTGGTCGCAGGGTCGTCGTCGCTGTACGCGACCACGTTCAAGCCGAACGTCGCCTTGGTGTCAGAGTCGGCGGCGAGGTCCGGTGAGATCGTCACCACCTCGTCCGAACCGTTGTTGTCGCCCCCGACCTTGGGGTTCCCGCTCTGGTCTCCCGCATCGAGGCCTGTGGAGGCGATCCGAAGGCGTGCCGAGCGAACCTCGACGCCGTCTTCCCCTGTGAAGATCAGCCGATGCGCAGCTGTGCCGGACCGGGCGCCGGTGCCGCTCACGGTGACCGTGGCATGGCCGTTCGCAGCCTTCGCCGGCAACACGAACGACACTGACTCAGAAGCAGGGTCGGTCACAAAGTCCAAGTCGAGTTCGACGATCTCGCCGGCGGCGAGCGCGCGGGACAGTTCCACCCCCACGTCGATGCTGCTGCCCGAGGTGGCGCCCTCGATGGTGCCGCCGCCCGTGAGCTTGACGGCGATGTCGGCGTTGTTGTCGTCGTCGTCGATGCGGAACGACACCTGCCCGGTCCCCGACGCACCCCCGCCCAATCCGGTTGCGGCAATCCTGGGCGAGCCCGACTGCGACGACGCGGCAAGGCTGATCGTGACCGATTCGTCGATGGCGTCGTCGTCGTCGGCGCCGCGGAAGACCAACTGCGCCCGTGGCATGTCGGCTGGGCCGGTGAAGGTCACCGTCCATCCCGATGCAGTCGCTGAGGCGAAATCGCCGCAGGTCGCTCCTGACATTGCAATCGGCAGGCACGTGACCGCGAGGCCGTCGCCTGGGGATGCACCGGCGAAGACCACCGGAACGGTGAGCGACTCGCCCGCAACGAGCGCCCGCTGCACCAGCACCGCCGCCAGCACACCCGTGTGGCCCCCGACAGGCGGCCGTTCGGGAACCTCTCCGATCACCGGATTGCCCGCGCCGAGAAGCAAGATCTGCACCTGCGTCGCGTCGTCGTCGGCGATCTGCACCGACGCCGAAGTAGTGGTCTCTGTCGAGTCGATGCTGCCGTCGAGATCGGTGTCGCCGGCGTCGCGCAGCGGCGAGGGCAGCGTGCCGAGCGTGAGGGTCGCCGTCTCGGTCGGCTCGTCGTCGCTGTCGTTCGCGACGCTCAGCGTCAAGGTGGCAGTCTGCGCGCCGGGGCCCGCGAAGGTCGCCGTCGGCGCCAGACCCGACAGCGCTGCGAGTGTCACGCCGGCGTTGACGCCGAGCCCGGTGGCTGCGGCCAGCGTGAAGTCGCTTGCGGTGATTCCGCTGCCGGCGATGGCGAGGGGGACGGTGTAACGCTCTCCCGCGACCAGCGGGCGGCCCAGCGTGACGGTGAACACGGCTTGGCGATCCGCTGTCGCCGCTGCGCCCTCGGTGATCGCGCCCGAATCGGTGCGCGCCAGCGTCACGCTCAGCCCGTCGTCGTCGAAGATCGTCACCGTGGCGCTGTTGGCGGAGCTGTGAGGCGCCGCGCCGCCGACGACGTTGGTAGCGGTCTGGGCGTCGAAAGCGGCCTGGTTGCCAAGCGTCACCGCGACGGTCTCAGCCGTCGTGTCGCCGTCATTGCGGCCGGCTGCGGCGCTGATCGTCACCACTGCGGTTCGCACCGACTTGCCCTTGGCGCCGGTGAGCGTGACCACCGGCGCGGCGGTGGTCGCCCCCGACAGCGCTGCGCCGGGCTGGCCCGCTTTCAGCGCCAAGGTGAAATCGCGGTTCGTGGTGCCAGACACGGTCGCGCCGGTCGAACTGGCAAGCACCAGCGGCACCGCCACCACCTCGCCTGGTCCGAGCGCTCGCCCGAGCGTCACCGTCACCTCCGCCGTGGCAGTGGCGTCGCCTTCGGAGATCGTGCCGCCTCCGCTGAGCGAGACCGTGGTCGGGTCGTCGTCGGTCACCGCGGCTGATACGTCTGCCACGGTCACGCTGGAATAGCCGCCGCCGGAGAAGCGGTGGCTGATCGTGGCCGTGCGAGCCCCGCCTGCGTTGTCGGCAGTATCAGCCACCCCGGTCACCGTCACGGGCTGCGGGCTGGCCCAGTTCACGGTGCCGAAGGTCAGCACCGCAGTGGCGCCTGCTGCGCCTGTCGTGCGCACCGTGGCGGCGGTGGCGTCGTCGCTGGTGACGGTGACGGTGACTTCGCCGGTCGGCTGGCTGCCCAGCACGATGGTGTACGAATCGGTGTTGCCTGCGCCTGCCTCGGTGACCACCGTCGAGCCGTCGCTTTCGAGGAGCGTGGCCGAGACCGTCTCGTCGTCGGCGACGGTCACCGCCACCGACGGCCCGGCCACGACGCTGCCGTATCCGGTCACGGTGTGGGAGATCGTGACGCTCTCATTGTCGGCGTCGCCGTCGTCGAGAGGTGTCACGGTGACCGTCTGCGGTGTGGCCCAGCTGCCCGCGACCCCCCCCGTGAATGTCAGCGCGCCGCTGACATTCACGGGGGGGGTCGCGACATCGGGCAATACCGGCGTCACCAAAACCGTTGCGCCAGTGCCCGGATCGGTGGACAGCACGACGGTGTACTCGCCGGGGGCCCCGCCTTCGGTCAGTTCGAGCGTGGTCGGCTTCACCACGACTGCGGGCGCCGTCGCCGAGACCGTGAAGGTGCCCGAGATGGCGGCACACGCCGTCTCGTCGGCGTCTCGGGTGCCGTCGCAGGGCTGCGGCGACTTCGCCCCGCCGCTGCGCGACAGGAGTGCCCCGCCCACGTTCACGGTGACCGTCGTGTCTGCGGTGATGGCCGCGCCAGAGTACGAGAGCACCAGCACGGCATTGGCGCCGGTCGACTTGTCGGTGGTAGTCGCGCTCTCGTCACGGGTGACCACCAGGCGGGCCGATGAGATCGACAGTCCTGCGGGTGCTCCGCTGAGCGTGATATGGGCCAGCCCGGCGGCGGTCAGCTCGCCGGTGGTCGCTTTCCAGAGCTGCTCGCCGACGTTGCGGCCCGAGGTGCCGCCTCGCCCGCCGCCGCCGCCTGCGCCGGCGAACGACACGCCGAGCGGCACCAGTTCCACGTTCAGCGTCGCCCCGCCGGAGAACAGGTTGGCGGGCAGTTCGGCGGGCACCACCACCAAGCCGGAGGTGTCGGTGCTCTCGTCGTCGAGCACGACGATCAGCACCACCGGCGCCGCGCTGACACCCGTGTATCCGGTGACGGTGTGGGCGATGAACACCTGCTCGTGGTGTGCGTCGGCGTCCTCGGCGGGCGTGACGGTCACGGCTTGCGGCGTGGCCCAGGTGCCGGCAGCGCCGCCGGTGAAGGTGAGCGTCACGGGGCTCACGCCGACTGCTGCGGTGTTGCGGGAGACCGGTGTGACGGTCACGGTGATGCCGTCGCCGGGATCGGTGCCCAGCTGGACGTGGTAAGTCCCCGCTGCGTCTCCCTCGGTGAGGCGCATGCGTTCGACGGACACTTCGACGCCCGCCGCCGCCGGCTTGTCGTCATCGACGATCAGAAAACTCAGCGACCCCGAACCGGTCGCCCCGCCGCCGAGCGTCGTGGACGCCGACAGCACCGTCTCGCTGGGCCATCGAGCGGGCAGCGAGATCGTGACCGACTCGTCGTCGGCATCGCTGTCGTGCAGCAGGGTCACCGTGAGCGTCGCCTTCGTGACGGTGCTGCCGTCCGCGCCGGTGAACGTGACCGAGCCGCCAGACACAGTCACCCCGGCAGGCGCCGGGGCCTTCAGCGCCAGCGACAGGTCGGTGCCCACGACGGCACCGGTCACCACCAGCGGCACTTCGAGCACCTCGCCGGCGGTGAGCGGGCGGCCCAGCGAGATGTCGATCTCGCGCGTGCCCGAGGTCTGGCCTTCGTCCCAGGCCACCCGCGACGTGCCCTCGGAGTTCTCAAAGCGCCCCGCCAGCGTCACTGCGGTCGGGTCGTCGTCGGCCACGGTCACCGTGCGGGCCGCCGGTTCGGCGATGGTGTAGCCGGTGCTTTGCGCCACGGTCGCGGTGACCTGTCCGTCGGCCTCGTCGTCGCTGTCGCCGACGGTCGCAACCATGAACGACGCCCTGCCTGAGGCCGGCACCGAGATCGTGCGGGCGGTCGGCGTGGCCGTGGTCGGGGCCCCTGCACCGGTCACCGTGATCGTCACCGTCACGTCGAGGGCTGTCGCCGGCTTGGGCTCGACGCTGACTGTGAAGCCGGCGGGGTTGCCCTCGGTCACCTCGGGCCCTGGCGTGAGGGTCACCGTGGTGGAATCGTCGTTGGTGATGGCCACCGTCTTGGTGCCGCCCGCCGCGCTCACCCCGCCGCCCGAGCCGCTCACCGTCATGGCCCGGCTGCCGCTGCCGTGCGCGATGGCAACGCTGCGCTCCTCCGCATCGTTGTTGGGCACCGCGGTCAATGCCAAGGTCGCCACCCGGGCGCCGGCGCTGAAGCGCAGCGCCGGGTTCTGGGGGCTGTGCGGGGCGCTGATGTCCAAGGCGACGCCGGTGTTGAGGCCTGTGCCGCCCTTGAGCGCCAGCGTGTAGTGCTCGCCTTCGGTGGCCCCGGTCACCACGAGCGGCACCACGACCTCCATGCCGGTGCCTGCCACCGAGCCCAGCGTCACCGTCACATCGACGGTGCCCTTGTTCTCTGCCACGGTCGTGCCGCTCACGGCCAGCGTGGCCACCGTGGGGTCGTCGTCGACGAGGGTGAACGTCACCGGCGCCACGCCGAGTGAAGCGAACGCGGCGCCCGCCGGCGTGCCTGCGAGGGTGACAGTCTCGTCGGCTTCGTCGACGGCGTCTGACACTGCGGTCAGCGTCACTGATCGCGACGCGCTGGCTCGTTGCCCCGCAGCGATGACGAGGCCGAAGCTGGGCACCGCTGTGAAGCCCACCTTGGCTGATCCCCCCGCTGGGGTTGCGCGCACGTTCACCGTCTGGGCGACATCGAGCAGCGAATCGCCGGTCAACTCGGCGGTCAGCCCGAAGGTGAGCGGGGTGCCCTCGGTGACGGTGCGGGCAGACGTGTCGGGCTTCAACGCGAAGCCCGAAGGTCTCGGGTCGGTGTCGATCACGGTGATGGTGTGGGGATCGGGCGCGGCGCCGCTGGTGGCGGCATAGTCGGTGCCGGGGGGGCCGACCGTGTAGCCGGTCGTGTAGGTGACCGTCGCAGTGCGCGGACCTTTCGAGTTGAAGGTCGCGTCGTCCACAGCGGTGACGGTGATCGTCTGAGGCTGGTTCCAGTCGGTGGCGCCGAAGCGCAGCGCCGCTTGCGTCTGCTCGGTCTGTTCTGGGCCCGTGAGAACCGCAACGCCGGTCGGGCGCACGGTGGCCACGACGCGCACGGTGTCGCCGGCGGCGGTGAGATCCGGCGCAGTGTTGAGCACCACTTGGAAGGTGTCGGTGCGCCCCGAACCCGTCTCGTGCACCGTGGTGCCGCCATGCGTCTCGATGACGGTGACCCCCGGCTCGCTGTCGATGAGGGTGACGTTCAGCGCTGCCGTGGTGCCCTGGTAGCCGCTGTCGACTCGGCCCAAGCCGCCGGGGTCATGGGAGGCGGTGGTGTGGGTGATCGTCCATCGGCTGTTGCCGGCCTCGGTGATGTAGCTGCCGCCCTCCACTTCCAGCGTCTTGGGCTGGTCCCATGTGCTGCGGTCGAAGACCAGAGCGGTGCCCGAGTTCAGATAGTTGGTGCCGCCAGCGGCGCGCTTGCCGTCCTGGATCTCATAGACCTTGAGCGGCGAGCCGTTCGGGGCCGTCAAGGTGACACCCACTTGGAAACCGACCGCAGGCTGTGCGCCGAGCACCAACGTGTAGCGGTCGGTACGGCCGAACGCGCCGGCGTCGGTGGCCCGGGCGGCCTCGGTCACCACGGTCGAGCCGCCGGTGTGGGTCACCCTGACCTCTTTGGCCTCGTCGTCGGTGACAGTGACGCTCACCGACGGTCCGCTCAGGCCCGCGTAGCGCGTGTCGCTCGCCGATGCGGCCCGGTGGGTGATGCTCACCCTGCGGGCATTGCCGGCGTTGTCCAGCGAGTCGTCCTGGCCGGTGACGGTGACCGTCTGGGGCTTGTCCCAGCTGGCGGCGGTGAAGGTCAGTGTCGCCGAGGCCCCCGCCGCCCCGCCGCCCACGCTCACCCGCGCCGCGGCGGCGTTGGCCGAGGTGGCGGTGACGGTGACGGCATGGGTCGGTTTCGACGCCAGCGCGACCGTGTAGGTGTCGGTGCCGCCCTTCTCGCCTACCGTTGTCGAGCCGAGCGTCTCGGCCACCACCACGCCCACGTCGGGGTCGTCGTCGTCGATGCGCACGTCAACGGCGGCAACGGCGATGCCGTGGTACGGGTTTGCGGTGTCGTTTGAGGTCGCGGCATGGGTGATGCGCGCGCTGCGATGGTCGACGGAGAGATTGTCGAGGTCGTCGGCCACGCCGGTGACGGTGAACGTCCGGGCATGGCGCCATGTGCCGGACCGGCCGCCGGTGAACGTGAATGACGCCGAAGCCGCCGGCACGGCGGCGCCCACGCTCACCAGCGCCGCCGCGGCGTTGTTCGACGACGCGGTGACGGTCACCGTCTTGCCGGCGCCGGGGTCGGTGTTCAGCGCGACCGTGTAGGTGTCGGTGCTGCCGTCGTCGGCGACCCGGGTCGATCCGCCGGTCTGGGTGACGGTCACCCCCGCGGAGTCGTCGTCTACGACGGTCACGGTCAGTGCTTTCGTTGCACCGCTGTAGTCGGGGTCGGCCGATGCTGCGGAGTGGCCGATCACGACGCTGCGGTTGCCGCTGTTGTCGACGCTGTCGGCGACACCGGTCACCGTCACCGTCTGCGGCCGGTTCCAGGTGGTGGCGGTGAACGTCAGCGTGGCGCTGGCGCCGGCCGCCCCGACGGGGCCCTGCACGGTTGCCGCTGCCGGTGTCGGCGAGGTGACCGTCACCATCACCGCTTCGGTCGGCTGGCTGTCGAGCTGCACCGTGTAGGTATCGGTGCTGCCGTCGTCGGCGACCTGGGTCGATCCGCCGGTCTCGGTGATGGCGATGCCCGCAGTGTCGTCGTCGACGATGGAGACCTTGACCGCGACGACGGCGGCGCCGTGATAGCGCGGGTCGTCGGAGGTGACCGCATGGGCGATGCTCGCCGTGAGGGCGGCTGCGGGGTTGTCGATCTCGTCGTCGACGGCGGTCACCGAGATGGCTACCGGACGGTTCCAGTCCGCCGGCTTGATCGTCACTGCTCCCGAAACGGTGACACGCGCCGAGCTCGAAGTAGGGGTGATGGTGACGTCCGCGCTCGGACGCGAGTCGAGCACCACGGTGTAGGTGTCGATGCGTCCGGCGCCGGGGGCCTCGGTGACGGTGGTGGCGCCGCCGGATTCGACGAGCGTCACCCCGGCTGCTGTGTCGAGCACTCGCACCGCCACGTCGGGGCCGACGCTGACCGCACTCCAGCCGGTGACGGCGTGCGAGAGCGTCACCGACTCTTCGTCGACGGTGTCGTCGGCTGCTGCGGTCAGCTGCACGGTCTGCGGTGTGCTCCAGGTGCCGCCGCTGCCGCCGGTGAAGGTGACCTCGGCGGGGCTCACCGTCAGGATCGAGCTGTCCGATGAGGCGATGGCAACCGTCACAGTGGCATCGTCGCCAGGGTCGGCGCTGAGACGCAGCGTGTAGCCGCCCGCGGGCGAGACCACGCTGGAGGTGCCTTCATACACTTCGACGTCGAGCGCTGAGGGCCACACCGACGGGTCGTTGTCGTTGATCTGCACCGATGCCGCATTGTCGCTGGGGTGCGGCACCGCCCCGCCGGCGAGGTTGGTGCCGCGCCGCGCCGCCAGCTCGGCAGCGTCGCCGAGTTCCGCCGTCAGCGTCTCGAAACGGCCCTCGCCGAGCGTGTCGTCGGTGAAGCGCAGGATCAGCATGGCCTCCTGCGGTTTGGGCGCCTCGGCAGGGCCGTCGCCCGCGGCAGGGTCGTCGAACTCGGCGGCGTCGAACACTGCGACGAATTCGAGCGCGGAGGCGGGCAGTTTCTGGAGGTCGAGGGTGAACTGATCCCCACGGCGGGTTCCGCCGTGCCAGTCCCATGTCGAGGTGTCCTGACGGGGCCGGTAGACGCGCCCATCGTGGATCCAGGCCACGCCTGCGTTCACGGGGTCACGGGCTTGGTGAAGATTCCCGGTGGCGGCAAGCCCGGTCTGCCAGACCAGCTCCGCTTCGATGTCGTCGGCGGTGATGTTGGTTCCGCTGATCCGAACCGGCACCTCGAGCCGTTCGTCGCTGCTGTTGAGCGCCCGGCTCAGTGCGATCTTGAAGCCGACGTAGTCGTTGTCGCGCACTGAGTCTGCGTAGGTGTTCTGGCCTTCGGTGACCGGGCTGACGCCCGCATAGGTGAGCGACACCACGGTGGGTTCGCTGTCGAGGACGGTCAGCGGCACCGGCGGGGCGGTGGCGGAGCTGTAGGCGGGATCGTCGGAGGTCACGGCGTGGCTGATGGAGGCCGTGCGGCGCCCGCCGCTGTTGTCTGCGCCGTCGTCGACGCCGAGCACCGTGACGGCTTGGGGCTGGTTCCAGTTGGCAGCGGTGAAGGTGATCTTCGACGGCGACACCGTTGCCGCTGCAGTGCTGCTGGAGGTGGGCGTGACCACCACCGAGGTCGAGCTCGCAGGCGCCGACACCAGCCTCACGGTGTAGGTCTGCGTCGCGTTCTCGGCCACAGTGAGCGCGCTCGCCGACACCAGCACGGTCGCTCCGGAGCCTTCGTCGTCGATGAGGCGCACGCCCACCGACGCGGCCAGCGGGTCGGCCGCCAGGCCGCCGCTGAGCTCGCCGAGCTTCACGAGGACCTGCTCGTGGATGGCGTCGGCATCGTCGGCTGCGGTCAGCGACAGCACCGCCGGGTCGCTGCCTGGCCCGGTGAACACGACCACCGGGGTCAGCGTGGCGGTACCGGTGATGCTCACCCCGGCGCCTGAGGTGACGGCCAGCGTGAGGTCGCCTGCGGCCAGCCCGGTGCCCGACAGCACCAGCGGCACCCGGTAGGTGTCGCCCGCCGAGCGAGGCCGTGACAAGGTGATGAACAGCGTCGCAGCCGAGGAGCTGTCGCCTTCGACCGCCTGCCCGCCGCCCCGCAGCGCCGCCACCACGGCTGGGTCGTTGTCGTACAACGGCACCGACGCCGACTGGGCCCCGATGGGGGCCTCGCCCAAGGTCGCCTTCACCGTCGTCGCGGCTGTAAGCGTGTAGCCGCTGCCGGCGGCGACGGTTGCGGTCACCGCGCCGTCAGGTTCGTACAGGTCGTCGTCGACGGTGGGCACTGCAAGCGATGCTTCGGTCTTGCCTGCGGGGATGGTCACCGTCACGGCGCCCTCGTCGCCCGATGCCACGAAGTCGCTTCCGGCTGTCTCGGTGATGCTCAGCGTCACGTCGAGGTCGTAGGAGACCGCAGGGGTGGCGGTGACGGTGAACCGCGCCGGCGTGCCCTCGATGACGGCGAGCGCGCCGACGCTCTCGCCGGGCTGTGTCAGCTGGCGTGGGGCCAGCGACCATGCCACAGCGATCACCGGATCGGTGTTGGCGTCGGTGATCGAGACCTCGATGTGGTCCGGTGTGCCGGCCGAGACGTCGGCGGGCAAGGTGCCGAGCTCGAGGGTCAGCGTCTCGGTGGGCTCATCGGCGCTGTCGGCGGCTGCGGTCACGGTGAGCGTGCCGGTCTTGGCGCCCTTTGCGATGCTGATGCTGCCGCCGCCCGACAGCGTGACGTCGCCCGCCGAAGCGGTGCCGGCGCCTGCTCGCAGCTGCACCGGTATCGACAGGGCGGTCGCTGCGGGCGCCAGCAGCGTGGCCGTCACCGTCAGCGTCTCGCCCTCCGCCAGCGAGGTCTTGTCGGCCGACAGCCGCACCGACTGCCCGACTTTGTCGTCGGTCACGGTCAGCGTCACCGCGCAGCTGCCGCGTGTGGTGTCGCAGTTGGCGCCTTTGCCTGCTGCCCCGCCGTCGAGGGTCTCGGAGCCCGAGCGTTGCGTCACGAACTTGAACGCGGCATCGCCGCCGGTGCTGACGGTCGGGATCTCCGCGGTGACGGTGGTGTCTTCCACATCGGCGTCGCTGTTGGCGGTGGCGATCAGATCCACGGCGGCAGCCGCGCCGCCTGCCCGCCCGGTGAAGGTGACGGTCGATCCGTTCAAGGTCACGCCGGCCGGCGTTCCCGACAGCGCCAACGCGAACGGCGGGTCGGCCCCTCCGGTGAAGCGCAGCGGCACGTCGAGGTGCTCGCCGGCGACCAGCGCCCGGTTGAGCACCAGCCGCAGCGTGGCGGTGGCTGAGGCGTCGCCTTCGGTCGCAGTGTTGTCGGGCGCCGAAAGTGTCACCGTGGTGGGGTCGTTGTCGGTGATCGTGACGGTGGCTCGGGCCGGTTCGCCGATCTTCGCCGAGGATGTGGCTGAGAGCGCGACGGTGAACGTCTCGGCCGTCTCGTCTGCGGAGTCGTCGAGGGTGGTGACGGTGAGGCTCACGCTGGCGGCGCCTGCCGCCAGTGTGAGCGTGCCTGAGGCCGCAGTGAAGTCGTCGCCGGCTGTCGCGGTGCCGTCGGCGCCTGTGGCGTACCCCACCTCAACATCGACCGCTCGGGCGTCGGCGGTGGTGATGGTGAGCGTCGCAGTGCCGGCTTCTGTTGCTGCCGCGGCGGTGCTGGAGAACTTCAGCGTGGGGATGTCGGCCGAGTCGGTGATGGTGCCCACGGCGGTTGCGCCGCGGTTGCTCAGCGGCGGCGCGGTGCCGCTGGTCACCGTCGGCGTGCCCAAGGTGACGGTGAAATAGTGGCTGCCCTCGTAGGTCTCGTCGTCGGTGGTCGCCACGCTGATGGTGCCGGTCTTGGCGCCGCCGGCGATGGTGATCGAACCCGATGCATTGGCGTAGTCGGCTGAGCTGCCGTCCGCGCTGCCGGTGGCAACGGCGCCGGTCGCATCGGAGGTCTCGCCGCGGCCGTCGGTGAGCGTGTAGGGGATGGTCACATCGGTGGTCGCTGTGGCGGGCAGCGTCACGGTGAACTCCACCGCGCTGGCCTCTGCTGCGGTCGCCGGCGCGACACGCACGCCCTGTTCGGCGGTGAACACCGGCGACAGGGCGTACAGCCGTCGTTTCGTGCTCACAGCGCCGCGTTTGCCGCGCAGCGGGCCCACACCCGCGCCCGAGTCGTTCAGCGAGCCGTAGGTGACGAACGCAGCGTTGGCGCCGGTGGTGCCCAGCGGGTGGCCGGCGCTGTCGCCGTCGCCGAAGGCGATGCCGGTCCAGTGGTCGGCCGCGTCGTCGTTCGCGACCGTGAATGATCGGCCCTGCGCGGTGCGGGGGGCGTTCTCGTTGGCCCAGCCGCCGTCGTAGAAGTCGTCATAGTCGTCGGCGACCTTGCTGCCCTGCACCCAGTAGATGGGCGCTTCGGGGTCGGTGCCAGCGGTGGCGGTGTTGCGGCGCGCGGTCACCGCGGCGGTCGATACGACGGCGGTGAACTGCTGTGCGTAGGGCAGGATGGCGTGCGGGATGGAACTGGACAGGGCCGCGTCTGCGCGGACGAAGGCGTTGTAGACGGCGACGTCGGCTGAGGTGGCGGCTGTTCTGGCAGTGGAGAACAGCAGCCTGAAGCTCTCGCCCGCTCCGACGCCGGAGGGGATCAGCGGCGAGTCCAACGGGATCTCATCGATCGGCGGTGGCTCGGTGATGGTCACCTCGACGGAGGTGACGTCGCCGCGGTAGATGCCGGCGGGCAGCGTCCCGATCTCGAGGGTCAGCGTCTCGACGCCTTCAGCCATGGCGTCGGCTATCCCGTCGACCCGCAGCTTCAGGGTTCGTTTGTCTTTGGCGAACCTCGCGATGCCGCCGTTCTGCAGGCGCACGTCAGCGGCCGAGGCGGTCCCGCCCTGGGCTTTGATCTGCACTGGCACGCTGTATGCCCCAGCGGCCTCTCCAAACCCGGAGTCGATCGTGACGTTGATGAAGCTGCCCTCGATGATCTCGGTGCTGCTCGCGGCCAGCGTCACCTCCGGTTCGTGGCCGCCGAGAATGGAGACGATCGCGAGTCGCGGGCTGCCGAGCTTTGCGTGCTCGGACACCAGCAAGCTGACCCGCAGCGACTCGGTCCGTTCGTCGATGATGTCGTCGATGATCGTCAACTCGACGGTCTTCTCAGCAGTGCCCGGGGCGAAGGTCACCGTCTGACCGTTGACCGCCTCGTAGTCCTCGCCTGCGGTCGCCGAGACGTCGATCGTCTCCCAGAGCAGTTCGGAGGACACCAGGCTGGTGCCCTCCTTGACGATCGTCAGCGACTGCGTGCCCTCGGTCTCCGAAACGGAGAACGAAGATTGTTTCCAGTAGAAGACGGGCGTGTCGTCGGCGTCGGTGATCGTGCCCACCGCAGTGCCGGCGGTTGCCTTCAGCGGCGGAGCGGCGCCGCTCGACACGGTGGGCGCGCCCAGGGCGACGGTGAAGCGATGGTCGCTCTCATAGACCATGTCATCGGTGGTGGGCACCGATATCGGGGCGCTGCGGGCGCCCTTGGGTATGACGACCGAGCCCGCCTTGTTCGCGTAGTCGGCGCCGGTGCCCTCCGCGCTGCCGGTCGCGACGCTGTAGGCGGGATCGGCGGGGGTCGAGCGGCCGTCGCTGAGGGTGTAGGGCACCGTCACCGCCGCAGCTGCCGGCACCGGCAACGAGACGGTGAACGTCACCGGGTCGCCTTCCTCGGCGCTGGCCGCGGCGATGCTGACGGCGGGGTCGATCACGGTGACGGTCACCTGCGGGCCGCTGGTGACGCTGCCGTAGCCCGACACGGCGTGGGAGACGACCACCTCTTCGCCGGCGGTGTCGCTGTCGGACACCGGACGGACCCCGACGGGCATCGGCACCCACCATTTCACCGCGGTGCCGTCGTCGGGCAGCGGCCACGTCACTGTCAGCGAGCCGTCAGACTCGAGCACGGCGGTCGGCCCCTCAGCAGCCGGGGTGAGCGCCAGCAGCGAGACCGCGGCAGTGTCGGCTGAGGTGACCGTGACGGTGACCGCGCCCTGCGGCGCAGAGGTCAGGCTCAGGTGGTACTCGCCGTCACTGCCGCCTTCGACCAGGCTGATCTGTGTCGGCACGCCGAGCAGTGCCGGGGTGCTGCCGGCGTCGACGGCGAGGAAGCCGGCTCGGCTGCGCTGACTGTCGGCTGCGCGCATGCCGATGTTGGTGGCGAGCCCTGGGGCATCGAACGCTCCGATGCTCACGGTGATGTCGTCGTTGTCTGTGTCTGGGTCGGCGTTGGCCAGCTTGAGTGCGACCTTCGCCTGCTGCACGGTCTTGCCTGCCGCGGCGGTGAAGGTGAGGGTTGCGGCGGCGGTGCCCAGCCCGGTGGCGGTCACGCCTTCGCTGGCGCCGTTCGCGGTGGTGAGTTCCCACACGAACACGCCGCTGTCGGGCGCCTCTGCCGTTCCGAACGCGACGCCGCTGGTGCTCGCGAAGGTGAGCGGCACCGCCACGGTCTCCGCGGTTCCGTCGGGCAGCACCGCCAGCGCCCTCGAGAGCGACACGGTGAAGCCGGGCGGGTCGCCGCTGGGAATCTCGCCCTCGTAGACGATGCCGCCGCCGGTCAGCGACACCACCGTGGCATCGTCGTCGCGCAGGTCGACGGTCATCGTGCGCTGCGTGCCGATCCTGACCACGCCGACCGGCTTGGACAGCGACAGGCGCAAGCGCTTGACCGACACGTCGTCGACGCTGTCCGCGACGGCCTCGATGGGGACGATCACCTTGCTGGTCCCCGCCGGCCAGGTGACCTCGAGCGAGGTCCGGCCGCCGTCGCGGGTGACCGAGCCGTCGCCGGCGTAGCGGTAGTCGGTGCCGTAGACGGCGGTGCCGTCGGTCATCGTGACGGTCACACCGCCCGCCGATGCGGTGTCGCTGACGGTGAGCTCCACGCCGAGCGTGCCCGCCGGGCCGTCGCCCTCGGTCAGCGTCGCTGTCGCGGCGGCGAAGCTGACCACCTTGCCGGCGTCGTCGTCGTCGGTGACGGTGAACGTCGTGGGAGTCCCGGCCGCCAAAGCCGGTGTGGGAAACGGAATGATCTGAGGATCACTGCAGTACGTGGGATGTATCGCTTGGCTGGGGTTGCCAATACGCGCAGCTATGGTCTTGATGGGACCGTAACTGTCGTCGGCCGCGTCGTCGTCGTGGGCGAACGTCAGCTTGACCTTCGCGACAGTCGGCGACGGCTTGCCGTCGACTGGTTCGAATCTGACGCTCGGGCCGACGAATGTTCTGCGGGTCGCCCTATTGGTGACGGGGTCAGGCGGGCCGTCGTTGACGGATCCGACCTGTCTGGTGAGCGTGAGACCCTCGGTGCCGCCACCAGGAGTCAGCGGAACGAGTTCAGCCGTGTACTCCCGGTTCATCCAGGCGCCGTTGATTTCGAAGAACGCCGCGTGCCATTCGTTCACCGTCTCGTCGTCGCTGCACACCAGCGGCGTGTTGAGCTTCACCGTCACCATCATCACGTCGTCGGCGTCGCCCTCGGTGGCTGTGGCCTTGTCGACGGTCACGGTGGGTCGCACCCAGCGTCTGCCGAAGTTGTCCAGAGGCAGCGTGAATGCCGTCACCGGCGCCGAGTACACGGTCTCGGCGTTGCCGCCGCCGTCGGTGTACTCGGCCGCGACGCGGACCTGCTTGTCGGCATCACCGGCCGCCACCGTGTACACCGCGGTCTTGCCGCCGGCGCCGGTGGCGCTCACCCAGGTGGTGCCGCTGTCGGCGCTGGTCTGCCACTGGTAGGTCACCGAGCTCAGTTCGGCGTCGCCGTCGGGGTCGCCGCTCACCGCCGTCACCCGCATCGGCGACCCGGTGCGTCCGATGGAGTCGGCGCGCAGTGTGACCGTGGCGTCGCCCTCGTCGACGTCTGCCACCGTGACCGTCACCGCCTGCTCCACCCCTGTGGCGGTGCCGTCGGCGCCGGTCGACGTGGCCACCACGGTCAGCGCGATCTTGCCGCCTGGGGTGGTCTCGCGGTCGACTCCGGTGCCGCTGTAGGCGATCTGGCCGCTTGCGCTGATCGCGAACCCGGCGGGCGGCGTCTTCAGCGAATAGGCGACGCTGTCGCCGTTGAAATCGACGGCGATCACCGGCGACCCCACATTGACGGCGTCGGTGGAGCCGTCGGCGTTCTCGGTGAGCACCAGGTCGTCGGGCACCACCACGAACTCCGCATCGACCGGCGTGGTGACCAAGGGCGTCAGGTGGAACTGCGCTTGGACCGGTGCGCAGCGGCCTGGCCGGCTGAGACTCGCCGCCGACGCGCACAGGTCGTCGCTGTCGCCGGCGGGCGCCTTGCCGAACCGGTTCTTCTTGCCGTCGATGAGCGTGCCGCCGAGCCTCAGCGTCACTTCCGACGCTGCTGTCAGCGCCATCTTGGCGGCGTCGGTGAGTTCCAGCGTCAGCTTGGCGGTGGTGCCTGCGCTGGTGCCGGCGACGCGCAGCGCCGAGACCGTGCCGTCCGACGACGACGCCAGCGTCAGCCCGGTCGGTGCGTTCACGAGCGCTATCGACGGGTCGTCGCCGAGCGCGGCGCTTCCCGAGGCGAGGTAGCGGCACGGCTTCAATGCAGTCTCGAACACCGGGCCGCACGCCGCCGCCGTCGTGCCGCTGCTGAATCCGCCGCTGCTTACGTCGGCGAAGGCGTAGTCGCCGCCCACGATGACGTCGAGCGTGACCCGGTGCGGGCCGGTGGTGCCCGAGCGTGTGAACTCGGCGGCCTGCAGCACCTTCTTGCTCAACGCCAGCGTTCCGGCAGCGTTGTCGTCGTCGATGATCTGTGCGGGAATCTTGCTCTGCAGGCTCGAGTCGCTGTCGCCCTCGTAGTCGAGCACGACGTTGAAGTCCCCATGGTCGAAGATGTCGTCGTCCTCGAGCACGGTCAGCGTGACGGTCTGCGGCTTGAACCACGCGTTGTCGCTCGATGCGGCATGATCGAACGTCAGCGAACTCGGCGACAGCGCGACCGCCGAGGTGATGTCGCTCAAGTCGAGGAGTCTGTCGCTGCCGAGCTTGACGGTGACGTCCTTGCTTGGCCGTTGATCATTCACCAAGGGAGGGACCGCAGCGAGGCTGACCTTGAGTTCGGTCGCCGAACCCTCGGCCAGCTCGAGTTCGGTGCGGTCGACGACGATTCCCTCCGGGGTCCCCGAGTCGAGATGAACGAAGTCGGCCGAGTAAGCGCGCGAGACCAGCAAGCCGCCCTCGACATTCGCATCGAGCACGGCGCCAGGGCCTCCCAGGATGCGGATGCCGAACCGGTCCAGCTCGTTGTCGGCGTCGGTTCGGTTGAGTCGGTCCCAGAACCTCAGCGTTACTCTCTGGTGTGCGACGGTCGCGAAAGTAATTGTTCCGCGAACTGTGCCGTTGTCGGTTGCTGTATCAAAACCCTCCAATTCGACGCCCGTTGGGTTGGGTACCCAGCGATCACGAGCGCCTACTCTTCCGACTCCCATGCGGACCTCGGATGTGTTGGAATTGGTATCCAGGATGCCCAGGAGGCCCAGGCCGGTATCGCTGTAGAGTTCCAAAGGCACCACGAACTCTTTGCCGGCTTCAGGCAAAGAACTTACGTGCAAGCGGACGTCGGCCGACCTCGGCGTTACGAAATCACTTTCGCCGATGTACGCAACACCGTCGGCAGCGAATTGCTGACAGCAGCCAGTATCAGGAAGCTCCATGCCGACATAGGTCGATTCATCGTCAACGAAGTCGACCACCACGTCGGGCACGTCGGCTTTGCCGTAGAAGCTGTCGGTCGTCTCGACATCGTGCGTGATGGTGACGTCGGGCCATGTCGAGCCGCCCAAATTGTCCCTCGGGTCGCCTTGCCGACTGGTGACGGTGACGGTCTTGGTCAAAGCAGCACCGGTGTCGGAAGGCTGGAACACCACCGGGTCCGGGTCGAGTATGTATGCCGAATCGGACGACATCGGCGTGATGGTCACCGTGGCCGACGGCGCTCTCGCCAGCCGTATGGTGTAGGTGTCTTGTGCGTCTGTGGTGTCGCCGAGCACGGTGTTTCCGTCGCTCTCGGTGAGAATGAGGTCTTTGTCGGGAATCATCGACAGACCGAACACCAGCGGCCAGCAGTACGCGAGGTCGCCCCGCTGGCTGACAGTCGACAGATCGTGATCCGGGCAGCCGCTGAACAGCATGCCGCCCATCTTGATGTCGAAATCTCGGGGGGCATTGAACGCTGCCCTCCCCGCTGCGGACATGCGCAGCGTGATCGTTGCTGCTGTGTCGCCCGTGCGCTCGAGGCTGTGAATTGTCATGCCCTCGGGCGCGCCCTGCAGTTCGATCGACGGCCCGATAGTGAGTTGTTCGCTGTTGTGCGTCAGAGTGCCGCCACGCAGGGTCAGCGAACTGGCAACTACCTTGCTGCCATCGTTCTCGAAGGCGCCCCGCGAATCCCCTGTGGTGTTGAACGTGTGACCACGATGATGGAACCAATTCCCGCTAAAGGCAGTGTCTGGACGCATCCTGAATCGAAAACTGAAGTCATAGAACTCACTCTGGCCGTCTTGTCTGAATGCCGCCTCGTCCAGTACACCCCATGCTGCGTTGTGGGTATGCCGTAGGTCCCAGAGCTTTGAAAAAAGGTGTGAGCCGCCGGGTTCGTCATCGACCAATGTGATGGTGCCGCTGCCGCTGCCTGTGGGCGCAGCAGTGAATCCGGTGGATGTCAGCGAGGACGGGATGCTGAGCGTGAGCGTTTCATTGACGCGGTCTGCGTCGTCGAGGGCGCGCACGATGACCGCTGCCGACGGCACCGCCTTCTCCGCTCCGTCGAACGTCAGCGTGCTGCCCGACAGGCTCACCCCGGTCGCGGGCACCAGTTCCAAGTCGAAGTCGGTCCCGAGCACGAGGCTGTCCGGCTTGGTGATGATCGGCACCTCGAGCCGCTGCCTTGCGGTCAGGGGCGAACTGCTGCCTTGCAGCGCCACCGTGATACGCCCCGGAGCGGGTGCTGTCAGCGCCCGCTCGGTGGCGGTGTTGTCGGTGACAGTCAGCAGCACGATCGGGGCGGTCTGCGCCGCGGCCGGCTCAGCACGCAGCAGCGGCACATGCGACGCCACCGGCGCCAGCCCGCTCGCCACCAATGCTGCAACGGCAAGGCAGACCGCCAAAGAGCGAGCCGCCCGGCCCAAGCGCCAGCACTGCTTCATCGGTTCAGCCAGCCTCCAGTGGCGTCCGCACGACCGCAGTTCGGTCTCCGGACGCACGCAGAGCCACCGGGCCGATGCCGTCGCAGGCTACCGACGGGCGGCCCCGTCTCGATGTGCCCGATCTCGATGCACCCGCGACTTCCACACTCCGACTCCAGCGAGCACCGATGACGCCCATTCACAGGCTCTTCGGCCTTGAATGTCATATAGAGGCACAGCCACCTTCGAGTCCTCATCGAAGCTTGTGGCACCTCCGCGGGCGGCGAACCGTGGTTTGCGCGAGTACCCCCCCCCCCCGGATGTCGCCGGGCTCGTACCCGCAAGTCAGAGAGTTGCACTCCTGCCCAGTTTCCATACTTCAGCACTCTGGGAGGAGGCGAGGGCTCGAATGATTCCAGAGTGCCAGATGGGCCCACTTCACCGAACTCCCAGAGTGCCAACATCGCCGAAAGGCTACTCCCCCAGACCGAAGCCTCCCGCTCACCGTCCGCCCATCTCGCTGCATAAATGCAATAATGTTGCATATATGCAGTTCGGTACGCGCAATCCGTTCACTCCGACGTTCGGCTTCGCTCCACACGTCCTCATCGGCAGGGACGGGTTACTTTCGGCCTCTGGTCTTGCCCTCGAAGAAGGCCCCGGCAGCAGCGGATTCTCCGCTCTCTACATGGGGCCGCGAGGTTCGGGCAAGACCGTGCTTCTCAACGAGATCGAGGACCACGCCGCGCGGCGCGGCTGGACAGTCATTTCTGTCGATGCCGCAAGCACAGGCGTGGGCGAACGGATCTCCGAGATGATCGAATGGGCCGCATCGGGCGACGACCGCAGCAGTGACGGCAGCGAACAGATCACCACGGTCAAGGGCGTTCGCATCGGCCCGTTCCATGCACGCCGAGAATCGCTGCGAAGAGTGCAGCCCAGATGGAGTCTTCGACGACAGCTCACCGAACTCGCATCGGCTGCCGCAGACAGCGGTGCTGGGGTCCTGCTGTCCATCGATGAGATGCATCGCTGCGAGTCGGACGCGCTGCTGCGGCTCGCCAACGACATCCAGCATGTCGCCAAGCGTGGACAGATGCCGTTGGCGTTCGCCGGCGCGAGCTTGCCGGAGATCAAGCACACCTACCTCGCCGACGACAGGTTCTCGTTCTTTCGACGGTGCGAATGCGTCGACCTGCCGCTGATCGACGCTGCGGACGCATTCCGGTTCGTCACCGAATCCGTCACTGCCGGCGCCGGAGAATGCACGCTCGAAGCGGCGAGACTGCTCGCCGACGCATGTGACGGTCTGCCGTACCAGATGCAGCTGCTCGGCGATCACGCATGGCGAATCGCCGGCGCACCAGACTCCGGGATCGACAGCGACGCCGCCCTGGAGTCAATCCGCGTCACCGCGTCCGTCATGCAGGACCGTGTGTATCGACCGACGTTCGACAGCCTCACCCCCATCGAACGCCGCTACCTGGCAGCGCTGGCAGAACACGGCGGCACGGCCACACGACGCGATCTCGGCACCGGATCAAGACTCAGCGCTGCCCAGATGGCAACCGCCGAACAGTGGCTGATGGACAACGCTTGTATCGAGGTCGTGAACGCTCACGAGCACCCGGCCGGCCCCGAGGCGGAAATCGGATTCGGCTGCGCCCTTGCGGCGAGCACGGTCGCTGAGCGCATCGAGATCGAATCGGGCTACGGGCGCACGGAGGCGACAGTGACGCACGAGTCCGCTCGTGCCCTGTCGCCGCGCTGCAATCACCCGATGCCGCGGGCGCGAGCACGTTGCATCCTTCGCCTCGGTCATCGAGGAGGGCACAGGTCTCGCTGAAGCCGGCGCTCACACCGACGTTCTGAACGGCAACCGGGCCGGACATCTCGCCGGAGGGCTAAGTCGCTCGTGAGGCATGTCATGAGAAAATGAGGCACATAGTGCGTTACGTTGGGCGTCTGGCAGGTCTGCTGGCACCTCGTCGACGGCGCTGTTGGCGAGCTTGACCACATGGAACGGATCGGCGACCTGGACCGCTTCGGGCAGCGCATCGGTGAACGCCTTGCGATAGGGGCCGCGGCGGAACATCAAGATCTCGTCGAGCCCCAAAGCGGTCACCCCGTCGATGCGTGAAGCGTCGGCGTCGAGCAGCGCCTGGCCCCACCGGTGCACTGCTGCCATCGCGGTGCGCCAGCTGCATCCCAACTCGGCTGCGATCTCGGTGATCGCGCGTCCCGCACCGGCGCGACGGGTCGCCCAGCGGGCCGCCCGGCTGGTCATGCGCCCCCTGGGCGGCGCGACGGCAGGCTGCTGATCGGTGAACGTGCGCACCGGGCAGTCCTGATGCGGGCACAGCCAGCGATGCCTGCGCCATACCAGCCGCACCGCCCGACCGAACACCGGCAGATCGTTTGCAAGGCACGAAACCAGCGAAGCGCAGAGTCAGACCCGTACCCGTCGAGGACACAACCACCATCATGAGTGCGAAGCGCCTCTTTAGCCGTCCGAAAGGGCGGCCACCGTTGAAGGAATACATCAACAGAACACTCAGATCGATCTCACGACCTCATCGGCAGCACCCAGCACCCTCATGGTGGCGGCCGATGCTCGCTCGGCAACGGCACCCGCTTCAGCCTCAAGTGCCGGACTCGCGGCTGTCCCTTCGCCGAGACCACCAAAATGGCCAATACCGACCTGCGCGACCTGAAGCGACGCACGGGGACAAGCCCGAGGATATGACAGCCGTTTAACTCGCCGCGTGTGCCCGAGTCTGCCGCTTCGCCGCTTGGGCGATCTCGTTGAGTGTGCCTGCGCGTGTGGCTGCCATGTGGCACCGACTGCACAACCCACGCGACTCGATGCGTTTCACTTGGCGCATCTTCGTTCGTTGATGTATACTATTCGTATGGCTTCTGCATATGCGCTTGTGAAGATGCCGTTCGTCTTCAGGACGAACGAGTTCTGCGCGTGTGCCGGCATCAAGCTGTCGTCTGCGTCGCGTGCCCTGCGTGCTGCCGCCGCTGAGGGCGCCATTTCGCGAGTCGGACGGGGCCTGTGGCAGCGCCGCGACTGCGAAGCGCCTGTTGCCGAATACAGCGCGCCTCATCCGTTCCCGCCTGCTTGGATGAACACCAACGAGTGCCTCATGGATGCAGTGATCGGCCCGCAGCCGCGCCGCATGTCGCACATGATGGCGCTTGAAGCCGCCGGGGTGCCGCTTGTCATCGGGCCGCAACTGTCGCTCCCGCATGAACACGCTAGGACTGCTGCGCCGCTGGGAATGACTGTGTTCAGCGAAAGCAGCGATCGTGTCACTATGTATGCGACGAGGCTGACCGCGCGCACATGGATGTCGTCCCCGACACGCGCTGCCGTCGAAACTGCCCACCACGATGTTGCTGCGCCCTTGTGGGACGAACGCATAGCGTGGGCGTTCGCAGAGGACGGCACCATTCTCGACGCTGCCGAAGCCATCGAACTCAGCGACGCGCTGCAGATGCGCGCAGGGCTGCGGCGTCTGTCGTCCATCGCGGACGCACTGCGCCGCTTCGCAGCAAACGACCTCGGCGACAGCTTGCACAGCGCCACAGACGAGTGGGCAGACATCGTGAGCGCCCGGCGCGGCGACGCGTGGATTCGCCTGCGCCGATCCAGGCGCAGCCCGCTCGGGCCGTCCGAAGCTGCATGGGCAGACATCGAACACAAAGTCCTGTGGGATCGGCATCCCAGCGTGCTCGTGGCATCCCTAATGACATGAGCGTTCTTTCACCTGCCGAAGCAAGAGACATGGTTCAGCACCAGATACTCGCTGCGTTGGCCGAAAAGCAAGAGACCAACCCGCGGATGTGCTTCAAGGGAGGGACGCTGCTGCGGGCCTGCTGGGCAGAGCAGTACCGATTCTCTGAGGACTTGGATTTCGACTGGATCGGCCCACCTGAGACTGCCAACAAGGACCGCATTCTGGTCTTCCTGCTGGACTTGGCGAAGCTGACTGACCGGCGGTACAGCACAGAATGCGAAGTGCATTGGGGTTCGCAGAACGCTCGCGTCGAGTGGAGAAGCAAGACTCTCGGAAGCGGACGCATCAAGATTGACATCAACCGCAACATGGCACAAGACAACCTGCCGGAAACGAATCAGTGGGAATTGATCGACAGATATCCGGGCATTGACCGATCGTATCCGGTGTTGGGATATTCGCTGAATTCGGTTGTCGCAGCGAAACTCGACTGCATACTGAACCAGCAGCGAGCGAAATCCCGTGACTACTACGACATGTGGCGTCTGCTTGAGTCAGACGATCTCGACACTGCCGTTTTCGTCGGACAGCACCTCCGTCGGCAGAATCTCACTTTCGACGGTCCGCCGGGCCATGCGATCATGACGGAGCTGCTCGAAGAGAGCTTCCAAGCGTTCGATGAACTGGACAACGACTACAGGGAATCTCGCGCTGCGGGGCTGATCACGGACGGGCCGGACAGCTTCGAGGCGCTACTGGACGAATGGGAAGGACGCATCACAAAATCATTGGATGTGTTCGACTCCGTGGTCGAGAACGAACAACAGACACAACAAGATCAATCCCTGCAGACCGCCATCGGGAGACTCATAGATGATCACGCCACTGCAAGCAGGCAGAAGCAAGCCAGATGCGGGAAACGTCTACCCGTAGCGAATGCCCGATGCACACTTCGCAAAGGACATCCCGGGGCCTGCCGTCGCGACAAGCACAATGGCTAGAGCGCCTTCGGCTCATCCTCGGCACAGCGCAACAAGACGGCCGATGCCGACACTGAGGCTCCCCAAACGGGCTCTTCGCGCTTTAGCGTGGGGTGAGGGTGTCGAGCAGGGTCCAGTCGGGTTTTCCTGCATACAGCAGGACTCGGATTCGGTAGTGGTCGAAGTTGGTGATCCCGAACGAGGGCCTGTCAGAACACGGCGGCACGGCCACACAGGAGGTCTGAGTCGCTCATGAGGCACTTCGTGAGAAAATGAGGCACATAGTGCGATACGTTGGGCGTGTGGCAGGTCTGCTGGCGAACCCCAATGTGCCTCCCCCGAATCTCTTCACACCTGACTTCGGGCAGGAGCCCCATGTGGTGGTCGGCCGTGATGCGCTCAACGGTGCGCTGCGCGCTGGCCTCGGCGGCGGCCCTCGGGACAACAGATTCACCAGTCTTCTTCTGGGGCCACGAGGATCCGGCAAGACGGTGATGCTCAATGCGCCGATGCCCCGTGCCCATGCCCGCTGCATCCTTCCAGTCGGACACGCTGGAGGGCACCGATCACGCTGAGATGCCCCTCCACGCACCGAGACGATCTGCTCAATAGCGCGACTATCTGCACCCAGCTCAGTACCCAGGTGGTACGTTTCGGGGGATGGGCGCACGCGATGACGAAGAAGCGGAGCGCTTCGTCGCGCAGCAGCGTTGGCCTGACGGCGCGCGTTGCCCCAAGTGCGACAGCCGCAACGTCGCTGTCCGCAAGCGTCGCCCGGATCGGCGCTGGCCGCAGTGGCGATGCCGCGACTGCCGACGCGACTTCACGGCGATCACCGGGACCAAATGGGCCGGCAGCCGACGCTGCGCCCTCGAGATCGCCGCCGTCGTGGAATCCGTCGATCAGCAAGTCGATCAGAGCGCCGAGGGCAGCAGCATCACAGCAGGGCTGCCCGCAAGCGAGCGCAAGGTCATGGCCGCGCTGCGCCGGCGTCCGCTGGGGGCCACATCAGCCAAGCTGGCCGAGCTCGCGGCTGTGTCGCCGTCGCAGACTCGCAGAGCGCTGCGGCGGCTGGAACAGCGTGGCTGGACCGAGCGTCGGAATAGGGCGATCAACGACGGGCACGTGCTGGCCCCGGTGTCGCTCTGGGCGCTCACCTACGGCTCAGAGTGCATCAGCGCCTTGAGGTACCTGCCGCAGCAGCCGGCACCGATGCCACCCCTTCCGGCGCCAGATGCAGTGCCGCCGGAATTCTGGCATCTCTTCTGGTCGGGCACTTCAGGACCCGAGCTGCGAATCTCCGAGGACGCACTGCGGATCGCAGGGTCAACGATTGGCAGCAATGACCTCAGCGCCGAAGCATGGGCGTTGGCAACATTGCCGCTCCACGCATTGCAGACGCTCGAGCAGATACGCGGCTACCAGAAAGGTGATGCAGCGTCTCTCGTCGCTTGCGAAATCGAACGCCGGACGACAGCTCGTGCTTGACAGCTACGACGATCTGCTTGACCCTGAGTTGCGCGCTCTTTGGCCTCTTGCGTCCGTGGTGGCCAAGAGCATTGAAGGCCGATTGATGGGCGGCACCGCATTGACGTTGCACCTGCGTCATCGCGCGAGCAAAGACATCGACATCATGACGCTGATTCCATTCGACGGCAGAGATGTACAGACGCTGATCGAGAGTCAATTGCGGTCAATTCGCCCCGATGACTATTGGAGATTCTGCAGCGTCATCGAGGCACGAAAGAACGGCTACTGCGCTCTCATCGACAACGTCAGGTTCGACGTGTTCTTGTCTTTGGGAAGCGGCGATATGCAGGCGCATGACATGCGATGGCTGCAAGCACCGAGATGCATCGAAGGCATGGCGGTAGGCGAATTACCGGATCTCTTGGCATCAAAGCTCGCGGCGGCATCAGATCGCGGCAAACTGCGAGACTTCGTAGATCTTGCGGCTATCGATCGTCTCAGCGGATACACGCTTGAGGACGGTCTGGAGTTCTATCGCCGAGTGTTCGGGCTGGACGTGCATCCGAACCCAGCAGCCATGCGTCGCGTCTTGCGAGTATTGGCTGACCCTGGCTACGTGGAACCCGATCGCGCCTTCGAATCGTTGCGAGAAGACGTATTCGTGCATCTGCGCAGCCGTTCTGAGGACTTGCAGCGCTACATGGTCGAGATAGCCGATCAACACATCCAAGCTGGCACCGCCGCCCATGCATCCGATCTCGGCGCCCCGCGATCATCCGCCATGCCAGGACGGTGCGGGCAGTGGATGCCGCGCGCCAGAGCCCAATGCTCGCTGCCGCCAGGTCACAAGGGGCCTCATCGCCGGCGCCGCTGATATCGAGCTGGCGCCGTCAAATTCTGACATTCCGCTGTCTCGTAGGATTTCGCCATGCGGACACCGAACCGGCCCCTCACCAACCGGCCCCTCACCAAGACCTATGACTGCCATTGATTCAGGCGGCGAACCCGCCTATGACGTTGTCTGGCCCGGGGCGCCGTCGGGTATCGAACAGCGAGCGCTCGCGCCGCGGCTCGACACGCTGTCAGGCAAGCGGATCGGCTTCCTGTGGGACTACCTGTTCCGGGGCGACGAACTGTTCCCGGTGCTCGAGCGCGAACTCGCTGCCCGGTATCGCGATGTGACCTTCGTCGGCTACGAAGCTTTCGGCAACACCCACGGCGGCGACGAAGCCGAGATGATCGACCGCCTGCCTGAATCGCTGCGCTCACGAGGTGTGGACGCGGTGGTGTCGGGCATGGGCTGCTGAGGCAGCTGCACGCCCGCCGTGGCGCGGGCAGCAGTGGCAGCCGAGGCCGCAGGGGTGCCGTCGGTCTCGATCGTGTGCGAGAGCTTCGACGGCCAGGCCGTCGCGACCGCCCGCGGACACGGCTTCGACGGTCTGCAGTTGGCGGTCACCGTGGGCCACGTCGATGCCCAGTCGGCCGCCGAGATGGAACGCAACTTCGTCGACCACACCGTCGACGCCGTAATCGCCGGGTTGACGGAGGCGGCAACCGGCGGCAGCAGCACGACCGGCGGCAGCAGCACGACCGGCGGCAGCAGCGCGACCGGTGCGGTCGCGGGCGTCAGCACCGACAACACCGGTCGACCCCAAGGTGGACCGGGCACCGTTCGCATGAACCCCGCCGACCCAGACCAGGCACGCTCGAATGCCGCCGACCCAGACCCATTGGACACGGTGGCGAGCGGGTCGATCGACGAGATCAACGACACCTTCGCAGAGCGCGGCTGGTCTGATGGCCTGCCGATCATCCCCCCGACACGCGACCGCGTCGAGGCATTCCTGGACGGTTCCGGCTTGGACCCGCAGCAATCGCTGGGCCTGGCTCGCACCACCGGCCGCGACATGACCGTGTGGTCGGTGGCGACCAACGCCGTGATGGCCGGCTGCGAGCCGCGCCACCTGCCGGTACTGCTCGCCGCCGCGCGCATCTTGGCAGATCCGCACTACGGCGTCGAGCACTCGGGCAACACCACGGGCGCCGATGCGCTGATGATCCTCGACGGTCCGCAGGCGGCGAAGCTCGGCTTCAACTCCGGCGTCGGGGCGCTGCGCGACGGCGTGCGTGCCAACACCAGCGTCGGACGCTGGCTGCGGCTCTATCAGCGCAACGTGTTCGGCTTCACCACCGCCGAGCACGACAAGTCCACCTTCGGGAACTCGTTCCGTGTGGTGCTGTGCGAGGACGCTGCTGCGCTCGCGGACATCGGTTGGGAACCCGTCGGCGCCGAGTTCGGCTTCGGCCCCGACGACGACGTGCTGACCATGGCCCGCTTCAACAGCGGCGCGATCGTCGGCAGCGTGTTCGGCTCGACCCCCGACGAGATCGTGCCCTACCTCGCCGACGGCCTGGCGCGCATCACCGGCTGGGATCTCGTGCACCTGTACGGCCTCGGGCAGCTGCACTACCGGCCGCTGCTGGTGCTGTCACCGATCCTGGCACGCACCTGCGCTGCGGCCGGGTGGTCGAAGGCAGACCTGGCCGGCGCGCTGTTCGAACACGCTCGCATCCCAGCGTGGCGTTTCGAGAAGCTCATCGGTGCTTGGACCAATCTGGTGCCAGGCCGGCCACGACTGAGCGATGTCGTCGCCGACGGCAATCTGCCGCCCGAGTTTGCGACCTCTAACGATCCTGACCGCCTGGTGCCGATCGTCTCGGCGCCCGCGAAGTTCGTCATCGCGGTAGCAGGCGACGCAAACCGCACCAACGCGTACGTGTTCAGCCACGACGGCCCCCACGGCGACTACACCGCAGCAGCCCTCGACCTCCCCCCGCCCGGGACCGCGTAGCGCCGCCGCGCAGTGCCGTCACTCAGGCGGTGAGGAGCGCCGCGGGGATCACGGCGATCCTGCCCGCGGCAGATAGGCATTGCGCGACTCCGACCCCATCCCGTCCAACGCTACTGGACCAAACCGACGGTCTCTAATGAACCGATACGACGGTCTTAATCACACCAAAACGACGCTCGGCTGTCGGCGCGAAGTCGCGGGCACCCGTCATGTGCCGCCAGCACCCGTGACGAATATCCGGCTGTAGGCATAGCCCATCTCGAAAGTGTTAAACAGAATCAGCTGTCCATCGGGTGACCAGTCAGGGTTGATCTCATCGCCTTCCAAGTCGGTGATTTCCCTCACCTGCTTGGTGCGAAAATCGAAGACGGCAATGTTCGACTCGCCTGAAATCGGGATACCATCTCGTTCTTCGAAGACGCTGAACGCCAGCTGCGTGCCGTCAGGTGACCATGACGGCCCGCTCCAACTGTTGAGTTCATAATCCACCGGCAATGGCTCGACATCGGTGCCATCGGGATTCATCACAGCCAACCGTCCGTTCCACTCCACGGCAATCCGGGAGCCGTCCGGCGACCACGATGGGTTGGTTTCGCTATATGGGCCCCGAGTGATTTCCGAGAGGTTCTCGCCATCCGCATCGATAGACGCGATGAACCACTGCTGGCCGCGTCTGCCTTCCGCAGACTCCTCGGTCCATATCTGGCGACCGAATACCAGCTCGCGCCCATCCGGCGACCACGATGGCCCGTAGTCCTCGACGGCGCCGCTGGTCAATTGCGTCATACCGGTGCCGTCTGAGCCCACAGTGAAAATGTGACTCCGGCGAAAGAAGTGGCCCGCTGAACTTTCGTACCGCGACGCGACGAGGGCAATCATGGTGCCGTCGGGCGACCAATCCGGTTCAACGGCGGACACCGTCGGAATACCGAACACGCTCCGAGGGTTCGAACCGTCACGGTCTGCCACATACACCGAACCTCCAGACGAAAATGCGATCTGCCGGCAATCTGGCGACCAAGCCGGATCCCGGGCGATGCTGGTTCTTCCGGCTATTACTGCACGGGGCGGATCCGTGGCATTCCCGCCGCAGCGGTTGGCTACATCCTCAGATTGTTCGGGTGCTGATGCGCCGTTTCGGGTCAAGTACGCCTCGATAGCGGCTTGTGAGACTGCCGCCTCTCCGCCGAACACGGTCACCCTGACGTCACCATCTTGGACGGAGCGACGGACACCGTCGAGGTAGGCGGCTGTGTCGTCGGGGATGGCTTTGGGGTCCGCGAGCAGCAGAGGCGCGCAGAGGCGGGCCAGCAGCGGTCCGGCGCTGAACGAATCAAATGGCACACGAGCGCGAGCGAGGCCAGCACGACGAGTGCTGAAGCAATCGCTGCTGTAGCGGCCCGTCGTCAGCTCGGCAGCCTTGACCGCAGTGTCGTACCGAGTCGTGCCGGCGAGTCGGGTGACCTCGATGCCGAGCGCCCGAATGGATACTTCGACGCCTCGGCTGAGCGCCGCGGTACCACCCATCAGCACGACATGGTCGACCTGCAGATCTCTGAGATATTCGGCGGCGCTGTCGTGCAATTCGTCATCTGGTGTCAACAGCACCGGATGCTTCCCACGGGCAGCAAATGCCCCCGCGACGAGAGCGTCGGCGAACACTTCACCGCTGGCCACTACCGCAGTCGAGCCGAGGCTTCCCATGTCGCCAGGCGTACCGATGACTGCGGCGACGAGTGCGGCGGTCGTGTACTGGTCACTGTGCGAAGTCCGGACGGTCGTGATTCCCAGCCTGTTGAGGCCCGAGATGACTGTGGGGCCGACGCCGTCGGTGTCGCTGTTCGCGCCGATGAGCTGCACCGTCGAGACGCCGGTTCGCTCCAGGAACGCGGCCGCATCGGCGCGCAGTTCGCCGGGCGGCGTTGCCAGCACCGCTGCTCCCAGATGTCCTGCCAGCGGAGCCGCAACGACTGCGTCGGTCCAGTTTCGGCCTGAGACCAAGACCACTTGGTCGAGCGTGCCTCCCGCCTCTGCGGCCACTGCCTCGGCGATGAGCAACGACGTGGCGTACCGGTCACTGCCTCCGTAGCGCTCGATGGCGACATCAGCGGGCGATTCCGCAGCGCCGGCCGTCGCGCAACTTGGCAGCGTCCAAGCTGCCGCCGTAACGACCACCACGATCCAAAGCACACGTCGCATGCATGCGAGCTTAGGCATAGCGGGTTACTTGTGTGGCTGGCCCCGTAATTTGCAGCGGGTTCTCGGCGTCGAGTACCTCACCAGCGGCTGACGGGCAGATTCACCGACGTGCCGCGGCACGCTGCGCGGATCAGCAGCTTGGGTTGGGGCTGAGGTCGCAGCCTGCGGGGTCGGTCCAGAAGACCATCGATGTTGCGAACGCCGCGTACACAGCGATGGCGAGCACCAAGCCACCGACGAATAGCCACGTGAAGAGCTTGTTGTCGAAACGAAGGTGCATGAAGTACGCAACGACGATCCAGAACTTCACCACCATCAGAATCAGCAGCCCAGGCACTTCGACCGGTCCGACATCGACGAAGTACGTCATCACCTCGGCCGCAGTGAGCACCGCCAGCAGCAGCGCGACCTTGATGTAGCCGAAATCGCTCAGGCCGTGGCCGTGGCCGTGGTCGTCGTGCGCGTCGTGAACCTCTTCGGGGGTGGTCTCGGTGGCGGTGCTCATCGATCTCCCCCTACGGAATCAGGTACACGACCGCGAAGATCACGATCCAGACGACGTCCACGAAGTGCCAGTACAGGCCGATGATCTCGACGGTCTCGGCACGCTCAGGGCCGATGATCCCTCGATTCACCATCGCCCACAGCGTGACCAACATGATGATGCCCAGCGACACGTGGACGCCGTGGAAGCCGGTCAAGGTGTAGAACGCCGACGACGAGATGCTGACGGTGTAGCCGAGGCCTTCGCGGTAGAAGCTCGTGAACTCGTACACCTGCCCGGCGATGAACACGACGCCCTGGGCAGCGGTGGTCAACAGCCACAGCTTGCAGCGCTCCATCTCGCCACGGGAGATCGCCGACACGGCCAGCACCATGGTGAGCGAGCTCATCAGCAGCACGAACGAGCTCACCGAGGTGAACGGGATGTCGAACAGATCGGCCGCTCTCAGCGACTCCTCGCCCGACAGCGGTTGACGGTTGCGCAGCAGCAGGTAGGTCGAGATCAGCGCTCCGAAGAGCAGGCAATCTGAGCCCAGGAAGGCCCACATCGTCATCTTCTCATTCGACAGATTCGTCGTGGGCGGAACGATCTCGTAGTCGTCCCACTCCGTGCGTGGATACGCGGCCGGCGGCTCGTCGCCCTCGACCGGCTCGGCGGCGGCTGTGCTGGAGGCCGTCGGGGTATCAGTCACCGGCGGTCTCCCCGTTCACAGTGCTGGAAGTCAACACGCCGTTGCCGTCGTCGTGGCCGTTGGGCCCGCCGTCATGATCGTCGCCGTGGCCCCCGTCATCGTGGCCATGGTCATCGTGACCGTGACCGTGGCCCGCGTCGGGATCGGTTGCCGGCTCGAGCGTCCAGCCGAACATCGAGCCGACCAGCAGCAACAGTCCGATGCCGGCGATCCACAGGTTGTAGATCAGCCCGAACCCGATCAGCGGCAGGCCTGCTGCGAGCACGATCGGCCAGTACGACGGCGATGGCAGGTGGGGGTGCTGGTCGCCGCGCTGGGCGATGTCGTTGCCGTCGGCAATGCGCCGCAGCTTGCCGGTCTCGTCGGGCTGGTATTTCTTGTGCCAGAAGTCGTCGACGTCGGTCACCACCGGCACGTAGTCGAAGTTGTGCTCGGGCGCCGGCGAGGGAATCGCCCACTCCAAGGTGCGGCCGTCCCACGGGTCTGCTTCGGCCTGCGGCTCGAGGCCCCGGCGATATCGGCCCCACGTCCGGAACATGTTGACCGCCAGGATCGTCATGGCGATGAACATGAAGAAGTAGCCGATCGTGGCGATCTTGTTCCAGAACTCGAAGCCGTCGAATTCGCCGTACACGCTGTGACGCCGCGCCATGCCCTGCAAGCCCACGATGTGCATCGGCCCGAACGTGACGTTGAAGCCCAAGAGCATGAGCCAGAAATGCCAGCGGCCGAGCCGTTCATTCAGGTGATAGCCGAAGGCTTTGGGCCACCAGTAGTAGATGCCGGCGAACATGCCCATCAGGGCGCCGCCGACGAGCACGTAGTGGAAGTGCGCCACGATGAAGTACGTGTCGGTCTGCTGCGTGTCCGCGGGCGCGATGGCATGCATGACGCCTGACAGGCCGCCGATGGTGAACATCGAGACCAGCGACACCGAGAACATCATCGGCACCGTGAAGCGGACCTTGCCCGCCCACATGGTCGCGATCCAGTTCAGGATCTTCACGCCTGTGGGCACCGCAATGAACATGGTCGTCGCCGAGAACGCCGCCACTGACACCGGCCCCATGCCGGCGGTGAACATGTGGTGGGCCCACACGCCCCAGCCCATGAAGCCGATCGCAGCGCCCGACAGCACCACGATCGGGTACCCGAACAGGGGTTTGCGGCTGAACACCGGCAGCGTCTCAGAAACGACGCCGAACGCCGGCAGGATCAAGATGTACACCTCAGGGTGGCCGAATATCCAGAACAGGTGCTGCCACAGCAACGGGTCGGCACCCGCGGCTACGTCGAAGAAATTCGACTCGAAGGTGCGGTCGAAGGTCAGCAGCACCAGCGCCACGGTGATGACCGGCAGCGCGAACACCAGCAGGAACTGCACTACCAGGATCATCCACGTGAAGACCGGCATTCGCAGCAGCGTCATGCCCGGGCAACGCATGTTGATGATGGTCACGAGCAGATTCAACGCGCCCAGCAGCGAGGCGATGCCGGCGATCTGCAGGCCCAAGGCGTAGAAATCCATGCCGTTGCCGGGGCTGAATGCGAGCCCGGTGTTGGGTGCGTAGGCGAACCAGCCTCCGTCAGCGCCGCCGCCCAGGAACCAGCTCAGGTTCAAGAAGATGCCGCCGAAGACGAAGATCCACAATCCCAGCGCGTTCATGCGCGGGAAAGCCACGTCCCGGGCGCCGATCTGCAACGGCACGAGATAGTTCGCGAACGCATTCGCCAGCGGCATGATCACCAGGAAGACCATCGTGACGCCGTGCATCGTGAAGAGCTGGTTGTACGCGTCGGCGCTCAGCACCTCGCCGTCGGGCGCCCACAGCTGCAGGCGCACCAATCCGATCTCGATGCCGCCCACGAGGAACCAGAACAGCGCAGCAGCGCCGTACATGATCCCGATCTTCTTGTGGTCCACCGTGAAGAGCCACTCGCGCCAGCCCGTCGCGTGCGTGGGGCGGGCAAAGACGCCAGTACGGGGCGCGTCGTCGTGATCAGGGTTGCCGTCAGCCACCTCGAGCTCGGTGCTCGGCCCAGCGCTGTCCGGCTGATCGGTGATGATTGCCATCAGGTCGTCCTCCTAGGCCCGTGCGCCAGTGCTCATCAGGGCAGCACCGGCGGGCTGCCGAGGGTCTTCAAATAGGCCATGAGATGGTCGAGATCCTGATCGGTCAAGACCTCCGAGAAGTCCAGCATGCCCTGCTGGTTGTCGGCACGAGCCGGCTTCATGTCGGGCGCGTTGCGCACCCACTCACGCATTTCTGCGATGTTGAGGACGAGGTTGCCGTTGGAATCTCGCAGGTACTCACCGTCGGGTCCTTGCAGGTAGGTCTCATACAGCGCTCCGGCAAAGGCCGTGCGGCTCATGAGGTTGGTGAGATTCGGTGCGACGCCTGCGAGGAGGTTCGCATTGCCCCCCGCCGCGCTCTCGTACGTTCCGTCGACGACGTGGCAGCTGATGCAGTGGGTCTCGAACAGCGCTGCACCGGCAGCTACGGCCGATCCTTCTGCGAGGGCCGCCTGCGCTGCCGCCTGCCCGTCGAGCTGGTCTTGCTTCCAGCGCTCGAAGTCTTCAGGCGCGAGCGCAATGGTTCGCATCTGCATGTTGGCGTGGCTCAGGCCGCAGAACTCCACGCACTCGCCATAGAAGACGCCCGGTTCGTCGGAGCTGATACGCCAATCGTGAACGCGGCCGGGTACAACGTCGCGCTTGCCGTTGAGTTGAGGGATCCAGAACGAGTGGATGACATCTCTCGAGTGGAGCTCAAGGTTGACCTCTTCGCCGGTCGGGATCACCAGGTCATTCGCCGTGACGATGTCGTCGAATTGCCCGTCGTCGTCGAGGTCGTAGCTGAACTGCCACCACCACTGCTGACCCTCGACCTTGATGGTGCGTCCGCTGCCTTCTTTGGCAAGATCGAACACCACCGGCAACGTGTAGGCCGTCAGGCCGACCAGCATGATCGTCGGAATAAGCGTCCAGGTGAGCTCAGCTTTGCGGTTTCCGTGAATCTGCGGAGGCAGGTCGTCGGGGTCGTCGGTGGGCTTGGCCCGGAACTTCACGATGATTGTGGCAACCGCCGCGGCCACGAAGATGCCAACGCCCACCGCCATCCAGCCCGACAGGCGCATGAGCCCGTCGATTTCGCGGGCGTTGGGGCCGGCGGGCTTGGTCGCGTCGAGGCGGCCCGTGGCACAGCCGGCGACGGTCAGGCCCGAGAGCGCCACGGCCGCGATGCGCCAGCATCGAGCGAAGCGAATGCCCATCACTCGTGCCCTCCATCTGACTCGGTCATTTCGCCGGACTCGCCTGAGCCTGCTTCGCCATGATCGTCGGATACCTCGGCGTGCCCGCCATGCGGGTGGAACTCGCGCTCGCCGATCACGGCTGAGGCGATGCCCGCGACAATGAGTGCGATAGCGCCCAGCACCAGCATCGAAGCCGTGACAGCACGGCGCAGCTGGGGCTTCGCGTACACGACGAAGGCGAACGCCAGGATCACCGCAGCGATCACGATGGCCGCGAGGCTCGCCGCCGTCTTGCTCACGGTCAGGAAGATGCGCGATGCGAGCACCACCGGAATGGCGATGCCCAACGCGCCGTAGAGCGAGATCTCGAAGGGCCGCAGCAAGCGTGCGCGCTCAGTCGCATTCGACGCCGCGTCAGTGGACAGGTGCTCTGCCCATGCACTCATCGTCCACTCAACCGCGGCGATCAGCAGCAATGCCACACCCGAGATCGTGAGCAGCGAATCGGTCACCAAGCCCACCATGAGCACGCCCATGCCCATCGCCGCCATGACCGGCCAGTACGCGGGGGTCGGCCGGTGGACGTGGGAGTGCTCGCGGTCGAGCGAGTCGCCGTCGCCCACGGTGAGCGCCAGCGCGAACAGCAGGGCAAACGCCCCGGCGGCGACGCCCAGCACGATCGTGGCGTACATGACCACGTGACCGGTGCCGTCCATGCCGGTGAGCACGCCGACCACCACAGCGGCAGCGGCGGCCAGCGCTATGCGCCCGGCGAAGTACCTGCTGGCGATGCCGACCATCGATCCCCTACTTCACCACGTACACGACGTACCAGGTGGCGGCCCACGCAAGCACGGCAAAGTCCCAAAAGAAGACCGCTGCACCCAGCGGTGTCGAACGGTCGCGGCCGACGCTGCCGCCCAGCGAACGAAGCGTCATCAGGCCGAGATAGAACATCCCCACCATCACGATGGCCAGCGAGAGCCCGGTGACGGCGAACGCCAGGGTGGCCCATTCGCCCGAGCCGATCTCGATCTCCATGCGGTTCAGGCTGAACATCACCATGTTGAAAAAGGCGAAGCCCATCACCAAGGTCAGGGCCATGCCCACCCAGGTGTGACCGCGCTCGCCGCGACCGCTTGCCCACACGGCCCAGTGGGCGGTGACAACGGAGACCCCCAAGGTGATGAGCGCGTAGACAAGTTGCGGGTTCGGCACCGCATGGCCGGCGATCCATTCATGGCCCGGGTCGTTGAGCAGGTGCCGGCGTGCCATGTAATGACCCAGCGCCCCCGCGACTGCCATGGCGCCGGCCGCGACGGCGAACCCGGTGGCGACGAGCTGGCTGCGCGGGCGCGGCGGCGGTCCGGGGAGGTTGTAGCGGCCCGGCTGGGGGGCCTCGACGGTGCCGGTCATGTCCGCCATCAGGCCGGCACCTCGTGCGCGTCGCGATCGGCCGCAACGCCACTGCCGTTGAGCCCATTGCCGTTGAACTCAAGGTCGAGCAAGGGAGTGCCTGAGGCGAGCTCCGGCAGGGTCTCGGACGGCCCGAGCGGGGGCGGCGAGTCGAGCAGCCATTCCGGCGTCAGACCGCCCCACGGATCGGACTCGGCCGGGGCACCCTTGCGCATCGACACGCTGACAAGCAGGTTCAGCACCACGAGCACCACGCCTGCCAGCACGATGACAACCCCGATAGCACCGACCGTCGACAAGCCCTCAGCGACGGAGGCACCGGTGTCGTCAACCTGGTCGGCATAGCGAGTCGTGAGCAGCGGATCGCCGTACACGAACTGCGGCTGCTCGGTGAGGACACCCGACAGTGTCGGGCCGAGCCACGCCAACAAGGCGCCTCCGCCGATCGCCAGGAGGCTGGCCCAACCGGCGAGTTCGGACAGCCGCCGACCCCAGATCTTTGGCGCCCACCAGTGCAGTGCAGCCAGCCCGCCCAGGAGTCCAGCGCCATAGATGAGCAGGCTCTGCTGGCCGGTGACCCATGTCGTGAAGCGCAGTGGGGCATTTCCGTCGACGCCGCGATCCGCAATCTGCAGCCAGTCGACACCGGCGCCGACCAGGCCGACCAGCGCGGCCGCGGCGACGAGCGTTCCGGCAACAAACGCTGCGGCCAGCGCCGTGTTGGGCCGCGTCAATGACAGAGTGCCGCTGCCGGGCCTCGGCTGATTGCGGCCTTGCCACACGGTGAAGCCCAACAGCGCCAGCAATCCGGAGACCCCTGCGAGTGCACCTGCGTAGAGGCCGACCAGCACGATGCCCTCGAGTCCGTCGACAATGTCGGCGCCCTCGTCGGTGATGCCGAAGTTCGCCCACGCGCCGAACCCGAAGAGCCCGACGAGCCCCATCGTGAAATACAGCGCCAAAGGCTCGAACACCCAGCGGCGAGCGGCCGCCAGCATGATCTCGGCAACCACGCCCAGCACCGGCACCACGTAGATGAACAGCTGCGGCGTGCGGTACATCCAGTCGATACGAGACCAGATGCCGTAGTTGCCGCCGAGGAAACGGGGGCCATAGCGGTGTTCGATGTAGAGAATGACGATCTGGCCGAGCACCACGCCGAGGCTGACGACCAGCATGGACGCCGTGACGAGTGCCGACCAGGCGAACGGGGGCGTGCGGTCCATGTACATGCCCGGCGCGCGCATCGTGAGCGTGGTGACGGCGACACAGATCGCTCCGGTCAGCAGCGATATCACCAGCCCCGCGACGGCCAGCAGGTGCAGATCCACTCCGTCCGCGAAGCCGCCCCCGGGGCCGCCGTTCGCGATGTAGGCCCCGACGAGCACGCCAGCCGATACCAGCCAACCCCAGAACGACAGGGCGGCTGCCCGCCCGAAGGCCACGTTCGGCGCGCCGACCTGCAGCGGCACCACATAGACGGCAATGCCCAAGAACAGCGGGATGAGCATGCCAAATACGAGGGCGTCGCGCGTGAAGGTGAATACCTGCACGAACGAGTCGCCGTTGAGAACGGTGTGTCCGCCCGATGAGGTCAAGTCGAACCGGACCAGCAGGTCCGCGATGGTGCCGGCGAGGCCGAACAGCAACGAGCAGGCGATGAACAGCCTGCCGATGCGCTTATGGTCGACCGTGTTGAGCCAACCGAACGCCGTCGGGTCTTCCGCCGGTGCAGGCGCGGCAAATCCGTCTGCATCCGCAGACACAGACGGCCCTTGTGTATGCCCCGCTTCGGTAATGGCGTCGGTCATGCGGCGAAGTGGTTCCCGGACTCGGCTGGCAGCGCCGCTTGGGGGCGACGCCAACGGGGCACTCTAGCGACCCGCGGCCCCCTCAACCAGATTGCCAAGGTCGCAGCTTGCGTTGCATCCCGCTCCGGTTTGAGGTCCCCGTACGAGGCTCGTTCAACGGCTGCTTGTGCTGGCACAGTGCCCTGCGAATGTTGCTCTCGCTCGCTTCGCCCGCGGGCAGCACTGGCCCGAGGCGGCGCCTCTTCGCGGCTCACCAGCTGAGCCGAACTACGACGTCCACCGCCATTGCCGCGAACAGCAGCCCCAAGTACGCGATGGAGGTGTGAAAGACGCGCATCGCGGTCGCCGGTGTCAACGCACGCCACAACCTCACAAGCTGCCATCCGAACGCTGCGCCCCCGGCCAGCGCGACCGCCCAATACAGCCCGCCCGCACCGGCAGCCACCGCGAACCACAGCGACAGCGCGATCACCGCACCGGTGTGCAGCGTCATCTGCACTAGGACCGAACGCTCGCTGGCAACCGAGGGCAGCATCGGCACCTCGGCGGCGCCGTAGTCCTCGGCGTAGCGGATCGCCAGCGCCCAGAAATGCGGCGGCGTCCAGAAGAAGACAATCGCGAACGCGATCCAGGCCTCGAGCGACAGCGTCCCGGTCACGGCCGCCCAGCCCACGAGCACTGGGGCCGCACCGGCTGCACCGCCGATGACGATGTTCTGAGCGGACGACCGCTTCAGCCACAGCGTGTACACGAATACGTAGAACAGGCAGGCCGACAGTGCAAGCGACGCCGCCAGCAGATTGGCGCCCCACCACAGAATCCCGAAGGCCGACGCCTCGAGCACCACGCCGTAGATCAGCGCTGCCCGCGGCGTCACCGTTCCGACCACCAGCGGGCGGTGCGCTGTGCGAGCCATCGTCGCATCGATATCGCGATCGATGTACATGTTGAAGGTGTTGGCGCCCGCGGCGGACAGCGTGCCGCCGACGACGGTGAGCAGCATCAGCGCCACGCTGGGCACGCCGCGCTCGGCCACGAACATCGGCGGCACCGTGGTCACCAGCAGCAGCTCGATGATGCGCGGCTTCGTGAGCGCGACATATCCCCGCAATGTCGTGGAGACCGACGGGCCGGCGGGCGCGTCGGCGTGCAACCCGGCGACGCGGGGTGCCTTCATCGCCGACATCGCAGCGGCCGCTGACGGGCTGGCATCGGTGTGAGGCTACGCATCAGCCCTAGCGTTTCAGCGTGAGCTTCCAGCGCCACGCCGACACTGCGCAACGTCGGCCGTTCGTCACACCGCAGCGGTTCGCGCTCGTGGCGCGCTGGGCGCTGTGGTCGCTCGTGGCGATCGTCATCACGGGCTCGCTCGTACGGCTCACCGGCAGCGGTCTGGGATGCAGCGAATGGCCGAACTGCGAGCCCGGCGAGTTCGTGCCGGCTGCTGACTTTCACGGCTGGGTGGAGTTCGGCAACCGCATCGTGACCGGCCTGGTGTCGGTGGCCGTCGTGGTGGCGGTCGGGGCGTCGTGGTGGCGCCGGCCGCGCCGGGGCGACTTGGTGTGGTGGTCGCTGGGCCTGGTGGCCGGAGTGGTCTTCCAGATCGGTCTCGGCGCTGTGACCGTGCTGACTCACCTGTCCCCGCCGGTCGTGATGTCGCACTTCCTGGCATCGCAGGTGCTGGTATCGGCGGCGGTCGTCTTGGCGCATCGAGCGGCTGGCGAGCCGTCCCCCGGCGGCAACCGCGACGCCCGGCTCCCAACTCATGTCCGGACGCTCGCATGGCTCGCCGCGACGCTGACGGCCGCAGCCCTGTGGACCGGAACGGTGGTGACTGGAACAGGCCCCCACGGCGGCGACGAGCATGTCGAGCGCTTGCAGTTCGCCCTGCCGTCAGTGGCGCGCATTCACGGCATCACGGTGGTCGTGCTGGCAGCGGTCACGTTGCTGGGAAGCGTTGCGGTCCGTCGTCTCGCCGCGACATCGCGCGACGAGACAGCCAGCATGGGCGCTGCTGTGCTGGGTCGGCGCATCCGAATCGTGATCGGCGTGATGGCCGTGCAAGCGGCGATCGGGTACGTGCAGTACTTCAACGAATTGCCCGTGCTGCTGGTGGCCCTGCATGTTGCAGGCGCAACACTGCTGACCATTGCGATGACTCGCCTCGTGCTCGCCGCTTCGGGCCGCGGGGCCAGCGATGGCTGGTTCGCTCATTCGCCCAACACCGTGATCTCTGGTCGAGACCGATGATCCGACACCCGCACGGTGCGGGATCGGCGAATTGGTTGGCATCGCGGGCCGCGATTTCGCAGAATAAGCCCGTGAGCCCGACCGCTTCGACTGTGTCGTCCGATCTGGTGCAGGTGCCAGCCATGTCGTCTGAGTTGGCGAACGCCATTGCTGTGTCGCCTCGCCTGGCGAGCGCTCCAGCCGTGGTCGATCCCGAGGTCGTCCGAAATCCGACGACTGAGGACGAGCACGAGACCGACGCGCCGTGGGTGGTTCTCGTCTGGAATGACCCGATCAACCTGATGAGCTACGTCGTGTACGTGTTCCAGAAGCTGTTCGGCTACAGCGAGGCCAAGGCCACCGAGCTGATGCTGGACGTGCACCACAAAGGTCGCGCCGCTGTGGCCTGGGGCGCGCGCGAGAAAGCCGAGCTCGACGTCTTCCGGCTCCACGAATACGGACTCTGGGCCACCATGCAGAAGGACAACTGAGCGATGCCCGCGGCACCCCGGCGGCGACCGCCTGACGGCGGGCTGATGGCGGAGGCCTCGTGAGCGGGACGCGGTTCGGGGCCCGCGGTTCGCTGGTGAGCGTGCACCTCGCCGATTGGGAGCGGCGTCTGCTGGCCGAGATGGTGGGAGAGCTGCGATCCAACCTGCTCGACCACACACCGGCGCGCGACGGCGGCGACGGGCTCGACCCATCGCTGCGGCGGCTGTTCCCGCCGGCCTACTTGAGCGACCCCGACCGCGATGCGGAGTACCAGCGACTCATGCGCGACGAACTGCTGGCCGAGCGCTTGGACCATCTCGATCTGCTCGACAGCACCCTCGCCTTGGAACATCTCGACGATTCGCAGGTCACCGCCTGGGTGCAGGGCCTGAACGAGCTGCGCCTCGTGCTCGGAACCCAGATCGACATCTCCGAGGAAGACGATCCCGCCGACGTAGATCCGCACGATCCTGCACAGCGGCCACGGCTGCGCTACCACTACCTCGGCGGCCTGCTCGCGGAACTCATCGACGCCGTCGAGCGTTAGGGTCCGCCAGAAGTCAAGTCGCGTGGTCTGCGCTCGGAACCATGCGTAACTCTTGGCAATCACACGGATCGTTCGCGCGACTTGACCCGCGGCGGGCCCTTAGGGCACCGGCGCTCGATTCCCTCCCACCAACGGCCGGAATTGCCCGCATTCAGCGTCGGTGGTCGCGGCGGTGGCGAGGCGTAACCTGATGTGCCCTGCCCCCATCGTCTAGCGGCCTAGGACACCGGCCTTTCACGCCGGCGGCACGGGTTCGAATCCCGTTGGGGGTGCTGTCGAGCAGCCTCCGCCTCAGTCATGTCGGATGAGCGGAAGCCGAAGCTCGACGGCGGCATCGGGGCCCTCGGTGCCAACCACTGAAGCAGAGCCGTCGTGAGTGCGAGCGACATAGACGACGATGGACAGCCCGGGGCTGACCTGCCCCGCTGAGACGGGGCCACTCGCAACGGGAAGCTGTCCCGAAACCTGCAGGTCAGGGACGCATTTTCGTGTCTAAGAAACGGTTGTTTCATCGACAGAACCGGAGCGCGACAATGAGTCGGCGTGCGACGCCGCGGCGGGTGTCAGTTCGGCGGCGGCGACGGTCCCCGATTGCTCAGCAAGCACGCGGGTTTGCGGCTCAGACAGGCCCCGTCACCGGCGAGAGACCGAAGAGCTGAAAAGTCAGCTTGACAGGCTCAGATCAGATGTCCACGATACGAACGATTCGTGTGCAGCCATACGGTCCGGTGTGCTGGCAGTAATCGAATTGGGCGGCTGCTGGTTTCGAAGCGGCTACCGTGGTTTCATCTCTGACGGGTAGCGGGTCTTGTCGTCGCGTACAAGGCGTCTCAGACGCTGCCACAAGCCGACCTTGCCTTGCTTCGTACGGAGTTCGGCGGCTCGGGCGAGGATCGGTTCGATGTTGTCTGACCAGTCGGCCGTGCCGCCGGGGAACTCCCAGTCGTACGTCTCAGTCACAGCGTCGTAGATCTCGTCGTAGGTAGTGACGTCGAGATCAGCTGCCAAGCGGGCTGCGTCGCGCAGGTCGTTGTCGCGTCCGGCTAGGACTTTCATAGCGATTAGCGCCTGCCCGCTCACGCTGTCCACTGTGAGGTTTCGTCCGGTGTACATGCGTTCTCGCTCGAAGTGCGGCAACAATTGATGGCGTGACACGGAATCGTTCATCCAGTCATGGTGGATACCGAATCTGCCAGCCACTTCAAGGACGGCTGCATGGGTCCTGTCGTCCAGCAACGAGTTGAGGACATCGATGTCGCTGCTGAGCCGATCGTCGTAGCGCCAGATCATCGACGCGCCGCCGCAGACGATCAGATGCACCGGCGGGCCGCCGCTCAGCGCTTCGTCGAGCGCCGACAAATAGTCGAGCATCTCCGAACGGCCGAACCGGTAGCTGTCTCTGGATGGGGCCATGCCCTGTGTCCCCGCAGCCGTGCTCAGGGCGGCTTATTCAGACCATTGGCCGAAAGCCATGCACCCTGATGTCCTCAATGAACGCTTGGTCAAACCATGCCCGGTGATAGTTGCATGCCTCTGGGGCGTCGCTGTAGCGCTTTTCGGAACGCGGATCAGCCTGATCCGGTGCGCCGAGAACGGAGAATGCCCCCCATGAGACACGAATGTGATTCGGTGCACGGTGCTTGTGAACCCAGTCGGGCACGTCGATGCCGTCTCGATCGCACAACGCATGCACCACTGCTGCGACTCGCACCAGGTTCCATCGATGCCATGGGTGCCAACGGTCGGTGATGTAGCCGTGACGTGGCGGGTCGGCGATCATCGCTTCGCGGTGCTCGGGGACAAGCGCCCAGTGCTTCGCGAAGCTGCGCAGAGCCGAGTCGCGGGTCGAGCGGCGACGCGGGGACATGTAGCGCGGCAGCCAACGGGCCACTGGCATGCGCAGCCCAGGATGCGGCGGTGTCACGACCGACTCGGCAGCGCTCGACTCCATGCACGCGACACTAACGCGGCGAAAGCACCCGGCGACAGCGTGAGCCAGGCGACACGACAAGACTCGCGATGCTCCTATGGTTCGTCAAGCGGCGGTTTGTTGGGTGTTGAGCCAGTCGCGGCAGGCGGGGCGAGCTGGGGGTGGGTTGAGGGTCCGCGGGTAGGGGTCGAGGCCGTGGGGGATCGGTGTTTGGACACGCCGAACCCTGGAGGGCCTCGATGAATCGTGATGCTGTGTCGGTGCGGCTGTGGCGCCGGGCCGCACTCGCCCTGCTCGACCGAGATGGCACGGGTGCACCCATCGCTACGTGCATGCACTGCGCCGGCTCGCAGATGCAGAAACCGTTGGTCTGATAAATAGAAATGGACTTGCTGAGAAATAGAACTTGAAACTAGGCTTCTCAGCAGTGCTGGAACGGAAGATCGCCGCCGATTGCCATGACTCGCTGCTGCAGCGCCGCCTGGCGGACTATCCGGCGGTCGCCCTGGTGGGACCGCGTCAGTGCGGCAAGACGACGCTCGCCCGCTCGCTCGGGGCCCGCTATTACGACATGGAACTCGACGCAGACCGCTTGCGGCTGGACTTGGAGTGGGCCGAGATGGCCGCGAGCGAAGACTTGGTGGTCATCGACGAGGCTCAGGCAGCGCCGGAGATCTTCCCGCGCCTGCGCAGCACCATCGACGCGGCCCGTCGCCGGCACGGGCGGTTCCTGCTGCTGGGGTCGATCTCGCCGTCGCTCATGAAGAACGTTTCCGAATCTCTGGCCGGCCGCCTCAGCGTGGTGGAGCTGACGCCGCTGTCGTGGCTGGAACTGAACGGCGACTGCCGCGAACGGCTGTGGCACCGCGGCGGCTTCCCCGACGGCGGGGTGCTCGGCGGCCGAGGGTTCGCGGACTGGCAGCACGATTATCTGAGCCTGCTCGCGCAGCGAGACCTGCCGGCATGGGGCCTGCCAGCAACGGCGCGCACCACCCAACGGCTCTTCGACCTGCTGGCGGTATCGCACGCGCAGCAGTGGAACGCGAGCGAGCTGGGCCGCGGCCTCGGCCTCTCGTATCACACCGTGAACGCCTACTTGGACTACCTCGAGGGAGCGTTCCTGCTCAGGCGCCTTCCCGCCTACCACGCCAACGCCCGCAAGCGACTCACCAAGCGGCCGAAGGTCTACTGGCGCGACAGCGGCCTGCTGCACGCCCTGTGGGGTGTCGACACGGCTGCAGGCCTGTTTGGGCACCCAATGGTGGGAGCAAGCTGGGAAGGGCACGTCATCGACCAGGTGCTCACCGCTTTGCAGCAAGCCGGAAGGAGGTTCAGCGCCTCGCACCTTCGCACCGTCGATGGCCGCGAGATCGACCTGATCCTCAACGTCGGACGCGAATTGTGGGCCGTCGAGATCAAGCTCACCACGAACCCCAGCCGCGCCGACATGACCCGTCTCAACGACACCGCCGACCTGATCGGCGCCCATCGACGGTTCCTCGTCAACCGCGGCCCCGAGACAGCCAGCAGCGGCACAGCCACGGTCTGCGACCTCAGCCGCATGGTCTCCTACGCGACGCAGCCGTCTGCCGATCCCCGCAACACCGTCTGATGCCGGCGAGCGATGTGCGCAGTTCATGACCAGCATCGGTGACCAATTTGCTGGGCGTGCGACATCGCCAAGGTTTCCAGCATCGCATTGCAGCTGCGCACCAATTCGCCCCGCACGTCGTCTTCGCGGCGGTACTTGGGTTGTGGGACACCACCTCGGCGGCTGCGCGGTTCGACTTGGTCATTTACTGCGAACCTGCATTCTTGAATCATTCGTTTGCATGCACTACGTTGCGTTCTATGAATGAACGTACGTATGTAGTCGAATCGAAGCGAGTCATCTCGTATGCCCGCGTGTCGACCGGCGCCCAAGCCGCAAGCGGGCTCAGTATCGATGCCCAGCACCGAGCCGTCGCCGACATGGCTGCCGTTCGCGGGTGGCGCGTCGTCGAGCGCGTCAACGACGAAGCAGTATCAGGATCAGTGCCCGTTGACGAGCGGCCTGGGCTCGGCACTGCACTCGTGCAGCTCGAGCAAGGCGAAGCAGACATGCTCGTGGCGACACGCGTTGACCGGCTGGCCCGCGAAACGCTGGCAACACTGCAGCTGTTCGACCGTGCTGAGCGCCTGGGATGGGAATTGATCACCCTTGATGCACCGGAGGGCACCAAGACTCACGACGGCCGGCTGCTGGTCGGAATCCTTGCTGTCATCGCTGCCCACGAAGCCGGGTCAGCCCGCGCCCGCACGGTCGCGGCCCTGCAAACCGCCCGACGCAACGGCACACGGCTCGGCAGGCCCAGCAATCAGCCCGAGGAAGCCCGAGCCCTCGCCAAGCAACTCCATGCCGAGGGCTACAGCCTGCGCGAGATCGCAGCGGCGCTCGAAGTCGCAGGCATTCTCACCGCGACCGGCAAGACCACCTGGCACCACTCCAGCGTCGCCGCCCTGCTCAACAAACCCGACGCTTAGCCCGATTCGCCGTCGCGCACGGCACCCGCGACATCGCCTGCGTCACCGGTCGGCCCTGCCAGACCGTCCACCGCTGACGCACACAGCCCCCCGGCCAGACCCGGCTCAGGGAAGTATGCGACGCCCTCAAAGACGCGGGCTGCGGATAACCCCCGCTAGCGGCTCGCGACCGCCGACGATTCGACGGACTGGCAGGGTCCGCCGTCAGAACGGCCCGCGCACAGCACAGCGGCTGGCCGCAGCCCGCACCAACGACAACGCCCCGAAGCAACAACGTCGGTACGCATCGCCGGCTGCGAGGACCTTGCCGCGATCGGCGGCGGCCCGTGCTTTGTCGGCGCACGGTGCCCCTGCCACCTGATCAGGGTCGCCCCTGCGGCAACGCTGACAGCCAGAACCGGCGCTACGGCCCAGCCGGGGGAGAGCAGACGCAAGGACAGCACTCCAACGGCCAGCACCGCGACCGCTGCGAGCAACCCTGCCAGACGCTCGCGCAAGTCACGGCTGGCCCACAGGGCAACCGCTGCGAACAGCGCAGCAAAGGCGATCAGTCGCGCCAGCGTCATGCTCGAATCGATGACGCTTCGCCCCGCGAGAATCACCACGAAAAACCACAGCCATTCCCAGCGGCCCCGCTTCGTGGGCATCGCATCGGGTTCGTTCGCGGCCATGGGTTCAAGGTAGTTCGGGGCGCTCATTTGCGGAACAGGTCGATCTTGCGCGGGTCATCGGCTCGGCGGCGTGCTCGCCTCGGGCGGTGTGTTCGGCGTGGGATCCACATCGCGCGTCGGCAAGCCCGACGTCGAGCGCCCGCGATGTCAGCTACCAGCCGCCTCGGCCTCGCGCCGCTCGGCGGCCTCACGGCGCCGCTGCTCGGCCGCCCGCTCGTACTCGGCTGCTTGTTCGGCCCGCTCGCGGCGGGCCGCCTCCGCGCCCTGCGCCCAACGCGCTTCGGTTGCTGCTCGCCGCTCCGCTGGCGTCCGGGCCGCGGGCGACGCCTCGGGCCTGTCCGGCCGACCGCCCGACATACGCCTCTTATGCCACCCGAGCAGCGCCGTCATCGCCGCAGCAGTGAGGGCGAGGATCGCCGCCAAAGCCCACCCCGCGGACAGCAGCCGCAGGGCCAGCAGGCCCACGGCGAGTACCGCGGCAGTGGCAAGAACAGCGGTAGCGCGCTCGCGGCCGTTGCGGTCAGGAAGGAGCGCGAGCGCTCCGAGAATAGAGACGGCAGCGAGCAAGATTGCCAGCGGCCCTGGGTCGATAATCCGTGCCGCGACGTACAGCGGGACAAACCAGAGAAGCGCCCAACGACCCCACTCCCGGCGGCGCCCAGCGGTTTCGTTCGTAGGCATGGTGTCAGGGTAGTTGGGGTCGCTCATTGCGGAACCGGTCGATCTTGCGCGGGTCATTGGCCGAGGCTGGCGAGGGCCGCTTGGCATTGTGTCACAGCCCATTCTCGGTTGTCGTAGCTGCTTTGGTACTGGCTGTATCCGGCACCGTTCACGTACAGCGTGACCTCGCCGCGACCGGGGCGCCCTCGGAACGCGAACGATGTCCACGGGCCGCAGTAGCTGCCGTCATCGTCGCCGCTGCTGTCGTCGTCGCCGCTGCTGTCGTCGTCGCCGCTGCTGTCGTCGGCTCGATAGTCAGCCCTCGCCTTTGCATCAGAGACTCCGAGCGCCCTCAGCGCAACAAGCAGAAAACCCGCCGACCGAAACCGACGGGTTCCCCAAAGTTCCAGCAGCGCCCAAGCGCAGCGGGCCGCTATTTGGCGAACGTCTCCGCTTGCTCAGCCTCACGGCGGCACTGCCTGCGGAAACGCGTATACGACACGATCCCGTAGATCGGAACCCATGCCAGCACGACCCACCACGGGAAGCCGATGCTCATCGCGCCCTTAGCTGCCAAGTACGCCACAGCGCAGCGCGGCCCGGAATGGAGCAACGATTTGAAGAAAGACGTCGGGGCTGGCGGGCTGCTGGGTTCGGCAGCGCTCATGGTGTCAGGGTAGTTCATGGCGCTTAGCGCAACGTCGGGGGTGCTCATTCGCAGTGCCCCGGCGGGAAGTCACCGTGCCCAGCCGCGCCCAGGCGGCCTCTACCGGCAGCGCCCAAGCGCAGCGGGCCGCTACTTGGCGAACGTCTCCGCCTGCTCGGCTGCGCGTCGGCGGGCGCTCTTGCTGGCCTCTATCGCCTTCATAAAGACTTCTTGGCTGAGCACCATGAGCACGCCACAAAGCAGCCCGAGCAGGAGACGGGGCATGATCCAATCGGCATGCGACGTCAGTATGCATGCCGCGATGAATGCCGCTAGGGAGATGGCCCAGACCGTCCAGAGCTGGGCGAGTGCCATGGTGTCAGCGTAGTTCATGGGGCCGACTTGCAGAAATACTCGATGCCGTAAGTGTCACACATGTACTTCGCGTGGAGAGCATCTCGCTCCTTGTCATTCTGCGGCGGATTGTTTCGCAGCAGCTCGTCCCAGACGGGATCGCCCGAGCCGTCGCCGTCGCTGTCGTGGCTGGAACTGAACGGCGACTGCCGCGAACGGCTGTGGCACCGCGGCGGCTTCCCCGACGGCGGGGTGCTCGGCGGCCGAGGGTTCGCGGACTGGCAGCACGATTATCTGAGCCTGCTCGCGCAGCGAGACCTGCCGGCATGGGGCCTGCCAGCAACGGCGCGCACCACCCAGCGGCTCTTCGACCTGCTGGCGGTATCGCACGCGCAGCAGTGGAACGCGAGCGAGCTGGGCCGCGGCCTCGGCCTCTCGTATCACACCGTGAACGCCTACTTGGACTACCTCGAGGGAGCGTTCCTGCTCAGGCGCCTTCCCGCCTACCACGCCAACGCCCGCAAGCGACTCACCAAGCGGCCGAAGGTCTACTGGCGCGACAGCGGCCTGCTGCACGCCCTGTGGGGTGTCGACACGGCTGCAGGCCTGTTTGGGCACCCAATGGTGGGAGCAAGCTGGGAAGGGCACGTCATCGACCAGGTGCTCACCGCTTTGCAGCAAGCCGGAAGGAGGTTCAGCGCCTCGCACCTTCGCACCGTCGATGGCCGCGAGATCGACCTGATCCTCAACGTCGGACGCGAATTGTGGGCCGTCGAGATCAAGCTCACCACGAACCCCAGCCGCGCCGACATGACCCGTCTCAACGACACCGCCGACCTGATCGGCGCCCATCGACGGTTCCTCGTCAACGGCGGCCCCGAGACAGCCAGCAGCGGCACAGCCACGGTCTGCGACCTCAGCCGCATGGTCGCCTACGCGACGCAGCCGTCTGCCGATCCCCGCAACGCCGTCTGATGCTGGCGAGTGATGTGCGCAGTTCGTGACCGACGTCGGCTAGCCCCCACCTGCCGCCTCAGGGCGCCGCTTGGCCCATGCGTACATCAGGATGCAGCCCGCGATGACCGCTGCGGGTGCCGACAGCACCCACCACGGCCACCCTGTCAGCCACAGCACGGCACGCCAGATCATGGCCATCACCACGTACCCAAACCAGTCGTTTCCGATCACACGCCGCAGCCGGGAACTCCCTGGCGGCGCTCATCGGCTCGGCGGCACCTCAGCCTCGTGGGGATTTCTGCGGGCTGCGATCAATTCCGCCGAACGCCGCTCCAGGCCCGATGTTCCGATCAGGCCAGCCCAGGCGATTGTCTTCGTCCGAGCCGCTGTCATCATCATCAGTGGGGCTGTCGTCGCCGCATTGCTCGATAGCCCCGACGCTTAACCCGGTTCGCCGTCGCGCACGATGCCCGCGACATCGCCTGCGTCAACGGTCGGCCCCACCAGACCGTCCACCGCTTACGCACACAGCCCCCCGGCCGGTGCAATACGCCTGCCTGCCTCTTGAGCACGGGTAGGCATCGCGTCAGGCCGAGATTCGGTTCCGCTGCCAGCGAACGAACATCATCGCGCCCAGCGCCCAAACGCAGAGCACGGCTGCGAGCGCTACCAGAGCGGCGGGTGAGGTCCCCCAGGCACTGAATATGAGGCTCATCAGCAGGAGACCTAGGGCATTCACAAGCAAGACGATGGTCTTCTCGCGTCGGTCCCGCCCGCGTGCCCGCCACCATCGGGGACTGGCCGCTGCTGGCGGTGCCGTGTCGGTGTTCATGGGTGCAGGGTAGTTTGGGGCGTTCATTCGCGGAACCGAGCCGGTTGATCTTGCGCCGGTCATCGGCCGAGGCTGGCAAGGGCCGCTTGGCATTGTGCCGCCGCCCATTCTCGGTTGTCGTAGCTGCTTTGGTACTGGGTGTATGCGGCACCATTCACGAACAGGGTGACCCCGCCGCGATCCGGTCGTCCCCGGAACGCGAACGATGCCCAAGGACCGCAGTAGCTGCCCGCCGAGTTGTCGTCGGGCGCGTCGTCGGCGGGGCTGTCGTCGCCGCCCGGGCTGGGGGGAGCCGTGGTGGGCGTTGGCTCGGGTTCGCTGTTCGCGTCGCCGTTGTCGTCGTCGGGGCAGGTGTCGCCCTTGGCAGGGTGGCAGCCGGCGCTGTCCTTGTCGGTGCTATCAGAGCCCGGTTCGGGCCGTTTCATCGGTTCCAGATACGGCTTGATCTGCTCGCTATAGCGGTTGGCGTAGTGAGCGCCAAAGCCGACGAGCAGTCCGCACGCCGCAGCACCACCAACCGTGGAAAAACCCAAACATGCGGCCACAGCGATGGGTATTCTTGCTTCCGGCGGGAGCTCCTGCCACGTTCTTGCTGCGGCTTTGGCATCAGCGAGGCTGATGGTCTTTCCGCCGACGCGGATGAGCGGGTAGTACTTCTCCATGAGAATGAGGGCTTCGCGCCCGACGGTCTCGGCGGCGTCGCGGGCGGCCTTGCTCTTGGCGGCGTCGGTCAGCGCGTCGATCAGCGCTTGGTCGGGTTCCGCGAGGGTGTCCTTGTTGTTGTCATAGGCATGCATGAGCTTCCCGAACAGGTTGGCTAATCCGTAGGCAGAGCCGCCGCTCGGCTCCGTGCCGCTGCCTGTGCCGTCGCTCTTGTCGTCTTCGCAGGCGGGCCGTTGTTGGGGGGTGTGTCCGACGTGAGGTGTCCATAGGCCGGTGCCGCAGGGCGGGTCTCCGTGGTTGGGGTGGCAGGTGCTCCCGTTGCGGTGGTAGCCCGTGGCGCATCGCGTCGTGTCGCGGCCAGTCTTGCAGTTCGGCGGCGTGCCGGTCTGCTCGGCGGGGCATTCCGGCGGGGCTGTGGTGGTCGTGGTGGTCGTGGGGGGCACGTAGGCGGTCGGCGGCGGCGGCGGGGCCGTTGTAGGCGGGGGAGGCGCCGCTGTGGTCGGAGGTGGTGGCGGCTCGGTCGTGGCTGGCGGCGGGGGTTGTGTGTTTGCGGGCGGCGGGGGGTGGCAGTTGGGGGGTGTGCCGGTCATGCCTACGGGGCAGACCGGCTGGTTCGCGGGCGGGATGGGGTAGCAGTTCGGGTAGCTGCCGGTCATGCCTGCTCCGCATCTGTGGACGTGGGAGACGCTGACGGTCTCGGTCCAGCACTGCTGTCCGGCGAAGGGGTCATAGGAGCAGCGCTGCACGGTCTTGGTGCGCGGGTGCGCGTCGGCGCTGTCGGTGCTCGCCGGCACGACGACGAGAACGGCGGCGAACGCGAGCACGACGCCGAGCGCCGCGAGGGTGCGTTTTGGCATTTGGCGGGTCCTTGGTGAGCGGATCGGTTGAGGCGGGCGATCCGCGGCCGCGCCGGCGCCTGGGGAGGGACCCATGCAACTGATGCCGTCCGCAGAGCCGACGCGGCTACGAATCGTTCGTTTCATCGACAGAACGGGAGCGCGACGACGGGTTGGCGCGCGACGCGGCGGCCGGTTCGCCTCGAGGCGGTGACGGTTCCCGATTGCTCAGCAAGTACGCGGGTTTGCGGCTCGGACAGGCGCCGTCACCGGCGAGTGACCGCAGAGCTGAGCCGCCTGCTTGACAGGCTCAGATCAGCCGTCTACGATACGAACGTTTCTTAGACAGGGAAATACGCCCTTGACCTGCAGATTTGGGGACAGTTTCCTATTAGGAGTGGCCCCGTCTCAGCGGGACGAGTCTTCGTCGGGCGCCAGAGGCAGGCGGAGTTCAACGGTGGTGCCCGGGCCCTCGGTGTCGACTACGGCGGCAGCGCCGTCGTGGGTGCGAGCGACGTAGTCGACGATGGACAGCCCGAGCCCGGATCCGGGCTGGGCGCGGGCTTCGGGTGCGCGGTAGAACCGCTCGAAGACGGTCTCGCGCAGGGCGGCGGGTATGCCCGGGCCGCGGTCGCGCACTCGGACCCGAGCTTCGCGTTCGGCTGCTGCGACGCTGATCTCGACGGGTGCGCCGGGCGGGGACCATTTCACCGCGTTGTCGACGAGGTTGCCGATCGCTCGCTCGACCAGCGCCGCATTCACGACCACCTCGCACGGCTCGAAATCAGTCACGAACTCCGTCTCGGTACGGCGGCGGTGCCGGTCCACCACCGATGCCGCCAGCTCAGCCAAGTCGACTGGCTCAGGCTCGCCCTGAGCTCGCTGGTCGGTCGCCAGCTCGACGAGCTCGCTCACCAGCTCAGTGAGCTGGTCCAGCTCGAACTGCACATCGTCGAGCATCTGGCGGCGCTCGTCGCTGTCGAGCGCGACGACTGCGCCTGCGCCGACGGCGTCGGCTTCCGCTGCGGCCGATGCTGCTACCGCGGCCGGCTCGGCGCGGGCCAGCAATTCGATGTTGGTGCGAATGCTGGTGAGCGGCGTGCGCAGCTCGTGGCCGGCATCCGCGACCAGCCGATGCTGCTGGGCGCGCGACAGCGCCAACGCCTCCAGCATGGCGTTGAAGCTGCGAGCCAATTCGCCCAGCTCGTCATCGCGTTCGAGCTCGATGGGCTGATCCAAGTCTTGGGTCTGCGCGACATTCCGCGCCGCATCGGTGAGCCGCCGGACCGGCCGGATGGCACGACCGGCCACCAAGAACCCCAGCAACCCGGCACCGGCGACACCGACCACAGCGACAAGCGCCAACGCGTTGCGCAAGCCCGACACATTCTCGTCGACTTCGTCGAGCGGGCTCGCGACCATCAGCGCGCCGGCCGGCGATATCGGCACCGTCAGCACTCGCAGGCGCACACCGTCGGCCGACACGTCGGATCGGTGACGGCGAGTGCCGCCGTTTGCCACCGCACGGTCGGCGCGCCCCACCGGCAGCACGTCGTCTGACTTGTACACCACCGCGCCGTTGGGGGCGACTACCTGCACCAGCACGTCCCGCGGCACGAACCGTCCGAAGAACTGGACACCTCGACGTTCCGGCAAGCGCCCGCCGCTCGCAGCCAGCACAGCGACGCGGTCATCCAGCTTGCGATCGAGTGCCGAGCGGGCCTCGCCTCGGGCGATCCACAGCGCGACCCCCGAGACCGCCAGCACGGCAACGGCGACCGAGGCCGCTACGAGCAGACCGAGCCGGGTGCGAACGCTCATGTGGGGTCCCCAGGAGCGGCTGGGGACCGAGCGGCCCGTGAGCGCGGCGAGCAAGAGCGGAAGAAGAGGAGTGCCACGAGGAGAACCCTCAGCCGCTCGCGCTTGCTCTGAGGACGTATCCCACGCCGCGCACTGTTCGGATCGGGCTGTGGCCATCCGCGCCCGCTGCCGCGGCGGCCAGCTTGCGGCGCAGGTAGCCCACGTAGACCTCCAAGGAGTTGGAGGCCAGCGACGCGTCGTAGCCCCAGACCGTGTCGTAGATCTCCTCACGGTGGAGCACCCGACCAGGGTTGCGCAGAAACAGCTCCAGCAGCCGGTGCTCGGTATGGGTCAGCTCGACGGGCTCGCCGGCGCAGCTCACCTCGTAGCTGGCGGTGTTCAGCACGATGTCACCGCACGTCAGACGCTCACCGCTATCGCTGGGGAGGGGCTCGGCGTTCCGGCGCAGGAGCGCGCGCAGCCGAGCCAGCAGCTCGTCGAGCGCGAACGGCTTCGCCAGGTAGTCGTCAGCGCCAGCATCGAGGCCTTCCACCCGGTCAGCGGTGGCGCCTCTGGCGGTCAGCAGCAGGATCGGCAAGCGACTCCCGGCCGCGCGCAGGCGGCGGCACAGCTCGAATCCGCCCAGATTCGGCATGGTGGCATCGAGCACCAGCACGTCCGCCCGACCGGCGAGCGCCTCGCCTTCCAAGCCGTCGCGGCCTTCGAGCACCTCGTAGCCCTCGAGCTGCAGCGCGCGTCGCAGGGCAGCCCGGATGCGCTGGTCGTCGTCGACGACAGCTACGCAGGCGCTCATGGGTTCATTGTGGACGGTGCTCGATGAAAACCCGATGAGAGCGCTCTCACAACCGCGTTCTTGCAACGTCAGCCGGTCGGCCCAACACTGTCGTGTGTCTGGGTCTCCAGAACAGCTGATTGCTCCGCGCCCATGGCCTCATTCTGGAAAGCGAGCTATGACAAACCCATGAGGGGCCAGCCGGCTCGGCCCACGGCTTCGTCGCTAGCCAGCAGCGGAAGCGGTACGTCGCAGGTGCGGGATCGTGAGCACCGAACAGGCTTCTCGTTCGGCGTCGTAGCTCAAGGCGCGCACAGCGTCGGCGATGTCCCACCAGGCCACCTCGTCGACCTCGCTCGGGTCTCCGGTGAGCCGCTTGGGCACCTTCGTCGGCGCCATCGCGTAATAGAGCACCAGCTTGGGCACCCCGCTGGCGATCAGGTAGCTGACTGGGTACGGCGCCGAGGTGATCGCACACCGGACGCCGGTCTCCTCGCGCACCTCACGAAGCGCAGCCTCTTCCCAGGACTCGCCCGGGTCGAGATGGCCCTTCGGCAGCGACCAGTCGTCATAACGGGGCCGGTGCACCACCAGTACGGCACCCTTGTGGCACACGACACCGCCGGCAGCCCGGTCCACTGGGGCGTTGGAGTAGCGACCTCGCTCGCGGTGGCGGCGCCGCGTCTTCATCGGCGTCTTGGCTGAGTCTTTCTTCTGGCCCTTCTTGGGGGAACCCGACTTCGATGACCCAGGTCGGTTCTGTGCCACGGTTCGTGTCTAGCGTGTCCGCGCCACCCGCGGTGAGCTCGTCGCGGGCAACGACGAAGATCGCGCGGAGATCCACGCAGACTCGGGGGTGCCGACATGGACTTGGGAATTTGCATCGCATCGCACATCGGCGATCTCGACTACGTCGAGCGCGCCGAGGAACTCGGCTACACGCATGCCTGGTTCGCAGACAGCCACATGCTGTGGTCGGACTGTTATGCCACGCTGGCGCTTGCTGCGGAACGCACCAGCACCATCGGGCTCGGCACAGGTGTGTCGGTCTCGGGCACGCGGCCCGCGCCGGTCACTGCCGCGTCGATCGCCACCATCAACGCCCTCGCTCCCGGGCGGACATTTCTGGGCATCGGCACCGGCAACACGGCCATGCGGATTATGGGGCACAAGCCCCAGCGCATTGCCGAGTTCGACCAGTACCTCGGGGCGTTGCGGCCGCTGCTTCGCGGCGAGGAAGCCATGCATCACTTCGGCGGCAGCGCGCAGCCGATCCGTCACATCATGCCGGACTCGGGCTTCGTCAACTTTGACGACCCGATCCCGCTGTACGTGTCGGGCTTCGGGCCTCGGTCGTTGGGGCTGGCGGGCCGGTACGGCGACGGCGCCGTGCTGTCGGTGCCGCCTGACGGTTCAGCGACGGCCCGGGTGTGGGAGTACATCGAGGCCGGGGCCGCCGAAGCAGGTCGCACCCTCGACCGAGACGATTACTTGATGTGTTCGCTCACAACCATCGTGATCCTCGATGACGGCGAGACGCTGGCCAGCCAGCGCGAGCGGGTCCATCACGAGGCGGGTGCGTTCGCGATGGCATCGCTGCACTACTCCTACGACCAATACCGGCAGTTCGGCAGGTCGCCCGGAGCGCGCCTGGAGGCGGTCTGGGACGAGTACTGCGCCATGCTCGACGACACCGACCCTGATCGCATCCACCAGCGGATCCACGCCGGCCACAACTGCTGGGTGCTGCCCGAAGAGACGTGGTTCCTGACCGACGAACTCATCGATGCAACCTGCATCGTGGGCACCGTCGACCAGGTTGTCGAACGCTTGGCGGACTTGGGCGAGCGAGGGCTCGACCAGATCATGATCCTGCCCAACTTCGACCCTCGCTATGACGTACTCGAACGCGTGGGGAGCGAAATCATTCCCCGGCTGCGGGCCGGTTGACCGCACCGATCACCGGCGGACGACGTCCCGCTGTCGAAGGCCGTCTCTGCATCACGTCGACGGCGCGACCTCGCCAGGCTGCTCGGTAGCCTTGTCCGCTGCTGTCGAGTCCACCCGCAGGGGGCTGCTTCACATGAGCAACATCTGCCAAGTCACCGGCCGCCGGCCGCACTCGGGCTTCAACGTGTCGCACTCGCATCGGCGCACCAAGCGCTGGTTCAAGCCCAACATCCAGCGGAAGCGGTTCTGGGTTCCCAACGAACGGCGCTGGGTCACGCTGACCGTCAGCGCCAAGGGCATCAAGACCATCAACAAGCGCGGCATCGAGTCTGTAGTGGCTGAGCTGCGCCGTCGCGGGGAGAAAGTCTGATGCCCAAGAGCGACAAGCGTCCCGTCATCAAGCTGAAGTCCACCGAGGGCAGCGGCTACACCTACACAACGCGCAAGAACAAGACGAACACCCGCGACCGGATCGAGCTGCGCAAGTACGATCCGGTGCTGCGTCGGCACGTCATCTTCAAAGAAGAACGCTGATCGACGTCGCTGTCGGGACAGCTGCGCGGGTTCGCGAACGGCCTGCGTCCCAACGCCTGTTGCCCTGGGCGCCTGCCCGCCGCGTATCCGGACTTCCGGGGGCGCGTTCCCGCCCTTCGGCGCGGCCACTGAGGCCATGACCGCCGTTCGGCCTGTGCATCTGAGCTTGCGCGCGGCGCGGCACCTCGCCATCGGCGCGCAAGGGCTCGCTGCAACGCTCCCGGCGGGACGGCTCGATGCGCGCCATCTGCGACGCGCCATGGACCACATGGGTCTGCTGCAGATCGATGCCGTGAACGTCGTGGCGCGCTCGCACTTGCTGGTTCTGCGAGCTCGGATCGGCGGCACGCACGACGCCGTGCTCGCGTTGCTGGAGCGGGCGGCCTACGCCCGCGGGGCGGCCGACCGGGAGCTGACCGAGTACTGGAGCCATGAGGCATCGTTCGTTCAGGTGAGCGATTGGCCGCTGTATCGCTGGCATATGCGGCGCGGCGAACAAGGCGAGATGTGGAGCGGCTTTGCGCGCTTCGGGCGCGAAGAGCCACGCCGCATCACCGAGGCATTGACATGGCTGGCCGACAATGGACCAGCATCATCGGCGGAACTGGACGCAGCGCTGGGCTGGGGACCCGGTGTGCGAGGGCCGTGGGGCACACGCAGCAACGCAAAGATGGCGCTCGCATGGCTCTTCTGGTGCGGTCAGGTGGGCGTCGCGGAGCGGGTCGGCTTCACTCGCCGCTACGACGTGATCGAACGGGTGCTGCCCGACGATGTGCTGGCACGCGAAGTCGATGAGCCAGACGCTCACCGGGCGTTGCTGAGCCAAGCCGCCATCTGCCTCGGCATGGGGACTGCTGACGATCTGATCGACTACCACCGACTGCCGAAGCGCGTTGCGCGGACACACATTCGCGAATTGGTCGAGGAGGAAACCCTGCTCGAAGCGACGGTCGAAGGATGGGACGAACCCGCCTACGTGCCTGCCGGGTTGAAGCGCGGCCGCAAGCAGTCCCGGTCGGTGCTGTTGAGCCCGTTCGATCCGCTGGTGTGGTTCCGCCCGCGTGCGGAGCGCCTCTTCGGGTTCCACTACCGGATCGAGATCTACACGCCCAAGGCCAAGCGGCGGTACGGCTACTTCGTGCTGCCGTTCTTGCATGACGATGCGCTGGTGGCGCGTCTCGACGTCCGTTTCGATCGGGACCGCGGCATCCTGGAGGTGCCGGCTTCTTGGGCGGAACCAGGGGCGTGGCCCAGCGGTGGTGAAGCAGAGACCAGCGCTCTCGAGGCGTTGGCAGCCGAACTGCGCTCGCTGTCAGGATGGTGCGGCGGCGAGAGAGTGTCGGTGTCGCCCCACGGCGACCTCGCCGGCCGACTGCGCAAGACGCTCACGTAAAGCGCTGACCCGATACCCCGTGTGCGCGGGGCCGTGACCACCACCGATCCGAGTCAGGATCGAGGCACGGACGAGCGGTCGTCTTCAATCCTCACTGGTCAGCGAGCAGGGCAGTCAGACGTCGAAGGGTGGCTACGACCTCTTCTGCGCGCGCTGCGCTGCCTCCGGCGAGCATCTCGGCGGCTTCGGCGCTCAAGAGAGACCACACAGCCTCCGGATCGCTGTCATCGGTGTGCTTTCGCAAGAATGCCGCCCAGTCACGGGCCGGAATCCCGGCCAAGGGCTGGCGGATTGCATCGTCGATCCAGTCATCCATGATGCCGGTACGCGCAATTCTGCCGAAGTTGTGGCCGCTGTCGGAGACCGGCTCGTCGACCGTGTGGTCCCGACCGCTGTACGGCACTACCCCGTCGGGCATGCGAATGGTTGTGTCGCTGCGAGTCTGCTTGATGTGCTGCCACCAGTAGTTGCGAAACTCGGCGGCGAAACGGGCCGACCAGATGCCAGGCGCCAATACCCGCGGTCTGCCTGACACCACATTCGACAAGCACCACGGCACCACCACGAGCAGGTCCCACGCGCTGCATGCATGCGGTGTGACGGTGTACCGAAAACTCGGCACGGCTTCCTTCGCCAGCAGATACCAGCCCTTCAGTTCGATGCCCATCGCCACTTCGTCGACACCGTCCGTGCTGCGGCGGCGCAAGAGGACATCGGGAAACGTCTGCGCTTGTCGGACGAACTCGTACAGCGGCCACTCGCCGTCGGGATCCCACACTTCGCGCATTCGATTCAGCGCTGCCACGACCTGCACTTCAATGGTCGCGCCGAGCACGGTGTTCAACGCAAACAGATCGGTTGCGTCGAGACCCTCCATGACCGTCGGCGACTGGAAGTGAATCGGCAATGCGGTGAGTGCATCTCGAACTCGGCTGGCCAGAGCGGTCGTCGGGTGGTCAGGATCCGGCGTCGGGGGCCTGGGTTCGGGCACTCGTGCGATATCGGCGTCTTCGGGCATTACAGATCGTCGTGCTCGCCTGTCGTTGCTTCGGCAAGTCGCTGTTCAGCGATATCGGCGAAGTGCTCTACTTGCTCAGCCGCGTATGCCCGCCGTCCGAGGGTGACCGCCGCTGCCGACGCACTGCACAGGCCACCGAATGGCTCCCAGACGACGTCGCCGGGACGCGTGGCCGCGGCGACGATGCGTCGCATGAACTCGATCGGCTTCTGGTTGAGGTGAACAGCGGCCTGCCGGCCGGGATTGTGAACACGCGGCGCGGAACGCACTCCGTTGCCCTTGTAGCGCTCACTGCCGTGCAGAGCAGGCTGAGCCCAAACGTTCGTCAGGCCATGTGCATGAGTCCAGACATCACGCATCCGCGACCATTCCGCCGCTGTGAGTGGCGAAGCTCCGTCAATCGAGTAATACGGCGCGCCGTGGGGATCACCATGGCGGTTCGCGAAGGCGACCAGCCGCTCCATCATCTCGGGCGGCGGGAAGTACCACAGCCAGTCTTGGGTCAGGTACTTGCGAGTTGCCGCGTTCGCGACGCCGCACGCCTCGTTTGCACGGTGCAGCGGCAAGCCAGCCCGCTGCCATTCGTGGCGCAGCCACTGCTTGGCGGACATAATGCCCTCAGGCGTCTCGAATTCCAGCCGCCGACGGTAGAAGACGCACACCTCGGTGGTCACCGGAAACTGGCGGATGGTGTCACCGTTGACGTTGCCCGCAATATGGCTGACGCCCTTGTCCCAGACCACGGTCTGGACGTAATCCCAGCCGCTGGCCGCCAGCAACGGATGCACGGTGGCCCAGCCGATCTCGGTATTCCAGAACCACAGCGTCGTCGCCGCAAGCGCGTACTTCGACCAGCACTCAACATGGGGTGCATACCAGCCAACCAAGTCGTCGGGTGTTCGCGGATCGCCTGGGAAGCCGCCCACGCCATACGCGCCGTCGGACATGATCAATGCGGGCCGCGGCCAGTCCACATATGCATCGAGCGCGTCGCCGCGGTGCAATGACCAGCACTGTCCCGGCTTGTCCGCGATGGCCGGGTCGCGCGTCGGTTTGACCGGCATGCGTTCAGCGTAGGCGGGGGGTGTCATGGACTCCCTGCTCATTGTCGAGCACCGGCGATGACGCCGACTCCTTCGGTTGACTCAGCAGGATGCGCGGATTGTCGAGGTCTCCCACCGTGACACCAAGCTCCCCCCGCCGTTGCTCGCGGTGCCCACGGGACGCGCGCGCGATGGCTTCGCCGTGCTCCGCCGCAGCTCGGAAGAGATCGCTCCGAGTGCGACGCTTGATTTCTGATCGAGGTGGCTATCGTTGCTGATCTTGCATCGGGGGCGACTGCGGTCGCCGTGTTGGTGCGAGCAGACAGCAAATCAACTGGTCCCGTGGTGAAGTCTGGAGTTCACGCTGGCCTGTCAAGCCAGAGGTCGCGGGTTCAAATCCCGTCGGGACCGCGGTCGGGTAGCTCAGTTGGCAGAGCGCGCGCCTGAAAAGCGTGAGGTCACCGGATCGACGCCGGTCCCGACCACTGGTTTATGCGAGCGAAAGGGCTTCGCCCTCGCTCGCGACAATAGAAATCAAGGCTTCGCCGCACTCGCGACAATAGGGGTGCTTAGCGGCGCGTGACTTCGTCGGCGCGAGCTGCGGCGGCTACTGCGGCGGCTACTGCGGGGACTACTGAGCGGTCGAAGGCTGTGGGGATGACGAGCTCGGGGCAGAGGTCGTCGCTCGACACGGCCGCTGCGATTGCGTCGGCTGCCGCGATCTTCATGTTCTCGGTGATGTCGGTGGCACCTGCGTCGAAGGCGCCCCGGAAGATGCCCGGGAATGCCAGCACGTTGTTGATCTGGTTGGGGTAGTCGCTGCGGCCGGTCGCGACGACGCCGGCGATATCGGCGATGTCGTCGGGCAGGATCTCGGGGTCGGGATTCGCCATCGCGAACACGATTGGTCGCTTCGCCATGGTCGCCACGTCGTCGCGGGTGACGAGCCCAGGGCCGCTCAGCCCCAAGAACACGTCTGCACCGACCATGGCGTCGGACACCGTGCCAGCCACGCGCTCGGCGTTGGTGTTGGCGGCAAGCCATTCCTTGGCGTGGTTCAGGTCGCCGCGACCGGGGTGGATGGTGCCCTTGCGGTCGCAGGCGATCACGTTGCCGACGCCTGCGCCAGCCAAGATCTTGGCGGTTGCCACGCCGGCGGCGCCGGCGCCCAGGATGACGCATTGAAGATTCGCCAGCTCCTTGCCCACAATGCGCGCCGAGTTGCGAAGCGCCGCCAGCGCAACCACCGCGGTGCCGTGCTGGTCGTCGTGGAACACGGGAATGTCGAGTGCGGCGCGCAACGCTTCCTCGACCGCGAACGCGCCAGGCGCCGCGATGTCCTCGAGGTTGATGCCGCCGAAGGTCGGTGCGAGCCGGATGACCGTCTCCACGATCTCGTCCGGGTCGGTGACGTCGAGGCAGATCGGGAAGGCATCCACGCCGGCGAACTCCTTGAAGAGCAGCGCCTTGCCTTCCATGACCGGCATCGCCGCTGCCGGGCCGATGTCGCCGAGACCGAGCACTGCCGTGCCGTCGGTGACGATGGCAACCGTGTTGCCCTTGATCGTCAGGTCATGGACTCGTTCGGGGTCATCCACGATTGCCCGGCAGACACGAGCGACGCCCGGCGTGTACGCCATGGAGAGGTCATCTGCGTTGCGCAGCGGGATGCGGCTGACCGTCTCGAGCTTCCCGCGGTCGTGCAGCTCGAACGTGCGGTCGAGCGCCGCAATGACCGTGATGCCCTCGAGGCCGTTGACTGCTGCGCAGATCTGGGTGATGTGCTGCTCGCTCGCGGCGTCGACCACGATGTGCTGGCGCAGCGCACCCTGTGTGATCGTGAAACCGTCGAGGCTCTGAATGTTGCCGCCGACATCGCCGATGGCGGTACACAGCCGGCCGAGCGTGCCCGGCTGGTGAGCCAGCTCGACTTCGAGGGTGGCGGAATAGGCGGCGGTGGGTCGGGACCCCGCGGTGGCAGTCATCGGCGCTCCTGCGCGTTTGCAGAAACGGCAGGGTATTGGTCTGAATCGATGATCTGGGCCCCGCCGTTGCCGGGTCGGATCTCGCCGATCCGGAATGCGTCGTGTCCCGCTGCGCCGGCAATGTCGATGGCACTGTCCGCGTACGCAGGCGGGACCGCCACCACCATGCCGATACCCAGGTTGAAGACGCGGTCCATTTCGGACGGGGCCACCGGACCGCTGCTGGCGATGTGGTCGAAAATGGCGGGCACCGGCCACGTGCCTCGCCGCACGATCGCCTGAGCGCCGGGACCGAGCATGCGCGCGACGTTCGCAGCCAGTCCCCCGCCGGTGATGTGGGCTGCTGCACGGGCGTCGCACTCACTGAACAATGAGAGCACTGCGGGGGCATAGATCACCGACGGTCGCAACAACTCGTCGCCCAGCGTGCGATCGGCGCCCGGCCATGCCGGCGCGGCAAGCTGTTCCGCGTCGAGCGAACTGCCGCACAGGACGCGGCGAGCGAGGCTGTAACCGTTGCATCGCAGCCCACCGGAGGCGAGTCCGACGAGCACGAGGGGCTCACTCCCCACCGGGGTTCGCAGCTGTGCCCGCTCGACGACTCCTACGGCAAAGCCGGCGATGTCCACCTCGCCCGGCGCGAGTGCGTCAGGGTGTTCTGCCAGCTCGCCGCCGACCAATGCGCAACCGGCGGTCCGACAGCCCGCCGCCAGACCCGAGACGATCGTCTCCACCACGTCGGGATCAAGACGTCCCGCAGTGATCTGGTCGTGAAACAGCAACGGTTCTGCGCCGAGTGTGACGATGTCGTCGACGCACATGGCCACCACGTCGATTCCTATCGTGTCCCAGCGGCCAAGCGCAGCGGCAATGAGCGGCTTGGTGCCAGCACCGTCGTTCGCGCTCACCAGCACCGGTTCGTCCATGCCCGGCGGCACCGCAGTGACCGCCCCGAACGCCCCGATGTCATTCAGCACCTCGGGTCGGTATGTGCTGCGGGCGTGCGGTGCCAAACGCCGGACCGCCTCGTCTCCCGCAGCGATGCTCACTCCGGCCGATTCGTAGGTAAGCGGCCCAGGCTCGGAGGCCCCAGGCTCGTCCTCGGCGGAGCCTGCACTCTCAAGCGTCATCAGATCGGATGGCGTCGGGCGGGCAGCGTCATCGGGCAGCCATCGTCAAGTCGGAGTCAGCCGCCGAGCGGTCCCGCGACGGCTGCGGCTTGCACGCTGCCGGTCGCGATCAGGGAGCGAGTGGGTTCGTCGCTGCCGCTGCCGAACACCTCGGCCCGTGCGCTCGCACCGATTTCCACCGGGTACTCGCCAGTGAGACATGCGTGGCAGAACCCGCCACCGAGCACGCCGGTGGCCTCGACGAGCTGATCGAGGCTCAGGTACGCCAGCGAATCGACTCCCAGATACGCCTCGATCTCGGCCAGATCACGACTCGCGGCCAGCAGCTCGTCGGAGGTGCCGGTGTCCATGCCGTAGAAGCAGGGCCACCGGTAGGGCGGCGAGGAGATGCGCATGTGCACCTCCGCGGCGCCGGCGCCGCGCAGCATCTCAACAATCGACCGAGTGGTCGTGCCCCGCACAATCGAGTCGTCGACCACCACGAGACGGCGTCCGTTGATGTTGGGGCTGATCGGGTTCAGCTTTGTTCGCACGCCCAACGACCGGACATGCTGGTTTGGCGCGATGAAGGTGCGCCCGATGTAGCGGTTCTTGACGAGTCCGTCGCCGTAGGCGATGCCGCTGGCACGCGCGTAGCCCTGCGCCGCCGGAATGCCCGATTCGGGAACGGGCATCACCAGATCCGCTGCGACCGGTGCATTGGTCGCCAGGTGCGCGCCCATGCGCTGCCGGGCTGCGTGCACGTTCTGGCTGGCCAAGGTTGTGTCAGGACGCGAGAAGTACACGAATTCGAAGATGCACAGGTGCGGTGCCAGCCCGCCGCCGGTTTCGGGTCTGCTGGCGAACGGCCACAGCGAACGACACCCCGCGGCGTCGATGATGATCATCTCGCCCGGCCGGATCTCGCGTTCGAACGTCGCGCCCACCACCTCCAGCGCGGGGTTCTCCGAGGCCAGCACCCAGCCGCCCCGATGCGGGTCGACATCGGACGGATCGACCCCGTGCTCATCGACATTCAGGCGGCCGAGACACAGCGGCCAGATGCCGTGCGGGTCGCGGACCCCGATCAGGCGATCCCGGTCGGCGACCACGAAAGTGAAACCGCCACGAAGGCTTGGCAGCACCGCTCCCAGTGCCTCGGTGACGGCCTCGCGCGGTCGCGTGCGAGTGATCTGCGGGGTGGCGGTGATGCGTTGGGCGACCAGCTCGGCGACGAGGTCGCTGTCGCTGGTGACCACCCCGTCGAGCATCCCCGATGAGGCAGCAAGCTCGGCGGTGTTGGTGAGGTTCCCGTTGTGCCCGAGCGCGAATTCCGTGCCGTCGAGGCCCCGGTAGAACGGCTGCGCCGCGCGCCACGAACTCGAACCTGTCGTCGAGTATCGGGTGTGCCCGATGGCCAAATTGCCCTCGAGCCCGGCCAGCACCCGATCATCGAACGCACTGGCGACGAGACCCATGTCCTTCACCACGGTGATGTGCGTGCCGTCGGACACCGCAATGCCAGCCGATTCCTGCCCGCGGTGCTGCAGCGCGTACAACCCGAGGTAACTGAGGTGGGCGACGGGGCCGCCAGGCAGGTACACCCCGAAGACGCCGCAGGCTTCGCGCGGCTTGCAGAACTCCACACCGTCGGAGGGAGCTTGACTCATGCCACTGCTCCCTCGACGGGTTGAGCAAATGACTGGGGCAAAGCACCGCTCCACCGGGCGAGCGTCTCGTCGAGCGCGAGGTCGACATCAAGGCCCCGTTCGGACATCCGGCCGATCTGCACGCGCGATCCGCCGAACGATCCAAGGCGGCGACATTCGACTCCCGACGCGGCCGCCGCACTCGCGAGACGATCGACATCGCGAGGCTCGACAGCGGCGAGGACGCGACCGGGCGGCTCAGCGAACAGCGCCCGTGCCGCTGGCGCCGATTCTCCGAGCGACGGAACCCGGGCGCGCACGCCCGTGCCACTGTGACAGCACATCTCCGCGATGGCCACCGCGATGCCGCCGTCGGAGACATCATGAGCGAACTGCACGAGGTTGTCCCGTACGGCTGCCGCTGCGAATCGGGCAGTTGCGACGCAGCCCGCAATGTCGAGATCCGGCAGGGCCCCGTCCCTGCACTGGCGGCGTTCCCACGCCCATCGACTGCCACCCAGCGGAATGGGGTGCCGCCCCACAGCGTCAGCGCCGTCTTGCGCGTGGCCGGCGAAGCCGGTCGGGGCCAGCACCACGAGTTCGGTCCGAGACGGCAGGCCGTCTGCGATCGGGCGCCTGTGGAGGTCGGGATGGACGCCGACCATGCACACGACGGGCGTCGGGCAGATATTGGTGCCATTGGTCTCGTTGTACAGGCTGACATTCCCGCCCACGACCGGTACACCGAGCGCGTCGCAGGTTTCCGTCATGCCGTCGACGGCCTCTGACAGCTGCCACATGACCTCGGGATGAGTTGGATTGCCGAAGTTCAGGCAGTTGACGAGCGCGAGCGGGTCGGCGCCCACACAGGCAAGGTTCAGTGCCGCTTCGACCACCACCATGGCGGTGCCCCGGCGGGGATCAGCGTCGCACCAGCGGTGGTTGCCGTCGACCGAGATTCCCAGTCCCCGACCGGTGGGCGTGCCGTCGCGAGGGTTTCGCAATCGCAGCAGCGTGGCGTCGTGCCCGGGGCCGACGACCGTGTTCAGAAACAGTTGGTGGTCGTACTGCCGGTATACCCAGCGCGCATCCGCGAGCATCGCCAGCAGATCGGCAGCGCAATCGTCCGGAGTGACAGCCGGCGCGCTCTGTGCGGCGCGATGGGCCCCAGGATCGACGCGGTGGCGGGCTGCCAGATCAGCAGGCGGACGCTGGGGACGGTCATAGGACGGCGCGTCGTCGTGCAGCGTGCTCGCCCGGATCTCTGCCAGGACTGGGCCCTCGGCACCGTCACGCACCCGCAGCATCCCGTCGCCGGTCACTCGTCCGACAACTGTCGCACTCACCTCCCACCGCGCGCAGATCTCGAGCACCCGGTCGACGTTGGTCGGCGAGACGATCGCCAGCATCCGTTCCTGAGACTCCGAGGTCATGATCTCGAACGGTTCCATGCCGTGCTGACGCAAGGGCACGGCGGTGACGTCGACCTCCATGCCGGTGCCGCCACGCGAGGCTGTCTCGCTGGCCGCGCAGGTCAAGCCGGCACCCCCGAGATCCTGGATCCCGCTGACGAGTCGTGCTTCCAGCAATTCGAGGCAGGCTTCGATGAGGCGCTTTTCCTCGAAAGGGTCGCCGACCTGAACGCTCGGGCGTTTGGTCGCATCATCGTCAGCCTCGTCGAAGCCTGCCGACGCCAGCACGCTGACGCCGCCGATGCCGTCGCGGCCGGTGCTCGCGCCCATGAGCACGGCCGAGCTGCCCACATCGGTTGCACGGCCGAGGACAAGTCGTTCCGTGGGCATGATGCCAAGTGCGGCCACATTCACCAGAGGGTTGTCTCGATATGTCTCGCACGACACGAATTCACCCGCAACGGTCGGTACACCGACGCTGTTGCCGTAACCCGATATCCCGCTGACGATTCCTTCTGCAATCCAATTGCTTCGCGGTTCGTCCAGCGGTCCGACGCGCAGAGGATCTGCGAGCGCAATGGGTCGCGCACCCATAGTGAAGATGTCGCGCAAGATGCCGCCGACTCCGGTCGCCGCACCTTGATACGGCTCGATGGCGCAGGGGTGGTTGTGGCTTTCGATGCGTACTGCTACTGCAATGCCGTCACCGACATCGACAACGCCGGCGTTCTCGCCCGGACCGACGAGCACCCAGGGTGCCTCGGTTGGCAGCCGCGCAAGATGGCGGCGCGATGACTTATACGAGCAATGCTCGGACCACATGACCGCATACATGGCCAGTTCGAGATGGTTCGGCTGCCGGTCCAACAGTTCGCAGATGCATTCGTACTCGGTATCCGTCAGGCCAAGTGACGCATGAACGCTTGCGGTATGGGCAACGCCGGAGGCATCAGCCGAGTGAGATCCTGAAAGCACCGCAGTCATATCGACCCGAGTTCATTGGACACTGTCGATTCTCGTGATATACAGACGGCATGAGCGAACGAACAATGTCCGACGAACATAAGGCTGCAATCGCTGCGGGGCGCATCGAGGCTACGGCAGTGCGGGATTATCTCGAGGCAGTCGAGACTCACCGGCCCAAGCCCGGACGCCGACCGAGCGCTGAGTCCCTCAAGGCAAAGCAGGCTGCAATCGACGTCCAGATTGCCGATGCGAAGCCGATCCAACGCTTGAACCTGATGCAGGAACGTCGGGACGTCGAAGCAGCCATCGAGGCCCTGCAAGTCGAACCGGACATGGCCGCGGTCGAAGAGGGCTTTGTCACCCACGCCGCCAACTACGGGCATCGCAAGGGAATCCAGTACGCCACCTGGCGTGAATTCGGGGTCCCCGCGGACATGCTGGCCCGTGCGGGCATCACACGGGGCGGCTGACACTTCAGACCACCCGGCCGTCGGCACTTGAAGTTTCGATCCTCACGGTCGTCATTCCCCTTCAAGCCGAACGGCGATCGACGACTTGACGAGTGCTCGCTGCTGCTTCGAGCAGCGCCTCGAGCAGCCTGCAGCCGTCCGTTGATCCCAATAGTTCCGAGGTGGCCCGTTCAGGGTGGGGCATGAGACCCACGACATTGCCCATCTCATTGCAGATGCCGGCAATGTCATCCAACGATCCGTTGGGATTGCCCACGTAGCGCATCACTACTTGGCCTTTCTCGCGCAAACGCTGCAACGTCAGGCGATCACACACATAGTTCCCTTCGAAGTGGTTAATGGGGATGTGCAGCACCTCCGACGTCGACAGTCCATGCCCTAGGGCATGGTTCACCGACGCCATCACTACCTGCTGCGGCTGGCACAAGAACGAGAGCCCCGCATTCGGTCGTAGCGCTCCGGGCAGCAGACCTGCCTCGGTCAGCACTTGGAACCCATTGCATATGCCGACGATGGGACCGCCGGCGCTCGCAAATGACGCCACTGCGTCCATGATCGGCGAGAAGCGGGCGATTGCTCCCGTTCGCAGGTAGTCGCCATGGGCGAATCCGCCTGGGATGACGACAGCATCGACACTTCCGAGCGAGGTCTCGTCGCTGTGCAGCAGCACAGTTCTCGCCCCCAATTCAGCGAGCGCGTCGAGTGTGTCGAGATCGCAGTTCGTGCCGGGAAACCGCACGATGCCGACCGTGACGCTCACGGACTGGGTTCCTGCGCTGCGGGTTCCTGCGCTATCGGTTCTTGCGCTACGGCGCGCAATTCGATACGGGTGTCTTCGATCACCGGATTCGCCAGCAGGCGATCGCACATCTGCTCGGTCACTGACCGGGCCTCAGCGGCGTCCGCTGCGGAGACCTCCATGCGAATGGCTTTGCCGACCCGCACCTCGCCGACGCCCGCAAATCCCAACGCTGCGAGGGCACGTTCAATCGTGGTTCCCGCCGGATCGGCAATCTCAGCGCGCGGCGAGACTTCCACCAAGACATCCCAGCGACTCATGGGGCAGTTGCTCCGCTCAGCACGCCCGATTGCGTCAACCAGTCGTCGAACGACTCGCCGGTCAGCGTCTCGTATGCCTCGATGTACCGGGCACGGGTGGCGGCCACCACGTCGTCGGGCAGCGGCGGGGGCGGCGGCTCTTTATTCCAGCCGGTGGCTTCGGTGGCGTCACGCACCGGCTGCTTGTCGAGCGACGGCGGCGATGCGCCCGGCTGCCAGTGATCCTTGGGCCAGAAGCGGGACGAATCGGGCGTGAGCCACTCGTCGGCGATGACCAGGGTGCCGTCCACGTAGCCCAGCTCGAACTTGGTGTCGGCGATGATGATGCCCCGCTGCGAAGCGTGAGCGGCCGCCGTGCTGTAGGCATCGACGCACACTTTCTGGGCGGCGGCGGCGGCTTCATCACCGACCAGCTCTGCGGCAGCGGCAAAGGAGATGTTCACGTCGTGCCCATCGGTCGCCTTGGTGGACGGCGTGAAGACCGGTTCCGGAAGCTGCTGCGATTCGAGCAGCCCGGCCGACAGTGGCTCGTCGTGCATGGTGCCGTGCTCGCGGTATTCCTTCCACGCCGAACCGGTGATGTACCCGCGCACGATGCACTCGATCGGCAGCATCTCTGCCCGGCGGACAAGGAGAGCCCGGCCGGCGAATTCGGGTCGCCGCGCAGCGGCGGGGAAGTCGCCAGGGTCGGTCGAGACCACATGGGTCGGTGCAATGTCGCCGAGCCAGGTGGACCACCACGCCGTCATGGCGGTCAGGACGCGGCCCTTGTCGGGCACCGGTTCGTCGAACACCACGTCGAAGGCCGAGATACGGTCGCTTGCGACCATCAGCAGATGCCTGTCGTCGACGCGGTACATCTCGCGCACCTTGCCGCGGTGGACGAGTTCGAGCTCGCTCACGTTGCTCCTTTCATCGGGCCTGTCTCATCGGGTCTGGCATCGGGCCGTGATCTCCGAAGCGCCGTCTCGCCGCGTTCACAGCACCTCGCCCCCTTCATAGGCCACAGCCGGTCCGTATCGCTCGGCGATCTTGCCTGCCGCAGCGACGAACTCGTCGACTTGATCGGCGGCACGACCGCTGAAGGAAGCGGGGTCGGCGAGTGCCGATTCGATGTCGCCGGCGCTGAGCGCCAGCACGGGGTCGGCCGCGAGCCGCTCGGCCAGATCGTTCGTGGCGGCGTTGCCCTCCCGCAGCGACAGCACTGCGGCGGTCGCGTGCTCGGCGATTCGCTCGTGCGCCTGCTCGCGGCCCGTGCCCGCGGTGACAGCAGCGGCGAGCAGGCGGGTCGTCGCAAGGAACGGCAGGTACTCGGCCAGCTCTGCCGCGATGCGCGCAGGGAAGGCACCGAACCCGTCCAGCACGCTGAACGCCGTCTCGAGTGCGCCGTCGAGTGCGAAGAAGGCGTCGGGAAGCACCACCCGGCGCACGACCGAGCAGCTGACGTCGCCCTCGTTCCACTGATCGCCGGCCAATTGCGATGCCATCGTGAGATGCCCTCGCAGGATGACGGCGAGACCGCTGATGCGCTCGCAAGACCGGGTATTCATCTTGTGCGGCATGGCCGACGAACCGACTTGGCCGGGCTCGAATCCCTCGGTCACCAGCTCGTGGCCGGCCATCAGGCGAACGTTGAGCGCCAGGTTGGCGAGCGGCGCTGCGGCGACGACGAGCGCGGCAACGACATCGAGGTCGAGCGAGCGCGGATAGACCTGCCCAGCCGACCCCAGCACGCGGCCGAATCCCAGCTCATCGGCGATCCGGCGTTCCAGGCGGTCGACCGCTGCGGGATCGCCGCCGAGCAGTTCCAGCAGGTCCTGCTGGGTGCCGACCGGTCCGCGCAGCCCGCGCAGCGGGTAGCGGCCGATCAGCTCTTCGAGGCGTTCGATGGCCACCATTGCCTCGGTGCCGATGGTGGCCCAGCGCTTGCCGAGCGTGGTCGCCTGCGCAGGCACGTTGTGGGAGCGGGCGGTCATCACGAGGTCACGGTGGGCAGCGGCCAGGGCGGCGACGCGCGTGACGAACGCCGCCATGCGCTCAGTGACCAGCTGCAAGGCTGAGCGCACCTGGCACTGCTCGACGTTCTCGGTGAGATCTCGCGAGGTCATAGCGCGGTGAATCTGCTCATGGCCAGCCAGCGCGCAGAACTCCTCGATGCGTGCCTTGACGTCGTGCCGGGTGATCCGCTCGCGTTCGGTGATGGAATTCAGGTCGACCTGGTCGATCACCTCGCGGTAGGCCTCGAGCGCGCCGCCGGGAACGTCGACGCCTGCGTCGCGCTGGGCTTCGAGCACCGCTATCCACAGACGGCGTTCGAGAATGATCTTGTGGCGTGGCGACCACAGCTCGGCCATCTCGCCAGAGGCGTAGCGCGTCGCCAACACGTTGGCGACGACGTCGGGGCTCATGTCGGCGTCACCGGGCACCCGCGGCGCGGAATTCCGCCAGACCCCGGGCGAGCCCCGCATCGGTCACCGCCAGGATCTCTACGACGAGCACCGCAGCATTCGCCGAGCCGTTCACCGCAACAGTCGCCACGGGGATGCCCTTGGGCATCTGCACCGTCGACAGCAATGCATCGAGCCCGTCGGCAAGGCCGCCGCTGAGCGGCACGCCGATCACCGGCAGAGTCGTGTGTGCGGCCACCACGCCAGCGAGGTGCGCTGCCATGCCGGCTCCGCAGATGATCGCGGCAAATCCGGCATCCCGTGCTGCAGTCGCGAACGACATGACGGCTGCCGGCGTCCGGTGGGCGCTCATCACCTCGGTCACATGGTCGATGCCGAACCTGTCGAGCATCTCGGCGGCTGGCGCCATCTTCGGCGCATCGTTCGGCGAGCCCATCAAGATGGCGACCTTCATTGCTTGGCTCCCCTGACCCACATCGACTCAGCTTCCATACTTCCCCGCTCTTGTGCGCTGCGCTCACGGGCCGCTCGGGCCACGGCTTCGCCGAACGGCTCAGCCTCTGAGTCTCGCCGCCCGGAGTCGGTGGCGGGGAGATTTCCGCACTCATGCCACAAGCGCCGAACAGCACCCATCGGCCCCTTCATCGGTTGCCTCCGGCGGTGGCTGCGGCCTCGGCCGCAGCGATGTCGGTGCGGTAGGTCATGCCGGGCCAATGAAGGTGCTGCACGGCTTGGTAGGCGCGGTCGCGGGCCGCCGCGACATCGGGGCCGCGGCCGCACACGTTCAGCACCCGGCCGCCGCCGGTCACCAAAGACCCGCCAGACCCAGCCTGACCGTCCGCGGTCCCGACACCCGCACAGAAGATGGTGACGCCGTCAACCTCACGCGCGCGCTCGAGGCCAGAGATGACGTCGCCGGTGCGCGGTGCAGCCGGGTAGCCCTCCACAGCACAGACGACACACACCATGGCGTCGTCGGAGACGATGATCTCGTCGCTCAGCTCGCCCGCTGCCGCCCCGGCCAGCAGCAATGCGAGGTCGTTGGTGATGCGCGGCAGCGTGACCTGTGCCTCGGGATCGCCGAAGCGCACGTTGAACTCCAGCAGGCGGGGTCCGTCGGGCGTCAGCATGAACCCGGCGTAGAGCACGCCGCGGTAGTCAACGCCCCGCCGGGCCAGCTCGGCCAGCGTCGGCTCGAACGCCAACGCGCCCAGTTCGGCGCAAACAGCCCGATCGACATCAGCCAGCGGCGAGACGCAACCCATGCCGCCGGTGTTCGGCCCCGTGTCGCCGTCACCGACGCGCTTGTGGTCACGCACCGCTGTGGGCAGCAGTACCGCTCGGCGACCGTCACAGAGCGCGAACAGCGACACTTCGGGGCCTCGCATCCCTTCTTCGATGACGATGCGGCGACCGGCGTCCCCGAATGCGGTGCCGTCGAGCTTGGCGTCGATGTCGGAATGGGCTGATGCCACGTCGTCGGTGACCAGTACGCCCTTGCCGGCGGCGAGTCCGCTCGTCTTGATGACATACGGCGGTGCCAGCGTCTCGAGGTAGGCGTGTGCTGCGCGGCGCTGCACCGGCTCGCTGGCGAAGGTGGCATAGCCCGCCGTGGGCACCCCCGCAGCGCTGACCACTTCCTTCATCCACGCCTTGGAGCTTTCGAGCGCGGCGCCATCTGCACCCGGTCCGAACACGAGGCGGCCCACTGCCCGCAGGCGATCTGCCAAGCCATCAGCCAGGGGACCCTCAGGTCCGATGACGTACAGGTCGGCGTCGATCTCGGTGGCGGTGGCGGGAGTGCTGCCGGCTATGCCGGGGTTTCCGGGGGTGACAACGACATCGGCTGTCGCGGCCAGGGCACTCGCAAACGCGTGCTCGCGCCCACCCTGGCCAACCACACAGACCCTCACCGGCGCTTCCTGACTCAAGCCGCGAAGCGGATGTACTGCTCGCGGCCCGGACCGACGCAGACATAGCGAATCGGCAGACCAAGCTGGCGTTCGAGGAAGACGATGTAGTCGACGGCCTGGCGGGGAAGCTGCCACCGCTCGGTAACCCGCTCGAGCGGCGTCTTCCAGCCGGGCAGCGTTGCGTAGACCGGTCGGGCGCGATCGCACAGCGAGCGCAGATGCGGCAGGTAGTCGTAACGGCGGCCATCCACCTCATAGGCCACGCACACCTTGATCGTGTCGAGTTCGTCGAGCACGTCGAGCTTGGTGAGCGCGATCTCCGTGCAGGCGTTGAGACGGGCAGCCTGGCGGCCCATCACCGCGTCGAACCAGCCGCAGCGGCGCCGACGGCCGGTATTGGTGCCGAATTCAGCGCCGCGCTCGACCAATTCGTCGCCGACTTCATCGTCCAGCTCGGTCACGAACGGCCCCGAACCGACTCGGGTGGTGTAGGCCTTCGCAATGCCCATCACCTGATCGACGGCGCCAGGCCCGATGCCCGCGCCCACCAGCGCGAAACCTGCCACCGGGTTCGAGGAGGTGACAAAAGGGTAGGTGCCGTGGTCAAGATCCAAGAAGGTGGCCTGGGCGCCTTCGAACAGCACGCGCTCGCCCGCATGCAGCGCTTCGTGCAGCCACCCGACGGTGTCGGCCACCAGCGGCCCCAGCCGTGGTGCCACCTCGGTGATGAGCTGGTCGGCCAGCTCATCGGGATCGACACCGGGATGATCGTGCACCCGTTGCAAGTAGGCGTTGCGATCCGCCAGCACGCTCAGCAATCGGGAGCGCAGCGCCATCGGCTCCAGCAGATCTTCGACGCGCAGCCCCACCCGTGCCGCCTTGTCGGCATACGCCGGCCCGATGCCGCGCTTGGTGGTGCCGAGCTTGGCGTCGCCGCGCTTCGCTTCGGCGAGCTCATCGGCGATCTGGTGGTAGGGCAGCACGAGATGCGCCGCGGGGCTCAGCATCAGCCGGCCGCAGTCGACGCCCCGGCGCCCGAGCATGTCGATCTCGTCGATCAGCACCCACGGGTTGATGACCACGCCGTTGCCGATGATCGGCGTCACGTGGTCATAGAGCACCCCGCTCGGGATGAGCTGCAGGGCGAATGTCTCACCGTCGACGACGATCGTGTGCCCGGCGTTGTGGCCGCCCTGGTAGCGGACGACATGCTGGCATTCCTTGGCGACGATGTCGACGATGCGGCCCTTGCCCTCATCGCCCCATTGCATTCCGACGACGATTGAGCCCGGCATGCGCGGTATCGCTCAGCTTGGCTGGCTGAGGTCCGGGCTGCGGACGGCGCAAACCGGATCACGGCGGATGCCTGCGGTCGGACACATCGCGGCGCATTCGGGGTGAGACCCAGCTGCGGTGCCCTTCGTCACTTGGCCAGTGTAGGAGGGCGATCAGAACACCGCATTTCAGGCGCTTGAGGTCGCCGATCGTATGATTTGCGGTCCCCGCTGATTGCCAAACCCCGCGAGCCCACGATGCTTCTTGTCCATGGCGTCTGCCACCACGGTGCCCTCGTGGTATGGGCCGAAGCCTCCGATGCCGCTGACACGCTGCCCGCGAGCTACCCCGATGGCCTCACCCACCGGCCGCACCCGTTCGCAGCTGCCGCGTCCGTCCTCGCCAAGGCGATCCGGAGCACCGAAGCCGATCTTCGCATCACCGCGCGCCGCGGGCGGCCGGTCGCGATGTGGCTTCCGAGCACGGCCGATGCGCCGGTCGCTTCGAGCACGATCATCAAGCCCGCTGGCGAGGGTGACCCTGGCGCCATCTGCAGAGCCCCCTGGACGGTGCCCGCACTGCGCCTGGCGCCGACTGAGGCGATTGCGCTGCTGCGGGCAGTGTGCCGTGACCGGCATCTGGCCTCGGGGGTATTCGCGGGCACAGACCTACGTTTCTGGGCGGAAGACGCATTCAGATTCGCGGCCGCGCTCGTAGCCCGACAGCAGTTCCTGCCGGGCATCGCGCTCGACCCGCGGGGAGCACGAGCAGTCTGGGAACCGGTATGCACCGGCGCCGACGGCGAGCGCATGGCGGCCATCGCCGCTCGCATGCCGGGGTCGGCACGGGCAGCAACTGATCCGGACGCGCAGACAGCCCCCGACGATCCGTCAGTCGAAGTCCTGCGCCAAGCGCTCACCGTGCTGGTCGACCATCTGGTGCGCAGCACGGCCAGCGCGGCCGACCGCCCCGCCGGCCGTCTCGGCGCAGACTCCCACGACCTCTGGCTCGAGGCGTTGCTGGGCACAGACGGCCTGCTTGACCGCAGCGTCGACGCCGAGCACATGGCGGACCAAATTGCCAAGTGGCGCCGTCCAGTGGCCGCCGCGGAACGTTCCCCGTTCAGGCTCTGCTTCCGGCTGGAGGAGCCGGAAACCGCGCTGGACGCCGACTCCCCACCGGACGCCGACCCGCCGCAGGAGGACGCTTGGCGCGTTCGTTACCTGCTGCAGCCGCATGCGGACCCCAGCCTGCTGATCTCCGCGGCAGACGGATGGCAACCAGACATCGGGGAGATGGTGCCCTTAGCGGTCTCCGAGAGCGGGACGCGAGAATCCTTGCTGGTGGGTCTCGGACAGGCTGCAGGGATCTCCGCGCGCGTCGCCGGCAGCCTCGACCACGCGAACCCCGATGGCTTCAGCCTGAACACGACAGAGGCGTACGACTTCCTGAGCGAGGAAGCCCTTGCCCTCGAGGAGGCAGGCTTCGGCGTCCTCTTGCCGTCGTGGTGGGCGCGTAAGGCGACGGGGTTGCGCCTGAGCGCGCGGGCGAATACCTCCGCTCCCGCGGTGCAGTCGGGCAGCGGCATTATGTCGCTGGACGCGATCGCGGACGTCGATTGGGATCTGGCGCTCGGCGATCATCGCCTCACCGAAGACGAGATCGAGGCCTTGGCCACGATGAAGGCGCCCCTCGTGCGCCTGCGCGGACAGTGGATCGCGCTGAACTCGAATGAGATTCAGGAGGCAATCCGGTTCTGGCAGACTCGCGGCGAGCATCCGTCGACGCTTCGCGACATCGTCCAGATGCATATCGGGATGCCCGTCGGCGGCGGCGGTCCGCAGCTTGACCATGTCGAGGCAGCAGGCCCGCTGGCTGATCTGCTGGGACGTCTCCGCGGCGGCGACGCAGCTCTCACCGACATCGACGCTCCGTCGGCGTTCGCGGGAACGCTTCGCCCGTACCAGGCGCGGGGTTACGCATGGCTGTGGTTCCTGCGCCGCTGGGGCCTCGGCGGCTGCCTGGCCGACGACATGGGACTCGGCAAGACCATTCAGGCGCTGGCGTTGTTCCAACGCGACTGGGAGTCCGGCAGCGACATGCCGACCTTGCTCGTGTGCCCGACTTCTGTGATCAACAACTGGATCAAGGAGGCCTCGCGGTTCACCCCGGACCTGCCGGTGATGGTGCACCACGGCCCTCGCCGGGCCCGCGGCGAGGCCTTCGGCGAGCGCGCCGGACGTCATGCTCTCGTGGTCACCAGCTACGGCTTGCTGCAGCGAGACATCGAGTTCTTGCGCGAGCAGTCTTGGCGCGGCGTCGTGCTCGACGAGGCACAGCAGATCAAGAATCCCCACACTGCCCAAGCGCGTGCCGCCCGCTCCTTGACAGCTGACTATCGCGTCGCCCTCACCGGCACGCCAGTCGAGAATCACCTCGGCGACCTGTGGTCGGTCATGGAATTCCTGAATCCGGGCTTCCTTGGCACCCTGACGGACTTCAAGCGCAACTTCTTGGTTCCGATCCAAGCAGAACGCGACGCCGACGCTGCTCAACGACTGCGCCGCGCCACAGGGCCGTTCATGCTGCGCCGGGTGAAGACCGATCGCGCCATCATCAAAGACCTGCCCGAGAAACTCGAAGCCAAGACGTACTGCGCCCTGACCGCCGAGCAAGCATCGCTGTACCGCGCCGTGCTGATCGATACCGAAGAGTCCCTCGAACACGCTGAGGGCATCGACCGGCGCGGTCTGATCCTCGGCGTGATGACGAAGCTCACGCAAGTCTGCAATCACCCCGCGCACTTCCTCGGCGACGACTCCGCAATCGACGGGCGTTCCGGCAAGCTCAATCGGCTCATCGAGATGATCACCGAGACCCTGGCGAGCGGCGAGCGTGCCCTCGTCTTCACCCGTTTCGTGACCATGGGCACGATGCTGCAGCGGCATCTCCAAGAGGTATTCGGCACCGAAGTGCTGTTCCTTCACGGCGGTGTGCCCAGAGCAAGCCGAGATCGCATGGTCGACCGCTTCGGAGACACCGACGGTCCTCCATTGTTCGTCTTGTCGCTGCGGGCCGGCGGCACCGGACTGAATCTGACTGCAGCCAACCACGTGTTCCACTTTGATCGCTGGTGGAATCCCGCTGTCGAGAACCAAGCCACCGACCGTGCGTACCGCATCGGCCAAGAGCGCAACGTGCAGGTCCACAAGTTCATGTGCGCCGGCACGCTCGAAGACCGGATCGACGAGATGATCGATCACAAGCGCGAACTCTCCGACCAGATCGTCGATGGCGGCGAGCGCTGGCTGACAGAGCTTTCCAACGACGAACTGCGCTCCGTGCTCACGCTGAGCCGCGATGCCGTGCGGGGGTGACGTTGCGATGAGCCGATCCGGTTTTGGCAGGTACGCCGACTATGGCCGACCGCTTCAGGCACGCGGCGGCATCAAGGCACAATCACGCCGCGGCGATTTCGCGCAGAACTGGTGGGCCCGTCGCTGGATCGAGGTCCTCGATGGCTTCGACATCGCATCACGTATCGCCCGTGCGAGAACCTATGCCCGTCGCGGCCAAGTCCTGACGATCGATGTCGGCATTGGCGAAGTGACAGCCCAAGTGCAAGGATCGCAAGCGCGGCCCTACCGAGTCTCGATCCGGGTCGCAACGCTGCACCCCGATGATTGGCGCAAGATCGCGTCGACGCTGGGCGAGCGGCCCGTATTCGCCTCCAGCCTGATCGCGGGGCGCATGCCCGATCGGATAGAAGACGCATTCGGGGAGTGGGGGCTTTCGCTGTTCCCTGCGGCGAGAAGCGATCTTCGCACCTCGTGCTCGTGCCCTGACCAGACGAATCCGTGCAAGCACATTGCTGCTGTCTACCTCTTGCTCGGCGAGGAATTCGATCGCGATCCGTTCCTGTTGTTTCAGATGAGAGGAATGCAGCGTGACGACTTGCTCACGCTCGCCGGTCTGCGCCTCGCGTCCTCGGACACAGATTCGGCACTCGCTCCCGCCGATCCGCTGCCAGAGGACCCCGAGGTGTTCTGGGGCCGGGCGTACGAACCCGACCCAGCACGAGTGGTGGGCGCCGCGAGAGTTCCGGCCGCGAACGCGGTCATCGCACGTCGTCTGGGGGGCTTCCCCTTCTGGACGGGTTCGACTCCCTTCTTGGCGACGCTGGAAACCGTCTACAGCGGGACAGCATCGGCAGCGCTGGACGACTTGGTCAGCGATGCCGAGTGATGCGCGTTCGGCATCGGCATGCCCGCCGAAGCGGCCCGCGAGCGCAGCGCGTGGCTGCGGCCCGAGCGACCCGTGAGCCCGATCACATCGCGCCCGATCACATTGCGATGGGGTACAAGCGCGAGAAACAAGAGGCTCAACAGGCTTGCGACAGCGGTGGCGCGTCATCGGGCTCGCAGGTCGACGCACCCGCCAGTTGCGAAAAGGCGCTCAGGCTGATCGAGCCGTCAATGCTGTCCGCCACCACGATGTCGCCCTCGGCGAAGGTGCCGTCGAGCAGCCCAGCCGCCAAGGGATCGGTCAGCTCGCGCTGGATCAGGCGTCGCAGCGGTCGGGCGCCATAGGCCGGGTCGTATCCGCGGTTTGCCAGCAACTCGGCGGCAGCCGTGCTCACCTTCAGCGTGATGTCGCGTTCGGCCAGACGCTGGCGCAAGATTTCGAGCTGCAGTTCGGCGATGTCAGCAACCTCGCCCCTGCTCAAGGAGTCAAAGCGGAGGATCTCGTCGACACGATTGACGAATTCTGGGGCGAAGAAATCGGCTGGCGCCACGGCCAGATTCGAGGTCATGATGAGCACCACGTTGGAGAAGTCCACCGTGCGTCCGTGGCCGTCGGTCAGCCGGCCGTCATCGAGCACCTGAAGCAGCACGCTGAACACGTCGGTGTGCGCCTTCTCGATCTCGTCAAGCAGCACAACTGAGTAGGGTCGGCGCCGGATCGCTTCGGTCAATTGGCCGCCGTCGTCATGGCCGATGTAGCCAGGCGGTGCACCGATCAACCGGCTGACCGAGTGCCGTTCGAGGTACTCAGATATGTCGATACGAACCATCGCACGCTCGTCGTCGAAGAGCGATTCGGCCAATGCACGAGCCAACTCGGTCTTGCCGACCCCGGTGGGTCCCATGAATAGGAAACTGCCGATGGGCCGATCGGGCTCGTTCAACCCGGCGCGGCTGCGACGGATGGCGTTTGCGACTGCGTCGACAGCATGTCGCTGGCCGACGACCCGGCGGGCGAGCGTCTCTTCGAGATGCACCAGCTTGCGCGCTTCGCCCTCCAGCAGCCGGTTCGTGGCGATGCCTGTCCAGCGAGACACCACTTCGGCGATGTCGTTGGCATCCACCTCTTCGCGAAGCATCCGCTTGTCGGCCTGCAGTCGTGCGAGCTCTCCGGCCGCCTCGTCGAGGCGGCGGTGCACTGACGGGAGCCGTCCAAAGCGGATTTCCGCGGCGCGTTCGAGATCTGTCTCTCGCTCCACCTGGGCAGCCAGCGACTCTGCCTCAGACTTCAACGTCCGGATCGCGCCGATGGCCTCCTTTTCCGATTGCCAGTGCGCCTTGAGCGCCGTCGCTCGCTCACGCTCAGATGCCAGTTCTTCGGCGATGTCGGAAAGTCGCTGAGATTTGTACCCCTGGTCGGAGGAGCGCCCATTGGTGGTCTCATCGGCGCTCAGCGCCAGCTCTTCGATCTCGAACTGGCGGATGCGGCGCTCGCAGATGTCGATCTCCAGCGGCACCGAGTCGATCTCGATGCGCAGGCGGCTAGCGGCTTCGTCCATGAGATCGATGGCTTTGTCGGGCAGGAAGCGTTCCCGCAGGTACCGGTCAGACAGCGTGACCGCCGCGATCAGTGCGGCGTCGGTGACGCGAACACCGTGATGCACCTCGTACCGCTCTTTCAGCCCACGAAGGATGGCCACCGCATCGGTCACGGACGGCTCACCCACATAGACCGGCGCGAAGCGACGCTCCAATGCGGCGTCGTGTTCGATGTGCTGGCGGTATTCGTCGAGAGTCGTCGCGCCGACGAGCCGCAGCTGGCCCCGAGCCAGCATCGGCTTCAACATGTTGGCGGCGTCGAGCGAGCTGTCGCCGCCGCCGCCGGCGCCGACCAGCGTGTGCACCTCGTCGAGGAACGTAATGATCTCCCCGTCGGATTTGACGATCTCGTTGAGCACGGCTTCGAGCCGCTCCTCGAACTCGCCCCGGTACTTGGCTCCCGCCACCATCGCAGCCAGATCGAGTGCGACGACGCGCTTGTCGCGCAGGCCCTCGGGAACGTCGCCTTCGGCGATGCGACGGGCCAAGCCCTCGACAATCGCCGTCTTGCCGACGCCCGGCTCGCCGATGAGGACCGGGTTGTTCTTGGTGCGCCTCGACAACACCTGGATGATCCGGCGGATCTCGTCATCGCGACCGATGACCGGATCAAGCTTGTCGTCACGAGCATCTGCGGTGAGATCACGGCCGAATCGCTCGAGCGCTTCGAAGGAATTTTCCGGAGTCGGCGATGTGGCGCTGGACGGCAGCGGATGATTGCGAGGATCGGCGTCATGATTCATACCTACTATTATATCAGCAAACTTGATAGGTAACGACTCAAGTTTGCCCTTGCCTCGGCGCTGGGGGCTATCCAGAGAGGTGCACGTCTCAACCCTGTGGATGCGGCCCTCCCCCGTGCCCCGAACCTGGTCGCGGGACCAGATCGGTCTGCGGCAGCGGCACCAAGTCGCGCCGGTACTGCCGGTGCGTCTCGGCCACGACAGCGGCGGCCTCGGCCTGCACATCGGCGAGTTTGCGCTCCAAGGCCGCCACACGTTCCTCCAGTTCCAGCACACGCTTGACGCCTGCCAGGTTGAGACCCTCGCTGGTGAGCTGGCTGATGCGGTTGAGCATGGCGATGTCGCGGTCGCTGTAGCGCCGGCTCCCGCCTGAGGTGCGTGCGGGCGCCACGAGGCCCTTGCGCTCATAGATGCGCAGTGTCTGTGCATGCACACCGGCGAGCTCGGCCGCCACGGAGATGACGTACAGCGCCCGGTTGCGCTCTGAAACAGACGGCGTTCGCCTCGGCTGTTCGCTCATGTTGTCGCTCCTGGCGCATCGGCGAGTGTCGCCGGCTCCGGGGCGGCATTGCGCTGTCGCCGGCTCGTGCCTCCTTCGAAATCAGTGACGTCACCCAGCGCCTCGATGGCGGCCTGCTCCGCGGACGACAGCTTCGTCGGCACCACTATCTCGACGCTCACGAGCAAGTCGCCGGTGCCGCGGCGGGTGGCGATGCCGCGACCGCGCACCCGGAAGGTCTTGCCCGAAGGTGTCCCCGGCGGGATGCGCAGCGTGACGGAGTTCCCGTCGAAGTCGAGCACTTTCACATCGGCGCCGAGAACGGCCTCGGGGAACGTGATCGGCACGCTGACGGTCAGGTTTCGGTCGTCTCGGCCGAAGTCGGCATCGGGTGCCACGTCGACGAGCACGAACAGATCGCCGTTCGGTCCCCCGCCCGAACCCGGCGAGCCCTTGCCCGCCAGCCTGATCCGCCCGCCGTCGTCGACGCCGGCGGGAATGCGGACCTTGACGTTCCGAATCCCACCCCCCGATGAGTCGGGCACCGCGACTTCCGTGACTGCTCCAAAGACCGCATCGCGGAACGAGATGCCGACACGGGTTTCCAAGTCGTGACCACGTATCGGCAAGGGGCCGCCGCGGCCGCGACCATTGCCGAACAGATGGCCGAATAGGCCGCCAACGTCACCGAGATCTTCGACCCGGACGCTGAAGCCTCCCGGGCCCGACGCGAAGCCGCCCGTGCGGGGGCCGAAACCAGCGGGCCCCAACCGGCGCGCCTCGTCGTAGGCAGTGCGCTTGTCGGCGTCGCCGATGACGTCATACGCCGCGGAGAGCTGCTTGAAGCGTGCCTCGTCGCCGTCGCTCGAGTCCGGATGGTGCTTGCGCGCGAGCTTGCGGTAGGCCTTGGTGATCTCCTTGCCCGACGTGTCGGGCGAGACGCCCAAGACCGCGTAGTAGTCGGTCTCGAACCACTCGCGTCGTGGGTCCATCGCTGCCGCCTACCCCGTACGCACCTTGACCATGGCGGCACGCAGCACACGGCCGTCGAAACGGAACCCGCTGCGCAACTCCGCGGTCACCACTTGGTGGACTTCGCCGCCGAGTACTTCGCCGCCAAGTTCTGGCTCGCCAGCATCAGCTCCAATCGCGGCGGCGTCTGGGGACGCTCCAGCATCGTCATCAAATGCCGCCGGACCGGGTTCGGGTGCCGCTTCGATCGTCACTGCCTCGTGCTGGTTGGGATCGAAGGGTTCCCCGACTGCGTCGATTCGTTCGAGTCCTGCCTTGCCCAGGGCCACCATGAGCGACTGCCCGACGGCGGCCACTTCACCGTGTCCCTGTGCAGTGGCCGCGTCGCACCCGTCGAGCACTGGCAGCAGCGACTCGACCAGGCGGCTGACGCCAGCGGAGACCTGTTGGCGTCGCTCCGCTTCGACTCGCTTACGGAAGTTCTGGAACTCGGCTCGCTGCCGCTGCAGCTGGTCCAGATATTCATCCCGCTCGGCCGTGAGGGCATCAAGCTGCGCCAGCAGGTCAGCTCGCTGCGTCAAGTCATCCACATCCGGCGGACTCTCGCTTGGTGACTCCGCAGTCGCTGCAGCAAGTTCGTCGGTCTCGCCGGCGTCAGGCTCGCTGCTGTCGGGCTCGCTGGTTCCGGCGTCGTCGACGACATCGACGGCGGCCTCAGACGGCCCCGGTTCAGACGGCTCGGGTGCTGAGGCGCTCACTTCTCCTCGTCCACGATCTCCGCGTCGACGACATCGTCGTCGGAACCGGTGCTGTCGGCACCTGCAGCGGTGTTCGCGGCCGCAGACTCGTACAGTTTCTGACTGAACGCGCCGCTGGCCGCAGCGAGCGTCTCGGTTGCGGACCGGATCGCGTCGAGGTCATCACTCTCGAGCGCCTCGCTGGCAGCCGCCAAGGCCGATTCCACAGGCGCCTTGTCGTCCGCGGCAACGCTGTCGCCTTGCTCGTCAAGCAGCTTGCGGGTCTGGTACACGAGCGTGTCCGCGTTGTTGCGGACTTCAGCCTCCTCACGGCGCCGAGCGTCCTCAGCGGCATGCGCCTCCGCGTCGGAGACCATCCGCTCGATCTCCTCGGGCGACATGGCTGACTGCCCGGTGATGGTGATCGACTGCTCCTTGCTCGTCGCGCTGTCCTTCGCGGACACGTGCACGATGCCGTTTGCATCAATGTCGAACGCCACCTCGATCTGCGGGACGCCTCGCGGCGCCGGCGGCAGGCCGACCAGCTGGAACTTGCCCAGCGTCTTGTTGCCGCCGGCCATTTCTCGCTCGCCCTGCAGCACGTGGATCTCCACCGACGGCTGACCGTCTTCAGCGGTGGTGAACATCTCCGACCGGCGCGTCGGGATGGTGGTATTCCGCTCGATGAGGCGCGTCATCACACCGCCCTTGGTCTCGATGCCCAGGCTCAGCGGCGTGACGTCCAACAACAGGACATCGGTGACATCGCCCTTGAGCACGCCGGCCTGGATGGCCGCACCGACCGAGACCACCTCGTCGGGATTCACGCCTTTGTGGGGCTCACGACCCGTGAGCTCGGTCACCAGGTTCTGCACAGCGGGCATGCGGGTGGAACCGCCCACCAAGATCACATGGTCGATGTCGGCCTTCCCGAGGCCTGCGTCGCTGATGGCCTGCTCGAATGGAGAGCGGCAGCGCTTCAGCAGGTCGAAGGTCAGCTCTTCGAACTTGGACCGGCTCAACTCATAGTCGAGATGGAGGGGACCGCTGTCGGTTGCCGTGATGAACGGCAGGTTGATCTGGGTGGTCTGCTTCGACGACAGGTCCTTCTTGGCTTGCTCGGCCGCCTCTCGCAGACGCTGGCAGGCCATCGCATCGGAACTCAGGTCGACCCCGTGATCGCCCTTGAACGACGCCGCCAGCCACGCCACGACCGCGGCATCCCAGTCGTCGCCGCCGAGGCGGGTGTCGCCGGCGGTGGACTTGACTTCGAAGACGCCGTCGCCGATCTCGAGCACCGACACGTCGAAGGTGCCCCCGCCGAGGTCGAACACCAGGATCGTCTGATCCTCAGTCTCCTTGTCGAGGCCGTACGCCAACGCTGCGGCGGTGGGCTCGTTGATGATGCGCAGCACCTCGAGCCCGGCGATCTTGCCGGCCTCCGTCGTGGCGGTCCGCTGCGCATCGTCGAAGTACGCCGGCACGGTGATGACCGCCTCGGTGACCGTGTCGCCGAGGTACTGCTCGGCGTCGAGCTTCAGCTTCTGCAGTACTCGGGCCGAGATCTCCTGTGGCGTGTAGTTCTTGTCGTCGATGGACTTGCCCCACGTGGTGCCCATGTGGCGCTTGACTGAGGCGATTGTCCGTTCGGGATTCGTAACTGCCTGCCGCTTGGCGACCTCGCCGGTCAGCACCTCGCCATTGCGTGCAAAGGCCACCACCGACGGCGTCGTGCGGTCGCCTTCGGCGTTGGCAATGACGGCGGGCTCGCCGCCCTCCATGGCGGCCACCACCGAGTTCGTGGTTCCGAGGTCAATTCCGACAGCCTTGGGCATCGTTGCGCCTTTCATCATGATGCATCCCGGCCCACAGCGGCCAAGGATGCGGGTTGGTAGCTAGGACAAGCATATAAGTTGAGTGTCTTATTAGCAATTTCCCTCAGTGATCCTACCGGTTGAAACATCAGAGCCACCCAATCGAGGCCAAGAAGGTGCTGTGGCGGCGGGCGCGCCCATGGCCACAACGTCTGCGAGCTACCGTGCACGCCCATGTCACCGGCCGCAGAGACGCACACGCTCGTGCTCTTGCGCCACGGGCAGAGCGCTTGGAATCTCGAGAACCGCTTCACCGGCTGGTGGGATGTAGGACTGACCGCCGCAGGCGACGCTGAAGCCCGCGGCGCCGCAGCGGCGCTCGCGCTGGCGGGCATCGAGCCAGACGTCGTGCATACGTCGCTTCTTCGGCGTGCCATTCAGACTGCCAACACCACGCTCGATGCAATGGGCAGGGGCTGGCTGCCGGTGCGGCGGCACTGGCGTCTGAATGAACGGCACTACGGAGCGCTCACCGGTCTGAACAAGGCCGAGATGGCCGAACGGCACGGCGCCGACCAAGTTCACCTCTGGCGTCGCAGCTACGACGTGCCTCCCCCGCCGATGCCCGCCGACCATGACTTCGACGTCTCGGGCGATCCGCGCTACGCCGGCCTGGCTGCGGACGAGCTGCCCCGCACCGAGTGTCTCGCCGACGTCGTGACGAGACTGCTGCCCTACTGGCACGACGCCATCGCGCCTGATCTGGCGGCGGGGGACACCGTGTTGGTGGCAGCCCACGGCAACAGCCTGCGGGCGCTCGTGAAACACCTCGACGGAATCGGCGATGCCGAGATTGCCGAGCTCAACATTCCGACCGGGGTGCCGCTGGTGTACGAACTCCGCGGCGATCTGCAGGTCGCGCGGCAGTGCGCTGTGCAGGACCGTTATCTGCGCTGAGCCGCTCGCAGTGCGCAGCAGTCACCCAGCGCCGGTGCGCCGCTACAGGGCGTCGATGCCGCGCTCGCCGGTACGGATGCGCACGACGCTGTTCACCGAGGTGACCCACACCTTGCCGTCCCCGATGCGTTCGGTACGGGTGGATTCGACGATCGCATCCACCACACGTTCGGCCAGCTCGGTCGCCACCAGCACTTCGATACGGACCTTGGGGATGAAGTCGACGTGGTACTCGGTGCCCCGGTAGGTCTCGGTGTGGCCGCCCTGGCGGCCGAATCCCCGTACTTCCGACGCGGTCAGCCCAGTGATGTCGAGATCCCTCAGTGCCTCGAGCACCATCTCCAGCCGGTGCGGCTTGATGACCGCTGTCACCATTGCGACCGAGGCCTCAACCATTGCGCCCTCCCGACTCACCCCCCAGCGTCGCACGCCTCGGGGCTGATTGCACGCAACCTGTCCGATGAATGGGCAGCGGGCGCAAGTCTTCGGCCCGACTTTAGGGCCGGACGCGTGCTATGGTCCGGCGCTTGTGGGCCTGCAAGCCCCGGCGCAATAGGCCACTGTGGCAAGGAGTGAGACATGACCGTAGCGAATCGTGCGGAGAGTCTTCGTGAAGTTGATCTGTTCTCCGACTGCAGCAAGAAGGAACTCCAGCACATCGCACGCAGGGCCGAGCAAGTCGATTTCACGGCCGGCGACAACATTGTGGAAGAGGGCAGCGGCGGTCCGTCGGGGGGCTATGCCTTCGTGATCGTGCACGGCACCGCAGTCGTGCGGCGCAACGGGCGCAAGGTCGCCGAGATCGGACCCGGCGAGTCCATCGGCGAGATGGCGCTCTTTGACGACGGCCCGCGCACCGCTTCGGTCGTGGCCGCCACAGACATGGAGACGATCATGCTCTCGCGCCGCGAGCTGAAGGGCATCATCGACAGCACGCCATCGGTCGCGCACAAGCTGCTGGCAGAACTGGCCGGTCGCCTGCGCAAGGCGAATCGCAAGCTCTACGGCTGAACCGACTCACACTCTGTGGCCCTCGCGACATCGTGAGCCCGACGACGCCCCTCACGTCCACCGGAGTGCGCGGGCAAATGAACCTCTTCGCTGTGGTGCCTCTCACTCCCCGTTCTGGTTCGCTGCGCCCACGGGCCGCTCGGGCCACAGCCTCGCTGACCGGCTCGGCCTCTTGGGCGCCCGGCGGCCGCGGGGTCGTCAGCTAACTTCGCCAGCGTGAGCAAGCCACCCCTGCGGCCGCACCAGCTTGTGCTGGGCATCGGCATCGCATTCGCTGCCATCACCGCGGCCTCGGGCATTGCGGCGGCTGTGTTCGGATTCCACTCCGACACCGAAGAGGCGCATCGCGAGGTGTTCGGCAACGTGCCCGGTGGCGTCAAGTTCGCGTTCTACGCCTTGACGTGCGTACTGATCGTCTACGGGGCATGGAACTTCTCCCAGCGCACACGCAATTGGCAGCGCGGTGCGCCCGACCGGCGCCCCACCACCGCGTCCAACGTCGGGCGGCGGCTGCACGACTACCGCGGCGGCGTGCTCATGCAGACGCTGCTGCGCGACCCTGCCGCAGGCGTGATGCATGCGCTGCTCTACTACGGCTTCCTGGTGCTGCTGGCGGTCACGACCACGCTCGAGATCGATCACCAGCTGCCCACGGCGGCGAAGTTCCTCGTGGGGCCGACCTACCAGGGCTTCAGTTTCGTCGGCGACTTGGCGGGATTGATCTTCGTCGTCGGAGCGGTCTGGGCGATCGTGCGACGGTATGTGGCGCGCCCGTATCGCATCCGGATCAAGTCACGGCCCGAGCACATGGTCATCCTGATCGTGCTTGCGGCTCTGGGCGCCACCGGCTTCGTGGCCGAGGCCATGCGCATCGTGATCGACGGCCGACCGGCATACGAGCAGTGGTCGTTCATCGGCTACCCGATGTCGGCCGCATTCGACGGCCTCGCGAACATCCGAGGCTGGCACCAAGCCCTGTGGATTGCCCACGTGGGCTGCTTCATGGCCTTCCTCGTGATGCTGCCGATCACGATGCTGCGGCATATGTTCACCTCGCCGCTCAACATGTACCTGCGTGACCGCGAGCGGCCCAAGGGCGCCATGCGGATGGTGCCCGATCTGATGGAAGCCGACGACATCGAGACCATCGGCGTGTCGGTGGTGAACGAGTTCACCTGGAAGCAGCTGCTCGACACCGACGCCTGCACCATGTGCGGCCGCTGCACAGCGGTATGCCCGGCTCACGCCACGGGCAAGCCGCTCGATCCCCGCGAGATCGTGCTGAAGACGGGCGAGATCATGGCGGCGACCGGCGATCACGGCCAGGTGACGCCGCCGATCGGCACCGACGCCGAGATCACCGTGTCGGCCGATTCGATGTTTGAACGGATCTCTCACGAGGAGCTCTGGGCGTGCACCACCTGCAGGGCGTGCGACGAGGCCTGCCCAGTAAATATCGAGATCCTCGACAAGATCCTCGACATGCGTCGCTACCTGACGCTGATGGAGAGCGAGTTCCCCGCAGAGCTGGGTTCTGCATTCCGAGGCATGGAGAACAACGCCAACCCGTGGAACCTCAACAACGGCGAGCGGGCCGACTGGGCTGACGGCCTCGAAGTCGAGGTGGTCGATCCCGACGACGCGTTCGACCACGAGTACTTGTACTGGGTGGGCTGCGCCGGATCGTTCGACGACAAGAACCGCCGGGTGTCGGTGGCCACGGCGAAGCTGCTGCAGCGCGCCGGCGTCGACTTCGCGATCTTGGGCCCGGGCGAGAACTGCACCGGCGACAGCGCGCGGCGCTCGGGCAACGAGTACCTCTTCCAGATGCTCGCCGCGGAGAACATCACTGCGCTGAACGGCATGGGCGTCCGCAAGATCATCACCCAGTGCCCCCACTGCTTCAACACGCTGCGCAACGAGTACCCGCAATACGGCGGGAGCTGGGAGGTCATTCACCACGCCCAGTTCCTCGAACAGCTCGTGGCCGACGGGCGCCTGGATCTGTCGCAGGCGCGCCTGGACGAGCGGGTCGTGTACCACGACTCGTGCTATCTGGGCCGCCACAACGACGTCTACCTGGCGCCGCGCAACGTCATCGGCAGCCTGGGCGGGGTCGAGATCGTGGAAGCCCCGCGCAACGGCACCAAGGGCATGTGCTGCGGGGCAGGCGGTGCACGGATGTGGATGGAAGAAACCCTCGGCACCAAGGTGAACGACGAGCGCTCACGCGAGCTGCTCGACACGGGCGCCGACCGCATCGCTACCGCGTGCCCGTTCTGCTACATCATGATCGACGACGGCGTGAAGGGCCACGGTGTCGAAGACGACCAGGTCAAGGTCGCCGACATCTCCATCCACCTCATCGACGCCCTCGAAGCCGGCGAGAACTGAGTCGCCCAATCGCGGCGACGAGACGCGAAAAAACGCGAAAAAACGAAAACAGGCGAAAAAACGAAAAACCGCAAGAAGGCTCAGCCGCTACCGTGGGAAGCGTGCCCAATCCAGCGGTGAATCCCTTTGCGCCGACCTTCGGCGCACCGCCTCCGCTGTTCGCGGGCCGTGGTGACATCCTGCGGCGATTCGATTCTGCACTCGACACGGGACCGACACACCCGGATTACACCCTGCTCATCACAGGCGAGCGCGGCACCGGCAAGACTGCTCTGCTGAACGTGCTCGAAGCCCGCTGTGCCGAGCGGGGTTGGCAGTCGATCACCGCCGCTGCGTCGACAGAATCGCTGTCCACACGTATCACCAACGAAGCCCAGCGCCTTCTCGCCGACTTGGCGGCAGAATCTCGGCGGCCCCGCCTCAGTTCGATCAGCGCACTCGGCGTAAGCATCGAGATGGTCGACGAGGGGCACCGTGATGGTGCACCGGCCGGGGCGAGCCTGTTGACCACTCTCGAGCGGTTGGCCGAGGTGCTCCAAGAAATCGGCGCCGGCCTGCTCATCACCGTCGACGAGTTGCACGACGCCGAGCGCGACGATGTACGCGACGTGGCGTCGGCAGTGCAGATCGTCACACGACGCAAACAACGGCCGCTCGCATTCGCAGCCGCCGCATTGGCCTTCATTGAGAACACGCACTTGGCCGACGCGAACATGACGTTCCTCCAGCGATGCGCCCGCGCCCGCTTGGATGCGCTCGACTCCGCGGACGCCCGCCGAGCGATTCGCCAGCCGATCCAAGACTCCAGCAGCGACATCGACGGTGACGCGCTGGACGAGGCAGTCGCCGCCACGCTCGGCCATCCCTACATGATCCAGCTCGTCGGGTTCCATGCATGGGAGATGCGGACGAACTCCGCTGCTTCCGTCAGCGTTGCAGACGTCCGTGCGGGCATCGTCGAAGCCGACCACGCGATGGTCGGCCAGATCGCAGGTCCCATCTGGAATCGGCTCTCCGTCATGGACCGCAGATTCCTCGTGGCCATGCTCGATGACGGTGATGATTCCGCGCTGCCGGATATCGCCGACCGAATCGGGCGTGACCTGCAGTACACACGCGTCTACCGCCGCCGTCTCCTCAGCGCCGGCGCAATTGACGACCGGAACGGGGCCCGCGTCGCCTACCGCCACCACGCGCTCAGAAAACGCGCCCAAAATGCCGTCCTGGAAGACCCCAGCCTCTCCCCAAGTAATCGCTGATCCACCACGGGCGCACCGTGCTTGCACTTCACGTTCGGGACTACCCCGCGTCAAGCCGCAGCTGCTTGGATCCGCTGACGCAGCTCGGCGATTGCCAACGGTGGGGTACGGAGGTGTACGACTGCGACATCGACATCTCCTCCGGTGCGCGCGTTTGTTCCAGGGTAGCCGAGCGGTGTGACAAACCACGCGAGCCGCCGATCAGAGCATGCGGCGGGAGCGGAAGTTCTCGTGGTAGCGGCTCGGCGTAGGGCCGCGCTGGCCCCGGTACTTGGACCCCAGCAGCTCAGCCCCGTAGGGATGCTCGGCCGGCGTGGTCATCTCCATGAAGCTGATCTGGCAGATTTTCATGCTGGGATACAGGGTGATTGGCAGGTTGGCCACGTTGGACAATTCGAGGGTCAGGTAACCGTCCCAGCCGGGATCGACGAACCCGGCTGTGGTGTGGATGAGCAGGCCGAGCCGCCCCAGCGACGATTTGCCTTCGATGCGCCCGACGAGATCGTCGGGCACTGCCACGCGTTCGAGGGTGGAACCCAAGGCGAACTCGCCGGGATGCAGGATGAATGCATCACCCGCGGCGACCTCTACCTCCTCGGTCAGGTCGGTCTGGTCCTCGATGACGTCGATGACCTGGCGCGTGTGATTGCGGAAGACCCGAAACGTGGCATCCAGCCGCAAGTCCACCGACGAAGGCTGCACCGCGGCGTCGCCCAGCGGCTCGATCATGATGCGGCCCTTCTCGAGCGCTTCACGAATGCTTCGGTCCGACAAGATCACCTCGGCTCCCTTCCATCTGAATAGGCTCCGGCCTCGTTCCGCGGGTGTAGTTCAATGGCAGAACTTCAGCTTCCCAAGCTGATAACGGGGGTTCGATTCCCCTCACCCGCTCAACTCATCCTGCCAGCAGCGTCGCGAGGGCCCAGAGGGCCGCGACGAATCCCACGAGTGCCAGCGGCACCGCTCGCCGCGCTGGCGCTCGCACCGGTTGCCCGCCTTCATCGGCACGCCGAGGCCGCACCATGGCTGCCACGTTGCCCACGAACAGCGCGGCACCCAGTGCCAACACCAAGTACGGGATGAGATCGTCGCCGAGAAACATCGAACCGCCGTTGGCCGCAGCCGACAGCACGGTGAGCGCGGCAACTCCGAACATGGTGATCAGTTCTCGTGCGCCATGTCGACGAAGCGCGTGAATTGGGACAAGAATGCCAAGCGCGCGGTGCCGGTCGGCCCGTTACGGTGCTTAGCGACGATGATCTCCGCCATCCCATGATCGGCGGTGTTTTCGTCGTAGACCTCGTCGCGGTAGATGAACATGACGATGTCCGCGTCTTGCTCGATGGAACCCGACTCGCGCAGGTCCGACAGCATCGGTCGTTTGTCGCTACGGGACTCGAGGTTGCGGCTGAGCTGGGAGAGCGCCACGATCGGGGTCTCGAGCTCACGGGCCAAGATCTTGAGACCACGTGAGATCTCGGCGATTTCCACCTGGCGGTTCTCGGCATTCGCGCGGCCGCTCATGAGCTGCAAATAATCGACCACAATGAGCCCCAAGCCGCCGAGCCGGCTGCGCAGCCGCCGGGCCTTGGCGCGGATCTCGGTGACGGTCACATTCGGATTGTCGTCGATCCACATCTGCGCATCGCCTAGGCGTCCCACGCTGCGCGTGATGTTGTTCCACTCCTCTGCGCGCAGCTGGCCAGTACGCACCCGCGTGGCGTCGACACGCGCATCGGAGGCCAGCAGCCGACCCGTCAGTTCGGCATGGTTCATCTCCAGCGAGAAGAGCAGCACCGGCTGCTGCAATTCGAGGGCCACGCTGGAGGCGATCGTCAATGCGAAGGCCGTCTTGCCCATCGCGGGACGGCCGCCCACGACCACCAAAGACGACGGCTGAATGCCGGCCAGAATCCTGTCCAGCGAGGCGAAACCAGTCGCAAGGCCCGAGAACGCGTCACCCCGCTCGTACAGTTCCTCCAACCGGTCCAGGCTCTCGTCGAGCAAGTCGTGCAACGACTGCGTGGAATCGACGATGCGGCGCTCGGCCACGCTGAACACCATCGACTCCGCCTGGTCGATCGCTGTAGCCGTATCGACGGGCCGGCTGTAGGCCAGCTCGGAAATCTCTGACGAGACAGCGATCAAGCGCCGTAGCAACGCGTTGTCCTCCACGATCCGCGCGTAACGGTCGACGTGGGTGAGCGTCGGCGTGGAGGCTTCGAGTGCCAGCAGGCGCTCGGGCCCCCCGGCGGCGACGAGGTTGCCGGTGCGTTCGAGCTGATCGGCGACGGTCAGACAGTCGACGGGCTCGGAGGTGACATAGAGCGACTCGATCGCCTCGAAGACCAAGCCATTCGCTGGGACGTAGAAATGATCGGCATCAAGACGCTCGACCGCGGCACCGATGGCGTCACCCGAGAGCAGCATCGCACCGAGCACGGACTCTTCCGCGTCAATGTTCTGAGGTGGTACCCGGCCACCGGCTCGACGCGCGACATCGGTCGGCAGCTCGGCAAGACTCATTGCCGCATACCTTGCCGGGTGCACCCCGTGGAGCACTTGGGCAAAGAACGTGGAATTCCGGTGGAAATCGCGGCCCCCGCCTGTGCACAGGCGGCCAGTTGTCCACAGGTCGTGTATCGGTGCGTACCCATGCCCTCAGTTCACAGCAGGGCTGTCACATCAAAGCCGGCAAGACCGGGTACCGACCCGGCTCGCAGACCGAGCGCTAGTCGAGCGCGACTACCTCGACGTTGAACGCGAATGCCACCTCAGGGTGCAGCCGTGCGGAGACCTCGTGGGTGCCGATGGTCCGGATCGGGGCGTCCATCGACAGCTTGCGCCGGTCGACATCAGCGCCGGTACGGGCGGTCACCGCAGCAGCGATCTCGGTGGTCGTGACCGATCCGTACAGGTGCGTGCCCGAGCCCGCGCGCGCTGCGATCGTCACACCGTTCGCGACCAGTTCTTTGGCGACACGCTCGGCGGTCTCGCGCTCACGCAGGTCACGCGCTGAACGTGCCCGAGCCATGGCAGCGGCCTGGTCGACGGTTCCGTCCATCGCCCGCAGGGCCAGCCCGCGCGGGATCAAGTGATTCCGCGCGAAACCGTCCGCAACATCGATCACGGATCCAGCGGTGCCGACGCCGTCGACATCGCTGCGCAGAACGATTTTCATGCTCGTTCTCCGCCGATCTGCGCAGGTGCCTGATCAACGATCTCGTCGAGCTGCTCGTCGATCTCGCTGTCGGGCTGCGCCTGCTCGTCGCCCGCAGGCCCACCTGCTCGATCACCAGGCGGCCGGCGGTCGTCGCCCGGACGCCCGCCGCGGCGCTTGTCACCGCGGCGCTGCGTCATCGGCCGACGCGCGTACTCGATCAGCGCCATCTCCCGAGCGGTCTTGATCGCGCGCGCCACCTCACGCTGCTGCTGGCGGTTGTTGCCAGAGACGCGTTGGGACCGGATCTTGGCTCGCTCGGAGATAAAGGCCCGCAGCAGCTCTGCGTCCTTGTAGTCGACGTAGGACGTGCCGGCCGTCGTGAGCGGGCTGACCTTGCGTCGGCGCGGTCGGCTGCGCAGGTCCTTCGTGCGGGCTCGCCCGGTTCGCTTGCGTGGTGGCATTAGAACGGTTCCTCCTCAGGTGACTGCTGCGGCGGGCTGTCGCCCGATTCCCAAGCTCCGCCGCCGCGACGCTCACGAGACCCGCCCGCGTCGCCGGCCGGCCCCCTCGGGGTCCGGGTGACCTCGGCTGTCGCCCAGCGCAGCGACGGTGCGATCTCGTCGGCAACAATTTCCACGACGTTGCGCTGCTCGCCGTCCGGCGTTTCCCAGCTGCGCTGTTCGAGCCGTCCGTTGACGACCACGCGGTTGCCCTTCGCCAGCGACTCGCTGACGTTCTCGGCCAGTTCGGCCCAGCAGACCACGTTGAAGAAGCTGACCTGCTCCTCCCAGTCGTTCGTCTGGCGGTTCATCCACCGCCGGTTTACGGCGACGCCGAGCACTGCTCGAGCGCGGCCGGTTTGAGTGAATCGAAGTTCAGGATCGCGGGTGAGATTTCCCACCACGGTGATGGTGTTGTCAGCCATGACGCCTCCGCTTAGTGGCTGTTGGTCGACTCCTCGCCGAGCAATCCGCGCCGTTGCGCTTCGTCGTCGGGGAGTCTGATGAGCTTGTGGCGGACAACTTCGTCCGCGATCCGCAGATACCGCTCAACTGGGTCCATGGCTCCGGGCTCAGCCCGCAACTCGATCACCGAGTAGTAGCCGCGTGTCTTGTGGTTGATCTCGTACGCAAAATCGCGCAGACCCCAGAAATCGAACGAGGCGACCTCGCCGATCTCCGAAATCCGGCCTTGGACTTCGTCCATGGCCTTGCGGGCTTCAGCATTCTCCAAGTCACCGTCGCAGATGACCATCAGCTCGTACACGCGCAATTGGGGGCGACCTCCTGTGGACCCGCCGGGGCGGGGCCCCTCGCGGGGCAGGGACTGGTTGGTGCACCCACCTTGCGAACCCGGCCCCAATGAGCGGGCTCGCAGCAAGCGTCGAGGACGCTTGCGGCTGGACGGGCAACCAAGTGCCCGTGGTGCGCCCGCAACGCTAGGCCCAGAGTTCGTCGATCGCACACTGAATTTCCGGCGGGCCACATCCGCGCGTGTCCGCTACGGCACGGAGTGCAGCGTGTCCAGCACTGTCGTGAACAACTCATTCGCCCGTGACGCAGCGTCGAGCTCGCCCGGCGGCGAGCTCGCAGTGACCCGCACCGCGGCGGTGTAGTGATCGGTCCAACCGGCGAACCACGCGTCGCCAGTCTGCGGGGAGACCCCGGCACGGCCGAGCGCCGATGCACCCCACGGCAGGGTGAACGTGGCCATGCCCGCCCTCAGGTCCGAGATCGACGCTGGCTCCCCAACCGCGGTGCGCTGCATCAGCCAACGGTCGGTAGTGCGCTCGGTCAGCGACAGGTTCGGCGCGCCGTCACCGGTTTCGAGCACGATCCGGGGGGTGCGCTCCTCCCCGCCGGTAGCGGCAACGCTGAATGCCGCTGCAACCTGCGCGGCGTCTGCAGTCTGAGCGACCACCTCGTCAGCTACGTCTGGCGCGATCCAGCGCTGCAGGTCAGCTGCTGCGGCGCCGAGCAGATCCCCCACCGGCCGCGGCCGCATCAGCGACGCCACATCGATGTCGACTGCCGGAGTGGCCCGGGAGGCGGTCACCAGGACACGCACGTCGCCACTGCGGTCCAGCACAACGACGTCGACGCCGACATCGCCACTCGTGGTGTCGCCGATCTGGCGGCGAACGGCACGCAGCGCTGCACGCTGGGCCTCCAGATCGAGACTGGTCGTGACGTGCAGGCCACCGGTGACGACCCGGTGAATGCCGTACCTCTCCACGAGCTCGATGTACGCCCACCCCACTGCCGCGCCCAAGCCGGCGTCGGCGATGAGCATCCGGACAAACCCGCCTGCCGCGACGTCAGGGGCCTCAGGGTCGGCCGCGCCGACACCGAGGCCGGTCGCCGGGCGGATGCCGGCCTCGACGCGGGTGGATCGTCCCGCAGCCAGCTCGTCGGATGTGAGCACCTCGTGTTCGAACATCGCCAGCAGCACCCGATCACGGCGCAGCCGCGCTGACTGGTTCGGATCGTCGGAAGGTCCCGACGCGGCATCGACGCCCCCGGGGGCGTCGACGAGTGATGCGATGAACGCCGCCTGCGTCACCGTGAGGTCCGAGGCTGCGACGCCATACCACGCGTTGGCCGCGGCATGCACGCCGTAGGCACCACGACCCAGATAGGCGATGTTGGCAAATCGCTCGAGAATCTCCGGCCGGCTGAGCTCGCGTCCCAGCCGCAACTCCGCCAGCAGCATGCGTGCTTCGTCGAGGCTGCCGTCGCGCGCATGGTGGACCATGTCGAGGTACCTGCGCATGATCCCTTCGCTCGCCGGTTCAGGACCGCCCCTGGCGCGACGCAGCGATGCCGCATACGTCGCGGCATCGACGCCCTCTCGTTCCAGAAAGCTCGGGTCCAGCACCGCAACCATGGCGTCGACGAGTGCAGGCGCCATGTCCTCGAGGCCCAGCGATGCGTGCGGGACACTCGGGCCGATCTCGACAATCGGCGTGCCGTGGCGGTCATACAGCACGCTCGGCGCCACCGAAGCGTGCGACGGAGTCGAGGGCAGGCTGTCCAACAGCCGGCTGCCGGCGCCCACTGCGATCGCGATCACCAGCACGAGCCAGAGCAGCCATCGGGCCCAGCGCTGCCGAGCGGGCATCCGGCGCAGAGTACAGCGAACCGGCGGGCCAACTTGCGCACAGTCGATTTGTACCCTCGGACACATGGGATCGACCCCGGCTCAAGCGCCCCGGCCGGGTACACGAGCGCTGAGCGACCACGACCGGCGAGAGCTGGCCGAGCGGATCGGGCCGCTGGCGACCGCGTTCGCCGGCGCGGGACATCGGTTCTTTCTCGTCGGCGGGCTCGTTCGTGACGCGCTGCTCGGTCACGGCCTGACGGGCGACATCGACATCACCACCGATGCCATCCCGGATCGGATCGCGGAGCTCGTGGCCCCCTGGGCCGACACCGTTTGGGAGCAGGGAAAGCGTTTCGGCACGATCGGGGCGCGCCGAGGCGGGACCACGGTGGAGATCACGACTCATCGGGCCGAGTCCTACGACAGCGGGTCGCGCAAGCCGCACGTCCGATTCTCCGACGATGTCGCGATCGACCTAGGACGGCGCGATTTCACCGTCAATGCCATGGCCATCGAGCTGCCGGGTTGGACACTGCTCGATCCCTTCAACGGCCAGGCGGATCTGGCGAACGCCGTTCTGCGCACCCCGTCGGCCCCCGAAGGCCTGTTTGCCGACGACCCGCTGCGGATGCTGCGGGCGGCCCGGTTCAGCGCGCAGCTCTCGCTCGTCGCGACGCCAGAGCTCGTCTCGGCAGTGCGCAGCTCGCGCCCGCGGCTGGCCATCGTGTCGCGCGAACGGATTGAAGCCGAGCTGAGGAAGCTCCTTGAGCTGCCCCGGCCCTCCGCCGGCGTCAGCTTCCTCGTCGAAACGGGCTTGCTCGGCGATGTGCTGCCGCCCTGGCAGCACGCCGACGTGGCGGTCCCCGCCGCAGCGCTCGACGACATCGCCCATCTCGATGCGTACCTCGAGGATCCAGTCGCACTGCGCTGGGCCGTCCTGCTCGGACCGGTGTGCGACGACGGAGCTGCCGCGGCGCGCTCGCTGTCCGCGCTGCGCTGCACCAGCTCGACGACCCGCAAGGTCGCCGCGATCATCCGGGCGTCCCGGTCGCTCGAGACGGCTGTCGCTGAGGCCATCGACACCGGAAACAACGCCGACGACTGGCGCAGGGCAGCTCGTCGACTGATCGCCGACTACGACCCCGAACTCGACGCCGCAACCGTCAGCTTGACCGCATGGGGCCGAGCGCTCTGCGAGCCTCACGCCTCATGGTTGGCTGAGATTCGCGCGGCCGAAGGCGCCGGCCTCAGGCATCTCCCGGTGGACGGCCACCGCGTGATGGAAGTGCTCGGTCGGTCGGGCCCCGTGGTCGGCGAAGCGCTGGCATGGCTGCGCACTCAGCAGATCGAACATGGCCCGCTGAGCGCTCAGCGAGCGTATGACCTGCTCTCAGCGTGGGATCGAGGCCAAGAGCACGAGGGGCCGAGCGCATTTGAGCCAGCGCACTAGCGTGAGCCGCGTGGCGCTCCAGCCTCACATCGCACCAGAGCCTGCTCCACCGGTTCCCGGATCGGTCGACTACCGGCTCAAGCGCCGCCGGCTGCTCGCCGACGTGGAAGCAGGTGTGGTGTCACGGGCCGAGGCCTGCGATGCCCACCCAGACCTGTTGCGGGCCGCTCGCAACGCCGCTCCGCCCCTCGGCAGGCGCTGCCCGCTGTGCCCCGAGGGCGACTTGCGCATCGTCGGGTACGTCTTCGGTCCCCGGATGGGCAGCGGCGGCAAGTGCGTGCTCTCCGACGCGGAACTCCAGCGCGTCGCACGGCGCAACGGCAGCTTCATGGCCTACGAGCTTGAGGTATGCCCGGAGTGCGGCTGGAATCACCTCATCCGCAAGTACCCCCTCAACACCGGCTGAATTCCCGGCGCGGCATCACCGCCGGCGCGATGAGAATCCGAACCGTGGGCCCCGCAGTGGCAGGAGTGGGAGTTTCTGGCATCCTCATGGCAGTCCGTTGCGGGCCTCGACTAGTCCGTGCTCGCAAGACTGGCCCGGTCTGTACGCCGGTCTGATCGATGACTTCGGCAGGTGACGATGAAGTTTGAGCTTGGCGATCGCGTGATCTACCCCCATCACGGTGCGGCGGAGATCACAGCCCGTGAGGAGCGAGACGAATTTGGCGAGTCCCGCGAATATCTGGTGCTCAAGACCGCCCATGGCGATCTGACCGTCAAGGTCCCCGCCGACATGGTCGACGAAGTGGGCATGCGACCGCCGATCGACACCGACGACGTCGAAGATCTCTTCGAGCTGCTCGCCAAGAAAGACGTCCGCGAGCCCGCCAACTGGAGCCGCCGCTTCAAGAATCACCAAGAGAAGCTGAAGTCGGGCGACATCTACCAAGTCGCCGAGGTAGTGCGAAACCTCGCGCTTCGTGAAAACGCCAAGGGCCTCTCGGCCGGTGAGAAGTCGATGCTGGAGAAATCTCGGCAGATTCTCGTCTCGGAGCTGTCCATCAGCATGGACGTCACCGAGGACGAGGCCCGCCAACAGGTAGAACTGCGGCTCGCCGGCTGAGCGAGCAGCGATCGGGCGGCAGAGGCCAAGCGAACCAGATGCCCCGCCAGCAGGGTGCCGCGGCAGCAGCCGCAGGAATCGGCGCCTCACGACTGGCAGGTCTCGCACGCACGGCGCTTGTCACCAACGTCCTCGGGATCGGCACCATCGGGGATGCCTTCGCTGCGGCGATGCGCATTCCGAACTTCCTGCAGAACCTCCTGGGGGAGGGTGCGCTCTCGGGGGCATTCGTGCCCGCGTACAGCTCGCTGGCCGAGCGCGATGAGCGTGCCGCGGGTCGGCTGGCCGGCGCGATCGCCACGTTCTTGGTCGCGATCACCGCGACCGCAGCGCTGATCAGCATCTTTGCCGCACGACCCCTGGTGCGGCTCATCGCCTGGGGATTCGTGGGCGAGCGATTCGAGCTGACGGTGACGCTCGTGCGCATCACGGTGTGCGGTACGGCACTCGCCGTGCTGAGTGCCTGGTGCCTGGGCGTGCTCAACAGCCACCGGCGCTTCTTCCTGTCCTATGTGGCACCGGTGGTATGGAATGCCACCCAGATCGCCGTGCTCGTCGGCGTGCTCGCGTGGGGGGTCGCTGGCACCGGCCGCGCGACCGCGTTGGCCTGGGGCGTGACCGCCGGTGCAGCGGCCCAGGTGCTCGTGCAGCTACGCGGTGTCTGGCGGGCGGATCGGTGGATCGCACTGAACTTCAAGTGGCGAGAACCGCAAGCAGCAGGCGTCATCAAGCGGTTCGGACCCGCGGTGGCCGGGCGCGGGGTGCTGCAGATCTCCGCCTTCCTGGATCTCGCGCTGGCCTCGCTGCTCAGCGTGGGAGCGGCGGCAGCGATGGCCGCCGCGCAGACGCTGTACCTGCTGCCGCTGAGCCTGATCGGCACCAGCATCGCCGCGGCCGAGCTGACCGAGCTGAGCCGCATCCGCGACCCCGCCGAGGTTGCGCAGCGCACGTCGGAGCGCCTGTGCGCGACTGCATTCGGCGTGTCGGGCGTGATGGCGATCTACTTTGCCGCCGGCGGCCCGCTGACCGACTCGGTGTTCAATCTCGCTGGGCTGCGCAACGCCATCGCGGATGACGACATCACCTTGATCGCGCTGGTGCTCGGCGCCTACTCGCTTGGGTTGGTGCCGCTCGTGGCATCGCGGCTGTGCCAGAACGTCCTCTTCGCCGCGCGCGACACACGCACCGCCGCTTCGATCGCAGCCATCCGGCTGACCGTCTCATTGGTCATCGGCGCGGCGCTGATGCTGCCGCTGGACCGGGTGCTCATCGTGGAAGGCGCCCTCACCGGATTCGGCGATATCGATCTGTTCTCGCTGGAGTCCACCTGGTCATTGCTGGACGCAAAGATCCGCTCCGAACCCGCATTGCCTGCCCGCCTGGGCGCGGTGGGTCTGGCACTGGGCGCGGCAGTGGGTGCGTGGGTGGAACTGGCGCTGCTGCGTCGAGCGGTCCTGCAGCGCCGACCCTCCAGAACGGGTCTGCCGCGACAGGCCGACTGGCCCGCACAGCGGATGTTCGGCGGCACTCTCGCCCGCCACATGGTGCCGGCCGTCGTGGCGTTCGTCGTCGGACTGCCGGTCACGCTCGTGCTGGCGCCGCTGCCGTCAGTGCTGCGAGTTGTGATCGCCGGGTTCACCATGGCGGGGCTTCACATCGGCTGCGGTCTGGCGCTGCGGCTGCCCGCCGCACGAGCGCTAACTTCGCAATTGTCCGGCGTCATGGGACAGCACCGGCAGCACCCGCCCGACGACGCTCACGCAGACACCGACACCGACACCAACTCAGACCAGTCCCAGTCCCCCACCGACGACAACGAGGGAGGGCCGCCGCGATGACAGCGCAAGCCCCCGTGCACATCATCACCGACAGTTCTTGCGATCTCAGCGAGGAGGTCACCGCAGACCTGGGCGTCACGGTGGTGCCGCTGGAGATCCGTTTCGGCATGCAGTCGTTCACCGATCGCGTCGAGCTGAGCACGGCCGACTTCTGGAAACGCAGTCGCACCAGCGACGAGCTGCCGTCCACGGCCGCTCCCTCCCCCGGTGCCTTTGCCGAGGCATACCAGCGGGCCGCTGACGCCGGCGCGAGCGAAGTGGTCGTCATCACGCTGAGCGGCGATCTTTCTGCAACGATTGAAGCGGCACAACAGGCGGCATCTCAACCCCCAGAGGGCCTCATGTGCCATGTGGTCGACAGCCGTACCGTCAGCGCAGGCCTCGGCTTGCTGGTCATCGCAGCCGCTGAGCTCGCGGCCGGCGGCGCCAGCGGTTCCGAGGTCGCCGACGCCACACGAGAGACATCGGAACGCGTCCGCGTCCACGCAGCGCTGGACACGCTGGAGAATCTGCGCAAGGGCGGCCGCATCGGCGCAGCGCAATCACTGCTCGGCTCGGTGCTGTCGATCAAGCCGCTGATCACGGTCACAGACGGCCGCGTCGAACCGGCGGGCAAGCAGCGCACGCGCAGCCGAGCACTCTCGCACCTCGTCAACCTGGTCGACGCCGAGAGCTCGAATATCTCCCAGATCGCGGTGATGCACGCCGACTGTGACGACGTAGACGACTTCGTGGCGCGGATCGCTCCGCTCACCGTCAGCGAGCCCAAGGTGATGCTGATCGGGCCGGTGGTCGGAGCACATGCGGGCGTCGGCACGATCGGGGTCGTGTATGTCACACAGGAGCGCGGATAGGTGAACCCCCTGGCAGCGCCGCCACAGGAGTGAGCAGCACAGATCACACCAGCACAGTCTCGAACGACCGGTACGAGCGGCGCGAGCTGCTGCAACCAGGTGCCGTCGAGACGTGGTCCGGTCTGGATCGCACGCTCAATCGGCCCGTCACCATCCGCCGCGCGACGGCTGACAGCGAGATCGGTCATCGGCTGCGCCTGCAGGCCAAGGCACTCGCGCGGGTGGAACACCACGGCCTGCTCCACATCCTCGACACCTACGACGACGCGAACCATTTCGCGATCGTCACCGAGCAGCTGCCCACGAGGATGCTCATCGACGAGATCACCTCGGCGGGCCCCGACACCAGGCGACTCGCTGCGACCGAGGCAATCCGCATCGTCATCGCGGTCACCGAGGCGCTGGCGGTCCTGCACAGCGCGGGCTTTGCTCACGGAGGGGTCGACGCCGACTACATCGGATGGCGAGCCGAAGTGGGATGGGTCATTCTCAACGGCCCGCCGACCGACGACGCCGTCACGATTCCCGCCACACGGCGAGCCGACCTGGCGTCAATCGCTGTGCTCGCGCACCGGCTCCTCGCCGGAGCTGCGCCCAAGCGCCGGCCCGATGGGACTTGGGAGCTCGATCACGTTGTGCCCGATGTCGTCGCGCCAGTGCTGGCGCGGGCCATCAGCGCGTCTGATCCCTGGCCCGATGTCCCGTCGATGCTGCTCGCGCTGCGTTCTGTCGTGGACGAGTTGCCAGCAACCGACGGCGACCGCCCCGATCGCAGGTCGGTATGGCAAGCCGAAGGGCACTGGTTGGCGCCAGTCGGCGTCTTGCTGGCCGCAGCCGCAACGCTGGTCGGCGTCGCACTGGTCATCGAGCAGCCGTCTGAACCCGAGACCGACGCGCCACCCGACGCCGAGACTCGCGCCCCCGTCACGGGGACCCCGACGCTGGTCACGGTGGATCCGCCTGCTACCGCGACCACCGCGCCACGCGCCACGCCGACCACACCGCCGGCACCGACGACGACCCAGGTTCGTCGCGCGCCGCTCCTGCTCGAGTCCATCACCGACTTCGATCCCGCTGGTGACGACCGCGTCGAGCATCCCGAACGCCTCATCTTCATCAACGACGGCGACCCGACGACCGGGTGGAGCACGGCGCGCTACAACTCCCGCGATTTCGGCGGGCTCAAGGACGGTGTTGGGCTCATCGTCGTGCTCGGCGGCGACGAGCCCCAACCGGTGGATCGCCTCGTGATCGATTCTCCCACCGTGGGGTGGGCCTTCGAGGTGTACGCATCTCGCGAGCGCAATCGCACGTTGATCGACTGGGGCAGCCCCGTCGCGATCACGCAGGACATCACCGGATCGACAACGCTGGATGTGCCAACCACCGACGCCGCCGCCCTGCTCGTGTGGATCACCGATCTCGGCAACGAACTGCCCAACGGCGGCCACCGGGTGACCATTTCGCGGATTGAAGTCAGCACCACGCTCGGCGGCGCCGTCGAAGCACCGCCCAGCACCGATGCCGTGACGCGCTAAGCGGTTGAGCCGACAGGCGAAGCCGTGGCCCGTGCGGCCCGTGAGCGACAGCGAACAAGAGCGGGAAACAACTGGTGCGACAGCGGGAAGGTTCACCTATCCGCGCGGCCTCTCGGGACTGCGCCGCCCGTCGCCTTCGCTGCGGGATGGCCCTGTCTCGTAGGCTTCCGCCGATGGTTATGAAGCGGGGGCGACGCCGTCCGCCCGAGAATCCACCCGAGGGAGCTGACGACAGCGTCGATGCAGCGGTCGCTCGCTTCGTCGACTTGGTCGAGGCCGTCCGCGCACGCACGACCGGACCGCTGCTCACCGCCGCTCGCGCCGTCGTGTACGGCCTCGTCATCATGACCGCAGCCGTCGCTGTCGTGGTGCTCATCGCAATTGCCGCCATCCGGGCACTCGACATCGCGGTGCCCGGTGACGTGTGGTCGGCGCACCTGATCGCGGCAGGCGTGTTCGGCGGTGCCGGAGCATGGGCGTGGTCCAAGCGTCGCCCGCGTACCGCGAGCGGGACATGAACGGCTCCGGCGGCACTGAGCCCGATGATGCCGCCCCATGCGGCACTGGGTCCGATGATGCCGCCCCATGCGGCACTGAGCCCCGCGACGTCATCATCGTCGGGAGCGGTCCGGCTGGTCTCACTGCCGCTATCTACACCGCACGGGCGAACCTGGCGCCCCTCGTCATCGAAGGTGAGCCCTCCTCCACGAGCGATCAGCCTGGAGGCCAGCTCATGCTGACCACCGACGTGGAGAACTACCCCGGATTCCCCGACGGCGTCATGGGTCCCGATCTCATGGTCAACTTCCGCGCCCAGGCGGAGCGCTTCGGCGCCGAATTCGTGACTGCCAAAGCCACGAGCGTGGATTTTAGCGAACGACCGTTCTCGGTCTGGGTCGGCGACGAGTGCTACCGGAGCCGAACCGTCATCGTCTCGACCGGCGCGCAGAGCCTGATGCTGGGGCTGCCCGACGAGGAGCGCTTGATCGGCCACGGGGTGTCGACATGTGCCACCTGTGACGGTTTCTTCTTCCGCGGCCAAGAAATCGCAGTGGTCGGAGGCGGCGACAGCGCACTCGAAGAAGCCATGTTCTTGACCCGATTCGCATCCAAGGTGTACGTCGTACATCGGCGCGACCAGTTGCGGGCCTCCAAGATCATGCAGGACCGGGCACTCGCCAACGACCGGATCGAATTCCTGTGGAATCGACAGGTGGTGGAAATCCGGGGCGATGACAAGCTCGAAGGCGTCATGCTCATCGACACCGAGACCCAGGAGCGTTCGGCGCTGGACGTGACCGGCCTGTTCATCGCGATCGGCCACCGACCGAACACGGAGCTGTTCGCCGACTGGCTCGATCGCAAGCCCAATGGTTATCTCATGACCGATGCCGGCAGCGCCCGTACGAACATCGAGGGCGTCTTCGCTTGCGGTGATGTACAAGACGACTACTACCGCCAAGCAGTGACAGCGGCCGGCTCAGGGTGCCAGGCGGCCATTGACGCCGAGCGCTGGCTCGAGGCCCAAGGCCACTGAGGCCCCCACACGCTGAGCCGCCATTGGGCGAGATCGCAGCGGTAACCTCGCGACAACCACGAGATGAGGAGCCAGCGATGGCCGAAGGCATTTCCACCTTGGATGACAGCACGTTCGACGAGACCGTCGGGAGTGCTGACAGCCCGGTGCTGGTGGATTTCTGGGCCGAGTGGTGCGGACCGTGCAAGATGATCGCCCCCATTCTTGAGGAGATCGCCTCGGAGCACGACAACATCCGCATCGCGAAGGTCAACGTCGACGAGAGTCCCGACTTGGCTATGCGCTACCAGGTGATGAGCATTCCCACGCTCATCATGTTCCAAGACGGCGAACCGGCGAAACGCCTCGTCGGCGCGAAGCCAAAGAGCGCCTTGCTCGCGGAGATCGGCGAATTCCTCTGATCCGACCGTTCGGCATCGGCGCGGCAGGTCCGCACGTTCGAGACCTGCAGCACCGCCTGAGCGCAACCGGCCACTGGCATGGCCCCATCACCGGACTCTTCGACTCGGCGACTGCCGAAGCCGTCACGTCATTCCAGGCGCAGCGATCGATCGATGTCGACGGCATCTGCGGTCCCGAGACCTGGTCGCTGCTGATCGAGGCAGGGCAGCGGCTGGGCGACCGCCTGCTGTACTTGCGCACACCGAACCTTCGGGGTGACGACGTCGCCGAGGTCCAACGGATGCTCAGCACCTTGGGTTTCTCCCTCGGCCGCATCGACGGGATCTGGGGTCCGCTCACCGCGGCGGCACTCGCCGACTTCCAGGTGAACGTGGGCCTCGGCGGTGACGGCGTCTGCGGCGGCCGCACCGTGGCGACGCTGCAGCGCTTGGTGCGACCGCTCGGTGACGCGTCGGTGGTTGCCCACATCACCGAACGCCAGCGCCTCGAATCCGCAAGCGGGCAGCTGGCTGGACATCGCATCGCGGTGGGTGAAGCCGGCGGACTCGAACCCGTGACCGCCTCGGTGCGGCGCGAGATCGGGCGCAATGGCGCCGACGTGCTTACCGTTCATCATCCGGACTGGTCGACGCAAGCCGCGCAGGTCAACCGCTTCGGCGCAGCCGTCTACATCGGTTTCGAGGTGAAGCCCGCCGCGCCGTCGGTCAGCTACTTCCAGGGCCGTCACTTTGTGAGCCGCGCAGGTCGCAAGCTCGCAGCCGATATTGCCGGCAAGCTCGAACCAATGTTCGGTGCCATCCCGACCAACGGCATGGGGCTGCCAATGCTGCGCGAGAGCGCCATGCCCGCGGTGCTGTGCCGGTTTGAGCGCATTGACGCTCTGCTCGCTCGCAGCCGGGAGGTGGCCGACGTGGTTGCCGGCTCGACACGCGACCTGCTCGCCGACGATCCCGCTGTCTGACCACCGGTTCCAGCAATCGCGTGCTTCTCCCCAAGTTGTCCACAGTTAGTGGACAACAAGTTCAGATTGAGGCTGCGAGCACCGGCTGGCAGGCTTGTTGGACGCAAGGTTTAGGTTTGTGCGCGTGCAGCGCTCAACCTTCGATGAATACTTGAATGTTGGTGCTCAGCGCCTCGTAGAGCCGATCGAGATCGTCCATATCGGCAAATCTGATGACAATCTGCCCCCCGCGACGCCCGATCTGCACCTCGACCGAGGTCGCCAGGGCATCGGCGAGGGCGGATTCGACTTCCAACACCGCTGCTGGACGATCTGTGCCAGCAGACCGCACATCGGCGACCTCATCGCTCGGCGACGCCGGTGACGGCTCGCGCTCGGTCTCGGGTTCGACACTGAGGGACCGAACCGCATCCTCGACCGTGCGAACCGACCATCCTTCGTCTACGGCTCGCTCGGCCAGCACTTCAAGCTCGATGAGATCTTCGCAGCCGAGCAGCGCACGGGCGTGGCCGGCCGAGAGCCCTCCATCCATGAGATAGCGCTGCACCGTCAGCGGCAACGACAGGAGACGGAGCGAGTTGGTGACCGCTGCGCGGCTGCGGCCCATGCGGCGTCCCAATTCATCATGGGTGACGCCGAAATCATCGATCAGTTGGCGATACGCCGCCGCTTCCTCCAGCGGGTTGAGATCTGCCCGATGAACGTTCTCGATGAGGGCATGAGTAAGGCTCGACTCGTCATCGACAGCTCGAACGACGACCGGAATCGTGTCCAACCCGGCGCTGCGCGCCGCTCGCCAGCGGCGCTCGCCCGCAATGATCTCAAATTGCCCGACAATGCCCGTCTCGCGTACGACGATCGGCTGCAACACCCCGATCTGGCGAATCGAATTTGCAAGAGCCTCGAGGGCCGCAGCATCGAAGTGCTGCCGGGGCTGCAACGGATTGACTTCGACTGCCGACAGGGGCACTTCGCGGTAGGCCGATTGGCCGGTGGGAATCAGTGCACCGAGTCCCCGTCCGAGTCCTCGCTGAGCCTTCATGTGGCTGCTCCTTCGAGGCTCTGCGGCGTAGCGAACTCCCCCGCTGCAGCGTGGTTCGTCGCCTCCCGAGGTTGCGCAGGCTGGTGTGGATCGCCGCGCTCATGGATCTCCCGGGCGAGCTCCTGGTACGCCACGGCGCCGCGGCTGTTCGGTGCGTACACCGTCACCGGCTGACCCACGCTGGGGGCTTCAGACAGGCGCACGGTCCGCGGGATCACCACTCGGCACACACGCTCGCCGAAGTGCCGCCGCACATCGGCGACCACTTCAGCGGCGAGCCGAGTCCTAGCGTCGTGCATGACCATGACGATGGCAGTGATGACGAGAGCAGGATTCAGGCCTTCGCGCACCATTTCCACATTGTGCAAGAGCTGGCCGAGGCCTTCGAGTGCGTAGTACTCACACTGGACCGGCACCAAGACCTCAACTGCCGCGCTGAGTGCATTGATGGTCAGCAGGCCGAGCGACGGAGGGCAGTCGATGAAGATGTAGTCATAGCCGTCAGCGATCGAGGCGAGCGCATGCCGGAGCTTCAACTCGCGACTGAAGGCAGTCACGAGTTCGATCTCCGCGCCAGACATCTCCAACCGTGCGGGTGCGACGGCAAAGTTCTCAATGTTCGTCGCTCGGATGCAGTCGGTGATCTCGGCCGAGCCGAGCAGTACCTGGTACATCGAGATTTCGAAGGCTCGCGGGTCGATGCCAGCTCCAGTTGCCGCGTTGCCTTGCGGGTCCATGTCAACGAGCAGGGTCTTCTGACCGGTGTCGGCGAGAGCCGCACACAGATTGACGGCTGTCGTGGTCTTGCCGACACCGCCCTTCTGGTTCGTCACCGCGATGATCCGACCCATGCAGCCTCCATCCACTGACAACTGATGATCAGGCGATTGGATTTCAGCGTACGCCAGTCGCGGCCCGACGCGAGATCCGTTTTTTTGGCAATGTTTCACGTGAAACACCTGAGATACGGTGTCTCGCGCCATGTCAACAGCGGACGCCGACCTGCTCGCCGTGCTGGGCCACAGTCAATTCCAGGGTTTTCTGGGCCCGGGTGATCTCCTGACCCACGTCGATCACGCACGAGCCCACGATGCAGCCGCTCGTCCGATGCCCGGTCAACGCTGGTGCGATCTCGGCAGCGGCGGGGGAGTGCCGGGACTAGTGATCGCCCTCGCTCGACCCGACGTAGAGTTCGTGCTGCTGGATCGGTCCCGACGGCGGGTCGACTTCCTCGAGACCGCTGTTCACGACCTCGAACTCGCGAGTCACGTCGCTGTCGCGCTCGGGGATGTCGCGGATATCGCTCATCTTCCCGCGCATCGTCATTCCTACGATGGCGTTGTGAGCCGAGCATTCGGACCCCCAGCTGCGGTCGCCGAATGCAGTGCCGGCCTGCTGAAACCTCGCGGCAAGCTCATCGTCAGCGAGCCACCCGGAAACGACGAGACGCGCTGGCCGGCGGAGCCACTTGCCCGGATCGGCATGCGCTTCGTGCAGATGATCGGTCACGCACCCACGTTCGCGGAGATCGTGCGCCAAACATCACAAGACTCGGCATATCCCCGAACCTGGAAGCAGATCCGGAAACACCCGCTCTATTGAGCTGGATGGATCGGTGTGCGGGACTAGCCCTCGTCCGCCGGACTCGAGGGCACCAGCACCACACGACGGCGCGGTTCATCGCCGACCGAGATGGTGTCGACGCCATCGATGTCATTGATGGTGTCGTGCACCACCTTCCGATCAGCCGCATTCATCGGCTCGAGCCCGCGTTCGGTCCCACGCTCCAGCACGGCTCCAGCGAGCTCACGAACGTATGCCTCGAGCGCCTCTCGTCGTCGCTGCCGATAGCCGCCGACATCCACCCGGACCCGCGCGCGGCGAATACCCGGCAGCCTGCGCTGGAGCATGGTCTTCGCGACCTCCTGGAGCGCAACCACATGACGGCCACGCGGGCCGATGAGCAGGCCCAGCGCCTCGTTCTCGCCTTCAAGATTGATCTCGAAGCTGTCGTCATCTGCAGCGACCGGCACAGCCTTGGCATCGATGCCGAAGGCGGCAACCAAGCCGTCCAGGAACTCCTGCACCATGGTCTGCTGTTCTGCTGTCGTTGTCTCGCCTGTCATCTATCTCTCCTCTGATCGGACCATTCTCACCGAGCCGTCGACTGGCACGCACCCGGTTCCGGGTAGAACTGGGCGCAATACGCTCGGTACTTCGTCACTTCGCCGTCGGAACGAACCAGTCGCGGTCGCGGCACGTACTGCTTGCGGCTCCAGATGACCACATCCTGCTTGACGTCGTGAACCTGCAGGCTCGAAACGATCTTGTTCATGACGGGTGCTCGCATCTGCCGCGGCAGAAAGGCCAAGCCGGCGATGGGACGCTTCGGACTTCGTATCTCGCGAACCTGCGAAACGATGGACAAATCGATCAGCGTGCCGTCCACCGGTGTGGCCAATACCCACAGCCGGGCATCCATGCCAATCGTGAGTTCGGTGAATTCGACATACGAGTAGCCCAGCCCACTGAGGTTCGCGACTGCCTCCACCTCGAGGTGCATCCCGACAACCTTGGCGATCTTGCGGTCGGTCGAGAACCCGAATCGGCTCTCGAGATACGGGCCATCGATAGTGACTGGCGTCTCGTTTGTCACATTGCCGTAACCGTGGACATAGCTCAGGTGCGCAATGTCGACGGAGTTCTCGCTCGTCTCCTGGGGATGGCCGGGGAACTGCAGCGTCCGGACCTCGATATCGCTCCACCCAGCGCCTGCGGGCGGCGCGTCGGGAAGCTGCCATTGTGGCGGGCGCCCGTCCAGGCCCCACCAGGCGAACAGCATCCCGTTGATCTCACACGTTTCGAACACGCTCAACGTTGCAGAGCGGCCAGGGGCTGCCGACGACGGGGTGGCGACACATTGGCCATCGACGTCATATTCGAAGCCATGAAACGGACAGACGAGTCGGCCATTGACGACTCGCCCCCCAGCATCTGGACCCAGCTGCGACCCCAAGTGAGGACACAGTGACTCACCCACGCAGATCTGGCCACGCTCGTCGCACCAGATGACAATGTTCTCGCCCATCCACGTCTTGGAGATGAGCTTCGACCGCTCGACCGCGCGCCGAGTCGCCAAGAAGTACCAACCCTCGGGGAACGGTAGCAGCGAACATCTGTACGCTAGCCCCTTCGGTCCGGTCGGCACGGCTCCACTCACCTCACCCGAAGCCAACGGTCGTGTCTTGCTCAGCAGCCTTGGGCTCCGGCAGGATAACTGTTTCGTCACGTTCGCCGAACCGGAAGGCTTGTATCCTTGCCGACATCGCGAGCAACACGTATGCCCCAAGACCCTCCTCCCGGGATGTCTAGCCCAACCGTCGGTTCGGCGGCACCGGCAGTCATACCGACGCTCAGCCTTCCCGAAGAACTCATTCTGATGCTCCTCAATGAGGAGACCGGCTACTTCCACCAGGTTCCGGGATGGCATCTGAACTGTGCCATGGCGGGTGCCGCGCTCGCCGAATTGTCTCTGCAGGCTCGCATCGACACCGACATGGAGCATTTGATCCTGCTCGACAAGACCCCAACCGGTGATCCTGTCTTGGACTTCGCGCTTCACCATCTCACTGCCGACGGGGAACCGAAGGACGCCCAGTATTGGGTCGAACGGCTAGCGCCCTACGCAGAGATCATCATCGACCTTGCGCTGGACCGGCTGACCAATGCCGGCATGCTCGAATACCACGATGGCAACTTCTGGACGCTGACGACGGCTGTCCGTCACGGTGACTACATCGTCGACGGCGACCATGACACCGCCGTCGAGTTTATCAAAACTCGCATCGGAAAATCAATATTTGGCGCAAAGATACCAAGTCCCCGCGACGTCATCATCATCGGTCTCGCAAGCACCTGTGAGGTCCTGAGATTCATCTTCGAAATCGACGACGACGCCGAAGACCGGATACAGCTCCTGCGCCAGATGGATCTGATCGGTCAGGCTATCGCCAACGCAGTCGCACACAATCTTGCTGGTCCCTCGCTCCGTCACGCCGCATTCACTAAGCAAATCCCGGCCGTGCCGCTGCGTCGGCTCATCTTCAATCGCCATGCGCTTCGAGGTAATCTGCCAGCGTACTTCGCCGAACTCCAGCAGCACTTAGGACCCATCTACCACATTAAACCACCGCTCAAGATGTTCCCTGACATGTATGTCTTGGCAGGTCCCAAGACTAACCGATGGGTCCATCGCTACGGCCGGATGTACCTGCGCTCACGCGACTATTTCCGAGGCATCGAAGCCGCGTATCACGCATCTGGCCTGCTACCGGCGTTGGATGGCGCTGAGCATTTTCGTATGCGTAAAGCCTTGCGCTCCAGCTATTCACGGGCAAATCTCGAGCGACAGATGAGCAAGGTATATGCCGACGCAAAGGCCCATATTGCAGCTTGGAGTGAAGGCGACACGTTCAAGCTCGTGGAGATGTGCCATCACTACTCCAACGCGCAGCTTTCGCCATTGCTCGTCAGCGTTGATTCGCAGGACGTGGTCGATGACATCATTGCGTACAAGCAGCGTGCACTCAGCACACACGTAGCGAGAGTATTGCCTCGGTTCTTGCTTCGAACGCCCGGAATGAAGCGAAAGGCGAAATCCATCGACCTCGTCGTCGATAGGATCCAACGCTCCCATACTTCAGGCCAGCGCACCGGATGTCCGCGAGACCACGCAGACGACTTACTCGCTCTTCACAACAGCGACCCGATTTTCCTGCCGGAATCGAATCTGAAATTCGCGCTATCGGCGCCGGTACTCGCTGCGATGTATGTCGGCGATGAACTCAGCTTTATCTTGCATGCCCTCATGACGCATCCTGATCTGTATCGTCGTGTCCAAGCAGAAGCCGATGCCGTCTTCGGAAATCCCGAGCCTAGATGGGACCTGCTGGACTCCGACGAAGTCGACGTCACCCAACGCTTCTTCAAAGAGTGTCTGCGTCTGTATCCGACGATCCCAGGGTCGATTCGCACGGTAATGAACTCATGTGTAGTCGAAGACTACGCACTTCCCATCGGCGCACGAGTATTCGTTGCCACGACAGCGTCTCACTACTTGGACGACGTCTTTCCCGATCCGTATACCTTCGACATCGATCGCTACCTGCCCGAACGTGGCGAGCATCGTTCGCCGGGCTACGCACCATTCGGACTGGGCACCCACAACTGCCTCGGTCAGCGACTCGTCGAGCTGCAGCTGGTCTCGAGTGTGCTGCTGCTGGCTCACTGCTTCACCTTCGAGCTGAAGAAGCCTGAGCGCAAGCTGAGTATCAGCCCCTTCCCGTCGTTGTCGCCGGCGAAGCGGATCAAGGTGGTCATCAAGGAGCGGCGGCACAAGCTGGCCATCTGAGGCATCCAGCTCAGGAATTTGACCCTGACGGCTTTGGCGCGCCAGCGCGTCCCGAAGACCGGGAGCGACGACGGCCGGTCCGGCCGCCTCGGTTCTGGCCCTGGCCTGCGCCCTTGCCTCGCTGCCCCTTGCGCTGCCCGCCACCGGATCGCCGACGAGAACGTCGACGATCCCGTCGCTGGTCGCCTACTCGCGGCGGCGGACCGGTCGGGCGGACTCGCACGCGCACACGAGCAGGGTGGTGCCGGAGCCCCCACCGTGAACGGGCCGGTTCAGCGAGGATCTCTATGTCCGCGTCTTCGGCCGCCACCGAAAGCGCATCGAGGGCACGATCCCGTGCTTCGGTGACGGTGTTGCCGGTCACCACGATCCACTCCATGATCGAGCGCCCTAATTCTCCACAGCAGTCGCCGGCACGCTCATCGTTTGCGGCGATTACGGGTCTTGCCGTCACCTGAGGTGCGACGACTCTGGATCGGCCTGGTCTCTGGCTCCGGCTCGGCACGCCTGCGCTTGCGGCCTCGCCCCCCGGTCTGATCCCGACTCGACGATCTCGCGCCACGACGCGCGCGCTTGCGAGCGTCGTCCACTCGTTCACCCGACGAGCGCGTCCGGCGCACTGCTGGCGGTTCCACAGGCTCGGTCGGGGCCGGCTGCGGGGCAGGCTCGCTCGCGGGGTCTCGTGAGACTGCCCGACGCTCCGTGCTGCGGCGCTCACGCTCAGCCCGGCGCGCCGCTTCGGCGTCGAGTGCCTTGCGTGAGCGCTGATTCGGCACCTGGCGCGGCGCCTCGGGCTCAGGCTCGGGGACTGTCTCGGCTTCGATGACGCCGCCGGCGGAATTGCTCTCCACCAGCGGTTTCGGCGGCTTCATCGTGGCATGGATGAAGGCCTGGGTCAGCATCCGGTAGATGCTGGACACGATGAAGTAGGGCACCAGTGCTGCGGGCACGAAGAAGCTGAAGACCGGCAGCATGAAGGGCAGGTACTTCATCATGATTTCCATCTGGCGATTCGGCATGGCCGAATTGCCACGCCGCCTCGCCATCTGGCGTTGCTGGAGCCAAGCCAACACGAAGGTGACTCCCACCAGCGCCAGATACGGCAAGCCATCGACAAAATCTGCTTGCACCACTTCTCGGGCCGACTGGGCCAGGTCCATGCCGAGCGACCGCATCTCGCCGAAGCCATCGGAGATCGCGGCGACGAGGTCGTCGAAGAGGCCCGTGTCTTGGCTGAGATTGCGCGGATAGCTGTCCGGATTGCTCGGATCGTTATAGAAGTGCGGGCTGTCCGGCGTGACGCGCAGGTTCAGGATCACCCGGTACAGCACTATGAAGATCGGAATCTGCACCAGATTCGGCAAGCACCCGCCCAAGGGGCTCACCCCGTTGGACTGGTACAGCTTCATCATCTCTTCGTTGAGCTTCTGGCGGTCGCCGCCGTGTTGCTTGCGCAGCTGCGTCATCTCCGGCTGCAGCGCCTGCATCTTGGTCATCGACCGGGCGCCCTTCAGCGTGAGCGGCGTGAACAGCAGCATGATCGCCAGCGTCAGCATGCAGATGGCGAACGTGTAGTCAGGCACCAATGAGTAGAACCACGCCAACACGGCGGCGAGGCCGTCAAATATCGGATCAGCCCAAGCGAACATCAGTGCTTCCCAGGTTCAGGCGCGGCGAGCACACTTCCAGCCGCATGTCCAGCTCCGTAGATCCGGTCGCTGCGCTCCGGCACCGGGTCGTAGCCCCAGCCGCCCCAGGGGTGGCAACGGCAGATGCGCCGCAGGGCCAGCCAGCCTCCGCGTGCCGCACCCCAGGTTCGTACGGCGTCCAGTACGTACTGCGAGCACGTCGGATCAAACCGGCACGACGGCAACCGCGAGCGGGGGAGCGCTCGATACAGCTTGACCGCGCCGATCAGTGCCCGTCCGACAGGTCCAGATCTCATGCCTGCGGGCTCTTCGGGCTGTTCAGCGCCCCTGCCGCCGAGAGCAGCTCCAGCAATTCGGCTCGCGTTCGCCGGTAAGTCACCGGTGGTGCCGCTGCTCGCGCGCCGACGAGGTAACGACCAGGTGCCAAATCGTCCGCGAACTCGCGGAAGATCGCTCTCAAGCGCCTGCGAATCCGATTGCGCACCACTGCTGTTCCCAGATGGCGGCTGAGCGCGAACGCCACACGCGGCCGCTGCAAGCCGCGGTCGGCCGCGAAGGCCATCCACAGCAGCTCGCTGTCGAATCGACGACCGCGGCGCAGCGCTGCGAAGTCGGCCCTGCTGCGGCACGAATCGATCAGGCGCTCAGCCGTTGCCGGCCCTTGCGTCGGCGAGAGTTCACAATCGCCCTGCCTGCGCGGGTGGACATGCGATGGCGAAAGCCGTGCCGGCGTGCCCGTCTGCGGTTGTGTGGTTGAAATGTGCGCTTCACGCTGCAGCCTCCTGGAGGGTTCAGGCCGCGGGCAGTTCCGCGAATTGCGGTGCGACGGCCGGAGCGTGCCCGGACCTTGGCCCGAGAGCACCAACAGCCTAGGGGCGCTGTTGCGGGGCGGCACCGGGGTTCGGTGCCGTCGGCGCGTCTGTCTGGGCGCGCGTATTTCGCGCGCGACGGGCGCACACCACCCGCGCGCAATCGCTCGCGTCAATGCAGCACTTCTCGATGGCATCCGCCGGTTATGCGGGCGTTTTGCGCCTGTCGGCGTACTGTCGAACGCCCGTCGACTCCCGCTTGGCAGAGGTCCATGAAGACCCGCTTGCGACAGGGGGAGCGCGGCCATAGGTTCAGATCACCGGATGCCGCTTGGTTACTCGAAGGCGAACAACGCGTTCCTTGGACACACATCGGCCGCAGGCGAACGAGGTTGTCGTAGTGAGTTCTCCGCAGGCGGAATCCGCAGTCGGCGGACCCCACGGCCAACACGAGATTTCGGCATCATCGGAATCATTCGAGGTCCCTCAGGTGACCTCGCGGGCTGGGGCGGCGGCCGAAAGGACACGCGCAAACACCGACGAGCTGTGGTCGCAATGCCGCGAGATCCTGCGCACCACGGTGTCCGACGCGCTGTGGCTGGGTTACTTCCGGCACCTGCAAGCGCTGCACATCGACGGCGAGCTTGCCGTGCTGATCGCGCCGAGCAACATGATCCGCGATCGCATCCAGAGGCGATACATCCCCATGCTGCACGCCGCCTTCGAGCAGCTGCCCGTACGCCCGCAGACCTACGAGATCGAGACCCGTTCCGAGCTCGACAGCGCCGACGGCACCGGTGCCCAGCCGCACGACCTTGACGCCGTCGTCAACTACGACGATGCCCCACTCAGCAATGACGCCGAGGCATGGCACCCAGCCGCCGGCGCGGCCCAGGCGCCGCCGGCCGGCGCCTCCGCAGCAACAGAAGCAACAGAGACAGCCGCCGCCTCACCCGAGGTCACCACGCCGTCGCGCCGGGTCTCCGGCGTCGACATCACCAACCCCCGGTACACCTTTGAGAGCTTCGTCACCGGCAGCAGCAACCGGTTCGCCCAGGCCGCTGCGCTCGCGGTCGCCGAAACGCCAGGCGTTGCTTACAACCCGCTTTTCATTCACGGAAGCACGGGGCTCGGCAAGACCCATTTGCTCCAGGCCATAGTGAACTTTCTGCGATCCACGCTGCCGGAGCACCGCGTGCGGTACGTCTCCACCGAGACGTTCCTCTCGGAGTTCATCGAGGCCATCCGCACGAACACCACGCCGGCGTTCAAGCGGCGCTACCGCGAACTCGACGTCTTGCTGCTCGACGACATCCAGTTCATGGAGGGCAAAGAAGGCTTACAGGAAGAGCTGTTCCATACCTTCAACTCGCTGCACGTCGCGGGCCGGCAGATCGTCATCTCCTCAGACCGCCCGCCCCGCAGCATCGCCACGCTGTCGGATCGACTGCGCAGCCGCTTCGAGTGGGGCCTGATTACCGACATCCAGCCACCCGATCTGGAGACCCGGGTGGCCATCCTGCGCAAGAAGACCGAGCACGGCCATGTGCCCGACGAGGTGCTCGAGCACATCGCCCACATCATCACAAACAACATCCGTGAACTCGAGGGTGCGCTGGTGCGGGTCACGGCGTACGCCAGCCTCACGCGCAGTCCGGTCACGCTTGAGATGGCCCAGCAGATTCTCAGCGATGTCCGCGAGCCGCAGGAGAAGCCGATCACTACCGACCGGATCTTGCAGATAACTTCCGACATGTTCGGTTACAGCATCAGCCAGCTCACCAGCCAGGGCCGCCAGCAAGGCCTCGTGAAGGCCCGCCAGATCAGCATGTACGTCATGAGGGAACTCACCGACTTGAGCTATCCCGCCATCGCCAGCGTCTTCGGCGGCCGCGATCACACCACCGTGATGCACGCTGTCAAGAAGATCAACCGTCTCCTGCCTGCAGAGCGCAAGGTGTACGACCAAGTCGCCCAGCTGATCGCTCACGTCCGGGCTGCTTGAGGCCGACTCGACGGCTGCTGTCCGCTGTGCGGTCGGTGGCTGGATCTAGGGTGTCTCCACACGCTGTGGACAACGAGTGGAAAAGTTCTCGACAAACCTCGGGAAAAGTTGCGATTATCCACCGCGGAGACGGCGACGCGAGACAACGGAGGGTGTAGCTGTGGACGCGGCAAGTAAGACTGTTGACGGCTTTCGTTGGGCTGATCTGCGACAACGGCCGGTCATCCACAATCCACAGCCCCTACAACCACTATTGATTAACTATCAACCGTCTCTTTGAGGATTGTCCGTCTCATCGGTTCGGTATGGCCAAGGAGAACCGCCTGTGAAATTGCGCATTGAACGAGACGCATTGGTCGAACAGCTGGCCTTGGCCAGTCGAGGGGTCAATGCGCGCGGTGGCGGCCTGTTCGTGCTGACCGGCTTGCATCTGCGTGCCGATGAGGAAGGTCTCGCTGTCACTGGCACCGATCTCGACCTGACGGTGCGCACGCGTCTGCGCACCGCGGTGGAGGCACCTGGAGAGACCGTCGTGCCAGCTCGACTGCTGACTGATATCGCGCGTGCTCTGCCGCCGGGCGAGGTCGATCTGCAGGTGACCGATGACGAGGCCCAGATCACGAGCGCACGAGCGCAATTCTCGGTGCGGACCCTGCCGACTGCCGACTTCCCGACTTTGCCCCAGCCCGCCGGAGACGATGTCACGGTGCCTGCTGTCGATCTCGCGCAGGCCTTCCGTCAGGTCGTCCGCGCGGCAAGCTCCGATGACGCCCGCCCGATCCTGACCGGCGTGCTCATGGCCGCCCGCGGCGATGGTCTGCGCTTGGTAGCCACCGATTCCTATCGCCTCGCCTTGCGAGACCTGCCCGAGGCACAGGTGCTCGGGCCGGGCCAGCAAGTGCTCGTGCCCTCGCGGGCGCTTGAGGAGCTGGGCCGGATCCTCGACCCGACCAAAGACGTCACCATGCGCTTGGGGGAACGGGAAGTCACCTTCGAGGTCACCGACGATTCTGCCTCCGCGCAGGTGACCTGCCGCCTCATCGCTGGCGACTTCCCCAGCTACGAACCGCTGATTCCCGACTCTCACGACAACCGCCTCGAGGTGGACCGCGGCGCGTTGCTCGACGGCGCCCGCCGGCTCCGGTTGCTGGCCCGCGACACGAATGCACCCCTGCGCATGGAGTTGCGCGCTGACAGCATCGAACTTACGGTCATCAGCCAGGACGTGGGCAGCGCGAGCGAAGAAATCGATGCTGCTTATGAGGGAGAGCCCACCACCGTGGCGTTCAATCCCGACTACCTCATCGAAGGCCTCGAGGCGGCCAGCGGCGACACCGTCGAGCTTGTGCGGCTCGATGCGCTGAAGCCTGCGGTGCTGCGGATGCCTGGGCAGGGCGACTTCTTGTACCTGCTGATGCCCGTGCGGGTGTCGTGATCGTTGCTTGGCTGAGCATCGAGAACTTTCGTAATCACCGGGCGACGAAACTGTCGCTCGACGCGCAACGGACGCTCGTGGTCGGTCCGAACGGGCATGGCAAGACCAACCTGCTCGAGGCGATCGCCCTGCTGGACGGTTCGGGCTCGTTCCGCGGGGCGAACGCGGAGACGCTCGTGCGCTCCGGCTGCGAGCGGGCCTTCGTGCGTGCCGAGGTCCGGCGGGATCGCCGGGCGCACCTGGTGGAGATGGAGATTGCTGCAGGCGGTCGATCTCGTGCCCAGTTGAACGGACAGCGGGTGCGCTCACTGCGCGACCTTGCCGAGGTCGTCAGCACCGTGGTGTTCTGCCCCGCAGACCTGTCGATCGCAGCGGGCGCACCGTCGGTGCGCCGCGAGCTGCTCGACAGCGTGCTGACCGTCACCGACCGCGAGTACCGAGCGACGCGGCTTGACTTCGAGCGGATCCTGCGGCAGCGCAACAATCTCTTGAAGCAGGCTGGTCACCGTCCCGACGCCGAGGCCATGACGACCCTCGATGTGTGGGACGCGCAGCTCGCGACCACCGGCGAGGTCATTGCACGCCGGCGCGAGGCCCTGTGTTCGGCGTTGACAGCGCCGGCGGGGGCTGCCTACGACCAGCTCGCGGGCTCTGCCGCGGATCTGCGTCTGTCCTACGCAGCCGAGTGGCGCCATCACACGCTCGCTGAAGCGTTGGCGCACGCTCGGCGCGACGATCTGCGGCGCGGCACGACAACCGTGGGCCCGCACCGAGACGACATGACGATCTGCCTCGATGGCCTGCCGGCGCGCACGCACGCTTCCCAAGGCGAGCAGCGCAGCATCGCCCTGGCGTTGAGACTGGCGCAGCATCGCTGCACAGCCCAGATCAGCCAGGTCGAGCCGCTTGTCTTGCTAGACGACGTGTTCTCCGAACTCGATGAGGGCAGGGCCCTCCGGCTCGTCGGCTGCCTTCCTGGCGCGCAGATCGTGGTGACCTCGGCTACCGGACATGTGCCGCCTGGGATCGAAGGGCACAGCCACGTCCACATTCGCGACGGCGAAGTGGTGCCCGCGTAACGCTGAGCGGCTGGGCGCCGAGCCTGAGCTGTCCGCGCGCCCTGTGAGGTCGGGCGTGCGAGCATGTTGACCCGATGAACAGACGCCGTCGCACAACGGGTGGCCGCGAGCCACGGCCGATCAGTGATTCGATCCAGGCGGTCACCGCCGGCTTCGGTTCTCGAGGTCGCGCGATGGACCTCAACGAGCGTTGGACCGAGGCGGTCGGCGAGGCGATAGCGGCTCACTCACAGCCCGAGCGGCTCGACGCCGGCCGGCTGACCGTCGTGGTAGACGACCCTGCCTGGGCGACAGAGTTGCGCTATCACTCCAGCCGGATTCTGGCCGCGTTGAACGCCGAATCGGGTGCCGCAACGATCGCTGAGCTCCGCTTGCGCGTGCAACCTGGGACTTGATTCAGAAAAGTGCTGTTGACCTGCGGTTATAGCACTCTGCGAACGACTGATCCTGCGCCGAGAAAGGCTCACTCTCCAGTAGACTGATGAGCCGTGACCGATACCGCCCTGGCACCCATTTCAGCGGCAGGAGCGGAAGGCGCAGACACATCTGGCAACACCGTCGTCGGCGACTACAACGCCGATGCCATCACCGTGCTCGAAGGCCTCGAGCCAGTGCGTGAGCGACCAGGCATGTTCATCGGTTCGACGGGTCCAGCCGGGCTGCACCACCTCGTGTACGAGGTGGTCGACAACGCCGTTGATGAAGCCATGGCAGGGCACTGCAGCTCGATCGAGGTGACCTTGCGGGCCGACGGCATGTGCAGCGTGACCGACAACGGCCGCGGCATTCCTGTCGAAGCCCATCCGCAGTATCCCGACAAGTCGGCGGCCGAAGTCGTCCTCACGGTGCTCCACGCCGGCGGCAAGTTCGGCGGCGCCGGCTACAAGGTGTCCGGCGGGCTGCACGGCGTCGGCGTGTCGGTGGTGAACGCCTTGTCGTGCGAGCTGGAAGCGATCATCGACCGTGAAGGCCGTCGCTGGAAGCTGCAGTTCCGTGACGGTGGCGAGCCCGTTGGCGATCTGACCGATACCGGCCCATCACCCGATGAGAACACCGGCACCACCATCACGTTCAAGCCCGACCCGACCGTGTTCGACCAGGTCGAGTTCCGCGCCCAGACGCTGACCGAGCGGCTGCAGATGATGGCGTTCCTGAACGCTGGCCTGCGTATCGGCTTCATCGACGAGCGCCGGTCCGAGCCGGTCCGCCACGAGTACTGCTACCCGGGTGGCATTCGCGACTTCGTACGGCACCTCAACGAGACCTCCGAGACGCTGTTCGACGACGTCGGCTATCTCACCGCTGTCGAAGACGGCGACGAGGTGGAGATCGCCTTCCAGTGGAACACCGGCTTCAACACCGACGGCATCCACAGCTTCGCGAACGGCATCAACACCATCGAGGGCGGTATGCACACCGAGGGGTTCCGCTCGGCGCTGACCTCGGCAGTGAACGCCTACGCCAAGGATCGCAAGATGCTGCGACCCGACGACGGCAACCTGCAGGGCGATGACATCCGTGAGGGCCTCACCGCGGTGGTGAGCGTCCGCATGGAATCACCGCAGTTCGAAGGCCAGACCAAGGCCAAGCTGGGCAACACCGCCATGCGCAGCCTGGTGCAGAAGTCGGCCTACAGCGGCTTGGGCGAATGGCTCGAGGAGCACCCCAGCGAAGCCAAGCTGGTCCTTGGCAAGGCCGTCGACGCCCGCCGGGCCCGCGTCGCCGCGCAGAAGGCCCGCAATACCGTCCGCAAGTCGGCACTCGGGGGTGCTGGCCTGCCCGGCAAGCTCACCGACTGCTCGTCGGGCGACCCCGCCGAGTCAGAGCTGTACATCGTGGAGGGCGATTCAGCGGGGGGATCGGCCAAGGAGGCCCGCGATCCCGCCACCATGGCGATCCTGCCCATCCGGGGCAAGATTCTCAACGTCCAGCGCAGCCGGCCCGAGCGCATCTTCGACAACAACGAGATCGGAGCGCTCATCTCGGCGATCGGCGCAGGTGTCGACGGTGCGACCGGCGAGGGGGGCTTCGACGTCGCCAAGGTGCGCTATCACAAGGTGATCCTGCTGTGCGATGCCGACGTCGACGGCAGCCACATCCGCACCCTGCTGCTGACGTTCTTCTTCCATCGCATGCGTGCGCTGCTGTCGGGGGGCTGCGTATACATCGCTCAGCCGCCGCTGTACTCCACCAAGGTCGGCACAGACTCCGTCTACCTCAAGGACGACCGAGCAAAGGCAGCGTTCCTCGAACAGCGGCCCAACCACCGCAACGAATTCCAGCGCCTCAAGGGCCTCGGCGAGATGGATGCCCAAGAGTTGTGGGACACCACCATGGATCCGGCCAGCCGGACCTTGCTTCGTGTCACGCTCGAAGAGGCCGCCACGGCCGATCTCATCTTCAGCATCCTCATGGGCGACGACGTGGACGCCCGCCGGGGCTTCATCCAGAACAACGCCAGCGACGTCCGCTTCCTCGACGTCTGAGCTGACGGTCAGACGGATCCGGCCCGGAGCGACATGAGCAACGACGAACCCGACACCGGCCCGTCCCCCGGGAGCGGCGCCGTCGGCGTGGTGGATGTCGAGATCCAGACCGAGATGGAGCAGTCGTTCCTCGACTACGCCATGTCGGTCATCACCTCGCGGGCGCTGCCCGATGCCCGTGACGGCCTCAAGCCGGTGCATCGTCGGATCCTGTGGTCGATGTTCGACACCGGCCTGCGCCCAGACCGTCCGCACAAGAAGTGCGCCACCGTGGTCGGCGACGTCATCGCCAACTACCACCCCCACGGCGACGGATCGATCTACGACGCGCTGGTGCGGATGGGCCAGTCATTCAGCCTGGCCAACACCCTGATCGACCCGCACGGCAACTTCGGCTCGCCGTCTGACCCGCCGGCCGCCTACCGCTACACCGAGTGCCGGTTGACCAATTTGGCCATGACGATGGCCGAGGGCATCGACGAGGAGACGGTGGATTTCGCCTCCAACTTCGACGGTTCCCGTACCGAGCCGATGGTGATGCCGTCTCGCTTTCCGAACCTGCTGGTCAATGGCAGCCAGGGCATCGCGGTGGGCATGGCCACCAACATCCCCACGCACAACCTCGGCGAGATCATCGACGCCACGATCCATCTCATCTCCCATCCCGAGGCCACCGTCGAAGACCTGATGGAGTTCGTGCGAGGGCCCGACTTTCCCACCGGCGCGCGGATGCTTGGGCGCGCCGGCGCTCGTGCAGCTCTGACGACTGGCCGTGGCTCGGTGAAGCTGCGGGCTCGAGCCGAGATCGTCGAGCACCGAAAGCGGACAAGCATCGTGGTTACCGAGATCCCCTACCAGACCTCGATCGAGAACATCGAGCGCAAGATTGCCGACGCGGTGAATCGCAAGGTCATCGAGGGCATCACCGAGTTGCGCAACGAGTCGGCCAAGGGCGTCACCCGTTTCGTGATCGAGCTGCGGGCCTCGGCGCCGGCGAACGTGGTGCTCAACAACCTGTGGAAGCACACGCCGCTGCAGTCGAGCTTTGCCGTGAACATGGTGGCGCTGGTCGACGGTGTGCCCCGCACGCTCAATCTCAGAGATGCCCTGGTCGCTTACGTCGATCACCAGATCGAGGTGGTCACGCGGCGCAGCCAGTACCGGCTCGACCAGGCCCGAGCCCGGGCACACATCGTGGAAGGCCTGCTGCGCGCGCTCGACCTGATCGACGAGATCATCGCCTTGATCCGCGCCAGCGAAGATCGGGCGGCGGCGCTGGAAGGCCTGTGCGCGGCACCGATGTCGTTCAGCGCTGAGCAGGCCAATCACATTTTGGACATGCAGCTCAGCCGTCTGACCCGGCTGGGCCGCACACGGCTGAGTGACGAGTTGGCTGAGTTGACGCAGGTGATCGTCGAGCTCGAAGCAATCCTGGGCGACGACGTACGGCTGCGGCAGGTCATCGTCGATGAGTTGAGCGCGCTGCGCGCCGACCATGCCATGCCTCGGCGCACCGAGATTGTCACTGATCCCGGCGAGATGGACGCGGAAGATCTCATCGAGGACGAACCACTGGTGGTGACCTTCACCCGCGAGGGCTACGTGAAGGCCACGTCGCCCGACATGTTCCGCACCCAGGGCCGCGGCGGTCGCGGCGTGCAGGGTGCGCGGCTCAAAGACGACGACGTGGTGGTCCGCGTCCTGCTGACGACGGCGCACGCTTGGCTGCTGTGCTTCACCAACCGCGGCCGGGTACACCGGCTGAAGGCCTACGAGGTGCCGCTCACCAACCGCACCGCGCGGGGCACGGCACTGGTGAACTTGCTGCAGCTCGCCCCCGACGAGCGAGTCGAAACGGTGGTGGAAGCCCGGGAATTCCCTGCTGACCGGTACCTGATGTTCATTACCCGGCAAGGACTCGCCAAGAAGACGCCGATCAGTGCCTACGAGAACATCCGCTCGAACGGCTTGATCGCTCTGAGTCTGCGGGACGGTGACGAGCTGGTACGGGTGCTCGAGACCTCCGGTGACGACGACGTGCTCGTCGTGTCCCGTGATGGTCGCGCCATCCGATTCTCCGAGAGCGAAGTGCGCTCGATGGGCCGCACCGCCGCGGGCGTGCGGGCGATGCGGCCGCGCAAGGGCGACACCGTGGCCGCCGCGGACGTACTTCACCCCAACGAGGCACGAGACTTGCTCCTGGTAACGAGCGGTGGTGCTGCCAAGCGGACGTCCGACGAGGAGTTTGGGCGCAAGGGACGCGGGGGCTTGGGTGTGATCGCAGTGAGACTGCCCGGCGCCGACACCCAGGTCGTGGGGGCTCGTCTTGTGGACGCAGACGACGAGGTGCTGCTGGTGTCGTCGAGTGGCGTGTTGATCCGCACACGAGTCTCCGACATCTCGCGCCAGAGCCGCACGGCCTCCGGCGTGCGGGCGATGGCCCTTGAGGAAGGCGAGCAGGTCGTGGCAATCGCGCCGGTCGAGCTGCCGGACATTCCCGACGCCGACGCATCCGATGAAGCAGGCGCCAGCGAAGCCGAAGACGGCGACGGCACAGTCCGCGAAAACTCTGCAGGCGAGGCGAGTCCGACGTCATAGCGTCAGCCAATGCCGACAGATACGGCACCGGTGACACCGGCGACATCGGCGATACCGAGCCAGCGCGGGCAGGCGGCGCTGCCGGTGGCGCTCATGGCTCTGGCGTTGCTCATCAGCGTGGGGTTGGTGGCGCGCTGGGGTCAGGCGGCGCTTGCAAGCTCACGGGCGCAGGCCGCAGCCGACGCGGCCGCGCTGGCAACGCTCGCAGCAGCCGACCTGCATGCCATCGCCGAAGGTGTGCCGCCGGACAGTTCCGTGGCGTTGTCTGCGGTGAGGAATGCGGGCGGGTCGCTGCTCGCCTTCGAATCGCACGTCAACAGCAGCGAAGTGTTGGTGGAAGTCGTCGCAGAGGTCGACGGTCAGCGCGCTTCGGCGGCGGCGGCGTCACTGCTACCGGTTTCGGGGGCGAACGGGCGGCCTGGCGGCTGACTCCTACACTGCGAAGCGTGGCCGATCCGACATCCGGTCAGGGGCCGCCGTCGCCGGAGCAAAGCGGACCGACTCCCACCGACGAGCTGTTCGCGGAAGCGTTGGGCATCACCCCGGCGAGCCGCGCGCCCGTCCCGCCCCAGATCCTGCCCGCGCCGCCGCACGCAGCACAGGCGCCGCCGCCCCACCTGCCACCCGGCCAGCAGGCGCCGCTGCCCCACGATCCGCAAGCCCTGCCGGCGCGATGGGCATGGCTGAGCCAGCGTCGGGCCCGGGTGCGCCGAACGCACCGGATCCTGCGCCATATCGACCCTTGGTCGGTCTTCAAGGTGTCGGTGCTACTGTACGCCTGCCTGTATGTGGCTGTGCTGGCGGCCGGGGTGCTGCTGTGGAACGCGGCCCAGCGGTCAGGCCTGGTCGACAAGGTGGAGTCGTTCATCACCGAGGTCGGCTCCTATGAGAGCTGGACGATCGACGGAGCGGTGATCTTCGGGCGTGCCCGGATCGTCGGCCTCATCGTCGCTGTCGTCGGCGTCGCCTTCAACGTGGTGATGGCGATCATGTTCAACCTGATCAGTGATCTCACCGGCGGCGTGCGGGTCACTGTGCTTGAAGACGACCGCCGCCCCCCCGCCCGCTAGACCTCCGAGCCAGCCGCTGCAGATACCAGAGCTTGTGGGAGCGTGCCGTTAGCCGGCTTGGTCGCGGCGGCGGCCTGGCTGTAGTGTGTGCGGCTTCGCGGGGCTATAGCTCAGTCGGTTAGAGCGCACCCCTGATAAGGGTGAGGTCGTTGGTTCGATTCCAGCTAGCCCCACAAGAGGGCCCGCAGCAGTCATGGTGAGCTTCCTTCGCCGTGCCCTGCTCGCGGTCGTCGTCGGCGGGCTGGTCACCATCGTCCTGCGCCTGCGACCCTCCCAAGACGTGCCGCGCCGCGAGGGCAGCTGGCGCGAGCTGTCCGGTCCTGGCTTGCGGTGAGCTGACATGAGCCTGAACCCATGAGCACCGTTGCCGTCATCGGCGCGGGTGCTGTGGGGCAGCGCATCGCCCGGCAGCTTGCGTCGCGGCCCGACGTGGATCGCTTGGTGCTGGGGTCGCGCCACACCTCTCGCCTGCGGGGCCTTGCGTCACAATTGCTCGACGTGGACGTAGAGGTGGTTGAGCCCGGCGCGCTGCCCGAAGCTGACGTGGTGGTGCTGAGCCTGCCGAGCGGGGGCCACGCTGCGCTGGCCGAGAAGGCCCTCGAGCGGCGCTCGCACGTGGTGTCGCTGTCGGGTGCCGTGGCCGACGTCGAGCAATTGCTCGCGATGAACAAGCGGGCCACGAACGCCCGGCGGTCCGTCGTGGTCGGAGCGGGTTTCTCGCCGGGGTACAGCTGCCTGCTGGCGCGTCACGGTGCTGCCCAGTTCGACGTGGTGACCGAGGTGCACATCGCCCGGGTCGGCACTGGTGGTCCCGCCTGCCAGCGCCAGTTGCATCGCGCCCGCACCGGCACTTCGGTCGACTGGCGCGACGGGCAATGGCGTCGCCGACGCGGCGGTTCGGGCCGTGAGCTGGTGTGGTTTCCCGATCCGCTCGGCGCGCATGACTGCTACCGGGCAGCCCTGGCAGATGCGCTGCTGCTCGTGCCCGCCTTCGGTGAGGTCGAACGGGTGACCGCCCGTGTGGCAGGCACCCGGCGCGATCGCCTCACTGCGATGCTGCCGATGCTGCGCCCGCCGCATCCCGAAGGCGGTCCCGGGGGAGTACGCGTCGAGCTGCGCGGCCTGCGAGACGGCCGCCACTGCACCGACGTGCTCGGTGTGATCGATCATCCGAGCGCCGCCGCCGCCGCGGTGGCGGCCACTGCCGCAGGCTGGGCGCTGGCCGAAGAGTTGCCCACCGGCGCTTGGGGGCTGGGAATGCTCGACGACCCGTTGCCTTGGCTCGCAGAGCTGGCCGAGCGCGGAGTCCGCGCTGCCGCCTACGAAGGAGCGCGCCTGTAACGCTTCCGCAGCGGGCGGGCGCAGGGTCAGATCCGTACTTCGCGCTGCCAATCGGCGAGCAGGCTGTCGTCCCCGAACGTCTCGAGCTGTTCGGTGCCACCGCGGCCCCACACGAACAGCAGCAGGCTCTGCGCCGTCCCCCGTGCGGCCACGTCGCACTTGCGATGCGCATGTTCCACCTCGATGCCGCTTTGCGTGCGGGTGATCACCCATTCCCCGTCGGCATCGGTGGCATGCAGGTGAATGGTCTGACCGTTGCCGGCGAAGACGTTTGGCTGGCGCACCGGCAGGAAGAAGTCGAAGAGTTCGTCGATGCCGTCGATGCCTGCAGCGGGTTCGATCGGTGCAGGCGTGGGGTCATAGGCAGCTTGGGCGTCCCAGCGGTGCATCACCGCTTCGTTGGCCATGCGGCGCTGCCAGAAACCGATGGTCTGGTTGTGGGGGTGGAAGCTCCATGACGGCTCGCTGGGGTCGCGGTCGGCGAGCACGTCGGTGATGCGGGCGAGGGCATCGGCGTGCCACTGCGACAGCGAGCCGTCGGGCTGGATGATGGAGTCGCGGTCGACGGGACCGCCGGCTGCGATGCTCGAACCGACGAAGGTCCACACCCCCGCGCAGTGTCCGATCAGACCCTCGAGATCCCACCCAGGGCACCGGGGGATGACGCGCTGCCAGTCGCTGGGGTTGGCCTCGGCCCTGCCGGCGATCTCATTGAGCCGCGCGCCTTCTGTTTCCAGCCACTGTGCGTAGGGTTGCTGCGTCATGGCTGCGGTGTCTCTCTCGTCGGTTGCCGGGGCGCTCGCATCGATCCCGAGCCCGTCGCGCGGCTCTGTCTCGCTCGGCCCACTCGATATTCGAGCTTATGGCGTCGGGATCGGCCTCTCCGTGCTGGTCGCGATGTGGATCACCAGCCGCCGCTGGCGCCGGGCTATCGCGCACCGAGACGATGCGTACCGGGCTCGTGCCAACGATCTCGTCGGCACCATTGCAGTCTGGGCGGTCCCCTCTGGGCTGATTGGCGCCCGGCTTTATCACGTCATCACCGACTTCGATCGCTACCAGGACAACCTCGGCGATGCGGTGAAAATCTGGCAGGGCGGCCTGGGCATCTGGGGCGGCATCTCGGTCGGCGTGCTGGTCGCGGTGTGGTTGCTGCGCCGGGGTGGGCACAGCACCGGCGCGATGCTCGACGCGCTTGCGCCTGCATTGGCGGTGGCCCAGGCCATCGGCCGGCTGGGGAACTGGTTCAACCAAGAGCTCTACGGGCGGCCGACTGACCTGCCGTGGGGGCTCGAGATCGACGAGGCACACCGTGTGGACGGCTACGGCCTCGAAGAGACGTTTCATCCCACGTTTGCGTACGAGGCCCTGTGGAACCTGTGCTTGGCGGCGACGCTCGTGTGGGTGGTGCCCAAGGTGATGCCGCAGTTGCGGACGGGCTACCTGTTTGCGATGTACGTGCTGGGCTACACCGCTGGCCGGCTGTGGATCGAGCTGCTGCGCATCGATGCCGCCAACGAGCTGTGGGGCGTTCGCATCAACGTGTGGACCAGCACCGCGGTCGGCCTTGCAGCTGCAACAGCAATGCTGGTGGGCCTGCGTCGCGGTCCCCATGAGGCGGCCGAGGCCAGCGACTCCGATCCCGCGGCGCCCGATGCTGACACCGGTCTCGGCGACCCGGCAACGACGAGCGCAGAGACGGACGGCTGAATGACAACGAACGGCGCAGGCGGCCGGTGATCAGATGAGCAGGCCGATGAGCGTCTAGCGGGTGGCCGCCTGCGATCAGCTGAGCAGGCCGATCAGGGTCTCGCGGGTCGCAGCCTGCTCGTCGAGTGTGCCGAATGCCGAGCCGGCGAACGAGGTCACACCGCACTCGGCTAGCGCGTTGATGCGGTCGCTGACCTCGGCTGCGCTGCCGATGATGGCGATGTCTTCGGGCCCGCTCAGGCCCTCCCGGTCGATCATCGCCCGGTAGCTCGGCAGCGTCCCGTACACCACCAGGTCCTTGGCGGCTCGCTCGCGGGCAGTGTTGGCGTCATCGGTCACGCACACCGGGAATCCGGCCACCACCTGCGGTGCCGGGCGGCCGGCCTCGGTAGCGACCTCGTTGATGGTCGGCGCAGTGTGATCCCGCAATGTCGCCGGCCCGGTCATCCAGGTGATGGTGCCGTCGGCCATGCGACCGGTCAGCCGCAGCAACTGGCTGCCCAGCGCTGCCACGAACACCGGCGGCGGGTCGGCCGGCGGGGGAGTGATCTCGCCGCGGCCGACGACGGCGTCGCCGCCGTGGGACACGCGCCGATCGGTGAGCAGCTTGGTCAAGATGGTCAGGTAGTCGCGCATGTGGGCGATCGGCCGGTCGAACGAGTAGCCCCACATGCCCTCCACGACCGGCTTGTGCGACGGGCCGATGCCGAGATCGAGGCGACCGCCGATGATCGCCTGGGTCGTCAGGGCCTGCTGGGCCAGCATCATCGGATGCCGCGGGTAGGTCGGCACCACCGACGTGCCGACGCGAATGCCAGGCACGTCACGGGCAGCGACCGCAATGGTGGTGAGTGCGTCGTGGCCGAAGATCTGCGGCGTCCAGTAACGCCCGAAGCCTTGTTCGGAGGCCTCGCGGATGCTGGCCTCGAAGCGCTCAGGCGTGGTGTCGAATCCGAACAGCTCAATATGCATGGCTGGGATCGTAACGGCGCCTCTCGCCTCGTTTGCGAGTACGCGGGCTGTCAGGCGAAGGTGTCGAACAGCTCTTCAAGCGCCTTGAGCTGGCCCCCGCTCGTGCTCGATGGCACCAGGATCGGTGTCTTGCAGCCGGCGTCGAACCAGGCTTCGACGCCGTCGCGGACTTCGCTGGCGGATCCGTACAGCGTCGCATTCGACAGCCAGTCATCGGTCATCGCCCGGTTCAGAGCGTCGCCGTCGCCGGCCGCAACGGCCGCCTCGACCGCCTCCATTTCGTCGACCCAGCCGGCCTGCTTCCAGTAGTTCCGGTAGTTCGGCAGCGCCACGTAGCCCGACAGCGTCTTTCGGTTGCGGGCTGCGCCCGCAGAGCGGTCATCGTCGATGACGGTCGGGATCATGTTTCCCACGAAGAAGTCGTCACGGTTCGCGGCGTCGCCGAGGTGCGCCACCGAGTTAGCGAAGTCGTTGCAGCTCGCGTTCGCCCAGACCGCCCCGGAGCTGATCTCGGCCGACAGCTCGGCCATGCGCTGGCGCAGCGTGGCCAGCACGATCGGGGGGAGCTCACCGTGCTGCTGCGATGCCGCCTCCATGGCAGCGATGTACTCGCGGATGTCGGCGAGCGGCTTGCCGGGCGTGATACCGAGGCGCTGGTGCACCGGGCCGTGCGTCACGCCGATGCCCAGCCAGAAGCGTCCGCCCGAAACCTCATGGATAAACGCCGCGGTTGAGGCCATGTCGACGGGGTTGCGGAAGTAGATCGGCTGCACCGAAGTGCCGAAGTGGATCTCGTTGGTGACGTGGGCAATGGACTGGCACAGCGCCACCGGGTCGCCCATGGAGGGGCAGTAGATGCCGCTGAATCCTCGTTGTTCGATCTCGGCGGCGATTTCCAGGGTGCGCTCGCGGCGGCCGCGTACGGCCGCCAGCGAAATGGCAGGCATGTTCATGCGGGGTTTCCTAGCAGACGTGCCCGATTGTCGCCGTTTCGCCGGGAGGGTCTCAAAGCGGTTTGCGGGCCACGAAGCAGTACAGCGGCGTGAAGATTCCTGTCTTGCCGCCGGCGACGTACGCCTCGGCAGTGCGATCCAGCAGCTTGGCGATCTCGGCGGTGCCCCTGGGCAGCACCCTCAACGTTTCAGCAACGCGTGCGGACCCGATTGCGAGCCGTCGACCCAGGGGTGTTCCTCGCAGGGTGCTGCTGCGGGTGCCGCTGCTCGCCTCCATGGGCTGATACCACGGAGTGGTCGAGCCGTTTTCCGCAGTGCCGCGGTCGTTGCCTTCGACGACCTCGAATCCTGCCGATTCGAGTGCTGCGTTGACTTCTGCGAACGTTGCAATCTTGCGCAGCGCTATCCCGCGCATGAGTTCTTGTTTGATTGCTTGGTGCTGAGCGTTGTCGGGATCGAACGTGTCCGTCAGGCACATTTCCTGACCCCACAGCAGGGCGCCCGGCTTGAGCACGCGCGCGATCTCGGTGAATGCGCCGACCTTGTCGGGCGCGTGACATGTCGATTCGATCGCGTAGGCGCGGTCGTACGTACTGTCTTCGATGGTGCCCATGTCCATGAAGCTGGTTTTCACGTAGTCGATCATGTCGCTGAGGCCTGCTTCGGCGGTCAATGACATTGCCCTGGCCAGTTGGACTTCGCTGCTGTTGATGCCGGTGACCCTGACGCCCGATTCTCGAACCACCGTCCGCATCGGTCCGCCGATCCCGCACCCGACGTCGATGACGGACATCCCCCCGTGCAGGTCCAGCTTGTCGATCATCAATCGCTGATGGCGGAGCTTGGAGTCTTCCAGGCTTTCGGAGGCAGTCAGCGGCGCGAAGTGCAGCGACTCACCCCAGCCATAGATCATCAGATGGCTGCAGATGTCGTAGTACTCGCGTGCTGTCTCGGCGTGGTCTGAATTCGCGCTGCCGTCAGGCGCCAGCGTCTCGTCGAGCCGTCCGTTGAGTTGCTCCACCCGGTGTCGAAGATCTGAGTCGCGGTACGACGCTCTCAGTCCGCGCGCGACTTGCCAGATGCTGCTCACCCGGCGGAGCCTAGAGATTGCTTCAATGGGTGAGCCTTCTGGTTGTCGCACCAGTTGTTTCCCGATCTTGTTCCCCGTCCTCATGCGATTGGGCTCACGGGCCGCTCGGGCCACTGCTTCGCCCTGCGCTTCCTGCTCTAGCTCGCTTCGCTCGCGGGCTGATCGGGCCCGGGGCTCAGCCTTCTGGGGCCTGCGCAGACATCGCTTCGCCGGGTACAGCTGAGGAATCAGCCCGAGCGCGTAGCTGGGTCGTGCATCGGAAGGGCGAGCAGGCCGAGCGCGATGAGGCTGGTGAGGGTGACGAGCCCGATGGCGGGGCCGAAACCGGCGGCGTCGATGATGAAGCCGCAGACGGCCGGGCCGGCGAGCGCGCCGACACCCAGACCCGTGTAGTAGATGCCGATCACGCCACCCAGATTCTCCACGCCGTACCAGCCGGCGAGTACCGAGGGCGTGGCGGTGACCCACACCGCCCAGCCGACGCCGTGAGCGATGGCACTCACGATGAGCACGGCCGGATTCCCGCCCGAGATCCACCAGATCGCCAGAGCGGCAGTCATGGCGGCGAATGCTGCTCGGCACAGCCACATGGGGTCGACGCGGTGGCCCAGCGCGCCGCAGGCCAGGCGGGCGGCCACGCTGGTGGCACCCGAGATGCCGATGAGTGCGGCAGCCAGCGCTGGTGCGACGCCGCGCTCGACCGCGTAGTCGTTGTAGAACGCGACGGGGGCGTAGAAGCCCGGTCCGATCGCCACGACGGCTGCGAAGAACAGCAAGAATCGGCGTGAGCGCGCCAGCACGGCGACCCCGATGAGACGGGCAGGCGCTGTTCGCACCCGGTCGCCGCGTGTTGCCGCCCAGCCGATGGCCACGAAGGCCACGCCTGCCAGCACGGCATAGGTCTGGCGCCAACCCAGGGTCGAGATCAGGACATGGCTCGCCAGTGGCATCACCAGTGTTCCTGCCCCGACGCCGGCCAGCAGGAAGCCCATGGCCGCGGGACGCCGCCGCTCGCTGAAGCTGCGACCGATGAGGCCAATCATCGACGGATAGCAGAAGCCGGTGGCCATTCCGACGAGGACCCCGAAGGCGGCGTAGGTCTGCCACAGAGCGTCTGAGGCCGCCGTCAGCAACAGGCCGACGGACATTGCAAGCGCTGCGGCTGCGATCAGCAGCCGGGCCCCGTAGCGGTCGCCGATGCGACCCCCGATTGCGCCGCCGGCGTAGTAAGTGCACACCGCCGTCGAGAAGAGGGCGGCCACGGGTCCGGTCGTGGTGCCGAGGTCGTCCGCGATGGGCGTCAGGAACACGCCGAACGAGAAGAGGATCCCGAAGGTCACGAAGTTGGCGGCGAACGCCGCTGCCGCAATCGACCACGGCGCTCCGGGGTCCTCCGGGTCCCCCGGTTGCGTCAGATTGAATGTGCCGGACACCAGCCCTCAAGCCTGCCCTGCACCAGCCGTGCCCGCCTGACACTCAACGCGAAACTTGGTTTCCCGGCAGGCAATTCCAGGCTTCGAGCGTCAGACTTGGATTTCAGGACGACGCGGTGTCGTCATTTGCTGCTTCATCAACGACATGATGGACGAACTCAAAGAGTCCGAGGACGGCAGTGTCTTGGACGTCGGCGTGACTCATTCCGTGTGCCACGGCGTTCCGAAGCGGCAGCAGCTGCTTGAGGTAATCGCCGTCGTCGTGAGAAATCACGCCGTGCATCGTCGCCGAGTCGATCAGCAGGCTGGAGGGGGGCACTTCAGCCCGACGGCCCGTCTCCTCCTGCAACAGGGTGCGGATCACTGCCTCACAGGCTGACCATGCGATGAGGAGCGATGACTCCAGATTTCCTGCTTCTCGGAGGTGCTGGGCGTGGCTCAAGCGATGCAGGGCTTCACTGATGCCCAGCGGCTGTGAATCGTCCGGAGCAGCGAGTTGGTGCGCCTCTGGGATCAAGACGAGATCGAGTTGCCACCCAGGCTCCGACTCGACGACGCGGGCCAGTTCGGCGATCGCTGCGTCCTTCTGCAGCGTCATCCTCCGCTTCACTTCGATCACCCGGTTGTCGTCGCCCTTGGTCGCCACGATGTCAGGTCGGAAGCCGGGCAGAAACTTGAGCCGGGTCCCCAGACTGACGTCGAAGCCCCGTTCGCGGTATTCCTTCGCCGTCTTTTCCAGCCAATACGTCTCGAGGCCCGCACTCGGAACGTCCTGCTTCGCAGTCATCGCGCAAACAGCTCTCTCGCGTCAGCAGCCGCCACCAGTACGTGCAGGAACGGGGTAGTCCTGGTCACGTGGGGGTGCAAGACAGCCGTCGCGCCGTCCCACCGGAGATCGTCATGCAGGTTGCGTCGGTGGCACTCAACATCGATCACCTGCTTGTCGTCGATGTACACAAGTCCTTTGAGCGCGTCCAGAATCGGCTTCGGCACGTTGTCGACATCGAGCGACTCTCGCCGGTCGGCCCATGGATCTGAGCAAAAGTAGTTGATCGTGACCGCAACATCGCCCGCGATGGCGCTCGGAGAGCTCCATGGCGCCGAGGCCGCCTGGCTGACCCGTGCCTGCCAAGCGCGACGACGCGATGCCTTCTTCGCCTGCTGGCTCACGGGCGACCCGTCGACGATGAACTCCAATGGAAGGGACACTGCTTCGAAGCTAACCGACTGGAATCGAGCGGTCGCCTGAATTTCAGGCTCAGTTGTCTGGCACACCGAGCGGTACCCTCACAGCGCTTCGACTCGTTGGGGCTGTAGCTCAGATGGCAAGAGCACCTGCTTTGCAAGCAGGGGGTCACGGGTTCGAGTCCCGTCAGCTCCACCAAGTTTCTGCGGTCCCACCAGTTCGCTGCTCGATGGAAGGAGCACGACGTGCGCGTAGATAGAGGCCTCGGTCTCGGCGTCGCCATTGGAGCTGGAGGTGGAGTAGGCCTCGGCGCGCTCATCGGCAACATGGGCATTGGCGTAGCGGCAGGCATTGCCGTGGGCATTGCTGTCGCTGCCGATTTGGGCCGCCGGCGTCGCGACGGCTGACGCTCAGCCGGCCGCTCTCGTCCACCATGGTTTCTTCGGAATCGCCGAAGCTGCTTGCCGGCGGCAATCCGCAGATCCCCAACGGCGACGGCGATGCCCCGGTGCAGGCGTACATCGCGGCGATGCCGAATTGGAAGGGCGTCATTGCTCGCCAGCTGGATGACCTGATCGAGCGTGTTGTGCCCGACGTGCGCAAGGCGGTGCGGTGGAATTCGCCCTTCTATGGCGTTTCCGGGCGCGGCTGGTTTGCGAGCTGCCATGCGTTCACCCGCTACGTCAAGGTGACGTTTCTGAACGGCGCACTGCTGTCTCCCGAACCGCCTGGCTCGGGCAAGGACCCTGATGCGCGTTGGGTCGACATAGCCGAGGGCCAGTTTGACGCCGCGCAGATGGAACTGTGGATCCGGCAGGCGTCAGCCCAGGACGGCTGGCACGGGTTCTGATCGCCGACGGGGTGCGATCTCGCGGCTGCCGGTCAGCACAGTTCGAAACCGGCCACCGGGCGTGTGGGGCGGCGATCGACCACGCGTGCGCAGAAGGCCCGAGCCTCGTCGATGCGCCCGCTGCGGACGTAAGCGGCCAGCAGCGTGTTGGTCATCAGGTCGCGCTGGGCTCGGCTGCCGCCGATGCGCACGACTTGAGGGATCAGCGGCTCGAGAACGTCGATGACCGCCGACCACTTCTCGTCGACGAACGCGGCATAGGCCCGCGCCAGCTCTGCTCCGGTCGTACCTGCGGGCAGGCGGCTTGCTTCGCCGAGTTCGGTCAGCAGCGAGATGGTGGTTTGCAGCTGCTCGGTTTCGCCCAGTGCGGCGTAGAGGAGGCCGACATGGGCATCGACGAACACCATCGGCTGGGGGAAGTTCTTCTCGTAGAACTCGCGCACCGACTCCCACGAGTCTCGGTTGCGCGGGTTGCCCGCCAGCTCTGTGCGCCACATGAACGACGAGGAATCGGAGAACACGGTGATCGGCGGGCTGGTCGTCGTGCCGGGCAGGCAATTCTGGCTGAAGGCTTCCCACGCGGCGTCGCAGCGCTGGACCGCGAGCAGCGCCAGCGCGTAGTGCCACCAGATGTGGCAGTGCAGCACGCTCGCCCGGTCGGAGCTGGGCAGCCAGCCATCGAGGAGATCGACGCGTTGCGCCCCCGGCGTTCTGCGTGTCCGCGGCTCGTCAGACCACCGCCAGCGACCAGACGAGAGGTAACCCGGACCCGAGCTCGATCCACTGGGCATCTTCGGACACCTGCCACACCTCGCCGGTGTCGGTGCCGACGAGGACGCCGCCCACGTTGGCCGGGTCGGCGATCAGGCCGTGAAAATTGACGGGCGAGGGCGAATGGGCATCGTCGCAGAGCGACCGCCACGACCGGCCGTGGTCGTCCGACCGGTACAGGGCTGCGTTGGCCCCGCCATCGTCTTTGTAGTGCGAGAACGCGGTGGGGGCGCTGGCGACGGTGACGCTGTAGGGGTCGCGGCGGTCGATGCACAGCGGGCGCGAGTAGCGCGGCACGACGCCCTTCCAGGCGTAGTCCCATGTCTCGCCGTAGTCGTCGGAGCGGAACACGCCGGCGTTGCCTTCAAGTTCTTCGGCGACACCGTCGAAGCGGCCGTAGCCGGTGCTGATGAACAGCACTCCGGGCTCGGCGGGGTGGGCGAACATCATGTGGATGTCGGGATTGCCACCTGGCAGATCGACCGTCCAGCTCTCGCCGCCGTCGGTGGTGCGGGCTATTCCGCCGACCTCGACGCCGATCCAGATGCGGTCGGGATCGTCTTCGTCGATGACCAGGGCTCGGGCGCGACCAGGTTGGGGAGGCTCGATGGGCACACACCACTGCGCCGCCTCAGGAAGGCTGGCGAACGAAGAAATCTCCGCCCACGTCGCCCCCTCGTCGTCGCTGCGGAACAAGGCGGCCGGCTCGGTGCTGGCGTAGAGCCGCCCACCGGGCGCGGCGCGAATCTGCCACACGTCGCAGCCCTCGAGCTGCGGTCCAGACCACGTGCGACCGCCGTCGAGACTGGTGTACAGACCCCCGGCCGCACCAGCGAGCACGCGATCGTCAAGGTTGACGAGGTCGCGGACGTGGCGAGCGTCGAGTGTCTGTGTGGCTCCTGCGTCGTCGATGACGAAGACACCTCGGGTGGTACCCGCGAGCAGCTGACCGTTCATGGGATCACCCTAGATCGCACGTGGAAACCACGAGTTCGGACACGGTCAGCCCGTCACAACTGCATCCGGTCGGCGTCAGCCGCCGCTGCGGCGTCGGCGGGGGCGGCGGCGAACCAGGCGTTCATCGAGGGCTGTCTTCGGGTTGAGGACCACCTCGACGGACGGCGGCGGTTCATCGCCTGCGAGCACCGAGACGATCCGCTCGGTGTGCGCCGGTGAACTGCCGCAGCAGCTGCCGATCACATCGACGCCCGCTATGTGCGCGCGGTGTGCGTGCGCGGCGAGCAACTCGGGTGTGCCGTCGTAGACCAGTCCGTCGCCGTGCCAGTGGGGCACCCCCGCGTTCGGCTTGGATACCGTCAGCGTGCCGCTGCCGACGTTGGCAATGACGATGACAGCCGCCTCGGTGTCGGGCACGTTATTCCCGCAGTTGGCGCCGAGGGCAGCGAGCTCCAGCGCCCCCAGCCGTTCAACGAGTTCCCTGCCGGTGACGCCCATCATCGTGCGGCCGGCAGTGTCGAAGCTCATGGTGGCGGCGATCGGCAGGTCGCACGCCGAGCGTGCCCCTCGAACGGCAGCCTCGACCTCGTCGAGAGCGCTCATCGTCTCGATCCACAGCAGATCGACCCCGCCTGCGGCCAGCGCAGCGGCCTGCTCGGCGAATGCGGTTTCGCACGTATCCGCCTCCATGGTGCCGAGCGGTGCGAGCAGCTCGCCGGTGGGCCCCATGGATCCGGCTACGAGCACTGGCCGCCCTGACCGCTCCGTCTCCGCGTCGGCTTCGAGCCGGCCGATCTGCGCGGCAGCTTGGTTCAGCTCACCTACCCGGTGTTCGAAGCCGTGCAGCGACTGACGGAAGCAGTTGCCGCCGAAGCTGTTGGTCACGATCAGGTCTGCGCCGGCCTGCAGGTAGCCCCGGTGGACGGCGCGTATCTCGTCGGGGTGGCTGAGATTCCATTCCTCCGGCGACCAGCCCGCCGACAGCCCGGCGGCGAACAGCTGCGTGCCCATTGCGCCGTCGGCCACGACGTAGCCCTTGGACATCACCAGGTCGCGCAGCGTCGCTGTCATCAATGGGGCCCTTCATCGGCTGGCACGGCCAACGTACCGCGGCCGCGTTTCAGCGCAGAACGATTTTCTCGGACGTTTGTCGCCCTGCGGCGGCACCCGCGGGCGCATCGTGCAAGCATTCGGCCAACAAGCTGAGAGGGGCTGGCCATGGACGAGGTGACCTACGAAGTCGACGGGCACGTGGCGACGATCACGTTGAACCGGCCGGACAAGCTCAATGCGATGACCGATGAGATGTACCACGGCATCGGAGAATCGCTCGTCGCCTCCGATGCCGACCCCGCGGTGCGGTGCACGATCGTCACCGGCACCGGCCGGGCGTTCACTTCGGGCCACGACCTCGGCGAGTTTGCGGATCGGGAAGCCTGGATGCCGTGGCGTCCAAACCGGTTCGACATCGGGCTGGAAACCGCCAAGCCCACGATCGCGGCCATTCAGGGCTATTGCCTGGCGGGCGGGCTGGAACTGGCGTTGTTCTGCGACATCCGGGTGTGCGATGACACCGCGCAGTTCGGCTGCCCGGAAGTGCGCTGGGCGATCCTGCACGGCTACGGCGCGCTGCGTCTGCCGGGCTTGATCGGCTCGTCGGACGCAATGCGGTTGCTGCTGACCGGTTCGTTCATCGATGCCGCCGAGGCGTTGCGCGTCGGGCTCGTCAGCGAGAAGACCGCGCCCGAAAACCTGCAGGCAACCGCCCGGGGCATCGCCGATCAGATCGCCGCGAACGGCCCCGCCGCCATCCGGATGACCAAGGAACTGGCATTGCGGGGCCGCGAGATGTCACTGGCCGACGGCCTGCGGCTGTACCAGGAGTACACCCGGTCGGCCTTCGCCTCCCCCGACGCCAAGGAGGGCTTGCGGGCATTCGCCGAACGCCGCGACCCCGATTACCGCAGCTAACTCGACGGCGAATCCGTCGCGGCTCACAGCAGAAGCGGGAACCAAGCGGCGTGGGTACGATCCGGGCCCGCTGGGCTGGCGGCGACTCAGGGGTGATGTGCGAGGCGTTCGGGTACTGGATCTGAGCGACGGGCGAGCGGGTGCCTACTGCGCTCGGCTGCTCGCGATGACCGGCGCCGAGGTCGTGGTGGGCGAGCCGCCAGAGGGCTCCCGTCTGCGGCAGTCACGTGTGCTCGACAGCGGCGACGGCCGCGTTTCTGTGGCATGGGAGTACTTGCGCGCCAACATGACGAGCGTTCTGCGAGACCCTGGTGCATCGCTGGCGGAATTGGCTGCGGGCTTCGATGTCTTGGTGCTGGATTGCCAGGGCGATCTGGCTTCGACGCAAGCGGAGGTCACCGGTGCGCGCGAGGCGCACCCCCAGCTCGTGGCAGCCGCCATTACGCCGTACGGGTTCACGGGGCCGAAGTCGGCGTGGCGGGCTGGCCCGCTCGAGCATTGGGCGCTCGGCGGGCATATGAGCCTCAACGGCGAGCCAGACCGGCACCCGCTGCCGGGCGGCGGCCCATGGCTCACACACCTGGTCGGGGCGACTGCGGCGATCGGCATCGGGGCTGCGCTGGTCAACGCCGCGACGACTGGCCGCGGCGACCTCGTGGAGGTGTCCGCACTGGAGGCGCTCGCCAACGCTCACCAATGGAGCTTCAGCCTCTACACCCACAACGGCGTCACCAAGCGGCGGTGGGGAAACCGTTTCGGCGAGCAGCACCATCCGCTGGCGCTCTATGAGTGCATAGACGGCTGGGTTTGCATCGCGGCCGTTTCGGTCCACCAGTGGGAAGGCTTCTGCATCGCCATGGACCAGGTCGAGTTGCTGGCCCGCGACGACCTCTATGTGCCCGCCGTGCGTTTCGACCACGCCGACGAGCTGGACGAGAGCATCTCTGCCTGGGCTGCCACCAAGACCGTCGATGAGGCGGTCACTGCGCTGCAGGACAACCAGGTCCCCTCCGGACCGGTGGCCAGTCTCGACGACATGCTCGTCAGCCCGCAGCTCGCCGCACGCGGCTACTGGGTGAACCTGGATGCCCTGCCGGCCGACGCTGCGCCGGCCGACTCAGCGGCTGGGGCACCGGTGTCGGATGGCTCTTCGTTGAGCGACGAGATGACAGTCGTCACAGCACGACCGCGGGTGCCGGGTCCGCCGGCTCGTATTGACGGCGCGACACCGCAGTTTCGCCGCGCACCAGCGCTCGGCACCGACGCCCTAGTGTCCGCCACCCTGACGGCCGACGCCGCGGTGGGCGATGCCGCGACCACCCGAGGCAGAGAACCGATCTGGCCCGACGGCGCCAAGCCGCTTGCGGGCGTACGAGTCGTGGAGTTCACGATTGCATGGGCAGGTCCGCTGGTATGCCGGATGCTCGGCGATCTCGGCGCCGACGTCGTCAAGATCGAGCACCCCACCGCACGCGGTCTCGCCATGCCGCCCGCCGAGAAGATCGTCGCCGAACGGGGGAGCTGGGAATGGGGGCAGCTGCCCGGCCCTCTGTCGCGCAACGGCATCTTCCTGAACAACGACCCCGGCGACGACTGGTTCAACCGGCTCGGTCACTGGAACAAGATGAACCGCTCGAAGCGGGGCCTCTGCTTGGACCTGAAGGCTCCCGGCGGCCGTGAGGCGCTGAGCCGGCTGGTCGCAACGGCCGACATCGTCGTTAACAACTACAGCCCACGCGGCGTCCGCTCCGCCGGTATCACGCCCGCCGAGCTGCGCGAGATGAACCCCGCCATCGTGACGCTCGACATGTCCGGCTTCGGCGCCACCGGTCCCGACGCCGAACGCATCAGCTGGGGCCCGGTGCTCGACGCCGCTTCGGGCTTGGCCTCCACCACTGGCTACCCCGACTCGGGCCCCTACAAGCAAGGCATCGCCTTCCCCGACGTCGTCGGCGGCCTGCACGGAACGGTTGTCGCCCTGGCAGCCCTGTGGCAGCACTGGCGCACCAGCAATCCGGTTTCGGTCGACCTCTCGCAGCTCGAAACAGCGATCGCCGTAGCAGGCGACCAGTTCGCCGAAGCATCCATGCGCCACCCCGGCGCCCCACCACCGCCACGCCGCGGAGCACGCTCGCCAGACGCAGCCCCGGCGGGCGTCTACCGGTGCCTTGGCGATGACGCCTGGCTGGCACTCACCGTCACCGACGACGAGGCATGGAAGGCACTCGTCGGGGCGCTCGACGACCCAACATGCAAGCCCCACTGGGCAACCGCGGCAGCTCGCCAAGCCGATCACGACACCATCGACACCATGATCGAACGCTGGACGCTGACGCGGGACAAGCACGATGCCGCCGCCGAGTTGCAGGCAGCCGGGATCAGCGCTTCAGCTGTGATGACAGTCGCCGACATCGTCAACGATGACCACAGCATCGCCCGAAACCTGATGGTCGATCACGCCCGCCCTGGCGAACAACCGCAGCTGTTCCCCGGTCTGCCCTTCCGCTTCGAATCAACCCCCGCCGCCGTCAGCCCAGCCCCAAAGCTCGGCCAGCACAACGAAGCGATCCTGACCGAACTCGGCTACACCTTCACCGAGATCACCGCGCTCTACGACACCAACACCATCGCCCAAGCCCCATCAGATTGAGGGCACGCGCCGCCTCCGCAACGGGGCCCTCGTAGTTGATCTCGACGACGCGGTCCCAGAAGTCGTCATCGGTGGTGACGAAGGGACGCAGTTCGTCCCATCAAGTTTATTCGAAAACTCGGTGGCCATTGTTCGATGTAGTCGACGCGCCAAGACCAGTCTGCGTCGCATTCCTCACGATGGTCGTCAACTGACCACCCGGTGATTACTACTTGATCCCCGACCCTCACACGCTCACTGGTGCCGACCCAGAGTGACTGGGAATCCTCGTCATACATTGTTGGCAGCCATGCGATCGCATACTCGGTCCCTCGGATTTCTTCCGCATACTCGGTCCCTCGGATTTCTTCCTCTGCTCGGAGAGACGCAGAAGGCCGAAAGATCGGCTTGAGCCGCGGCAGCAGCAACATGATGCGCTCGCTACTGCCGCCCTCGATCACGAGTACGCACGATCCCTCAACTCTGAGTATTCCGTCACGCAATATGAGACCTTCGATCAGACCGGAGCTGCGGAGCGGGTAATCCCACATGCCCTTGAACTCAGGCGCGAAGGCTGTGTGAGGCCGTTCGGGTATGTCAGGTATGCCGACATGATCACATCCTGCTAGCAGCGTCCCCGCGATGAGCAATGCGAGCGTTGAGCATGCTGCACCCGCCGCCGCCAGTCGAGTCGGACGTTCGCTCGCGCCACGGTGTTCTGCCATTTCACGCCCTACTGAACCGTGACGTTGCCTGCACTCAGGATGTCGATGTTGAGCAGCGATTTGACTTCGTCGATGGCCGAGAAGTACGAGGCGACTACAGGCACATCGCAGCGCTCGTTGTCGGGAGTCTTGTTTAGGTGGGTGCCGCCCTTGTGGATGCCGTAGGCCGTTCCGAGATTGAACCATGGCCCTCCACTGTCTCCTCTACATGTGTAGAGCGACGGTCCTTCGACCTTGACGAAAACACTGCTGCAGGCAATCTTGCGTCCCGTCGCGCTGCCGGATTTGCAGGCCCCGTCGTTGGTCGGGCGGTAGCTGATGTCGGTGACGGTGCCGCAGGTCGTGCCGGTGTTCTTGCCTGTGTGGCAGGCATAGCTTTCATGCATGCTGCTGCGCGTGGTGTCGCCGCTGAGATCGCAAACTCCGTACTGCGAGCCGCTGGTGTTGCAGACGTAGTCGTCCAGGAGTAGATGGTTCGATCCGGTGGGGATCTGATGAATCTGCGCATCTGCTCGACGGCTCTCGTAGCCCTTGACCCAAGGTAGCGACACGCCTCGCATCGATAGTACTTCGGGACAGTGTCCGGCTGTCAAGATGCCGTACACGCGGGTGTCGCGGGTGACTGCGGCGAAGCCTGACGTGCAGCTGCTCATGCCTCGTCCGCCGTCGAATTCCGCATCGTCTTGTGTGCCTCGGCCATCAACGACATCGAATGCGACATCAATGTGGCTATCGAGATCTTGGGTCAGTCGCGCGATAGCGGTGGCAAGCCGTGTATCCGAAGCGCTGTTCTCGTTAGCGCGTCCGATGGGTCCCGGATTCGATGAGTCGTCCGGAACGCCAAGGCCGTCTGACGGTGGCGGTGCGTCGGCGCCGAGAGCGGGGTCGATCCCGATGTAGATGCCGTTGCTGCGAAGACTGATGCCGGTGAAGGTGACGATCGAGGACAGCTCGTCGAGCCAGTCCGAGCCAGAGGGCGCCTGCCCAGTGTTGCCCACTGCGCCCACAGTGGTAATGCCGCTGCCGTCCCCGAATCGATCTTGTGCGGCCAGAAGTGCTGTGTGACTGTGTGCGGCGCCGGTGCGGATCTGCAGGTCGGTGTGGGCATCGGCGATGGCTGCGGCTGCCTCGCTGGGCGGCTGGCCGCCGGTGAGCCACACCCAAGCAGTCATCGGACCCTGGTGGTCGATGCCCCATCCCGCCAATCGAGGCGCTTCGGCTGTACGCAGCGCTGCCATGAGTTCCTGCAGCCGGGGAATGCGTTCGAGACGTCGCTGTGCTTCCGCGGCGGTGACTGAGTAGTCGGACGCGTAAGAGGCCACGACTGGATTGGTCGCGGCCTCTGTGTCAGGCGTGGTCTCAGCGTGAGCGGTTGCCGACAGCAGCACACCGAGCGCCGCTGCGGCAACCAGCACGGCGAGCAATCGCCGTGCGCTCCGACCTCGTGGGTCTCCTCGAGCCGCTTGGGGGTAGTGAGGTTCTTGGTGGCGCATGGTGCTCTCCTTTCGAGCCGCAGGCTCCGGCGAGACGGCCCGCCATGAGCCTTCCGTTGACACTGGCCTACCACATGCTCACAGGACCCAATGACGCGCACTTGGTCGTTCGGGAGCGATCAGGCCATCGTGAGACCGCCGCTGACAGACAAGGTCTGCCCAGTGATGTAGCCAGCCTCCTCGCTGCACAAGAACACAACAGCGGCAGCCACCTCGTGCGGCTGCCCGATGCGCTTCATCGGCACGGCCCGAGCCATCGCCCCGATGATCTTGTCGCTCGTGTCGGTCGCCGCAGCGATCTCTTCCAGCAGCGGAGTGTCGGTCGGTCCAGGACACACCACGTTCGCAGTGATGCCCCGCCGCGCTACCTCGCGGGCGATGGTCTTGGTGAAGGCAATGACGCCGCCCTTGGCGCCGGCGTAAACGGCTTCGCCCGAGGAACCGACCCGGCCGGCGTCGGAGCCGATGTTCACGATGCGCCCGAAGCCGGCCTCAGCCATGGCTCCCAGGCAACCCTGCGTCGTCCGCAGCGGGCCCTTGTAGTTGATCTCGATGACGCGGTCCCAGAAGTCCTCATCGGTGGTCACGAAGGGTCGCAGCTCGTCCCAGCCTGCGCAGTTGACGAGCACTTCGACCGGCCCCAGTTCGTCGACCACCGAACCGAGACCGGCGGCAACGGCATCGGCGTCGGACACATCCATCTCGACGGCGATCGCCGTGCCGCCCGCCGCGTTGATGGCGGCTGCCGTGTCGGTGGCCTCGGGCACTCGCAAGTCGGCTACCGCGACCCGGCGGCCGTCTCGAGCCAGTCCCAGGCAGATCTCGCGGCCGATGCCCCGGCCGCCGCCGGTCACCAAGGCCACCCGGTCTGCGTTGCCGTCATCGCTCACGTCGTCTCCATTCGTCGATTGCTGCGATTGCAAGCTGCGGGGCGCTGCTGCCCAGTGCCCCGGTGCGAGCCTGCTCAGGCGCGGGTGGCTTGGGCCACGTCGCCCCACTTGTGGACCATGTCGGGGTCCTTGCGGATCTGCTCCTCGGCCAGGTACATGACCACCCGGGCGGCGGTGCCCGCGTAACGGTCTTTCAGCCGGTCTGCCATCTCGTCCCATGGCCCGACGACAGCGAAGTGCTCGAGCATGTCGTCGGTGATGGTGTCGGCCATGCCAGCGATGTCGCCGGTGCTCATGAGTTGGCGCAGCTTCTCAGTGACACCCTCGTAGCCCAGATCTGTGAATTGGAACGCATAATTCGGTGTGGTGCCGTAGAACGCGATCTGCGTCTTGGCCCGCCAGATCAACGGCGCCAGCTCGTCGGGTGTGTCGCCGGGTGCGGCGAATACCGGCACGATCAGGTCGATGTCGGCGACGTCACGACCGGCTCGCTCCGCACCCCGGGCCACCTCAGGCAGCAGCCGTTCGCGGATGTAGTGCATCGTGTGCATCGGGTGGACGTGCACGCCGTCGGCAACCTCGCCGGCCACCCCGTTCATGATGGGACCGACAGATGAGATATCGACCTTCACGTCGCCGTGGTCGTGCGCGCGCGGCGCCCATTGTGCCGGCAGCAGGCTCAGGTTGAAGAACTCGCCTTCGTAGCTGAGCTTCTCTTCCCGCCGGAAGGCCCGCAGGCACGCCTGCACCGCCCCGACGTAGTCGCGCATGCGCGCCGCCGGGCGATCGAATTCGACCCCATAGCGCCGCACGATGTGACCCTTCACCTGGCTGCCGAGGCCCAGCCGGAAACGGCCATTGGTCTCGCCGGCGAGTTCCCAGGCGATCTGGGCCGACACCATCGGGCTGCGAGGGAAGGCCACCGCGATGCCGGTCGTGAACGTGAGGCTGGGGGCCGCCATGGCGGCTGCGGCGAGCTGCATCCACGGCACCTGCCCGGTCTCGGTGTAGAGCATCCCCGAGAAGCCGGCGCCCTCGACCTTGCGGGCCAGGTCGGCAGCATCGCTCCAGGTCGACGAGCCGGTCATCAGATCGAATTCCACGATGTGCCTCCGTGAGTCGGTGAGTGCTTCGTCGGCCATCGCGGCCTGCCGGAGACTGCTCAACGTAGCCCCCTTCGGTGCCGAGGCTGCGACGCCGTCGGCTTCCGAGGGTCATCCCCGGCAGCGGTAGAATGGGAGTACGCCATCGGAAGGGCGGCGTGCAGCCCCTTCCTCCAATCGGAATACCCCGAGACGGAGGACATATCATGGGGCCTAACGAGAGCCAGCGCTTGGCGTTGATGAACAGCTTGAACAGCGTGTTGGGGGAGCAGGAGGCAGCGACACTCATGGACTCGCTTCCCCCGTACGAATGGCCTGAGGTTGCAACCAAGGCTGATCTTGGGCAACTCGAGGCATCGCTGCGCGCCGAGATGGCGCTGCTGTTCGCGAAACAGACACGGACCTTGATGCTGGCGATGACGGGCTTTGCGATGAGCACTTGGCTGGCGCTGCTGGTCCCTGTGCTAGTCGCCTGAAGTCACCGCTGACCTACGCTGCGGCGATGGCTGAGGGTGTGAAGTACGACTGGCTGCTGCTGGGCGATGCCGTCGATCGCGCGGCACGCATGTGGGGCGACCGTCCGGCGGTGGTCTTCGGCGACCAGCGCTGGAGCTACAGCGATTTCGCTGCCGAGGTGGACCGCGTCGCCAAGGGGCTGATGGCGCTGGGTGCACAGCGAGGCGATCATGTGGCCGTGTGGATGACGAACCTGCCCGAGTGGCTGTGGTTGCAGTACGCCATCCCGAAGGTGGGCGGCTGCATCGTGCCGCTGAATACCCGGTACCGGACCGACGACGTGGCCTACACCGTGGCGCAGTCGGAGAGCCGGTTCATGATCTCGATCGACCAGTCGGGGCCGATCGACTACCGAGCGATGCTCTGCGAGGCTCATCCCGACATCGTTGCTGCGGGGCACCTCGAGCGGGTCGTGTTCACCGGTGCGGACCGTGACGACGCGCTCGCCGATGCGATGAGCTGGGAAGATCTGCTGGCGGCGGGCCAGCGTGTCACCGACACTGAACTGGCCGAGCGCGCTGCCAGCGTGACGGTCGACGACCGCATGATGCTGGCGTACACGTCGGGCACGACCGGTCACCCCAAGGGCGTTGTGCACACTCACCGCCCGCTGCGCAACAGCCGCGAACGGTCGATGCTGCTGGGGCACACCGCCAACGACATCCACATGAGCTACCTGCCGCTGTTCCACCTGTTCGGCTTCGGCGAGGTGTCGATCCAAGCGGTGCTCACCGGTGGCTGCCAGGTGCTGTTCGACGTCTTCGACCCCGCAGCAGTTCTGGCAGAAGTGGAGTCCCAAGGCGGCACGGTCCTGCACGGTTTCGACTCCCACTGGGGCGACCTGCTGCGCGCCCAGGACGAGCACCCCCGCGACAGGTCCAGCCTGCGCATGGGAACCCTGGCGGCGGGTATGGAGTCGTCTACGCCTATCGCAAGGCGAGCCCAGGAAGTGTTCTGCCCCACCATCTCGGGCTGGGGCATGAGCGAGTCGTGGGCGTTTGTGAGCTGCAGCCACCCCACCCATTCCGTCGAGCAGCGCACCGAAGCCTCCGGCTACCCCATGGACGGCATCGAGTACCAGATCCGAGACCTCGAGACCGGCGCCGAGTGCCTGCCTGACGCCCCGGGAGCACTGTTTGTGCGCGGCTACACCGTGATGGAGGGCTACTGGCGCCGCCCCGAAGCCACCGCCGAAGTGCTCGGCGATGACGGCTGGCTCGACACCGGCGACATAGCAAGGATGCGCCCCGACGGTCACGCCGTCTTCATCGGCCGCCACAAAGACATGCTGAAAGTGGGCGGCGAGAATGTGTCTCCCGCTGAACTAGAGGGCTACCTGCTCGAAGCCGACGGCGTCGAACAGATAGCAGTAGTCGGCTACCCCGACCCGCGCCTCGTAGAAGTCCCGGTCGCCTTCGTCCAGCTCACCCCCTCAGCCCCACCAGACATCACCGAGGATTCGCTCATCGAGCGCTGCCAAGGCCGCATAGCCAGTTTCAAGATCCCCCGAAAAGTGATCTTCGTAGAGGAAATGCCCACCACCCCCTCCGGCAAGATCCGCAAGGTGGAACTCAGAGACTGGGCGCTGAGAGATTTAGGCGACCCCGCCCACGCCTAAGGGCCCATGTCCCTGCTCATCGTTGCCAAATGAATCCACTCGTCTATGAACGCGAGACGCCCGACGACCGGTAGACGCTCTCCCACCCGCACGCTGGCTCAGCCGGTGATGGTGGCTTTGGCTGTGGCTGAGTAGTTGGCGGCGCCGATGGTGTACACGACGTGGAACGTGACCGATGTGTTGACGCCGGCGGTGGGCACGGTGACGGTCGCTTCGGTGTCGCCGCTGGCGATGCCGATAGTGCGGACGGATGTGATGTCTGCGCCGTAGGCGACGAAGTAGTAGACGGTGACAGCGCCCGCAGAGCGGCAGCTGAGGCTGATCACGAACTCCAGGTCGTCGCCTCGCTGTGCTGCGGCGTCGGCGACGGACACCCGCGGTTTGCCCGTGCAGGCCGCCGCGGCGGGTTCGGGGGGCGGGTCGTCGTCGTCGAGGATCTGCGCGGTCTGCGTCGCCTGAGCGCCGATCTCATAGCCGCTGCCTGCTGCGATGGTGGCGGTGATCGTCCCGTCGGGTTCGTCGGTGCTGTCGTCGACGGTGGAGACAGTGAGGGTCGCCGCGGTGGCGCCTTGGGGGATCGTCACCGTCTGTGTGCCTGTCGAGGCACCCCAGTCGCCGGTCGCGCTGACCGCCACGTTCACGTCGAGATCGGCCGCTGCCGGCGCCGAAGCGGTGACGGTGAAGGCTGCGGCGGTTCCTTCGGTGCCGCCCGACGCTGCGGTGATGTCGATCTGCGGCGGCGGTTCGTCGCTGTCGACGATCACCACGGTGGTCGAACCGTCCGCGCGCTCGACGCCGTCGGGACCCCACGAGATGCCCATATTCACGCCGTCGGTGCTGCCGTTCAGCGTCGCCGCCCGGCTGCCGGTGCCATAGGACACGGTGATCTCGTGATCGGCCCAGTCGCTGTCAGCCACAGCAGTCAACGCCAACTCGACGCGTTGGTCGCCCGGGCCGAAGGTCACCTCGAAGTCGTTCGCGAACGCCGCGTCGGGATCGTTGAGGTCGCGCATCGTCCATTGGGCGCCTTCGTCGCCGCCGGTCACGCTCAACGGCACCGTGAGCGTCTCCCACGACCGCAGCGTGCGCGTCAGCCCGATGTTGAGCCCGGCCTGGTTGCCGTAGCCGGCGCCGTTCTCGTCGATCGAGGTCGCGAAGAAGATCATGTACACCGTCAACGGATCCACATCGTCATCAGCCACCCCCACCGCAGCCGAGCCGTGGACAGCGGAGACCGTGTAGCCCGAGTCCGCGCCGGGCGCGTCCAACGTCACCGACACCGAGCCGTCGGCCTCGTCCACGCTGTCATCGACGGTGGGCACCGTCAGCGTCGCTGTCGCGGCGCCAGCGGCGAAGCTGACTGTCTGCGGGCCGGCTGCGGCGCCCCAGTCGCCCTGCGACGACACCGTCACAGACACATCGAGACCAGCGGTCGGCGGCGGATCCGCGGTCAGCGTGAACACCGCGTCGCCTCCCTCGGTCACATCCGGACCGGCGGCGATGCTCACCACCGGCACCGTCACCGGCACAGCATCGCCCTCGTCGGGCACGGGGGCGTCCTGAGGCACCGGAGCGTCCTGGGGCGTGGAACCGTCACCTGGTGAGGGCGCATCGTCCGCTGCCGGCGCCTGCGCGGCTTCGAGCGCTGTCAGCTCGGTTACTACTTCGTCCCATACCGGGCTGCTGTGGGTGTCGGCCATCTGCTGAGCCTGCTCCGCAGTCATCGCGCCCCCGGCGACGCCAGCAGCGTCGAGCGCGCCGAACGCGGCCAGCACCCGCTGCCAGCGATTCACATGCGCCGAGCCGTGATGGGTCTGCGAAGCCAGATACTCCACCTTCGCCACCACAGCAGGATCGACCGCGTAACCCTGCGGCGCCGCATCACTCGCATCCCCATCAGCGTCAGCGACTGGCTCGTCCGCAGCGCCGCCGTCCGCGTCAGTGTCGTCGCTGTCACCATCACCGTCGTCGCTGACGGGCACGACCACGATCGTGATCCCCCCCGACCGCTGCGCCACCGGATCCAGCGGACAGTACGGCTCACCGTCAGCGGTGTCGATCCCCGGCTTGTCCGCGCAGTACTTCAGCACCGGATACTGCGACGACGAACCGAAATCCCACGGATCATCACCCGCACCGCCGAAATCGCCGTCAGCACCCACATCGACGTTCCAGTCCGCGTAGATGCCCGAATAACCCGTCGGCGCCTGCAACTGCGCCGTCGTGTAACCCACTGCGAACTCCGGGCTGCCGGATTGACCAGAAGCCTCCACGTCCCAATAATTCGAACCCTCACCAGGCTGAGCCGGCGAGCTGATGTACATGCCGGCCAGCCCGCCCACCTCGTTCGCCCCCGGCGGCGCGGTGACATTTCCGATTGCGTAGTTGGCGCGCGGCCACGAGTTCAAGACGGGGTTGCTCGTCATCCCGAGCAGGGCACCGACTGCGGTCACATGCACCCCGTCGTGTGTGCAATTTGTTGCAGAGGTTCCCGTCACTGAACCGGTGGCATAGGTCGCCCTGATGTGACCGTCGGGATGGCGACCGGCGAGTCCTCCCCCGTGGCATGACGCCGTCACGTCGCCGGTGGCGTAGCTCGCAGCAGCACCCGAATAGTTGAGGACCCCGAGCAGACCGCCGACCAAGCTCCAGCCCGTCACGTCGCCGGTGGCGAAGCTCTCGATGACGAACGCATGTCTCCAGCTCAACCCGATCAGGCCGCCTACTTTGTGGCCTCCGGCCACATCGACATCGGACCACACGCCGCTGACCCGGGCACGCTCCACCGAGCCTGCCAGCGCCCCCGCCTCGGTCGAGCCGCTCACCCCGCTGTCAGGGTTGGGGGCGCTCAGCCCCACATTGCGCACATGCGCCCCGGGGCCGACATAGCCGAACAGCCCCACAAACCAGCGGCCCGGATCGTCGATGAACAAGTTCGCAATCGTGCGGCCGTTGCCCTCGAACACCGCAGTGAACATCCGAGCACGCGGATTCGGCCGGTCCCCCAAGTAGCTGGTCCCCACCTGGTCATGGAGACGACTACGGGCTTCGAAGCCGTAGACCGCCTCTCCGCCCATCAACGGAACCCAGCCCTTGCCGCCGTTCCAGAAGTCGTCGCCCGCATCAGCCTGGCCGTTGGCGTTGGTGTCGAAGTCCAAGTCGGCGACGAGCTCATAGCCCGAACAGCCATCAGACGTGCAGCCCATTCCCGCCATCGCATCAGGGAACGCCGCCGCATGCTTCGCAGCCCCGTCGGGATCATGGCCGGTGCGGCCGTCACGATCAGGCGGGTACACATCAGCGGCGCCGTCACCGTCGAGATCCCACCGGATCGCGTTCAACTGCGCCAAGCTCGAAACCTCGATCAAACCGTCATCATCGACGTCGTAATCCACCGCCGGAGGAGGATTCTGCGCCCACGCCGGACCCGCCGACACCGGCACCACCAGCCCCGCCGCCAACACCGCAACCACAGCCGCAGCCGCCCAACGCCGCCAAGCCCTCGACCGCCGCGGCACCGCCCGATGACCATCCCCAGCAGAACCCGAACCGCTGCCCCGGCCCCGATCAGTCCCTCCTGCCGCCATGACCACCGTCCTTTGGCGCTGCTGTGTCGCATCGGGCCGGACCGCGCCACGATCCCGTCCCGATCACCGAACACTAGATTAGCAAACACCGGTGTACGCGCCTCACGCGAGCGCGGATCTGCCAGCGCTGTCTCGGCGCATATCTGCCACAATTACGCCGACGGCACAAACACGCCGACCGGCGCCGGCCCTCAGGGGCCAGAGAAGGCCATGGCCGGAGCGACCGGCCCGTCGAGCGTGTGGTCGACAGCAAGCCCCATGGACCGCTCACTCTCGCGAGTCTTGACCTCAGCGCGAGCCACAACATGGTGATGCACCTCATCGGGACCGTCAGCGAGCCGGAGTGTGCGCTGCGCATGCCACATGTCAGCCAGCGGGAACCACTGCGAAACCCCAGCTGCACCGTGCATCTGGATCGCCTCGTTGATGATGTCGCAGCACTTCTCGGGCACCATTGCCTTGACAGCGCTCACCCAGACTCGCGCCTCGGCGTTGCCGAGCGTGTCCATGGCCTGGGCCGCCCGCAGCACCATCAGCCGCATGGCCTCGACCTCGATGCGTGACCGCGACACGACCTCCATGTTCTTGCCCAGGTTGATGAGCTTCTTGCCGAAGCCCTCCCGGCTCAGTCCCCGGTCGACCATCATCTCGATGGCCTTCTCGGCGGCGCCGATCGAGCGCATGCAGTGGTGGATGCGGCCAGGGCCCAGCCGCAGCTGAGAGATCTCGAAGCCGCGGCCTTCGCCGAGCAGGATGTTGTCGCGAGGCACCCGCACATCCTCAAAGGTGATGTGCATGTGGCCGTGCGGGGCGTCGTCGGCGCCGAAGACGTGCATCGGGCCCAAGATGTTCACGCCGGGCGCGTCGATCGGCACGAGGATCTGCGACTGCTGTTTGTAGGTGTCCGCGTCGGGGTTGGTGCGCACCATGGTGATCATGATCTTGCAGCGGGGGTCACCGGCACCGGAGATGTAGAACTTCTCGCCGTTGATCAGCCACTCGTCGCCGTCGAGCTCGGCGTTGGTCTGCACCTGCTTGGCGTCCGAGCTCATCACGGCCGGCTCGGTCATGGCATAAGCAGAGCGGATCTTGCCCTCGAGCAGCGGCTCGAGCCATTGCTGCTTCTGCTCGGGCGTGCCGACGCGCTCGAGCACTTCCATGTTGCCGGTGTCGGGCGCGGAACAGTTCAGGCACTCCGAGGCCAGTCGGTTCTTGCCCAGCTCGTTGGCGATGTAGGCGTAGTCGAGGTTGCTCAGGCCCTCGCCGGTGTCCGCGTCAGGCAGGAAGAAGTTCCACAATCCCTGCTCGCGCGCCTTGTTCTTGGCGCCCTCCAGCAGCTCGAGCTGGCCGGGTGCCCAGCTCCAGCGGTCTTCGCGGTTCTCTCCCATCCGGTGGAATTCCTCGGTGATGGGGTCGACTTCGTCGCGGATGAACGCCTTGACCGCTTCATACAGCGGCTCGACCGCGGCGGACATCCGCAGATCGAAATCGTCCATGCTCGCTGACTTCAATGCTCCGCCAACCACTGCGGCTCCCCTCGTGTGCTCGCCGTCAGCAGGTCTGCTTCTGGCGCAGAGCACCCTACCGAGATCGCCCGTTCGGCACCGGGCCGGCGGCCTATCCCCAACCGGTCCCAAGCGCGCCGGTACCTTCGACTGCCATGTTGCAGTGTGTTCGAGGGATGTGCACCGAGTTGGCCACCGATGGGCTTGGCTATGACGTGCTTCAGACAAGGGCGTGGCTGTACGACCTAGATGCCGCCACGATGGCCGGCACGTCTCGTCAGCGCGACATGATCATGCCGTTGTGCCGGCGCCATGCCGATCGGATCAAGGTGCCGGTCGGGTGGGAGCTCGCGGACCAACGGGTTCACGAGCCGGAACCGGTGACGGCCCCGCCGGCGCCGAGTGCCGAAGCCTCGGAGGGCGTTGAACCGCTGTTCAAGCCCCGGTCCCGTCCCGAGCCAACCGAAATGCCAGAACCCGACCCCGAGCCGGCACCGTCGTCGCTGCTCGAACGGGCCTTCCGCGCCTCGCCCTCGCGTTAGAGCAGGCTGGCTCCCCGAACGGCGGTGAGCACCAGCCGTCCGCGAGGGTTCAGGCTCGCCCGGTAGCGAACCCCATGGGCGTCCACCAACACCAGCTCATTGCCTTCGCTGCCAACCCGGAGCTCCACACCGAGTTCCGCAGACAGCTCGGCTCGGCTGGCCTCCAGCGCAGCCCGCATGGCACTGCGCCGCTGCGCCTCATACAGATCCATGTCGTACTCGACAAAGTCTCCAGGCTCAGTCCCAGTAGGCCGCACCATCAAACAATGTCACAAGCACCCGAGCCCCGACGGCGAGAGGAGCGGGCAGCGTTAGCGTGGTCCATGTGAGCCTGTGGCTGGCCGTGCCGCTCTCGCTGGTCTTCATCTACATCGTGTACCGGCTTGGCCTGCGCATGATGGCCACATTCTCGCGGCCGATCCCCCCGCCGCCCCCGCCAGGAGAACTGCGACGGGTGCGCCTCACCTACCGGTGCAGCCTCTGCGGCACTGAGATGCGCATGACACGCTCGCCGGTGCAGAACCCTGAGCCGCCCCGTTGCTGCAGTGAGGACATGGACCTCGTAGCCAACGCAGACGAGTAGCTGCACCGTTGCTCACAGGTTTTCCACAGCTTGGGGGAAACTACATCTATGACATTTGTGCTTCCAAGAGCGGCGCGGAGTCATTCAGATATCGAATTGCCGGCTTGGGCCACGTGACCGAGCAGGCTGCCGTCTGAAATGCATGTGAACTTGATTCGTGACTTGGGTCCGTACACGACAAAATGGTGTCGATCATTTGTCAGTTCACCGCGGAACACCACGGCGTCGCCTGAACGCACGAAGTCCCCAGACTCCGTCACCAAGATGCCGGACCGAGGCCGGTACCCGACAAAACGGGCGGGAAACCGAATCAGATATCGACGCCCGCCGATGACTGCGTATGCGCAGCGATCTTTGATGTGCAGTACACCGTCATGAAACATCTTGCTGTCAGAAGGCAGTCCACCACGGGAACCGACGAAGTGGTCGTACCCGGAACTCTGCAAATACTCGTCCCTGAGGCTCCAAACCAAGGGGTACGGATAGTCGAGATAAGTGTGATGTGTCATCCGTGTACACGATGGAAATAGGTGCCGCAGCTCAGCGAGAAAGGCCATATGGTCAGCATTGCTGGTCCATAGACGACTGTACGATACGCCAGCACCCTCAATCACATCGCCAGATTGCAGCCACCTCCCCTCAAAGTCAAGAATGCCGGTGTCGGGATCATACGATACGGCTCCACGCGGCAGCCTCCAAAGGTAACGCTCCCCGCCATGTACCAGATAGGGGCACCGACCCTCGATCTCTAAGACCGCCAGCCCAGGAATAAAGTCCACCGTATGCCTCGTATACTTCGGATCGTTAATGGGGGAATACATGCCGACGAATGGATCTGACTGCGTCAAGTAACCGGCACCCATGCCGACAAATGGACCATCAACAGCCGCCGCCGGGACCTCCGAGGCAGACACAGGTACATCCGACACTGGCACGCCAGTGGAGTGTGCTCCTGTGCAGGCGACCACAAGGGCGGCAAGCATCACCGCTGTTGATCCTCGGACCAGGAAGCTCGACGGCATCGTTGCCGCATTTCCGTTCATCACTGAATCTGCTGATCAGCGGTGAGCAGCCGGAGACCTAGTTTACTCAGCGCCTTCTCGATCGGCAGGAATGTTGCAAATACGGTTTCGTGGGCACCCGGTATCTGCTTGACATCGAACATGCACTGGCCGGTGGAAGCATCGCGCGATGAGTCCTTTGAACCTCCCCTGTGTATTCCGTATGCGACGGGTCCTTTCACCCACGGTCCACCACTGTCCCCTTTGGCAGTACAAAGAGCCGGTCCTTCGACTCTTGCGTAGTCGGCGCCGCAGCTCTTGTCCCCGTGGCTGCAATTTGTACGGCTGCCGTCTGGGTCGAAGGAGATGTCGGTGATAGTGCCGCAGGAGTAGCCGGTGACATGGCCGTAGTGGCACACGTAATCGCCCATCATGTCGTCGGTGGTGAACTTGATGTCGTCATCGGCGACCGTGCTGTGTACCTCGCAGGTAGTGGCGAACGTTCGGTTGCCTCGTCTGGTGTTGCACATGTATCGGTTAGTGAGGCGTATGTCGTTGCCGGTCGGAATGGAGTGCCATTGGACGTCGAGGTTGTCGGGCCATTCGGCCACGAGCGGCAGCTCGATGCCGTTGAATTTGCTGAAAGTGTCAGTCGCTGCCTTTTCCGGCTGGCAGTGCCCGGAGGTGAGGACTCCATATTTAGCTTCACGGCGCAGAGGTGGGTGTGCTGGTTGATACACCGCAAAGCCGACGGTGCAGAGCGCTATCTTGTTGTCTCCTATTGGCGTGCGAAGCTGCCCGCCGGCGACGAATCTGTTGACGTCGGTGATGCGCATCACGATGCTGTCGTCCTCAGCGGGCGCGAGCAGTGCGTGCCCGGCAAGGTCCAGACCGACAGCGATCGTCTCGCGTCCGGTCCCTTCGTACTTGTCGTCGTCGATAACGGTGACGAACAGGCGGCTGCGCGTCTTGCCCGCAGGGAGTTGCAGCTTCGCAGTTCCGTTGCGCAGACCCGTCACTGTGTAGTCCGCATCGGCGTCGGCGGTGCCGCTGAAGGTGAGCGCGACCTCGGTGTCAGTCTTCAGCGGCTCGGAGAGAGTGACAGAGACGGTGACATTCGTTCCTTCACGGAGCACCGCTCGTGCCGACGACAGCTGCGCCGTCGGCGCTTCGCCTGTGTCGAAGATCGTGAACAGCACAGTGCCCGGCCTGCCTCGTACGACCCTGTCCGGGAGGCTGCCGAGCTTGACGGCGAACTTCTCGGGACCCTCGGTGTCGGAATCGTCGACCGCGACCGCTGCCTTGGCCGACCCCGAAGTGGTGCCCGCACGGATCACAACCCGCAGCGACTTGGCCTGGAAGTCACTGCCAATGACCGCCCCGCGGGATTCGAGCACCAGCGGGATCTCGACATCGTGAGGCAGCGGCCTCGACAGCGAGACCTTCACCACTGCTTTGCCCTGCTTCTCAGAGATGACCCGCCCCGACACTGCCTCGAGCGTCGCCTTTGCATGGTCGTCGTCGATGATTGTCACCGTCACGTGGTTTGTTGCGCCTCGCGCCCATTTCAGATTGTCGGCGATTGCCACGGTGAACGTCTCGTCGGTTTCCATCAGGTCGTCGTCGATCGTGTGGATCCGACGCGTCGCGCTGGTCCTGCCCGGCGGCACGTCCACTGCCGCAGTTCGCCGATAATCGCGGCCGCCCTCAGCGGTGCCGTCGAGAAAACTCAGCTTCACCGCAGTCGGCTTGCTCTGCGCTTTGCTCAACGTGACCGTCACATCAACAGACCCGCCCTCGGCCACCTGCGCACGAGCGACGCTCAGACTCGCCGACGGTGCAGCACCAGTGTCTACGGCGACAACCGAGCGCGGGCTGCGCGGTTCATATATGACGCCGTAGTCCTCGACCGGTTTGAGTGCGCCGTCCGGCGTCTCGTACAGCAGGTCGAACAACTGCCCGACCGCGTAGATGTCATGAGTCGTATCAGCGTCGGAACGCGCTTCGAGCACGATGCTGGGCACCGGAGCGGACTCGGGCACCTCATGCTCGTCTTCTGGATCGTAGGGTTTGAGTACGATTATTAGATCTTTGTCGAACCGGATGCCGTTCACCTCGCGGGTCCCGAAATCGACTGGGATACGGATTTGGCTCGTACGAGAATAGTATCCGTCCAATAAGACCCGAAACGCCGCGTCTGTGTGCATCGTGGGCACCAAGATCAGTGCACTGCCTGTCGAGATGAATGCCGAGGTTTCGACAGCAATCTTGATCACGTGACTGCGGCTGCCTTCCACTGCCACCAAGTCGGAGACACCGAACGAAAAATAGGCGATGTCATCGTCGACGATCTTTGCCTCCACTGTCGACGATGGCCCGGCTATGTAGCCTGCGGGCAATGTGCCGAGCGCGACTTTGAATTGCTCGTCCGGCTCGGTGAGATGATCGTCGCTGATCGCGATGCCCACTGCCGCAGAAGACTCGCCCGCAGGCACCGCCCATCGGTACTGAAGCGCATCAAGGTCATGGCCGTGCCAACCCCAGAAATCGTTTTCATCGGTCGACACATGCGAGACCGTCAACGTGCCTGACACGGCAACATCGGGCGCCTCCGTCAGCGACACCACAAGCTGCAACAGGCTCTCACCCTCATCCACCGCAACGATCCTGTCTTGACCGGACGCAACACTCAACGACACCTCCGGGATGCCTCGCACACTCCTTTGCGCGTCATCCGCCGCCCGCTCCGACTCAGAATCGCCACCCTCAGCATCAGCGCTGTCCGACAATGCACCCACAGCACGGCTGCCTTCTCCTGCGGCTTTCTCGCCCGCAACGCCACGACCGTCCACGACGACCGTGCGCACTGCCACAAGCGTCCCCAGCACACCCGCAGCTGCCGCTGCAGCCGCTTCGAACAGAACCTGACCACCCAACTCCTCCGGGCTGCCACCCGACCAGCCGGGCAGCCGCGCTAGATCGCCGGGAGCGACCAGCCCAGGATCGATCCCCACCTGCACTGCGTTCGCGGCCATGTCGATGCCCGTGAACGACACCATCTGCTTCACCCACGCCGACTCCGCAGCCACAGCCGAATCAAAACCCGAGAACAGGCCCCGCTGCGCCGCCCGCAACTCTTCATAGGTGTGGACTGCGCCCGTGTGTACCCACACATCGCGATGAGCACCCTCCAGTTCCGCCGCGGCAGCCGACGGCAGCCCATCACCCGCCAGCAGCACCCAGCCCCCGAACATGCCCACATGATCGAAGCCCCACCCGGCCACCCGACCAGTCGAGGCTTCGCGAATAGCCCGCAGCACAGGTTTCAGCTCATCGATGCGCGCCAACCGCCTCGAAGCCTCCGCCACCGACACCCCGTAATCACGCGCATACTGCTCCTCGATGGCGGCCAGACCGCCGACTGTCTCGACAACGTCGACATCACCGGCACCCTCAGCCGTATCTGTACCCGAAACGGGCTCGTCGGACGGACTCGTGGCGGACCACGCGAACTCCTGGCCCTGCATCTGCCCGGCACTTGGGACAAAATCACCAATAGCACGATGTCGGGCCGAACCATCACCCATCCCGGCGGTGGCTGCGGCAGGACTCCCGATCACCGACACCGCCGCCACGAACGCCGCCAGCACATACCTGACCCGACGTCGGCCCCAACCCACAAGATCCGACATCCGAGTCCCCTCTCGCCCCAACACCCCGCGCGCAGGAGATTAGCGACCATATGTCGGCCGCTGCCCAAATCGCGGTCGGCCCTCTGATTCGGACGGCGGTTTCCCGACAGGCTTTCGGGCGAACGCCGTTGACGCGAAGCGGCAGCTCGACGTTCGCAAGAATCAGCGCCAGCGAGTGGCGAGCAGGATGCCTGCCAGCACGATGGCCAAGCCGACGGCGATCCATGCGCTCGCCGGACTGCCCGGCAACCAGCTCATGTAGTTCGACACGATCACTGCGGTGCCGATGCCGAGCAGTGCCGCGATCAGCCAGCCGAACCACGAGGCGCTCTGTTCGCCCTGGCCGCCTGCGCTCTGCTGCTGCGCCGGCGCGTTCTGCGGTCGGGTGCCTTTGGGCGTGATGCGGCTGGTCTTGCGGGGCCGGGCCATGACTGGCCAAGCTAACGGGTGCGTCAACCTAACTGTTGGGGTCGGCCTCGTCGCTTTCCTCGCCCGGTTCGGCTTCGCCGATGACCAGGGTGATCGTGTCGTAGTTGAGCCGGATGTCGGTGCCTGGCGCCGGGTCGAGAGAGATGACCTGCCCGTGGGCGGGGTCGCCCTCGGCAACCGACTGCGTGCGCCGTGCGACCTCGAAGCCCAGCTCGGTCAAGGCTTCGGCTACCCCGTCGGGATCGAACGTCTCCAGTGCCTGCAGGCTGGGAACCGTCGCCACTTCGGGCGGCTTGAACATCTGGAGGACGATCTCGGACCCGGCGATGAGCACCGTTCCGGGCTCAGGACTGATGCCACGCACGACGTTCGTGTTGACGTCGAGATTGGACACCTCGCGCGCTGTGCGCTTGACGGTGAACCCGAGTGCCACCAGCTCGGCTTCGATCCGGTCGGCGAGCGTCGTGCCGAAGTCTGCCAAGGCCGGCACGACGAGTTCCTCGGGGCCGTCTGAGACGACCAGCGTGATGACGCTGCCCCGCTCCGCCGGCTGGGCAGCCTCGGGGCTGCTGCGTATCACGGTTCCTTCGCTGAATTCGGTGGAGAACTCCCGCTCGACCCGGTCGACGAGTCCGAGGCGGGCCAGCGTCACCCGGGCGTCGTCCACCGTTTGCCCAACCAGGCGGGGCACCTCAACCTCGCCGCGGCCTGCAGAGACGGTCAGCGTCACGACCGTGCCTGCGGGGCGCTGTTCGGTGCTGGGGATGCTCTGCTCGGTCACGAGCCCGATCGCGAGGTTGTCGTTACGCACGTCGATGCGCTCGACGCTGAAGCCGGCGGTGACCAGCATCGTCTCGGCCTCTTCGTAGGTTCGCCCGACCACGTTGGGCAGCAGCACCAGGGTGCGCGGTGCGGCCGCGAACAAGGTGATCGGGTTGTCTGGGTTATTGGGCTCGGCGAGCAGCAGCCCGGCGCGGGGATTCTGCTGGAACACGACGTTCTCGTCGACGTCGTCGCGTTCGGAGAATTCGATGCTGACGTGATCGAAGCCGACATCGCCGAGTTCGCGCTCGGCTTCGGAGAAGTGCAAGCCCACCACGTTGGGCACTCGCAGCCGCACGTCAGAGGTGGGATCGGGCTGGGCCACGACGCTCGGCTCGCCCCGGTCGTTGACCAGCAGGAACACCAGCCCCGCGATGACCAACAGCAAGATGACGAGCAGCGTGATCCACATCGGCGTGCGGTCCGGCGGCTCGACTGAGCTAGGCGGCGGCGCCTGCGGGTATTGCGGGGGGTACTGCGGGCCGCCGTATTCCCCTGCGCCGCCTCCGCGGCCATAGGGGGGTGTGGGCGGGGCAACAGGCGGTTGGGGATAGGCGGGCGCCGAAGCCCCACCCGGCGGTGTGGCCTGCCCCCCAGCAGGCGCTTGCGGTGTGCCCGCAGCCGGGCCGGCGCTCACTGCCGGGAAGTACGCCGTGACGTCGGTTGCCGCGGCATGGGTCGGCTGGCCCGCCCTGAAGCGCAGAAGATCGTTGCGCAGCTCGGCGGCCGAGCCGTAACGCGCGGCGGGATCCTTGGCAAGCCCCCGCAGGCAGATTGCCTCGAGTTCGTGGGGGACGTCGGCGTTGTAGCGCGACGGGGGGATCGGCGCTTCTTGGACGTGCTTGTAGGCAATGGCGACGGGACTGTCGCCGGTGAACGGCGGCCCTGCTGCGAGCACCTCGTAGAGCACGACTGACAGCGAGTACACGTCGCTGCGCGGGTCGGCATCGTGCCCTTGAGCCTGCTCGGGCGACAGATACGTGGCCGTGCCCATCACCGATCCGGTGCGTGTCAGATCGTCGGTGCCGCCGCCGAGCGCACGTGCGATGCCGAAGTCGGCCACCTTGACCTGGCCGGAATGGGTGATCATGACGTTGCCCGGCTTGATGTCGCGGTGTACCACGCCGTTGCTGTGAGCGAATGCAAGCGCAGCCGCGATGTCGATGGCGATGTCTGCGGCACGATCGGGATGCAACGGGCCGTCGCTGCGGATGACCTCCGCCAGGCTTCGACCCTCGACGTACTCCATCACGATGTAATACGTGCCGTCGTGGTTGCCCCAGTCGTACACGCCGACCACGTTCGGCTGGCTCAAGTTCGCAGCGGCTTGAGCCTCTCGGCGGAACCGCTCGACAAATGACGAGTCGTTCGCGAATTCGGGATACAGCACCTTGACGGCGACGGGCCGGTCGAGGAGGCGATCGCGGCCCAGGAACACTTCGGACATTCCGCCCCGTGCGATACGGCTGAACAGTTCGTAGCGACCGCCGAAGATTGGGTTGTCGGTGTCTGCCATGAGCACGGGGGGTGATCGGGCCGTCGGGCCGGTGGGGTGACTGCGAAGTCGTCGGGCTAGGGGCGGTCGGGATCTGAGACTGCTCGCAGCGCAAGCGTGGCTTCCGCTGCGGTCGCAGCGATCATCGCTGCCAAGGTACCGCCGCCTTGCGGCTCGGCGACGTCAAGGGTGGTGTCGGGTTCGATTACCACAGCCACGACGACCGTGGGCGCGTCCGGCGGGGCAACCAGCACCGCCCAGCTCCCGGTTCGCGTGCCGCCAGCGGCAGGATCGCTCAGCAGGCCTGCAGCGATCGCTGCGGGGATCTCGACGCCGTCGGCTGGAGCGAGGCTGATCGAGGCCTGCCGCGCCTGCGCAGCCATGCGAGCCAGCAGCTCGGACGCATCGTCAGTCTCAAAGAGTCGGCCTGCGGCTTGCGGCATCGTGGCCGGCAGAGCGCCGGTACCCGCTGGCTCGCCACCGTCGGGGTGCATCGTCGTCCGCACGCCCACGCTGTGCACTACGTAGGGGCGCATGCGAACCCCGCCATTCGCGACCGAGGCGGCTGCCATTGCCAGCTGCAGCGGTGTCAGCGGCACGCCCGCGCTGGCAGCCACGGCGTCGGGTTCGCCGGGAAGGTCTATTCCGGTGCGCCCCGATGCTCGGCTCGCACCAGCCAGCAAGTCCGCGCTGGCCGCATCGGAGGTCGTCGCGCCGGCTAGGCCGTAGTGACGCCGGTACGCACTCGCCGGCGGCATCCCGCTGTTCGTCGTCGGCGAATCGGGCGCCCACGTTTCCACCTTGTTGGGATCGAAGCTCGGGCGAGACCACAGGGCCAAGATCTCGCCTGTCGTCGGCACCACGACGACAACCGACCCGTCCCAGTCTCCGAGGGCGGCGCGTGCGGTGAGCTGAACGCCGTGATGCAGCGTGAGGTTCAGATCGCCGACGCGGTGAGCGTCACGGAACAGGTCCGCCAACTCGTCGATGGCGATGTCGGTGGCGCTGCCTGACAATTCGGCGTTGTAATGGCGCTCGAGGCCGCCCACGACGCCCGGGGTCAGCGCGAAATACCCCGCCGTGTGTGCATAGAGCGGCCCGTGCGGGTACGTCCGCGTCGGCCGCGGTTCAGCCTCGGTGGGGATGAGGGCAGGGGCGATCGTCTCGCCGTCAGCGCTCACGATCGCCCCGCGTGGCGCACCGAACGCCGTCACCGCGCGCTGGTTGAGCTCGTGGCGTCGCAGTTGCTCGGCCGAGAAGTATCCCAAGTTGGTCAGCTGAACCATCAGCACCGCGAAGGCGACGGCAAGCCCGACGGTCAGTCGCGTGATGCGCCGGTTCATGGCTCACCGAGCGGGAGTTGCTGGGGTTCGCCCTGCACAAAGGTGCCAGTGGACCGGCGCCGCCCCGCCCTCGGCGATGGCACATGTAGCTCCCCAGTAGGAGCGTCGCGCGCACCCGGTGGAGTCATGCGCAACTGCGTCGGCGCTCCGACAGACGCGACGCTCGGGCCCCCCGGCTGCCCTCCGCTGGCATCTGAGACTGCGAGTATCAGCGCGACTGCGATGCAGTTGCCGATCAACGCGACCGGTCCGTGGGCCACGAAAGGCAACGCGCCCACGGTGTGCGGCAGGATCCGCAGCACCCCCGCGAGAGCCACGAGTGCCTGCCCTCCGACGATGAACGCTGCGCTCCCCGCCAGCAACCGGTGCGTGCCGCGTGCGCGCTGCGCGATGCCTGCACCTATGCCGACGAACAGCAGGTAGGCCGCGATCAGTGCCGCGCCGCCCAGGATCCCGAGTTCTTCGGCAATGACGGCATAGATGAAGTCGCTGTGCGGTTCATGCAGCAGTTGCGGGGCCCCGAGCCCCGGTCCGACGCCGCTGATGCCGCCCGCGCTGATTCCGAACGAGGCATCGACGACGGCGGTGCCTCGCACCCCGATCCAGGGGTTCAGCCAGTAGCGCACCTGAGCGGACAGCGGGTCGTACACGGTTGCGAGCACGACGACCCCGACCGAGTACGTGGCGAGCACCCCGCCCAGCGCGCGCGTGCGCGTCGGGCGAGGCGCGGTCGCCAGCATGCGGTCGTTTGTGTCGCTGTCGTCGAGCCACAGCGGCAGCCAGGCGGCCCCGAATATCACGACGGAACTCGCGAGGTCTCGCTGGACGATCAGCAGTATCCAAGCGAAGATCGCTGCCGCACTCGCGCCCGCTGCATGACGAAGTGGCACGATCCGGGGGCTCAGCCAGCGAGGCGCGGTCGTGGTGAGCCCGCAGGCCGCCAAGATCACCGCGATCTTGGCGAATTCATACGGCTGGACGCTGAGCGGACCCAGGTTCAGCCATTGATGCGGCATCTCGTACGCGCCGCCGGCGACGTTCGTCCCCGCCCCGAAGCTGCCCAGCGCTGCGAACACCACCGCGCAGAACCCGAACGTGCCGGGCCTTCGCAAGAGCCCCTCTCCCCGACGCATCGCGGCCAAGGTCACTGCGAAGGCTGCGAATCCGAGCAGCACTGCCACGGCTTGCTCGGATGCCAGCGATGGCTCTGTCCGGGTCACGAAGACCCAGCCGATGCCGATCAGCAACGCGACAATGCCGAAGAGGATCTCGTTGCTGCCCGGCGCCCATCGCCTGATTGCGACCCAAGCTCCGGCACCGGCGACAAGGACGATGCCAAGCCAGCCGGCCTCGCTCCATATCGACTCTGCGTAATCATTGCGAGTCACTCCGATGCCGGCGACCGCGAACGCAGCGCAGACCACAACGCTCGCCATTGCTGCGAGTGCAATCTCGGTGCGGCGACGAGAGCGCAGCGGCAGGCTCAACGCGAGCGGGAACGCCGCCAGCCGCGTCGCCTCGGCGCGCGCTGGGAGCTGCCGTCGGGCGGTGGGGCGTCGGCCTCCGCCTCGGTGGTCTCGACCGAGATTCCCTCGATGTCGACGTCGACGACCAGTGCCGTGGAGTTGTCACGCCCGCCGCGGTCGTTGGCCTGCCGCACGAGGGCGCGTGCCACATCGGAGGGATGCTCATCGATGTCGAGCAGTTCGGAGATGTCCGAGGAGTCCAACTCGTTGGTGACGCCGTCGGTGCACAGCAGGAAGCGGTCGTTGCCGGTGAGCTCGAGGATCCAGTCGTCGACCGCCACTTCGGGCTCCACGCCGATGGCTCGTGTCAGTGTGTTGCGGCGGGGATGGTCGGCGGCTTGTTCCACAGTGAGGTCGCCGGCTCGGATCATCTCGGCCACGAAGTTGTGGTCGATCGTGAGCTGGGTGAGCTCGCCCCCTTGGTAGCGATAGACCCGCGAGTCGCCGACGTTGACCAGGCACCACACTCGGTTGTCGTCCTGCTGCACCACGGCGATCGCGCACAGCGTGGTGCCCATGCCGGTGAGATCTGCATGGACGGTCGAGCGGTGGTGCACGACTTGGTTGGCGTGACGCACAGCCGCCAGCAGTTCCGACGGCGTGGAAGGCGAGTTCGCCGCGACGGTCTTCACCGCGAGGCTCGACGCGACGCTGCCGCCGAGATGCCCGCCGATGCCGTCGGCCACCACGAACAGACCGATGTCCGCGTACATGGCGTCTTGGTTCTCGGGGCGGCGCAGACCCCGGTCTGACGCTCCGCCCCAGCGAATGCGCATCTGGCGGGCGGGGGCGCTCATAGCGGCCCAGTCTCGCGGCTTCGCGGTACGGCGGCACCACCAGCCTCCGCTCGGGATGGCGGTCGGCCGCGCAGCGGGCCCGCGCCGCGCGCCGCGCTCATGTGCTGACCTCGAAGACGGTGGAGCCGACCTGCACGAAGTCGCCGACGCGCACAACGGTCGCGTTGGCGACCTTCTGGCGATTCAGATACGTCCCGTTCGTGGAGCCCAGATCCTCGAGCAAGTGCTGGCTGCCGTGGCGGTGCAGGCGGGCATGGGCTTGTGAGGAGTAGCTGTCGTCGATGATCACGTCGCATTCGGGGCCACGGCCGATCGTCAGCGCTTCGGCGAGCAGATGGCGTTCTCCCTGGGCGCTCAAGGGCGATCGGACGACGAGAGCGAGCGGCTGCGGGGACGTGTTGCCGTTGGGTGACCGGTCGCCTCGCAGGGCGCGCAACGATCTCCAGCTCAAGTGATTGCGCGGCGTGGTGACACCGGCCCACACGGCGCGCATCACCCTGAAGAAGAACAGGTACAGCAGGACGAGCACGCACACTGCGAGCAGCCGCACGAGCTGCTCGGACATCAGTCCATCTCCAGCCGCAGATCGTGCGTGCCGATGGTCACGACGTCACCGTGTGACAGGCGCTCGCTCGTGACCTCGATCCCATTCAGCAGCGTGCCGTTGACGCTGGCAAGGTCCACCAGCAAAAGGCCGTCTGGGTCGGAGCTGATCTGCGCGTGCCGTCGTGAGACCTTCGGCCCGTCGAGCACGATCTCGCAGTCGTCGCGCCGCCCGATGACCGTCGACGATCCCAGTCTGTGGCACTGTCCGTCGCTGCCGACCAAGCTGGCGCCACCCACGACGGCCCAGTGTAGGAGCGCGGCTTCGCGGGCTAGTCTATTCGCCCCACGCGCGAGTGGCGGAATTGGCAGACGCGCAGGCTTCAGGTGCCTGTGCCCGCAAGGGTGTGAGGGTTCAAGTCCCTCCTCGCGCACTGCGGCGACGAGTCTGCGGCAGCGGGCGGAACCGCCAACGGGCCTCGTTCATTCGAGCGCGCCCTCGTGCTCCAACAGCTGGGTCTTGAGATCGAGCCCGCCGCCGAAGCCGGTGAGCGAGCCGTCGGCGCCGATGACCCGGTGGCACGGCAGCACGACCGGCACCGGATTGCGGCCGTTGGCCTGCCCGACGGCACGGACCGCTTTGGGCCGTCCGATCAGCGCCGCTTGCTCGCCGTAGCTGCGGGTGCTGCCGTAGGGGATGTCGCCGAGTGCTCGCCAGGCCGTCACCTGAAACGGGGTGCCGCGCAGGTCCAGCGGCAGGTCGAAACTGGTGCGGTCGCCGTCGAAGTACTCGGCGAGCTGCCTCGCTGCCTGGCGCAGTATCGGATGGCCTGGGTCTTCTGTCATCTCCTCAGGCAGCTTGACGGAGGTCTCCTCACCACGCCACGACACCGCCCGCAGCCCCTCGTCGGTTGCGACCAGGCCCAATGGCCCGATGGGACTGTCGATGGCCGTGTGCCAGTGCGCGTCCGCGCTCGTGGGGTCGGCGTCGGTGGGGGGGTTCGGTGGGCTCATGAGGTGCTTTCTGTATCGGGATCGAAATCAGCGGGTGGCCGAGGCTTGGCGGGCCGCCGCGTGCCACAGGTGCTGCGCAGCCCATGCTCGGTAGGGACGCCACGGCTCGGCCAGCGCCTCGAGTTCGCTGGCACTGACCGGGTGCCCGACGAGCTGCTCGACGGCCCGGCGCAGGCCGAGGTCTGACGCCGGGAACGCATCGTCGTGGCCGTAGACCCGCATTGCGATGAGATGCGCGGTCCACGGGCCGATGCCAGGCAGTTCGCACAGCTGGGCCACCACGGCTTCGAGGTTGTCGGCTGCGCACAGGTCCACCTCGCCGCTGGCCACTGCCCGGGCGACGCCCACGACGGTGTCGATGCGCCGTTGGGTGAACCCCAGCCCGGCGAGCCCGGACGGTCCAGCGCCAGCGAGCGTGGCTGCGTCGGGGAACAAGCGCGACAGCGGGACAGGGCCGCCTTCGCAGCACTCCGAGAGCGCATCGATGGGTGTGCCAAGGCGCTGTGCGATCCGGCCGGCCATCGTGGATGCCGCCGCGAGCGAGATTTGTTGATTGACGACGATGCGGATAGCAGTCTCGAAGCGGTCCCACGATCGTGGCACTCGCAGGCCCGGTGCCTCACCGACGAGCGGTCCGATGAGCGGGTCATCAGCGAGCGCGGCTGTTGGGGGTGCAGGGTCGGCGTCAGTGCCGAGCAGTGCGCGGCAGCGGCTGACCGCATCGATGATCGAGTCGTACGTCGGCAGATGCAGCCGTAACTGCAATCGTCGGGTCGCCTCGTCGGGCCAGTTGGACCCAGAGACTGCTTTAGTGGGCCAGTGCGCTCCGACGGCGGTGTCTGCGGGCAGCATCACTTCTGCAATGCCCGGGTGCCCGCATGCGGCAAAGCTGCGGACGTACCTGGGCCCGGTGGAATCGAACCCTTTGAGATCAGATGCAGTGGGGTAGGCGGTCACAGCTTCGACACCGGGAATGACACGGGCGGCCTGGTGGGAAGTGAACGCCTCGAAGTCATATGGCGCGAGATACGGGATGCCCAGCACAAGGCCGCCGTCAAGGCGTGGACCTTCACCCCGCCGTCGCTTCGAACGCAGCTCAGTCGGCGTGAAGCAGAAAACCGACGTGATCGCCCGGTGCAGCTGGCGGGGCCCGGTGAACCCTGCGGCGCAGGCGATCTGGGCGAACGTCAGATCGGTGTCGTCGATCAGGGAGCGCGCAAAGTGCGCTCGGCGTGACCGGGCGATGGTCGTGGGCGTCGCGCCGACATGGAGCTCGAACAGCCGCCGGAGCTGGCGGGCGCTGTAGCCCACGTGAGCCGCGAGTGCCTCCTCGTCGTGATCGTCCAGGAAGCCGTCATTGATCCGCAGCAAGGCCGCCTGGACCGGTGCTGGAACGTCGAGATCAGCCAGCGAGCCGGCGCGGCGTTCAGGATGGCAGTGCAGGCAGGGGCGGAAGCCGTTCACCTCGGCGGCCACCGGGTTGGAATAGTGCGTCACGTTGTGAGGCAACGGTTGCGCCGAGCAGTCCGCCCGGCAGTAGATGCCCGTCGTGCGCACCGCCGAGACCTGCATGGGGCGAGTCTGGCAGGGCTTAATCGGACATAAACGGACATGCCACTGTCTGTCCGTATTTGTCCGGTACAGCTGTCGGCACTTCTTCACCAGGAGTCCTGGTGATGCGCACCGACGCGAGGGTGCCGTGGCAGATCAGCTCTCGTTGGAGACACCCGCTGTGGCGGATCGCCGGGCTCGGCGGCGGCGCAGCCACCACAACGCCACTGCCAATGCGATCACGATGACCGGCAGGAACGGCAGCAGGGCGCCGATGACGAGCAGCACGCCGTTGCCGACCGCGACCAGAGCGTTCCACCCACCGCTCAGCGCGTCGCCGAAGCCGGGGGGCGTGTCCTCTTCTTCGACCGTCAGGAACAGCGCGGTGGAGCGGGCCAGCCGGGCCAGTTCGGTGCCCGTCTCGGTGACTGGCACGGCGCTCAGACGAACGTCGATTTCCAGGCCGCGGGTTGCCACTCGACCACCGACGCGTCCGTTGTCGACCTGCTCGCTGTACTTCGCGATCCGCCGCTGCCCTGGTTCGATACGCGAGATGTCGGCGCCGTCATCGGCGCCGGGCACCTGAAGCTGCTCCATCCGGAAACGCAGGGCATTGGAGTTGAGCGCGACTTGGGTCAGCGTGGTCTCGCCTTCGTTCTCGAGCTCGAAGCAGAAGCCGACCTCGCCGTCCGGTGGCACGACGACGTCGGTGAACCCGAGGCAAGGGTCTTCGTCGCCAGTCGCTATCCAAGCGCGCAAGGCGACGGCGGTGGGCGGCACCGCCTCCACGGATTCCGTGATCGACAGGGTGATCGTGGACAAGTCCACCCGGTTTCGCAGCGAGCGCAGCTGCCCTCGCAGGCGTTCGAGGTTCGTCTCGCGGTTCGCGAGCTCGCGCTCCAGCTCGGCCACACCCTCCACTTCGGTTGCCTGCGACAGGAACTCACGCAGCCTGTTCACGCTGATCTCCGCAGTCGAGATGCGGCTGTTCAGGTCCACGACGATGTCGGTGACGTCTTCAGCGTTCACCGACTGCTCGACCAGTTCGCCCACGTTGGACAATCGCTCCAACGCAGTCGCGAATTGCTCAGGACGGACCTTGAACGTCAGCGTGGTGCGCGCGCGGCTTCGGGTGCTCGTCTCCTGGGAGAAGGCAAACCCGCCAAGTCCTTCGATGATGGAGTTGGCTCTGGCGGCTGCAGCGGCCACGTCGGCGGTCTCCACCGCGATCCACGCCGTACGGATGATGTCCCGGCCGAAGTCTGCGGGTGTCGCGGCCACGCCGGTCGCCAAGGCGCTCGTGTCGGAGCCGTCCGACATCTCTGCGTCGTCCATCTCGCCGGCAACCGCCATCTCTTCGTCGAAGGCCTGCTCTTCGCTCATGTCAGCGTCGAGTTCGCGCGAATTGGTGCTTGCACTGTCTGAGGCCGCGGACGCAACGAGTGCCCGCTCGTTGCTGCCGCCGAAGCTGTCTGCAGCGGCATCGTCATCGTCGCCGGCACTGCACGCCGCTGCGACGAGCAGCAGCGCCACCATTGCGGCGGCGGTTCGTCTCAAGGGGCGATGCGAGGTCTTCGGTCGATGCGACGCGAGTCGCGGTCGGCCTGCTTGTGCTGCAGTTGCGGTGGAACCTGTTGCGCTCATAGCGATCTCCTTGGCGGAGCAGCACGCCGGAGGTGCTTGTCTGGAACGGTCATGGCGTTCCCTCCTGGGGTTGGCCGAGCATTGCCCGGCACTACCCGAATGACGCCCATGCTCGCGTCAACGTTCCCACAGCGCCATTGCAGTTGCGTGTCGGTCGGCCGGCCACGTCGGCTCTCCATTGCCATCCGAAGCTGAGCCGTCCCTTGCGGCCCGTGAGCCTGCAACCGCGGACGACATCGACGCAGTCCGCTGGGCCACTGTCCAACGGCCGCGGCCCCTGTGGTTCGCGCGCCTGCACCTGGTCAACACGCCGGCCCAGGGCGAGAGATGAGAGCTTCTGCTGCGCGAATGTTGCCCAGTGCGCGCATCCCCTCCGACCGCCGGAGCGGTCAGCGGAAGGCGGGGATGTTGGTGATCTGCTGGCCGAGGATCAGCCCGTGGATCTCCTCGGTGCCCTCGTAGGTCATGACCGATTCCATGTTGGCTGCGTGGCGCATGGGCGCATACTCCGTCGAGACCCCGTTGGCGCCCATCATCGCCCGGGCCGTTCGGGCGGTGTCGATGGCGACCCGGCAGTTGTGCCGCTTGGCCATCGAGATGTGGTGCGGCCGCAGCCGGTGCTGCTCTTTGAGCTGGCCGAGCCGCATGGCCTGCAGGTTGGCGTTGGTGATGTCGGTGAGCATGTCGGCGAACTTGATCTGGCTGATCTGGAAGCTGGCCAGCGGCTTGCCGAACTGCGGGCGTTCGAGCTGGTAGGCGAGCGCCGTCTCGTAGCAGCAGCGCGCCACGCCCACCGCCCCGAACGCAATGCCGAAGCGGGCTTCGGACAGGCAGCTCAGCGGTGCACCGATGCTGAGCGCGTCGGGCAGCCGCATCGACTCGGGCACTTCGACGTCGTCCATATAGAACTCGCCGGTCACCGAGGCTCGCAGCGAGAGCTTGTTCTGGATCTTGCGAGCCTCGAATCCGGGGGAGTCGGTCGGCACCAGGAAGCCCCGGAAGCCGTCGTCGGTGTTGGCCCAGACGATGGCCAGGTCCGCCAGCCCGGCGTTGGTGATCCACCGCTTGGCGCCGTTGAGGACCCACGTATCGCCCCGCCGGACCGCCCGAGTGGTCATCGAGACCGGATCGGAGCCGTGGTCGGGCTCGGTCAGCCCGAAACAGCCGATGATCTCGCCCGCAGCCATGCGCGGCAGCCACATCTCCTTCTGCTCAGTTGAGCCGTAGCGCCAGATGGGGAACATGCACAGCGAGCCCTGCACCGACACAAAGCTGCGCAGCCCGCTGTCGCCGGCTTCGAGTTCCCGGCAGGCCACGCCGTAGGCCATCGCCGAGGCACCCGCGCAGCCGAAACCGTCGAGGTGCATGCCGAGCAGGCCCATGTCGGCAATCGTGGGCACCAGCTCCATCGGGAACGTGCCTGCCTCGAAGTGGTCGCCCACGATCGGGTCCCACTCCTTGGCCACGAAAGCGGCGACAGTGTCGCGGATCATGACCTCTTCATCAGAAAGAAACTCGTCCATCTCGTAGAAGTCCGACAGCGGGGCAGGCGTTTGACTCATGGGCGCATACTGCCGCGCTCGACGCTGGCAGGCCAACCCTCTGTCGCGGGCGCGCTCATCGGCGTCGTCCATTAGTTACTGTGCGCTGCCATGGCTGATGACCCCCAGGCGACGAAGCCGCCCGACGAGAGCAGGCTGTATTTCCGCCAGCTGCTATCGGGGCAGGACTTCGCCACCAGCGATCCGATTGCCCGCCAGATGGTGAACTTCGCGTACCTCATCGGCGACCGGGAGACCCGCGAGGCAGTCGTGGTGGACCCGGCCTACGACGTCGACGACCTCTTGGACATCCTGGCCGAAGACGAGATGCAGCTCACCGGCGTGCTGGCCACGCACTTCCACGCCGATCACATCGGCGGGAACATGATGGGCTACAGCATCGAGGGCGTAGCCCAGCTGCTCGAACGCCAGGGCACCAAGATCCACCTGCAGGTGCCTGAGGCCGAGCTAGTGCAAAAGACCACAGGCATCTCGATGAGCGACATGGAACTGCACGCTCCCGGCGATGTCGTGTCAGTCGGCGCCGTCGACATCGAGCTGCTGCACACGCCCGGCCATACGCCTGGCAGCCAGTGCTTTCTGGTGGGCGGGGCGCTGGTTGCGGGCGACACGCTGTTCCTCGACGGCTGCGGCCGGATGGACCTGCCCGGCAGCGATTCGGCTGCGATGTACCGCTCGCTGCATGGCACGCTGGCCAAGGTCCCCGACTCCACCGTGCTGTTCCCCGGACACCGGTACTCATTCGAGCCCAGCGCCACGATGGGCCAAACCCGCCAGATGAACTACGTCTTCAAGCCGACCAGCGAGCAGCAGTGGCTGATGATGTTCGGCCAGGGCTGAGCGCGATGTCCTGCGCCGAGGGTGCGATGGTGACGCAGTGGCTGATGATGTTCGGCGAGGGCTGATGGCCCTGCTCCCGCCTGTTGTGGGCGCCACCGAGATCGCCGGTCGCGACGACATCGTGCTGTACGACGTGCGCTGGTACCTCGACGGCCGGTCCGGCTACGACGCGTACCTGGACGGCCACATTGCCGGAGCGATCTGGGTCAACCTCGACGAGCATCTGTCTGCTCATGGCGCTCCCGGGTTGGGCCGGCACCCACTGCCGAGTGCCGAGAGCTTTGCGGCATCCCTGGGAAGCCTCGGCATCAGTCCCGATGACCCGGTGGTGGCTTACGACGACCTGAACGGCACTGCTGCTGGGCGCATGGTGTGGATGCTGCGAGTGCTGGGTCACGATGCGGCGCTGCTCGACGGGGGACTGGGATCGTGGACCGGCGCTGTCGAGACAGCGCCGAATGTGCGGGCACCTTGCGATTGCCCAGTGCGGGCCTGGCCGGACGGGGCGTTCGTCGATATCGACCAAGCGGCTGGCGCAGGTGCCGATCCGGAAACCGTGCTGATCGACGCCCGGGGCGGCGACCGTTACCGCGGCGAAACCGAGCCCGTCGATCCGCGCCCCGGCCACATCCCCGGCGCAGTCAATGTGCCGATGACCGACAACCTCGGCCCCGACGGCCGATTCGCTAACCCGCAGGCGCTGCGAGCCCGCTATGAATCCGAGGGCGTGGAAGACGCTGGCGCCGCCAACAACGCGGTCGTGTACTGCGGCTCAGGCGTCAGCGCCTGCATGGACGCGCTCGCCATGGAGCACGCCGGCTTGGGCCGCCCTCGCGTGTACATCGGCTCATGGTCACAGTGGAGCCACACCGACCGCCCGGCTGAGACCGCCTGACCCGTTCGGCGCAGTCGGTGTTGGGGCGTCACCAATCAGCCTGCAGCGATTCTCTTGGGGACTACGTCGGTGAGTGACCACGAGGCCGACTGTGACTCGTGTGTGGAGCGTATGGATTGGGGCCGTGCAGTGCCTGCTCATTCTTCGATCCGATGTACGGTGCACGGCATGAGCGAATCACAGCACCAGTCCAGTTGGCCCACGTTCCCCGCTCCAATGGCTGCTGTCATAGCAAGCCGACACCTGCCGGCAGTTCGTCGAGACAAGGCGGCTGCCGGAGAGCCGCTAATGACCGACGAATGGATCAAGGCATACAAGGAGCTTCACGAGGCAATTCTTGAGACAATTGCCTAGAGTCTGAATGTTGTCAGCCCTCCGATGTTCAGTTGACATCGGAGGACCGGAGTGTATCAAGTGTCCTCGGCAACATCTTACTGTTGGACTGTTTGTAAACAGTCCCTAGTTCGGCGCTATTCGGCACGGCCCTTGATCAACTCCTCAACTTGCGCAAGGGAACCGCCGTAGGGCTGGAGCCAGTTGGGTGGAGATGCGGCCGGGAATGACAGCCATTTCGTGTCGCGACCTGAGCTTCCGCCATGTTGTGGCCTCAATGCAGGAGGTTTGTCGATCATGAGTACCGATTTCGGGATGAACCATGCGTGTACTTCGAAGGGTGACACGCCCAAGCAGAAGCAGTATTCGTAGTTCTGATCGCGTATCTGTTGAAACGTATAGCCAAGCTTGTCGGTCCACAGTCTCGAGTATTTGATCTCGACTCGAAGGCCTGAGATGAGTAGATCGGCCTCGGTATCGGGTGATCTGGCAGTGTGAAAGCCTCTCGCATCACACCAGCGCCGCACGAGTTTCTCACCGATGGCACCAACCTGACGAGACGGACGACTCTTGATCCATTGGAAAGGGCTCTCAGCCCACATTTCAGCGTCATCGACGTACTCGCCCTCAAGGGATGCCGAGATTCTTGACATCAATCGATAGTTGGAATCAGTGATATTTCTTTCAGGCAACTGCCTGTTCCTTGTCCGCGCCACTTGTGTCGACATCGCCGGCGAGCAACCGGTATTCAATAGAGGACAGCAGCCCACCGTCGCCCAGCCGACTCTGCATGACATCATATGACTCAGGATTGTCGTCGATCATGACGAACCGACGTCCGAGTTGGGCCGCCACCGCGCCAGTCGTACCACTTCCAGCGAAGAAATCGAGCACCCAATCCTCCGTTCGAGTGCTCGCCTGCACGATACGTCTCAGAATGCCCTCAGGCTTTTGGGTCGGATAGCCAGTTTTTTCTTTGCCGGTCGGCGACACAATGGTATGCCACCACACGTCGGTAGGCAATTTGCCGCGAGCGGCCTTCTCGGGAGTAACAAGTCCGGGTGCCATATAAGGTTCCCGGTCTACAGCAGCGTTGTCGTAGTGGTAACGGTCCGGATTCTTCACGTAGACTAGGATGTTGTCGTGCTTTGCGGGCCAGCGACTGCGCGCTCTACCACCGTAGTCGTAAGCCCAGATGATTTCGTTGAGGAAACAATCTCGACCGAACATTGCATCGAGCACAACCTTGGCGTAATGAACTTCTCGGTAGTCAAGATGCAAGTACAGCGTGCCGTCCTCAGTCAGCAAACGCCATGCGTGCTGAAGCCGCGGTTCCAAGAAAGACCAATAATCACCGAACGAGTCGTCGTATGCAGATAGCGACCCTTTCACCGTCTCGTAAGTTGCCCCTTGGAACCCCACACGATCGCCGTTGGCGCTGCGTCGCGTTTGCAGTGTCTGCCTGACTTGTCGGCGTCCGGTATTGAACGGTGGATCGATGTAGATCAGCGTCATCGACTCGTCGGGCAGCTGCGGAAGCGCTGACATGTTGTCGGCCAACAGGACCAAGTTCGGGCCGTCGCTTCGCCAAAGTGTGGGACTCATGGTGCGACCGTACTTGCCAAGTAGACACTGACAGCGGCAGTGCATGCGCTTTGGGCGCGGAAACGGACGGGTTCGTGGAAGCGCCGCATCTGAGGGCTGCTATCTCAGGTCGGTGAGCCGGGTGGCGGGCCTGCAGAGGTGAAACGAGTGTCTGGCGGGTCGACCGCCCAAGGCGCGTCCTGCTCCCAGCGATCCTCGTAGACGACCTCGCGCAACGGCCGGCGCCGTACCGGTCCGTGGCGCCCTGCCGGCCGCCCGAGCGGGATCGTTGCGTGGATGGCAACGCCGTCGGGAATGCCAACCAGATCGCGCAGCTCGTCTTCGACATCGCGGTGCCAGCCGGTGATGACGCCGCCGTATCCCAGCGCCCGGGCTGCCAGCAACAGGTTCTGCACCGCCGGGAACACCGATGCGCCCTCGGTGAAGGTGGGCTTGCGGTAGCGCACCAGGCACGCCAAGATCACCACGGGCGTGTGCTCGAAGTGATCAACGAAGTGTTGCATGGTCCGGGCCATGCGAGCCTTCGGCGAGTCGTCGGCCGCTCCGGAGCCTTCGGTGTAGCCGTCGCCGGAACGCTTGGCGTTCCAGCCGTCGCGGAAGCACTCACCCAGCAGCGCCTTGGCTTGCCTGGCGACGGGCCCATCGCGCAGCACGACAAAGCGGAACATCTGCCGGTTCGAACCGCTTGGGGCGCGCCCGGCATGCCACATGATCGTCGCCAAGTCCTCGTCGGGAATCGGGTCGGGCAGGTAGCGGCGTATGGCGCGGGTAGTCGCCAGTCCTTCCAGCAACCCGATCGCCCCGCTGCTGGGCTCAGCGGCCGTCTCGCCGCCAGCTCCCGTTCCCGCCTCCGCTTCACTCATCATCGGCCCTGCCCTGCTCTGTTCTGGCGAGCTCACCGGCCGCCCTGCGTTTCATTGCCCTGCGTCTCGTTGAGGAAGTCGACCAGCTTGACAATTGCATTTTCGGTGACGACGCCCGCGATCCGACCGCCGCTGTCGATCACGGGATACATCTCGATGTCTGCGTCTGCCATTGCTTCGGTGACCTCGCGCAGCGTCCACGACGGGCGTGCGGGGGTGATGTCGGTCGCCATCACCTCGCCGCAGGTCACCGACATCCAGTCGTTGCGATCCACATCGCGGGTGTCGCTGAGCCGGATCACCCCCAGAAAATCGCGCTCTGGCCCCACGACGACGGCTTCGAGTTGCTTGCGGGGCAGCGCGATGCCCCACACGAAATCAGCCAGCGGTGCGTCGGCATTCACTGTGGGCACATCGGTGGACATCGCGGAGTTGACCGGCATCTCCAGGCGCCGCTCGAGGTGCCCCGTGCGACTGTCGCGCTGGTACTGCGACACCGACGAACCGCCGATGAGCACCTGCGACACGGCCACGGCCACTAAGGCCGGCACCACAAACGCGGGCGCACCGGTGGATTCGGCGACGAACATCACCGCCGCCAGCGGGGTGCGGTAACCCGCTGCCAGGAACGCTGCCACCCCGATGAACGGGAAGAACGCCAGCGACTCGGGACCCAGCTCGATCCAGCCGCCCACCAGGCGACCCACGATCAGCCCGAAGACGGCGAGCGGGATGAACACGCCGCCCACGCCTCCGCTCGCGAGCACGGTCGACGTCGCCACAACGCGGATCGCCAGCAGCGCTCCTAAGAACACCAGCGACTGTTCGGGCTCGATCGACCAGTCCACCAGTTGACCCTCCGCAGTCGGCCCCAACGACAAGGGCTCGTCGAAGAGGATCTCGCTCAGCGCGGCCAAGCCCGACAGAATCGCGCCGCCGCAGAGCGCCACCAGCCACCAGGGCCGGTCAGACTCCTGAATCCTCTTGGCATGTTTCAGGATCTGGCAGAACACTTTTGCTGCGAGCCCGCACAGAGCCCCCACGACTGCTGCGCCCAGCAGTTCCCGGCGGCCGAAACCGACCCTCACCAATTCGGTGCCGATCTCGAACGGCCGGTCATGGAAGTCGGTGACCAGCACGTACACGACGTAGCTCGAAGCGCTCGAGAGCAAGGCGGGCAGCAATGCGCGGCGACCCAGGTCGCTCTTGTAGGGGGCTTCGAGCGCGAACAGCACCCCGGTGGCCGGTGCCTGGAAGATGGCGCTCACGCCCGCGGCGGCGCCGGCCACGAGCAGCGCATACCCCTCCCGGTTGCGGAACAGCCGCCGCGTGACACGCTGTATGGCATTCCCGGCGGTGGCACCGGCGTAGATGGAGGGGCCCTCGAGGCCGACCGCACCACCGGATCCGACGGTGACGATGCCGGCGGCCAGCCGGAACGGCAGGTCGCGGAAGCGCATGGGATGTGTGCGGTCGTGAAACGCTCGGATGTACTCCTCGGAGGTGGACGGCGAGAGCCGGCGGCCCGCGTCGGCCCAGCGCAGCATGATGACCGCTCCCCACAGTCCCAGAGCTGGTGCGATCACCCGCTGCCAAGGAGGCAGGTGCAGCACCTGTGCCAGCAGCACCTTCTCGGCGAGCAGCGCCACCATTGCGACGATGAATCCGGTGGCGACGCCCACGGCGATATACGTCGCGAAGCGAAGCAGCCGGTTTCTCATGCGGGTCTAGGTCCTCGTCACCAAATGTTCGCATCAACGGTACGCCTCGTAAGGCGCGGTGCGGGCAGCGTGTCGAGCCTCGGCGCATTTCAGAGCCGTTTACTAGCGTTCGTTGATCTGAGCACGGCGACGACAGGAGACGACCATGGAACTCTGGAAGCACGCCTTTCCGACACCGCTGCAGATTCGGGATGTGGCTGCCGAGGCTGAAGAGGCGGGCTGGCACGGATTGGCGGTGGTCGACTCTCAGAACCTCACCGGCGATGCGTACGTTGCGCTCGCCCTTGCCGCAACGGTGACCGAGCGAATCGAGCTCGGCATCGCCGTCGGGAATTCCGTCACCCGCGTCGCGGCCGTGAATGCTTGCGCTGTGCTGAGCGTGGACCAGGCGTCGGGCGGGCGCATGGTGTTCGGCATCGGCCGGGGCGATTCGTGCTTGGTGCATCTCGGGCGGGCACCGGGGCGTCTGAAGCACTTCGAACGTCATCTCAAGCAATTGCAGGCGTATCTCAGCGGCGGCGAGGTGCCGTTCGACGAGATCGACATCCCGCTCGAGGTCGCTCCTGCGGCCGATGCACTGGAGCTGGCGGAGGGCCCGGGGACCAGCCGCATCGCGTGGGGCACGCTGTCTTTCGATGACGCCGCCATCGGCCCCCGCAAGGTGCCTGTCGAGGTAGCCGCCACCGGGCCGCGGGTGATCGGCATCTCCGCGGTCCATGCCGACCGGGTGATGTTCGCCCTCGGTGCCGACCCCGAGCGTCTCGCGTGGGGCATCGAGGTCGCGAAGGCGGCCCGGCGCGATGCCGGGCTCGATCCCGATGGCGTCAAGTTCGGTGCGTACGTGAACATGGGATGCGCCCGCGACCTCGACGCTGCACGCGATCTGATCAGGGGTCCGATGTCGGTGTTCGCCCGCTTCCAGCTGATGCAGGGCGGCACGCCGATCGGGCCGACGTCGGACGAGACGGCCGACACGCTGCGCAAGCTGCACGAGGCCTATGACATGGGCACGCATTCGCGGAATCAGTCGCCGCAGGCAGCAACGCTCACCGACGAGTTCATGGACCGGTTCGGCGTGGTCGGCCCACCTGATCGGTGCATCGAGAAGCTGGAGGAGCTGCGTTCGCTGGGCATCGACAAGGTCCTGCTCGCCGCCCAGTTCAACGAGAACACCTACGACACTCCCGAGGGCATCGCTGCACGCCAGCTCGTGGAGAGCGAAGTGCTGCCCGCGGTGCAGGCCGCCTAATGCGGTGTTCATCAACGTTTGCGCGGGTTGGTCATGCGGTCTTGGGGGTGGCGGGCCGTCTCCGTCGTGCGAGGTTTTCGGCGCGGACTTGGTTGCCCGTGTGACGCCCCGCAGATCGTCGTCGTCGCCGACTGAGTAGCGACCGTGGAACTGGCGCACCCCGTGACGCTCGTGACCCTTCGACGACACCCGCTGGGTCTGCTCGCGGCTTGAAGCGCCCGTCTGCGCCGTGGCGCTGCTGTTGTGGCGTGTCGAGGGGCGTCGCGTACACCGGTGTTTGCTTGCCTAGTGTTAGGTGATCGTGACGGGATCGTGGCGCGGTCCCGTCCGATGCGACACAGCAGCGCCAAGGGACGGTGGTCATGGTGGCAGGAGGGACTGATCGGGGCCGGGGCAGCGGTTCGGGTTCTGCTGGGGATGGCCGTCGGGCGGTGCCGCGGCGGTCGAGGGCTTGGCGGCGTTGGGCGGCTGCTGCTGTGGTTTCGGTGTTGGCGGCTGGGCTGGTGGTGCCGGTGTCGGCTGGTCCGGCGTGGGCGCAAGATCCCCCTTCGGCGGTGGATTACGACGCGGACGATGACGGGTTGATCGAGGTTTCGGGCTTGGCGCAGTTGAACGCGATCCGGTGGGATCTCGACGGCGACGGTGCCGCTGATGTGTATCCGCCTGATCAACACGGCCGCACCGGTCATGACCCCGACGGGGCCGCGAAGCATGCGGCAGCGTTCCCCGATGCGGCGGCGGGGATGGGCTGCCCGTCTGATGGTTGTTCGGGCTATGAGCTCGTCGCCGACTTGGACTTCGACACGAACGCGAACGGGCAGGCCGACGCAGGCGACGCCTTCTGGAACGGCGGCAAGGGCTGGTTTCCGTTGATGGGTGGGGAGGCGATCCGCGACGAAGGCGCGGATGAGCGCTTCGCCGACCATGTAAGGACCAGCTACTTGGGGGACCGGCCGAATCCTCGTGCTCGCATGTTCACCGGGGTGTTCGAGGGCAACGGCCGCACGATTGCGAACCTGTTCATCGACGACCCTGATCGTCGGTACGTGGGGCTGTTCGGCTATGTCGGCCCAGGGGCGCATGTGCGCAATGTCGGCCTGCCCGCCCTCAACCCTGACAGCGGGGTGCGAGGCAACCAGCGTGTGGGGGCGCTGGCAGGCTCGGTGGAGCGGGCCCACCTCAGCGGTGCCTGGTCCGATGTCGACGTGACCGGCACCGGGTCCAATGTTGGGGGCCTGGTCGGGTCGAGTTGGAACGACAGCTTTGTGATCGAGAGTTACGCCACCGGCGACGTGTCGGGCGAGGCGCTGGTGGGCGGATTGGTCGGCATGCTCAACGGCTCCGGTGCTGTTGCGAGCTACGCCACCGGCAGCGTGACGGCACGCTGTAAAGGGGGTGGGTTCATCGGGCAGCGGGTCGTCGGCCACGTCCGGGCGGCCTATGCGACCGGTTCGGTGACCGCCGTCGGAACCTCCGTATGCATGGCACGCGGAGCGTTAGTGAAGTCTGTCGGCGGCCTGCTCGGAACGATGTGGTACCCCTTGCCGGTCGACTGGCCGCGTGCCAGCTATGCAACCGGACGGGTTTCGGCGCCGCAGGGAGCCAACGGCGTCGGCGGGCTGGGTGGCCGGATCAACAACTCGAAAGTCCCGCCTGCAGAAGGCTCGAATTACTGGGATACCGAGGCCACGGGTCAGGCCACCAGCCCGGGGTTCGGGACGGGTTACACGACTGCGCAGTTGCAGGCGCCGACGGGTTATGCGGGCATCTACGCGGACTGGAATGTCGATGTGGGTGCTGACGGCGATTTCGGCGGCGCGGGTGATGATCCGTGGGATTTCGGGTCGTCGTCGCAGTATCCGGTGCTGAAGTATTGCGCGGACAAGCCGGGGATCGACACTGCTGACGGTGAGCCGTACTGTCCGCTGGATCCGGTGGCGCAGCGGTCGGGGGGGATCACGATCGTGGTGGTGCCCGTCAGCGACGACGGTGACGGTGACAGCGACGACACTGACGCGGACGGCGGCGCTGCGGACGAGCCAGTCGCTGACGCTGATGGGGATGCGAGTGATGCGGCGCCGCAGGGTTACGCGGTCGATCCTGCTGTGGTGGCGAAGGTGGAGTATCTGGCTTCGCAGACCCATCACGGCTCGGCGCATGTGAATCGCTGGCAGCGGGTGCTGGCCGCGTTCGGGGTGCTCGACGCGGCTGGCGTCGCCGGGGGCGCGATGACAGCGGAGCAGGCTCAGCAGATGGCCGACACCCACAGCAGCCCGGTATGGGACGAGGTCGTAGCCGAGCTGACGGCGCTGGAGGCCGCGAAGGCCCCGGCAGCGGACGATGCGCCCTCACCAGGTGACGGTTCCACGCCCCAGGACGCTCCGGTGCCTCAGGACGCCCCCGTGCCAGACGAGGGCGATTCTGCGCCGGTGACGGTGCCGGTGGTGAGCATCGCCGCCGGTCCGGATGTGACCGAGGGAGGCGACGCGGTGTTCACGCTGACCGCGGATCCGCCGCCGACCGCTGGTCTCGATGTGTCTGTGACGGTGTCGTCGCAGGGCGACTGGGGCGCCGCAGCCGGCCCGCAGACAGTCAGCTTCGCCGCTGGCGCCGCGACAGCGACGCTGACGGTGCCCACCGTCGATGACAGCGTGGACGAGGCCGACGGCTCGGTGTCGGTGACGTTGGACGCGCCCGGCGCGGACTCGGGCTACACGGTCTCCGCTGTCCACGGCTCGGCTGCGGTGGGGGTGGCTGATGACGATGTGGATCCGTTGACGGTGTACATGATCTTCTTCGCGACCTCGATCGACGAGAACGGCGCCGGCTACGGCAACCAGGCCGGGCTCAACATCGGGCTGACGCGCACGCTGCGGTCGTGGGAGACGCTCACGGTGCCGTTGAGCGTGACCGGCGGCGACGAAGGCGCCCAATGGACGATGCGCGACCTCAACGATCCCGACGCGGCGTTCGCGAACGACTTCGAGGTGACCTTCGGCCCGGGCGACCAACGCGTCGAGTTGGCGTTGACTGCTGTGGCTGACAGCGACTGGGCCGATCACGAGATCACCGTGTCCTATGGCACCGGCAGCCGGGCGGCGACGCTGAACGGCAGCACCGACGGCGTGAATATGGGCATCTCGTGGGGTCCCGACGGCGTCGAGCGCGCGGACGGTTCGACCACCGTGGTGATCGTCGACAGCGACGAACCGCCGCCGCAGATCGACATCACCGCAGCGTCGGGCGGCACCGAAGGAACCGCCGCAGCCTTCACCGTCACCGCTTCGGCGCCGGCAGCGGCCGATCTCGACGTGAACGTGGCGGTCAGCGCGACCGGCGACTGGGGCGCCACGACAGGCACACAGACGGTGACGATCCCCCAAGGCGCCACCGCGGCGCCCCTCACCGTCGCCACCGCCGACGACAGCATCGACGAGCCCGACGGATCGATCACCGCCACCATCGCTGCGGGCAGCGGCTACACCATCGGACAGCAGCCGACACAGACCGCGCAGATCCTCGACGACGACGACCCGCCGCCCGAACCCGCCGTCGCGGCATGCACCGGCAAACCGAGGGTGTCCGTCGCCGACGCCGCAGCACGACGAGGCGACGACCTGGAGTTCGTGATCAGCCTCAGCTGCCGCTCCACCGGCGCTGTCACCGTCTATTATTTCGTCGCCTACGGTGCCGACTTCGACAGCGTCCGCACCGTCGGCATCGCCAGCGGCGACACCGACGCGACCGTCAACGTGCCCACCGCCGGGGTCAACACGTCGGTCACGTTCCACGTCGTGTACACCATCGGCGCCGCGAACTACTCAGCCACAGCCACCGCCACCATCACCGGCTAACGCAGTGTCCGGCCCTGTCGATGGCCCTGTTCTCGAGGGCACCACGGATGCGGAGAGGGTGGGATTCGAACCCACGAACCACCTTGCGGCAGTTACTTCCTTAGCAGGGAAGCGCCTTCAACCTGACTCGGCCACCTCTCCATGCACGACCAGCCCGAAGGCGGCGGCCGCGCCGACTCAAGATAGCCCCACGCAGCGGGCTTCTGCGATCCCCTTGCCTGTCGATCCCGCAGATGCGCGCCGCTAGGTTGGCCTGCGGAGGGGTGGCAGAGTGGACGATTGCGACGGTCTTGAAAACCGTTGAGGCGCAAGCCTCCGGGGGTTCGAATCCCCCTCCCTCCGCAACACGCTGAGCTTTCTCAGGCCAGGGAGCCGGTGGCTGTTTCCACTGCGGGCACCAAGGCCTCGGCGGTGAGCAGGTGATTGGCTGCGGCGAGCCCGGGTGAGAGCCAGCGGTCGGGGTGCATCTGGCTTGAGCGGAAAATTCTGGCGACGGGACGCCACCTACGCTTTAGCGTCAGCCGCTCATGGCAAGCGATCGGCCTCGACACCCGAACCGGGACTACGAGCGGCTATTCCGGCGAGCGGAAGACCGCGGTTGGCGCATCAAGAAAACTAAGAGACACTTTGCTTTGTACTGTCCGGCTGAGTGCGGCAAGCACATCGTGGCCGTGTCCGCTACGCCGTCAGACCATCGCAGCCTTCGAAACACAAGAGCCCAAATGAGGAACTGCAAGACGACCGAGGAGTGGGGATGAGCGGATCACGCACCGAGGCAACCTGCAAGATCGGCATCGTGCACGAGGACGAAAGCGGTGCGAGGCCGTTGACCTACGACGAAGTGTGCACATTCGTGAGCGATCTCATGGAGCACCTGCTCGGTGACGACCGCGTCATTGACCCTGTGGTTTCCGGGGATGCAGAAGACGGCGAGATCGAGATCACGTTCGAGCTGCTGCGTCCAGTAGCGACTTCCGAAACCGATATCGAAGTCTTCGACATCGTTCACGACGCCGGGGCGGCGCTGGGTGCGCAGTGGCGCAAACTGTCGGGTGCGGCCGCTGGCCGTCGCACCGCGATGTCGACTCGGTCGACGACGATGCTGACACGGCACAGCCAACAGGTGCAGGACGCTCGCGAATCGGTGCCCGCCTAAGCCCGAGCGGACGTCGAATCGGCGCGGGATGACGAGTTTGTCCGGCTACCGGCTGAATCCTTGCTGGACCCCTTGGCGGCGACATGCCTGCCGATCAGCGGGCACGGCTCGCCGCCGCAGACAAGGGCGGTTATGTGCTGGGCGGCAACGCAACGGTTCCCGACTCGAGGGTTGCCGGTCGCGAGATGAAGCGCCTCGGTGGCGCTACTCGCTGGGAGACTGCGCAGCTCGTTGGGCGACGCGCCACCGGCGCCAGCACTACAGGCACCAGCGCCTCATCGGCTGCGCGCCTCGAACAGCACGCTCGTGTCGACAATCAACACGAAGGCTCAGTCGAGGCCGAGCGAACGCTTGGAGGGCTGAACTCGGCGTTGATCAAATTCCTCGCTGATCGCCTGATGCTCTCCGAGGAGTTCGTCTGCCAGTCGCTCGCGGGCGCGATGTATGTCGAAGGGCTCGCGAACGGGCTCATCGGCTCCGCCTATGAACGCCTCGAGGGCTCGCCGCCGGTCCGCTCGATCGACGAGCTCGCAGATGAACTCAGAGGCTGTGACACCGCGCTCGCCTGCGCGTTCTGCGACGACGGCCGCAACGTCGTCGGGCAGGTGAACAACCGTGGCCATAGGCCGCAGCGTACCTATCGGCCACGGCAGGTCTCAACGGATTTCAGCGTGGCGATGGCCGAGGCGTGGTTGCTGGCAGACGCCGACGGTTGCGCTCATCATTTTGGAGTCAGCCGGACGATTGCTCCGTGTGATGTCGAGTTGCTCTGCGACCCAGAGCGGCCGCTCGCCAATCTCTGTCGCCGCTCGGGCATGCCCGGTGTTCGAGAAGGAATGCTGCCCCGACAGGGAAGCCGCCGCAGTGCCGGTGAAAGCTACAGGCAGCTCGCGGGCACAATAGATCACAATAGATATTGAACAGCTCACCAACGGTGGTCCGGTTCAGGTGACCATCTTGGACGCACCCCGCCGTCACCACCTTGCGGACCGGCTCGCCGTTCCGTTGATCCGGCGGACCTTGGGCGCCGATTATCGACTCCCGTCCGCAGAGGATCCGACTTGAAGTTGCAGAAAAAGGAAGAGACATGACCAGAGCAATCCCCAATTCCGAAATCCCCAATCCGACAGGGCACAACCAGTGGTACCCATTTGCCAACCGGCCCTTGCCGCCTGAGGTCGACGGGCAGGCCGCCAATCCGGCCGTCGTGCCGGTGTTCGACGCTGTGCCGCTGCCGAGCCACGCTCGGTTCGTGGTGGTCGGCGCCGGCGTGCACGGGCTGTCGAGCGCCTACCACCTGGCCATGTACCTCGAGCGCACCGGCAAGGGCTCGGGCAGCGACGTGGTGCTGATCGACAAGCAGGGCCCCGGCGCTGGTGCCACCGGGCTGGCTTGCGGCTGCGTCCGAAACATGTACATGACTGGGCCGCTGCACGCGATCCTGCGAGCCAGCGTGGAGGTGTGGGAATCCGACCCGGTGAACTTCGGCTTCCAGCAGGTCGGCTACGTCTCGGTCGGCGAGGCGAACCAGATCGATGACTACCTGAAGCTCCAGGCGTCCCAGGCTGCGAGCGGCTATCCCTCCGACGTCTTCACCGGTGCGGAGGCCCGTGCCTTCCTCACCAACCTGTGGCCCGACTTCAAGACCGAGAACTGCGACGTGGTGCTGCACGAGCATCGCTCTGGGTACGCAGGCACACACATGGCGGTGTGGGGCCTCGACCAGAAGTGCCGGCAGTGGGGCGTGCAGCGCGTGTACGGCGTCACCGTGACCGGCTACGAGTTCGACAATTCAGGCTCGGTCACCGCGGTCGAGACCACCCAGGGTTCGATCGCCTGCGAGCAGGTCGTTGTGGGTGCAGGGGCGTGGACGCCGACCCACTGGGAGTGGCTGGGTGGCCCGAGCCACCTCGACGTCGTGTACCCCGACGGCCACGTCGAATCCCAGATGGACATGTGGACCTACTGGCGATTGCTGGAGGGCGAGGTCTTGCTGCCCCCTGGCGTCGACTTTCGCACCGCGCAGCACAAGGACTCGCCGGTGCTGCACGTGGAGCTCATGAACACGCCCGTGTACTCGCCCGACGGCCGGTTCCTCAAGGACCACTTCTACACCTACACGCGTTACGCCGCGGAGCGGGTGGGCGCCCCCGGCCTGCAGGGAGGGACGATCCCGATCAAGATCGGGCCGCGGGCCGCAGTGGAGCCTTACGGCCACCTGAACGACGAGTACCAGGCCGAGGAGTGGTTCGCCGACTACTACTGCGCAACGCTGGGCATGCTCTTCAAGCGCCTCGAAGACCTGCGGCCGTACTTCAAGGAGCGTCGCAATGGCGGCATCGGGGCCTTCACCCCCGACAACGTGCCGGTGTTCGACTACGTGGCCGACAACGCCTGGGTGATCGCGGATTCCAACCACGGGTTCAAGATGATCGGCGTGGGCAAGCTGACCGCCGAGATGATGGTGCACGGCGACAAGCCCGACGAGCTCAAGCCGTTCACGCTCGACCGCTACCGCACCGGCGGCACCTTCGGCGACCGCAACTCCAACTGCCCCTGGGTGTAGCCCACCCCAACCTCGCGAGTTCGGCGCGAACTTTCAGCGCTCGTCGTCCAGGCGAGCGGCAGGCCGTTCGTTTCGACGTGCCACGATCCGGGTCAATCCGCAGGTCTGCTGCCCACACCTGCGCCCCGTACTCCTTCGCCAGGAAGATGGAGCTGAGAGCTTTGCCGCAACCCAGGTCCAGGACGCGCATCTCCGAATCGAGTTCCATGCACCCGGCCAAGGACTCCGTCAGCCACAGCGCGTTCGGCCCCATCATGTTGTCCAGCACCCAGTCCGCGTCGTAGTTCGCCGACAGCGGGAACTCAGCTGGCCGGAAGAGATCCCCTCGCCCTTCAGTCACAACCGGCGGTGGTCAAACGATGAGGCGGCGGAGTGACTTCAGCCAGTCGTCTGATGAGGCCCAGGCTTCCTCGCTGACGCGCTCGCGGCCCGAGGAGTTGCCGTTCGCGGCGGGGAACGAGCCGAGAAACTTGACGTCGCGCTGCTTCATCTTGAGCGCGCGCAGGCAGTCCGCCACCACTTCGTCGGAGATGTGGCCCTCGAAGTCGACCAAAAAGCAGTACTCGCCGAGGCCGCGCCGGGTCGGGCGCGATTCCAGCCGGGACAGGTCCAGCCGGCGCGCCTCGAACTCCATGAGGATCCCGAGCAGGCTGCCCGGCTCGTTCTGCTGCTGGAACACCACGATGCTGGTCTTGTCGTTGCCGCTGGCAGGTGGCACCTGACCATTTGCGAGCAGCAGGAAGCGGGTCTGATTGTCGCGGTGGTCCTCGATCGATTCTGTGACGGTTTCGAGGCCGTAGATCTCCGCGGCAGCGGGGCTGGCGATCGCGGCCACGCCAGCCAACTGCTCTTCGCCGATGCGCCGGGCTGCGAGGGCCGTCGAAGTGGCCGCTTCGATCTCAGCATCGGGCAGCTGACCGTGCAGGAACGCCCGGCACTGGGCGATGGCCACGGGGAACGACATCACCGTGTGGATCGCCGAGAGGTCGTCTGCGGTGGCTGTACCGGGAAGCGCCATCAGGTCGAGCTGGACGTTCACCACGACCTCGCGCTGGATCAGGAAGTCGAAGTCGAACGCGAGCGCGTCCTGGGTGACGTTGACGGCACCTTCGATGGCGTTCTCGACCGGCACGAAGCCGTAGTCGACGGCCCCGTCGTCGAGCGCAGAGAGCACCTCGGGGACCGAGATGAGCGGTGTGAGATCGCACTGCCAGAGGTCGGGCTGCGTGGCCAGCGCGGCTTCGGTGAACGTGCCGTGCGGACCCATGTAGCCGATCCGCGTCGAGGGAGGCACGCTCGGAATGCCCGATGAAGGGCCGACGGTAGCCATCGGGGCAGGATACGGCCAGCGCCTGACGCTCATGACCCGTCGAGAGCCTCGATCGCGTGGATGACGGCTTCCGCCACAGCATGTCCTGCGTCGATGGAATAGCCCGCTGGCCACTCGGCAACCAAGGGAGCGAGATCCGCTACGAATTCCGGATTCTCAATCTTTTGGTCGAGATTGTCTATGGCCAGGGCCACTGTCCAGCCGTCCGGACGGTATGTGGCAAAGCAGGCCGCAATCTCCGCAGGATCGATTCCGAGATGGTTGACGGCGAGCCAGAGATCGAAGAGGTCACGGCCTTTTCTGCGCTGATACAGCGCCCGGATTTTCGTCGCGATCAATTCAGGCGCACAGAACGTGGGTATTTCCGCGACTCCCCGAAACCATGGGCTGTCAACGACGTACTCCTTGGTGACGGCCGGCCTCGCTGGTGAGCCCTCGAACGTATTGATTTCAACCTTGATGTGGAAGGGGCCGCCACTCTCGAAGCGTGCACGAAGCCGTACTTTGTGATGCATGCCGATGGCGGTGCGTACGTCATCGAATCCGACGGACTCAGCGATCTCCCGAACGCCATTCAGAATGCCGCCAACGCCGCCTGTGCTCGGACGGACGTAGTCAAGGTCTTCGCTGTAGCGCCACGGCCGATCGAACCAGAGCTTGTGCAGGCAGGTCCCACCTCGGAAGACCAGTCCACTGCCCAGCAGTGGGTGTTGCGCGATCTCGACGATCAGTCGGGAGAGTATGAGATCCTGCTCGACGTTCTCGGCGCTGACCCACGGGACCTGCGTTCTCCAGCGGGCAATGTCGGCTTGCGGAATCACAGATCGTGCTCCACCTCGGTATTGAGCACGACGCGCCAACGGTCATCACGTTCGCCCACCCAGTCCGCTCCGGGGGCCAAGGGTGCCCATTCGGAACGCACCACTTGAGACAGCTCTTCGAGCACTGCGGTGGCCGAGTCTTCGACGCCCATCTCCGCCGCCATCAGCTGCAACAGATAGCCCGCGCGTTGGACGGCTGCGGTCGGGAATCCGGACGCTGCAGCGGGCAAGGCATCCAAATCGAGCAGACGAGAGATGAGGAGATCACCGATGACGGTCGCGACGTTCGAGATGCCCCCACCTCGTTCCGGCGAGTCCGCGAGGTCCAACACAGTCGTGGCTGATGTGGAGATCGAGACGCGTCCAGTCGCTGTGTTGGTCAGTTGTGTCGCGCGTTGGGCGGTGGCTGCGCGCTGGATGAAGCTGATGTGGCTGCCGCCGATTTGCCGGTCTCGTAGGCGTGCGGTCGTCACTACTTGAAGGATCATTGGAGGGTGGTGGGCGGCACCGTGCAGGGCAGCGGCGGAGAGGAAGCCCACGTAGTACGGGTGACCGAGGTGGTTCATGAGCGGGTGGATGTAGTGCAGCGGTGGCGGCGCACCTGCATCTCGATATTCGGGCGGTACCGGCACCCAGCCGGTCTTGGTGACCGAAATCACCTTGTGCGCTTGGCGAGCGCGGTTGAGACTTGCCGATACGCCACGAGATTGAACATTCAGCAAGTTGGCTGCTTCTTGGGAAGTAATGAAGTGACGCCCCTGCCCAATCAGCCAGTCGGCGAGATTGCTGGGGGTCACAGTCCGCGGATTCACAGGGTTCAAAGTATCAAAACCAAGCAATTTGTAAAGGTTTGATACGTGAAATCTGCGCTGGCCGAGAAAATCACAACGTCCGTGAGCCCTCGATGGTAGGCGAGGGTTCAACCGAACAACCCAGGAGGTAGAACGGCAGGCGATGGACGTACAACAGCTCGCCGATCTGCTGGCCGGAGTGCGTGCCGGGACGGTGCCCGCAGACGAAGCGCTGGCTCGTCTGCGGCGGTTGCCATACGCCGAGGTCGCAGGGGCCCGCATCGATCACCACCGGTCACTGCGGACCGGTCATCCCGAAGCGGTGTACGGGCCAGGCAAGTCGCCCAGCCAGTGCGCCCGGATCGTGGCCGAGATGCTGAGCGGCAGTTCGGGTCCGGTGCTGCTGACGAGGGCCAGTCCCGCTCAAACGGAGGCATCGCTGGCGGCCTGCCCAGGCGGTGCGGTGCACCGACCTGCGGACCGGGAGCCCGAGGCCGCGGACGAAACCGTGAACCCGGTTGATCTCGCGACCGTGGTGTGGCGTGCTGCTGGCGCACGACCGGAACGGGTGGTGGTGGCCTCGGCGGGCACGGCGGACGGTCCGGTGGCCGCCGAAGCCGCAGCGGTACTGAGCGCTTTCGGTGTGAGCGCCGAGCCAGTGACCGATATCGGCCTCGCCGGATTGCATCGGTTCCTGGCCGAGATCGACACGCTGGCATCGGCCGATGTGGTCATCGTGGTGGCAGGCATGGAGGGGGCGCTCGCCACTGCTGTGGCCGGCGTGGTGCCCGCACCGGTCATCGCAGTGCCGACCAGTGCCGGCTACGGAGCGGCGCTCGACGGCGTGACGGCACTGCTTGCCATGCACGCCTCGTGTGCGGCGGGCATCACGGTGGTGGGCATCGACAATGGTTTCGGCGCAGCGATGGCGGCCATGAGAATCCTGGATCTGGCTGCGGGCTCCAACAGCGGCACAGTGTGATGCACGACTCCCCGACGGCAGGTGCCCCGATCGCATCTGCGAGCGAGCCGACGCTTGCTGACGCCGGTCCCGACGGCGCTGCTGGGCTGCCCAGGACTCACGGCACGGTGGCGTGGTTCGACCCGGTCTCGGGCATCGCAGGCGACATGGCGCTGGGGGCGTTGCTGGACGCCGGTGCCGATCTGGACTTCGTGACGGCTCAGCTGGAATTGCTCTCCCTCGATGGCTGGCGCCTGGGCAGCGAACGCGTGCGGCGGAACGGGCTAGCGGCGACGCGGGCGATCGTTGACGCGCCCGAGGGGCACCATCACCGGCGTTGGCGCGACATCCGCGAGCTCCTGGTCGCAGCGCCGCTGACCGACCGGGTCCGCCAGCGGGCACTCGCAGTCTTCGAGGCATTGGCTACGGCCGAAGGCCAGGTGCACGGCATGGCGGCCGACGAGGTGCATTTTCACGAAGTCGGTGCGCTGGACGCCATCGTGGACATCGTCGGCGTGTGCGCCGCACTCGAATCGCTCGATGTGGACGTGGTGTGCTGCGGGCCGGTGGCGGTGGGCAAGGGGACCATCAACGCAGCTCACGGAGTGCTGCCGAACCCGCCGCCTGCGGTGGTGAACCTATTGACAGGCCGGCGGATCGTCGGGGTCGACATCGACATGGAGCTCACGACACCCACCGGCGCCGCCATCGTTGCTGCCTTGGCTGAGTACTTCGGGCCCGCTCCGGCCATGACGCTCACCAGCACCGGTTTCGGTGCAGGCACCCGGGACACTCCCGGACGTCCGAACGTCACCGGCGTGCTCGTCGGCACGGCAAACCAAACGTCGGCGGCGCAGCCATCGGGGCAGCTGGGTGCGGCGATGGCCGAGATGGCGAGCGCCGATGCCACCGAAGAGCTCGTCGAGCTGGCCGCCAACCTCGACGATGTCTCCGGCGAGGTGCTGGGTCACGCGATCGAAGAGCTGCTGGCAGCCGGCGCGCTCGACGCCTGGGCCATCCCGATCGTGATGAAGAAGGGCCGCCCAGCGCACACCCTGTCAGTCCTGTGCCAGCCCGAAGCCGTGACGCTGCTGGCTGATCTCACCGCTCGGCTCACCGGCACGCTGGGGCTGCGCGCCCGCACGGTTGTGCGCACCGCGCTGGAGCGGCACACATCAACCGTCGACGTCGACGTGTACACGATCTCTGTCAAGCACGGCCCCTATCGGGTCAAGCCGGAATGGGCCGATGTCGTCGCGGCCGCCGAGGCGCTCGGTCGCACGCCGGCGGAGATAGCCCGCGCTGCTGGCCTGCTGGCCGCTGCTGAGCAGTCCGACCAGCGGTGAGAGGGCGTCAGAATCCGAAATGGCTTTTCGCCCTCCAGACACCTCCTCCTAGACTGCTTGGGCGCCATCGGGCCGCCGGCCGGCCCGTTCTCGGTGAGTACCAGCGCTTGTAGCTCAATTGGATAGAGCATCTGACTACGGATCAGAAGGTTGGGGGTTCGAGTCCCTCCAAGCGCGCTGAGCGGCGGGAGCACCATGACCCAGCGCAGAGTTGCGATCGTCGGCGGGGGAATGTCCGGGCTGGGTGCCGCGTGGGCGCTGAACCATCACCCCGACCGGTTCGACTTCGTTCTGTTCGAAGCCAACTCCCAGCTCGGCGGCAACGCCGTGACGGTCGACATGCCCCAAGCCGACGGCAGCACGATCCCGTTCGACATCTCGGTCACGGCGTTGATCCCGTCGGTGTACGACCACGTGCTGCTGCTGTTGGAGCGGTTCGGCATCCAGCGGTTCGACACCAAGTTCAACTACAGCGTGAAGTACCAGGGCGGCACCTACGCACACGACTTCGACTCCGACATCAGGGCTGAGCTGGCCCCCGAGATCGCGAAGTTCCAGCGCCTGCTCGCTCGCCTGCACTCATTCGGTCGACTGACCCGCGCCCGCTCGAAGCTCCTCAATGCCCTCAACCCGTTCAACTACATCAGCATGCGCACCGTGCTGAACGTGGGCGGCTTCTCGGCGGACTTCCGCTACAAGGTGCTCAAGCCCATGTTCGTCAACTTCCTGATGGCGACGAACGTGTTCGACATGCCCGCAGCGCTGTTTGCCAGATATCTGGAATTCTTCGACATCGAGTCCGCCACGCCGATGCAGACCTGGGACCAGGGGACCCGGCGCATCTACGAGAACCTGTCCGCGGATTTCACCGACAAGATCCGCCTGAGCTGTCCAATCCGCAAGGTGTACCGCCAGCCATCCGGCGTGGTGATCGAAGACGCAAGCGGTGCCCGCGAATCGTTCGACGACGTCATCTTCGCCGCCAATGCGAACCAGACGCTGATGATGCTGGACAAGCCCACCACGCTGGAGCGCTACCTGCTCTCGTCGGTTCGTTACGAGAGCGAGCTCCACAACCATGTGGCGGTGCACTCGGACCCCTCAGTCCTGCCCGACGACGAGGTGCAGTGCCTGTCCACGCGCACCAACCACGTCTCCCAGTACGGAGCACGGCCAGACAATTACGAGCTCACCTACATCATGGGTAACCAGCAGCCGTGGGCCCACGGTTCCGATCGGCCCTGCTTGGTGACCTACAACCCGATCACTCCCATCGATCCCGATCAGGTCGTGAAGCGCTGGTGGTTCCAGCACATCGTGCATGACGTCCGCCATGTGGCGCTGCTGGTGCCGCTGTTCCGCTTCATCCAGGGCAAGCGCCGCAGTTGGCACTGCGGGGCGCACACGCTGGTCAACAGCCAGGAGACCTGCTTCGTGACCGGGCTCGCCGCGGCTACCCAGATGGGTGCGGACTACCCCTTCGATGAGCCCGCTGCCCGCCAGGTTTTCAACTACTACGGCAGCATCATGCACGGCTCCCGATTCCGCAAAGCCAAGGCGTAGGTTTCCGTTCGCGCCGCAAACAGCCATCTACCTAGGCTCACGGCATGGAGACCGTGGCGGGCGCTTGGGATTTCTGGGTCGACCGCGGAGGCACGTTCACCGACGTCGTCGCTCGCCGGCCCGACGGCAGCCTCGTCACGCACAAGCTGCTCAGCGAGGACCCGCGCCGTTACGACGATGCCGCTACGACCGCCATCGCGGACCTGCTGGATGTGCCACGGAATGAGCCGCTGCCGCCTGAACGGATCCGCTCCGTGAAGATGGGAACCACGGTGGCCACCAACGCGCTGCTGCAGCGCCGCGGCGTGCCGACTTTGTTCGTCACCACTGCGGGGTTCGGCGACGTGCTGCGCATCGGATACCAGACCCGCCCGCACCTGTTCAAGCTGGACATCGTCCTGCCCGAGATGCTCTATGCCGAGGTGCTCGAAGTCGACGAGCGTGTCGCAGCCGACGGCACGGTGCTGTGCCCGCTGGATCTGCCGGCCGCCACGGCGGGTATGGAGGCGGCTCGTGAGCGCGGCATGGAGGCGGTGGCCATCGTGCTGGTACACGGCTATCGCCACACCGACCACGAGGCCGCGCTGGCCGCCGCTGCACGCGAGATCGGCTTCACCCAGGTCTCGGTCAGCCATGAGATTGACCCTCTGGTCAAGATGGTTCCCCGGGGCGACACCACCGTGGCCGACGCCTACTTGTCGCCGATCCTGCGGAGCTACGTCGACGCGGTGGCGTCGAGAATCGGTACTGCCGACGCGGTGGCGTCGAGGATCGGCAGCGGCAAGGCTGCGGAATGCGACGGCAGCGGCAACGCTGCGCAGTGCGACGATCCGCAGCTGCAGTTCATGCAGTCCAACGGCGGCTTGGCCGATGCCCGGCGCTTCACCGGGCGTGACGCGCTCCTGTCGGGGCCGGCGAGCGGTGTCGTGGGTATGGCTCGTACCGCCCAGGCAGCCGGCTTCGAGCGGCTGATCGGATTCGACATGGGCGGCACATCGACCGATGTCTCGCACTTCGCCGGTGAGTTCGAGCGGGCGAACGAGACCGAAGTCGCGGGCATCCGCGTGCGTACCCCGATCATCGATATGCACACGGTGGCAGCCGGCGGCGGTTCGGTGCTGGCCTTCGACGGCAGCCGCCTGCGGGTAGGTCCCGACTCGGCTGGAGCCGACCCCGGACCGGCCTGCTACGGCAACGGCGGCCCGTTGGCCGTCACCGATGCCAACGCGGTGCTCGGCGTGATCCGGCCCGAGTACTTCCCTGCGGTGTTCGGCGCCAGCGGCACCGAACCGCTCGATATCGACGCCGCCGCCGGTATCGCCGAACTGGCCGAGCCGATTGCGGAGTCGAGCGGTGTGCGGCGCAGCACCGCCGAGGTGGCGTTCGGCTACGGCGAGATCGCAGCCGAGAACATGGCCAACGCGATCCGCAAGATCAGCACCGAACGCGGTCACGACATCACCGCCTACACGCTCGTGTGCTTCGGCGGAGCAGGCGGGCAGCATGCGTGCCGGGTGGCCGATCGGCTCGGCATCACCACGATCCTCATCCACCCGCACGCCGGGGTGCTCTCCGCGCTGGGCATCGGGCTGGCCGATGTGACCGACTTGCGCGCCGAGCCTGTCGAAGCCCCCCTCGACGAGGCGCTCATCGATGATCTGCACCGTCGACTTGCTGCTGCACGCCCCGCCGCCGCCGACGCGGTGGCCGCTGCAGGTGTGCCCCCCGAACGGATCGAGGTGACCGGACGTCTCGCCGTCCGGTACCGAGGCTCGGACACCTCGCTCGAGGTGCCGCTGGGCACGGCCGCCGTGGGGGCGGCGTCGTCGGGCACGGCCGCCGTGGGGGCGGCGTCGTCGGGCACGGCCGCCATGGCGGCGGGGTCATTCAGCACAGCCGACGAGGTGGCCGCGGCGTTCGCAGCTGCACACCGCACGAGGTTCGGCTTCAGCCCGCCCGGATCGGCGAACTCTGCAACGGCGCTGGTGGTCGATGCGCTGCTCATCGAGGCGCGAGGCCGCGCCGTCGATCCGCCTCCTGCAACACCGCCTGCTGACGACAGCGACGCGCTGCTCGCCACCCACACCACCTACATGAGCGCAGACGCCGCCCAGTTCGGCGACGGATCACCGCGCAATGGCCCCTCCCCGCACACCTGCGCCCCCTACGACACCCCGTTCTGGGATCGCACAGCGCTGGCACCCGGTGCCGTCGTGTCGGGCCCGGCGGTCGTCGTCGAGCCCAACGCCACCACGGTGATCGAGCCGGGTTGGCAGGGCACGATCACCGACCGCGGCGACCTCGTGCTCGAACGTGTCACGGCACGGCCGTCGAGCGTTGCCATCGGCACCACGGTCGACCCGGTGCAGCTCGAGATCTTCAACAACCTGTTCATGAACATCGCCGAGCAGATGGGTGTCGTGCTCGAGCACACGGCCGTATCGGTGAACATCAAGGAACGGCGCGATTTCAGCTGCGCGCTGTTCGATCTCGAAGGCCGGCTGGTGGCCAACGCCCCGCACTTGCCGGTGCATCTCGGCTCGATGAGCGAATCGATCCGCACGGTGATCACCCAGAACCCAGCCATGCTGGCCGGCGACGTCTTCGTGCTCAACAACCCCTACAACGGCGGCACGCATCTGCCGGACGTGACCGTCGTGCGGCCCGTCTTCGACGCATCGGGCACCGAGCGCATCTTCTATGTGGCATCCCGCGGCCACCACGCCGACATCGGCGGCTGCGTGCCGGGCTCGGCGCCGGCCGACTCCACCACGATCGACGAGGAGGGGCTCGTCCTCGACAACCTGCAGATCGTGGCCGAGGGCCGATTCCTCGAAGAGACAGTGCGCGAGGTGCTTGCCAGCGGCCCGTGGCCGGCCCGCAACCCCGACCAGAACGTCGCCGACCTGCGCGCCCAGGTCGCCGCCTGCGAGCGCGGCGCCGCCGAGCTGGCGCGCATCGTGGACTACTACGGCCTCGAAGTAGTCCATGCCTACATGGGCCATGTCGCCGACAACGCCGAGGAGATGGTGCGGCGGGTCATCGATGCGCTCGGCAGCAATGACAACTTCCGGGGCAGCTACCGGGCCGAGCTCGACGACGGCAGTGTCATCTGCGTCCGCATTTCGGTGGACTCTGCGAATCGCAGTGCGGTGGTCGACTTCACCGGCACCAGCGGCCAGCACCCTGGCAACTTCAACGCCCCGGTGGCGGTGTGCCGTTCCGCGGTGCTGTACGTGTTCCGCTGCATGGTCGACGATGCCATCCCGCTCAACGCAGGCTGCTTGCGGCCGCTGGAGCTTGTGGTGCCCGATCCTTCGATGCTGTCGCCCCATCCCCCGGCCGCGGTCATCGCCGGCAACGTGGAGACCTCCCAGCAGATCACCGATGCGCTGTTCGGCGCCCTCGGCGTGGTGGCGGCGTCGCAGGGCACCATGAACAACTTCATCTGGGGCAACGACCGCCACCAGTACTACGAGACCATCTGCGGGGGAGCGGGTGCTACCGCTCGCCGCCGGGGTGCCGACGCGGTGCACACCCACATGACCAACACCCGGCTCACCGATCCCGAGATCCTCGAGCAGCGCCATCCGGTGCTGCTGGAGCGGTTCGAGGTGCGCCGGGGGTCCGGCGGGCGGGGTGCGAATCGCGGGGGCGACGGCGTGGTGCGACGTCTGCGCTTCGGCGAGGCGATGACGGCGAACCTGCTGTCGAGTCGCCGCCGGATCGTCCCGTTCGGTGTGGCCGGGGGCGAAGCCGGGGCGCTGGGTCGCAATCTGCTCGAACGCGCCGACGGCACGGTGACCGAGCTGGCTGGGTGCGCCCGAGTGGAGGTTGCCGCAGGCGACGTGATGGAGATCCACACGCCCGGCGGAGGCGGATACGGCGCGCCCGAAGCCGAGCCGCATGACGAAGCCATGACCGAAGCGGCCCGTGAGCCTGCCACATGAGATGGGCAAACAAGAGCCGAGAGCATCGGGCACCGACAGGTCAACAACCAAGGGAATGGTGTGAGTGATGAACGAACCGGTGCTGACGCCCGAACGAGCCGAGCTGGTGGCCAAGATGGCGGAGCTGGGGCCTGCATTTGCTGAGCGCGCCCCGAAATACGACCGCGATGCCAGCTTCCCCCATGAGAACTGGGCTGACCTGGCCGACACGGGGTTCTTGGGGCTCTGCGTTCCCAAAGAGGCCGGCGGGCTGGGCGCAGATTTCGTGGGCTATGCCCTCGTGGCCGAGGAGATGGGACGCCACTGCGCCACCACGGCCTTGACGTTCAACATGCACACGGCCACGGCGCTGCTGTGCGGGCCGATCGCCGAAGCATTGCTGGCCGGCGAGCGCGGACGTGAGCAGGATCCTGACGGAGCCATGGCCGCGCACCTGGAGAACACCCGCCCGCACCTGTGGGAAGGAATGGTCCGCGGCCGCGTCATCCATTCCCAGCCGTTCTCCGAGGGCCAGGCACCGGGGGCCCGATCGGGCTTCAGCACCGTCGCGGTACCCACCGAAGGCGGTTATCGCGTCACAGGCCGGAAGATCTTCGCCTCGCTGAGCGGTGCCGCTCACGTGCACAACGTGCTGGCGCTCGTGGAGGGCGATCCGCGCATCCGCCTGCTCGGCGTGCCGGCCGACGGCGACGGTGCCGAGATTGTCGGCGACTGGGACCCGATCGGCATGCGCGGCACCGACTCCCGCACCCTGGTGATGGACAACGTGTTCGTGCCCGCCCGCAATGAGGTGCTGCCGCCGGGCATGTTCAACGCAATGGTGTCTCGCTTCCCGCAGTTCTACATGAGCCTGACGTTCAGCTACCTCGGGCTGATGCGCGCCATCCTCGACGCCACCCGCACGTACCTGCGCGGCGAGTCCGGCGTGAAGGCATCGCGCGACCATCCGATCAAGCAGACCGGCTGGGCGCAGCTGCAGCTCATCTACGACCGTGCACAGTCCCTCACCTACCGGGTGCTCAGCGAGATCGGCGCCGACCCCGATCCCGAACAGCTGCGGCGCGCCCACGTGGCCACCGTGACCACGATGGAGAGCGCCCCCGAGATGGCCTCGCTCGCACTGCGCACCTGCGGCGGCCGGTCGCTGCTGCGGCCCGGCCGGCTCGAACAGCACTACCGCGACGCCCGTTGCGGAGCCACCATGCTGCCCTGGAGCACCGAGGAGCTCCTGGTGCGCCTCGGCCGCAACGGCCTCTACGACGAACCCGCCGACTCGGATTAGGCCATCCGGGAGTTTCGTCCGACTCGGTGTCGTCGCCGCTCGATCCAGCGCTCGATCCAGGATGCGAGCCATATCACTTGCCCGCTCGACATCAGTATCCCTGCAGGTGCCAAGGCCGCTTCCCAAGGATTGTGCCTGACAACAGTGCCAAACACGACAGTGCACACACCGACAGCGCCGGCGGCCACTCCGGCAGCCCGGCTGACGGGCGTGGCGTTCCTCCAGCATCGCAGCAAGAACCGCGTCGCGAAGACGGCTAGACCGACAGTCGCCGTCACGGCGCCCAGATAGGCGAGTATCACGAGCATTGCTTCAATACCGATCTAGTCGCAACGGAATGCCATGACCGCCAGTGCCGCTGCATGGCCCCGTCGATGCACAGGTTGTTGTTCATATGACTAAGAATGCGTATATTTGTATGCGTGCCTGCCGCCGCGCCCGCTCTGCTTCCGATCTTCAGGTCCAGCACCCAGGTGCGACTCCTCGCCGAGGTGTTCTTCAACCCGCCGGCTAGCGGCCGCGAACTCGCCAGGCGCTTGGGTGTGGCTCAGCCGACCGTAGCCCGAGAACTCGGCCGGCTGGCCGACGCCGGCATGGTGGAGTACGAACAGGTTGGCAAAGCCAAGCTCATCCACCCGGCGCCCACGCCCTTCGCGGGCGCGCTCCGTCAAATCGTTGCATATGCGGCCGGGGTCCCTCATATTGTTCGGGCTGTCTATGAGAACGTGGCAGGAATCGACGACGTCTTCATTCACGGGTCGTGGGCGGCACGGTTCCACGGGGAAGCGGGCGATCCGCCGCGCGACCTTGATCTGGTTGTCGTGAGCCCGACTCATACTCGGTTCAGCCTGGCTTCCCAGCGGGCGGCGATCGAGGCTGAGACCGGTCTGGCCGTCGATCAGCTCGTCCTTGAACCTGCCAATGAGCAGCTCCCGCTGCTTCGCGAGCGCTGCGTGCCGGTCTTCGGCGCCGCGGAGTGCAGCGCGTGAGCGCCAGACCGGCCCAATTCACCGGTCTCGTCGATGCCGTGCTCGTCCGGGCCCAGATGGCCATTGCTCCCATACCGCCGCCACCGGCTGGCCGCGAGTTCCCGGGCGGGCTGGCGTAGAGCGCAAGCCGGCTGCGCTGTCCTGTGGGAATCGTCATCTCAACGTAACATCGCGTGTGGAACGGCGGGGCTGCACATGGCGTCGTGTGAGTTGATGACCGAAGCACCCAAACACACCAGATCCGAGTTCGCCACGAAGCGGCGCCTGCTCGCAGTGCTGGCTGGCGTAGGTCTGCTGGCCGCGGCCTGCGCGAGCGACGCCGACGACAGCGCCGACCGATCGCGGTCGGATCCGTCGCAGCCCGCAGCCACCACCGGCGCACCCGACACCGACACCGCCTCCGCCGATGAGTCCGGCGAGCCGGACGCGTCCGCAAATGGCATGTCGGAGGCCGACACCGGCGGCGACGAGTCGGACACGACCGGTACCGGGGCCGACCTCGACACCTCGTCGGCTGAGATCGAGGACGGTGACGGTGCCGCGGCGCAGGACACGTCGGCGCATAACGGTTCGTCGCGAGACAGTGCGGCCCCCGCAGGCGACGACGCTCCCGTGAGCGGCGTCGAAACCGCAGCGCTGCACTCGTTCGACGAATGCGCAGCCTTGCTCGACTACGTACACACCCATGCAGCCGCAGCAGCAGGACCGTGGGGCTTTGAGACCGGCTTCGGAGGAGGATTCGGGCCGTTCGGCTTCGCCGATGACGCTGTCGCGGACATGGACGAAGCGGGACCCTTCCCGGCGGCTGCGGGTGCCGGCGGCGACGTTCCGCTGCTGGCCGGGGAGGACTACAGCACGAGCAATCTCCAAGAAGCCGGGATCGACGAGCCCGACAGCGTCAAGACCGACGGGCGCCGGATGGTGCTGACAGTGCGCGACACGGTGCAGGTCGTGGACGTGTCAGCCACGACGCCGCGCCGAATCGGCTCGCTGACCCTCGACGCGACGTGGCCCGCGCAGCTGCTGTTGCACGGCGACCGGGTGGTGGCCTTCGTCCGACGCTGGGACTCGCCGTTGCCATTCCCCGTCATCGGCCGCTCGGATGATGACGACGGCGAGCCGCTGTGGCCTGGCGATGACTGGGGTCCCACGACTGAGCTGGTCGAGATCGAGCTCACCGAGGGCGATCCGCGGATCGTGCGGCGCCTCACGCTCGAAGGCGACCTCGTCGGCGGGCGGATGATCGACGGAGTGATTCATGTCGTCACCGCGACGCATCCCCGGCGTATCGACTGGGTGATCCCCCAGCGCGACACGCCCGCAGAGCTCAGCCGAGCCGCTGCGGCCAACAGGCGTTTGGTGGCATCCACCGGCGTGGAGCACTGGCTGCCGCGATACCAGCTCGCCGACGCCGCTGGCAACGTGACCGCCGGCGGGCAGCTCGGCTCGTGTGAGCGCACGTTCGCGCCGGCCCATTACGGCGGACCGGGCACGCTGACGGTCACCTCCGTCGATCTCGGCGCGGGCGACGGGGGGCTCGCCGGCTCGGTGGAGGCCACCTCGATCCTGGCCGGCGGACGCGACATATACGCCTCGTCGGAGCACCTGTATGTGAGCACCACGCGCTGGGACGACCTGCGCCGCTGGCAGGAATTCGACGCAGGCGCCTCCGATGGCGCCGAAACGCCCCAGACCGTCACCGAGGTGCATCAGTTCGAGATCAGCAGCCTTGGCGACGCCGCCGGCTACGTCACGACCGCCTCGGTGCCGGGAATACTGCTGAACCAGTACTCGATGTCCGAGCACGACGGCTACCTGCGCATCGCCACCACGGTGTCGCCGCCTTGGTTCTTCGGTGACGACCTGTCGTCAGAGAGCCTCCTGACCGTGCTCGACGCCGACGACGGTGCGCTGTCGCAGGTCGGCCAGATCGGCGGTCTTGGCGTGGGCGAACGCATCTACGCCGTTCGCTACCTCGGCGACGTCGCTGCGGTCGTGACGTTTCGCCAGGTCGATCCGCTGTACCTGATCGACTTGAGCGATCCGGCTGCACCCGATGTGCGCGGTGAGCTGAAGATCACCGGCTATTCGGCATACCTGCATCCTGTCGCCGAAGATCTGTTGCTGGGCGTCGGCCAAGAGGCCGACCTCGACGGCGTCACGCAGGGCTCGCAGGTGTCGCTGTTCGACATCGGCGACCTCGACTCGCCCCAGCGAATCGACCAGTGGACGCTGGCCGGGGCGCACAGCAACGTCGAGTTCGATGCGCTGCAGTTCTTGTACTGGCCGCCGTCGGAGCTGATGGTGATGCCGGTGATCCAGTACCTCGACGGCGATGACGCCGCCGCGCCGTCGGCGTCGCCGCTGATGGGCGCGGTGGCACTCAGCACCTCGCAGCGGCAGCTCGCCGAACTGGCGCGGCTGAGCCATGCCGATGAGCCGACACGCCGCTGCAATGAGCACCGCGAGATTGTCATCCGCCCCGACGGCACCGAGGAAGCCGGGTCGCTGGAGCGCTACTGCTGGTACGACCAGGACTGGGAAGCGCAGATCACTTCCACCGCCGTGGTGGGCGATCGCCTCTACCTCGCTTCGGCGAAGGGCCTGCAGACGGTCGATCTCGCCACGTTCGCACCGGTCGGCCTGCTGCACTGGGCGCGTTGATCTGCTGCGTGCCCACGCTCGTTCACGAACTGCTCGCCGTGCGCACCCTTGGATGCGCCGAAGGGATCGGCTGCAAATTCCCCTATGCCTCTGCGACCGCTATTCTGTGTGGTCTCAGGTTTGCGTGATGGAGCGATCTCCGTGTGCTCTTCGGATTTCTTTGAGATGCAGGCACCTGCGATGACGGCGGTGTGCGAGCGGTGACTGCGCGCAGGCGTTGTGCCGTGTTCCGATGTGCGGTCGCGGTTGTGGTGTCGCTGGTATTGGCGGCGGCCGTGGCGTCGCCGACGGCTGCGCAGGCATCCGACGGCGATGGCGATCTTGTGTCCGGGGGGGGGGGGGGCTGAAAGCGTCGGCGATGTCGCCGATGGCTTGGAGCCTGATGGGCTGGGGCCGGAGGGTTCTTTGGGTCCCGATCCGGGTGATGGATTGTCGGCGGCGGAGGTGGTGTACCCCAATCTGGGCTCGCAGCTGAGTGAGCTGGCGGTCGCGACCGCCGCTGGGGCAGAGTCCGCTGTTGGCGGCGCGACCGACGGTGAGGCGCAGCCCGGCGGCACGAATGCCCCCCAGGGCGGCGAGCCGCTGCTGCTCACGGTGCAGTTGGACGGCAACCGCACTGACGTCTTGGGCTTCCTGGCCGACAACGGGGTGACGCCGGCGAACGTGGTGGGCGACTACCTCGAGGTGTACGTGCCGCCCGCGCTGCTGGGTCCGCTCGCGCAGCAGACCGGCGTGTCGCGTGTGCGCGAGATGCCGCGGCCGTTCAAGAGCCAGCAAGAAGTGGCCGCCGTCATCGACAGGTCTCTTCGTGCCCATGGCACCGCGGTGTGGCGTTTCAACGGCTTCACCGGCGCGGGGGTGAAGGTCGGCGTCATCGATGGGCCTACCAGTGGCACTTCCAAGGACGGCTTCACCGGCTTGCGCGCCCTTCTCGGCACGGAACTGCCCTCGACAGTAGTCGGCCGCTGCTACAGCGCTGTCGGCACGCCTACGAGCAGTCTGGCGAACTGCGACACCGCGGGCGGCGACGACCACGGCACTCGAGTGGCGCAGTCGGTCATCGACGTCGCACCCGAGGCTGCGCTGTACGTCTCCAACCCGCGGACGTGGGCCGACATCCAGTCCGCAGTCGAGTGGATGCACGGCCAAGGGGTGAAGGTCATCGCCCACTCGATGTCCTGGAGTTTCCACGGTGCCGCCGACGGCACGCCGGGAACCACGCCGAGCCCTCTGAGCACGGCCAAGTGGGCTTCGGACAACGGCATCTTGTGGGTCAACTCAGCCGGGAACTACGCGAAGCAGGCTTGGTACGGCGCTTTTGCCGATTCCGACAACGACGACTACCACGAGTGGTCCGGCACAGGCAGCACCGCGCAGGAGGCGCAGGGGTTCGAGCTGTCCGCATCCGCGAGCGTCTTTGTCAACATGCGCTGGGACGATGCGTGGGGCGGTGCGGCCAAGGACCTCGATCTCGAGGTCCGCTACTCGGCCACCAAAGGCGGGCCGCGGACCGTGGTCGCCACCAGCGCCGACCTCCAGAACGGCAGCTCGACCGATGTCCCGTGGGAGGGCTTGTACCTGCCGACGACGAGCGCGGGGTTCTACTGGGTCTACGCGAAGAAGAAGGCTGCCAGCGCGGCCCCGTCGTGGGTGCAGTTCCTTGCGTTCGGCGCCAGTATCGAGCACTGGACCGCGAGCGGCAGCGTCTCGAGTCCTGGAGACAGCTCGAGTCCGGGGGTCCTGGCGGTCGGCGCCGCGGACGAAGAGAGGGACGGCACCTTCGCCATCAGGTGGTACAGCAGCCGCGGGCCCACACCCGACGGCCGCATCAAGCCCGACATCGTGGGTCTCGATTGCCTGCCGTCATGGAGAGGCGGCGGTGCCTGGAGCTTCTGCGGGACGAGCCAGTCGGCGCCGGTCGTCGCGGGCCTTGCTGCGTTGGTGCTCGAGCGCAGCCCCGCCTCGACCTCTCAGCAGGTGGCTGCGTACCTCAAGACCAACGCAGCCGATCAAGGCGTCCCGGGCGCAGACAGCACTTGGGGTCACGGCTTGGCGTTTCTGCCCTCTGACGGCCTCGCCACGCTCGCTGAGGCTTGCGCGACGACGGCGCTGGCAGGAAGCGGGACCGTCCAAGGAACCTGGGACCAATACTGCCTTCAGGACGGCAACGATGACGTGTCTGCGCGCTACTACAGCTTCGCCCTGAACCAGCAGAGCAGCGTGACGATCAAGCTGTCTACCGCCTCGCAGTTCACAACCCGTCTGGAACTGCGGCGGGGCGGTGACACGAGACGCGGAGGCACCGTGGAGCAGCAGCAAATCACTGGCCGCAAAGGAACGCCTGCCAGCATGACCATGAGCCTGCCTGCCGGCGATTACACGATCTCGGCGCGACCATTCGAGGCGTTCGTCCGCGGCTCGTTCACCTTGGATGTCCAGGGCATCCCGACGCTGGTCCGGTCGGGTTCGGAGGTCAGCATCGCGGCCGGTGCCGATGTGACCGAGGGCGGCGACGCGGTGTTCACGGTGTCGGCGACTCCGCCGCCATCGGCGCCGTTTACCGTATGGGTGAAGGTGACCAAGCAGGGCCACTTCGGCGTGACGGCAGGTCTGCAAGCGGTGACGGTGTCGACGGCAGGCAGCGGTTCGCTGACGGTGCCCACCGTCGACGACAGCGCTGACGAAGCTGACGGCTCGGTGACCGCGACGGTGGATGCCAGCCCGAGATACGCCGTGTCGTCGTCGGCCGGATCGGCTTCGGTGGCCGTGTCCGATGACGAGGATTCGCTGCCGCCGCCGGTGCCGGGCGATGAGTGCGTGTCGGCGCTGACCGGCAGCGGCGAGTTTGAGACAGAGTTCACCGATTCCTGCAATTCGGTGCAACGTGGCGACAGCCACCGCGCCCGCTTCTACACCTTCACCTTGGATAAGCCGTCCACGGTGACGATCGATCTCTCGACGCCGTACGTACCACCGCACCTCTATTTGCGGAGCGGATCAGGCCAAAAGGACGGAGCTTGGCTGAGGCAGGCCACATTCCCTTACTGCTTCTCCTGTCCATGGATCAAAACAGTCCAGATCCGCGGGAGTCTGCCTGCCGGGGATTACACGATCGAAGCCACCACCAAGCGCAGCACCAGCTACTACATCAACTGGAACACCAAAAGCACGACGGGCCCGTTCGTCTTGAAGGTCGCGGGTGTGCCGACGGTGGCTCAGCCGGCGCCGGTTGTTCCGGTGGTGAGTGTCTCTGGTGGCGGCGGTGTGACCGAGGGCGGTGACGCAATATTCACGGTGTCTGCGGTGCCGAAGCCGGCTGCGGATCTCGACGTTGAGGTGACGGTGGCCGCGGTGGGCGATTTCGGGGCGACAACGGGTGCACAGACCGTGACGGTGCCGGTGTCGGGCAGCGTGAAGGTGACGGTCGCGACGGTCAGTGACAGTGTCGATGAGGCTGACGGTTCGGTGTCTGTGTCGTTGGACGCTCCTGCTGCGGATGCGGGCTACACGGTGTCGGCCACCGCCGGATCGGCGAGCGTGGCCGTGTCCGATGACGATGATCCGCCGTTGCCGGTCGTGTCGGTCTCGTCGGCGGGCGGGGTGACCGAGGGCAGCGCGGCGCGGTTCACGTTGTCGGCGTCGCCGAAGCCGTCAGGGACGATGTTCGTTCAGGTCAAAGTGGCGCAGTCGGGCGATTTCGGTGTGCTGACGGGTTCGCGGTCGGTGGGGCTGCCCTCGGGCGGTTCGGTGTCGTTCTCGGTGCCCACGGCTGGTGACAGCGTCGACGAGGCCGACGGTTCGGTGTCGGTGCAGGTGATGGCCGCTTTGGGTTACACGGTGTCGCCCACGGCGGGTTCGGCGAGTGTGGCTGTGTCCGATGACGATGATCCGCCCCCGGTGGTTCCGGTGGTGAGTGTCGCTGCTGGCGGCGGTGTGACCGAGGGCGGTGATGCAATATTCACGGTGTCTGCGGTGCCGAAGCCGGCTGCGGATCTCGACGTTGAGGTGACGGTGGCCGCGGTGGGCGATTTCGGTGCTGTGGCGGGTGCACAGACTGTGACGGTGCCGGTGTCGGGCAGCGTGAAGGTGACGGTGGCGACTGTCGGTGACTCTGTCGATGAGGCTGACGGTTCGGTGTCTGTGTCGTTGGACGCTCCTGCTGCGGATGCGGGCTACACGGTGTCGGCCACCGCCGGATCGGCGACCGTGGCGGTGTCCGACGATGACGATCCGCCGCCGGTGGTCGAGCCGGAGCCGGAGGCTGATCCGCCGTCGGTGGAGGCTGATCCGGCGCCGGTGGTGGTGCCTGTGTGCACCGGCAGTCCGGAGTTGTCGGTGGCTGATGCGAGTGCTGTGCCGGGTGGGATGTTGGTGTTCGAGTTCTCTTTGAGTTGTCGTGCGTCTGGTTCGGTGGTGGCGTACTACTACTTGGTGCGTGACGGCGCGATTGCGGGGTCGACTCAGGCGGTGCGGTTTGCTGCGGGGGTGACGTCGGGGTCGGCGAGTGTGGCTGTTGGGGGTTCTTCTGCGGTGTCGCTGACGGTGGTGTACGCGCCGGGCACGGCGAGGCCGTTCCGTGGGCTGAAGGCGACTGGCGTGATCGTGGAGACGTTGCCGGTGGTGAGCGTGTCGGCGGGTGCGGGCGTGAGCGAGGGCGCGGACGCGGTGTTCACGGTGTCTGCGGTGCCGGCGCCGACGAGCCCGGTGAATGTTGTGGTGGATGTCTCTCAGAGCGGCGATTTTGTGGTGTCGTCGGCGCGGCGGACGGTGGAGCTCAGCGGCGCGTCGGCGACGCTGACGATCGCGACGAGTGATGACGCGGTCGACGAGGCGGACGGGTCGGTGACTGTCACGCTCGTCGACGGCGCAAGCTACGACGTGGGCACGAGCAGGGCTGCGACGGTGAGCGTTGCCGATGACGACGTCCCGCCGCCGGTGGTGAGCATCACGGCCGGCTCGGGCGGCGCCGAGGGCACCAGCGCGACGTTCGCGGTGACGGCGTCGTCGGCGCCAACGGCGAATCTTGAGGTGAGCGTGACGGTTGCTGCTTCGGGCGATTTCGGTGTCACAGCCGGAACACGCACCGCGACGATCCTCGCGGGCACTACCGGGGCGACCCTGACAGTTGCCACCGCAGATGACAGCGTCGACGAGCCCGACGGGTCGGTCACTGCCACGCTGGCGGCGGGCAGCGGTTACGCGGTCGGTTCGCCGGCGTCGCGGACGGTGCAGGTCACAGACGACGACGATCCGCCGGTGGTGATCCCTGAGGTCTCGGTCACTGCTGGTGGTGCTGTGAGCGAGGGTTCTGGTGCGGTGTTCACGGTGACTGCGAGCGAGCCGAAGTCTGCGGGGTTCGATGTCGCTGTGTCGGTGTCGGCGTCGGGCGAGTGGGGTGTGGCTGGGGGTTCGCGGACGGTGAGCTTCGCAGCGAACGCGGCAACGGCGACGCTCACCGTCCCGACCGTCGGCGACAGCACCGACGAGGCCGACGGCGCCGTGTCGGTCGCGTTGGACGCACCCGCGGCGGATGCGGGGTACACGATCTCGACCGTCCAGGGCACGGCCACGGTGGGGGTGTCTGATGATGATGTGGATCCGTTGACGGTGTACATGATCTTTTTCTCGAGGTCGATTGACGAGAACGGCACCGGCTATGGCAATCAGGCGCAGTTCGCCATTGCCCCCACGCGTGCTTTGCGGTCGTGGGAGAAGCTGACGGTGCCGTTGAGCGTGACCGGCGGCGATGAGGGCACGCATTGGACGATGCGCGATCGGAATGATCCTGATGCGGTGTTCGCGAACGAGTTCGAGGTGGTCTTCGGGCCGGGTGATCGCGGTGTTGTGCTGGAGCCCGGCGATCAGCGTGTTGAGTTGGTGTTGACCGCCGTGCCCGACAGCGACTGGGTCGATCAGGCGATCACTGTGTCCTATGGGACCGGCGCTCGGGCGCCGACGCTGAACGGCAGCACTGAAGGCGTGACGTTGGGGATCTCGTGGGGCCCCGACGGCGTCGAGCGCGCCGACGGGTCCACGACGGTGGTGATCATTGACAGCGACGAGCCGCCGCCGCAAGTGAGCATCACCGCCGCCACAGGCGGCACTGAGGGTGCAGACGCGACGTTCACGATCGCCGCGTCGGCGCCGGTCGCGGCCGATCTCGACGTGAGCGTCGACGTCGCCTCAACGGGCGACTGGGGCGCAACCGTCGGCACGCAGACGGCGACGATCCCCCAAGGCGCCACCCAGGCCACCCTCACCGTGGCCACCACAAACGACAGCGCGGACGAGCCCGACGGGTCGATCACTGCCACGCTGGCAGCGGGCAGCGGCTACACCGTCGGCCCGCAAGCGACGCAGAGCGCCCACATCACCGACGACGACGACCCGCCACCCGAGCCCGCCGTCCCGGCCTGCACCGGCAAGCCGACGGTGTCGGTCGCCGACGCGACAGCCGCACGAGGCGACGACCTCGAGTTCGTGATCAGCCTCAGCTGCCGCTCGACGAGCGCTGTCACCGCCTACTACTTCATCTCCCACGGCGGAAGCTTCAGCGGCGGCGAGATCCTCACCATCGACAGCGGCGACATCGACGCCACCGTGAGCGTGCCCACCGCCGGTGTGAACCAGACCATCGGGCTCCACGTCCTGTACACCATCGGCGCCGCCAACAGCACCGCCAAGGCCACATCCACCATCACCAACTGACACGTCGCCGGCAGGCCCCGACGAGACTCGTGCCACGAGCCGTTGCGGAGACTCCGGAGCAAATCGGAGCGCAATTTGTCGGCGCAGCGGCCATAGTTGGAACGTGAACAGTGATGCCGCACACGGGGAAGGTGCCGATGGCCGCAGCGAGCCCGAGCCGGTGGTGATCTGGGATGGCTCGCCGAGACTGCGCAATCCGCTCCTGCTGGTCGCGTTCGAGGGCTGGTTCGATGCCGGCGAATGCGCCACCGGCGCGCTGACGTGGATCCGTGAGCGCAGCGAGGCTCGGCGGGTCTGCCACATTGATCCCGAGGAGTTCTTCGACTTCCAGGAGAGCCGCCCGCACATCGAGATCACGTCCGAAGGGGAGCGCCGCATTCGTTGGCCCGATATCGAGTGCCACGTCGTGCCGGCCGCCCCGCCCCACGACCTCGTGCTGCTGTCGGGCATCGAGCCGCGGATGCGCTGGCGCACGTTCTGCGAAGGCGTGGCGGAAATCGCCCGGGAGCTCGGCTGCCAGATGGTGGTGACGCTCGGGGCAATGGTCGCGGGTGTGGCGCACTCGCGGACGGCCTCGGTCAAGGGCAGCGCCGCGAATGGCGAGCTGGCGGCCCGCTTAGGCCTGGATCGGCCGACCTATCAAGGCCCGACCGGCATCATCGGCACACTGCACGACGTGCTGGACCGGGCCGCGCTGCCAGTCGTGTCGCTGCGCGTCGGTGTGCCCCATTACGTCGCGGGCCCGCCGAATCCCAAGGGCACGCGGGCGCTGCTCGCCCACTTCGAGACGGTCACCGGCGTGACGACGGGCTATCGGGAGCTTGACGCCAGCGTGCAGACTTGGGAGCGTCGCGTTGATGAGGCGGTCGCTCGAGATCCCGAGATCGTGGCCTATATCCGCCAGCTCGAATCCGAAGCGGATCGCACAGCCGAAGAGAATCTGCCAAGCGGCGACGACATTGCGCTCGAATTCCAGAAGTTCTTGGCCGAGCAGCGCGAGTCGCCCTCCGGCGACGTCGACAGCGACGCCGACGAGTCGGGCTGAACGCCGCAGAGGTCAGGCTCTACCGCAAAAGAGACGTACAAACGAGGGCGTCGGCTGGCACCTGCCGTCGTAGGGTTCTCACATGGGCGGCAGCACGTTCGGGGAACGCTTCGCAGTCACCACGTTCGGCGAATCCCACGGCGGGGCGCTGGGAGTGATCATCGACGGCTGCCCGGCGCGCCTCGAATTGAGCGAAGCCGATGTGCAGGTCGACTTGGACCGCCGCCGGCCGGGCCAGAGCCGGATCGTCACCCAGCGCCAAGAGCCAGACCGGGTCACGATTCACTCGGGCGTCTTCGAGGGCCTGACGCTGGGGACGCCGATCGGCATGACCGTGGCGAACACCGATGCGCGTCCCGGTGCCTATTCCGAGATGGCTGCCACGTACCGGCCCAGCCATGCCGACTACACCACCGAGGCCAAGTACGGCATCCGCAACTGGCAGGGCGGCGGCCGGGCATCCGCCCGCGAGACGGTCGGCCGTGTCGCGGCGGGAGCCGTTGCTCGCAAGATCCTGGCGACGGTCGGCACAGAGGTGCTGGGGTGGGTCAGCTCGGTGCGCGACATCAACGCCGACGTGGACCCTGCAGAGCTGACGCGCGAAGACGTGGAGGCCGATCCGACGCGCTGCCCGGACCCAGCCGCCGCGGCTCGCATCACCGAGGCCATCGACGCGGCCCGCCGCGACGGCAATTCGCTGGGCGGGGTTGTGGCCTGCGTTGCCCGCGGCGTGCCGCCAGGCCTGGGCGAACCTGTCTTCGACAAGCTCGATGCCGAGCTTGCTGGCGCGGTGATGTCATTGCCTGCCGCGAAGGGCATGGAGATCGGCAGCGGCTTCGCTGGCACGTTGATGACGGGCCGCACGCACAACGACGAGTTCGCGCCCGGTCCCGACGGCCGACCGATGACCGTCACCAACCGCAGCGGCGGCATACAGGGCGGGATCAGCAACGGTGCCGACATCGTGCTGCGCGTGGCGTTCAAGCCCACCGCCACCATCGCGAGCGAGCAGAAGACCGTCACCAGCACTGGTGAGCCGACGGTGCTGGCAGCGCGTGGCCGTCACGACCCATGCGTGCTGCCCAGAGCGGTGCCGATGGTCGAGGCGATGGTCTGCCTCGTGCTGGCAGATCATCTCCTGCGCCAGCAGACCACCCAGCTCGCAGGCAGTCCTCCGAACCAGGCATAGCGACGATGGTCCTGCATTGATGGACCGAGCCTGATCCGCTGCTGGCACGGCGGACTGCGGGGAGTATATACAAATCGAGCATCATCGTGGCAGTTTGTATATCCAATGGATGATCGATGAGGTATATTGACGACAATGACCAAGCGACTCGTCGACATCGATGACGACACGCTGCATCAGGCGCGGATGGCGCTCGGCGATGTCACCATCAAAGAGGCCGTGAACACCGGGCTGCGCGAGATCTGCGATCGCCACAAGCGTCGGCATCTGTTTCGCCGCATACAGGAATTGGCGCGTTCCGATCTTGGCGACGCCGACGTGATGCGAGGTGCATGGCCGGATTCCATCGAGCGGTGAGCGCGCCGTCCCGATCCCTGTACTTGGCAGACAAGAGCGCGCTCGCGCGCAGCCATCTCGAGGTGGTCGCCACTGTGCTCGGACCGCTGTTCGATGCCGCCGATGTCGTGACATGCCCGATCGTCGATCTCGAGTTGCTCTTCAGTGCTCGAAACGAGGCGCAACACAGCGCGCTGCGCGCCGAGCTTGCCGTACTGCGGTCGTTTTCGATCGATGAGCAGATCACCGATCGCGCTGTCGAAGTGCAGGGATTGCTGGCCGTAACCGGTCAGCACCGTGTGCCGATTGCGGACCTGTTGATCTCGGCAGTCGCAGAGCTGAACGACTTGGTGGTGTTGCACTACGACCGGGACTTCGACACGATCGCTGCGGCGACGGGTCAGCGCGTCGAATGGGTCGCGCCGCGTGGTTCGCTGTGAATCTGACTCAAGCAGCGCTTGTGGCCGGTGCGGGCGTGGTGGCCGGCGTGGTGAACGCCATGGCGGGCGGCGGCTCGCTGCTGACGGTCAGCTTGCTGACCGTGGTCGGCGATCTCGGCGGGCTCGTGGCCAACGGCACCAACCGCATCGGCGTCGTGACCCAGAACGTGGCCTCAGTGTTGGGGTACCGATCCCAAGGCGTATCGGGGCTGCGCAGGTCGGTGCCCGTGCTCATCCCCGCGGTGGCAGGCTCGGTGATCGGCGCGTATGCCGTGTCCAGCCTGCTCAGCGACACGGCCTTCGAACGCACCTTCGGCATCTTGATGGTGCCGCTGCTGATCTTGAGCCTGCGCCCGCCCAAGGCCCGTAGCGACGACATCATGTGGCCGACATGGCTCACCGTGGCGGTGTTCTTCGCTATCGGCCTTTACGGCGGGGCGTTCCAGGCCGGAGTGGGGCTCATGCTGGTCTTGGCGCTGTCGCGCGCCGGTCTGGACCTGGTGAACGCCAACGCGGTCAAGGTAGTGGTGATCGCGGTGCTGACCGTTGTGGCGGTGCCGGTGTTCATCCTGAACGACCAGGTGCACTGGGGCTTCGCCGTCATCGTCGCAGCGGGGTTCGCGGTCGGCGGCTGGCTGGGCGCCCGCTGGGCCGTACGGGGAGGCGATCGCCTCATCCGCCCCGTCTTGGTGGTGGCGGTACTCAGTCTCGCCGGCCGCATGATCGGCTTCTACTAGCAGGATGTGCTGTGTGTCGTGGATGTGGCGCGAGCTGGCGGCATCGGCGGCTGATCAGACCGCAGCCGGTCGGCGGCTGATACGTGAGTATCGCTCACCCCATCTGACAGCAAGTGGTTCGCTCGGACGAGAACGTTCGGTCTGGAGTGCCGAAACTGAACTGTAACAATGGACACGGAACGCCCTCGTGACGTCAGGAGTCTGAGTTCGCGATGACACGCATGGATGCGTCACCAGTGTTGCGCCGCTCGTTGGCTCGCCTGCTGGGCACGATGACCGTGGTAATGCTGGCGGGTGTCGCCTGTGCCGGCGAACCGGTCGACTCTGTGTCGGGTGACTCTGCTGTGCATACGCGCAGCACACTGACGCCGGCCAGAGTTGAGCAGTTCGATGTGGTCGCCTCTGGGCAATCTGATGCCGACGGGTCGAGTGTCGTCGTCGAAGCACTCGGCGGCGAAGCCTCGGGCATCAGCGGGGAGCCGGAGTCGACGGCCCCCGTGCTGTCCGCGCAGTCTGCGACATCTGGCGAGTCTGCGGTGTCGACGGCCCCTGCGCAGTCTTCTGCCCCCGTGCACAAACAAATCTCCCAAACGCCCGAGACCGGACCGCTCGTCGGCTCGCCAGAAGAGCGCCCGCAGTTGCTGCCGACACACCGGGCCTCTGTGGACGCCGCACCGGCGGCCGCGCTGGACCGCTTTGCCGAGTGCGGCGCGCTGCTCGGTTACTTCCAAGCGAACGCTGCCGAAATCACGCGGCCTTGGGGTCTCGGCAGTCAAATCGCTCCCGCAGCAGACTCGGGCCTGGACATTGCGATGGCCGGCGACGCCGCGGCGAGCGACAGTTCCGCTTCAGGTCAATCCGCCCCCATGCAGGCCGGCGCCGACTACAGCATCTCCAATGTGCACGAAGCCGGTCTTGACGAGCCCGATTCGCTCAAGACCGACGGGAGGCGGATCGTCGTCGCCACGGACAATCTGGTCCGTGTCGTCGATGTGACCGGGCCGACACCGACGCTCGCAGCCACGATTGATCTGGGACCCGAATGGGGCTGGAAGCTGCTCATGCACGGTGACCGGGTGCTCGCGCTGAAGACGCACTGGGGTTCCCTCGCCCGGTTCGCCGGATCGGGGCCCGGCCGAGAACAGCTTGATTGGGGGCCAACGAATTGGGGGCCAACGACCGAAGTCGTCGAGATCGACTTGGCGCGCTCAGTACCTGCAATCGCCAGTCGGCTGAGCGTCGAGGGCGAATACGTCGGTGCTCGCATGACCGACGGTGTCGTGCGACTGATTACCCGATCGCAGCCCAAGGGCATCTGGTGGGTCTATCCCGAGACCTCCGACGTGGCCGCCGCGGAGCGGGCAGCCGATGCGAACCGCAGAATCATTGCCGAAACCACGATCGAACACTGGCTGCCGAACTTCATCTTGCGCGATGAGGCAGGCGAGCCCGTCGACGCAGGACACCTCGGCGACTGTGACCGCTTCTGGGCGCCGACGCGTTACGCAGGCCCGGGCACGCTCAGCATCACCACCGTGGACATCGCCGAGAACGGTTTGGCCGGACCCATGGACACCACCTCCATAGCGGCCGACGGCAGCACCGTGTACGCCTCCCGCAATTACCTCTATGTCACCACCACCGACTGGTTTGGCCAGCGTGACCGATTCGCAGATCTGCGCGATGGTCCGCTTGACGAGTCCGGGCCCAACGTGGTCGCGACCGAAATCCACGTGTTCGACACATCGGCGCCGGGTTCGAGTGCGTATGTCGGATCGGCCTCGGTGATGGGCACGGTGCTCAATCAGTACTCGATGTCGGAGCATGAGGGGCATCTGCGAATTGCGACAACCGTGGCCCGGTCTTGGCGCTCTGACGGCAGCCTGGACTCGGAGAACTTCGTGACGGTGTTCGCCGTCGGCGACGACGGGCTCTCCGAGACGGGTCAAGTCGGCGGCCTCGGCGTGGGCGAGCGGATCTACGCGGTGCGCTATCTCGGCGATGTCGCGGCCGTCGTCACCTTCCGGCAGGTCGACCCGCTCTACCTGCTCGACATGGCGGACCCGACCGCGCCGACGGTTCGCGGCGAGCTGAAGATCAACGGCTATTCGGCCTATCTCCATCCGCTGGACGGCGACGTGCTGCTCGGCGTGGGTCAGGAGGCCACCGACGAGGGCCTGCCGCTCGGAGCGCAGGTGTCGATGTTCGACATCGCCGACCTCGACCGGCCGCGCCGCATCGACCAATGGATTTTGCCCGAGAGTCACACTGCGGTGGAATTCGACGCACTCGCCTTCTTGCACTGGTCCGCGCGCAGTGTGGCAGTTCTGCCGGTGGAACAGCATCCGAGCAACCTGTCGCCGCCGTTCATCGGTGCAGTCGTGCTCAGCACCGCCGACCGCGCGCTGACCGAGCGCTCGCGGCTCACCCATGCTGCGCCGCCGGTACGCACGTGCCGGGAACCACGAGACACCGACGACCAGGGCGACAGGGGCGACGAAGTTGGCCCAGCTCAGCTGTCGTGCTGGTACGAGGCTGACTGGTCGGCGCGCATCGTTGCGAGCGCGGTGATCGGCGACCGCTTGTATCTCGCGTCAAGCAAGGCGTTCGGGTCTGTCGACTTGATGACGCTCGAACCGGTGTCCCAGCTGAACTGGGCCAGCTGATTCCCGACGCCTGCGCTGTCGCACGCGGGCCTGGGCTCGGTGAGTGTCGACGCAGTCGAGGCGCCAGTGATCGCTGCGGTGACGGCCGTGGCGGTGATCGGTCTCGTCCGTCCCGTGTTCGGCCTCGATGAGGCAGATGCGCGTAGGGTCGCCCCGTGATCTTCGACTTGGATACCGAACGGGTTCGCAACCGCCCGGGCATCAAGTGGGGACGGGAAGGCCCCGACGTGCTGGCGGCCTGGGTCGCCGACATGGACGTGGAACTGCCTGGCGTCGTGCTTGACGCCGTGCGTGAACGCATCGACTCCGGCGGCTTGGGCTACGACTTCTACGACCAGCCGATCCCCGTGCTGCGCGTCTTCGCCAAGCGCATGGGCGAAGCGTTCGGCTGGCAGGTCGACCCGGCCGACGTCGTCCGGGTTCACGACGTGATCCAAGGCTTGGAGCTGGCGATCACATACTTGACCGAACCCGGGGACGGCATCATCTTCCAGACCCCGGCCTATCCGCCGTTCTTCTCCAGCGTGACCGGACACGGGCGCCGTGTGGTACCCAACCCCCTCATCCGCCATGACGACGGCTGGCGACTCGATCTCGACCACTTCGAATCGGTTGCGTCGGCTTCTGATGTCACCGCAGTGATCCTGTGCCAGCCGCACAACCCGTGCGGCATGGTGCTCGACGCTGACGACATTGCGGCGGTGATCGACGTCGCCGAGCGTCATGACCTGGTGGTGATCTCCGATGAGATCCACTGCGACTTGGTCTATGCGCCCAGGCGGCACATTCCGGTTGCGTCGGTCAGCGAGCTGGCCTCGGAGCGGACCGTGACCGTCACCGCTGCCACCAAGTCGTTCAACATGGCGGGGCTGCGGATGGCATTCCTGCATTCAGCGTCATCGCGTTACGGCCCGGTGATCAAGAAGATCCCCAAGCGGCTGATCGGCGGCATCGGGATCCTCGGCCAGGTAGCCACGATCGCCGGGTGGACCGAGGCGCTGGACTGGCTGGACGACCTGGTGGCCGGTCTTGACAGAAACCGTCACCTGCTGGCGGAGCTGCTGGCCGAGCGACTGCCCGAAGTCGGGTACCGCCCGCCTGACGCCACCTACTTGGCGTGGATGGACTGCAGCGAGCTGGGCCTCGGCGACGATCCCGCCTCGGTCTTTCTGGGGCAGGGCAGGGTGTATTTGAACTCCGGGTTGGACTTCGGGCCCGAGGGCGTCGGCCATGTGCGCCTCAACTTCGCCACCTCGCCGGCGATGCTCGACGAAGCGACCGCCCGCATGGCCAAAACCATCGGCCGCTAACAGTCGCTCGCCCGTGGCGGCGGCGGCAGAACCCTCGGCGACCAGCGATCCGGCAGGTCGCAACGTCGCCGAGTCTCCTGCTGCCTTCGCCGCTGTGACATCTGTGTCTTTTGGTGTATGCGCTCAGTCGTCGGCGATCTGTTCAGACTCGCCCTTGCGGGCGTGGTGGCGCAGCACGAGCGTGTAGCCGACGATGGCGACCGCAGCGAAGCTGAACCACTGGAACGTGTAGCCCAGGTGCGGGCCGGCGTCGAGCTGGGGCGGCGGAAGCGGTTCAAGCGCTGGGAGAGCGTCACCCGGATCGCCCGGCCACGTACCGAGACGGATCGCTGCGCCGTTCTCGTCGACAGCTCCGGTGATCTCGACGTACACCGGCGCCAGGTCCTGCGTTGTCTGCTGGTCGATCCGCTCGACATCGGTGCGGGCCAGCGAGCTGAGCTGTCCCTGGGCTGGGTCGGCGGGCCCAAGCAGGCCGCGTTCTTGGCTCAGCCGGATTCGGCCCGTGATCTGGTCGGCAGACGGGAGCCGGCGCTCGAAGACGTCGACGTCGCCATCGAGCAGCGATGCGCATGCCTGCTGGGGCAGCCATCCGACGATCACGAGCACGCCGAAGGGCGCTTCGCTGCCGTTGGATGCGGTTTCCATCGGCACGGCAATGTGACAGCCGGCACGGCCGTCGAGGCTGCGGTTGCGGATCTGCACCGACTCCTGCCAGTCAGCTCCCACGATCGGCAGGCTCACCGACCGGTACTCCAGTCCTTCTGCGAGCCCGGCGTTCGTCACGGCTTCGAAGAAGCGGTCGGCATCCAGCGCCGCCATGGCCTGCCGTTCGGCGATCACTGCGTTTCGGTCACGCACTTCGTTGTGACGGCTGAGCTGCCAGAAGCCGGCGATCACGAAGATCACCAGCAGCACGCCGGCGAGCGCGTGCCCAGCCAGCCAGATCGGCCTCCGAGCGAAGCTGTACACCTCAATAACCTCGTATCACTACGACGCCCTCGTGCGACCATGGTCGCGGGAGTAGACGTGTCGAACCTATCGACGGCGAACCGGAGGCTGCGATCGTCATGTCAGCGGGCCCCAGTCATTACGCGGTTGTCGATGTGACGAGCTGGCGGGCGATTGGTGATGAGCAGCTTGGCACCAAGCCCAAGCGTTGGCTCATGCATCCCGATTCTGGTGAGCGATGGCTCTTGAAGTACGTCACGCACAGCACGCGTAACGATGGAACCCGCTACCAGAAGGGCGATGATTGGGCGGAACGCGTCGCGTTCGATGTGGCCCGAAAGCTCGGGATCCCGGCCGCGCGCATCGAGCTCGCGGTCGAGCACTCCAGTGGAGCGACTCGCCTGGGGATCATCAGCAGGTCGGTGCTCGCAGCTTCGGACGCACAAGGGCGTCCGACTGAGGAGCTCGTTCCCGGCAACGAACTCTTGGCCAAACCAGTCTCGGAGGGTGCCCGTCATGGCTACACCGTGGAGGCCGTTGAGCAGGCGCTGCTTCCGGTTCAACCCCCGAGCGAATCGCGGCTGGGACTCAGCGCCTGGGACATCTTCGTCGGGTATCTCGTTCTTGACGCGCTGATCGGCAACACTGACCGGCACGAGGAGAATTGGGCAGCCGTAGCGAATTTGCGCGAGCGAAGGCTCGCCCCAACTTTCGATCACGCCTCGTCGCTGGGATTCCTGTTGTCGGATGAACAACGACAGCAACGCTTGGCCACGGCCGATCAGGGATTCACGCCCGAGGGATTCGCAGATCGTGCCAAGTCTCCGTTCGTCGGCAAGCCGCACCCAATCGAAGTCGCAAGAGTGGCACTTGACCGCTGCGCAGCCGATGTCAAAGACCACTGGCTGAGCCAGTGCAGTGATGCCGACCGCTTGACGGAGGCTGTCGCACTCGTGCCGCGGAACCGTATGTCTGCAACGGCGCAGCAGTTCGCGGAACGGGTGCTCAGGCGCAATATCGCGCGGCTGCTCGGTGCGCGTCGCTAAGTTCGTGTCACACCCCACACCTACGGTGAGAGCCATGTCCCCACGAGGCGAGCGCCGCCTGTACGCCGCTTGGCGCAACCCTGACGGATTGATCCGGCCGGTCGGCACTCTCACGCTCCGCACATCTGGTGATGGTCAGTGCTACCGATTTGCCTACTTGAAGGCTGCTGAGCAGTTCGAGGGCTTCCATGGTCTTCCCGGTCTGCCTGATTTGCATGCTGTCCATGAGAGCGAACAACTCTTCCCAGTGTTCCGCAACCGGCTGATGCCGCGCCGTCGACCCGACTATGAGGACTTTGTGAAGAGGCTCAACCTAGATGTTGAGACCGATCCATTCGAAGTTCTGATTCGTAGCGAGGGCTGGAAGGCAACGGATCGCGTGGAGGTGTTCGCACACCCTGAGCGAACCCACGACGACCATCTCTCCATGCTCTTCTTCTTGCGTGGGATTCGCCACCTTGAAGGCGCTGAGCGCGCCACCCTTGATGTGCAAGTCGGCGATGTTCTCGAACTTGAGAAGGAACCCTCGAACCTAGTGAACCCGCGAGCGGTGCTCCTGTGTACACGAACGGACCGCCGCATCGGCTGGGTGCCTGACTGCCTAGTGGACGTCATTCACGAATTAGGCGAGCGAGCAGTCGAGATCACAGTCACCGCCGAGCATGTCAACCCTGAGAGCGCTCCGCTTCACATGCGGTTGTTGTGTCGTTTGCTGGCACCCTGGCCGCAGGGATACGAACCCCTCACCGGACCGGAGTATCAGCCCATCGCAGCGTGAGACGAATGTCCAGCGCAGCTCTTGACGTACGCGATAGATCAGGCGCTGGGTGCTTCTGCTGAGAGGACTGCGTCAGCGCACCTCGACGCGGGCCATATCGCCTGCGGGTTCGAAGCCCAGCACCCGGCCCAGGAAGGACAGCTCAGCTTCGAGCGCGGCCACGATGTTGGGCCCGCGGCGGAAGCCGTGCCCCTCACCCTCGAACAGCAGGTAGGCGTGCGGCACGCCCGCGTTCGCCAGAGCCTCGACGACCTGTTCGGACTGGCTCTGGGGCACCACCCGATCTTCGGTGCCCTGCAGCACGATCATCGGGGTCCGAAGGTGGTCGGTGCGCCAGATCGGCGAGCGCTCCCGGTACAGGTCGGCCTCGGCGGGCCAGGGGCCGATCAGCCCATCGAGATATCGGGCCTCGAACTTGTGCGTGTCGCGGGCGAGCGCTTCGAGGTCGGCCACGCCGTAGCGGGAAATGCCGGCTGCGAACACGTCGCTGCCCGTGAGTGCGCAGAGCGTGGTGTAGCCGCCAGCCGAGCCGCCCTTGATGACCAGCCGCTGCGAGTCGGCAGCGCCCTCGCGGGCCAGATGCAGCGCAGCGTTGATGCAGTCCTGCGTGTCGACGACGCCCCACTGGCCCGCCAGCAGGTTGCGGAAGGCGGTGCCGTAGCCGGTGCTGCCGCCGTAGTTCACGTCCACCACGGCGATGCCACGGGTGGTCCAGTACTGAATGCCCAGATCGAGCGAGCTGCGAGCCGAGCCTGTGGGTCCACCGTGGCTGAGCACCATGAGCGGCGGAGGGCTGTCGGGCTCCGCCGGAACCGCCGAGTTGGCAGGCGGGAAGAAGAATGCGTGCGCCTGGCGTCCGCCCTCGCTGCCAAAGGTGAATGTCTGCGGCACCGACACATCGTCAGGCTCGAGCGCCGAGGGCTCGTTGTCGCTGAGCTGCCGGTGCGTGCCGTCGGACGCGATCTCGACAACGGCGGCTCGCCGGGTCCAGCTTGCGGCAACGGTGACCGCGGCACCATCAGCCGTTACGGCAAGCCGGCCGAAGTCGGTGAATCCGCTCGGGACTTCCTCGAGTCGGCCATCGTGAATACGTCCGAGATGGCTGACGCCATCGGCTGTCCAAGTGCACCACAGGGTGCCGCCCCCGTCCCAGCCATAGGTGGCCTGCGCGAACACCCATGCAGGAACCCCGAATTCGCGGCGGGCACTGCTCGTGTCCGCGTCGGCCAGCAGCGGTTCGGTGTCACCGGTCTCGGCATCGACGCGATGTATCGACCACCAGCCGTCGACGTCGGTCACGATGTGCAGCTCACCGTCGGGGCTCCATGCCGGCTGGGTCAGCGCGGGGCCGTTGCACAGCACCCGGTCGGTGCTGGGCACCGGGTCGCCGTCACGGAGTTCGACCAGATGCAGGCGGGTGTGGTCCCACGGCATGTTTGGGTGGTCCCAGCTGAGGTAGGCCAGCTCGGATCCGTCCGGTGAAGGCCGTGGCGAGGAGTAGAAGTCGGCACCGGACGCCACGACGCTGACCGTCCCGTCGAGGCGCACCGTGACCAGCTCGTTGGTCGGCTCGCCTGCGGTGTCGGGGTGGGACTCTCGCACCCACACCGTGACCGGTTCGAATCTCCCGTCGCCGGCGGCGGGACGTGGTGAGGGCACCAGCGCCGGGTCGGCATAGCGCAGGCTCCCCGGCACATCGGGTTCGGGGGTAATCGGGTTCGGGGCAGTGTTTCCCGCCACGTCGAACAGCCGGATCCGGTGGTCGCTCATGCAGCTGCCCAGCACGAAGTGGCTGCCGTCTGGCGCTTCCAAAGGCAGCCATGCCCCGCCGCCGTATTCGTGCACCGCGGTGCGGATGTCTGCTTCCGATGTATGGGCAACGTCCGCGGGCCCCGCATCGGGCTCGTCGAGCCTCACCCGGACGACGGCGCCCCGCCCGCGCTCGAGTGGCCGCTCTTCGACCCAGTAGGCCCAGCCGCCAGCGACCCGGGGTTCCACCCGACGCACAGCACCTGCGGCAACGTCGGCCGCCTGCAGTGGCGATGGCCACGCGCCATGTGGAAAATCCCCGGAATCACTGGGATTTCTGGCTTCATCATCTTGACAATTGGATGGCGAACTCATAGGTTTCTCGGTGGTTTCGACAAACTGCCGCGGTCACTCACAGTGGGCACTTCCCGTGGCGGCGTGAGCCTGCGCTCCGGGTTTCCACCGACCCGTGACGCGCAAGTGGACCGGGGGAGCGCCCACCAACTCCCCCGGTCCACACCTTCGCGACGCCGCGGGTCGAGCCTCAGGAGGCTTCCTCGTCGGCCGATGCCGGCTCGTGCTGGGCCAGGATCGTCTGCAGGGACAGTTCCGTGGCGCGTAGGCGCCCTTCGCAGTGCGCGATCAGGCGCGAGGCGCGTTCGACCTGGGAGGCCAGCGCGTCGATGTCGATGTCGTCGTTTTCGAGGCTGGTCAGGATGGACTCGAGCTCGACCATCGACTCGGCATAGCCGCCGAGCTCGGCATCGCCCGCCTCCGCGCCGCCGTCGTTGTCTTCAGCCATCAGTGGTCCTTCCCGTTGTCGGATCATCAGCCGGCCTGTCTGGCTGACTGCCGGTAGTCCTGCTGCGGTGAACGACGCTGGGGAACACAGCGTGTTGGGTCTCGGTGGAGATGGTGTCGCCGGCAGCAGGCATCTCTCGCACAATGCCGCCGTCGGCCGCTCGTGTGATCGAGAAACCCCGAGCCAGGGTTCGCTCGGGCGCGACCGCCGACACGAGTGCCGATGCGGAACGCAAGTGCGCCTTGGCTGCGCTGAGGTGTCGCGTCGAGGCCCGTTTCAACCGCTGCCGTTGGGCACGGAGCGACGCCAGCCCGCGCTGCGCATGGGTGTGACTGCGCTGCAGTGCGCGGCTCGCGCTGGTGAGCCTGCCGGCCGCTGCGCGGCAATGCCGCTGCGCGTGATGATCCAGCCGCAGCCGGGCCTCGCCGAGCTGCGCGCGCGGGCGTGCCAGGCGGCGCTCGGCCAGCAGGCCGAGCGCTCCTCGCGCTGTCGCCAGGCGCGCTGTGGCGGCCGATGTCCTTGAGCGAGCGGCACGGTCGATCTCGCGGCGGGCTTGGGCCAGGCGTTCATCGAACGCGGCGACATTCCCAACGAGCGCGCTGGCGCATGCGGTCGGTGTCTTGGCTGCGGTATGTGCCACTTGGTCTGCCACCGAGGTGTCGATCTCGTGGCCGATCCCGCAGAACACCGGCAGCGGGCACGTGGCGATGGCTGTGGCCACGCTGGCGAGGTCAAACGCCAGCAGATCGGTGCGGTCGCCTCCGCCGCGCACGAGCGCGATCACGTCGACGTCGGCTTGGCCGAGTGTGCGCAACGCTGCGACGAGGTCGGCTTCGGCTGTCACGCCCTGCACCCGGGCGTCGCACAGCAGCACCTCGAATGCGTATCCGCTCGACTCGAGTTCATGGACGAAGTCAGCGTGGGCGGCGCTGCCGGCGGCTGTGATGAGCCCGACGCGCAGCGGCACCAACGCGAGCGGCACAGCGGCATTGCGCCGCAGCAGGCCCGACGCGGCCAATTCGGCCAGCGTGCGCTCACGGTCAGCGGCCAGCACGCCGAGCGTGAAGTGCGGATCGACGCCGCTCATGATGAGCTGGACCTGCCCGCTGCCGGCGTAGTACTCCACCTCGGCGCGGATCCGCACCTCAATGCCGTCGTCGAGCGTCAGCCCGCCGGCAGCGGCGAGGTCGCGGTTCACGAACCGCTGACGTCCCTTGAACAGCGCCACCCGCATGCGATCGCCACGACGGTCGCCGTCCGTCCCTGGCTCGATGAGGTTGAAGTAGATGTGGCCGCTTGCTGCCACCGAGTAGCCGATGATCTCGCCGCGTACCCAGACCTCGGCGGGGAAGGCCCGCTGGATCGTCTCGCCGATGGCGTGTGCAAGTGCAGAGACTGACCAGGTGCCGTCAGGCTGCCCGGACATACCGCCTGCCGGGGTTCGGTAGCTCTCCACAGCGCTGCTCACGGCCCTGAGGCTGTCACGAATTCGCCTTCCGCGCGACCGATTATTGCCGTGTGGCAGGGGCCGCGGGCGAGGCGGTCAGCCGTGCAGGCGTCGATAGGGTGCGCTGCGGAAGGTTGCCAGAGCGGACGAATGGGGCGGTCTCGAAAACCGTTGTGGCCCTCGGGTCACCGTGGGTTCGAATCCCACACCTTCCGCCACACCCGCCGTCACCGCAGATCGGTCTGGCGGCGACTCATGACCGCAGCTTGAACCGCTGGATCTTGCCAGTCGCAGTCTTGGGCAGATCGTCGACGATCTCGTAGCGGCGAGGCCGCTTGTAGCCGGCCAGCCGCTCACGGCAGAAGGCGGTCAGGTCGCGCGTCATGTCGTCGGCAGTAACGAGGTCGCCGTCGACGGGAGTCACGTAGGCCACGGGTCGCAGCACGCCGTCGGTGTCGTGCTCGCCGACCACCGCCGCTTCGAGCACGGTGGGGTGCTCGATCAGGGTGGCCTCGACCTCGGCTGGTGACACCCACTCGCCGCCGACGCGCAGCATGTCGTCGACCCGGCCCAGGTACGTGTGATATCCATCGGCGTCGACGTCGTACAGATCGCCGGTGCGCATCCACGGGCCCTCGAAGGTGGCCCGGTTCGTCTCGGATCGACACCAGTATCCCGTCGTCATAGACCCGCCCTTGACGAGAAGCTGGCCCGGCTCGCCGGGAGGTTGATCCCGGCCGCTGTCGTCGACGATGCGGATCTCGTAGCCGCCCACCGGCTTGCCGCTTGTTCCGGGCCGCAGGTCTGCAAGCGAGTTGGACAGGTAGACGTGGAGCATCTCGGTCGAGCCGATGCCGTCGAGCACCGTGACGCCGAACCGCTCACTGAACCGTTCGAAGGTCTCGGCCGGCAACGGCTCGGCAGCCGAGGCGGCCAGGCGGACCGAGGCAAAGGTGTCGTCGGCCAGATCGGAGCCGTTGAGTGCCGCGTAGAAGGTGGGAATGCAGAAGAACAATGTCGGCCGATGGGCGGTCACCAATTCGGCGACCCGCTTCGGCGTCGGCGGTCTGGCAGGTTCGAGAATCGCCGAAGCTCCGACCGAGAACGGGAAGCTGAGCGAGTTGCCAAGCCCGTAGGCGTGGAACATCGGTCCGACCGAATAGCACCGATCCTCGGGCGTGATCTCGAGGACGGAGCGCGCATAGGTCTCGCAGGTGACGCGGATGTCGACATGGCGGTGCGCCGCCAGCTTGGGCTGGCCGGTCGAGCCTGAGGTGCAAAGCCAGAAACCCGGCGATTCGTCCCACGTCGGGTACGGCGCGCTGTCGGCACCTTCGGCCCCGGCGTCGAACTCATCCCAGCTCAGGATGCGGGCGTGTCCGTTGCCGGCATCGGGCGGAAGGTTGCCAGCCACGATCACCGTCGCGACTTCCGGCGCCCCCGAGCACAGATCACCGATGCAGCCGGCGACGGCTTCGGAAACGACGGCGACTGTGGCGCGCGCGCCGGCCGTGATCACGGCGAGATCTCGGCCCGGCAGCAGCGGGTTCATCGGGACCGGCACGGCACCGATCCGCAGCGCACCCAAGAACACAGCCACGTAGGGAACCGAGTCGAGCATCGCCATGGCGACGCGCTCCTCGGGTCGCACGCCGAGCCCCCGCAGCGCAGCCGCGGTGCGAGCAATCTCGTCGGCAAGCTCGCGGTAGGTGTATCGCTGGTCATCGCAGATCACGGCCAACCGGTCGCCGTCGCCGGCAGCGACGCGACGGTCGACCAGCCAAGTCGCAGCATTGAACGGTTCGACCATTGACTGCCTCCTCGTTCGTGACCTCAGATTCGCACGTATTCGAACTCGAGCGGTTTCCGGTTGATGCCGGTGGCTGGCGGCGCTACCCAGCCGGCCATCTTGCCCGGCTCGGTCACAGCGACCTGGAGCGACTTCACGTGCGACTTGTCGTCATCGCTCGGCAGCCAGTCCGAGGCGTTGGCGTGCCATTGCGCATCGCTGATCATCCGGCCGTCCGGTGAGACACGGTGGTTTGCGAAGGTGCCCACGTTGCGGTTGAAGCCGGAATGGGGCAGTCGCAACTCGAAGTCGACCCCGGCTTCGGCGATCGACCGGTTCCAGCGGTCGAGGCCCTTGCTGCAGTCCTCGGTGTAGTCCTCGCGCAGCGTCTCGTTGAGCGCAGCCAGCTGCGTGACTTCCCGGACGCCGATGCCGTCATCGGTGGCTTCGGGCACGAGGCGGGTGGCGTCGCGCAGCACGTGGTCGTCGTCGCGACGCTCTTCCTGGAAGCGGCCTTTCAGCCCGGCGGCGAAGTAGTTGGCGGCGTTCGTCGAGGTCTCGGCACCGAAGAGGTCCAGCGACACGGCGTAGTGGAAGTTGAGATACCTCTGGATCAGATCGAGATTGAGGCCACCGTGGGGGTGAACATCGTCGGTGTCGTGCTCGTGCATCAGTTCCAAGGTGCGCTGCACGACCCGACCGACCCCGGAGGCCCCGACGAACATGTGGTAGGCCTCTTCCTTGAGCATGAAGTCGCAGGTTCGGCTGAGTGGGTCAAAGGCCGACTCTCGCAGGGAGGCCAACTGGTACTTGCCGTCGCGGTCGGTGAAGTACGTGAACATGAAGAACGACAGCCAGTCCGGCGTTTCCTCGTTGAACGCTCCGAGGATCCGGGGGTTGTCGGTATCGCCGGAATGACGCTCGAGCATCTCGTCGGCCTCGTCCCGTCCGGCTCGGCCGAAGTAACGGTGCAGCAGATAGACCATCGCCCACAGGTGGCGCCCCTCTTCGACGTTGACCTGGAACAGGTTGCGCAGGTCATACAGCGAGGGGGCGGTCAGGCACAGTTTCTGCTGCTGCTCGACCGAGGCCGGCTCAGTGTCGCCCTGGACCACGATCAGACGCTGCAGATCGGCCCGGTACTCGCCCGGGATTTCCTGCCAGGCGTCGTCGCCCTGGTGGTCGCCGAAGGCGATCTTGCGATCTGGCTCGGGCTCGGCCAGGAAGATCCCCCAGCGGTAGTCAGGCATCTCCACATGGTCAAAATTGGCCCAGCCCTCACGGCCGACGTCGACCGCGGTCCGCAGGAACACCGGGCTGCGCTTGAACGCCACGGGGCCGAGCTCTTCCCACCACCGGATGAACTTCGGTTGCCACCCTTCCAGTGCTCGCTGCAGCCGGCGGTCGTCGGCCAGGTCCACGTTGTTGGGGATCTTGGCGTCGATGTCGACGATGGTCATGTTCACACCCTCCTGGGGTCGAATTCCGGCCGGGAACCGGTGCCGAAGCGCTGCAACGCTCCATTCGACCCCACGGCGTTGGGTCGTTGAAAGATCCAGTTCTGCCAAGCCGAGAGGCGGGAGAAGATCTTGGTCTCCATCGTCTCCGGCCCAACGAAGCGATAGTTCGCCTCCATTGCGGTGAGCGCATCGGGAGAGAAGCTGTTCCGTTCCTCGAGCGCGATCCTGACTTCGTCGTCCCAGTCGATGTCGTCGGGGGCGAAGGTGACGAGCTCGGCCCCCGCAGCCTCGCGCGCTTCGAGCTCGGTGCCGACGGCGGCCTCCGCTGCGGCAAGTGCGGCGGGTCGGCCCCAGAACCGGGTCTGGAGCCGGCTGAGGCCATTGGACATAGCGAACCAGCCGAGATTGGCGCCGGTGAGCCGGATCGTCGCCGGCTCGGGCGGGTCGTCGAGCTCTTCCCACGTCCCGTCGAGCATGAAGCTGCGATCGGCGGCGAGCACCAGCTCGGCCAGGACTCCGGCAAAGCAGCTGCCCGGTTCGATCAGGGTCATCAGCGACCGGGCAGACAGGTCCAATCGCTTGAGCGTCCGTGCCCAGTACAGCCGGATCTCTCGCACCAGCCAGTGATCTGGATGATCAGCCAGGAGCTCTTCGGCCGCGATAACCACATCAGGATCGCCCTCGGTGCGGAACACCCATGTGCCGATGGCGGTCTCGTTGAAGCGCAGATGGAGCACGGCTGCGTCGAGCTCGCGTGCGCAGCGCAGGACCCAGGCCTCCGCACCGGCTTCGATCAACTCGTCGGGCGTCGCGGGCTGCGGAGCGTCGGGGGCGGTGATCGTGAATGTGGCCGTGCCCGCTCGCCGGTCGATGCGCACCGACACGGCGGAGTACTCGACGGAGTCGCCGTCGACGGTGCGGTCGAGCGGCACGAGACGGATGCCAGGCCCGAGATCTGGGCGATCAGACTCGACAGCACGGGCAGCCACGCGCTCGTCAATGAGGTCGCCAAATGAACTGAGCGGGGCTGCTTGATCGACGAGGCCCCAGTCGACGGCCTGGCGACCCCGGATTCCCTCGGTGCGGGTAGCGAATGCATCGGCGAGATCGCGCCGCACGTGCCGCTTCTCGACGACGCGGGTGAGCCCCCCGGTGCCGGGCAGCACCGCCAGCAGGGGGATCTCGGGAAGCGAGACCGACGAGGCGCGGTCGTCGACCAGCAGGATCTCGTCGCAGGCGAGGGCCAGTTCGTAGCCGCCTCCCGCAGCCGTGCCGTTGACCGCCGCGATCCATACCTGAGAAGAGTTGGCTGTGGCGTCCTCGATGCTGTTGCGGGTCTCGTTGGTGAACTTGCAGAAGTTCACTTTGTGCTCATGGGTGGCGCCGGCCAGCATCCCGATGTTGGCGCCCGCACAGAAGATCTTGTCGAGGCCGCCGGTGACCACCACCACCTTGACCTCGGGGTGTTCGAATCGCAGCCGTTGGACTGCGTCGTAGAGCTCGATGTCGACACCGAGGTCGTAGGAGTTGGTCTTGAGCTCGTAGTCGTCGCGCAGCCCTGCGGTCGGGTCCACGTTCATCGTGAGCGTGGCCCGCTCCCGGTCGATCTCGGTGACCCAATGGCGGTACTGCTCGGGACTCGTCTCAAACTCGATCTCTGGATCGCTCACGGTTCCCCCTCGGCCGCTCAGCGATGATTGCTGAAGAAATCGCTGAGCATCTCGCCGCATTCGGCTTCGCGTAGCCCGCCGATCACCTCAGCGTTGTGATTGAAGCGGGGGTCCACCAGCAGGTTGTAGAGCGTCGCCGCAGCACCCGCCTTGGGGTCATAGGCCCCGAACACCACCCGAGCCACGCGGGCCGACAGCGCAGCCCCGGCGCACATCGGGCACGGTTCGAGCGTCACCACCAGCGTTGCGCCGCTCAGCCGCCAGTCGCCGACCGCCGCAGCGGCGTCGCGCAGTGCCAGCACCTCGGCGTGCGCCGTGGGATCGTTGGTGGTCTCGCGTTCGTTGTGGCGGGCAGCGACGACCTCGCCGTCGATCATCACCACGGCGCCCACAGGCACCTCTCCGACGGCAGCAGCCTGCCGAGCCTGTTCGATCGCCTGTTCCATCGCCGCGTCGTCTGTCACCACCGCAGTGTGGCCGCTTTCTTTCGGCGTCAGACAGCCGCGTCCCACAGCAGTGATGCCGCGGCGAGCCTTGGCGGCCCGGCTGGGCGCCCGCCGCCGGGCATCAGTGCTCGACCTCACATGGCTCAGCACGACATGCGGAGAGTGTGGGATTCGAACCCACGGAGGCCGATGAAAGCCTCACACGCTTTCCAAGCGAGCCCATTCGTCCACTCTGGCAACTCTCCGTAACGATGCAGCGATCGCACGATGATCACTGTGATGATGCCGGGATCGCACGGCGATCCCGGGACATCAGACGTGTCGCCGTCTGGCGAGGCGGCCAGGCGATCTGCGGCACACAACGAGGTCCGCTGAGAGCTGCTGCCTCCCGGCCCTGACTCGGTTCACGGGTCGCCGTTGCACAGGACCCGGCCGCCACGTCAGACGGCGACACAGCCCAAACGATAACCGCAGAGCCTGCCGATGAGTCACCGTCGAGGGCCGAGCGGCCCGTGAGCGCAGCGACGGGGAGATGCCGGCATGCGGCGTCGCCAAAAACTGTCGGCAAGCCGCCGCGTCGGCTCTTAGGATCGCCTCCAAGATGCCGCACCAGTCGCTCTACCGGAGGTTCCGGCCTCAGCGGTTTGCAGAGGTAGTCGGCCAGCCTCACTTGGTCCGGGCCTTGAGCAATGCCGTGCGCGAGGACCGCGTCGGGCACGCATACCTGCTGAGCGGTCCCCGCGGCACCGGCAAGACCTCCACCGCACGCATCCTGGCCAAGGCCCTCAACTGCGAGGCGCTCACCGACGACGGCGAACCCTGCGATGCCTGCGACAGCTGCACCGCCGTGGCCGCCGGCACCTCGTTGGATCTCATCGAGCTCGACGCTGCGTCCAACAACTCGGTCAACCACATCCGGGACATGACCGAGAAGGCAGCCCTCGTCAGCTCCGGGCGTCGCAAGGTCTACCTGCTCGACGAAGTGCACATGCTGTCTGCGGCAGCCTCCAACGCGCTGCTCAAGACCTTGGAGGAACCGCCGTCCCACGTCGTGTTCATCCTGGCCACGACCGATCCGAACAAGGTGCTGCCCACCATCCGCAGCCGTACTCAGCAGTTCGAGCTCTCGCTGGTCGGCGCCGACGAGATGGCGCCTCATGTGCGGGCGATCGCCGACGCCGCCGGAGCGCCGGTCGACGACGCCGTCGTCAACTATGTGACCGAGCGCGGTGCGGGGTCGGTGCGCGACGCGCTCTCCGCGCTCGACACGGTGCTGGCGGCCGGGGGCATCCCCGATGACCGCACCGACGTGAACGCGCTGGTGCAAGCGCTGGCACATGCTGATCTGGCGGCGACCTTGATTGCGGTTGCGAATGCGACCTCGGCCGGTGTCGATGCGCGCGACCTCGCGGAGCGCACCGCACGCCGCCTGCGCGACATGTTCTTGGTGGGTGCCGGGGTGGAGCCTGCTGAACTGCCGCGCGCCGACATCACCTCGGCCCGGGAGCTGAGCGACGCGATGGGTCGGCGCGCCAACGTGCGGGCGCTCGAGGCGCTCGGCAGCGCGCTGGCGCAGATGCCGCAATCGGCCGACCGGCGCCTGACCCTCGAGACCGCGCTGGTGGGCTTGCTCGCCGATGATGCGGTGGGCGCTGGCGCATCGTCGCGAGCTGCGCCGGCGTCGGACGCGCGTCGGCCGGCGGAACGAACCGCGTCTGCGGGCGGCGGACCGGCTGCTGCCCGCGCGGCGATGGCCGCGACCACAGCGCCCCCGTCGATCGATGCCCCTCCCGGTGCCGCACCGCCTCCGCCCACGGCCCCCGCAGCACCACCCGCGCCCCCGACTGCCGCAGCGGTGCCGCCGACGACCGCTGAGCCTGCTGCGGCGTCGGCGCCAGCCGAGCCGTCGCCTGACGCAGTGGTCGGCGTACAGAGAGGCGATGCCGCCGCTCCCTCGTCGTCGCTGGAACCAGACCCCCAGCCAGACATGACAGCCGAGTCCGCACCGGCGTCTGGCGCTGCGATGACGGCCGATGACATCCAGCGCATCTGGGAAACCCAGATTGTCGGGAAGCTGCGTCCTGTCGCGGCAGGACTCTTCCGCGACGCGTACGTTCTTGCTCGCGAGCGCAATGTCGTGACTGTCCGGCTAGGCGAAGGTGTGCCGCTCGCTCAAGCCCGTCGCCGCATCAATGAGGTGCAGCCGATCCTGTCGGAATTGCTGGACCAGGAAGCTCGCCTCGAGGTGAGCGATGCGGGAGGCGAACCCAGCCCGATCTCGAACGCCACCGGCGAAGCGCCGTCCTCACCGACCACGCCTGCCGGGGAGGTCGCGTCCGGCTCTGCCGCCCAAATGGCCGGCGACTCAGTGAACCCGCCCGCCTCCGGCAGCGCCGCTCGGCAGTCCGAGGAAGCCAATCTGTCAGCCTCCGCGTTCTCGCGGGACGTTGGCTCATCGGCAACCTCCCCGGAGGCCAAGGTGCAACGCATCGTGGAACACTTCCCCGGCTCGGTCGTGGTCCGCGACGACGAGGGCGCCACCTGACACTCTCTAGTGATCACCGGCGGCAGGGACTGACGTGTACGACGACGCGGTCGAAGACCTGATCGACGAGCTCAGCCGCCTGCCCGGCATCGGTCCCAAGAGCGCGCAGCGCATCACGTTCTGGCTGCTGAAGCGACCGGCGGCCGATGCACATCGCTTGGCCGCGGCCATCACTGCAGCCAAAGACCGGGTCGGATTCTGCAGCCAGTGCTGGAACCTCAGCGAGACCGACCCGTGTCCCAACTGCGCCGACCCGGCCCGAGCCAACGGGATGATCTGCGTCGTAGAAGAGCCTCGCGACGTGGTGGCGATGGAGAAAGCCGGCTTCCGGGGTCGCTACCACGTGCTCGGCGGGGCGCTGAACCCGCTGGAGGGCGTCGGCCCCGAACAGCTGCGCATTCGCGAGCTGCTTGCACGTCTCGACAGCGAGTCGGTCACCGAGCTGATCGTGTGCACCAACCCCAACATCGAGGGCGACACCACCGCGATGTATCTCGCCCGCCAGCTCGAACCCCTCGGTGTGCAGGTCACTCGTCTGGCGAGCGGCCTGCCCGTGGGCGGCGACCTCGAATACGCAGACGAGCTCACCCTCGAACGAGCCCTCCGCAACCGCCGCACCCTCGCCCCCTGACAGGCTGAGCCGATAGGCGAAGCCGTGGCCCGAGCGGCCCGTGAGCGACGGCGAACAAGAGCGGGAAATAACGAGTGCGGCAACGGGAGGGTTCACCTACTCGCGCGGCTCCTCAGGGGGGCGGGGCGTTAATCGCTGGACGGCGGGACGGTGGCTGCCTACGGTCCGTGTGGCACTTCCCCGGCGGCCTGCGCGCGCGAGGAGTGCTATGGCTGCCTTCGACCACGACGACCCGACGACGGGCCGCACGGCCCACGAGCTGCCTGTTGCGGTGTTCCGACCGTCACCCGATGAACGTGTGATGGTGGCGGGGCCGTGCCATGCGCAGGCACTGTGCCGCAGCGCCGGAACGGCACCGCAGGGGGTCGCCGCGGTGTTCGTGGACCCGTGCGGCGTGCTGTTGGCAATCGCCACTGCACCTGCGGCTGTGGTCGGGGCGATGCTCGTCGATCCGGCCCCGTTCGCCCGGTTGACCGAGCTGCTGGCGGCGAGCCGCATCTACCTGGAGGTTCCGTCTGCCGACGCTGCGGCGATGAGCGATGCAGTCCAGGCTGCGCTGTGGCCGCTCTGCGTTGCGACAGAAGTGCTCGCCCGGCCACAAGCGGCGTGAGGGAGCCTCCGGTGCCCGTTGATTCGCCAGTGACGCCGGCTAGGCGACCTTCAGGACGACGGCATCGCCTTGGCCGCCGCCCCCGCACAGCGCCGCCGCACCCAGGCCGCCGCCACGGCTGCGCAGCGCGCTGGTGAGCGTGAGCGCCAGGCGAGCCCCGGACATGCCGATCGGGTGGCCGAGTGCTACCGCGCCGCCGTTCGGGTTCACGATCTCCGGCGAGACGCCGAGATCCTCCGTCGACGCCACTGCCACGGCGGCGAAGGCTTCGTTGATCTCGAACAGCGACAGATCGTCCACCGTTACGTCAGTGCGCCGCAGCGCCCGCCGGATCGCATTCGCCGGCTGGTGCAGCAGGCAGGTGTCGGGCCCTGCCACCATGCCGTACGCCACGACTTCGGCCAGCGGCTCGATGCCGCGCTCGGCAGCCGCCTCGGGCGACATGACGATCAACGCGCAGCCGCCGTCGGAGATCTGCGAGGCATTGCCGGCGGTGACGGCACCGTCGGATGCGAACGCCGGTCGCAAACCGGACAGGCTCTCGGGTGTCGTTCCCGGTCGCACGCCCTCGTCGTCGAGCACCGCCAGCGGCTCGCCGCGGCGCTGCGGGATGCTCACCGCCACGATCTCGTCGTCGAAGCGCCCGTCCTTTTGAGCGGCCGCTGCACGCTCGTGCGACTGTGCTGAGTATTCATCCATAGCGCTGCGCGAGATGCCCGCACTCGCCGCGTCGCGTTCGGTGCCGTCGCCCATGTGCCCGTCGTCGAAGGCACACCACAGACCGTCGTGGATCATCGCGTCGAGCACCGTCGCTGAGCCCATGCGCATGCCGTTGCGCCCCTCGGGCAGCAGGTAGGGCGCGTTGGTCATCGACTCCATGCCGCCCGCAACGACCACGTCGGCGTCGCCCGCCGCGATCATCTGGTCGGCCATGTAGAGCGCGTTCAGCCCCGACAGGCACACCTTGTTGATGGTCATGGCCGGCACATCCATGGAGATCCCTGCGTTCGTCGCCGCCTGCCGGGCGGTGATCTGGCCCTGACCGGCCTGCAGCACTTGGCCCATCACCACATAGTCGACATCGGCAGCCGCAACACCGGACCGCTCCAGCGCGCCCTCGATCGCGATGCCGCCGAGCTGTGCGCCGCTCAGGCCGGCCAGCCCGCCGTTGAACTTGCCGATCGGCGTGCGTGCGCCCCCGACAATCACCGAACCAGACATCGCAACCCCCTCGCCTGCATCGACGCGCCAGCCCGCGGGCTGGGCGACAGATGTGTGAACGGCGAGTGTACGAAACGGCTCATGAGGCTGCCGGGGCGCCACTCGAGAGTGGAACTTGCAGCCCGTGCGCACCGTTAGCGTTCGGGTCCGTGAAGCAGTTCGCTGATGCCATCGCCGCCGGTGCGTCCGGTCCCGAACTCGAGGCCATGCCGATCCCGGAGAGCTTCCGTGCGGCCTATGTACGGCGCGATGAGCAGGCGATGTTCGAGGGGCGCGCTTCGGCCGACAAGGATCCCCGCGAGGCGGTGCACATCGGCGAGGTCGCCACGCCAGAACTCGCGCCCGACGAGGTGTACGTGGCGGTGATGGCCAGCGCCATCAACTTCAACACCGTCTGGACGTCGATCTTCGAACCCATGCCGACGTTCGGCTTCTTGGACCGGTTGGGTCGCGAGAGCCGCTGGGGCGCCCGGCACGCGCTCGACTACCACGTGCTCGGCTCCGACGCCTCAGCCGTGGTGCTGCGGTGCGGCTCGGCCGTGCGCAACTGGCGGCCTGGCGACCGGGTCGTCGTCCATTGCAACTACGTCGACGATCAGGATCCCGCCGCGCACGAAGACTCGATGAAGGCCTCCAATCAGCGGATCTGGGGCTTCGAGAGCAACTTCGGCGGTCTCGCCGACCTCTCCATCGTCAAGGCCAACCAGCTCATGCCCAAACCGGCGCACCTGTCCTGGGAGGAATCGGCGGTGAACGCGCTCTGCGGCGCCACCTCGTACAGGATGCTGGTCGGCGACAACGCCGCTCGCATGAAGCAGGGCGACTCGGTGCTCATCTGGGGTGCCACGGGCGGACTGGGTGGCTACGCCTGCCAACTCGTGCTCAACGGCGGCGGTGTGCCCGTCGGTGTCGTCAGCTCGCCAGACAAGGCGGAGCTGCTCGGCCAGCTCGGCGTGGAGCACACCATCGATCGCGGCGCCGAGGGCTATCGCTTCTGGAGCGACCCCCACACCCAGGACGAACGCGAGTGGCGCCGCTTCGGCAAGAAGGTGCGCAGCCTCATCGGCGACGACCCCGACATCGTGTTCGAGCATCCTGGGCGCTCAACCATGGGTGCCTCGGTGTTCGTCACCAAGCGAGGCGGCAAGATCGTGACCTGCGCCGCCACCAGCGGGTACATGATCGAGTACGACAACCGGCACCTGTGGATGCGCCTGAAGCAGATCCTGTCGAGCCATTTCGCGAACTACGCCGAAGCGTGGGCGATGAACCGCCTGATCGACCAGGGACGCATCCAGCCGATCCTGTCCAAGACGTTCGCGCTCGACGAGACCGGCTTGGCCGCCTGGCAGGTGCACCACAACCTGCACGAGGGCAAGCTCGGCGTGCTGTGCCTGGCCGACGAGCCGGGGCAAGGCATCACCGACCACGAGAAACGTGAGCGGATCGGCGAAGACCGCATCACGCTGTTCGCACGCCACGCCGCGTCGCTCGAAGCGGCGTCAACTGAGACAGGCAGCGCAGCCGCCGGCTAGCGCAGCCAAACGGCGTCGTCTGTGCGCGCAATTGCACCCAAGAGGAGAGCAACGCTGATGATCCTGACCGAGATCGACCACGTCGCCATCGCCGTGAAGGACCTCGATGCGGCAGTCGACTATTACACCGAGGCGTTCGGCGCAGAGGTCGCCCACCGCGAGACCGTTGATGCCGACGGCGTCGAAGAGGCGCTGATCAAGGTAGCCGACAGCTACATCCAACTGACCGCCGCCACCCGGCCCGACTCGCCCATTGCAAAGTTTCTCGAGCGGCGGGGCGAAGGCCTGCACCACGTGGGCTACCGGGTGGACGACTGCGCAGCAGCGCTGCAGGCGATGCTCGACGCAGGCGCCGTGCCGATCGACACTGCGCCGCGACCGGGCTCGCGTGGCACGACGGTCGCATTCGTCCACCCGAAGGGCAATCTCGGCACGCTCGTCGAACTCGTCGAGGAATAGGCTCGTGATCGGCAGTGCTTGCACTTCAGGTGCGCCGGACGAGCAGACCGGCGGCCCGTGCATTCGGGAGGGTCAGATGACATTGTTCGCGAGGCGATCCACGAGGCGATCCACGAGGCGATCCGCCGTGCGACGCACCGGGCGGCTCGCCGTGCTCGTTGCCGTGCTGGCGGTATTCGGCGCCGCATGCGGCAGCAGCGACGATCCGGCGCCCACGACGGCGGCGGCAGCACCTGCCACAACTGCGCCTGCTGTCACCGAAGCTCCCGCCGAACCCGACGAGTCTGACCCGATCAAGATCGGCTTGGTCACCGACACGGGCAAGGTGGACGACAAGAGCTTCAACCAGTCGGCATGGGAAGGCGCCCAGCAGGCCGCAGCAGCGCTCGGGGCCGATGTCCGCTACATCGAGACCGAAGAGGCCAAGGACTACGAGAACAACATCAACCTGTTCGTCGAAGACGGCGTGGACGTCATCGTCACGGTCGGCTTCGGTCTCGGCGACGCCACTATCGCGGCTGCGACGGCGAACCCTGACATCGACTTCATCGGCGTCGACCAGTTTCAGGCCGAGAATCTCCCGAACCTGACAGGGCTGATCTTCCCCGAGGACAAATCAGGCTTCTTGGCGGGCGCCTTGGCGGGGCTGATGACCGAGACCGACATCGTCGGCGCGGTGCTCGGCACCGATCTGGTGCCGCCGGTCGTTGCCTTCAAGGAGGGCTGGGAGAACGGCGCCCGATACACCAACCCGCAGGTGCAGACCATCTCCACATATCACCCAGGCGGGCTTGACATCGCTTTCGGCGATCCTGACTGGGGAGCGGCCACCGCCCGCCAAGCGCTCGACCAAGGCGCAGACATCATCTTCGGCGCCGGCGGCGCCACCGGCAACGGCGCCCTGATCGAGATCGCCTCCCAGGAGGGGGCCTACTGCGTGGGTGTCGACACTGACCAGTGGAACACCGTGCCAGAGGCGCGGCCGTGCCTGCTGACGAGCGCCATGAAGCTGATAACGCCGGGAGTGGCGGAACTGATCGAAGCGGCGGCAGCGGGCGAGTTCCCGGGCGGCAATCACCTTGGCGATGTGGGACTGGCGGCGTTCTACGACCACGACAGCGCGGTGAGCGACGACTTCAAGCTCAGCCTCGAGGCAATCAAGGGTTTGCTCGACTCCGGGGAGATCTCCACCGGCTACCCGCCGGGCTGATCCAGCGAGCCACGTTCTGAGCCGGTCGCCGTGGGCCGCGGGAATCTCGCCTCGTTGTGAGCGATCTCGCTGGTCCCGCGCTGCCCTCCCGCTCGCCCCGTTTCTGTGACACCGCAGGGCTACGGTGCTCATAGGGGTCGAGCAAGCGGGGAGGGCCGATGCCGACGCTGGATTTCAAGGGCAAGTCCCATGTCTACGGCCATCATCTGGTGGTGCCGTGGCGACCGCTGGTCCCGCATCCGGACCGATCCGTCGGAGCGGGTGAATTCGATGACAACCTGATCATCCACGGCGACAACCTGCACGCCCTCAAGGCGTTGCTGCCGCGCTACGCGGGCCGCGTCAAGTGTGTCTACATAGACCCGCCATACAACACAGGCAACGAAGGCTGGGTCTACAACGACAACGGCAACAGCCCGGCGTTGCGGCACTGGCTGTCCGAGAACGGCCCGGTCGACGGCGAGGATCTCGAACGGCACGACAAGTGGCTGACGATGATGTGGCCCCGCCTGCAGCTGCTGCGCCAACTGCTGTCCGACGACGGCGTGATCTTCGTGTCGATCGACGACAACGAGGTCCATCACCTCCGCATGATGATGGACGAGATTTTCGGCGAAGAGAACTTTTTTGTCACTCAAGTCCGTCGAGCGATGCACACGGTGCGCAACTCGAGCAAAGACTTCAACCTCAACGCTGACTACGTCGTCAGCTATGCCAAGGACAAATCATGGTTCGGCGAGTCAACGGATCGGTACATCCGTTATGTCTCTGACAAGTCGGCGAACTACCCGCGCGATGACAATGACGGCCGGGGTCCGTACAAGCTCGACCCGTTGAGCGCTCGCAACTTCTTCGAGCCGTACACCCACACATTTGAAAATGGTGTCGAGTGGTCGGCGCCCTCCGGCAGTTACCCCCGTTACTCGCGTAAACGGCTGCGAGAGATGGAAGCGTCGGGTGCGATCGAATTCGGCGGGACGGCACCTCGCGCAAAGCGATACCTCAGAGACGTCCAGGCCGGCCAGCCTCCCAACGCTGTGCTCGACCCCGACATCGTGCGTTTCAATGCCACCGGCACGACACTCCTGCAAACGATCTTTGGAGTTGGAGGTGTCTTTCCTCAACCAAAGCCTGTGGAACTCATTCAGTATTTGGTCGAGCTCCTGCGCGACCCCGAGGCGATTGTGTTGGATTCGTTTGCCGGGTCGGGGACGACTGGGCATGCTGTGCTGGCTCTGAACAAGGCCGACGGCGGCAATCGGCGCTTCATCATGGTCGAATGCGAGGACTACGCCGATGAGGTGACGGCGGAACGGATACGTCGCGTGATCGCCGGTGTGGACACGGGTCGGGGCGAATCGCTCCGCGAAGGTCTCGGGGGGACGTTCACATTCTGCACGCTGGGTGAACGCACCAGCGGCAACGGGATGCTCAGCGGCGAATCGCTGCCCAGCTTCGACGACCTTGCCGCATGGCTGGTGCATTCCGCCACGGGCTTGTCGATTGGCACGGAGGATCTGGCGACGCGCGACGAAAACGGACTGATCTTCAGCGATGATTCCCGCGACTACTACCTCATCTATGAGCCCGACATCGCGTGGCTCCGGACCAACGAGTCAGTGCTGACGGCACCGCGTGCGGAAGCAATCGGGGCCATGTGCCGCGAGCGCGACCGCAACGCAGTGGTGTTCGCGACGGCCCGTTACATCCCTCAGGACGAGCTGAAGGACATGAGGGTCATGTTCGCCCAGCTTCCGTTCGCGGTCCAGCAGATCGACGAGGCGTAGCGGTGACAGCGATGCCGTCCGCGAAAGTGCAGTCATGCTGGAACTGAAGGAGTATCAGCGCCGGACACTCCGGGCATTCTCGGAATGGGAGCAGGCCCTCGCCACGGCTCATCAAGAGTACGAGCAACGCGCGTTGGTGCTGTCTCGCGCGAGTCTGGAGCCAAGCGCAGACGATGCGAACTATCCAGCAAAGGCGTGGGCGTCCCTGTCTGGCAGCGAGAGCATTCTCGCGGGCGAACGGCCCCATGTGGATCGCTACGACGGTGCTGGCCGCTCGATACCGCATGTCTGCTTCAAGATCCCGACCGGCGGCGGCAAGACACTGCTGGGCGCTGCTGCGCTGGAGCGTCTCGGGATGCAGACCGGTTTCGTGCTGTGGATCGTGCCGTCTCGGGCCATCTACGCCCAGACGCGCAAGGCGTTCTGGACGCGCCAGCATCCTTACCGCCAATTGCTCGAATTTGCCAGCGGCGGCCGAGTCAAGGTGATGGAGAAGGACGACCGGCTCCAGCAAGGCGATCTCGACAACTACTTGTGCGTCATGTTGCTCATGTTGCCCGCTGCGAACCGGCGTAAGGGCAAGGAGTTCCTGAGGATGTTCCGCGACTCGGGCCGCTACTCCACGCTGTTCCCTCGCGAAGACGATGTGGCTGCCTTCGCGGCGCTGCTTGAGACCCACCCTGATCTCGAGACCAACCCGAGCGGGACCGTCAAGCACAGCCTGTTCAACGTGCTCAAGATGCAGCGCCCGGTGGTGGTGCTCGACGAAGCGCACAAGGCCTACGGAGGCAAGGGCGCGGATGATTTCGTGGCTGCTGTCAACCGGCTCAACCCTCGGTTGGTGATTGAGCTGTCTGCCACGCCGAACGCTGCCATCAGCAACCTGCTCGTGGACATATCGGGTGCCGATCTCGGCCGGGAGGAGATGATCAAGCTGCCGGTGGAGGTCAGCACCAGCGACGGCGACTGGACTGACACCTTGGCCCGCGCCCACGACCGCCTCGTCGATCTGACAGCCGCGGCGCAGCAACTCGAAGGCCGCAGCGGGCGCTACATACGGCCCATCGGCGTGATCCGCGTGGAGCGGACTGGCAAGGATCAGCGCGGCACCGGTTATCTCCACGCCGAGGACGTGCGCGAACATCTCATCGGCCGACTTGGCGAGGCACCTGAATCGGTACGTGTGAAGTCGTCTCAGAGCGATGAGATCGCCGGCGAAGATCTCATGTCGCCGTACTCATCGGTGCGCTGGATAATCACCAAGGCGGCTTTGATGGAGGGCTGGGATTGTCCCTTCGCGTACGTGCTGGTCATGCTGGACAACACACGCAGCAGTACGGCGATCACCCAGCTCATGGGACGAGTCATGCGCCAACCCGGTGCCCGCCGAACCGGCGAGACCGCTCTGGATCGCTGCTACGTGCATTGCTGGCAGACCGGTGTAGACGAGTCTGTCAACGCAGTCAAGCACGGCTTGGAAAACGAAGGTCTGACCGGGCTCGGTCAAGACGTGCAGACCTCCGATGTCCTCTCGGTGGAGCCTCGCGTTATCGAGCGGCGCCCTCAGTTCCGTGACGCCGACATATTCCTTCCCAAAGTACTGGCACGCCGGGACGAGACATGGGTGGACTTGAGCTATGAACGCGACATCCTGCCCGGGATCGACTGGGCCTCGCTGGAGGTGCCCGATACGGGAGACCACCGCAGCGGTCAGAGAGAAGCGACTGAGCAGACCATCAGTGTCGGACTCGACGATGACGGCATCTCAACCTCGCTGACTCGGCGCGTGGGCATGACGGCCGACAATTCAGTGTCCATCGTCTGGTTCGTCCGGCAACTGATCGACATGGTGCCCAATCCGTGGCAGGCCTCGCGTGTTGCGCTCGGCTACATCGGTGCGCTGCGCGCAGAGGGCCACGACGACGGCGAGATCTATGCGGACCGCCGCTGGCATGTGAACCATGTCCGGGAGAGCCTGGCCGCAGAGATCGACGCTGCCGCTCAGGCCGTATTCGTGTCGAAGCTGCGTTCGGGAGACATTCGGTTCGACCTTGAAGCCAGCGAGCCGAATTTCAAGATGGCTGACACATTCACCTACATATGGAGCGAGGGCGACCACACGTTCGAATACGCCGGCCGGCCGGTTCAGCAGAGCCTGTTCGACCCGCTGTTCCAAAATCAGTTCGACTCCGACCTCGAGCGCCAGTTCGCGTTCTACCTCGACGAACACGAAGCGATCGACTGGTGGCATCGCGTCGCCGCCCGACAATCGCACGACTACTACCTGCGAGGCTGGCAGACCGACCGCATCTGGCCAGACTTCGTCGCACTGTCTGCTTCGGACGACCGCGCGGCCCGGCTGCTGGTGGTGGACACCAAAGGCGAGCACCTCGCGGGCAACGCTGATACGACCTACAAGGAGCAGGTCTTCGCCACGCTGGAGGAGCATTTGAGCGGCGCCGACGCCATCGACTGCGGAGAAGTCAAGCTGGGTCCCCGTGGCGAGCAGGGTCGCTTCCGAATCGTTTTCCATCAGCACCAGTTCGACGAGGCACTTGCTTGACCTCCCCCGGAGCTGCCGCCCTCGGCCGTGAATGCGCTGAGGTGGTCGGTTGACATCCTCCGGTGTCGCTGTCACGGGACGAGTCCAAGCTCGCCGCCAGGCATTCCTGCGCGCCGCGGCCGTGCCGCTGGCATCGGTCGTGCTGGGGCTCGTCCTCGGAGCGGTGCTCATCGCCGTGCAGGGCCATTCGGTGCTCATCGCCTACGGAGCACTGGTCCTCGGCGGGGCCGGCGATGCCGATGCCGTGCTGCGCACCTTGCAGAAGGCGACGCCGCTCATCTTCGGCGGCTTGGCTGTGGCCTTCGCGTTCAAGGCGGGCCTTTTCAACATCGGCGGGCAGGGTCAGCTGCTGGTCGGTGCTGCGTTCGCCGCCGGCGTCGGATTCGGGATCGACGGCCTGCCGCTGGTCGTCCACCTGCCGCTGGCACTGCTGGTGGGCGCGATTGCCGGAGCGGCATGGGGCGCGATTGCCGGAGTGCTGAAGGCCACCTCAGGGGCGCACGAGGTGATCGTGACGATCATGCTCAACTTCGTGGCCGGCAATCTGACGGACTGGCTGGCAGCGAACCCCTGGCAGGACCGATCGGGCTCCAACATCATCGCGCGCACCCCGCTGGTCGAGCCGTCGGCTGAGATCCCCACCTGGGGGTGGCTGCCGGCGGGCTTTTTGCTGGCGGTGATCGCAGCGTTCGCGTGCTGGTTCGTTCTGGAACGCACTACCTACGGCTTCGAAGTGCGCAGCGTGGGCGCGAACCGTCATGCTGCCCGCTATGCGGGCATCTCGGTGGCCTGGATCCTGGCCTCGACCATGGCAGTGGCGGGGTTGCTGGCCGGCCTTGGCGGCGCGATCGAGTCGCTCGGCGTCGATGGTCGCTTCGAGGCGGGCGTCAACGTGGGTCTCGGCTTCGAGGGCATCACCATCGCGCTGCTGGCGCGCACCAACCCCATCGCGGTCATTCCTGCGGGGTTGCTGGTGGGTCTGATGGAGGCGGGTGCCGCCAAGATGCAGTTCGAGTCGGGAGTAGCGCCAGAGATCATCGACGTGATCCAAGCGCTCATCTTGCTGTTCGTGGCAGCACCGTTGATCGTGCGTTGGCTGCTGCGGCTGCGCGACGCTGACGACCGACGCCTGACGCTCGGCGCGGGGTGGGGCCGATGACTGCCGCGGACAGCGTCTGTGCAGGGCTCGATCCGGCGCGCAGTGTCTCGCTAGCACATCTGATGCGATTCGGCGCGGAATCGAGCGGGAGGTCATGAGTTCGATGGCACTGGACCCGAGCGCCGGTTCGCCCCACGACCGCGCCGGCGCCAACCCGTTTCGGTGGATCCCACAGCGCGCGTGGTCGCTGGCCGCGGCGGCGGCGCTGGTGGCGGTGGTGTGGGGCTTCTACGCTTGGGACGGGGCACAGACCACCGCCGTGCTGTCAGGCACCGTCCGCGGCGCCACCCTGCTGGTGCTCGGCGCCATGTGCGGGATGATCGGCGAGCGCTCGGGCATCGTGAACATCGGCATCGAGGGGCAGTTCCTGATGTCGGCGTTCACCGCGTTCACCGTCGCATCGATCTCGGGCTCGCTGTTCCTGGGCGTGGTGGCAGGCGTCAGCACCGGGTTCGCCATGGGCTGGATGCTCGCGGCGATGGCGGTGGGGCTGCGGACCGACCAGATCATCGCCGGCACCGTGCTGAACATCGCGGCGCTGGGTCTCACGTCGTTCTTCTATGACCGCGGCCGATCGCTGGGCCAGCCCAAGTATCAGGCGATCGAGCTGGGGCCGCTCGCCGATCTCCCGGTGGTCGGCACAGCGCTGTTCAGCCGGCCGCCGCTCACCTACCTCGCGCTGGTGCTGGTAGTGGTGCTCCACGTGCTGTTGCTGCGCTCGGTGTGGGGTATGCGCACGACCGCGATCGGGGAGCATCCCGGTGCCGCCGCAACCGTGGGCATCGATGTGATCCGGCTGCGTTACTTGAATGTGACCCTGGCCGGCGGTCTGGCGGGCCTCGGCGGCGCGTATCTGGCGCTGGAGTCGGTGGGCACGTTCTCCCGAGCCATGACCGGCGGCCGGGGATTCCTGGCGCTCGCCGTCATGATCTTTGGGCGGCGAACCCCGCTCGGTGCGTATGCGGCGGCGCTGTTCTTCGGATTCACCACGGCGTTGCAGGGCCAGTTCCAGCTCAACGACACCTTCGACATCCCAGCACAGTTCGTGGGGATGCTGCCCTTCGTCGTGACGATCATCGTGGTGGCGGCCGCCGGCCTGTTCGGCCGGATGCGCGACCCGGCTGCGCTGGGCCAGCCCTACGAGGTCCGATGATGGCTGCGGCAGCGGGGTCCGCTGGGGTTCAGCTGGAGTCTGAAGCAGCCGCTGCGCAGCCCGAGGTGTTGCTGGCAGGCCGTCACATCACCAAGCGATTCAGCTCGGTCGTCGCCAACGACGATGTGTCGATTGAGCTGCGGCCTGGTCGGATCCTGGCGCTGCTCGGCGAGAACGGCGCCGGCAAGAGCACGCTCGTCAACGTGCTGTTCGGTCTGCACCGGCCCGATGCGGGCCAGGTCGTGATTGCCGACGAGGAGGTCGAGCTGTCGAGCCCGCACGACGCCATCGCCCGCGGCGTCGGCATGGTGCACCAGCACTTCCAACTGGTGCCGCCGATGAGCGTCGTGCGCAACATCGTGCTCGGCGCGGAGCCGCGCAAGCTCGGGATGATCGACGTCGCACAGGCGCGCCGCCGGGTGCTGGATCTGGCAGACCGGTTCGGGCTCCATGTCGACCCTGACGCCGCGGTGGAAGACCTGCCCGTCGGCGCGCAGCAGCGGGTCGAGATTCTCAAGGCGCTGTACCGCGATGCCAAGGTGCTGATCGCTGACGAGCCGACCGCAGTGCTCACTCCTCAGGAGACCGACCATCTGCTTGATGTGCTGCGTGGGCTGACGGATCAGGGCGTCGGCATCGTGTTCATCACGCACAAGCTGCGCGAGGTCATGGCAGCCGCCGACGACATCGTCGTGCTGCGCGAGGGCAGGGTCGTGGGCACCACCACGCCTGCGCAGACCAGCGAGGCGGCGCTGGCGGAGCTGATGGTCGGCCGCGCTGTCGACCTGCATGGCGACCGGTTCGAGTCCGGTGCCACCGGTGTCGGGTCGGCACCCGCTGCCACCGTTGTCGATGAAGCATCCGGCCAGATGACGCAGACCGGGGTTGCTGCGGATACCGGTGTCGGCGCCCTGGTCAGACGCGCGGTCGTCGATCCGGTGCCGCTGAGCGCGGGTCACCGCAGCGTTGCGGATGCAGGACCGGCAGTTGCCCTTCAGCCGCCGGTTCTCGACATTGTCGGCCTCTGCGCTGATGACGACCGCGGCCAGCGTGCGGTCGACGAGCTGTCGCTGAGCGTGCGTGCGGGAGAGATCGTGGGGGTCGCCGGCGTGGAAGGCAACGGCCAACGGGAGCTGGTCGAGGCCATCACGGGCTTGCGGCACGCAGCCTCGGGCACGGTGTCGATCAGCGACCGGGACGCCTCAGGTGCCCGGCCGCGGCAGGTCACGGTCATCGGCGTGGGACACATTCCCGAGGACCGGGCCAAGCACGGGCTGATCGGCTCGTACTCGGTGGCCGACAATTCGGTGCTGAACCGCTACTTCAGGCCGCCGTTCGCGGCGGGAGGCATGCTGCGCCGTGACCGAATCACCTCCCACGCCGAAGACGTGGTGGCCGCCTTCGACGTGCGCACGCCCAGCGTGGATCTGCCAGCGGACAATCTCTCGGGCGGCAACAAGCAGAAGCTCATCGTGGGCCGCGAGTTCTCCGACGACATCGATCTGCTCATCGCCGCTCAGCCCACCCGCGGCATCGACATCGGCGCCATCGAATTCATCTGGCGCCGCATCCGCGAGCGGCGCGACGAAGGCACCGCCGTGCTGCTGGTTTCCGCCGAGCTGGACGAGGTGCTGGCGCTCAGCGACCGGGTTGCCGTGATGTACGAGGGCCGCATCGTGGCCACCGTCGACCCTCGCACCGCCACCCGCGAAGAGATCGGCCTGCTGATGGCCGGCGCCACCCCCGCCGCTTCGAGCAGCTAGGCGACTTGATCGCCGTCAGCGGCGACTAGACGACACGGTCGCTGCCGCCGTCTTGGGGGATCTGGGCGCCGGTGGTGTGCGCGAATGCCGGGCCGCACATCTGGGCGATGAGGGCGCCGACGTCGGCTGATGACAGCTCGCGGCCGAGCAGGTTGCGCTTGCGGTACTGCTCGGAGGTCAGCCCGTAGGCGGCGGCGCGCTCGGCGATGAGCTCGTCGGACCACAGTCCGGTGTCGAACACGCCGTCGGGGTGCACCACGTTGACGGTGATGCCATCGCCGGCCCATTCGAGAGCTGCGACACGGGCGAGCTGGGTAAGCGCGGCCTTGGAAGCGGAGTACGCGGCGGCGCCGCGGCCAGGTGCGGGAACATTCTTCGAGCCCACGATGACAACCCGGCCACCGGTCGGGGAATGCCGCAGCAGGCGGTGGGCGGCTGCGATCGTGTTCGCCGTTCCGCTCACGTTGATGTCGAACGTCTGCTGCCACTCTGCGCGCAACTCGAGCGTCGCGTCTCGGACACGGAATGCGGTGCCTTCAGCATCGGTGCGCTCAGGGTCGAGGTGGCTCGATCGGTCTGCCTCGCTGGCGTCGGGTTCCTCCACGTCGCAACCGGCGAGCGCAGCAAGCGGTGCGGACGGACCGAAGATGCCGGCTGCGGCCACCACGATGTCGACACCGCCGAAGCACTCGACGGCCTCCTGCAGTGCGATCGCCATGTCGTCCGGATCGGTGACGTCGGCAATTACATGGCGACGCGTGGACCCCGCGGCGCGCCCCGGCCCCTCGTCCAGATCGACGCCGACCACCGCGGCACCCTGCGAGGCCAATGCTGCGGCTGCTGCTTGACCGATTCCCGACGCAGCTCCGGTCACCAGCGCCACCTGACCGGCCAACGCAGCGGGCGTACCGGCACGAGCGAGCTTGGCCTGCTCGAGTTCCCAGTACTCCACGTCGAACAGATCGGCCTCGCTGAGCGCCACGTAGCCGCCCAGCGCCTCCGCAGCACAAATCACGTCGATCGTGTGGAGATAGATGTCCGCAGCGATGTCGCAGTCGACTGCCCGGCACCCAGCGGTCCACAGTCCGAGCTGAGGGTCGAGCACAACACGCGGTGCGGGATCCAGCATGGTGAGAGCGGTCTGCGCGCCGTGCTCGTCGTGGCGGGCACTGTTGCGCTCGAAGTAGGCGCGATAGTCCTCGACGAAGGCATCGACATCGCGGCCCACCATCGGGAACTGCTTGGTACGGATGATGTGATCTGGGGTCGCCGGCCCACGGCATGCCACCGACGCCACATCGTCGCGAGCACAGAACGCGTCGGCGCGCTCGTCGCGCACGGCGCGCAGCAGCATCGGCGCGCCGGCCGCAACTGAAATTGCCGCTCGCAGCCCCGCTATCGACTCGTGCTCGCCTTGCGTTGGCGCCGCGCTGCCGGCACTGCCCCACAGTTCTTCCGGCAGGCTGTCGTCACCGGTCTCGCCGAATGAGGGCACGCCCGCCTCCGCAAGGCACTGCTCGGCTTCGCTGATCGCGTCGACCATCGAGTCGTATGCTTGGCGGGTCGTCTGGCCGAACGTGAAGATCCCGTGGTTCAGCAGGACCATTGCCTCGGTGCGGTCATGGGCTTGGGCCCGCCATTCGTCCGCGCAGCGACGGGCCAGGTCGAAGCCGGGCATCACGTAGGGCACCACGACGACCCGGTCGCCCCAGAGCTCACGCACCTTGGCGTCGCCGTCAGCGGTGTTGGTGAGCGCCAAGACGGCGTCGGCATGGCTGTGCAGCACGGCGCGATGGGGCAGCAGCGCATGCAGGATCGCTTCCACCGATGGATTCGGCGCCGACGCATCGAGCAGACCGATGCGCAGCTGGTTCACCATCTCGGTGTCGCTCAGCTTCGGTAGCTGCGCCAGTCGCCGCACCGGTTCGAGGCGCAGCGGTGCGAAGCCCGGAGGCTCGATGGTCGCCAAGTCCCAGCCGCTGCCCTTCACCCACAGCGTGGGTACCGGCTCGCCCCAGGCGTCGGTGCTGTGGCCCTTGATCGAAGTGTTGCCACCGCCGTGCAACACCAGCGCCGGATCGGCCCCCACCAATCGTGAGCCGTAGGTGATCTCACCGAGATCGCCCAAGTCGGCCCAGCGAGCTGCCTCTGCGTCATCCCAGCGATTCAGCATCCGACGGCTCCCAGCCTGGTTGGCTCGGCCCCCGCCAGCGCCAGCGGCGGGTACCCGCGCGTACTCGTCATTCGCCCGATCCTCACCCGGGGCCTCCGGCCGCGGCCAGTGCGCGAGCAATGGAGTGGTTGTACGGCGGCTGCAGCACGCCCGCGTCGGTGATGATCGCCGCGATCAGGCGAGCCGGTGTCACATCGAAAGCGGGATTCACGGCGTCCGCGCCGGCAGGCGTGAGACGGCTGCTCCCGGCGCGGTGCACCTCGTCGGGGTCCCGCTGCTCGATGACGATGCACTCGCCCGACGGAACCGCTGCATCGATCGTGGTGGTTGGCGCGGCGACGTAGAAACCGATGCCCGCGTCGGCAGCGGCAAGCGCATGCGCGTAGGTGCCGACCTTGTTTGCAGTGTCGCCGTTGGCGGCAATGCGATCTGCCCCCACGATCACTGCGTCGACCTCGCCGCGGGCGATCAGCGAGGCCATCGCGCCGTCGGCGACAACCGACACGTCGATGCCCGCGTCGGCGAGCTCCCACGCAGTGAGCCGGGCGCCCTGCAGCAGCGGCCGGGTCTCGGCCGCCAGCACACGGACCGGCTCGCCCGCTGCAGCCTTGGCGTACACAACGGCCAGTGCGGTGCCCATGCCCGCGGTTGCCAGCCGTCCGGCATTGCAGTGTGTGGCGATGACCGTTGCATCCGCGAGCAGTACGCGCCCGAGGCGACCGATCTCGGCGCACGCCAGCGCGTCTTCGGCGCCGACGGCCAGGGCCTCGTCCAAGAGCCGCCGGCGCATCTGCGCGACGTTGGCCACGCCGGGCTCGGCGAGCGCAGCGTCGATCGTGCGGTCCACGGCCCAGCGCAGGTTCACTGCAGTCGGGCGGGCATTGCCGACCTGGGTCCTCAAGCGCTCCAGCACGGCCCGTGCCTCGGGCAGCGAATTCGCCCCAGCCTCGTCGAAGCCGACGACCACGGCGAGGGCACCGAATGCCCCGAGCGCCGGCGCTCCACGGATTGCGAGCCGTCCGATCGCATCGACGGCGGTTGCCACGTCTCGCACGCTGATGAAGGCCAGCTCAGCGGGCAGGCGCGTCTGATCGATGATCTCGATGCTGTCGCCGGTCCAGCGCAGCGTTGGCGTCGGCTTGGACTCATTCATGCCACCCTCAGTCTCGCGCCCATGTGTGACGATTCCGCCGCGAGAGGCGTTTCCGCATGTGCCTCTGCGCCCCGCCGCGCTGAGTGCAAGAAATTGGCCCGTGACCGTGCAGGACCCATCGGTAGAGTCGTATGAGAGTGGGGCTCAACAGCAGGAGCGGGATGGTGACACCAGACGAAACGCGGGAATTCCTGACCGAGATGTTCGGACAGATCGGCGAGCGCTTCGACCGCGTGGACCAGCGGTTGGACGGCGTGGACAAGCGGTTCGATCGTGTGGACGACCGCATGGACCAGATCGAGCACAAGGTCGATCGGCGGTTCGAAGAACTGACAGTCGTCAACAATTCGCTGATCGATGCCGTAGCCGATATCAACAAGCGACTGAGCTGAACACCTGCAACGACTCATCGCGCTGGCGCTCGGAGGCGGCGAACGCTTCGTGGCCGAGCTGCAGCGCGCTTGGGATGCCGGCGACGCCGTGTTGCCGGTCGATCAGCGGCTCCCGGCTGCAGCCCAAGAGGAACTCGTCGGCCGAATGGGCGCGAGCGTCGTTGTGGATGCCACAGACCGTCACCGCCGCCGCGGCGGTTGGGAAGTCGAGGCCGGCGACGCACTCGTCATGGCCACCAGCGGAAGCACCGGTGAGCCGAAAGGCGCCGTGCTCACCCACGCAGCCATAGAAGCCAACGCGATGGCAACCAGCTCCGCCCTCGAGGTCGACCCGAGCACCGATCGCTGGCTGGCCTGCCTGCCGCTCGCCCACGTCGGAGGCCTCGCAGGAGTAGTCCGCGCACTGCTCACCGACACCCCACTCGATGTCCACGACGGATTCGACACAGCAGCAGTCGAAGCAGCAGCCCGCCAAGGCGCCACGCTCACCTCACTGGTGCCCACGGCACTCGCGCGCATCGACGCCACAGCATTCCGGGCAATCCTGCTCGGCGGTTCAGCGATGCCCGCCCAGCGCCCCTCCAACACGGTCGCCACCTACGGCATGACCGAGACATTCAGCGGCGTGGTCTACGAAGGCTGGCCCCTACAAGGCGTCGAACTCCGCATCCAAGACAGCGAGGTCCAGCTCCGCTGCCCGATGCTGCTGCGCACCTACCGCGACGGAACCGATCCCCGAACCGAAGACGGCTGGTTCGGTACAGGAGACGCTGGCGTCCTCTCGAAAGAAGGCCAACTCTCCGTCTTCGGCCGAGTAGACGACATGATCACCACCGGCGGAGAAAAAGTCTGGCCAGGAGCAGTAGAGCGAATCCTCGCCGACCTGCCCACCATCGCGGAAGCAGCAGTAGTTGGCCGCCCAGACCCCGAATGGGGCCAAGCAGTAACCGCAGTAGTCGTCCCAACCGGCGCCAACCAGCCCCCCGAACTGGAAGCACTGCGTGACGCAGTGAAGGCCCACCTCCCCGCCTACTGCGCCCCCCAAGCCATCGAGCTCGTCAGCAAACTGCCGCAAACACTCCTAGGAAAGACCCAACGCTGGCGCATCTGAGATCGGCCGCCCGCGCTGTCACCGACGTCGACGAGACTCCACCCGACGACGGCAATGGAGATGACGGCGGCGCCAACGGCTCCGGCATCTTCGACATCACCATCAACTGACCCCGCGCAGGGGGTCGTCTTGATCGTCCCGGGCCTGTTCGGCTGAGTGAGGCCCTGTCCGTTACGGCGGGCGGGGCCTCGCCGCGTCGGCACAGTCTGGATGGCGCTTCCCCTGCGACCTGCAGATGCCGTCGCGTTCTTGTGCTCTACGTGCCTGCGGCGGGCCGGACGTAGTGCGCACCACGCCGTTCTCCTCGAAGCTCGAGGTGACCCAGGTCGACGAGGGTCGTCAAGTCTGCGAGGGCTTCACGGCGGTCCACCTTGAACAGTTCCCGGTAGTCCGCATTCGAGACATGGCCCTCCGCGTCGAGGAGTTCGTCCATCCGAAGCATGCGAGATCGCAGTCGCGCAGCGCGTGTCGAGCGGTCACGGTCGGCGCGACGCAGGTCCGCCGCGCTCGACGACATCGACTCATCCGCAGTGCCGACGCCCTCGCCGTCGCTCAGCACGTCGCTGGCGGATGCAGCAGGCGTGTTGCGGAGACGCACGACATGGCTCGACCCGTCGGCGTCGATCTCCGGCGGCAGCAGGCCCATGCCGCTCATCTCGCGGAACATCCGGGGGACGCCCTCGCCTTCATCACGCATGATCCCTGCCGCTGCGAGGACGCGCACGAGCACCGGATTGCGGCTCGCATGTGTGGGCACTCCGTTGCGCAGCGCTTCGAGCGTCACCGGAGGCACAAGCCCGCCGGGGCTGTGCACCTCCATCCGGTCGCTGTAGAACCAGACCTCGATGCCGCGCCCGAAATCGTCGTAATCGCGGTGCGCCACGGCGTTTACCAGCGCTTCTTGCCAAGCGACCTCGGGATACTCCGGAGTGTCTTCGAAGTGCAGCCCGCTCAGGCTCTCCGAACGTCGGACTTGGCCACGAACCACATCTCGAAGCGACTCGATGAGCGCAGCGATCGGCAAGTCGAGTTGCGCGATCTGGGTGACGTTGCGCTGCGCGCCATGCGAGCGCACTGTTCCGTCCACCCGGAACACGCGGGCATCTGCACGCGGGTGCCAGCGCCAGACGGAGTCGCGCGCAAACATGAGCACTGCGGCGTTGGTGACGCGGACGCCGCTTGGCCCGCCCGGGTGGATCAGCCCGTACCGGAACAAGACTTCGGTCGGTGGCCTGCCGGCTTCGGCGACGCGACGGAAGAACCGCTCGGCGAGCCCCATGTCGAGGTCATCGAGTGAGGCGTCAAGGCAGATGCGCTGCTCGTAGCCGTGACGCCGGTAGGCCGTCTTGCGTTCGTTGATCGCTTCTTGGGACTCTCGTACCACGGTGTCGCCAACGCGATATGGGAACCCGTTGCCCTCCACCATGACTGCCTCGGCACTGGGATCGACAGCGACAACGATCAGTTCCGTACCATCGAGCACAACGCGTTGCGTGCGAGGCCGCAACGCCGGAACGATGCGCCTCGCGGGAACGGCCAGGATGTCGGCGATCGCATCGTCGGGGTAGCCATGGCCCGACGGTGTGCCGTCGTCGTCGACTCCCAGGATCAGGATGCCGCCGTCGCTGTTGGCAAACGCGGCAAGCGCCTCGGTAACGAATTTTCGCACTGCGGAGCGGGCGAGGACACGTCGCCGACCGCCGTCCCGGTCCCAGAGCGATTTGAATTCCACGAACTGTCCTTCGCCGCCTCCGAGCAGACGTCGCAGCTCCGGCTCGCTGAACAGCTCAACCCCAGACATTTGCCAAGCATATGCCTGTTTTGACGGTCATATATTGGCCGTCGTGCAGCGACGGGAATGGTTCGCGTCAATTGCAGCGCCGTTACGCTGGCAGTCATGGCTGGCCCCAGCGGCGCAGGCGTTGCTGCTGGCGGCGATGCGGCTGGCACAGACCGAGACGACCAGCCGCCGAATGCCCTGTGGCGTTATGTCCCCGCGCTGCGCACCGAGGACGACGAGTGGAGGCTCAGGCTGGTGCTGCACGACTTCGGGCAGGTGTGGGAGGACACGCCGGTCGAACAGCGTCGGGCGCTCGTGTGCCGGGCACCGGACAGCGTCGACGAGCGATGGGATGCATTCCTGGCTGCCTACGTGGAGCATCGTTGCATCGAGGACGGCATCGAGCCGCCCGCATGGACGCTGCAGCGCGAGCGGCATCTGCGGGCGTTCTGGTACGCAGGCGGCTGCCACGACTACGACCGGGTTCGCACGATCGTGACCACACCGATCACTTTCGAAGCTCACGGCATCTGGATCCCGCGCGAAGAACTCACGGTTGTCTAAGCGTGGAGCCGCTCAGCGCATCCGACATCCGCGGTGCATTCGACGACCTCGCCCGGCGGCTCGACGCCCGCGGCGTGACCGCCCGCATCTATGTCGCCGGTGGAGCGGCAATGGCGTTGCTCTATGACGAGCTTCGACTCACCCGCGACGTGGATGCCTCGATCTCGGCCGGCTACGACGAGGTGATGCGTGCAGCGCACGAGATTGCCCGCGAGCGCGGCTGGCCGTCGACATGGATCAACGAACAGGCAACGATGTACATGCCGCCAGAGCGTGATCGACGCGGCGCAATCGCATTTGAGCGGCCGAGCCTGTCAGTTGTCGCCGCATCCGCCGAGCACATGATCGCTATGAAGGCACGCTCGGCACGTCGAACCGACGAGTCCGATCTTCGGCGCTTGCTGACACATCGGGGCATCGACTCTGTCGAAGACATCGCAGAGATCGTGGCCCGGGTGTTCCCCGGCGAAGAGCTCGGGCTGCGACAGTTGCGCTGGGTCGAAGAGATCGTCAGCTTGCAGAGCGATGACGTGTGAGGCGATGCATCGATGCGGCGGCGCATCGGGATACGCCAAATGCCGTCCCTGCGGCGTGCAACGCAGGCCTCAGGCACTCAAGCAGAGTTAGGCACAGGCAGGTACCCCCCAGCAGGAGTCACATCCTCCGGCAAGGCTTCAGCAAACAGCGAAGCAGTGCCGATCCCATGCACCCCGCGCGGATCAACAGCCACAGCAGTGTCACGAGCAACCCGTAACCCGGCCGGCCCGCAGATAAACGTAGAAACCACTGGCCGCACTCCACGCATGGCAGCGCGCCGAGCAAGGTCGTAGGTGGCATGCGGACCACCGAGCACAGCAGGCTTCAGCACCGCCACGGAGATGGCGCCCACCTCGACGAGCCGGTCAAGCGCGTCAGGGTCGCGCAGGTGTTCATCGGCAGCAATGGGCAGTCCGACGGTCCGGCTGATCTGCGCCCAGTCCGCAGGCTGCGGCGTCGGTTCCTCCACGAACTCGATGTCGAGATGACCGACAGGGCGCAGCGCCTTCACCGCGGTGGATCGGTCCCAACCCCCGTTGGCATCCAGCCGCAGCGCCACGCCGGCGGGCAGGGCCAGGCGAACCGCGGCAATGCGCGCCGCCTCGCTCGCTGCGGTAGCCGCCGCAGCGCTGCCGCCCGGATCACGCGCGGCAACCTTCAACTTCACCGCCAGATGCCCTGCGGCGGCAGCCCGTGCGGCCCGCTGAGCAGCCGCCTCAGGATCCAGATCGGAAACCAGCGCATGCGTCGCGATGCGCCGCTGTGTCGGCACCTCCCCAGCGAGCAGCGTCGCCAGTGTGACCCCCTCGATCTCAGCGTCAAGCTGCGTCAGCGCCGATTCCACCGCAGCAGCAGCGCAAGGTTCACGCGGCGGTTCACCCTCAGGATCGGCTGCCCAACGCTCCAGAGATGCGAGCGCCTCTTCGTAGGTCTCCACGCCGAATCCCGGCAGTGGCGCTGCCTCACCTCGACCCACGCAAGCGTCATCCCCCACGAGCACCTCAATGCCACGCCGCACAGCAATGGCCCCATGAGCAGTCAGCAACGGCTGAGCCAACTCCAGCTCGAATTCCCGCAAGGTCGCCTGCACCGGCTAGACGCTATTGCGGCGAAGCTCCAAGAGAACGAGGGGCGTGCGCAGAGCCCGTACTCTCAGCGACCACCCAAGGCGAGAGGCAAGCCCAGATGCCAAGCAACAAGGACATCGATTGGGCTGAACTGCGCACCGTGGCCCGTCAAAGGGCGCGCATGGCCTACGCGCCGTACTCGGACTACTTCGTAGGAGCTGCTGGCTTCACCGACGACGGCCGCGTGGTGTCTGGTTGCAACGTCGAGAACGCGTCCTACGGCCTGACGCTGTGCGCGGAGTGCGGCATGGTGAGCGACTTGCACCGCAGCGGCGGCGGGCGTCTCGTGGCGGTGGCGGTGACCGGTCCCGACGGCAATCCGATCACCCCCTGTGGCCGCTGCCGGCAGCTGCTGGTGGAGGCCGGCGGTCCGGACTGCATCGTGAACGAGGTCGACACCGTCGGTGCGCTGCTGCCCGGCGCGTTCGAGCTTCCCGCTGAGGGGTAGACGCCCACACTCAGTGAGCGGTGAGGTGTCGGCGGATAGCTGCTGCGCAGGCGTCAGGGTCTTCGAGATGGGCGGCGTGACCCGCATCGGCCACGACGGCGAATTCGCTGTGGGGCAGCAGATCAGCCATCGCGCGGCCAATCGCGACGAATTTGGCGTCGAGTTCGCCGCACAGCACCAGCGTCGGCACCGCTATGCCGTCCAGTCGATCCCACAGGGGCGTCATCGATCCCGTTCCCGCCGCACGCAGCGAGTTCGCCAAGCCGACCGGATTGCATTGCGTGCGCTGGCGGATGGAGGCCTGCCACTCGGCAGCGCTGAGCCGAGACCGCAATGTGTCCCACATCGGCAGTGCCACCCAGTCCTCCACGAAGCGCGCCAAGCCCTCTTCGCCGATCCGCTCGGCAAGCGCATCGTCGGCTGCACGGCGCTGCGCGCGCTCAGCGGCGTCAGCGATGCCGGCAGTCGAGCTGATGAGCGAGAGCGATCGACACACCTGCGGGTGTGCCTCGGCCAGCGCCAGTGCCACCCGGCCGCCCATCGAATAGCCGACGATGTGGCAGGGCCCGTCAGCCGAGTCGGCCGCGAGACCAGCAACCGTCGCCGCCATGGCCTCGACGCTGTAGGGCGCAAGGTCAGCCGGCGAGGGGCTGTGGCCGTGGCCAACTAGGTCGACGGTGATGCACCGGTAGCCATTGAGGCGATCGACCAGCGGCGCCATCGCGGCAGTACTGCCGGTGAACCCGTGGATGATGATGACCGGCTCGCCACGACCGCATGTCGTGACTGCGAGGGGTGCGACGGGGTTCGGGTTCACCGCGACGCGCCGGGCGCCGGGCGCCGGGCTGCCATCTGCGATCCCGGTGAATGCACCGCAGCGCATCGACGGTGGCGTCGACATCACCGTTCACCTGCCTCGCCATCGGCAATTGCCCGTTCGACCGCGTCGGCCAGGCGACGGTGCTGGTCCCGGTTGGCGTCGGCGTCGATGTCGATCGTGACGACGCGAAGGCCGCGCCCCGGTTCGTGGGATGCCAGCAGTGATCCGAGCTGGTCGCAACTGGTGACGTGGTGGTGTTCGAAACCCATGGCCTCCGCGAGCCCGCGGGCCATTTCGGCACTGCTGTGTTTCGGCGGCGTGGTGAGCACCCGATCGAATGCACCGGAATCCACGACGCCGTGCGCCGGCAGGAACGAGAAGATGGTGCCGCCGCCGTTGTCGACGACCACCACGGTGAGGTCGAGCCCGCCGGTCCCTGAGTCGAATGCCCCGACCAGCCCGCCCAGATCGTGACGGAACGCCAGATCGCCGATCAGCACGGTCGTGGGCGCGCCCGACGCTGCTACGCCAGTCGCTGCAGAGATCACGCCATCAATGCCGCTAGCACCCCGGTTGGCATGCACCGCCAAAGGCTCAGCGCGGGCTCGCAAGTACGAATCGACATCGCGCACAGGCATCGAGTTCGACACAAACAGCGCGCAACCCTCCGGAAGGCTGCGCCCAAGTTGCCGAGCAACACCCGCTTCCGCCAACGGCTCACCATCCAACAAACCATCAATGGCAGCAGCAGCCCGCGCATCGCCAGACGCCCAGCGCTGCCCCCACGCGCTGCCCGCAGGGCTCAGCTGCGCTGCGGCGTCAGCCAAGGCGGCAGGCCCCGCTCGCAGGTGCAGCGAAACACTGAAGCTGGCATCAGTCCAGCCACCCGCCGGATCCACCAGCGCAAAGGCAGGCCGATGGCGTTCGATCCAAAGCCGCAAAGGCTTGCAAGTAGGAGCCCCACCAACACGCAGCACGGCCTCAGGGGGCTCAGCATCGGCCCAAGCCGTACGCAGCAGCAAATCGTGATGATCGGTCACCACCACCCCATCCAGCTCCCGCCGCAACTGCGAACACGGCTCAGCCAACAGCGGCCACCCCGACGCTCTGCAGAACGCCGCCACCGCCTCCGCCCACCGATCCCCGTCCCACCAAGGCCCAGCCACCACCACCCCACGAGCACGCCCACGAGCAAACGCCACAAGCTCCACAGCGTCCCCCGCAGACACACCGAAACCAGTCCCAGGGACAAACGTACGAATGGGGAGGGGAGGGGCAGGGATCTGCGACGTTGCGACCTGCTGGATCGCGGGAGCAGAGCACTGCCCCTCCCCTCCCGAAACCCCGGGCGAAGCAACACCGTCAATCGACCCGACCGGCTCCAGAGGCTCACGAAACGGCACATTCAGATGCACCGGCCCAGGATTCATTCCCAACGCCAGCGTCACAGCCCGAGCAGCCGCAACACCGAACCACCGCACCGCGTCAGCGACCGGCAGCTCCGAAGCCACCGGCGTCTCACAGAACCAGCGCACATGACTGCCGTACAGCGAGTGCTGATCGATGGTCTGCCCAGCGCCCCAGCCCCGCAACTCAGGCGGCCGGTCAGCAGTCAGCACCACCAGCGGCACGCCGGAATAGTGCGCCTCGACCACCGCCGGCAGGTAGTTGGCCGCTGCAGTGCCCGACGTGCACACCAGCACCACCGGCCGCCCCGAACCCTTCGCCAGCCCGAGCGCGAAGTAGCCGGCGGATCGTTCGTCGATCCGCACCCAGGTGCGCAAGCCGGCGGTGGCGTCCACGGTGAGCGCCAGCGGCATCGACCGAGAACCGGGCGACACCACTGCATCGCTGATGCCGGCCCCAACCAGCCCCTCGCACAGCGAGCGGCAGGCCAGGTAGGCGGCATCGTTGTCGGCAATGTGCATGCTGCGGCTCACTCGTCTGCGAGCGCGTGCAGGAGGGCTTCGAACTTGGTGGCGGTCTCGGCCAGCTCCGAGGGAGGATGTGCGCCCGCCACGATGCCGCCGCCCGCGAACAACCTGGTCTCGGTCGGACCCGTCAGCGCGCAGCGCAATGCCACACGGAACTCGCCGTGCCCATCCAGCGTCGTCCAGCCGATCGGTGCCGCGTACCAGCCGCGGTCGAAGCCTTCGTGCCGCTCGATCCAGTCGCGGGCGACGCGCCGTGGCAACCCGGCGACCGCCGCCGTCGGGTGCAGCGCGCCAGCGAGTTCCAGCACGGTCGAGCTTGCCGTGACACGCCCGGTGATCGGCGTGTGCAGGTGCATGATGCGCCGCAATTCCATGACCCCGGTGGGTGCGGGAGGCGCCAGCGACACGCCGCGCCCGCGCAGCGTGTCGCGCACATCGGTGACCACCATCGCGTGCTCGGTCAGCTCCTTCGGGTCGCGTTGCAGTTCGGCTGCGCGTTCCCGGTTGCGTGCGGGATCATCGTGGCGGGGCCGGGAGCCGGCCAGCGCGTCGGTTCCCAGCCGTGTGCCGTCGAAGCGCACCAGCCGTTCAGGCGTCGCGCCGAAGAACGTCTGCGACCCGCGACCGACGGCAAACGTCACGCACGACGGGTACCGCTTCCGCAGCCGGTTGAGTACGGCGATGGGTTCGATCTGCGAGGCGATGCGCAGCTCGCGGGCCGTCACGACCTTGTCGAGTCCGCCTTCGGCGATCCTGTCGAGGGCGCGCTGCACGAGCGCTTGGTAGCTGTCGTCGGCCTGGTAACCGGCGCCGAGCAGCGCAAGTGCCGTTGCGTTCGGATCGCTCTCGGGAAACTCCTGCAGTTCAGGGTCCGCGCCAACGCACGCCATTGGGGCCACGGCTTCGCCATTCGGCTCAGCCTCCAAGCCGCAGCCACCGTTGCCCTCTGCCACCCCGCAGGTCGCGCACGCCCCCCCGAATCCAGAACGAGCCGCCGCCATGATCGAACTCAGATTCGCGCCCGGCACTGATGTCAGCCAGGCCCCGCCGTCGCTGCGCACCAAGAGCACTTCGGGCAGCGACAGCTGACCCGTGCCGTATGCCTCCCACGCTGAGCCCGTCTCGGGCGGTTCCGCACTGAACGAGAACCCGCCGACGAGCAGTGGCCCAGTCGGGTGGCCGACGTCGCCGGCAACCGTGACATCGAGGTAGCCCATTGCCTCGGCGGCCGAGCTGAAGCGGTCGGTGCCAGCGGGGGCAGTGGCGTCGAAGGCGCTGCCGAGCGCGCAGAACTCCAGGTCGTCGTCGGGACAAGCCCAGTACAACCGTTGGTGCGCGTCGGAAGCCGCGAACACCGCCAGCGGGTCCAGCTCATCGGACAGCTCACGGCATTTCAGCGTCAGGGCGCGCCGGGCGCGCAATTGCGCTGACGGGTCCGGCGCGCTCGATGCCGGGACCGCCGTCACCGCCGCACGCCGAGCCGGGTCATCGTCGCTGCTGGCCAGGATGCGTTCGGTGGCATGTTCGACGAGCGATTCGCGGAAGTGCTGCGCCACCAGGTCGGTGACCAGCGGGATTAGGCGGGCTGCCAGCCCGGCGCGTTGCGCTGTGGGGACATCTGCGAAGCGGTTTGCGAAGAGCCCGACCGCGTCGGCGGCGACAGCTTCCATGTTCGATGCGTGTCGCAGGGCGAGGCCGATGAGGTCATCGAGCGGCATCTGCGCCGCAAGCAACTCTGCAGCCGAGCGCAGCATCGTCAGTGCGCCCGTGCTGTAGAGCGCTTCATCGTCGGCCCCGCTGGCGTCCGGGGCCGACGGATCTCCTTCTTCACTGCTTGGGGTCGCGCGTACCGGCCGAACCAGGCCGGTGTCGGTTGCCAGGCGCACGAGCTCTGGGTCGAGCCCGGATCGGCGCACAAGTTCGCCGAAGGTCAGGGTGTCACCGCGGCGACCGCCCAGGGCGACCAGCATCGGGTCGTCGTGGCCCTCGCCGAGCTGGCGAATCTGCGCGAGGGAGAAGCCCGCGCCAGACAGGCGGCGGATCTCGCCGAGCCGTCGCTCATGGCTCTCGTCGTAGTGCGCCACCCTCCCTTGCCGGCTGGGCGGGTGCAGGAGACCGAGCTTCTGGTAGTAGCGGACGGTGTCGACGCTCACGGCGTGGATCGCTGCGAGTTCCTCGACACGCACAGCCACAGCGTAGACCCATTGTGGGAGCGATGACTCCAAGAGTCTGAGCTTCATCGAGTCTGAGCTTCATCTTTCCGAACGAGACGTAACTATCGAGTCGCAAGTCGCTGACTAAGGTAGGCTCCATGGCTGAACGCGTGCGCCTGAGTGCCGATGACTGGCTCGCGGCAGCGCTGGACACGCTCGTCACCGACGGCATTGCCGCCGTGAAGGTGCTGCCGCTTGCCAAGAAGCTCGGCGTCACCCGGGGCAGCTTCTACTGGCATTTCGAGAACCACGAGGCCCTGCTCGCGCGGTTGCTGGAGGTCTGGGAAGAGACCAATTCGGGGACAATCATCGCAGCGGCGACAGGCGAGGGCGGGATCATCGAGCGCTACATCGCGCTGATGCGCTGCTGGCTTTCCATGGAGCGATTCGATCCCCACCTCGAGGTGGCGGTGCGGCACTGGGGACGCAGCAATGCCGAGCTGTGGGAGCGCCTGTGGGAGGCCGACGAGCGGCGAGTCGAGGCGTTCGTCGCGATGCTTGCCCCGGAGGTTCCCGATCCGACGATGGCCTTGCACCGCGCCCGGACCATGTACTACCTGCAGATGGGCTGGTACGAGCTCGAGGTGGACATGCCGATGGATGTACGAATCGAGTCCTGCACGTATTACTTCGAGATCTACGTGGGTCGGCCGCCGACCCAGGACGAGCGAGCAGCCATCCTCGCCGGACTGCGCTCCTGACGTTCCGCCATCCGTTCAGCCATTCATTCAGTTATTGCGCGACCGGCACGCTGTTCATATTGACGTGATCCAAACAGGACCGTACGGTTCGAGACGGTGAGCAGCCCAGTGAGCCCAAGTCTGAGCGGCGTGGACTTGCAGTCACAGCGCGACGATGGCGCGTCGAGGTCGTAGGCGCCAGGCCGCGGCCACCGCTGCGCCGGCGCCGCTGTCCCAAGCACGCAACACCTTTCCGCCACTCGAGCTCATCAGCGCCGACGAAGTCGAACGCATCCACGAGGCATCGCTGCGGGTGCTGTGCGAGATCGGCATGAACTTCCTGCTGCCCGAAGCGGTACAGATCCTGTGCGCGGCGGGTGCAAGCTCCGAAGACGGCGTGCGCGTGAAGTTCCCTCCCGAGATGGTCACCGAGCAGGTCGCGCTCGCACCGTCGCAATTCACGCTGCATGCGCGAGACCCGGTCAACAGCGTCGTCTTCGGCGATGACTGGGTGGTGTTCGGCATGGTCGGCAGCCCGCCGAACGTGTCCGACCTCGACCGCGGCCGGGTCACCGGCAACTACGCCGACTTCGCCAACATGCTGCGCCTGCAGCAATCGCTCGACGCAGCCGACACCTGCACCGGCCACTCCGTCGAGCCGATCGATCTCGAAGTGCGCACACGCCATCTGGACGCCGTGTCGGCCATGTACACGCTGTCGACCAAGCCCGGGTTCTGCTACTCGCTGGGACGCGCACGCGTCAGCGACGCCATCGAGATCGCCCGCATCGCCCGCGGCATCGACCACGACACACTCCTGCGCGAACCGTCCATCCACACGGTGGTGAACGCGAACTCGCCGCTCGTGTACGACAAGCCGATGCTGGAGGGTGCCATCGAACTCGCCCGCCACGGCCAGCCGGTCGTGTACACGCCATTCACCCTCGCGGGGGCGATGGCGCCCGTCACCATCGCTGGTGCCCTCACCCAGCAGAACGCTGAAGCGCTCGCGGGCATCACGCTGTCGCAGCTGGTGAACCCCGGCGTCCCCGTCGTGTACGGCAGCTTCACGTCCAACGTCGACATGCGATCGGGCGCACCGGCGTTCGGCACGCCCGAGTACGCGAAGGCCACCATCATCAGCGGCCAGCTCGCCCGCCGCTACGGCCTGCCGCTGCGGGCCTCGAACGCGAACGCCTCCAACGCCCCCGACGTCCAGGCCGCCTACGAGTCGCAGATGTCGCTGTGGGCGTGCGTGGTCGGCGGCATCAACTACGTGCTGCACGGTCTGGGTTGGATCGAGGGCGGGCTGTGCGCCTCGTATGAGAAGGTGATCATCGACGCTGAGATGATCCAGATGATCCGGGCGATGCTGCAGCCAACGGTGATCGACGACGCGTCGCTGGCGGTCGACGCCATTGCGGAAGTCGGGCCTGCCAACCACTTCTTCGGCGCCGCCCACACGCTGGAGCGCTACAACACGGCGTTCTACGAGCCGATGCTGTCGGACTGGCGCAACTTCGAGACGTGGCACGAGGACGGGGCGCTCGACGCCACCCAGCGGGCGAACGGCATCTGGAAGCAGCTCTTGGCCGACTACGAGGAGCCGCCGATGGACGACGCCATCCGCGCCGAGCTCACCGACTTCGTAGAGCGCCGCCGAGCAGAAGGCGGCGTAGAGCCCCTCTAGCCGCGGCGGCGCCGCACAGAATCGATAGCTGCGGAGGCGGCAGGAGACTCTGCGACGTTGCGACCTGCCGGATCGCGGGAGCAGAGGGTCCTGCCGCCTCCGCAGCGGTCGCGCGCTAGTTGATCTGCTTCTCCATGCCTTCCCAGTACGGCGCACGCAGCTTGAACTTCTGGAGCTTGCCGGTGGCGGTGCGGGCGAGCTCCTCGCGGAAGTCGACGCTGGTGGGGCACTTGAAGTGCGCCATCCGCTCGCGGCAGAAGTCGATCAACTCACGCTCGGTTGCCTCGCCGTCGATGACCACAAGAGCCTTGATGGTCTCGCCCCACTTCTCGTCGGGCACGCCGATCACCGCAACCTCGGTGACTGCCGGATGGCTGAACAGCACGTCTTCCACCTCGATAGACGACACGTTCTCGCCACCGGAGATGATCACGTCCTTCTTGCGGTCGGAAATGGTGACGTGGTGCTCATCGTCCATCGTGCCGCCGTCGCCGGTATGGAACCAGCCGTCGGTGATGGCCTCGGCGGTGGCCTCGGGCTGCTCCCAGTAACCCTCGAGCACCACGTTGGCCCGCGCCAGGATCTCGCCCTGGCTGTCGACGTCGATCTTGACGCCGATCGCGGGAGCGCCGGCCCGGCTCAGCTTGCGGGCCTTCTCGTCGGGCTCGAAGTCGTCCCATTCGGGCCGGCAGCGGTTCATGGTCAGCAGCGGCGCCGTCTCGGTGAGCCCGTAGATCTGGATGAACTCCCAGCCCAGCTCGGTCTCCATCCGGGCGATGGTGCGCGTCGGGGGCGGGGCGCCCGCCACCACCATCCGCACCCGTCCGCTGCCGGGAATGGGACCCTCCCACTCGGCCGCAGCATCCAGCACTGCTGCCACCACGGCCGGCGCGCCGCACATCAGCGTCACGCCGTGCTGGTCGATGCGCCGCAGGATCTCGGGGCCGCGCACCTCGCGCTGCACCACGTGCTTGCCTCCCATGCCGGTCACGGCGTAGGGCACGCCCCAGCCGTTGCAGTGGAACATCGGCAGCGTGTGCAGGTACACGTCGCGGTCGCTGACGCCCGAGTGCCAGCCGAAGGTGGTGGCGTTCACCCACAGCGCCCGGTGGGTCTGCTGCACGCCCTTGGGGCGGGCGGTGGTGCCGGAGGTGTAGTTGATGGTGGCGGTGACGTCCTCGTCGGGCGTCCACGGGGCGGGCTCGACGCCCTGCGCGTACATCTGGTCGTCGGCGTCGGTGCCCATCACCACGAAGTGCTCGACGTCGATGTCCTTGCAGGTGTCCTCCATGGAGGGGTCCACCAGCAGCATCGTGGCGCCGCAGTGATCGATGATGTAGCTGATCTCGTCGTGGCTGAGGCGGAAGTTGATCGGCACGAAGATGCGGCCGTAGCCCGACACGCCATAGAACGACGTCATCAACCGGCCGGCGTTCTGGGACACCATCGCGACCCGCTCGCCGTGGCCGATGCCGAGCTGGTCCAGCTTGGCGGCTTGGGCTCGCACCAGTTCGCCGAACCGGGCGTAGGTGATCTCGCCAAGCCCGCCGCCGGGTGCCTCGGGCTCGTCGGCCAGCGCCACCCGGTCCGGATAGACGTTCTCAGCCCGGTACAGGAAGTCGGAAACAGTAAACGGAACCTTCATGTCGTCCCCTCAGTGTGGTGGGTCGGTGCCGTGGATCGTTGCGGGCCGCTGGCGTGCAGCCCCCACTGCAGCAAGTGCGATGGCAGGGTGCCGCGCCAACTCTAGAACGCAGCCGTAATGCAATCGCGAGCCGGTCGCACAGCCGGCCGCCTCGGAACGCTCGCTGCCACACGCCCTAGCCTGCGCAACCGTGAGCGTTGTGCGCCGCCAAGTCCGTCGGGAGCGCTTCAACGCAGAGCACACGCTGCCGTATGAGTTGCGGCTGCTTGACTTCGAGTCGGCGATGCAGGACGTCTACGACTTCTTCTACGACGTCAACCAGCACCTCGAAGGCAAGGGTCTCGGTCGTCTCGAGGACACCGTGCGGGGCGCGATCTTGTCTGGCGTGGTCTCCGACATGCTGACGGCGTACCTCGCCTCGCATTCGCGAACGCTCGTCACCAACGCCTACCACAACGGTCACCCTGACTTGGTGGTGGCCGGCACGTATCCCGAAGACGCAGTCAAGGCCGGTGAGGCCGGTGTTGAAGTGAAGGCCACAACCAAGCGCGGGGGTGCGGTGGACACTCACGGCGCACGAGACCAGTGGTTCTGCGTCTTCGTATACGGCGTCGACCGGGAGACCCAGCCAGCGGCGGCTCGACGGCCGCTGCGCTTTACCGAGGTGTATCTGGCTCATGTCAGCAGGGACGATTTCCGGCGCGACGAGCGGGGCGAACTCGGAACGCGGACGGCCACGCTGCATCGTGCTGGGATTGCCAAACTCCGTGAGAGCTGGGTCTATCTGGATACGGAACCCGAGATGGACGCTGGATCCGAAGCCGGCAGCTGATAGTCGCGTAGGCGCTTGATCGCACCCACGGCCATGTCGGCGTAGTCGAGATCGCGTTCCACTCCAATGCTGCGGTAGCCGACTGCTTCAGCCGCTGCCAGTGTCGAACCTGAACCGGCAAACGGGTCGAGCACTGTCCCTTTGCCGAGCGGCAGCACTGCTCGCACCACTTCTCGGAGGAATGCCTGAGGCTTCAAGCTCGGATGCGGAGCAAGTCGCTTTTCCGGCGGCCTCGTCGGCGCCGACTGGATCACATCAGCGAACGGGCGCTCAGGCGAGCGCCTCCGCAAACCGCCAGTACCCCACATGCGAAGGTTGTCCTGGACCCGACCCTCGAGCGGCTTTCGGAAGAGCAGCCAGGGTTCCCAGCCCGAGCGTGGCATGACCGTGACATCGGGAAACTCATCATGCGCGTTCTTGGGCCGGTCGCCGCCTCGCATGGTCATCACGAGTCGGACGATTTCGCCGCGGCGCTCGAAGCCGGCTTTGCAAATGGCGCCTGCTACGAGGTGCGACACCAGCGGATTTGACGCGACGACGACGTGGGCGCCGGGCACGAGCGCGGGCAAGACAGCGTCGGCCCAGCGGCGGAAGAAGCAACCCAGCTGATCGAGGTCGGCGGCGGTCAGCGTGGTGAAGCGCGGCAATGGCGAGCGCTGATGGCCGTCGAAGCTCGGCGGAAGCCGCCACACGCCGCCGCGACCGTTGCGCAGTTTGGCTTGTTGCGCCGGGGAGTATTCCACGAGACCGTAGGGAGGGTCGGTGACGACACCGTGGATCGACTTGTGCTCCTGCTCGGCAAGCCACTCCAGGCAATCTGCGTGGTACAGCATCGCGTTGCCGACGACGGCGAAGGGCTCAGCGGAGGGTGTAGACACCGTGGCGCACCTTGGCAAGCCGACCGTCGGAGTGTGCATTGAGCCGCAGGTAGCTGCGGATTGACGAGGCTGCGACGGCGCCTCCAAGTCGAGCTTCAACTCGTTCATGGATGTCGCTCACGTGCAAGGGACCAGCGGCGAGTGTCAGCACTTCCTCGATGGCGTCGCGAACTTCGCCCGGCCGACGTCGAGTGACGTTCCCGGTTGGAGTTTTGCTCATTGTCGTGACAATAGACGTCCCGACGTCGTTGCGCCGTGATGGTCTTGAGACCGCCGCTGGCACCCTGACGCGCTGGAAAACGTCGGTGGCCGCACAAGAGCCCCGCGAGGAGCAAGCTCACGCTGAGTGGTTTCGAAGCCCGCATCGGTGATCGCCGCATGACACCAACGTATGCGGCAGGTGTGACATCGACCCGCCGATCGTATGCCTCTGGACCCAGAGGTTTCGAGAGAGCCTCAAGGAGTCTGCTTTCAAGGGTTTATGCAACGCTGTCGAGACTCTGCGGATCGGTCGCGCTCGTGGCAGGCCATACCCGCTGCGATAGCGCCTGTAGTCGCAATATCTTGATGGTGCTCGGCGTAACGTCGGTTCGATGCCTCAAGACGAGATTCCTCAGTCGTCGGATGCCATGCCCGTGGTGGAGAGCCGGACGCCTGAGCCTCCGCGGGCGGGAAGTTTCGACGTTCACCTGATAGACGGCACCTACGAGCTGTTCCGTCACTTCTTCGCCGTGCCCAGCCGCAAGGCGTCCGACGGTTCTGAGATCGGGGCGCTGCGAGGGGTGCTTGGCAACATCGTGCTGCTGCTGGACGGCGGCGCCACGCATGTGGCCGTGGCCACCGACCATGTCGTGGAGTCGTTCCGCAACGATCTGTGGCCGGGCTACAAGGACGGCTCGGGCATCGACCCTGACCTGGCGTCGCAGTTCCATCCCACCGAGGAGGCACTGCGCCTGCTGGGCGTGGCCGTGTGGCCGATGATCGAATTCGAAGCCGACGACGCCATGGCGGCCGGCGCGGCGATGGCGTCCGACGACGATCGGGTGCGGCAGGTATTCATCTGCACGCCCGACAAGGACTTGGGCCAGTGCGTCGGCGGCAAGGTCGTCCAGTGGGACCGTCGAGCCGACGAGATCATCGACACGGCCAGCGTCGAGGCGAAGTTCGGCGTCAGGCCCAGCTCGATTCCCGACTACCTGGGCCTGGTGGGCGACAGTGCCGATGGTTTTCCGGGCCTGCGAGGCTGGGGCGCCAAGTCGACATCGGTGATGCTGTCGCACTACGGCCACATCGAGGACATCCCCGACATGCACACCGACTGGGCGCCCAAGGTCCGCGGCGCCGCCGGCCTCGCAGCGACGCTCGTTGCAGAGCGAGATCTCGCTCTGCTGTTCCGCCGCATCGCCACGGTGCGCACTGATGCGCCGGTGTCAGACAGCATCGACGAACTGGCCTGGCGCGGCCCGCGCAGCGGCTTCGAAGACCTGTGCGATCAGATCGGCGCCGGAGCACTCTTCGATCGTGTGATGAACCTCGCCGCCTACCGCGCCGACGCCTAGTTCAGACGAAGTTCCCCCGGCGCCGGGCCCGAGCAAAGACGGATTCAGGCGGGCTGATTCAGCTCGATCATATTGCCGGCAGGGTCGAAGAAGAACGTCTGGCGAGCGGTGGTGCCCGGCAGCGGCACCGGGTCCTTGACCCTCACGCCAGCGTCTCGCAGCTCGGCCACGGTGGCGTCGATGTCGGCCACCTTGAAGGCCCAGTGCTGGCCCTTGGGCGGCACCCAGTCGGCCACTTCGATGAGATGCACCTCGCCGCCGCCAGGGGTTTGCAGCCACCGTCCGTTGAAGCCGAAATCGGGCCGGTCCAGCTGCTTCATGCCCAACACCTCGGTATAGAACGGCGCCGCTGCATCCACATCGGCGCAATTGATCGATACGTGATGCACAGGCCCCAGTTCCATGCCCGCAGCTTACGACGTGAACCCAGTAGACACAGATGCCATAGCTGTGGCGGCGGCAGGAGACTCTGCGACGTTGCGACCAGCCGGATCGCTGGAGCAGAGGGTCCTGCCGCCGCCACAGCGATCGCGTACTCAACATGTCTTCCTGCGTTCTCGCCGACTACGACAGTCGCTCGTTTCCCGTGGAACTGCTTGCGCGATGTGCCATACGTCGCCCTCGCTCCTGCGGGCCACATGAATAGCATGAAAATGCTATGTTTGTGGCATGAGACGTCGAGTAAGCACTACAGTCGATGAAGACCTTCTCGCCCACGCTCGTGGGCTGCAAGTCTGGGACAGCGATGCAGCGATGATGGACGCCGCGCTCGAGGCCCTTGCCAAACGTCACCGCAAGGCTGAGATTGATGCGCAGTACGAGGTCTACGACCGCATTCCGCTCAGCGCACCCGATAAGTGGGGTGACTTGGAATCATTCCTGGCGGCCGACCTTCATCAGGCACAGCGCCCTGGGGAACCCGACACCGACGAAGTACAGCCGTGAATGCGACTCGTCCACGGTGGGGTGAGGTCTGGTGGTGTGAAGCGCCGGACATCGGGCGCCGTCCAGTCGTCGTGTTGCTGCGCGATTCCGCCTTGGATCGCCTGACGAACGCGGTAGTGGCGCCATGCACGACAACGATCCGAGGCTTGTCGAGCGAGGTTGTGCTTGAACCCGGTGACGATCCCGTATCGGAACTCTCGGCCGTCAACCTCGACTCCGTGCGCATCACGTCTCAGGCTTCGATGGTGGAGCGCTTGGGTCGTCTGAGCGATGAGCGGATGCGGCAGATCTGCACCGCAATGGAATTCGCGTTCTCCTGCGATTGAACACGCCCGATTCCGGGAGTGACAAGGCGGCGCGGTCAGCGGATGATCTTGACTCCGAGCCGATCCCACAGCTCGCCAAAGTTCGTCCTCAGGTACTTCTCCGCTGCGCTGATTCTCTGATAGTCACAGAGGGCGCCGAGCATGAGCACCTCGAATGCCGGAGCCTCCCGCCATTGCACATCTTCTCTGTAACCCGTCACCGCAGCTGCCTCCGTCAACTTGCGGAAGTCGCGCAGATCGCGGTCGTCGATGTTCATTACCGAACAGGCTCCGAAGTGAATGATGCGGTCCCGTGCCTTTCCGGCAAGCCAATCCGCGAGTTCGTCCAGCGAGATGCTCTTGCGACGGTTGTCAGCGAAGCAGAGTTCACCGGGACTGCCATGGAAGCTGAAGTAGCCGACTTGGTACTTCTTGTACCTCGCTTGCGTCCACTTCTTGACGTAGAACTCCAATTCCCCAGCAGTTCCGATGTCGCGATGGATAAACTTCAATCCTTCGAGATCGTTCAGGAACTGCAAGACGGGCCGAATCGAGTACCGCTTCCGCACGTCGTTCTCGGTGTCGCCTTCGAAGGCAAACAGGCGCTTCGCGTTTCCGCGTGGGGTAGTGCGGTGAGGGTCCCGGCTGGATAGGGAGGGATCCCCCAGAATCGGAGGTGCTTTGTTACCCCGATCCGGGAGGATCCCTGTGGCTGTTGACCTTACGCGTGCGTTGTTGCTGATCGTCGGTCTGGGTCCGGGCGTCGCGGTGCTCGATGTGCGGGGCCGCCGCGGCGGCCCGCTCGAGGTCGAGATAGCGCTGACGGACCGGCCGTGCTGTGGGGGCTGCGGCGCCAAGGTGCATCGTCACGGCGCCAGCGAGGTGCGCCTGGCGGATCTGCCGGCGTTCGGTCGGGCGGTGAAGCTGGTGTGGCGCAAGCAGCGCTGGCTGTGTCCGCATCAGGGCTGTGCGGTGCGCACGTTCACCGATCAGCAGCCCGCCATCGCGCCGCCCAGGGGGCGCATGACCAGCCGGGCTGCTCGCTGGGCGACTCGCGGGGCGGGTGCGGGACGCGCGATCAAAGAGATCGCTGCCGAGCTGGGGTGCAACTGGCATACCGCGATGGCTGCGGTGCAGCGTTGGGGCCGAGCGCTGCTCGAAGCCGATGACGGCCGCATTGACGGCGTGACCGCTTTGGGTCTCGACGAGATCTTGATGTTCCGACGCGGCCGGTACCGCGAGCAGCACTGGGGCACCACCATCGTGGACGCCGGCACAGGCAAGCTGCTCGACATAGTCGCTGGCAAGAGCGCCAAGGGCGCCACCAGATGGATCCAGGGACGCACGTCGAGATGGCGAGCCCGGGTGCGCTGGGCAGTCATGGACCTGTCAGGCCCGTACCGCAAGGCGTTCACCGACGCGCTGCCCAAAGCGATCCAGGTCGCCGACCCGTTCCATGTCGTCAAGCTCGCCAACAGCACCGTCGACCAGGTGCGCAGACGCGTCCAGAACGAGACCACCGGCGGACGCGGCACCAAAGACGACCCGCTGTATCGGATACGGCGGCTGCTGCTCAAGGCACACGAACGCGTCACCGAACGCGGCAACGCCAAGCTGCGCGGCCTGCTCGCAGCCGGCGACCCCCACGGCGAGGTCCGCGACGCCTGGCACGCCAAAGAGACCCTCCGCATGACCTACACGATCCCAGACCACGAGGTCGCCCTCGAAGCCATCGACGAGCTGTCCCGCGACCTGCGAGACGACACATTCTCACCGGAGCTGAACAAGCTCGGCCGCACGCTTCGCACCTGGCGGGAACAGATCACCAACTGGCACCGCTCACAGGTGACCAACGGGCCGACCGAAGCGGCGAACAACCTGGCGAAGCTGATCAAGCGAGTGTCGTTCGGCGTCACCAACTTCGACCACTACCGCATCCGAGTCCTGCTGTATGCAGGCAAACCCGACTGGACCCTGCTCGACACCCTCACCCCACGCTAAAGCGCGAAGAGCCGGCAAACACTCCCGACGCGAGCTGCTTGAACCGTGGCTGAGTTGACGCGCTGGACCTACTGGAACTTCCCATCCTGTAACCCTTCCCGGCCCCCAGCACCCAGTCAAGGACGGCGGACTCCACCGGTGGTTGCGAGTGATCGGTCATGATGACCGGTTGTTCGACACAGCAACCACCAGTGGAGTCCGCCCTGGGACAACGCTCACGGGACGACAACGGCGATCCCGGCGTTTGTCTGGGTCTCCGGCCATCGACGAACTATTGTCAGCGGCTGCGTTGCGGGCCTTTCTCGTAGGCTCTGCCAGATGTCTGAGCCGACCATGGACGAGCGGCTGGAAGAGCTCGCCCGCCGCCGCGACGAGGCGCGCAACGCCGGTACCGAGCGGGCCGTCCAGCGCCAGCACGACAAGGGCAAGATGCTCGCCCGCGAGCGCATCGAGTACCTGTTCGACGAGGGCACCTTCCACGAACTCGACATGCTCGCTCGCCACAGGGCCCACGACGTCGGCCTCGACGAGCGCCCCTACACCGACGGCATCATCACCGGCTGGGGCAACATCGAGGGCCGCAAGGTCTTCGTGGCCAGCCAGGACTTCACCGTGTTCGGTGGTGCCCTCGGCGAGGTGTTCGCCGAGAAGACCCACAAGGTCATGGACCTCGCCGAGTCGGTCGGTGCCCCCATCATCGGCCTCAACGACGGCGCCGGCGCCCGCATCCAGGAAGGCGTCGTCTCGCTGGCCGGCTACGGCGGCATCTTCCGCCGCAACGTGCTGGCCTCGGGCGTCATCCCGCAGATCAGCGTCATCATGGGTCCGTGCGCCGGCGGCGCTGTGTACTCGCCCGCCATGACCGATTTCATCTTCATGGTGCGCGACTCCAGCCACATGTTCATCACCGGCCCCGACGTGGTGAAGACCGTCACCGGCGAGGACGTCACCCTCGAAGAGCTCGGCGGCGCCGGTTCGCACAGCACCAAGTCGGGCGTGGCCACGTTCGTGGCGGCCGACGAGAAGGCCGTCCTTGACGACGTGCGTTACCTGATGTCGTTCCTGCCGTCGAACAACCTCGACGCGCCGCCGGTCATCGAAGCCACCGACGAACCTGACCGCTGGTGCCCATCGTTGCGCGACCTCATGCCGCACAGCCCCAACGTGCCCTACGACATGAAGCAGGTGATCGGCGAGGTCGTCGACGACGGCGACTTCTTCGAGTACCACGCCGCCTGGGCGGGCTCGATCGTTTGCGGTTTCGCACGGCTCAACGGCCGCTCAGTGGGCGTTGTGGGCAACCAGCCGATGGTGATGGCCGGCGTGCTCGACATCGAGTCCTCAGAGAAGGCCGCGCGCTTCGTGCGCTTTTGCGATGCCTTCAACATCGGTCTGCTGACGTTCGTGGACGTGCCCGGGTTCCTGCCCGGCGTCGACCAGGAACATGGCGGCATCATCCGCCACGGCGCCAAGCTCTTGTACGCCTACTGCGAGGCGACCGTGCCGCGGGTGCAGGTGATCACCCGCAAGGCCTACGGCGGCGCATATGTCGTCATGGATTCCAAGTCGGTGGGCTGCGACGTCAGCTTCGCCTGGCCCACAGCCGAGCTGGCCGTGATGGGTCCGCAGGGAGCGGTGGAGATATTGAACCGGCGCGAGCTGCAGCAGGCCGCCGACCCCGAGGCCCGCAAAGCGGCGCTGGTCGACGAGTACAGCCGCAAGTATGCGAACCCCTACATCGCCGCCGAGCGAGGCATCGTGGATGCGGTCATCGACCCTGCCGAGACCCGCCAGAAGGTCATCGCTGCATTCGACATGATCGGCGCCAAGCGCGAGGAGTTGCCGCGCCGCAAGCACGGCAACGTGCCCCTGTAAATCGGCGGCGCAGATGGCACGAGCGAGCGACCGGTGACAGCGCCTGTGATCAGCGATTCGAACGTGGCCATCACGCCCGCCGCAACTGCGGCCGAAGCCGCGGCCATCGTCACCGCACTTGAGCTGCTGTGGCCGCGTCCCGCTCCGCCTGCCCCCGACGCGGGCCCGACCACCAAGTGGCGCTTCAGCGGCCGCCCCTGGCAAGCCCCCACGTCCTGGCCCGCCGTCCGCTACCGCTAGCCGTGTCAGCCGGCCCGACTCCCGCGCCACCCATGCCGCTCGACGGCTTGCGGGTTGTGGACCTGTCTTCAGTTTTCGCCGGACCGCACTGCGCCCGCTACTTGGCCGATTTCGGGGCCGATGTCATCAAGGTGGAACGGCCCGGCGGCGACACCGTCCGCAACATGGGCTGGCGCGACGCGCACGGCGAGACGCTGTGGTGGCGCCTCGTCAACCGCAACAAGCGCTGCGTGACGCTCGACCTCAAGGCCGCTGACGACCTGGCGCTGCTGCTGCGGCTGCTCACCGCCGCCGATGTGCTGGTGGAGAACTTCCGGCCCGGCAAGCTCGAAGCCCTCGGCCTGGTGCCCGACGAGCTGATCGAAGCCAACCCGAAGCTGGTGATCGTCCGGCTGACTGGCTTCGGCCAGGACGGTCCCTACCGGGACCGGCCGGGCTTCGCCACCCTCGCTGAGGCAATGAGCGGCTTCGCCTCCATGAACGGCGAGGCCGACGGCGCGCCGCTGCTGCCGCCGGTGGCGCTCACCGACGAGATTGCGGGGCTGGCCGGCGCGTTCGCAGCAATGGCAGCGCTGCACAGCGGCGTCGGCCAGGTGGTCGACGTCAACCTGCTCGACTCCATGTCACAGGCGATGGGCCCGCTGATGACCGCCTGGCACTCCGAGGGCTACCTGCAGCCCCGCCTCGGATCAGGCATCCCCTACAGCGTCCCTCGGGGCACCTACCAGGCATCCGACGGGGGCTGGCTGGCCGTCAGCACCTCTTCAGACTCGGTCGCCGCGCGTGTCATGGCAATGATCGGCGTAGGCGACGACGAACGCTTCACCACGTTCGAAGGCCGCATGGCCCACCGCCCCGAGCTCGACACGGCGATGGCGGAGTGGGTATCGCAACGAACCCTCGCTGAAGCAGTAGCCGCCTTCGACAAGGCCCAAGCCGCAGCAGCACCAGTCCTCGACATGAGCCAGCTTGCCGACGACCCCCATGCCAAAGCCAGAGACGTGTTCGTAGAGGTAGATGGCCTCAAACAGCAGAACGTGATCGCTCGCCTCAGCGCCACACCCGGCCAAGTCCGCTGGACCGGCCGCGACGAGGGCGCCGACAACGACTGCCTCACCGACCTCACCGACGCCGACCCCTGGCCCAACCCCTGAGCAGCCGAGCCAAAGAGCCAAGCGCCCAGAAGAACTAGGGGTGAGCGGGGGCAGGTGTGCCCACGCGCAGTTCGCAGCGCCCACAGCCCGCCCAGCGTTCAACAATCGGCGCTGCGCTTGTTTGAGCATGGGTGCATCTGCCCCCGATCACCCCGGCCCCGACCCTGCGAGCTCAGCCATCGGAGGTAATCGGCGCCACGCCCTTCAGCTTCAGCAAGACCCACCGAGCACCCTTCATCACGGGATAGGTAACACGCGAGATCAGCGGCGAACGAAACGCCAGCCGGTTGAACTTATTGAACAACCCACGGTCCTCCGCCAGCAGCGCCAGCACGTTCAGCGCATCGTGACCGACAAAGAAGCGCTCGCCGATCTTGACCACCATCCCGTCGTTGAGATCGTGCGGCAGCTTCCGGACCTCGTCGACGATCGGGCCGCCCAGCCGCGCATCGACCAGCACGAATTCCCCGACTGACTGCTGCAGCTTCAAGTACTGGGCGTAGTTGTTGCACATGATGCACTCGCCGTCGTACACGAGCCAGACGCGATCCGCGGGTGGAGGCTCCTGCGACCGCTGCCGGCGTTCGAGAGCGCGGAACCCGATGCCCACGATCGGCAGCGACCGAACAACACCCGACAGCGAGAACCGTGCGGGGGCCAATGGCGACAGCAGCAAGAACAACCCCAGCATGACGATGTTCAGGGAGAACGAGATGTTCATGAGCCAGTCGCTCGTGATGTGGAACAGCATCAGCACGGCGCCGAACGGCCGATGCAGGTGGGGCCGGAACACCACCAGCAGCGCAAAGATCTCGATGTAGAGCGTCAGCCACCACATCGACTGCGCCAGCCAGTTGTGCTGTGCCACGAACGGCAGCAGGACCGGGATGTTGTCGGCCTCGAGCAGCGCCCGGTCCAGCAGGATCCTCGACATGGCATCGGGCGAGAACACCTCGAGGCGGCTGTGCCAGATCTTCCAGAAGCCCGACAGCGTGTACGACAGCAAGATCAGTCCCTGTGCAAACCACAGGACCGTGAGGCACGACAGCACGTTCGTGCGCGCCATGCGGGGGCCGTCGTCGCGCCGGGGCAGGAACAGCAACGCGAACCCGACGAAGAGGATCACGTGCGAGCCGTGGTTGATGGCTCCGTAGGAATTGGCAAGCGACACGTGCAACAGCAGGTACGCAAAGCTGCCCAGCCGCCACAGCAAGATTCTCGGGAAGCTCGCTGCAGCGATAGCAAAGAGCAGCCCGACCACCGTCACGACATGGTCGCGAGCGAACCACCCCCCTCCGGTCAGCCACTGCACGGCATCGATCGGCCACAGCGGCGCAGTGGGCGGCCGTCCCATGTAGGCCCGGGCGAACTGCAGCCCTGAAGTGCCGATGTTGAAGGCGAGAAACAGGTAATAGAAGCGACTCAGCATGACCACATCGGTGGCCGCCTCCCTCAGCTCGGCCGGGGTGCGATGTCCGGTCTCGCCCGCCTGCAGGACGGACCTGCGGATCCAGCGCATCGAGCTCTTCGTGCGCACGGCCGCCTACTCCGCGTCCGTGGACGGCCCGATGCGTCCGGTCTCGGTATTCCACTGGCCGATGACCCTGACCGGCCGGTAGAAGTCGGTCCTGAGCGCGATCCCGTCCGCGAGATCGTCGACCCCGTCCCGAACATCGCGAAGGTCGACCTCGGCTTCGACGATGCTGAAGTCGATGCTGTGATCGCCGAGTGCTTGGCGGACGATCGGCACCAGCACATCGGCGACCGTCTCGTCGCAGGGGTCGCCCCGGCGGCACGCCCAGGCGATGCTGCTCATCACCTTCCAGTCGCGAATGTCGGTGCTCGGGATCAGGTAGAAGTCGCCGTCCGTCGGTTCGCCGTCAATCGCATCGATGGCCAGGCCGAACTCGGTCGTCTGCCAGTCGGGAATGTTCGCGAAGAGCTTCCATTTGAAGAACGGGAAGACCTCGCTGTGCTCGGACTCGAGCACCCCGTTGAGCGGGATCATCACCAGGTACAAGACGAAGAACGCCGGAACGAGCAGCTTGGCGAGCCGGAAACGGTTCTTCAGCAATGGATCCACACCTCTGAACCCTGCGATCCGGCGACCCTTCGGAGAGGTCGGCCCGGATGCGAGCGAAGACACGGTCAGGCTGATCGGGCGCGAGCCCGCTCGGCCAAGCCGGCGATGTCGGCCATGATCGCGGACAGCTCGAAGTCTTTCGGCGTGTAGACGGCGGCCACCCCGGCGTCACGGAGCGCCTGATGATCCGCCGGCGGGATGATGCCGCCAACGATCACCGGTGCACTCACGCCCTCGGCATCGAGGCACGCCAGCACCTCTGGCACGAGTTCGAGGTGGCTGCCCGACAGGATCGACAGGCCGATCACGTCGGGGTCCTCGTCGCGCGCTGTCGCGGCAATGTGGCGCGGAGTCAGCCGAATGCCCTCGTACACGACTTCCATGCCGGCGTCGCGTGCTGCGACCGCTACTTGCTCGGCCCCATTGGAATGACCATCCAAGCCGGGCTTGGCCACCAGCACCCGCGGCGGCCCTCCCGCCATCGCTGCGCATCGCTGGGCCACCGTCGCCAGTGCCGAACCCCGCGAGGTGCCGCCCGCAGCCGCGCCGCCCAAACCGGTCGGCGCGCGGAATTCGCCGAACACCTCGCACAGGGCTTGTGCCCACTCGCCGGTGGTCACCCCGGCATGGGCCGCCTCGATGCTCGGCCCCATGATGTTCACGTCGCCTGAAGCGGCCACCCGCAGGTCGTCCAGCGCCGCGACGACCCGGTTCGAGTTCCGGGCGCTGCGCCAGCGTTCGAGGTCGGCCACCAGCTCGGCTTCCACCGCGGGATCCACCCGCAGGATCGACTCGTCGCCCTCCAGCGGCGACGGCGCCGTCTCGGTGAACTCGTTCACCCCCACCACGGTCAGATCGCCGCTCTCGATCTGGCGCACCCGTTCGGTGTGACTCGCCACCAGCCGCCGCTTCAGTTCGGTGATCGCCGCAAAGGCGCCGCCCATATCGAGCACCTCTGTCAGCTCAGCCTGCGCCGACTCCACCAGCTCAGCCGTCAAGCCTTCTACCACCACCGAGCCGTCGAAGATGTCGCCGTACTCCAGCAGGTCGGTCTCATGGGCCAGCACCTGCTGGATTCGCAGCGACCACTGCTGGTCCCATGGGCGTGGGAGTCCCAGCGCTTCATTCCAGGCAGGCAGCTGCAGCGAGCGGGTCCGGGCTCGCTGCGACAGCGTGACGCCGAGGGCTTCGAGGGTGATCCGGGCCACGTTGTTCTCCGGCTGTGCCTCGGTGAGCCCGAGCGAGTTCACCTGTACGCCGTAGCGGAACCGTCGCATCTTGGGGTCGGCCACCCCGTAGCGATCGGCACAGATCTGGTCCCACATCTGGGTGAAGGCCCGCACCTTGCAGACCTCTTCGATGAAGCGGATGCCCCCGTTCACGAAGAACGAGATGCTGCCCACGGTGGCATCGAACCGGTCCGGGGGCACCTTGCCGCTGTCACGCACCGCGTCCAGCACGTCGATGGCGGTCGCCAGCGCGTAGGCGATCTCCTGGGTGGGTGTGGCTCCGGCCTCCTGCAGGTGGTAGCTGCACACGTTGATCGGGTTCCACTGCGGCACGTGCTGCGAGCAGTACGCCACGACATCAACCGTGAGGCGGCGGCTGGCCTCGGGGCTGTATATGTGCGTGCCCCGGCTCAGGTACTCCTTCACGATGTCGTTCTGGGTGGTGCCCCGCAGCGCCTGCGGCGCGACACCGGCGTTGCGCGCGTTGGCGATATAGAGGCTGAGCAGCCACGGCGCGGTGGCGTTGATGGTCATGGAGGTGTTCATGGCATCGGGCGGGATGCCGTCCATGAGCTGAGCCATGTGGCCCAGGTGGGTGACGGGGACGCCCACCTTGCCCACCTCGCCGCGCGCCATCGGGTGGTCAGGGTCGTAGCCGGTCTGCGTCGGCAGGTCGAACGCCACGGACAGCCCGGTCTGGCCCTTGGCCAGCATCGAGCGGTACAGCTCGTTGGACGCCCGGGCTGTGGAATGCCCCGAGTACGTGCGCATGAGCCACGGCCGCGTGCGCCGTGGCGATTCAGTGCCTGTCACAGCCGTGAACGCTAGGCCCTAGCCGGATCGCTGAGCCGCTGAGGACTCGAGCCGGGAGGCACAGATGCCGCCTCCCCAGCGGGCTCGGCTCCTAGCCGTCGAGCATGCGGAAGACCATCGGGCGCAGCCAGATTTCGGGCAGCGGCCGGGTGATGGCTTCAGCCAGCAACTCCAGGTACGCCGCGCGCTCGACCTCCACGGCGCCCAGCCCAGCCAGGTGCGGCGTAGACCATTGCACGTCGAGCAGTGCGCCCCCCGTCACCTTCATCGCATCCACCAGGGCCACCAGCGCGACCTTGGAGGCGTCGCTCTCGGTGTGGAACATCGACTCGCCGGCGAAGAGCGCGCCGACGGCCACGCCGTACAGGCCGCCCACCAGTTCGTCGTCGAGCCAGGTTTCCACGCTGTGGGCCCACCCCAGCTCGTGCAGCTGGAGGTAAGCGGCGTGCATGTCGTCACTGATCCAGCCATGCGGGCGGGCGGGATCGGCGCATGATTCCAGCACCTGTTCGAAGGCGGTGTCGATGCGGATGTCGAAGCGCTTGCAGGCCCGCCGCAACGAACGGCTGACCCGCAGGTAGCTGAGCGGCAGGATGCCGCGCGGGTCGGGCGACCACCAGCCGACGGTGTCGCCCAGCGGCATGGGGAACAGTCCTGCCCGGTAGGCACCGAGCAGCGTGCCCGCTTCGAGGTCTGCCCCAGCCCCGACCAGGCCGTTTTCATCCGCGGTGGACGCCGGTGGGAACGACCATCCCGACGCGTCTGGCTCCGTCGGGCCGTCTTCAGACTGGCGCTGCATCGGAGCGAGCCTACGCCTGATCGGTTCGCTGCGCCCGGCCTGCCAGCGTGTCTGCGCTAGCTGCGCGCATCGGTGTACGCGTCGATCTGGGCCTCGGTGGCCTCGCTGATCGTCACGCTGCGCACCACGACCTCGTCGACCGGCTCGGCGCCGGCGCCGGTCGCCACGTCTTCGATCTCCATCACGACGTCCAAGCCCTCGACGACATGGCCGAGCGGTGAGTACAGCGGCGGCAGCCCTGCGCCGTCGTCGCCGGTGATGATGAAGAACTGCGAGCCGTTGGTGGCGGGATTGCCCCGGTTGGCCATCGCCACCGAGCCGATCCGGTACCAGTCGTCGGCTGGCGGGAAGTCGCCCGTGAACTGGTAGCCGGGACCGCCCCTGCCGTACTGCAGTTGCACGTCGCCGCCCTGCACGACGAAGTTGGCGATGATCCGGTGGAACAGCGTCCCGTCGTAGGCGCCCCAGCGGCCGAGCACCACGAAGTTGTTGACGCTGAGGCGATCCAGCGACGGGTCGAGGACCATCGTGAAGGCGCCCATGTTGGTGTCGAAGCTCGCGGCGTACAGCGTTTCGACGTCGATGCACAGCGGGGGCGGTGCGTCGAACTGGTTGAGCGGGCCATCGCTGCCGTCTTCAGCGGGGCAACTCGCCGGATCCGCCGCGGGGGCTGCGGTGGTCGTAGCGGCCACGGCGTCAGTGGCATCCGGCGCCTCGTCGGTCGCCTCGTCGCTCGTATCGCCGGTCGGCTCGTTGGTCTCGAACGTCGTGACCGCGGGTGCGCCAGCCTCGGCGTCGGTCGCAACGTCGTCGCTCTCGTCGTCACCGCCTGAGAACGTGCTCCACAGCCACAGCCCCACCAGCACGGCGACCACGGCGAGCACGACGCGCAGCACTTTGCGCCCCACGGTGGAGCGCTTCTTGGCGCGCTCGGCCTCGGCCACCGCCCGCATGCGGTTCTCTCGCTGGCGTTGTCTCTTCTCGCTGCTCATAAAGACCCCTGACCAGTACCGGCGGTCACACTACCGACGCCCCAGCACGCCCGGCGCGGCACCCCAGCACCCCCTCGGACGCCTGCCCGTTACCCTCGCCCGACGTGCCGCTCGTAGTGCAGAAGTTCGGTGGAACGTCGGTCGCCAGCGCGACGCGCATGCGCGAGGTTGCCGATCATGTGAAGCACTGCCGCAGCCGCGGCGACGAGATCGTTCTCGTGGTGAGCGCCATGGGCTCCGAAACCGACGAGCTCATCGCGCTGGCCACGCAGATCTCCGACGAGCCGTCGGGCCGCGAGATGGACATGCTGATCACGGCGGGCGAGCGCAAGGCGATCGCGTTGTTGTGCATGGCACTGCACGACGCGGGTGTCCCGGCCGACTCGTTCACCGGCAGCCAGGCGGGCTTTCTCACCGACACCAACCATCGCAACGCCAAGATCCTGTCGGTCGCGCCCAAGCGGGTGACCGAGTCGCTCGAAGCCGGGCGGGTCGCTGTCGTGGCGGGGGCGCAGGGCGTGTCCACCGACAACGATGTGACGTTCCTGGGCCGCGGCGGCTCGGACACGACCGCGGTGGCGCTGGCGCACGGTCTCGGCGCTGACGCCTGCGAGCTCTACACCGACGTGTCCGGGGTGTTCACGACCGATCCACGGGTGTGCCCCAACGCCCGCAAGATCGCTCGCATCGGGTTCGACGAGCTGCTCGAGATGACTGCGATGGGCTGCCCCAAGCCGGCTGCCCGATCGGTCGAGGTTGCCCGCACGTACGGCGTTCGGTTGCACGTGCGCTCGGCATTTACGTGGGAACCGGGAACATGGGTCGTCGATACGGAGTCAGGCATGGACGCGAGAGAGATGGAAAAGCCGATCGTGACCGGCATCGTGCCGGACACATCGCAAGCCAAGGTGACGCTGGTCGGCGTGCGTGACGAGCCGGGCATCGCTGCCAAGGTGTTCCGCACCCTCGCCGACGCGGCGGTCATCGTCGACATGATCGTGCAGAACGTGGGCGATCATGACCGCACGGACATCTCGTTCACCGTGCCCGCAGACAGCGCCGATGAGGTGCGAGCCATCTGCGAGGGCATGGTCGACACGGTGGGTTTCTCATCGACGAACACCGATGCCGGCATCGCCCGGGTGTCGCTCGTGGGCGCGGGCATGGCCAGCCATCCCGGCGTGGCCGCCACCATGTTCGAGACGCTGGCCGCCCAGCACATCAACATCGAGATGATCTCCACCTCGCCGATCCGCATCTCCTGCGTAGTAGCCGAAGCCGACGTAGACCGAGCCACGGTCGCCCTCCACACAGCCTTCGGCCTGGATTGACCAGGCGAATCAGACACAGCCTGGACTGAAAATCACAGGAGCCCGCTAAACGGGCCTCGGTAGCCTCGTTGGCATGCGTGTAGGAATCGTCGGAGCCACCGGTCAAGTAGGCGGCGTCATGCAGGCCATTTTGGCCGAGCGAAGCTTCCCCATCGACGAGTTGCGCTTGTTCGCGTCAGCGCGCTCAGCAGGGCGCAAGATCCAGTGGAACGGCAGTGAGATCGCCGTCGAGAATGCCGCTGAAGCCGACTACAGCGACCTCGACATAGCGCTCTTCTCCGCCGGCAAGACCACGTCGCTGGCGATCTCCGAGCACGTCGCTTCCCAGGGCCCGACGGTCATCGACAACTCCTCGGCGTGGCGCATGGATCCCGACGTCCCGCTCGTGGTGCCAGAGGTCAACGCCAAAGAGGTGTTCAACGCCCCCAAGGGGATCATCGCCAACCCCAACTGCACGACGATGGCCGCGATGCCCGTGCTGGCGCCGCTGCACACCGAGGCCGGCTTGGTGTCGATGGTGGCCGCGACCTACCAGGCGGTGTCCGGAGCAGGCCTCGCAGGCGTCGACGAACTCGACCGCGCGCTCGACGCGACGATCGACGGTGTGGCTGCGCTCACCTATGACGGAGGGGCCGCTGTCCATCCCCCGCACGACAAGTTCCCCGGCCCGATTGCCCACAACGTGCTCGCTCAGGCAGGCAGCTTCGTCGACGACGGCACCGGGGAGACCGATGAGGAGCAGAAGCTTCGAAACGAGAGCCGCAAGATCCTGGGAATCCCCGATCTCGCGGTGTCAGGCACCTGCGTCCGGGTACCGGTCTTCACGGGCCACTCGCTGTCGCTGAACCTGCGCTTCGAACGCCCGATCTCACCCGAACGAGCCACCGAGCTGCTCGCCGATGCACCCGGCGTAGAGCTGGCCGAGGTGCCCACCCCGCTGCAAGCCGCAGGCCAAGACCCGTCCTACGTAGGCCGCATCCGCCGCGACCCCACAGTCGAGCACGGCCTGGCCCTCTTCGTAGTAGGCGACAACCTCCGCAAAGGCGCCGCCCTCAACGCAGTCCAGGTCGCCGAGGTCCTCTCGGCGACGTGAGGCATGGTGCCGAGGTCCTCTCGGCGACGTAAGACACAGCGCAGAGACAGTCGCCCCCGCAGCGGGCGCAGGAGTCAACTGCGGCGCGCCGACACTTCAGCGCCCGGCACTTCGGGCTCGTCGTCGACGATCTCGGCGGGAAAGCCGGGCGCCGTGATGGTGCGCCCCGTGGCCTCCTCGAGCCGCCGGATGATGTTCGGCGACCACTCCCGCTCGCCGTAACGGGCCGCACCGTCGGCGAACACATCCACCAGCACCGGCGACAGCTCCAGCGGCAGGTCGTGCTGCGCCGCGATGTCGGCGAACAGCCCGATGTCCTTGCACACCAAGTCCATGGTGAAGTTGATGTCACGCGAGCCGTTCAGGATCACCTGGCTCTCGGTCTCGTGGACGAACGAATTGCCTGAGCTGATGCGGATGGCCTCATACGTCGTCGCCAGGTCCATGCCGGCGGCGTGAGAGGTGACAAGCGCCTCGCACAGCGAGACCAGGTTGGCGGTGGCCAGGTAGTTCGTCACCACCTTCAGAATCGATGCCGAGCCCAGCGGCCCGGTGTGCAGGATGCGCCGCCCCATGGCCCTCAGCAGCGGCAGCATCGCCTCGAAGGTGTCGCGCTCGCCGCCGGCAAAGATCGAGATGTTGCCGGTGGCGGCCCGATGGCATCCGCCCGACACCGGGCAGTCGATGGCGGCGGCCCCCACCGCTTGCACCTGTGCCCCCAGCCGGCGCACCTCGTGGTGGTCGGTAGTGCTCATCTCAGCCCAGATCTTGGGCCTCGAACGGGATGAGCCGGACGCGGCGGCCGAGGCGAACCCGGCCAGTACCCCGTCGGGCGCCTCGAGCACCGCCGCGGACGCAGCAGGCGTCGGCAGGCAAGTGATCACCACATCGCAGCGCTCCGCCAGCTCAGCACCCGAGGAAGCCTCACCAGCACCAGCATCCACAAAAGGCGCCATAACCGCCCGATCCAGATCGCGAACAACCAGCTCAAACCCGTTGCGCTGCAAAGACCCGGCCAGCTTCCCCCCAACATTCCCAAGCCCGACAAACCCCACCCGAGCACCAGTCGCCCTCGCGTCACCATCCGCCACGCCGCCACCTCGCAGAATCAGCGCTCAAGACCGGAGCCTTGCGCCCTTCTATTGTCGCGAGCGAGGGCGAAGCCCTTTCGCTCGCATGAGACGTCGGGCAGGCGGGATTTGAACCCACGACCTCTTCGTCCCGAACGAAGCGCGCTACCAACCTGCGCCACTGCCCGTTTGCAACCGCCATTGGCAGATTGCTTCGGCTGAAGTTACCGGTCCTGCCAGCGCGGGCGCTACAGCAATGCTGGACCGCTCAGGTCGTGCTTGCCGCATCGGCTTGCAGCAGCTCCTGCGCCGTACGCCGCAGCAGCAGCGGATTGAGCGGCTTGACCAGCCACGCGTCGGCCTCGGAGCGTCGGGCCAGGAAGACGTCGGCCTCACGATCGGCGAGCATCAGCACGGGCACCCGTGGCAGCCTGCCCACGCCCGATTCGAGGCGCAAGTCCAAGCAGGTGGCCATGCCGCCCATGTTGCCGATCTGAAAGTCCAAGATCACCAAGTCGGGCGTGCTTGCCTTCACCGCGGGTCGTACGTCTTGACCTGATCGCACCACCCGGAACGTCACCTCGGGAGCGGAGAGCGCGGCGGCCACCTCTTCGACCACCCAATCGGCGTCGGTGGCGAGCAGCACATCGGTCACGGTGGCGCAGCGTAATGGGGTCGGCGGTGCCCGGCGTCGGGCCGTTCGGACCACGGCTCTTCCCTGCGCTTTCGGTTCTCGTCCCCAGTCTTCATGCGGTTGGGCTTACGGGCCGTTCGGGCCCGTAAGCCCAGCCTCTAGAGTTCGTGCGGCCGCCAATCCAGGGAGCCTGGGTGATCGCACGTCAGCATCGTCGCCGGGTCGCGCGCCTGGGGGCCTCGTTGCTGCTGCTGAGCGCGGTGCTGGGCTTGGCTGCCACCGCGGCGTCTGCTCACGACGAGTCGGGCCCCGACTCGCACGAGTCTGAGACCCCCCAGATCGTCGGCGAAGAACGCCCGCGCCTGATCGTCGTAGTGGAGGTCAACGGACTGCTCGACCCGATCATGGCCTCGTACATCAAGCGGCAGCTGGTCTCCGCGTCAGGTCTCCACGCGGTCGGCGTGGTGCTGCAGATCGACAGCGCCGGGACCACGCTCGATGACGACGCCTTGGTCGAATTGGCTGACGGCGTGCGGCTCGCGCACCTGCCGGTGGGTGCGTGGGTCGGTCCCAGCGGGGCGCAGGCGCTGGGGGGTGCCGCCCACTTGGTCACCGCAGCCGACTTCGCCGCGATTGCGCCTGGAGGCCGCATCGGCGACTTCACCGCGGTCGAGGGATTCATCCATGCCCACGGATCCGGCGCTGACCGAGGTGACGCCGGCGGTGTTCACAGCCACGACGATGACGGGCTCCACTCGGGAGCGAGCGTCCGGTACTTCGACGCCGACACTGCCATGGGTGCAGGTCTGATCCACAGCACGGCACCGGTGATCGGCGAGTTCCTCTTCGCCATGTCCGACGCGGGCGTCCTGCCAGCCATCGGGCAGAACGTGACCGGCGACGACGGCGTGGTCCGACGGGCCCCGGCTGACGACGTGGTCGTCTCGTTCGTGAAGCTGCCGGTGCTCGACGGCCTGTTCCACTCCGCTGCCAGCCCTGCGGTTGCCTACTTGCTGCTGCTCGCCGGGCTGTCGCTGCTGTTGCTCGACTTCTACACCGGCGGAATCGGCATCGCGGCAATCGTCGCCGCATCGTGCGGGCTGCTTGCTGCGTTCGGCTTGGGGACGCTCGACATCCGGCTGTGGGCGCTGGCGCTGATCTTCGTGGGCTTCGTGGCGTTCGCGGTGGACATCCAGACAGGTGTGCCGCGCTTTTGGACTCTGGCGGGCGGCGTGGCAGTGCTCGCCGGGTCGCTGACGCTGTTCGGGCAGCACTCGATGAGCTGGATCCCGCTGCTCGTGGGTCTCGTCGGTGTCGGCGTGTTCGTGCTGTCGGGCTTGCCTGCGCTGGTGCGCACTCGTTACGGCACTGCGACGGTAGGCCGGGAGTGGCTGATCGGCGTGGCGGGGATCGCGGTGACCGATATCGATCCCGAAGGGACCGTCGAAGTTCACGGCGCCCGGTGGCGGGCCAGGGTGAACCGTCTCACTCCGCTGCAAGCGGGCGAACCGTTGCTTGTCAGCGGCCTAAATGGGGTGGTGCTGGAGGTGGAACCGCTCGAGGGCGCGGCCGTGGATTACCGCGAAATGCGCCGACGGCCCGAGCGGCCCGTGAGCCCAATCCCATGAAGACTGGGAACGCGAGCGGGGCATGAGAGCCAGCAGAGCGGCGCGCACAGATGCTCGCGCAGCCTGCCAAAACGGGCCGATGCGACGGTTTCCGAAACCGAATGAGGTTTCGTTTACTCTTGTCAAGTGAATTTTCGTGTTCTAGGGTCCCCCCCGACAAGGGGGGCATATGAGCGCTTTGTTGGTTGAGGAGTGGCAGGACAGCGCAGCTTGTCGAGGACCTCAGGCGGCGGTGTTCTTCCCGCCGCCCCGCACGGAGCGGCGGGACGAGAAGGCTGAGCGCGAGGCGCGGGCGAAGGCCATCTGCGACCAGTGCTCGGTCGTCAGCGACTGCCTGGAACACGCTCTGGATGTCGGTGAAGCCCATGGCATCTGGGGCGGGCGCAACGAGATTGAGCGCCGCAACATGCTGCTCCTGCGCGCTGACGACAACTAGCGCCCTACCCACCGAGCCCGCAGCCGCAGCCAACGCGTCGCTGTTCGCCGCGCCGCCACTCATGGTGTCGCGAGCGAGGGCGACACGCTCTCGCTCGCAGGATGCGGCTCAATCCGATTCCGCTGGCAGCCTCGGTCCGGCGATGCGCAGATCTCCCCGCCGCCGTGTCACCCCCGTCCGGTCCAGGTGGCCCACCAACGGCAGCGCGTACTTCCGGGTGGTGCCGAGTTCCTCGCGAATCTCCGCGACGGTGACGCCTTCGGGTTGAGCGCGGAGCAGGCCGGCGATGCGCTCGGCTGCAGCGGTAACAGCATCGGCCGCGAACCAGATCCCGTCCGCATGCACCAGGTCGCCACGCGCCGACAGCGCCAAGAGCTCCCGCTGGCTGACGCCGCTCACCGCAGGCGGGGCGAAGGGCGACGCTGCCAACTCGGCGATCACCGGGTGATCGGCGAGAACGTCGGCTGCATCGGCGCGTCGGGCCCTGCCGGCTTCGATCACGATCCCTTCGAGCGTGTCCATGGCAAGCCGCTGCCGTTCGTCGAGCGCAGCGAGGTCCAGGCCGAGCGGGCCGGCACGCTCGATCTGGTCCCGAAGATCGTCGACGAGCGCCTCGAGCAGCTCTGGGGGTGCCACCCAGTCGCCCAGCACGGGCTCGGGGCGTTCGCCGGTCAGCCGCTCGAGCTGGCTCGCTTCGACCCACCCGCGCTCGGCGATCATGCGCTTCGCGCGGGCGTCGGGCTTGGCGACCGAGGCTCGCAACTGCGGGTCGGGATCGAGGACGGTGCCGCCGCCGATGGTCTGTCCCCGACCGAAGTCCCGCAGCACGAAGCGGTCACCCACGACGAGCGGCAGCGCGATGGGCAAGTGCAGCCGGGCATAGCCGGTCTCGCCGGGGGCGATGCGTTCGGGCCCGAGCACGCGCAGCCGCACCGGCCACTCGCCCGATCCGAGATACAGGGCGTAGGCGCCCCGCCGGGTCACATCGCTGCCGAGGCCGTCCAGCACCGTGAGCTCCACGTCGACACTGCGGGTGTGGTGCCACTGGTCGCGTCGCACCAGGGCGATGCCTCGTCCGAGATCGTCGGCGTCGACACCGGTGAGATTGAGCGCGACACGGTGACCCGGGCCGATCTGCTCGACGGTCGTGCCTTGGGTCTGGATCGCTCGCACCCGTGCTGGGTGGCCTCCCGGCGCCGTCCGCAGCTCGTCGCTGGTCGAGACGCTGCCGCCAGCGAGCGTGCCGGTCACGACTCGCCCGGCGCCGGTCGCGGCGAACGACCGGTCGATCCACAGTCGGGGCCGGTCGCGGTCGGCTGCTGTGGGTGTGGCGGCGCAGAGGTCATCGAGGGCAGTCCGCAGCTCGTCCAGACCGGTGCCGTCGATGGCGTCGGTGGCGACCACCGGCGCGTGCTCGAGGAATGTGCCCTCGACATGCTCGGCGACGTCCAGCCGGGCCAGCTCGGCCAGTTCGTCATCGACGAGACCGATCTGGCTGAGCACCACCACGCCGTGGGAGATGCCCAGCAGATCCAGGATCGCCAGATGTTCGGCCGACTGCGGCTTCCAGCCCTCCGGCGCCGCCACGACGAACAGGGAGGCGTCCACCGCTCCCACGCCGGCCAGCATGTTCTTCACGAAGCGGATGTGGCCGGGCACGTCGACGAAGCTGACCTGCCTGCGGGAGGGCAGCGTGCAGAACGCGAAGCCGAGGTCGATAGTGAGCCCGCGCGCTTTCTCCTCGGCCAACCGGTCGGGGTCGGTGCCGGTGAGCGCACGCACCAGTGTCGACTTGCCGTGATCCACGTGCCCTGCCGTGCCGACGATGTGCACGCCGCCAGCATGCCCCGCCGGTGCGGCGACCCGGCGCTCTCAGGCTCTAGGGGCCCTCGAAGCGTAAGACGACCTGCCGTAGGTTGGGGTTGCCTGCGAGGTCGGTGATGGCGTTCGACCGCACGAACGCGCTCGACTCTGTGCTGGGCAGGCCGTCGCTGCGTTCTGACTGGATCCGCGCCACGAGCGTCCCTGGGCGAACTCCCGGTGTGGTCGTGTCGCAGACGGCCCTGTCTGGCTCGATCGAGTCGGATCCGTCGGCTTCGCCATCGACGAAGATGACGTCGCTGCCACCGAAAGTGAAGCCGTCGAGGGCGAAGTCGGTGGCGCCGTCACCGTCGGCGTCGATCTCGATCAGGCGCGTCCGCGCTTGCTCGTTGCTCAATACGTCGCATTCCCGCGCCACCTCGGTCCAGTACACGGCGAGGTCCACGGTGCTGGCGCCGCCCGCGAACCGCTTGCGCCCGCCGGTGTCGATCGGCGTGTCGAAGTCGAGGCCCAGCCGCTCGACGGTGAACAACTGGTTGAAGGCGCGACGAGCCTCGAGGTCGTCGGCCACCTCGCCGATGGTTGCCGCGTCAGTCGAACTGGACAGTGCCACTACCAAGATGTGCTGGTTCGTGGCGGACACTTGCACCGACGTGGTCTGGGTGACCGACCAACTGCTCGGGCGGCGGCTGCGCACGTCGAGATCGATGGTCCACTCGTTGCCGACCGTGCCGTCTATCGCGGTACCGGGCTTGGCAGTGATCTTCAGCGCCTCGCCGGGGATTTGGGCGTCGCCTGCGGTGAGCGTTACCGATGCTTGGGAGACCGGATGCGGCTCGGTCACGGTGATCCGGCTGACGCGTGGCGCCGTGGTGTCGCGAGTCACGATCCGCCTGATCGCCTTGCCAGCATTGCCCGCGAGGTCGCGTAGCTGGCTGGAGGCGATCGAAATGCTGTCTCCGATCTTGAGGCTGTCGCCGAACGACGTCGGCACGGCCACATCGAACCTGACGACCCCGGCGGGTACCGTCACCTGCTCTGACACAGAGCTGATGCCGCTGCGCCGGAACACCACGGTCACGGAGTCGTCACCAGCCCGCAGCGGCTCATCGGCTTCGATCCATATCTTGCTGCTGCCCTGCGCTGCGTTCAGTGCCAGCGTCGGCGGTGTTTCGTCGGCTGCGACGAAGTAGTCGACGCGGCCGACGCGCCGGCTGCCTGTCGCGATTTGGATCTTGCCATCCAAGATGCCGATGCGGTCACGGCCTTGCAGCGGCGTCACGCACCCGGTCGGCACGGTCGCATCGGTTTCGAGCAGCGCCCCGGAGAGTGTCAGCACGGCCTTGGTGGTGCTCGTCTCGTTTCCGGCGTCGATGAGGCCTTCCACCTCCTCGGGCCTGAAGGGCGCGTTGCCGTAGAAGTAGTTGGCGACATTCGTGGCGTCGGGGGTGCGCACCGGTGCGGCGAACGTGACGGCGATGTGGCATCCGCCGTCGAACGCCTCCAGGGTTGCGCCCAAGGCCACCAGCGTTGCGGCCCTCATCGCGCTGTCCACCGCCCGGCTCCCCACCGCCGCGGTGCCGCCGAACACGGTGATGCGCAGCTTGCCAGCGGTATCGCCGACCACGTAGTCGTCCGACCTCAGGAATTCCCCAACCGTCAACGGCAGAGCGTCGCGCTCGGTCAGCAGCAGCGGCGCGCACAGCTCGCCGAGCAGCGGCCCGCTGACGATGGCATCGGGTGAGCGCCATCCGTAGGCGAGGCCGATGTCGCCGCTGTCGTCGAAGCACTGTTGCGGCGGGTCGGTGCCCAGCAGTTCTTCGGCGATGTCGATTGCCGTCGCAAAACGATCGGTGCCTTGCCAGCGCTGCGTGGTGATGCCCAGGCCTTTGACGCTGTTCTCGACTGCTGTGCTCACTGCCGCAGTGCCGCCCAGGATGACGACGTGGTCGGTGAGGCTGTCGCGCAGGAACGTCGGCACTGCCGCAGGCAGCTCTGATTGGGGGATCAGCAGGATCGGATGCTCGCCGCGGTAGGCGAGCGGGCCCGCTGCGAGCGCATCGGCGAAGTTCTCGCCGGTGGCCAGCAGCACCGTACGGCCTCTGCCCGGGATCTCTCCCGGTGAGCCCGGCGACCAGCCCACCAGTCCGGCGATCGCCGCGGCGGCGTCGACCGCAGTGCCGACATCGGCGATGCGGTTGACCGTCACGCCGTTGATCGCGGCGACGTCGACCTCGACGCCGGCCGACACCACATCCTCGTTGCCCACGATGTACACGGTGGTGATGGCCGGACGGGCGAGAAACGTGGCAACGGCGGATGGCAGCTCGTCGGGCGCTGTCAACAGCACCGGTGCGCTGTGCAGCTTCGCAAGCGCCGGTGTGGGCAGCGTGTAGCCGAAGTGCTCGTCGAGACCCGAGGTGAGAATGACCGTGTCGACCGTCGGCTGGCCGGCGGTGCTCTCCACTTCAGTCACGTAGGCCTCTGCCACCTTGACTGCGGTCGTGTAGCGGTCGGTGCCCGAGAGGCGAGTGGGCTTCTCCACGTCCGCCGCTGCGCCCATTGCCGGGCTGTGCGCTGTGGCGAGCACGCTCGCTGCGAGCGCCAATGCCACCAGTGCCCGCCCGATCTTGCGAACCGAATACCGATTACTGCATCGGCACAGACCGTCTGTCTTTCTGCGCCGTGGCATGCCTGCATCCCATCGAGGTGATCAGTCAACAAGGGTAAGACACCGGCTGTAAAGGCGGTGCGCCGGGCTGGTGTGTGGCGCGATGCGCGACTATTCGCTGAGCGCTCGGCGCACCGCGGCGGCCACGTCGTCGTCGTCGGCGGGGTCGACGGTGCGCAGGTCGATCACGGTCGTCTGCTCGTTGACGCGGGCGATGACTGGCGGGTCGTGTGCCCGTAGCGCGGCCGCGAAGTCGCCGTCGAGCTCGATGCCGGCGGACGGGATCTCCTGGCCGGGCAGTGACCCGGCGCCGGCTAGCGCGCTCGTGCGTGCCGGTCGTCCGACGCGGAGGGCCTCGGCCCGCTCGGCCAGCTCTTCGATGGGTGTCGAAGCCATGCGCCAGAACGGGATCGCGTCGCCATCGCGTCGCAGGTAGGCCAGCGCCACCGACTGCAGCGCGTCGAGCACCAGCGATCCGGGCCGGAACGCCCGCATCAGCGGGTGCGCAGCGCAGGCTGCGATCAGATCAGCTCGGCCGCAGATGATCCCCGCCTGGGGCCCGCCCATCAGCTTGTCGCCCGAGAACGTGACCAGCGCCGCGCCCTCGGCCAGCGTCTGACGGGCACCGGGCTCGCCGGCCAGCCAGTCGGGGCGCTGTCCCAGCCACGGGCAACGCTCGTCCAGCAGGCCCGATCCCAGGTCTGACACCACCGGCGGCCCGATCTTGGCAAGGTCCGCCACGTCGGCTTCCTCGGTGAAGCCGGTGATGCGGTAGTTGGACGGGTGTACCTTCAGCAGCAGCGCAATGTCGCCGCGCTCGGTGGCGGCCCGGTAGTCGGCGGCCCGGGTTCGGTTGGTGGTGCCCACCTCGACGAGCTGGGCACCTGACTGTTCCATCACCTCAGGCACCCGGAAACCGCCGCCGATCTCCACCAGCTCGCCCCGTGACACCGCCACCCCACGGTCACGCGCCAGCGCCGCCAGCACCAACGTCACGGCGGCGGCGCAGTTGTTGACGACGAGAGCGGCCTCAGCACCGGTCAGCGTCGCCAGCAGCAACGAGGCATGGGTGGTGCGCGAGCCGCGCCGACCCGATGCCAGATCGAATTCCAGATTGGTGAACCGCACCGGACCGTCGGCGCCGGCTTCCAGCCCCAGCGGAGCCCGACTGTAATGACGGCCGAGCGGAGCTCGGCCCAGATTCGTGTGCAGCAGTACGCCCGTGGCATTGACAGCCGGCCCCAGCAGGCTCCGCCGCAACCGGTGCGCCTCATCAACCGCCGAGTCGGGGTCCCCAGCCGCAATAGCCGCCCGCGCAGCAATGACCAGCAAAGGATGCGGCAAACCCACGTCCGCGATCCGCAGCGCCAGGTCGTTCACCGACGGCGGCCTCATCGCCCGGACACTACCGGCACCCCGGTCAAGCGCTAGCGGGAGAGCACAGAACACCAAGGGGTGCGGCGGCGTCGCCCACCGGGCGTGTATTGCAGCGCCACGACGACGACGGCGAGAGTTACGCCCGGCGCGGCGCTCTCACCCAGGCGGTGGTGCCGGCGCACTCCGGGCGTGCGTTACCGGCGAACGCCAAGCTCCACTGGAATAGGGCCGTCCATGCGAGCCGTGCAAGTCCCCATATCCACCGGCGGGCAGATCTCGCAAACCAGCAGCTCGGTGATCGACTCGAACACCTCCGCCGCAGCACCACCAGCTCCACCACCGGCAACAGGCGCCCCGGCATCTCCACCAGCCGACACTGCGGGCTCCAGCGGGATCGAGCCCAGCAAGGGCACGCTCAGGTCGGCCGCCAAGCGCTCCCCGCCGCCCTCGCCGAAGAACGACCAGCGCTGCCCGTCGGGCGCCTCGAATGGACCCATGTTCTCCACGACGCCCACGATCGGCATATGGCTGCGGCGCGCCATGTCAGCCACGCGCACAGCCACCTTCTGCGCGCTCAGCGCGGGTGTGGTCACCACCAGCATCTCGGCCTGAGGCAGCAGCCGAGCGAGCGCCATCTGCACGTCGCCGGTGCCGGGGGGCATGTCGATGAGCAGGTAGTCCATCTCGCCCCAGTCCACGTCGTGCAGGAACTGCTCGACGGCCTTGGCGAGCATGAGTCCCCGCCACATCAGGGCGGTTTCCTCGGTCTCCACCAGCAGTCCGGTCGACACGACCTTCAGCAGGCCGTCGCCGGCAGCGAGCTCGTCGGGCACGATCTTGCCCCGCTCCTCGCCCTCGCCGGGAGGCCGGGCGCCGAGGCGACCCTCCAAGCCGAGCATGCGGGGAATGCTGAATCCCCAGATGTCTGCGTCCAGCACGCCCACGACGAAGCCGCGTGCGGCCAGCGCTGCCGCCAAGTTTACGGTCACCGACGACTTGCCCACGCCGCCCTTGCCTGAGGCCACTGCCAGCACGCGCGTGCTGGCGTGCACCTGCGTCGGCGCAGCGTTGTCGCGCGCGGTGCGGCGGGCACGCTCCATCACCCGGGCCTTCTCTGCAGCGTTCAGCTCGTCCCAGTGCAGCCGCACCTGCTCGATGCCTGCCAGACCGGCGACCCGCGTCTCGCAATCTCGCTTGATGGTGGCGCGCAGCGGGCAGCCGGCGGTGGTCAAGGCCACGGTCACGTGCCCGGTGGTGCCTTCGCGGTAGGCGTTGCGCACCATGCCCAGGTCGACGATGTTGTCGCCCAGTTCAGGGTCCATGACGCCGCGCAGGATCGAGATCATCGCCTCGTCATTGGCGGGGGCATCGGCGGACGCGCTCACGGGGCGCAGGGTAATGGCGTCGTGCGCAGGCCCACCGGCCGGGAGCTGCGCCAGCCCAGGTGCGGGGGTCAGCGGGCAGCACACGTTGCGGGGCCGACCTGTGCAATCACGTGCTGTGGCACTAGCATCGGTCGCGGAACATTCGCCCACTGGGACTGATTCGGGAGTCGCTGTTGTGATCACCCTCACCGATACCGCCGCTGACAAGGTCCACGAGCTCATCGCCCAGGAGTTGTCCGAGGCTGGAGGCGAGCAGGAACTGGCGCTGCGTGTCGCCGTGCGCCCGGGTGGCTGCTCGGGTTTCAGCTACGAGATGTTCTTCGATTCCGAAGTGGCCAACGACGACATGTCGAAGGCCTACGGCGAAATCAAGGTCGTGTCAGATCCGATGAGCGCCCAGTTGCTCGAAGGCGCCACGCTCGACTTCACCGACGGCTTGATGGGATCGGGCTTCGCTATCGACAATCCCAACGCGCAGCGCACCTGCGGCTGCGGCAACTCGTTCAGCTGAGCCACCCAGAACCCAGCCTCAGAGGCTGAGCCCATAGGCGAAGCCGTGGCCCGAGCGGCCTGTGAGCGACAGCGAACAAGAATGGGAAACGACTGGTGTGACGGTGGGAAGGTGCACCTATTGGCGCTTCCTCTGAGTTCGAGTGCATCGCCTGGCGCGGATTCGGCTGCTTCCCAAACCGGCCGGTTGCCGTCCGAACCGCAGGCCGCCACCTTGGGTTTCATCCTCGACGGCCGCGCCGTCGAGGTGCCCGACGACGGTGACACCCTGCTCGGCGTGCTGCGCGACCGCGTCGGCATCGAAGCGGTGCTCGACGGCTGCAGCCCCCAAGGACAGTGCGGCTGTTGCACGGTGCTGGTCGACGACGAGCCCCGCGTGGCCTGCGTCACACCGGCAAGACGGGTAGCAGGCCGCCGGATCACCACCGCCGCCGGATTGAGCCCCGACGAGCAGCAGCGCTGGTCTGAAGCGTTTCTGGCATGCGGCGCGACCCAGTGCGGCTTCTGCACGCCGGGAATCGTGTGCCGATTCGTAGGCCACGAGCGGCGAGGCAGCGATCTGTCAGACCGCACCACGGTCGACAAGGCCCTCGCAGCGCACCTGTGCCGCTGCACCGGCTGGCAGACGATCCGCGAAGCGGCCGCCCACGCTGCTGCGGCAAGCGGCACAGGTGCAAGCGACCAGCTCGCGCGTGGTCCCGGCACCTCAACACACGCCGCGACCCCAACCGCTGATGTCCCCGAGCGCGATCCGTCCGCCGCAGCCCGTATCGCGGCGGCAACCCCTGATTTCGCTGGGCGCGACTCCGAGGCCGCAGCCCGCCGCGCCAGCATCGAGACCGGCGGACCCCAGCAGTCGGTGCGCGCCAGCGTGTTGGGCGGCTTCGATTTCGGGGCCGACGGCGCGCCACCCGGCACCCTCACAGCGGTCACTGGTCCGCGCGGCGAGTGGTTCCTCGGTGAAACCCTGGCCCAGGCCCGGCGACAGGCCGCCAAGGTGCAGGGACGCCGCACCACGCTCGAGCCGGCCCCGCCGATCGACATACCGGAACCGCCAGAGGGCACCCAGTGGGCCATCCGCCTCGCGACCTGCTGGACCGAGCCCGGCTACCTCGAAACCGACGCCGCCTGGTGCGAACCCGACGGCGAGCCGTCGGACCCGTTGGCCAACGGAGGAGCGTTCGGCGGCAAGGCTGAGTCGCCGGTGCGTGACGAAGCGAGACATCTGGCCGACGAGATCGGCCAACCGGTCCGTGTGCTGTGGTCACGAGAAGACGCAGTACGACGAGGCCCCAAACGCCCCCCGCTGGCCGCAGGCCTGCACGCCGATGGCACCGGAATCATCCGCATCGCCCGAACCCCAAGAGCAGCAGAAGTGCTGCAAGCAGTGCTGCCCAACGCTGACATAGTCGAAGTCGACCTACCCGGCCCGCCCACATCTACCGCCCTACGCGCCGCACCCTGGGCAGAAGCCCGGATGCTCGCCGCCGCGCTCAACCGCCGCCAAGCCGCCGACCCGCTCGTCGAATCCACCGCCACAGTCGACGTCACCTCACCCGACGGCGCCGCGGCCCGCGCCACAGTCAGCCCGGAAGGCATCAAGGTGCACATCGACGCAGGCAACCCGCTCGACGAGGTAACGCTGCGCAGCTACGTCATAGGCGCCAGCCATATGGCATGGAGCTGGGTCACGTCGGAGTCGCTGTCGGTCGACGCCGAAGGCGAGATACAAGACCTGACGATCCGCAGCTTCGGCATAGCCCGCTCCGCCGACACCCCCCACATCAACGTCACCATCGAACCCTCGCAACAACCGCCAGTCCAAGCCGGAGAAGCAGTCTTCGCAGCAGTAGCAGCAGCCACCTGGCTGAGCCGCGGCACGCCCGCCCACCTCCCCACGGGCCAATAGAGGTCGCAAGACGCACAGAAATACGAGGGGTGCGCAGGGGCGGCGTGCCCGCGCGCAGTTATGAAGCGCCCCAAGCACACGGCGGTTGGGCACGAAGCGCTTCATCTGTTTGAAGCACGGGTGCGCCGCCCCTGTGCATCCCGGGCGACAACACAGCCCTGCCCCTGTGCACCCCGGGGCCGACACCGGTCATCGCGCTAGCGTCACCGAGCGATGGCTGAACCAGCAATTGACAAGCTGCGGCGCCTTGTAGCCGCAGAAGACGGACTGTGCAGCTTTGTCTGCCTCGACAGCAGCGGAAGCCCGCACGTGTCGATCATCAACGCGGGCGTGATGGACAACCCGGTAACCGGCGAGACCAGCGTCGCGTGCGTTGTGCGAGCCAATGCCCGCAAGGCACGCCTGCTGCGTGACGACCCGCGTGCGGCAATCGCATTCCGCCACCGCTGGGACTGGGTCGCCGTTCACGGCAACGCCCAGCTCATCGGCCTCGACGATCCTGCGGACGGTTTCGACAACGACAACCTGCCCGAGCTGCTTCGCGAGGTGTTCCGCTCGGCCGGCGGCGCCCACGACGACTGGGACGAGTACGACCGGGTGATGGCCCGCCAGCGGCGCCTCGCGATCTTCATCACACTCGACCACATCACGTCCAACGCCGGCAGCATCAGCTGAGCCCCCAACCGCAGGAGAGCACCCCCATGGCTGCACCCGTCGCCCACTATTCGAAGTGGTACCGAGCCGGCGATTTCGTGTTCGTCTCGGGCCAGATCGGGCTCGCAGACGGCGCGCTCGTCGAAGGCGTCGAAGCGCAGGCCCGAGCAGTGCTCGCCAACGTCGTAGAAGCCCTGGAAGAAGCCGGAGGCACGCTCGACGACGTCGTCAAGTGCCTGGTCTTCATGACCGACATCGCCAACTTCTCGCTGATCAACTCGATCTACGCAGAAGCCTTCGGCAACCACCGCCCAGCCCGCAGCGCGATCGGCGTGGCTGCCCTCCCCCTGGGCGCCGAAGTAGAGATAGAAGCCATCGCCCACCTCCCCGAGTAGCAGCGAAGTACGCTCAAACCGTGTTCGGCGCCATAGCCATAGTGATCATCCTCCTGCTGAGCCCCTTCATCATCACGATCTCCTTGGCAGCAGTAGCAGCAGCCCTAGGAAAGCTCCTGCACGAAGACGCCGAAGACCGCCACCAAGGCAGCTCCCTGATCCAAACCAACGTGTAGGCAATTACCGCCAGCGATAAGTACCCAAGCGGTACCCGACAGACCGAACAGTCTGGATCAGGTCAGCATTCTCCTCACCCAGCTTCGCCCGCAACCGCCGGACATGGACGTCCACGGTCCGCGCCCCCCCGTAGTACTCGTACCCCCACACCTGGTTCAGCAACGCCTCGCGCGTAAACACCCGCCCAGGCTGTGACGCCAGGAAGCGCAGCAGCTCGTACTCCATGTAGGTGAGGTCGAGCGGGCGCTCGTCCACCACTGCCTCGTAGGTGTCGAGGTTGATGCGCAGCGGCCCGTAGTCGATGATCTCGGTGGACCTGCCGTTGGATGCGGCCGCCAGATGCGCGAGGCGGGCCTCGAGCTCGCGGGGATGGAACGGGTCCAAGCAGAAATCGTCGAACAGCTCGTCGCGCATCGTCAGCTCGTCGAGCGCGTTGCCGCGCACCAGCACCAGCACCGGCAGTGTGGCGGCTGCGTTCTCGCGCAGCGCCCGCGCCACCGCCCAAGCGACGTCGGTGCCGCCTGAGTCGTTCCCGCCGCCGCTGTCGAGCCGGATGATCGCGCCGGCCCAGCCCTCGGGCGGCGCGCCCGCAGTCACATCAGCAGCGCTGGCCACCGGCTTCCAGGCGTAGCCGCCGAGATCCAAGAACTGCGCCAGCTCAGCACTGGCAGCGGCGGGATGGACGGCGTACATGATCACAACTTCACACGGCAGCGAAATAGTTGTCCAGTTCGAATTGGGTCACTTGCGACTGGTAGGCCGCCCATTCTCGCCGTTTGTTGCGCAGGAACCAGCGGAAGAGATGTTGCCCGAGCGTCTCGGCCACGAGCGCGCTGCCTTCCATCTCGTCGAGGGCTTCGTCGAGCGAGGCGGGCAGATTATGCCCGTAGGCCGGCCCGCCGTGGTCGCTGTAGCCGGTGATGGACGGGGGAGTCTCAGGCGGCAGCTCGTAGCCCTCGGTGATCCCCTTCAGCCCTGCGGCCAGGATGACGGCGAACGCCAGGTACGGGTTGCATGCGGGGTCTGGCGCCCGGTACTCGACCCGCGTCGCCTCGGTGGATTCGTTGCGTGTCGGCGGCACCCGGATGAGCGCTGCACGATTGCTGCGCGCCCACGAGATCGCCACCGGCGCTTCGTACCCGGCAATCAGCCGCTTGTAGCTGTTGACGAGCTGGTTGGTGACCGCGGTGATCTCCCGGGCGTGGGCAAGCAGCCCGGCCACGAAGCCCCGCGCCACATCGGACAGCCCGTCGGTCGAGTCGGGGTCGCTGAAGGCGTTGCGCCCGTCGCGGAACAGCGACATGTGGGTGTGCATCCCTGAGCCCTGCACGCCGGCGAGCGGCTTGGGCATGAAGGTGGCGTGCACGCCGTGCTCGAAAGCGATCTCGCGCACCAGCAGCCGGAACGTCATCACGCTGTCTGACATGGTGAGTGCATCGGCGTAGCGCAGGTCGATCTCGTGCTGGGACGGTGCGTCTTCGTGGAAGGAGTACTCGACCGGGATGCCCATCGTCTCGAGTGCGCTCAGCGTGCGGTGCCGGATGTCGGAGGCAATGTCGGCGGTGGTCAGGTCGAAGTAGCTGCCGGCGTCGAGCGGCACGGGCCGCCCGTCCGCCCGTTCGGGCTCGAAGAGGAAGTACTCCATCTCGGGCGCGACATAGAAGGTGTAGCCCGCGTCGCGTGCACGGTCCATGACCCGACGCAGCACACCACGGGGATCGCCGTCGAACCGGACGCCGTCGGCCCCGGTGATGTCGCAGAACATGCGGGCGGAGATTTCGTCGCTGACGCCGCCGTTGCGCGCAGGCATCAGTTCGAACGTCTCGGGGTCGGGCAGGGCCACCATGTCGGCCTCGGCGACGCGGCCGAAGCCCTCGATGGACGAGCCGTCGAAGACCATGCCTTGCTCGAAGGCTGTCTCGAGTTCCGCGGGTGAGATGGCGAACGACTTGAGCTGACCCGCCACGTCGGTGAACCACAGGCGGACCAGGCGCACGCCGCGTTCGGTGACGCGGCGCAGCACGAAGTCTTGGGGTCGTTCCCGTGCCGGGCTCGTTGCATTCGGGATCGTCACAGTGGCCTGCCCCCTCTGGTCGGGCTCGCGATTTGGCTGTTCTGCGCGGTGGGACTGGTCTCGCCCCTTCGGCTGAGCCCCCATTGTCGGCGGTGCTGGGGGGCCCGAGCTAGGAGTCTGAGCGAGCTTCACGCGCTGTTCACAATTGGGCAATCGCCCCGAAACCCTGGGTCGTTTGTATCGTGCCCACGGATATTGGTGTCAGCCGCCATCCGGTCCCGCTGCGCGCGGGTTCGCAGGACCGCTTACCTGACCCGATCCGCACCCGATTTACATGCGATGCAGCGAAGGAGCATGCAGTGACTTACCGGGCTGAGTACATCTGGACCGACGGCACCGAGCCCACGGCCGAAGTGCGTTCCAAGACGAGGGTCCTCGCCGACGGCGATGAGCCGGGCATCTGGGGCTTCGACGGCTCGAGCACCAACCAGGCCGAAGGCAGCGACTCTGACGTCGTGCTGCAGCCGGTCTACACCTGCGGTGATCCGCTGCGGGGCGGCAACGACATCATGGTGATGTGCGAGACCTTCCTGCCCGAGACGATGGAGCCGCACCCCACCAACATGCGGGCCAAGCTGCGGGCGATCCTCGACAAGTACGGCGATCAGGACTTCTGGTTCGGCCTCGAGCAGGAGTACACCATGCTCGACCCGGTCACGAAGTGGCCCTCGGGCTTCCCGCCCAACGGCTTCCCCGGCCCCCAGGGTCCGTATTACTGCGGCGTGGGCGCGCTGCGCATCCACGGCCGCGACGTCGTTGAGCAGCACACCACCTGGTGCATCGAAGCAGGCCTGAACATCTCGGGCACCAATGCCGAGGTCATGCCCGGTCAGTGGGAGTTCCAGATTGGTCCCGTCGACGCACTCACGGTCGGCGATGAGATCTGGCTGGCTCGCTATCTGCTGTACCGCGCCGGCGAGGATCACGAGATCGAGGTCAGCCTTGCCGCCAAGCCCATGCAGGGCGACTGGAACGGTGCGGGCATGCACACCAACGTGTCCACCAAGGCCATGCGCGAGAACTACGACGCGGTCGTGAAGGCGGCCGAGTCGCTGGGTGCCCCGGGCAAGCCCGAGGAGCACATCACCGGCTACGGCCACGGCATCGAGCTGCGCCTGACCGGCGAGCACGAGACCGAGCGCTACGACACGTTCAGCTACGGCGTGTCCGACCGTGGTGCCTCGGTGCGCATCCCCTGGCAGGTCGCCCAGGACGGCAAGGGCTACATCGAGGATCGCCGGCCGAACGCCAACGCCGATCCCTACGTGGTCACCGCCCTGCTCAGCCAGACCATCGGCGAAGCCCTCGCCTAACCCAGGCCCCCTGCACGATCCCAGCGAACGAACACTGCGCAGAGCGGTTGGCCGGGGGCTGGGGTCTGCGACGTTGCGACCGGTTCCCGAGTGGGTAACCACTGATGCGTCGATGACGTAGGCGAGAAATGCGGCGCGGTGCGCATCTCTCGCCTGCCGGATCGCGGGAGCAGAGCACAGCCCCCCGCCAACCGCGGGCGCGCGCTCAGCGGTAGAAGTTCGTGATCGGCATGCGCCGATCCTTGCCGAAGCTCTTCGCAGTGATGCGAGGACCGGGCGGCGACTGACGGCGCTTGTACTCGGCGATGTCAATGAGCCGCGTGACGCGGTGCACGACCTCGGGGTCGGCACTGAGTTGTTCGAGCATTTCGGGTTGTTCGAGCATTTCGGCAGCGCTGAGGTCGCCTTCCACGTAGGCCTCGACCAGCGGGTCCAGCAGCTCGTAGGGCGGCAGGCTCTGGTCGTCACGCTGGTCGGGCCGCAGTTCGGCTGAGGGCGGCTTGTCAATGCAGGCCCGCGGGATGAGTTCGCCGTCGCCCTGGCGGTTGCGCCATTCGCAGAGCTCGTACACGAGCAGTTTGGGCACGTCGCGGATCACGGCGTAGGCCCCCGCGGTGTCGCCGTACAGCGTCGTGTAGCCGACGGATGTCTCGGTCTTGTTGCCGGTGGTCAGCACCAGCCAGCCGAACCGGTTCGACAGCGCCATGAGCAGCACGCCACGGATGCGGCTCTGGAGGTTCTGATCGGTGAGATCGGCGGCGGCGGTGTCGTCCGGCGAGTCGGTGTCAGCGCCTGATCCGGTGTCGCTTGTGGCTCCCTCGAGCATCCCAGCCAAGGCAGCGTGCGCCGGCTCGATTGGCACCGTGCGGAAGTCGATGCCGAGGTTCGCCGCGAGCTGGGCGGCGTCGGTGCGTGAGCCCTCGCTGGAGTAGCGCGACGGCATGGAGACGCCGTGGACATGTTCGGGACCGAGCGCGTCGGCTGCGATGGCCGCCACTGCACTTGAGTCGATGCCACCCGAGAGTCCTACGGCGACATCGGAGAAGCCGTTCTTGCGGACGTAGTCGCGTGTCGCCACCACCAGGGCCCACCACACCTCTTCCAACGGTTCCAATGGCGGGGCGATCGACTCTCGCTGGGTGGCCGCAGCCGGTGCGATGGCACCCGAGGGCGCATCGAGCGAAGCGGTGCCGTCGCCGGCGCGCAGCTCGGCTCTGCGGCGGTGCCCGCTGTGGTCGTCGCCGAGTTCCGATGCAGAGATCTCTTCACTGCGCAACGGCACGTCGCAGACGGCGACGTGTTCGCGGAATGCGGGCAGCCGGCACACCACGCTGCCGCCCGCGTCGGTGACGAACGAGCTGCCGTCGAAGACCAGCTCGTCTTGGCCGCCCACCTGGTTGACGTAGACGACCGGGACGCCGAGCGTCGCCGCCCGCGCCCGTGCGACCGCCTCTCGGTCGTCCTGCTTGCCGCGCCGGTACGGCGACCCGTTGACCACCACCACGAGCTGTGCGCCCATCCCCACTTGGGTCAGCACAGGGCTGGTGTCGTCGTCACCGCCAAGTCCAGCCCCGAGATCGCCGTCGGGTGCCGCGGCGTCGGCGGTGCGGGGCGGCCCCCACAAGTCCTCGCACACCGAGACGCCCACACTCACATCGCCGATCTTCAGCAGCGGCCCGGCCTCGGTCCCAGGCACGAAGTAGCGCTGCTCGTCGAACACGGCGTAGTTCGGCAGCAGATGCTTGCGGTACACCCCGCGCACAGCGCCGTCCCAGCACATCGCCACCGAGTTCCACAACCGCACCGGCCCGCCCAGCCCCGTGTCCTCAGGAAACCCCACCACAGCAGGCACCGACCCGGTATGCCGAGCAATCCGCTCCAGCGCCGAAGCAGCCCCCGCCACAAACGCAGGCTTCAGCAACAAGTCCTCAGGCGGATACCCAGTAACGGTCAGCTCGCTGAACACCACCACCGCAGCACCGAGCCCCACGGCCTTGTCATAGGCGTCCATGACCATCGAGGCATTCCCGTCAAGATCCCCCAGCCGCAGATTCAGCTGCGCCAACCCCACGAGCAAGACCGTCACAAGAAAAAACCCTACGCCCGCCCCTCACACCCACCACGAGGGTGAGCGCACACGCCGGAGAGGGCGATGGGCGGGGCCAGGTGCCCGCGCGCAGTTTTGCGACGCCAAAGCCCATCCAAACTTCAACAAAGGCGTCGCAACTGTTTGAAGCACGGGTGCCTGGCCCCGCCCATCGCCCGGACGCGCGAGCAACGCGCGCGGAGGCAACGGCACGAGTCATAGGTACGCTCACCCGAAACCGGGGGGAGCCAAGGCAACCACCGGTTGCAGAAGCAGTCGGGGGACAACCAGCGAGGTGGAGCGGTGGCCAAAGAGAGGGTCGAACGTGACGAGGAAGATCTCGTCCGCCTGTACCTGACCGACATCGGCCAGTACCCCCTGCTGAACAAGGACGACGAAGTCCGGCTCGCCCAGCAGATCGAAAAGGGCATCTCTGCCAAGGAGACGCTCGACAAGGACAAGGGCGTCTCGGGGCCGCAGCGCCGCCGCCTCCTTCGCACCCAGCAGCAGGGTGCCCGTGCCGAGCGCACGTTCGTGCAGTCGAACCTGCGGCTCGTCGTGTCGATCGCCAAGAAGTACCAGGCTTCAGGCTTGCCGCTGCTCGACCTCATCCAGGAAGGCAACTTGGGCCTGATGCACGCCGTCGAGAAGTTCGACTGGCGCAAGGGGTTCAAGTTCTCCACGTATGCGACGTGGTGGATCCGTCAGGCGATCACCCGTGGCATTGCCAACACCGGGCGCACCATCCGGCTGCCGGTGCATGCGGGCGACACGCTGGCTCGCCTGCAGAAGGCCCGCTCGCGGCTCGAGCTGAAGTACGGCCGCCCCGCCACGCTGGGCGAGCTGGCGATCGAAGTCGACATGCCCGAGCAGAAGGTCACCGAGGCGCTGCGGTTCGCTGCCGAGCCGCTGTCGCTGTCCGAGCCGCTGCGCGAAGACAGCGACGCCGAGCTGGGCGACGTCGTCGAAGACCGTGCCGCCGAGTCACCATTCGAGGTGGCAGCCACCACGCTGCTGCCCAGCGAGATCGTGCGGCTGCTGTCGCCGCTCGACGAGCGCGAGCGCGAGATCCTCAAGCTGCGTTACGGCCTCGACCGGGGCGAGCCCCGCACGCTCGAAGAGGTGGGCGAGCACTTCCAGCTCACCCGCGAGCGCATCCGTCAGATCGAAGCGCGGGCGATGTCCAAGCTGCGCCATCCCAGCACCGATACCGGTGCTCGGGATCTGCTCTCGGTCTAGGCGTCAGGCGTCGGTCAGGCGTCGAACCACGATCACGATCAGAGCGCCGACGATCACGGCGAGCAACAGCTTTTTCATGGTGCATCGTCCTCTGTGCGGGATGACTGTGCGGGATGACTGCGCAAGATGACAGGGGCCATCGGCACAGCGAATGCTAGGCGCACATCTTCCCAACAGCGCGCGCAATTCGGCGACTGGCGCCTGCGGTCAGTCGGCATGGATTGGCGGAGGTGGACGGGAATCGAACCCGCCGGACGGGGGTCACCCGTCCCGCCCGCTTTGAAGGCGGGGGAGCCCACCAGGCGCTCAGACACCTCCGTCGGCCATCTTTGCGCACCGTGGCGAGCCGCGCCAGCGGTCGAGGCGGCCCGAGGTCGTCAAAAAACAAGTTGATCGCGCCCCGCCGCGTCGGCCAAGGTCACTGCTCACGATGAATTTCATCTGTTGTCATGTAATTGGGAGCAACCATGATCTATGCCTATGTGGGCGCGAAAGGCGGCGTCGGCAACACCGTGACGGCACTGCTCGCTGCGAGCAGCGCCAAGCGGGCCGGCCGCGATGTAGTCCTCGTCGATCTCACCGGCGACTTCGGCGTGGTGCTGGGGACGGCGCCCGATCTGCCGGGAATCGCCGAGTGGACCGCGGCTGAGGAACTGTCGCTGGGTGCGGTCTCCGCGCTGGCGGTCGATGTGGCGCCGGGCATCAGCCTGCTGCCGCGCGGCAGCGGCGATGTCGACGACGCGCGGCTCGGCACGCTGTGGTCGCTGCTCGGGGGCAAGCCCCGCGTCAACATCATCGACGCGGGGCGCGGCCGCCGAGCCCTGGAGCGGGTGGCGGGGCCGCGGGTGCGGCGCCTGCTCACCATGACCTGCTGCTACCAGGCGCTGCATCGCGCGCGAGACGTCGTGGCAGAGGTCGACGACGTGATCGTGCTGACCGACACCCAGCGCGCGCTGGGACTTGCCGACATCGAGGCTGCGCTGGGGCGCCATGCCGATGCGGTCGTGGCCGTCGACCGCTCGATCTCCCGCTGGGCGGATGCGGGCCTGCTGCTGGACCGCTGCGCGAAATCGGCGCGCGCGCTGGATGCGTTCCTGTGAACCGCATGGCACGCGCTGTTGCTCGCCACCCGGCCAGCCGGACGCCATCGAGCAGGGATCGGTCTGGCCTCCCGCACCCGAGCACAGCATTCGTGGAGGAGATCCACGAGCGGTTCCTGCCGACTCCGGCGCCGCAGCCCCGCGAGGTCGCCGACGCTGTCGACACCGCGGCCCCGCTGCTCGATCGCAGTCACGCAGCCGATCTGGTGTCCGAGGTGCTCGCTCGCCTCGCCGGCATCGGCCCGCTGGCGGAGATCTGGACCGATGACGAGGTGACCGAGGTGATGATCAACGGCCCGGGGCCGATCGTGGTGGAGCGGCGGGGGTGCCTGTCGACGGCGGGCCGGATCAGCGCAGCCGAAGTGCACCGCCTCGTCGAGTACCTGCTGGGCCCGACGGGGCGGCGGGTCGACCGTCGCCTGCCGATGGTGGATGTTCGGCTCGACGACCGCACCCGCTGTCACATCGCGGTGCCGCCGGTTGCGGTGGACGGCCCGTACATCACGCTGCGCCGCTTTCCTGCCGGCGTCCGCCGCCTCGACGAGCTCGCCGGCCCACGGGTCGCCGCGCAGCTCGGTCAGCTCATCGCTGCGCGAGCCAACGTGATGGTCTTCGGCCCCACCAGCACCGGCAAGACGTCGTTGCTGGCGAGCCTGCTGGCCACGGTCGCCGAGCGGGAACGGCTGGTGGTGGTCGAGGAAGCAGCGGAGCTGCCCCGGCTCGGCGTCGGGACTGCCCGCCTGGAGGGCCAGCCGCCGAACGTCGACGGGGTCGGCGGGGTGACGATGGCCGAGCTGGTTGCCGCGGCGCTGCGGATGCGGCCAGATCGCCTGGTGGTCGGCGAGGTACGGGGCCCCGAGGCGGCGGCGCTGCTGCAGGCGCTGACGACGGGCCATCGCGGCTCGCTGTCGACGCTGCACGCCGATGATCCCGCGCATGCGCTGTGGCGATTCGAGCAGCTCGCCCGGGCCGGCGGAGCAGTGGGCGATGTCGGCGCCCATATCGCGTCGGTCCTCGACGGCCTCGTCCACATGAGCCGCGGCGTGGGCGGCCGCAGGACCGTTGCCGCCATCTACGAGGTACGCGACGACGGTTCGCTGGCCGAAGCAGTGCCAGGGCCCGGCTTGGCCCGCGTGCCAGCGACGATCGACGTACCGAACCTGCCAGAGCCGGCAGGTGGTGGCGGCATTCCGGCTGAGTCGGTGGGTGGTGCACGCATTCCGGCTGAGTCGGCGGCTGCTGGCCGCACGGCGGCGACTGTCTGATGGAAGCGGCCAGGTGTATTGGGGTCCGGCGCTGGGGTCCGGTGTTGAGGCCTGGTGTTGAGGCCCGGTGCTGAGACTCACCTTGCTGCTGGGCTGCGTGGGTGCCGTCACCTCGCCCGCGGCACGCCGCTGGCTGCGGGTGCGACGCGACCGGCGACGCGAGCGGATGGCAGTCGCCGCCCGCTCTGCACACCTCGGCGACTACTGCGCTGCGGTGTCGCGCCGGCTGGGCGGCGGCGACACGATGCTGCAGGCGTTGCGGGCTGCCGCCGATGGGCCTATGTCGGCGCCGCTGGAGCAGATCTCCGCCGAGCACGAGCGGGGGGTCACGCTGAGCCGCGCCGTGCAGCGATGGGCGGCCAGCGAGCAGACATCGGAGGCCGCACTGCTCTCCACGGCGGTCACGCTGGCCTCAGAACGGGTGGGCGCGCAGCCGCAGCTCTTCGATCATGTGGCTGCGGCCGTGCGGGCGCGAGCCGACATGGCGGCTGAGGCTCATGTCCACGCAGCGCAGGCCCGGGCGTCGGTCTGGGTCGTCGCGGCGCTGCCGTGGGTGATCGCGCTGGCGCTGCTGGCCGAGGGCGGTGCCGCCGCACGGGTGCTCACCTCCACGCCGTTGGGCTGGTTCTGCGTGGGCGCCGCGCTCGCACTCGAGCTTGCGGGCGTGTCGTGGATGCGCGCTGCAGTGACACGGGCGCTGCGATGACGGGCGGGTTGTTCGCAGCGCTGGCGGACGGAGCATGGATGATCTCCCTCGCCGACGGCCCAGCATGGGTGAGCGCGCTGGCCGCCGGTCCGGCATGGATGGGTTCGCTCGCCTCCAGCCCAGTACTCGGCAGCGTCGTGCTGTCGAACCCGGTCGTCATCGGTGGCCTGGCTGCTGCGGCCGTGTGCTGGGGCGGTGCGGTGACCCGCCCCGATCCAGGCCGCCGCCGTGTGCTGCAGCTCGCACCCGTCGAGTTTCCTGCCAGCAGCGCACGCAGCACCAGTGGCGATACCGCCGCTGGCCGCCCTGCTGTCGCCGGTCGTGCTGTCGCCGGTCGTGCTGTCGCCGGTCGTGCTGTCGCCGGTCGTGCTGTCGCCGGTCGTGCTGTCGCCGGTCGTGCTGTCGCCGGTCGTGCTGTCGCCGGTCGTGCTGTCGCCGGTCGTGCTGTCGCCGGTCGTGCTGTCGCCGGTCGTGCTGTCGCCGGTCGTGCTGTCGCCGGTCGTGCTGTCGCCGGTCGTGCTGTCGCCGGTCGTGCTGTCGCCGGCCGTGCTGTCGCCGGCCGTGCAGCCCCCCGCCGTGTGGCGTGGCCGCGCCGCGGCGACATCCCGCGTCCGGATCATGTCGTCGCCGACCTCGGAACCGTCGTCGACGTGATGAACGTGGCCCTCACGTCGGGGCTGTCGATCAGCGCTTCGCTGCAGCTCGCCGTGAGCCATCTCGATGCGGCGAGCGGAACCGGACGCCTGCTGGGGGCGCTGGCCGCGCCGCAGCGCCCGCTTGATGAGGCTCTCGAGGAGTTCGGCAGGACATGTGGCCCGCGTGCCCGCGCCTTCGCTGCCGCGGTCACGGGGTCGTTGCGCACCGGCATCCCGCTGGCGCCTGAGCTGGAGCGTCTCGGTCGTGAGCTGCGCGAGGACCGTCGCCGCCGTCTGGAAGGCAAGGTGCGCCGCCTGCCGGTGCTGCTGCTGTTCCCGCTTGTGCTGTGCGTGCTGCCCGCACTCGGGCTCGTCGCCATCGTGCCGGTCCTCGTCGCGGCTTTCGGTGGCTGAGATGCCGCCCGGCCCGCTCGCAGCCGTCCGCCGTCTGGAAGGCAAGGTGTGTCGTCTGCCGGTGCTGCTGCTGTTCCCGCTTGTGCTGTGCGTGCTGCCCGCGCTCGGGCTCGTCGCCATCGTGCCGGTTCTCGTCGCGGCTTTCGGTGTTTGAGATGCCGCCCGGCCCGTACCGCCAGTCCGCAGCACCGACCCGCGTGCTCTCCCTCGTACCAGCGGCTCGCACCTCCGGCCTGCGCGCTCTGGCTCGCAGCCGTCCACGCCCCCATATCCAGCTGTCCGACCACGACCAGAATTTCAAGGAGCCCAGATGTCCGAACCCACGACCACCCTTCCCCGGAGCGCTCACACGCCGGTACGCCGCACGCACCGGCTTGATGCCGTCGAGACCGGTGTCACCGGTCAGACCAATCAGACTGGTGACACCGGCGAGGCCGGGCAGACCACGGCCGAGTACGCCTTGCTCACCGGTGCCATCGCATTGCTGGTGGCGGCGGTCACGGCCTGGGCGACCAGCACCGGCAAGATCGGCCGCCTGCTCGACGCGGTCTTCAATTACCTGACCAAGGCCATCTCCTGATCAGGTGCCAGCGCACCGCGGATGAACGCGGGCAGGCCACCGTCGAGCTGGCCCTGCTCATGCCGTTCCTGGTGTTGTTGCTCATGTGCATCGTCCAGACGGCCCTGGTCGCGCGCGACGCGGTGCTGGTGTCGCACGCCGCCCGGGTGGGCGCGCGCATTGCGGCGGTGGAGCCGTCGATCGACGCAGTCCGCAGTGCCGTGGTGTCCGCCGCGCCGCTTGATCCGGACCGGCTGGAAATCGAGCGACATGACGGTGACCTGGTGCGCGTCACCGTGCGTTACCGCTCTGCAACAGAGGTTCCGCTGGTCGGTGCGTTGATCGGCGACGTCCATTTGTCGGAGTCGGCAGCGATGCCTGACGAGCGTTCGGTCGGCCGGCCGGCGTCGTCGGAAATTGCCGCTTGCGCATGTCACACCCATGATGTTCAATGACAGGTCACACACCTGTAATTACAGGTTGGGAATCTCGGCGGCCAGCGAACGGCCAGCGGATGGCCGGCAAACGGTCAGCAAGCCGGCCAGCAAGCAAGGTCATGACCGCCGGGACGAGCTGGGACAGCCGTGGAGGACCGATGGCATTCGTAACCGACGCAACAGCCGAAGTACCGGTAGGCAACTGGTGGGACGAGGCAAACTGCCTGGGAGTCGATCCGGATTTGTTCTTTCCCGAGCGCGGGGCCAGCACCCGTGAGGCCAAGGCGGTGTGCCGCGGCTGCGTCGTCAGCGACGAATGCCTCGAGTACGCACTCCGTAACAGCGAGAAGTTCGGCATCTGGGGCGGCATGAGCGAGCGAGAACGACGCCGCGTGCGCCGCCAGCGAGCCCTCACGAGGCGCGCCGCCGCCGCCGGCTGACCTGCCGCTCGCCGGTTTGTCGCCGGTTGACCTGCCGCTCGGCGGTTTGTGGCCGGTTGATCTGCCGCTCGCTGGTTGATCTGCCGCTCGGCGGTTTGTCGCCGGTTGTCCCGGTGCTCGGCGGTTTGTGGCCGGTTGGTCTGCCGCTCGCCGGTTGTCCTGCCGCCGGCGGACTTGGCGCACGTTGACTTGCCGGCGGCTGGCTGGCTGCCGGGTCATCCAGCCCGGCTACCGGTCTGATCGGGCACTGGTACGCTCGCGGGCGTGATGGCAATCGCACTCGGGCCGCCCGAACTGCTCATCCTGCTCATCATCGTGCTGGTGCTGTTCGGGGGAGCCAAGTTGCCGAAACTGGCGCGCTCGCTCGGCCAGGCTCAGCGCGAGTTCCGCGAGGGCGTGAACGACGAGGACAAGGCGGCCGGCGACAGCTCATCGAGCGAGTCTAAGCCCAAGGATTCCTGACTCAGACTCCTGAGTCAGACGGCGTAGTTGGCGCGGCCGCCGTTCGGTCGGTACTGCGCGGCCTGGCTGTACCGATGCGGGGCCGTCCGTCCGATCCCCAGCATCGGCAGCGGCGCCATGCATCCGGCTGCGCCGGTCTCAGGCATGGTGGAACATGTCTGCGGCTTCGAACCGGCCGCTCTGGGATCAGGCAGCCCGGGCGGCCTTGCTCGCACGTCGACGATCTCGCAGGATCCGGCGGCGCTGCCGCTCTGAGGTTCCGCCCCACACGCCGTGGGTGATGTTGTTGGCGAGTGCGTACTCGCGGCACAGGTCCTTCACTGGGCACTCGGCGCACACCTTCTGAGCGGCGATCACGCCGGCACCGTCATTGGGAAAGAACACGTTGGGGTCGATGTCCGCACACCTGCGGCGGGCGACCCAGTCGGTGGCGAGGCTCTCTGAGCCCGGACTGCCTGGTTCGTGACTGCCCGGTTCGCATCTGCTCGGTTCGTAGACCGGATTGATCTGCAACATCATGAGAACCAACGCCGAACGAGCACAGAAGGTTCCGTGTTTCGCGCACTCTCATCCAATTCTCAGCAAGAGGGTCCTGCCGCCAGGCACAGGCATTCGAGCTGGGGAGGCGGCGGGAGACTCTGCGACGTTGCGACCGGTTCCAGGGTGGATGCACCGTGATACGTCTATGACGTCGGCAAGAAATGCGGTGCGGTACGAATCTCTCGCCTGCTGGATCGCTGATCGCTGAGGTTCCTGCCGCCTCCCCTGTGGGCGCGCATCGGTACCCTTGAGCCACCCCCATCGAGGATCGCCGTGACCGACATCGCCACCGACGCCGAAGCCCCCCAGCTCCCTCCCGAGGTCGGCATCCGCATTATCTATCTCGGACCGGTCGCGCCGCATTGGGAGCTCGAGGGCATCTACGGCGACGAAGCCGCCGTCGACGAGTTCCGCCGTCGCACCAACGCCCGACTGCAGCTGCTGCCGCCCCACGACCCGCAATTCCGCCGCAATCGCGAGCGGGTCGTGCGTGATGCCGAGCGCGAGAACTACGAGCTGCACTGGGACCTCGGCATGCCCGACGAGGACGAAGCAGCAGCTTCCTAAGAGGCTGAGCCCCGGGCCCGAGCGGCCCGTGAGCGCAGCGAACAAGAGCGGAAGGTGCAGGGCGAAGCCGTGGCCCGAGCGGCCCGTGAGCGAAAGCGAACAAGAGCGGGGAAAAACTGGTGCGACAACGGGAAGGCGCACCTCTCCGCGCATCCTCTAGGCCGCGTTCACGAGTTGTTTACGGCATCCGTTCCGATCGTTCACCCAGAGCCCGCGGCGATGTAACCGGCCCTTCGTAGCGTGCGCGTCCATGCAAAAAACATGTCTCAACCGCCGCGGCACGAAGTTGCTCTTGGCATTGCTCACCTCGTTCGCGCTGATCGCCGCTGCGTGCGGCAGCGACGACTCGTCTGAGGCCGATGGCGGCACCGCCGGCGCTGCAGCGACGACGGCTGCAACGGCTGACGACGACGATGACACGTCGCTCAGCGGCTCGATCAGCGTCACCGGGTCGTCCACCGTCGAGCCTGTCACCAACCTGGTCGCTGAGGCCTTCTCCGAGGAACATCCCGGTGTGGCCTTCTCGGTGGCCGGCCCCGGTTCGGGCGACGGCCACAAGGCCGCCTGCGCCGGCGAGATCCCGATCTGGAACAGCTCACGCCAGATCAAGGATTCAGAGGCTGAGTGCCTCAACGACGCTGGCATCGAATTCATCGAACTGCGCGTCGGCATCGACGGCATCTCGGTCATCACCGCCGCCGCGAACGACACCGTCGACTGCCTGAGTTTCGAGGACCTCTACAGCCTGATCGGCGACGAGGCCATTGGCTTCCAGAAATGGTCAGACGCCAACGCCTTGAACGCCGAACTGGGCGGCACCGGTCCGTTCGGCGACGGCGCCCTCGAGATTTTCGCCCCCGGCGAGGAATCGGGCACCTTCGACAGCTTCATCGAGATTGCGCTCGAAGACGTCTGGGAAGGCCGTGTCGAAGAGGGACATGCCGATGAGAACTTCGCCGTGCGTCCCGACTACAACGCCTCGGCCAACGACAACGTGATCATTGACGGCGTCTCGGGCAACGAGCACAGCCTAGGCTGGGTCGGCTTCGCCTTCGCCGACGCGAACCGCGACGTGGTCAAGCTGGTGGAGATCGACGGCGGCGACGGCTGTGTCTCCCCGACGCCCGAGACCATCGCTTCGGCGGAGTTCCCGATCGCCCGCTTCCTCTACACCTACATCGACGCAGCGCAGGCCTCCGACCCCGCGATCAAGGCATTCGTCGACTTCATGCTGAGCGACGAGGGCCAGACCTACGTGGTCGAGGCCGGCTACGTGAACCTCGACCCGGCCGACCTCGCCCAGTCACGCAGCAACTGGAGCAACTTGACCACGGGAATGACCTTCTAGCCACCGACCGACAGATCCGGGAACCCTCCCTCCCGTTGACGGCCCCCCTCAGGTGCGCATCGCCGCTGGCTCGCACCTGTGGGGGGCGTCGGCGAGGACGACCGCGAAAGACCCGCTCGCGGCTTGTCGATCCGCAAGACTCGCCGAAGCCATGGAAACCCACGAATGAGCCTCACCGAAGACCGGCCAGAGCTGAGCGCTGCCGACCTGCAGACGTCGCGCAGTCGCCGGGCTCGTTCGCACACGGTCCGCTGGCTGTTCATGGGCGCGGCCGCGGTGACGGTGCTGGTCAGCGCGCTCATCATCTGGACGGTGGCGTCGGAGGCGTGGACCTACATCAGCCAGGTCGAGCTCGACAAGCTCACCGACATCGGATGGTTCCCCCGACGAGGCCTGTTCGACCTCAGCACGCTGCTGGTCAACACGGTGCAGATCTCTCTCATCGCCATGGTGGTGGCGGTGCCGTCGGGCTTCGGTGCCGCGATCTACCTCTCCGAATACGCCCATCCCCGGGTGCGCAAGGTCATGAAGCCCACTCTCGAGCTGCTGGCCAGCGTGCCCAGCGTGGTGCTCGGCGTATTCGCCATCAGCTTCATCACCCCGTCGATCCTCAGCAACTTCTTCGACGACATCAACTACTTCAACAAGCTGGCCGCCGGCATCGCAGTGGGCCTGCTGGTCATCCCGCTGATCGCCTCGATCGCGGAGGATTCTCTGCGGGCGGTGCCGCTGGCGCTGCGAGAGGCCTCCGCCGGTCTGGGCGCCCGCAAGGTCACCACCTCCATCCGGGTGGTGCTGCCGGCCGCCCTGTCCGGCCTCATGGCCGCCACCATCGTCGGGTTCAGTCGGGCGATCGGCGAGACGATGGTGGTCACCATCGCCTCGGGCGGCGGCGACACGTCGCTGTTCAACCTGTCGATTCGGGAATCAGGCGGCACCATCACCTCGGCCATGGCTGCGCTGGGCCTCGGCACCGACCAGGTGGCCGGCAACAATCTGGCGTTCCAGAGCCTCTACTTCCTCGGCGCACTGCTGTTCGCCATGACGCTGGTGCTCAACATGTTGGGCGACGTCATCGTCCGCCGGCTGCAGAACAGGTACTGATGTCTGTTCTGACCACCCCCGCCGGCATCGCCACCGGTCATGTGCTGCGCCGCCGCCCAGGCGCCGACATCGCTGGAGCCGTCTTCAGGTGGCTGCTGATCGGCGCCACGGTGTTCGCGACGGGGTTCCTGGGCGTTCTGCTCGCCGTCATGATCGTGGACGGCTGGGATGTGCTCTCGGGCAACCTCTGGTACTTCCTGACGAACGGCTTCTCCCAGCGCTCGGCAGCCGACACCGGCGTCTCGCAGGGCATCATCGGCAGCTTGCAGGTGGCGCTGGTCACGGGCGTGTTCGCCGTGCCGATCGGCGTCGCTACCGCCATCTACCTCGTCGAGTACGCCCAGGACTCCCGCTTCGCCCGCATCGTCGAGCTGAACATCCGCAATCTGGCCGGTGTGCCGTCGATCGTCTACGGCCTGCTGGGCCTGGCGGTGTTCGTGCAGACGATCGACGGCTTTACCAAGGGCAAGACGGTCATTGCGGGCGGCATGACGCTGGCGGCGCTGGTGCTGCCGATCATCGTCATCACCTCGGTCGAGGCGCTCAAGGCTGTGCCAGATTCGTTGCGCGAGGCCGCGTACGGTGTGGGGGCCACCAAGTGGGAGGTGCTCTCACGCCAGGTTCTGCCGGCTGCGCTGTCCACGATCCTCACCGGAACCGTGCTGGCACTGGCGCGCGCCCTCGGCGAAGCGGCGCCGCTGGTCCTGGTGGGCGCCGCCACGAGCTTCTTGAGCTTCGGCGACGCCAACATGTTCGAAACCTTCACCGGCCCCTACACGGCCCTGCCGGTGCAGATATTCAATTTCGCTCGCTTGCCCGGCGCAGACTGGGGAGTGAATGCTGCCGCGGCCAGTGTTGTCATCCTGGTGCTGGTGCTGGCCGTGAACGGGTTGGCTATCTACCTGCGCAATCGCTTCGAGAAGCAGTGGTGACCCCGCCCCCCTGACCCCGCTCCCCAGACGCAGCACCCCCTGACGCAGAATGATGAACGGTTGACACGTGACACTCGAGAAGGCCCTGATGAGCCAAGAGCCAGAAGCTTCAGCATCTGAGGTGACGGTGCCAGACGCTCTGGCGCGAGAACATACGCGCATCGACGTGAGTGCTGTGGCGGCGATGGCCCCCCTGCGCGTCGAGACCAGCACCGTGTTCGAGTGCGCCGACGTCGACGTGTACTACACCGATTTCCGGGCGCTGCACAACGTCACGCTGGACGTGAACTCCCATGAGGTGACTGCGCTGATCGGTCCGTCCGGCTGCGGCAAGACCACGTTCCTGCGCTGCTTCAACCGGATGAACGATCTCATCGAGGGCGCCCGGGTGGAGGGCACCATCAACTACCACGGGGTCAACCTGTACCAGGACGAGGTCGACCCCGTCGAGGTGCGGCGGCGGGTCGGCATGGTGTTCCAGAAGCCGAACCCGTTCCCCAAGTCGATCTACGACAACGTCGCGTACGGGCCGCGGCTGGCGGGCGTGAAGCGGTCCGAGATCGACGACGTCGTGGAGGGCTCGCTCACCCGGGCTGCCCTGTGGGACGAGGTCAAGGACCGCCTGAAGATGTCGGCGTACGGGCTGTCGGGCGGCCAGCAGCAGCGTCTGTGCATCGCCCGGGCCATTGCGGTGCAGCCCGACGTGGTGCTGATGGATGAGCCCTGTTCTGCGCTCGACCCGATCGCCACCGGCCGCATCGAGGAGCTCATCGCCGAGCTGAAGACCGACTACACGATCATCATCGTGACCCACAACATGCAGCAGGCCGCTCGCATCAGCGACATGACGGCGTTCTTCTCGGTGCAGGCCAACGAGATGGGTCAGCGCACCGGCGAGCTGGTCGAGTATGCGCCGACCAGTTTGATCTTCACCAACCCGGACGATCCCCGCACGGAGGCCTACATCACCGGGCGGGTCGGCTGAAGTACGGCACACTTCACATATGACCGAAGAGGTACGAACCGAGTTCCATCAGTTGATGGACGAGGTTCGGGCCGACCTCGTGCAGATGGGCGGCATGGTGGCCGAGGGGGTCTCGGCGGTGACAGCGGCGCTGCTGGCCGGCGACATTGCCAGCGCCGACCAGATCATCACCGCTGACGACGAGCTCGACCTGCTCAGCATCGAAGCCGAGGAGAAGTGCGTGCAGCTGTTGGCGCTGCAACAGCCGGTGGCGGTCGATTTGCGTGCCATCCTGACCGACCTGCGGATGATCTCTGAGATCGAGCGCAGCGGCGACCTGGTCACCAACATCGCGAAGGCCGTCGTGCGCCTGCTCGGCGCTGAGCTGGAGCCCCGGGTGCGTGGCCTGCTTGACCGCATGCGTGAGCAGGCGGTGCGGCTCACGGCCATGGCCATGGACGCTTACGCCGATCGTGATGCGGGGCTGGCGGCGGTGCTCGACGAGATCGACGACGTGCTCGACGACCTTCACGGGCAGTACCTCGATGCGGTGTTCGCTTCGCAGAACGCGGGGCATCTCGATACCCCCCAGGCCGTGCAGCTGGCTGTGGTGGGCCGGTTCTATGAGCGCATCGGCGATCATGCGGTGAACATTGCGCAGCGGGTCGAGTTCCTGGTGACGGGCCAGTTGCCTGAGCACATGGGGGCCAACCGGGCTCGTGCCCGGCGGGAGCAGGACGAGATGTGATTGCGGCGCTGGTGGCGGTGTCGGCCGCGCTGGCAGCAGCGCTGGTTGCCCTGCTGGTGTTGGTGCGGGCGCGCACGTCGGCTTCGGAGCGGTTGGGCCGGGTGGTGCACCGCTTCGCTGGCGAGACTGACGAGCCGCGCCCCGGCGAGGCGCGCCTCGATCACAACAGCTTGGACGAGTGGATCACGTACCTGGAGTCGATTGCGACGACGGCCGCCATGACGGTCAATCTGGCGGAGCGGGACCGGGCTCGCTGGCAGCTCGCGATGAACGAGCTGGCGGTCGGCGTGGTGCTGGTGGACGAGGACGGCACCGTGTGTGCCAGCAATGCGCTGGCGGACGAGATGATGTCGGCTCGGGATGCGATGGCGCTGGTGGGTGCGGGGGTGACCCAGCTGCTCGAGTCGGCCCGGGAGGGGCAGGCTCGCTCCCGCACGGTGAAGCTGACGGGGCCGCCGCCGCAGGTGATCGAGATCGGCGCGCATCCGGTGGCGAGCGACAGACATGCGCTGGGTGCGGTGGCGGTGATGGCGGACCGGACCGATGGTGCGCGGGTCGACGAGGTGCGCCGCGACTTCGTGGCCAACTTGAGCCATGAGCTGCGGACGCCGGTGGGTGCCATTGCGCTGCTGTCCGAGACGCTGGCCGAGGAGGACGATGCGGCGGTGCGCACTCGGCTGGTCGACCGGATCGGTGCTGAGGCCGAGCGGGTGCGCCACATCATCAACGACTTGCTGGAGCTGAGCCGGGTGGAGCTCGAGGGTTCGATGCGGCAGGAAGAGGTGGCGGTGGTGCCGCTGCTGTGCGAGGTCGCCCAGCAGTATTCCGAGCATGCTCGCAAGCATGATGTGTCGCTGGTGCGGCCCGGTCCCGATGAGGCGTCGGCCCAGATCGTGTTGCAGGCCGATCGGGGGCAGTTGCTGCGGGCCGTGGGGAACCTGGTGGACAACGCCATCAAGTACAGCGATCCGGGGTCCGAGGTTCACCTGTCCGTCGCGCCGAGCTCGCATGACGATCGGCCGCCGACCGAGCTGCTGGCCGATGCGGATGCGGCGGTGACCCGGATCGGGCCTGCTGAGTCGCCGGCGCCGCCGGGTGCGCCGGGTGCGGATGGGCTGTTCGATGGGCCGTCGCCTGGGCTGATTGACGAGTCGTCGTCTGGGCTCTTCGACGGGCCGCCATCTGAGCTGTCCGAAGCCGGCGAGGCGCCGAATGGGTCGGCGTGGGTGGACATCGTGGTTGCCGATTCGGGCATCGGGATTCCCGCCGATGAGACCGAGCGGGTGTTCGAGCGCTTCTATCGGGTTGACAAGGCTCGTGCCCGCGCCACCGGGGGCACCGGCTTGGGCCTCAGCATTGTGAGACATGTGGTGATGAATCACGGCGGCGAGGTGACGCTGCACACTCGCGAGGGCGTCGGCACCACATTCGCGCTCAGATTCCCGGCTTCGCCCAGCCCAGGGTCGCCCGGCCCCGCTTCTACAGACAGGGCGAGCACATGACATCGGTACTGGTAGTCGACGACGAGCCGTCCTTCACCGAAGCCCTGTCGGTGGGCTTGCGGCGCAGGGGCTTCGAGGTGCGCACGGCTGCTGACGGTCGTGCGGCGCTGAAGGCCATCGATGAGGCCGAGCCCGACCTCGTGCTGCTCGACGTGATGCTGCCGGGCATGTCGGGTTTGGACGTGTGCCGGGAGATCCGGAAGAACTCGAAGGTGCCGCTGATCATGCTGACGGCCTTGGGCGAGGAGACCGACGCTGTGGTGGGCCTCGAGATCGGTGCCGACGACTACGTCGCGAAGCCGTATCGACTGCACGAGCTCGTGGCGCGCATCCGGGCTGTGCTGCGGCGTGCGGCCGATCAGCCGACCGAGCCGCCTGCGGATACGTGTCTGCGTGAGGGCGAGGTGGAGCTCGACGTCGACTCACATGAGCTGCGGGTGCGGGGCGAGCTGGTGACCTTGGCGCTGAAGGAGTTCGAGCTGCTGGCCTACCTGCTGGCACATGCCGGGCGGGTGGTGACTCGTGACAGCCTCATGCAGAACGTGTGGGGCTACGACTACGTGGGCGACACCAAGACGATTGATGTGCATGTGAAGCGGCTGCGGGCCAAGATCGAGGACGATCCGTCGAACCCGCAGCGCATCACGACCATTCGGGGCTTGGGGTATCGCTACGAGAGGGCGTCGGAGCAGTCGAGCTGACGCTGTCGGGCTGAGGCGGCTGACGCTGTCGGGCTGAGGCGGCTGACGCTGCCATACCGGGCCGTGTAGCACCGAAGGCCCACAATGGTGGCCGTGATCGCGCGGGTACGGCAGGTCGGCTGATGCAGCCGTTCACGTGGCTTGCTCGCACGCATCTGCTGTCTGCCGCCGGCGACGCGCTGATCGCGATCGCACTGGCGGGGTCGCTGTTTTTCAACCTGGATCCTGCGGCGGCGCGGCCCAGGGTGGCGCTGTACCTGGTGGTGACGATGGCGCCGTTCGCTGTCGTCGGGCCGCTGATCGGGCCGCTGGTGGATCGCAGCCGTGGCGGGCGGCGGGGGATGATCATCGGTGCCGGCATTGCTCGGGCGGTCTTGGCGCTGCTGATGGTGCGCCATCTGGATTCGCTGCTGCTGTTTCCCGAGGCGTTCGGTGCGCTGGTGGCGGGCAAGACGTATCACGTGGCCAAGAGCGCGGTGGTGCCGGGGCTGGTGCGCGAGGAGCGCGATCTGGTCGAGGCGAATTCGAAGCTGATGCTGTTGAGCGGGCTTGGGGGTGCGCTGGCTGTGGGGCCGGGAGTGCTGTTGAGCTTGGCGTCGTCGCGCTGGGTGCTGGTGCTGGCGTCGGTGGTGTTCGTGCTGATGACGTTTCCCGCCGCGCGGCTGCCGCGCACGGCGGTGCGGCCGCGGTCTGACCTTGCCGCGGAGCCGTGGGGCGATGAGCTGAACCAGCTCGGCCAGCCCTCCCAGTCCGGCCAGCCCTCCCAGTTCGGCCAGCCCTCCCAGTTCGGCCAGCCTCCCCAGTTCGGCCAGCCCCCGCAGTCCGGCCAGCCTCCCCAGTTCGGCCAGCCTCCCCAGTTCGGCCAGCCTCCCCAGTTCGGCCAGCCCTCCCAATCCGACCAGCCCCCCCAGCCGGGCCTGCGTCACGGGCCGCCGCAGTCTCGATCGCCCGATCAGCCTGCGCATGCGTCGAGGCGGCGGGGCGCGATGCTGCTGGCGGGTTCGGCCATGGGCGTCGTGCGGGCCATGACCGGCTTCACGCTGTTCCTGATCGCGTTCTGGCTGCGGACCGACGATGCGGCCCCGTTGTGGTTCGGCTTCATGTTCACCGCCAGCGCCGTGGGCCAGCTCATCGGCGCGGTGTCGGCGCCCGTGCTGCGCCGTCGCATCCGCGAGGAGATGCTGCTGGCCAGCACGCTGCTGGCGGCGGCCGCGATGTCCTTCTATGTGGTGACGTCGCCCGACCGCGTCTCGGTGCTGTTCCTGGCCGTGGTGATCGGCTTGATGTCCGCCCTGGGCAAGCTGTGCTTCGACGCGATCGTGCAGCGCGATGAGGTGCCGGCGGAGCGGGGGCGGACGTTCGCCCGCTTCGAGACCCGCTTCCAGCTGATGTGGGTGATCGGGGCGCTCGTGCCGGTGGCTGCGCCGAGCGGCATCCTGCCGTTGCGGGCCGGGGTGATGCTGCTGGGCATTGCCGCCACGGTCGCGGTGCTGCTGTACGCGGGCGGCATGTGGGCACTGGCCCGTGGCCGCCGACCTCCTTCAGAGATCATCGTCACCCGTGTCCGCACCCGCATCGTGCAGACCCGGGTGCGGTCGCGGGACCGCCGCAACCGCGAGCTCTAGAGCGGCAGGTCCAGCCGGGCCAGCCACAGGCCCGGTGCGGCGAGCTCGTTGGGCGTCGGGAGCGCGCCGGGCTCGAAGAGGCGCGCCAGTCCTTCGGGGCCGGCTCGCTCGATCACCCCGGCGATGAAGCTGTCTCCCCGCTCGCGTGCGTCGTTGCTGAGCCGCACGCCGAGCAGGCGGTCGGCGTAGACGTTCCCCTCGGTCAGCTGGCGGCGGCGGACGGCTTCGCTGAGCGCGCCGAATCCGCCGATGAGGCGAGGGCCTGCCTGGGCGACCACATGGTCCACATAGGCGGTGACGACGCTGATGAGGGCTTCGAGATGATCGCTCCTGTCGTCACGGGCCACGCCGAGCAGCAGCTCGGGATTGCCGAAGATGCGCTGGAGCTGTTCTTGGAGCTGCGCTTGGAACTGTTGCGGTTCGTTGCTGTCGAACGAGGTGACTTCCAGCTCGCTGAAGTCCATGTCATCGCGGCGGCGGAAGCCGTCGACATGTTCCCGCAGGTACATGTCGAGCTGTGCCCGCACGCCCGGTACTGCCAGCACGGCCCCCAGGGCGTGCTCCCGGATGGCGACCCACAGCATCACGTCGTCGACGTCGAGGCTCCATTCGTTGGCGAAGTCGCTGATGTTGGCGGTGACGATGAGCGCCTGTCGCATGGGCACGATGAGGTCGGAATTTCCGAATGCCTTGGCGGCGAGGTGGCCGGCCATCATGCCGGCGGTCATCGCCACGGTCATGGGGCTCATCATGGCGAGCAGGCCGGCGACGGGGTCTTGACTCGGCGCCTCGCCCAGACGCTTGGTCAGCCGGTCCATGAGGGGGCGGATGGCTTCGAGGGCGCTGGTCGCCCAGCCGGAGCGGGTGACCGGTGTGATGTGCGGCTCGACCTGCAGGCCGGTGACATGTCCCACGTGCAACTCGGCCACCCGGCTGATCTCGCTGAGGCGATGCCGCTCGACCGGGTCGACGTTGTGTTCGGGCTTGCCGGCGGTGGCGAGCTGGGTGGCGGATTGGCGGGCGCCTTCCCACATGGATTCCGCGTTGCCGCCCAAGATGGATGAGATGTCGCCGAGGAACGGGATGCCCGAGAATGGATGATCGTCGTCGTCGGCCACACCGGCATCGTACGGCTGGATGAAACGGCGCGGAACGTCGCTGCGATGGGGCATCGTAGAGACATGACTCGGGTGGCGGTGTCGGGAGCGGGTGGCGTGATCGGTGCCCGGGTGCTGCAGTGGCTGGCGCAGTCGTTCGAGGTGGCTGAGGCTGTTGGCATGGTTGAAGCCGACAGTCAGTTCGACGTGGGCGGTGCCGAGGTGCTGGTGCATCTGCGGCTGACGGGGAACAACGCGGATCAGGTGCGGCGGGTGTTGGCCGCGGCGGATGGGGTCAGGCATCTGACGCTGGTGTCGAGCGCGAGCGTGTACGGGGCGTGGCCGAATCATCCGACGCCGATTTCGGAGGATCTGCCGGTGCGGCCGAACCTGGAGGCGTCGTGGGCGGTGCATCATGCCGATGCCGAGCGGATGGTGCTGGAGTGGTGTGATCAGGGCGATCGCACGGCGGCGATCCTGCGGCCGGCGCCGGTGGTGTCGAGCGGCTTGGGCGGGCCGATCGGCGAGGCGATGCTGGCTGCGGCGCCGATCCGTACCGGCAGCGATGATCCGCCGGTGCAGTTCCTGCATCTGGACGATTTGGCGTCGGCGGTCGTGCTGGCGACCCAGCGCCGGCTGTCGGGCGTGTTCAACGTGGCCCCCGATGGCTGGCTGTCGCCCGGGGAGCTGCGGGCGTTGCTGGGGGCCCGGCCCAAGATCCGGCTGCCGATGCCGCTGCCCAAGCGGCTCGACCGTTATGTGGCCCGCCGGGTGGGTCATTCCGCCCCCGAGGGCCTGCTGCCCTACACCCGCTATAGCTGGGTGGTGGCAAATGACCGTCTGCGGTCTGAGGGCTGGGGACCCCGCTACAGCAGCGCGCAGGCGTTCGTGATCGCGGATGTCGGGATGCCCTGGGACGACCTCAATGCGCGCCAGCGCCAGTACGCCACGTTGGTCGGTGCGGGGGCCGCAGTGGCGGTGGGGGGCTGGGCTGCCGCGGCTTGGCTCCGGCGCTCCTACGCTTTGCGATGATGACGGTGCCGTCCGAGCAGGACACCTGGGTTGAGCTGACGGCTGAGGAGCTGCCGATCGGCGCCGTCTACGACTGGGCGCTTGACCCCGCCGCGGGGGCGGTGGTGCTGTTCTCGGGCACGGTGCGGGATCACGCTGAGCATCGCACGGGTGTGACACAACTGGTGTATGAGGCCTATGAGTCTGAAGTGGCGCCGCGGCTCGCGGACATCGCCGCCGAGATGCGGCGGCGGTGGCCGAGCGTGCGCAAAGCAGCGCTGCTGCACCGGGTGGGCACGTTGAGTCTGACGGAGAGCTCGGTCGTGGTGGCTGCTTCGTCGCCCCACCGTGATGTGGCATTCGAAGCTGCCCGTTTCGGCATCGATACGTTGAAGGCCACGGTGCCGATCTGGAAGCAAGAGCATCATGACGCCGGGACCGACTGGGGATTGCAGTCCCAGCCGATCGCACAGGTGCCCGGGTCATGAGCCCGCTGCTGTTCTTGGCCATTGCGATCGTGGTGCCGCTGTTGGGGATGCTGGTGCTGGGCGTGGGCGCTCGCGTCAAGAACAAGAAGGTGACCGACGACGAGACGGAGCCGTTCCGGCGCCGGTTGGCGTCGCTTACGCCTCGGTCGCCGTCTGGGCGACTGCCGGGCACACCAGGATTGGCGAGGGCGATGCGCCGGCTCCGGGGCTCAGGCGACACCATCGAGGCCGAGATCAACGCAGGTGCCAACGCAGCAACCAACGCAGCAGCGGGCGCAGCAACCGGCGCAGCAGGCGACGCAGCGGCGCCGGTCGATGCCCCCGCAGCAGCCCGCGGGCATCGGACAAAGCCGACCACAGCCAGCATCCGGTTGATCGAGCGCGACTATTCGGTACCGCAACTGCCACCGTTCAACATGAGCAATCCCAGGCCCGCGGCGCCGGCAAACACCCCCAACGTGCTCGTGATCGGCAACGGACCCGACGGGCTGCAATCAGCGGCCCACGCAGCTCAGCAACCGCAGTCGGCGGCACACCGCCACGACGCCGAAGACCACCGACCGCACGGCCACGCAGGCACCGATGAGGAAAACAGCCAACGTCTCTCACCCGGCCTGCGCCCACCGCCCAGCGGCTCGCCGCCAGGTGTGTCTCGCAACCAGAGGCGTCGTCCTGGCTCGTGACCTCGCGATCGATCTCGGCACCGCGAACACGCTGGTGTACGAGCGGGGGCGTGGCATCGTGTTCAACGAGCCGTCTGTCATCGCGCTCAATGAGCGTTCTGGCGACGTGCTGTCTGTCGGGCGTGACGCCTGGCAGATGATCGGGCGCACGCCCAGCTACATCATCGCTGCACGGCCGCTTCGCAACGGCGCCATCACCGACTTCGACATCACCCAGCGAATGATCCGGCTCATCCTGCAGGGCGTGGGCGTGGGCCGCTTCGGCCGGACCCGTGTCGCCGTCTGTGTGCCGTCGCTCATCACGCCGGTCGAACGGCGAGCGGTGATCGAGGCAGCACGGCGGGCCGGTGCGTCCGATGTCCGGCTCATCGAGCAGCCGATCGCCGCGGCCATCGGCACCGGCTTGCCGATCCACGAGCCGACCGGCTCGCTTGTCATCGACATCGGCGGCGGCACCGCCGAGATCGCCATGGTGTCATTGGGCGGCCTGGTGTCGCTGCGTGCGGTTCGTGTCGGGTCGTTCGACTTCGACTCTGCGCTGATGAACTACGCACGGCGTGCGCACGGCATTGCAATCGGTGAACGCACGGCCGAAGAACTGAAGATCAGTATCGGCTCGGCATGGCCGATCGATGACAAGTTCGACGCCGAGGTGAAGGGCCGTGACCTGACGACGGGGCTGCCCCGCACCTTTGTCATCACGCCGACCGAAGTGCGCTCCGCGCTGGTTGACACGGTGGACCTCATGGTGGAAGCCGTGCTGGAGTGCTTGAGCGAGGCGCCGCCCGAACTGGCGCAGGACCTCATCCACACTGGCGCCCTGATGGTCGGCGGCGGTTCGCTGCTGCGAGGCCTGGACCAGCGCATCGCGTCGGAGGCACGTGTGCCCGTGCTGCGCTCGGAGTCGCCGCTCGAGACCGTCGTGCTCGGTGCCGGCCGGGCGCTCGAGAACTTCGAGTCACTCCACGCCTCGCACACGATCCCCGGCCGCTAGCGCGGGGCTGCCGGCGTTCTACCGCTGCGGCGGGGCACGCTGGTTGGGTGCGCTCACCGGATCACTGTTCTTGGGATCACTCTTTCGCGGGGGTGTGACACGACCGGGGGTGCGGGTGGCGGCGCGGCTGGCCGTGCGGGGTGTGACACGACCGGGGGTGCGGGTGGTGACGCGGCTGGCCGTGCGGGTGGTGACGCGGCTGGCCGTGCGGGGTGTGACACGACCGGGGGTGCGGGTGGTGACGCGGCTGGCCGTGCGGGTGGTGACGCGGCTGGCCGTGCGGGTGGTGACGCGGCTGGGGGTGCGGGTGGCGACGCGGCTGGGGGTGCGGGTGGCGACGCGGCTGGGGGTGCGGGTGGCGACGCTGGCGGGAGCGCTGCTGCTGGCGGCGAGCTGCTCGGCGTCGCCGTCGACGATCGAGCTGCCGATCCCGCCGCAACCGCCTCCTGCCGACGGCTTCGACGCGGGCGTCTTCACGCTGGGCGTGCTGGTTGACCTGTCAGGCCCCGCCGCCGAGGCGAATCGAGCGGCGCTCGACGGCGTGCAGGCCTATTGGGCCGGGGTCAACGCCCGTGGCGGCATCGCCCAGCTGTACTCGGTCGAACTGTCGGTCTGGGACGAGGATGCGACTGCTGCGTCTGATGTCGGCGGGGCGGTTGTTGGGTCGGGTGTTGGCGTCGCTGCTGCGCGTGAGGGTGGCGATGGCCGCATCACGCTCGAGGAGTGGGACGTCGCGGCGCTGGCATACGTGCACAGCGGCTTCGACGCGGCCCAACTGACCGCCGACCTGCCACTGCCCACGGTGCCAGCCGTCGCGACGTTCGCGGGCGAGGACTCGGACTGGCTGCTCACATCGGCAGCGCCGGTGGAGCTGACCACCGCGGCTCTGCTGGACAGGTTCCGTGCGACCGGCCCTGGTGCGACCTGGTGCGTCATCGTGGACAGCTCGCCCCTCGGCCGTCAGGTCGCATCAGTGGCCTACGCCGCAGGCGCGGCCCCTGACACAGTGCCGGCAACGCTCGACCTCGACGTGGGCGAGATCGAGGTGCTCGATCTGGATGCGTCGGTATTCGACATCGCCGACGCGGTCGCCGATCGCCGATGCCGCTACGTGCTGGTCGAGACGGCAGAGTCGACAGCGATCGACGTGCTCGATCGGCTGCCGGCGAATCTGACCGTCGTACGTCGCTCTGCCTTGGCGGCCGACTACGAGCTGCCCGCGCACGTCGAGTTGTTCATCGACCCGGCACCGCCCTGGCGGGCGGGCCGATCCGCCGTGATGGATGCCCTCGCAGCGGACTGGTCGAGCCTCGCGGCAGAGGCTCAGCCCGACCCGAGGGCACGGGCGGGATGGCTGTCGCAGCTCCGGTTGCACGCCCTGCTGGAAGAGGCCGCCGCCGGCGGGGACGTGAGCCGTGAACGGCTGGTCGAACTCTCCGGACAGATCGAGCCTGTCGACCCCGATCGCAACACGTTGCCCGGCGTGCCTCGAGTCGGCATGGACATCTCCGAACCCGTCGGCGGCGGTCCGCTGCGCACGCTCCGCCTGTACGGCCGCAGCGACGTCGGTGCCGACGAGCTTGGACTTCGCCAAGTGCTCGTCGTCGACGTGACGCACCTTGTCGAGGAACTGCGAGACCGACTCGGCACCTTGCGCTAATTGATGACTTGCTCTGTGGTGGTGCTCCTTTCGTGATGTTGCCCTGTGCGTCAGGGCTGTGGTTTGGGGTGTGCGCCGGGCTTCTGGTCGGGCCCCGGTCAGAAGCCCAGGTCAGGGGGCTCTCGGTTGTGGGGTGGGGCGTCGTGAGCCGCCGGGTCGACGTGTGGTGCTGGGGCGTCGTGAGCCGCGAGGTGGAGGTGTGGTGGTGCAGCGGGCTGTGGTCCACCGATCGGGACCTCGGATGAGTCGGTAGCCGTGCTCGTGGAGGTGGTGGTGATGGGTGTGGCACAGCAGCGCGAGGTTGTCGAGGTCGGTGGGACCGCCATCGGCCCAATGGATGAGGTGGTGGGCGTCGCAGCGTGAAGGCGGTGCGTGGCAGCCGGGCCATACGCAGTGCTTGTCGCGTGCGATGAGGAGCCTCCGCAGCCGTATGGGCACGGTGCGCCGTGTTCGGCCGATGTCGGCCGGTCCGCCACGTCCGCCCAAGATGATGGGGATGATCTCGCTGTCGCATGCGAGGCGGCGCACCGTGTCGGGCGCGAGCTCGGTGCCGGCATCGGTGAGACCCGCTTGGTCGGTGTCGCCTCGCAGTGCGTCGAGGCCGATGAGCACGTTGATCTGCGCTGGGGCGAGCCTCCGCATCGGTTCCCCTGGCTGGGGGTTGCTGCTGAGCGCCAACTCATCCCCGGGCTCACACTCGCCGACGGATCCCAGAGTGGGGGGAGGTGTTGTGCGCTTGGAATGCGGGTGGTCGGGGCCCGTGCGGCCAGTGCCGGACCGGCTGGGCGAGACATCGCCGTTCTGCCGTGCGCGTGCAGCCAGATCGTCAATGACTTGAGCGTCGTCTTCGGTGAGGGTGATGCCGGCGAGCGCGTAGGCGAGGGTGTCGGCGTCGCGTTGGGCGGGCGTGCGCCTGTCGGTGCGGATGTGCTTGTCGGCCTGCCACAGTGCGCGGCGCAGCGGTTCGAGCACCGCTTCGACGCCGGCGCCCGTTTCAGGATCGAGCCGTGCCCACAGCCGCAGCATTCCGTTGTGGTCGCGGCCCCACCCCGCACCCCGCTCGGCGCGCTGACGCAGGAACCGCTCGGTGGCCGACTCGACATTGTGCAGTGTCTCGGCCTCGCGAATGTGACGACGGCTGGAGTCGGTGTCGTGCGCCGCGGCGTAGGCGACGAGGTCGGCACGGACCGAATCGGGCACTCGGGCGTCGCACAGTGATTCGGCCTGAACCACATTGATGTCGCCTGCGGACAATGCGTCGAATACGGCGGCGTGCTCGCGGGTCTTGCTCGCAATCCGTCGCAGCCGGCGTGCTTCCCGTTCGGTCACGCCGGTGGCGTCGCGCAGCGTCAGATGCGGCGTCGCGTCGGGCGCGGCGCCGGTGCTGCTCAGTTCGTCGAGCGCCCCCATCACATCCACCCGGTAGCCCGCCAGCCGGTTCGCCAAGCGTTCGATGCTGCCGAGCACGTCGACCAACTCGTCGCGGCACAGCGCCGCGAGCTCACGATGGTCCAACCGTTGCAACCCGAGCATCTCCGGCTGAGCTGCGGGGCGGCCGCCACGGTTGAGGGCTTCGGGGCCGGCCGCAGAGATGGCGCCGTTGTCGGGCGTGTCGCCACCGGTGAGCGCCTCAGCGGCTGCGTCTGCGTCGGTGCCTACGACACAGCTCGCCTCAGGGGCGCTGCCCGAACCGCTTCTCGACATGTGTACCACCGTAGGACCGGGGTGTCACACGAACAAATGAAATAAGTTGAAAAATGTGATCATTCAGCGCAAGTGCACGCTCAGCGCACCGGCACGCCCAGCAGTTCGCCGACGACAGCCCGCACCTGGCGGTCACGATCCTCCAGCGCTGCTTGCACAGCGGCGGCGGCACGTTCATCGTCGAACTGGAACAAGCCGAGCAGCGCCCGTCGACGGATCTGGGGCCGGTCGTCCATAGCAGCGAGCAGCGCCTCGAATGCCATGCCTCGAGCGGCCTCGTGCGGCGCGCCCGCGGTCAACTTCGGGTCCGCTGCGGCATCGTGGTGCGTTTCCCGCCTCGATTCCGAGATGGCCGCAGCATCGGAAGGCGCATGCGCCCCGGCATCCAAGCCTGCGGCAATCGCGCCGAGCGCAGCGACGGCGCTCTCGCGGCACAGCGGATCGTCGTGGCCCGAGGCGATCCGGCACAGCTCGCCGACAGAATCGGGATCCCGGTCACGCTCGCCGAGCGCGGCTGCTACCGCCTCCACGACCGACGCGTCCGGATCGCCCAGCAGTCCCACCAGCTCCACCTCGGCCGGCGCCAGTTCCGCCGCCCGGCATCGCACCGCTGCAGCCTCGTCGACCAGCGCCCGCCTGATCTGGCCTGCACCGAGCGCACCGCAGCGAGCCAGCGCACCGAGTGCTGCCGCCCGCACACTCGCATCGTCGTCGTCCAGCAGCATCTCCGCTGTCGCTGCCTCGCCGCGATAGCCCGCCACCACCGCATCCAGCCTGCGGGCGTAGGCCTCGCCCGCCGTCGTGACTTCCTCTTCGCGGGTCATCGCGGCGCTGCCTCGCCGGCGGAGTTCGTCTCACGATGGCCTGACCCGGCGTCGACAGCCCAGCCGCCAGCAGCCTCGCCGCTAGCCGAACCGCTGCCAGCCGAACCGCTGCCAGCCGAACCGCTGCCAGCAGCCCAGCCGCCAGCAGAACCGCCCCCAGCGGCCCCGCCGTCTTGCCTGCTCACCCGATGAGCGCTTCGAGCACCAGCGCCCCCACCGCGGCGCCGACCACCACCAGCGCCACGAGCGCCACCACGCAGATCACGGTGAACGCCCCTAACCCGATCACCGCAACCAGCTTGCGCCAGATCGCGGTCGGCTTGTACGGCCAGCGCCCCGACTCCATGCGTCCAATATGGCGCATCGGCGACCCGACCGCGCGTGCCCCCGGCGGGGGCCATGCCAGGTGGTGTGACTTTGTGGCTGGTGTGTCCGGCGGTGTGACCGCGCGTGGCGGCGGTGGGGCGCATGGCACGCTGTGCGCCTGTGACCGATGCGTCCGGCCGCCCGCCGCCAGACGATCCCGACGACCGACCCGCCGAGGACGAGGCTGATCTCGGCTGGCGCGCCCTCGCAGGATCGCTCGACGACCTCGGCTTCACCCCGCGAGCAGCCAGGGAAGCCGCCGCTGGCCGTACCGGCGCAGCCGCCGCCGACTCGGGTCCGACCGGTCCCGCCGCTGCCGACTCTGCCGACGGCTATGCCGATCCCGCCGCCGACCCTGCCGACGATCCCGGCGACCCGTACGACGACCCTGACGCCACCGCATCAGGCCACCCGCGCGCCCTGCAGTTCTCGCGCGGCGCCATCGGCCTCATCAGCACCATGCTCGCCCTGACCGTCCTCATCGGCGGCGGCTTCAGCTACCAGCTCTACGACAAAGCAGTCATCGCCCCGGGCGCCACGGCCGACATCGAGGATTTCGTCGACATCGCGGACCACCCCGCCTACGCCTCCGAGGCATCCATCTCCCTCGTCAGCGTCCGCACCAGCTTCGCCCCGTCGCTGTTCGAGGTGATCGGCGGCTGGCTCGATGGTGCCCTCGAAGTCGTCGACCTCGAAGACATCCTCGGCGAGCGCACGGTCGCCGAGAACCGTGAGGCCGGCCGCCTCCAGATGGACCAGTCCACCCAGATCGCCGTGGCAGTCGCCCTCGAACACCTGGGCTACGAGATCATGTCGCCGATCGGCGCCCGCATCGAGCGGATCGTGGTCGATGCCCCCGCCCACGAAGCCCTCCACATCGGTGACATCGTCCAACGGGTCGACGGCACCGCCATCACCACGGCCAAGCAACTCTCCGACACCATCAAGGCCAACGAACCGGGCGCCGAAGCCACGCTCACCGCCCTCGACCCCGACGGTCAACTCCGCGACGTCACTGTCACTTTGGCCGACCGTGACGGCGTCGCCCTGCTCGGCGTCCTCGTTACCACCCACGTCAAGTTCGAAGAGCTCCCCATCGACGTGACCCTCAACATCGAGAACATCGGCGGCCCCTCCGCAGGCCTGGCGTTCACGCTGTCGGTCATCGACGCCCTCACACCCGAACCCCTCACCGGCAATCTGGACATCGCCGCCACCGGCACCATCCACCACGACGGAACCGTCGGCCCCATCGGCGGCGTCCCCCAGAAGTCGCACGCCGTCGTCCGAGCCGGCACCGACCTGTTCCTGGTACCCGCATCGCAGGTCGACGAAGCGACCGCCGTCGCCGAGCCGTCCGTCGCCGTCGTCGGGGTCGAGACCCTCGCAGACGCCCTCGCCGCCATCGAAGCCCACCAGTCCTGACCGGCTGCTCTCATGTGCAGTGAGCCGGTCCCAAGGCCGCTGTCGCTGGAGGTGTGCCGTCTGGTCAGCCGCGCAGCCACTCGGTGATGGCCACGACTGCTGAGAGCGCCACCACGATCTCAATCGGCAGCGCGACCGAGATCCACCGCAGGCGCCGGTCCAGCGCCGTGCGATCCGCCTCGCGCTGTTCGGCCGCTGCCCTGTGGTCCGCCTCGCGTTGCGCAGCTGCTGCTTCGCGGTCTGCCTCGCGCTGCGCAGCCATGGTCAGCGCAAACGCAGAGAACTCCGCCGCGAGCACTGTCTCGAGGTGCTGCTTGGTGACCAGGTCCGGCAATGGCGCGGGGGTCAAGCACGACATCACGTACTCCGCGAGCGGCTCGTCGGTCTGCTCACGCAGCCAAGCGTAGAGCCGAGATCGATCTTCTTCAGACAAGGCGGTCTCCAGACGGCGGCAGCGAACTGTCGGACACCGTAGAAGGCACCCGTCTGAGGTCAAACTGAATTTCAGTCCATTTGACTGCTTGCCGCCGCTTGTATCACCGCCGCTTGCCCGCTTACCGTTCGCATCCGATCTCGTTCGCTGCGTAGTCCAGGAGGCCGCTGTGTCTGAAGCTGTTCGGGTCCGTGCTTACGATTGGATGCGTGAACAGGCCGATGCGACAGTCGCGGAGTACGTGATGTCCCGCTTGAGCCCCGTGCCTGCGGCCGAGCTCGCCACCAAGGACGATGTGCGCGCAGTGAAGGAAGACGTGCGTCTGGTCAAAGACGATGTGCGCGCGGTCAAGGCCGATATCGGGCGCGTCGAAGGCAAGGTCGACGCGCTTGCCGGGCGGGTGGACGAGAAGTTCGACCGGCTCGTCGAGTTGCGCGAGGCCGATCTCCAGCAGAGCGCTGCTGAGCGCGAGGCCGATCGCAAGGACGCCGGCCGGCGAGCCTGGAAGATTGCCCTTGCGCTGCCAGTGGAGGTTGTGGTGCTGTTCGCGGGTGCCGCAGCGATCTTGGAGTGGCTGCGCGGCTGAGGGCGGCCGACTGAGTCGTTTCGAGAGCCGACAGCGAACTGTCGGGCGCCGCTTGAGGTGTCGCCCGGCTAGATGCCGTGGGGTGCCAAGTCGCTCGGATTCCTATTCAGAGGTCGAGGCGCAGCCGGTGCCGGTCCTCCTCGTTGAGATGTCCCAAGTTGCCCAAGTGCTCCAAGAGCGCAAGCTTGCTGACTTCGAGTTCGGAGGCCGCAGATGCGAGGCCCTCGTGTGTGTTGATCGCGTTGCGCGCCCACGCAATCGCAGAGTTCAGTCGGTCCGGTGGCATCAGGAGCCACGCTGCAAATGCGTTGGCGCGCTGTTCGATGGCGAGTGGTGCCCACGGGCCGGATGCGACTGCCAAGCTCGCCCCGACTGAACGGTCGTGCAGCAGATGGCAGAGTTCGTGGGCGAGCGTGAATCGTCGTGTCTGCGGCCTGTGTGCTGACCAGTGGTTTTGGTTGAGCACGATCCGGGGCGCGTGATGGGCGCTGACAAACGACACGGCTCGCAGTTCTGGGTCGTCCAAGGCGATCGTGGCCACTTGGACGCGCCAGTCCGCCAGCCATTCCTCCAAGTGCTTGCTTGACGCTGCGAGATCGCTCCCGGTGTCGTCCAGCAGTTCATCTGCGAGGTCGTAACCCTGCTGCCAGGGTGGCTGAGTGACGTCGATCGGCTCGCCGAAAACTAGGTGCGCCAGGCCGTCGTCAGGTGATTCCTCGTAGGACTCCAGCAGCAGCGTCGCCAGCGACGCTGCGTCGTCTTGGGTGATCGTGGGACTTGCAGAGCCGAAGAGCAGCGGCGCGAGGCACCCGTCGAGCACGATCTCGCCTGAGCTGGCGCCGCCGAACACGGCCTCGGCCGCCTGCGGGGATCCCGATGTGCGGGCCCGGTCCCGCAGATCGCGCCAGCGTGTGAGGAACTCCTTGCGAGTGTCACCGAGCCCAGCGAGCCACGCAGCTCGCGCCTCCGACCGCCGGGGCTGTCGAAGCGCCCCGATGGACTCGACGAGCGACGCGCACCGCTGTGACTCGGGAACCTGGGCGTGAAGCCACCCAGAAGCGCTCTCGAGCATCTCGTGCAGCGCGCCAGCAACAGCGTGCAGATCGTCGCGTGCAGTCCCATTGGTAGCCATGAAGCTGACATCGTCGGCCCCAGCGAGACGGTTGGCTTTCCAGGAGATCTCCGCCTTGTCTCGGAATCGTCGAAGATGGACATCAGGGAAGATGCCGCCGTCGCGCGCGGTTCGCAACGCATGTCGTTGCTGCCAAGCGAAGCATGCTTCCTGCGCAGCCGCCGCATGTGCGAGTCCGATCGAACCGAGGCTCAGCGCCGAGGCGATGCTGCCGACTTCGGCGGCGCTATTGGCAGGCCGCACTGCTGAGGGGTGCCGTTCCTCGTGCAGCAGCGGATCCCAGTTCTCGGCCAGCCATTCGAGAAGATGCGCAAGTCCTCGACAGCGAGCCTTTCGACGGCAGCGCACATGCCTTGAACGCTGCATCGAAATTGACAAATAAATCATTCAATTGTAATCTTGCGCCTGTGTATGAGCGTCGTGACATCCTCACTTGCGAAGGCCTCGGCATAGCCTTGCGCGAAGCGCGTCGTGTCGCTGGCCTGAGCCAGCACGACGCTGCGGCATTGGCCGGCACGACTCGGCCGACGATCAGTTCAGCCGAACGCGGGCAAGGGGGGCTGTCGGTGCGCACCCTGCTGAGCCTGCTCGACGCCTACGGGTGTGCGCTGCGCATCGGAGCCCACCGTGAAGACGAAGCGCATCTCTCGGTCTTGTCGGATGCGGTTTCTGCGACACCGTTAGTGCCACGATGCCCAGCGACGCGCTAGCGGTACTGCTCGACGGCATCCATGTCGCTGATCTCGTCAGGGGTCGCGGCAGGCTCGGGGCGCGCTTGCTGTACCGCGACGATGCAACCCGCCCCCTGTCACTGTCGCTCCCTCTGAGCCGCAGAGAACATCGAGCTGCTGCGGTGGAGCCGTGGTTACGCGGCCTCCTGCCGGATGATCCTCGGGTGATTCGGCGCTGGGCTGACGACTTCGACCTGCCGGACTTGACCTCTTTCTCCCTGCTCGGGACAGCTGTGGGCCATGACTGTGCCGGCGCGGTGCAGTTCTGCGATCCTGACGGGATCGACGACCTGCTTCGTCGCGGCGGCAGCGTCCAATGGTTGAGCCAGCGAGAACTGGATCAGGTTGTGCGCGACCTCCATGAGGACGGCACTGCGTGGCTCGGGGACCCTGCGTGGTTGCAGTTCAGTTTGAGCGGAGGCGAGACCAAGACGTCTTTGCATCATGACGGGGACCGATGGGGCAGGCCGACCGGCATAGTTCCCTCTACGCACATTCTCAAGCCGCAGCTGAGGAAGCACGACTACGACGACCTGCCAGTCAATGAGCACCTGTGCCAAACAGCAGCCCGACGCCTCGGGCTGCCGACAGCGGAAACAGAAGTGCTGAAGATCGGCGGCATTCAGACAGTCGTGATCAAGCGATACGACCGTCTGCAGCGTGATGGAGCCGTGGTGCGACTGCATCAAGAAGACCTCTGCCAAGCACTCGGCATCGAACCTCGTCGCAAGTATCAGGTCAAGGGCGGGCCGTCCGTCGCGCAGGTTGCGAAGCTGCTGCGGTCCGTGTCGTCGTGCCCATCTGAGGACATCGCCGCGTATCGGGACGCGCTCATCTTCAACTGGGTGATCGGCGGCACGGACGCGCACGCGAAGAACTACAGCCTGCTGATCGGCGCCGATGGCGATGTTCGGCTTGCGCCGCTCTACGACTTGGCCAGCGGGCTGCCGTATGTCGAAGACGACAACGTGTCGAGAATCGCTCTCGCTCAGCGCATCGGGAAGAACTACACACTGCGCAAGAGCGACCGCAGATCAGCGTGGGAATCCACAGCCGACGCGCTGGGCCTCGACAGAGCAGAAACCGTCGAACGCGCCGAGCAGATAGCTGCCGCCGTACCGGAGGCATTCGATCTGGCAGTCTCAACGCTGTCGGTCGAGTTCCGGGAATCGCGGACGGTGACCGACTTGCGGAGGCGCTTGATTCACCGCAAGCGAACATGTACCAGCATGAGCAAGGAAGCGGACGGCTCCCCAGCAAGGTCACCGCAACGGACAGCCGGCGCTTCGATTCGGGCGGTCCGATGTGGACAGCCACTCGCCGGCAACAACCACTGCAGGCGCAGATTGCGATTCAAGGCCTGCCCGGATCATCCAGGCAGTCCCGGCAGCAGGAAAGCGCTGGAACAAGCAAGCGCTGCTGCCCAGTCGGCGCGTTCCGCTGCCATACGGGCAGCAGAAGCAAGCCAGCCGCCAACAGCACCTGACAGCAGCGATCCCGCCATACCCCATGCTGGCACGGGAGTGTGACACGAGAACCAGCCGTGACCTACGACATGGCACTATCCGATGCAATTCCTCTCGCGGCCTGCTTCAGGCGCTGTGTTCATTGAGAAACACTCAAATTCGCTTGGCGTGGGATCCCGGCGCGTCTATGGTCCGTGCCCGATCTCAAAGAGCGCGCCGCCGAGCGCGAAGCCGACAGCAAGGAACGCGCCGCTGAGCGCGAGGCCGACAGCAAGGACGCCGGGCGGCGAGCCTGGAGGGTTGCCCTTGCGCTGCCGGCGGAGGTTGTGGTGCTGTTCGCGGGCGCCGCCGCGATCCTGGAGTGGATGCGGGGCTGAGCCGGAACTGGATCGCCGACGATGCATCGTCGAGCACCGGCGGTAGATCATCGGCGTCGATCATCGCTGCTCTTGGCGCGGACGCGCCCACGACATCAGCTGTCGACTATGAGAGACCAAACAGCTGTGTGAGCCAGGAAACGAACTGCTGCGATTGAGGATGCCGCGGGTCGAGCAGTCTTCGTATGACGGCTTCGTGCAGTTGGGGCCCGGGTTCTTCCTGCCATGCGAGCCAGGTGTGGGCCACCGATTTCGTGACGTCGACCTCCCGCAAGGACGCTCCTCGTTCCTGTGCCCCGTCGACACAGTGTCCGGCATACTCCACGAGTTCGGCGTCGTCGTCGGGGACAAGTCCGAGCAGGAACTCTTCGAGGGCGCCTTGGTGGCGATTGTCAGGCATGATCCACACGCCGAACCACGAGCCGTCTTGTCGCTGTCGAACGAAGCCGTCTTCGGGTATCTGCTCGGGCAGATCGGCCATGTCGGGCAATTCGGACTCGCATCGTTGCCGGATTGCATCCCAGCGTCCCGAGGGATTGCCGTTGGCGTCGATGATCACACCGAGCCGCTGGAGACCGCTGGCCTTGAATTCAGCGGAAATCGTGCCCGCTTTGAGGATGTTCGCGAGGCCGCCGCGATCGTCGATGCAGGGCACTTGACTTCCGATTTCAGCCTCCTGCCACGAGATTCCCTGCGCCTCAACGAGCTCTGGGATCACCCGCAGTTCGGTTGATCCCTCCACGAGCAGTTTCATCGCTGGGGTCCGCGCCCGGTCTGCCACCTATCGAACCTCGAGGCCGCGATCTGCAACCGCCGCAACCTCATGCTCGCTGAAGCCGATGCTGCTTGTGCCGTTGCCTGGCTCGATCCGGTGAATTGTCAGATCACCGGGCGGTTCGGCGTCGGGGTCGGCGACCGAGGCGAGGCTCTCATAGCAGTCACGGCTGTGGGTGGTGGCGAACACCTGCACGTCCAAGGAATTTGAGCGTTCCGCGAGCATCGTCCACATCTTCTGCATCACGGTGTAATGCAGGCCCGTGTCGATCTCGTCCACCAGCAGCACTCCGCCCCGCGCTCGCGCCAAGGCCAGTGCCAAGCCGAGCAATCGCCACATGCCGTCGCCGACACTGCCGATGGGAACGCGGCCGTCGACGCCCTGCATCCGCAGGAGAATCCCGCCCCGCGCGCTGCCGCCGAGCGGTGCACGCCTCGAAGCGAGCACCGCAAGCCGTTCGACGCGAGGCTCGATGAGCCGCATGGCCTCGACTGCCCTGTCCTCCGCGTCGGTCAGCACCACATCGTCGAAGATGTCGCCGACATCACCGGGAACCAAGCCGCCTGTGCCCACGAACTGGACCCGTGGAAAGTCGTCGTCGGCGCTCCAACCGTGCCACCTTTGCTGTCGAACCGGCAGCATCCCATCGGCCGTCAAAGCCGCCTCAAAGTCGCGATTTCGCTCGCTGGATGCCCAAACGAAACGCCCCGGCGATTCGTCTGCCGCCTCGCCGGCGTCGTCTTGGTGCAACAACGGCATCTGGACGGGTCCCATTTGCACCGAGAGTTCCGCCACGACTGCACCAGGCCGCGATCCGGCGCCCGACCGTTGCCCCATCACGCGGATGCGCTCGGACATGTCTCGGCACGAGAACAACTGGGCGATGTCGTACACGCGGCCGTGATCCTCATCGGGCAGCCACTCGCCGCGCAATTCGAGCAACGAACGCAACACCCGGTAATCGCCAGCCGAGTGCAGCAGCCCGACGCTCTCGAGCACCGAGGTCTTGCCCGAGTTGTTCGACCCCACCAGCAGGTTCACGCGGCTCAGGCCCTCGAGCCGCATCTCTTCGAGACTCCGGAAGCCGCTGATCTCAATTGACGAGTACACGGCACTGCCCCCGGGCCCGAGGCCTCACTGATGGCACCAATCCTACCGCTGCGCATTTGCACGGGCCTCTGCTCCGAGCAGATCGGCCAGTGCTTACGGCAGCGAAACCTCAGGGTGACTCTGATACGAGGCCGATCTCCACTCGGCACCGTAGCCTGTTCGTTCCTCGTTTGAGATACATTTGGGCACGGCGCAGGAGGTGGCACTATGGCCAAGACCGAGATGATCCGAGCCCGTGTCGAACCCGATCTCAAGGTGCAGGCCGAGCGCGTTCTTCGCGAACTCGGGTTGTCGGCCACCGAGGCGATCACCCTGTTCTACAAGCAAGTAGTCCTGCGCCAAGGCGTCCCGTTCGAGGTCAGCATCCCCAACGCCGAAACCGTCGAGGCCCTGCGCGAGGCCCGCGGACCCGACGAACTGACCGAGTACTCAAGCCTCGACGAACTCAAAGCCGCGCTGTAGTCCGCAGTGACCCTGCGGACGACGAGTCGCTTCGAAACGGACCTCAGGCGCGTCAAGCGGCGCGGCAAGGATCTCGACAAGCTGTGGGCCGTGCTGGAGATCCTCATGGCGGGCGACGAACTGCATTCCCGCCACCGACCGCACCGCTTGTCGGGACAGTGGTCGCAATTCTGGGAATGCCACATCGAGCCCGACTGGCTGCTCATATGGGATCGCCAAGCCGATGCTCTGGTGCTCGTCCGGCACAGGAGAGCGCGAGGTTCGAAGCCTGCTCGATGCCCTTCGCCGCGCAGACGCCGCAGTTGCTTGGTTGGACCTCCATCTCACCGGTTTCGACCGCGGCAATGCGTCCCAGCGTCGGCTCAGCCCGGGGTGGCTGGCGGTGGTCAGCAATCTCCTGATGGGATGCTTCGGCGACCTTCCGATTCGGGTGGCGCTGCCGCAGGCGGCACAGACAGCTGTGATCGGCTCCATTTCCTGGCGTTTGACAACGGCTTTGGCATCCCGCGAACCATGCGCTGGCAACACCCGGATTCTCTGCATCGGTTCAAGGCTGCCGACATCGTGGAATGCGTTCTTCGAAGCCGGCTGACTGACAGGGCGGTCGACGGCCACAATGGCGCCGGGCTTTGGTGCCTCTACGGTCTGGCCCGATTCGCCGGCGGGACCATCACCGTGACGTCTGAAGATGACCTCAGCAACGGTCAGGCTGCAACACAGCTTGCGATAGGAGTGCCCGCGGTTGGCTCTGCCGAGTCGACGCCGTACGTTCAGAAGCGTTCGGTGCCGGTGCCGTGGCGCGGCACGACGATCCAACTCCAAGTCCGCGTGCCGCGCCTGGACGACCTCGCGCAAGATCAGATCATCGAAGCCAGAGACAACCTCCACCGGTACCGGGCTGCCTGGCCCCAAATGGCATAAGTCCGACAGGCAGCCAGATGGTGGGCGGCTTGGATGCCGGCAGCTATGTGCGTGTCGGCACACATCGCGCTGCGCCGCTCGTCGAAACGGTCGACGTTCCCGGCGGCCTTATGTTCATCGATGTCGTTGGCAGTCACGCGGGCGGCTGGCACGGTGCCGTGGCAGAGCAACTGCGCTCTGTGGATGAATTTGTGCTGGCGGCATGCCGCTGCGTTCTGATTCGGTCCCCTGAATCTCTTGATGCGAGCGTCGAGCGGGGCGCCGAGGTCATCCAGGCGGTCTTCAACCAACGCGGCGGATCCGCTCCGCCGGTGGGAGCGTGTTGGTTCGACCTCGGCGACAGGTCGGGGCCTCAGATGTGGTGGTCTGAGACGGATTCTTCGAGCAGCGACGGCCAGATGCTTGCATTGGCCCGTTCCGTGGAGCTGGCGGCGTTGGTGCAAGCCGGCAAGGCTCACTGGCGACCGACGACGTTCCACTATGAGCTGCCCTCCGACGAGCACAGCAGCAACTTCATTCGAGTGGGCGACGTGTTCCGGTCGCCGCGCGACGCAGCTGCCTTGGCCACATGGCTGTACCCATACGCTGGAGCAGACCGGACAATCCTGCTCGACACAAGCACGATCCTGCCGGTTGTGCTGGCACTGCAGACCGCAGCAGCGGAGCACGGGGTGAGGCTGGGCCCAGTTGCCGTTCGCGACGCCTACCCGCACTCCTTGTTGGCCGATGAAGAACTCGTCGAGCTGACCGTGGGGGCGAACGGGGCGTTGGCGCTGATCTCCGTATCGTCGACGGGGCACACCGAACAGGCGCTCGCGGCATGTCTCGAGGCCAAGGTCGGCAACCAATGGGCGCTGCAGACGCTCGTGGATCGATCTCGGCCGGCATCGACGCAGTGGCCCGATGCGAGCGGCGGGGTGCAGGATCCGTGGCTTCACGTCCCCGGAGGAAAGTCGTTCACGCAACACGACTGCGATCTGTGCGACAGCGCGAAGGTAGCCCCTTGTGTTCGTATCGACGCCGTCAGCTTCACGAACACCTCGCTGCCCGAACCGCACGTGGTGGTGATGCCCGACCCGCCCGTAGAAGCTCGCAGCATCGCCAACCTGATCGAAGCCAGCCGACGGCGAGCGTGATCGGCTGGCCCGCGAGCTGCACGACAAGCGACACATCTTGGTGCTGACCGCGGGAACCGTTACCGGCGGAACGTTGCGAGAGATTCTGATCCGCATACACCGCGCTCTCAGTGGGCAGCCGCCGAACAGTTACGTCGTCTCGGGTTTGGTCGTGCATGCGCGGCCGCCGTCGTTTCGCGAATGGCAGTCGACACGCAGTTCGTACAGCCGACGTCTCGTCGCAATGTGGATGACCTACTTGCCGTCTCGTGACCATCCGCTGTCCGTGGAGCAGCGTCTCTATCGACAAACGCTCGATGAGGGCAGGCTCTCCGAGCAAGCACGGCAATATGCCCAAGACCGACGGGATTGGGTTCTGTCCAGCCCGCACAGCGACTGGCAGCGGCGCCGAAGCGCGCCTCTGGCCCGGCGCTATGGGCTTGGCGCGTGGTCAGCCGATCACGCCAGCAGTGTTGAGCCAGATCGGCGTCGCAGCCGACAGGCCGATGCCCGCAAGCCAGTAGTGGCGAATCCGGCCTGTTCGACGGTCCTCATCACGCTGGGCAACCAGGAGATCGACTCTCGAGGTGAACTCGACGAGCTTGACTTCGAGAGTGTCTACTCTGGCGGTGAAGTCGTCGACGCTTTTCTTGGTGGCGAGGCCGGTGAGGTCTTCCTTGGTGGCGAGGCCGGTGAGCGCGGCCGCCAGCGTGATCGACAAGTAGTCCTTGGTCACCAAGTTCGACAGTGGCGCAGGCGGCAAGCACGACATCACGTACTCGGCGGTCGGCTTGTCGAGATGCTCACAGAACCAATCGTAGAGGCGAGAACGATCTTCTTCAGACACAGCACACTCCCTGGAGGACCAGTCCGCAGACCGTATGCATGGAATTTGCAGTGTTCCAAATAAATTTCAGTATCTATCGCCGACGTCGGAATCAGAAGGCCTCCCTGAGCCAAGGTTCGCTCATTACTGCTCGCCCGGGGGCGCTTCGCTGGTGCATTTCGGGGTCGTGCCGCACGTAGTCGACACATAAAGCGGGCACCGATCGTGCCGGGCTGCGCGAAGAGCTACCGCAACACCGAGGACACCGATCTGCTCACGCTCGAAGGCGGACACCGGCGGCTGTTCCGACACGAGACAAGGCGCGATCCCAAACAACCGCGGGTCGCCGCGCTTCTCGGTTTCGTGCCGGGAATTCGCCTCGCGGGCGTCGTTGTCGGCACCAGTGAGCAGCGGGCGGAGCGGTGGGGTTGTCGTCGGGCGCGGTCATGACGTTGTTCGGCGGGTTGGTGACCACGCTGCTGGGCGCGCTCATCGGCCTGATGATGTGGCAGTTCAACTCGCTCAGCGACCGCATCGACGCCCAAGGCGACTGCATCGACGGCCGCGTCGACAGTCTGGGTACCGAGTTGCGCGCCAAGATCGGAGACCTGCGCGCGGAGATGCAGGCAGGGTTCGCCGAGATTGCCGCGGTGCTGCTCGATCACACTGACCGGCTCGCCCGCCTCGAGACCGCCGCCGGGCTGCCGCGCCCGACCGGCTGAGCCATCTGCAGGCGCCGCGGCGATCCTGGAGTGGCTGCGCGGCTGGGCAGGGTTATGCAGCAGGCCCCGAGGCCGCCAGGAGAGTCACCGTCAGCCAGCCTTGATGTTGTGGCCCTCGGCCTCGTGCTTGCCTTCGGCGTGGGACGTGGTCCAGACCACCGACCACGACGAGGGGGCTTTCTGCGCGACTGCGGCGAGCTTGGCCCGAGGTCCCTGTGACGTTGACGAGCATGGGGAGCGTCTCGTACTGCGCGCTGCTGAGCGCGAGGCCGATCGCAAGGACGCCGGCCGGCGAGTCTGGAAGATTGCCCTTGCGCTGCCAGTGGAGGTTGTGGTGCTGTTCGCGGGTGCCGCAGCGATCTTGGAGTGGCTGCGCGGCTGAGGGCGGCCGACTGAGTCGTTTCGAGAGCCGACAGCGAACTGTCGGGCATCGCTTGAGGTGTCGCCCGGCTAGATGCCGTGGGGTGCCAAGTCGCTCGGATTCCTATTCAGAGGTCGAGGCGCAGCCGGTGCCGGTCCTCCTCGTTGAGATGTCCCAAGTTGCCCAAGTGCTCCAAGAGCGCAAGCTTGCTGACTTCGAGTTCGGAGGCCGCAGATGCGAGGCCCTCGTGTGTGTTGATCGCGTTGCGCGCCCACGCAATCGCAGAGTTCAGTCGGTCCGGTGGCATCAGGAGCCACGCTGCAAATGCGTTGGCGCGCTGTTCGATGGCGAGTGGTGCCCACGGGCCGGATGCGACTGCCAAGCTCGCCCCGACTGAACGGTCGTGCAGCAGATGGCAGAGTTCGTGGGCGAGCGTGAATCGTCGTGTCTGCGGCCTGTGTGCTGACCAGTGGTTTTGGTTGAGCACGATCCGGGGCGCGTGATGGGCGCTGACAAACGACACGGCTCGCAGTTCTGGGTCGTCCAAGGCGATCGTGGCCACTTGGACGCGCCAGTCCGCCAGCCATTCCTCCAAGTGCTTGCTTGACGCTGCGAGATCGCTCCCGGTGTCGTCCAGCAGTTCATCTGCGAGGTCGTAACCCTGCTGCCAGGGTGGCTGAGTGACGTCGATCGGCTCGCCGAAAACTAGGTGCGCCAGGCCGTCGTCAGGTGATTCCTCGTAGGACTCCAGCAGCAGCGTCGCCAGCGACGCTGCGTCGTCTTGGGTGATCGTGGGACTTGCAGAGCCGAAGAGCAGCGGCGCGAGGCACCCGTCGAGCACGATCTCGCCTGAGCTGGCGCCGCCGAACACGGCCTCGGCCGCCTGCGGGGATCCCGATGTGCGGGCCCGGTCCCGCAGATCGCGCCAGCGTGTGAGGAACTCCTTGCGAGTGTCACCGAGCCCAGCGAGCCACGCAGCTCGCGCCTCCGACCGCCGGGGCTGTCGAAGCGCCCCGATGGACTCGACGAGCGACGCGCACCGCTGTGACTCGGGAACCTGGGCGTGAAGCCACCCAGAAGCGCTCTCGAGCATCTCGTGCAGCGCGCCAGCAACAGCGTGCAGATCGTCGCGTGCAGTCCCATTGGTAGCCATGAAGCTGACATCGTCGGCCCCAGCGAGACGGTTGGCTTTCCAGGAGATCTCCGCCTTGTCTCGGAATCGTCGAAGATGGACATCAGGGAAGATGCCGCCGTCGCGCGCGGTTCGCAACGCATGTCGTTGCTGCCAAGCGAAGCATGCTTCCTGCGCAGCCGCCGCATGTGCGAGTCCGATCGAACCGAGGCTCAGCGCCGAGGCGATGCTGCCGACTTCGGCGGCGCTATTGGCAGGCCGCACTGCTGAGGGGTGCCGTTCCTCGTGCAGCAGCGGATCCCAGTTCTCGGCCAGCCATTCAAGAAGAGGAAGGAGGTACCAGTGGCAGTACTGCAGCGTCTCGCCCTCGTCCACATGAGCGCACAGGTTCACGTCGTGGACCCAGATCTGGAACGCGCCCCAGCTCGCAGCCATCTCGGGCGACGCCGCTGCGCCTTCGTCCGGATCGGTGAGAAACGCCACTCTCACTGCGAACGACGAAGGCTCGCCGAACAGCCGCTCCCAGCGGACGCTCATCGCCTGCGCCTCTTCCCCTGGCGCACCGTGCGGTGCGCGACAACACTTGCCGCGATCCAGTCGTTCACAATCGTCGGTGGGACCTCTTCCCAGTTGACGGGGTACCCGTGCCACAGGTCACGTGTTCCATCGTGGCACTGAGCGCAGTAAGCCTGTCTACCGTCCGTCGCATACCGCTTCTTGCCGTGAGGCGTGCTGTTCGCCAACAGGCGCGCTGGATCTGCATCTCGCGGACACCGTGAGCCTCTGCGGCCGGCTTGTGTTTCGGGTTCGGCTCGTAGCGCACCGATGACCTCCCAACCGGGGCCACGGTAGCGCTCGCAGGAACCACCCACGCCGGGGCTGAACCAGACCCCTGCCGCCCAGCGTGCGGCGGGGCACCAAGCAGGTCGACGGCTTTCGCGCGGCCGAAGTGCTTTGCTTTGCCGTGGAGGCCGTGGCGTCTGAAGCTGTTCAGGGTCGGCGGTTTGCAGGTCGCGTGTGATGAGGGTCTCGGCGACGGCTGCGTAGACGCACACGGCGATGTGGCCTCTGACTCGTTGCTCGGTCCAGTGCCGGATGGGGCGCAGCCGCCCGAAGTCCTTGAGCGTGCGGAAGCGGGCTTCGACGTCGGCGAGCTGCCGATAGGCGGCCACCACGCGTTCGGCGGAGGCTTGCTGGGAGGTGAGGCTGGTGGTGAGCACGTAACGGCCCGCGAGCAGCTTTTCGTAGGCGTGCGCGTCTTCGTCGTAGTGATAGACGAATCGCCCTTCGCCGGTGTCGAGGTCGAACAGACGCCCGACGCCGCTTTGGCCGATGATGCGCTGAGCGGCGCGTCCGATCTTCGCGGCATCGACAAGCCGCCCGCAGCGGACGCGTTCTTCGAGAGCGAGCAGTTCGGTTTCGGTTCGGGCGAGGAGCTCGGCGGTTCGTTGCCGACGCCCGAGCGATCTGGTGTCTCTGAGTTCGCCTACCTAGGCTGAAGTCCTGCCCGGTGAGCCAATGGAGGTGCGCGATGAGCAGACATTTGACTGCGATCGTGGAGCGGGAAGGCGAGGGCTATGTGGCTCTGTGCCCGCAAGTCGATGTCGCGAGCCAGGGGCTCACTGTGGCCGAGGCTCGAGAGAATTTGGCCGAAGCCCTGACGCTGTTCTTCGAGACCGCGTCCGCGAACGAGATCGACCAGCGGCTGAGCGGCGAGATCTATGTGACCCAGATCGAGGTCGCCGTTGGCTAGGTTGCGCGTCCTCTCGGGGCGAGAGGTCTGACAACAGGCACACGGCCAATATTTTGTGGAGTCATCGCCGAGCGCAGGACCGGACCGTAACCCCCTGGCTGAGGGTCCCGGCAGGCCCAACGGTGACACTCGGATTTTTTGTGTATCCGGCTGTGGTGGTGTTCATCGGATGTAGGCGGCGATGAGAATGGCATCGGTGCTCGCAGTCGTAACGGGAGCCCCAGCTCAGGCCGCGAACACTTCTCAGCCAGCGAGGATCGCTTGGCTGCGCAGGGTGATGGCACTGAGGAGACGGGTCGGGGTGCCTGAGGCCCGCAGTGGCGTGGGCAGATTGTCGATCTCGGCTGTGAGCCGGGCGGGTGTCTCGCGGGCGATGCGCTCGACCTCGGCGACGGCCCAGTCGGGATCGGCGCCCAGGGTCTGCGCGGCGTCGCGCCAGTCGTCGATGCGTGCGCCGACGCCCACTTGGTAGCCGTCGCCGAGTGCCATGGCGAGGTGGATGTCGGGGGCTGGCACGTCGGTGTAGGGCAGCCACGATGCGGTGTCGTACAGCGGGGCGAGCCGGCAAACGCCGCCAGGCAAGTGCAGCAGCGCATGGTTCTTGCCGTGGGCGTCGTTGGCGACGATCACCCAGCAGTACACGAGCCGACGCAGCAGGGCCTCGATGTCTGCAGCGGTGTCGCTGCTGTGGGTGCGCAGCAGGCCGGCGATGTCGGCCGGCGACGGCCCTCCGTCGCGTTGGAATCGCCGCGCTGGGGGATGGCTGAGCGCCTGGCACATGTCTTCTTGATGGATGCGTGCGAGCGATGCCGACCCCGCCGCGGAGTTCACCCGGTCGTAGCGCTGGGTGATGAGCGTCTCGAAGCCGCCGATCACGGCGACCTCGCTGCGGGCCGCGTCGATGCCGAGCGCCCGAGCGGTGGCGAGCGCAAGATGCTCGCCGATTGCCTGGCCCGGGTAGAGGTCCACCGACGGTTTGAGGATGTGGCTGGTGGGCTCCTCGCCGACGGCTCGGTGCCACTGGCCGCCTATGCGGCGCAGGGCCAGTTTCGGCATCGTGCCCGCGAGGCTGAAGCTGGCGAGCGGGTCCATGCGCCACCCGCCGAAGCGAGCACTCTCGCTGAGGTCACCCAGCGCGGCCGCCAGGTCGGCGTCGGCGATCGGCTCCAGCGCCGAAGGACGATCGGCCCGGTGACCAGCCGGGCGGGCGGCCCCGCTGTCTGCTTGGGTGGTGCGGTCGGGTTCGAATTGGACAGCGCCGGCACACTCGGCGCCGACGGGCGTGGCGAGCAGATCGAACGGGTCGACTGAGGCCGCGCCCACGCTGGCACGCCATCGCTCGCGATCGGCTGGCAGGTCCGGCAGCAAACCGTCCAGCCAGTTCTCGACCACCGCGCCGGCATGGGGCTGGATTCGCATCGGGAGAGAGAGCGAGAGCGGGACCGCGTCGGGGTGTGCGAGGTAGCCGGCGTGGTAGGTGAGGACTGTGTCGGTTCCCGCCCGGGAGATGGTGGCGGCATCGATGCCGCCGACCCGCACGCTCAACGCGGCCGGTGTCATTGCCCGGAGGCCACCACGTCGCTGTAGCCCACACGGTCGCTGCGCGCTTCGCGCACCACCAGGTCGCAGCCGAGCGCGACGCAGATCTTGATGAGACCGTCGAGCTGCATGGAGAGCTTGCCGGCCTCGGCATCGCACACAAGCTTGCGCGACACGCCCGCCGCGTCTGCGAGCGCCTGCTGCGTGATGGCGAGCTGTCGCCGCCGGTTCGCGACCACGTTCGCCAACGAACCCGGCGTGCGCACCACGAGTGCTGCCAACGGCTCCATAACGCACACGCTAGCCAGATGTCACTGTTCGCATACACATAGCAAGATGACACTGTACGAATACAGACTTAGCAATAACACTGTACGCACACACGTCGTCCACTCGGTGGACCGAAGAAACCAGAGCGTGCAGATGAGCAGGCTGCGGCACTCCGCCCATGCCCAGTGGACTGTGCCCACCGAGGTCGTGGGCGGCACTTCCAGCGCCGACGACGACGCGATCGAGATCATGGCGAAGGGCGACGACGACGCTGCTGGCAATGCTTGGAAGTTCGTGTTCGACCGGGCCGCCAATCCCGACAGCACCAAGCCGCTGGACATCGACGTGCGCGTCGACACCCGCGGCAAGCGGGTGACGGTGCGGTTCATCAACGGCGCCGGCACAGCCGGCGGGTGAGCACGGTGTGGTTGGGGTGGTCGGAGTTGTTGAGCACGAACTCGCGCAGCGGCCCGAACTCGTCGAACGCGAACGTGCGGTCGGGATGGTTCTCGAGCGCGTCCTCGATGCGGTCCAGCTTCGCTTCGCGGTCGAGGTCGTCGGTGTCCTTCCACGACTTGGTGCGCTGGAACGTGACGTCGTTGGCCCCCAGCAGCTGACGGAGCCGCTCCCGGCCGATCCGCACCACACGGGCCGGGTTGTCGCCCAGGTAGGCGGCCAGCTTGCGGACGCTCCACCGCGTGAACGCCAAGCCCAGCTTCTCGGGACGCTCGCTGGCCGTCTCGACGATGAACGCCTCATCGTCAGTCGTGATCCGGCGGGGACGGCCACCCGCCCACTTGGGGTCCAAAGACGCCATCCCCGACTCGTTGAACCGATGGATCATCTCCCGCACCCGATCGGGAGAGGTCGCCACCAGCCGAGCGATCATCGCAACCGAATTACCGCCCGCAAACGAGCGGCCATGCCACGGCTGCCTCGTGCTCACCGGACAGGTCGCGCTGCACCGGGTTCTCGGCAGCGAGCTCGCGGGTCTCCCCGCTTGCGGTGATCGTCGTGTGGAACGCGAGAGCGTCGACGGTCACAGCAGGCGCCGTGTCCCCGTGGCCGGCAAGCGGTGCCTCGATTTGCGCTGTTTCCCCAGCGTGTTCATGCATCGCCGCTCTGGCTGTCCCTGCCGAATTCGCAAGCCCACGAACGAGCGCCGTTCGCCGCGCATTGCCGTTTCCTGCAAGTCCAAGCCGGGCACCATCACCGAGACGAGCGCTAGCCGACCGCTGTGTCTGAGGCTGTTCGGGTCCGTGCTTGCGATTGGGTGCGTGAGCAGGCTGATGCGACCGTCGCGGAGTACGTGATGTCGCGCATGAGTCCTGTGCCGACGCGGGCGGCACGGCAGTGTCTCAGGCGAAGACGAGATGCCCAGGAGCCGCGGAGCGCCTTGCTTGCCGGTCTCGTGCTGGGAAATCGATTGATAGGCGCCGGATGGGTCGGTTATGTTGGGTCGCGCCTCGTTGCCCGGCTTGTGCGGCGACCTACTAGGAACCGAACGTGCGCTATCAAGCGCCGCGACGAACAGCGAGGCCTGATGACCGCTCCCGTCGAGACGACCGCCGCCATGACCACGCCGGCCGAACAGCGTGACCCCGCACACGACGGCGGTTCGACCGCTGCGGGCGAAAGCGCCCGCAGTACGGATGCCTCGGCTGCGGGCGTGCTCAATGGGGCAGGCGAGCAGGCGGCGGTACGGCGGGAGCTGTCGTCAAACGCCGTCATCACCCTGTTCGGCGGGCTGGTGACAACGCTGCTGGCCGCGCTCATCGGCCTGATGATGTGGCAGTTCAACTCGCTCGGCGCCCGCATCGACGCTCAAAGCGACCGCATCGACAGTCTCGGAGCGTCGCTGCGCGCTGAGATGGCCCAGCAGGGGACCGAGCTGCGTGCTGAGACGGCCGACCTGCGCGCTGAGATGGCCCAGCAGAGCGCCGACCTGCGCGCTGAGATGGCCCAGCAGAGCGCCGACCTGCGCGCCTACATCGCTCAGCAGAGCGTTGACTTGCGCGCCGAGACGACCCAGCTGCGAACTGACCTGCGTGCCGAGATGGCCCAGCAGGGGACCGAGCTGCGTGCTGAGACGGCCGACCTGCGCGCTGAGATGCAGGCAGGGTTCGCTGAGGTCACCGCGATACTGCTCGATCACACGGACAGGCTCGCGCGTCTCGAGACCGCCGCCGGGCTGCCGAGGGCTGCCGACTGAGTCATTCGCAGGCATCGTCATTCAGCGGCGACACCTTGCAGGCCCTCGCGAACCTGGCGAAATTCGCCCTATGACGCGGCAGCGAAGGCCGGCACCCCACAGCCTGCGCGAATCAGTGAAGATGTGTGCGGGGAGCGGGCTGTCGGCGTCTGACTTGGCGCGAAACCAGCCCTGCGGGTTGCAGGTGCCTTGTTTGGGACTCGTAGACGTCGGCGACACGCGTGTCGCAGTCGTAGCTGACGATCCACCGACGGAAGCTCGACTCCAGCGTGTAAGCGAGTTCCTTGTGCTTCTCGTAGGTCATCGCGTCGACGTAGAGGTCGCTTGACTTGGTGAGGTACGGCGGGTCTGCGTACACGAAAAGTTCGTCGGCGTCGCGTTCGGCGAGGCATGCGAGCAGGTCGATGGCGTCCCCGCCGAATACGGATACGCGGTCGGCGAGCTTGGCTACACGGTCGAGCCGCTGAATCAAGTTGGGCTTGTTGAACCGGCAGTCGATCTTGTAAGGGCCGTCTTGGTTGAGCCCACCGATCGGCCGCGCCCGCAGGATCCCTGAGCGATTCGTTCGATTGAGGAAGAACGCTGCAAATCCGAAGCGTTGGGTTCAACGTCGGGTTCTTCTGAGTCGTCTGGCGGGCCCGGGCTCGTCGGGCCGAATGTGTCGCCATGTAGGAGTTCGGCGATGAACTTGGCTCGGTCGCGCTTCTTCTTGAGATGCGTGACGGTCACATCGCCAGCGAGCTTTTCGATGATCTTCAGCAAGCGGCGAACTACGGCCGATTCGTCGTCGTTCAGGCCGACCGTGCCTGCTTGGAACTCGAAGCCGATCTGGCCCCGCACGTCAGGGTCTTGAGTGAGACGGCCGAACGTAGTGGGGTTGCCGCTCTCGACTTCGTCGATGAGGGCGTGTGCCGGATCGCCTGCAGCGAGCCGCTGACGGAGCCAGTCCAAGACAATGATGGCGCTCGCGGCGTGCCCTCGAGAGGAGGGATTGGGGTTGAAACGGTATTTTGCAGCGGCGGACCAGGGCACGTTGCCGAGGCCTGCCATCTGCCCACTGTGAATCCGGTCGAGCCAGAGCCGCGCTTCGTCTCGGTTCCGGACCACAACGCACATGACCTCGTCGGGACTGGTGCTCGCCTCGGAGACCGCCCGCGTGAGCTCCTGTGTCTTGTATTTCCCGGGAGCTTGGTGGGGTCACCCAAGATGCGCAGCGCCGCCAGGCGACGGTCATCGCATCGGTAGCGGCCCGCTTCGTGCCGCGTCGGGGGCAGCGCAACGCAGCTCCGCCGCAGGCATCAAGCGGGGCATCTCGTGCCCGGCATCGTCGGGGAGGCTGCTGGGTCTGCAGATGTTCGGGTCTGCGCCTGCGATCGGCAGCGTGATCAGGCGGACGCCTCGGTCGCTGTGTACGTGATGCCACGGCTGAGCCAGCACTCAGACCACACCGCTTGACAAGGGAGCGTCCGACAAGCACCGATTCGGGTTCCAGACAGGGGGCCACTCCATCTGAACCAACAACCGGATCGCCTTGACGCTCGTGGCGGGCCTGTCGGAGCTGATGTCTCGTAGGATTTCGCCATGCGAACACCGAAGCGGCGGCGACCACGACCACGCATCCAAGATGTTCCGCCGGGTACGGATCTGGGTGCGCTGGCGGAACGCACCCGCTATATCGGTAGTCCCGAGCACAAGGACATGCCGACGTTCGCTGGGCAGCCTCGTCCTCGCGGCGATGCGTCGATCTGCCCGAGAGATCACAATGACGTCGATTTGGTGACGGGCTGGCTGAGGTCGTCCATCCGTGCTGGTTCGGTGGGCGGACCGTGGGAGGACGAATTCCCGCGGTACGTGTGGCACCAAGAGGAGGAGGTCGTCTTCGAGGCGCGACTCGTCAATAGGGGCGACGGTTCTTACAAGGGCTACCCGCTTTCGGCAGACGAGTGGCCCGAGCACATGGCGAGGCAGAGATGAGTGCTCTCCAATTCGAGGTGCAGTGGCAGGACGGCGCTGGCATCGAGGGTCCCGAGCTCGCTGCGACGTTCGCTTCGTTGCGTATCTTGGCTGCTGAATCAGTGCTGACCCGCGTCGACGACAAGCGCGCCCAGACGTTGCGCGATGTCGTGTACGTACCGGTCTACCCCTTGGCTGAGTGGTTGGTGTCGAATTGGTGGTTCCTCGCGTATGAACCAGAGAATCTCCTCAACCGGGACGATCCGGCGTTCGCTCACCGTCATCGGCTGGTCACCGGGTCAGATGGCTATGCCTACCCAGACCTACGGCTCAGCTCGGCCGGCAAGCTGACGCGACTGGAATGGGAACGCCGGGCATCAGAGTGGACCAGGCTCGACTATCGCAGTTCCGGCTCGGCGACTCTTGACCGTGATCAGGTTCTGACGGCTTGCACGGACTTCGTCGACATGGTCATGCGAAGGCTCTCGGCCTGCGGCATCTCGTCCTCGTACTTGCAATCGGAGTGGGAGGCCGTTCAGACCACCGAACACGACGAGCAGGCATTCTGCGCGACTGCAGCGAGCTTGGGCCGAGATCCCTACGACCTCGATGAACGTGAGCAAAGTCTCGTTCTCGATGTCGGCACGCGGCTGGGAGACTTGCGGACCGAAGCGCTGCCCGCACTCGATCCTGCCGACCCGCTGGCGGCTTGTATCGCAATCCACGAAGCGATGGAGGCCTCGAAGTCGAACACTCTTCGCCTCGCTGACGATCTGGTGGGAGCGAGCCGGCGGCAGGTCGGCACGGACCGTCCGTGGCTGGAAGGCTACGAACTGGCGAGAGACACCCGGGCGGCCCTCGGCCTCAACGGTGAGGCGCTCGCCACCAATGCGAACTTGGCCGCGGCGATCGGCCAGCACCCGGCCTCCATCTCTCGAGCCACTCGCCCTGTGAAATCCCTTGCTGCGCTGACGCTGGTAGATGGCGTGGTGAACCCCCAGAGGCCCGGAACCGTGGCCATCGGGTTGAGCGAAACCGGACTGGCCGGCCGGCGCTTTCTGTTCTGTCGCGCACTGGCTGAAGTCTTGACCGCTGGTACCGCCACGATTCTCACGAAGGCCAGAACTGAGCGGCAGCAGCGCAACCGGGCATTCGCAGCCGAATTCCTTGCTCCCTCGGCATCTCTCAGGGACAAGATCGCCGACCGGTACGTCGACCACGACCACATCACAGAACTGGCCGACGAGTTCGGTGTGTCCCCCTACGTAATCGAGCATCAGCTCCAGAACCACGGCATTGCCGAACTCGTGAGCTAAGCCCAGACGCGCCGAATGAACTCCCCGCAGCCGTCGTTAGGACGCACTTCGGGCCACAAGTACGAATCGTCGGTGCTGGTCGGGCTGGACCGGCGCGGTTGCCGCGGAGCACTCATTACAACGCCGCGGGCGAGGTAGACAAGGGCATGCTATCACGCGAAAAACGTGCTCTGATCTGTGGTTATGCGCTCAGCGGGTGCGGCGTCTGTAAATGATCCGGTCGTAGGCGAAGATGCTGACCACGACGACCGCGGCGGGCGCGCTCATGTACCACCAAGGCCAGCCGGTCAGCCGCAACACCAAGCGAGCCGTCAATGACACGACAATGATGCCGACCCAGCCGCTCGCCCAAGCTCTGTGCCACAACGAACGCGTCCGCTCCGACGACACGCCGAAACCGTAGCCCGCAGCGTTCACAGCGGAGCGTTGGCGACAGCGCTGCACGTCCCCAGCAGCAGCGCCATGAACACGTCGAAACCGACCGCCACCAAACAGAAGACCACAACATTCAGCCTGCGCGAAACCGATCGCGATCAGTACCTTGCGCGCCGCGACGCCGACCGCAAGGCGCATCAAGCAGACCTCACTGTGCTCGCCAAGAGAATCAGCCGCCTGACGTTCTGGTTGCCTTTCGAAGTGCTGGGCGCCTTGGCGGCCGTCGTCGCCGTTACCGAATGGCTGCGCGGCTGAGCCGATTCACCGTTCCAGCACCGCTCGACACGCCAACGGTGCTTGGGAGTCGTCGCGAGCACGACCGCTTCTGTGGCCGGTGACGCCGAGGCTGGGGCTGGGTCGGGCAGGCCTTCCGTGTCGCCGTCGGGCGGGGGCGTGCCGGCGGTGTCCGAGACGCCCGGGGCCGTCAGGGCCGGGGCTGGCGTCTGGTATTCAGTGAAAAATACTGAAATATATTTGGATGCTGGTCTTGGTCGGCGTATGGTGGGCGTTTGATTTCGTTCGCTGCGTTGTCGGGGAGGCCGTGGTGTCTGAGGCTGTTCGGGTCCGTGCTTACGATTGGATGCGTGAGCAGGCCGATGCGACAGATGCCCGAGGGCTGGCAGGCGCCGTCGCTGGGGCAGTACTACCGGGCTTTGGACGTCGTCGCCGGTCTCAAAGCCGATACCGAGGAGTTCTTGTTCTCGCGGCTGTGCGACCTGACCAGCATGGATCTGCGGTTCCTCTGCTGCGACTCGACCCCCACCCGCCACTGGGACAAAGCCCGCATCGGCTGACACCTCGCCATTCCGAGACGATGCAGTGGAAACACCGATCGGCCGAGCCCCCGCTGACCTGCACAAACGCAAAACAGGCGCCAAATTCGGGCCAGACAAAAGTGAACGCGCATGGCAGCGTTGCCATGGTGCGCACGCTATAGGGTGCGGATATGGCGGAACTGGCTGATACCGCGTTGGTGCTCATCGTTCTTCTGCTGCCTGGGGCGTTTGCTGCGTGGGGTTACGAGCGGTATCACGAACTCTACGCGCGTCGCTCGAAAGACTGGTTACTGCGCCTGGCGGCAATCGCTGGCATGTGCCTCGTCGTCACATCGGGTCCACTGTATTGGTTGATTTCCAACTACGGCGATGACTTCCGTAATCAGAGATCTCTACCAATATGGATGATCATTGTACCAATAGCCTATGTCGCGATCCCAAGCTTACTTGGTATGATCGCGGGTCTCACTGTCGGTCGATTGACCCGTAGGTTTGAACGATTCGGCACACGTTTCACGAGAATACTTGCGAGTAGTCGCAATGCCCCGACATCTTGGGACTATCTCTTCCAACATAAGAACAGCGGTCTCGTCAGGTGCAAACTTAGAGGGTCCGATCGATGGGTCGGAGGCATTTTTGGACCCGGTGGATATCTGGCGATCGTATGCGGCGGGACGCGGTGATGAGCGTGAGATCTATATCTCAACCGCTTTCCATTTCGATCAAGATGAGGGGCAGCCACGACTAGACCAACATGGTGAGTGGGAAAAGGTCGGCGGCGGCCACGGAGCTGGTATACTGGTCAGGTGGAACGAAATAGAAACACTTGAATTCATTCCGATTTCATATTTCGATCACAACGGAGCACGACATGACTAAGAGAGGCGAATGGGATCAGCCCCGACCGAACTACGTGCAGTATCGCGGTGGCTACAGACCAGTTGCTAAAGTGCGTGATAGTGATATTCCTGTAGACGCGTTTGCTCCACGTCCGCGCAGCGGTCAACCGGGATATCGGAAACCCCGAAAGACATTCTGATCCGCAATCGACCGGAGTAGTGAGAATCCGGTCCATCATCTGACCTGCTCACACGAACCGGGATCAGCCGGGGGCAGTAAGGCGGAGAGGATATATTCATCGGGATCGAGGAGCAACAAGAACAGGTGCGAAAGTCGGCATCAAGAGATGCTGACTTGTCCACGATTGCACAGGTGGCAGTGCATCTCAGTCCGCATGCCCACCTGCTGTAACTGTCGTGCGGTCCTACAGAGCAGACTGATCCAGATGAGGGAGCGTCCGACAGTCCCCCACGCTCGTCCGGACCGCGCTGTGAAGTCTGTGTCGCGCTGGTAGGGCAAGTCGTATCGCGTCGCGTGGGAAACGCTCAGGATGAGATGATGAGCGAGCCGCTTGACGCGTCACTCTGAAAGAACGGGTCCACATGGGGCACATCGTCATCCCAGTACCCATACCTAGCTGCAAGAAACTTCTCGATGCCTGGCATGTCCGGTGTTTCTTGGTAGCATTCTAGGTCCCAGTTGCGTGCAACGGAGAGCATCGCGACTCGTCTCGTCTCCTTCATGCGCTCGTACGAGAATGCCGCGAGGGGAACCGGCGCGTCGGTGGCGCCTTCCGCCTCAGAAAGCCGCTGCAGCGCCTGCTCCATTCGTTCCGCTGAAGGCGGCATAGGCCCGGACGCCGCCAATCGGTAGTTCAGCGTGATGTTCATCACGGCTGTGAGGATGTGCCAATCGAGCCATCCCTCGCTTCGAAGCTGTGCCACGACCAGTGGGAATTGCTGCGTAGTGAGCAGTCTTGTGAGTGTAATTCGTAGGCTTTGAGGAACAGTCCTATAGCGGTAGTGCAATAGTTCGTTCGCTGTGTGCTTTGAGTAGGTTGGGCCGGGACCGTCTTGCCATCGAAGCTCTTCATGTTCGCTGAGTGTCCCCTCCAGGGAGTTCCAGGGCATTTCCGGCGCTTCGCGTTTCCGCGTGGGGTAGTGCGGTGAGGGTCCCGGCTGGATAGGGAGGGATCCCCCAGAATCGGAGGTGCTTTGTTACCCCGATCCGGGAGGATCCCTGTGGCTGTTGACCTTACGCGTGCGTTGTTGCTGATCGTCGGTCTGGGTCCGGGCGTCGCGGTGCTCGATGTGCGGGGCCGCCGCGGCGGCCCGCTCGAGGTCGAGATAGCGCTGACGGACCGGCCGTGCTGTGGGGGCTGCGGCGCCAAGGTGCATCGTCACGGCGCCAGCGAGGTGCGCCTGGCGGATCTGCCGGCGTTCGGTCGGGCGGTGAAGCTGGTGTGGCGCAAGCAGCGCTGGCTGTGTCCGCATCAGGGCTGTGCGGTGCGCACGTTCACCGATCAGCAGCCCGCCATCGCGCCGCCCAGGGGGCGCATGACCAGCCGGGCTGCTCGCTGGGCGACTCGCGGGGCGGGTGCGGGACGCGCGATCAAAGAGATCGCTGCCGAGCTGGGGTGCAACTGGCATACCGCGATGGCTGCGGTGCAGCGTTGGGGCCGAGCGCTGCTCGAAGCCGATGACGGCCGCATTGACGGCGTGACCGCTTTGGGTCTCGACGAGATCTTGATGTTCCGACGCGGCCGGTACCGCGAGCAGCACTGGGGCACCACCATCGTGGACGCCGGCACAGGCAAGCTGCTCGACATAGTCGCTGGCAAGAGCGCCAAGGGCGCCACCAGATGGATCCAGGGACGCACGTCGAGATGGCGAGCCCGGGTGCGCTGGGCAGTCATGGACCTGTCAGGCCCGTACCGCAAGGCGTTCACCGACGCGCTGCCCAAAGCGATCCAGGTCGCCGACCCGTTCCATGTCGTCAAGCTCGCCAACAGCACCGTCGACCAGGTGCGCAGACGCGTCCAGAACGAGACCACCGGCGGACGCGGCACCAAAGACGACCCGCTGTATCGGATACGGCGGCTGCTGCTCAAGGCACACGAACGCGTCACCGAACGCGGCAACGCCAAGCTGCGCGGCCTGCTCGCAGCCGGCGACCCCCACGGCGAGGTCCGCGACGCCTGGCACGCCAAAGAGACCCTCCGCATGACCTACACGATCCCAGACCACGAGGTCGCCCTCGAAGCCATCGACGAGCTGTCCCGCGACCTGCGAGACGACACATTCTCACCGGAGCTGAACAAGCTCGGCCGCACGCTTCGCACCTGGCGGGAACAGATCACCAACTGGCACCGCTCACAGGTCACCAACGGGCCGACCGAAGCAGCGAACAACCTGGCGAAGCTGATCAAGCGAGTGTCGTTCGGCGTCACCAACTTCGACCACTACCGCATCCGAGTCCTGCTGTATGCAGGCAAACCCGACTGGACCCTGCTCGACACCCTCACCCCACGCTAAAGCGCGAAGAGCCGCATTTCCACTGTTCTCCGGTCGAACCCGCTCTGCTGCTCAACCGCAAATATGTCGACGAATTGTTCGAGCTGAACTGCCGTCATGAGCCGGTTCCCGAGTCCTCGCTGAAATCCTCGCTCCATGGCGGAAGAAAAGTTGTCTCCTGGCAGCAGCGAAGCCTCGCGAAGGATGACCAAGAGCGCTCCGAATAGATCAGCGTGCACCGATTCCAGGTCAGCACTGCTATCCGCTCCTGTCGGTGCCAGCCGCACCACCCATTCACGGCCGTCATTGCTGGGCCGAGCCTCGATGCGCTCCGACGTTGCAGGTGCTTGCTGTTGCCGCACTTCGATTCGAACGGTGATTGCCGTCGGGACTAGGCAGAGGTCTTCATGAGCCAGTGCTGCGAGCATCGCTTGGACGCCGGCCGCGAATCTCTCGGCGATCAGGACAGTCGCGTCGTCGTTGTGGGTCAACAAGGTCCAGGAAGTTCCGAGCGCCGCGAATCGAATGCACCTGGTGTCGCCCGTATCTGAGAAGGGCCGATTGCTGAGTTGGCCTTCACCGAACGACTGCCATGAATCTGCGTGGCGCTCGGGCCGATCATCAATCAACTCGCTGATGAGGGCCAATACGCCGCTTCTCTCGACGAGAGTCTCAATCTCTGAGGCCAGTTCCGGACTCGTGTGCTTTGCGCAGAGCAGAATGTAGCCAAGGTGCCGCATTGCCTCTTGGGCCATCGTGTCCTCGGCGAGGTTGACTCCCCCTCTGCCGACTTCATGCTGAGCGACGAGAGCCAGGTCATACAGTTCGGCCGCACGGCACCATGCCCCCGAAAGGAATTCGCAGCTTCCGGCGATCATCAGTCCGCGGGGCGCAAGGTCCACCAGATCGTCATCGGAATTGTTCGCCGCCGTGACAGCCGCGGCAAGCGCATACGCTTTCGCCACTGCGAACAAGCGCAGCTCACGGTACAGCTGAGCAATCGTGAGGGCGGCGAGAACAGACCCGCGCAGGGTGTCACCAGACCACCATTCGACTTGAGCGCGATGCAGTTCCTCCAAAGCCGGACGGACTCGATCGTCGGCCATGAGCGCCATAGCCCGGTCGCGAGCACGCTCCGCGACAATGCTCCTGCCTCCGCGATCAGCGGTCTCTCTGTCGACTCGTTCCAGAAGTTCGCGCCATTCGGCTTGAGTGCTCCAAAGCGGCATCTGGAACTGAATGATGAGCGCGAGCGTGTGCAGCGGGTACAGCGGCGTTTCTCCAATGCGGTCCATCAACTCGGTGAAGGCTGACAGAGCGCGAACCGGATCGCGGTATTCGTACTCGTGAGTCAAGGTGGACTCGATCGGTGCCCACGGCGGGACATCGATCTCGGCAGGGTTGGACCCCGGTTCGGGCAGGTCGTCCTCGCTCACGACCGGATGCAGCCCAAGGAATCCAAGCGCCGACAACAGTGCCGCTCGCCTATGCGGCGTTTCGTTGGGGACGAGTTCCTCGATGCGTTGCGCGAGCGCGCCGCTCCAGCGGTCGAGATCGTCAGAACGGATCGTTGTGACACCGCCCACTGCTGCCCCGCATGCGTACATCAGCAGCGTGCACGCATCGTCAAGACGAGCTGGCTCGGTCTCCGTCAGCGAATCGTCGAGGTAGGTCCGGGCTACACCGTCGACGAGACGCATTTCCCCCGTCCCTCGCAGCGTTGCGCCAATCAGCTCGTAGCGCGCACGCTGCTGGGTTTCGGCCGACAAGTCAGGGCGAGCAAGCAGTTCTCGCATGAGCCCCAGCCAGAACGGCAGGTCATTGCGGGCAGCTTCGCTGAAGACCGATTCCCTCAGCCCCGCCTTCAGGCCCAAGAACACAGCAAGCGTGGCATCCTCGACACGCCGTTCCCGCCACAGCACTCGGCGCTCTAGGTAAGTCTCAGGGAGGTCTCCGTCGTCAGGCGGGGCGTCTGGTCGTAGTTCGGCGGGAATGGCCAAGTACTGCTCTGCAATCCAGAATCCTTCGGATCGGGCGAGCAGTTCAGCAATCGACTCGACGTCGTGGAACTCAAGTCGGATGCCGTGAGCCTCCCGCACCTCATCCACGAGTGCGTGGCGACGGCCTACGGGCACCGGACTCAAGGTGAACGCGCGGACTTCGTGAACTGGATGTCCGGAACCACAGACCGTGTTGATGTCACTTCTGACCTTGGCGACGACACGGTCAGCTGGTGTCGTGCAAACGAACGCGATAGTTCCCTCGCTGACCAGTCCCAGGAACGCCCCGTGCTGGCCGAGTTCACTCCTCAGGTAGCTGCGGAACGTCTCGAAGTCTCGCCCTTGGTCGCCGCCTGCGGAGACCGGTCCGGTGGCAGGCAGCACATTGGAGCAAATGAACTGCTGAGTCAGATGGCGGCAAATGTGCTCGAACTGATGCTGAGCGTTCGCAGCAGGTATCTGGGCCAACGCGAACTTGATCTGCTCCGCGAGCTGAGCCGGGTTAGCCATCGCGAACCCCTCCCAGCGTCTTGCCGGCTGTCATCGTCGCCAATTTGGCAGGCTGCATGGCGCCCAGCGGAACCGCGCGACCAGACGGTCCCATACGAGGTCGCGGTCGCGCTGCACCGGGTTCTCGGCAGCGAGCTCGCGGGTCTCCCCGCATGCGGTGATCATCCTGTGGAACGCGAGAGCGTCGACGGTCACAGCAGGCGCCGTGTCCCCGTGGCCGGCAAGCGGTGCCTCGATTTGCGCTGTTTCCCCAGCGTGTTCGTGCATCGCCGCTCTGGCTGTCCGTGCCGAATTCGCAAGCCCACGAACGGGCGCCGTTCGCCGCGCATTGCCGTTTCCTGCAAGTCCAAGCCGGGCACCATCACCGAGACGAGCGCTAGCCGACCGCTGTGTCTGAGGCTGTTCGGGTCCGTGCTTGCGATTGGGTGCGTGAGCAGGCTGATGCGACCGTCGCGGAGTACGTGATGTCGCGCATGAGTCCTGTGCCGGCAGCGGAGCTGGCCACCAAGGACGACGTGCGCGCGGTGAACGAAGACTGGCGCGTGGTCAAGGCCGATCTCGGGCGTGTCGAAGGCGAGGTCGATGCGTTTGCTGTGCGGGTGGACGAGAAGTTCGACCGGCTTGTCGAGTCGCGCGAGGCCGACCGCCAGGACGCCGGGCGGCGAGCTTGGAGGATTGCCCTTGCGCTGCCGGTGGAGGTCGTGGTGCTGTTCGCAGTCGCCGCAGCGATCCTGGAGTGGCTGCGCGGCTGAGCAGAGTCACTGTGCCGACGCGGGCGGCACGGCAGTGTCTCAGGCGAAGACGAGATGCCCAGGAGCCGCGGAGCGCCTTGCTTGCCGGTCTCGTGCTGGGAAATCGATTGATGGGCGCCGGATGGGTCGGTTATGTTGGGTCGCGCCTCGTTGCCCGGCTTGTGCGGCGACCTACCAGGAACCGAACGTGCGCTATCAAGCGCCGCGACGAACAGCGAGGCCTGATGACCGCTCCTGTCGAGACGACCGCCGCCATGACCACGCCGGCCGAACAGCGTGACCCCGCACACGACGGCGGTTCGACCGCTGCGGGCGAAAGCGCCCGCAGTACGGATGCCTCGGCTGCGGGCGTGCTCAATGGGGCAGGCGAGCAGGCGGCGGTACGGCGGGAGCTGTCGTCAAACGCCGTCATCACCCTGTTCGGCGGGCTGGTGACAACGCTGCTGGCCGCGCTCATCGGCCTGATGATGTGGCAGTTCAACTCGCTCGGCGTCCGCATCGACGCCCAGAATGATCGCATCGACGCTCAAAGCGACCGCATCGACAGTCTCGGAGCGTCGCTGCGCGCTGAGATCGCCCAGCAGAGCGCTGACCTGCGCGCCGAGGCGGCCCAGCTGCGAACTGACCTGCGCGCTGAGATGGCCCAGCAGGGGACCGAACTGCGTGCTGAGACGGCCGACCTGCGCGCTGAGATGCAGGCAGGGTTCGCTGAGGTCACCGCGATACTGCTCGATCACACGGACAGGCTCGCGCGCCTCGAGACCGCCGCAGGGCTGCCGAGGGCTGCCGACTGAGTCATTCGCAGGCTCCGCAGCGATCCTGGAGTGGCTGCGCGGCTGAGCAGAGCCACTAGTAGGGTGCTGAAATACGCAGGTCTGCCGGGAAGCCCAAGTCCCTGACCAGCAGGTTTGCGTTAGGCAACAGCCCCCAAACCGACTTTTTCAGCACCCTGCTAGTGTCCCGAGTGGGGAATTAGTCGCGCTTTAGTGTTGGGTGCGCCATCATGGTGTCTTCGGCGATGATCGGAGGCTGTGATGGGTGCTCGACGGGGACGGCCGGCGGTGGAGGTGGTGCTCGACAGCGAGGAACGCGAGACCTTGGAGCGGTGGGCGCGGCGGCCCAAGTCGTCGCAGGCTTTGGCGCTGCGGTGCCGGATCGTGCTGGGCGCCGCGGACGGCCGGACGAACAAGGAGATCGCCGCGGAGGCGGGCTGTCATCCCGCGACGGCGTCGAAGTGGCGCCGCCGGTTCGCCGAGCGGCGCCTCGACGGGCTCGCCGACGACCCGCGGCCGGGGCCGCCGCGCAAGATCACCGACGCGGTGATCGAGGACGTGCTGGTGCGCACCCTGGAGACCGTCCCGGCGGACGCGACGCACTGGTCGACGCGGTCGATGGCCAAGGCGGCAGGCGTCTCGCAGACCGCGGTGAGCCAGATATGGCGCGCGTTCGGCCTCAAGCCCCATCTCCTCGACGAGTACAAGGTGTCCCCGGACCCGCAGTTCGTCGACAAGGTCCGCGACGTGGTGGGCCTGTACCTGAACCCCCCCGACGCGGCGGTGGTGCTGTGCGTGGACGAAAAGACCGGCATCGGGGCGCTCGACCGCACCGCGCCGATCCTTCCGCTGATGCCCGGCACCCCCCAAAGGCAGACCCACGACTACCGCCGCCACGGCACCACCGACCTGTTCGCAGCCCTCGACACAGCCTCGGGAAAAGTCATCGCCTCGATGACAGCCCGCCACCGAAGCGAGGAGTTCCGCAGCTTCTTGAACCAGATCGACAAAGAGATCCCCGACAGCCTCGACGTGCACATCGTGCTCGACAACGTCTCCACCCACAAGACCCCCGCCGTCAAGCGCTGGCTGGGGCGCCACCCCCGCTTCCACCTGCACTTCACACCCACCTACAGCTCATGGATGAACCTCGTCGAGCGCTGGTTCTCAGAACTCACCACCAAATGGCTAAAACGCGGCACCCACCGCAGCGTCGCCGAGCTCAAGGACTCCATCAACGCCTGGATCCAAAACTGGAACGACAACCCCCGACCGTTCACCTGGCACAAGACCGCCGACGAGATCTTCGACACCATGGCCGCATATATGCAACAAATTCCCCACTCAGGACACTAGGGACTACTCGGATTAGGACGTATCCCGACTGTTCCGGCGCGTATCGCATCCGCGAACACACGGACCTCCTGCGATGCCTGTACGAGGCCGGGATGAGGCTCATGCACTGATGACGAATCCACGTAATGCTCGGCTCCCACGCAGTCCCAGCCAGTGTTCCCAGGCCCCTGCCGATCTGGATCGCGGAATGCTTGTCTGAACGGTGGCGGGTGTGCAGAGCCGCTCAGAACTGTCTCGCCGAGACTTCCTCGCGTCGCACCCGCAAATCGAATGTAGCGGCCGTCGGAATTCTCGCCGTCAGTCGGCTGCGGCCTCCTGAACAAAGACCGCCAACCCTGCCCGATGCTGCTTGAAAAAACTCAGGATCTGTCGCGCGAAGTCAGACGCAACACAGAAGCGATCGCCTGCCTCGCCCGCAAGGCCGGCCAAGGCAAGACCCGACACGAAGCCAGACGAGCCCGCAAACGGCAACTCGCCAACCGCGTCATCCGACGAATGCGGCGCGACGAAACCGCCCGAAACCAGCCCCACGCGCTCGTCGCTTGACAAGGGAGCGTCCCACAGGCCCCTGTGAGCGATCCTCGGTAGACGGCGTTGGTTCGCGAGACGTGGCGCAGCCCTGTAATCTATTTCGTTATGCGACCCGCGTCACTCGTCAACTGCCATGTCAACAGTGTCAGCGCCAACGGCCAGCATGTTCCTAAGGAGTACAAGTTCCTCGATGCCGAGGGCTATCAGCGCGCGCTCGCCGCTCGTCATCGGCTGGTAGCTGAGATCGTCGAAGACGCTCAGCAGGTCGCTGCGGAATACGGCGTCTAGCTCTTCTCGCTGCGCCGAGTCGAGCACGTCGAAGGCCTTTGCCAGCGCAGCCCGCAGCCCCCTGGCTGGGAGCCCCGGCAGACGCAACAGTGACACTCGGAGATTCTGTTATCCGACGTCGGGTTTGCCCATGCGACTGCCGCAGCGCTGGACCAGTTGTACTGGCCCAGCTTCACCCGTGACTGGCTGGCAGAGCGAGGAACCTCCTTCGAACTCGGGACGGGGGGTCTATTCCCGGCGGAGGCTTTCGCCCGGCCGCTGCGTTGCGGTTTGCCGACCGGCTGGTGTGCGCAGCACTCGTCGAACGCTGCCGTCCGGAGATCGAAGCCAGCTTGGTCTCCGAGGGGGAGGTCTTGTGGCCGCGCGGGCTCAGACGCGGCAAGCAGTGGATCGCGCTGGAGGGGTTCGTCGACCAGAGCGACGCGTTCCATGTGCTGTCGGTTGACATTCAGTCCTTCTATGACTCGATAGGCCACGACGTGCTGGCCGAAACGCTGGCACGAGCACGATGCGATGAGACGGTGGTGTCAGCTTTGAGCGAATGGCTGAGCACGGTCATGGGCGACCTGAAAAGAGGGCTCCCGCAAGGACTCATCGCATCTGATCCCCTGGCAACGGCCGTGCTGGCGCCGCTCGACATGGCGTTGCGCGCAGCCGGGTCTTGCTATGTGCGGCACGGAGACGATCTGCGAGTGCTCGGCTCGCTCGCCGATGTCACGGACGCAGCGCGACTGATTCGCAAGGAATTGAGATCGCTGGAGCTGACCATCAACGACGACAAGACTCGGGTGCTTCGCCACGCCACGTACATGGACCGTCGAAACGAGATCAGCAACGCGGTGCGGTGCGGGTCCGCGGAAAAGCCCCTCTGACCTGCGATGATGCATGCCGTTGAGCAACGCTTCTTCCAGTTCAGGGGGGAATCTGCGAGGTGAAACCTGCCAGTGCCGCAAACGCGCGTCTGGCAGGCGGCGGGACCGGGTCGTGTGGGGCGCAGGGCTGCTCGCGCTGGGCCGGTTCGCGGATCGTGTGGGGTTGACCGAGGCGTTGTCCGCGACGGTGCCTGCGGACGGCGAGCCGCTGTGGATCAAGCTGCGGCCCGGCGACGCGGCAGCGAACGGCATCGCCGGTCATCTCGGAGTGATGGACGCTGCGGTGGGGGCGCTGCCCGAGCCCGACGCAGCCTCCTGGTGCGCTTTGGCTGAGGCGACCCCGCGACGTGACAGACGGCGGCCGGGGCGCGCGACTGCATATGCGCAGAGGGAAACTGAAATGCATGTGGATGCTGAATCCGGTCGGCGCACGGTCAACGCTCGTTGTCGCACCGCTGCGTTGTCGGGGAGGCCGCTGTGTCTGAAGCTGTTCTGGCCCGTGCTTGCGATTGGATGTGTGAGCAGGCCGATGCCACCGTCGCGGAGTACGTGATGTCGCGCTTGAACGCGGTGCCGGCAGCCGAGCTCGCCACCAAGGACGACCTGCGCGCGGTGAACGAAGACTTGCTCGCGGCCAAGGCCGACGTCGGGCGTGTTGAAGGCAAGGTCGACGCGCTCGCCGGGCGGGTGGACGAGAAGTTCGACCGGCTTGTCGAGTTGCGCGAGACCGATCTCAAAGAGCGCGCCGTCGAGCGAGAGGCCGACTGCGAACAGCGCGCTGCTGCGCGTAAAGCCGATCTCCGACAGCGTGCCGCTGAGCGTGAGGCCGGCCGCAAGGACGCCGGGCGGCGGGCGGCGGGCGTGGAGGATTGCCCTTGCGCTGCCGGTGGAGGTCGTGGTGCTGTTCGCAGGCGCCGCAGCGGTCCTGGAATGGCTGCGCGGCTGAGCCGACTCACCGTTGCAGCACCGCTCGACGCGTCAGCGGCGCCTGGGAGTCGCTCTGGGCACGGTCGCTTGTGTGGCCGGTGATGCCGGGACTGGGGCTGGGTCGGGCAGGCCTGCGGTGTCGCCGTCGGGCGGGGGCGTGTCGGCGGTGGCCGAGACGCCCGGGGCCGTCAGCGCCGGGGCTGGTGTTGAGCGGCGTTCGCCGCTGGTGCCTGTGCTGGTCGCGGTGACCGTGGCGTTGATCGGCGGCGTGTTCGTGTTCGCCTCGGCGGGCTTCAATGCGCTGCGGGACGACATGAACCGCGGCTTCGCCCAGATGGACAGCCGGTTCACCCAGGTTGATGCCCGGTTCACTCAGATCGACGATCGGTTCGCCCAGGTCGATGCCCGGTTCGCTCAGATCGACGATCGCTTGGCGGACATCAACGAGATTCTGCTGGACCACACAGACCGGCTCGCGCGCCTCGAGGCCGTCCAGAACACCCACACGCATCGGTAGCGGCCCGCTCCGTGCCGCTGCGGGGGCAGCGCAACCGAGCTCCGCCGCAGGCACCAGGCGGGGCATCTCGTGCCCCGCATCGCCGGGGAGGCTGCTGGGTCGGCAGAGGTTCGGGTCTGTGCCTGCGATCGGCAGCGTGATCAGGCCGATGCGACAGTCGCGGCGTACGTGATGTCCCGCTTGAGCCGGCGATCCTGAGGCGACCTGCGCACCCTTGTGGTGCCAGATACGTCGGTTGCGTAACCGACCGCGGCATCCTGCTGGGAGGTGCCGGCGGTGCAGACGGCAGCGAGCGCAGCCTGCAGCCCGGCCGCTATGGTCGCCGACATGGCAAAGTGCACGAAGTGGTGGCGCATGAATCGCACTACTAAGAGGCTCCAACCCCCTCGGTGTGCTCATCTGTCCGGAGGCTTCAGATAGATGGCGATCTTCATATGACAAGTGGCCTCGAACAGCTAAGTCTGTTCAGTACGTCACAGAATGAACCTCGGACATGGCGACTGACGCTTGGCAGTCATCGTGTCACGGTAACTGAGGTGTTTTGGTCGTACTGGTTCCTGGCTGCAGAGCGCCAATCGATGTTCTTCCGTCGCCTACGTGGCGAACCGCCACCATGGACAGATGACCGTGTTCTAGCCAGACACAGATTCACGAACGCTTACCGGGCATCCGATCGTGTCAGCCAGTACTTGCTGCAGCGCGTGATTTACGATCGAGAGCGCGAGTTCGCTGATACGGCATTGAGGATACTGCTCTTCAAGATATTCAATAAGATCGACACTTGGGAGCACATTGTCCGCCATCTAGGTGAGCCTGATACGTCGTCGTTCGACTCACAGACCTACGGACGTATTCTCGATGAACGTGTTGAGCAGGGCGGACGGCTATATGCTGCCGCCTACATCATGCCAAACCCTGGACGAGGGCATCGTAGCAAGCATCGCAACCATCTGGCGCTGCTTCAGGAGCTCATCACAAGCGGGGACTTATCGCGTCTCGCTTCCGCAACCTCATTGCAGGATCTCTACCAGAAGCTCTTGGAAGTTGAGTCGTTCGGCAGATTCCTAGCGTTTCAGTACGCCATAGACCTCAACTATTCGGCCCATTTCGACTTCGAAGAGATGGACTACGTTGTCGCTGGTCCGGGAGCTCTGCGCGGGATCAACAAGTGCTTTGAAGACACCGGCGGGCTTGAGCCAGAACAGGTCATAGCCTTAATGTCTGCCGCTGCGGAGAAATTCCTGTCACAACAGTTGCCAGCATTTCGGAATCTTGATGGCAGGTCTCTGCAACTCATCGATTGCCAGAATCTTTTCTGCGAAGTGGATAAGTACGCGAGGGTTCAGCACCCGGAGAGGTCTCTTGGCAAAGCAGAACGAATCAAGCAGAGCTTCACTCCTAACATGCGGCCTCTGGGCCTTGGCTACCCGCCGAAGTGGGGATTGCGCTGGAGAGCGGACGCACCGGCTATCGATTCTCCACCGATGCCAGAACTCAATGATCGATTGACTGAGGTCTAGCGGCCTGCTGACACCATTTGAGATGACTGTTCGGCGTATGTTTCGCTATAGGTGATAGTTCGCTTGTCTAGATCGCAATATACGTAGCCGCCGCGATTTGCCCTGAGCTGACTGAATACGCCGAATGCCTGTGTATAGGCTTCTCGCCACACCGCGACAGGCTGGTTATCTACTTCCAAGCCTTGAACCATATGCTTGATATGGCGAAACAGTTCCGCATCCAATCGGTCGAGGTCGAAGCTGCTTCCTGTACCATCGCTGTTTGGCGGTATCTCAAGCGCCTTGAACACAAATGCCGCAAGCCCGTCCTCGGTGAAGATCGCTCTGGCGCCGTCTTCGACTTGGTCGAGATACTCGCTTCCATAGCCCTTGTCGTCCACACGACGGCCTTGATCGTCGGTACGAGGTGTTTCTCTGCGCTTTACTCGAAGAATGCGTCTGAGAACAGGTGACCAGCCCAGTACCGTGGCGTGGGCGAGATGTATGACATCATGGTAGCGGTAACCGTCGTCCTTGGCCGCATTGTCGTCTAATGGGTCCCCTACAAGCCCACGGTCTTGCCCGTTGTCGTCGATCCACCGCATGCGGACAACGGGGCGCTGCGGTTGACGTCGCAGCCGCTCCTTGATGTCACCGAAGTAATGGTGGTTGGTGACCTCAAAGAACTTGAAACACATGTGACGTGGCAGTTGATACTCGGAATCGAGATCTGAGTCGTATTGCTTCACGTCTGTATCTTGAAATGCGGTGTGATGATCGGAGGCCCGCTTGAGATTCGATACGGCAACGTCCGCGAGAGTGAGACCGACGCTCCGTGCTACCGCGTCGATGTTCCACAACATGCTCCCTAGGTCGCGCTTGAGGGCGTCTGGAGCTAGAATTTCGATCACCTCATCAACGCGGGTCTCGCGTCCACTCAGTTCTTGCGTATAACGCTCACCGTTCTCGCGTGCGAACAGCTTGCTCGCTCGTTGGGCGATGCTTCCAGCGTCGCTAGCTATGTTCATCAGGGCTACCCGTACCGCGCTGAACCATATAGCCGAATCGTCGCTATAGATAGGCAATAATTCCGCGGCTTTACTCGAAAGCTCGCCGATAGAATCTTGCCTGCTGCCCTCAAATTCTGCGATGAAACACGCTTCTGCCATCTCGCTGAGGTGCATGCAGTAGGTGGTGCCCAAGTCGAATCTCAGATCGGGAGCCAGCTGCTGAACGTTGCGAGCCAAGAGATCCATGTACCACAGCAGATCGCCGAGTTCCTCGTCGCAGAGGCTTCGTATACGGTCCTGTGTGAGCTGCAGGTTGTCTTGCAAGCGATACAATCTCTTGGCGACCGCGGCCACTGAGCCGGTTCTGCTGATCATGCCCAGCAGCGCAACGTTCACGGCCTTGAGATGACCAGTCTCGTGGTTCGATCCAAGAAGCTCGGTACTCACCGTTGTCATAGCGTGGGCGTACTCGTCGGTCTTCGATGCATAACGTGAATATTCAGCAAATGTCATGTCATCGGACATTGGCCCTCGGCATGGCGCTATCTGGAGATGTTCGTTCGGTCGGAGCGGAGGCGTAACTCCTAATGCGACGCTACCACCCTGGTCACTTCGCGGTATCGGAATTGCGCCCAGCGGAGATCTCGGCAGTGCGGCCTCGTCGCCAGCGAGCCGCCCGGCGCAGCCGGAGCGTACTGATGCTCAGGTTGCGGCTGCCTCACGCCGATTGGCCGTCCGTAGCTGAGTCTCGCGCCGAGGCGCTGACCCGCAGTTCGGGCCTCGTCGCGCCCGAGTCGGCCGCAGCGGCGCGCTGTCTCTGGTGACCGGCGCGCAGGCACACCGTGCTCGCGTCTCGGCGTCTCCGCACCTCTATAGCCTCCATCAGCTGCCCTACGTGAAAGGTGCGACTATGTCGGGGTTCTGGAGTTCCGAGACTATTAGGTCTCGAAGGAAGCAGCGACCGGAGTTCATTTGTCCTTTCGATGACGAACGCGTCAAACACGCTGCATATGAACTGAGCATGGGCAATCAGGCGTATGTCACGGGCGAGAAAGACCAAGAACTCATGGAGCCTCTGGGATCTGGCCAACGAGTGCAGATACCAGCTGGCCAATTTGCACTGTTGCTGACCAAAGAAACTATAGAGATGCCGGACGACGCGGTGGGCCTCCTGTCGATAAAGTCCAAGCACAAGCTCAGGGGACTTATCAGCGTTTCCGGGTTTCATGTCGATCCCGGTTACAAAGGGCGCATTCTGTACTCAGTCTACAATGCCGGACCGAAGGAAATCCTGATCGATCAAGACGATCCGGTATTTCTTCTGTGGTATGCAGGACTCGATAATCCAACTAGCGATCTCTACGGCCACGACGGCGGCGAACGGACCAAGGCCCCTCGTACTCAGATCACCGCCGACGACATTATGGAAATCAAAGGGACAACTTTCAGTCCTCAAGCTCTCGCGGCGAAGGTCGAAGAATTGGAGCGCCGCACGGCTTTTTGGCAGTTCCTTGGCCGTTCCGTCATCGGCGCGACAATCGTCGTTGCAGTTTCCATATTCATTGGCTGGGTCTCTGGGTTCGAGATTCGCAGAGCACCGGGAGAGAGTCAAGACTCGGGCCAAGAGGAGAACGCATTAGCGGTCGAATCGAACTGGGAGGCGGCAGGCGAGCAAGGGCAGTTTGTTGAACTTGACTATTCACTCGCCGAGGCCATGGCAGGCCGGCAGCACTGACTCGCAGAATCGGGCTAACTCGTCTGCGCCTTGATCTGGGCGTATGTTGAGGATGACCATGTTCACGCCAGCCTTGGCGTACGACTCAAGCACCGCGATCATCTGATCTGGTGAGCCAGCCACGATGCGGGCTTGGACTTGCTCGCGGGTCTCGCCACTGTCACCTTGCAGCACGGTGACCATCTGTTCAGTGATCGCTGGGTCGCCTGACAGTTCTGAGAAAACCGCCACAGTGCGTTTGAGTTCTCCAGGCTGTCGGCCAGCGCGTGCCAGTTCCTCGTCGAGTTCGTCGTTGATCCGAGGCCAGTCCCATGGAGCCCAGAAACCGTTGTACCAATCGGCGTGCTGCGCAGTGATCCGCCGAACTCGCCGGCCCTTGCCACCGATCAAGATGGGGATACCACCGGGCTGCAGCGGTTTCGGGTCAAAGCAGGCGTTGGTCAGGCGCACGTGGCGTCCCCGGTAGTCGACCGGATGGTTCGAGTCGTAGAGCAGAGCGATCGCTTCCAGCGTCTCTTCGAGCATCCTGACCCGCTCGCCAGCGCTCGGAAAGTCAAACCCATACATGGCGTGTTCAGCCTCGTGCCAGGCTGCGCCTATGCCCAGAACAGATCGTCCGCCAGTGATGTGATCGAGCGTGACGGCCATCTTGGCGAGCAACACAGGGTTGCGATACGTGATGCCAGACACCAGTGTGCCCACGCTGAGTCGTCGGGTTGACGTAGCCAGTGCTGCGGCCATAGTCCAGCCTTCAAACTGTGGACCATCGGGCACCTGTCCAGCGGTTCGAGGTGCGATGCCGAGGCTAAGCGGCACGAAATGGTCGAAGGTGAATGCTGCCGCGAGTCCCAATTCATCTGCCGCCTGCCACGTGTCTCTCAGACGCGCGTAGTCGGTGTTCTCGGGCGGCGTCTGAATAGCGAGCTCCATGCGTTCCCTCGTAAAGGCCGCGTTAACAATATCGACACCTGAGATGGAACTGTCTTCAGCTGGGAGCGATGCGGTCGTCGCTGTCTGGCGCGTGTTGTGTGTTCTGTTTTACGAAACCCGACAGAGCCGCCAACCGCACTCGTGCATGGTCAGGGTCGGCTGATGCTCGGGCTCCAGTCGAGGCGATGCTGATCAGGACAACCCGCTTGGCGATAGTCCGTGTCATGACCAGTCCAGCGGCGCGCCTGCGACCCCAACATCAGATTGCGTTTCCAGCCAAGCCGTGAACGCCGTTCGCAAGTCCTCGGGGAAGTTACGCTGGTAGTCGCGTACGCTGTCGAAATAATCCTTTCCTTCCCAGCAACGGAACTCGTTTGGGATCTTGACCGCCTTGTCGCCGTAGTAGGCAAACGTGCATGACGCGAGTACTCGCGGGACACTTGTGTCCTTCCGGACGTGGTCGAGGTTTGGGCTGCCGTCCTCAAGGCTGTGCCGACCGTCTTCTTGTATCCACGTGTGGCCATCTGCGGCGCGGTGGTAGATGTTGTCACCGTAGAGCTGTTTCAGGCTGCCTACGCGATGAGGTCTCTTCCGCAGGAAGCGCGGGTCATCCCAGTACTTGTCGTAGGAGAGCACTTCCTCGACCAACATGGCGAAGACGAGGTGACCGTGCTGGCCCTTTTGCCGTGAGCCGATTCCCGCTAACCAATCGCCGGGCTGCGCGACGCGTCGAATTCGTGGCTTGCATGTGGCGAGCGTGCACACACCATGGAACGGATTGGGCGCGAAGCCAATGTCGTGTACGACGACGTACGCAAACAGATCAGCCACGGGCTAGCAACCGATCCGTTTGATGGGCTGAGCAAGTCGCGGCACGCCTTGCGCATTCTCGAAAATCCGCTCGCCGTTGAACGCTGCGAGGATCTTCGCTGGGTCCCATGGGACAATCGCGTCGGCGTACCTCTTGAGCGGCTCCGGCTCCTCACAGCCAGCGGAGCCCGGTGCCCACACGCCGATGATCAGCTTGTCCGATGGCAGTTTGTTGGCGTATTCGATCTCCCAAGCGACCCAGTCGTGGTTTTTCGTATCGGGCGTGATGATGACGACAAGCTTGCCAGCCCACTGGATCCGAGGCGCGAGGATCGCCGACTTGATGTACTCGGGGCTACGTGCCTGGTTGGGCCGGTCGCTCGTGATCGATGAGTCCCGTATCTGAACGTCCTTGCCGTCCATCAGTCGCTTGAAATTGGCGTTGTGGTGGTCGTCCTCATGCCGGTGGCTGATGAACACGTTGTGGACTTCGCTCATGAGACCTCCTCAGTCCGTCACCTCCGAGGTTACGTAGGGGGTGCGACAACTTTCGTACGATTACGCCGTGCTCCCGCCGGTGCTCGAGATCTACGTCGTCTGGCACCCCGATGATGCTGAGGGCGTCCAACTCGCCGACACCCTGTTGGAGCACTTTCGCGGCACCCCGTACTCAGGCCTCACCGGCGGTGCCGTCGAGGTCTACGCGAGGTCTGCTCCGTGGGGTCACGACTCCGACGCACCGCGGCCTCTCCCATGCCAGGTAGCGCTACCTCACGACCTGTGGGCGGCTCGTGTGACGGCAGTCCTGCCCGTTGTCGGTGTACGTCTCGCCCGGGCCGTAGAGGACTCGCAGTCCAGTTGGCGGACCTACCTCACGGAGCTTCGGGCGGCGGCTGACGCGTCACCAGAGATCGTCGGCGTCTTCCCGATTCGGTTGCCCGGGACAGTTGACGGAACGCTGGTTGACATGCTCGGTGATCTCCAACATCTCGACTCGGCGAGTGTTGAAGATCCCGCGGTGCTGTGCCGTGAGGTCTCGCAAGCAGTCGCCCAGATTGTCAATGACCCGTTCGGCGACCGACTGACGGTCTTCATCAGTCACACGAAGCGTCATTCGATCGCTGAGGAACCCGATTACGTCGACGAAGTCGTGAAACTCGTGCGTTCAACCATCGGAGACACGCATCTGAGGCCGTACTTCGATACTTCTGACGTGCTACCCGGAACCGACTGGGGCCGCGAACTGCGGGCAAACGCCGCTTCAAGCGCGTTGCTGGCGATCCGCACAGACCTGTACGCCGGCCGCGAGTGGTGCCAGAAGGAATTCCTAACCGCCAAGCAAAACAGCATGCCGGTAGTGACGCTCAACGCCGTCCGCGATCGAGACGAGCGGGGGTCATTCCTCATGGATCATGTGCCGGCAGTGCGCTACGACGACCGGGACGACGGCTCGAGGCGTCGCAGCGTCGAGGCTGCGCTGAACTTGTTGGTCGACGGGGCACTGCGACGGGCGATTTGGAACGCTCAAGGCGAGGAGCTTCGCCTGGGCGGCATCGATTGGGCGCCGCCGTATGCGCCCGAGCCTGCGACAGCCATTCGGTGGTTGCTCGAGAACAGTGCGCGGATCATGGAAGACGACCCGATCCTTGTGATGCACCCGGACCCACCGCTGGGACCCGATGAGTCCGATGTCATCGATCAGCTCTTCGAGGTCGCAGGCGCCGCAGCGCGTGTCGACGTGGTCACGCCGCGGACCTACGCGAGCCGCGGAGGAGGGACTCTCTGATGCCGTCGCAGGGCCTGATCCCGACAAGGGCGTTGGACGGCGTGCGAGTCGGTATTTCAGTCTCCGACAGCGACGATCTACCTCGCCTTGGGCTGGCGAAGGCGCACGCAGAACTTGCCATCGGGGAGATCGCTCGCGCCGTACTCGTCGGCGGGGGCTCGCTGGTCTACGGAGGCAGGATCCGGCCTTCCGGATTCACGCAATGCCTGTTGCACGAAGTAGATCGGTACGGTCGCAGCAACGCCTTGACGCTGTGCCTCGCAGCGCCCGAACATCGGAAGCTCTCTCGAAGCGAACTCGACGGCATCGATCGACAACTGGGTTCGAAGGGCCAGGTGATCTGCTTGGATGAGCGAGGCAACCCTGTTCTCGACATCCTGAAGTCCAAGCCGCCCGAGCCACAGGACACTCACGAAGCCGCCAAGCCCCCCGCATACAGCGCACTTCGGCGCCACATGGTGACCATCACCGACGCGCGTGTGCTGCTGGGCGGCAAACTGTCCACGTTCGCGGGATCGATGCCGGGGATCCTCGAGGAAGCGATCATCACTGTGGCCCGTAAGCAGCCCTTGTTCGTATCCGCGGGCTTCGGCGGCGCAGCTGCGTTGGCGGCGCGTCATCTCGGGATAGACGACCTCGGCTGGGCGCCCGACGACTTCCCGCAACGGCCCGACGACGTCCGAGTCGACCGAGCAGTGGTGGAGCTTGAAGAAGTAGCTGCTGCATCGGGGTGGGATCCCGGGATGACAGGGCTTGAGACCGACGAGCTCGGCCAACTGTCGGCATCACACCGGGCCGGTGAAATCGCTGCGCTGGCTGTGAGAGGGCTGTCCCGAGCACTCAACCCGCCCTGATTATTCCGCGAGAACGAAGCGCTCTGGGTTGGTTGCAGACTCCTGATCTTGGATACAAGGATGGAGTGATGCTGCGCGGGCGCGCCTCGATGGCTGCCTTGTGTGCCGCCGAGCCGTTGGACACCATTACCTTCACGCAGCGGCACCATTTTGGGTCCCTGAGCAGCCGGATGGCCACTGAGTGCTGCGCCGTGGCGCTGGGGCACCATGGCGAGCACCTCGCCGGTGTTGCCGTTCACGGGCACCGTCACGTACCGGTGCCGCTTGCGCATCGAGGTCTCGTTCACCAACAGCACCCGGCGCCGGCGCTGCCGGTGGAGGTCGTCGTGCTGTTCGCGGGCGCCGCAGCGATCCTGGAGTGGCTGCGCGGCTGAGCAGAGCCACCGGGCCGATGCTGGACGGCACGGCAGCGTCTGAGTCGAAGACGAGTTGCCCAGCAGCCGCGGGGTGCCCTGCTTGCCGGTGTCGTGCTGGGAAATCGATTGATGGGCGTGGGGTGGGTTGGCTATGTTGGGTCCTGCCTCGTTGCCCGGCTTGTGCGGCGACCGAATCAGAACCGAACGTGCGCTGTCAAGCGCCGCGACGAACAGCGAGGCCCGATGACCGTTCCCGTCGAGACGACCGCCGCCATGACCCCGCCGGCTGAACAGGATGACCCCGCGAGTGCCGCTGACGCACTTGGTTCGGCCTCCGGTGCCCCCGTCATGAGCGATTCGGCTGTGGCCGGTGACGCTGGGGCTGGGGCTGGGTCGGGCAGGCCTGCGGTGTCGCCGTCGGGTGAGGGCGTGTCGGCGGTGTCCGAGACGCCCGGGGCCGTCAGGACCGGGGCTGGTGTTGAGCGGCGTTCGCCGCTGGTGCCTGTGCTGGTCGCGGTGACCGTGGCGTTGATCGGCGGCGTGTTCGTGTTCGCCTCGGCGGGCTTCAATGCGCTGCGGGACGACATGAACCGCGGCTTCGCTCAGATGGACAGCCGGTTCACCCAGGTCGATGCCCGGTTCGCTCAGATCGACGATCGGTTCGCCCAGGTCGATGCCCGGTTCACTCAGATCGACGATCGCTTGGCGGACATCAACGAGATTCTGCTGGATCACACAGACCGGCTCGCGCGTCTCGAGGCCGTCCAGAACACCCATACGCATCGGTAGCGGCCCGCCCCGTGCCGCGTCGGGGGCAGCGCAACGGAGCTCCGCCGCAGGCACCAAGCGGGGCATCTCGTGGCCTGCATTGTTGGGGAGGCTGCTGGGTCTGCAGATGTTCGGGTCTGCGCCTGCGATCGGCAGCGTGATCAGGCGGGTGCCTCGGTCGCTGTGTACGTGATGCCACGGCTGAGCCAACCCGCAGGGCCGACGTCCTCGAACCTCGCAGCGCCGGTGGCGAGGGGCGAAATTCCCCCTATGACGCGGCGGCGAAGGCCGTTACACTGGCCTTGTTCCGTGTACTTCGCGTAGACGGAACAAGCAGGTGGGGCTGATCGCGTGCGCAAGTGCCGCGATGGGCCCTCCAACCGGTCGGCGCTGTCACAAACCGCGGCGACGCGGGGTTTGACATGCTCGGGCGGGAGCATCTCCCGCCATGCAGAACAAGGAGAACAGGAACCTTGACTATTCGAACGAAGCGGCGTGGTAGGCGTTCGCTCGCGGCGATCTTGGCGTCGATGCTCGCAGCATCGGTGCTTGCGGTCGTGGCGGCGTCGCCGGCTCAGGCTGCGAACACTTCTTTTGAGGTGAAGATCGATCACGACAGCAATGCGGCCACGGCGATGGTTCGTGAGTTCGCGGGGCAGGATCGTTATGACACGGCGCTGCGGCTGGCGAAGAATTTCGCCAACTCCAAGGGCGGTCTGGGCGCGGTGCCGACTGCGTTCGTTGCGTCGGGTGTGAGTCTGGTCGATTCGATCTCGGTTGCCGGCTTGGCTGGCTATGTGGACGCTCCGATCCTGCTGACCGCTACGGACAGCTTGCATGGCGGCGTCGCTGATTTCATCGAGGATTACGGCGTCAGCACGGTGTATGTGCTGGGCGGTTCTGCTGCTGTGGCCGACTCGGTGTTGACTTCCATCGAAGCCCTGAACGCGAGTCCGACTGCGACGCGCGTCGCGGGCGATGACCGGTATGCGACTGCCGCGGCGATCGCGTCGATGATCGACGTTGAGTCGTCGTGGTGCGGCACTGGCGCGGTGAGCGCTGTGCTGATCAACGGCAGCAGCGACGCTTTGGCGTTCGGCGTGGCAGTGCAGACGGTCGCGTACCGGCTGCAGCTTCCGGTGCTGATGACGGCGGCCGACGAGCTGCCTGACGCGACTGCGGAGTACATCACCGCGAACGATGTGGAGCATGTCCAGATCGTCGGCGGCACCGGCGCTGTGTCGGCTGGTGTCGCTTCGGCGCTGACCACGCTCGGCGTCGACACCGTGGACCGGGTCGAAGGCGACTCCGCTTCGGCTGCGTCGGTCGCTTTGGCGCAGATGGCCGGCAACGGCTGCGGCGACGCCTTGGGCCTCGTGTCGAACAACATGGTCGCACTGGTTCGCGGCAACCCTGACGGCGTGGTCGGCGCTCCGGTGCTCGCGTCGAGCCTTGCGGGCGGTTTCTTGGTTTCGCCGCTGGTTGTCGGTGACAGTCTTCCGGCTTCGGTGAGCGACTACCTCGCCGCGACGCCCAAGGCCGTCGGCGCCGACAAGCTGAATCTCGGCATCGTCGCGATCGGCGGCACTGCTGCGGTCAGCGAGGCCACGATGGATGCCGCTTTGGCTGCGGCAGCTTCCTCGGGTGCGCTCACTGTGCAGATCGGCGCCAACACGGACACCAACGCTGACGGGTCGATCAACGCGGACGACCCGGTGCGGCCCGACACGACTGCGGTTGTTCGCACGTCGGGCAGCGAGACCGGTCCGAGGATCTCGCTGTATTTCAGTGATGATGTGGAGCCTGATTTGGCGAAGCTGCAGGACATCATCGAGATCAACGGCGTCCCGGCGGTGGTGTTGGCTGCGACGGCGAACCCTGGCCGGGTGTGCGACCAGCGCAGGATCGACGTGACGCTTGGTCAGCATCTGCGTAGCGGCGACACGATCTCGGTCGTGCGTCACGCGACTCATACATTCGGCACCGGCAGCGACAGGCGCACTGTTGAGCCGGCCTCGACGACGGTGCAGGCTCCGCCTGCTGATCGCACGCGGCCCGCGGTGACGGTTCTTGCCATTGCGCCCGCGAACGCGGACGGCACAGCAGCAACCGGTGTGACCAACCAGGATGTCAACGGCTTCGCGGTGACCTTCAGCGACGCCGGCGGGTTCCCGGTGATGGCCGCAAACAGCAGCCTCGATGCTGATGACTTCACCTTCGTGCCGGCGGCGGGCGTGGGAACCACAACAACGAACGTCATCACGGCGAACGGCGTCACTCACACGGCGACCACCGCGGAGTCCAACAAGCGCTTCGCGGCGACGGTGGAGATCGGCCGTCCTTTGGCGGTGGGTGACAGGCTTGTCGTCAAGCCGGGCGTGATCAGCGACACGGCCCGCCCGCTGGCCAACGGCAACGCGGGGACCTCGGGCACGGCGATCAGGCCGCAGGCGAGCCCGCGCATCACCTCGGTGCTGATGAGCAGCCTCAAGCACAGCGTGCAGAACTCGTGGCCGGTGCCCGACGGGCTCGTCGGCGGCGTCGCAACCGACGGCGCCGGGATCACGATCCGGGCCAAGGCCGACGGCGACGCTGCTGGGGCTGCGGGCAACGGCTGGACGATGGTGTTCGACCGGGTCAGCACTCACAGTGCAGCCAAGCCGCTGGACATCGACGTGCGCGTCGACACCAGGGGCCAGCGGGTGACGGTGCGGTTCGTGAACGGCCCCGCGACAGCCACGTTGGGCGACCTGCTCGCCGCTTTGGAGGCGAACGCCGACTTCGACGCGCGCTTCTCCGCGGGCTTCGCCGACTGCAGTGAGGCGGCGACCGCCGGGCCCAACGGCGGCCATGGGTCCGCGATTGCGCTGGGCCTGGTGACAGGCGAAACGCCTCCACGCGATGTCGTGGCTGCCTCCAACGGCACAGGCCGCACCCAGTTCGCGATCGAGGTCCGGTTCAACGGTTACGTCGACAGCGTCAGCCACGAGGCTCTGCTGGCCGACGTGCTGGCCAACGCAGCTCACCGTGCGGGCACCACCAACGACGCCAGCGGCATCCGTGCTGACGTCGACGGGGGCACCATCGCCGACGACGGCACCATCACCGCCGGCACTGCCGGTGGCGGCCTCGGCCTTTCCGCATCCGATCCGTCCGACGGTTTCGCTGCGCCGGCGAGGATCGTGCGTTATGAGGGCGAGACCGCCTTGGTGAAGAACCTGCCCAAGGCACGTGACCTGATCACCACTGACGCCGGGGCACGGCTCCAAGCCGACAACCCGGGCACCACTGCTGTGGAGACCAACTATCGGCCCGCGGTGCCGCCGGTCGCGAACGGTTTCGCTGCCGACGTCAACACCACAGCGGCCAACGCGAAAGTCGACCAAGGCCGCAACGGCGCTTCGCAGGTCCGCATCTCCCAAACCAGCAGCATCAAGGCCCGCAACTAGCAAGTTGCACAGTTGACCTGAACCGCTCGGGCGGCCTGACCGCCTGACCGGCAAAGACCGACAACGAAAGAGCCCCGGGGCACCCGCCCCGGGGCTCCTTCGCGTCCGGACCCGCCGGACTCGAGCATTCGCGTTCCGACGAGCTTGTCGAAAGGTCCGGCATCGCCGGCATGGCCACGAGGCGGCCGACGGTTGCCTCAGACACCGTTCCCGGAGTGCGAGCACCATTTCACCCAGCTCGGCGACCCGCGATCGCGGCGTATATGTCTCGCACCGGACACCCACCATCAGGCCGGCGCGGTGTTCGCTCAGCGATCTGATCCCGTTCGCGACGACGCCCGGGTGCGAGAGGATCTCTGACTGCACCGCTGTATCGCGCTATTGCGGGCATTGTGCAGCCGGGAACGATTCCGTACCCTTGTGGGTTGCCGTGTCACAGGAAACGTCCTGCAGCGGTTCTACATGACAAGCGGGAGATCGGTGCCACCAGGCCCGGTGCTCGGACACCAGTTAATCCAAGCAGGAGGCTCGGAACCTTGACTATTCGAACGAAGCGGCGTGGTAGGCGTTCGCTCGCGGCGATCTTGGCGTCGATGCTCGCAGCATCGGTGCTTGCGGTCGTGGCGGCGTCGCCGGCTCAGGCTGCGAACACTTCTTTTGAGGTGAAGATCGATCACGACAGCAATGCGGCCACGGCGATGGTTCGTGAGTTCGCGGGGCAGGATCGTTATGACACGGCGCTGCGGCTGGCGAAGAATTTCGCCAACTCCAAGGGCGGTCTGGGCGCGGTGCCGACTGCGTTCGTTGCGTCGGGTGTGAGTCTGGTCGATTCGATCTCGGTTGCCGGCTTGGCTGGCTATGTGGACGCTCCGATCCTGCTGACCGCTACGGACAGCTTGCATGGCGGCGTCGCTGATTTCATCGAGGATTACGGCGTCAGCACGGTGTATGTGCTGGGCGGTTCTGCTGCTGTGGCCGACTCGGTGTTGACTTCCATCGAAGCCCTGAACGCGAGTCCGACTGCGACGCGCGTCGCGGGCGATGACCGGTATGCGACTGCCGCGGCGATCGCGTCGATGATCGACGTTGAGTCGTCGTGGTGCGGCACTGGCGCGGTGAGCGCTGTGCTGATCAACGGCAGCAGCGACGCTTTGGCGTTCGGCGTGGCAGTGCAGACGGTCGCGTACCGGCTGCAGCTTCCGGTGCTGATGACGGCGGCCGACGAGCTGCCTGACGCGACTGCGGAGTACATCACCGCGAACGATGTGGAGCATGTCCAGATCGTCGGCGGCACCGGCGCTGTGTCGGCTGGTGTCGCTTCGGCGCTGACCACGCTCGGCGTCGACACCGTGGACCGGGTCGAAGGCGACTCCGCTTCGGCTGCGTCGGTCGCTTTGGCGCAGATGGCCGGCAACGGCTGCGGCGACGCCTTGGGCCTCGTGTCGAACAACATGGTCGCACTGGTTCGCGGCAACCCTGACGGCGTGGTCGGCGCTCCGGTGCTCGCGTCGAGCCTTGCGGGCGGTTTCTTGGTTTCGCCGCTGGTTGTCGGTGACAGTCTTCCGGCTTCGGTGAGCGACTACCTCGCCGCGACGCCCAAGGCCGTCGGCGCCGACAAGCTGAATCTCGGCATCGTCGCGATCGGCGGCACTGCTGCGGTCAGCGAGGCCACGATGGATGCCGCTTTGGCTGCGGCAGCTTCCTCGGGTGCGCTCACTGTGCAGATCGGCGCCAACACGGACACCAACGCTGACGGGTCGATCAACGCGGACGACCCGGTGCGGCCCGACACGACTGCGGTTGTTCGCACGTCGGGCAGCGAGACCGGTCCGAGGATCTCGCTGTATTTCAGTGATGATGTGGAGCCTGATTTGGCGAAGCTGCAGGACATCATCGAGATCAACGGCGTCCCGGCGGTGGTGTTGGCTGCGACGGCGAACCCTGGCCGGGTGTGCGACCAGCGCAGGATCGACGTGACGCTTGGTCAGCATCTGCGTAGCGGCGACACGATCTCGGTCGTGCGTCACGCGACTCATACATTCGGCACCGGCAGCGACAGGCGCACTGTTGAGCCGGCCTCGACGACGGTGCAGGCTCCGCCTGCTGATCGCACGCGGCCCGCGGTGACGGTTCTTGCCATTGCGCCCGCGAACGCGGACGGCACAGCAGCAACCGGTGTGACCAACCAGGATGTCAACGGCTTCGCGGTGACCTTCAGCGACGCCGGCGGGTTCCCGGTGATGGCCGCAAACAGCAGCCTCGATGCTGATGACTTCACCTTCGTGCCGGCGGCGGGCGTGGGAACCACAACAACGAACGTCATCACGGCGAACGGCGTCACTCACACGGCGACCACCGCGGAGTCCAACAAGCGCTTCGCGGCGACGGTGGAGATCGGCCGTCCTTTGGCGGTGGGTGACAGGCTTGTCGTCAAGCCGGGCGTGATCAGCGACACGGCCCGCCCGCTGGCCAACGGCAACGCGGGGACCTCGGGCACGGCGATCAGGCCGCAGGCGAGCCCGCGCATCACCTCGGTGCTGATGAGCAGCCTCAAGCACAGCGTGCAGAACTCGTGGCCGGTGCCCGACGGGCTCGTCGGCGGCGTCGCAACCGACGGCGCCGGGATCACGATCCGGGCCAAGGCCGACGGCGACGCTGCTGGGGCTGCGGGCAACGGCTGGACGATGGTGTTCGACCGGGTCAGCACTCACAGTGCAGCCAAGCCGCTGGACATCGACGTGCGCGTCGACACCAGGGGCCAGCGGGTGACGGTGCGGTTCGTGAACGGCCCCGCGACAGCCACGTTGGGCGACCTGCTCGCCGCTTTGGAGGCGAACGCCGACTTCGACGCGCGCTTCTCCGCGGGCTTCGCCGACTGCAGTGAGGCGGCGACCGCCGGGCCCAACGGCGGCCATGGGTCCGCGATTGCGCTGGGCCTGGTGACAGGCGAAACGCCTCCACGCGATGTCGTGGCTGCCTCCAACGGCACAGGCCGCACCCAGTTCGCGATCGAGGTCCGGTTCAACGGTTACGTCGACAGCGTCAGCCACGAGGCTCTGCTGGCCGACGTGCTGGCCAACGCAGCTCACCGTGCGGGCACCACCAACGACGCCAGCGGCATCCGTGCTGACGTCGACGGGGGCACCATCGCCGACGACGGCACCATCACCGCCGGCACTGCCGGTGGCGGCCTCGGCCTTTCCGCATCCGATCCGTCCGACGGTTTCGCTGCGCCGGCGAGGATCGTGCGTTATGAGGGCGAGACCGCCTTGGTGAAGAACCTGCCCAAGGCACGTGACCTGATCACCACTGACGCCGGCGCACGGCTCCAAGCCGACAACCCGGGCACCACTGCTGTGGAGACCAACTATCGGCCCGCGGTGCCGCCGGTCGCGAACGGTTTCGCTGCCGACGTCAACACCACAGCGGCCAACGCGAAAGTCGACCAAGGCCGCAACGGCGCTTCGCAGGTCCGCATCTCCCAAACCAGCAGCATCAAGGCCCGCAACTAGCAAGTTGCACAGTTGACCTGAACCGCTCGGGCGGCCTGACCGCCTGACCGGCAAAGACCGACAACGAAAGAGCCCCGGGGCACCCGCCCCGGGGCTCCTTCGCGTCCGGACCCGCCGGACTCGAGCATTCGCGTTCCGACGAGCTTGTCGAAAGGTCCGGCATCGCCGGCATGGCCACGAGGCGGCCGACGGTTGCCTCAGACACCGTTCCCGGAGTGCGAGCACCATTTCACCCAGCTCGGCGACCCGCGATCGCGGCGTATATGTCTCGCACCGGACACCCACCATCGCAGGACATCGGAGGCGGCCGGCGGCCGACCCGAGAGCCGAATCGCCGCAGGCGACAAGGCAGCGCTGCTATCGCATGGCGCCGCAGTCGGCTGAGCAGCACCCGAGGGGGCAGCCGAGACGGTCGCGGCCGACCGCCATGAGCGCAGCGCGTGGGCACGTCGAGCCTGCATCGACGAGCCCACATCGACGTTCGCGGCACCAGATGCAAGGTGTGCGACACGGGCTTCGGCGCGGCCTGCGGCGAGTTCGCCGACCCTCATGGAGCTCTCCTCAGACTCGCTTGCTGGTTTTCCTGATCTGTGAGTGTCCACCGGCAGGGGTGGAGTCCCTGCTCGCGCTGCGGGTCGCAGACCGAATCGGCCTCGACGCCGGGTGACTTGCAGGGATGTCGGGCGCAGGACTCGGCAGGCTGCCCTCAGCACGTCGCGTTCGCCTTGGAGAACCGCGTCGACAGCGACACCGCCGGGCCGGTCCGCGGCCTCCGAGTCGCGTGTCTCGCCCGACGTGTCATCCGCCCGATGCGACGCGACGAACACGCCCGACGAAGCGCTGACGCACTCGCCGCTCGCCAAGGGAGCGTCTGACAGGCCCCACGACCCGACGCGTCGGCGAGACCCCGGTTGCGCAGCTCGGCCGGCATCGTCGCCCACTGCTCGGCGCCCTCGCCGCCTGACGGGCCCAGCCACATGCCCAACACGTCGCGTTCGCCGGCAAGATCCACGCCGATAGCGACATACACGGGCCTGTTGGCGACCTGGGAGTCAAGGGCCTTGACGACGATCGCGTCGAACCCAGCACCGCATAGACCGGATCGAGCGGTGCGGTTCTGCCACGCCGCCATGTCAGAGACGATCCCCTCGGTGATCTCCGAGATCGTCTCCCGGCTCACCGAGGTGTCATAGATCTCCTCGAGATGAGCCTGGATCTCCCCGGCCGTCAGCCCCTTCGCGTACAGACTGATCACATTGCCCGACAGCCCGTCCAGCCGGCGGAGTCGAGTCCGCAACGCAAGTCTGACGAATGGCGCTACGACACGGACTCCCGTGAGGATCAGGACTGACCATCGCCTGCGCGGCATCTGCCACTGCTACGACGCTGCTCGGCTCGATTTGAGCGAGGTCGGCATCGCCGTGATAGAAATTCCTTCCATCTCGCGCCGTGGCTGTGGAATAGTTCGGAGCCATGAGATACTGGTATCCCGCAAACCGGAGGGGGTCAGGTGACATCCAGAGCAAGCGTTTCCCGTCGCACCGCAACGGCCGAATTGGCTGGTGATCTCAGGCGCAGCTACCGCGAGGACTACGATCTGAGCGCCCTTGTCCGAGAAACGTGGCCTGTAGCTGGGGACCGAGCACAGAGGGTCGCTCGCCGTGTCGAAGGGAATCTCAGCATCGCCATTGCCCGATACAGAGAAGAGCACCCCGACTCGTCTCGTGCCCGGTGACGAACTAAGGTCCGCCGAGTCGCCCAACGGGGAGATCGAACCCGACGACGCTGGAGACGCCGAGATAGTCGATGGCGAACCGGTTGACGACGTTACTGAGGTAATCGAAGAACGTCACCGGATGAGTTTGGAATTCCGGGCTGGCCCGCTGCCCGACCCGGAGGCGTTCGCTGCCTACGAAGCCGCTTATCCGGGTGCTGCCGACCGAATCCTGTCGATGGCGGAAGCAGAATTCGCGCATCAGCACCAAATGGAAGACAGGCGCCGCGAGGCGGTTGAAGACATTCTTCTCGCTGTCATCAAGTGGGCACCGCTGATCGCCGGAGTCGTATTTGCTGGCATCATCGCTGTCGCGATTGTCGTGATTGTCCGTGGGGAAGCGTTGCTCGGTGTTGGCGTGGGATTCGCAGACTTGGTTATCGGCGCGCTGATGTACGAATCAGCGATGGGGACACGTCGCGCACGCAAGGATCGTCGTAGCGGCGACTAGCGCATGACCCCTAATCCACAGGCAGCCCATCTGCCAAGCTCGTCATCTCGTCGTTTGAGCCGGTTGCAGCGTGATCTGGAGCGCCGAGCGAAGCGGTTCGCCAGGCAGGGCCGGGAGCGTTCATCGACGGCTGACGCACGCGGGGCAGTCGCACCGCTCGAATTACGAGCTGTTGTGGATGAGGCCATGTATTCGCCCGTCGTCTGCGTCGAACTGCCGCCAGAGGCGATGCACATACCTGTCGTCGCGTGTGCCTCCCGGCCTTGAGTAGTACCGGTAGAGCGCATACGCGACGAGGTCGGCTGCCTGGAGTGCTCGTGTGGCACGGGAGTCAGCGAACAGCGGCACGTCGGCAAGGTTCCTGAGCCGGCCGAGCGAGCTGCTTGCGATGCGCCACTGATTCGTCCAGCTCTGCAGCGTGCCTTCGACACCGCTGCGGTCATGGATGATCGACCCGCGTTGCTGGTGGCCGCTGCGGCTCACGCGGCCTGCGAAGTCGTCGAGCTTCTTCGTCAGCAGTTCGCAGGCGCGGAGTTTGTGACCCTGCGGGTTTCGTTCTGTGACAGCCCCGATGAGCCGCCACGGCAAGGCGGGGCTGACGGGGGCATAGCCGGCCAGAGCGCCGTAGGCGCCCGCAAGAATCCGCTGCCGGTCGGGCCAGTCGAGCTTCGCCCACTGCTTGGTGCCATTGCGAAGCTCGGTGGCGTGCAATTCGAATTGAGTGTGGTCGTGTCCGAGCGGATGAAGCTTGCCGAACAGGAACGAGTCAAGACGCTGTTGCAGGTGCCATGGGTCCTCTTCGTGAACGATGATGCCCCCGACCGCCGGCACGGGGCTGCCGCCGTGGGTTCCGGATTCGTCGACGAAGCACAGGTACAACTGTCCCCCTACGCGTCCGTGCCCCGCCGAAGCGCGGCACGTTCTGCGAGACAGCAGAGGAGCAAGCTCACGGCACCGGATACGTCGGTCCTCTCCGCTGAGCAAACTCTACACGGCCCAATCACGACGCATCAACGCGGCCACACACATGACCGCTCTCGCGCTCGCACAGCTGAGACTGCCAGCCCGGATGAGTGTCGCAGCAACGCGTTGCTGCGTGGCGCCTGGCAGGCGCGATCGGCACGACCCGGAAGCTCCTTGAACGGCCGTTGAGAGCGCTGTCAGGACCCGAAATCACCCCGAAAGGAGCCGAACAAGGAGAAACACAACCTTGACTACTCACACGAAGCGGCGTGGCAGACGTTCCTTCGCAGCGATCCTGGCGGCGATGCTTATGGCATCGGTGCTCGCGGTCGTAGCGGGCTCTCCTGCTCAAGCCGCTAACGCGGCCTTCGAGGTGAAGGTCGATCGTGACGACGCGGCCACGGCGATGGTTCGTGAGTTCGCTGGTCAGGATCGTTACGACACTGCGTTGCGTCTGGCGAAGAATTTCGCCGTCGAGAAGGGCGGCTTGGGTGCTGTGCCTGCGGCGTCGGCACGGTGTATGTGCTGGGCGGCTCGGCGGCGGTGAGCGACGCTGCTGTGACCGAGATCGAAGAACTGGTGAACAAGCCGACGGTGACTCGTGTCGCTGGCGATGATCGTTACGCGCCTGCCGCGGCGATCGCGTCGATGGTCGAGACCGATTCGTCGTGGTGCGGCACCGAGGCAGTGTCCGCGGTGCTGATCAACGGCAGTTCCGATGCTTTGGCTTTCGGTGTGGCGGTGCAGACCACTGCTTACCGTTTGCAGTTGCCGTTGCTGATGACCGCGGCCGGCGAGTTGCCTGACGCGACCGCTGGGTTCATCACCGCGAACGATGTGGAGCATGTGCAGATCGTCGGCGGCACCTCAGCGGTGTCGGCTGATGTGGCTTCTGCGCTGACCACGCTGGGCGTCGATACCGTGAGCCGGGTCGAGGGCGATTCGGCTGCTGCTGTGTCGGTTGCGTTGGCGCAGTTGGCCAACAACGGCTGCGGCGACGACTTGGCGCCGGTTTCGACGGACCGTGTGGTGCTGGTGCGCGGCAACCCTGACGGTGTTGCTGCGGCGCCTGTGCTGGCGTCGAGCCTGACCGGCGGTGCTTTGGTGACGCCGTTGATCGTCGGCGGCACGCTGCCGGCGTCGGTGCGCGATTATCTGGCGGCGACGCCGAAGGCGGTCGGGGGCATCAGTCTGAATCTGGGCATCGTCGCGGTGGGCGGCACGGCTGCGGTGAGCCAGTCGGTGATGGACGCCGCGGTCGAGGCGGCCTCGTCGGGCGCGCTGACGGTGCAGATCGGCGCGGGCAACGACCCGGCGACCGATGCACTCGAGGGCGACAGCAACCGTGACGGGGTCACCGACGCGGACGACGCGGTGCGGCCCCAGGCCGGCACCGCTGTGTTCGCGCTGTATTTCAGCGGCGACGTGACCAGCGGCAGTGACGCCGCCGACGGCGGCGGGCTCGCTGTGACGACGGCTCTGCGGGACATGATCGAGGTCAACGGCATTCCCGCCGTGGTGACCTCGGCGGTGACCGGCGTGACCGGCGGCGGCTGCGCGGACAATGTCGTGTATGTGGCGTTGGGGCAAGGGCTCGCGGCCGGGGATGTGATCTCGGTCGCGTCGTCGTCGCTGAAGCTGGGCGCTGCTGAGGATCAGCGCACCGTGGTGCCGGCGTCTGCGACGGTGCAGGCAGCGCCGAAGGACACCGGCAGGCCTCAGGTGTCGATCATCGGCATCGCGTCGCCGAGGTCCGGTTCGTCGCCGGGCGCGGACGCGTTCACGGTGACGGTCACTGATCCGGGCGGGCTGGCCGCTGACACGCTGACTTCGGCGGGCTTCGCCTGCACGCGCGGCGCGGGCTCGACGAGCACTTCGTCGTCGAGCACCGTCGACCCGGTGTCGGCCTTCGGCACGCCCGCGATCCCTGCCGAGACGGGCGGTGAGCCCACCACGTCGTTCACGACGACGGTGTCGCTGACGAACCCGTTGGTGCCCGGGGACCGGCTGGTGCTCAAGTCCGGCAGGGTCAAGGACCTCGCGGGGAATCTGAGCTCGGCGAAGCCGGGGACCGCGATCAAGGCTGAGGCGAGCCCGAGGATCAGTTCGGTGCTGATGAGCGGGCTCAAGCACTCCGCGCTCAACTCGTGGACGCTGCCGGCCACGGCTGCCGACGCGACCACTGCCTCGGACGCGGCGAACGCGGTCACGATCACAGCGAAGGCCGGCGGCGACGCTGCGGGTGCTGCGGGCAACGCGTGGAGGGTCGTGTTCGACACTGCGGGCACCTATATGGCGTCCAAGCCGCTGGACATCGACGTGCGCGTCGGCACCAAGGGCAAGCGGGCGACGGTGCGGTTCGCGAACGGCGCGGCCACTGTGCACGACTTGGTCGCGGCGCTGAGGGCCAACGAAGACTTCGACAGCCGCTTCGGCGTGTCGCTGCGGTGCTCTGGCACCACCAGGACGCCGCTGGCGGTCAGCAACGCGAACAGGAACGTCACGGCGGCGGCGACGAACGCGGGCCGCACCCAGTTCGCGATCGAGGCCGACTTCAACCGGTACATCTCGGCGGTCGACGCGGACGCGCACGATGCGCTGCTGAGGGACCTGCTGGCCGCAGCAGCGGCACGGGCGAGGGTGGCCAACACCGACGACGGCATCGGCGCCGACGCCTCCGGACAGGCCGGCACACCGGCACACCGGCCGCAGGCGGCCTGACGATGGCCTCCGACGGTCAGACTGTTGTGACGGGTCCGACGAAGAAGGTGCGCTATGAGGGCGAGACCGCTGTCGCGGGCCTGCTGCCCATGGCACGCGATCTCGTCGACACCGCCGCCGGCCACAGCGGCCAGACCGCCGACACCACAGCGAACCCACCGGTCCCGGCGATCATCGAGACCCAAGAGGTTGCTCTGGGCTACGCGGCCGACGCCGCCCCGACATCGGGCACCCATGACCCGGTCGAGGAAGACAAGAACGCCAAGAGCGAGAACCGCATCTCGGTGTCCAGCAGCGTCAAGGCCCGCAACTAGCGAACCTGCTGCACAGTTGACCTGAACCGTTAGGGCAGCCCTGCTGCCCAACGGCAAAGACCGACAACGAAAGAGCCCCGGGGCACCCGCCCCGGGGCTCCTCGCGTCCGGACCCGTCGGACTCGAGCATTCGCGTTCCAACGAACTTGTCGAAGGGTTCAGCGTCACCGGCATAGCCAGGAGGAGACCGGCGGTTGCCTCAGACACCGTTCTTGGAGTGCGAGCACCATTTCACGCAGCTTGGCGACCCGCGATTGCCGCACGCATATCTCGCACCGGTCACTCACCATCGCAGGACATCGGAGGAGGCCGGCGGCCGACCCGAGAGCGGAATCACCGTAGGCGACAAGGCAGTGCTGCTGTTGCATGGCGTCGCGGCCGGCTGAGCAGGACTCGAGGGGGCAGTCAAGATGGCCGCGGTCAACCGCTTTGAGCGCAGCGCGTGGTCATGTCGAGCCTGCATCGACACTCACGAAACCAGATACAAGGTGTGCGACACGGACTCCGGCGTGACCTGCGGCGTGTTCGCCCACTCTCATGGAGTTCTCCTCAGACTCGCTCGCTGATTTTCCTCATCTCTGAGTGTCCACCAGCAGGGTGGAGTTCCTGCTCGCGCTGCGGGTCGAAGACCGAATCGGCCTCGACGACGGGTGACGTGCCCGGATGCCGGCCGCGGCCTCGGCCTCGGCAGGCTGCGCCGATCATGTCGCGTTCGCCTTGGAGATCCGCGTCGATAGCGACACCGCCGAGCCGGCTCGCGGCCTGCGAGTCGCGGGTCTCGCCCAACGTGCCATCCGCCGGATGCGGCACGACGAACACGCCCGACAAGACGCTGACGCACTCGCCGCTCGACAAGGGAGCGTCTGAGTGTCAATACTCATGCTGTTGGGGCTCTGGCGTCATGGCGCGTAGGTGTAGGCGGGGCGTCGAGGGCGGTGGTGGCAGCCTCAAGAACTGCGACCCATCGTTCGGGTAGATCCGAGTGTGGCGCCAGACCACCGCCGTGTCGGGTACCCGGCTGGAGCCGCGGGATCGCATCTGTGGCATCGTCGGTCACGATGGCTCGCGGCTTCCCGTTAGGAGCCGAATTCCTAGTTGGGCAAGGGTCGTCAACAGGTACGCCCGTTCTGCTGGTGTACCGCGGAGCCGGGTAAGCCCTGCGTCGTCGGCGAGGTCAGAAGCCAGCACGATCGCGCCCGCCGGGACAGCAGAGTGGGCCAGCTCACGAAGTTCGACGTTGATCGGCACGACGAGCATCGAGCCCCACTTCGACGAAGCGAGGGCCGGGCCGTCTGCCTCGAGCGGTGCTCCACTGCAGACAGCCTCGACGACGAGGCGATGAAACGGCATCTCGACCGGGTGGCGCTCGAGCATGTTTTCGTCGTGAAACTCGAGATCCGAGCGAGCAACGAGAACCAGTTCGTCCGTTGTCGGATCGTGGACCCAGAGATGTAGTGAAAGCGTCTCGTTCACCTGGCGGAGGGCGCCGGTATCGGCGAAGTTCTTTGAAATGGTTCGAGCGGCCGCCGACAACGCGAGCCGGGTGGGGGACCGGCGCGCGGCGAAGGCGGGACCAGGAAGGACACCGATTCTTACAGCTAAACGGAACCATTGTTCGAGTACCTCGACTAGGGGCACCTCCTCGGTCTCAGTGCGTCGAAGTTCGCGAAGAAACAGGCTGGTCTGGCAGAAGAAGTCCGCGGCGAGGCTTTCGGCCCCCATGTGGCTGAGACGCCCGGCAGCGGCACTGCGGCTCGCAGCGAGGGCAAGTTCCGTCGCATTGGCCCCGGGTGGTTGATCACCCTGTCCGATCCCGAGCACGTAATGACGGACATCGCTGCTCGTCCGACCAGTAGTGCCGTGCAGGTACGAGAGCAGGTTTGGGTCGGTGAGGCTTGTTCCCACGAAGAGGCTCGAAACGCGCTCGAGAAGGGACTGGCAATAGAGCCGGGTCGCCGTCGCAGGTGCGCTGTCCAGCGCGCCGAAATAGTCGTCCTCAGCGAGCACGATGTCGCCACTTGGTACCGAGAGCGCGGTGGGCTGATTGGGATGCGGGATGACGCCGTGGAGATGGATGACCCGGTACCTCTCGACGTCGGCCTCGTCTCGGTCAGGTGCTCCTGACACGATCTCGACTTCGGACGCGGCGACGTCGGCGTCAAGGAGAGCGAGTTCGATGAGGAGGTCGTAGTTGGTAGTTATGACGGTCAGACGGCCAGGCCCGCGTTCAGTCCACAATGCTGCGATCTCGCGCGCCGTCGCGCCTGGGGTGATATCCAGTCGGCTTTCCTTCGCGGGCTGGTACAGCGCCTCCTTCAGTCTTCGAAGGTAGTCATCCTCAGGGAAATGGCTCTTGACGATGGACGCTGCGCCGAGCAGGCCGTGGGTTGCCATGACGAGGCGCTTGAAGCTGGCGGTATGTGGCTCGATCGCAGCACGGGCAACTGATGTCGTGAAGTCGTTGCCTGAGAGTCCGGGTTCGTGGTTCCGAAACGGCTCGCTGCTCAAGGCGACCTCGCCGAGCAGATTCTCGAGCAGGTCTGTCCACCCGGGAAGTCCAGACTCGCGTGACACGCCAGCGCCGACGACCAGGGCGATTCGTTCCTGGCGGGCGAGAAATGCGAGAGCGTCGCGAGTTGATTGGTGCTCAAAGAAACGGCGCAGGCCCGAATAGCTGCCAGTCACGTTCGCTCCGGCGACGGATGCGAACACAGGTATGGCAAGGGCTCGGTGGTATCGTCCTGTCGCGGCGAAATTACGGCGAAACTCATAGCGTGAGACGACTAACTTATCTTGAGGAGCTTGCTCGACTCGAGGACTCGTACGAGTCTGCCCAACGGGCGGACGTCGCACAGCTCGTCGAACTGCAAGCGTGCATGGGGAGTCGCCCAGCGATCTTCGTCGCGTCCGGCGGAAGCCTCGCGGTCGCCCAGTTGGCGGCGGAGGTGCAGAGCACAGCACGGGGGGGGCTTGCCACAGCGGTGACGCCTCTGGCTCTGGTGAGCGAGGCCCCAGTCCGAGATGCATCGGTTGTTGTGATTTCGTCGCGGGCGTCGCATCCCGACGTCTCGTTTTGCCTTGCAGCTGCCCGGCAACGCCACAGCCACCCGATAGTGCTTGTAACGCATCGTGACCCGGCATGGCTCAAACCTGACGTGACCAAGCATCTCTCGGATACGGTTCACATTGAGCCGGTCGTGCCGGATGGTTTCCTCGCGACAAACAGCGTGTTGGCGATGGCCACCCTGTTTGTTCGGGCCGCGGACCCTGCGACGGCGCTGCCCACACTGCCATGGCTCAAGCTCCCCGCACCAGCGATTGAGACGGATCGTGCCTTGGTCCTTCACGGTCCGGGCCAACGCCCAGCGGCGATCGATCTCGAGACTCGGTTCTCCGAGATCGGGCTTGCGAGTGTGCAGGTCACTGACTATCGCAATTTTGCTCACGGGAGACACACAGGATTCGCGCGGAACCTGGAGACCACCTCGGTCGTTTCGTTCGCAGGTCCTGCGACAGAGTCGCTGGCAGAAGCGGTGCTTAAGGAATTGCCCGGCGGCGTGCGGGTGCATCGCATATGGACGTCGAGGGAAGGGTTCGCTGGCGCCTTGGATTTGCTGTGCGCGTCGATGCGGACGGTAGGAGAGACTGCGACTGCAGCTGGCGTCGACCCTGCCCGACCTCAGGTCCCGACGTTCGGAAGGCGCCTCTATCGCCAGTCAGCGCGCCGACACATTGCGGTCGAAGAGGCCGACGCGGTCGATCGCAAAATAGTCGCTGCCGAGATTCCCGCCCGCAGTTCTCTGGCCGGCGACGTGTCGCTGAGCTATGCGGCATGGCGCCGTGACATCAGCGCAACGCGATTCGGGGGTGTGGTGTTGGACTATGACGGCACGATGTGCGGGACTGAAGATCGCTTTGACGGACCACTGCCCGAAGTGCGCTCCGAAGTGCTTCGACTCTTGGGCGAAGGTTGTCTCCTCGGCGTCGCTACTGGGCGTGGGGTCGGATTGCTCGAGGAATTCCGCGGATTGGTGCCCCAAGATCTCTGGCCGAGCGTGACCATGGGGCTCTACAACGGAGCCGTCGTCATTGGCCTTGGCGACCCTGCCCCGATCACCGACCGTCCGGCCTTGACCGAATTGGATCAACTCAGCCACGTACTCCATGAGTCCGAATTTGCGACAAGCGTCAAGATTGAGAAACGGGTCTGGCAAGTCTCTGTGTGGCCTGTGACAGGGACCGGTTTGGGCATCGCGTCCGTCTTGCGCTGGGTGCGAGAGGTTCTGGCCCGCGCAGGAGTAAATGACTTGAAAGTCGTGCAATCGGGCCATTCCGTCGATGTGGTCGCGGCCACGACCTCCAAAGTGACAGTTGTTGAGAGGCTTGAGAATTGCGGCGGCAAGCCGGTGCTAGCCATTGGAGACCGGGGAGAGGTTGGTGGGAACGATTTCGAGATGCTTGCTGCGCGGCGGTGGTCCCTCACGGTCGACCGTTGCAGCGGTGACGCGACGCGATGCTGGAACCTGTCTCGCTCGGGACGGCGGGGCCCGGAGGCGTTAGTGACCTATCTGCGGGCACTGAGCAAGACGTCCTCCGGTTGGCGTTTTCGACCACCTCGCTCGTGAAAGACCAACTGCTCGAGAAGCTCTTGGCTCGCGTCCTCAATTGGGAAGCGGCCGACGTCGCTCAGCGGGGCGGCGAGTACCAGGCAATGGCAGGCCTAAAGTATGACGAATACGGTGGCTACCGGGCAGGAGAGGGGTTTCTCGAAAACCTCACCGGTTGGCTCGGCCAGATGTCCACGGAAGACCGGCAACGAGCGGCCGAGTTTGTGTGCAACGAGATGGTCTTCATCTCAACTGCCGAGCTTGACCACCTCATCGAGACCGCATACCCCGATGTCATCCGGCCAACATTGCTCCGAATAGCGGCCGCACGGGTGGGTTGTGAGCCGTGGCAGCTCACGAGAATCCAAGCGTCGGACGAATTCAAGAAGCTGCACCGCCAAACGTTGATCCTCGGGCTTGGCGACGGAGCACACATTGACCAGCTGCGCAGGACGAGCGAGTTCTCGAACGAGCAGTTCTACATCGCGCCAGAAATGGCGGAATCTTCGGCAGAGCGTATGCGAGACGACCTTCGGAAAGCACTTGACGACGAAGAGGCGCTCTTCGAGCATGTGGTGCTTGTGGACGACTTCTCCGCTAGCGGTGTCACGATGATGCGGCCGAAAGATGGTGGTTCGTTTGCGGGTCGTCTAGTCAAGGCCAAGGAGCAACTCGATCGCCTGACGGATGTCGCTGTGGTTGCAGAGCCGAACGTAAGCGTACTTCTCTATTGTGCGAGCGAGACGGCTCTCGACCACATCAAACAACTGTTGGGCCAGGTCGGTTGGTCGTGGCAACTCAAAGCGATACAGGTCCTTCCAAGCTCACTGCGTGTCGAGGATTCGATTCTGCTCGAGATGTGCGAGAAGTATTTTGACGAGCGATTGCTCGAACAGCTCGGCGTCCATATCGAGGTTGCAGATGGCGATGTCCGGCACGGCTTCGGCGGCGGCAGGCTGCCGGTCGTACTGTCTCACAATACTCCGAACAATTCGATCTCCCTCCTTTGGGCGGACACCCGGCATATGGGTGGGTCTCAGCGCGGGCTGTTTCCTCGCCGACATCGTCACAACGCGGAGCGGCCGTGAGGACACTCCACAACCCGTTCCTGTCACGAGCTTCCGAACAAGAACGCGAGACCTTTGACTTCCTGCGACATGTTGGTGCCGCTGTCCTTGAACTGCTCCCGGACTCGCTGTGGGACCGCCCTCTTATCATCCGCTCGGCTTCGGGCGGAGGCAAGACAACTCTGCTGCGGGTCTTCACCGCTGAGAGTCTGCGGGAAGTCAACGTGCGGAGAGATGATCTGCGCGACCTCGCGGAGCAGCTCGATCGCGTCGGCGCACTCGCGGACAATCCGACACATCTTGGAGTGCTGCTGAACCTCAGCCGTGACTACCGCACAATTGCGATGTCGGGTGCTCCGCCAGGGATTGCTGACCGGCTCTTCTTGCGGCTCCTTGATGCGCGCATCGTCTCGGCGGTGGTTCGTGCAGCCGTCGGCTCCTGCGCGGGGCGTTACCCCGACGATGTGGGGCGGCTCCACCTTGAGCTTGACGACAGCGATGAGCGTGCGGCGGTAGCTGCCGATCAGCTCGGCGGCCTTGACGGCACGGCCTTGGTGGGGGCAAGTCGAGCGATTGAATCAGAAATCGTTGAGATATTGGACTCGCTGAAGCCGGTTGACTGGGACCGGGCAGCCCGCGGACATTCGCAGCTGCACTCGTTGAGACTTCTCTCGTCCGCGGAACTCCTTTTCGACAATCAAACCGTGCCGCCAGTTCACCTGCTGTTCGATGACGGCCACGCGTTAGCAGAGGATCAACGCGCCGCGGTATTGACAGCCCTGCAGGATCGCAGGCTTACCGTTGCGCGCTGGTACGCCGAGCGCCTCTCGGCGCTTGACTCGTCTGAAGTACTGCAGGGGGAGACACGAGGTCGTGACTACGAGCTGCTGGAACTTGAAAGGGCAACTCGGGTCAACGCCCGCGGGGGCGGTCGCCGGTTTGATCGCATCCTTCGGGAAGTCGGCAATCTGAGAGCAGGCTGGCACATCGACCAGTACACGCGCAGCCAGCGAGATTTCTTTGAGTTCCTCGATTCCCCCGTCGTTGTTGAGGACGCGCAGCTGGAGGCCATCCGAAATTCCGCTAAGGAGGCGGCGGGCTCAAACACGTTGCACGCGCGATGGGTCGATGAGGCGACAGGCAAAACGGCACTCGAATCAGCAGTTCTGCTGCGTGGCGCCGAGATTCTGATGGAGCGTTCCAGGAACAAGCCACAACAAACGCTCTTTGACCCAGCAGAGGGGCCTGCGCTAGCGGAGGAGTTGGGCAGCGACGTAAAGGGCGCAGCGCGGCTCTTCCTCGCACGAGAGCACGACGTGCCGTACTACGCGGGGGCCGACACGATCACCCGCGTTGCCTCGGAGAACGTTGAGCAGTTCTTACGCGTGTGCGGCGAGGTATTTGAGTACATGCTGGCCAAGATCACGTTGGACGAGCCGCCGACCGTTCCCGTCGAGGAGCAAGACCGGATCCTCCGCTTCGCCAGTGAGCGCATGTGGAGAGAGCTGCCGGACCGTCTACCTCGATACGCCGACGTGATCCGGCTAGTTAACCGGATCGCTCGGATCGCTGAGCAGCAGACACAGCGTCCAACCGCACCATATCCCCCTGGCGTTAACGGAATCGCAATAACGATGGAGGACCGTACTCGCCTTCTCAATCCGGGCACCCGCGACAGAATTCCAGGCGGTGAAAGACTCTTCGAGGCGCTCGGTGTTGCGGTCGCGCGAAATGTCCTGGTCGCGGATGTCGACTATTCGGTGAAGAAGAAGCGGGTAATGGTGCTGTACCTCAATCGATTGCTCTGCCCACGCCTAAGTCTGCCGCTCAGCCGCGGGAGCTTCCGCGAACAGAAGGTCACCGAGGTGGCCGGATGGCTCCTCGACGGTGACGATGCGGAACCAACAGCGCCCGAACCGCCGCTGTTCGACCTATGACCGGCTCTCAGCCAGGCGCGCTGTGGGGCGACTACGCAATCGGCCGGAACACCGATATGGATGACATGTTGCACGCAGCGGCGATATGCGCCGGTTTGCCGCTGCATCTCGTGATCGGCGACGGTTTCGATCAGCGCACACTGCACATCGTGCGTCGATGCCTCACGCTTGGAATCGACTTCCGCGTCACCACCATGGCACTCCCGCCCGGCGTCGGCCACGGTGCCTCGACGTCGCTTGCACGCGCCAATCGGAAAGCGCTCGCCGAACTTGGCGACGAGCACGGTTTCGTTACGTATCTCGCGCCGGAACCGACAGGGGCCGATCCGCTAACCGTCGGGGCGAGGCAGGCGAGGGCCCTGATCGCCGAGGAGATCTTGAAAGTGGGTGAGGCGGTGGTGCTCGACGTCTCAGCGATGCCGACACGTCGGTTCTTCCCGCTCATCGGGGCGATCGAGGCACAGGTCCGCGAGCACAATGCGGGCGAGTTCCTCATAACGGTGGCGGAGAATCCTGAGTTGGACCAGATGATCCGCTCAGAAGGGACGACCGAGCCAGGCGCCATCGTCGGGTTCCGCCACACGTTGGGAATCGACGCGGCGGATGTCAACACGATCTGGGCACCGGTCCTCGGTGAATCTTCGGAAGCAGAGCTGAGGGCGATTTACGAATATCTCGGACCTGACGAGGTGTACCCAATCCTGCCGTTTCCCGCTCGTGATCCACGGCGGGCTGACGGCCTCATCCTCGAACACCGGGTGTTGCTGTTCGATGTGTTCGAGACGGACAAGCGCAACCTGCTTTACGTCCAGGAAGCGAACCCCTTTGACTGCTATCGAGTGCTAACTGGTCTGTATCTGCGGTCCTCGGATCTGCTAGCGCCACTTGGCGAAGTGAGGGTGATCGTGTCGGTTCATGCCTCGAAGATGCTGTCGATCGGAGCTTGTCTTGCGTCGATCGAGCAGCCGATAGCGGTTGTTACCGCAAGCGGGAGTCATCATTTGGCGGAGGCCCCGGAGGACCGGTGGGTACTGGAGACAACAGACATGACCGCCATCTGGCTCCAGGGAAGCCCATACCGCGCGTGATGTCGCGAGCTCTGTGTGGTGGGTACGTGGTGCTCGACGTCGTGCACTGCACGTGGGGGGTACGACGGGCCGCAGGTGGAACCGCCGCGAACATCGCGGCCAACCTTTGCTACTTGGGGTGGGAGTCCGAGATCACTGCTCGAATTGGTGACGATTCGGCGGGCAAGGCCGTGGTGGCCGACTTGCGAGCGGTTGGCGTCGCTGTTGACGGTCTCTGGCTCGATGCCGACACCGTGACACCACTCATCGAGCACTCATCTCGTGACGGCGTTCCGCGCTACAGGTACGGGTGCTCGGAATGTCGGCGCGGCGTAGCGGTGTACCGGCCACTGCCGGAGGAAGCTGCCTCCGAAGTGCTGAGCGCTGGATTGCGCGATGTTTTTGTCTTCGACAGACCATGCCGCTTCAATGCCGCAGTGGCTGAGGCGCACCGGACCGGAGGACGCCAGGTCGTCTATGAGCCTGCTACCAAAGCGAGTCCAGGAGCGCATCGGCGAGCATGTGCGGCGGCGACAATTGTCAAGATCAGCCGTCCAGACCGCGAGACAATTGGTGACCGCCTTCCACCAACGGCCGAAGGAGAGGTTCGGATCACCACCGATGGCGCTGAAGGCGCGACTCTGGAACTCAACGGTGTCTGTCGGCGGGTTTCGCCGCCGCGCGTCTCGGCTGTCGACGCCGGTGGTGCCGGGGATTGGTTGACAGCCGCGATTGTGCACCGACTCGCGTCGGGAAGTGGGCCTATGGACGCGCTGGACTGGGCACAAGCTGTGGCGGCGATGTCGACTCTCTATCCAGGGGCACGCGGTATGAGCAGCTCGATCTCTCGATCTGCTATGTACCAGCGCGCGGGTCGAATCCGCCGCGGGATGAGCGTGCAAACGGGCGACGTGGCCACGTCGTCTCGTCGTGCGCGGCGAGGTAGCTGCCCCCGATGTGGTCTTGCGCTACCGCGTAATAGGTCATGACATGCATCTGCTAGATGAGCCCCTATGTCAAGTTTTGGGGTGTTGAGGTGGGTCCAGTGAATCGCCCCGGGACGTTCCTATAGATGTCAAGTGCGGGTTTTGAGGGTGGCGAGGTCGGCTCGAAGGGTGCGGTAGATCTCTCGTGCGACGAAGCGTTTGAGGCAGCGGATGGCTTCTTTTTTGGTTTTGCCTTCGGCGACGCGGCGGTTGAGGTAGCTGCGGGTTCGTTCGCAGCAGCGGAGCCGGACGATGACGATCATGTGCAGTGCCCGGTTGGCGTCGCGGTTGCCGGCGAAGTTGAGCCGGTGACGGCTGGTGCGCCCGCTCGAGGCAGGGACCGGCGCGGCGCCGCACAGGTGAGCGAACGACGCTTCGGGGCTGAGCCGGTCGAGTTCGTCTTCGAGCTCGTCGGCTTCGGCGCCGAGCTGGGCGATGCGACGCCCCAGGCTGGCAAGCGCTGTCTTGGCTGCTTGGGCGGGGTCGGCGAGCCGGCCGGGGTCGGGCCGCAGCCGTGCGCACACCGCCGCCTTGCCCCCGAGGGTGCGGCGGCAGTCGAGCTGGGCGCGCAAATCGGCGGGGGCGGCGACGAGCAGGCCGCCGAGCTGGCACAGCGCCGCAGAGCGGGCCTTGACAGCGCTGTTGCGGGCGACGCTGAGCTGACGGATCGCCTCGACGACCCCGGTGGTGTCGGTCGCGGCTGCGGCCGCTTCGCCCGAGAGCACCTTGCGGGCAGCGGCCTCGGCGTCGATGGCGTCGTTCTTGCCGCGGCGGGCGCGAAGATGGCGATGGGGCTGGTCGGCCTCGATGACCGCGCAGCCCTGCTCGGTCAAAGACCGGGCCAGGGCCGCCCCGCAGGAACCGGTGGACTCCACGCCGACCGCGGCGATCGGCCCGAACGACGCGAGCCACCTGCATGTGGAGTCATAGCCCGCAACTGTCGCGGGGAACGACTCGCTGCCCAGCATCCGGCCCAACGGGTCGAGCGCTGCGGCTACGTGGAAGTCGGTGCGGCAGCCGATCCCGCCGATCACCGCCCGTGGCGGTTCTGGCATCATGTTGTCCTTCATCTCGGAGCGGCTCGCGTGCCGGGACGGGACGGACATAACAGTGATGAGGCATCAGCCAGCACACGTTCCTATGAGGTCACGTCGCTCGTCCCGGACCGGCCGCAGCTGACAAGTCCAAGAAGCGAGCCGCCGACGCCGACGAGTCCCACCCAAGGCACCCACAACACGCAGGGCCAGTTCGATAGCAGGTCAGACGCCGACGGCCCGCTCCCCGCACACATCTTCACTGTTCGGTAGTGGTCGAAGTTGGCGTTCCCGAACGACACGCGCTTGATCAGCTTGGCCAGGTTGTTGGCTGCCTCGGTGGGGCCGTTCGTCACGCGTGAGCGGTGCCAGTTGGTGATCTGTGCCCGCCAGGTGCGAAGCGTGCGGCCGAGCTTGTTCAGCTCCGGCGAGAAGGTTTCGTCGCGCGGGTCGCGGGACAGCTCGTCGATGGCTTCGAGGGCGAGTTGGTGGTCGCCGATGCGGTAGGTCATGCGCAGGGTCTCTTTCGCGTGCCATGCGTCGCGGACCTCGCCGTGGGGGTCGCCGGCGGCGAGCAGGCCGCGCAGCTTCGCCTCGCCGCGTTCGGTGACGCGTTCGTGGGCCTTGAGCAGCAGCCGCCGTATCCGATACAGCGGATCGCCTTTGGTGCCGCGTCCGCCGGTTGTCTCGTTCTGGACGCGTCGGCGCACTTCGTCGATGGTGCTGTTGGCGAGCTTGACGACGTGGAACGGGTCCGCGACCTGGATCGCGTGGGGCAGCGAATCGGTGAACGCCTTGCGGTACGGCCCCGACAGATCCATCACCGCCCACCGCACTCGCCGCCGCCGCCCCGAGGTGCGCCCGCGGATCCAGCGTGTGGCCCCTTTGGCGCTCTTGCCAGCGACTATGTCGAGCAGCTTGCCCCGCCTGGCGTCCACGATGGTGGTGCCCCAGTGCTGTTCGCGGTACCGGCCGCGGCGGAACATCAAGATCTCATCGAGACCCAACGCCGTCACGCCGCCGATACGCGACCGGTCGGCTTCGAGCAGCGCGGTGCCCCACCGATGCACCGCAGCCATAGCGGTATGCCAGTTGCATCCCAGCTCGGCTACGATCTCCTTGATCGCCCGTCCCTTGCCCGCCCGGCGAGTCGCCCAGCGAGCAGCCCGAGCGGTCATGCGCGCCCTCGGCAGCGCGATGGCCGGTTCCTGATCGGTGAACGTGCGCACCGCGCACGACCCGTCGGGGCACAGCCAGCGGCGCTTGCGCCACACCAGCCGCACCGGCCGGCCGAACGCCGCCAGATCAGCCAGCCTCACCCCGGCTCGACCCGTGAGCCCACACCGGCCCGCCGCAACCCCCGCAGCACGGCCGGCGGGCCAACTCGATCTCGACCTCGAGCGGGCCGCCGCGTCGGCCCCCCACATCGAGCACCGCGACACCCGAACCCAAACCGACGATCAACGACAACGCACGCGTACAGTCAACAGCCACAGGGATCCTCCCGAACCGGGGCGATAAGACACCTCCGATTCCGGGGGATCCCTCCCTATCCAGCCAGGACCCTCACCGAGCTACCCCACGCGGAAACGCGAAGCACCCGATTGCACCGCTGGTCCCCGAGCGCGACGCGCGAATAGCCTCCCGGCTGTGAACAATCCGGCTGCACGGCCTATACCCGGCCCAAGTGGACCCTTCGATGTCACACCCCGCTGCTACGACAGTGCAGAACTTGGCGTCGAGCGAGGACGGTAGAAATGAATACGGATCTTGTGGTCGGAGCATTGGTCGAGTTTGCAAGTCACCCCGGTTCCTATGGAGTCATTGAAGAGCTGAACGGTGCTGTAGCGACCGTGCGCTGGGATCCCGGCGTCGACCTCAGTCCCAAGGTGAATTGGAAGAGCGGCAGTCTTAGCCGCGTCGAGCTTCCGCTGATGGTGGTACGAACTGGGGCCGACGAACCAGGACTCCGCTTGGAATCGATCGATGGCAAACCTCCAAAGTGGCAAGTCCAGTTCCTGAGCGGTCTGCGAACGGTCCCTGAGGCAGCGCTACGGCCAAACCATAATCTTGATCCAGTTGCGAAGTTCAAGAACGGCCGGATTGGTTCCTACAAGAAGTTCCGACTTGGATTAGTCACGCGCCACCACTACTTCGCGCATCTCCACGACGATCTTGTGTCGCTCGGGCACACCCGGGTTGATGTGAAACCGCACCAAGTCGGCGTAGTTCACCGCGTGGTCACCAACTACCCACATCGCTATCTGCTTTGCGATGAGGTTGGTCTTGGGAAGACGATCGAGGCTGGAATGATCCTCAAGGAACTCCGGACACGAAGAATCGTGAAGCGTTGCTTGGTTGTCGTCCCGCCGAATCTGCGACGGCAGTGGCAATTCGAACTCAAGACGAAGTTCAACGAGACATTCGCTGTCCTCGATTCTGATACCGTCCGCCACCTCCGAAAGACCGAGGGGTACACGGGCAACCCGTTTGCGAGATACGACGATGTCATCGTGTCCGACGCTTGGGTCTCTGGCGATGAGCGGTCGAGAGAGGTGAAGCAAGTCGACTGGGACATGATCATCGTCGATGAGGCGCACCATGCGAGATCCACTCGCCACGGGAATACGGTTACGACGACAAAGCTATATCAGCTTATCCGAGATCTCGCAGACCCGTCCCGTGTGGGCAGGCGTTCGATGCTCTTCTTGACAGCGACGCCGATGCAGCTCCAAACCCATGAGCTGTATTCCCTCGTGGAACTCCTCGATCCTGTGCTCTTCGCCAGCGAGGATCACTTCGAGGCGCACCGACGTGAAGCGCGAGGCTTGAGCAGGCTGGTCGAGCAGCTGAGCGAGTCCTTCCCGATACCTGGTGAGTCTTCGTTGGTGACACTTCAGAAACTGAACAACTGGCTAGGGGCACCGGAGCACGTCATACGGGAAAGGCTGGAGCGGTCCAGTCACGAGCGTGAAGTTGTTTGCCGCGAGCTCTCAGAACAGCACTTGCTCTCTGAGATCCTGATCCGTAACCGTAAAAGCGTCGTCGGGGACTTCATGCCACGACGCGCATCTAGATGGGCTGTAGCGCTAACCGACGATGAGCGTGCGGCGCTTGAACTCGTGGAGGAGTATGTCCGGCGCGGATTCGCTCTTGCCGAGGCGAATAAGGAGAACGCTTTCGCGTTCGTCATGGTCACGTTCCAGAAGCTCATGGCCAGCAGTATCCGTGCTCTGAGCCGTTCATTGGCAGGGCGCCGCGACCGTCTCTTGACCAAAACCGCCTCATTGGAGCAGTCGACTACGCAGCTGGAGCAGTCTTTCGATGAGAGTGAGTCCGCCGCTGGTATCGTCGAAGCAAGGCTGCACCAGGAAGAAGCCTCGCAATTGGCAGAGTTAGTACAGATTCTCGAGGATCTTCCTTCTGATTCCAAAGGCACAGAATTCATTAGGCAGATGGAGACACTGTTCGAGGAAGATCCTGATGCCAAGGTACTCATCTTCACCGAGTTTCGCGAAACACAAGAGTACATCAGCGAACTTCTGCGTCAAATGCAGGGGTCAAACGATCCAGTCGGGGTCAACTTGTTTCACGGCCAGATGAAACCGAGCGCAAAAGACGATGCTGTTGAGCTATTTCGCCTTGGAACGGGTCCCCAAGTACTGGTTTCGACGCAAGCGGGAGGCGAAGGCCGCAATTTCCAGTTCTGCCACTACTTGGTTAACTACGACCTTCCTTGGAATCCGATGCGTGTCGAGCAGCGCATTGGGCGTATCGACCGTATTGGGCAACGCCATGTCGTGCGTGTATTCAACCTCTACTTGGAGGACACGATCGAGGAGCGAGTGCTCGACGTGCTGGAGCGCCGAATCAACGCTTTTGAGGAAACTGTCGGAGGTCTTGATCCGATACTCGGTAATACTGAGGAAGATCTCCGCAAGATCTTGCGACAAGCGCCAGCCGAGCGCGATGCAGCGCTAGACGAACTCGGCCGACAACTCGAAGATCAGGTGGCAAAAGCTCGGCTAGCTGACGTGCAGCTTCGTGATTTTGTCATGGATGTCAAGAGCTATAGGCGAGAGATCGCGGAGAGAATCGCAGGAAGCGAACACGGCCTGAGTCCGGAGTCCCAGCAAGCCTTCATAACCGCGTTGCTTGCGGATGCTCGCACACACATCAAGAAACGAGGCGACGAGTACGAACTGACCTTCAACGATCCGTTCCGCGGCGACAACCTCCATGAGTTCTTTGCGGTGAGTCACAAGCGATGGGCAGTATTCCACCCGGAAGCTCTGCGCGATGTCGAGCATGTCGAGTTCTTCGCCTTCGGACACCCAATCATCGAGTCCATAGTGAGCGATGTACTCGACAGCAACTATGAGGGCGCTACAGGATCGTGGCGACTCAAAGCGAGTCGCTACCTTCCGGCTGTCACCGGTTGGTTGTTCGTGCATCAGATCGACACTCCGGGCATCCGATACCGATCCGACCTGGTACCGGTGTTCGTATCGGACGATGGAACTGTCAGCACGCGCATCGGTGGAGCGCTCGCTCAACGCGGAGCACTGTTCAGCAGATCGGAGGAAGGCGACATACCGCCCGATGCGATTCCGCTCGATGCCTTGGACGAAGCGGCGCAGGCGGCTGCCTCGCACGTCGGAGAACTTGCTGACCAACGTCAAGAGACCGTGACCGCCGAAGCTGAACAGCGCGTAACGCGCGAACGGACCCGGCTGGAAGCCTGGTTCGATCATCGCGACCGCGCGGCCGCCGACAAAATCGCTTCCACCCAAGCGACAGTCGAGCGGATTCGTGCGAGCGTTGATGAAGGAGAGCGCAGAATCCTGCCCGTCTGGGAGAAAAATCTGGAGGATGCTCAGCAGCTTGCGAACGACCTCGCTCTGGATAGATCCCGAAGGATGGCCGAGATAGAGAGCCATCGACACCCGAGCATCGACCACCAGCTTGTATCGGTTGCTCGCATCGAGGTGCGTCCGAATCCGATCGCATTGGACCAACCCGATCTCTCACTGCGGCCCGGTGAGAGTGCTCAGCGTGCTGCGACTGCGCGGCCGATCTGATGGACCGCTGCGGTCGTTACTTCGACGAAGGATCGACGCTGGCAGAACGAGCGTAGAGTCAGGCGACGATTCGGGGAGGCTCCGACATGCCGAAGTCACGACTCGAGTTGCAGCGAGACATGCGTGGCGATCTCATCAAGACGCTGAGCTGCGAACTCCTTGGCCCATTCGATGGCCCAGATGAGGCTTTGCCTCAGCGCCCCACCGTTAGGTACGTCCTCGGGCGCCTAGCCCCGGCAGGCACACAGGTCAGCCCGGAGGAAGATGAAGGGGCAGCCGACGCCGCGGCCGAGGACGACAGCCTCGACACGGGCTATGCCTCGCCCCTCTCGATGGCCATGAATCCATCAAGCATCGGCCTTTCATTCACCGTTGGCCCCGAAGTAGGCGAGGTCGAGGTGACTGTGCAATGGGGCCGGTACGTGCAGGAAAGCCGCGAAAGCGAGCGGAATGACGGTTCAGTCGGGGAGGCGACAGTATGGACCCGCAGTCAGCACACCGAAGTGTTCGCTCTTGCTGTTGGGGACTCGGGCGCCCGGAGCCTTGCAGGGGACGTCCAGGTTCAGTGGCTCTGCCGAACGTTGCCAGATGGCAGGAGGCGTGCGATATCGGTGTTTATGGTGAATCGGGTCAACCCGATGAATCCCGGCAAACCGGATGACAGCGAATGGCTGTTCCAACCGGAGCTCAGTGTGCACCACCGCGACAACACGGCCGTGTTTCGAGCCCGGGCGCTTGACGATGTCGCCAACTTTGAGTTGCTCGATGCTGACCGGCGCTCCGATGAGCTGCTTTTCCGGGATCGACCCGAGTATGCAGTAGGGCATGGTTGCGCTGCCGACTGGCAGGCTGATGGAGGGACAGGCGCAACTGCGATCCGTACAGTTGTACTGCCGGTTCACGAACTACCGAGGATCGATCCTCGGGGTGATGACGGTCTCGGTCTCGACATGCGACTTCTCGGCGGAACGGATCCCGGGGGCGTTTCCGGTGAGCAATTGCAGCGCATGCTGTTTCCGCTAGCGGAGTCCTACGGACGTTGGATCGACGAACTAGCGAGCCGAGTTGCTCTGCTCCGAGGAGGCTTGCGAGATCAGGCAGATGAACATATTGACGCCTGCCGCTTGGTTCATGAGCGAATTGTCGAGGGGATCACACTTCTGAGTCGTGCTGACGACGAGATGTCCCAGCTTGCGTGCAGGGCGTTCTGCTTCGCCAACAGGGCGATGGCGCTACAGCGAGTTCGCTCAGAGGTCGCCCTTCGGCGGCGAAAAGGGGCCGTGGACATCAGCCTTGACGACGTTCCGACATTGTGGCGGCCATTCCAGCTTGCATTCATTCTGATAAATCTCCCGGCGCTCGTCGACCGTAGCCACGCCAGCCGAAGCACCTGCGACCTGCTGTGGTTTCCGACCGGTGGTGGCAAGACCGAGGCCTACTTGGGGTTGACGGCGTTCGTACTTGCCCACCGCCGTATCCGAACACCTGCCCAGGGGTATCGAGCGGCTGGCGGCGTCGGGGTGCTTATGCGGTACACACTTCGCCTTCTCACCATTCAGCAGTTCCAACGTGCAGCTGCCTTGGCCTGTGCCTGTGAGTTCCTTCGTGCGAACGAAGCCGTTTGGGGTGACGAACCGTTCTCGGTGGGGGTCTGGGTCGGCACGAGCGCGACGCCCAACCGATACACCGATCCGAACGGCTACTGGAGCGACGGTGCCAAAGAGGCTTTGCAGAAGTGGCGTGCTGGTGAGAGGCCCAAGGGCGGTACGCCTGCCCAGCTGCTGAACTGTCCTTGGTGCGGGGCACAGCTGGGACCTAGCGAGTACGACGCAGATGACTACCGGCAGCGGATCAACATCTTCTGCTCGGATGATGACTGTGCGTTCTCTCCCGCGAATGACTACGGCCTCGACGGGATTCCGGCACATACAGTCGACGAGCAGATCTATCGGCATCTGCCATCGCTGATCATCGCGACGGTCGACAAATTCGCTCAGATGGCTTGGAACGGACGCATCCAGTCACTTTTTGGCCGAGTTCAACGACACTGTGAGCGTCACGGGTACATCTCAAGTGCCGACGCGACTCATCAAATGAGTCGACATGTTGCGGATCATGCTCGACGATGGCCCGCGGTTGAAGTAGTCGATGTCGAGCCTTTTGAACCACCCGACTTGGTGATTCAGGATGAGCTTCATCTGATCTCGGGTCCGTTGGGCACGCTTGTCGGACTCTACGAGTCAGCAGTGGACGCGTTGGGCTCCTTGGGAGCGGACAATCAAATGCGCCCGCCGAAAGTCGTGGCCTCGACAGCGACGATTCGTCGCGCTGACCAGCAGGTCGGCTCCTTGTTCAATCGCTCACTCATGATTTTTCCGCCATCGGGACTCGACGCAAGTGACTCTTGGTTTGGTGCAGAAGTTCCGTCTGAAGAGGCACCGGGTCGACTGTATTTGGGCGTGTTTGCGCCAGGCAAGTCAGTAAAGACAGCCCTCGTACGGGTATACGCCGCTTTGCTATCGAGGGCCAAGCAGCTACACCAAGCAGATCCGCAAGCCGCTGACGCCTACATGACGCTCGTTGGATACTTCAACAGCCTTCGAGAGCTCGGGGGCGCTGTTCGACTGGCTGAGGACGACATCCCGGGCCGCATCGGCGTTCTCTCAAGGTTCCCCGGCGACGAGTTCGCGGATCGCCTGCTCTACGAACGTCGGGAGCTGACTAGCAACAAGACAGCTGAGGAAATTCCCGAGGTTCTAGGTCTGCTGGAGCAGCCGTTTCCGTCGGGCAAGCCACCTGCAGGTAAGTACCCGGTCGATGTCTTGTTTGCCAGCAGCATGATCTCAGTCGGTGTTGATATCGACCGGCTTGGATTGATGGTCGTCAATGGACAGCCCAAGGCGACGGCAGAGTACATCCAGGCAACTAGTCGCGTCGGCCGCCAGCCGCCCGGACTTGTGGTCACGGTATACAACTGGACGCGCCCACGAGATATTAGCCACTATGAGCGTTTTCGTAGCTACCACACTGGCTTGTACCGCTACGTCGAACCCACTTCGGTTACACCATTCTCATCAAGGGCACGCGACAAGGGCCTCGCTGGCGTATTCGCTGCACTCATTCGCCTAGGTGACGCAAACATGGCACCTGAGGATGCCGCAGGCGGTTTCGATCCTGCTGACGATTGGGTGCGCCGAGCGGTGGAAACGATCGTTGATCGCGCTTCATCAATTGTTGGACCGCAGCGAGCGAGTGACACTCTTGCAGAGCTACGCGGACTCATCGACCAGTGGGAGCACGTGGCCAGTTCGGCGCTCAGATGGTCTAGGCGAGGAACAAATGCAGCGGACAGCCGTTGGTTGATTGACGGCCAAGAGGACACCGATCGCCGCGGGGTGTTCGTCGCCCCGGGTTCACTACGTGAGATTGAGGCGGAGGTGGCGGTCCGTCTGCTCGATCCGGCCGGAGCAACAACGTGAGCGCCCCTCATGTGGATCGCCCCAGAGTCGGCAAATTGCGCCCCACGCAAGTCATCTCGCAGCACGGTCCGGGCGCGATCGTGGATCTTCCCAGGCTCTCGGCGGTGATTGCCGGCCTTGACACGTGGCCAAGAAACGAAACGCGGGACCGTATAGCCGAACCGCGTCTAGAGGCGTTTCTAAGAGTCGGAGGTCTATTTAGGCCGTCTTCTGGCGGCGTGCCTTCATATGTGTTCCCGCAGTGGCTTGTGTGCCCGCACAGACGCTGCCGACTGCTCGCCCCAGTTGGGAGCTTCGAATGGGTTGGGCCTCCGGTCGGTGAATTTCATTGTCGTAGAGACGAACGCCACGACGGCAGGCGCAGGGTCGCCGCTTTTCCAGCACGGTTCATGATCGCTTGCCCTAGTGGCCATTTGGATGATTTTCCTTGGCATTCCTGGATTCACGAAGGTGGCGGTGGAGGCTGCGGCAGCTCTCTGCAACTCCGAGATCTAGGGAGATCGGGAAGTGTTAACGATCTCGTCGTTCACTGTGAGGAATGCGGCAGCAGGAAAGGTATGGCCAGCGTTTTCGAGCAAGGCGCCCTCGAAGGCTGCACCGGAAGAAGGCCGTGGTTCGGTCTCACCGATTACGAGGCCGGCTGCGCAAAGGATCCGAAAGTGATCCTGCGGGGTGCCTCTAATGCCTACTTCGCTGTCATCGCCTCCGCATTGTCTATTCCGCCCTACTCGGAACCAATCCAATCGTCTATTGAACCGTTCAGAGAAAGGCTCTTGTCGCTCGACTCCGCGGGCGGGATCACCGTGGACAAGCTCACTCAGGCGTCGGAACTCGGGATGCTTGGCGACCTTCTTGACTGGTACGCAGCTTCGGATGTACTGGTGGCGTATCAGACAAAGCCTGCGACCATTGAGCGCCTCAGGCCCGCGGAATATCAAGTCTTCTTGGATCCTCCTGAACCGGCGCTACCGCCGCACGAGTTTGAGGTACGACACGTTGGCGTGCCTCAAGTCTCTGAGGCCGACCGAATCATCACGGTGGCTGAGGCGACGCGACTGCGCGAGGTGAGGGCACTGCGGGGCTTCACCCGCATTGAATCCGGCTTCGACATCGGCGAGCTCGCCGATGTGGCCGAACTTCAGATTGACATGGCGCCTCTAGGTCCGGAACAGGAGAGGTGGCGACCAGCCGTCGCACTGCGGGGCGAGGGCATTTTCCTTGCCCTCGACGAGAGTGCCCTGAAAGCATGGGAACAAGAGTCTGAAACCGTGCGGCAGGCAGCGAGGTTGTCAGCAAGCTTCGATGACTACCAGACGAATCGCTCCTCTGAGAGGCAACCGTTTCCGGGAATGCGCTATGTCCTCCTCCACTCGCTTGCGCATGCCCTCATACGTCGACTCTGTCTAGACGCCGGATACTCATCTTCCGCGCTACGCGAACGCATTTACAGCGCAGAAGGCCCCGAACCGATGGCGGGCCTGCTTATCTATACGGCCAGCTCTGACTCCGAGGGCTCTCTTGGAGGCTTAGTGGATCAAGCAGTCCCAGGGCGGTTTGGCAATGTGTTGCGGGATGCTCTAGAGGACGCCGAGCTGTGTGCACAAGACCCTCTTTGTGGTGCTGGCGAACTTAGTGGACACGCAGGATTGAATGGGGCGGCCTGTCATGCGTGCTTGCTTCTGGCCGAAACCTCATGCGAAGCGAGCAATCGTTTCTTGGACCGAGCAGTTCTCGTAGAGACGCTCGGACAATTTGGCCGGTGGTTTTTCCGTGGACCTTGAGGCAGCGGCCATCCAATTCGTTCTCAATGAGCCCACCGAGAGAATCGAAGGACTCATCCGGGCATTGAATAGCGGACGTGTGCATGCTGCTTCAAGCAGAGCACACGTGGCGCGACAACACGCGCTCGGTGGAACATCGCTAGACCGAACGATGGGCCTATTGCGCGCATGGCGAGACGACAATGAAACAATAGTTCGCCTGCCTCGGCTATTGAACGCACTACTCGAGATCCGTGATGCCGTCCAGAGACGCTCAACGCAGGCTGAGCTCGTCTGGACGGGTCACAGACTGCCGGGATCGCCCCTGCGGGGTACATCGTCGGTGTTGCGTGAGATGCTCGACGCGGCTCGGTCGAACGTGATCGTGATGTCTTATTCGGTGTGGCTGGGTAGCGCCAGAGTAGATGCGGCGTTCGATCACTTGGTGACAGCACGGCGCCGCGGCGTACAAGTGACCTTCGTAGTTGATCGGGACTACAGCCCCGATGGCAGTGTTGATGGCCACAACTGTGCACAATTGCGCCTTGGCTGGCCGGCTGATGCACCGAAGCCGGATGTCTACATCTGGGGTGACGACGACGACCAGATTGCGAAGCTCCACGCCAAGGTGATCGCTGTCGACCGGCGCGATCTCCTCATCACTTCGGCAAACCTCACTAGCCATGGGTTAAGCGGCAACCTCGAACTCGGTACGCGACTCGTTGGCCGTCCCGCAGCCCAAGCCCATGACCATGTGTTCGGACTCATCTCGAACGGGACTTTCGTCCGGGAGCGCCTGTGGTGAGCCGCGCCCGGACGTCCGCTGAGACCTACAGTCGGGTTCCAATGAACGCGTGCGCGCCGGCGGGACGTGTCAGCACGATTCGCGGACCTTCGGTCGCGATCGAACCTCACCCGCAATCTGAGGCTTCCGTGGCTGCTACCAGCACGTGGGTGGCGGCACGGGCGCATCAGCGTCCTCTCGCGGCAGACTTGTTCTGCGGCGCCGGCGGCTTGAGCCTTGGGCTAGCCGATGCCGGCTACGACGTTGTCGTCGGCGTCGACAGCGACCCCGTGGCCTTGGAGACTTATGCCGGCATTCACCCCGGCCTCACCCTCTGTCGAGATCTGAGCAAGCCGGCTGCTGTTGCCGAAGTTGCGGAAACCATCTCGGCACTCGGCGTCGAGTTGATTGCGGGCGGGCCACCGTGTCAGCCCTTTTCGAAGGCCGGCGTATCGAAGATCCGCAGCCTTGTTCGGGACGGAATCCGGCCAGAACACGACATCCGACGAGACTTGTGGCGGTCCTTCTTGGACGTTGTCCTTCGGGTTCAACCGAGCGCCGTCCTGTTGGAGAACGTCCCCGATATGGCGACGGCGACGGACACGACAATTGTGCGCAGCCTTGTGGGTGAACTAGAGGCGAACGGATATTCGGTCCATACGACGCTGCTTCGATCTCGTGATCATGGCGTGCCGCAGATCCGACAACGATTCTTGCTGGTCGCGCTAGCCGGTGGACTCGGGTTCCTGTGGCCCTCACCACTTCGTGATGCGGTGACTGTGCGTGACGCTATAGGCGACCTGCCCGTCGTAGAAGGAGGCTGGCGGCCTCAGGAAGCGATCGAAGGTTTCCAGCTGCGCAAGGCGCCACTTTCGCGAGGACAATTCTTGCGGCGCGCTCGACGCGGCCTGCGCGGTGCCGATCGAACACGCATCTATGACCACATCACGCGTCCAGTACGGGATGATGACCGGATGATCTTCGACGCGATGACGCCGGAGACGCGGTATTCAGAAATCGACGAGGCTCTCAAGAGGTACCGCGACGACATCTTTGACGACAAATACAAGCGACTTGACTGGCAAAAGCCCAGCCGAAGTGTCACTGCTCACATGGCCCGAGATGGCTACTGGTACATCCATCCGGAGCAACCTCGTACGCTCACGATTCGCGAGGCGGCACGTCTGCAAACGTTTCCGGACAGCGTTCGTTTTGCTGGGCCTCCGTCGGCCGCGTTTCGTCAAATAGGAAACGCGGTGCCGCCGAGGCTGGCGGAGCGCGTGGGTAGGTCGATTCGGCGAGCGCTAGCTAATCCGGCTTCAAACTCTGGCTCGTCCCGCGACCTCGCACGGAGTGTTGCGACTTGGTTCGAGAACAAGGCCAAGCTGGCTGTGCCGTGGCTCGAGGCACCAACGATGTGGTCGTCTGTACAGGCGCAGATGTTGCTAGCTCAAGCTCGCAGCAAGACAATCCAAGAAGGTTGGCCGCTGTGCAGAAAGCTCGACAGTCCTGAATCCACGATCGAAGCGCGTGGTTTGTTCATCGAGCTGGCGGAGTCGATCGACCGTATGCACCGCGTCGACCGTGTAGTGAAGCTCGCACGATGGCTGACCGACAATCCGGAGCACCTATCGACGAGAGAAGCCCTCGCAACTTGTTCGGGGGTAACTCCTCGGATCGCCGCAATCGCAGCGTTGGTCGACCCGAGCAGCGGAGCCACTCCGGTTGTCACCAGTCAAGGTGCCCTCAGAGTCGCATCACGGGTCTTCGGCCTCGAGACCGACGGTCGGGGGCTCGGTGGTAATGGTCGGCTAGCAATCACGCGGTTGCTCGGCGGGGTGCATGGGCACGTGCCCGACGAATCCCGAACAGCGATGGCCGGAGTTTTGGAACTCGGCTCCAGTGTTTGCACGAAATCGAATCCGAGTTGCGGAGACTGCCCGCTCTCTGCCCATTGCGCGTGGGCGAATGAGTCGGCGCGGTCACGCGAGCGCTGAGGATGTGCGTCTTGTTCGATCGACCAGACGTGTGCGCAAGCGTCCGTGAATCGCAGCCGCGGCGACGGCGTTCGTGCCTGTTTCGGCCGACAACCGAATGCGCACCATCCGGACGCAGCCGCTCCGTGGCGGACTAAGGGTCCGCCACGGGTTAGGTCGCGGGGCCTGTCATATTTTTTGTGTATCCGGTCGAAATGCCGTTGATCACCGGCATCCGAAGGCCTGCAGCCGAGCGCGGCCAAGCCGGGGCCAGCGAATCTTCTATGCCGAGCGAGAAGGCGACACAGCGCTCGGCACCGGTGCGATCGGGTCGATCTGGAGTTCCTTGCACCCTTCGAGATAACTGTCGATCGAACACTGGAATTCTCGCTCGAGGCTGGCGGCATCGGCGGCTTCGGCATTGGCGATGGGATAGATGCCGCTGTTGATTACGCGCGCGTACAGCACACCCGCGTCGCCCGAGGAGACCTCGCCTATGTAGCCCCGGTATACGAGCATCAATCGAACCTTCGTCTTTCTTTGGGACGGAGGCTGCGGGCCTCGCCGGGCGACGATCATGCTATGGCGTACAAGCCGTCCGACCAGCAGCGCAACCCGTCAGTTTCAGATTCATCCTCTATCTCCCGATCGTTCCGCCAGTCGCCGTCGCATGGACATCCCATGTGAGATGAACTTGCCTGTGATCATCATTCCCCAGCGACGGTCGCCCTATGTGCTGCGCGTGAGCTGTCGCGAAGAACGGACGGTGGGCCGCGTGGAGCTGCGTGTGGAACTGGCGGAAGATGAAGTCGAGAAACCGCAGGACGTGAAGCGGTGCAACGCAGGCGATCCGACAGTTGATGCCGTTGATGGTGAAGTGGCTCGCAGGGTGCCCCTGGGTTGCGGCTTGACGATCGAAGTCGAATCGAATGGGCGAACGCAAGACTGCATCGGAATCCCGGCAGAGTTCGACTACGTCGCCTACCGGCATCCCTTCCTTGAGCAGATTGCGGTCGAGGTCATAGGGGCATGGGAAGTAGCACAGGCGATGCCGTGAGACCTCGCCGCCTTCCACCTCGTAGGAGACCTGGATGAGGCTGCCGTCATAGAGAAGGGCCGAGTAGTCACCGTTCTCGAGCCATGTCATGTACTGGTCGACCGTCGGATGTCCGTAGCTTTCGATGAACAGACCTATGCGGTTGAGTGGGTGCCACGACACCTCCGTCGAACCCATGGAGACTTCGGTGGTGAATTGCGCCAACTCCGCTTCACGCATGTAGTCCAGCGCGTTGCGAATCTGATCCCGAACGGCTCTAACGGTTGACATTCGGGGAGTCAGATTGGAGGCTGAGGATTAGCTTGGTCCGAAGTGCCGGGGGCAAGTCGAGCGGGTCCAGTTCTCCGCGCTCGTACGCCTCGAGGAACGCAGCGATGGCTTTGGTCGCCTTTTGGAGTGACTTCTCTGCGCTTTCAGGTCGGTCTCTATGAATGTGTCGCAGCTTCGCCAGCTCGTCGCTCGTCGGAATCGTGAAATGGAGTTGGAAGCTCTTGGAGAAGATGGTCTCGATCTCTTGCTGTATCGGACCCATCTGCTCTCCCCAGCCGGTGATGCGGACCCAGGCGCGGCTTCGAGTGATGGCCGTGAAGAGGCTGTTTCTCCTCGTGACTGCGTTGAACTGGCCGATGGCGTGTTGGCTGTCGGCCGCATACACCATCGGCGCTTCGTTGCCCTTCGCACGGTAGATGTGCGCTATGGCAACAGACTCAGGCTGAAACACCTCGTCAGCGCTCGTGCTCACTCCGACGAGGTGCGACTGGATCCCGTGACGGCTGAGCTGTCGCATCAGATGCGGAGCGCGGGACTTCGCCCTGTAGGCGTCCGGCAGGACGACAAGGATGTCGTCCGGCTCCAGTTCGTCGTCAACCAGGTTGCGGTGAATCTCGCTCGCGATCCACGCGTCGTGCTCGTCCCGGGTCGGGAACGATCGTACCGCGACCGAGTCCCGAGCAGTGAGCAGATTCGGGAAGTACTGCGGGTAGCTCGCGGTTGAACGTTCCAAGGTCACCGGCGACCCCAGGGCAAGGTGCCCACGCACGACGTTGTAGCCGACGTCCCTCCACAGGGTCGGCTCGTCGGGATGCTGAAGCAACCCTTCGTGCCGGTAGACGCCGACACCGAGCGAGTGGGCGGTTGCCAGCGCCCATGGCGTGTTGCGATAGCACATCGGGAGGACGATGTCGCGCATGGGTTCTCCGTCGGACCAGGTCAGGCTGATCAAGCTCTCACCCTTCGGGCCAGTGCCGAACATCTCGTCGGTGGTGGGCATGGCCGCTTCTGAGAGCTTCTGCAGCTCGTCGTAGCCCCAGACAATCCGCTTCGGGTGCTTGGTGAAGAGGTACACGAGCTGAAAGAACTCTGGCGGCAGGTCTTGCGCTTCGTCGATCAGTATTGCGTCGAATATCGGCTGGACGTCATGTGAGCCCGCGACATTGAGGAGTTCGCGGCATGCACCCGCGAACGCGTCGTCCATCCCATACTTGCCGCTCGCATACGACCAGTCCCTCGCAGGTTCACCAAGCGCAGATGCGATCAGGCTGTACACACCGACTCGGGCGCTCGACCCCCATGAGTGAACGATTCGGAGTCGACTCTGATCAGGCTTGTCGTTCGTGGTTTCGAACGTGAATCGAGTCACCAAGTCATCGATCTGCTGGTACAAGGCGCGGGAGTGGAAGGTCAGCGCTATATGCCAGTCGGGATGCTGCGAGTGCCAGTAGGCAGCCTTCAGGGCGAGGACGACAGTCTTGCCAGAACCGGCGAGTCCGCGAATTCGCTGCGGCCCCTCTGGACTCTCGATCGCTGCGGTCTTTTGCCACCGATCGAGATTCGCGATCCCACTCTCGATCTCCTTGAGGATCGCGCCCCGAGAATGGTCCTTCGTGACCGAGCTGCGTCTCTTGGCCGGCTTGATTGTCGCGACTCGCTGCAGCGCTGCCTGCAAGTTCCTCTCAAGCTCCTCACTGATTGGGGAGAGAGCCAGCACCCAGTCCCGCACGGATTCCATCGAGAGGTAGACGCCTTCGGTCTTGCTTCGTGACTTGGAAGGCGGAGTAGTAGCAAACACTGTTGCCGTCTCGGGACTTACGGCTGCGCGCCGTCCTTCCCGTAGACCTTCATGGCGACTCAGATAACCCTCGAGGATCGCGAACAAGCGATCCTGCTCGGCGTAGACGTCCTCCCACTCCTCGTCCGAGCCCGGCATCGAATCTGCCAGCAGGAACGCGACGAGTCCGTGAGCACGACTCACGAGCAGCGCATCGATCTCGACACGCTGGTCAGCAGTCGTCAGCACCGGGTAGCCCAAGTAGACGGTTCCCTCCTCGATGACCGGCTGCAGCTGTCCGGCCAACGCCTGGGCGATCGCTCGATTTCGGCTCTCGCCGTACACGATTTCAAGCGGCATGTCCTAAATCCTTCGCTCGAGAGCCTCGACCGCCCACATTAGGGTGGGCGTGTCGGCCGCCGCCCCCGAATTTCCAATGAGCGGGAGGTGCCAGCTCAGTGGAGAAGTGCCTCGATCACGCCAGCGGCGGATCGGGTCGCCTCATTTGATGATGGCCGGCCGTCAACGGATCGGGTCACTCGCGTACCAGTTCCGGGGTTTCGAAGCCCGCGGCCACCTCTGCCCAAATGACAACGAAGGAGCCCCGAGGTTTCGGGCGCTTCGCGTTTGCGCGTGGAGTAGTGCTGTGAGGGTCCGGGCTGGATAGGGAGGGATCCCCCAGAATCGGAGGTGCTTTGTTGCCCTGATTCGGGAGGATCCCTGTGGCTGTTGACCTTACGCGTGCGTTGTCGTTGATTGTCGGTTTGGGTCCGGGTGTGGCTGTGCTCGATGTTCGTGCCCGACGCGGCGGCCCGCTCGAGGTGGAGATCGAGTTGACCCGCCGGCCGTGCTGCGGGGGTTGCGGTGGGCCGGTGTGGGTGCACGGGACCAGCAAGGTGAAGATGGCTGACCTGGCCGCGTTCGGCCGGCCGGTGCGGCTGGTGTGGAACAAGCACCGCTGGCGGTGCCCCCATGGGTCGTGTGCGGTGGGCACGTTCACCGATCAGGACTCTCAGATCGCGCCGCCGAGGGGGCGCATGACCGCTCGGGCTGCTCGCTGGCGACTCGCCGGGTGGGCGATGGACGGGCGATCAAAGAGATCGCAGCCGAGCTGGGATGCAACTGGCACACCGCGATGGCAGCGGTGCACCGGTGGGGCCAGGCGCTGCTCGACGCCGACGCCGGCCGCGTCGACGGCGTCACCGCTTTGGGGCTCGACGAGATCTTGATGTTCCGCCGCGGCCGATACCGCGAACAGCAGTGGGGCACCACGATCGTGGACGCCCGAAAAGGCAAACTGCTCGACATAGTCCCAGGCAAAAGGGCTAACGGAGCGACCCGCTGGATCCGCGGGCGCACCTCGCGGTGGCGACAGCAGGTGCGCTGGGGTGTGATGGACCTGTCGGGGCCCTATCGCAAAACGTTCACCGACGCCTTGCCCAAAGCGATCCAGGTCGCCGATCCGTTCCATGTCGTCAAGCTCGCCAACTCGGCCGTCGACGACGTGCGCCGACGCGTCCAGAACGAGACCACCGGCGGACGCGGCACCAAAGGCGACCCGCTGTATCGGATACGGCGGCTGCTGCACCGAGCCCACGAACGCGTCACCGAACGCGGCGAGGCGAAACTGCGCGGCCTGCTCGCCGCCGGCGACCCACACGGCGAAGTCCGCGACGCATGGCACGCCAAAGAAACCCTTCGCATGACCTACCGCATCGGCGACCATGAAATCGCCCTCGAAGCCCTCGACGAGCTGTCACGCGACCTGCGAGACAACACGTACTCCCCGGAGCTGAACCGGCTCGGCCGCACCCTGCACGCCTGGCGCACCCAGATCACGAACTGGCACCGCTCACAGGTCACCAACGGGCCAACCGAGGCAGCCAACAATTTGGCGAAACTGATCAAGCGCGTGTCGTTCGGGAACACCAACTTCGACCACTACCGCATCCGAGTGCTGCTGTATGCCGGCAAACCCGACTGGACCCTGCTCGACACCCTCACTCCACGCTAAAACACGAAGAGCCAGGTTTCGACCCCGGGGCTCTTCGCGTCCGGGGCTCTGCTTGCTCGTTCCGGCCCGCGAGGAGCTGTCCGTCGGGCTTGAGGGTGACGCGCAGCGCCGCCGATTGATGTGTCACCCGACGCGTGCAGTCTCCAGAAGTGACCCATCCGCACCGTCGAGGGAAGGTTCGACCAGGGCTCCGAAAACGGTTTGGGCGCCGCTCGACGCTGCCTCTGCGGTGTCTGGGCGCGTGCCGTCGGGGCGCGCGTGCTGGGCTTGGGAGCGGCGGTGATTACCATCGCATCTGTGGCCGACCGTGCCGAGACCGAGACCGGCCCCAACGGGCCGGGAGTCTCGCCGTATGGGCAGGGCGTCCCCGGCGTGTCCGAGGTGCCGCGAGCCGAGGCAGGCGCACAGCGGCGTTCGCTGCTGGTGCCCGCGTTGATCGGCGGCGTGTTCGTGTTCGCAGCGGTGGGCTTCAGCACGCGAAGCGCCGACATGAACCGGGGTTTCGCCCGGATGGACGAGCGCTTCGCTCAGACCGATGCTCGGTTCACGGAGATCAACGGGATTCTGCTGGATCACACAGACCGGCTTGCGCGCCTCGAGGCCGCCCAGAACGCACACACGCACCCCTGACGGTTTCGCTCGCGTCGTGTCCGATGTCGCGCCGTCGGCTGGTGATGGCCGCGGAAGGATTCCCGGTCGAACGGGCGTGCGGCGGCGCGCGGCAATCGTGATGGTGTGGTCGCGGCGCCTGTGCTGGTTTCGGGTCTTGCGGGCGGTCTCTTGGTTTCGCCGCTGGTTGTCGGCGGCGACAAGCTGAACCTGCGGATCGTCGCGGTTGGTGTCACTGCTGCGCTCAGCGCGGCGTCGTCGGCGGGTGCGTTGTCGGTGAGCATTGCGGCCGGCGATGATCCTTCCACTGCTGATGCGGATGAGGGCGACTCGAACGGTGACGGCATGGCCGATGCTGATGACCCGGTGCGGCCCGGCAGCCATGTCTCGCTGTGTTTCGGTGATGACATCGAGGCTGCGGGTTCTTCGGGCGACGCAGCGAACGATGCTTTGGCGGCGAAGCTGCGCGACATCATCGAGGTGAACGGTGCTCCGGTGTCGGTGTCTGCGGTGACGGCCACGACGGCGGGCGGTTCGTGCCTGAACCGCAAGGCGACGGTGACGCTGGGGCGTGCGCTGGCGGCGGGCGACACGGTGTCGGTCGCGGAGTCGGGTCGCACGTTCGGGACCGGTTCGCACAAGCGCACGGTCACGTCTGCGTCCGCGTCGGTGACGAAGCCTGCACCGGACCGGACACGGCCGTCGACGTCGGTTCTGGGCATCGCGGAACGGTCGACGCCTGTGGCGACGTTCACGGTGACGTTCGCCGATGCCGGCGGCTTCGCTGAAGGAGCCGGGGGCGACATCGGCCCTGACAGCTTCACGTTCGTGGCGGCGTCGGGCAAGGGGACCGAGTCCACCAACGTCATCAGTTCTGCTCCGGCGCCGACGGTGACAGCCGGCGCCAAGTCGGCTGTGGTGACGGTGACGATCGGCCGCAACCTGGAGGTCGGCGGCCGGGTGACGGCCGAGCCCGGCCAGATCACTGACGCGGCGGGCAACATGAGCACGGGCACGTCGGCGTCGGCGGTCAAGGCGCAGCGGGGTCCGCGTGCCGGCTCGGTCTTGATGAGCGAGCTGACCCACTCCGCCCAGAACTCGTGGACGGTGCCGACGTCGAATCGGTTCGGCGCGCCGGTCGCGTCGGGAGGCGACACGGTGTTGGGTATCGACGCGAAGGGCTCCGGCGATGCTGCGGGAGCTGCGGGCAATGCCTGGTCGATGCTGTTCGACACGGCGTCGGGCTACAACGCGTCGAAGGCGACAGACATCGACGTGCGCGTCGTCACCCGCGCCAAGCGGGTGACGGTGCGCTGGGTGAACGGCCCCGCCACGACTGCCGATCTGCTGGCCGCATTGCGCGGCAACGCCGATTTCGACTCGAGGTTCGCCGCGAGAATCGCTGATTGCACCGCGTCGCTGGCCACTCCGCTGGCGCGCACGGCCGGAGGCCGGGGCGCGTCGGGGACGGCGACGAACGCCGGCCGCACCCAGTTCGCGATCGAGGTGAACTTCAACGCCTACATCGCGTCTGTAGTGCACGACGAGCTGCTCGAGGACATCTTGGCCGCGGCAGCGAGACGCTCGAAGCTCACCAACGACGCTTCGGGCATTCGCTTCGCTCCCGCCGGCTCAGATGGGACCGAGGCTGGGGGCGGGCTCGACCTCGCCTCTCCGGATGCGGTGACCGGACCGGTCCAAAAGGTGCGCTACGAAGGGACAGCCGCGGTGCTGGACCGGCTGCCCGCCGCACGCGACCTGGTCACCATCCTGGCCGGCGCCGAGGCAGCCAGTGACGCCGACGCCGACTTGGCCGGCGACCAAGCCCGAGGCAACGTCGACGAGGTAGCCGTCGGATACGCAAACGACGCCCCGAACGAGCCAGCCGACGAGTCCCGCAACGGCGCCTCGCAGCGACGGATCTCGGTGTCCAGCAGCGTCAAGGCCCGCAACTAGCGAGCTGCACAACCGGCCCGAACCGGACAGGCGGCACCGCCGCCCGAACGGCAAAGAGCGACAACGAAAGAGCCCCGGGGTCACAGCCCCGGGGCTCTTCGCGTCACATCTGTTCGTTCGAATCCTGCTGCGCTGCGCCGTTGCAGTACCTCGCCGGTCCCTCGGTCTCGCGTCAGCGAGCCCGACAGCTCAGGTGCAGGTGCTGCTGCGCTGCGCCGTGCAGCGATGACCAGCGCGGCCGATTACGTACAAGCAGACACCGACTGACCAACCCTCGCCAGTTGAGGAGAGCCCACCACCTCTGAGAACCAATCATCTGGTGCGCGGCAACCCTGATGGCGTGGCCGCGGCCCCTGGGTTGGCTTCGAGCCTTGCCGGCGGCTGCTTGGTGCCGCCGCTGGTCGTCGGCGACAGCCTTCCGGCTTCGGTGAGCGATTGTCTTGCGGCGACGCCCGAGGCGGTCGGCGGCAACAAGCTGAACCTGCGGATCGTCGCAGTCGGCGGCACCGCTGCGGTCAGCGAGGCCACGACGACCCGCGAGAGCAAGAACGCGTCGCGAGAAGCCAGATGGCGCAGCGGACCTGCCGCCCTCCGAGTCATGACGAGGCCCCAACCACTGGCTCGGCCAACATGGCCTGCGCACCCTCTCCCAATAGATTGGGCACTTTGTGATGCGGTGAAGCGGAATGGCCCGTGTGTTGCAGGACGCAACGTCGCAGGAGGTGCAGGGTGCGTTTGAAGTCGTTTCAGGTGAAGAGGTTCCGGAACGTTGTCGACTCAGGTGTCATCTTGGTCGAGGACCAGGTGACGTGTCTTGTCGGCAAGAACGAGGCCGGCAAGTCGGCTCTGCTTGAAGCGCTCTACCTCTTCAATCCTGCTTACGACGATTCGTTCAGCGTCGAAGATCAGTATCCGAGGTGGCTCACCGTTCAAGACCGACGACAGGGCGACCTCAACGATGCAACTCCAATAGACATCACGTTCGAACTTGAGGATCACGAGGTGAACGAAGTCGCCGGCATCCTCGGAGGGGAAGTCCTGACCAGTCGCGAGGTCACGGTGGCGAGGCACTACGGCGGTGAGAGGACTTGGGACTTGGCGTTCTCGGAGACATCTGCGGTTCGGCATCTGTCGAGCGAGTTCGCGTCGCCGGTGGCGAGAGCGCTCTCGGACGTGGGTACGCTGGACGGCCTCAGGGATGCCCTTGCCGCACTTGTCCCGGATAGCGAGGAATCTGAGCCGAGTGCCGTTCAAGATGACGATGAGCACGAACCTGGTGCAGAGCACGATGGCAGGGAGTCCGGTCTCCGCAGCGAGGACATCGGCGAGGCAAGAGCCGTCCTCGCGAATGAGGGTCTTGAGAGCAGCAGCATCAAAGAACGGCTGGTGAGCGCCCTCGAGCCGCATCTGCCGAAGTTCTTCCGCTTCACGGAGTACTCGACCCTTCCCGGTCGAATCGACTTCGCCGAACTCGCCGGGGACGACGCAGACGGCCCCGCGCGAAGTGGTCTTCAGGCCGCACGAGCGCTGCTCGAACTGTCAGGGACCGAACTCGACCAGCTTCAGAACGATGACTACGAGCTACGGCGCAATGAGCTCGAAGCGGTGCAGATCGACCTGACCAACCAGGTCTTCGAGTATTGGAAGCAGAATCCCGACCTTCGAGTCGTGATCGACGTTGACAAGGAAACCGTCCAACGACAGAACGGCACAACTGCCGTCGCGCGATTCCTTGACATTCGGCTCTCCGACAATCGAACCGGGTACTCCAACAACTTTTCCCAACGATCATCCGGATTCCAGTGGTTCTTCTCCTTCCTGGCGGCGTTCAGTGAGTTCGAACGGCAGGATCAGCCGGTCGTGCTGCTCGACGAGCCGGCGCTTACTCTTCACGGCCGAGCCCAAGCGGACTTCCTGCGGTTCATCAATGAGCGGTTGGCGCCCGAGTCGCCAGTGCTGTACACCACCCACTCTCCCTTCATGGTTGAGGCGGGTCGACTGGAGCGGGTGAGGATCGTCGAGGACTTGGGCCCGCCTTCGGGCGCGATCGCGACCACGGACGTGATGGGAGCCCACGCCGACAGCTTGTTCCCCCTTCAAGCGGCGCTCGGCTACGACATCGCCCAGAACCTGTTCGTCGGGCCGGACAACCTCTTGGTCGAGGGGACGTCCGACTTCATCTATCTCACGATCATGAGCCAGTTGTGTGGAGCGACAGGTCGATCGCAGCTTGATGCACGCTGGAGAGTCCTGCCAGCCGGTGGATCGACCAACATTCCGACCTTCGTCAGTCTGATCGGCCCTCACCTAGGAGACTGCTGATTTATTCGGTTTCGGCACCTACGGCAAGTCTCTGACCTGCGGTTTTGCTCGGGCCAAAGGGGTGATCCGGGAATTGCTCAGCAGTCTCCTAGTGTCCCGAGTGGGGAGTTAGTCGCGTTTTGGTTTGGGGTGCGCCATCATGGGGTCTTCGGCGATGATCGGAGTCTGTGATGGGTGCTCGACGGGGACGGCCGGCTGTGGAGGTGGTGCTCGACAGCGAGGAACGGGAGACCTTGGAGCGGTGGGCGCGGCGGCCCAAGTCGTCGCAGGCTTTGGCGCTGCGGTGCCGGATCGTGCTGGGCGCCGCGGACGGTCGGACGAACAATGACATCGCCGCGGAGGCGCGCTGTCATCCCGCGACGGTGTCGAAGTGGCGGAAGCGGTTCGCCGAGCGGCGCCTCGACGGGCTCGCCGACGACCCGCGGCCGGGCCCGCCGCGCAAGATCACCGACGCGGTGATCGAGGATGTGCTGGTGCGCACTTTGGAGACCGTCCCGGCGGACGCGACGCATTGGTCGACGCGGTCGATGGCCAAAGCAGCAGGCGTGTCGCAGACCGCGGTGAGCCAGATATGGCGGGCGTTCGGGCTCAAGCCGCATCTCGTCGACGAGTACAAGGTGTCCCCCGACCCGCAGTTCGTCGACAAGGTCCGCGACGTGGTGGGCCTGTACCTGAACCCCCCAGAGGCAGCGGTGGTGCTGTGCGTGGACGAAAAGACCGGCATCGGGGCCCTCGACCGCACCGCGCCGATCCTTCCCCTGATGCCCGGCACCCCCCAGCGGCGCACCCACGACTACCGCCGCCACGGCACCACCGACCTGTTCGCCGCCCTCGACACCGCCTCGGGAAAAGTCATCGCCTCGATGACCGCCCGCCACCGAAGCGAGGAGTTCCGCAAGTTCTTGAACCAGATCGACAACGAGATCCCCGACAGCCTCGACGTGCACATCGTGCTCGACAACGTCTCCACCCACAAGACACCCGCGATCAAGCGCTGGCTGGGGCGCCACCCCCGCTTCCACCTGCACTTCACACCCACCTACAGCTCATGGATGAACCTCGTCGAGCGATGGTTCTCCGAACCCGCCACCAAATGGCTCAAACGCGGCACCCACCGCAGCGTCGCCGAGCTCAAGGACTCCATCAACGCCTGGATCCAAAACTGGAACGACGACCCCCGGCCATTCACCTGGCACAAGACCGCCGACGAGATCTTCGACACCATGGCCGCATATATACAACAAATTCCCCACTCAGGACACTAGACGTCACCGTTCTCGTTGATGCCAACGCGCGAGGCATGCAGCGAGTCGCCGGCATGGTCGAACGAGGCCTCCTCAGCTCCAACCGGTTGATCCCGACGAGCATCGCGGCACTCTCCAGCAACGCCGACATTGAGGATCTATTCGACGAAGACGACTACCTGAATCTCTACAACAAGACCTTCGCGGCATCGCTGACAAAGAGCGACCTTCCACCCGGTGACCGCATCGTCAAGCGACTCGAGAACCAGCAGGGAGAGTTCGTGCACGGCGAGGTCGCCGAGACACTGCTCCGGGGCTACTCCGACATCACAATGACTGACGCAACGCTGGATCGATTCGCAGAGCTAATCGACGTGCTCAATCAGACACTGGGCACGTAGGCCCGCTGCCAAGCAGTAGCCGCGGGTCAACGTGCAGGAATGTCTCGGCGGCGGCGATGAACGCGGGTCGCACCCAGTTCGCGATCGAGGCCGACTTCAACCGGTACATCTCGGCAGTCGACACGACCGCGCACAATGCGCTGCTGAGGGACCTGCTGGCCGCAGCGGCGGCACGGGCGAAGGCGGGCAACACCGACGCCGCCATCGGCGCCGACGCCCAGCGAGACACGGGTACCGAAGCGGGAGGCGGCCTGTCCATGGCCTCCACCGAACAGACAGCTGTGACCGGTCCGACGAAGAAGGTGCGCTATGAGGGCGAGACCGCTGTGGTGGGCCTGCTGCCCATGGCACGCGACCTCGCCGCCGCCGCCGCCGCCGCCGCCGGCCACGGCGGCCAGGACGCCGACACCGAAGCGAACCCACCGGTCCCGACGATCAACCCGTCTCAGGAGGTCGCTCTGGGCTACGCGGCCGACGCCGCCCCGACATCGGGCACCCATGACCCGGTAGAAGAGGACAAGAACGCCAAGAGCGAGAACCGCATCTCGGTGAGCAGCAACGTTAAGGCCCGCAACTAGCGAACCTGCTGCACACCCGGCCCGAACCGAACAGGCAGCCCTGCTGCCCAACGGCGAAGGCCGACAACGAAGGAGCCCCGGGGCGGGTGCCCCGGGGCTCCCTCGCGTCACATGTGTCCGTCCGGTTCTTGCAATGCTGGCCCGTTTCGGTAACTCGCCGATCCCTCGGTCTTGCGTCAGCGGATCCGGCAGCTCAGGTGCAGGTGCCGCTGCGCTGTGCAGGAATGATCAGCGCGGCCGATTACGGACAAGCCGATGCCGACTGGCCGGCTCTCCACGGTTGGGGGGAAGCCCACACCGGAAGCCCACACCGCAGACGGCCCGAGCCTGTCAGTGATCGAGCAGATCGCCCCCGTCTCGAACCGTAGCAACGCTCATGGTCGACCACCATCCTCACCGCCCGCTCACCCAGCGGCATACCTCCCATTGCTCGCTGCAGCTCTATCCCTCCCAACAATCAGAGCCTCCTTCAAACAGTGCAGATGTGTGCGGGGCGCGGGCCGTTGACATAGCCTGCGATCGTGCTCTGCTGGATGTCCGAATGATCAGTCACGAAGTGGCCGGCACGGGAGAGGGCGAGGTTCAAAGCCTGCTCGCTGCACTTCGCCGTGCGGGCGCCGCTGGCACCCGGTTGCGCTTGGACCTCACCGGATTCGACTTGGGCAACGCGTCCCGACGTCGGCTCAGTCCGGCGTGGCTAGCGGTGGTCAGCAATCTTCTCGTGGGGCGCTTCAGTGACCTTCCGATCCGGGTGGCGTTACCGGAGGCACCCAGTGCCCGGATGCAGCTTCTACGCGGAGCGTTCTATTTTGCACTCGCGCAACGTCGGGGACCAGTTGAATTCGCATCACACGACGATGCCTCCGCGAAGGCCGTCAGCTCCAGCGAGGGCATCTGGGCTCCTCGACGGGGACCCGTTCCAGTCCTGCTCGAGGAGGCCGCAGGGACGCGGCTCGCCGAACGTGTGTATCTATACGCCAACACGCACTCAAGGGCCGAATCTGGGTACTTCCGTCGCTACGAGGGCTCCGCCGCCTTCCCATTTCTCGGCAAGGCGGTCCCGCGGCCTCAGGGCCGGAAGGGCGATGCGCTCCGCTCGGAGTTCCTGTCAACCACCTGCGAAACTCTCGCGGAGGTGCTGGACAACATCTCCACACACGCATTCAACCTGCGTGACCCTGAATTCAGATCGGATTGGCTCGGACCCGCGATAGTCGACCGATCGCGTTCTTGCCTGCTTGTGAGTCTGACGACCGGCGGCACGGATAGCTGTGATCGGCTTCATTTCCTGGCGTTTGACAACGGCTTTGGAATCCCGCGAACCATGCGCTGGCAACACCCGGACTCTTTGAACCGAGTCGAGGCTGCGGACATCGTGGAATGCGTCTTGCGAAGTCGACTGACTGACCGGGCGGTCGACGGCCACAATGGTGCCGGACTCTGGTGCCTCTACAACCTCGCTCGATTCGCCGGCGGAGCCATCACCGTCACGTCTGAGGATGACCTCAGTGACGGTCGAGCTGCGGCTCAGCTTGCGGTACGTGTGCCTGCAGTTGGCTCTGCTGAATCGGCTCCGCATGTCCAGAAGCGTTCGGTTCCGGTGCCGTGGCGCGGCACGACGATCCAACTTCAAGTCCGCGTCCCTCGCTTGGACGGCCTCGCTCAAGATCAGATCATCGAAGCCAGAGACAACCTGCATCGATACCGGGCCGCTTGGCCCCAAATGGCATAAGCCCGACACGCAGTCAGATGGTGGGCGGCTCGGACACCAGCAGCTATGTGCGTGTTGACACTTATCGCGGCGTTCCGCTTGTCGAAACGGTCGACATTTCCGGCGGCCTCATGTTCATCGATGTCGCAGGCAGTCACGCGGGCGACTGGCACGGTGCCGTGGCGGCGCAATTGCGCTCTGTGGATGAATTTGTGCTGGCGGCATGCCGGTGTGTCCTGATTCGGTCCCCTGAACCCCTCGATTCGGGCGTCGATCAGGGCACCGGGGTCATCCAGGCGGTTATCAACCAACGCGGCGGATCCGCTCCGCCGGTAGGAGCGTGCTGGTTCGACTTCGGTGATAAGTCGGGGCCTCAGATGTGGTGGTCGGAGACGGACCCGTCAAGGAACGACGGCCAGATGCTCGCTTCGGCCCGTTCCGTGGAGCTCGCGGCCTTGGTACAAGCCGGCAGGGCTCACTGGCGACCGACGACGTTCCACTATGAGCTGCCCTCTGATGAGCACCGCAGTGACTTCATTCGAGTGGGCGATGTGTTTCGATCGCCGCGCGATGCAGCGGCATTGGCCACGTGGCTGTACCCATATGCCAGAGCAGACCAGACAATCCTGCTCGACTCAAGCACGATCCTGCCGATTGTGCTGGCACTGCAGACAGCAGCAGCGTCCCACGAGGTGAAGCTGGGTCATGTTGCCGTTCGCGACGCCTACCCGCATTCCTTGTTGGCCGATGAAGAACTTATCGAGCTGACCGTAGGGGCTGGTGGAGCGCTGGTGCTGATCTCGGTGTCGTCGACGGGGCACACCGAACACGCACTGGCTGCATGTCTGAAGACCAAGATCGGCTCCGGGTGGGCGCTGCAGACCCTGGTGGATCGAGCTCGGCCGGCATCGACGCAGTGGCCCGCTGCGAATGGCGGGCTGCAGGACCCGTGGCTTCACATCCCCGGGGGAAACTCGTTCACTCAAGACGACTGCGAATTGTGCGACAGCGCCGACGCGGCCCCCTGTGTTCGTATTGACTCCGCAAGCTTCACGAACACGTCGCTGCCGGAACCGCATGTAGTGGTGATGCCCGACCCGCCTGTAGGAGCTAGGAGCATCGCCAATCTGCTGGAAATGTATGACGACGTCGACGGCATGGGCATCGACTGCGATCCAGCAGAACGCACCAGGCTGAGACGAGATCCTGGCCGGTGGGGTGTTCGCTTCTACCCTCACCTTCTCCTCGCCCACGATCGGTTCGTCGAGGCGCTTGAAGAGCAGATGGGCCACCGCTCGGATAACCCGAACGACGGCCGGTCCGACCTCGACAAGCTGACAGGTGTTGATGCGATCGTGGCGTTGGACGAGGACGCCGATAGCACCGGGTTCGATCGGTTCGTCGAGTGGGCGAGCCGCCGTTTTGCCGAAACGCCCGCGCAGGTGTTCACGATCGCATCGAAACCGGCCGACGGCGAGCGTGACCGGCTGGCCCGTCAGCTGCGAGGCAAGCGGCACATCTTGGTGCTGACAGTGGGAACCGTCACTGGCGGAACGCTGCGCGAGATTCTGATCCGCGTACACCGCGCCCTCAGTGGGCAGCCTCCGAACAGCTACATAATCTCAGGACTGGTCGTACATGCCCGGCCGCCGTCGTTTCGCGAATGGCAGTCGACTCGCAGCTCGTACAGCCAACGTCTCGTCGCAGTGTGGATGACCTACTTGCCGTCCCGTGATCATCCGCTATCCGTGGAGCAGCGTCTCTTTCGGCAAACGCTCGACGAGGACAGGCTCTCCGACCAAGTACGGCAGTATGCCCAAGACCGACGGGACTGGGTGCTGTCCAGTCCGCATAGCGACTGGCTCAAGCGTCGCCAGACGTGGCAGCACCAGTCGGGTGCGCCCAATCCTGCGGCTGTGCTGCTGTGCGGGTCACCTGAGCGGTCAGACGATCAACTCCCTCGGCTGCTTCCGAATTCGCTATTCGGAGACAGGATGTCAATGGTCGGAACACTCGTCGGTGTCGGTGCGGCGTTGCACCGCCGACGCTTGGAACGCGAGTCTCAAGGGGGTCCGCCGGGGCTGCGCTTTGACCTCTCGCGGATTCCGGCGGTGTACTTCGAGGTGCCGATCCTGAGTGCGGTCTTGCGCTGGATCAGGCCATTCGAGGCTTTCTGGGAATACCGGGGTTTGTCCGTGCGGGACGTTTTGCGGGACCTGTGGGCAAAGACCGATTTCGAAGAACCGGGCAGTCGCGAAACGCTGCTAGCCGAACTGGCTCTCGCTGCAGCAGCGGGCAAAATTCCCAAGCGGGCCAAGGACACGATCGAAGAATTCTTCGAGCAGGTCGCCGACGATGATGGCGCACTTGACGCGGTCCCGCTCGATGTTGCCAAGCAACTCTTGGAAGCCGCCTGGGGACCTCTGAAAGATCGCGACGACCACGAGTCCGTTTGCGATCACACATGAGCCCATCAGCACTCGGAGAGGACGCAGCGCCGAGCGGGGGACCGGACCGCAGCCCTCTGGCTGGGAGCCCCGGCGACATCAACAGTGACACTCGGCAGGTCTGTGTCGCCGGTGATGAGCAGATGGACTTCAGCTCTGTGCCCCTCAGGCTTCGCGGCCTCCAGCATCATCTCGACAGCGAGATTCACATCGGTTTGCTTCTCGGTTTGGAACCCGACGCGGGCGCCGCAGCGAGCGCACTCGCGTGTTTTCTCCTCGTATGTTCCGCGTCGGATCTCGACACGGGAGCAGTGCTGCTGCAGCGCTTGGAGGTAGATGTCCTGGCGACGGGCAGCCCCTTTGTCCGCGACCGGGCTCGTGCAGTACACGACGCGGGTGACGTCCAAGGACACCCCGAGCGGCCCGCCGGCATCCGCGGCCAGCGAGCCGGCCATGCCGTCGACGTCGAGCCGGCGGTACTTCAGCAGCGCTGCGTCGCGCAGCCCGTGGTACAGGTTCAAGCCGTCGACGAACGCCGCTGCTCGTGCGGCCATGCTCACCTGCCTCCGGGGATGCCGGACCGAATGCCGCGGGCCGTTCAGCACAGGCCCGCTGTATGATGTCAGCCAGAGCTGTCCTGCGCGGGTGACCGCCAGGAGCGAGAGATGCCCCCCTTTTAAACGGGGGGCATCTCTGCATCCCGCAGGCGCAGTGTGGGCCTGTCGGACGCTCCCTTGTCAAGCGGCGAGCGCGAGAGGGCTGGTTTCGGGTCTGTTCGTCGCGCCACGTTCGGCGGATGACGCGGTTGGCGAGTTGGCGTTTGTGGGCTCGTCTGGCTTCGCGTCGGGTCTTGGGTTCGCCGGCTTTTCTGGCGAGCCAGGCGACCGCCTCGGGCTGGGTGTGCTGGGGGGTGACCGACGCGATGTGCAGCACTGAGTTGATGCGCCGGTTGCCTGTGAAGTCGAGCCGGTGCTTGCCCGGGTCGCCGCTGCCCTCGCCCGATGAGAGCGCGAAGGCGCCGGCGGCGGCACCAGCGGGCGAACTCGGGTCTCGCGTCCGAACCGGGTCGGGTCTCCGACCTCGCACAGCAGGGCTGTGTTTCAGCGGCAGCGTGGAGCCTGACGTGCCGCGGCTTCGGGACGTCATCAACGTCAACGGCGTGCCGGTGGTGGTGCTGGACGCGGAGACGGGCTCGACTGGGGGTACGTGCGACAAGTCCAAGATCGATGCGGCGCTCGGCGGGCGTCTGGGTGCGGGCGATGTGATCTCGGTGGTCGCGTCGGACGCCGAGTTCGGCGCCGGCGCCGGTCAGCGCGCTGTCGCGTCTGCGTCGGCGACGGTGACGGCCACAGCGGCGGACCGCACGCGGCCGGCGGTGTCGGTCGTGGGCATCGCGGGCACGGCTGTGGCCAACGCCGATCAGGAGTTCAACGTCGGCTTCTGCGACGACGACGGCGCCATTGCGGGCACTGCTGTGCTGGCCCCCGCTGAGGTCCGGGTGGTGGCCGGGTCCGGCGGGGCTGCGGTGCCGTCGCCGACGGTGGACCGCGACGCGGGCGAGGCCGCGGCGACTGTCGGTCTGGGTCGTGCGCTGGTGCCCGGCGATCGGCTGATCATCTCGCCGGGCGCTGTCGCTGTCGCTGACGGGAACGTGTCCGCTGGGACGTCGGGTTCGGCGTTGCGGGCGCAGGCGAGCCCGGTTGTGCGCACGGTGCTGATGAGCGATCTGAAGCACTGCGCGCATGCCGGCTGGACGGTTCGGTCCACAGTCGTGGGCCGCGCTGCGGCCGATCATGCGGTCTCGATCAACGAGAAGGGCTCCGGCGATGCCGCGGGGGCTGCGGGCAACGGCTGGACGATGGTGTTCGACCGGGCCAGCACCTACGACGCTGCGAAGCCGCCCGACATCGACGTGCGCGTCGGCACCAGAGGCCAGCGGGTCACGGTGCGGTTCAACAGCGGCCCCGCGACTGCCGCTTTGGGCGATCTGGTGGCTGCGTTGAAAGCCGGCGCCGAGTTCGACGCACGGTTCTGCGCGGGCTTCGCGAACTGCGAGACCGGCAGGGCCACCACGCCGCTGGGCCTGCTCGCGGCCCGCAACGCGTCGGTCGCGGCTGACGGCGCTGGCCGCACCCAGTTCGCGATCGAGGCGGGCTTGGACGCGTTCGCCGGCGAGCTCCGCAACACCAACCTGTTGACCGACGTGCTGGCCGCCACCGCGGTGCGCACCCGGGCGTCGGCGTCTGAGACGCCCGCTGCGGGGTTCACACGGCTCAACACGGCTGCCGCGGGCGGTTCGGGCACTGCCCCGGGCGGCGCTATGACCATCGTCGATGACCTGTCAGCCCAAAGCCCGTCGTTGACTGAGACGGTGACCGCTTCGACGCCGCCGACGCAGTCGGTGCGCTATGAGTTCGAGACCGCTCTGGTGCGGTTCGTGCCCAAAGCACGCGATCTCACTGAGACCACAGCAGGCCACGCCGGCGAATCAGACGCCATCGTCGGCCCCCGGCGTTCGCGGCGATCACCGCCGACGCAGGCGTCGCGACCGACTACGCCGCTGACGCCCCCGCACCGGGCACCACCGACGTGGTCGGCACAGCGCAGGACCGAGTCGATGAGAACCTCAACGGCGCGAGCCAGCGACGCATCACCATGACCAGCAGCGTCAAGACCCCCTGAGGGGCTGACCGAACAAGCGGCCTGAACCGGACAGGCGGCACCGCCGCCCGAACGGCAACAGGCCGACAACCGAGAGAGCCCCGGGGCACCCGCCCCGGGGCTCTCTCGCGTCACGTCTGTTCGATTGGTTCATGCTGCGCTGCGCCGTTTCAGTACCTCGCCGGTCCCTCGGTCTCGCGTCAGGGGGTCCGGCAGCTCAGGTGCAGGTGCCGCAGCGCTGCGCCGTGCAGGGTCGACCAGCGCGGCCGTTTACGGACAAGCCGATACCGACTCTCCGCGGCTTGGGGGAAGCCCACCACCCTCAAGACCCGCACTTGACCCCCATATAGGAACGTCAGGGGCGGAGTTCCTGCTCGCGCTGTGGGCTGGAGACTGAATCGGCCTCGACGATGAGTGACGTGCCCGGAGGCCGCGAGTGGCTTCGGCAGGCTGTCCCCAGCACGCCGCGTTCGCCTTGGAGATCCGCGTCGATGGCGACACCGCCGGGCCGGTTCGCGGCCTCCGAGCAGCGCGTCCCGCCCGACGTGTCATCCGCCGGACGCGGCGCGACGAACACGCCCGACAAGACGCTGATGCACTTGCCGCCCGACAAGGGAGCGTCCGACAGGCTCTGACGCCGCTGTGTCGGCATTCGCTAACCCGAAGACCTGCCGGTTGTCGCGGCATGACCTCTCTATGTTGGCGGGGTGCCAAGGTGGTCGCTTCGTCGTCGACGTTCTCCCGCGGGTGAGCTGCCGCGGGGCATCGTGAGTCTGACCCCGGGCGCTGAGGATCTCATCTTGGGAAGGTTTGCAGAACAACAGCAGTTGCTGAGCCGCTACGCCGCTGCCCATAGCTGCGTAGAGGACTGCATGGAGGCGATTGCTGATCGGGCGCGACCATTCGATCCGTTTCATGTGCTGACCGTCGTGCGCATCTTGGAACTGGCGCATGACCCCAACACATTCCGAGAGTCGACCCACGAAGGGTCGGTGGCCTCGGTCGAGCTGATCTCACTGATAGTCGCTGCCTCAGTCGGCTCTGGCGCGACTCTCCCCGACAAAGCGATGCCGCTGCTGGCGGCAGCCGTTGAGATCGTGAATCTTGCGTCGTTCCTGTTCAGGCTGGAAGCAGCGCGGAATTTCATTGCCATGACTGTTGCCGATTCGCCTCTTGGCATGGTGGCCTCGGGTGCGCGAGGCAAGGAAATCCACTTCCGAAATCCCACCCATGACCACATTGCGAGGGAGATGCTCGCCGGTTTGTTCGGATCGGCTGAGGTCGAGCAGGTGTGTCTCGACAAGCTCGGGTTCACGGTGCGGGACGCTTGCGATGTGTTCGATGCGATCGAACGCATCGGAGAGCGCGCTTTCGCGTTGTACGTGGTCGGGCGCGCTGAGATGGAACAGAACCGGCCGACGTCCTCGGTTCGGATAGGCAGGCGGCTGCGACGACTCACCAGCAAGGCAACTGCCGGGGACGAGGACGCGCAGAACCAGCATTTCGCGGCGCTCATAGCTGCGGTTGCCGACGCAGCGGCGTTCGACGTGGTCGAGTTGGCCAATGAAGCCGATTTGGGAATCGACACGGTCCGAGCCGTCGTGGACTGCTTCGCGTACAGCGACTCAAGTGGTGATCCCAACGAGGCCGCGCAGCGGTTCTTCGAGTCGCAGTCCCCGATGCGAACGCGACCGGTGCTATCGAACGGCGAAGGTAGAGTGCTGCTCCCGCACGGTGTGAACGGCATTCACTGCATACGCGAAAGGATCGAGACCGCTCTCAAACCCGCCGCGAATTCGGGTGTTGACTCCGAACGTTGGCACACATATTCGGATCATCGGGCGGAGTACTTGGAACGGCGATCCGTCGAGCTCTTGGCCAGGCTGCTCTCGGCTACCGACGTCCACAGAAACATCCGGTACTTCGTGCCTGCCGAGAACACCGACGAGACCGCTGCCGGCCCGAGGAGCTACACCCTCTTCGGCGAAGCCGATGCACTGCTGCTCGTCGACGACATTGCGATGGTCGTCGAGGCCAAGGCAGGTTCGTTGCGCCCCGATGCCCGCAGCGGCGATCCGACGCTCCTGAGACAGGACCTGACACGGCTCATCACCCACGCCGCCAAGCAAGCGAAGCGGCTGAGGCAACGCATCTCCGTTGATGGCGGGCTTCGACGTCGAGACGACACATGGCTCGATCTGAGCTATGTACGCGAAGTGCACCTCGTCGCCGTGACACTTGAGGACACCTCGGGGATCGTCACAGCTACCAGCGACTTGATCGACTATGGGCTGTTGAGCAACGATGCCGTGCCGTGGACAGTCTCGCTGCAAGACCTGCGTGTCATAAGCGAAATCGTCCAACGACCGTCTGAGTTCGTGCTGTATCTGCGCCGTCGCACCGAACCCGATACGACGAGGTTTAACTATTCGATGGACGAACTCGACCTTTTCATGGAGTTCCTGACCACCGGGCTGTATGTCGAACCGGACCCTGAACGGCGAGCCGCGGAGCTTCCCTTGTTCGCTGAAGCCGACGAGTCAGCCCGTGAGCGCTATGCACGACAAGCGCCTCGGTTCCTGTTCAGCCGAACCGACGACCTTGATGCGTGGTTCTTGTCCGAGTACGGACGCAGAGAGGCTCCCGCAGAGAAGCCTGCGCTTCCTATCGACCCGGGCGTCGCTCAAGTCGTCGATCACATGGCGTCGCACAGATTGCCTGGCTGGCTCAGCATCGGTGCCACGCTGCTCAGCTACTCGACGCAGCAGCAAGAGCAGTTCACGGAAATGATCGCTGACCTGCGCCGGATGACGCTCGATGACGGAGAAAACCACACCTTCACAGTCGTAGGCGGTGACCACCGCGACCGAAGTCATGTGCTTGTCTTCGCGTTAATTGCGAGTCCTGTGCTCTCGGCCGACGACGTAGAGGGACTGACGGCTTATGTGATGCTCAAGAAGCACCAGCTCCAAGTTGCCATTGGCGCTGTCATCGCATTCGGTCCAGATGGCGAGTTTGAGCCGATCGCCGGAAGCTACGACAGCTCACCACCACGCCCAGACCCTGAATTGGACGCACTTGTTGAGGAGGCCGGTCTCCGGCCCCTGGAACAGATGCATCTCACGAACTCGCTTAGCCCTGATTATTCACGAGTCGGGTTGACTGGCTTGTAGGGGTCCGCGGAAAAGCCCCTCTGACCTGCGACGATGCATGCGTTCAAAGTACGCATCGGCGAGTTCAGGGGGGCATCTCCGAGGTGAAAGCTACCAGTGTCACAAACGCGCGGTTGACAGGCGGCGGGGACCGGGTCGTGTGGGGCGCGGGCCTGTTCGCTCTGGGGCGGTTCGCGGACCGTGTCGGGCTGACCGAAGCGTTGTCGGCGGCGGTGCCTGCCCGCGGGGAGCGCGCCCCGGTTCATGACCGTGGCGCGGTGTTGGTCCATGCGTTGTTGGTGCTGGCCGGCGGCGGTGAGGCGTGCACCGACATCGAGTATCTGCGTGCTCAGCGTGAGCTGTTCGGCGAGGTGGCGTCGGACTCGACGCTGTATCGCACGCTCACCGGTCTGGGCCCCGGCGGCGCCGCGGCGCTGATGGGCGCGGCAGCGGCGGTGCGGCCCCAGTTGTGGGCCGACCGTGATCGCGGTCGCCCGCTGATCCTCGACGTCGACTCGACGCTGGTGGAGATCCACTCGGAAAACAAGGAGGGCGCAGCGCCGCATTTCAAGGGCGGCTACGGGTTCCACCCGATGATCTGCTCGGTCGCGGACGGGGAGCCGCTGTGGGTCAAGCTGCGTCCCGGCAACGCCGCAGCGAACGACATCGCCGATCATCTCGAAGTGATCGACGCCGCTGTGGGGACGCTGCCCGAGCCCGACGCGGCCGGGCACCGCGACGGCGACGACAAGAGCCTTGCGGATCGTCGGTTGGTGGTGCGCATCGACGCTGCGGGATGCTCGGCGACCCTCGCCGCGAAGCTGCGTGACCGCAACATCGGCTTCGCTGTGTCAGCACGGTCGAATCGGGGCATCGCAGCAGCCATCCGCGGCGCTTTGGGCGACCCGGATCGCTGGCACAACGTCCCCAAGCGGGCACGCCGGCACCTGCGGCGCGGCTCTCAGGTCGCGGACCTCACCGACCTCGTCGACCTGACGGGCTGGCCCGAGGGGACCCGGCTGACAGTGCGCCGCGAGCCATTGCATCCAGGCGCGCAGCGCAGCCTGTTCCCCAGCGACAACTTCCGATACTGGGGATTCCTCACCGACCAGACCGGCGACGCCGCCCATCTCGACAAGCTGATGCGCTCACACGCCGACGTCGAGAACGCCGTGTGTCGCCTCAACCACAGCGGCCTCGCGCGCATGCCGTTCACCGACTGGCACGCGAACAGCGCATGGGCCGCCCTGGCCATGACCGGCCTCGCGCTCGTGGGCTGGTTCCAGACCTGCTGCCTCACCGCAGCGCTGCGACGAGCAGCCCCCAAACGGCTCCGCTGGCAACTGTGGCACCTCCCAGCGCTCGTGTGCCACACCGCCCGACGCGTCCTATTGCGGCTGCCCCAACAGCACCCCGGCGCCAAAGCGCTGCTCGCCATCGCACACCCCCGCTGGCCCCCACAGCGCAGCGCCCGCACCCCGCGGGCCGGCCCCGCCGCGTCCGCACCCACGCCCCGCAGCATCCCGCGCCCAAACCGGGGCCAAAAGCTGCCCCGCAGAACCCGAGTTCGCACCCCAACAACCCCGAAACGACAAAACAGGCCAACCCTCACGCCCAAAAGACGACTCGCGGCATTCTCATGAATAATCAGGGTTAGCCATGATTGTTCGCGAGTCGGGCGGTCTGGGCTGTTTGGGTCTGCGGAAAGGCCCTCTGACCTGCGACGATGCCTGCCGTTGAAGTACGCATCCGCAGTCTCAGGGGGCATCTCCGAGGTGAAAGCGAGCAGTGTCACAAGCGCCCACGCGGCAGGTGGCGGAGACCGTGTCGTGTGGGGTGAGAGGCGGTTCGCACTGGGCGGCTGCGCGGACCGGGTCAGGCTGACCGGGAGTGGTGCTGATCAACCGCTGTGTCAGCGGATGTGGCATCTGCGCTGACGACGTTGGGCGTGGACATCGTGGCCCGTGTGGAGGGCGATTCTGCTTCGGCGGTGTCGGTCGCGCTGGCTGGGCTCGCGAACGACGGCTGCGGCGACGACCTCGGTTTGGTGTCGGACGTCCGGGCGGCTTTGGTGCGCGGCAACCCGGACGGCATGGTCGCTGCTGCGGTGCTGGCGTCTACCTTGTCGAACGGCTATCTGGTGCCGCCGTTTGGTGGTGCGCGACGGCTTGCCGGGCGTGGTGCGCGACTGTGTGGCGGCGACGCCTCAGGACATCGGCGGAAACAGGCTGAACTTGGGCATTGTCGCTGTGGGCGGCACTGCTGCGGTCAGTGCGGCGACGATGGACGCGGCTGTCGCGGCGTCGTGGTCGGCGGATGCGCTGAGTGTGCGGATCGGTGCTTCGGCGGACACCGACGACGACGCGGTGGTCAACGCGGACGACCCGGTGCGGCCTGACACGGCCACCGAGATCGTCACGAATGACGGCAGCGAGGTAGGTTCGGTATTCGCGCTGTGTTTCAGCGGCAGTGTGGAGCCTGACGTGCCGCGGCTGCTGGACATCGTCGAGATCAGCGGCGTGCCGGCTGTGGTGCTGGCCGCGGAGACGAGCTCGACTGGGGGTGCGTGCGACAAGTCCAGGATCGATGTGACGCTGGGCCGGCATCTGCGTGCGGGCGATATGATATCGGTGGTCGCGTCGGACGCCGAGTTCGGCACCGGCACCGATCAGCGCACTGTCGCGCCTGCGTCGGCGACGGTGACGGCCACAGCAACGGACCGTACGCGGCCGACGATCTCGATCGTGGGCATCGCGGGCACGTCTGTGGCCAACGCCGACCAGGAGTTCCACGTCAGCTTGTGCGACGACAGCGGGGCCATTGCGGGCACTGCGGTGCTGACCGGGGCTGAGGTTCGGGTCGTGGCTGGGTCCGGCGGCGCGGGCCGCAGGGTTCACACGGCTCAACTCGGATGCTTTGGGCGGTTCGGGTACTGCTGCGGGCGGCGCTTTGACCATCGTCGATGACCTGTCGGCTGAGTCGCCGTCGTTGACTGAGACGGTGACGGCTTCGACGCCGCCGACGCAGTCGGTGCGCTATGAGTTCGAGACGGCTCTGGTGCGTTTCGTGCCCAAGGCACGCGACCTCACCGAGACCACAGCAGGCCGCGTCGGCGCTGACGCCATCGAGGGCCCCCCGGCGTTCGCGAGGATCATCGCGGACCCAGGCGTCGCGACCGGCTACGCCGCCGACGCCCCAGCACCGGGCACGACCGATGTGACCGCCGCCGCGCAGGACAGGGTCGATGAGAACCTCAACGGCTCGAGCCAGCGACGCATCGCCATGTCCAGCAGCGTCAAGACACCCTGACCAACTGAGGGCACACACCGCCCGAGCCGGACAGACGCCACCGCCGTGTGAACGGCAAGAGGCCGACAACCGAGGAGCCCCCGGGCAGCCGCCCCGGGGCTCCCTCGCGTGCTGCACAGCGGACTCGAACCATCAACCCGAAACGCTGAGGGTCGAGAGTTTGTGTGTCGGGCGTGGGCTGAGGGTCCTTGGCTGGGTGCTCTGCGGGGGGCCTGATAGTCGGGGTTAGCGCGGAGCGGGTGCGGGTAGCGTCGGCGTGTGGATCCTGAGGCGTTCATCGCGGGGTGCGGCAGCGCTGTCGAGGCTGGCCAGGCCAGCGTGCTGGCCGGTGCCGGCCTGTCAGCCGGTGCCGGCTATCGGAGCTGGGAGGGGCTGCTCGGTCCTGTTGCGGCAGAGTTCGGTGTTCCCGCGATGGACGATCTGCCGCTTCGTGCCCAGTACATCGAGAACCGGCCCGGAGGCCGCGGCCGCTTCCGCAGCGGTGTCGTGACGGCCGTCGGCGCTGTTGTCCCGGAACCGCTGTGGTGTTCTAACGGGCAGCCTGTAATACTGGGCCTATGAGCACAAGGCGTCAGATTCGGAAGATCGCTGTGATTCTGAGTCACCTTCCGGGCTTTGTAGCCAGCGTTGTCGCTTGGTCCATTGCGATGCCCTATCGAGTGCTGTCGCAGGACCACAGCGCAGCGCAGCCGTCCAGTCTGGAGCAGCAGATGCAGCGGGCGTTCCGCGATCTCGATCCATACATCGAGCGAGTCTCGGCAGCACCAGTCGCCAGCGGACAGAGCACGATCTGACCGGCCCGTATGGTTGACCCGGAGTTCATCCGCAGATACGAGAATCTGTCCCCGGAGCTGCTTGAGACTGTCCGCACCGTCAGCGACAACGAGACCAAGCAGGCGCTGGCGTTGCAGTGGACCGTTCGGGTCGTTGCGGTGGGGGCGTTGGCCTTGGCTGCGCTGATCGTTTGGTGGGCTTGGGCGGCTAGAGATACCCTGCAGAGCAGTCTCGCAATCGCGATCATCGCCTATTTCTTTGCGGGCAGCTTGCTCCAATCGCTCTGGGAGATGCTGCGAGAGAGACTCCGACGACCGAGCGGCGGGAATGAGACGTGAGCGCTGCGCCGACGCGCTCACGGCATTGCGGGGGCATGATGAACCGACCGCTGACGAGCGCAGAATTTCAGGCTGAGATCGAGAGTCGCTTCGCCGATCTCGACGCGGACCTGACGACGATGCTCAGACAGTTTGACGTGTCGGGCCGGAAGCTCAATCAGATTGAACAGAACCAGAGCACAATCGTTGGCAATCAGCGCGTGCTGGGCCAAGCGATCGAGAAACTGCGAGAAGATTCCGACTCGGAAGCGGGACTGGATCTTCTCGACGCTGAACGTGCAGCGGCTGACAGGCCCTGAGGTCGGTGCGATTCCCGAGCCCCTCGGGTGCCAGGACGTTCACGCTGATGCCGCCGTGCCCATAGCGATGAGCGATTCCTTCAGGCGAGTGCCCGGCGAGTTCGAAGCCGCGTGTCTCGAGTGCGGCTACGAACTCCTGCACTGCGCTGGAGGCGATGCGGGCGTTGACGGCTACGTCGAGGTCCGTCGAGACGCGCGAGGGCTGTGCATCGTGCTCTATGGCGTGCAGGAGGACCATCTGTCCGCCGATGAGTGTCCAATTTTTGGGCTGAACCTCGGCCAGTTCGATGAGTGCGAGCCGCAGCTGGTCATCGATGCCGGACAGGTCGGGAAGCGCTGCGGGCTCCCGGTCGATGATTTTGCGGTCGTTCACGTTCTGGCCAGCGGCTCGCGCTCGGGGCGCTGGGAGCGTTCGTCGTCTGAGTCCAGCAGGTCGACGGGGACAGGGTCCACGCGCTGGGGGGCCTCGAAGGGCCAGTCGTCGTCGCTGACAACGCGCAGACCGACATTGGGTCTGCCTGAGTCCGCATCAAGGCCAGCTCGGCGACCCGCGATTGCGGCACGTAAGCCTCGGATTGATCGCTCACCACCAAATCGACTTGGTGATCGTTCAGCGCGCTGACGCCGCCGGCCGCCACGTTGGGGTGCGAGAGCATCTCTGAGTGCACAGCCGGATACGCGTGGAAGCAGCAACCTAGGGCGCGGCTCGACAGGCGCCTTGCGAGCGGTTCGAGCCCGATCTGCAGCCGTTTCTTCGCCCGTGACCGGTCGACCGGTGAGCCTCGCGCAGCCTGCCCGTTTGCCAGGGCCAGCACGTTCCAGGCCGAAGAGGGGCTCCACGGGCGGCCGGCCTCGTACCGGGCGCACGCAAATCGTTGGACATCGGCACGGCCGAGCACCCATGATCGCCCGATCCGCGCACTTCGCGTATGACCGCTCGAGGCTGTCAGCACCTGAAATCGCACCGAAAGGAGCCGAACAAGGAGAACAGGGACGTTGACTATTCGTTTGAGGCGGCGTGGTAGGCGTCCGCTCGCGGCGGTTTTGGCGGCGATGCTTTTGGCGTCGTTGTTGGCTGTTGTGGGGGGTTCTCCTGTTCAGGCTGCGAACACGGCCAGCGAGGTGCTGGTTGATCATGACGGCGACGCGAAGACTGCGATGGAACGCGAGTTCGCTGGTCAGGATCGTTATGACACCGGGATTCGTCTTGCGAAGAATTTCGGTACTTCCAAGGGCGGCTTGGGTGCTGTGCCGACGGCGTTCGTTGCTTCGGGCGGGTCTTTGGTGGATTCGATCTCGGTTGCCGGTCTTGCCGGTTATGCCGACGCTCCGATCCTGTTGACCACTTCGGGCGGCCTGCACCGCAATGTTGCCGATTTCGTCGAGGACTATGACGTCAGGACGGTGTACGTGCTGGGCGGCTCGGCTGCTGTGAGCGACGAGGCGGTGACGGCTATCGAGGCTCTGGATGCGAAGCCGTCGGTGACTCGCATCGCGGGCGACGACCGGTATGCGACTGCTGCTGCGATTGCTGCGAAGATCGATGCTGAGTCGTCGTGGTGCGGCACCGACGCTGTGAGCGCTGTGCTGATCAACGGCAGCTCCGAGGCTTTGGCGTTCGGTGTGGCGGTGCAGACGGTCGCGTACCGGCTGCAGCTCCCGGTGCTGATGACGGCCGCTGACGAGCTGCCCGACGCGACTGCGGAGTACATCACCGCGAACGATGTGGAGCATGTGCAGATCGTCGGCGGCACGGGCACTGTGTCGGCCGGTGTCGCGTCTGCTTTGACGACGCTCGGCGTGGACACTGTGGACCGGGTCGACGGCGATTCGGCTGCTGAGGTGTCGGTTGCGCTCGCGAACATGGCCAACAACGGCTGCGGCGACGATCTGGCGCCTGTGTCGGTGAATCGGGCGGCGCTGGTTCGGGGCAACCCTGACGGCGTGGTTGCTGCTCCGGTGCTGGCGTCGAGCCTCGCGAACGGCGAGCTGGTGACCCCGCTGATCGTCGGCGACACGCTGCCGGCGTCGGTGCGTGACTATCTGGCGGCGACGCCGAAGGTCGTCGCGGGCGCCAAGCTCGCGCTGGGGATTGTCGCGGTCGGCGGCACTGCTGCGGTCAGCGAGGCCACGATGGATGCTGCGGTGGAGGCAGCGGCTTCGGCTGGCGCTTTGTCGGTGTCCATCGGCGCGATGGATGACACCAACAACGACAAGAAGACCGACGCGGACGACCCGGTGCGGCCCGGCACGATGTTCTCGCTGTACTTCAGCGACGACGTGGAAGGGACCGACGCCGAGTTGCTGGCGAAGGTGCGTGACATCGTTGAGGTGAACGGTGTCGTCGCGCGGGTTTCTGCTGCGTCGACGGAGTCGGGTGACGGTGTGTGCACGCCGCGCAGGGTCGATGTGACGCTCGCGAAGGCGTTGGCCAACGGCGACACCATCTCGATCGCGTCTTCGGCGCACACGTTCGGCACCGACGACGATCAGCGCAGGCTTGCTGCGGTCGCCTCTGAGAGGGTGGTCGCTGCGCCGGCGGACACGGCGAGGCCGACGGTCAAGATCATCGGCATCGCGAACGAGGAGGCGTTCCAGATCAGGGTGAGTGATGACCGCGGGATTGCTGCTTCGACTGCGATCGAGTCGGGCGACCTGGTGTTCAATTCGGGCAGGGGCGCCGCGACGCGGGGCACCATCACACCGCCGAGCTCCCTTGTCGATACTGACGACAACCCGGTCAAGGCGGCGACGTGGACTGTGGCTGTGGCCCGCGACGCGGGCGCCGGCGGCACCGGCGTGGAAGCGAACGTTCTGGTGGCTGGTGACCGTTTGAGGCTCAACTCGGGCGCTGTGGTCGACACCTCTGCGAACGTGAACGCTGCTGCGGCGGGTCGGGCGATCGCGGAGCAGGCAAGCCCGCGTGCGGTCTCGGTGCTGATGAGCAGCCCGCTGCACAGCGCTCAGACCAGGTGGTCGGTGCCGACAGCGTTCTTCCCCTCCGACACCCCCGGCGATCACGAGATCTTCATCTCGGCGAAGGCCAGCGGCGACGCTGCGGGTGCTGCGGGCAACGCGTGGAGCATGGTGTTCGACACGCCGAGCACCTACAGCGCTGCCAAGGATGCTGACATCGACGTGCGCGTCGACACCAAGGGCAAGACGGTGACGGTGCGGTTCAACAACGGCCCCGTCACCGTGGCGAGCCTGCTCGCTGCTTTGACCGCGAACGCCGACTTCGACGCGCGGTTCTCGGCCAACACCGGCTGCGACGCCGTGGCGACGACCCGGCTGGAGCCGTCGACTGCGGCCGATGACCGCGACTCGGTTGCCGGCTTCGTCGACGCGGCCGGCGACACGTCCACAACGGGCATCGGCATGACGCAGTTCGCCGTCGAGGTGCGGTTCAGCGGCTACATCGCCACTGTCAGCGCTGACGAGCTGCTCGCGGACATCTTGGCTCGCACGGTTGCCCGCAACCGCGCGAACGAGGCCGCGGACTCCGTGACCGAGCTGCGGACCCTGCTGGGCATCGCTTCGGTCGGCAACGCTTTGTCCATCGTCGGGAGCGCTCCGGGCACGACGGTGCGCTACGAGATGACAACGGCGTCGACGGCGTACATGCCCCAGGCCCGGGACCTCGTCGACATCGCCGCCGGCCACACAGGCGCAGCAGCCATCACGGCCGATGCCGCCGCTGGCAATGCGGCGCACCCGGCAATCACCGCAGTGCCCGCGGTCGCGACCGGCTACGCCCCCGACGCGCCGACCAGGCTCAACGCGACGACCATCAACAACACCGGAGCCCAGGACAGAGTCGACGAGGACAAGAACGGCGCCTCCCAGCCGCGCATCACCGTGTCGGCCAGCGTCAAGGCCCGCAACTAGCAAACAGTTGCACAGTCGGCCTGAACCGGACAGACGGCACGCCCGCCTGAACGGCAAAACATGACAACGAGGGAGCCCCGGGGTCTCGACCCCGGGGCTCTTCGCGTCCGGGGACGGCGGGCTCGAACTGCGGCAGCCCCGACGCTTTGGCGTTCGGCGTGGCAGTGCAGACGGTCGCGTACCGTTTGCAGTTGCCGGTGCTGATGACGGCTGCTGACGAGTTGCCTGACGTGACTGCGGAGTACATCACCGCGAATGATGTGGAGCATGTGCAGGTCGGCGGCGGCACCTCAGCGGTGTCGGCTGATGTGGTTTCTGCGCTGACCACGCTCGGCGTCGACACCGTGAGCCGGGTCGAGGGCGATTCGGCTGCTGCTGTGTCGGTTGCGTTGGCGCAGTTGGCCAACAACGGCTGCGGCGACGCCTTGGGCCTTGTGTCGAACAACATGGTCGCGCTGGTTCGCGGCAACCCTGACGGCGTGGTCGGCGCTCCGGTGCTGGCGTCGAGCCTTGCGGGCGGTTTCTTGGTTTCGCCGCTGGTTGTGGGTGACAGTCTTCCGGTTTCGGTGAGCGACTGCCTCGCGGCGACGTCCAGGGCCGTCGGTGCCGACAAGCTGAATCTCGGCATCGTCGCGGTCGGCGGTACTGCTGCGGTCAGCGAGGCCACGATGGATGCTGCTCTGGCTGCGGCAGCTTCCTCGGGTGCGCTCACTGTGCAGTTCGGCGCTGGCCGGGACACCGACGCTGACGGGGCGGTCACCGCGGACGATCCGGTGCGGCCCGACGCGGCTGCGGTTGTTCGTATGTCGGGCAGCGAGGCCGGTCCGAGGATCTCGCTGTATTTCAGTGATGATGTGGAGCCTGATTTGGCGAAGCTGTCGGACTTCGTCGAGATCGACGGCGTCCCGGCGGTGGTGTTGGCTGCGACGGCGAACTCTGGCCGGGTGTGCGACCGGCGCAGGATCGACGTGACGCTTGGCCGGCATCTGCGCAGCGGCGACACGATCTCGGTGGTGCGTCATGGGACCCACACGTTCGGCGCCGGCAGCGACAGGCGCACTGTTGAGCCGGCCTCGGCGACGGCTCCGCCTGCTGATCGCATGCGGCCCGCGGTGAGTGTGCTTGCCGTTGCGCCCGCGGACGCGGACGGCACAGCAGCGACCGGTGTGGCCAGCCGGGATGTCGACGGCTTCGCGGTGACCTTCAGCGACGCCGGCGGGTTCGGGGTGATGGCCGCGGACAGCAGCCTTGATGCTGATGACTTCACTTTCGTGCCGAGGGCGGGCGTGGGGACTGCAACCACGAACGTCATCTCGGCGGACGGGGTCACTCACACGGCTGCCACTGCGGTGTCCGACAAGCGTTTCGCGGCGACGGTGGAGATCGGCCGTCCTTTGGCGGTGGGTGACAGGCTCGTCGTGGAGCCGGGCGTGATCAGCGACACGGCCCGCCCGCTGGCCAACGGCAACGCGGGGACCTCGGGCACGGCGATCAGGCCGCAGGCGAGCCCGCGCATCGCCTCGGTGCTGATGAGCAGCCTCAAGCACAGCGTGCAGAACTCGTGGCCGGTGCCCAGCGGGCTCGTCGGCGGCGTCGCAACCGACGGTGCCGGGATCACGATCCGGGCCAAGGCCGACGGCGACGCTGCTGGGGCTGCGGGCAACGGCTGGACGATGGTGTTCGACCGGGTCAGCACTCACAGTGCAGCCAAGCCGCTGGACATCGACGTGCGCGTCGACACCAGGGGCCAGCGGGTGACGGTGCGGTTCGTGAACGGCCCCGCGACAGCCACGTTGGGCGACCTGCTCGCCGCTTTGGAGGCGAACGCCGACTTCGACGCGCGCTTCTCCGCGGGCTTCGCCGACTGCAGTGAGGCGGCGACCGCCGGGCCCAACGGCGGCCATGGGTCCGCGATTGCGCTGGGCCTGGTGACAGGCGAAACGCCTCCACGCGATGTCGTGGCTGCCTCCAACGGCACAGGCCGCACCCAGTTCGCGATCGAGGTCCGGTTCAACGGTTACGTCGACAGCGTCAGCCACGAGGCTCTGCTGGCCGACGTGCTGGCCAACGCAGCTCACCGTGCGGGCACCACCAACGACGCCAGCGGCATCCGTGCTGACGTCGATGGGGGCACCATCGCCGACGACGGCACCATCACCGCCGGCACTGCCGGTGGCGGCCTCGGCCTTTCCGCATCCGATCCGTCCGACGGTTTCGCTGCGCCGGCGAGGATCGTGCGTTATGAGGGCGAGACCGCCTTGGTGAAGAACCTGCCCAAGGCACGTGACCTGATCACCACTGACGCCGGGGCACGGCTCCAAGCCGACAACCCGGGCACCACTGCTGTGGAGACCAACTACCGGCCCGCGGTGCCGCCGGTCGCGAACGGTTTCGCTGCCGACGTCAACACCACAGCGGCCAACGCGAAAGTCGACCAAGGCCGCAACGGCGCTTCGCAGGTCCGCATCTCCCAAACCAGCAGCATCAAGGCCCGCAACTAGCGAGCCGGCTGCACAGACGGCCCGAACCGTCCGGCCAGCCCTGCTGGCCCAACAGCGAAGGCCGACAACGAAAGAGCCCCGGGGCACCCGCCCCGGGGCTCCTTCGCGTCCGGACCCGCCGGACTCGAGCATTCGCGTTCCGACGAGCTTGTCGAAAGGTCCGGCATCGCCGGCATGGCCACGAGGCGGCCGACGGTTGCCTCAGACACCGTTCCCGGAGTGCGAGCACCATTTCACCCAGCTCGGCGACCCGCGATCGCGGCGTATATGTCTCGCACCGGACACCCACCATCGCAGGACATCGGAGGCGGCCCGGCGGCCGACCCGAGAGCGGACTCGCCGCAGGCGACAAGGCAGTGCTGCTGCTGCATGGCGCCGCAGCCCGCTGAGCAGCACCCGAGGGGGCAGCCGAGACGGTCGCGGCCGACCGCTTTGAGCGCAGCGCGTGGGCACGTCGAGCCTGCATCGACGCTCACGGCGCCAGATGCAAGTTGTGCGACACCGACTTCGGCGCGGCCTGCGGCGAGTTCGTCCACCCTCATGGATTTCTCGTCAGTCTTGGTTGCTGAGGTTCCTCATCTCAGAGTGCCCATCAATAGCGGTGGAGTCCCTGCTCGCGCTGCGGGTCGGAGACCGAATCGGCCTCGACGATGGGTGCCGTGCAGGGATGTCCGGCGCAGGCCGGCAGGCTGCCCTCAGCATGTCGCGTTCGCTTTGGGGATCCGTGTCGATGGCGACACCGTCGGGCCGGTTCGCGGCCTCCGAGTCGCGCGTCGCGCCCAGTGTGTCATCCGCCCGATGCGACGCGACGAACACGCCCGACAAAACGCTGACGCACACGCCGCCCGGCAAGGGAGCGTCCGACAGGCCCACCCCTTGGAACCAATTATCTAGACAATCGCCGCAGCTTTGCAGCGATGTCGTCGAAGGCCGGCCAAGCTGTCCGATGCTGCCGCTCTCGAGGCCGATCAAGACTCGTTTGGCGGATTGAGCATCTGTTGGGCTCTGACGATACGTTCATGCGCCGCCGCTCGGCTTCGCCAGATCACGACTCCCAAGTAGGGGGCGACCACGACGGCCAGCGCGATGTAGCCCTCAACTGGGCGGTCGGTCGCGATCAGGAATGCGCCGAAAGCCAGAATCAGCAACCCGACAATCTGTGCGGCTCGCTGGCCTCGGTCAGCGCGCCTGTCGTTGCCTTTGACCACGACCATCGTCATCTCATCCTGCCGAAGCCCCTGAGCGGCTATGTCGCCCACGATCTTGTCCGCCAGCGCCGGGTGCTTGTCAGCGAGGCCGCTGAGCGCCTCGATCATCGATGGGAAGATGAGTTGAATCTGCTGGTTGAACTGATTGAAGGAGACCTGCGGGACCGGTGCTTGGGCCTGCTCGGGCTTGTCGGGTGCTAGGTCGCCGTCAGCGTCCTGTTCCCCATCGGTCATTCGCTGATGCCCTGTATGTGTTGCGCAGCGATGTGGCTTCCTCGTGCGCCGTAGCGCAGCCAGCCGTGGAGTACCGCCACATAGGGATTGGAAGCCTTCTCATCGAAGACGTTGTAGGGCGGATGCTGGCCGTGGATGTCGAAGGCCTGCGCCACGCCATCCCAAAATGTCGGCATGGCGACTCTCGCGATCGGGCGGGTTGCCTCCCCAGCGGTGCTGTCGCTCACAACGGACCGAGCCTGTCCGTTACACATGTGTTTGCCATACGCGCAGTATGGCGTGCCCGGCACCCCTGTGCTGACCAGAAGCCCCCATCCCACAAAAACGATGGCGGACTCCACCGGTGGTTGCGAGTGATCGGTCATGATGACCGGTTGTTCGACACAGCAACCACCAGTGGAGGTGTCCAGTATGGCAGCGAGGTTGAGCGAGTTCGAGCGCGCCCGGATTGAGGCGATGAGATCGGCGGGAGCGGCCGCTTTGGACATCGCGGTGGTGCTGGTGCGCGGCAACCCTGACGGTGTTGCTGCGGCGCCGGTGCTGGCATCGAGTCTGACCGGCGGTGCTTTGGTGACGCCGTTGATTGTCGGCGAAACGCTGCCGGCGGCGGTGCGCGATTACCTGGCGGCGACGCCGAAGGCGATCGGCGGCATCAATCTGAATCTGGGCATTGTCGCGGTGGGCGGCACGGCTGCGGTGAGTCAGGCTGTGATGGACGCCGCGACGGCTGCGGCGGCCTCGTCGGGCGCGCTGACGGTGCAGATCGGCGCGGGCGACAACCCCGCCACGTCCGCTGCACGCGAGGGCGACACCAATCGTGACGGGGTCGCCAACGCAGACGACCCGGTGCGGCCCCAGTCCGCCAGCGGCACGTTCGCGCTGTATTTCAGCGACGACGTGACGAGCGGCAGTGACGCCGCCGACGGCGACGGGCTCACGGTGACGAACAGGCTGCGCGACATCGTCGAGGTCAACGGCATTCCCGCCGTGGTGACCTCGGCGGTGACCGGCGTGACCGGCGGCGGCTGCGCGGACAATGTCGTGTATGTGGCGTTGGGGCAAGGGCTGTCGGCCGGGGACGTGATCTCGATCGCGTCCTCGACGCTCAAGCTGGGCACTGATGAGGATCAGCGCACCGTGGTGCCGGCCTCGACGACGGTGCAGGCAGCGCCGAAGGACACCGGCAGGCCTCAGGTTTCGATCATCGGCATCGCGTCGCCGAGGTCCGGCTCGTCGCCGGGCGCGGACGCGTTCACGCTGACGGTCACCGATCCGGGCGGGCTGGCCCCTGACACGCTGACCGCGGCGGGCTTCGCCTGCACGCGCGGCGCTGGCTCGACGAGCACTTCGTCGTCGAGCACCGTCGACCCGGTGTCGGCCTTCGGCACCGCCGCCATCCCTGCCGAGACGGGCGGTGAGCCCACCACGTCGTTCACGACGACGGTGTCGCTGACGAACCCGTTGGTGGCCGGGGACCGGCTGGTGCTCAAGTCCAGCAGGGTCAAGGACCGTGCGGGGAATCTGAGCTCGGCGAAGCCGGGGACCGCGATCGAGGCTGAGGCGAGCCCGAGGATCAGTTCGGTGCTGATGAGCGGGCTCAAGCACTCCGCGCTCAACTCGTGGACGCTGCCGGCGACGGCTGCCGACGCGACCACTGCCTCGGACGCGGCGAACGCGGTCACGATCACAGCGAAGGCCGCCGGCGACGCTGCGGGTGCTGCGGGCAACGCGTGGAGGGTCGTGTTCGACACGGCGAGCACCTACATGGCCTCCAAGCCGCTGGACATCGACGTGCGCGTCGACACCAAGGGCAAGCGGGCGACGGTGCGGTTCGTGAACGGCGCGGCCACCGTGCACGACTTGGTCGCGGCGCTGAGGGCCAACGAAGACTTCGACAGCCGTTTCGCTGTGGCGCTGCCGTGCTCTGGCACGACCAGGACGCCGCTGGCGGTCACCAACGCGAACAGGAACGTCTCGGCGGCGCCGACGAACGCGGGCCGCACCCAGTTCGCGATCGAGGTCAACTTCAACCGGTACATCTCGGCGGTTGACGCGGACGCGCACGATGCGCTGCTGAGGGACCTGCTGGCCGCAGCAGCGGCACGGGCGAAGGTGGACAACACCGACGCCGTCATCGGCGCCGACGCCTCCGGAGAGGCCGGCACCCCGGCCGCGGGCGGCCTGTCCATGGCCTCCACCGGTCAGACGGCTGTGACGGGTCCGACGAAGAAGGTGCGCTATGAGGGCGAGACCGCTGTGGCGGGCCTGCTGCCCATGGCACGCGATCTCGTCGACACCGCCGCCGGCCACGAAGGCCAGACCGCCGACACCACAGCGAACCCACCGGTCCCGGCGATCATCGAGACTCAGGCGGTTGCTCTGGGCTACGCGGCCGACGCCGCCCCGACATCGGGCACCCATGACCCGGTCGAGGAAGACAAGAACGCCAACAGCGAGAACCGCATCGCGGTAAGCAGCAACGTCAAGGCCCACAACTAGCGAACCTGCTGCACACACGGCCCCAACCGGACAGACGGCACCGCCGCCCGACCGGCAAAAGCCAGACTGACAGGAGTCCTGGGGCACCCGCCCCGGGGCTCCCTCGCGTTACGTCTGTTCGTTTGATGCTTGCTGCGCTGCGCCGTTTCAATGCCTGCCCCGCCGATCCCTCGGTCTCGCGTCACCGAGTCAGGTAGCTCAGGGGCAACAAGCTGAGCCTGCGGATCGTCGCGGTCGGCGGCACTGCTGCGGTGAGCGAGGCGACGATGAGCGCCGCGCTTGGCGCGGTGCCGTCGGTGGGTGCGTTGTCTGTGAGCATTGCGGCCGGCGATGATCCGTCCACTGCTGACGCGGATGAGGGCGACACGAACGGTGACGGCATGGCCGACGCTGATGACCCGGTGCGGCCCGGCAGCCATATCTCGCTGTATTTCAGTGATGACATTGAGGCTGCGGGTTCTTCGGGCGACGCAGCGAACGATGCTTTGCTGGCGAAGCCGCGCGACATCATCGAGGTGAACGGCGCTGCGGTGTCGGTGTCTGCGGTGAGGGCCACGGCGGCGGGCGGTTCGTGCCTGAACCGCAAGGCGACGGTGACGCTGGGGCGTGCTGTGGCGGCGGGCGACACGGTTTCGGTCGTGGAGTCGGGTCACACGTTCGGGACCGGTTCGCACAAGCGCACGGTCACGTCTGCGTCAGCGTCGGTGACGGTGCCTGCACCGGACCGGACGCGGCCGTCGACGTCGGTTCTGGGCATAGCGGAACGGTCGACGCCTGTGGCGACGTTCACGGTGACGTTCGCTGATGCCGGCGGCTTCGCTGAAGGTGCCGGGGGCGACATCGGCCGTGACAGCTTCACGTTCGTGGCGGCGTCGGGCAAGGGCACCGAGTCCACCAATGTGATCAGTTCTGCTCCGGCGCCGACGGTGACAGCCGGCGCCAAGTCGGCTGTGGTGACGGTGACGATCGGCCGCAACCTGGAGGTCGGTGACCGGCTGACGGTCAAGCCCGGCCAGATCACTGACGCGGCGGGCAACATGAGCACGGGCACGTCGGCGTCGGCGATCAAGGCGCAGCCCAGTCCGCGGGTCAGCTCGATCTTGATGAGCGAGCTGAAGCACTCCGCCCACAACTCGTGGACGGTGCCGACGTCGAATCCGTTCGGCGCGCCGGTCGCGTCGGGAGGCGACACGGTGCTGCATATCGACGCGAAGGGCTCCGGCGATGCTGCGGGAGCTGCGGGCAATGCCTGGTCGATGCTGTTCGACACGGCGTCGGGCTACAACGCGTCGAAGGCGACCGACATCGACGTGCGCGTCGACACCCGCGCCAAGCGGGTGACGGTGCGCTGGGTGAACGGCCCCGCCACGACTGCCGATCTGCTGGCCGCATTGCGCGGCAACGCCGATTTCGACTCGAGGTTCGCCGCGAGAATCGCTGATTGCACCGCGTCGCTGGCCACTCCGCTGGCGCGCACGGCCGGAGGCCGGGGCGCGTCGGGGACGGCGACGAACGCCGGCCGCACCCAGTTCGCGATCGAGGTGAACTTCAACGCCTACATCGCGTCTGTAGTGCACGACGAGCTGCTCGAGGACATCTTGGCCGCGGCAGCGAGACGCTCGAAGCTCACCAACGACGCTTCGGGCATTCGCTTCGCTCCCGCCGGCTCAGATGGGACCGAGGCTGGGGGCGGGCTCGACCTCGCCTCTCCGGATGCGGTGACCGGACCGGTCCAAAAGGTGCGCTACGAAGGGACAGCCGCGGTGCTGGACCGGCTGCCCGCCGCACGCGACCTGGTCACCATCCTGGCCGGCGCCGAGGCAGCCAGTGACGCCGACGCCGACTTGGCCGGCGACCAAGCCCGAGGCAACGTCGACGAGGTAGCCGTCGGATACGCAAACGACGACCCGAACGAGAGAGTTGCCGCACCTAGCGAGCCGACCTCGCCACCCTCAGGACCCGCACATGACATCCGTGGGAACGTCGCAGGGCGAATCGGGTGACAAGGTAATGTCTGACGCTCCCACACCTACGCACGGTGCCATACTCGCGGGCATGAGCACACTCGACGGCCCTGCTATGTCCGACGCTGATCATTTGGCACTGGCTGTCGAGAACTGGGCCAAGGACCTCGGCGGGCAACTGCAGGCCATGATGAGCAACCGTGAACACGCCTTCGGCCATGTGGACGTCTTTCAGAATGTGCTGACGAGGATCAGCGAGAGTCTCGAAGCGCTCAGCGAGGAGATGCACCAATTCCGCGCTGAAGTGCCGGACTAAGTGGCGGCCCGCCCGCGTGACGCGCACTCAGCCTGAATCCACCGGTGGGGTGGTTGGGAAACAGCCCTGCCCGCCCGGGCGAGCAGCCAGCCCCTGACGCCGTCGCGCCAGGGCCGCCGGCAACGTAATGGGGGTCATTGGGGCGTGGTGGTGCCCGGTTCGGCTTGGGGGGGTTGGGTTGTGTGCTGCGCTTTTGGGGGTGTGCTGCGCCGGGCGGCTGGGCGCTGGGGGCGGTTCAGCAGTGTTGGGGCAGGCTGCGGATCTTGTCGAGCGCGGCGGCGAACGTGTGAGCCCAGGGCCATCGGGCGGGGAGCCGCAGGGTGGGCCGTCCGCTGCGGTTGACGAGCCGGCCGGGGACGGCGAGCAGGCGGCGTGCGATGGTGGCGGCGACGGTGAGCTTTCGGGGGTCGTGGACGTGTCCGATGCGCGCTGTCCAGCGTGCGATGTTGTGCGCGAGCACGGCGCAGGCGAGCCATGCGGCGTTGGCGGCGAAGCGTCCTGAGGGGCTGTGGGCGAGGCCGCCGGCTTTGAGGTCTTTGATGGCGAGCTCGACGCGTGCGTGACGGCGGTAGGCGGCGTCGGCTGTTTTGGTGTCGAGCGTTTCGGCGTCGATGTCGGTGACGACGGCGTGGTGGCGCCAGTCGGGGAACAGGTCGCCTTGCTCGCCGACGATGCGGGTGCGGCGCACCACCAGCCGCACCGTGCGAGCGGGCTTGCCGCGGCGGCGCCGGCTCGAGGTCAACGTCGTCTCGGCGACGTGTGCCTCGCCGTCGTCGGTGTAGCCGATCGGGGTCCATTCGTCGTCGTCGATCGCGGCGATCGCCTTGTCGACAGCGGGGTTGCGGCCCACAGCGATCAGGAACCTCACGTCGAGCTTGTCGAGCCGCTCGGTCAGGTCCCAGGAGAAGAACCCTGCGTCGGCGCGCAGCGTCAGCGCCGCCTGTGGCGCCAACCGCCGCGTCCTGGCGACGGTCTCGGACACGAACCGCAGGTGTCCTTTCTGGGAGGACCCCTTGCGCATCCGCGAATGCAATATCTCGCCGGTGTCGTCGCGCACCGCGACCAACGGGTGATAGCCCAGCGTGCGCGTATGCCCATAGGCGGCGCCTTGCTTCGCGTCGGAGTGCACCTCGCGGACCGTCGAGTCGACATCGATCGTGACCTGCTCGGCCGCAGGGGCGGCGCCTGCGTCCCACGCGCGGCCCAACGCCAGCTCCTGCGCGCGGTCGAGCTGACGCACATGACCGAACGTGAACGACCTCGCGAACGTCCCCAACGTCGACGGCGCCACAGGCGCGAACCCCAGCACCGACCTTGTCGACGCGGCCCGCAGCCTGTCCGCGTCCGAAAAGAACGAACCGCCCACCAGCATCGAGCACACCGCCGTGAGCACCTTGGCACCCGAACCGCGGCCCGACCCCGGCGGCGTCACCACCTCATCGATCAACGACTCCAGACCCAGCCGGGCCACCAGCGACCCCGCCAACAACAACCCCGCATCGGCGACCAAAGACTCCTCGTCGAACACTGCCTCAATCCGGTCCAGACCCCCAGCTACGCTGCTCACAGAAAGTGCCTCCCGTCATGGCATCACGCCGACTATTCGTCAACGGCAAAATGCCACGTCAGGAGGCCTTTCTGGTGGACGCGCACCACCCAAACCCGCCACCCCACCGGTGGATCCAGGCTCAGTTCCCCGTCAACGGGGCGCCACTCTCACAAATGCGGACCAACTAACGGGACCCCGTCACCGGCACAAACCGGCAGCATGAATCCAGTATTCCGACTCTGCGGAACGCAGGGACCACCAAGCGTGCCGGTGTGGTGGTGCGCTTGGGGCGCCGAGGGCGAATCCCGGCGATCTGGTGGGATCTCATGAGCCGGGCGACGCGGTTGACGGGGACCCGGCCCGTCGTCATCGGGGACGACCTCAACCCGACGCCACAACCGCCAATCAGCCGCCGACTTCTACACTCGACTCAATCGCAACCACCGATAGAGCTTGCCGGCGTTTGACTAGAGCTTTCCGAGGCGGCGTAGGAGTGTGCGGTGGGTCTGGATGAAGTCGTCCGGCGTGGCTTCGGCTTCGTAGAACACGTGCGAGTCGATGCCGTGGGCCTCGTCGAGCCACAGGTCATCGCGGATCTTATGTATGGTGTTTCGCGCCATCTCCTGTCCGTCGCCCGAGTATTGGATTTGGGTTCGCAGTACACGCGTTCGATGACGCCGTAACCGTCCAGGCACCGGGACTGTCCGTCTGATGTCGAGCCGGTTTCCTCGGCCGGACGCCGCGGAGTAGTCGCAGTCGAATTCTCTGAGGATGCGCTTGAGGCGCCAGCCAGGTATTGGCCGCTCGCCCTTGTTTACAGAGCGGCTGTTGGAGCGAATCCACTGGGCTGCTGTGAGGACCTCTCGGTCGTCTCGCTGGTCATAGTGCCGCGGGACGAGCCGGTGCTGCGCCAAGCGCAGAGTAAACCGGAACAGATCCTTCTCGTCGCAAGTGGCGATGCGAGAGTTACAGTCGAGGAACACCAGCATCGCGACAAGGCCCGTGCGCTTGTTGCCGTTGAAGAAACAGTGATTGTGAACAACCGAGTGCATCAGCGCAGCCGCGGCAAGGTCGATCGTTGGATACTTGAGCCGGTCGCCGTGCGCAGTCAGTGGGCGCGACGCTGTTGAGCCGACGAGGTGATGCGATCTCACACCGGACGGGTCGATCGGGTCCTCTGAGTTCTTGAAGTCATCGACCAGCGCCGCATGGATCGCCAACAGGTCGTCCTCAGTCAGATAGGTGAGCTGCTCTTGGGCGTCGTTCTGAGGCCATTCCAGCGGCAACGCTTTCGGCTCGGGAGGTATTGAGGTGGCGTCCGCGATTGGCCGCTTGTACATGTACTTTCTGCGCAGACGGCGCAGCGCGCCTTTGGGCAGCTTGCGCACATCGGCGCGCAGCGACAGCCCCATTTCGGCCAGTTCGTCTGCGAGTTCGCCCCTGGTCATCTCTAGGCGGTCCAGCCAGTAGTCGACCTTGGTGAGGTCCTTGGGGTTCTCGACCTCCAGCGCCGCGAGGACACGGCTCAATGACTTGGACGGGATTCGGTCGTCGGGATCGTCGATGTCCTCGAAGCCGGCGTCCCACAAGACGACCAGTGACTCGTCGAGGTCAAGCTCGTGCTCGTCACAGATCGACGACAGTGTCCGCAAGCTGGCCAATCGACGCTCCCTTCTGACGTCTGTTGCACGCTAGCGATACCGGCGCTTCGAATCGTCCTGGGTTGGGGCTGTCCGACGCTCGGCGGATTCCACCGGTGGTTGCGAGTGATCGGCCATGATGACCGGTTGTTCTGCGCAGCAACCACCAGTGGCGCTGTCCAGTATGGCAGCGAGGCTGAGCGCGTTCGAGCGCGCCCGGATTGAGGCGATGAGATCGGCGGGAGCGACCGCTTTGGACATCGCGGTGGTGCTGGGCCGGCATCCGGCGACGGTCTGTCGCGAGCTGGGCCGCTGCGGACTCGGCACCGAAGCGTGGGCCGACCTGCCGCGTGCGCAGCGGCGTCGCCGCCCTCGCAGCCATCACAGCGACAAGGCGGGCCCGCTGGGGGATTATCGGCCATTGAGCGAGCGGCCCGCAGCCGTCGAGGAGCGAAGCGAGCCGGGCCACTGGGAAGGCGACCTGATCATCGCCGCAGCCAACCGCACCGCCGCGGCCACCGGGGTGGAGCGCGTCAGCCGCCACACCTTGGTCGTCGCATTGCCGCACTGCTGCACGGCGCCCAACGTCGCAGACGCGGTCACCCAAGCACTGGCCCGCCAGCCTGCCCATCTGGTGCGCTCGTTGACCTAGGGGTTCGCCGCGGGTTAGGTCGCGTGGTTGGGTGTGATGGTGTAGTTCCATTCGCCGTGCCATTGGTGGGGTTGCAGCGGGATTTGTTTCATCTGTTTGTCGGTGATTTTGATGCCGCGTTGGTACCAGTTGGGGTCGTGGGCTGCTTGGACGGTGAGTCCGGTTTGGGTGGTGGTGGAGGCGATGAGCTCGACGATGGTGGCGATGTCGGTGAGTGGTCTGCCTCGCCAGTTCATGGTGATGAAGCTGAAGAGGCGGTGTTCGATCTTGTTCCATTTGCTGGTGCCGGGCGGGTAGTGGACGACGGTGATCTCGAGGCCGGTGTCGGCGGCGAGGCGGGCGAGGAACCATTTCCAGGCGCGTGGCCGGTATCCGTTGGATCCGCCGGCGTCGGCGGTGATGAGCAGCCGGGTCGCGTCGGGGAACCGCTGCTGTCCGAGGGTGTCCCACCAGCGGGCGATGGAGTTGACGGCGAACTCGGCGGTGTCTGCGGTGTCGCCGACGCTGACCCAGCCGTCGTTGTTGGCGAGGTCGTAGACGCCGTAGCCGATGGCCTTGGCGAACTCGCCCAGTGAGCGGTCCGCGAAGTCGTGCACGTTGACGCGCTGCGGCTCGCCGGCGGGCTGCCATTCGGTGCCTTTGTTGGCGTAGTTCCCGATCAGCTCTTTCTTTTTGGTGTCCACGCTGACCGCCGGCTCGCCGGCGTCGAGGAACTCCTGCGCTAGGCCGTTGAGATAGGCGAACTGGGCGTCGCGGTCGGGATGGGACGTGCCTTCGTTCTGCTTGGCGGGCGCCTGCAGCGAGTAGCCCATCTGGTGCAGGAGCCGCCGCACCAGCTCCGCGGACGCCTTGAAGCCCTGCGCGGCGAGCTCGCGTGCGAGCTGATAGGTCGACTTCAACGTCCAGCGCAGCGCAGAGGTCGGGCTGCCGCGCGTGCTGGGATGCACCAGCTCGTCGAGCGCCTCGGCCAGGCCGGGCTGCTTGACGACCGCCGGGCGGTCCCCGCCGCCCTCCGCCCGCTGACGGTGCGACGGCTCGACCCCGGCGCGCACCTCGCGCACCGCCCGCGACACCGTCGAGGTCGACATCGCCGACGCCTCCACAACGAACGCCTGCCCGCCGCGGCCCAGCGCCTCGGCCAGCGCTCCTGCCGCCACACGCCGCTGACGCTCGCCCAGATGCGGCATCACCGTGTCGAAGAACACTCCCGCCGCGTCCGCCGACAACTCCACGCACCCGACACTACACCACACGATTTATCTTATGGCGGACCCTAGGACCAAGGCCGCGAACTCGCCCGCTGGGCCGACACCGAATCAGCGCTCGGGATCGAGGTGTTCTTCTGCGAACCCCGCAGCCCACAGCAGCGCCGCACCAACGAGCTGACCAACGGGCTGCTGCGACGCTGGCTGATTCACCCTGGGACGTTCCTACAGAGGGTGAATCAAACAGAGTTCGCCGAGGGTCACGAACGTGGATGTCATACATGTGTTCGTTTGCGTATCCGTGATACCGATGAGACACTCTCGCTGTGGCTGAGCAGCAGATGGACTTCAATGTGCAGGTGCCGCCGGAATGTCAGGCCGGTGTGTGGGCCAACTTCGCTGCGGTGTCGCACTCGCCGTACGAGTTCACGCTCGACTTCGTGCGGCTGAGTTTCAGCGGACCGCAAGCCGGGCATGGCGTCGTCGTGAGCAGGGTGAACATGTCGCCGTTGTTCGTGGACCAACTCATCGAAGCGTTGAAGGAGAATCAGGCGCGGTGGCTGGAACAGCAGGTCGAGCAGGTAGACAAGACGCCCAACGAAGAGGAATGAGCAAGCATGTCGCAGCCGGTTCGTGTGTCACCCGGTCGAATTACTTACAGGGATCCGGCCAGCGATGAGCCGTTTCAATTTCCCGTGGAATTCGCGCCGCCGACTGGGCAATGCTCGCCGAAACCGGTGGGGCTGAACTACATTTCTGCTTCGCCACGAGACGCGGCATACATTGAAATGAGACAGCTGGTCGATCAGCACATCGCCGCAGGAACCGACCCCGGCGTGTGGTCTGATTCGGAGATCGACACGTTCTTTGAGGATGCTTCCCGCCAGTCGTGAACGAGTCGTGGCAGTGGGCACCCAGCGACACATCGCACCTTCGAGACTCCATCGCGAGACATCGACGTGAAGCCGCGGACGCCCGCCGTGCCATGCGCAGAGTGGCCGGGTGCCCGCGTCACGTTCTTCCGGGTGATCCAGTCGGGGCGACGCCGTTCGACGAGGACCGTCGCTACATCGAGCTGGGCACTGCACGGATCGAGTTCATCTTGAACCATCAGAACGGTCGGGCGTACCTGTATGCCATCGGCCCTAGCCAAGGTTAGGCACGTTAGTCGTTCCCCCTAAACAGCCACTAGCCCTGATTGTTCGCGAGTCGTGCGGTCTGGGCTGTCTGGGTCTGCGGAAAGGCCCCTCTGACCTGCGACGATGCCTGCCGTTGAAGTACGCATCCGCAGTTTCACGGGGGCATCTCTGAGGTGAAAGCGAGCAGTGTCACAAGCGCCCGCCTGGCAGGCGGCGGAGACCGTGTCGTGTGGGGTGAGAGGCGGTTCGCTCTGGGCGGCTCCGCGGACCGGGTCAGGCTGACCGGGGAGCGGTGCTGATCAACGGCGCTACTGACATGATGCCGTTCGGTGTCGCGGCCCAGACGGTCGCGTATCGGCTGCAGCTGCCTGTTTTGATGACTGCTGGTGATGAGCTGTCCGACGCGACTGCGGAGTACATCACCGCCAACGACATTGAGCATGTGCAGATCGTCGGTGGTACCGGCGCTGTGTCAGCGGATGTGGCGTCTGCGCTGACGACGTTGGGCGTGGACACCGTGGCCCGTGTGGAGGGCGATTCTGCTGCGGCAGTGTCGGTCGCGCTGGCTGGGCTCGCGAACGACGGCTGCGGCGACGACCTCGGTCTGGTGTCCAGTGATCGGGTGGCTTTGGTGCGCGGCAACCCTGATGGCGTGGTCGCTGCTGCGGTGTTGGCGTCGAGCCTTGCCGGCGGTTATCTGGTGACTCCGCTGGTGGTGGGCGACACTCTGCCGGCTTGGGTGCGCGGCTGTCTTGCCGCGACGCCGCGGAACATCGGCGCCGACCGGCTGAACCTGGGCGTTGTCGCTGTGGGCGGCACTGCCGCGGTCAGCGAGGCCACCATGGAGGCTGCGCCCGATGCGGCTTCCTCCACTGATGCGCTGACCGTGCGGATCGGCGCCGCGACTGATACCAGCCGGGACGGCGCGATCAACGCGGACGACCCGGTGCGGCCCGATACGGCGACTGCGGGCACGGCGACCGCGATCTCCGCGACGGCTTCCCCGGCGACGGGGCCGGTGTTGTCGCTGTGTTTCAGCGATGCTGTGACTGCGACCGACAATGTGGATCGGGTCAGGGATGTCGTCGAGGTCAACGGCATCGCGGCGGTTGTGGTCAACGCTGCGGGGAACGCCGGCAGTGTGTGCGACCAGAGCCGGATCGATGTCACTTTGGGCCAGACGCTGAGCGCGGGCGATGTGATCTCGGTAGACGGGTCGTCGATCAAGCTGGGCACGTCGGCGGATCAGCGTTCCTTCGGGTCCGCGACCGCGACGGTGACTGCTCCCGCGCGGGACCGTGTGCGGCCGACGATCTCGATCGTGGGCATCGCGGGCGCTGCGACGGCGAGGTCGACGTTCGAGATCGCGTTTGGCGACAACGTCGCCTTGGCGGGCACTGCACTGCTCGCCAATGATGAGGTGCGCATCGTCGGCGGGCCCGGCGGCACGAGCCCCGCGCCTGCGGTGAGCGTGGCTCATGAACCGGGTGCATCTGCGGCGGTGGCGACTGTGAGCCGTCCGCTGAGGCCTGGTGATCGGCTGATCGTCGACCCGGGCGCGGTCGAGGACGGCTCGGGCAACCAGAGTGCCGGGACGTCGGGTTCGGCGATCCGCGCGCAGGCCAGCCCGCGCATCAACCAGGTGCTGATGAGCGACCTGAAGCACACTGCGCACGCCACATGGACGGTTCCGACCGGTTCTGTGGCCGGTGTCGGCGGTACCGGCGCTGGGATCACGATTCGCGCGAAGGGCGACGGCGACGCTGCGGGCGCTGCGGGCAACGGCTGGTCGATGGTGTTCGACCGGGCCAGCACCTACAGCGCCGACAAGCCGCTGGACATCGGCGTGAGCGTCGACCCCAAGGGCAAGCGCGTGACGGTGCGGTTCAACAACGGCCCCGCCACAGCCACCTTGGGCGATCTGATCGCGGCGCTCAACGGCGACGACAAGTTCGCGGCGCTGTTCTCGGCGGGTTCACCAGCTGCTCTTTGGCGGCTACCAACAATGCGGCCAGTGCTGTGCTGGGCCTGGTCACGGCTCGCAACGTGGCTGCGGGCTTCAGCGACTCCGGTCGCACCCAGCTCGCCATCGAGGTGAAGTTCAACGCGTTCGTTGACGTGGTCCGCGATCCGCAGTTGCTCGAGGACGTCTTGGCGGCCACCAGGGTCCGCACGCGGCCCAACGCGGCTGAGTCCGTGACTGACGGGAACACCCGGGTGCAGACCGCCGCGACCGGCGGCGACAACACGCCTGCTGGCGGCGGTTTGACGATCTATGCGGATCTGAACGCTGACAGCCCGGCGCTGCCCGCCATCGGTACCGGCACAGCCCCGACGCGGTCGGTGCGCTATGAGTTCGAGACATCGCAGGTGCGATACCTGCAGACGGCACGCGATCTCGTGCAGACCACAGCAGGCCACGACGGCGCAGCAGCCATCACCGGGCCTCCGGCGTACGCGGAGATCACCGCCGACGTAGGGGTCGCGACCGGCTACGCCGCTGACGCCCCAGCACCGGGCACGACCGACGTGGTCGACACAGCCCAGGACCGAGTCGATGAGGACCTCAACGGCTCCTCGCAGAACCGCATCTCGGTCACCAGCAGCGTCAAGGCACCCTCCTAGAAGACAGCCGAACAGGCGGGTCCGCCCGCCTGAACGGCAAACAGCGACAACGAAAGAGCCCCGGGGCACCCACCCCGGGGCTCCTTCGCGTCTGTGCTTCGGCTTGCCGGCAGATCGCCCAGCTTCTCGTGCTCACGGGCGTGCTGTGGGCGCAAGCCTGTGGGTCGGCCAGCTCGGCTGATCGGCAGTCTCGCCGCGTCGGGCAAGACGGTGTTCGGGGACGATCAGAGAAAACCTCGGCCGCTGCGACTGACCTGCCCTAGGTTGAGACCCTCGTACACTTTCGTATCGTAGGACTGCGTACCGAGGAGGTGTGTCCGAATGAGCGAGAACTACGACGACGTCAAGGTCATCCACTACACCGACGACGACATCCGCGAAGGCAATCAGCACATGCTCGATGACGTCGGCTGCACTTGGGAGCAGTTGCAGGCGCAGGCGGAGGACGGGCGTTTCGAGAGCGAGCAGGCCCGCGACGTCTGGCTCGTCATCTCGTCCTTTGAACCAGTTACAGCGTGATCTGGAGCGCCGAGCGAAGCAGTTCGCCGGCGAGATCGCGGACCTGCTCAATGGCACCATCACTGATGGCATCCGATTGGACTGCGGGCTCTACACGCACGGGTCGCACGGGCAGGCGATTGTCACCTACGACCTGGATCGGGTGAATCGTCGGGGCGAACCCATCCCGCTGACAATTTCACGTTCGCCGGCAAAGCTCTTCCTGCGCGTGTTCCATGCGCTGCGAATGGACGATGAGAACCGTCATCTGGCCAACATCAAGAGCACGTTCGGGCTCTACGTCCGCAGCAAGAGCGCCTTCGCGTACCACTACGAGCGCGACCCCAACAACAAGTATCCGGTTGCGCACCTGCACATCGACGGCAAGGCCAAACGCTTGCAGAGGGTTCTTGATGTCGCCGGTCGCGACGAGGACACGCCGACGGCTCTGCACTTACCCGTCGGAGGGCGCAGGTACCGGCCGAGCCTCGAGGACATCATCGAGTTCTGCATTGTTGAGAGACTTGTGGATGCCCGAGACGACTGGCAACAGCACCTCAGCGAGTCGCGAGAGAGATTTCACGGGCAACAACTCAAAGCAGCCGTGCGAAATGACCCCGCGATCGCTGCCGAGGCACTGATCAGTCTTGGTTGGACGGCTCACACCTGAGCGCTCAGCACCATGGACAACGACGCTGGCGGCAGAGTGCGTGAAACAGTGCCTCGAGACGACTTCGAAGTCGATGGCTTCGGTATCACGCGTCCTCGGGGGCCGAAGCAGCATTGTCGGCAGGCCCGAGAGACCGGGGCCACCCATCGGCAGTCGGGGCATCAGCCCGGTCAGTGGACCGCCGTCTCCGGTTGGCCTCCACCCCCTCGCCGCTTGACAAGGGAGCGTCTGACAGGCCCGACTCGTGAATAATCAGGGCTAGTCGAGGCGTCCGCGTCTGTCCGCTTACTTTCCGACGTTCCGCGCTGCCTGCTCCACCCATGTGCCGAATTGCTGAGGGCTGTGCCGGGTGTCCCACGTCTCGAATAGGTACGGACTCGTCGCCCCCGACGAGGTCGTCGACCAACCATCTGGCAACCCGCCGAATGTCGTCAGATGGCCGTTGCGGTCGGGAATGGAGCTGATGTCGATCAGCACGATCCCGTTCTCGCGCCGAAGGCTTGCGCCGCACTCATAGTTCACCCACTTGCTCTGGTTCGTGGTGGCACCGAGAAGAACCACCGTCACCGTTGTGCCTTCGAGCTGCGAATCGATCCATCGCCGTATCGCGTCCTCCCCTCGACGCTTGACTTCCTCGATCTCCGACGCTGGACGGAAACCGGCGGAGTGCGCTCCGTACAGCTGTCCGCAATTGCGCACGATCATGGCGCGCCACACGTCGGTGTTCCACTCGAAGCTGAAGAACACGTTCCGGTATGCCATCTGACCTTCCTGTTTGGTCGCTTACTACGTCGCGGTGGTGACGACGTGAAGGGCGATAAGCGGTAGGTAGAAAAGCGACAGCGACCACGAAAACAGAGTCTTGTGCCAAGCACCGTTCTTCGCCGGCTCATCGAGTCTCATGCTGAAAGTCGTCTGGTCCTTCTCGCGAGCCTCATCGTACAGCGCCCGAAACCGCCGCTCTTCCCGCAGATAGAAACCGTCCAGCAGCCAAGCCGACAACCCTAGGTAGGTCGACAGAAGTGCAATCAGCCACCATGCGGTCTCCGATGGCTCACTGCGCGACAACGTGAACGCGACCAGCGCGGCCCACGTCACCATGTACCACCGCTTCACGCTCGCGCTCTGATGCGCGAGACGCGAAATGGTGCCTTGAATCATCTGGAGGTGTACCTGTTTGTTGGTCGCGTCAGACATAGCAGCTTCCTTTCAGGAGGGGAGACGGGCACTCGGCGTCACACAGCCGCCTCGCACATCGGAGGACTGTCCAATTCGGACAGTCCGTCGGCCAAGTCGCCCGGCTTGCCGAGGGCAGGCCCCGCAGGCTGTCGCAGCACACGACCAGCGCGTAGGCGAGGCCGGTTGTGAGCGCTTGGGGGATGTCGCGGTCGATGTTCCCGCCGACTCACCCGACGTCGAAACGCTCGACGTACCGGTCATCGTCACCGGCGCCGACTTGCCCGTCGGCTCGACTGCACGACCGCGTTGTCTGCGGACCGGCCGTCCGAACTGCACGCCTCGACCGGCCGTCCGCTGCGCCCGTTGTTGACGAGTAATCCGAACTGGTCGCCGTGATGCACATCGCCGCATGACAACGCCATTTTCTCCATTGTTGACATGCCTACCTCGGCGGGCTCCACTGGTGGTTGCGAGTGATCGGTCATGATGACCGGTTGTTCGACACAGCAACCACCAGTGGAGTTCGCCGTGGTTGTCGGACGCAAACCCGCAGGTCAGGGTTGTGTGCTTCCGGCCAAAGCTGCATATTCCAGCATGCTGCTAGCGATTCTCGTCCGTCGGGGAAGGCTCGCCGACAGCTGGAGCCAATGCCATCGCCGTCTTCTCGAGGCGTTCACGCTTGCTGCTGATGCGGCCGAAGATGTTGACGCCGACCAGCGGGCCAATTGCCCCGACTAGGAAAACGATGCCGGCGGCGCTGCGATCGGTCATGAGCAGAACGAAACCGAAGACGAGTGCTATGGCGGCAATGATCCACGAGAGAATCTGGCCCGATCCGCCCGTCGGCTGTTCCCGTTCACGACGGCCGTCTCGATCTTCTCTCGGTGCTTCGCCTTTTCGATGATGTCGTCCATGATCGTGACAGCGAGATCCTTGTGTCTGTCGGCGAGGTCGCCGACAGCCTCAATGAGCGACGGAATCAACAACTGAACTTGGCTGATCCGCTGATTGATCGAGATAGCGGGCAGCGATGCGTCTGCCCTCGGCTTGTCCTCAGCGTCTAAAACCGCGTCAGCGCCCGACACCTCCGGAAGCGGCCGCGGTTGACGCTTAGCCGATGATTCGTCGTCCTCGTCCGAGGACCCGGATTCGCTCACTCGGACGTGATGACTGGCGTCGGCGTGAGTAAGCCTGCCGCGTCGTCCGCCAAGACCAGCCAATCCTGGAGGACTGCGGTCGCCAGATCGCGATCTGGCGACTCGTCCAAGTTGTACTCGTCGTAAACGCCCCAGAAGTCGAACACTCGGGCGGCACCGTGCAAACTGCTCGGTGTAGCGAATAGGTATCCGGTCCGAGGACTGATGTTCTTCGCCATGACGCGCACCCTACCCTCCTTGAATCGCGGCCTGCACCGCGCCCGTAAGGGTACGCGGATGCAGGCGCCTCATGCCTTCGGGCTAGACCTTGCAGCGCCCCCAGAGAGATCACTGCCCACAGGCAACCAGCGAACAGATGCTCTTGGAATTGCGATACGAGACGCAGACACTGGTCCGGCGAGCAGCGGTCTGCGGGGTTGGGCGCTCGCCTAACCCCGCAGCTTCAAGCCCAGCAAGTGCCGAGCATGCGAACGTTGGATTCGGAACTCGTTTCGGTCAAACCCGCAGGTCAGAGCGTCGCGCACAGGTCTCGCGCAGCACGGCGAGAGCGGTTCGAGTGCCGGTGGGCCGCAGCAAAGATTCGTCCCGCGGGGCGCTGAGGCATTTGCTGCCGAAATGACTGCCGCCGCGGCGCGCATCGGGTCCGGCAGCGCCGGCGATGTGATTGAGGCCGAAGCGCGCTTGCGGTTCGATGCGATACCGATGCGGCGAGCGCGGTGCTGATCAACGGCGCTGCTGACATGATGCCGTTCGGTGTCGCGGTTCAGACGGTCTCGTATCGGCTGCAGTTGCCTGTTTTGATGACTGCTGGTGATGAGCTGTGTGACGCGACGGCTGATTTCATCAGCGCCAACGACATTGAGCATGTGCAGATCGTCGGCGGTGCCGGCGCTGTGTCGGCGGATGTGGCGTCTGCGCTGACGACGTTGGGCGTGGACACCGTGGACCGTGTGGAGGGCGATTCTGCTGCTGCGGTGTCAGTCGCTTTGGCTGGGCTGGCGAACGACGGCTGCGGCGACGACCTCGGTCTGGTGTCGGGCGACCGGGTGGCTTTGGTGCGCGGCAACCCGGACGGCGTGGTCGCTGCTCCGGTGCTGGCGTCGAGCTTGTCGAACGGCTATCTGGTGCCGCCGCTGGTGGTGGGCGACAGCCTGCCGGGCGTGGTGCGCGATTATCTGGCGGCGACGCCGCAGGACATCGCCGGGGCCAGGCTGAACTTGGGCATTGTGGCTGTGGGCGGCACTGCTGCGGTCACCGCGGCGACGATGGACGCGGCTGTCGCGGCGGCGTCGTCGGCGGATGCGCTGAGCGTGCGGATCGGCGCTGCGACGAACACCAACAACGACGCGGTGACCAACGCGGACGACCCGGTGCGGCCTGACACGGCCACCGAGATCTCCGCCTCTGACGGCAGCGAGGCCGGCCCGGTGTTCACGCTGTATTTCAGTGACAGCGTGGAGCCTGATGTGCCGCGGTTGCAGGACATCATCGAGATCAACGGCGTGCCGGCTGTGGTGCTGGCCGCGGCGACGAGCTCGACTGGGGGTGCGTGCGACAAGTCCAGGATCGATGTGACGCTGGGCCAGCATCTGCGTGCCGGCGATGTGATCTCGGTGGTCGCGTCGGACGCCAAGTTCGGCACCGGTACCGATCAGCGCACTGTCGCGCCTGCGTCGGCGACGGTGCAGGCCAAGGCGGCGGACCGCACGCGGCCTGCGATCTCGATCGTGGGCATCGCGGGCACGTCTGTGGACAACGCCGACCAAGAGTTCCACGTCAGTTTCTCCGACGACAGCGGCGCCATTGCGGGCACTGCGGTGCTGACCGGGGCTGAGGTTCGGGTCGTCGCTGGGTCCGGCGGCGCTGCGGTGCCGTCGCCGTCGGTGAGCCACACCGCGGGCGAGGCCACGGCGACTGTGGATCTGGGTCGTGCGCTGGTGCCCGGCGATCGGCTGATCATCTCGCCGGGCGCTGTTAGTGACGCTGACGGCAACGTGTCCGCGGGGACGTCGGGGTCGGCGTTCAGGGCGCAGGCGAGCCCGGTTGTGCGCACGGTGCTGATGAGCGATCTGAAGCACTCCGCGCATGCCGGCTGGACGGTCCCGGCCGCGGTCGTGGGCGGCGCTGCCACCGATCATGCGATCTCGATCAACGCGAAGGGCTCCGGTGATGCTGCGGGCGCTGCGGGCAACGGCTGGACGATGGTGTTCGACCGGGCCAGCACCTTCAGCGCCGCGAAGCCGCTGGACATCGACGTGCGCGTCGACACCAGAGGCCAGCGGGTCACGGTGCGGTTCAACAGCGGCCCCGCGACTGCCACTTTGGGCGATCTGCTCGCTGCGTTGAAAGCCAACGCCGAGTTCGACGCACGGTTCTCCGCGGGCTTCGCGAACTGCCAGACAGGCAGGGCCACCACCCCGTTGGGCCTGCTCGCGGCCCGCAACGCCTCGGTCGCTGCTGACGGCGCTGGCCGCACCCAGTTCGCGATCGAGGCGGGCTTCAACGCGTTCGTCAGCGAGGTCCGCAACACCAACCTGTTGACAGACGTGCTCGCAGCCACCGCGGTGCGCACCCGGGCGTCGGCGTCTGAGACGCTCGAAGCAGGGTTCACACGGCTCAACGTCGATGCTGCGGGCGGTTCGGGCACTGCCGCGGGCGGCGCTTTGACCATCGTCGATGACCTGTCGGCCGAGAGCCCGTCGTTGTCGGAGACGGTGACGGCTTCGACGCCGCCGACGCAGTCGGTGCGCTATGAGTTCGAGACCGCTCTGGTGCGGTTCGTGCCCCGCGCACGCGATCTCGTGGAGACCGCAGCAGGCAACGACGCGCAAAGCGCCATCACCGGTCCCCCGGCGTTCGCGGCAATCATCGCCGACGCAGGCGTCGCGACCGGCTACGCCGCTGACGCCCCAGCACCGGGCACCACCGACGTGGTCGACACAGCGCAGGACCGGGTCGATGAAGACCTCAATGGCGCGAGCCAGCGACGCATCACCATGTCCAGCAGCGTCAAGACACCCTGAGGGACTGACAGCACAACCGGCCTGAACCGGACAGACGGCACCGCCGCCCGAACGGCAAAAGGCCAACACGAAAGAGCCCCGGGGCACCCGCCCCGGGGCTCCTTCGCGTCCGCGCTTGGGCGTGTCGGCAGATGGAATGTGCCGTGAGGTGGGGCCGCTGTCAGCGGGCTACGCTGTGACTATGGCACGCACACGGTGTTCACCGGAGATCCAGTATCGGCACGGACAGGCTCCGCCGAATCCGCCGCCGCCTCCTGAAGCTGTGAGTTCTCCGCCTTGGGGTCCACAGTCCGAATCGCAGCCAGCGCCGTCGTCGCCACCATCCAGCAGTTCTGAATCCGACTGACGACAGCGCTTTCGTGTTCAGCTCGATAGCTGGGCTGTTGTCGCTCGGCATTGTCCTGATCCCCGGATATGTCTACAACCTGACACGACGACGCCAAGTGCCAATGGCGCGAGCGTCGCGGTTGATGGAGACCATGCAGGTCATTGTTGCCGCCTTCGCGTTCACGGCAGTTGCGCTGGCGATCTTTGGCGTGTTGCGGCAGGTTTCTTGGATCGGCGGTCACAGCCCGGACCCACGAGCCCTAATTCTCGAACCGCGTCATTACCTGCTTGCTGACGACACGCGGCTGTTGTGGGTGCTCGCGTGGGTCGGGTTGATAGCTCTGGCAGCTGGCCTGTTGGCTTGGCTTGCTGCGCATCGCCTGTGGCTACCGGACGGGGTGTTGAAGTGGGCTGCGCCAGTCGTCATCGACGCTTCAGCGTGGCATCGCGTGTTCCACGATCAAGTTCCAGAGAATGCGTCGGTGTACGTGCTGTGCGAATTGGAGGACGGACACCACGTCGGCGGCGAGCTGTCGTGGTACAGCACCGAGACAGAGGAATCCGCAGACCGAGACATCGTGCTGGCCCCACCCTTGTTTCGCATACCGGTCAGCAGTAGCGAGACCGACTACGGGTATTTGGACCAAGTGCAACGGTTAGTGGTCTCGGCACGGCAAATACGAACCCTGCACGTCATCTATGTCTCAGAATCGGAGCCTGCCGAATCCGGCAACTAGCCCTGACTATTCATGAGTCTGTGGGGCGGTGCGATATTTCAGTGATGATGTGGAGCCTGATTTGGCGAAGCTGCAGGACATCATCGAGATCAACGGCGTCCCGGCGGTGGTGTTGGCTGCGACGGCGAACCCTGGCCGGGTGTGCGACCAGCGCAGGATCGACGTGACGCTTGGTCAGCATCTGCGCAGCGGCGACACGATCTCGGTCGTGCGTCACGCGACTCATACATTCGGCACCGGCAGCGACAGGCGCACTGTTGAGCCGGCCTCGGCGACGGTGCAGGCTCCGCCTGCTGATCGCACGCGGCCCGCGGTGACGGTTCTTGCCATTGCGCCCGCGAACGCGGACGGCACAGCAGCAACCGGTGTGACCAACCAGGATGTCAACGGCTTCGCGGTGACCTTCAGCGACGCCGGCGGGTTCCCGGTGATGGCCGCAAACAGCAGCCTCGATGCTGATGACTTCACCTTCGTGCCGGCGGCGGGCGTGGGAACCACAACAACGAACGTCATCTCGGCGAACGGGGTCACTCACACGGCGACCACCGCGGAGTCCAACAAGCGCTTCGCGGCGACGGTGGAGATCGGCCGTCCTTTGGCGGTGGGTGACAGGCTTGTCGTCAAGCCGGGCGTGATCAGCGACACGGCCCGCCCGCTGGCCAACGGCAACGCGGGGACCTCGGGCACGGCGATCAGGCCGCAGGCGAGCCCGCGCATCACCTCGGTGCTGATGAGCAGCCTCAAGCACAGCGTGCAGAACTCGTGGCCGGTGCCCGACGGGCTCGTCGGCGGCGTCGCAACCGACGGTGCCGGGATCACGATCCGGGCCAAGGCCGACGGCGACGCTGCTGGGGCTGCGGGCAACGGCTGGACGATGGTGTTCGACCGGGTCAGCACTCACAGTGCAGCCAAGCCGCTGGACATCGACGTGCGCGTCGACACCAGGGGCCAGCGGGTGACGGTGCGGTTCGTGAACGGCCCCGCGACAGCCACGTTGGGCGACCTGCTCGCCGCTTTGGAGGCGAACGCCGACTTCGACGCGCGCTTCTCCGCGGGCTTCGCCGACTGCAGTGAGGCGGCGACCGCCGGGCCCAACGGCGGCCATGGGTCCGCGATTGCGCTGGGCCTGGTGACAGGCGAAACGCCTCCACGCGATGTCGTGGCTGCCTCCAACGGCACAGGCCGCACCCAGTTCGCGATCGAGGTCCGGTTCAACGGTTACGTCGACAGCGTCAGCCACGAGGCTCTGCTGGCCGACGTGCTGGCCAACGCAGCTCACCGTGCGGGCACCACCAACGACGCCAGCGGCATCCGTGCTGACGTCGATGGGGGCACCATCGCCGACGACGGCACCATCACCGCCGGCACTGCCGGTGGCGGCCTCGGCCTTTCCGCATCCGATCCGTCCGACGGTTTCGCTGCGCCGGCGAGGATCGTGCGTTATGAGGGCGAGACCGCCTTGGTGAAGAACCTGCCCAAGGCACGTGACCTGATCACCACTGACGCCGGGGCACGGCTCCAAGCCGACAACCCGGGCACCACTGCTGTGGAGACCAACTACCGGCCCGCGGTGCCGCCGGTCGCGAACGGTTTCGCTGCCGACGTCAACACCACAGCGGCCAACGCGAAAGTCGACCAAGGCCGCAACGGCGCTTCGCAGGTCCGCATCTCCCAAACCAGCAGCATCAAGGCCCGCAACTAGCGAGCCGGCTGCACAGACGGCCCGAACCGTCCGGCCAGCCCTGCTGGCCCAACAGCGAAGGCCGACAACGAAAGAGCCCCGGGGCACCCACCCCGGGGCTCCTTCGCGTCCGCGTTCCAACGAGCTTGTCGAAGGGTTCAGCGTCACCGCCATGGCCAGGAGGCGACCGGCGATTGCCTCAGACACCGTTCCCGGAGTGCGAGCACCATTTCACCCAGCTCGGCGACCCGCGATCGCGGCGTATATGTCTCGTACCGGACACCCACCATCGCAGGACATCGGAGGCGGCCGGCGGCCGACCCGAGAGCCGAATCGCCGCAGGCGACAAGGCAGCGCTGCTATCGCATGGCGCCGCAGTCGGCTGAGCAGCACCCGAGGGGGCAGTCAAGACGGTCGCGGCCGACCGCCATGAGCGCAGCGCGTGGGCACGTCGAGCCTGCATCGACGAGCCCACATCGACGTTCGCGGCACCAGATGCAAGGTGTGCGACACGGACTTCGGCGCGGCCTGCGGCGAGTTCGCCGACCCTCATGGAGCTCTCCTCAGACTCGCTTGCTGGTTTTCCTGATCTGTGAGTGTCCACCGGCAGGGGTGGAGTCCCTGCTCGCGCTGCGGGTCGCAGACCGAATCGGCCTCGACGCCGGGTGACTTGCAGGGATGTCGGGCGCAGGACTCGGCAGGCTGCCCTCAGCACGTCGCGTTCGCCTTGGAGAACCGCGTCGACAGCGACACCGCCGGGCCGGTCCGCGGCCTCCGAGTCGCGTGTCTCGCCCGACGTGTCATCCGCCCGATGCGACGCGACGAACACGCCCGACGAAGCGCTGACGCACTCGCCGCTCGCCAAGGGAGCGTCTGACAGGCCCCACGACCCGACGCGTCGGCGAGACCCCGGTTGCGCAGCTCGGCCGGCATCGTCGCCCACTGCTCGGCGCCCTCGCCGCCTGACGGGCCCAGCCACATGCCCAACACGTCGCGTTCGCCGGCAAGATCCACGCCGATAGCGACATACACGGGCCTGTTGGCGACCTGGGAGTCAAGGGCCTTGACGACGATCGCGTCGAACCCAGCACCGCATAGACCGGATCGAGCGGTGCGGTTCTGCCACGCCGCCATGTCAGAGACGATCCCCTCGGTGATCTCCGAGATCGTCTCCCGGCTCACCGAGGTGTCATAGATGGCGCTTCGCGTTTCCGCGTGGGGTAGTGCGGTGAGGGTCCCGGCTGGATAGGGAGGGATCCCCCAGAATCGGAGGTGCTTTGTTACCCCGATCCGGGAGGATCCCTGTGGCTGTTGACCTTACGCGTGCGTTGTTGCTGATCGTCGGTCTGGGTCCGGGCGTCGCGGTGCTCGATGTGCGGGGCCGCCGCGGCGGCCCGCTCGAGGTCGAGATAGCGCTGACGGACCGGCCGTGCTGTGGGGGCTGCGGCGCCAAGGTGCATCGTCACGGCGCCAGCGAGGTGCGCCTGGCGGATCTGCCGGCGTTCGGTCGGGCGGTGAAGCTGGTGTGGCGCAAGCAGCGCTGGCTGTGTCCGCATCAGGGCTGTGCGGTGCGCACGTTCACCGATCAGCAGCCCGCCATCGCGCCGCCCAGGGGGCGCATGACCAGCCGGGCTGCTCGCTGGGCGACTCGCGGGGCGGGTGCGGGACGCGCGATCAAAGAGATCGCTGCCGAGCTGGGGTGCAACTGGCATACCGCGATGGCTGCGGTGCAGCGTTGGGGCCGAGCGCTGCTCGAAGCCGATGACGGCCGCATTGACGGCGTGACCGCTTTGGGTCTCGACGAGATCTTGATGTTCCGACGCGGCCGGTACCGCGAGCAGCACTGGGGCACCACCATCGTGGACGCCGGCACAGGCAAGCTGCTCGACATAGTCGCTGGCAAGAGCGCCAAGGGCGCCACCAGATGGATCCAGGGACGCACGTCGAGATGGCGAGCCCGGGTGCGCTGGGCAGTCATGGACCTGTCAGGCCCGTACCGCAAGGCGTTCACCGACGCGCTGCCCAAAGCGATCCAGGTCGCCGACCCGTTCCATGTCGTCAAGCTCGCCAACAGCACCGTCGACCAGGTGCGCAGACGCGTCCAGAACGAGACCACCGGCGGACGCGGCACCAAAGACGACCCGCTGTATCGGATACGGCGGCTGCTGCTCAAGGCACACGAACGCGTCACCGAACGCGGCAACGCCAAGCTGCGCGGCCTGCTCGCAGCCGGCGACCCCCACGGCGAGGTCCGCGACGCCTGGCACGCCAAAGAGACCCTCCGCATGACCTACACGATCCCAGACCACGAGGTCGCCCTCGAAGCCATCGACGAGCTGTCCCGCGACCTGCGAGACGACACATTCTCACCGGAGCTGAACAAGCTCGGCCGCACGCTTCGCACCTGGCGGGAACAGATCACCAACTGGCACCGCTCACAGGTGACCAACGGGCCGACCGAAGCGGCGAACAACCTGGCGAAGCTGATCAAGCGAGTGTCGTTCGGCGTCACCAACTTCGACCACTACCGCATCCGAGTCCTGCTGTATGCAGGCAAACCCGACTGGACCCTGCTCGACACCCTCACCCCACGCTAAAGCGCGAAGAGCCTCATAGATCTCCTCGAGATGAGCCTGGATCTCCCCGGCCGTCAGCCCCTTCGCGTACAGACTGATCACATTGCCCGACAGCCCGTCCAGCCGGCGGAGTCGAGTCCGCAACGCAAGTCTGACGAATGGCGCTACGACACGGACTCCCGTGAGGATCAGGACTGACCATCGCCTGCGCGGCATCTGCCACTGCTACGACGCTGCTCGGCTCGATTTGAGCGAGGTCGGCATCGCCGTGATAGAAATTCCTTCCATCTCGCGCCGTGGCTGTGGAATAGTTCGGAGCCATGAGATACTGGTATCCCGCAAACCGGAGGGGGTCAGGTGACATCCAGAGCAAGCGTTTCCCGTCGCACCGCAACGGCCGAATTGGCTGGTGATCTCAGGCGCAGCTACCGCGAGGACTACGATCTGAGCGCCCTTGTCCGAGAAACGTGGCCTGTAGCTGGGGACCGAGCACAGAGGGTCGCTCGCCGTGTCGAAGGGAATCTCAGCATCGCCATTGCCCGATACAGAGAAGAGCACCCCGACTCGTCTCGTGCCCGGTGACGAACTAAGGTCCGCCGAGTCGCCCAACGGGGAGATCGAACCCGACGACGCTGGAGACGCCGAGATAGTCGATGGCGAACCGGTTGACGACGTTACTGAGGTAATCGAAGAACGTCACCGGATGAGTTTGGAATTCCGGGCTGGCCCGCTGCCCGACCCGGAGGCGTTCGCTGCCTACGAAGCCGCTTATCCGGGTGCTGCCGACCGAATCCTGTCGATGGCGGAAGCAGAATTCGCGCATCAGCACCAAATGGAAGACAGGCGCCGCGAGGCGGTTGAAGACATTCTTCTCGCTGTCATCAAGTGGGCACCGCTGATCGCCGGAGTCGTATTTGCTGGCATCATCGCTGTCGCGATTGTCGTGATTGTCCGTGGGGAAGCGTTGCTCGGTGTTGGCGTGGGATTCGCAGACTTGGTTATCGGCGCGCTGATGTACGAATCAGCGATGGGGACACGTCGCGCACGCAAGGATCGTCGTAGCGGCGACTAGCGCATGACCCCTAATCCACAGGCAGCCCATCTGCCAAGCTCGTCATCTCGTCGTTTGAGCCGGTTGCAGCGTGATCTGGAGCGCCGAGCGAAGCGGTTCGCCAGGCAGGGCCGGGAGCGTTCATCGACGGCTGACGCACGCGGGGCAGTCGCACCGCTCGAATTACGAGCTGTTGTGGATGAGGCCATGTATTCGCCCGTCGTCTGCGTCGAACTGCCGCCAGAGGCGATGCACATACCTGTCGTCGCGTGTGCCTCCCGGCCTTGAGTAGTACCGGTAGAGCGCATACGCGACGAGGTCGGCTGCCTGGAGTGCTCGTGTGGCACGGGAGTCAGCGAACAGCGGCACGTCGGCAAGGTTCCTGAGCCGGCCGAGCGAGCTGCTTGCGATGCGCCACTGATTCGTCCAGCTCTGCAGCGTGCCTTCGACACCGCTGCGGTCATGGATGATCGACCCGCGTTGCTGGTGGCCGCTGCGGCTCACGCGGCCTGCGAAGTCGTCGAGCTTCTTCGTCAGCAGTTCGCAGGCGCGGAGTTTGTGACCCTGCGGGTTTCGTTCTGTGACAGCCCCGATGAGCCGCCACGGCAAGGCGGGGCTGACGGGGGCATAGCCGGCCAGAGCGCCGTAGGCGCCCGCAAGAATCCGCTGCCGGTCGGGCCAGTCGAGCTTCGCCCACTGCTTGGTGCCATTGCGAAGCTCGGTGGCGTGCAATTCGAATTGAGTGTGGTCGTGTCCGAGCGGATGAAGCTTGCCGAACAGGAACGAGTCAAGACGCTGTTGCAGGTGCCATGGGTCCTCTTCGTGAACGATGATGCCCCCGACCGCCGGCACGGGGCTGCCGCCGTGGGTTCCGGATTCGTCGACGAAGCACAGGTACAACTGTCCCCCTGCGCGTCCGTGCCCCGCCGAAGCGCGGCACGTTCTGCGAGTCAGCAGAGGAGCAAGCTCACGGCACCGGATACGTCGGTCCTCTCCGCTGAGCAAACTCTACACGGCCCAATCACGACGCATCAACGCGGCCACACGCGTGACCGCTCTCGCGCTCGCACAGCCGAGATGGGTGTCGCAGCAACGCGTTGCTGCGTGGCGCCTGGGAGGCGTGATCGGCACGATCCGGAAGCTCCTTGAACGGCCGTTGAGAGCGCTGTCAGGACCCGAAAGGAGCCGAACAAGGAGAAACGTAGCCTTGACTACTCACACGAAGCGGCGTGGCAGGCGTTCCTTCGCAGCGATCCTGGCGGCGATGCTTATGGCATCGGTGCTTGCGGTAGTGGCGGGCTCGCCGGCTCAAGCCGCAAACACGGCCAGCGAAGTGAAGGTCGATCATGACGGCAACGCGGCCACGGCGATGGCCCGTGAGTTCGCCGGTCAGGATCGTTATGACACTGCGTTGCGCCTGGCGAAGAACTTCGCCGCCGAGAAGGGCGGCTTGGGTGCTGTGCCTGCGGCGTTTGTTGCTTCGGGCGACACGATGGTCGACACCGATTCGTCGTGGTGCGGCACCGACGCGGTGAGCGCGGTGCTGATCAACGGCAGTTCTGTTGCTTTGGCTTTCGGTGTGGCGGTGCAGACCACTGCGTACCGTTTGCAGTTGCCGTTGCTGATGACCGCGGCCGGCGAGTTGCCTGACGCGGCTGCTGAGTTCATCTCCGAGAACGATGTGGAGCTTGTGCAGATCGTCGGCGGCACCGATGCGGTGTCGGCTGATGTTGTTTCTGCGCTGACCACGCTGGGCGTCGATACCGTGAGCCGGGTCGAGGGCGATTCGGCTGCTGCTGTGTCGGTTGCGTTGGCGCAGTTGGCCAACAACGGCTGCGGCGACGACTTGGCGCCGGTTTCGACGGACCGTGTGGTGCTGGTGCGCGGCAACCCTGACGGTGTTGCTGCGGCGCCTGTGCTGGCGTCGAGCCTGACCGGCGGTGCTTTGGTGACGCCGTTGATCGTCGACGGCACGCTGCCGGCGTCGGTGCGCGATTATCTGGCGGCGACGCCGAAGGCGGTCGGCGGCATCAGTCTGAATCTGGGCATCGTCGCGGTGGGCGGCACGGCTGCGGTGAGCCAGTCGGTGATGGACGCCGCGGTCGAGGCGTCGTCGTCGTCGGGCGCGCTCACGGTGCAGATCGGCGCGGGCAACAACCCGACGACCGATGCACTCGAGGGCGACAACAACCGTGACGGGGTCACCGACGCGGACGACCCGGTGCGGCCCCAGACCGGCACCGCTGTGTTCGCGCTGTATTTCAGCGGCGACGTGACCAGCGGCAGTGACGCCGCCGACGGCGGCGGGCTCGCTGTGACGACGGCTCTGCGGGACATGATCGAGGTCAACGGCATTCCCGCCGTGGTGACCTCGGCGGTGACCGGCGTGACCGGCGGCGGCTGCGCGGACAATGTCGTGTATGTGGCGTTGGGGCAAGGGCTGTCGGCCGGGGACGTGATCTCGATCGCGTCCTCGACGCTCAAGCTGGGCACTGATGAGGATCAGCGCACCGTGGTGCCGGCCTCGACGACGGTGCAGGCAGCGCCGAAGGACACCGGCAGGCCTCAGGTTTCGATCATCGGCATCGCGTCGCCGAGGTCCGGCTCGTCGCCGGGCGCGGACGCGTTCACGCTGACGGTCACCGATCCGGGCGGGCTGGCCCCTGACACGCTGACCGCGGCGGGCTTCGCCTGCACGCGCGGCGCTGGCTCGACGAGCACTTCGTCGTCGAGCACCGTCGACCCGGTGTCGGCCTTCGGCACCGCCGCCATCCCTGCCGAGACGGGCGGTGAGCCCACCACGTCGTTCACGACGACGGTGTCGCTGACGAACCCGTTGGTGGCCGGGGACCGGCTGGTGCTCAAGTCCAGCAGGGTCAAGGACCGTGCGGGGAATCTGAGCTCGGCGAAGCCGGGGACCGCGATCGAGGCTGAGGCGAGCCCGAGGATCAGTTCGGTGCTGATGAGCGGGCTCAAGCACTCCGCGCTCAACTCGTGGACGCTGCCGGCGACGGCTGCCGACGCGACCACTGCCTCGGACGCGGCGAACGCGGTCACGATCACAGCGAAGGCCGCCGGCGACGCTGCGGGTGCTGCGGGCAACGCGTGGAGGGTCGTGTTCGACACGGCGAGCACCTACATGGCCTCCAAGCCGCTGGACATCGACGTGCGCGTCGACACCAAGGGCAAGCGGGCGACGGTGCGGTTCGTGAACGGCGCGGCCACCGTGCACGACTTGGTCGCGGCGCTGAGGGCCAACGAAGACTTCGACAGCCGTTTCGCTGTGGCGCTGCCGTGCTCTGGCACGACCAGGACGCCGCTGGCGGTCACCAACGCGAACAGGAACGTCTCGGCGGCGCCGACGAACGCGGGCCGCACCCAGTTCGCGATCGAGGTCAACTTCAACCGGTACATCTCGGCGGTTGACGCGGACGCGCACGATGCGCTGCTGAGGGACCTGCTGGCCGCAGCAGCGGCACGGGCGAAGGTGGACAACACCGACGCCGTCATCGGCGCCGACGCCTCCGGAGAGGCCGGCACCCCGGCCGCGGGCGGCCTGTCCATGGCCTCCACCGGTCAGACGGCTGTGACGGGTCCGACGAAGAAGGTGCGCTATGAGGGCGAGACCGCTGTGGCGGGCCTGCTGCCCATGGCACGCGATCTCGTCGACACCGCCGCCGGCCACGAAGGCCAGACCGCCGACACCACAGCGAACCCACCGGTCCCGGCGATCATCGAGACTCAGGCGGTTGCTCTGGGCTACGCGGCCGACGCCGCCCCGACATCGGGCACCCATGACCCGGTCGAGGAAGACAAGAACGCCAACAGCGAGAACCGCATCGCGGTGTCCAGCAGCGTCAAGGCCCACAACTAGCGAACCTGCTGCACACACGGCCCCAACCGGACAGACGGCACCGCCGCCCGACCGGCAAAAGCCAGACTGACAGGAGTCCTGGGGCACCCGCCCCGGGGCTCCCTCGCGTCACCGCTTCGGCGTGCCCGCAGATCGTCCAGTTTCTCGAGGGTCTCGTTCTCACGGGCATGCTCCGTGCTAGCCGTAGGGCCACGAGAAGCTGAACTCGCCTGTCTCGTTCTCACGGGCATGCTCCGTGCGCAAGCCTGCGGGGCCGGCCAGCCCAGTTGATCGGCAGTCTCATCGCCGGCCAGAGGGCAACCTCCGCAGACCCACACAACTCCGCCCGCCCGCATCCCACAAGAATCCGAAGGTCCGAGCACTTTCCGACGGGCCTACCGAACTCTCATGAATAGTCAGGGTTAGTGCAGCCATGTCGGCAATCGGGGCCATCCGCTGCGCGTCTGCCGGGTCCGCGGACCTGCTCGGTTGGGGACTGCGGCCCGACGCATAGGCTCGTCTGCTGCGCTGTCGGGAGAATGGGGACCCGTCGCATGCACATTGAACGAGTCACGCTTTCGAATTTTCGCTGTTTCGCAGTCGATGCGACCACCATTGAGCTCGATGCGGCGCTTACTGCTTTCGTTGGCGCCAACGGCACGGGCAAGACCGCCGTGTTCGCTGCGCTCGGCCGCATGTTCGGGGTTTCTCGCGCCGAGCGTCAGGTAGTGCGCGACGACTTTCACGTTCCGATTGACGAAGCCGAGCCGACGGTGACGAGGAAGCTGTGGATTGAGGCGGTGATTGCGTTCCCTGAGCTCGGCGGAGTCGGCGATGCAGCAGGTGCTGGCGAGGGGGTGGACGGAGTCACTGAACCCGATCCCCTCGGGGGAGAGTCGGCGAACGTGGCGGAGTTCTTTAGGCAGATGGCGGCGAACGAGGAAGGGAAACTGAAGTGCAGATTCCGCCTCGACGCCGAATGGACCAATGACGGCTCAGTGGACGGGACTGTGACCGAGACGTTGCGGGCGATCCGCACATTGGACAGTAGCTATGGCGACGATGACTGCAGTCCGCTGCGGCCAATGGATCGGAGTCGGATACAGATGGTCTATGTGCCGGCCTCTCGCGACGGTGCGCGCCATCTCACAGCGTTCCTGAAATCCCGGCTGTGGCAAGCAGGACAGTGGACCAAGAAGTTCCGGGCCGCCGTCGACAAAGCCGCCGCCAAGGTCAGCGATCGATTCCGCGCTGAGCCCGTCGTGAAGGTGGTCGAAGGAGCGCTAAGCGAACGTTGGAAACACTTGCACCGCGGAGAGTTCGATGCCCAGCCGACGTTTCGCCCGATGGATCGCGATCTCGCACAACTCGTCGGCAAGTCTCAGTTGGTATTCAGTCCGAGTGAATCCGGCCGCGAGCGGACCGCGGACCAGCTCAGCGACGGTCAGCGCTCGCTACTGCACATTGCGCTGACCGCTGCGACGATCGACATCGAGAGCAAGATCGCCTCCGGCGGCCATGTGGCGGAGTTCAACGCCGACACTGTGCAGTTGCCATCCCTCACCTTGCTCGTCGTGGAGGAGCCCGAGAACAGTCTCTCGCCTTACTTCTTGTCGCGCATCGTTTCCCAGATGCTCGACATCGGCGCAGGCGCGCGGGCGCAAGCGCTGGTCTCGAGCCAGTCATCGAGCGTTCTGGGTCGAGTCGATCCGCGCGCTGTGCGCCACTTCCGGCTCGATGCAGGATCCCTCACGGCCGAGGTCAACTGTCTCAAGCTGCCTGCCAGCGCCGATGCCGCGGCGACCTACGTTCGTGAAGCAGTGCAGGCATACCCGGAGCTGTACTTCGCCAAGTTCGTCGTCTTAGGCGAAGGAAGTTCCGAACGGGTCGTCATACCGAGGCTGGCTCAGGCTACGGGCACCTCGATCGACCAATCCTTCGTAGCAGTGGTACCCCTCGGCGGGCGCCACGTCGGCCATTTCTGGAGGCTCCTGCGCGGACTGGGGATCCCCCATGTGACGCTTCTGGACCTCGACCGTGGCCGGTCGGGCGGCGGCGCGGGACGGATTCAAACGACGTGCCGCGAATTTGAAGCGGTCGGCATCCAGGTGCTCGACGGTCTTGACCGATTCGAGAATGCCGAGACCCTCGGGGACCTCGGCGAAGACGACTTCGAGGCTGTAGTCGCGGCCCTCCAAGAAGAGGGTGCGGTGTTCTGCTCGCCGCTCGACCTGGACATGAGCATGCTGAACGCATTCCCCGACGCGTACAAGCAGACCGAGGGAGACCAGACCGGGCCGCAAGCGACGCCGGCTTTCGATGCCGTTCTCGGGGCGAACGGAAGTGCTGACTTCTACGAGTCATCCGAACAGGACATCGAGTGGGGCGAGGAGATGCGGTGGTACCGCTATCTGTTCCTCGGCCGCTCGAAGCCGACCACGCACTTGCGGGCACTGCAAAGACTCGACGACGAAACGTTATGTGCCGACATGCCCAAGGAGCTGAGGAAGGTCGTATCGCTCATCCGCGAAGCGGTCGGTGGCTGAGGTGAGACGTGTCGAGCCGACCGACTGGAAGCCGACCGGGGTCAGCCAGCTCGAGCCAAGCGCATGGGACGCTCTGCGTTATGAGGGATCGTCGTTCGTGGTGGCGGGTCCGGGCGCCGGCAAGACCGAGTTCCTCGCTCAGCGAGCCGACTACCTGTTCCAAACCAGGGCGTGCCCACCTCCCCACAGCATTCTGGCGATCTCCTTTAAGCGTGACGCCGCCCGGAATCTCGGCGACCGAGTGCGCGCACGCACACCGGATTCGATCCACCGATTCGACTCATCGACGTTCGACGCGTTTACCAAGGGGCTGGTCGACCGCTTCCGCGCTGCGCTGCCCGAGCCGTGGACATTACGCGACGACTACCAGGTGAGCTACCCGCGCCGATCCGAGATCTCCTCGCACCTTGAAGGACTGGCCGCCAGGCACCCCGACTGGGCAGCCGAGATAGCGGCGCTTCCACGCGACAGCTTCGTCAACCAGATCGTCGGCACCCACAAGCTGCGCGCCGGCGAGCAGAATCCGTGCAACGCTCGCGAGCTGGCTTCGCTGGATTGGTGGAAGCGCCGCTATCGGTCCGACAATCCGCAACAAGTCGACTTCGTGATGCTCAACCGCCTGGCAGAACTCTTGGTCAGAGACAAACCGGCCATTCACCGCGCCCTGCTGTTGACCTATCCGTACGTCTTCATCGACGAGTTCCAAGACACGACCTTCGCCCAATACTCATTCCTGCGCTCAGTCTTCGGGTCCGGACGGACGGTGGTGACCGCGGTCGGTGACAGCAAGCAACGCATCATGGGCTGGGCCGGCGCGCGCGGCAACGCGTTCAAGAAGTTCAAGGCCGACTTCGCCGCGGCTCGGTTCGAGCTCAACTGGAACCTCCGATCAACGCCCGCGATGACGAGCGCACACCATGTCGTGGCCAAGGCCTTCGACACCGACGCCAGGCCAGCAGCGTCCCGAGTCACAGCGACCGTCCAAGGCAACCCACTTGAGATCTGGCACTTCACCGACACTCGCGGCGAAGCGCAATACGTCGCCCACTGGATCAAGAACGACGCAGCCAAGTCAGGCCGCTCCCCCGACCGCTACGTACTTCTCGCACGTCAGAAGACAGCGGATCTCCAGCCACTCCTCGAGGAAGAACTCGCCCGTCACGGAATCCGATTGCGCAACGACGACGGCGCCGTCGGCGAGCTACGCCTCCAGGACCTGCTGGCGGACGAACTCGCCATGAGAACGCTCGACATCTTGCGGCTCGCTGCCACCCCCGGCGGCAACGGCGACGCCTGGACACGAGTCTGCGACCTCGTCACCCGGATACACGAGCACTCGGCGGACGACGACACGGTCCCACCGTCGCATCGTTCGCTCGAGGACTTCATAGCCGGCCTGCGACGATGGATGCTCGCCAACCCGCCCAGCGCAGCGGCCATCCAGCACGCCGTCAACGCTGTAATCGAATACCTAGGCGTCCCGGCGATCCGATCGGCGTTCCCCACTCATCGCCAGCCGGGCTATCTCCAAGCCACGATCGACGCGCTCACTGCAAGACTCCGCGACGTGAGCGAGAGCTGCGGCAGCTGGAATGACCTGTGCGACCGAGCCGAAGGCCGCGGGGCGGTGCCGCTCATGACGATCCACAAGAGCAAGGGCCTCGAATACCACACTGTCATCTTCCTCGGACTCGACGACAACCAGTGGTGGTCCTTCAGCCAAGACCCAGACGAGGCGGCGCGGACCTTCTTCGTCGGGCTCTCACGCGCAGAACAACGCACAATCTTCACCTACTGCGAAGCGCGCGGCGGACGCGAAAATATCAAGCCGCTCTACGATCTCCTCTCCGAGGCCGAAGTCGTGACCGTGCACCCTTGACCCCGATGTTCGCATCAGCCGGGGAGCTTCGCGAAGGAGATCGCAGCACGCTCTCGATCATCGCGGTGCCAACAGTCTTGGCGACATCCGCCTCCCAGGTGGGTCTGATCGGTGACGATCAACAACGAAGGAGCCCCGGGGTCTCGCCCCCGGGGCTCGTTCGCGCTGGACCCGCTGGACTGAAGCATTCGCGTTCCGACGAGTTTGTCGAAGGGTTCAGCGTCGCCGCCATGGCGAGGAGGCGGCCGGCGCGGCAGTCGCTCAGCGGTCTGATCCTGTTCGCGGCTATATCTGGGTGCGAGAGGATCTCTGATTGCGCCGCTGGATCGCGCGGCTGGTCCTCAAGCCCTATCAGCGGATGCGGTTTCCTGCACGGGTTCCCGGAAGGCGTTCGCGAGAACACGCGGATTTCGTAACTCGGATCGTTCCCACCTTGACGCGAATTAGTCTGCCCGGCCACATGGATGAAGGAACTCCTGCCGCGTTCGGTTCGCTGGGGGATGTGCGACGGGCGGGCGAGGTGCTGCGTCGGGCGCTGTCCGCCCAGGAGCCGTTGCCTTCGCGGACGCAAGTCCAGCACGCGCGCGCGGTGGTAGAGGCCTACCGGTCTGCGCACGCGGCACCTCTCGACGCTGCTTACATGGGGTTGCGGTCGTGCTTGGCGCTCGAGGGCCTCGAGGTCGACCTTTCTCGTCGGCTGAAGCGGCTGCCGACGATTGAGGACAAGCTCAGGCGGCTGCCGACGATGGATCTGTCGACAATGCAGGACATCGGAGGCTGCCGGGCGGTGCTCGCCAGCCAAGATGAGGTCCGGCGAGTTGTCGCCCGCTTCTGCGCGAACAGCCTCGAACGCAACAACCAAGCGGACAGGGTCCGGGACTACGTGACGCAGCCCCAAAAGTCGGGGTATCGGGCGATTCACATCTATACGAGGTACCACCGGCGCCGCATCGAGGTTCAGCTGCGCACGAGAGAGCAGGACGGCTGGGCCAAGATCGTGGAAGACCTGACCAGCAGGACTGGAATCGATTTCAAGAGCGGCGATGGACCCGAGGAGGTCCACGATCAATTGCGGAACCTGGGCGAGCTTCTCTCGATTCGGGAGCACGGTCAGGCGCCGTCTGAGGATCTTCTCGATGCCCTCACTCGGCTGGCTGCGGTTTCCGCTCTAGATGGTTAGTTCCAAGGGGTTAGTGGTCGTAGGCGATGAGTGAGCGTGCGGGGCCGGGCCGTCGGGTGGTCTGGTTGTGCCAGATGGCGGCGGTGAGGGCGAGCAGGCGGGTGGCGATGCGTGCTGCGACGCCGGTGCGGGTGCGTGCTTTGTGGCGTTCGAGGGCGGGTTGGCCTTTGAGGGCCCGGTTGATCGATTCGATGATCTGGCGCCAGGGCCGCAGGAACCTGGCGCCGGGCCGCGGGGCTTCTGTGCGGGTGGCGGGCCGTATGAGGGTGATGCCGGTGTCTTTGAGGCCGGTTTCGAACGTTTCGGAGCGGTGGCGGTTGTCGGCGATGAGGGTCTGGCCCGCTCGGGCGATCTGGGCGGTGGCGATCATGTCGGCGCAGACTTCGCGTTCGTCGGCTTTCGCGTCGGCCACCGCGTAGGCGATCGGCAGTCCTGCGGGGGTGGCGACCAGGTGCAGCCGCAGGCCCCAGAAGTACCGCGAATGCGACGCGCAGTACCCGTATTCGGCCCATCCTGCGAGGTTCGAGCGTTTTTGGGTCTCGCGGCTTCGGCCGCACTCGATAGGGGTGGAGTCGGCCAGCCACACGTCGTCGTGCCATGAGTCGCATTCGCGTGCGAGGCATCCCATCACACCGGCGATCATCTCGGCGCTGCGCCGCAGCCGCTTGTTGTAGCCGGCGCGGTCGGGCAGGTACGGGAACCACGGCCCCAGATGCTCATGGGCGTAGCGCATGAACTGCGACTCATTGTCATATCCCAGCAGCGCCGAGATCACCGCCAAGGTGACCAGCTCCGCATCCGACAGCCTCGGCGCGAACCCCACCTTGGGCCGCCAAGGCGCCCAGTCGGGATTGTCGGCCAACAGGTCGTCGATCCTCACATACAGTGCAGTCGCGAGGGTGTCCAAGTCCGGGCCCATGCTGAGAACCTCCAAGCTCAAAGCGTGAATACACACCCCGAGCTTGGACACCCTCACCCCACCAGCGGTGGACCCCACCCCTTGGAACTAACCATCTAGGATTCGCAGTCCAGTCGAATCGCGAAGCTGAAGATTCTGAGGAGGGCTGATGGGAGCGTCTAGGACAACTGAGTTCCTTATCGCCTTTGATCACGACGCCCGCAAGCAGCTCAGCTTGGAGGAATACAGCGATACCGCTCAAGCGCTCAGGGCTTACGGCGAACGCGAAGAGCAATATCGGGCCAATCCCCGCGTGGAGGTCGTCCTCTTGGGTGCAGACTCGTTGGACGCCATCAGGGTCACCCATTCCAACTACTTCGAAGACACAGTCGACGCCCTCGGACACCTGTGCACCGACCTGGGGATGGACTCGTCCCCCAAGCAGCACTACTGACCGCTTCCTGGCGGGCAGTGCCCGCTGGATTCACGGATGGCAACAAAGTCGGCAAGACCGACCACGTCGATGCGATTCGGCCTGCCATGGCCTTCTCGCTGTGCTTCAGTGACGATGTGGGGCGCTGCTGCGGTCGCGTCTGAGAGGGTGGTCGCGGCGCCGGCGGACACGACGATGCCGACGGTCAAGATCATCGGCATCGCCAACGAGGGGACGTTCCAGATCAGGGTGAGTGATGATCGCGGGATTGCTGCTTCGAGGGTGATCGAGTCGGGCGACTTGGTGTTCAATTCGGGCAGGGGCGCCGCGACGCGGGGCGCCATCACACCGCCGAGCTCTCTTGTCGATGGTGACGGCGATCCGGTCAAGGCGGCGACGTGGGCTGTGGCTGTGTCCCGCGACGCGGGTGCGGGCGGCACCGGCGTGGAAGCGAACGTTGTGGTGGCCGGTGACCGTTTGAGGCTCAACTCGGGCGCTGTGGTCAACACCTCTGCGAACGCGAACGCTCCCGCGGCGGGTCGGGCGATCGCGGAGCAGAAAAGCCCGCGTGCGGTCTCGGTGCTGATGAGCAGCCCGCTGCACAGCGCCCAGACCAGATGGTCGGTGCCGACAGCGTTCTTCCCAAGCGACACGCCCGGCGATCACGAGATCTTCATCACGGCCAAGGGCAGCGGCGACGCTGCGGGCGCCGCGGGCAACGCGTGGAGCATGGTGTTCGACACGCCGAGCACCTACAGCGCCGCGAAGGCTGCTGACATCGACGTGCGCGTCGACACCAAGGGCAAGACGGTGACGGTGCGGTTCGACAACGGCCCTGTCACCGTGGGCAGCCTGCTCGCTGCTTTGACCGCGAACGCCGACTTCGACGCGCGGTTCACGGCCAACACCGGCTGCGATGCCGTGGCGACGACTCCGCTGGAGCCCTCGACCGCGGCCGACGTCCGCGACGCGGTCGCCGGCTTCGTCGACGCGGCCGGCACCGAAGCCACTGCGGGCATCGGGCGGACCCAGTTCGCGATCGAGGTGCGGTTCAGCGGCTTCATCGCCACTGTCAGCGCTGACGAGCTGCTCGCGGACATCCTGGCTCGCACGGTCGCCCGCAACCGCGCGGACGAGGCCGCGGACTCCGTGAGCGAGCTGCGGACCCTGCTGGGCATCGCTTCGGTCGGCGATGCTTCGTCGATCGTCGGCAGGGCGCCCGGCACGACGGTGCGCTACCAGATGGAAGCATCCTCGACGGCGCACATGCCCCAGGCCCGCGACCTCGTCGACATCGCCGCAGGCCACACAGGCGCCACAGCCATCGCGGCCGATGCCTCCGCTGGCAATGCGGCGCACCCGGCAATCACTGCGGTGACCCCGGTCGCGACCGGCTACGCCCCCGACGCGCCGACCAGGCTCAACGCGACGACCATCGACAACTCCGGAGCCCAGGACAGAGTCGACGAGGACAAGAACGGCGCCTCACAGCCGCGCATCACCGTGAGCAGCAGCGTCAAGCCAAGGATCGCGGCAACCAGCTGAGCCGCTGCACACCCGGCCCGAGCCGAACAGACGGCACCGCCGCCTGAACGACAAAAGGCTGACAGCGAAAGAGCCCCGGGGCAGATGCCCCGGGGCTCCTCGCGTCCGGGGCTCCGCTAGCTCATTCCGTCCCGCGAGGAACTGCCCGCCGGGCTTGGGGGTGACCCGCAGCGCCGCCGATTGATGTGTCACCCGACGCGTGCAGTCTCCAGAAGTGACCCATCCGCAGCGTCGAGGGAAGGTTCGACCAGGGCTCCGAAAACGGTTTGGGCGCCGCTCGACGCTGCCTCTGCGGTGTCTGGGCGGGTGCCGCTGGGGAGCGCGTGCTGGGCGTGGGAGCGGCTGTGAGTACCATCGCATCTGTGGCCGGCAGTGCCGAGACCGAGACCGGCCCCAACGGGCCGGGAGTCTCGCCGTTTGGGCAGGGCACTCCCGGCGTGTCCGAGGCGCCGCGGGCACAGGCAGGCGCGCAGCGGCGTTCGCTGCTGGTGCCCGCGCTGGTCGCAGTGATGGTGGCGTTGATCGGCCGTGTGTTCCTGTTCGTCTCGGCGGACTTCAATTCCAGCAAGGAGACTCACCCGTGGTGAAGACTCGCAACCTCTTCATCAGCCATTCTTGGGACTTCGGGGACGCCTATGAGCGTCTGTGCGGCCTGTTGAGCGAGGCTTCGTACTTCCAGTTCAAGAACTACTCGGTTCCGCGAGACGATCCGATCCACGATGCCCCGAACCAGCAACTGCTTCGTGCCGCAATCAAGAGGCAGATGTCACCCTGCCATGTGGTTGTCATCATCGCCGGTGTGTACGCGACCTACAGCAAGTGGATAAACGAAGAGATTGCGCTGGCGCAGCACGGTTTCCGGCACCCGAAGCCAATCCTTGCGGTGCAGCCTTGGGCATCGGAACGGACGTCAGCGGTTGTGCGACAAGCTGCCGGCCGTGTCGTCGGCTGGAACACGAACTCGATCGTTCAGGGGATACGCACTCTGTCGCCGTGACCTGCGACGCGCGCTGTCAGCCGAAGAACGCGAGCGCGACGAAGCCGGCTGCGTAGACGGACGCGAACAAGCTTGGAACCCACTTTTCGATGGCCGTCTGGCCCGAATTTGGCGCGTGTTTTGTGTTTGTGCTGGTCAGCGGGGGCGCGGCGGATGGGTGTTTCCACTACATCGTGTCGGCTGGGGTGGTGTGTCAGCCGGTGCGGGCTTTGTCCCAGTGGCGGGTGGGGGTGCGGGTGGCGGCGAGGATCGCTGTCTGCAAGGCGCTGCGGCGGGTGGTGAGGGTGACCGGCTTGTGGTCTGCGTGGAGGCGGACTTCGCGGATGCGGTCGAGCTCTCGCAGGGCGCGGGCGGCGGTGAGGTGCTGGCCGCCCACGTCGGGGTCTGCGATTCCGGCGGTTTGCAGGTCGCGTGTGATGAGGGTCTCGATGACGGCGGCGTAGACGCACACTGCGATGTGGCCTCTGACGCGTTGTTCGGTCCAGTGCCGGATGGGGCGCAGCCGCAGGAAGTCTTTGAGGGTGCGGAAGCGGGCTTCGACGTCGGCGAGCTGGCGGTACGCGGCCGCCACGCGCTGTGTCGAAGCTTGGTCGGTGGTGAGGCTGGTGGTGAGCACGTAGCGGCCCGCGAGCAGCTTTTCGTAGGCGTGGGCGTCGGGGTCGTAGTGGTACACGAATCGTCCGGGGCCGATGTCGAGGTCGAACAGGCGGGCGACGCCGCTTGGGCCGATGATGCGCTGGGCGGCGCGTCCGGTCTTCGCGGGGTCGGTGAGCCGTCCGGCGCGGACGCGTTCTTCGAGGGCGAGCAGCGCGGTTTCTGTTCGGGCGAGGGGCTCGGCTGTTCGTTTGGTGTCGCGTCTCGTTCGGGCGTCGGACTCGACGATCACCGCGCGGGTGCCGTCGGCGAGGGTCGCTTCGGCGGCGCGGCGCCTCAAGCCGGCCGCGTCGGCCCATTCGGTGGTGTCGTCGATGGTCTCGAGGGCCTCCTGGCAGGCTTTGTCTCGGTGCAGGCGGGTGGCCAAAACGTGGTCGCAGCCGGCCTCGGCGACAGCGGCGACGTTGCCGGCGGAGATCAGGCCCCTGTCGGCGACGACGCAGATCCGCCCCGCAGCGAACCGTTCGGCGAGATCGGCGAGCACGCCCGCGAGGGTGGACGCGTCGGAGGTGTTGCCGGCGAACACGTGATGCGCGATCGGGATCCCGTCGCCGGTGCACAGCAGCCCGATCACGACCTGGGGCCGGTCGCCGCGATGGTCACGGGAATAGCCGAACCGTTTGGACTCGAACCGCTCCGAGGGCGCGGTCGTGCCTTCGAGATAGGTGGAGGTCAGGTCGTAGCAGACGAATCTCAGGTCCATGCTGGTCAGGTCGCACAGCCGGGCGAACAAGAACTCCTCGGTGCCCTCCTTGAGATCCGCGACAGCGTCCAAGGCCCGGTAGTACTGCCACGGCGACGGCGCCTGCCAGCCCTCGGGCATCACCGCATCGGCCTGGGCCCACTCGAATAGACGCCGTTTGGAGCACGGCGCCGCCAGACGGTTCGCGGCCATCGCGAACACCGCGTCGGCGAACCGGTCCGCGTCGCGCTCCGCGCCGGCAGCCGCGAACCAGCCGTCGAGGCCCAGTCGCTGCCACAGCGCCGCGGCGCACGCGACGCCGCCCGCCGCGGGCGCCCCGTCGGATTCCAGCGCGGACACATCGACGCGTTCGGCCTCCTCGGCCTCGAGATGCTTCGCCAGTGCCGCGACGATGCGGTCCAGCCGGCCCGAGCGGCGCAGCTCGGTGACCTCGCCGAGGCGCAGCAGCGTCCGATGACGGGTCTTCGCGCCCTCGCGCACCGATTCCGCCAACGACAGGTACTCGTACGTCTTGTCGCCCCTGCGACGCCGCGTCGTCTTCACGAACATGCCCACACCATAGCACGCAAACGCCGCCGAAGACGGCAATGTGTCGCCCCTACATTTCCATCACGAAACACCCCGCAGAACACAAAACCGCAGGTCACAGACCTGACACCCATCAAAAACCGCCCCAAGGCGCCAAATTCGGGCCCGACAGCCCGAAAACCACAAATCAGGCCAACCGGCAAGCCCAAAAGACGACTCGCGGCATTCTCATGAATAATCAGGGCTAGTGGATGCCCGGCGGCTCTCGGGGCTAGTCGGTGTCTGGGGGGTAGTCGGCGCGGAACGCGAGAGCGATTTCTTCGGATGCCTCGGGGATGACGACGACTTGGTAACGACCCGGTTTCGGCAGTGCGACTTCGCGCAGATCGAGCACTGTGGGGATGAGGAGCATTTCGCCGGGGTCCAGGTCAAGGATTTCGCCGATTTGGAACGCGGCCATGGCTTCTGCGAGTTGCTGGCCGTCGCTGTCTTCGACGCGTGCCACGATTTCGTGCGGCAGTTTGGCTTCGGCAGCGGACAGTTCCAGCATGAGCGCGAGCATGACACCCATGGGGGCTGGGAAGTCTGCACGCAAAGCACGCGTGACACCCGCTGAAGCTATGGTCAGCATCCGTTCTCGTACCTGCGCGAAGTCGCACAGGGCGGCGACCCGTACGATCATCGGCTAGGCGGCGGCGAAAGTCTTGAGAGAAGTGCCGACCTGGGTCACGGATGGGAGACCGGCTGTGGTCGGCAGGTGCCCATTTTGTTCAATCTCGATGCGAGGTTCGGTCTGTGGCTCAGCCGGGGCCACGAGACGGATCGTGAGTTCGTCGGCGAAGCCTTCCTCGGTTGCCCATTCTTGGATTGTGGCAACCAAGGCTTGGAGACGATCTGCTGCGCCGGTGAAACCGCGGTCGTCCTCGGCGCACCAGCGAGGCCCTTCCTCCAGATTCGGGTACACCCGCGCTTCAGTCATTCGTTCCCCCGCTGGGATTGTGCCCATAATGGTCATAGTAGGTTTGCGATCTCGGTTGGTGTCAACCCTGCCAGGTCAACCAGCATCCGCTTCAACTGGTGGGGCGGAACATCGTGGCTGTCGTGGTACGCGAAGCCTATGGGCAAGCGCCCGGCAGCGACGAGCTTGCGATGCGAGCCCTTGCGCCGAACCTCAGTGTAGCCGATTTTGTGAAGCATGCTCAGGACTTCCCGCGCTTGGAGGGCAGGCCAGTGGCTCCCCGAACTCACAGCCGAAAAGCTATCTGCGCTCTGCGGGTACGGGCCGCCTCAGCCCCAATGCGTCAGCGAGGCCGCGTTGAGCGCCGAGCTTGGTGCGGTGTCGTGGGCGGGTGCGTTGTCAGTGAGCATCGCGGCCGGCGATGATCCTTCCACCGCTGGTGCGGAAGAGGGCGACACGAACGGTGACGGCATGGCCGATGCTGATGGCCCGGTGCGGTCCGGCAGTCATGTCTCGCTGTGTTTCGGTGATGACATCGATGCTGCGGGTTCTTCGGGCGACGCAGCGAACGATGCCTTGCTGGGGAAGCTGCGCGACGTCATCGGTTCTGCTGCGGTGCCGTCGGTGACTGCCGGCGCCAAGTCGGCTGCGGTGACGGTGACGATCGGCCGCGACCGGGAGGTCGGTGACCGGCTGACGGTCAAGCCCGGCCAGATCACTGACATGGCGGGCGACATGAGCGTCGAAGGCGACCCACATCGACGTGCGCGTCGTCACCCGCGCCAAGCAGGTGACGGTGCGCTGGGTGAACGGCCCTGCCACGACTGCGGTTCTGCTGGCCGCATTGCGCGGCAACGCCGATTTCGACTCGAGGTTCGCCGCGAGAATCGCTGACTGCACTGCGTCGCTGGCCACTCCGCTGGTGCGCACGGTCGGGGGCCGGGGCGCGTCGGGGACCGCGACGAACGCCGGCCGCACCCAGTTCGCGATCGAGGCGAGCTTCAACGCCTGCATCGCGTCTGTAGTGCACAACGAGCTGCTCGAGGACATCTTGGCCGCGGCAGCGAGACGCTCGAAGCTCACCAACGACGCTTCGGGCAACCGCCTTGCTCCCGCCGGCTCCGTAGGGACCGAGGCTGGGGGCGGGCTCGACCTCGCCTCCCCGGCTGATGTGACCGGACCGGTCCAAAAGGTGCGCTACGAAGGGACAGCCACGGTGCTGGACCGTCTGCCCGCCGCACGCGACCTGGTGACCATCCTGGCCGGCGCCGAGGCAACGGGTGACGCCGACGCCGACGCGGCCGGGGACCAAGCGCGGGGCAACGTCGACGAGGTAGCCGTCGGGTACGCAAGCGACGCCCCGAACGAGCCAGCCGACGAGTCCCGCAACGGTGCCTCGCAGCGACGGATCTCTGTGTCCAGCGCGTCGAGCTAGATGGTTAGTTCCAAGGGGTTAGTGGTCGTAGGCGATGAGTGAGCGTGCGGGGCCGGGCCGTCGGGTGGTCTGGTTGTGCCAGATGGCGGCGGTGAGGGCGAGCAGGCGGGTGGCGATGCGTGCTGCGACGCCGGTGCGGGTGCGTGCTTTGTGGCGCTCGAGGGCGGGTTGGCCTTTGAGGGCCCGGTTGATCGATTCGATGATCTGGCGCCAGGGCCGCAGGAACCTGGCGCCGGGCCGCGGGGCTTCTGTGCGGGTGGCGGGCCGTATGAGGGTGATGCCGGTGTCTTTGAGGTCGGTTTCGAACGTTTCGGAGCGGTGGCGGTTGTCGGCGATGAGGGTCTGGCCTGCTCGGGCGATCTGGGCGGTGGCGATCATGTCGGCGCAGACTTCGCGTTCGTCGGCTTTCGCGCCGGCCACCGCGTAGGCGATCGGCAGTCCTGCGGGGGTGGCGACCAGGTGCAGCCGCAGGCCCCAGAAGTACCGCGAATGCGACGCGCAGTACCCGTATTCGGCCCATCCTGCGAGGTTCGAGCGTTTTTGGGTCTCGCGGCTTCGGCCGCACTCGATAGGGGTGGAGTCGGCCAGCCACACGTCGTCGTGCCATGAGTCGCATTCGCGTGCGAGGCATCCCATCACACCGGCGATCATCTCGGCGCTGCGCCGCAGCCGCTTGTTGTAGCCGGCGCGGTCGGGCAGGTACGGGAACCACGGCCCCAGATGCTCATGGGCGTAGCGCATGAACTGCGACTCATTGTCATATCCCAGCAGCGCCGAGATCACCGCCAAGGTGACCAGCTCCGCATCCGACAGCCTCGGCGCGAACCCCACCTTGGGCCGCCAAGGCGCCCAGTCGGGATTGTCGGCCAACAGGTCGTCGATCCTCACATACAGTGCAGTCGCGAGGGTGTCCAAGTCCGGGCCCATGCTGAGAACCTCCAAGCTCAAAGCGTGAATACACACCCCGAGCTTGGACACCCTCACCCCACCAGCGGTGGACCCCACCCCTTGGAACTAACCATCTAGGAGGGGCGGGCCGATTTCAGCTCGTTCGCGCTGTAGGTGGTCACGCTCACGCCTGAGTCCCGCAGGCACTCGCGCCAGGCATCGGTGAGGTTGCGTTCGGCGACATGCATGTCGCCGATGGAGTCGATCGCGGCTGCGAGCAGCTCGGCTGCTGCAAGGCTGATGCCTGGGCGGCTGCTGCAGTCCGCGATCAGCTCGATGCGGCCGCGAGAGTCCAGGATGCGCAGGAGCCGGGGATGCGGCTGCTTGACCGCGTCGATCAGCGCCGGGGTTCTGTGCCTGCTGTGTTGACCCGATGCGTTGCTGCCGAGCGTTGCCGCGGCGAGCCGCATGTAGAACACCCACGTGACGCTCGGAACTCGGCCTTGCCACTGGAGCGGCGCTGCCGCGCTGAGAGCAACCCGCGCCAAGTGGTCATCGACGAGGAGCACTCGAATACGCCCGCTGAGCGGGGTTCAGCGCTCGGCGCCGCTGCCGGGAACGTGGGCTTCAAAAGCCGGGTCCCCTTCGGAAAGACGCGCTGCAATGTCATCGTATTCGTGACCGAGGCGAGCGAAGGCGTCTGCGATCTCGGGGTCGTAGTCGTCAGGCAGGGTGCTCACGAACACTGTCTTGACATGCCGCTCACGGGTGTCGTCAGATGACTGCTCGCCAGCAGGCGAAATTGGCTTCAGCGGATCGGCGAAAACGGTGCTCAATGCCATTGCGGTGACCAAGCCCTTTCCTTGAGAACAACCCTAGCGAAATCACAGTTGCGTGTCGCCAGATCGGCCGCGTCGAACGTGGGGCCAGCACGATCTCGGTCCCTCATGAGCGGCAGTTGAGGGTGCCGTCAGGCCCCGAAGTCGCACCGAAAGGAGCCGAACAAGGAGAAAAGGAACGTTGACTGTTCGAACGAAGCGGCGTGGCAGGCGTTCGCTCGCGGCGATGCTTGTGGTGTCGGTGCTCGCGGCGTCGGTGCTTGCGGTTGTGGCGGCGTCGCCGGCCCAGGCTGCGAACACTTCTTTTGAGGTGAAGATCGATCACGACAGCAATGCGGCCACGGCGGCGGTCCGTGAGTTCGCGGGTCAGGATCGTTATGACACGGCGTTGCGGCTGGCGAAGAACTTCGCTGTGTCGAAGGGCGGCCTCGGCACTGTGCCGGCAGCGTTCGCGTCGTCCGGCGAGACCCCTCGTCGACTCCATCTCGGTGGCCGGCCTTGCTGGCTACGTGGACGCCCCGATCCTGCTGACCGCTACGGGCAGCTTGCACGGCGGCGTTGCCGATTTCATCGAGGATTACGGTGTCGGCACGGTGTATGTGTTGGGCGGCACTGCTGCGGTGAGCGACGCGACGGTGACGGCGATTGAGGGTCTGTCCTCTGAGCCGACGGTGACCCGCATCGCGGGTGATGACCGCTATGCGACTGCCGCGGCGATCGCGTCGATGATCGATGCTGTGTCGTCGTGGTGCGATACCGATGCGGCGAGCGCGGTGCTGATCAACGGCGCTACTGACATGATGCCGTTCGGTGTCGCGGCCCAGACGGTCGCGTATCGGCTGCAGCTGCCTGTTTTGATGACTGCTGGTGATGAGCTGTCCGACGCGACTGCGGAGTACATCACCGCCAACGACATTGAGCATGTGCAGATCGTCGGTGGTACCGGCGCTGTGTCAGCGGATGTGGCGTCTGCGCTGACGACGTTGGGCGTGGACACCGTGGCCCGTGTGGAGGGCGATTCTGCTGCGGCAGTGTCGGTCGCGCTGGCTGGGCTCGCGAACGACGGCTGCGGCGACGACCTCGGTCTGGTGTCCAGTGATCGGGTGGCTTTGGTGCGCGGCAACCCTGATGGCGTGGTCGCTGCTGCGGTGTTGGCGTCGAGCCTTGCCGGCGGTTATCTGGTGACTCCGCTGGTGGTGGGCGACACTCTGCCGGCTTGGGTGCGCGGCTGTCTTGCCGCGACGCCGCGGAACATCGGCGCCGACCGGCTGAACCTGGGCGTTGTCGCTGTGGGCGGCACTGCCGCGGTCAGCGAGGCCACCATGGAGGCTGCGCCCGATGCGGCTTCCTCCACTGATGCGCTGACCGTGCGGATCGGCGCCGCGACTGATACCAGCCGGGACGGCGCGATCAACGCGGACGACCCGGTGCGGCCCGATACGGCGACTGCGGGCACGGCGACCGCGATCTCCGCGACGGCTTCCCCGGCGACGGGGCCGGTGTTGTCGCTGTGTTTCAGCGATGCTGTGACTGCGACCGACAATGTGGATCGGGTCAGGGATGTCGTCGAGGTCAACGGCATCGCGGCGGTTGTGGTCAACGCTGCGGGGAACGCCGGCAGTGTGTGCGACCAGAGCCGGATCGATGTCACTTTGGGCCAGACGCTGAGCGCGGGCGATGTGATCTCGGTAGACGGGTCGTCGATCAAGCTGGGCACGTCGGCGGATCAGCGTTCCTTCGGGTCCGCGACCGCGACGGTGACTGCTCCCGCGCGGGACCGTGTGCGGCCGACGATCTCGATCGTGGGCATCGCGGGCGCTGCGACGGCGAGGTCGACGTTCGAGATCGCGTTTGGCGACAACGTCGCCTTGGCGGGCACTGCACTGCTCGCCAATGATGAGGTGCGCATCGTCGGCGGGCCCGGCGGCACGAGCCCCGCGCCTGCGGTGAGCGTGGCTCATGAACCGGGTGCATCTGCGGCGGTGGCGACTGTGAGCCGTCCGCTGAGGCCTGGTGATCGGCTGATCGTCGACCCGGGCGCGGTCGAGGACGGCTCGGGCAACCAGAGTGCCGGGACGTCGGGTTCGGCGATCCGCGCGCAGGCCAGCCCGCGCATCAACCAGGTGCTGATGAGCGACCTGAAGCACACTGCGCACGCCACATGGACGGTTCCGACCGGTTCTGTGGCCGGTGTCGGCGGTACCGGCGCTGGGATCACGATTCGCGCGAAGGGCGACGGCGACGCTGCGGGCGCTGCGGGCAACGGCTGGTCGATGGTGTTCGACCGGGCCAGCACCTACAGCGCCGACAAGCCGCTGGACATCGGCGTGAGCGTCGACCCCAAGGGCAAGCGCGTGACGGTGCGGTTCAACAACGGCCCCGCCACAGCCACCTTGGGCGATCTGATCGCGGCGCTCAACGGCGACGACAAGTTCGCGGCGCTGTTCTCGGCGGGTTCACCAGCTGCTCTTTGGCGGCTACCAACAATGCGGCCAGTGCTGTGCTGGGCCTGGTCACGGCTCGCAACGTGGCTGCGGGCTTCAGCGACTCCGGTCGCACCCAGCTCGCCATCGAGGTGAAGTTCAACGCGTTCGTTGACGTGGTCCGCGATCCGCAGTTGCTCGAGGACGTCTTGGCGGCCACCAGGGTCCGCACGCGGCCCAACGCGGCTGAGTCCGTGACTGACGGGAACACCCGGGTGCAGACCGCCGCGACCGGCGGCGACAACACGCCTGCTGGCGGCGGTTTGACGATCTATGCGGATCTGAACGCTGACAGCCCGGCGCTGCCCGCCATCGGTACCGGCACAGCCCCGACGCGGTCGGTGCGCTATGAGTTCGAGACATCGCAGGTGCGATACCTGCAGACGGCACGCGATCTCGTGCAGACCACAGCAGGCCACGACGGCGCAGCAGCCATCACCGGGCCTCCGGCGTACGCGGAGATCACCGCCGACGTAGGGGTCGCGACCGGCTACGCCGCTGACGCCCCAGCACCGGGCACGACCGACGTGGTCGACACAGCCCAGGACCGAGTCGATGAGGACCTCAACGGCTCCTCGCAGAACCGCATCTCGGTCACCAGCAGCGTCAAGGCACACTCCTAGGAGTCTGGTCGGTTAGTGGGGTTGTGTGAGGGCGGGTTTGGCTGGTGGGCGCGTGGGGTCGGGTTGGGGTGGCGGGCTGGCTGCGGGCGCGGGTGGGTTATCCGATGATGCCGAGTGTGTTGCGTCTGACTTCGCGCGACAGGTCCTGAGTTTTTTCAAGCAGCATCGGGCAGGGTTGGCGGTCTTTGTTCAGGAGGCCGCGGCTGATGAGTTCGCAGGACCGCAAACCGAGGAGGCTGCTCACAGCAGAGCAGAAGTACGACTTGTGGGTGAGGATGCTCGCCGGGCAGGCCGCCCAGGCCCAGGCGGCCGCGGAGGCCGGCGTGGACCGGTCGGTGAAGGTGTCTTGGTGGGGGTCGATTCCTCCGACTGGCTCTGTCATGGGGTGCTCCTGCTGGAAGTGAAACTCCGGTGGGTCCCCGAACGGCAGGGGCGTTTCGTCACAGCCGAGTCGCCACAGTCAGGCTCCCTACTGGACAGGAGCGCTCCTGCGGGTCCCACGCTCGACGCGACAGGTCAGACAACAGGCACAAGGCCAAAAGATTGTGGAGTCATCGCCGAGCGCAGGACCGGACCGCAGCCCCCTGGCTGGGAGCCCCGGCAACCCCAACAGAGACACTCGGCCTTTCGTGTCGGGAGTTGGAACCTGCAAGGTTCCCTCCCGTTGGCTGACGGTGTTGATGGCAATTGATCCGACTCCCGACCGGGAGGGAACCACCCGCGCAGGTAGCGCCCCGCAGGCCCCGTGGTACCGTGCCTCTGTGACCCGCGAGCCGTTGCCCGAACCGATTCCGGACACTCCCGAGAACGTCGCCGCGGCGCTCATGTCGAGTCCGCCCCGCAAGCCCGACGAGTGGCGCTACCAGCAGGACTGTGACACCCATTCCGATTCCTGGCATCGGCTGAGCATCCGCGAGGGCGTATACCCGTTGCGCGAAACTCGTGGCGGCAACAGGCACACACAGGGACACCAGCATGAGCAAGAAGAATTCGCCCGTGTATAGCCATCGGTCCGCGAAGACGGGCCGATTCGTCGAAGCGGGGCACGCGAAGCGGAACCCGAACACGACGGTGCGTGAGCGGCGCTGACGTTGACCACCATCGCCAACAAGCCAACCAACGGGCGGTACCCTTTGGCCACGACTATGCCGATGGACGCACTGCTCACCCCTTCGGCTGCCCGCCTTCGAGACACCATAGAACGCGACGGGTTGGACCGACTGCCGGAGCCGGTCGTGCTCGCATCAGGGGCCGAGTCGAACGATTACATCGACGTGAAGCGAGCTTTGGCGTCCGGTCCCGAGCTTGACAACGCTGCCGCTGCTGTGCTCAACGCGATCGGCGGCATCGACTTCGATGCTGTCGGCGGGCTGACCCTCGGCGCAGACCACATTGCGGCCGCGATAGCTATGCGCGCCAGCGTGGGCTGGTTCGCTGTCCGCAAGCAGCCTAAGGCACATGGCGCGAAGCGTCTCATCGAAGGCACCCGTATCGACAAGCGCAGCCGCGTGCTGCTAGTGGACGATGTGGTAACCAAAGGCGGGTCGATCATGCAAGCATTCGACGCTGTGCGCAGCGTCGAAGCGACCGTGGTGGCAGCGGTGACGTTGGTGGATCGCGGAGACCACGCGGCCCCCCGGTTCGCTGGACATGGCGTGCCGTACTTCGCGGTCGTCACCTACAACGATCTCGACATCGAGCCTGTTTGACGCTGTAGGGGCGAGTCAGTCCAGCAGAAGATCGAGCACAACGTAGACAGTCGCCAGGAATGGGGCGAGCCACAGCAGAAGCCGACGTAGCCGCACGACCCCTTCCCACGACAACAGCGAGAATCGTGAAGCGAGATGGCCCCAGGTAGGCGCTTTGGGATGCGTCGAGATACCGAGCGCATGGCGTTGGATGCGGCGTTGACGGTGCTGCCATCTGGTCAGGTTGTCGTCGGGTTCGGTATCGAAGATGACTTCCACATGCTGGTCAGAGGTCATCGGCCGCTGCTGATGCGTGCCGTCTTCCTCGTACGTCGTGACGCCGCCGACTGGGATCAGGTGCAATAGCCACCGGCGAAAGCGGTCTTGTCGAGTCCACTTTGCCCATTGGACGCGACAACTGGTGCTGTGCCACACCGCCCGTCGTCCGGGTCGATGTGAGGCTCGCAACCACCAGTGGAGCCCGCCAAGGCTCCTCGTGCACGCGCGCGGGCCGGCGGCGCGATTGCCACAACCTCGATTCCGCGGGACCGGGCTGCGCGAACCGCTGGCAGCAGGTCTGTGTCGTCGGTGATGAGCAGATGCACTTCAGCCCTGTGCCCCACAGGCTTTGCGGCCTCCAGCATCATCTCGACAGCGAGATTCACATCGGTTTGCTTCTCGGTTTGAAACCCGACGCGGGCGCCGCAGCGAGCACACTCGCGTGTTTTCTCCTCGTATGTTCCGCGTCGGATCTCGACACGGGAGCAATGCTGCTGCAGCGCTTGGAGGTAGATGTCCTGGCGACGGGCAGCCCCTTTGTCCGCGACCGGGCTCGTGCAGTACACGACACGGGTGACGTCCAAGGACACCCCGAGCGGCCCGCCGGCATCTGCGGCCAGCGAGTCGGCCATGCCGTCGACGTCGAGCCAGCGGTACTTCAATAGCGCTGCGTCGCGCAGCCCGTGGTACAGGTTCAAGCCGTCGACGAACGCCGCTGCTCGTGCGACCATGCTCACCTGCCTCTGGGGATGCCGAACCGAATGCCGCAGGCCGCTCAACACAGGCCCGCTGTATGATGTCAGCCAGAGCTGTCCTGCGCGGGTGACCGCCAGGAGCGAGAGATGCCCCCGTGTCAACGGGGGGCATCTCTGCATCCCGCAAGCGCAGTGTGGGTCTGTCGGACGCTCCCATGTCAAGCGACGAGCGCGAGGGGCTGGTTTCGGGTCTGTTCGTCATGCCACGTTCGGCGGATGACGCGGTTGGCGAGTTGGCGTTTGTGGGCTCGTCGGGCTTCGCGTCGGGTCTTGGGTTCGCCGGCTTTTCTGGCGAGGTAGGCGATCGCTTGTGTGTTGCGTCTGACTTCGCGCGACAGGTTCGGTGATCTCTCGTTTGCGGGCTGTGGCCCGCGACGGAGCGATCGCGGCTTTGGGGTCGTCGCGTCCGGGGCGGCCTCGCCTGTCGCGGGCCGAGGCGTCAGAGGCGGCGGCTTTGCGGGCGGAGGTGGAGCGGCTGGGGCGCACGGTGGTCGAGCAGGCCGTGGAGCTGGCGGTGCTGCGGGGAAGGGCGGGTTGGGGATGAGCGGTCCTGTCCCCGCCCACATTCGATGAACACCACCACAGCCGGATACACAAAAAATCCGAGTGTCACTGTTGATGTCGCCGGGGCCTCCAGCCAGGGGGTTACGGTCCGGTCCCTCGCCGACAGCGTCTTCGAGATGCTGGCAGGATGGCGAGCGTTCGACGTCTTTCGAGACCCGGCGGCAGCTGCTCCCAGCTCGGTGCCTGATGCCCTGCTCGCTGGCGCTGGCAATGTCGTAGATTTCGGCAGTGGGCCTGGCGGGATGTGCGGGTGCGACGACGGCGCCGGTCGCGATGGCCGATTGGTCAACCGGTGGATGCCGAGCCAAGCGCCGAATCAGCTGGTCATCGTGGCCGACATCGGCGTCATCGACGGCACGGCCCCTGACGGGCGTTGCGACGTTCTCGGGGCGGGGCCCGTACCCAAGTCGATTTTGGATGATCTCTCGCCGGACACTCGCATTACCGGTGCGCTGTTCGGCGGGTCGGGCCAGCCGCTGTGGCTGGGACGCAGCCGCCGCCTAGCGAGTGTCGCTCAGCAGCTCGCTGTTGCCATTCGCGACCGCGGTTGCGTGTTGTGCGGGGCTCCGATGCATCGATGCAAGTACCACCACATCGACGAGTGGGATGCCGACCACGGCACCACCGATATCCCGAATCTCGCTGCGTTGTGCAACGTCTGCCACAACAGCCTGCACAAGGGCGGCCAGCGCCTCTGCCGAGACCCGGCCTCCGGGCACTGGAGCGCTCAGAAACGCACCGATGGACCCCGTAGCCGTGCAGGTTCAGACAGCCACAGCACCGGCGAGCCGTCGAGACTGGATGGCAAGACCCCCAGATCCTCCACCGCAGTCGGCCGCGGTCCGCCGTGAGCTCGTGATGCGCGCTGGGGTTGAGGCCGCGTTACGACAGACTGTCGCCTGATGAACGCAACCCAGCCGCGCATGCGAGCTCGATGGGTGGCTGCGCTGGCTGCGGCACTGACGGCGGCGTCGCTGCTGGCTGTGCCGAACGTTGGCAGCCAGAGCGCTGTGTCGGACGGGCCGATCTCGCCCCGTCAGTGGCCGCGGTCGTTCCTGGCGGCGCCTGAGCTGGAGGCGTGGCCGAACGCAGTGCGCATGTGGGGCCCCGACCGCCACCAGACGGCGCTGGCGGTGTCGCTGACCTTGCGAGGCAAGGGCGGATACCCCTTCGACACTCCCGACGCCACCTCGGGCGCCGGTCGCAGCCTGGGCTCGGCCGACGGATGGTGGGGTCTCGGCCTGTGTCCCCGTTCGATCATCGTGGTGGCGTCCGACGTGCCCGCCGATGCAGTGACCGCCGCGTCGCTGTCTGATTCCACCGGCCGCTCGAGCGAGCCCAGGCTGCGGCGCGTGGCCGCCAGCGACCCCCTGTTCGACCCCATCGGCGGCTTCGCCCGGGTCGACACCTTCGCCGCGCCCATCCTGCTGACCGACTCGGTCCGCGACGGGGCCGACTCGCTGAACCACGCCGCCCGGCTCGCCGCGCAGGACCTGCGCACGGGCGGCTGCAACGCCGCCCGCCAAGCCATCATCGTCGGCGGACCCGCTGCGGTGCCCGTCGAGATCGAACGAGAGCTCGTCTCCATCGGCTACGACGAGGTCTTCCGGGTCAGCGGCGAGACCCGCTACGGCACAGCCGCCGTGGTGGCCCAGTCGCTGGGCACCCGCTCGATCCCTCGCAGCGTCAGCGGGTGCAGAGATTCCTCGGCAGCCGACGGCAATGCGGTGTTGGCGTTCTACGCCAACTCGGTCGTGGAATGGCGAGAGCGAGCGAGCAGGTGCGAACTGCTCGGCCGCACGGTGGTCCTGGCGGTAGGCCTCGACGCCTTGGCTGCGGGCTGGTGGACGAGCTTCTGGCAAGTGCCGGTGCTGCTGCACGACGGCAGCCACGAGCTGCCCGAAGAAACCGCCGTGGCGCTCAGCTTGCTCGACGCCGAGAACCTGATTGTGCTGGGCGACACCACGCATGTTCCCGAGTCGGTCGCCGAGCTGGCAGCTCAAATCGCCCAGGCCGAAATGCGGCGAGTGGCAGGCGACAACCGCTACGAGACCAGCGTCGAGATGGCCAAAATCTTTGGCGGCTGGTGGCCGACAAACGTCGGGGACCACTTCGCGCGGTCATCAGTGTGCCTGGTGGCCTTGAGCGACGAGTCTCCAAGTGCCAAGGGCTGGCCAGATGCGCTTGGAGCTGGAGCGTTCTGCGGTGCCGCCTCGGCTCCGTCGCCCGACGAGATCCCCTATGCCGTCGAGCGGCTCGCGGGGCCGGTCGACGCGAGCGAGCCGGGTCTGATCACGGTTGCGCGACGGCCCGCTGCAGCGGCGCTGTCGGCCGCATCGCCCCGCCCCAAGCGAGCCGCAGTGCCGATGCTGCTGGTGCCCGCAGGGGCCGGCGAACTGCCCGAGCCAGTCGAGGAGTTCCTGCGGGACGTCTTCGTGGTGGGACGCCTGTGCTCGCATGCCGTCGGGGGGATCAACGCCGACGGATCGGGGGCCGACGATGCCGGGGCATACGCAGCGGCAGCGAACGAGGGGCGATGCTTCGCCCCCGGCATGGTGCTGGCATTCGGCGGGGAAGCGGTGATCACCTCCGAAGTGCTTGCTCAGGCCTCGTCGCTGGTCAGCGGGGGCCTGGTGCCGAGTGCCGCGCCCGAAGTGCCGATACTGGTGGGGGCGTCGACGCCGCATCATGCTGATCCGGATCGCATCGAGAAGGCACCTGACGCGAAGCGAGGCGTGGGAGCGTTCGCCACCCGGCTCCCCTTCGACGGCACGGTGTTCCATCGAGCCGACGCCAAGGGGGTGATCAGCCGCACAGATCGCAGTTCGGCCGTCACCAATCGAGACTGGATCTGCCTGCCCAGGGGGACCTACGCAGGCACCCGCTGGCTGGTAGCTGAGACATCGCCCGACGAATCGCCGGCACTCGAAGCCGATCTGACGGTGCTGGGCTGGTATCTCGCCGACGTCGACGAGGTGCGCCGCAAGCCGGAGCCGGCAAGCCCGGGCTGCCTCGCGATGGAATTCTCCCAAACGCAGTCGACATATCTGAGGGCGGTGGGGCCGTACGGGCGGACATCACGGTCAGCGGCCCTGGTAGCCAATGCCAACCGGCGATTCCGGCTGACCGATGTCGTGGAAGCCGCCGAGCCGGTGACCGGCGGGGTGCCCAGCGACGAGCCGCCGTCCACCGGCGAGGACACCCGGTTGGCCTTCCGCAACCGCGACCCCGCCGTGTTCGCACACTTGCCCCCGCACCGTGAGCCGGTGCGCGAGGCGTTCGTCTCGTTGGAGATCGACCGGGGGTTCGGTGCGGGACGCCCGCACACGTTCAACGCTCGGTGGTCCGTGGAGACCCCAGCGGGGACGGTCTCGGGCATCGCCGAGGGCGAGGCCAAATTCGTGTCGAATCGCTGGGAGCTGCGCGGCATGAGCGTGGTGCGGTCCGGAACGTGGATGCGCGCCGAGTACGGGTCCCATCCCGATGAGCCCTCCGAAATCCTCGCGGGAGCCGCCGTAGCGGGCTTGGCCGACGACGGTTATGGGGCTGGCGGGTTCATGGCCACCATCTCGGTGAACGAGTTCGGCAGCGACGACGACACCATCGTGTGGCGAGTCGACGCCTACATCAACGCCCGCCCCTAGGGGCCAGTTGCCGGCGACGGCCCGACCGGTTCCGCTCGGTCATCGGCGTGTGCAGCCGTCGACCGCCGGCGCCTAGACGATCACCACCACCGGGGTGCCGATCGGCGCCCACTGGTAGAGCTGGACGGCCTTGGCGTCGTCTTGGCGGACGCATCCCGCTGAACGGGGCTGGCCGAGCTCGTCGACGGTCTGGATGGGATAGTTGCCGTAGGTGCGGGGGATGGAGTGGAAGCCAACATCGAGCAGCCCGGCCGTTCCCTTCACAAAGCGCACCATGTGCTCCATGGTGACCGGGGTCTTGGGCGACGAACTCCAGCGAGACTTGGAGAATACTTCGTAGCTGCCTGGCCTCGGGAAGGTGGCCCTTCCGCTGACGGGGTAGGTGTCGTAGAGCGACCCGTCGGCCTCAACCAGCCAGACCCGCTGCGCGGTGCGGTCATAGACGACGTGACGGGCGCCGCTCAGACCGACGTCGGGCGTGGACGTGCCGGCGGTCCACAGCACCCGGCCGTCGCTGTAACCGATCGTGACCTTGCCGTCGTCATGCACGGTCAGGTAGGCGCCGGGACGATCGGCCGTACGCGAATTCCACAGCGCTTCGGCGGGTGCGGTACGGGTCGCATCGGGTGCGGCCGGCTCGACGAGCCCGACGGTGGCTGATGCCGGGGTCGTCGCCGGGTCGCCGGATCGCAGCTGTAGGTCGCCATCGTCTCCCATGACGAGCAGGTCAGCCTCGGTGCCCGCCGTGCGGGTGTCCCACAGTGCCGTGGGCGCGCTGCCGTGCGCGAGCGCGGCATCGAACCACTCAGGGGCGGGGTTCGGGGGGCTCGCGCTCGCCGCGCCGGCACCGGCGGTGTCGTACAGCACCAGGTTGCCGTTGCGGTGCAGCAGCAGCCGGTAGCGGCCGCTGGCCGAGCTGATCGACTCACCCTCATGCAGGGCTTCGCCGGGCATGAGGGTGCTCGTGACGGTTCGCTCAGCGTCGAGAATCGGCGTCGTCGCCGGTTCGATCACCGGAGACGCCGCAGCAGCGTGCGTCGGGCCTACGAGCGGCGAGACAGCCAACGCCAGCGCCGCCACACTGGCTATTGCCGCCCGCGAAGCCGGTTTGGTGCCGCCCGGTGCGCCAAGGCACTTCCAATTCCGTCTCGCGACATGCCATATCCGAATCCGCGGGCACACCCCCACCATTGATACCGCACACCACCTCCGAGTCAAGCCCCTGCTGGAGACTCCTGGCGTGCTGTCTATGCCAGCGTGGCGTGGCGTATCGTCTCTGCGCAAGCAACTCGTGGAGCATGAGATCGGCATGAGCGCAGCAAAACGTCGGCCGCACCGTCGCCCAAGCCGACTGGTCGTCGCCATGCTCGGAGTTGCGCTGGCCGGCTCGGCGATCCTCGCCCCGCAGCCCGCAGCGGCGCAGGCCTTCAGCGCCGGGGTGCAGCGGGTGAGCGGTTCGAGCGTGTACGCGCTGGCGGCCAACGTCGCCGGCGGCAGCTGCGACAGCGACATCGGCTCGCACAGCGTGGCGCTGGCATCGGGCGAGAACTGGCCAGACGCCCTCGCGGGCGCTGCGCTCGACCGTCCGCTGCTGCTGACCAAGCAGGAATTCCTCCCGGCGGTCACCCGGGCCTACCTGGAGCCGTGCGCATCCCACGCCAAGGCCAAGGTGATCATCTTGGGCGGCCCCGCTGCGGTGTCCGAGGGCGTGGCCGAGACGCTGCGCGCCATGGGCTATCGGGTTGACCGCTTTGCCGGCGAAGATCGCTACGCAACCGCCCGGCGGGTCGCACGCACTTTCGCCCCCGACAAGATCGCCACCGTCTATCTGGCTTCCGGGGTCAACTTCGCCGATGCTGTCGCAGCCGCCCCGAGCGTCACCAGCGACAACCCGCTCATCCTGACCACGCCCGACGAACTCCACGCCGAGGCACGCCGCTTCCTGACTGACGAAGACCGGGAGGTCGCCTCGGTCACGATCCTCGGCGGCACGGCGGCCATCTCGGCCAACGTGGAGGAAGAGATCAAAGCGCTCGGCATCGGCACTGACCGCATCGCCGGCGCCGACCGCTACGAGACCGCCGCACTGATCGCTCGCCGTGCTTTCGAAATGTCGGGCTGCCACCCGGTCACCGACGTGTCCGTGGCCAGCGGCACCGTCCCGTTCGGCGGTCTCGCCGCGGGAGCAGTCCGCGGCCCCTGCGAGCCGCTGCTGCTCGCTCCCGCCCCCGGCGACCCCGTGCCCGACACGCTGGGCAAGTTCGGGCAGGACTGGCTGCTGGCCGTCGGCGGCTCGACCCAGGCGACGGTCACCGGCATCGGCTCGTCGTCCATCATTCCCACGGCGGCGCTGTCGGCTGTGGCGACAGGCGTCGTCGCAGACGCGGACCCGTCAGGCGGCGGTGGCCTGGCCCAGTTGAGCTGGGATTCCGTGGCCCGGTCGGTGGTGCAGATCCGGTGCGCCGGCCCCGGCGGTGTCATACGTATGCGGGGCTCCGGATTCGTCGTCGGCAACGGTTATCAGATCGTGACCAATCACCATGTGGTCTTCGATGACGAGGGTCGCGGATGCAGCCGGATACGGGCATACGTGGACGGCACCTTCGAACAGGCGCCGGAACGCTTCGTCTCCGTCACCGTCCAGCGGCAGGACGAGACACGCGATCTGGCGCTGCTCGCGATGGACGCCGGCGCGGAGCGGCGGCCGACCGTGCTGCTCGCGACGGAGTCTCTGCGTGCTGGGGAGACGATCACCGCGCTCGGTTACCCCGAAATCGGGGGCGATACCATGACGCTCACCACCGGGCGCTACTCGGGCACCCTCGAGCTGGACGGTGCAACGTGGATCAAGACCGACACGCCGCTCTCACCGGGCAGCAGCGGCGGCCCCGTGCTGAACAACCGACGCGAAGTCGTCGGCGTCGCGACGCTGCTGCAGGTCGCCGTCCATGATGACGGCGGCTTCGCTGTCGGGAATCTCGGAGTGCTCGCACCCGTCGCCGCGGTGGCAGCCTTGCTCGCCGGCGACATCGGCGAATAGTCGGCTTGGCGATCACTGCCGCCGTAGTGTCACCCAGAAGATCAGCGCAGTGGTCTTGATGCGTCCCAAAGAGATCGGTTCACTGGAAGGTGGAGCTGCACCGATGAGCATTGATGCCCCGATGAAACTGAGGGAGATATTGCGGGCGAAGGGCCTCACCGAGCTTCCTGAACCTGTCCGGCTCGCCTCGGGCAACTACTCCCGCTACTTCATCGACGGCAAGGTGGCACTGGGTGCCGGAGACGACCTGCGGCTCGCCGCCGAGGCCATCAATGAGCGGGTGACCGCCGACGGCGTCGACTTCGACGCCGTCGGCGGCCTCACCCTGGGCGCCGACGCCCTGTGCGCCGCCATCGCCGTGGTGAGCGGGGCGAACTGGTTCATCGTCCGCAAGGAAGCAAAAGGCCGGGGCACGAACCGCCTCGTCGAGGGCACACGCATCGGCGAGGGCAGCCGGGTGCTGCTGATCGACGACATCGTGACCACCGGCGGCTCGATCCTGAAGGCCTACGACAGCGTCCAAGCCACCGGCGCCGAGGTGGTGGCCGCCGTCACGCTCGCTGACCGGGGCGACGACGCCCGCCGCTCATTCGACGAGCGAGGCGTGCCCTACTTCCCCATGGCCACCTATCACGACATGGGCATCCCAGCCATCGGCACCGAGACTGCCGGTTCAGCGAGAACCGGCTGACACCTGCCGCCGCTCCAGTCGGCTGACACCCGCCGCCCCGCCGGCCGACGGAGGATCCCCGGAGTCACTGAGGGAACAGGTCACATCAGACGGCATTAGCTTCCCCGACGTGCGTCGGTTGGCCATTGCCGTGTTGTCAGCGGCGGCAGCGGTCGGCGGCGTTGTGGTTCTTCCGGCCGCAGCAGCCGGCGCAGCCGAGAATGACGGCTCGGATGTGTCGGTCACGCGTTATGGCGGCGCGGACCGTTATGAGACGTCGCTGCAGGTGGCAGAGGCGGTGGTTGCTGATGCCGGTGGTTCGGAGTCTTGGGTGGTGCTGGTGTCGGGTCGGCGGTGGACCGACGCGGTGGTGGCTGCGCCGGTGGCGGGCGCGTTGGGCGCGCCGGTGCTGATGACTCCGCCCGATGAGCTGCGCGCCGATGCGCTCGAGTTCCTCCAGCGGGTGGGGGTGACGAGTGCCTTGGTGGTCGGGCCCGACGCGAGCGGCGGCGCCCACGGCCCCGGACGCGGCGTGGGCGTCGGTGTGCTCGACGCGCTTGGCGAGGCAGGCATATCTGCGGAGCGCGTCGCGGGCGAGGATCGCTTCGGCACCGGGGTCGCGGCTGCTGCGCGGGTTACCCCGGGCGTAATGGGAGAGCTGGGCCGCACTGCGGTCATCGCCAGCAGTGAGGTGTTCGCGGATGCCCTGGTAGCGGGCCCGTTTGCTGCTCGTGGCATCCATCCGGTGCTGCTGACGCCGCCAGATGAGCTGCACGCCGACGTGTCCGGCTACCTGGGCGACGCCGGCATCGAGCACATCGTGCTGATGGGCGGCACCGCAGCGCTCAGCGAATCGGTGGAACAGTCCGTCAAGGATCTCGGCATCGATGTCTCCCGTGTCGCGGGCAGCACTCGCTATGACACCGCAGTGAAGGCCGCCGAGCTCGTCGACGGTCGCTACAGCAACGCGGCCGGACAGACATGCTTCGACGACAGCGCCCTCGGGCTGGCCCGCGCGCGAGTGCCGTTCGACTCGTTCAGCGCCGCGCCGCTGCTGGGGCGGCTGTGCGCCCCGCTGGTGCTCGCCGACCCTGTCCAGATTCCGCCGGACACGGCGACCTATCTCGACGCTGGCCGCGAGGCGAATCCTTCCGTCGATCTGCGTGTCTTCGGCGGCGACGCCGCAGTGTCCCAGGCAGCCATCGACGCCTACATCAGCGGCGAAGACGCGGCCGAGCCTGAAGAGGCTGAAGGCGAAGACGACGAAGCCGAAGAAGAGGCTGACGTCGACGTCCTTCCGGCGGGCACCTGCGGCGGCGCCATCGACGACGAACCGGTACAGCTCGTGCCCTCGACCAACGCTGAAGATCCAGCGTGGTCGCCCGACTGCAGCATGCTCGTCTACACCGAGAATGCTTCGCTGCGAATCGTCAGCAACGACGGCACGGGAGCCCGCAAGCTGGTGGACCACGGCGGCGCCTACCTGCACTCCGCGGTGTGGTCCCACGACGGGACCCGGATTGCCTATGTGCGCGGCCGCAATGACGAGAACGGGCGCTGGTCGTCGCACATCTGGACGGTCAACGTCGACGGCAGCCACGACAACCAGCGCACCGAGGGCGATCAGATCGATCGCTGGCCCGCCTGGTCGCCTGACGACAGCAAGATCGCGTTCGAGCGCGAGACCGGCAGCGGCCGCGACGAGGAAGGGAACCGCCTCGACAGTGATCGTCACATCGTCGTGATGACGTCGTTCGGCAACAAGCCGAAGGCGCTCAACGAGGGAGGCGCCTGGGAGCGCAGCCCCGCATGGTCGCCCGACGGCAGCCGGCTCGCGTTCTGGCGCGACGGATTCGTGACGGTGTCCGACACCGGCGGCAGCAACGAACGGCGCATACACGCCGCGGTCTACTTCCACGGCGGGCTGTCTTGGTCACCCGACGGCACGCGCATCGCCTTTGTGCGCGGCGATCGAAGCCAGACATCGGTGGTCATCGCTGACATCGACGGCGTCGACGAAGAGGTGGTCGTCGACGAGGGCCTTCTCACGCTCGCCCCTCGCTGGTCGCCCGACGGTCAGCGCATCGCCTTCCACACCATCGACGACGAGGGCAAGCGCCGGGCATATGTCGTCGGTGCCAGCGGCGAGCCCTCTGGTGTCGCCCAGCATTGTCGCCCCCGCGGCGTCGTGGGAACCACCGCAGGCTTCCCGCTGCCCGACTGGGCACCTTCGCCAGTCGGCACAGTCCGCATCGGCGTGCTGTTCATGGACTTCCCCGATGCTCAGGCCACTCACACCACAGAGCAAGAAGCAGCACGAGGGCTGCCATGGGCCGAGGAATACCTGGAGGCCGTCAGTTACGGCCAACTTGACGTGCGGTTCGTGCCCCACCGCCAATGGCTGCGAGCTCCCCAGAGCTACTCGGACTATCTGGAGGAGACCCCGGGCGGCGGTCTCAGAGTGACCGGGGACGCCATCTATGCGGATGTGATCGAGCTCGTCGACGACGAGATCGACTTCAGCGGCTTCCACAGTCTGGCCGTGGTTCTGCCCAGCAGCCATTTCTCCGGCGGCACGGCAGGCGGGGCGGTCGAGGTGGATGGCGTGTCGCTGCGCAGGCACATCAACAACAATCGGCCACGTGCTGAGCCCGTCGAACCCGCCGACTGGGGCTTTGTCGCCGCGCACGAACTCGTGCACAATCTCGGGTTGCTCGACATGTATCCCTATGACAGCGCTGCGCATGAGCAGCCCGGTCCGCCCCGCGGTCAGGAATGGATCCCCGTCAGTTTCGGCCTGATGGAACTCAACGCCTACTTCACGGCGGACGCATCGCTGCTGCTGCGCCGCACCACCAAGACCTACCCCGATGGCGGCTGGGAGTGGCGGCAGGTGGGGCGGCTGCTGCCCATCGAGATGCTGGCGTGGAGCCGCTGGCAGCTCGGTTGGCTCCACGAGCACCAGATCCAATGCGTCACCGGCGGTACTGCAACGGTGGCCCTCGCCCCCATTTCCAGCGCCGATGGTGCGATTGCCATGGCAGCGGTGCCCATTTACCAACACCGGATCATCGTGATCGAGAGCCGCCGCCAGCTCGGCTACGACCGGGGCCGCGAGTTCACCTGGTCACGCGGCGGGACGGGCCGGCATCAAGCGCTCATCACCGAGGGCGTGCTGGTGTACACCGTCGACACGCTCATCGGCTCCGGCGATCTGCCTGTCAAGATCGCCGGCGACAGCGGCAACGGCCAAGTCGACGAGTTCCCGGTGCTCGGGCCCGGCGAATCGGTGACGCTGCACGGCTACACGATCACGGTCACCGCCGATGACGGCGACGCCCACACCGTGTCGATCACCCGCAACTCCTAACTACACACGTCCCGTTTGGGGTCTGCTTGACTGCTCGGCTCGGCTTGCGGATGCGCACCTGATGCGTCTCGGCGGTGTCCCCCGACGGCCATCTGGGCGCCCTGCACGGAGACCGACCGCAGCAGGCGCAAACTGCCCTGGCCGCCGAAATGTGACGGCAAGCGCCTACGAGGACTGCGGTAGCATCGTCAATGACGGGAGCGTTGGCGTTCCCGCTGATCCGACGCGTGACTGCTATGGCTCTGCGCCTTGAAGACCGAGACTTGGTTCTCGCGTACCAGGCTGGCGACGACGAGGCGTTCGCCGAGTTGGTGCGGGAGTACCGGCCGCAGTTGCTCGGTCACGCGCGCCGCAAGCTCGGTTGCCCCGAAGCGGCCGAGGACGCCGTGCAGGAAGCGCTGGTGCGGGCGCTGCGAGCCATGCCGCGGTTCAACGGCAACTATCTGGTGGGTCCGTGGCTGCATCGCATCCTGTCCAATGTCTGCAACGACGAGGGCAACCGGAAGCGTCGCGAGGGCGAGAAGACTGACCGGTTCGCATCGAACGACCGGGCGCTGAGGCAGGCGCCCTCAATCGAAGGCGAGCTCGGTTTCGACTTCGACGACACCGAGCTGGCCGACGCGGTCGACGATCTGTCTGACCAGTACCGCGAGGCGCTGATGATGCGCTTCGTGGAGGAGCTCAGCTACGAAGAAGTCGCTGCCAAGGCCGGCGTGTCCGAGGACAACGCCCGAGCGAGGGTGTCGCGGGCCCGCAACGCCGTGCGTTCCGCGTTGAAGCTGGCGGCAGTGGCGCCGGTGGCCCTGGTGGGGTTGCTGCGCCGCGGCGAACGGGCTGCTGCTGCGGTCTCGGGCCAGGCCACTCCTGGCGGCGGGCGGGCCGCGCTGCACTCGGCGATGCCGGTGCTGGCCGAGACCGCCCCGATGGCTTCACGGGCCGCCGCCGCGACGGCGAATGCCGCGACGGTCGGCGTTCCGGTGATGGCGAAAGCCGCGGTCGGCTTCGGGCTGGCGACCGCAGTGATCGCCCCGACGGTCGATTCGCCGGTGCACAAGGCGGCCGACCGGGTGCTGCCCGACTCGGTGATGGAAGTTCTGGCGCCGCTGGCCGTGGAGCTGCCGGCGCCCGATGCGCCTGTGATCGTTCCTGTCGCTGCTCCGGTGACTGCGGTTGCCGACCTGACCGATCCTGCCGGCGCTGAGGTGCCGGCTGAAGCCGTGGCGGCCCCCGTAGTGGAAGCGGCCCCCGTGGTTGAGGCAGCTGCCCCCGAGACTGAATCTGTGGCATCCAGCACAGCGGCGGCGACACCGGTGATCGACGACGGCGCACAGGTTTCCGAGGCCGCGGCTGACGGCTCCGAGGCGATCGTCGAGACGAAGGTGGCGACGCAGGTCGTCATCAATCCCGAGCCCACGGTGACGTCCAGCGGCAGCGTGCAAGGCGCCGAGCTGACGTTCACACCTTCGGGCGCCGATCGTTACGACGTGGCCGGTTCGCTGTCGCTGACGGTCACCACGGCCACCACCACAACCGTCGACGGCGTCGAATCCACCGAGACCGTGACCTCGACCGAGTCGGTTGCGGTGATTTCGCCGAGCTCGGCCTCGCTCGAAGCCGCCGACCCGGCGGTGGATGAGCGCCGCTTCAGCGCCCTGCTGGTGTTCGAGGGCGGTGCCGAGATGCGCCTCGCTGCGCGCGGCACGGCCAACGACGACGGCTCCCTGGCGATGACCGGTTTCTTCTCGGGCACGGGCACCGAGTCGCTCCCGCTGGCCGAACGCGGCGACCTCTCAGGCACGCTCACCCTCGACAGCGACGGCATGCCCGCCGCGCTCTCGATCACCCTCACCCAGTAGCGCCTTCACTCAGCGCCGCAGTTCGGGCTAGCCAGCTCGCGTGCTCGATTCCTCGTCGCGGTCCCGTCCGATTGAGGATGGCCCGGCATCGCCGTTCTCACCGGGGCTATGTCGCGCCGGCTCGCCAGGTCGCCGCGGCACTCCCGTGCGGACTGTCGGTCGTCAGACCCGGTCAGGCGTTCTTGATGAGCAGGCCACCGTCTACGGGGAGCACCGCGCCGGTCATGTACTGGCTGGCGGGCAGGCAGAAGTTGAGCGTGCCGTGGGCCACTTCCTCGGGCTCGGCGTAGCGGCCCAGTGCGGTGCGGCGCTTGGCGAAGATCGTCTTGTGCTCCTGCGAGATCTCTGCCGTCATGGCGGTGTTGATCGGCCCGGGGCAGATGCAGTTCACCGTGATGGCCTCGCGGCCCAGCTCGACCGCCAGCGACTTGGTGAGCCCGATCACGCCGTGCTTGGCAGCCGTGTAGGGCGAGCCGAACTTGGTGGCGCCCCAGCCCTCGGTGGAGGCGATGTTGACGATGCGAGCCGCGTCGGACTGACGCAGGTACGGCAGTGCTGCCCGCACGGTGTAGGTGTGCGCCGTCAGCAGCACCTCGAGCGAGATCGCCCAGTTGTCCTCGTACTCGGGGGCATCGATCGGCGAGAACCGTGAGATGCCCGCGTTGTTGATGACGTGGTCGATGCCGCCGAACTGCTCGGCCACCTCGTTGGTGACCTGGGTGACGCGGTCGCGGTTGGCCACGTCCATCGTCCAGCCCGCGGCCGAGCCGCCGGCGTCGTTGATCTCGGCCACCACGGCATCCACCTCGGCCTGGCCCAGGTCGGTCACCGCAACGTGTGCCCCCTCGTCGGCGAACAGGTGCGCCGTCGCCCGGCCCTGGCCCATGCCAGCACCAGTGATCAGCGCCACCCGGCCCTCGATCGACCGGCTCAACGCAGAAAGTCGCTTCGTAGTCCCCACAGCAGTTCTCCTTGATCCCGCGCACGGCCCTCGGTTGTCCCGGCGTACAGCGCACGGCCCGCGGCGGCGCTCAACGTAGCCGCAACGGCTGCTGCGCCCCCCGCCAGCGCCTCGAGCCGGTGTGCGAGTTGGTCTGCCAGCTCGTTCAGCCGGTCTGCCAGGCGGTTCCTCCGTCGATCTTCAGCACGGAGCCTGTTGTGTAGCTCGACGCTTCTGAGGCGAAGTAGAGCGCTGCGCCCACTACCTCGTCGGCTTCGCCGCCCCGTGCCAGCGCGATCTCGTTCTCGGCCCGCTCGTTGAAGGCGTCCATGTCCCAGGCCTTGGAGATGTCGGTGAGGAACGGGCCGGGCATGATGCAGTTCACCCGCACACGGGGTGCGTACTCGCGGGCGAACGACTGGGTGATGGCGTGGATGCCTGCCTTGGCCGCCCCGTACGCCGTCTCGTTCGGCGACGGGGCCACGGCCGCCACCGAGCTCACGTTGATGATCGAGCCGCCGCCGGCTTCGAACATGCGCTTGCCGAACACTGCCGAGGCCCGGAACGGCCCCTTGAGGTTCACCTCGATCACCTTGTCGAACAGCGACTCGGACACCTCGTACAATGACGGGTACAGCGGGGACAGGCCGGCGTTGTTCACCAGCACCTCGCAGTGGCCGAATTCGTCGTAGACCCGTTCGCACAGGGCGTCGTTCTGGTCCCAGTAGCCGACGTGGCATTCCACCGCCAGCGCCCGCTGGCCGGTGGTCGAGCGCACCTCGTCGGCGACCGCCTCGCAGTTGTCGAGCTTGCGCGACGCAATCACCACATCGGCGCCGGCTCGGGCGAACGCCAGCACCATCTCGCGGCCCATGCCCCGGGAGCCGCCGGTGACCACCGCCACCCGACCCGACAAGTCGAACAGCTCGCCAGCCGATCTGCCGGCAGATCCACCGGCCGATGTGGATGTCATGTCAGTGCCTCCGTGTGTTCGCGGACTCTGGATCAGCGGCTCCATGCGTTCCAACTCATTACTGAGTCGAGATCGGTGCGGGTCGCCAGCTTGAAGTCGGTGCCCTGGGTGTAGGCCACCGGGCTCAGCGCGTACTGCCGCACTGTGTCGTAGGGGATGCCCAGGATCTCGGCGGCTTCGCGCTCATAGCCAAGGTGCAGCGTGGTCCAGCAGGTGCCGAGCCCTCGCTCTCGGGCGGCCAGCATGAAGCTCCACGCGGCGGGAATGATCGAGCCGGCCTGACCCACTATCATGCGCGCATCGTCGGTGCGGCCGGTGATACAGGGCAGGAACAGCACCGGGCTGCGATGCATGTTCTCTGACAGGAACTCCGCCGAGGATGTCACCCGAGCCTGCTGCGCCTCTCGCTGGGCGCCCAGGCCCGACCCCACCCGGCCCGCATACACGGGGCTGTTGCGGTAGGCGTCGAAGCCCTTCTTGTACAGCGCCGAGATGGCCTCGATCTTGTCGCGCTCGGTGACGAACACGAAGTGCCAGCCCTGCATGTTCGAGCCCGTCGGCGCCTGCACCGCAATCTCGACGCACTCCCGCAGCACCGATTCGGGCACCGGCCGGTCGAAGTCGAGCCGCTTGCGCACGGCCCGAGTCGACTGCAGCACCTCATCGGCCGACAGGCCCAGCTTGATTCCGGCATCGCTCATGTTGTGCTCCGTTCGGTTGTGCCCGACGCTGCGGGTCCTCATTGCTCGCAGCAGAGTATCTGGCAGCTGTGACATGCACCCCGGGAGCTGCGCGGGTGTTGCTGGGTGTGGCGGTGATGCCGGGTGTCTGCGCCGGTGCTGGCTCGTTCGCGCCGGCGGGAAGTCTGCTTGGAGCGGCGTTTCCGCACTGATGTGCTCGACCTGGCGAACGTTTGCCGGCCCAGGACTAGCGCAGGAATTTGCTGGTGGTGTTGTCGGCGAGCACGCGCCCGCCGGTCTGGCAGCCGGCGCAGTAGTTGACCGAGTAGTCGCGGTATTCGACAGCCCGCACCACGTCGCCGCAGACGGGGCACAGCTGGCCGGTGCGTGCGTGCACCGCTGAGGGTCGTTCGGCCGACCGGCTCATCTGGGCGAGTTGGCGCTCGGCTGTCAGCGACTCGTCGACCACGGCGCCGATGGCGGCCACCACCCGGCTGCCTGCGTCGGCGTCGAGCTTGGCGGTCGAGGCGAACGGCGACAGCTTCGCCCGGTGGCAGATCTCGTTCGCCATGCGACGCCCGAGGCCCGAGATCACCCGCTGGTCCCGCAGGAAATTGTGCAAGCGTGCTGAGTGAGCAGCCATCAGCTCAGCCATGTGGGCTGGGTCGACGTCGGTGGCCTCCGGCCCGAGCCCAATGAACGGATTGGTGGTGGCTGGCGGGGTTGCGTCGGTGGCTTCGGGCTCCACGCCGGTCGACCGGTCGGTGGCGGGTTCGGGTTCTGGTGTGGCTGGCGGGTCGGCGGAGGATGGATCCGCGGCCAGATCGCCGGCCAGCACCCACACGCCGGCTCGTTTCTGCGTTCCGGGCTCGGTGAGCAACAGGCCCAGCCCGCTCTCGAATTCGAACCGCACCAGCCCGTCACGAGGTCGCCGGGGCCGCTTCGCACCGGGTTTGAGCACCCGCAGGCGCCCGCCCTGCATGAGGTGCACCACAAAGGTCAGCCCGCCGCCGTCTTCCCCGTCACCCGAGGCGCCCCCAGCCCCGCTCCTGCCCGTAGCGTCATCGGCGCCTTCACCGCTAGCGACCGGAGCCTCGGGTGTAGGAGCGAAGCGCAGCAGCAGGTACTTGGCTCGCTGGCCGACACTGCACAACGGCCAGCCGACGGCGTCGCTCGGCGGCGGGCTGGCGGTCTTGAATGCCGTGAACGACAGCGGCTCGACCCGCTTGAGCACCTCGCCGGCCGCCAGGGCCTCCAATCGTTCGGCATGCGCCCGGATCTCGGGGATCTCCGGCACGAAGCGTCAGCCTTTCTCGCCGCCGTCGGTGCCGGCGCCGTCAGTTCCGTTGGCGTCGTCAGTTCCGCCGTAGGTGCTGCCGTCCCCGTCGGTGTCGCCGCGCTCCTTAGCGCCGTCGGTGCCGCCAATGCCCCCAGCGCCGTTGCCCGCAGCGGCGAGCGCCTCGCCCAGCGCCGTGTTCACCAGCGCCAACGCCTCAGAAGCAACGATCAGCACGCGCACATCGCCGCTCACCTTGATGAGGCCGGCCTGCAAGGCCGCTAGCGCACCCAGCTCGCCCCGCCGCACGGCTTCGGCCGTCTCCCGGGACTGACTCATCACCACTACGCCGCTGTCGCTGCCCTCGGCGCCATCGCTGCTGCCGTCGCTGTCGTTGTCGCCGTCGCTGCTGCCGTTCCTGTCGCGGGCATCGGGCGGCACCGGCTCAAGGTGAGCTCGACCGCCGTCGATCACCAACCGGTAGGCGACGACCGGTCCGCCATTGCCGTCGCCGATCCGCTGCTCCACGATCGCCTGAACTGCCGGCAGTTCCACATCCGCGAGCACCTCGGACATGGTGACGCACCAGCCCTCTGACCCGATCTCCACGCCAGCGAACCTATGCCGCTCGTCACGGCATGTCACGCCACCGGCCGCAAGCGAAGGGCTGCGTGCGGCCCGAGGCACTTCGGGCGGCGCCACGCACGGCGACGGCTCGAAATCCAGTGGCATCGATCCGGCGGCGTTCACTACGGTGCGCCAAAGCGCATCGCTGCTTGCTCCCGTATCACTGGCAGATCGCCGGTTAGTGGGCGGAAATCCCGCCTGTTACCGTTCCGAAAGGAAGTCCTATGGACGCGACGTCATTCATTGTCCTTGCCGCCGTGGCTGCCGTCATGAGCTTCAATCTCACGGCCAGCCTGATGTGCTGCCGCTCGCTCAGCCGGCGCGTTGACCGACTCGAAGATCGACTCGATTCGCGCATAGATCGCGTAGAGCAGCGCATGGACCGGATGGAGCAGGTGCTCATGCAACTGGTCGCCGACATGGCGCTGGTCAAGGCCGACATGGCGCTCGTCAAGGCGCAGTTGGGCATCGCCACTCCTGCGCCGCAGCCGGCTGTTGCACCTTCTTCGGGCGCTGCTGCGGGCGCCGCAGCGCAGTAGGTCGGGCGCTTCTTCGGGCGCGGCAGCGCAATAGCATGACGGGGTGACTTTTCCGGCACGCCGCCTGCGCCGCCTGCGCCGCACCCCCGCGCTGCGCCGCCTCGTCGCCGAGACCACCGTCACGCCCAGCGATCTCATCGCCCCGCTCTTCGTGCGCGAGGACGCCACCGAGCCGCAGCCGATCATCTCGTTGCCCGGCGTCGTGCAGCACACCCAGGAGTCGCTGCGCAAGGAAGTCAACGAGCTGGCTGGCCTGGGCATCAGCGGCGTCATCCTGTTCGGGCTTCCCACCCGCAAAGACCCCGTCGGCTCGGAAGCCTGGAACCCCGACGGCGTCGTGCAGGTGGCCCTGCGCAACCTGCGAGATGACCACGGCTCGGAGATGGCGATCATCGCTGACCTGTGCCTCGACGAATACACCGACCATGGCCACTGCGGCGTGGTGACCGACGATGGCGAGGTCGACAACGACGCCACGCTCGAGCTGTATCAGCGGGTGGCGTTGGCCCAGGCCGAGGCCGGCGTCGACATGGTGGGCCCCTCGGGGATGATGGACGGCCAGGTCGGCGCGATCCGCCAGGCGCTCGATGCGAACGGCCACGAGAGCCTGCCGATCATGGCCTACTCGGCCAAGTACGCCTCGGCCGAGTACGGGCCGTTCCGTGAAGCCGTCGACGTGACGATCAGCGGCGGCGGCGGCAACCGCAAGGGCTACCAGCAGGACCCTGCCAACGCCCGTGAAGCCATGGCCGAGGTCGAGCTGGACGTTGCCGAGGGGGCCGACATCATCATGGTGAAGCCGGCGCTGGCGTACCTCGATGTGATCGCCGCCGCCAGGGCCAGATTCGACCTGCCGCTAGCGGCCTATCACGTGTCGGGCGAATACGCGATGCTCAAGGCCGCAGCAGCCAACGGCTGGGTCGACGGCGACGCCACTGCGGTCGAGCACCTCACCGCCATCAAGCGAGCCGGCGCGGACCTGATCCTGACGTACCTGGCACGCGAGTTCGCCGAGACGCTGTACTAACGGCCCGCCGCCGCTGAGGACGTCAATCGCGCCTGCCCGCCCCGGCAGTCATTCATTCCGTGCAGCTGGGCCAAGTGGGCCGGCTGGAGGGTCTTGGCCCGCGGTCCGGCAGGAATTGACCGCTCTTGCCGGCCGCTGGTTCAGCGCCGCGGGTGAGTGACGCTTGAAACCGCGATGGCGCAGATTGCACCGATGAACTGCGCCACGATGAACCACGGTGCGCTGGCAGGGGCGATGCCGGCAAACGTGTCGGAGAACATCCGGCTCACGGTCACCGCCGGGTTGGCGAAGCTCGTCGACGAGGTGAAGAAGTACGCGCCGCCGATGTAGGCCGCCACGGCGAAAGCCACGAACTGGGCCTTGCCCGAGCGCACCACGCCGATGATGACGATCACCAGCCCGAACGTGGCGATGATCTCCGAACCGAACGCAGCCCCGCTGATCCGATCCTTCGTCGACCAGGACACCGCATCGAGCTCGAAGATCACATTGGCCGCGATGACGCCCAGGATCCCGCCCGCGGTCTGGCACACCACGTACAGCCCGGCCATCCGGTTGTCCAGGTCGCCGGCGAGCCGTGCCCACAGTGTCACCGCAGGGTTGAAGTGCGCCCCCGACGTCGATGCGAACAGCAGGATGAGGCACGTCAGCGCACCTGCTGTCGCGATCGAGTTCTCCAGCAGCTGCAACCCGACATCGTTCGGGCTGAGCCGCTCGGCCATGATCCCCGAGCCGACCACGCTGAGCAGCAGGAACCCGGAGCCCACGAACTCCGAGGCCAACCGGCTGGAGGTCGTCTCACGCAGCGCTGTCACTCCGACAGCCTGCCAGCCGCGGTTGAACGAACCCCGACCGGGCGGTGAACATCGGGCCCTTCGCGGCGAAACCCACGGGTTCACCAACTACGCCGACTTCGAAGCCTGCGGCCCCCTCCTCACGTGAAGCCCGCCGAGCCCAGCAGCCCAAACTCCAAGAGAAGGCGAAGGCTCACATGCTGAGCGGTATACGGATCTGCCAATCGGGCCTGATGCTGTGGGCGCTGGTGAAGACGATTCCGTCGTTCTGGCGACGTCCGAGGTTCGCGGACCTGATGAGGGTCCAGCGCGCGGCATCGCCGTAGACACGCTGCGCGATGCCGCCGAGGGTGTCACCTGGCCGCACGGTGTACACGGCATGGCCGGAAGCTGCTTCGTGTCGTCCAGTCGGCATGGCGATGGGTGTCGGTATGGCAAGCACCCAGCCGGCGCGGATGGCATCTGTGTCAGTGAGGGTGGCGCCGTCGCTTTGGCGGCGTCCCGCATTCGCTTGGAAGATCTTCCGCCATGCCGAGCCGTCGCGGTAGACGCTGCGGGTAATGGATGCGAACGTGTCGCCGCTGCGAACGGTGTAGTAGAGGAAGTCGGTGTTGCCGGCGCCAATCTGGTCGTCATCGGCAACCACAAACGCGTTGTTGCTCAGCTCGTCGCCGACTGAGGTGTTGCGCCGGATGATGTCCGCCAGCGTCGTGGAGCGCACTTCGTCCAACAGGGCCCTATTCGCCACGAAGTACGGATCGTTCTCGAACCAGAAGCGGTCGCCGTCGCGCAGTCGGCGAAACTGGTCGCCGATGACGGCTTGGAGCGTCTCGCCGACAGATGCCCCCTCAAGGTGATCTTCCGCCAGCGCTGCCGGCCACAAATCCAGGTCGTCCACGTCGCCGTACGCGTCGGTGAGCGTTTGCTGCACGTCGGAATTCGAGGTGATGTCGGCAAAGCTCTCCACTTCGGAGAGGCCATAGGCATCCCGCACGGTGTTGTAGTCGCCGATGCCGTGATCGCGGCCTCGCTGAATGTTCAGTGCCGGAAGGTCGAACGCCGGGCCGTTAGGTGCCCTCATCAGGAAGTTCCTGACCTCATTGATGACGAGGGAATCGACTTCCTGGGCTTTCTGGGCGGCGAACCCGCGCAGCACCTCGGCGATGTCGCGGCTCTTGTAGAAGGACGGGCTGAAGAACGAACTCGCCAGGCTGATCTTCTCTGACTCGCCGTCGTCGTCGACAAGGTTGAGCATGGGCGACAGCAGGGTGTGCCCGACCCGGTACGCCGCTGCGGAGAACTCGCTGGCGATGGTGGGGTCGACGTCGGCGTCGTAGCCCGAGTACTCGCCGATGGCATCGTCACCCAGCAGCAGCGGCAGGAATTCGCTGAAGGTGATGTTCTGGATATGGGCGCCGACGATCTTGCGGGCCAGCTCATAGATCTCGTCACCGCTCAGATCGGCGTTGTCGGCGGCGAGGGCTTCGGCGAGGCGATTGTGCTCCCGCACGAACAGCGTGTGCATGGCGATGAGGCCGATCTGCTCGTTGACGCGCAGGTCGCCCGCCGCGAACAGCGTCGGACGGTTGCTGCCGCCTTCGTTCTCGAGGCCTCCGGTGTTGTAGGGCAGCAACGAGCCGCCGCTCGAGGTCCTGAGCTTTCCGGTGCCGTCGTAGGTGCGCAGCGCCTGGGCGCGCGCCCGATCCGAGCCGTATACCTGCGAGGCGTCGATGAACGCGGTGATGTCGTTGGCCTGCCGGCGGGGGTTCGCGGTGCTCGTGCCTGTCTCGGGGTCGAACACCGAGCGGCTCACCGCAATCGTGGCCTCGCCGGTCCCGAGGGGATCGAACACCGGGTCGTCTGCGGGGACTGCGATCGGGAACGACTCGTCCGCATTGTCCAGGCTCAGGGTGATGTCGTGGTCGATGAACTGGCCCCACTGCCACACGATGTCGGTGGCCCCAGACGAGTTCGGCACTGAGGAATCCTGGGCGACGACGAGGTTGCTGATGGTGCGGGCGTTCGGGCGGGAGGTCGTCGGAGCCGACACTCCGTCGTCGTAGGAGTTGGCGGCCTTCTTGAGCAGTGCCGTGCCCGCCATCCCCCATGCGGGATTGGCTGCGTTGTTCCGGCGCCCGTCGAACGCCCGAGGGGTGAAGTCGGCAGGGAATTCTTCGAGGCTGAGCGAAACGACGTCGCCGTTTTCCCACTCGGCATCGACGTCGTGCCAGCTGATGTCGGCACCGTCGACGCGTGCATCGGCAACGTTGAGCCCCACGTCGTCGACTTGCAGGCGCAGCGCGCTGATCGCGCCGGAGGGCGCGGGATCGAAGGTGATGCTCAGCGTCGCAGCGGTCGAGTCCGACCCGCCCGCCGAATCGGTGAGCAAGACGCTCGTCACCGTGTATTCCTTTGCGCCCCAGGTGAAACCGGCATCGCTGAGCGATCCGCCCACCGACGAGCTGTAGCCCAGCGGCACCCCGATACCGCCTACCCGCAACCTGGCACCCCACACTTGGCTGCCCCCGTCGGCTGTCCAGGTCGAGTCTGCGTCTGCGTTTGCGTTCACGCTGGCGCCGTTGTCTTCCGTCCCGCCGCTTCCCTCGCTGCTCAGCGCCAGGCTCTGGGGGATGGGCCCTGCCAATGCGACCAAGACGGCCAAGAGGGCCGCTGCTAATCCGAATTGACTGATGCGGGCACTGATGCGCACAGGGGCGTTCTCCTCATAACCGCGGGCCGGGGTCTGAATCGATAGTTGGGGGAAGAGACTCAGCGCGAGCGCAACAGGGTCGCCGTGACCCAAGCCACGATCAGATGCTAACGCCGGTAGCTATAGGCGGGTATGCGTTGCTCTGGCCGTTGCGAAGATAGTTTTCACCGCGGGGCACCTGAGGGATGCTCCACGCGAATTGACTCGTGAACTCGGGCGTCTCTCACACTTCGCCGTGATCAGTTCCCGCGGAGGTCGAAGGCGATCTTGGTGGAGCCGCGCTCACCAGCGTTGGCTGCGTGTTCCAGCGCCGTCCGGTATTCCTCGAGCGGGTACAGCTCGGAGACCAGCCGGCCCAGGTCGCAGTCGCGCACCAGCGTGATGGCCGATTCGAAGGTGTGGCCGCCGCCGAGCGACGGCTCGGTGCCGTAGCAGTAGGCGCCCACCAGCTCGGTTTCGCGGTGCCACAGCGCGGAGAGGTTCAGCTCGACGTTGGCGGGCATGCCCAGCACCACCACCCGGCCGCGGGGTCGGGTGAGGGCAATGGCGTCAGTGAGCGACTCCGACGAGGCCACAGCATCGATGGTCACGTGGGTGCCCGACCCCAGCGTCTCGCCGATCACCCGGGTGCCCGCGGCGCGGCGCACTGCTCGGCCGAGCTCGTCGGGCGACACCGCCAAGTCGGCGCCCAGCTCACGGGCCAGGCGGCGCTGATGGCTGTACCGGGCGCCCACCACGATCGCCGCCACGCCGGTGAGCTGGCGCAGCGCAGCCACGGCAACGAGGCCCATCGTGCCGGCGCCAATGACGGCTGCTGTGCCGCCCTCGGTCACGCCGCAGCGCAGCGCGGCGTGTACGCCCGCAGCGGTCGGCTCGATCATCACGGCGGCCTCGTCGGACAGGTCTCCGGGGCTCAATGGGCCCAGCGAGTGGAGCTGGCTGTGGTGGGCGGCGAATTGCTCCGACCAGCCGCCGCCGGTTGACGCGCACGATCCGGTCTGCAGCCCGGCTTCGATCTCGCCGCCGATCAGGTGGCCGTAGTCGTCGCCGTCGGCCGGGGCGGCGTCTGGCCAGGGCGGTGCAAAGCCGTGGGCCTCGTGGCCGAGCACCGGCTCGAGCACCACCCGGGTGCCGTCGTCGGTGTGGCCGACTACCTCGTGCCCAGGCACGAACGGGAACGAGACCAGCGGCTCGAAATAGCGCGACACCATGCCGTCCACCGTCGCCAGGTCAGACCCGCAGATGCCCGACAGCGCCGTGCGCACGTACTGCCAGCCGTCGCCGGGCAGCTCCGGCGGATCCATCTCGGTCAGCCGCAGCGGTCCCACGCCCGCACCTGAGCCGGGTTTCAGCTTCCCTGCGGCCATCGCCGCGGCGAACCGCAGCTCCTTGCGCTCGAACACCAGCGCTCTCACGGCTGCCTGCCCGGTGGGGTCGACAGTGTGCTGCCCACGACGCGTCGGCTGTGCACGTCTGGCACTGCGAGCCGCAGTTCCTTGCGCTCGAACATCAGCGCTTTCACATCAACTTTGATCGGCGCTGCCGACGTCGGTGGCTTTGGATTCCACCTCGTCATCCAGTTGCGCCATGAACTCAGCCAGCGGCACGTCACGACGAACCGCCTGGCCACGCGGGTTCACGCCGACGGTGCCCGCCGCGACATCGTCGTCGCCCACCACCAGCACGTAGGGCACCTTTTCCAGCTTCGCTCGCCGGATCCGCGCCCCCAGTGGATCGTCCGCCGGCACCATCTCGGCCCGGAATCCCGCCTCAGCCAGCTGCGCCACCACCTGTGAAGCGAACGCATCGTGGTCGGCCCGAACTCCCAGCACCACCGCTTGGGTGGGCGCCAGCCACGGCGGGAATGCACCTGCGTAGTGCTCCACCATCACCCCGAAGAACCGCTCGATCGCGCCGAACAGCGCCCGGTGCACCATGATCGGCCGGTGCAGCTCGCCGTCGGCACCGGTGTAGCGCAGGTCGAACCGCTCGGGCAGGTTGAAATCGAGCTGGATCGTCGACAGCTGCCATGACCGCCCGATGACGTCCTGCACGTCGATGTCGATCTTCGGACCGTAAAACGCAGCCTCACCAGCAGCAACGTCATAGTCGTGGCCGCGCCGGTCCAAGGCCTCCCGCAGCGCCGCAGTGGCCCGCTCCCAGCCCTCGGGAGTGCCGACGAACTTCTCGGGATCCTGAGTCGACAGCTTGAAGGTGAAGTCCTCGAAGCCGAACGCGCTCAGCACCGACAGCACGAAGTCCAGCAATCCCTCGATCTCGTCACCCAGTTGTTCGGGCGTCAGGAACAGGTGGCTGTCGTCTTGGGTGAACCCGCGGACCCGCATCAGCCCATGCAGCGTCCCGGACCGCTCGTAGCGGTACACGGTGCCGAGCTCGAACATGCGCAGCGGCAGCTCGCGGTACGAACGCTGGCGCTGGCTGAAGATCAGGCAGTGCATCGGGCAGTTCATGGGCTTGGGGTAGTAGACGCCGTTGTCCATCTCCATCGGCGGGTACATGCCCTCGGCGTAGAAGTCGAGGTGCCCGGAGGTCTCGAACAGCCGGGCGTTGGCCAGGTGCGGCGTGTACACGAACTCATAGCCGCCCGCCTCGTGGCGGTCGCGGCTGTAGTCCTCCATGATTTTGCGGATCACCGCGCCCTTGGGATGCCACACGGCCAGCCCGCCGCCCAGCTCAGCGGGGAAGCTGAGCAAGTCGAGCTCGGTCACGAGGCGCCGGTGGTCACGCTTGGCGGCCTCCTCCAGCCGCTCCAGGTGCGCCGCCAACTCGGCCTTGGTGCCCCACGCGGTGCCGTAGATGCGCTGGAGCATCTGGCGGTGCTCGTCGCCGCGCCAGTACGCGCCCGCCACCCGCATCAGCTTGAAGTGGCCCAGCCGCCCGGTGTGGGGAACGTGGGGGCCACGGCACAGGTCGACGAACTCGTCGGTATTGCGGTAGGTGGTGATCACCCCGCCGGTGGGGCCAGAGGCAGGGTCGTCGGCCTCGCCGTCGAGAATCTCGATCTTGTAGGGGTGCGAAGCGAACAGCTCGTCGGCGGCGGCCCGGTCTACCTCGGCCCGGATGAACGGCTGACGGGCAGCCACGATGGCGCGCATCTCGGCCTCGATCGCTGCCAGATCGTCGTCGGAGAACGTGCGCGGCCGCCCGGCGTCGTCAACGCCGAGGTCGAAATCGTAATAGAAGCCGTCGGTGATCGGCGGCCCGATCGAGAAGGTGGCGCCGGGATACAGCCGCAGCACCGCCTGGGCCAGCACGTGGGCGGTCGAGTGGCGCAGCACCTCGAGCCCTTCGTCGGACGAGGGGAAGACCAGCGACACCGAAGCCCCGTCGGGCAGCGGCCGGTCCAAGTCGAGCTGCTCGCCATCGGCCACGGCAACGAGCGCATCCTTGGCTGCACGCCGCCCCAGCGACGCAGCCAGGTCCGCACCGGTAGCGCCGCCGGCCAGCTCCCGGGTCTGCCCGTCAGGCAGCACCACCGTGACTGCCGAGTTCGGGTCTGCCCGCTCGCTGCCACTCATCGGGACAGTTTCCTCTCCATCGCCCTGCAAGTGCCAGTGAATTTCCTGGCAGCTTGGCGCAGCGGCTACCTGGCGCCCCCGCCCGAGAACACGATGTTGATCAAGATGATCAAGAACAGCAGTCCGCCCAGTACCCACAGCTTGTCTGCCAACTGGAAACTCTTGAACTTCGCAAACGGGACCATCATCTTGTGAGGGTCCTCGAGCGACTTCTGGTCGACCTTGCGGGTATCGCCGTCGCTCATGAGTTCTCCTGAAGAAACTGCCAAGCGGCCGGTGCCGCAGTTGGGAGGGGGCCGGCCGCATGCGCAGCCAGCGGGCAAGGCTAGTGGTCTGGCCCCGTCATGGCTGAGGGGTCTGCCGCCTCAGCAGCGGGCGCACCTCGTGGTTGGGCTAGGTGCGCACGGCGTCGGCGCCGAGCAGCTCGCGCATCGGACCTGCCAGCGTCCGCGCATCGACCCAGCGCGACTCGGGCAGCTTCACTACAGCATCGCCCACCCGCAGATGCACCGGCGCATCGCCAGGACACTCAGACAGCATCCGCTCGAACGAGGCCAGCCAGTGTTCGTCGATGTCCACCCGCTCCACGTCGAGCGACAGCGGCACCGGCCCCTTGCGCAACCGAAACTCCTCCAACTCCGACGCCAGGAACGCCGTCTCGCCGTCGCCGCGCCGATCCGGCCGGCCCCGCACCAGCACCACGGCATCCTCGGCCAGCGCATCGCCCGCAGCTGCGAGGCCCTTGGGGAACAGCGTGACCTCCACCGAACCCTCCATGTCTTCGAGCAAGAACCGGGCCATGGGCTCGCCGCTGCGGGTATAGCGACGCTGCAGGTTCTGCACGACACCGCCGATCGTCACCCACTGCTGACCGCCCTCGGGGTTCTGCGGCAACTCGCCCAGCCCGCCGACCGGGCAATCGACCTTGCGCTGCAACTGCGCCTCGCCGCCCCGCAGCGGATGGTCTGACACATACAGCCCGAGCAGCTCCTTCTCCCACGTCAGCGTGGTGCGCTCGTCGGCCGTGACGTCGGGCACCTCAATGCGCTCGTCGAATGCCACGTCGCCGATGCCGCCGCCGCCAGCGCGGCCTGCACCACTGCCTCCGCCGGAACCGTCGCCGCCACCCGCGCTGGCGTGCCCATTCGGCCCCCCGAACAGCGACTGCACGCCCGCCGCAGCCTCCTCCCGCCGCCGCAACGCCGACTCGATGATCCGGTCGAACACATCGAGCAGGCCCTTGCGAGAGTGCCCGCAGCATTCGAACGCACCCGCCTTGATCAGCGACTCCACGAACCGCCGGTTCAGCACCTCACGAGGCATCCGCATGCAGAAGTCGTCGAAGTCGGCGAAGGGTCCGTTGGCAGAGCGCTCAGCAATGATCGGCTCGGCCACCTTCATGCCCACATTGCGCACCGCCGACAGGCCGAACGGAATCGTCTGCCCATCGGCCGCAAAATCGAGCTCGGAACGGTTGATGTCGGGCACCAGCACCTCGATGCCGTGCTGACGGCAGTCGGCCAGGTACACGCCCGCCTTGTCGATGTTGCGCTTGGAACCCGTCAGCACGGCCGCCAGGAACTCGGTGGGGTAGTTGGCCTTCAGATACGCCGTCTGGTAGGCGATCAGCCCGTACGCAAACGCGTGGCTCTTGTTGAACGCATAGTCGGCGAACGGCTCAATGATGTCGAAGAGCTGCTCGCCGAGCTGCGCCGTGTAGCCCTTGGCCACGCTGCCTTCCACAAACTTGGTGCGGTGCTCGGCAATCTGGGCACGGTTCTTCTTGCCGCAGGCTTTGCGCAGGTCGTCGGCTTCGGACATGGAGTAGCCGGCGATCTCCTGGGCCACCCGCATCATCGACTCCTGGTAGATCATCAGCCCGTAGGTCTCCGAGAGCAGTTCTGCAAGGTCGGGATGCGGCGGCGCAGCAGACTCACGGCCGTTCTTGCGGTGGGCGTAGCTGTTGTGCATGTCGGCGGCCATCGGCCCCGGCCGGTACAGCGCCACCAGCGCGCAGATGTCCTCGAACTGGGTGGGCGCCATGGAGCGCAGCAGCGAGCGCACCGGGGTCGACTCGAGCTGGAACACCCCCATCGTGTCGCCCGCCTGCAGCAGCCGGAAGGTGGCGTCGTCGTCGAGCGGCACGGCGTCGATGTCGAGCCGGCTGCCGGTGCTGGCCTCCAAGAGCCGCACGCACTCGTCGATGATCGACAGCGTGCGCAGCCCCAGGAAGTCCATCTTCAGCAGGCCGAGGTCTTCCACGCCGCCCATGTCGAACTGCGTGACGATGGGCGCCTCGTCGGGGTCCTTGCCAGACTCGGGCTTGCGCTGGATGGGCAGGTAGTCGGTCAGCGGCTCCGGGCTGATGACCACGGCCGCGGCATGCACCGAGTCTTGACGGATCAGCCCCTCGAGCCCGCGGGCCACGTCCACCACCTCGCGCACGTCCTCGTCGCTGGCGTACATCTCGCGCAGCTCGGCGGCGGCGGCGTACCCGTCGGCGTGGCCCTCGACCCGCTCGAGGCAGGCAGCCAGCGGCGTGTCGCGCCCCATGATGAGCGGCGGCATCGCCTTGGACACCCGGTCGCCCAGCGAGTACGGCTTGCCCAGCACCCGGCCGGCGTCGCGCACCGCCGCCCGGGCCTTGATCGTGGAGAACGTGATGATCTGCGCCACATGGTCGTGGCCGTACTTGTCGGCGGCGTAGCGGATCATGTCGTCGCGGTAGCGGTCGTCGAAGTCGATGTCGATGTCGGGCATCGAGATGCGGGCGGGGTTCAGGAACCGCTCGAACAGCAGCCCGTAGTGGATCGGGTCGAGATCGGTGATGCCCAAGCAGTAGGCAACGGCGCACCCCGCCGCCGAGCCGCGCCCCGGCCCCACCCGGATGCCGGCCCCACGGGCATGGCGGATGAGGTCCCACGTGATGAGGAAGTAGCTGCTGAAGCCCATGTCGGAGATGACCCGCAGCTCATAGGCGATGCGCGCCGCAGTGTCTTCGGCCACGTTGGCGCCCCAGCGCCGCTTGGCCCCCTCGAACGCCAGGTGGGCGAGGAAGGCGTCGGCGTCGGCGTGGGGGGCGGGCACCTCGAAGTGCGGCAGCAGCGTGCGGCCGAACTCGATGCTCACGTCGGCCCGCTCGGCCATGGCCAGCGTGTTGTCGCAGGCCTCGGGGTGCTCGCCGAACAGCGCCCGCATCTCCGCGGCCGACTTCAGATAGTGCTGGTCGCCGTGGAACTTGAACCGGTCGGGGTCGCTGCGCAGCGAGCCGGTCTGCACGCACAGCAGGGCGTCGTGGGCGACGGCGTCGTGCTGGTGGGTGTAGTGCAGGTCGTTGGTGGCGAGCAGCGGTGCGCTGAGGTCGTGGGCGATCTGCAGAAGCTGGGGGTTGCAGTCGTGCTGGGCGCCGATGCCGTGGTCTTGCAACTCGACGTACAGCGAGTCTCGCCCGAAGATGTCCTGCAGGCGGCCGGCCCGGCGCCGGGCCTCGTCGTAGTCGCCGGCGAGCAGGGCCTGCTGCACCACGCTGCCGAGGCACCCGGTGGTGGCCACGAGGCCCTCCGCGTGGTCGGCGAACATCTCCCAGTCCATCCGGGGCTTGTAGTAGTAGCCCTCGAGGAATGCCCGGCTGGCCAGCTTGAGCAGGTTGCGATAGCCGGCGTCGCTGTGGGCGAGCAGCGTCAGGTGGTAGTAGAGCTTCCCGCCGCCATCGCCGTCGTCGCCGGTGTCGTCGACCTTGGCGTTCTTGGCCCGGTTGCGGTTGGGGCGCTCGTGGCGACTCTCGAGCGCCATGTAGGCCTCGGTGCCGATGACCGGCTTGATGTCGTGCGCCTTGCAGGCCCGGTAGAAGTCGAGGACCCCGTACATGTTGCCGTGGTCGGTGATGCCCAGCGCGGGCTGGCCGTCGGCGGCCGCGGCAGCTACCACTTCGTTGACGCGTGCCGCTCCGTCAAGCAGCGAGTACTCGGTGTGGGTGTGCAAGTGCACGAACGACGCTGCCACGCTGCTCCTCGCTCTGATCTGTCGGGCTGGCCTGGTCTCGGGTGTGGCCGGTTGCCGGGTTTGCCGCTCGGGGCCGCTGGCCGAATCCGCCGGGACTCGCCCCGCCGACTCGCCAAGTCCTCTGCAGGCCCGCGTGGCAAAGGCCTCACGGTCCGGCGACCAGCCGTCGTGTCGAACATAGACCGGTCGCTGGCGTGATCGTTGAATGTTCGACCAGCGCGCCCGACGAGTCGGCCGAACCCCCAGATAACCCGGTTGGACGGCGGCCCATCGCGCTGCATCATGGAGGCATGACGACCTCGCAGCGCGCGCCCCACGATGCGCCGCGCGCGCCCGACCGCGACGATGGCGACGAATGGGCCGCTGACGAACTGGCCGCCGATGAGCTGGGCTTCGACGAAGGTGCCGTGCTGCCCTGCGACGAGCTGAACAGCGTTCTGGTCGAAGACGACCCACGCGAGGGCCTGTGGGAGCTCGTCGACAGCGGCTGGGCCGGCGAACACCTGCCCGAGCTGCCGGCGCTGGCGCTCGAGCAGGACCCGATCCATCGCCACAAGGACGTGCTGGCCCACACCATCGCCGTCGTGGCCCAGAGCCCGCCAAGGCTGCGAGTGCGCCTCGGGGCACTGTTCCACGACATCGGCAAGCCGCTGACCCGCGATATCGGCCCAGGCGGGGTGACATTCCGCAACCACGAGGCCGTGGGCGCCAAGCTCACCCGCCGCCGCATGCCGCAGATGGGCTACGGCGACGACATCACCGCCGAAGTTGCCCGACTGGTGCACCTGTCGGGCCGCTTCAAGGGCTACGACACCGGCTGGACCGACGCAGCAGTGCGGCGCTACGCCCGCGACGCCGGCCCGCTGCTGGGCGACTTGAACGACATGGTCCGCAGCGACTGCACCTCACGCAACGTCAAGCGCATAGAGGCCCTGCACGACGCGCTCGACCGCTTCGAGGTGCGCATCGCCCGCCTGGCCCGTGAGCAGGCAGCCGCAAAGGTGCGCCCCGAGCTGAACGGCGACGAGGTGATGGCCCACCTGGGCCTCGAGCCCGGCCCCAACGTCGGCCTCGCCATGAAGTTCCTGCTGGAACTGCGCCGCACCGAAGGTGAGCTGGGCGACGCCGAAGTCCGCCACCGCCTCGACGCCTGGTGGGCCGCGCAGGGATCGGCGGCAGCTCCTGAGAAGATGCGCGGATAGGTGAACCTTCCCGCTGTCGCACCAGTTGTTTCCCGCTCTTGTTCGCTGCCGCTCACGGGCCGCTCGGGCCACGGCTTCGCCCTGCACCTTCCGCTCTTGTTCGCTGCGCTCACGGGCCGCTCGGGCCCGGGGCTCAGCCTCTTAGCCGCGGTCGTGCCGCATCCCCGCTCTAGCGTGTGCAGCCGTGGACTGGGTTGCGAATCCTGAGGTTTGGATCTCACTGGTCACGCTGACGGTGCTCGAGATCGTGCTCGGCATCGACAATGTGATCTTCATCTCGATTTTGGCGAGCCGTCTCGACGGCTCGCAATCAGACTCGGCCGGCAGCGGCGCGAGGTCGCCCGCCGACCGCGCACGAGTCGTCGGCCTGTCGTTGGCGATGGGGATGCGTGTGCTGCTGCTGCTGGGCATCTCGTGGATCGTGCGGCTGACGACGCCGCTGTTCTCGGTGTTCGGCCACGAGCTGTCGGGGCGCGACCTGATTTTGCTGGGCGGCGGGCTATTCCTGCTGGGCAAGTCCACATTCGAGATCCATCACAAGCTGGAGGGTGACGACCATCACGAAGCCGAGGGCCGTGCCGGCACATCGTTCGCTCGGGTGATCGTGCAGATCCTGCTGCTCGACCTGGTGTTCAGTCTCGACTCGGTGATCACCGCGGTGGGCATGGCCGACCGGGTCGGCGTGATGATCGCAGCGGTGGTGATCGCCGTGGGCGTGATGCTGTGGTCGTCGGGCCCGGTGATGCGCTTCGTGGGCAAGCACCCGACGGTGAAGATGCTGGCGCTCAGCTTCCTGCTGCTCATCGGCATGTCGCTCGTGGCCGAGGGTGCCGACTTCCACATCCCCAAGGGCTACATCTACTTCGCCATGGGCTTCGCCGTGCTGGTCGAAGCGCTCAACCTGCGGATGAAGCGCAACCGCCAGTCCAAGACCCCGCCCGTCGAGTTCCACGAACGCCGCCTGCCCGAACAGGCCGTTGCGGTCGAGTCAGGGCCCGCAGCAGACGACTCCGGCGCTGAGCCAGGGGCTTCGGCCTAGTTGGTCGGCCTCCACCCATGGGCAATGGCTTCAGGCGTCCTCGGGCGCATCGGGGCCGCTTGACGTCTCGCGCAGCCGGTCGGCCAGCTCGCGCAGCCGATCGAGCGCATCGGCGTCGTCGAGTTCGCCGAGGAACTGCGGCAGCTTGATGCCCGCCTGGCTCGCCACCTCGTGCAAAGGGGGCAGCGCGCCCACCAGTCCCGACACAAAGTTCGCAGTGGTGCCGGCTTGGCCGTCGCCGCCCGAGCCCGAGTCCCACACGGTGATCTTGTCGATTTTCAAGTTCGAGATGGCCTTCACTTGTTCGGCCACGAGATTCGGCAGCTGCTCGGCAACGAGCAGCAAGGCTGCTTCTTGGGCTGCGCCGCCGCTGGCGGCTACCAGCGCACCGAGGCCCTCGGCGCGGCGGCTGAGCAGTGCCAGCAAGCCGAGCGCCTCGGCCTCCATCAGCAGCCGTTGACCGTCTGCCTCGCCGGCCTTGACCAGCCTGATGCGATCGGCCTCGGCCTCGGCCAGCGTCCGCACGCGCTCGCGTTCCACTTGGGCGGGCACCACGATGTCAGCGTCCTGCGCGGCCTTGTCGCGTTCTGCTCGCACTCGCTCGGCTTCAGCTTCGGCCAAGAACGATTCCTGTTCTGCCGCGGCCTGGCTAACGCGTTCGGCGGCGTTGGCGGCACGTTCGGCCTCGGCTTCCTTCTGGCGCCGCTCGCTCGCCGACTCGGCAATCACGACGTGCGATTCGTTCTCGCCTTCGGTCGCTGTGGCATTGGCCTGTGCCACCCGGATGCGCTGCTCGCGCTGCGCCTCGGCGGCACCGATGTCGCCGTCGCGCTCCTGCTCGGCCACCTTGACCTTCGCCTCGCTGATGGCGCGGGCCGCAGCCTCGCGACCGAGAGCGTCGATGTAGCCGGACTCATCGGTGATGTCCTGGATGTTGACGTTGATCAGGCGCAGCCCGACCTTGCGCAATTCGAGCTCGAGCGATTCGGTGATGTTGGTGATGAGCTGCTCGCGGTCGGCGTTGATCTGCTCGATCGGCATCGTGGCGATCACCACGCGCATCTGGCCGAAGATGATGTCGCGAGCCAAGTTCTCGATGTCCAGCAGCGACAGGCCCAGCAACCGTTCCGCGGCGTTCTGCATGACACCGGGCTCGGTGGAGATGCCGACGGTGAACGTCGCAGGAGTATTGACCCGGATGTTCTGCTGGGAGAGCGCCCCCTGGAGCTTGATCTCGATGGGGATCGGCGTCAGATCCAGGTACGCGTAACCCTGCACGATGGGCCACACCATGGTGCCGCCGCCGTGCAGGCACCTCGCCGACTCGCCTTCCCCGCCGACGCGTCCATAGACCACGAGGATGCGGTCGGACGGGCAGCGCTTGAAGCGCGATGAGATCCACAGCAGGGCGATCAGCAGGATGGCGAAGATGCCACCTGCGAGGGCGATGACGGCCATAGCCACCTCTCGTGGTGAGTAGCGGGGAAGGTCAGGCTAGTGAGGCGCTACGAGCACGGTCGAAGGGTCGACGACGCCGACGACGGTGATGGCAGTCTGTGCGGGCAGGTTCTCGTCGGACTCCGTCAGGGCGTTGATAACCCGCATGCGACCCTGCACCATCACTTCGACTTTGCCGGGCTTGGAGCGGTTCGCAGCAACCATGAGATAGACGGTGCCGTGCGCGCCCACGGCGGACTGGTAGTCGATCGAGCCGTTCTCGCCGAGCTTCGCGAACGAGCGCCACAACAAGCCCACGGCAAAGAACACCGCGAGGCCAGCGGCGATGGCGACGCCCACCGACGCAGCGGTGGAGCGGTCTGCCTGCTTCATGAGGACGCCCGTCCAGCCGAACGCAAACGAGAACGCGGTCAATGTCCGGATCGAGAGGAACCCGGTGCTCGGATCGTCATCGCCGACGTCGATATCGACGTCAGCCCCGATGCCGAATGCCAGCAGCGCGATCTGCACCAGCAGGAAAAAGCTGGCGATGAAGGCGATCGCATAGAAGATCTGCAGATCGCCGGTCAGAGCCTGCCACCAGTCGCCCATGAACTGCCCCCTCGCTGGAACTCTACGCCTCGTCCTAGTTCAGCTGGCCTAGCTGATCCGGCGTTCGGTCAGCCCGCCCGACGGCGTCCAGGTTTCGACCACGAGTTGCTGACGGTCAACGCGTACGAGCACGGCGCGAGCGATCCTGGCGGTGAACAGCGCCATGGGTGTCGCGTCGTCGATCTCGTGGTGATGGCCGCGCAGGAACGTCTCGAGCTGGGCGTCGTCGGCCGGCACGGCACTGCCTTCGATGCGGGCATCGCCTGCCTGCAGCTCGCCGCTCTCGGGCGCAGAGTGCAGCCCGAACCGGGGGTCACGCCGCAGGTCGGCGGCCTTCATCGAGTTGCGGTCCATGCCCAGCCAGAGGTGGCCCTCGCGTATGGGGGCTTCCATGCCTGACATCCGAGGGGAGCCGTCGGCACGGATCGTGGCCATGACCGCATGCAGGTGACTCTCGAAACGCCGCTGCATGCGCTGCGCCAGCTCGGAGCATGCCGCAGCAAAGTCACCCCAGCTCACGTTGTTGTCTTGCGTGCCCATCTGCATACCGCCACCGTTCGTACTGCGTGATTCTGCACCACCGCGGTGGGTACGGTCGCCACCGTGAGGCTGGCACGCGCAGGAGCGACCGTTGCGGCCGCAGTGCTCTTGGTCACTGCGTGCGCCATCCCGTCAGGCGATGCCGATGGAAGTGCGTTTGTCGAGCAGGTCGATCCGGCATTCGCCGTGACAGCGCCCCCCGTGACAGCACCGCCAGCGTTGCGGACCGTCCCTCTCCTCAGCACGACAAGTCAGCCGCCCACTACGGCGACATCGGCACACCCGACTGGCTCAACAGACGTAGCAGGCAACGTCGAAAACACGGGCAGCACGGGCAGCACGGACAGCGCAGGCAACACAGAGACGGCGCCGGGATCGGCGCCTTCAACCCAGACGAGTGCCGCGCCAGCCGCCGATGCTGAGCCTTCGCTTGCCGAGATTCGGTTCGAGCTGGTGCCTGTTGCACACATCGAGGCGCCGATTGCGCTCGTCGCCAGGCCGGGGACCGGCCAGCGGTATGTGGCCACACTTACCGGTCAGGTTTGGCTGCTCGACCCGGACGGCGGTGGTGAGGCCGCTCAGGGGCCTGGCGGTGAGGCTGACTTTGGGGCTCGTGGCGAGGTCACTCCTGAATTGGTGGCCGACATCGGTTCGAGGGTCAGCCAAGGCTGCGAGAACGGGCTGTTGGGCATGGCCTTCTCGCCCGCCGGCACCCAGCTCTATCTCAGCTACACCGACACCTCGGCGAACAGCCGGATCGTGGTGATGCCGATGGTGGGCGACACTCCCCAGACCGACCGCCGGCGGGTGCTGCTGGCCCTCGACCAACCGGCGTGCAACCACAACGGCGGCGACCTGGCCTTCGGGCCCGACGGGAACCTGTGGGCCGGGTTCGGCGACGGCGGCGGCGCGAACGACCGGTTCGGGCACGGCCAAGATCGCTCCACCCTGCTGGGCACGATGGTGCGCATCGACCCCGACCCGCCGTCGGGGCGCGGCTACGGCATTCCCGTCGGCAACCCCTTTGCGTCGGGCGGGGGAGCGCCCGAAGTGTGGGCGTACGGCGCACGCAACCCGTGGCGCTTCTCGTTCGACCGGCTCACCGGCGACCTGTGGATCGCCGACGTCGGCCAAAACCGCATCGAGGAGATCCACGTGCTGCCCGCCGCCGACGGCTGGACGCCAGGCGCCAACCTCGGCTGGCCGCTGTTCGAGGGCAACGAGCGGTTCAGCGGCAGCAACACTGGCGGCGAGACGCCGGGCGACCTGGTGTTCCCCGTCTACACCTACGGCCACGACGAGGGCTGCTCGGTAACGGGCGGCTACGTGTACCGGGGAAGCGCCATTGCGGCGCTCGCAGGCACCTACGTGTTCGGCGACTACTGCACCGGCGAAATCTGGGGCCTAGTCCGCGGCCCCGACGGCACAGCCGAGCGCATCGACGTCGGCGTGTCGGTGCCACGCAACACGCTCGTCTCCTTCGGCGAAGACGCCGACGGCGAACTCTACGTCCTCAGCGCAGCTGGCACTGTTCTGCGACTCGAATCAGCGCACCCCTAGATGGTTAGTTCCAAGGGGTGGGGTCTACAGCTGGTGGGGTGAGAGTGTCCGAACTCGGGGTGTGCATTCACGCTTTGAGCTTGGAGGTTCTCAATATGGGCCCGGACTTGCACACGCTCGCGACCGCACTGTATGTGAGGATCGACGATCTGCTCGCACAGAACCCGGGATGGGCTCCGCGGCGGCCCAAGGTGGGCATCGCCCCGAAGCTGTCCGACGCGGAGCCGGTCACCCTCGCCCTGATCTCGGCGCTGCTGGGGTTCGACAACGAGTCGCAGTTCGTGCGCTTCGCGAAAGCGCATCTGCGTCCGTGGGCAAGCTCTATCGGTGGTTGCGACTGTAGTCAAGTGTAGATGTCGGCGGCTGATTGCCAGTTGTGGAGTTCGCCCTGCTACCCATGGCGTAGGAGTTGCCATGATTTCGCCATCGAATCAGCGTCTCGCACATACAAAGCTTGGTGCGGTGATGTGCCACCGTGCGTTCCGACGCCTGTTGGCCATCGTGCAGATGCTGCTGCTCTTCTATTTCGGCAGTTTAGCGTTTCTCTTCCTCTGGCTTGGCAGGAGTATGACCGAGATCGACGATCGGGGAATTCCGCTGGCATGGAGTGTCGCAATTGCGGTTGTCATTGTCGCGGGTGTTTGTGTTCTGATCTCGGGAATTGTTGCTTTCTGGCTGGAGCCGAACAAGCTTCCTCGCGCCCGCTATTGGATGCTGTTGGCGTGCGCTGCCGGCAACTTGGGCGCTGCGTTGTTGCTGGTTACGTCACTTGGGCTGTCGCTGATGACTCGGTCGTTCAGCGAGCCCGCAGCAATGCACATAGCTTGGCACGCGATCGCGCTGTGCCTGCTGCTGCCGACGACCATGAGCGCGTTAGTGCAGATGTCGCAGGCGAGGGCGAGATGAATGATTTTGCCATGCCGCTCGCACCGGTTCAGGAGGCTCTCGTATTGGGGGTATTCGTCTCAGCCAACAGTGTGCAGGCAATTGCGTTCGGAGGTGTCGGAGCGCGCCTACCGGAGCGGGTCCTTACTCGGCGACGGCGTCGTCGGGCTGGGGCTGCCAATCGCCCCAGGTGACGTCGGTGATCAGCCGGTGCATCCACCGGGGCTCGCCGGTCTGGATACCCCACACGTTCACCCCGCGCCCGCGGTCGCGGAACCAGCCGATCAGCGATTCGATGTCGCCCGATGCGAAGATCAGATGGCTGCCGTCGGGCGACCAGATCGCAACCCGGGTCGGTGCGGGCAGTGCATGCACGAGCTCGACGTCGCCGTGGGGCGAGTCCGGCGTATGGACATACAACGCTTCCCGCTCCGGCACGCCGTCGCCGTCGTCGTCGTGGAGGGCCACATAGGCAGCCCTGCCGTCGTCGGACCACGACAGCGCGTTGCCGAGCTGCGCCAGCGTGGTCGTGCCGCCGGTGCCGTCAGCCCGCTGGGTGCGGGCGACCAAGCCCGTCACGTTGTCGTCGGCATCGCGCAGCATCTCGGTGTAGGAGATGTGTTCGCCGTCGTGCGACCAGAACACCCAGCCGTACGCGGACGGGGAGAGCTCGCCGATGAACCGCTGTGAACTCCCGTCGCGGTGGGCGATCCACGACAGCTCGGGCGACAGGTAGTCGAGCACCGGGCGGTCGGTCTCGTCGGAATACTCGAGGTAGGTGCTGTCAGGCGACCACCCCAGGAAGTTCACATTCGCAGCGATGCTCACCGGCCCGGCGTCTTGTTCTGCGTTTTCCCCAGCATCGCCGTCCTTGCCGCTGTCGACAGTGCTGATGCGCAGCTCGGTCGAGCAGTCGGTCGGATCGAGCGCTTCGTACGCGAAGTGCATCCCGTCGGGCGACCACGGGTTGATGATCACCACGCTCCATGCGTGGTAGTGCACCGGGCCGATCTCGCGTGTCTCGCTGCCGTCGGCGGACGCGAGCCACAGCACCCAGCTCTCATCAGTCGGATCGGCCTCGCACTCATGCGGGGTGGCATAGAGCAGATGCCTGCTGTCGGGCGACCAGCGCAGAACGATGGCGTCCTGGGCCAGGGTGACGGGCGGGGCGCTGCCATCGGTCGGCTCGATGCGCGCCTCGTTGACCTCTTCGGACGTCTCGGGGTCGATGTGCCCGGTGACGTAGGCCAAGTAGGTGCCGTCACGGGACCAGATCGCGTCCCGGATGTCGCCGTAGTACCACGTCCGTGAGTCCAGCTGGCCCAAGCTGCGCACCGGGCTGCCGTCGGCGTCGAACAGCAACGCCTCAAAGGAATCGAGGCGGTCGTTGTCGTTGGTGTCGGCGTTGTTCCACGTCAGGAGGTGGCTGCCATCGGGTGACCACCACGGCCACGCTCCCTCGGAGACCAGCAGCTCGCCGGGGGCACCGGGTGTCGCGGCCAGCACCCGCTCCTCATCGTCGGCCCACGCCAGCCGCCGGCCGTTGCTGTAGTCCCACTCCCAGCCGTTGTGATCGACGGTGCGCAGCGTGCGGTCGCTGCCGTCCGAGCGAACCGTGAACAGCGTCGAGCCGATGCCCGGGATGCCCGATGCCTGCGTGAGCGCCAGGAACGGGGGCCCCTCGCTCTGGTCGGCATCGGCAGGCCGGTCCCGCTCGCCCCTGCTGATCGCTTCGAACGTCGTGCGTGCGGTGCCGATGAGCGTTTCGGTGTCCACAGCAGGAGCAGTCGTGCTGCCTGCGAGCGCAACGCGCTCCACGGACACGTCGGAGGAGATTGCTGCGAGCACTGCTTCGGTTGCAGCTTCAGCGGCTATGCCCGCTGCGTCCGCGAGCCCGGCGAACACGATCCGCGCCGGCCGGTAGTCGGCGATCAGCGATGCCGTCGCTTCCGGCAGGCCGTCGGCGACCGCGGCAGGCGAGAAGTACGCGAGAGCCACATCTTCGAATCCCGCAGCGAACGCTCTCGCCGTGTTGATGTCGGCCTGGTTCCAGCCGTTGGCCACGATCAGCACCATCGTGTCGGGGCCCACACGCTCGGGCGTGTCGAGACCGACGCGGGCTGCCGCAGCGGCAGTCTCGGCGCGAGTGGCCCCGCCCAGCCGCTGTATCACCGCCCACCGGTAAGCCGAGCGCACCGCTGCTGAAAGTTCGTCCATCACCGCGGGCGGCACTGCTGCGGGGCCGCCGAGCACCATCACGCGGTCAGGCTCAAACGCGGCAATCAACTCAGCAAGCTCTGCGGGCACGCCGTCGGTGCTCAGGCACGCAGCAGCGGCGTTGCGGGAATGGCGGGCCAGCTCCACGGCCGCAGTCGTGTCGGCTGTATTCGAGCAGTTCGCCAGGACCAGCGTCAGGTTCGGCCCGCTGCGCACCAGGTGCGCCGGCCGCTGCTGCGCCGCCGCAGGCGTCGCCAGCACGACCGAGGCCAGCAGGACTGCCAGCGCCACCGTTGCTGCGGTGGCTCGCGGCCGACGCCGCCGGGGGGCCGCCTCGTCAGGACTCATATGTGCGCGTGTGACCATCATTGAGGTGAAACGCTATCGCCCGCCCACTGGCACACTGCGACCGCTCAGCGGGGCTGGCACTCGCACCAAGCGACGCCGGCGACGACGCTCCACATGGAGCGCGGTTCGCCTCTAGCGACCACCCACGCATCGGCGCCTTGCTGGCGCCGGCCCCGTTCATTCTCGTGTGCGCAGCTCAGTTCTGGCCGGCCAGCTTGCGGTTCTTGATCTTGGCCTTGACGTAGTCGCGGTTCATGAACGCAATGAAGTCCAGGCTGATCTCCTTGGGGCAGGCCTCGGTGCACTCGCCGTGGTTGGTGCACGACCCGAAGAACTGCTCCATCGTCTCCACCATCGACTCGGTGCGCTCCCAGCGCTGCGGCTGGCCCTGGGGGATCAGGTTGAGGTGCGCCAGCTTCGCCGAGGTGAACAACTGCGCCGCCGAATTCGGGCACGCAGCCACGCACGCCCCGCATCCGATGCACGCCGCCGCGTCGAACGACGTGTCGGAGGCCTCTTTGGGCACCGGAGTGAGGTTGGCATCGCCCACCGCCCCGGTGTTCACCGAGATGTAGCCGCCTGCCTCGATGATGCGGTCGAACGAGCTGCGGTCCACCACTAGGTCGCGTACGACGGGAAACGCCTTCGCCCGGAACGGCTCCACGGTGATGACGTCGCCGTTTGAGAATTTGCGCATGTGCAGCTGACAGGTGGTGGTGGCCACCTCGTGCCCGTGCGCCCGGCCGTTGATCATCAGGCTGCAGGTGCCGCAGATGCCCTCACGGCAGTCGTGGTCGAACTCGATCGGCACACCGCCCTCGTCGATGAGCCGCTCATTGATGATGTCGAGCAGCTCCAGGAACGACATGTCCTCGCTGACCCCGGGCGCGTCGAAGGTCACGAAGCCGCCCTTGGCGTCGGGCCCGTCCTGGCGCCAGATGCGCAGCGTGAGGTTCAAGGTGCCGCTCTGGCTCTGCTGGCTCTGGCCGTTTGTCCCGCTCACTTGTAGCTCCGTTGCGTCAGTGCCACCTCGTCGAACGACAGCTCCTCGGTGTGGCGGGTCTGCACGGTGTCGGTGTCGTGCCATTCCCACGCAGCGACGTGCGCAAAGTTCTCGTCGTCGCGCTGCGCCTCGCCCTCGGGTGTCTGGTGCTCGGCCCGGAAGTGCCCGCCGCAGCTCTCCTCGCGCACCAAGGCGTCGCGGGCCATCAGCGTGGCCAGCTCGAAGAAGTCGGCCACCCGGCCGGCCTTCTCCAAGCTCTGGTTGAGATTGGCGCCCGAACCCGGCACGCGCAGGTCGGCCCAGAACTCGGCCTCCAGCGCCGGGATCTCCGACAGCGCTTTCTCCAGCCCAGCAGAAGTGCGTTCCATGCCGATGTAGTCCCACACGATCTTGCCGAGCTCGCGGTGAAACCAGTCGACTGAGCGGGTGCCGCCGATCGAGAGGAACCGCCCGGTGGCGTCGGTCACCTCGGCAACCGCCTGGGAGCACACGGGGTCATCGGTGGGCACCACCGGCTCGCCCAGCCGGGCCGCCAGGTCGTCGCCGATCGTGTAGGGCAGCACGAAGTAGCCGTCGGCCAGGCCCTGCATGAGCGCCGAGGCCCCGAGCCGGTTGGCCCCGTGGTCGGAGAAGTTGGCCTCGCCGATCGAGTAGCAGCCCGGCACCGTGGTCATGAGGTGGTAGTCGACCCACAGCCCGCCCATCGTGTAGTGCGTGGCGGGGTAGATGCGCATCGGCCCGGCGTAAGGGTTCTCGCCGGTGATGCGCTCGTACATGTCGAACAGGTTCCCGTACTTGGCCGCCACTGCGTCTTTGCCTTCGCGGCCGATCACCTCGGAGAAGTCGAGGTAGACGCCGTTGCGCAGCGGCCCCACGCCCTTGCCCTGGTCCACCACGGTCTTGGCGTTGCGGCTGGCCACGTCGCGTGGCACCAGGTTCCCGAAGGCCGGGTATTTGCGTTCGAGGTAGTAGTCGCGCTCGGGCTCAGGGATCTGCCCCGCCGCGCGGGCGTCGTCCATCTGCGAGGGCACCCAGATGCGCCCGTCGTTGCGCAGCGACTCAGACATCAGCGTCAGCTTCGACTGGAACTCGTCGCTGGCGGGAATGCAGGTGGGGTGGATCTGGGTGTAGCAGGCGTTGGCGAAGAACGCCCCACGCCGGTGCGCCCGCCACGCAGCAGTGACGTTGCAGGCCATGGCGTTGGTGGACAGGTAATAGACGTTGCCGTACCCGCCGGTGGCCAGCACCACTGCATGGGCGGTATGCGCCGCGATCTCGCCCGAGACCAGGTCGCGGGTGACGATGCCGCAGGCCCGCCCGTCCTTGGTGATGAGGTCGAGCATCTCGGTGCGGGTGTAGAGCTCGACACCTCCGGCGGCCACCTGCTTGGCGAGCGCCTGGTAGGCGCCCAGCAGGAGCTGCTGGCCGGTCTGGCCCCGGGCATAGAACGTACGGCTGACCTGCGCGCCGCCGAAGGACCGGTTGTCGAGCAGGCCGCCGTACTCGCGAGCGAAGGGCACGCCCTGGGCCGCACACTGGTCGATGATGTTCAACGACACCTCGGCCAGGCGGTGCACGTTGGCCTCACGGCTGCGGTAGTCGCCGCCCTTGACCGTGTCGTAGAAGAGCCGGTGCACCGAGTCGCCGTCGTTGGTGTAGTTCTTCGCGGCGTTGATGCCGCCTTGGGCTGCGATCGAGTGGGCCCGGCGGGGCGAGTCGTGGAAGGTGAAGGCCTTCACCCGGTAGCCCAGCTCCGACAGCGACGCCGCCGCGGAGGCGCCCGCCAGGCCGGTGCCGACCACGATGATCTCGAAGCGGCGCTTGTTGTTCGGGTTGACCAGCTTCATGGAGAACTTGTGGTCGATCCACTTGTCGGCCATGGCACCCGGAGGCACACGGGCGTCGAGCACGCCGTCGGTCGAATCGATGCCGTTGCCGGAAGATTCGGCCGCCGATACTCCGACACGCCGCACTCGGCGCTTGCGTGGTGACATGACTAGTGAGCCTCCGCAGCTTCGCCGTGCGTGTCGTGGCCTTCGCTGCTTCGCACGTGGACATTCACGAACATGTCAGTGCGCCTCCGCAGCTTCGGCCAGGCACTCCAGGCCGGTGGAGTCGTTGACCGGGCAGTCCCGGTTGTCCTCGTCGACCAGGCCGGCCTGCACGAGCACCGGGAACGACAGGTTCCCCACCAGGATCACGCCCGCCAGCACGGTGGCCAGATTGCGGCGCAGGCCGTTGTAGCGCGGGTTGTTGACACCGAGGGTCTGGAACATGCTCCAGGTGCCGTGGAAGATGTGGACGGCCAGCGCCACGTTCGCCACGACATAGAGGATCGCCACTGGAATGGACGACAGCGACTCCACCACGTTGTGGTACGGATCGCCCCGCACGTACGCATCGCCCAGCCACCAGCCCCACGTCAGGTCGGCCAGGTGGAACAGCACGTACAGGCCCACGATGGGGCCGGTCCAGCGCATGGTGCGCGAGGCGTAGTTGGCGGCGACGTAGTCGCGCTTCGACTCGTACTTCTTGGCGCCGCCGATGAAGCCGGCCCGCTGCGAGGCCAGCCGGCTGCGCTCCTTGAGCGTGTACGCCGAATGCAGGTGCACCAGGAACATCGCGAGCAGCCCGACCCGCATGATCCACAGCACCAGCGTGCGGGGCAGCAGACCGCCGCCGAGATCGCGCAGCGTCTCGGCGTACTCGTACATCCGCGAGGGGCCCTCGTAGAGGTGCAGGTTGCCGATCATGTGAACGATCACGAAACCCAGCAGTCCCACGCCGGTCCAGGCCATCACCCACTTGCGGCCGATCGCCGACTGGTAGATGTTCAGCGGGAACGGCAGGGGGCGCTTGGTTGTGAACACCGGTGCAGACCCGGTGGGCTGCGTGGCAGTCGGCGCCATGTATTCCTCCCGTACGTGGCGTTGTGCGGCGGCACAGTATGCCGGGCTCCCGCCGGTCAAGGAGGCTGACGTTAGCGAACTGGCCGGGATGGATCAGCGGCGCTCATCGCCTTGGCAATGACGCGCTGTGCCCACGGCGACCAACCTCGCCCGCCAGCGGTCTGGGAGGGCTGCCACGCCGCGACGCAGGGATGGTGGCCCGCGTGGTCGGCAGCCGCTGCGGCGGCCTGAGAAGCGAGCGCGCGCAGGCCACGCTCGGCGCCGGCGAACACGCTGAGACCGAGCGTGACCTGCTGGCACAGCAGCCGGCCCGCCGCGTTGGCTGACTCATAGGTGCTGGGGTGGCTCAGCTCGTGCTCGTTGGCGCGCAGCGCGTCAAATCCGTCGCGGTGCGGCTCGCCGTTCACAAGCAGTGCCTTGCGCCGCGCCGCAATCGTTCGGATTCCGGTGGGGAGCCTGACCGCATGGCTGGAGCGCCCATCGATCGCGATGTCGATGTCGATGCAGTACAGCGCTTGGTCTCCCATGCCGGCGGGCCACCACAGCGACGGGCGCTCGAGCGTGACCAGCCATTCCAGCTCGTTGCGGCCACGGGCCAGCGCCGGCTCCCACAGCGCCATGCCGTCGTCGCGCGTAGCGACTCGCCGGGTGGCGTCGCGGGACCAGCCGGCGTCGGGGTCGTCGGCGGGCAGCACGGTCGTGGTCACCTCGCCGCGGTGCGTGCCGCTGCTGTTCACGGTGGCAGAGATGCGCAGCACGGCCTGGTCGAAGCTGGCCTCGATCACCAAGGCCCGCACCCGCTCGATGCGCGCCGGCCCGCTGCGGCAGATGCGTACGTGCGCGTCCTGGTCCTGAGGCACCCGGACGGTGCCGCGCGCCGCCTCGACGGCTGCCAGATGCTCGGAGCCCGAGCGAAGCAGTGGACTCACTTCGAACGCGTGCTCGGCGTGGCGCCCGCGCAGATCGCCCAAGTAGGTGCCGTCGAGCCAAAGGTGGCCCAGCTCGCACAGGCCGCTCGCAACGAGCCACCAGCGGGCGTGAGGGTCAGCAGCGCTCTGCGGTCCTGCCGACAGCTCGGGCGGCAGCTTGAAGCGCCTCCGGTAGAGCACGGCGTCGGACTGCGCGAGTCCGGAATCCAGCCACCACCGCCCCAGATGCGGCGTGGCCTCCCACTCGTCGTCGTCCAGTGCCCGGTCGGCAACGGTGCGCCACTCACCAGCCCCCGCAGCACGCACCAGCCAGTCACCAGCCAGCGTCCGGGCACTTCCGCCTCTCGCTGTCAAGTGGAAAGTCATCAAAAAATACTGAGAGAGATGAATAGGTGTGCTGCAAACATCATGCAAGACCCCCGCCCAGCGAGCCGAGCGGGGGCCTTCGAGGAACGGAGCTGCGAGAGCTTCGGTCCATGGGGGCAGCCGGGTGGCCGGGAGGGCCTCTAAATCCAATCCCGAGGGGTTCGACTCCCCTTGCCTCCACCCCTCACGCTATGCGCGGCCAACGGGCGGTGCAACCAGCTTGCGCTGACGCTTGGGAGAACAGCGCCGGTCTCGCCGGATGTCCCGTGCGGCGTCGCGCTCCATGCGATATCGGGCCTCATGGCGGGCTAGGTTGCCCGCCATGACCCAACCCTCCACGCTCGGCGAACTGCGCAAGATCGGCTGGGTGTCCCAGCCGGTCAAAGAGGAGATGCGTGCGAACGCCGCCAAGGCTGTCGCCGCGGGAGAGCCGCTGTTCGACGGCGTGCTGGGCTACGAGAACACGGTGCTGCCTCAGCTCGAGAACGCCATGCTGGCCGGCCACGACGTGGTGTTCCTGGGCGAGCGGGGGCAGGCCAAGACCCGCATGATCCGCTCGCTGGTGAACCTGCTCGATGAGTGGATGCCGTACATCGAGGGCTCCGAGATCTTCGACGACCCCTACAACCCGGTGTCGCGCCACGCCCTCGATCTCGTCGCCGAGCACGGCGACGACACGCCCATTGCGTGGGCGCATCGCGATGTCCGCTACGGCGAGAAGCTGGCCACGCCCGACACCTCGATCGCCGACCTCATCGGAGAGGTCGACCCCATCAAGGTCGCCGAGGGCCGGTACCTGTCTGACGAGCTGACGCTGCACTACGGGCTGGTGCCGCGCACCAACCGCGGCATCTTCGCCATCAACGAGCTGCCCGACCTTGCCGAGCGCATCCAGGTGGGCCTGCTCAACGTGCTCGAGGAACGCGACGTGCAGATCCGCGGCTACAAGATCCGCCTGCCGCTCGACGTGCTGCTGGTGGCGACGGCCAACCCGGAGGACTACACCAACCGGGGCCGCATCATCACGCCGCTGAAGGACCGCTTCGGGGCCCAGATCCGCACCCACTACCCGCTCGACGTGGACACCGAGATGGACATCGCGTCCGCCGAGGCCCGCCCGCTGGATCTGGCCGGGATCGATGTGGGCTTCGACGGCGGCGTCAGCGTCACGCTGCCCGAGTTCATGGCGGAGATCGTGGCGACGTTCAGTCATGTGGCTCGTGCCAGCAGCCATGTCAACCAGCGCTCGGGCGTGTCGGTGCGCATGACCGTCACCAACACCGAGACGCTCGTGGCCAACGCCACTCGCCGGGCGCTGCAACGCGGCGAGCGCAGTGTGGTGCCTCGTGTCAGCGATCTCGACTCGCTCATGAGCTCGACCGCCGGCAAGATCGAGATCGAGTCGATGGAGGAAGGCCGCGACGGCAAGATCGTCGAGACCATGCTCAAAGCCGCCGTGCTGGAGGTCTTCAAGAACCGCTTCTCGCCCGACGAGCTCAGCGACGTGGTGGCCAGCTTCGGCGAAGGCAAAGTGGTGCACACCGGCGACGACCTCGGCTCGGAGGCCTACATGGAGCTGCTCGCCGGCAACCAGGCGCTCGCCGTCGCCGCTGAGTCGCTGGTAGCGACCGCTGCGGATTCGCAGTCCGACGAAGGCGCCGCACCCGCAGTGCTGGCCTCCGCTGTCGAGCTGGTGCTCGAAGGCCTGCACCTGTCCAAGCGGCTCAACAAAGAGCACGTCGGCGCCCGGGCCACCTACCGCTCCCGTGGTTGAGTGGCTGTACGCGTAGCGACCGTTGCCATGAGAGAGTGATGCACATGGGAGAGCGCGTTGGAATCCCGAAGCGCTCGGCTGCGCTCCGGCCGGACGGGGCCAGCCAGTGAAGATCCGCTGGCGCCGGGCTCGCCGGGAAGGCGCGCGCTTCGAATACTCGGCCTGGGACGGCACCCAGACCGGCTTCGACTTCGACGCGGACAGCCTGTTCGCCGAGATGACCGACGATCTGCTGTATCACGGCGATCTCAATGCGGCGCTGCGCCGGCTCATGCAGCAGGGCTTCACCGATTCCGAAGGCAACCGGCTCGAAGGCCTGCGCGAGATGCTCGAGCGGCTGCGCGAACGCCGCTCGGAGATGCTCGATCAGTTCGACCTCGGCGGCGTGTACGACGACATCGCCCGCGAGCTCGACGAGATCACCGATACCGAGCGTGAGGCGCTGGAGGAATTCGCGCACGACGCGGCCGACAGCGGCGATGAGCGCCGCGACGAGATCGCCCAGTCGAGCGCCGCCGAACGCAACCTGCAGCTCGACATGCTGCCCCCCGACTTGGCCGGCAAGATGCGCGGCCTGCAGAGCTACGACTTCGAATCGCCCGAGGCGCGCGAGCAGTTCAACGAACTCGTCGAGCGGCTGCGCCAAGAAGTGGCCCAGAGCTACTTCGACCAGATGACCGGGGCCATGGGCAACATGAGCCCCGAGGACCTGGCCCGCACCAAGGACATGATGGCCGAGCTCAACCAGATGCTCGAACAGCGTGCCCGCGGCGAGGAGCCCGACTTCGAGGGATTCATGGATCGCTATGGCGATTTCTTCCCCGAGAACCCCCAGACGCTCGACGAGCTGCTCGAGATCATGGCCAAGCGCATGGCGGCCATGGCGTCGATGCTGAATTCGATGACTCCCGAACAGCGCCAGCAGCTCGCCGACCTGGCGTCGCAGTTCATGGACGACATGGACCTGCAGTGGCAGGCCCAGCAGCTCGCGCAGAACCTCCAGCAGGCGTTCCCCGACATGGGCTGGGATCGCAACTACTCCTTCGGCGGCGACGACCCGCTGTCGATGTCGCAGGCGGCCGATGTCATGGCGCAGCTCGGCGACCTCGACGCGCTCGCCGAGATGCTCCAAGGCGCCGTCAGCCCCTCCGCGCTGGCCGAAGTGGATCCCGAGCGGGTCCGGGAGCTGCTCGGCAACCAGTCCGCCGAAGCGCTGGAGCGGCTCAGCGAGATGGCCCGCATGCTCGAGGAATCAGGTCTCGCGCAGCACACCGAGGGCCGCCTGGAGCTGACGCCGAGGGCACTGCGGCGCATTGGTCAGAACGCGCTCGGCGACCTGTTCAACCGACTCATGGACGACAAGGTGGGCAGTCACCAGGTGCGCAAGTCGGGCGTCGGCCACGAGTTCGCGTACGAGACCAAGCAGTACGAGTTCGGCGACGCCTTCAACCTGAACATCGAGCGCACCGTGCGCAACGCGGTGGCCCGCCAGGGGACCGGCACACCGGTGAGCCTCACGCCCGACGACTTCGAGATCGAGCGCTCCGAGCTGCTGTCGCGGGCATCGACGGTGCTGATGCTGGACCTGTCGCTGTCGATGCCGATGCGGGACAACTTCCTGCCGGCCAAAAAGGTCACGATGGCGCTGCACTCGCTGATCTCGACGCAGTTCCCGCGGGACTACCTGGGCATCGTGGGCTTTGCCGAATCAGCGTCGGAGCTGACCGCTGCGCAGCTGCCGGAGGTGTCGTGGGACTTCGCCTACGGCACCAACATGCAGCACGGCTTCATGATCGCCCGGCGGCTGCTGGCCCGCCAGACCGGCTCGAAGCAGATCATCATGATCACCGACGGCGAGCCGACCGCACACCTGTCCCGTGACGGTCGCCCGTACTTCGCCTACCCGCCTGTGCGCGAGACCATCGAGGCCACGCTGCTGGAAGTGGCTCGGGCGACCCGCGAGGACATCCGCATCAACGTGTTCATGCTCGACCCGAACAGCTACCTGCGAGCCTTCGTCGAGAAGATGACCGAGATGAACGGCGGGCGGGCGTTCTTCACCAGCCCCCACAACCTGGGCGACTACGTGCTCGTCGACTTCCTCGAGCACCGCCGCCGACTCATCACCAGCGGCCGCCTGTAACTGTCACCCTGTAGCTGTCACTGCGGGTCGGGGAGCAGGCCGGTCAGGACCAATTCGGCGAACTGGCGGGCGAGGTCTTCGAGACGCAATTCGCCGCCAGGGCGGTACCAGCTGGCCAGCGAGTTGAGGCCCGAGATCATGATCCGGGCGAGGACCCTGGCGTTGGCGTCGTCGCGCAGCGAGCCGTCGGACTGGCCTTCTGCAAGCAGGCCGACCCACAGGTTGGTGAAGTCGCGCAGGGGCACCGTCAGGCTCTGGCGGGTCTGGGGAGGCGACTCGTTGTAGCAGCGGATGTTGGCCACCGTGAAGTTGCTCTCGGCCACGATGCAGTTGACGTAGGCCACGATGGCTTCAGCCAGACGGTCGGAGCCTTTCGCCTCGGAGCCCAATGCCTCCAGCGCCGCGTTGATCGCGCCGCGGGCGTGGTCGATGCCGACGCTCAGCACCTCTTCGACGATCGCGTCCTTGGAGTCGAAGTGGTAGTAGAGGCTGCCTGCCTGCATCTCTGCGGCGCCGGCGATGTCGGTCAGGGTGGTGGCGGCATAGCCACGGCACGAGAGCAAGCGCGCAGCAGCATCCAGGATGCGCATACGGCTGCGCTCGCCCTTGCGAATCCTCCGGCCGTTGCCATTGCCGTTGCCGCCGTTCTCATCGACGTCAGCGGCAACGGAGTTGTTGGTGGGATCCGGCTGGGCCGAGCTGCCAATGGCTGCCTCGGTGCTGTCCATGCCTCGGAAGAACTTAGTCCTGAACGGGCGTTCATGCAGGAGTCGAACCCTGATCAGGGGGTTTCACCCGACAGCAGTGCGCGGATCACGGCGAATGCGGGGTTGCGGCGGCGCGGGACCGGGCGCGCTCTGGGGCTGGCACGGGCGTGCTCACCTACACTCCGCGAAGTCGTCTGCGAGGCTCAGGGCCTGCGCAGATCGCGGACGGCTGCGGGCACAGACGACGGGAGCCACGGTGAGATTCAGCTTGTTCATGTACTGCACGATCGGCCGGCGCCACGAGCTGGAAGCCGGCCTCGCAGGGCTCAACAACGACTACTACCAGCGCATGCTCGGCGAGATCGCCGAGATCGCCCGCTTCGCCGACGGCAACGGCTGGTACGGCTTCGGCCACCCCGAGCACCACCTGCAGATCGAGGGGTTCGAGATCTCCAACGACCTGAACCTCATGGCCACCTGGATCGCCCAGCACAGCACCCGGCTGCGCCCGATCGCCTGCGGCTACGTGTCGACCACTCATAACCCGCTGCGGGTCGCCGAGCAGGTGGCGACGCTCGACCACATGACCGGCGGGCGGCTCTGCTTCGGCGCGGTGCGCGGCTACCAGCATCGCTGGGTGGACCAGTTCAAGATCCGCCCCGATCTCGCTGCGGTCGGCAAGTGGAACCGCGGCACCGACGCAGACGACTACAACCGCCGGTACTTCGAGGAGTTCGTCGACATCGTGCTCACCGCCCTCAAGAACGACACGTTCGCCTATGAGGGCGAGTTCTGGCGATTTCCCAACGACAAGCTCAACCCCCACACCCACACCGTGTATTCGGACTTTGGCGCCGGCGTCGACGCCGACATGACGATCCACGAGGTCGGCATCGCACCGCGCCCGCTGCAGACGCCGCACCCGCCGCTCTACGGCGGGTTCACCATGTCGATGAGCTCGGCGGTGTTCTGGGCACGTTACGGCGGCACGCCGATCGTGCTCAGCGACAAGATGGACTTCTGCGAGGAGCTGTGGAAGGCGTACCGCGCCGAGGCCGCCCGTCACGGCATCGAAAAGCCCCGCGGGCACGAGTGCGGCTGGGGCGGCGTTGCGGTGTGCGCGCCCACCGACGCCGAGGCCTGGGCGCAGTTCGCCGACATGGAGTGGTTCTGGAACCAGTGGGCCATCCAGTTCGGCCAAGGCATGCCGCTGCAGCTCGTGGGCAGCCCCGACACGATCAGCCGCCAGATCGAAGAGGCGCAGACTGTGCTCGGCATCGACGAGGCGTTCTTCCTGGTCCCCCAGGGCATCCATTCCGCCGACCAGATCAATGCGTCGATCGAGCTCATCAGCGACAAGGTGATGCCTCGATTTGCCTGAGCGCTGGTCATGATTTCGGGCATCTCCGAGCGGACGATCACCGGGGCTGACGGCTCGACCACGGTGGTGGTGACGCCGCACGGCGAGCTCGATCTGGGCGCGATCGCCTCGTTGGACAGCGCGCTCCGCTCCGCGCTGGCGGCTGCGGGAACACCGCCGCGACTCGTCGTCGACCTGTCCGACGTCGACGTGTTGCAGCCGGTCGTCCTCGGCGTCCTGCTCGACGCGCGGCGACGCTGCGGTGCCGCCCGCGGCGCCATGGCGCTCGTGGTGAGCGCGCCCGGGGTCGCCGCAACCTTGGCCGAGACCGAGGTCGATTCGCTCTTCGCCACCGCCCCCGGGCTGGCTGACGCCATCGCGGACGTGACCGATCGCTGAAGATCGTCGCAACAGAGGGCCTGAGAATCCCGCGCGGCAAGGTGCCCCCAATAGCGGCCCGTAGCCTGTGCGCCGATATGGCGGGTCCCAACTACCTGTTCCAGCGCGAGACATTCGCAGGCGGCGACAGGTGGCTGGCCCGGTTTGTGGCGCGGCCGATTCTTAACTTCGTCCACCGCGAGGTCGCCAGCAGCGCGCTGCTGCTGGTGGCCGCTACAACCGCGCTCATCTGGGCGAACTCGCCATGGAGCCAGGGCTACTTCGACTTCTGGCATACCCACATCGACCTGACGGTCGGCGGTTATCACGTACACCCGCTGACGTTGGAGGCGCTCGTCAACGACGGCCTCATGGCGCTGTTCTTCTTCGTGGTGGGATTGGAGATCAAGCGCGAGCTGGTGACGGGGTACCTCTCGAGCGTCCGTGCCGCGACCTTGCCGGCGATCGCTGCCGTCGGCGGGATGGTCGTGCCTGCGTTGTTCTACGTCGTGTTCAACCCGTCGGGCCCGGCCTCCTCGGGCTGGGGCATACCGATGGCCACCGACATCGCCTTCGCGGTGGGCGTCGTAGCGCTGCTCGGCTCGCGTGTGCCGCCGATCCTCAAGCTGTTCCTGCTGACGCTGGCCATCGTGGACGACATCGGTGCCATTGCGGTGATCGCGATCTTCTACACCGGCGATCTCGACTTCATGTGGCTGGCGATCGCGGTCATGCTGACCGTCTTGGTGCGGACGCTCGCGCTGATGAAGGTGTGGGCGCTCGAGGTCTACTGGTTGATCGGTCTGGTGATCTGGTACGCCACGCTGGAATCTGGTGTGCACGCCACCATCGCCGGGGTGGTGCTCGGCCTGCTGACACCCGCCAAGCCGCTGCTCGACCGGGCACAGGCCCAGAACATGGTGGACGACCTTCCCGATGATCCGAGCGTGGAGCAGGTCCACCAGGCATCGTTTCTGGTGCAGGAATCGGTGCCGGTGACCGAACGGCTCGAGTCGATGCTGCACCCGTTCACGGCGTTCCTGATCGTGCCGATCTTCGCCCTCGCCAATGCCGGCATACCGCTCTCAGAAGAAACGCTGACCGACGCCGCCGGCTCTCCGGTCACCTGGGGCGTCATCCTCGGTTTGGTGGTGGGCAAGCCGCTTGGCATCGCAGTGTTCACCTGGGTGGCGACCCGCTTCGGCTTCGATCTGCCCGAAGGGATGAACTGGCCGCAGTTCGTGGGCATGGGCTTTGCCGCGGGCATTGGCTTCACCGTGTCGATCTTCATCACCGGGCTGGCCTTCGATGACGCCGGCATCAGCGATCTGGCCAAGATCGGCATCCTGGTGGCCTCGGGTGCGGCTGGCGGGGCTGCGCTGGCGTTGCTGTGGTTCTCCGGCAAGCGCGGTGCCCACACCGAGGTCCCGCCCGAAGAGTACGAGCGTCACGCCGAGTCCTGATCTCGCTGCGCGAATAGGTGCGCCCGCTGCGGAGGCGGCAGAAGCCTCGGCTCCCGCGATCCGGCCGGTCGCAACGTCGCCGAGTCTCCTGCCGCCTCCGCTGCTCTGGCATCTGTGCCTGCGGCCCGGCATACTCCCCCGAGCCATCTCGACCTGACCTGATCCTGATCTGATCCTGCTGCGACCCTGGAGGTCCTTGTGACTGCTGTTCCGTATCTGGCCCTGATCGCCTCTGTGCTGGCACTGCTGCTGGCCTACTACTTCGCCAAGGTGGTGCTGCGGGCTGACCAAGGCACCGATTTGATGCGCGAGATCGGCGCCGCCATCCGCGAGGGTGCGATGGCGTTTCTGCGCCGGGAGTACAAGTGGGTCTCGGTCTTCGTGGCAGCCATGTTCGTGCTGCTGTTGATCGTGCCGATTGACGGCCGCCCGGCTGCCAGCTTCGCCTACCTCATGGGCGCAGTGCTGTCGTCGGTGGCGGGCTTCATCGGCATGCACATCGCCACTGCGGCCAACACCCGCACGGCCAACGCGGCCCGCGAGGGTGCCGCGAAGGCCCTGCCGCTGGCGTTCAAGGGCGGGGCCGTCATGGGCTTCAGCGTTGCCGGGCTGGCACTGCTGGGCATCTCGATCAACTACCTGCTGTGGGTGAAGTGGCTGGGCGTTGACCAGGCGTTCCAGGTGGTGGCGGCGTTCGGCCTGGGCGCCAGCTCGATCGCCCTGTTCGCCCGTATCGGCGGCGGCATCTACACCAAGGCGGCCGACGTCGGCGGCGACCTGGTGGGCAAGGTGGAAGCCGGCATCCCCGAGGACGATCCCCGCAACCCCGCCACGATTGCCGATGCAGTGGGCGACAACGTGGGCGACGTGGCCGGCATGGGCGCGGACCTGTTCGAGTCGTACGCCGGGTCGATCGTGGCGCCGGTGGTGCTGGCCTCGCTGCTGGTGCCGGTGTTCATGGAGGGCGACAGCCTGGCTGCCGACTTCGGCGACGCCGAGGCGCTGCTCATGTACCCGATCCTGATCGGGGCGCTGGGCATGATCGCCTCGATCGTCGGCGCGCTGTTCGTGCGTGGCCGTGAGGGCCGCAGCCTGTCGGGGCAGTTGCACACCGGCCAGTACGTGGCCATGGCGCTCACCGTGGTGTTCTCCATCGTGGGCACGCTGGTGCTGTTCGGCGGCAGCCCGACCATCGGCAACTACGTGCTCGACGCACCGATCTTCCTGGCGCTGACCATCATCGTGGGGCTGCTCGGCGGCTGGGCAATCGGCTTCACCTCGGAATACTTCACCTCTGAGCACTACCGCCCCGTGAAGGGCATTGCCCAGCAGTCCGAGACGGGTGCCGCCACGGTCACCATCGAAGGCATCGCGCAGGGCAAGCTTTCGACGCTGCCGGCGGTGGTGCTTGTGGTGACGATGATCGGCCTGTCGTACTGGTTCGGCGGGCTGGCGTTCGGTGCAACCGGCGACGTGATCGGGCTGTACGGCGTGTCGCTGGCAGCTATCGGCATGCTGGCGGTGACCGGCGTCATCGTGGCCGTGGACGCCTATGGGCCCATCGCCGACAACGCCGGCGGCATCGCCGAGATGGCCGAGCTGCCTCCGGAGGTGCGCGGCGTCACCGACAGCCTCGACTCGCTGGGCAACACCACTGCTGCGGTGGCCAAGGGCTTCGCTGTCGGCTCGGCTGCGGTGACGGCGCTGGCGCTGTTCAAGTCGTTCAGCCTGACCGCCGGCGACAAGGTGTTTCTCGACATCAACGACACCGCGGTCACGATCGGCCTGTTCCTGGGCGCCATGACGCCGTTCATCTTTGCGGCGCTCACCATGTCCTCAGTGGGGCGGGCGGCGCAGGCGATGATCGTGGAGGTCCGCCGGCAGTTCGCCGAAATCCCGGGACTGCGGGAAGGCGAGCCGGGCGTGAAACCCGACAGCCGCCGCTGCGTGGACATCTCCACCCAGGCCGCCCTGCGCGAGATGCTGCTGCCAGGCGGTCTGGCCGTCATCCTGCCGCTCGTCATCGGCTTCATCGACGTGAACGCGCTCGGCGGCTTCCTGGCCGGGGCGGTGGTGACCGGCTTCCTGATCGCCATCTACATGGCGAACTCGGGCGGTGCGTGGGACAACGCCAAGAAGTACATCGAGGCGGGAGCGCACGGCGGCAAGGGCACCGATGCCCACGCGGCCGCTGTGGTCGGCGACACCATCGGCGACCCCTTCAAGGACACCTCAGGCCCGGCGATGAACATCCTCATCAAGGTGATGACCATCGTCAGCCTCGTCTTCGTCCCCGCCTTCCTCTAAGCCTGAATCCACCGGTGGGGTGGTTGGGAAACAGCCCTGCCCGCCCGGGCGAGCAGCCAGCCCCTGACGCCGTCGCGCCAGGGCCGCCGGCAACGTAATGGGGGTCATTGGGGCGTGGTGGTGCCCGGTTCGGCTTGGGGGGGTTGGGTTGTGTGCTGCGCTTTTGGGGGTGTGCTGCGCCGGGCGGCTGGGCGCTGGGGGCGGTTCAGCAGTGTTGGGGCAGGCTGCGGATCTTGTCGAGCGCGGCGGCGAACGTGTGAGCCCAGGGCCATCGGGCGGGGAGCCGCAGGGTGGGCCGTCCGCTGCGGTTGACGAGCCGGCCGGGGACGGCGAGCAGGCGGCGTGCGATGGTGGCGGCGACGGTGAGCTTTCGGGGGTCGTGGACGTGTCCGATGCGCGCTGTCCAGCGTGCGATGTTGTGCGCGAGCACGGCGCAGGCGAGCCATGCGGCGTTGGCGGCGAAGCGTCCTGAGGGGCTGTGGGCGAGGCCGCCGGCTTTGAGGTCTTTGATGGCGAGCTCGACGCGTGCGTGACGGCGGTAGGCGGCGTCGGCTGTTTTGGTGTCGAGCGTTTCGGCGTCGATGTCGGTGACGACGGCGTGGTGGCGCCAGTCGGGGAACAGGTCGCCTTGCTCGCCGACGATGCGGGTGCGGCGCACCACCAGCCGCACCGTGCGAGCGGGCTTGCCGCGGCGGCGCCGGCTCGAGGTCAACGTCGTCTCGGCGACGTGTGCCTCGCCGTCGTCGGTGTAGCCGATCGGGGTCCATTCGTCGTCGTCGATCGCGGCGATCGCCTTGTCGACAGCGGGGTTGCGGCCCACAGCGATCAGGAACCTCACGTCGAGCTTGTCGAGCCGCTCGGTCAGGTCCCAGGAGAAGAACCCTGCGTCGGCGCGCAGCGTCAGCGCCGCCTGTGGCGCCAACCGCCGCGTCCTGGCGACGGTCTCGGACACGAACCGCAGGTGTCCTTTCTGGGAGGACCCCTTGCGCATCCGCGAATGCAATATCTCGCCGGTGTCGTCGCGCACCGCGACCAACGGGTGATAGCCCAGCGTGCGCGTATGCCCATAGGCGGCGCCTTGCTTCGCGTCGGAGTGCACCTCGCGGACCGTCGAGTCGACATCGATCGTGACCTGCTCGGCCGCAGGGGCGGCGCCTGCGTCCCACGCGCGGCCCAACGCCAGCTCCTGCGCGCGGTCGAGCTGACGCACATGACCGAACGTGAACGACCTCGCGAACGTCCCCAACGTCGACGGCGCCACAGGCGCGAACCCCAGCACCGACCTTGTCGACGCGGCCCGCAGCCTGTCCGCGTCCGAAAAGAACGAACCGCCCACCAGCATCGAGCACACCGCCGTGAGCACCTTGGCACCCGAACCGCGGCCCGACCCCGGCGGCGTCACCACCTCATCGATCAACGACTCCAGACCCAGCCGGGCCACCAGCGACCCCGCCAACAACAACCCCGCATCGGCGACCAAAGACTCCTCGTCGAACACTGCCTCAATCCGGTCCAGACCCCCAGCTACGCTGCTCACAGAAAGTGCCTCCCGTCATGGCATCACGCCGACTATTCGTCAACGGCAAAATGCCACGTCAGGAGGCCTTTCTGGTGGACGCGCACCACCCAAACCCGCCACCCCACCGGTGGATCCAGGCTAAGGAGCCAACCGGTCGCAACGTCGCCGAGTCTCCTGCCGCCTCCGCTGCTCTGGCATCTGTGCCGGCGAGTTCAAGCTCTCAGATTCCGAGGACTGACAAGCCGATGGCCCGGGCTGCCTCTGCCTGACGCCGGTCGAACGTCAGCACGGTCGCGTTCGGACTCGCTCGACGGGCAGCCGCCAAGTGGATGGCATCGAGCGACCGGCACAGCGTTTCCTCAGCGATGTGCGCAGCATCATCGAACGTCGCGTCATCCAACTCGACGATTTCGAAGGCCTGAAGATCGACTTGAAATTCTTGGCGCTTTGATGTGAGGTCTGACCCACCAAGAAGGCGCGCAAGGTTGCGTCGAACCTCGATCTCGGCGAGACGCGAGGTGATCAGTGCCTGTTCGACATTCATCAACCGACGGGCAACATCGGAGTCTCGTTCAGCAACGTAGCGCTTTACCAGCGCGCTGGACTCGACGTAGAGCATCAGTCGCCGCGGTCCTCGTCGAATATCTCGGCGATGGTGAGTCCGGAGCTGGACGCAATGGGCCGTATTGGTCCGAGCCCTCCCCGCCGCTTGGCAGGAGTGATCCAGCCCTCGGCGACGCCTTGTTCTATGCGTGCGAGGTCGTCCAGCGTCGAGCCGTCCAGTGCCGTCAGCTGAGCAACTGGACGCCCGCGGTCGGTCACGATGATGCACTCACCGTCGGCAGCCCGCCGCACGCATTCCGACAGCTTTGCCTTCAACTCTCGAATGCCGATGTTCGCGCTCATGTGATCACACTAGGCAGCGATGTAGTCTCGAAACAAATCGATTTGTGACCACATCGGTGCACAGCTCGCAGCGGTCTTCGTCACCATTTCGCCGCCGAGACGCTGGGGTCAGGCGGCAGCCGGCGGGCGAAGGCGGTCGGCTACGCCGCGGGTGAGGCGGTCGAGGATTCCTGCCAGCAGGACGATGGCGATTCCGGCTTCAAAGCCCCGGCCGACCGCATCGCTGCGGCGCAGCGCGTTCACTGTCTCCAAGCCGAGCCCGCCGCCGCCGACCAGCCCGGCGATCACCACCATCGCCAGCACCAGCATGATCACCTGGTTGACCGCCACCATCAGCTCGGGGGCGGCGAGCGGCAGCTCCACCCGCCGCAGGCGCTGGCTGCGAGTCGCGCCGAAGCTCGTGGCGGCTTCGTGCACCTCGGCGGGCACCCGGCGAAGCCCCAGATCGGTGTAGTGCACTGCAGCGGGCAGCGCGTAGACCACCGAGGCGATGATGCCCGGAATGCGCCCCACGTGAAACAGCGTGATCACTGGCACCAGCAGCACAAAGCTGGGAATCGTCTGCATGAAGTCGAGCACCGGGTCCATCAACCGCTGGAAGCGATCGCTGTGGGAGGCCTGGATTCCCAAGGGCACCGCGATCACCAGAGTGACCGCCACGGCCACCAGTGTCTGGGCGAGCGTGTCCATCGACAGCTCCCACATGCCGAGCCACCCGATCCCGAACAGGGCGATGCCGATGCCAATGCCGAGCGTGACGCCGCGAGCCGCCAGACCCCCCAGCACGCCGAGCCCGATCATGGCCGGCCAGGGAATGCCCCCCGACAGCAGCTCCCGCAGCGGCGTCACCAGGTAGAGGGTGATGAAGTCGCTGAGCGGCCCTGTGCCGATGCCCGATGAGCCGATGTCGTAGAGGTTGTCGCGAGCCCATGCCGTGATGTCGTTGACATACGGCGCGTAGTGCCATTGCAGCCATTCGGGGAACTCGTGGTGACCCACGATGCCCCCGACGAGCGCTACCAGCGCCGTCGCGGCACCGATCCAGCGGATCGCCGCGATGTCTGCGGCTGACACAGAGCTGTCGCCATGACTGCCCGGCCCGTGGCCGCCGCCGCGCTCGCCCAGCGTCGCGATGCCTCGCGTGAAGCGATCCAGGATGATCGCCATGATGACGATGGCGATGCCGGCCTCGGAGGCTTCGCCGACGTCGATGTCACGCATGGCCCGCAGTACGTCCTGGCCGAGACCGCCCGCGCCGATGAACGCGGCGATCACCACCATGCTCATGGCCAGCATCGTGGTCTGGTTGGCGCCGGCCAGGATTGCTGGTCGGGCGGCGGGGATCCGCACCAGCCGCAGCGTCTGGCGGTCGGTAGCGCCGAACATCTCCGAGGCCTCCACCATCGGGTTGGGCACGCTGCGCAGGCCGATGTCGGTGAGCCGCACCACCGGCGGCAGGGCGAAGATGACGGTGGCGATGAGGGCCGGCACCCGCCCGATGCCGAACAGCAGCACGAAGGGGATGAGGTAGACGAACCCGGGCATGGTCTGCATGGCGTCGAGAGTGGGACGCAGCACGCCGGCGACACGGTCGTTGCGCCAAGCGGCGATGCCGAGGGGGATGCCCGCCAGCAGCGAGCCGAACACCGCCACGGCCATCAACGCGAGCGTGGCGAAGCCCTGCTGCCACAGATCGGTCATGCCGATCAGCACGACGCCGCAGAAGCCGAGCGCTCCCGCCAGCCGGCCGCGCACCCGCCACAGCCCGAGGCCGCAGACGACCGGGTACACGTACCAGGGGAACCATCGCAGGATCGTCTCGAGCTGACGAATGCCGGCGTCGGCCAGATCGGTGACCGGGTTGAGCAGCACCGTGTACAGCCAGTGGGAGGTCTGGTTGTTGATGAGCCAGCGCCGCGTGCGGTCGATCGGGTCGGCCAGCCCGAAGTTCCACGACTCGGGAAAGGCGCCGACCGAGGCGGCGAACCCGACGATCACGAGTGCAACTGCGGCTGTTGCCAGCACCACGGCGACCGGCGAACGTCGTCGGGCTGCCGGCGAGCCTGCACCCACAGGCGGACCAGCCTCGACCGTCTGGCTCATCGCAGGTTCTGTTTCAGCGCTGTGTTTGATGGCGGTGCTGGTGCTGCGGCAACCATGGTCTGATTCATCGCAGGTTCTGCTCCAGCACCGCTGCCACGTCGTCGGGGTGCAGCAGGCCCGCCGGGTTGCCCTCGGCGTTGCAGACCACGACCGGGTGATCCGATGACAGCAGGAACGGCAGCGCAGATTCGAGCGTGGCGGTCTCGCTGGTGCGGGGCCAGCCGTCGTCGATGGCGACGTCGCCGAGCGGCTGCATCAACGAGCACGCGGGGAGCACCTTCGCGATCGGCGCATCCTGGGTGAACGCACGCACGTAGTCGTCGGCGGGCTGAGTCAGGATCTCGAGCGGCGTGCCGACCTGGGTGAAGGCCCCGTCTCGCATAATGGCGATCCGGTCGGCAAGCCGCAGCGCCTCGGCGAAATCGTGCGTGATGAACACGATCGTGCGCTGCAGCTCGAGCTGCAATGCCACCAGCTCGTCCTGCATATCGCGCCGGATGAGCGGGTCGAGCGCCGAGAATGGCTCGTCGAAGAACAGCACCTCGGGCTCGACTGCAAGGGCTCGCGCCAGGCCGACGCGCTGCTGCATCCCGCCGCTGAGCTGCTGGGGGTAGTGATCGCCCCAGCCGTCGAGCCCCACCGTGGTGAGCACCTCGCGAGCGCGCTCATGGCGCTCGTCGCGCCCGACGCCCTGCACCTCGAGGCCGTACGCCACGTTGTCGACGACGCGCCGGTGGGGGAACAGGCCGAAGTGCTGGAAGACCATCGCCATCTTGCTGCGGCGCAGCTCACGCAACGCTGCATCGCTCGCGTCAGCCAAGACGGTCCCGCACACGTCGATGTCGCCGGAGGTGGGCTCGATGAGGCGCGACACGCAGCGCACCAGCGTCGACTTGCCCGAACCCGACAGGCCCATGACCACGAACGTCTCGCCCGCCCGCACGTCGAAGGTGACATCGTGAACCGCCACCAAGCAGCCCGTCTCGGCCTGGATCTGCCCCCGGTCCGCGCCCGCCGAAGCCAGCTCACGGGCGGCGTCGACCTTCTTGCCGAAGATCTTCCACAGACCGCTGACCGTGACGATCGGCTCCATGGCTGCCCCCATTGCCTCCGCCCGCCGCGTTACCGTCCAGCTGGACGGGTTCGGCGTGTCGATACCCTGTGCTGACTGTGGCACGATCTCGCGCCTTCGATGCGACACCCGGCGACAGTGACGCGCCGCCGCCTGCAGCGGACCGCACCGCTTCGAGATCGGGCCCGGTGCAGGATCGGGCCGTGCAGACCCGCGAGCGCATCCTGGCCGCGGCCATCGAGGTCATCCGCACCGATGGCGCCGCCAACCTGACGCTGGATCGCGTCGCCACCGCTGCGGGCGTCAGCAAGGGCGGGTTTCTCTACCACTTCGGCTCGAAGGACGCCCTCATGGCGGGTTTGCTCGACGAGACGCTCGCCGTCCTCGACGACGAGCTGGACATCCGTGAAGAGCGCTTTCGCGCCGCCGATCCCGCGTCCCGTGGCACATTCGCGCTCGCCTACCTCGACTACGTGCGTGAGCCCTACAAGGCAGCCGACGACACCTCGTCGTCGATCCTCGCGGCTGCGGCGCTCGACGACGAACTGCTCGCGAATACCCGGGCGACGTTCGAGCGCTGGCAGGACCGCCTCATGCACCGCGACAAGCTGGCCGAGACCACCGGCCTGCTCGCACGCATCGTGGGCGACGGGCTCTGGCTCATCGACCTGTTCGGCCTCGCACCCCCGACCAAGGCCGAGCGCCACGAGGTGCTCGACCTGGTCTCGACGATGATCTCCGGTCACGACGCCGATCACCCATCCGGTCACGAGGCCGGCGGGGCCAGCGGAGGCGCCACGCACGCCTGACCGTAAACAGGCACGTCCAGCGGCGCGAGCGGCTCATTTCCGAGCAGCAGGTCGGCGGCCTTCTCGGCGATCATCATCACCGGCGCATAGATGTTGCCGTTCGTCACGTTCGGCATCACCGAGGCGTCCACCACGCTGAGACCCGACGTGCCCAGCACCCCCATCGTCGCCGGATCGGTGACCGCATCGGGGTCGGTGCCGAGCCGTGCGGTGCCGGCGGGATGCAACGCCGTCTCGGCGTCGCGCGCCACCCAGTCCATGATCTCGTCGTCGGATTCGGCGGCAGGGCCGGGCGACAGCTCGCGGTCGTTATAGGCCTCGAAGGCCGGCTGGTTCATGATGTGGCGCGTGACCCGCACCGTCTCGACCCACTCCCGCCGGTCCTGAGCGGTGGAGAGGTAGTTGAACCGGATCGCCGGCTTGGCTGTGGGGTCGGTCGACCTGATGCGCACCCAACCGCGGGCATCGGAGTACATCGGCCCGACATGCACCTGGTAGCCGTGCTTGCTGACCGGCGCCGAGCCGTCGTAGCGCACGGCCAGCGGCAAGAAGTGGAACATCAGGTTGGGATAGGCCTCGTCGGTGTTGCTGCGCACGAAGCCGCCGGCCTCGAAGTGATTGGTCGTTCCCGGCCCCCGCCGCGCCAGCCATTGCAAGCCGATCCACGGATGTCGCCAGCGCCGCAGATGGGGCTGCATCGAGACCGGCAGCCGCGAGGCGTACTGGATGTAGACCTCGAGATGGTCCTGCAGGTTCTCGCCGACGCCGGGCAGGGGCGAGACCACCTCGATGCCGTGCTGGCTGAGCAGCGACGGGGAACCGACACCGGAGAGCTGCAAGAGCTGCGCTGAGCCGAAGGCGCCCGCACACAAGATGACGTGCCCTGCTCGGGCGACACGCTCACGGCCCCGCCGCAGGCCCCGCTGGCGGTAGGCGACGCCGGTCGCCCGGCTGCCGTCGAACAGCACCCGGCTGATCAGCGCGCCCGTGCGAAGCGTCAGGTTGGGGCGATCCATCACGGGGTGCAGGTATGCCTGCGAGGCCGACAGGCGCCGGCCGCGGTGGATGTTGCGGTCGAACGCTGCGAAGCCCTCCTGGCGAAAGCCGTTGACGTCGTCGGTCAGCTCGTAGCCGGCCTGCTGCACGGCGTCGAAGAACGCCTCGAACAAGGGGCTTCGTGCCGGGCCCCGCTCGAGCACCAGCGGCCCGTCGCCGCCGCGCCAGGAATCGGGGCCAGCCAGGCACGTCTCCATGCGCTTGAAATACGGCAGGCAGTGCCGGTAGTCCCACGCCGCCATGCCGGGCCGGCTGGCCCACTTGTCGTAGTCGGCCGGATTGCCCCGCTGGAAGATCATCCCGTTGATGGAGCTGGAGCCGCCGAGCACCTTGCCGCGGGCGTGGTACACCCGCCGCCCGTCCATGTGCGGCTCGGGCTCGGTCTCGTACTGCCAGTCGTAGAAGCGGTTGCCGATCGGCATCGCCAGCGCCGCCGGCATGTGGATGAGCACGTCCCATCGGTAATCGCGACGGCCGGCCTCGAGCACCAGCACCTTGTTCGCGGGGTCTGCGCTCAGCCGGTTCGCAAGCGCGCATCCGGCCGATCCGCCGCCGACGATGATGAAGTCGTACACGGGATCGTCCATAGGCCAGATCGTCCACGGTTTCATGCGCTGGTCTGCGGCACTTGACATGCGAGACGAGCCCCGTCGGGGCCGGCCCGGCTGCGCCTTGCGGCTCAGCTTGTGCCGGGCCGACGCCGACGGGTCAGCGTCGTGCTGCAATCTGAACGCTGACGGGCTAGTTCAGCCAGGCGCTCCAGGTCGCCTCGTTGTCTGCGATCCACTGCGCAGCGGCATCGTCGATCGACATTCCCTCGCCCTCGACGGCGGCGAGCATGGCGATCTGGTCAGCGCTGTCGTAGTTCATGGCCCGCAGGAACGCATCCGCTGCGGGGGCGTTGTCGGCGAGGCTCGCATCGATGATCTTGAACAGGACGTCGGCGGGATAGTCGCAGTCGACTCCGCCGTCATCTGCGGTGGCGTAGCACTCGTCGCTGTAGTCAGGCAGCAGCACGTTGGTGAGGTCGTAGCTGTTGAACGCCGAGTGGGGCGTCCACAGGTAGACCAGGATCGGCTCCTCCCGGCTGTACGCGGCGTCCACGGCTGCCAAGATCGCAGCCTCGGACCCGGCATACACCACCTGCATCGGCAGGCCCAGGTTGTTGATGATGTCCTCGTCGTACTGGACGAAGCTCGGATCGCCGCCCAGGAACTGTCCCAGGTCGCCGGTCTCCGCCGTGGCGTACAGGCCGGCCAGCGCCGGATCGGCGAAGCCCTCCCATGTCGCCAGCTCCGGATGGCGCTCGATCATGTAGGTCGGAGTGAACCAGCCGATCTTGCCGACCGGGCCGAGCAGCCCGGCGTTGTCCACATTGGCGCCGTCGTTGTCGATGAAGTCGGTCACGTTCTGCGCGTGGCCTGACGGCCACACCTCGAGCGAGGCACTGATCTCGCCAGTGTTGATGGCCGCCCACTGGGCGTTCTCGTCGATGTCCACGATCTCGACCTCGTACCCGAGCTCGCTCTCGAGAAGCTGCGCAGCGACTGCCACGTTCAGCGCCGAGCCGTTCCACGGATTCGCGGCCAGTGTGATCGCGGTCTGCGAGCCCAGGTCAGGACCCTCGTCGACCGGCATCTCCTCCGGCTCTTCTTCCATCGCCTCTGTCGTGGCGGCCGGCTCTTCGGCCACATCGTCGCTGTCGCCGCCCGTACAGGCAGCGGCGAACAGCCCGAGCACTGCGATGAGCGCTATGAGCAGCTTCCAGCTACTGAGCTTTCGACGCCGACGAATTCGCTCGCCGGATTTGAATACTTCGGACATGGGCACCCCCCGGTTTGTGTCCTCCGTCTGTCGCCGGCATCTGCCGGCGGCCCTCAGCGAGGGCAGTCGGCCTGCGGCGGATCCGACCTCCCCAGTCGTCCCGGAAAAACAGGCCATTTAGACGGTTTTGAAGACATTAGCACGCCCGAGAAACGCCAGAACCGCGCACATGTGCGCGCTCTTGACTGTCGAGTGCGACCAGCCCGTCGAGCGCTGGGTTCGGCCCGAGATCCGCCGGGGACCGACTTGGACTCGACCCCGGTTCTGGCCCGTCTCCGGCGGGCCTACTGTGCGGTTCGATGCCCGCTCCCAACATCGTGCTGGTGATGGCGGATTAGCTCGCGCCGCACTTCACCGGCACCTACGGCCACCCGCTGGTCCAGACGCCGTCGATGGACTCGATCGCCGAGCGGGGCGTCCGGTTCGACGCGGCGTACTGCCCCTCGCCGCTGTGCGCGCCGTCGCGTTACTCGATGATGACCGGCCGCCTCCCGTCGCAGATCGGCGCGTGGGACAACGCCGCGGAGTGGAGCGCAGCCGCACCCACCATCGCCCACTGGCTGAACCTCGCGGGCTACCGGACGGTGCTGTCGGGAAAGATGCACTTCGTCGGCCCCGATCAGCTGCACGGCTTCAGCCGGCGCCTCACCACCGACATCTACCCGGCCAACTTCGCGTGGACGCCCAACTGGGATGCCGCCGGCGAGCGGATCGGCAAGTGGTACCACAACATGGACAGCCTTTCTGGGGCCGGCCAGGCACTCGCCACTTACCAGATGGACTACGACGACGAGGTGGGCTTCGCCACCCGCCGCTGCCTGTACGACCTGGCACGCGAACCCGACGATCGCCCGTTCTTCCTGGCGGTGGCCTTCATCCACCCTCACGACCCTTACGTGGCGCGCCCCGAGTGGTGGAACCTCTACGACCACGACGAGATCGACCTGCCCGGGCCGATGCCCGCCGAGCTGGACCCTCACACCGTGCGCATCCGAGCGGGCATCGAGGCAGACACCGTCGGATGGACCGACGAGCAATGCCGCAACGCCCGTCACGCGTACTACGCCAACACGAGCTACTTCGACTGGTGGCTGGGCGAGCTGCTGGCCGTGCTGGACGAGACCGGCCATGCCGACGACACCGTGGTCATCGCGACCAGCGATCACGGCGACATGCTCGGCGACCGGGGCGCCTGGTTCAAGATGTCGTTCTTCGAGCGCTCCGCCCGCGTCCCGCTGGTGATGGCGGGCCCGGACATCGAGCAGGGCACCGTGCCCAATGTGTGCTCGCTGCTGGACCTGGCGCCGACGCTGCTGGACATCGCAGGGGCCGACATCGCAGCGGGTCCGCTCGGCGAATTGGGTGCACCGCGCGACGGTCGCAGCCTCTGGCCTGCTGCCACCGGGGCTGCAGACCCGATCGACGAGACCGTAGGCGAGTACATGGGCGAGCTGACGTCCCATCCCATGTTCATGATCCGTCGCGGCCACTACAAGTACATCCACTGCGACACCGACCCACCGCAGCTCTATGACCTGGCCGACAACCCCGCCGAGCATCACAACCTCGCCGGCTCAGCCGATCTGGCGGACGTGACGTCTGCATTCGCGCACGAAGTGACCCAGCGCTGGAACTCGACCGCGATTCGCGAGCAAGTGCTCGCCTCCCAGCGGGCCCGCCGGGTCGTTCATGCTGCAGCACCGCAAGGCTGGGACTACGCGCCGCCCCGAGATCCGTCCAACGAGTACATCCGCGATCACATGGACTGGGCCGAAGCGGGCCCCAAGCTGCGCTACCCCGCGAGCAGCTGAGCCGGCTGCCACAGATGTCACAGCGGAGGAGGCGGCAGGGAACTCTGCGACGTTGCGACCTGCCGGATCGCGGGAGCAGAGGGCCCTGCCGCCTCCGCAGCGGGCGCACGTTCTCGAGCAACGCCACAGCTCGCAACGCTGCGGAAACACTTCGGCAACAGCGCCGACCCGCGCTGTGCATCGAGCGGTCATGTCGAGGTGACTCCCGCGCAACACGGCGTTTCTAGGTTCGCCCCGTCAGCCATTCATCGGGATCCGAGTCCTAGGAGATTCGCCATGAAACGCAAGCTCTTCGTCATCGTCGCGGGCGCCGTCGGCGGCCTGTTCCTGTTTGCCGGTCCAGCCGGCGCACAGGACGAATCGCTGTCCGCCGAGATGGTGCAGGCAGTCATGGACAACCTGTGGGTGTTCATCGCCGGCGTGCTCGTCTTCTTGATGCAGGCCGGCTTCGCCATGCTCGAGTCGGGCCTGACCCGCTCGAAGAACGTGGCCAACATCATGGCCAAGAACCTGGCCGATGCGTCCATCGGCATCCTGGCGTTCTTCCTAGTCGGCTACGGCCTCGCCTACGGCGGCGACGGCAACAGCGCATTCGGCTGGGGCTCGTTCGCATTGTCGGGCGTCGACCTGTTCGACATCTCCGAAGGCCTGTCGGGCTCGACCGACTTCTTCTTCCAGGCCGTATTTGCGGCCACAGCGGTCACCATCGCCTCGGGCGCCATGGCCGAGCGCACGAAGTTCAGCACCTACCTCATCTTCAGCCTCGTGACCACGGCGATCATCTACCCGATTGTCGTGCACTGGACCTGGGGCGGCGGCCTCATTGCCAACATCTCCATCGGCGACGCCGTTTACAGCGACTTCGCCGGTTCCACCATCGTCCACAGCGTGGGCGGCTGGATGGCCCTCGTCGGTGCATGGATGCTCGGTCCGCGCCTCGGCAAGTACGCCCCCGACGGGACGTCGCGCAACATTCCGGGCCACAACGTGACGCTCGCCATCTTGGGCGTGTTCATCCTGTGGTTCGGCTGGTTCGGCTTCAACCCGGGCTCAGAGCTCGCAGCCGATGAATACGTGATGTTCGTGGCGCTCAACACCGTGCTGGCTGCGTGCGCCGGCGTCATCGGCGCCACAGCGCTGAACTGGCTGCGCAGCGGCCGTCCCGACGTGCCGATGGCCGGCAACGGTGCACTGGCCGGCCTGGTCGGCATCACCGCTGGCTGCGGCACGATGACGCCCTGGGGCGCCATCGTCACCGGATTCATCGCGGGCCTCATCGTGGTGCTGGTCGTCGGCTTCGTCGACCGCAAGCTGAAGATCGACGATCCCGTCGGTGCCTTCGCCGTTCACGGCGCAGCAGGCATGTGGGGGACACTCGCCATCGGCCTGTTCGCCCGCTACGACGATGCCTTCCTGGGCCGCGAGAACGCCGGCCTGTTCTACGGCGGCGGCATCGAGCAGCTCGTTGTGCAGTTCCTGATGGTGGTGATCGTGGCCGTCTGGGTGATCGTTACCTCGGTGATCCTGTTCGGGGTCCTGAAGGCCACCATTGGGCTGCGGGTGTCGGCGGAGGAGGAGATGGTGGGCCTTGATGTTTCTGAGCATGGGGGTCCTGGAATGGCGCTGGACGACGTGGTTTCGAGCGGCTGACACTCGGCCATGGGCTGAGTTGTCTGGCCCTTCCTTTTCTGCTGTCAGCGGGGGTCCCCGGGTTCTTGCCCGGGGACTTTCCGCGTTTGTGCGTTTGTGCGTTTGTGCGTTTGCCCGGTTGCGCCCGCTGCGGAGGCGGCAGGGCCCTCTGCTCCCGCGATCCAGCAGGTCGCAACGTCGCAGAGTTCCCTGCCGCCTCCTCCGCTGTGACATCTGTGCACTTGTCGCTGCTGTGGCATCTGTGGCTTTGTGCTGATGCTCTAGGTTCGGCTGGGTGCTGCGGCGGGTGCTCTCGAATTTTGTTCGGGGGTTGGCTATGGGGGCTGCCGATGTGGTGCCTGGGGTGTCGGGTGGCACCTTGGCGCTGTTGCTGGGGATCTATGACCGGCTGGTGGGGCAGGTTGCGCACCTGAGTACTGCTGCGGGGCTGTTGCTGCGCGGACGCCTCCGAACGGCGCTCGGGATGGTCGGGCGGGCTGAGTGGGGGTTTCTTGTTCCGCTGGCGGTGGGCATCGGTGTTGCCATTGTTGGGCTTGTTGAGGTGGTTCGGTGGTTGATTGATGAGCAGCCTGTGGGGCTTTCTGCGGCGTTCTTTGGTCTTGTTGCTCTGACCGTGGTGACCACCCGGGTGCAGGTGGGACAGTGGCGGGTCGGGCTTGTGGCCGTGTTTGTTGTGGTTGCGGTTGCTGTTTTCTTCTTGCTGGGGGTTCGTGCTGGCAGCGTTTCGGATCCGGCTGGCTTGGTGATTGTTGGCGCTGGTGCGCTGGCGATTTGCGCCATGATCCTGCCTGGGATCTCGGGTGCCTTTGTGCTGTTGCTGCTGGGGCTGTATGACCCGATCACCGAGGCTGTGTCTGAGCGAGACTTCGGCACCGTGTTGCTGTTTGGGCTGGGAGCGGTGATTGGGCTGGGATTGTTCTCGCGGCTGTTGGCGCGGTTGCTGGATCGCTGGCGGGATGCGATGATCGCTGTGCTGATGGGGCTGATGGCTGGCTCGTTGCGGGTGCTTTGGCCATGGCCGGTCGGTGATGCAGATTCGGGTGGTTTCGGGAACGCGGAGCTTGGCGCACCGCTCGCGTCGGACCTCGTGGTGGCTGTGATCGCTGCCGGGGTGGCAGCCCTTGTTGCGGTCGGACTGCACCGCGTGGGCACCCGGCACGAGACCGCGTAGAGAGGCCTCACCGTCGTTTCGCTGAACAGTTGCGCTACCGTCCGGCGCTGTCCGTGTTGGCGCCGCGACCTTCTGTACTGCAGTGCTGGCGCTGGGTACCCCTGATCTCTATGGCCACTTCTCTCGTCATCGTCGAGTCGCCCGCGAAGGCGCGCACGATCTCGCGCTTTTTGGGCGACGAGTACGTGGTGGAGTCTTCGGTGGGCCACATCCGGGACTTGCCTCGCAATGCCTCCGAGGTGCCTGCCGCCTACAAGTCCGAGTCGTGGGCGACGCTGGGCGTCAACCCCGACGACGGCTTTAAGCCGGTCTACGTGGTGACGGCGCGTGATCAGGTGCGGCGGTTGAAATCGCTGCTGCGCGACGCCGACGAGCTGTATCTCGCCACCGATGAGGACCGCGAGGGCGAAGCCATCGCTTGGCACCTGCTCGAGGTGCTGAACCCGCAGATCCCAGTGCGCCGCATGGTGTTCCACGAGATCACCGCCGCCGCCATCCGCGCGGCCATCGACAACCCGCGTGACCTCGACCGGCGGCTGGTTGATGCGCAGGAGGCTCGGCGCATCTTTGACCGTCTCTACGGCTATGAGGTCTCGCCGGTGCTGTGGCGCAAGGTGGCGCCGCGGCTGTCCGCGGGGCGGGTTCAGAGCGTGGCCAACCGTCTCATCGTGGAACGCGAACGCGAGCGCATGGCATTTCGGGCTGCTGAGTACTGGAGCATCACTGCGACGCTTGACACTGGGTCGGGCGCGGCGGCCGGCGGCACGGGTGGCGGCGACGCGGCTGCCGGTGCCCGCAGCGGTGCGGCGCCTGGTGCGTCTCGCTCGGCGGAGCGGTTTGATGCTTCGCTGGTTTCGTTGAACGCGCAGCGGGTTGCTACCGGCCGTGATTTCAACCAGCAGGGTGAGCTGCGCTCGGGTGACATCGCTGTGCTTGACGCGGGTGCTGCGGCGTCGCTTGCTGACGCTCTCACCGGGGCGCCGTTCACTGTGAGCTCCCGGGAGTCCAAGCCTTACCGGCGCCGACCGTCGGCACCATTTATCACCTCCACCTTGCAGCAGGCTGCTGGTGCACGGCTGGGCTTCTCGGCCTCGCGCACCATGGCGGCTGCCCAGCGGCTGTATGAAAACGGCCGCATCACCTACATGCGCACCGACAGCACCACGCTGTCGGCTCAGGCGCTCGACGTGGCTCGGCGCATCGTCGCGGGTCGCTATGGCAGCGAGAACCTCCCGCCCAAACCCCGCACCTATACCCGCAAGGTCAAGAACGCTCAGGAAGCGCACGAGGCGATCCGCCCCGCCGGCGAGAGCTGGCCCGCTCCCGGCGGCGTCGACGACCTGGGGGGCGATGCGTCGCGCCTCTACGACTTGGTGTGGCAGCGCACCGTCGCCAGCCAGATGATCGACGCCACCGGCGAGACCGTCACCATCAAGCTGGTGGGCACTGCCGTATGCGACCTGGCGCCTGCCCTCGCGCCGGCCAACGGGGCCGGACCGGGTCGCCACAGCGTCGAGCTGTCCGCCGCTGGGACGGTGGTGCGCAGCCCGGGCTTCCGGCTGGTGTACGCACCGCCTCCCACCGGCACCGACGAGGAGCCCGAGCGCATCCTGCCCGACATCGACGCCGGCGATTCGGCCACTGCGGTCTCGCTCGAGCCCGCTTCCCATAACACGAGCCCGCCAGCCCGCTTCACCGAGGCGTCGCTGGTGCGGCGGCTCGAGGAACTCGGCGTCGGCCGCCCAAGCACCTACGCCAGCATCATCGAGACCATCCAGGCGCGTGGCTATGTGTGGAAGAAGGGCTCCTCGCTGGTGCCGGCGTTCACGGCGTTCGCCACGGTGGGCCTGATGGAGCGGCACTTCGACCGCCTGGTCGACTATGCGCTGACGGCCCGCATGGAGGAAGACCTCGACGAGATCGCGAGCGGCGAGCGCGATGCGGAGCCTTGGCTGACCGAGTTCTACTTCGGCGACAAGCAAGCGCCCACGTCCGAGGCGGCGGGCGGCTTGCGCTACCTCGTTTCCGATGACCGGCTGGCAGACATCGACGCGGCGCAGATCAACAGCATTCCCATCGGCATCGACGACGAGGGTGAGCCGGTGGTCGCCCGGGTGGGCCGATTCGGCCCGTACCTTCGACGCGGCGACGCCACCCGGCCGCTGCCCGACGACCTTGCGCCCGACGAGCTGACGATCGAACGAGCACTCGCGTTGCTCGACGAACCCACCGAGCGCGTGCTGGGCACCGACGCCGACACCGGCCTCGACATCATCGTGCGGCCGGGCCGGTTCGGCCCCTACGTCTCGGTGGGGCGGCCCGACGAGGTCGACGAGCGCCCCCGCACGGCATCGCTGCTGAGCCATCACACACCCGAGACGATCACGCTCAACGACGCCCTGCAGCTGCTCACGCTGCCGCGGACGGTGGGAGTCGATCCTGCGGACGGGGCGGAGATCACGGTTCGCAACGGGCGGTTCGGTCCGTACCTGACGAAGGCAGCGGTGGGCGAGGCCAAAGACGAGAACCGCAGCCTCGAGTCCGAAGCGCAGCTCTTCACGCTGACCCTGGAAGAAGCGCTGACGCTGCTGGCTCAGCCCCGCCGCCGGCGCGGCCAGCAAGCGGCGAATGCGGGTCGTGAGATCGGCACCGACCCCGACAGCGGCAAGCCGATGGTGCTCAGGGACGGCCGTTTCGGGCCGTACGTGACCGACGGTGAGTACAACGCCTCGCTGCGCCAGGGCGACGACGCCGAGACGCTGACCGTCGAGCGAGCGGCGGAGCTGTTGGCGATGCGACGTGCGAGGGGACCGGCCAAGAAACGTGCGGCCCGCCGCAAGCAGCCCACCAAGAAGAAGGCAGCCACGAAGAAGGCAGCCAAGAAGCGGGCGGCCAAGAAATCGCCTGCGAAGAAGAAACCGGCGAAAAAGTCAGACACTCCCGGCTCCTAGATCAAGCGCGGATTGGCAGACCTTCTCGTCGCTCTGCCTGTTGCTTCCCGCTCTTGTTCCCAATGCTCATGTGATTGGGCTCACGGGCCGCTCGGGCCACGGCTTCGCCATTTGGCTCAGCCTCCTAGCCTGCTGAGTGCCATGAGTTCGGATAGCTCGAACCCCTCGTTCGACGGCTCGGACGCGTCCGATGTTGACGCCGGGACCGGCAATGGAAGCGATGACGAGGCTCCGCGGCCCGGATTGTTCGCGGCGCCGGGATTCCTGCGCCTGTGGGTGGCGCAGGTCGTCAGCTCGTTCGGCGACTGGATCGGGCTGCTTGCCACCATCGAGGTGGCGCGGCGCATCGGCGGCGACCAGCCGGGTTCGGCCATCGCATTGGTGGTGACGGCACGGGTGCTGCCGGGTTTCTTCCTGGCGTCGGCGGGCGGCATCATCGTGGACCGTTTCAACCGCAAGCGGCTGCTGGTCATCTGCGACATCGCGCGGGCCAGCGTGCTGCTGACGATCCCGTTCATCGACCGGGTGTGGCTGCTGGTGGTGGCATCGCTGGCCCTGGAACTGGCCACCTCGCTGTGGAGCCCGGCCAAGGAGGCCATCGTCCCTAACATCGTGCCCGCCCGGCACCTCACCGCCGCCAACTCGCTGGGCCTGGTGGCCGCTTACGGCACGTTCCCGCTGGGCGCCGGCGCATTTGCCGCCATGGCGAAGCTGGGCGAGCTGATCGGCTGGACCGACATCGGCCAGGTGGAAATGTCGCTGGTCCTCGACTCGGCGACGTTCCTGATCGCTGCAGCAATCATCGCGACGCTGCCGCTCTCGTCGCACATCACCGCCGCGCACGCCAAGCGCGACTCCGGCCGCCGCATCGACTGGCGCCAAGGCTTCCGCGAGCTGCGCGAAGGCTGGGACTTCATCGCCCTCAACCCGCAAGTCCGCGCCGTGCTCGTGGGCTTGGGCACCGGCATGATCGGCGGCGGGATGCTGGTGCCGCTCGGCGCGGTCTACAACGACGAGGTGCTCGGCGCCGGCAGCGCCGGCTTCAGCTCGATCCTGGTGGCGATGGGCCTCGGCGTGGGCGGCGGGGTGGCGTTGGTGACGCTGCTGCAGAGCGCCGCGAACTATCTGGGCCGCCACTCCGCGTTGGCTGCGGAAGGGCGTGCCCGCCTCTTTGTGTTCTCGGTGTTCCTCGCCGGTGCGTCGCTGATGTTTGCCGCCTCGGCGTCCGTCACGCTGTTGGTGCTCGGGGGGGTCCTGCTGCTTGGGCTGGCTGCGGGGTCGGTGTATGTCACCGGGCTGACGCTGCTGCACGAGAACGTGGAGGAGGTGCTCCGAGGCCGCGTGTTCGCTGCCATGTACACGCTGGTGCGGTTCTGCCTGCTGATCTCGATGGCCGCGGGCGGGTTCTTGTCGGACGGCTTCCAGTGGCTCTTTGACGTCGTGTTCAACAACGAGATCTCCATCGGCGGCTCAGTGCTGGCACTCCCCGGCGTGCGAGGTGCCCTGTGGCTGGGAGCTCTGCTGATCCTGATGGCGGGCGTCCTGGCTGGGATCTCACTGCGCAGCCGACGTGGCGAGGGGCGCAGGGCGCCGCAGGCCGCAGGCAGCGCCGGGGACAGCGCATGAGTGCCCGAGGCCGCTACATCGCGCTGGAGGGCTTCGACGGCAGCGGCAAGTCAACACAGGCAGAGATGCTGGCAACCCACCTCGATGCCGTCGCCACCCGTGAGCCAGGCGGGACGCCGCTCGGCGCTTCGCTGCGTGAGGTGCTGTTGCATTCGCCGTCAGAGAATGCGCCCGCAGCGCGCACCGAAGCGCTGCTGTTTGCCGCTGATCGATCCCAGCACATCGCCACGGTGGTTGCGCCAGCACTCGAAGCGGGCCGAGACGTGGTGACCGACCGTTCCTATGGCTCGACTCTGGCGTACCAGGGCTATGGCCGGGGGTTGCCCCTCGACGAGCTGCGGTCGCTGATCGACTATGCTTCCCGCCGACCGGCGGGCGCGTCGAGCGAACTGCCCGAGATCATCCTGCCCGACGTCGTCGTGCTGCTCGATGTGCCGCTGGTCGACGCGGATCGACGTGTGCACCATCTCGATCGCGTCGGCGGCGAGCAGATGTCGTTGCTGGAGTCTGGGTCGACGGGTGAGTCGACGGCTGATCCCGAGGCGGGACAGCCCGGAAGCGACGGGCCGGATCGGCTGGAGGGCGAAGCGCTGCACTTCGCGCTGCGGGTGTGGCGCAGCTACCGCGAGCTGTGCAATGCAGAACCTGATCGCTGGGTCCGCGTGGATGCCGCCGGCAGCGTCAGCAAGGTTGCCGAGCGGGTGCGTGCGGCGGTTGCCGAGCATCCCGCGATGGCGGATTGAGGCGTTCGCGGTGGCATCGAGAGCCGGCGGCCCATCCGATACCGAGAGTTCCGACGAGCCGCCTGGCGCCGAAGACCCAGCCGAGTCGACGGCCACGTCTGAGCCGCCTCGCGCAGCCGAGCCCGCCCCACTGTCGCTGTTCGACTTCGGAGACGAGCCTGCCGCTGCGCCACCCCCCACTCCCGATCCGTCGCCGCCGGAGCCCGCATCCAAGCCCGCGTCCGCTGCTGACGTCCCAGCCGGCCCCGTGGTCGCGCCGCCCCCGGTTCAACCTGACCGGTCGAAGCCGGCGGCTGAATCGACGCCAGCCTCAGCCGAGCGTGCAGCGGCCACCCCTGCCGCGGATGAGCCCCCGGTCCCCCCTGCCCGATCGTCGCTCGATGAGTCGCCGACCGACGAGCCGCCGGTCGGCAACCTGCTCGACGGCATCGCCGGTCAGCCCGCAGCCGTTGACCGCCTGCGGGCAGCGCTTGCCTCGCCGCTGCCGGCGTACCTGTTCGTCGGCCCCGCGGGGGCCGGGCTGCGCAGCGCGGCCTGCCGGTTTGCGGGCGAACTGCTGGCGGCGCGCAGCGCGACCCCCGAGCGTGAGCGTCGCCTTGCGCTCGCCGAGCAACATCCCGACCTGCTCGTGTTCGACCGTGTCGGCGCAGCTATGACGGCTGGGCAGGCTCGCGACGCCGTGCGCGCCGCCGCTGCAGCGCCCGTGTCCGGCGAGCAGAAGGTCATCGTGCTCAACGACGTCGACCGCGCCGCGCAGAGCGCGCCGATCCTGCTCAAGTCGGTCGAGGAGCCACCGCCGTCGACGGTGTTCGTGCTGCTCGCCGAAGAGGTCAACCGGTCGATGGAGACGCTGGCCTCGCGCTGCGCACGCGTCGACTTCGAGGCCTTGGGCGAAGCAGACCTGCACGCAATCCTCATCGCCGATGGCGTCGAGGCTGGCCGTGCCGGCTTCGCCGCGGCCGCGGCCGGTGGCTCGATCGATCGTGCCCGCCTGCTCGCCTCCGACGACGACGCTGCTGCGCGGATCGAGGCGTGGCGAGGGCTGCGGGGTTCGCTGAACGGCACCGCGGCCGCGGCGATGGCCGCTGCGGACGCTGCGCTGGAGGCGACCGAGCAGGCAGCAGCACCCCTCGAAGCCCGTCACGAGGCCGAGCGTGCGGCAGCCGACGAGCAGGCCGAGCTGTACGGGACGAACGTCGGCCGCAGCTCGCTCGACGAGCGCCACCGGCGCGAGCTGCGCCGCGTGCGCACCGACGAGCTGACGATGGGACTAGCAGTGCTGGCCGCACAGATCCGCGACGAAGCCAGCAGCGGCAGCCTGCGGCCCGAGCCGGCCGCGGGGCAGCTCCAAGCCGTCGGCGACGCAGCCGAAGCACTGCGCTTCAACGCGAACCAGCGATTGGCCCTGGGCTGCCTGTTCATCCGCCTCGGCCTCCGGGGCCGTTAGCGCGAGCCGGCCGGGCGCAGCCGCCAAGCTGGCGGGAGGCAGCCGGCGAGCCCGAGGTGGGGATTGAACCCACGACCTGCTCTTTACGAGAGAGCCGCTCTGCCACTGAGCTACTCGGGCAATTCGGCGGCTCACGGTACCAGCGTGCAAAGGCCCAACACGAAGGGGCTTCGCCCTCGATGACCACTACTATTCCCGCCATGAACCTCCTTGCTGCGCAGGTCTGGCACTACTGGCTGGCGGTCCCGCTCACCGTGGTGACAGTGCTGACCGTCTTCAAGCTGGTTGCGGGCTATGTGCAAAAGGTGGTTGCTCCGCGCTACCCCAAGCGCTGAGCCGCAAGGTGACCGACCCCGCCGACGAGCACGTCGACTGGGACTTGGCGCGCCGCATCGCGGTGCGGGTGGCGGGCACCGAACCGCTGTACCAGTCCTATCTTGCTGAGCCCCTGCGCAAGGACTTCGCCAGGTTCGTGCCGGTCGCTGCTGAGCTGGTCGCCATCGAGACCGGGCTGGAAACGCCTGGCGAGGCTCACGCAGAGGTCATCGACCGGGCTGGCTGGATTGACGCCAACATCGCAGCGTTCCGGAGACTGCTGCAGCCGCTGCTGGGCGCACCGGCCGACACTGCGCAAGCCGACACTGAAGAACCGGCGGAGCCCTCACGCGTGACGCGCACGGTCGGAGCGGTCGAGCTGGGTTCGGTGCTGGGCTGGATGGCACGCAGGGTGCTCGGCCAGTACGACCTGCTGTGGGCATCAGACGATGCTGGCGACTCGCGTGGCGACACGGTCGGCGACACCGTCTACTTCGTCGGCCCGAACATCTTGGTGACCGAGAAGCGCTTCGCATTCGTCCCCTCCCAATTCCGGCTGTGGCTTGCGCTGCACGAACTGACGCACCGCTCGCAGTTCACCGGCGTCCCCTGGCTGCGGCCGCATTTCCTGCAGCTCGTGAACGGGCTGGTCGACGAAGCCCAGCCCGATCCCGAACGCCTGCGCGACGGCCTTCGCACGCTGATGACCCAACGCCGCAGCAATTCGGGTCCAAGCAAGTCGAGCGGCAGCAATTCGGGTCAACCGGGCCAGGACCTGCTGGGCGAAGGGGGGCTCGCCGCAGTGTTCGCCACCGAGCACCAGCGCGGCCTGATCGCCCAGGTCGGCGGCATGATGAGCTTGGTGGAAGGGCACGGCGACGTCACCATGGCGCGAGCCGCCCGCGGCCATATCCCCGACGCTGACCGCTTCGCCGTGGTGATGCAGCACCGGCGCCGCAACGTGCGCGGCATGGCCCGCCTGATCCAGCGCTTGCTGGGGATCGAGGCCAAGCTCGCCCAGTACCAGGCCGGCGAAGACTTCATCGCCAGGATCGAGGCCGAGCGGGGCCCTCGTGCGGTGGACCGGATCTGGGAACGCGTCGAGCACCTGCCGTCTATGGCCGAGATCCGCGACCCCCAAGCCTGGCTGGAGCGTGTCCCCGCCGCCTGACCGCTCCGCCCGGACCCCGCCCGACGCGGGGGACGGGACTGCGCCGCCGCGTTCGGAGCGTCGGCTGTCTTCGTGCAGCGACGCCGCTTCCGGCGCGCCGGAGAACCCCGACGAGATCGACCGCTTGGTGGACCGCTGCACATTCGGTGACGTCGCGCGCCCCGAGCTGGTCTGCGCGGTGTCGGGCGGCGCGGATTCGGCCGCGCTGCTCACCCTGGCCTGCCGTTTCGCGCAGCGCAACGACTCGGCCGCGACAGCAGTCACCGCCATCCATGTGGGCCACGGGCTGCGGCCTGCAGGAGCGGCCGAAGCGGCGCAGGTCGAGGCGCTGTGCGATCGACTCGGAGCGGGCTTCCGCGTCGTTCAACTCGACCTTGCGCCGGGAGCCAACCTGCAGGCGCGAGCTCGCGAGGCCCGCCACGCCGCCGTGGGGCCCGACGCGCTGCTGGGTCACACCGCCGACGACCAGGCAGAGACCATGCTGCTGCACTTGCTTCGCGGCGGAGCACTCGATGCGCTCGCTGCCATGCGGGCCGACCGGCGGCCGCTGCTGGGACTACGACGCAGCGAGACCGAACGTGTCTGCGAGCTGGCGGGCTACGAACCAATCCGTGATCCCTCCAACGCCGATCCTCGCTTCTGGCGCAGCCGCGTGCGCCACGAGGCGATGCCGCTGCTGTGCGACATCGCCGGGCGCGATGTGGTGCCCCTGCTGGCGCGCGGATCCGCGCTGGCAGCCACCGAGGCGGACCTGCTCGATGTGCTGGCCGCCGACATCGACCCCACCAGCGCGTCCGAGCTGCGGTCTGCGCCGGTGGCGCTGGCCCGGCGATCCATCCGGGCATGGCTGCGCACCGATCATCCGCCCGATGCCCGCACCGTCGACCGGGTGCTCGAGGTGGCCCGCCACACTCACCGCGCGACCGAGGTCGGCGGCGGCCGTCGGGTCACCAGATCAGCCGACCGGCTGCGCCTCGAGAGCTGAGCGCTTCGCCGCGACCGCACCACAGATGTGTCGCAGGCGCTAGGTTCGACTCACGTGACACCCGCGCCGGGATCGCCGAGCACCCCCAGCGACCTCGACTCCATGCTCGCCGGCGACCCCGCCGTCGGGGAGGTGCTGGTCTCGGGTCCCGAGATCGCCGAGCGGGTTGTCGAGATGGGCGCGCAGATCACTGCCGACTACGCGGGCCGCGAGCCGCTGCTCGTCGCGGTCCTCAAAGGCGCCGTGATGTTCGCGTCCGATCTCAGCCGGGCCATCGACCTGCCGGTCGAGATGGACTTCATGGCCGTGTCGTCGTACGGCAGCAGCACCCGTTCGAGCGGTGTCGTTCGCATCCTCAAGGACCTCGACATCGACATCGCGGGGCGCGACGTCATCTTGGTGGAGGACATCGTCGAGAGCGGTCTGACGCTGTCGTACCTGCGTCGCAGCCTGCTCGCCCGCAGCCCCGCCAGCCTGGCGGTGTGCTCGCTGCTGACCCGCGAGCACAACGGCAGCCTGAACGGCCTCGTCGACTACATCGGATTTCGCCTGCCGCCCGTGTGGGTCATCGGCTACGGGCTGGATCTGGCCCAGAAGTACCGTAATCTGGCCGAAATTCGCGCCTACGACGCCTCCGCCGCCCAAAGCGCCTGAAACTCGATTGGGCGGATCGTGCAGGGCCGGACCGGCACCGATAAATTCGGCTGTGAGCACGCACTGAGGCATTGCGGGCGTCGGTGACACACTGGCGTACTGCGAGCGTCCGGTGACGCTGCGAAGCACTGCAAGCGTCAGTGACGCTGCGAGGGACGGCGAGCTATGAGAGGGAAGTGGGCGGAAGGCATTCAGCCCCGCAACTTCAACTGGGTTGTCGCCGAGCGCCTCGCGGTGTGCGAGCGTCCTGGCGGCTATGGCGCCAGCCACCGACGCGTCCGCCGCCAGGAGGAAATCATCTGGCTGCGCCGCAACGACTTCGACACCGTCGTGTCGCTCATCTCCGCGCCGCACAATCTGCACAACTACGACGAGCTCGATATGCCGTACCTGCACCGGCCGTGGCCCAACGTTGACGGCCTGGGTGACTACCTGGAATCAGTCCACGACGACTTGGAACGGCTGGCCACCGAGGGCAAGCGCGTGATCCTGCACAAGGAGCGCGTCGGCGAGGACGTTTGCGGGTTCGTGGCCTCGTACCTGCTGCTGTCGGGCAAGGTGCCCACCGGTCCGCAGGCGACGGCCATCACCGAGCGGATCTTCGGCCAGCGAGTCGGGCCCGAGGGGCGCCGCGTCGTCGATGTGGCACTCGGCATTCTCGCTGAACGCGGCGCAGCAAGCTGAGCACACCGGTGCCAGCATCAGATAGCGACCGCGACCGCTGTGTTGATGATGCGTTCGCCGCGAGCGACCGCATTGTCAATGATCCGGTCGCCACGAGCGACCGCATTGAGCTGCGTGACCTGCGGGTGACGTGCGTGATCGGGGCGCTGGCGCACGAGCGCACGGCGCCGCAGCCGCTCAGCATTGACGTCGATCTCTACGCAGATCTGAGCCCCGCAGGCGCCGCTGACGACCTGAGCCTCACCGTCGACTACGGCGCTGCGTGCGACCGCATCGTGGCGCTGTGCGAAGAGTCCCAGCCGCTGCTGCTTGAACGGCTGGCCGAGCTGATCGCTGCAGAACTGTGCGGCATCGACGCCGTTACCGCGGCCACGGTGACCGTTACCAAGCTGCGCCCGCCCGTTGCAGCCGACCTCGGCACCAGCGCGGTGCGCATCACCCGTCACCGGGCGTGAGGCGGCATGCCCACCGGGCGTGAGCCGGTGAACGAGCCCCGCGTGCGGGCGTTCGTGGGGCTGGGCGCCAACATCGGCAATCCCGCAGCACAACTGGCTGATGCACTCGCGTCGCTGGATGCCGCCGGAGTCCTGGTGGCCCCCTCGGGCGTGTACCGCAGCGCGCCCATCGGCCCCGATCAGCCCGAGTTCCTGAACCTGGTGGCCGAGTTGGCCGTTTCAGATGGTCCGTACGAGTTGCTGGCCCGCTGCCAGGCCCTCGAGGCCGCGGCACGCCGGGTGCGGGGCGAGCGCTGGGGGCCCCGCACGCTGGACGTCGACGTGCTGCTCTTCGGCGAAGTAGCGATGGGTGATTCCGAGCTGCAGATCCCGCATCCACGCATGCGCGAGCGCCGATTCGTGCTCGACCCGCTGGCCGAGCTCGCACCCGAACTAGTCACCCTCGGCGACGTGACGGCGGTCGCGGACCAAGACTGCGAGCGCATCGGAAGCGTCGAGCTGCTGTACCAGCTCGCCGCCGCACCACCGTCAAACGAGGACTGAGGACTCGACCCGGAAAGCACACATGCCAGAGCCGCGGAGGCGGCAGGAGACTCGGCGACGTTGCGACCAGTTCCCGAGTGGATGCGCCGTGATGCGTCGATGACGTCGGCAAGAGGTGCGGTGAGGTGCTGATCTCCCGCCTGCCGGATCGCTGGGGCCGAGGGTTCTGCCGCCTCCGCAGCGGGCGCACCCACCAGCGCGGCTCCTCAGTCGTCGGGGACCGCAGGTGCGTCGGCCCGCAGGATGAACAAACCTTCGGCGTTGACGCACAGACCGTCGGGGCCGTGCACCTCGGCGTGCTGGACGATCTTGCGGCCCGACGTGTGGTCGATCCACGCCCGAAGCCGCAACCGCACGCCCAGCGGGGTCGCGGCGCGGTAGTGGACGGTGAGGCGGCCGGTGTAGGCCTGCCGGCCCCGCATGCGGTTCAGCGCGCCCATCAGCTCGTCGATGATGAGTGCCACCACGCCGCCATGGGTGCGTTCGGGAGGTCCCGCGAACATAGGATCCACCACGGCCTCGCCGGTCACCGACTCGCCCGACTCCTTGAAGTAGCGCACTTCCACCGATGCCGGATGCAGCTGCCCTCCGCCGATCGAGAACGGATCGAACTCGATCTCGTCGCCGTCCGACAGCGGCAGCGGGAAGTACTGGCCTTCGTAGATCTCCCGCAGGTACGGCCGCGAGAGCATGTCGTCGATCTTCACCCGCAGCGTGCCCGCCTCAAGCCGCGCTGCGTTGGCCTCGACCGACGCCGTGATCTCGTCGAGCACCCCGTCTTCGACCCGCCGATTCGCGAGTGCCTGGTTCAGCCGGCGCATCGCCGCGGCCGCTCGCTCGACCGCGCTCCAATCATGACCGGGTCTGATGGGGCTGTGGGGATTGCTCGGCGAATCCTGCTGCGTCACGGCCCGTGACGCTAGCTGTGCTGGCACATACGCTCGTCGTATGCGGCGCACCATCTTTGAAGACGAGCACGAGATGTTCCGCGAGACGGCCAAGGCCTTTGTCGAGCGCGAGATCGTCCCCAACCACGAGAAGTGGGAAGCCGACGGCAAGGTCGACAAGGCCATGTTCCGCAAGGCGGGAGACGTGGGCCTGCTGGCCACCGACGTGGACGAGCGCTACGGCGGCGGCGGCGTCACCGACTTTCGCTACAACGCCATCGTGAGCGAGGAGATCATGGCCTCGGGCGCTGCGAGTTCGGGCCAGTGCATCACGCTGCACAACGACATCTGCCTGCCGTACTTCACCAAGCTGTGCAACGACGAACAGGCCGAGCGCTGGATGCCTGGCATGTGCAGCGGCGAGCTGATGAGCGCCATCGCCATGACCGAGCCCGGCATCGGCTCGGACCTCGCATCGATGAGCACGACCGCCATCCGCCAGGGCGACGGATACATCGTGAACGGCTCCAAGACGTTCATCACCAATGGCATCAACTCCGACATCGTCATCGTGGCGGCAAAGACCGATCCCACCGAGAAGCACCGGGGCATGTCGCTGATCGTGCTCGAAGAGGGCATGGAGGGCTTCGAGCGGGGCCGCAACCTCGACAAGCTGGGGCTGAAGTCACAGGACACCGCCGAGCTGTTCTTCGACGACGTGTTCGTGCCCGAAGAGAACGTGCTCGGCGGCGAGGGCAACGGCTTCATGCACCTGGTGCGGAACCTGCCCCAGGAGCGGCTGTCGATCGCGGTGGGCGGCGTGGCCCACGCACAGGCTGCGTTCGACTGGACGGTCGAATATGTGGGCGAGCGCACTGCCTTCGGCCAGACCATCGCCTCGTTCCAGAACACCCGCTTCGAGCTGGCCGAGATGAAGACTGAGCTCGACATCGCCTGGGTGTTCGTGGACCGCCAGATCGAGGCGCTCAACGCGGGCGAGCTCACCGCCACCGACGCCGCAGAGGCCAAGTGGTGGGTGACCGAGATGCAGCTGCGGGTCATCACCCGCTGCCTGCAGCTGTTCGGTGGCTACGGCTTCATGACCGAGTATCCGATCTCAAAGGCGTATGCCGACGCCCGGGTGCAGACCATCTACGGCGGCACCACCGAGATCATGAAAGAGATCATCGGCCGCGAAGTCACCGGCACCCGGTAGGAAGCACCCATGAGCGAAATTGATACGGCCGAGCCTGCGAGGCGCATCAACTCAGTAGCGATCATCGGCGCGGGCACTATGGGTGCCGGCATTGCCGCGGTCTCGGCGAAGGCTGGCTGCCGGGTACTGCTGCTCGACGTCGACGAAGCCGCCGCCCAGCGGGCGCTCGACGGTGTCGAAGCGGATTTCCAGGGAGTCGTCAGCATCGGCACGGTCGCCGACCGCCTCGACGACATCGCCGGCTACGACTGGGTGTGCGAGGCCGTCGTAGAGGACCTCGCCACCAAGCGGGAGCTCTTCGAACGGCTCGAGGCCGCCCGCAGCGATGGATCGGTCATCTCGTCGAACACGTCGGGCATTCCCCTGCGGCAGATCAGCGAAGGCATGAGCGAGCGATTCCGGCGAGACGTCGCGATCACCCACTTCTTCAACCCGGTGCAGGTGATGAAGCTGTTCGAGCTGGTGCCCGGCGAAGACACCGAGCCTGAGGTGATCGACGCATTCGCCCGCTTCGGCGCCGAGCGGCTCGGCAAGGGCGTCGTGCACGCCAAAGACACCGTCAACTTCATCGGCAACCGCATCGGCTGCTTCTTCATGCTGTCCGGCCTGCACATGGCCAAGCCGTTCCTGGCCGACGGCATGACACAGGAGACCATCGACGCCGTGCTCGGCGCCCCGGTCGGCCTTCCCCCGACGGGTCTGTACGGGCTCATCGACCTGATCGGTCTCGACGTGATGGAGCTGGTGGGCGCCAACCTGGCCCAGAACCTGCCGGCGGGCGACCGGGGGCTCGACTTCGCTGAGTTTCCTGTCGCGGAGCAGGCGATGGCGGACCGCGGCCAGCTTGGGCGCAAGACCGGCGGCGGCTTCAGCCGGCGGATCAGGCTTGACGACGGGTCCCGCAAGGCCGAGACGTTCGACTTGCTCGCCGAGGAGTGGCGACCCGCCGCGCAGCCCGATCTCGAAGGCGTTCCCGCCGAGCTCGGCGAGGTCCTGTTCGCCGAGGGGCCGCACGGCGAGCTGGCGCGGCACATCTTTGGCGGCACCTTGGCCTATGCGGCAGATCTCGTGCCCGAGATCGCCGATGACATCGCGAACGTCGACAATGCGATCCGCTGGGGCTTCAACTGGGTGCACGGTCCGTTCGAGATGCTCGACCACCTCGGACCCGCTCGCGTCATCGAGTTCCTGAGAAGCGTCGACGCCCCGCTGCCGGCCATGCTCGCAGCACTGGAGGCCTCCGGCCGGCCGACGTTCTACGGCCAGGACGCAGACGGCAACCGCATGCAGTTGATGCCCAATGGCACAGTCGCGCCAGTCGACACCGCCGCGGTCGAGACCTGAGGCGCCGACGCTCAGGTCCGCGGACCGCCGGGGCACCGTACATTGGCGTCGCCGCTTCTCGTCTCGTGCTCAGGCTCACTTGCGTCCAGCTCTTTGCAGATCCCGTGTGCAGGATTGGGTGCGTCAATCGGTGATGGTGCCTGAGGCCTGGGCTTCGTAGTTGGCGGCGCCGAAGGTGTACACGATGTGGAACTTGACCGATGTGTCGACGCCGGCGGTGGGCACCCTCGCCGTCAGGTGGGTGTCGCCGCTGTTGATGGTGACGATGTCAGAGGTAGCGATGTTAGGACCGTGGCTGACCATGTAGTAGATGGTCACAGCGCGAGTCGAGCGGCAGCTCAGGCTGATGACGAATTCGAGGTCGTCGCCTCGCTGTGCGGTGGCGTCGGCGACGTCGACGGTCGGGGCGCCTGCGCAGGCCTCGACGGCGCGTACCGGCGGCGGTTCGTCGTCGTCGAGAATCTGCGAGGTCTGTGTCGGCTGCGGGCCGATCTCATAACCGCTGCCCGCTGCGAGCGTTGCGGTGATGGACCCGTCAGGCTCGTCGACGCCGTCGTCGACGGTCGCGACGGTGAGGGTCGCCTGTGTGGCGCCTTGGGCGATCGTCACCGTCTGTGTGCCGGCGGCGGCGCCCCAGTCGCCTGACGCGCTGACCGTCACCTTGACGTCGAGATCTGCCGCGGCAGGCTTCGACGCAGTGACCGTGAACACCGCAGCAGTGCCTTCGGTGCCGCCCGCGGCCGCAGTGATGTCTACTTGCGGCGGCGGGTCGTCGCTGTCGATGATCACCACGGTGGTGGACCCGTCAGCGCGCTGCGTGCCGTCGGTGCCCCATGAGATGCCCAAGGTGACGCCGTCGGTGCTGCCGTTCAGTGTCGGCGCGCGGCTGGCGGTCCCATACGACACGGTGATCTCGTGGTCGGCCCAGTCGCTGTCAGCGACAGCCGTCAATGCCAGATCGACGCGCTGGTCGCCGGGGCCGAACGTGACCTCGAAGTCGTTCGCGAACACCGCGTCGGGATCATTGAGGTCCCGCATCGTCCACTGGACGCCCTCGTCGCCGCCAGTCACGCTCAACGGCACCGTGAGCGTCTCCCAGGATCGCAGCGTCCGCGATACACCGATGCTGAGACCTGCCTGGTTGTGATATCCCGTGCCGTTCTCCGCGACCGACGTCGAGAAGAAGATCATGTACACCGTCAACGGGTCCACATCGTCGTCGGCCACCGCCACCGACGCTGTGCCCTGGGCGGCGGAGATCGTGTAGCCCGCGTCCGCCGAGGGCGCGTCCAACGACACCGACACGCTGCCGGCGGCTTCGTCGGTGCTGTCATCGGAGGTGGGGACCGTCAGCGTCGCTGTCGCGGAGCCCGCGGCGAGCGTCACTGTCTGCGGGCCGGCCGCGCCGCCCCAGTCGCCCTGGGACGACACCGTCACAGCCACGTCGAGTCCTGCGGTCGGCGGCGGTGACGCAGAGATCGTGAACACTGCACCTGAGCCCTCAGTCACATCACCGCCCGCCGCGACGGAGATCTCGGGGACCACCACGGGCACAGCGTCGTCCTGGGCCGGAACGTCGTCGGCGTCGTCCTCGGCGTCTGCGTCGTCGTTGTCGGGGACAACCTCGATCGGGATCGTTCCCGACGAACGCTGCGTGTCAGGGTCGAGCGGGCAGTACGCCAGACCGTCGGCAGTGTCAATGCCGGGCTTGTCTGCGCAGTACTTCAGCACCGGGTACTGCGACGACGTCCCGAAGTCCCACGGATCATCGCCCGGGCCATTGAATCGCCCGTCATAGGCGCCCACGCTCACGTCGACGTTCCAGTCGGCGTAGATGCCCGCATAGCTCGTCGGGGCCTGCAGCTGCGCCGTTGTGTAGCCCGCGCCCAACGCAGCAGGACTGTCGGTCGGGCCGGAGGTGTCTGTGTCCCAATAGCTGGAGTTGGCAGCCCGCCCTTTGTCAGCCCGACGAACGGGCACGGTGCACCCACCGGTCAGACCTTCATTTCTCCAGCCTTGTGGCCGCGACACTTGCCCCACGGAGTAACTCGAGCGCAGTCGCGGCCAATCGCCCAAGCCGCCGCAGAAGAGGGCCACTCCGACCAAGCCGCCGCCGCGTGACAGCACCTGGCCGTTGGACCTGTTCAAGCGCAAGGCGCCTTCCAGCGTCACCGACCCGGTGGCGTAGGTCGCCCTGATTCGCCCGTCTGACCACTGGCCCGCCAAGCCCCCCGCAGAACCCTTGCTGGCACTCACGTCGCCGACGGCATAGCTTGCAGCAATCCCCGACCAGTTCAGTGTCCCGGCCAGGCCTCCGACGTGTGACTCACCATGCACATTGCCCGTGGCGTAGCTCTCGATGACGAAGCCATAGCGCCAGTTCGACCCGACCAGCCCCCCGACGCTGCGTATTCCGGTCACGTCGACGTCAGACCAGACGCCGCTGACGCGGGCACGCTCCACTGAGCCTGCCAGCGCGCCCACTTCATCATGGCCTCGCACGATGCTGTCGGGGTTGGGGGCGCTCAGCCCCACGTTGCGCACATGCCCGCCTGGGCCGATGTAGCCGAACAGCCCCACGTACCACCGAGCACGGTCGTTGATGTACAGATTCGCGATCGTTCGGCCGTTGCCCTCGAAGGTCGCGGTGAACATGCGGGAAAACGCATGGGCCCTGTCCCCTGCATAACTGTTCCCTATGGAGTCCTCGAACAGGTGCAAGGCGTCCCAGTCACGGACCGCCTCGCCGCCCATCAACGGATACCAGCCCCTGCCGCCGTTCCAGAATTCATCGCCCGCGTCGGCCTGCCCGTTCTCATTGGTGTCGAAATCCAGATCCGCGGCCAGCTCGTAACCGACGCAACCAGACGACGGGCAGCCCATCGCCGACACCGCACCGGGGAACGCCGCCGCGAGCTTGGCGGCGCCGTCAGGGTCATGGCCGGTGTGGCCCCACCTGCCTGGCGGATACACGTCGGCTGAGCCGTCGCCGTTGAGGTCCCACCGGATCGCGTTCAACTGCGCCAAGCTCGAAACTTCGATCAAACCGTCATCGTCGACGTCGTAATCCACCGACGCAGGCGGCAGGGTCTGTGCCGCCGCCGGACCCGCCGACACCGGCACCACCAGCCCGGCTGCCAACACCGTCGCTACACAGGCAGCCGCCCAACCCTTGGCCCGCACGGCGCGCCACCGGCGTTGTTGCGTTGCATCGCAGCGCAGCCGCGATCCCCCCGCTCCGCAACTGCGTCGTCCCCGATCGATCTCCCCAGCCATCATGACCACCGTCCTTATGATGTCCACTTGAGGCAACCGCGCCACGATCCCCTCCCAATCCCGGAACCTAATGCCACCATGCACAGGTGTCCAGAGACGGACGCCGACGCCACCGCATGGCGAGAAGACGACAGCAACCTGCGCCTTGGCCTGGTGTTCCGCGATGACTCAGGCGCTAGCTCAGCCTGTGAGCCCTCATCGGGCGTCAATCCGCGAATGCGGAGAACGACCCGTTAGGAGGACGGCTTCACCCGCGTGCGCGGCGGGCAGGGCAGTCGAGTGGCACGGCGTGAGATGCTCGATTCGCGCTCAGCAGGTACGGCGGACGATCGCGTCGGTCATCCGTATCGCCTGGGTCATCTGGGGGGTGTCGTGGACTCGCACTATGTCTATGCCTGCGTAAATGGCGGCGGTGATGGTGGCGGCGGTGCCGAAGAGGCGGTCGTCGATCTCGGCGTTGGTGATCGCACCGATGGTGGATTTGCGCGACGTGCCGATCAGCATGGGGAGCTCCAGCGTCCACAGCTCGGGCAGCCGTCGCATCATCTCGAGGTTCTGCGAGACGCCGAAACCGAAGCCGAAGCCCGGGTCGACCACGATGCGATCGGTGCCTACGCCTGCTTCGGCGCAGATCAGCAGGCTGGTGTGCAGTCCGTCGGTCACATCGACGATCAGGTCGGTGTGGGGCCGGCCCCGCTGGTTGTGCATGAGCACAGCGGCGGCCCCGCGTTCGGCCACCAGCGGCGCCATCTGGGGGTCGAGGCGGAAGCCGGTAATGTCGTTCACCACCGTGGCACCGGCGTCGAAGGCCGGCTCAGCCACCCCTGCCCAGGTCGTGTCCACCGAGATCGGCACTTCGGCGCCGATGCGATCCAGCTCGGCTCGCACGGCCTCGATGACCCTCACCGTCCGACGCCGCTCTACTTCGATGGGTGTGGGTTCTGCACCTGGACGGCTGGAGGCGCCGCCGATGTCGATGATGTCGACCTCGCCGGCCACCAACTCATGTGTCAGCGCTAGGGCTTCGTCGAGCCGATCGGCCACGCCGTCGCCGGAGAACGAGTCGTTCGTGGCATTGATAATGCCCATGACGAAGGTGCGCGAGCCCCACTGCCAGCACGGTCCGCGGCCTGGGTCCCATGATCCATGCCGGTAGCGGCGCCTGATCGGCCAGCCCGGCTGCATGTTCGGATCGGCCGCCTTCAGACTGCGCCGGTCGCGCCGGCTGCGGCTGCGCCGGCCGCTTCGGGCGGCAGGGCGCTGAGCAGATTTGACGCTGCGGCCCGCAGGCCGACCATGCCCGGCGTTGCATCGAACGGCGCCAGGGCGTCCAAGGCCTGGGTCACGTAGTGCTGTGCCGTCGTCACCGAGCTGGCGATTTCGGGGCCGTCCACCACGATCGCCCGGGCTCGATCCCGCCGATCATCGTCCAGGGGCTCGCCCAGCAGCCCGCCGAGGCCGTCATGGGCGGACTGCCCGTCGGCCAGCATCCGGATCACCGGCAGCGTGTACACGCCTTCCCGCAGATCGTTGCCCGAGGGCTTGCCGAGCTCCTCGTCGGAGGCGACGAAGTCGAGCACGTCGTCGACGATCTGGAATGCCATGCCATACGCGAGCCCGAAACTGTTCAAGCGGTCAAGGGTCTCGCCGTCGGCGCCGGCCACCAGCCCGCCGATGCGGCACGACGTGGCGTACAGCTCGGCAGTCTTGCCCCCGATGGCCAGCAAATACTGATCCTCGGTGCGGGTGAGGTCGTAGATCAGCTGCAGCTCGCGCACTTGGCCCTCGCACAGACGTCCGATCGTGGCGGCCAGCAGGGCGGCCACCTCGGTTCCCAGCGACGCCGCCAGCTCGGAAGCCTTCGCCAGCAGGAAGTCGCCCGCGAGGATCGCCTTCAGGTTGCCCCACCGGTGATTCACCGCCTCGATGCCGCGGCGGGTCTCCGCGTCGTCCATGACGTCGTCGTGATACAGCGAGCCCAGATGCACCAGCTCCACAGCCACGCCGCCGCAGATCATGTCGTCGGTGACCGCATCAGGCGCAGCGCCGCCAGGGTCGAGCGCCAGCGCCGACGCGATGACGAACGCAGGCCGCAGGCGCTTGCCGCCCGCAGGGATCAGGTGCGAGGTCACCTCGGTGAGGAAGTCGTCGCCGGTGACCGCTGCGGCACGCAGCGCCGACTCGACACGAGCCAAGTCTTTGTCCGAGCTGGGTCGGGCCTGCAACGGCGAAAGAGGCGCCACGGCGCAACCGTAAACGACAACGGTCGTGTCCCCACACCGGAGCCGCCCCCGAATCCCGTCGCGCTGGCGGGCGTGAACGAGGCCGATCGCTGAGAGAGCGATCCGGCAGGGCATCGTTACACTGCGCTCAGCAGACCCGAAGCACCGTGTGCAACGCCGTGTGCAAGGCTCAGAGCAGGAGGCCCAGTGTTCGAACGCTTCACCGATCGGGCTCGCCGGGTGGTGGTGTTGGCGCAAGAAGAAGCGCGCCTGCTGAATCACAACTACATCGGCACCGAGCACATCTTGCTGGGGCTGATTCATGAGGGCGAGGGCGTCGCTGCCCAAGCGCTCGAGTCGCTGGGCATCTCGCTGGAGGCCGTGCGCAACCAGGTCGAGGAGATCATCGGGCAGGGCAGCTCATCGCCGAGCGGCCACATCCCGTTCACGCCACGCGCCAAGAAGGTGCTTGAGCTGTCGCTGCGTGAGGCGCTGCAGCTCGGTCACAACTACATCGGCACCGAGCACGTGCTGCTCGGCTTGATCCGTGAAGGCGAGGGCGTGGCCGCGCAGGTGCTGGTCAAGCTCGGTGCCGACCTGTCGAAGGTCCGCCAAGAGGTCATCCAGCAGCTGTCGGGCTACAGCGGCTCGGGCGGCGGACGCGAGACCGTCGGAGCCTCGTCCGGGAAAGGCACCGAGCAGGGCGGCCAGAGCGGCTCACTGGTGCTCGACCAGTTCGGACGAAACCTGACCTCCGATGCCCGGGCCAAGAAGCTCGACCCGGTCATCGGCCGGCTGCGTGAGACCGAGCGCGTCATGCAGGTGCTGTCTCGCCGCACCAAGAACAACCCGGTGCTCGTCGGCGAGCCCGGCGTGGGCAAGACAGCCATCGTGGAGGGTCTCGCCCAGAAGATCGTCAGCGACGACGTCCCCGAGCTGCTGCGCGACAAACAGCTCTACACGCTCGATCTCGGAGCGCTGGTGGCCGGCTCGCGCTACCGGGGCGACTTCGAGGAGCGCCTCAAGAAGGTCCTCAAGGAGATCCGCACCCGCGGCGACATCATCTTGTTCATCGACGAGCTGCATACCCTGGTCGGCGCCGGCGCCGCCGAGGGCGCGATCGACGCCGCATCGATTCTGAAGCCGATGCTGGCCCGTGGCGAGCTGCAGACGATCGGCGCGACAACGCTCGAGGAGTACCGCAAGTACCTCGAGAAAGACGCGGCCCTCGAACGCCGCTTCCAGCCGATCACCGTCGATGAGCCCACGCTCAGCCACACCATCGAAATCGTCAAGGGGCTGCGCGACCGTTACGAGCAGCACCACCGGGTCACCATCACCGATCAGGCCCTCGTGGCAGCGGCGAATCTCGCGGACCGCTACATCGCCGACCGGCACCTGCCGGACAAGGCCATCGACCTCATCGACGAGGCCGGGTCGCGCCTGCGCATCAAGCGCATGTCGACGCCGCCCGATTTCAAGGAGATCGAGAAGAAGCTGGCCGATGTCACCGAGCGCAAGAAGCAGGCGGTCGAGTCGCAAGACTTCGAGACGGCCGGCGCACTGCGTGACGAAGAGAAAGATCTGCTCGAACAGCGAACTGAAGTGATGGCCCAGGCTCGGGCCGAAGGGCACGACCTGTTCGACGAGGTCGACGAAGAGGCCATCGCCGAGGTGCTGTCCATCTGGACCGGCATTCCCGTCTACAAGCTGACCGAGGAAGAGACCCAGAAGCTCCTGAGGATGGAAGAGGCGCTGCACAAGCGGGTCATCGGCCAAGACGACGCCATCAAGGCCGTCAGCCAAGCCATCCGGCGCACCCGTGCAGGCCTGAAGGACCCCAAGCGACCGGGCGGCTCGTTCATCTTCCTGGGCCCCTCGGGCGTCGGCAAGACCGAGCTGGCCAAGACACTGGCGGAATTCCTCTTCGGCGACGAGAATTCGCTGATCAGCCTCGACATGTCCGAGTACATGGACAAGTTCACGGTGAGCCGCCTCGTCGGAGCGCCACCGGGGTACGTCGGCTACGACGAGGGCGGCCAGCTCACCGAGGCGGTGCGCCGCAAGCCGTTCTCAGTCGTGCTGTTCGACGAGATCGAGAAAGCCCATCCCGACGTCTTCAACACGCTGCTGCAGATCCTCGAGGAGGGCCGGCTGACCGACGCGCAAGGCCGCTCGGTCGACTTCCGCAACTCCGTGCTCATCATGACCTCCAACTTGGGCACCGCCGACCTGCGCAAGGCGCGGGTGGGCTTCGCCACCGCCGACGAGGGCGCCAGCTACGAGCGGATGAAGGAAAAGGTCAACGATGCGCTGAAGGCGCAGTTCCGACCCGAGTTCCTGAACCGCATCGACGACACGATCGTGTTCCACGAGCTGAGCGTCGACGAGGTGACCGAGATCGTGGATCTGATGATCAAGCGAACCAGCGATCAGCTGCGGGCCCAGGGCCTCGGCCTTGAGCTGACCGATGCTGCCAAGGAATGGCTGGCCCGCACCGGCTATGACCCGCAGCTGGGTGCCCGGCCGCTGCGACGCGCCATTCAGCACAACGTCGAGGACGCGCTCAGCGAGCGGATCCTCTACAAGGAGTTCCACGCCGGCGAGATCATCGTGGTGGATGTCGAGGACGACGAGATCGTGTTCCGCGCCATCGAGGGCTTCGACCCCGGGCCGATTGAGCTCGAAGAGGCCGCAGCCGCCGAGTAGGAGACAGCGCGGACTGGTGAACCATCCCGTTGTCGCACCAGTCATTTCCCGCTCTTGTTCGCTGTCGCTCACGGGCCGCTCGGGCCACGGCTTCGCCCTGCAGGCTCAGCCTCTAGGCGTGGACCGGCGAACACCTCCTCGTGGTGCGCCAGGGCCCAACACGCTGAACCGGATGCCGCGTCGGCGGGCGCTTGGAGCCGCGCTCGCTGGCATGGCCGTGCTGTTGCTGGCGGCGGGCTGCCGGGTTGACCTGGTCGTCGACATCGACATCTCTCATGACGGAGCCGGCAGGGTCACCGTCGAGATCACCTTCGACGAAGAGGTGATGCGGTGGGCGCCCGACCTGGGCGAGCTCATCGTGACCGATGGCCTCGTGGGTTGGGATGTCCGCCAATTCGTCGAGCCGACTCCCGCAGGCGAGCGGCTCAGCGTGACGGCATCCAAGCGCTTCTCGACTCCAGGGGAACTGGCAGCGGTGCTGGCCGAGATCGACCGGCCTGCGGACGGCTCCGCCGGGCTGTTCCGCTCAGCGACCTTCGTGGGTTCGCGTGACGGAGCGCGGGTGCTGTACGACCTGGCGGTGTCCGTCGGCTTGGATCGGCCGGTCTCGGGGCTCGTGAACCCGGCTACTGCTGATGCGCTGGAAGGCGAGCTGTTCGGGCTGCCCATCGGTGAGATCGAACAGCGGGCCGGGGCTCCGCTCGACGAGCTGGTGACGCTGGTGGTGCGGGCGACCGTGCCTCAGGGCGCTGGGAACTTGCCTGCTGAGGGGGTGCTGCGGCTGAACGAGGGTGGCGTTCGGGAGCTGCGTGTCTCTGGTGAGCTGCTGGATGCTGAGGTTGTTGCTGCTGATGCTGAGGCTGACCGGTTGGCTGAGCGGGCATCGCGGGGGGCGCGCATCGCGGTGATCTGGTGGGTTGTCTTGGCTGCTGTTGTGCTGTTGGTAACGGTTATTGCGCTGCGTGGTCGGCGGAGGCGGCGCGGGCTCACTTTCCGGTAGCTGCTTTTTCGGCTTGTGCTCCCCGGGCTGGGGAGGGGCAGGCGCACCCGTGCTTCAAACAGATGAAGCGCTTCGTGCGCACGTTCGGTGTGCGAGGGGCGCTTCATAACTGCGCGCGGGCAGCCCTACCCCTCCCCAGCCCTCGTCTCGTGGTGTCTTCGATCGGCATCGGAGTGCTAGCTAGACGGGTAGCGATGCTGGCCTGCGTGGCCTGCGGGCAGTGCACAGCGTTGGCCCGATCGCGGCCCGAGGTGTCCGCATGCAGCGTGTGCATGCGGCGCAGGCACTGGCGGGTCGGACGTGCGGGTTGGTTCGATTCGGTGCTGGGGCAGCCCGCCGTCGGGGGTCATCTGTCGCAGCATGCCGACGACGTCAGGGACTGTGTATCTCTTGTTGCGCTGGCCGCCCGTGCGCCTGACAATGCCGACCGCTTCCAGGGACGTGAGCGCTCCGCGGGCAGCTCTTTCGGTGACGCCGAGTCTTTGTGCCGCCATGGGGGCATCGAGCACCGGCATCGAGGGGAGCGCGTCGAGGAGTTTCGCCGCTGCGCTGCCGCTGCGAAAACTCGCAGCGTGCTGCCATCTGGCGACCATGCTCTCGACGTTCCGTGTGACTGCTTCTGCCTGCCGGCCGGCCTGTTCGCAGGCGTCGCTGAACACGCTCAGCCACTCGTGCGTGGCGGCGCTGCGGGCCGTTGCGTCATCGGGTGCGCACATGACCCGGGTCGCGTCGAGCGCGCCGTAGTAGCGGGAGCGGTCACTGCTGAGGGCAGTGCTAATCGGGATCGCTGCGTTGGTCAGTCCAGCGGAGACCAAGACGGCATGGATGATGGCTCGGCCTGTTCGGCCGTTGCCGTCCTCGAATGGATGGATCGTCTCAAACTGGGCATGAACGATCGCGGCGCGCAGCACCGGTGGATGACTGCTGGTGTTGAGGTAACCGACAAGATCGCTCATGAGCCCGGAGACATGCTCAGCGGGCGGCGGCACGAACGAGGCATCTTCCACAAGGCAGCCGGCAGGCCCGATCCATATCGGTTGGTCTCGCCACCCCCCACCGATGTCGTGGTCACGCGTCCCGGCGAAGAGGCGCCGGTGGATGTCGAGGATCTCTTCGATCGTGGCGGTGCGGCCGGCCCGCATCTTCTGCCCCAGATCGACTGCGGCTGCGATCTGTTTCGTCGCGCCGAGCGTGAGCGCATCGTTCTCATCGGACACGGGCCGTCCGGCCTGGTCCAGATAGCGCGCCCATTCGAGCCCCGGCTCAGTGGACGCGACACCCTCTATCACGCTCGAACGGATGCTCTCGTCGCGTGTCAGCATCCATTCCGCCAGCGTGCCGCCCAAGCTCGTCTGAGGCAGAGCAGCGGCCGCAGCCAGCGCTCTGTCGGCGGCCGTGAGCGCGTTCAGGGCATGACCGCTGAGGCTAGGTTCCCACCCGGCGAGCGGGTGCGGCACAAAGGCGCGATACGTCCTGCGCCCGAAGCCGGTCGCGCTCGCCATCCACCCCTCGGCATCGACGTATCTGCCCACATGTCCACATTATCGGGTCATATGTGCTGTTCAGCCGTTTCCGCCGACGCGAAAGCACCGCTAAATGGTCGCATGTGCTATTGCGACCCCCACAGTCTCTACCAAACAGTGAAGATGCGGGCAGGGAGCGGGCCGTCATCCTTGTTTGAGCCGCATGATGTCCACGCGCAGGCGCTGTTCGCTTGAGCGGTTCGGCGGGGTCAGGCTTCGTCGGCCGCGTCGGCGTACTCCCCGTATGCGAGGCCCCGCACATACGGTTCTTCGGCGAGTATGCGGCCGAGCTCGGCAAGGCGGGCGGCGTCCCAGCCGAGCGCCTCGGCGACGGCTTCGTCCCATTGGCGGCGCACGTCGCAGTAGCCGTCACGGAACTGCGGCACTTCGATGCCGCGGGTCGCCTCCCAGCAGGCAGCCAGCGTGTCGCGGATGTGGTCGTCGGTTAGGTCGGGGATGGGGAGGTCACGCCAGACGGCGGGGTTGTAGAACGGGAATCGGAGTTTCTTGCCTGGGCATCGCAGGATCAGCAGCCGACCTGGGGTTGAGTTCAGGAACACGGCGGCGGCTTTCGATGGGGTTGGGGCGATTCCTGTGACGGGCATCCATCCTTGGCCGACGTAGCGCTCATCGGAGGCTACGGCAGTGAGGCGTGCCGTTGAGAGGCCGTGCCCCATTGAGACCAGAAGGTGTCCTGCTTTCTCGAGAATCGGGGGTCTGCCAGGTTTCTTCCATTCCCAGTAGGCATCCGGTGCTGCTTCGATCCGGTGCTGGCCGTCCGCGCCTTTGGATTGAAGCACGGGGAACGGCTCGCCGGTGCCCGTGACCTGTTTTCGGTAGTCGTCGCGCATTGCTTGTCCTGTCGCGTGTACTGCTAGTTCTTCGCTTCGGGTCGGCGGCCCGTCTTGCGGTAGTCGGCGTAGAGCGGCTGCAGCGTGGCGTGGACCATCACTTGCCCCTGTCTGCCGTGTTCTCCGTTCGGGTGTATTGGGCGCTGAGTGTCGGGTTGGTCTTGTGAATGGATCGCTCCCCCCCCCCCCCCCCCCGCCCCGCCGCGCAGCGATGCAAGGTCGTCGTGGGAAGCGAATTCCGCGGCCGCATCTGCGAGCTCGGATGAGCGCCACACAGCGGCCGTCCAGTCACCTGTTGCGACTCTCTCGGCGGGCCAGTGCGAGACTTCGCCCCACCCGTCGGGCAGTGTCCCGGTTTCGATGGACCGCAGATGCGAGTGCAGTGTCTCGGTTTCGTGTTCGTCTGCTGGGAACCGGTCCAACGCGATCACGCGTGTCGGGGGATGCGGGCCGTCGTTTCGGCTGAACACGAAGACGCTCTCGTTGATCTCCGTGTTCTGTGACAGGTTCCCGTCACGCGTCGCGAAATTCGTCAAAATCGTGTGGAGGTGGAGACGCGATGCCAGCCAGCGTCGCTCAGCAAGCCCTGAGGCATTGGTGGCGAGAATCGTGGGGGAAATCATGGCGATCACGCCAAGGGTGTCTTCATCCAAGCAACGCTCGGCAAGTGTCGCGAACAGGGGGTGGATGGAGTTCTTGTCGAGCGCTCCGCCCAATGAGGGATCCGAGCTGACCAGCATTTGTTCGAGCGCGTCCATTCGGCTGCGCAGTGCCCGTTGGTCGTCGTTGTCGAACTTCTCGCCGGCTTTGGTCCGATTGGAGAACGGCGGGTTCATGATGACGACGCGGGCACCGGTAGCGGCTGTGGCGGCGTCGTCCATATCGGGGCCTTCGAGCGGCTGTTCGGCGCCCGTTTCGATGCGGGAGGATTCGGCTGCGTCGTCGAACAGGCGACCAGAGGCGATGATCTCGTTCCGGGCCAGCAGTTCGAGCGTGCCGGCGGCTGAGACGCCGTCAGGCTGGGGTCCATAGGGCATCAGGTGCAGTCCCATTTTGCGGTATTTCACGTCGGCATTGCCGGACATGAGCTGGGTGGCTGCCAGCTGGAGGGACACGGGGTTGATGTCGAGCCCTTTCATTGCCTCTTCGACGGCGACTTTCTGCAGTACAGCCAGTCTGTCGCGGTCGGCTCCGTGAAGTTTCGCTCTGCGTTTCATCTCGGCCATTGCTGCGGCCAGCAGCGTCCCTGAGCCGCATGCGAGATCGACAGTCTTGTGGGCACGCCATACGTCGCTGTCTGACCAGTCCAGGTCGTTCCCGCCGTCGACGGCGTCAAAAGCGAGTCGCGCTGCAATGTCCGCAGCGACGGGACGGGTGAAGAACGCTCCGTCGGATGACTGGTCTCCCATGACTTCGTTGAACAGCGCCCCTGCGTGGTCGGTGCCCATGTCGGCGTAGGTGTCAGCGATCATCTCTGCTTCGCCCGCGATGTGCCGAAGGGCTTGCCGCAGCCCGCCGAGCATCCCCGTCCGCTTTGCTGCTGCCAGCACCTCCATGGCCGGGTCGATGACCGGCAGGAAGTCCTGTCGGGTGATGGTGTGCCATGAGTCACGGAGCATCTCGTCCGGCTCGGGCGATGCTTTGATCTCAGCAAGGGCATTGATCCCTTTGCGTCCGAGCCATCCGCCTGCGTGAACCCGCTGGTGCAGCATCGCGGCGTTCATCCACAGCAGCGCCGCGACAGTCGCCCCGTCGGCGCGCGGCTTCCCCGGCTTGGGTGCTGACAACTGGTTCAGCCCGAAATGCTCGTCGAGCGCTGCTGCCATCCCTGATTCCTGGTGCAGGTATCCGGCTGCCTCGCGCACGGCGCCTCTCAACAGGTTCAGGTCGCGTCGGACCTTGTTGCCTGTGAGCCCGGACTTCTCCAACAGGTTCATCGCGATTGCATCGCCCATTTGTCCTGACAGGTCCACCAAGACCCCGTGCACATGCGCCTCGAAATCGGCTTTCTTGCGGGCCTCGCGTTCCTTGCGTCTCCGTTCCCGCTCGTCGGGGTCAGGAACAGGTCTGCCGCGTTCGCCTTTCGCGACTTGGCTGGCGCGACGCTTCGTCTGTCTCTCGTTGACGTCGCCGATCTCTTGACGCGGTTTCGGTTTGTGGCGGACCACAGTGTCCTCACGGGTCTCGGTGCTGCCGTCGCGCCGTTCGACATGCACGATCATCGAGGTCGGCTGATCCTTGAGTTCGGTCCACAGAGCCTGATCGAACCCCTCGGTGTTGTCGAACTCCAGCAGCGGGCGTTCCTGTTTCACGGCGGCGCGTGCGAGGTCTTCGGCGTCGTCGCGGCTGCCGGACACCACCGCGTACTCGAGCTTGGCCTGTCCGCGTCTGCCGATCGCGACAGCGGTCTTCAATTCGAGCAGACGCGGCTGGTCGGCGGGCACCTGGATCGTCAGGAGCTGCGGAAGCGCGTCCTCGATGCGTTTGTCGTGTGCGCGCAGGGCTTGCAGGATGTCGCCGAGCTCGCGCCAGCCTTCGTGCTTGTCGCTGACAGCGAGATGACGTTCAGCGTCGACCCCTGGGGGTATGACGACCGGCACGATGATGTAGCCGATGTCTTTGTCTCGGGCGCGGCGCATCGCCCGTCCGACGGCTTGCACCACGTCGATCGGCGACTTGCGGGGTTCGAGGAACGCGACAGCGGACAGGGACGGGGAGTCGGTTCCCTCACCGAAGATACCGACATTGAGAATCCCGTGCGGGTTCTCGGCTCCCGCAGCGGCAAGGCGACGTTTCGCTTCGTCCCGTTTCGCGACCGGGGAGGACGCGTCGAGATGCTCAAGCGTGTAGGCGGCGTCAACGTCCGGCGTGCGCTTGGCGATCCATGACTTGACGGCTTCGGACTGCAGCACATCGGTCATTGCTCGGCTGCGGGCGATGGTGTTCAGGAACCCGATGCATGACCTGATCGGGACACAGCTCCCGTCGCCGGCTGTGGCTCCCCCGCCCAGAGCGAGAGCGAACGCCATTCCTTTGAGGTAGTCGCCGGTGGTGGGCAGCCGCTCGCTTCGCTTGGCGCGCGGCTTGGGCTTCCCGCTGTCGCTTCGGGACGACGCGGTCTCGGCTTCCTCTGCTGCCTTCTGGTCGGCTTCGAGCACAAGCAGATTGGCCACGGCGAGGGCTTCCTCGTCTCCGATCCCCATAGCGATTATCCGATAGTCGGATAGCCATCGGTTGCGCACGGCATCGATGTATGTGCGGCGATACAGATCGACGCCGAACACCGACTGTTCGTCCATGTGCCTCACTACCCACTTGGCGTTTTTGGCTGTGCCCGCCGTTTCGTCCGCCCCGGAGTCTCCGTAGATTCGCGGTGTGGCCGTCTGGTAGACGCGATAGGCCGCCGGGAACGCTTCACGGTCATGGCAGAGCGTGAAGTCGCGCAGCCTCTCGTCGGCTGCGGTGCTGCGCTTGCGTCGCCGCACACCGGCTGTGCGATGCGCCTCGTCGCAAACCAGCACCTTGAAGCCGTCCGCGGCGTCGGCTCGAGCGACGCCGTCGGCGATGCGGCCCGCGGACTGATAGGTGCCGAAAATCACGCTCACCGTGTCTGCTGAACGCTCGCCGCGTCTTCCCTTGATCCATGCCGCGATCTCGGCGGGATCGGTCGTGACAGGGCAGCCTTTGATCACGTCGACGGTTTCCATGCCCCGGTCAAGGGTGGCGTCGTCGTCGTTGGCGACTTTCTCCTCGTCCGCTGCGACGCCCTGATCGGAGCACACAGCCATCACCCGCAGCGCAGCCTCAGCGTTCTCGAGGAACTCGCGACGGATCTGCGCCACCAGAGCAATCGACGGGCACAGCACCACCGAGAACTCGCCCTTGTACGTCAACTGCTCGACGATGCGCAAAGCAATCCTGGTCTTCCCTGTGCCGCACGGAAGAACGATGCGTCCACGGGCTTCGCCGCGCGGAATGCCGGGTTCGTCGGCTTGCTCGTTCACCCGCAGCCTGGCCACAGCCGTTTCGACGGCTTCGCGTTGCATGCACGAACGCGTCTGCGTCAACGGCACAGCTTCGCCGGATCGGTCAGCGGCGTTCGCCGTTTCGCCGTCGCAGTGCGGGCAAGGCTCAGGATCGCTCCGAGCAGCCAACGCCGCTCGCTGCATCTCGACTGCGTGGGCGACGTTCACCACTTTCACAGGAGCGCCCGACATGGCGACTTTGCCGGGAGAATGCCCCGCCAGACGCACATCGCCGTTCACGGTCACCCAGCGTTCCGCCCATATCGTCTTGTCCGCGGCTGCGCCGAGAAACTTGTTCATCTCCGGCGAGTTGATCGGCGCCCCTTCTCCGCGGTCATCAAGCTGCCTCGCTTTCGCCTGTATCGCCACCCACCGGCCGTCGTCACGACGTCGAGCCACCAAGTCAATGCCCACATCTGTGGTAGGCGTGCCTTCGGGCATCACGTCTTCTCGTTCGGACCAGTCCTGCCACCGCCAGCAGCCGTCCAGATTCCAGTCGCTGATCAGCGGCGCCACAGCGGCGGTCAGATGCTCAAGCCACACCCCGTCCGTCTGCTCACGGGCATGAGACGTCAGAGAGGCAAGCGCCTCGCTGAGAATGTCTGGGGGATCGCTGTCCTCCGTCATGGGAGAACTCCCCAGCGCGGTTCAGGCTCGGGGCGGATGGGAGCGTTCACGAAAACCTCCAAGCGCCCGGGGGATGTGTCGTGCTTCCTGCGCCGCCGCTGAGTATGTGCGGGCTGAGCTCGGCGGGGGCAGCGAACGCCAAGCGAAGCATGAAGCCATGAAACTAGTGGGCTTGGGTTTGCCAGGTGAGGGAGGGTGGGGGCTTCTCGAATCTTCGGTCATAGAAGCTGACACGCACCTCTGCGCCGCCGCCGCGGCAACGGCGGAGCACCTGCCGTACGAGCGCGTCTTCTTCGGCGTCTGAGCATCCGTGAAGATTCCAGTGGATCAACGCTGAGTTATCCGTCCAGATCGGGACTTCCTCGGTGGAACCGAAAGTTGCGAAGACGACCCCGTGGCGTTCAGGCAGCCGGAACATCAGCAGCCAAGGCTTCCGTAAAGTCTACACGAATCCGAGCCGTTGCAGTCGGTGAACGTTCTGATGCACTGCCCGTCGGACGCGTGGGTACATCTCGTACCCGAATTTGTCGTGGCGCCGAGCCCGAAGAAGCGTCGTTGCAGGTTCCGTCGCGGATGCCTTCAGCCCCTTCAGCCCCTTCAGCGCCATGCGTGCCCATGAGCGCGCATGGTCCAACTCTCGTTCCTTGCGCACGATCGTTCGCTGGCAGCCCGGGCAGCGCCTCGGGGCGATGCTGACGGTGTCGTCTGCGATGATCGTGTGAGCGAGCTGTGTGATGCTGTCCCAGCGCGGGCGGCATACGAATACAGGCAAACCGGAATGTTCGTAACGAAGCCGCGTCGCCTCCTTGATCTCGTGAGTGACGACAATCTCGACGATCAAAGGACGGCGGACTCCGCCGAGCGTCGCATGTGGCAGATGTGCATGCAATCGCGTGCTCGGGCTCCGATAGAGTTGAGTTCCTAGAGCGGTCGACGCAGAGTCCGCCCCGGAGCAAGACCGGGTCGCTCGCAAAAATGGGAGATCCAGGTTAGAGGCCTGGCCCCCTCGACGGGGTGTAGCTCAACTGGCAGAGCGCCCATTTTCTATCGCGCCTGCTGCTCCGCGGCATCCGAACTGTGCGGTGCCGGGGCGGCAGTCATTGCTTATGGGTACTTGGCGGCGTCCAGCCAAGCACCCTTGTTGAAGGCCGCCAGAAACAACTGAGGCTTTGACAGCCCGACGGCGCCGTAGCGATCCCGAGCGTGGCCGACGAGTCCCCGTCCCCAAGCTTCGCTGTTGCGAGTTCTGGAGGACGCCTGCCTGTAGTCATCTACGCAGGCTTCAGCCCAGTGTGACTGCGTGAGACCAGCCTGCAAGAGCACATTGACACCACGCCCCAGTCCCTTGGTCACAGCGAAGACCGAGAACACATCGAGCAGGCTGTACTTCGCGCGACTTCCACGAGCGAACTCGTCAACTTGTCTCCGAGTCAGCTTGCGCCACCTGTCCTGCGCCCCGGTGCTCAGACTTCTCGCTCGGTCTTGCAGCGCCTTTGTCACGATTCCCCCATTGTGTATGTGGCAATTCCGCATCAACCGATACAGATGGAAGAGTTCGAGATCGAGCGACGCACGCTGATCGAGGGCGTGGCCGGTCATAGACAAGAGAGCCTCGTGCATGTTGGAGGTCCTGATGTCGCCTATCGAGTTCATCTCCTTCGGCAACCGGAAGCCGGACATCTCGAGGATCCACTCAATGCACTGCGTGACGAAATCTTCGTGGATGGCTAACGCGTACGGAATGGCGACGGTCGCAAGATGCGGCCCGGCCGCACCCAGCACGTCGGCCGCGGCATCAGGGCGGAGGTTGAAACGAGCGATGTGCGGAACGGCTGGAAAGATCTCAGGCAGCAGCCGGTTCGACCCCGCCGTCAACTGCAAGGTGTGGGAGGCCAGAGCCGATCCGGCAAGGAACGACACCATCGCGTTGTTGGCGTGCTGTCGTGTCGTCGTGTAGTGCCGGTATATGGGGAATTGCACTGTCGAGGCCATCGGCGCTCCTGCGGAAATGGGCGACGCGATCCCGAGAGGCTAGAACTCGGTGCCGAGTTGGACGGTGGGTATTGTCGTGGAACGCGTGCCCTGTGGTCGTGCTTCTCAGCGTTCCTTGCGCTTGCGGCCGCCGTCTCGCGGTGCCCGTGACCGGGGCAGACTTGGCGGGTGGCTCGGACTTGGGCGCTTGTATTGGCTGCCGGGGCGGGGACTCGGTTCGGCGCTGGGGCAGGTAGCGCTTGCGTCGGCCGCCTCGCGCTGCGTCATCCTTCGAGGCGAGTGTCGCGGCGGCATTCAGCCAGGGGCAAGGCACCGGGAAGCAGCGTCCGCGATGACCCGTCGCCGCCGCGGGTGCCGCGAGCGGCCATGCGGCTTGCCGTTGCGCCAAGCGGGGCTAGTTACCCTGTGGTGATGGCTGTGCGCGATGACGCGCTGGTGGTTCCGACGGTTGAGCGTGCTCGGGCTGCTGCGGATGTGCTGGCTGGTGAGGGCGTTTCGTTGGTGTTGCTGTTTGGGTCGGTGGCTGCGGGCACGGCTCGTGAGGGCAGCGATATCGATTTGGTTGCTGTGTTCGATGACATCGATTACGCGGAGCGGTACCCGCGCCGGTGGAGGCTTGAGGCGAGCTGCGCTGCGGCGGCTGGTGTGCCGGTCGATGTGCATGTCACCGATTGGCCTGAGTGGCGTCATCGCACTGTGGGGGTGAGTTCGTCGTTTGAGGCGAGCGTCGCCGCGCAGCCGTTGGGGCGGACGCTGTTTCGGCGCGGCCCGGTCGCTGCGACGGTTGATTGGGGCAAGGAGATCGGGATGCCTGCGAGCAATCTTGACGAGGCCGCCGAACGGCTCAGCGACGTGCGGCAGGCGCTCGCAGACATGACTGCGGCCTGCGGGCAGCGCACTGGCGAGGTTGGCATCGTGGACGGCCGGACCGAGGTCGACGGGTCGGTCAGGGAAGAGCGTTTGCGCAGTCTGTGCGCGAATGCGTCGATGGCGATCGAGCATGCGCTCAAGGCGTGGTGCGCCGCGAGCGGCGTCGCTTCTGAGCGGACCCATAGCGTCGCTCGGCTGCTGGGGCAGGCATCGCCGCTGCCTGGCGAGGTGCAGGACGCGCTCGGTGCGCTGGAGGCCAACACGCTGCGTCCGAGCCGGGAGGCCTACGACGATGTGTCGTGCTGGCGGATCGGCGGCACCTACCCGTCCGCTTTGCCTCAAGCCACGCTGGGCAGCACGCAGCGGCTCGCCGGGCTGCTCGCTGCGGCAGCCGTTGCGTCGGTCGGTGCTGTGCTGGGGCGCCTGTTGGGTGAGGGCCTCGACCGTTCCGACGAGCGGTTCGCGGTCTGCGAGCGGCGTCTGCGCAGCGCCCAGGCCGTGCTCGCCGCCGCCGACCCAGTCACCGGCGAGCCGCGACACGACGACGCCTCGACGACACCGCAGCAACGGGCCGCGCAGGCGCAGCAGGGACCCTGATCGGCACGAGCATTACCCTGTGGTGATGGCTGTGCGCGATGACGCGCTGGTGGTTCCGACGGTTGAGCGTGCTCGGGCTGCTGCGGATGTGCTGGCTGGTGAGGGCGTTTCGTTGGTGTTGCTGTTTGGGTCGGTGGCTGCGGGCACGGCTCGTGAGGGCAGCGATATCGATTTGGTTGCTGTGTTCGATGACATCGATTACGCGGAGCGGTACCCGCGCCGGTGGAGGCTTGAGGCGAGCTGCGCTGCGGCGGCTGGTGTGCCGGTCGATGTGCATGTCACCGATTGGCCTGAGTGGCGTCATCGCACTGTGGGGGTGAGTTCGTCGTTTGAGGCGAGCGTCGCCGCGCAGCCGTTGGGGCGGACGCTGTTTCGGCGCGGCCCGGTCGCTGCGACGGTTGATTGGGGCAAGGAGATCGGGATGCCTGCGAGCAATCTTGACGAGGCCGCCGAACGGCTCAGCGACGTGCGGCAGGCGCTCGCAGACATGACCCGTGCGTGCCGGCTCGACGACGATGAGGTCCTCATCGTGGACGGCCGGACCGAGGTCGACGGGTCGGTCAGGCAGGAGCGTTTGCGCAGTCTGTGCGCGAATGCGTCGATGGCGATCGAGCATGCGCTCAAGGCGTGGTGCGCCGCGAGCGGCGTCGCTTCTGAGCGGACCCATAGCGTCGCTCGGCTGCTGGGGCAGGCATCGCCGCTGCCTGGCGAGGTGCAGGACGCGCTCGGTGCGCTGGAGGCCAACACGCTGCGTCCGAGCCGGGAGGCCTACGACGATGTGTCGTGCTGGCGGATCGGCGGCACCTACCCGTCCGCTTTGCCTCAAGCCACGCTGGGCAGCACGCAGCGGCTCGCCGGGCTGCTCGCTGCGGCAGCCGTTGCGTCGGTCGGTGCTGTGCTGGGGCGCCTGTTGGGTGAGGGCCTCGACCGTTCCGACGAGCGGTTCGCGGTCTGCGAGCGGCGTCTGCGCAGCGCCCAGGCCGTGCTCGCCGCCGCCGACCCAGTCACCGGCGAGCCGCGACACGATGACGCTTCGGCAACGCCGTCGCGCCAAGGTCACTAACAACGCAAAGGGGCCTCGTCAGCTGTTTGCGCGGGGCAGCGCACTACGCGCAGATTCGCGGCACTGCATCGCGCGCGTCAGTAATCCGTCGGGCTGAGCACCTCAGCACGCGACCGGCCGCACGCCCGCTTCAGTACTGTAAGGACGACATCGACGCACCAGCACGGGTCGGCTCGCCAAGAGCTGGACCTGCACCGATGCGGGGTCCGCAGACGGTATCGCACGTCAGGCTGCTCGGCCTGCGGGCCGACGAAGACCGGCGTGTCAATCGTGTCTCGTCGCGTTTTCTGTATGTCGAGGGAGCGACGACATGTCGAGGGAGCGACGACATGTCGAGGGAGCGCCGACAGCGAGTCGCTGCGGTCGGTGCGAGTACGTTGAGGTGACATCGCAGATCGTCGTGCGACGGGTGGAGGCGAATGGTGGCATCAGGCGGCAGGCTGGGGCGGGCGCCGTGGCGGCCCGGTCGGGCGTGTGCATTGACGACGCTGTTGACCGCAGCGGTGCTGTCTGCGTCGACGTTGCTCGCTGATGCCGGTGCAGCGACATCAGTCACGCTGGATCGCATCTGGGGTGCAGATCGCTATGAGACGTCGCTGGCCGTCACGAAACGCTTTGTGGCCGAGGCCGGCGGGCGTGTCGATTCTGCTGTCGTCGTGCCAGGCACCGATTGGCGCGACGCGGTCATCGCCGCCGGCTTGGCCGGTTCGCTGGATGCCCCGGTGCTGCTCAGCCCCGCCGCTGGACCCAGCGCGACCGCCTTGGAGGTGCTCGATCATGCAGGCGTCTCCCGGATTGTGGTCATCGACCGTGCTCGCTCGCTGGGCGCCTCGGCGCTTGAGCGCCTGCGACGCCGTTTCGCCGATGTGGAGTTGCTCAGCGGCAGCGACCCCTCCGCACTCTCGGCGACGGCCGCGCGGCGCCTCGACGACCTCGGCCGTCTGCCGGAGTTCGGACGAACGGCGATGGTGGCAAGTGCGGATGTGTTCGTCGATGCGATGGTTGCCGGACCTGTTGCGTGGCGCGGCCAGCACCCCATCTTGCTCACCTCCCGCGACGCGCTCGGTGCCGACATCACCTCAGCGCTCGCCCAGCTCGACGTTGAGCACGCCGTCATCATGGGCGGCCCCTCTGCTGTGTCGCAAGCAGTCGTGGGGGAGCTGATCGCCGCGCGGATCAGCGTTACACGCATCGGCGGCGCGACGCGCTTCGACACTGCCGTGGCGCTGGCGAGCTTCGTCGACGGTGCGTACGCGTCCGAGCCGGACGCCAAGTGCTTCGACGCCGCAGCGGCAGGGGTCGCCACGGCGCGCTCGCCCTTCGACGCGTTGAGCGCAGCACCGCTGCTCGGACGGAGGTGTTCCCCGTTGCTGCTGAGCGACACCTCGACGCCAGATCGGGCGACGGTGTCGTGGGCGCGCGCCAGGACACCGTCGTTGACGCTGTTCGGCGGCACAGCGGCCATATCGGAGGCAGCGGCAGGGGTGCTGCAATCCGACGCACCCGTCTACGAAGCAGCGGCGGCAGGCGCCGAGCACACCTGCGCTCTCGAGGTGGGGGGCCGCATCGTGTGCTGGGGCGACGATTCGAGCGACCAGCTCGACGCTCCGCCCGGCGCCTTCGCTGTGATCGCGGCAGGGGGACGTCATTCGTGCGCGCTGGACGCCCGCGGACATGCAGTGTGCTGGGGCGACGATTCGAGCGACCAGCTCGACGCGCCCGACCGCGCATTCGCCGCGATCGCGGCCGGCGGGGTGCAACCCCAAGGCGCAACTGCGATGGGATTCTCATGTGCGCTGCGCCGTGCCGGCGGCGCGGTGGACTGCTGGGGCGACGACAGCTACGGGCAAGTGCGGCACGCCCCCGCAGGCCGGTTCTCGGCCGTTGCTGCTGGTTGGGGTCACGCGTGTGCACTGCGGGCGCCGAGCGGCGAGGTGGTCTGCTGGGGTTTCGACGGTCGCGGGCAGGTGTCGAAGGCGCCGCCGGGCAGGTTCTTCGCAGTCGCCGCCGGTGCTTGGCACGCGTGTGCGCTGCGGGTGCCCGACGGCGCCGCGGTCTGCTGGGGCGAGAGCGCTGCCGCACAGGCAGTGGCCGGCTCGTACACGCACGTTGCAGCGGGAGCAGACGTGACGTGCGCGCTGCGGGCGCCGAGCGGCGAGGTGGTCTGCTGGGGTTTCGACGGACTCGATCAGATCTCCGAAGCGCCGACCGGTGCCTACCGTTCCGTCGTCGCGAGCGCGTGGCACGTGTGCGCCGTGCGTGTGAGCGGCGAGATCGTCTGCTGGGGGGACAACTCCGAGGGCCAGAGCGCTGTGCCGCTCGTGCTAGGACCGCCTACGGCGTGACGACGATGCAGTCGCCGCCGGGAACCGTCACCTGCTCGGTGGTGCCGTCTGCATTCGTCTTGGTGTAGGTCACGTCCTCGAAGCAGACGACATACGGCTCACCACGCTCGTAGATCTCATTTTCGAGGCGCTGCCGATTGAGCTGCTCTTCTTCAGTCTGTGTGCCGTCGGTTGCCCAGATCACCGCAATGTCATCGTCGTCGGTGGTCTCGCCGACGTTCTCTTGCCATTGCTGGGTGGTCGAGCTGTCATCCTGCGTCCTGTGGTAGCCAGCGGCATCGTGCTCAGATGTCTCGCCGTCCTTTTCGACGGTGACCTTCGCGCCGGTGCCGTCGCCCCGATCCTCGACGCGGATCGTCACCACGTTGTCGCCCTGCGGTTGTGAGATGCACGTCAGCGTCGGCTGATCCGGGCAGGGGGCCGCGCCGGGCAGACTGGCTTGCTGCGAACCCTGAGGGGTCCCCTCTGACGGCGTGACGATCGTCGATCCCGTGCTGCCGGGTGTCTGCGGCTGCCCTCCCGAAGTTCCCGAGTCGGTGATTTCGAAGACATAGCAGCGTGTGCCCGGCGACGACGGCACGACACACCAGACCGGTCGCAGCCCCGACACCCCTGAGGTTCCGGTGGTGCCGGTGACGGTGCTGCCGTCGTGCATCGTGGCGCTGAATTCGAGTTGCTCGTCACCGGAGAAGCTGTGGCTCGACAAGACGCCGCAAGCTGCGACGCCGTTGTCGTCCGGCTCGGCACACTCCACGGAGATCCCCCCCCCCGTTGCCTGCTGTGGCGTTGCCGCCGAGGCCACAGCCGTGCCGCCGGCCCACGCGCCCGCGAACGCCGCGGCAGCCATCACACTCAATATTGCACGCCTGCCGAAATGCATCTGCGGTTCCTTCGTTGTGTCGAATGTGCCGTCATCGCAGCCGCCGCATCGGCGGGGCCGTCACGGGACTGCGGCGCGAGGGCCGAGGACTCATCAGGGTACCGCAGGTGCGCAACGTGTCCATGTAGGGGTGTTTGGTCGGCGATTTCACGCCGCCGACGATGTGCAGGGCCCGCTCCGCCGCAGCCGCGACAGGAGTGTCGGGGGCACCCGCCGAGCGAGACGGCGGGCAGACTTGGCAGGTGGCTCGGGCTTGGGCACTCGTATTGGCCGGCGGGGGCGGAACCCGTTTCGGCAGCGCTGCGGACGGGACGACCAAGGTGATGATGCCCGTCGCCGGCCGCTCGATGGTCGCTTGGAGCGTCGCCGCGGCGCGGGCGGCGTGCGATGGGGTGACGCTGGTCGTGCCGATCGGCTTGATCGGCACGACTGTCGCCAGCACTGGAGGCGCCGACGTCGTTGTGGCAGGAGGCGCGACCCGTTCGGGATCGGTCCGGTGCGGGCTGGAGACGGTGCCCGTCGACGTCGACGTCGTCGTCTGCCACGATGCCGCTCGGCCTGGCGCCTCGGCGGGATTGATCGAAGACGTGATGGCTGCGGTTCGAGACGGGGCCGACGCCGCGGTGCCGGTGCTGGCGGTCAGCGACACGCTCAAACGGGTTCCGCAGTGGGCCCCCGGCGGAGGCGTCGTTGCAGGGACTGTGGATCGTTCAGGGCTCTTTGCCGTGCAGACACCGCAGGCCTTTCGCCGCGACGTGCTCGTGGCAGCGCATGGCGGCCAGCCTGAGGCCACCGACGACGCCGCGCTGGTCGAGTCAGCCGGCGGCACGGTGATGGCGGTGCCGGGCGAGGCGGCGGCGCACAAGGTCACCACGGCCGCAGATCTCGTCGTTGTGGAGGCCTTGCTCACCGACCGCATCTCGGGCGGCGGGCTCTAGCGTCCACGGTTGTGAGTGCTGCTGTTCGGGGCACGGCTGGGCCGGCGATGCGGGTGGGTCACGGTTACGACGCGCATCCGTTTGGCGGTGCCGGCGAAGCTGTTGACGGCGACGGGCGGACGCTGGTGCTGGGCGGCGTCCGATTCCCGGGTGAGCAGCCGCTGGAGGGCCACAGCGACGCCGACGTGGTGGCGCATGCGGTGATCGACGCGATGCTCAGCGCTGCCGGACTGGGCGACATCGGCACGCATTTTGCTGACAGCGATGAGCGCTGGCGTGGTGCCGACAGCATCGAGATGCTGCGACGGGTTGCCTCTCTCCTAGCTGAATCCGGCTGGCGGCTGGCCAATGCTGATTGCACGGTCATCTGCGATCAGCCGATGATCGCCCCGCATCGCGACCAGATGCAAGCGGGGCTCAGCGGCGCGGCCGGCGGGCCGGTCACGGTGTGCGGCAAGCGCACCGAAGGGCTCGGCACCACCGGAGGGATCGTGGCCCATGCCGTTGCTCTGGTCACCGCATCGTTGACGGCGCCAAGCGCTTGACTGAGTCCGTGCCCCGCTGGACGACTGCGCCCTGCGGGGCCGATGCGAACGGGCGGCGTGCATGGTGCCCGGGGTGCTGTGCGGCCTCTGCCCGGGACAGGCCGCCACCGACCGGTCGGCTGGTCGGGGACTGCGGCGATCAATGAGCGCGCAACGGGGCAGGCGCCGGGGCGCTCCTCCTCAGCGCAGCGGGCGAGGCGTACCGCCTCAGCGTGGAGAGCGGGGAACTCGGTCTTCGGGCCGCGGGGGTGGCGGGCAGCAGCAGCGCGCCGGCGCAGCGAATCGTTCGGCCTCCGGGCGGCAACCTGAGCAACAGCCTCAAGCAGGCCGCTCGCAGTCACGGCCAAGGGGTCTTGGCGGGGATCACCTCGAGGGGCGCCAAGCCGTGCGAGAGCTGCTGCGGGCCGGCAATCGCAAGGTGTACGAGGTGCTGATCTGCGAAGACGCGCACTCGGCTGCCACGCTGGCCGAGATTGTCGACCTCGCCCGCGACCGCAGAGTGCCGGTGCGCGAGCTCACCCGCCGCAAGCTCGACGAGGCCGCGCTCACTGCCGCGCCTCAGGGCGTGATCGCCAAGGCCGCAGCCGTCCAACCTGTGCCGCTCGAAGAACTGGCGAGACCTGCGGGGAATACGCCGCCGCTCGTCGTGGCAACCGACGGCGTCACCGACCCCGGCAACCTCGGGGCCATCCTGCGCACCGCGGAAGTCGCCGGAGCGACTGGAATCGTGCTCACCCGCCACCGCTCGGCCAACCTCACTCCCGCGGCGGCGAAAGCAGCCGCCGGCGCCATCGAGTACCTGCCGATTGCCTTGGTCGGCGGTCTGCCCGCGGCGCTCGCGAAGCTCCGCGACGCAGGTCTGTGGGCAGTCGGTCTCGACGGTCACGCGCCCGACGGGCTCGAATCGCTGCGGGTCGCCGACGAGCCGCTGGTGCTCGTGCTCGGCGCGGAGGGGCGCGGTCTGTCAGCCCTGGTGGAGCGCCGGTGCGACCAGGTCGTGTCGATCCCGGTGCTGGGACGCATCGAATCGCTCAACGTGGCAGCCGCCGCAGCCGTGGCCCTGTTCGACATCTCCAGAGCCCGTACCCGCAATTCGGCCTGAAATCTGGAGTGCCGCCCATACGCTGGACATGGTGCCCGAGTAGCTCAACGGCCAGAGCACCGCTCTTGTAAAGCGGGGGTTGTGGGTTCGATTCCCACCTCGGGCTCAGACCGGGCCGTCTGGTGTCGCGTCGGTGTACAGCAAGGACGCTGTGGCCCCTCTCGGAGCCCTCATGGGGTCGGCCCTCGGCTCAGCGGTTCAGGCCAAGCCGTAAAGACGATCCCCGGCGTCGCCCAGTCCGGGCACGATGAACTTCCGCTCGTCGAGGTGGCTGTCGAGGGCGCCGGTGACCACATGCACCTCGGCGGCTGATCGCAGGGCCTCGACACCTTCGGGCGCGGCGAGCGCGCACACCAGCGTCAGGGGCCCCGCACCTGCCGCAGCCACAAGCCGCAGCACCTCGGCCGCGGAACCGCCGGTGGCCAGCATCGGGTCGAGCACCACCACCGGTCGGCCCTCCAGCTCGCTGGGCAGCGACTCCAGGTAACACTCGTGACCGACGCCTTGGTCCGCCTCGATGCGCCGCATCCCCACGAATCCGACCGGAGCGACCGGCAGCAGCCGCAATGCGGCCTCGAGCATTCCCAGCCCGGCCCGCACCACGGGCACGATCGCCGGCATCGGCTCCAGCCGGCTGGCACCGGCGGTGCCCAGCGGTGTCTCGACGTCGGCCGGCACGCATGTCGCGTCGGCGAGCGCCTGGGTCAGCAGCACCGACGTCAAGCCGTCGAGGTGCCGGCGGAAGTCATCGCGCGCCGTGTTCTTGTGGCGCAGATGTCTCAAATGCTCCGCCGCTAGCGGATGCTCGACGATCGTGACGCTCACCGTCTGACGCTCATGGGGTGCCTCTCGTCGCCTGAAGTTGGTCGTGTGACTCTCGCAGGGTGATGCTCACGAAGCGATCCCCCTGCCGCGATCTTCGTTCGTGCGCAAGTTAGGTGCTGAGGGGTACACCGGGCAGCGCTTCATTGCCCCTACGCTCACAACACTGCCGCTCGTAAGCGGTTCTTCGCCATATACAAGCGCGACCAACACATGCAGCGCACGCCGGCTCGGGCTGCCCGAGACCGGGCCGAACATCGACGGGAGGTCAGCCGATGAACAGCCAAGCCGGCGAATCCAATAGCGGCGCGGCAGTGCGCGGATTGCTGCTGGTGCTGGTGGCCGTGGTCGTGGGCGTGCTGCTGCTCCGTTCGGTCGATGACCCCGACGACACCACCGTCACCGACACGACATCGGCTGCCGGGCCCGGGGCAACGGTCCCGTCGGCGACGGAGGCACCGACGCCGACGACCGGCGTGTCCGATGCCGGCGCGGGCGACCCTGCGCCGGCCCCGAGCGTCGCACCGGCCATCACTGTCGAGCCCGCCACCGACACCACCTCCGCAGGGGCAGAGCCGTTCCAGCCCAGATCTGCGTCAGAGGTGTCCGTGCAGGTCGCCAACTCCACCGCGGTCCGGGGAGCTGCGGGGAGGCTGACCGACCGGTTCAAGACGCTGAGCTACATCACCAACACGCCGACCAACTATGCGGGCACGCCGCTCGACAGCACAGTCATCTACTACAAGCCGGGTGCACTGCTCGAAGCGCGGGCGATTGCCGGTGTGCTCGAGCTTGACCCCGACGACGACGTGCGCCAGATGCCCGCAGACACGTCGGCCGTGCAGGATTTCGAGTCGCCCGACGTACTGGTGGCGCTGGGGAACGACATCGCCGAGTAACGAGTAATCGGCGTGCGAGTCGTTGCGTGCCCGGACAAGTTCCGCGGCACGGCATCCGCAGCGGAGGTGGCAGCTGCGATCGCGGCAGGTGTGCGCCATCACGCCGGCACCCGGGCTGAGGTCGCCTGCCTGCCCGCAGCCGACGGCGGCGAGGGCACGCTTGACGCACTGGGCGGGCCGAATCGCACCTCGTTGGTGACGGGGCCCCTGCGGGAACGGGTAGAGGCACCATGGCGGCTCGTGGGCGACGACGCGATCGTGGAGATGGCTCGTGCAAGCGGGCTGCTGCTCGCAGGCGGCGCCGGGGGGAATGATCCGCTCGCTGCGACCTCGGCCGGCACCGGGGAGCTGATCGCGGAGGCCGTCGCCAGCGGCGCTCGCCGCGTCATCGTGGGCGTGGGCGGCTCGGCGACCACCGACGGCGGCCTCGGCGCACTCGATGCCATGTCGCCGCTGGCCCGCCTCGCCGGTGTCTCCGTGGTGGTGGCCTGCGATGTGCGCACTCGCTTCTGTGACGCCGCACGCATCTTCGGCCCGCAGAAGGGCGCCTCGCCGCCACAGATCGAGCTGTTGACCCGCCGACTCGAGCGACTCGTCGACGTGTACCGCGAGCGATATGGCGCAGATGTCGCCGAGTTGCAGGGGGCAGGCGCTGCAGGCGGCCTAGCGGGCGGGCTTGCCGCAGGCCTGCAGGCTGAGCTGGCACCGGGTTTCAAGGTGGTCGCGACCGAGATCGGTCTGCTGGACGCAATCGAAGGTGCCGATCTGGTCATCACCGGCGAGGGACAGCTCGATGCGGGCTCATTCGACGGCAAGGTCGTGGGCGGCGTGCTGGAAATCGCCGCCGAGAGCGGCGTGCCCGTGGGCGTCGTTGTGGGCACTCGTGAGCCCGGCGCCGATCCTGCTCACTGGCGCCCGCCCGCGGGCAAGCCGCCCCCCACGGGCCTCGTGGTGCTGACGGAGCGATACGGGGCCGAGCGGTCGTTGGGTGACACGCTCAATGCAGTGCGGGAGGCGGCCGCCGAACTGGCCGAGCAACTCAGTTGAGGAGTTGGCGGTTAGCACTCTCTTCCCTAGAGTGCTAATGACTGCTGCGATCACCGCGGCATCGTGACGTCGAGTCACCCCTTCCGAGAGTCATCCGAGACAGGAGCCACCTGATATGGCCAAGATGATCACCTTCGACGACGAGGCCCGCCGTGCACTCGAGTCGGGTATGAACCAGCTCGCCGACGCCGTGCGCGTCACGCTGGGGCCCAAGGGCCGCAACGTCGTGCTCGACAAGAAGTGGGGCGCACCCACGATCACCAACGACGGCGTGTCGATCGCCAAGGACATCGAGTTGGAAGACCCGGTGGAGCGCATCGGGGCCGAGTTGGTGAAGGAAGTCGCCAAGAAGACCGACGATGTTGCCGGCGACGGCACCACGACCGCCACCGTGCTGGCGTGGACCATGGTGCGTGACGGTCTGCGCAACGTGACTGCGGGCGCCAATCCGATGGCCGTGAAGCGGGGCATCGAAGCCGGCGTCGATGCCGCAGTGAGCGCCATCGAGGACATGTCGATCAGCGTCACCGACTCCAAGACCCACGTCGCGCAGGTGGCGGCAATCTCCGCCGCGGACGGCGACATCGGCCAGTTGATCAGCGACGCATTCGACAAGGTCGGCAAGGACGGCGTGATCACCGTCGAGGAATCGCAGACGTTCGGCCTCGAGATGGACCTCGTGGAGGGCATGCGTTTCGACAAGGGCTACATCTCGCCCTACTTCGTCACCGATCCCGACTCGCAGGAAGCGGTGCTCGACGACGCGCACCTGCTGTTCATGCAGGGCAAGATCTCCGCGGTCCGCGACGTGCTGCCGGTGCTCGAGAAGGTGACCCAGGCGGGCAAGCCGCTCGTGATCATCGCCGAGGACGTCGAGGGCGAGGCGCTCGCCACGCTCGTGGTGAACAAGATCCGCGGCACGATCCGCTCGGTGTCGGTGAAGGCACCCGGCTTCGGCGACCGCCGCAAGGCGATGCTGGCCGACATGGCAATCCTGACGGGTGGCCAGGTCATCAGCGAGGACGTCGGCCTCAAGCTCGAGAACACCACACTCGACCTGCTGGGCACAGCCCGCCGGGTGGTCGTCACCAAGGACGAGACGACCATCATCGAGGGCGCCGGCGACGAGGCCGAAGTGCGCGGCCGCATCGAGCAGATCAAGAACGAGATCGAGAACACCGACTCCGACTACGACCGCGAGAAGCTGCAGGAGCGGCTGGCGAAGCTGTCCGGCGGCGTGGCGGTGCTGCGTGTCGGCGCGGCCACCGAGGTCGAGCTGAAAGAGAAGAAGCACCGCATCGAAGACGCAGTCAGCACCACCAAGGCGGCCATCGAGGCCGGCGTGGTGGCCGGCGGCGGCGTCACCCTGGTGCGGGCCGAAGAGGCAGTGAGCGCAGTAGCGGACAGCCTCGACGGCGACGAGTCCACCGGTGCACGTCTGGTCGAGCGTGCCTTGGCCGGCCCGCTGAAGCAGATCGCGGAGAACGCTGGTCTTGAAGGCGGCGTGGTAGTCAGCCGGGTTCGTGACCTCGACGGCTCCATGGGCCTCAATGCCGCTACCGGCGAGTACGAGGATCTCGTTGCTGCGGGCGTCATCGACGCTGCCAAGGTGACGCTGTCTGCGTTGCAGAACGCTTCGTCGATTGCGGCGCTGTTCCTCACCACCGAGGCCGTGATCTGCGAAGAGCCCGACTCGGGCGGCGGCGCCCCCGGCGGCATGCCGGACATGGACTTCTAGCGGGATCCTTCACAGCCCCAAGAACAGCCCAACCCAACGAGAGGGCCCGGGCCACCGCCCGGGCCCTCTCGCGTGCGGATTGGTGCCGCCGATCCGCTGATAGCTTTGGCGTATGGCGAAGACATCTGTCGAAGTCGATCGAGATATCGCAGCACAGGCAGCCGAGATTCTGGGGACGGCGACACTGCGCGAGACCATCGATGCCTCGCTACGCGAGATCGTGAACGTCAAGCGCCGCCTCGAACTCGTTGACATGCTGTCTGAACCCGGCCGTTTCGACTTCGCAGCAGCGGAACACGCGTGGGGTGGGCAGCACTGAGGTGGCCCGCGCCACTCATCTCGTAGATACCAGCGCATTCGGACGCTTCCAACGCCCTCAGGTCCGCGAAGCGGCCATTCCCATGGTCGCGTCGGGACGGGTTGCGCTGTGCGCTCCGGTGATCTACGAACTGGGGTTCAGCGCTCGCAATGCCGCTGAGTACGACGAGATCATGATGCGGGCTGCCGCCTTCGAGGTGGCCCCGACCAGTGACGGCGATCTCGGCAGAGCACTCGCGATACAGCGTCAATTGGCGCGCCGCGGACATCACCGGGCCGTCTCGCTGGTTGACATGCTGGTTGCTGCGATTGCAGAAAGCCGCGGCCTCATCGTGTTGCACTACGACGCCGATTTCGATCTCATCTCAGATATCACCGGTCAACCCACCGAGTGGATTGTCGAACGAGGCACGGCCGACTGACACCGTCGATCCGATGGACGGAACGTTGGTGCCGATTCACGCCTGCGAATAGACGGGCAATTCGCCGCGCTGGTCCCCGGCGATCGGGTGCCGGCGTGGGCGAACCGGAACGGGGGGTGCCGGTACCCTGACCGGATGCGGCGAGGGCGCACGATGCGGGTGCTGGTGGACCGGCTGCGACAGGGCGAATGGCGGCGCTCGCCCGACGAGGTCGTGGTGGAGGAGCCGCTCGAGATCCGTCTCGACGGGCACATGGTGGCCACCACCATGCGCACGCCCGGGAACGACTACGAGCTGGCGGTGGGCTTCTGCGCAGGCGACGGGCTGCTCGGCGACGCAGCGGTGACGGGCGTGCGCTACTGCGGCGAAGGCCCAGCAGCCGAGTTCGAGTACAACGTGGTCACCGTGGAGACCGGCGGCCAGGCGCCGGTGCCCACGCCGCGACTCGGCAACGTCAGCGCCGCCTGCGGGATCTGCGGCAGCACCACCATCACCGACATGGCCGCACGCTTGGGGCCGCTGGCGGGCACCCACCGCTTCAGCGTCGAAGCTGTGCATGCCGCCTTGGCCGCGGTCCCGGGGACCCAGGAGATGTTCGGCCGCACGGGAGGGCTGCACGCCGCTGCAACCTTCGATGCCGACGGCCATCTCGACGTCGTGCGCGAGGACATCGGGCGGCACAACGCCGTCGACAAGGTCATCGGACGCCGCCTGCTCGACGGGCGAGACGACGCTGCCGCCATGGCCCTGTTCGTCAGCGGCCGCGCGAGCTTCGAGATGGTGCAGAAGGCGTGGGCAGCGGGAATCGGAACCCTCATCGCTGTCAGTGCCTCCAGCTCGCTCGCCATCGGGTCGGCTCGGGCCGCCGCCATCACGCTGGCGGGATTCGCACGCGGCCAGGAGCTGAACGTGTACAGCGGCAGCCTGGCAGGTGTGCCCGAGCGTCTCGGCGAGACCCTCGCAGCCGTCTCGGCGAATTCCTAGGCTGCGCGGGTGTCTCAGATGCCGGAGGTGACCACGTCGGTCGGGTGGGGCGTGCTGCACCTATTTTGCAAGCTGACTCCCGCTGCGGATCGTGCCGGCGTACTTGCGGCGCTCGACAGCACCGCTGACGACGACCACCAAGTCCTCACGGTCGCTGTGCTGGGCCACAAGGCCGATGTCGGCTTCATGGCGCTGGGGCCTGACCTGTGGCGCCTGCGCAACCTGCAGACGCTGCTGCAGACCGCAGGCCTCGCAGTGGCCGACAGCTACGTGTCGATGACCGAGGTGAGCGAATACGCGCCCGACCTGCCGCCCGAGATGAAGACCCCGCGGCTCTACCCCGAGCTGCCGCCCGAGGGCAAACGAGCCTTCTGCTTCTACCCCATGTCCAAGCGCCGCAGCGCAGTCGCCGAAGGCAGCGGCAACTGGTTCACGCTGCCCTACGACACCCGCCGTGAGCTCATGTACGACCACGGCAAGTCGGGGCGACAGTTCCGTGGCCGGATCCTGCAGGTGGTGACCGGATCCACCGGCGTCGACGACTTCGAATGGGGCGTGACACTGTTCGGCGAGCACCTCGACGACCTCAAGGACGTCGTGTACACGATGCGCTTCGACGAGGCGAGTGCCATCTACGGCGAGTTCGGCACCTTCTACACAGGACTCCTCGCCGACGCCCCTACCGTCGCCGATCGCATCGGCCTGCGCTAGCAGGCGCAGACCAGTACCGCTGCGCTAGCAGGCGCAGCGCCCGGCAGCATCAAATCGACGCTCACATGAGCCGTCCGGCAATGACGCCGTGCTGCTCTTCGGCCGTGTTTCACTGATGTGATGAATGCGAGAGCGCGTCGGAACCGGCTCAGCGTGCGCGAACGCCCGGTGGCCTCGGGAATTCGGGCGTGGCTGCGGCCTCCGCGCGCCCATGGCGAGGTCATCGAGGACCGCACTGTCAGCTTCCTCGAGCTCTTCTACGACCTCGTCTTCGTGGTGCTGGTGGCGCGGATCGCGCACACGCTCGCCGACGACGTGTCGTGGGTCGGCGTGCGCGATTTCGTGCTCGTCTTCGCGCTGATCTGGACCGCTTGGGCCAACGGCTCGATGTACCACGAGCTCCACGGCGGCGAGGACGGCCGCAGCCGCAGCTACATCTTCGCCCAGATGTCGCTGCTCGTCCTGCTGTCGGTGTACGCCGGCCACGCGACCACCGACACCGACGACGGGCGCGGCTTCGCGGTGGTCTACACCGTGCTGCTCGTGCTGATCGGCTGGCAGTGGTTCGACGTCCGCCGCCACGACGCCCGCGAGATGCGGCCGCTGGCCACCAGCTACATCGTTGGCGTCGGCGCTGTCACCGTGATCATGGCCGTCAGCACGTTCGTCGGCGCCAACGACGCACGGCTCGTCTTGTGGCTCGTCGCTCTCGTGATGAGCTTCGCAGTCGCGGTGATTCAAGGCCCCCGGTTCGGGGAAGCCATGCGGGTCACTGAGTCGATGGCAGAGCGCTTCGGCCTGTTTGTCATCATCGTGCTGGGCGAGGTCGTCGTGGGTGTCGCCGACGGTCTCGCAGAGGCCGCGCCAGACTTCCGCACCATCGTCACCGGGATGCTGGCGCTCGGGATCGGGTTCGGCCTGTGGTGGAACTACTTCGATTTCGTCGGCCGTCGCATTCCCCGGCCTGCGAACGCACCGCGAAGCATCTGGCTCTACGGGCATCTGCCGCTCGTCATGTCGGTCGCAGCGGCCGGCGCCGGCATGGTCTCCCTTGTCGAGCATGCGGCCGATGCTCGCGCCCCGGCCAACAGCGCCTGGCTCATCGCCGGCGCCACGGCCACGGCAGCCACGAGCCTTGCCATGGTCGCCGCGACCATGGCCGGCCACGTCGGCCGCCGGTTCGTCCCTCATGCGCTGCTCGGCGCAGCAGCCGTCTCGCTTGTGCTCGGGGCACTCCGCCCCCCGCCGTGGGCGCTCGCCCTGGGACTCAACGCCACGCTGCTCGCCGTATGGGCCGACGCCTTCGTCCGCCACGCCCGCCACGCCCTCCCCATCGCTGAATCCTGACAGCGCCCCTCCCTCGGCCCGTCGGCGTCGACGACTTCGAAGGGGCGTCACGCTGTTCGGTGAGCACCTTGACGACCTCAAGGAAGTCGTTTACACGATGCGCTACGACGAGGTCAGCGCCATCTACGGCGAGTTCGGCACCCTTCTGTACCGGACTCCTCGCTGACGCCCCCACCGCTGCCGACCGCATCGGCTTGCGCCAGCAGGCGCAGGCGTCCGCATAATCTGCGGGCATCTGCATAGCCTGTCGCCGGTGATCTGTACCGACGCTAGGACGCCCCTCAGCACTGCAGCTAAGGCGGAGCACCCTAATGGTGATGCCCTTGCGGTGGACTGGCGCAGGTGCACGGGCGGGTGAGCGCGGTGTCAGGCAGCGTGCCTTGGTTTTGGCAAGAGATTGATGCGGGGTTCACCGCTGTGAGCGGCGATTTCTCCAAGGAGTTCAAGAACGAAACGGTGAAGGAGCCCGGCATCTTCGCAGCGGATCACATCTCCGCTGAGGCGGTTCTGCTCGTGCGTGAGACCATCCAGAACTCTTGGGACGCGGCGCGTGAGCGGTACGAAGCGAGCGAGGCGGAGGACTTCGCGGTTCGATTTCGACTGTATGACCTGGAAGGCAGTGATCGTCAGCGAATTGTTGAGGAACTTGGATTGGGTGACTTGGCCCGGCGGGTTGCCGGTGTCCGCGCTGAGCACGGGGCCGGCGGTCGCCGGATGCTTGGCCTGAGTGAACGGGACTGCCTGTCGCGCTTGAACGAGGCACGCACGCTTCGGCTGCTTGAGGTGTCGGAGGAGCACGGGGGCGGAATGGGTGGCCCTTGGCAAGGCGACCACTCGAAGCTGTTCAAGGCAATGTGCTCGTTGGGCATCACGCCATCCACGTCAGGCAGGGGAGGTTCGTACGGATATGGCAAGGCAGGCTTGATCCGCGGTTCGGCGATACGCACCGTCGTGGCCTATACATGCTTCCCAGAGCACCCGGACGACCCCGGCGTGACCCGTCGTCTGCTTGGCATGACCTACTGGGGCAGCCATCAACTTCAGGGCAGCAGCTTTAACGGTACACGCTGGTTCAGCGACCGAACCGTCGACGGTAAGGGCGTGCCCTATTCGAACGAGCAGGCTGATCAAGTAGCCCAGAAGATCGGCATCTCGCTTCGCAGCGCGAGCGAGCCAGCGGAGCTTGGAACCACACTCCTAGTCATCGAGCCGACGGTCAACGCTGATGGCTTGTTGCGAGCCACCGAGCGTTTCTGGTGGCCAGCGCTCTGTGACGACGAGTTGGCATTCGAGGTGTCAGTAACCGATGAGACTGTCGACGGCCACGAGCGTCACCCGAGACCCAAACAGAACCCCGATCTGAAGGCGTTTCTGGATACGTTCGACAACGCGCTGACGCCGCCGGATTCCAAGCGAGACCGTTACCGGGAGCACCGCTTGGGGGCGATTGAAGGAGTCAGGCATCCGGGCACGGTTGCCCTGGTCAGCGACCCAGATGGTTGGTCGTTTCCGACCGTCGGGGCCAGCTGGGGACCCAATACTGCGGAGGGAGACGCGGACTCCGTCGGCGACACCCACGATGTGGGGTCGAGTTCAATTGACGACTTGACGAATCCTGAGGCGGAGCACCGCAGTCTGGTAGCTCTCGTACGCGGGCCACGCATGGTGGTTGAGTACCTTGAGGCGGCGCGCGCAGCGCCCCATATTCGCGGCACGTTCGTGGCATCTGCAGATTCGGACGACATGCTGCGAGACACCGAGCCGAAGGCGCATGACGCTTGGCACACCGATGCAGGTTCTGGCGATGTGCCCCCTGACTCAGCGGCCTTGGCCAAGACCTTGCTGCGGCGCATCACGAATCACGTCAACCGGTTCCGCAAGGACATCAAGCCGAAGCCCAAGCCGAACCGCGACCTGAAACTTCCAGTCTGGGATGAGTTGGCTCGCCAACTTGAAGGCAGCGTGCGAGGCTCAGGTCCACCGCCTCCCCCTCCACCGCCTCCCCCGAGGCTGCTATCGATTCATCCCGGTGAGCGCTTGGAACCTGCATCGAACGGCGGTGTTCGCCTCACAGGAAGGGCATCGGTCAGCTTCAGCGAGCACCACACTCCGACGGTGCCGGAAGGCGACCTCATCGAGGTACGGGTGCGTTATCAGTTCGAGGGTGCCGACCGCAAGGAAGCTGCCGACGTGGCGCTGCTCGTAACCGGTCCAGAGGAGTTTGAGGAAGTCGATGGCCGGGTCGGCACGTACCGAGGCCGGCTAAGGGCTCATGAGACTGCCAAGTTCGGGTATGAGAGCGATCCCTACAACCCAGAATGGTCGGGCGCGCTGAGCGTGGAAGCCGAATTGGTGCCTGTGCAGACGACGCCTTCCTCTGATGACGGCATGAGCGATAGCCAGTGAACAGCGAGAAGCGGACGGTTCGCCCGTTTCGGACGGATGCGCGACTTGACGGACTTTTTGCCGGCGCGCTTCTCAGCTTCGGACGTGAGCAGTGCCTCGCCGGCGCATCGGTTGCGATTCGTGACGACTTCGAGCGGTGCGCCGTCGCGCTGCACTTGGCGCCACAGGACTGCTTTGCAGACTTTGTGCAACGCCTGCGTGAAGGGGTGATCGGCACCGGATTGAGGCTCGCAGACACTTGTTTGGTGGTCGCCGCTCGCTCGGGCTATCTCAAGTCCAGTGAAGTCGTCTACAGTCATTCACTGGATGATCCGAGCGCGCTGATGCGCGTGCCCCGGCTTGACGAAGCCGGGACTGGCGAGCGGCGCGAAGTGTTCCGTGCGGCCACTCACGGCGTGACGGTCGACTGTTTTCTCGCGCTTGCACGGACATTGCCCGCGGATCAACGGGTGCCGCTGGTGCCGTGGAGAATCGGCACTTGGCTGTCGCACGCCAGGTTTCGCGTTCGTTGCTGGGAGGACGCAGAGCTGTTCCGGCCGCAGCCGCTTGATCAAGAGAAGCGCATGGAGTTGGGCTTGCCCGAAGGAACTGTCACGTTCGCCGAATTCGACGGAGATGTGGCTGACGCGGAAGCCGATAGCGCCGACGTATGCAATTTCTGGGTTGACGAGGAACTGCTTCAGACCATTGATGCTCAGGCGCGATCAGGCACAGCGGAGGTCCTGCAGCGCTGGTTGTTTGCGGAGTTCGTATCTGCGGTTATACATCGTTACAACGCAGTGGCTCCTGGTGCATCGGCGCCGCAGGAACGCATCGATGACATACGAGAGAGCCTGTTCGGCCGGATCATGCTCCTGTTGGCGGGCCGCGGTGCCGATGACGAACGGTTGGATGCTTTGCTTCACGTCTGTGTGAAGTCGCCCGCTGAGGTCATCGCAGTTGCTCAGGACCGTCTCCGGCTGAGAAAGGCTGCGGTCGCGTCACTCAAGGGTCAAGCCTGATGTATCCCCACCTGCCGCTGCGGACCGCTATGTCGGTGGCCGAGGAACGAATCCGCCAGATGCACCGAGGCGGAAGCAACGTTCTCGAAGACCTGGCGACCGATACCCGCGAGGGCATCGGCTGGACAGGTAGTGGAACACGCGTCGATGTGACCCCGCTGGAGCATGCACAGGTTCAGATCGAGGATCTCGTCAAGTCGAATTGTGATCTCGACGGCACTGCGAATGGCTCGGATCAGGACATGGTGGAAGGCGAGGCAGCGGCATTTGTGTATAGCGCAGTCGTCGGCACAGGAATCGAGCCGTCGGCGCTCGACGACCCGGGCTTCTGGCGTTACGTTGCGCTGGCTCATGTATGGAATTTTGCAGCGTGGCGAGAGCCACGCGCTTTCGCGCCTGTGACAGCCGACAGCGGCACAATCGCGGCGTCGAGAAAGCTCGGCGTCTATGTGGATGGCCGCAAACCGGATGAGTGTGTGCCGTTGCGCATGTTTCTTCGGGTGCGCTGCTTGGGTGGAGCGCCTCATGCTCATCTGGCCGCCGCGGTGCGACAGGGCACCGACTTCTGGCGCAGCCACATTCTGCGAGTAGTGGCTGGCGAGCATCCGCCGATCGTGCGCGCCCTAGTTCGGCGTCAAGCCGACGAAGCAACTCGTCTCAATAGGGATCCTCTGCGCGAGTTCGCCAAGCAGTTGAATCGCACGCTGGTCAACTTGGCACCCGCGGTCCTTGACGATGCAGCTGCCGACGAATTGGTGGGCGAACTGTGGGAACGGCAATCGACGTGAGCGCGGTCACGGCACTGGAGCGCCTGCTGAGGCGTGTGGTGGATGTCGGGGGCTTCCGGTTGGAGTCAGAAATCGACCTGAATGCTGGGGCCATTCTCAGCAGCGACTACGCCCATGCGATCGAGCGTGAGGCGCACAGCGATCCGCGCGGTGCGTGGTGGAAGGCAGTACTTGCTGGAGCAAGCCCGTCCATGTCGACAGGCGATCGAAGCGAAGGTACCGCATCCCCCAGGGTTCCAGTCGAGGATTCTCACTTGAACTCACCGCGTGGGGATGGCTTGTGTCGGAAGTATCTGGGCCGGATTCGAACCGTTGATCTGTTCTGCGGTGTCGGCGGGCTGACGGCCGGGGTGACACTCGCCGCGGCCGAAATGGGACAGCGAATTCGATGCGAACTGGCCGCCGATGCTGATGCCGACGCACTTGCCGTCTTTGCCCGGAACCACAGCGCGCAGCGGCTTGTTGACGAATCGATACAAGCCTTGGTCGACTACCGAGTACGGGGAGAAGGCCAGGCCGCGACTTTCGTTTACGCACCGGAACTACTAGATGATGACGTAGCGCAGTGCTCCACGGGGGTCGACCTAGTGGTGGCAGGGCCGCCGTGTCAGGGGCATTCCAACCTGAACAACCACACTCGGCGCAGCGACCGGCGGAACCATCTGTACCTCTGTGCAGTGGCATTTGCGCTGGCTGCCCGAGCGCGGGCAGTCGTCATTGAGAACGTCACATCTGTGATTCACGACAAGGATCGTGTAGTTGACAGCGCACGTACGTTGCTTGAGGCGAATGGATATGGAGTCATCGATGGAGTTCTCGCAGCTGATGATATGGGCTGGCCCCAGACCCGCAAGCGGCATTTCTTGGTTGCCCGAATGTCGGTAGACGGGTGCGACAGCGGGCCCCTGCCACTCGCTGATGTCGCCGCGGCGCTGCGTGACTCGCATGGCCGATCAGTGATGTGGGCCATTGGCGGCGACCAAGCGCTGTCGGGTGACGCGCGATTGCACGACCTGCCAGAGATCAGCGGAACGAACCTTGAGCGCATCGCCTGGCTGTTTGACAACGATGCCCATGATCTCGCACTCGCCGAACGCCCCGAGTCACATCGTGATGGAACGACGTACGGGGCCTCCTATGGCCGGATGCACGCCGACCGGCCATCGCCCACCATCACCACCGGGTACACCACGCCCGGCAGAGGCCGCTTCGTGCATCCCACCCTGCCACGCACGATCAGCCACGCAGAAGCGGCGCGGTTGCAAGGGTTCCCAGACACGTACTGCTTCGAGCCGTCACCTGGACGCGCCGCGACCTCTGCCCAACTGTCGAAGTGGATCGGCAATGCCGTCACTGTCCCGCTCGGTTATGCGGCGTCACTCAGTGCCTTGTTGCCCGCTCTTGGGTCGCCCAACACGAAACTTCAGACGTAGATCGAGCGAGCAAGAGTGGCTCGGCAGCCTCACTCCGCCAGCAGCGGCGATGCTCAGTCCAGCTGGGGGCAGCGGACGCCGATTCGATCTGCGATGGCACAGGCGAGGTCGCGGAAGTCGTGGTAGCAGTCGCGCACCGCGTTCACATGGCCGCCCACAGCTCCGTCGGCGGCTTTCAAGAAGAACATGGGCTTGCGGGCGTCCTGGGCATACGGCATGAGACTTCTGTAGTTCTTGAGCAGCCCGAGGCAGTGCTTGTCATTCTCGACTTGTTTGTTCTTGCCGCCCGATTTCTGCAGGACTGCTGTGCGGTATTCGTCTGGGATGGCATCCATCCGTCGCGCATATGCCTTGACCGGCCGATCCAGGCGAACCGCGTGCTGCTGTACCACATAGCCGATGGGTTTCATTCGTCCCGCGGGAAGCGTCAACGCCTTGAGCCCGTCGGTCATCCGCGCTTGGGCCAATCGCTGCTCCCAGCCGTGTCTCCAGGTCGCCAGCGTGGGACCCAGGTTGTTGAGGCCTTGAAGCGAGAACAGGTCGGGTGCCAGCGGGACGACGACGAAGTCTGCCGCGATGAGGGCAGCACGGTTGATGGCGCCGAGGTTGGGTCCGACGTCAACGAGCACGAGTTCTGCCTCGGCCTCGGCGCGGGCTCGTTGCAGAATGCGGCTCAGCGCTGAGATCACTCGGAAGGCGCGCACGTTTCGGTCAAGGCACCGGGGCCACTGGCCGGAGAATTCGTCTTCGGCTACTGACAGCGATAGGTCGCCAGGCACGAGGCACAGCGCTGGACGGGGCATGAGCATCACAGGAGTGCTGATGTCGCTGGTGCCCTCCAGCAGTGGCAGCAGGGCGCCGTGAACCGTTTCCCTCGGTGGAGATGACGACCAGAGTTCGTCCTTCTCCCATTCGTCAAGGAACATGCTCGTCAGGTTCGCCTGTGGATCGAGATCGGCCGCTACGACTGTGACGCCCAAGTCCGCGTACATCCATGCGAGGTGGTACACGAGCGACGTCTTGCCGACCCCGCCCTTGTTATTGAAGAAGGCAACTGTGGTCATGCTGTCACGCTCGCCGTGCCGATCTCACGACAACTTTCACACTGTTGTGGGATATGTCGAACTCTGGCTCCGGGTTGAAGTTTGCCGTTAGCGACCGGTATGCCAAGGGGATGCCGGCACCGAAGCGCTGGGCGAAACCGAGGTTTTTCATGATCTCGGCCACGAGCGGGTTCCGGTAGCCCGTCTCACCCCGGCGGAGATCCTCCAGCGTCATGCTTCCGATCAATCCGCCCGGACTCAAGATCTCGACTCGATCAGAGAACCAGTTGATGCGGGAGGGCGAATGCGAGTTCTCGTAGCTGCGGTGCATGACGGTGTTGTAGGCAAGCTGAGTCAGCGCATCAATCGGGTAGTCGGGGGTGCGGATCTCGCGTGCACCAGAACTGATATCAATGCGAGTCGCGATATTGAATCTCAATATCCGGCGTATGCCGTCAGCTACATCCGCAAGTTGGCCCGCCACGAGTTGCGCGTCCATGACAGGGTCGCCAATCTCAGGTCCTTCGTAACGAACGAATTGCAGGTAGGCACTCGGCAGCCACCAGCGCGGGTCGCGCCCGAACGCGAGCAGAGCACCCCAAGTTGGGATGTCATCGCGGAGCAACCGCAATGAGCGCAGTTGTTGCTGCAACGAACGTTGGTTCTCGGCGAGCACCTCTGGGGCTACTGCGCGCGCCAGATAGAAGCGCTCGATGTAGTCGAGATCGAGGTGACTCAACTCTGCGCCATCGGCTGGCCGGAGGTCGAACGACACGTCGACCGAGCGGCGGCGTTCGGCCAAACGCTGTTCGTCCTCCGCGGATGCCTGGCGCACTGTCGGCCCGACCCGAACCCAGACACGGCCCTCGTATCGCACGGGGGGTTGTGTTGACGGATGCACAATCACCGCGGCGACTTCGCAGCCATCAAGCGTTCGGCGCTGCACGTCCATTGACGGGAGCGGCAACGTCCGGCCGTCGTCACGCAGGTCTGCGAGGCGCGTGAGGAGCTGGTCGTCAACGTTCAATCCGGCACATCGCCCATCGTCGGTGACGCCGATCAGAACCACGCCAGCACTTCCGTGATTCGGTAGGTCATTGGCGAAGGCGCAGATGCTTCTGCCCACCTTTTCAGCTGCGTTGCCCGATAGCGACTGCTTGCGTTCGACAAGGTCCGACTCGGCGGCGGTCATCATGACAGCGAGTTCATCGTCGGTATACCCGTTCGGCCCCACGTTCGCAGAGTATCTGCCGCACTCGCCGGCTCGGCCTGCTGGGTGTTCAGCGAAGCTCGCCGAGTCCGGCTTGTGGTAGCGGGGCGCATCAGACTCGGCCCGCGGAGGCGGGCGCATCAGACTCGGCCCGCGACAGCGGAGGCGCTGCGAGGGAAGGGCGGCAAGCGACTGTAATTCGCGCCGCCAGCGAGCCTTCGCGGGCTGTGGAGGGCGAGCCGTAGTCTGGTCGCACGCCGGCCCGCCACCGCGACGCCCCGTCGCACGACTGCCCGGCGCCGCCCGACAAACCAAGCCGCCCCGCGAGGTTGTGATGTCTGAGTACTCCGCCCCTGTCGACGACATGCTGTTCGTGCTTGAACACGTGGCTGAGCTGGATGGTCTGGCCGCTCACGAACGGTTCGCGCACGCCGACCTCGACACAGCATCGGCACTGCTCGACGAGGCCGGCCGCTTCATGTCCGCCGAAGTTGCCCCGCTCAACGTGCCCGGCGATCAGCAGGGGCTCGACTTCGAGGACGGCGTCATCATCCATCCCGACGGCTTCGCCGACGCCTACACCAAGTTCGTCGACGCCGGCTGGAACGGCATGGCCTTCGACGACGACTTCGGCGGCGGCGGGATGCCGTGGTGCGTCGGGCTCGCCGTCCAAGAAATGCTCACCGCGGCCAGCATGGCGTTCAGCCTGTGCCCGTTGCTGACCCAGGGCGCCATCGACGCCATCACCCACCACGCGGATGAAACGCTGCAGCAGACGTTCCTGCCCAAGATGATCAGCGGCGAATGGTCCGGCACGATGAATCTGACCGAGCCCCACGCCGGCTCCGACGTGGGTGCCCTCACCAGCCGTGCTGTCCCGCAGGACGACGGCAGCTACCTCATCACCGGGACGAAGATCTTCATCACCTACGGCGAGCACGAACTCGCCGACAACATCATTCACTTGGTGCTGGCCCGCACGCCGGAGGGCCCCCCGGGCACCCGAGGCATCAGCCTGTTCCTGGTTCCCAAGTACCTCGTGAATCCCGATGGCTCGCTGGGGCGCCGCAACGACCTGCGGGCAGTGTCCACCGAGCACAAGATCGGCATCCACGCCAGCCCGACCTGTGTGATGTCCTACGGCGACGAAGGCGGTGCCGTCGGCTACCTCGTGGGCCCCGAGCACGGCGGCATGCGCGCCATGTTCACCATGATGAACAACGCCCGGCTGTCGGTGGGCCTCCAAGGCCTGTCGCTCACCGACCGGGCGTACCAGCAGGCACGGGAATATGCCGTCAACCGCAAGCAGGGGCGGGCCATCGGCGCCGAGCTTCCCCCCGGCGAGTCCTCGCCGATCGTGGACCACGCCGACGTGCGACGGATGCTGCTGACGATGCGGGCGAACGCCGAGGCCATGCGCTGCGTGATGTATCTGAACGCGGCAGCGATCGACCGCGCCCTCGTCGCGACCGATCCGGACGAACAGCAGCGAGCCGACGAGCTCACCGCGATCCTGACGCCGATCAGCAAGGGCTGGGGCACCGACTTGGGTGTCGAGATGACCTCGCTCGGCGTGCAGGTGCATGGCGGCATGGGCTATGTCGAGGAAACCGGCGCGGCACAGCACTGGCGCGACAGCCGCATCGCCCCGATCTATGAGGGCACCAACGGCATCCAGGCGGCCGACTTGGCGTTTCGCAAGCTGCCGCTCGGCGGTGGCGAGGCCATGGCCCGGCTGATCGGCGATATGGGAGCGACAGCAGGCGCTCTGGCTGCCAGCGACGACGCCGACCTCGCCGCCATCGGCGCTGCGCTCAACGACGGCGTCGCTGCTCTGGGCGAAGCGGCCATGTGGCTGGGCGGGCAGCTCTCCGCGGCACCGAACGATGTGGCCGCCGGCTCTTCGCCGTTCCTGCGGCTGTCAGGCGTGGTGGTCGGGGGCTGGCTGATGGGCCGCAGCGCGCAAGCGGCAGCCGACCTCCTCGCTGCGCAGGGTTTGACGGTTACCCAGGCCCGGCACGATGCCGCAGCCGTGTCGGACGGCAGCGCATCGCCGCAGTTCCTGGCCGACAAGATCGCCACAGCTCGCTTCTACGCCGACCAGATCCTGCCGTCGGCCCGCGGGCTGGTTCCCGCCGTTACCGGCGGCGCCGAGCTGTTCTACGCCATCCCGGCCGACCGGCTCTGAGCGTCCCGGCGCCGCACTGATGACGCTGGGCGACGGCGGGAACGGGAGCGGCAAGATGTGCGCCGATGGGTCCTCGGATGCCGCGTTGATGACAGCGGGCGAGGCGAGGGAGGAACGGGTGAGCGTGTCAGACGGATCGACTTCCGCCGATGGGTCCATCGACCGGCTGCGCGGCTTCTTTGTCGAGTCGGGCCCGGTGGTGGTGGCGTTCAGCAGCGGGGTCGATTCGTCGCTGGTGGCGTGGGCGGCCAACGACGTGCTCGGCCGCGATGCGCTCTGCGTCACCGCCGTGTCGCCGAGCCTCGCCACCGACGAGGCGGCCGACTGCGCGGTCCTGGCGGCCGAATGGGGACTTGCGTGGCGGACCGTTGAGACCGACGAGATGTCACGCGCCGCCTACCGCACGAATGACACCGACCGCTGCTTTCACTGCAAGTCGGCGCTGATGGACCAACTTGAACCACTCGCGGCGGAGCGTGGTGCGCTGGTGGTGCTGGGCGTCAACCTCGATGACCTCGGCGACCATCGGCCTGGCCAGCAGGCAGCAGGCGACCGGGGTGCCCGCTTCCCGCTGGTGGAGGCGGGTTTCTCCAAGGCCGATGTCCGGCGCGTCAGCGCCGATCTGGGCTTGCGCACCTGGGACAAACCCGCCGCCGCATGCCTGGCCTCGCGGGTGCCCTATGGCACGCAGGTCACGGTGCCGCTGCTGGCGCGGCTCGATCGCGCAGAGGCAGCCCTGCGCCGGCTGGGCTTTGCCCAGCTGCGAGTACGCGACTACGGCGACACGGCGCGCATCGAGCTACCGCTCGACGATCTCGGCGAGGCGGTCCGCCGGCGTGAGGCCGTCGTGGAAGCGGTCAGCGGCGTCGGCTATCGCTACGTCACGCTCGACTTGGAGGGCTTCCGCTCCGGCAATCTCAACGGTGCTCTGGCCGATGACGTGTCGCTGCCGCGTGCACGAGGGGTCTGCGGATGAGCGCGGCAGGCACGGGCACCAGCGCGGCAGAGCCGCGGGCTGACTGGGTGCCCGGTTCATTGAGCGAGGCGGCCGAAATGCTGGCCGACGTGGCCATCGCCGCGCTGCCCGGCTGGGTGGAGCGGTGCGTGGCGCAGGCGTGCGAGCGTGCCGGTGTCGCTGCTGCAAGCCTCGGTGAATCGGCACGCACGGCCGGCGTGCAGTGCGCCGCCGAGACCGGCCCGCCGCTGCGAGACCTGTTGGCAACCGATGTCGACGAGCAGCAGACGACGCCGTTAAGCGTGCTGCGCGGCGCCGTGCGATTCCCGACACAGGTGCTGAGCGACGGCGGCGTCCCGGCGCCTGACCGTGATGACTTCGATGCGTCTCGCTTTCCCGACGATCCCTTCGGGCTGACGCCGGCTTCGTTCGCCGACATCGATCCCGCGCTGGGACCGATCGGCATCGCCTGGGGCGCCGCGAAGGCGTTCGAGGTGCTGCAGCGACGCCGCACGGCCGAGCCTGCGAGGCGCAGTGATACGGCCGAGCCTGCGAGGCGCAGTGACACAGGGGGCCAGCGATGACGTCGTTCGGCGAGCGTCGAGCGGCACTGGCCCGCACGGCTGACGCTGCCGATCTGCCGGCCGCGCTGTCTGCGCTGACCGATGCGTGGCTGGCCGAACGCTTCGCGGCCGAGGCAGTCGAGTGCGGGTTCGACAGCGTGAACGAGGCGGGCACCGGCGTCGCGCTTGTGGCCGTCGGCGGCTACGGCCGCGGCGAGCTGTGCCCCGGCAGCGACATCGACCTGCTGCTGCTGCACGACGACATCGACACCGGCAACCTGGCCGACCGCCTCTGGTACCCGATCTGGGACGAGAAGCTGAAGCTCGGCCACGCCGTCCGGTCGCTGGCGGGAACGCTGGAATTGGCGGCTTCGGACACCGACACGGCCACTGCGCTCGCCGACGCGCGCCACCTGGCCGGCGACCCAACCCTGACGGCCCGCCTCAGCGAGGGCGTTCGGGCCGACTGGCGTGACAACGCATCGGGGCGGCTCGATGAGCTGCAGCGCGCCGTGAGCCGCCGGCACAGCCAGAGCGGAGAGGTGGCTTTCCTGCTCGAGCCCGATCTCAAGACCGGCCGCGGCGGGCTGCGCGATGCTCACGCAATCCGCTGGGCCAAGCTGGCCGGCGTCGAACTGCCCGCGGCCGACAACGAACGTCTCGCCGAGGCCTACCAGACGTTGCTGCGGGCCCGGGTGGAGCTGCACCGCACGACCGGCCTGCGCAGCGATGTGCTGTCCGCTGACGACCAGGACGCCGTGGCCGAGCGATCCGGCGCGGTCGACGCCGACGCGTTCATGGCCGAGATTGCACAGGCCGGGCGCATCATCTCATTCCTGTCGGACCAGCTGTGGTCGAGCGTTGCCCGCCAGCAGAGCGAGCTCGCCGCTGGGGACGTGGACATCTCGGGGCTGTCGATTCGCGACGGCGAGCTGGTGATCGACGGCGACCCCTCGACCGATGTCGTGCTGGTGCTGCATGCGGCCGTGCAGTCGGCCCGCAGCGAGGTCCCGATCAGCCGGGCCAGCCTCGACAAGCTGGCCCAGCGCCAGCCGCAGTTCCCCGACCCATGGCCTCAGGGCGCCCGGGCGCTCTTCGTCGAACTGCTGAGTTGCGGGCGAAAGGCCATCGACGTCATCGAGACGCTCGACTACTTCGATGTGTGGACACGAGTGCTGCCCGAGTGGGCGCCGAACCGCAACCGTCCCCAGCGCTCCCGCTACCACCGCTTCACGGTGGATCGCCATCTGCTGGAGGCCGTCGCCGAGGCGGCCCGCTTCACCCACCGGGTGGCGCGCCCTGACCTGCTGGTCATGGGAGCGCTGCTGCACGACATCGGCAAGGGCTACCCGGGCGATCACACCCAAGCCGGCATGCGGCTGGCAGGCCCCATCGCCCGGCGTTGCGGCTGGAGCTCCGACGACGCCGACACGCTCGTGCGCCTCACCCAGCATCACCTGCTGTTGACCGATGTCGCCACCCGCCGTGACCTCGACGATCCGCTGACGGTCGCCACCGTCGCCCGGGCGACCCAGACGCCCGAGTTCTTGGAATTGCTCGCCGTGATGACCGAGGCCGACTGTCTGGCCACGGGCCCGATGGCGTGGGGGGAGTGGACGTCGAGCCTGGTGTCGAGCCTGGTGGAAATGACCTCGGAGCACATGAGCGGCGCTGATCCGTCCCAGCCGAGCCACCGCCGCTTGCTCACCACCGAAGTCGTGGAGCTGATGGCGGCGGGTGAGACGGCGCTGCGAGTCGACGACGACATGCTGACCGTGGTTGCGCCGGACGAGCGTGGCCTCTTCAGCCGGGCCGCTGGTGTGCTGGCGCTGCGTGGGCTCGACGTGCTGCAGGCGGACGCCTACTCGAGCCCTGCGGGAATGGCGGTGTCGTCGTTCCGGATCGTTCCTCCCGACACGCCGGTGGACTGGGACCGGGTGATCTTCGATGTGCGGCGGTCGCTGCGGGGACATCTGGCGCTGGAGGCGCGCATTGCCGAGCGTGCCCGGGTGTACCGGCGCCGCCGTGCGCTGTCAGCGACCCGGGCCGCCACGAGCGTCACCTTCGACGCCGAGTCGGCCACCGGAGCGACGATTGTGGAGATCCGCACCGAGGACCACATCGGCGTGCTGTACAAGGTGACCCGGGTGCTGGCCGAGATGGGCCTCGACATCCGCTCGGCCAAGATCCAGACGCTGGCGAACGAGGTGGTCGACTCGTTCTACGTGGTCGGTCCCGACGGGCCCGTCATCGACGAAGCACACCAGCGAGAGGTAGAGCTGGCCCTGCGCCACGCCCTGACCTAGCTGCGCAGCTGGTCAGTCTGGTTCTTGCTGACGCAAACTGATCAGTCTGGTTCTTGCTGACGCAAACTGATCAGTCTGGTTCTTGCTGACGCAAACTGATCAATCTGGTTCCTGCTGACGCAGGAACTGCTCCAACTCATTGATGAGGCCGTCGGGGTTCTCGACCATCTCGCTGAAGTCTTCTACTGCTTCGGCTGCTGATTCTTCGAGAATCTGCTGCGCGTACTGGGCCAGCGTGTCGTCGCCAGCGACCAGCTCGTCGATCTGACGGCCGTAGTTGGCGGCTGCGCTGTGCAGCTCCGACTCGCCCAGCGTCACGCCCAGAAACTGCCCCACTCGCTCGGCGAGCGCCAGGGCGGCCTTCGGCGAGGGGTAGTTGTGCACGTAGGTGGGCACGGTTGCCCAGAACGACACGCTGTCGAAGCCGGCCCGATGGCAGGCATCGTTCAGCACGCCGATGATCCCGGTGGGGCCCTCGTAGGTGGATTGGCGCAGGCCCATGTTCAGGTTGAGGGCGGCATTGTTGGATGCGCCCACCACGTTGACGGGCGCGTTGTGGTGGGTGTCGGTCAGCAGCGCGCCCAGCGTCACCACGGTGGAGACCCCCAGCGAATTGGCCATCTCGATGATCACGTCGCAGAACGTGCGCCAGCGCAGCCGGGGCTCCACGCCAAGCACGGTGATCACCGCACGCCCGTCGTCGACCTCGCCGATGCGCACATCGGGTGTGGGCCAGTCGATCTTGCGCTCGCCCTCGACCACCTGCACGCTGGGCCGCACCGAAGCGAAGTCGTAGAAGTACTCGGGGTCGATCTGCGCGACCGGATGGCAGCGAAAGCGCCGCCGCAGATACTTGGCGGACTCTGTGGCGGCGTCGCCGGCGTCATTCCAGCCCGAGAAAGCGGCGATGAGGATGGTGTCCTTGCCGGGTTCGGGTTGCTCGATCCACTCAAGATGGCCCACGTTGGCGAGGCTAGCGGCACCCTGTTGTCGCCGACTCTGCGCGGTTCTGTCGTGGGGTGCGCCCGCTGCGGAGGCGACAGAAGCCCCTGCTCCAGCGATCCGGCAGGCGAGAGATTCGCACCGCACCGCATTTCTTGCCGACGTCATCGACGCATCACGGTTCATCCACTCTGGAACTGGTCGCAACGTCGCAGAGTCTCCTGCCGCCTCCACAGCTATGACATCTGTGCCTGTCGGCCCATACCCCGGCGGGTTTCTTGGTCGTACGATGCGTGCTGTGGCTGAGCCCGTTGCGTCGCCGGCGATCTTGCAACCCGGTGTTCGCGTCGAGGTGTGCGACTTGGTCGACGACGCGTTGGTGGGTGCGTTCGCGCGGCTGCACCCGCAGCTGTCGAGCTCGCCGCCGCCCGACGCTGAGGCGCTTGAGCGCATTGTCGGTCACCCCGCCAACACGGTGCTGATTGCCCGTGCCGGGTCGGATGAGGCATCAGATCAGCCATCAGACGAGATCGTCGGCGCGATGATCCTGGTGCTGTTCCCGCTGGCCAGCGGCCTGCGGGCGTGGATCGAGGACGTCGTGGTGGACGAGTCGGCGCGCGGCCGCGGCATTGGTGCCGCGCTCAATCGGCATGCGATCGAGATTGCCCGGCGGGCGGGCTCCCGCACGGTCGACCTCACCTCTCGACCCGACCGCGAAGCTGCCAACCGCCTGTACGCGCGGCTTGGTTTCCAGCAGCGCAGCACCAACGTCTACCGGCTCGACCTCTGACTACGGTTCGAGGCGAACGTCGTTGTACGAGCCACTGGGGAGGCCCCGGAATCATGGATCCTGACAGCATCAACTTGGGCCTGTTCGTCCTTCGCGTCATCGTGGGCGTCACCTTGGCGCTCCATGGAATCGCCAAGTTCCGCGGTGGCATCCGTGGCGTTGGCAACTGGTTCGCTTCCGAAGGCCTGCGCCCTGGACTGCTGCATGCCTACCTCGCAGCACTCACCGAGATCGGCGCCGGATTCGGCCTGGCGCTCGGGCTGCTCACCCCACTCAGCGCGATGGCTTTTATCGGCGTGATGACCACGGCCGGCTGGGTCGGCCACCGCAAGAACGGGTTCTTCATCATCCGCGAGGGCTGGGAGTACGTGTTCGTGCTGGCCGTCGCGGCGGCGGCCGTGGCCGCGACCGGCCCGGGCGACTGGTCCCTCGACAACGCACTCGGCCTTGACTGGAGCGGGCCGGTCTGGTTTGTCGTCGCCATCGCTGGCGGGCTGGTGTCGACGCTGCTGCTGCTGGCCGTGTTCTACCGCCCGAATGCACCCGCGGAGACGTGAGTTTCGGGGCTGAGACCCGAACGATGAGCCCCGAACCATGAAGCCCCGAACGACGAGGCCCAAAACGATGAAGCTGAGCCTGCTGCGCCGCCTGTTCGGCTACGGCGCGGTGTCGGCGGGCACCGTCGTGGTGACCCAGAGCGTGCTGATCGTGGCCTACAGCGTGCTGGACTGGCCCGCAGTCGTCGCCAACGTCACCGCGGTGTGCGTTGCGGCCGGCCCGGCGTACTACGCCAACCGGCGCTGGGTGTGGTCTCGCACCGACCGGCACTCGGTGACCCGCGAGATCCTGCCGTTCTGGGCATACAGCCTCGCCGGGCTCGGCATCTCGTCGTTGCTGGTGGCGCTGGCCGATCGATGGTGGCAGTCCGCGGTTGGGGTCTCGGCAGCAAATCTCGCCGGGTTCGGCGCCTTGTGGGTGGGCAAGTTCATTCTGCTGGACCGGGTGCTGTTCGCCCGCAGTGATGAAGCCTGAACTTGCGGCGCTTGCCCAGCGGGTGAAGGGCTTCATGCTCCACGACGAAGGCCTGGCGCTGTACCGGGTTGCCGCCGAGGTTGCCGCGCTGGGACCGCTGGTGGAGGTCGGCTCCTACTGCGGCAAATCGGCGGTGTACTTGGGCGCCGCAGCGGCCGAGGCGGGCAGTGTGCTGTTCACGATCGACCACCACCATGGCTCTGAGGAGATGCAAGCCGGCTGGGAGCACCACGACCCAGAGCTGGTCGATCCCCGCACCGGTCTCATGGACTCGCTGCCGGTGCTGCGCCAGACAGTTTCCGAAGCGGGGCTCGACGACACCGTGGTGCCCATCGTGGGCGACTCGGTCACGGTCGCGTCCCACTTCGGGGGCGCTGCGCTGGTGTTCATCGACGGCGGCCACGGCACAGCGCCTGCTCATGCCGATTACGACGCGTGGTCGCCGAAGGTGAGGCCGGGGGGCCTGCTGGCGATCCACGATGTGTTTGCCGATCCCGCCGACGGTGGACGGCCTCCGTATGAGATCTGGCTTCGAGCGCTCGAAGACGGGTTCGTCGAGCACGCCGCCGAGGGCAGCCTGCGCGTGGTGCGCAGATTGGTCAACGTTGGGGCGAAGCGATGAGCGCGGTCGCGGCGGTGGTGCGGTGATCGATTGCGTCGGTGGCCAGCAGCACCGCAGCGGCGGTGTAGCTGGAGCGTTCGGCGTCGGGGAAGGTCCTGCGCTGCGGTACGACCCAGCCGGTGTAGTAGGTGCCGTCGGCGTTTCGCATCGCAGAGGCGGCCTCGACGAGCCGGCGGGCAGTGGCGACGTCGCCGGTGCGCAGGTAGGCGAGCGCGCATTCGCAGGTCTCCGCCCCGGTCACCCACGACTGATCGGCCACGCAGCGCACGCCGTAGTCGCCGAGCAGGAACTTCGGTGCGCCCGCGGCGAGATGGGAGCGGGCCTGGGCGCCGTCGAGCGCGCCGCACAGCACGGGGTAGTACCAGTCCATCGCCCAGCGGTCCTTGGGTTCGAAACCGTCCGGACGGTGGCGGATCTGGAGTTCGGTGCGAGCCAGCACGCGAGCCCACGCAGGTCGGGAGACGCCCATCAGTTCTGCCAGTGCAAGACCGCAGCGCAGCGAGTGGACAATCGACGATGAGCCAGTCAGCAGGGCGTACGGCCACGGCGTGCCGTCGGCATGGACCGCCCAGGGGATGTGGCCGCTGGCGGTGCGCAGTCCCACCACGAAGTCGAGGGCGCGCCGCACCGTCGGCCACATGGAGGCGGCGAATCCGCGATCGCCGGTGACGAGCCAGTGGTGCCACACGCCCACAGCGATGTAGGCGCAGCAGTTCGTGTCGACCTTGGGGTCCTCGACACCGTGGGCGGTGTAGTAGTTGTGCCAGCTGCCCGCCGGGTGCTGGTTGGCCTGCAGCCACTTGTACGCACGCTCGGCGGTGTCCCGCCGGCCTGCCGATGCCAGCGCCATGGCGCCTTCGACGTGATTCCACGGATCGGCGTGGCCGCCGTCGAACCACAGGATCAGACCGTCGGGCTGCTGGCATGCCTCGATGGCGTCGGCCGTGGCAGCGACCTGCGGGGGCCCCAGCAGCGGCGCAGTGCCGGCGGCGAGCTGTGCTGTGCGGGTTCGTGCGGTGTCGGCGTCGGCAGGCTGTGGCATGCGCCCGCGTCCGGTGTCGGGGGCCGCGGCGATATCTGCAGGTGCGAATTCAGGCTGCATGTGCAGCGCTCACCGGTTCGGCCCCCAGGCGGGAACTCTCGCTCGCCCGGGGCTTGTACCCATACAGCACCGTCGACTTGGGCAGCACGGCGCTGAGCACACGGTCGAGTGTGCGCGTCAGCTTGGGCGCAGCCGTCATGTCCCACACCAGCATCCGGTGGTAGGCCTGCACCAGCGGATGGGTGTCGTTGTGCGGTCCGACCAGGCAGCGCAGCCACCAGTACGGCGTGTGCAGGCCGTGCGCGCCATGACTGTCGGAGACGTACAGACCTGCGGCGGCCAGCTTCGCCCGCAGTTCGTCGGCGCCGTAGATGCGCACGTGGCCATCGGTTACCGCGGGTGCGTGGTAGTCGGCCGACAGCGCCCAGCAGACCCGTTCGGCGGTTCTCGCCGGAACCGTGACCGCGATGGTGCCGCCAGGCCGCAGCACCCGTGCCAGTTCGGCGATGGCCCGTTGGTCATCGACGATGTGCTCGAGCACCTCCGCGGCGATGATGCGGTCGAAGCTGGCGTCGGGGTACGGCAGCGCAGTGGCGTCGGCAACGACCGCATGGCTGAGCGAGCCCCGGTCCTCGCTGCCGCGGCCCTGTGCGTCGCTGGGCCTCGAATCGGCGGTCGAGGAGTCGAACTCACCCGCTTCGTCCATGGCCGCGAACATCTCGCTGACAGCACGCAGCTCGTCGGGATCGCGGTCTGACGCCACCGTGACGCAGCCGCGCCGGGCGCTCTCGAAGGCATGCCGGCCCGCGCCGCAGCCCAGATCCAGCACCCGGTCACCGCGTACGGCGCCGAGTCGCTCGTAGTCGACGGTGAGCATCAGCGTCCGGCGAGGGCCTTCGCGTACGCGCGCTGTGGCCGCGTCGAGGTGTCGGCCAGCAGCGCACGGTATTGCTCGACGGTGTTGCGGGCCGTCGCCGTCCACGAATAGTTGGCCTGAACACGGGCCCGGCCGGCCGCTCCCACGGTGGCACGCAAGTCGGGCTTCCCAAGCGCCCACCCGATGCGTGCTGCAAGAGCCTCGGAGTCGCCCGGGGGCACCTGCAGGCACGTCTCGCCGTCGGCGCCGGTGACCTCGGGCAAGGCGCCGCCGGTGGTTGCCACCAGCGGCACGCCGCACGACATCGCCTCGATGGCGGGCAGCGAGAAGCCTTCGTACAGCGACGGCACGACGGCGAGTTGCGCCTCGTTGTACAGCTCGACGATGCGCTCGTCGGGCACGCCGCTCACAAACTCGACGCTGCCGGCCAGATCGAGCCGATCGATGAGCCGGCTTGCCGCCGAGTCGTCCTTCGGGCGCCCGATCACGACGAGGTGCAGCGACGGGTCCTCCGTGCGCAGCTTCGCCAGCGCTTCGAGCAGGTACGCGAGGCCCTTCATGGCGACGTCCGCGCTGGCGGTGGTCATGAGCCGGCCGGGCACGGGCGTCACGTCGGGCAGGGGCCGGAACTGGTCGGGATCGACGCCGACCGTGACGATGTTCAGGCGGGCGGGGTCGACGCGCAGGTCGGTCACGATGTCGTCGAAACTGTTGGTCGATACGGTCACGATCCGGTCAAGGCGGCGGGCCACCCGGTTCTGCATGCGGGTGAAGGCATAAAAGCGACGCATGGCGAGCCGCTTGCCGCGGTTGGGCGCATGGGCAATCTCGAGCCGCCGGTCGACGGTGATCGGGTGGTGGATGGTGCCCAGCGTGGGCATGCCCGTCCGTCGCAGCCAGTCGATGCCGTAGCCCAGGCACTGGTTGTCGTGCACCAAGTCAAAATCCTCGAGCCGGCTGCGGAGCGACTGGAAGGCCCGCAGGCTGAACGTGAGCGGCTCGGCGAATGAGGCCGTGCAGGTGATGACCCACTCGAGCGCGTCGATCGGCGAGCGGAACTCCGCCAGCTTGGGCACCCGGAACGGGTCGGGCATGCGGTACAGGTCCAAGCTGGGAAGCTCGGTCAGCTTGATGCCCTCGTCGAGGTGCGGGTACGGCGGCCCGCTGAACACCTCGACGCTGTGGCCGAGGGTCGACAGCTCGCGTGCGAGGTGCCGGACGTAGATGCCCTGGCCGCCCACCCAGGGATGGCCGCGGTAGGTCAGCAGCGCGATGCGCAGCGACGGCCCAGTGTCGGCTGGCCCAGTGTCGGCTGGCGCGTCAGGCGACCGCATGTCTGGTGGCCCGGTGTCGGCGCCCATCGCGGTCTCCGTCTGCAAGCGAGAACCCGGCAGGCGACAACCGGGCAGGTCCGTTGGCCGCAGGCGGGATTGGCAAGGTCGCGTGAGGCTACTTGCCAGCCCGACGGCGCCGACTCGCGGCCCGCAGGGGCCGCGGAGCATCCTGACCTGGTCCCGCTACCGTTCGCAGCGCATGGCCGAATCAATCGTCGAGGCGCCTGCCGGCCCGCTGCGTGGCGATCACCCCAGCCACCGGCTGGGCGACAGCCTCTACCTGCGTGCTGCCCGCTGCCAGCCGACCGAGCGGGTGCCCGTGTGGTTCCAGCGCCAGGCCGGTCGCTCCCTGCCGGAATACCGGGCGCTGCGCGGCGAGGGCAGCATTCTCGATGCCATCGCCGACCCGGCCACCGCGGCGGAGATCACACTGCAGCCGGTTCGGCGCTACGGCGTCGATGCGGCAGTGCTGTTCTCCGACATCGTGGTGCCGGCCGCAGCAGTCGGCTTCGGCATCGACGTGGTGCCCGGCGTGGGTCCGGTGGCCGCCGAGCCGCTGCGCAGCCGCGCCGACCTGGACCGCCTGCCCGAGCTGGACGCCGATGCTCACACCCCCTACGTGCTCGAGACGGTGCGGCTGCTGGCAGCCGAGCTGGACGTGCCGCTCGTCGGGTTCGCCGGGGCGCCGTTCACCGTGGCGAGCTACCTCGTCGAGGGCCGCCCGTCTCGCCAGCACGAGCTCACCAAGGCATTGATGCACACCGACCCGGCGCTCTGGCATGACCTCATGGAGCGCCTCGCTGTGATTGCGGTGGCGTCCATGCGCTCGCAGGTGCTCGCCGGTGCCAGCGCTGTGCAGCTGTTCGACTCGTGGGCCGGGACACTGTCGCCGGCCGACTATGCCGCGTTCGTGGCGCCGCACAGCAAGCGGGTCTTCGACGAGCTGGCCGACCTCGGCGTGCCACGGGCGCACTTCGGCGTCGGCACCGGGGAGCTGCTCGACCAGATGGCCCAAGTAGGGGCCGACGTGGTGGGCGTGGACTGGCGGGTGCCGCTCAGCGCGGCTCGCCAGCGAGTCGGTGCCGGCGTGGCATTGCAGGGAAACCTGGATCCGGTGCTGTGTCTGGCCGGATGGCCCGCCGTGCGCACGGCGGCCGCCCGCATCCTGGCTGAGGGCACCCAGCAGCCCGGCTACATCTTCAACCTGGGCCACGGCGTGCTGCCCGCCACCGATCCCGCTGTGCTCGAACAGCTGACTGACTATGTGCATGCGTACCAGCCCGCGCACGCAGGTCAGCACCCCTGAGCGAGCTGTGTTGTCGCCATGACATCCGCTCGCGATGTTGACCTGTCGCTATGACACCTCAGCGGGTCGTCGTGGTCGGTGGCGGCATCACCGGGCTGACCGCCGCGTACCGTTTGCTGCATCCCGCTGACGAGGGGACCACGGTGCCCCGGGTGGTGCTGATCGACAGCACCGAGCGCCTGGGCGGCAAGATCCTCTCGACGCCCTTCGAAGGGCGGCTCGTCGACGAAGGTGCCGATGCTTTCTTGCTGCGAGTGCCGTGGGCGATCGAGCTGTGTGACGAGCTGGGCATCTCGACTGAACGCATCTCACCGGCGGTTAGCGGCGCATCTGTGCTTCACGCCGCGAGAGGCAAACGGCAGCTCACGCCTCTTCCCGACGGACTCGTGGGCGGCGTGCCCACCCGGCTCGGTCCGCTCATCCGCTCCCCGTTGCTGGGCCCGGCGGGCACGCTGCGCGCCGCAGCCGACTATGTCCTGCCGCGCCGGTTCACAGCGCGCCGATTGCACCGCGATGCGATCGCCCGGCTGGACGCGGCAGCGGCCGCCGCCAGCGCGTCCGGCACCGTGCGAGTTCGGCCGAGTCCCCTCACTGTGGGCGACATCGTTCGGTGCCGACTCGGAACGGCCGTGGCGTCGCAGGTGGTCGACCCGCTACTGGGCAGCATCAGCGCGGGCGACATCAACCGGCTCGACGCGGCGACGTCGGCGCCCATGCTGGGCGAAGCACTCGGACGCAGCCACTCGCTCATGCGGGGACTGCGCCGGATGCAACCGGCCCCAGCCGCACGTGCTTCGGGCAAGTCCGGCCCCGCACCGATCTTCGGCAGCTTCGAAGGCGGAATGGGTCGGCTGGCCCAGGCCCTGATGGAGCGGCTGGATGGGTGCATCCTTCGGCTGGGCACCCCGGTGACGGCCATCCGGCGCCCCGGAACGCGGTTCGCTGTGCACACCGGGTCTGAGGTGCTCGACGCTGATGCAGTGATCATTGCTGCACCCGCACATGCGGCGGCTCAGATGCTGCCCGCCGCGCCCGACACTGCCGCTGCGCTCGGACTCATCAAGTACGCGTCGGTTGCCGTAGTCACGCTCAGCGTGCGGCCCGACGCCATCGAGGCGCCGTCCGAGGCCGGCTTCCTGGTCACCCGAGATACCGGCTGGCTGACGACGGCCTGCAGCTATGGGTCGGCGAAGTGGCCGCATTGGTCCGGCGGCGACCGCAGCGACAGCGCCGACGCCGGTTCTGCCCACGCGGTCCTGCGCGTCTCGGTCGGCCGGGACGACGACGACCGCCACACGCGCGTCGAAGACAGCGAGCTGGTGGAAGCCGTAGTGAGCGAGCTGTCGAGCCTGCCGTCGCTGCGGGACCTGCGCGAGCCCGGCGCGGTCACTGCATGGCGGGTCTCGCGCTGGCCGCAGTCCCTGCCGCAGTACCGGCCCGGACACAGTCACCTCGTCGATCGAATCTCCGAGGTGCTGGCCCGCGAGATGCCTGGCGTGTTCGTCACCGGTGCCGCCTACCGGGGCCTCGGCATCCCGGCATGCATCCGGCAGGGCAACGAAGCCGCAGCAGCGGTGATGCAGCACCTCGGCTCCGATCGCGCCACGCCGTTGCCGTGAATCGCCCCGTGAGGTCTCGCCGGCTGCTGCGCAACGGCCTTGCGCTCGTGCTCGGGGCGCTCACAATGCTGTCGCTGCCGCCGTGGGGGCTGTGGCCGCTCGGCCCGATCGGTCTGGGGCTGTGGCTGTGTTTCTGCCATCGCGGCGCAGAGCGCTGGCGCGACCGTCTCGAAGTCGGCATCGCCTTCTGGCTGGGCGCGTACGTGCTCGGGCTGTTCTGGATGACCGAGCTGACCGTGCCGGGCTGGATCGCGGCCGTGCCGGTCGAGTCGCTCATCATGGCGCTGCCGCTGTCGCTCATCGGGGCAGGCGGTCGCTGGCGCGCAGTCGCCATTCCCGCTGCCCTGGTGGTGGGCGAGGCCGTTCGCTGGGCCATCCCGTTCGGCGGCGTGCCGATGTCCAACCTTGCGCTCGGCCAAGTCGACGGGCCGTGGCTGGGCGCAGCAGTCTTGGCCGGGCCGCTGGGAGTGATTGCGCTCGTAGGCGCGGGCGCTGTCATCGTCGAACGGCTCTGCGCGCGCGAATGGTGCGCGGTCTCATGGCCTGCGCTCATCGCCATCGGCGTCCCCATCGCGGCGCTGGCCTGGCCCGCCACCACGATCGACGGCACCATCACCGCAGCCGTTGTCCAAGCGGGCGGCGAGCTCGGCACCAACGTCGACACGCCCCAGCGCAGCGTGCGCCTCCGGCACCTGGAGACCACCGACGCCTGGCAGGGCGACGCAGACCTCATGGTGTGGAGCGAGAGCAGCACGTCCAGCGACGCACCGCTCGAGGATTCGGACCGTCTCGCCGAGCTGGAATCGCTGGCGGAGCGGCGCGACCTGGTCCTGATCGCCAACTTCTACGAGCGTGCCGCCGATGCCGAGCGCTTCCGCAACACCACTGTTGCGATCAACCCTGACGGGGGGCTGTCTGGCCGCTACGACAAGGCCCACCTCGTGCCGTTCGGCGAGTACGTGCCGCTGCGCAGCGTGGTGGAGCCCTTCGCTGACCTGTCGCTGATCTCCCGGGAAGCCATCGCCGGCGAGGGGCCCGGACTGCTGGCGACCTCGCTGGGCGACATCGCCGTCGTGACGTCGTTCGAGGTGTACTTCGCCGACCTGGTGCGCGACGGCGTCCGTGCGGGCGGTCGCATCATCGCCAATCCCACCCTGGCGTCGTCGTACAGCACGTCCGCGGTGCCCGCCCAGTCGCTCGCCAGCGCACGGCTGCGCGCCGTCGAGACGGGACGCTGGGTGCTGCAGTCGTCCACCACCGGCTACAGCGCCATCGTGTCGCCCGACGGCGACATCGCCCGCCGCAGCGAGCTGCGCGAATCCGTAGTGCTGGGCGCCGACGTCGAGCTCCGTTCGGGATCCACCCCGGCGACGGTGCTGGGATCGTGGCCCCTGATCGTGCTGGCTGCCGCCGTACTCGGCGGGCATGCGGTGCTTTGGCTGCGGGTGCGCCGCGAGTAGCCTTGCTCAGCCTCAAAACGGTGACGGGCCAAGCGTGAGCCATCCGGAAATTCAGGCAGAACAAGCTCATATTGACCGCGCGTACGCGTTGCTGGAGTCGTCCAGGCAGCGGGCGCGGCGGTTGCGAGAGATGGTCGAGGTGGGCCGCGGCGGCACCCGGCAGGCCAGATTCGAACGCGATGTGATCGAAGATGCCGTGGCCGGGCGTCTGAGCCAGCTCGAGCTCGGCTCGTCGTCGCTGGTGTTCGGCCGCATCGACCGCGCAGTGACGTCGAACGCAGTGACGTCGAGCACAGCGAAGACGAGCGCCGACGCGCAGGTGCCCGACGCCACCGGCCCCAGCGAGACCTTCTACATCGGCCGGCTCGCTGTCGCCGACGAGCGGCAGGAACCCGTCGTGGTCGACTGGCGAGCCCCGATCGCGGAGCCGTTCTTCCGGGCTACGGGCGGCAACCCGCTGGGATTGCTTCGCCGGCGGCACTTCGTGTGCCGCGGCCGGATCCTGTCGGACCTCGAAGACGAGATCTTCGACCTCGACGCGCTCGACGGCGCCCCCGCCAACGGCGACCGCCCCCAGCTCGTCGCTCACGGGGCGCTGTACGCCGCGCTCACCCAGCGCCGCGACGGTCAGCTGCGCCAGGTGGTGGCCACCATCCAGGCCGAGCAAGACGAGATCATCCGCAGCCCCCGCAAGGGCATCCTGGTGTGCCAGGGCGGTCCCGGCACCGGCAAGACCATCGTGGCGCTGCACCGCGCTGCCTACCTGCTCTACACGTACCGGTTCCCGCTGGCCGGCCAGGGCGTGCTGGTCATCGGCCCCAACCGGCTGTTCCTGCGCTATGTCGAGCGCGTCCTGCCCAGCCTGGGCGAGGCGGGCGTGCACCTGTTCGTGCTCGCCGATCTGTTCAACGAGATCTTCCCCGAGGTGCGCATCCGCCTGGCCGACGCGCCCGACGTGGCCCGCATCAAGGGCGATGCCCGCATGTCGCAGGTCATCTCGAACGCCGTGCGGGATCGGCAGCGGCCGCTGCGCCGCGATCTGCGTCTCGACTTCGGCCTGGGATACGTCACCCTCGCCGCGAGCACCTCGCGCGCCATCGTGGCCGAGGCTCGCCGGCGTTTCCGCCACCACAACGCCGGCCGCTCCTATGTGGAGCAGGCGGTCTATTCGGCCATGTCTGCCACGCACCGGCGCCGACCCGACCCGTCCAAGCTGCGCGAGCGCTTCGCCCGACATCCCGACGTCATGGCGGCGTTCGAACGCATGTGGCCGCTGCTGACCCCCGCCCAGCTGCTGCGCGACCTCTACGGCTCACGCGCGCTGCTGCGGTCTGCGGCTGCCGGGGCGCTGAACGAGGCCGAGTGGGAACACCTGTGGCGAGCCCGGGAGGACAGCGAGGACGACTACGAGTGGAGCGACGCCGACGTGCCGCTGCTCGACGAGGCGTACGCCGTGCTGGGCCCTCGGTCTCGCTCGCGCAAGCGACGCAGCGACACCGAGGTGCGCACCTACGGCCACATCGTGGTCGACGAATGCCAGGACCAGCCGCCGATGGCGCTGCGCATGATCGCCCGGCGCTCGCTCAACGGTTCCATGACGCTGGTGGGTGACATCGCCCAAGCCACCTCTGCGCACGCTCCGTCCGACTGGCAGGAGGCTCTGGCTCACCTGCCGTCGGGACCGGTGGCACCGCGCCTGGCGGATCTGACGCTCAGCTACCGCATCCCCCAACCCAGCCTCGAACTCGCCAACCAGGTGCTTGCAGCGGCAGCGCCCGGCCTGGCCCCGCCCGCTGCGGTGCGCATCGAAGGCTCGCCGCCGCGCTTCGTGACGGCGCAAGCCGGTGCAGAGGCTGAGCCTTCGGGCGAAGCCGTGGCCCGAGCGGCCCGTGAGCCCGAGTCGAATGAGGACGGGGAACAAGAGCGAGAAGAGATGGTTGCCACGAACGGGCCTGACGTTGAGCGCTCCCTGCTGGCTCAGGCAGTGCTCCAGACGGTGACGACTGAGTCGGCGGCGCTCGATGGCGGGAACATGTTGGTGGTGTCGCCACTGCGCCATATGGACGACATAGCGGCGCTGCTGGAAGACGCCGGCGTGGATTTCGGACGGGCCACGGCGGCGAGCCGCAACGCCACCGGGGCGCTGCACCCGCACGTCACCCTGGCGCCGGTGCGGCTGTGCAAGGGCCTCGAAACCGACGGCGTCGTCGTGGTGGAGCCGGCCGCGATCGTCGACGATGAGCCGCAGGGCCTGCGGGCGCTGTATGTCGCGCTGACCCGCGCGACCAAGCGTGTTGCGGTGGTGTCGTCGCAGCCGCTGCCCGAGCCGCTCCGGTCGGCGGCTGCATCACGCGGCGCCGAGTCGTGCAACACTGGCCGCACTGCCGCACACGCCGATGCGGTCGAGGAAAGCTCGGGAGATGCACATGGCTGATGTCACGGTGACAGTTCTGAACAACGGACCGCTGCTGGTCCGTGGTTTGTGCCAAATCGACGACCACGAGGGGAACACTGTGGCTGACAGTGACTCGGTGGTGGCACTTTGCCGGTGTGGAGATTCGAATACCAAGCCGATGTGCGACGGCAGCCACAACCAAGGATTTGACGGCACTCTGAATCCGCCCAGCTAGCCGCCGCGCTGACGCGCGCCCGCTGCGGAGGCGGCAGAACCCTCTGCGACCAGCGATCCAGCTGATCGCAACGCCGTCGACTCTGCAGCTATGGCATCTGTGCCTCTCCGGGGAGCGGGTATGACGCCCGGGCAATCCTTGTACCCGTAAACCAACACACACGGTCAAGTTTCGCGCATGTGTGTTGGTTTGTAGATCGCAGCACCCGTAAACCAACACACACCGGTAGGATTTCATATGTGTGTGTTGGTTTACGAACCACACCACCACCGAGACTGCGAGCACGGGGAACCAAACATGGCGGCTCGCAAGCGGGTACGAGCGTGACGCAGGGTCATCTCGGCGGCGATCCCCTTGAGCAGGTCGTGGCGACGGCTCTCAACCAACTCGCGACAGGAGTGCCGCCCTTACAGATCGAGCGCACTCAGATCGACTTGAAAGAAGAACCCGGCCGCAGAGACCGGCGAGGGGCGGTGACAGCGGGCGCGCCGCGCAACGAGGAAGCGGCGAAGTACTTGGCGGGCGAGATGGCCTGCATGGCGAACACGCCGGGCGGCGGGGCGATCATTCTCGGCGTCGCCGACGACGGCACCAGAATTGGAACAGAGCTTGAAGAGGGATGGCTCAGGCACCGAATCTGGCAACTGACGCAGCAGAGTCTGACGGTCGCGATCCGTCCCGAAGTCATTAATGGAGTACGCCTGCTGGTCCTGACGACACCAGAAGCGCTTGCGCCTGTCACCTACGGCGGCAAGCTGCTCTGGAGAGTCGACGCCAACTGCGTCGAGGTCGATCCGGTGGCGTGGCAGGCGCAGTCGCTTCAGCGCATCGGATACGACTGGTCGGCAGCGCCGTCTGGTCACACCCTCGACGACGTCCGTCCCACCGCCATCGAATTGGCCCGCAGATACCTGCATGATCGTGACACGGAGCCCAGCAGCGACCTTGCCGGCTCGCAAGATCGCGATCTGTTGACACGGCTGGGACTGCTGGACTCCCAAGGACGGCTCACCAATGCGGGCTCGCTTCTGTTCGTGGAGACGCCCTTCGTCGCGATCGACTACATGCGACGCGAGGCACCGGGCGGGGACAGCACCGAGCGGATCGAGAGCACCGCACCGCTCGTGGAGCAGGTCTGGGAAGTTGAACGTGCCGGACGGGTCGCGAACCGCACCACCCATGTCGGGGACGGGTTCACCGTTCGGCAGATTCGAGCAATTCCCGAACGCGCCTACCGTGAAGCCGTCGTCAACGCGATCACTCACCGTGACTGGCTGTCCCCTCACCCGACGGTCGTCGAGCATGTCGCAGACACGCTCGTGGTGGTATCTCCCGGCGGATTCATCGGCGGCGTAACTCCGGACAACGCGATCACCCACCCCGCCGTCCCGCGTTATCGCAGTCTTGCCCAAGCGTTGGCGACGCTCGGACTCGCTGAGCGTCAGGGCGTCGGCATCGACCGCATGGTGGCGGAGATGCTGGCGATCGGTCGACCTGCGCCGGTGATCTCCGAGGTCGACGGTCCCTACGTTCGGGTCACGCTCGTCGGCGGCGCCCCCGATGAAACCATGGTCGGCTTTGTTGCTTCCTTGGAACCTCCGACTTCCGCGAATGTGGACACACTGCTGCTTATCGAGCAGTTGTGCAGCCACGGCTGGACCGATGCCGCTCAAGCCGGGCCACGCTTGCAGCGCCCTGCCGACGAAGCCGCTCACGCGATCGACCGGCTGCTCGAGACGCGCGCCTCAGGCGAGCCCGTCATCCTCGAAGTGAAAGGAGTTCCGGCGGATCACCCGCCCGCGTACCGTCTCGCCGAGAATGCACGCAGGAGTCTGGCCCGCTGCTTGACACCGCTCGCCACGCCGGACGGACGCGATGTCATGTTCGTCAAATGGGCCGCCGCACGAGGACGCATCTCGTCCACCGAGGCCGCTGACCTCGCCGACATCACCGTGGGCTACGCGAACCGGCGTCTGTCGGCACTCGCTCGCGACGGCGACCTCAGCCCCAGCCGAGAGAACGGAACGGGCAGGGGGTTCCACTACGTCCCGACAAGAACTGAGCATCAATGACGTTGCGTTCCGGGCACTGCCGACCGTCATCAAGAATTGGGACACATGCAGCGCATGTGACACCGGGGCAGTAGGAATGGCTCCCGATGGCCGGTGCGATTGCTGACAGCGGCGCTTCTGGCTGGATGCATCCGACGCTCGGGGTGTTCTCCGCGCCTGCCGCGGCGTGGTTTTCCTCGACGTTCGCCGAACCGACGCAGTGCCAGGTGTCGGGGTGGGAGACGATCTCGCAGGGTCAGCACTGCCTGATTGCGGCGCCCACTGGGTCTGGCAAGACGCTGGCCGCTTTTTTGTGGGCGATCGATCGGGTCATGTGCGAGCCTGAGCCGCCGCGGGGTGAGCGCACCCGGGTGCTGTACCTGTCGCCGCTGCGGGCGCTGGCGGTCGATATCGACAAGAACCTGCGGGCGCCGCTGACGGGCATCGGCCTGGCCGCCGAGCGGCTCGGCACCGACGTGCACATGCCGACCGTGGGCGTGCGCACGGGCGACACGAGCGCCGCTGAGCGGCGACGGCTGGTCACCCGGCCGCCCGACATCGCCATCACCACGCCCGAATCGCTGTACCTCATGCTGACCTCGCAGGCGCGAGAGACCCTGCGCTGGGTGCGGTGGGTGATCGTCGATGAGATCCACTCGGTGGCTGCCACCAAGCGGGGCACGCACCTGGCGCTGTCGCTGGAGCGGCTGTGCGAGCTGACCGCCACGAAGGGCGGGTCGCCTCAGCGGATCGGGCTGTCGGCCACCCAGCGACCGCTGTCGGAGGTGGCCCGGTTTCTCGGCGGCAACGATCCCGACCAGCCGGCGTCGCGCCATGTCGAGATCACCGATGCGGGCATGACCAAGCAGCTCGAGGTGGAGGTCATCGTCGGTGTCTCCGACATGGGCGATCTGGCGGCTGCGAGTGCCGGAGCTGCGCCGAATGGCACCGTGCGCGTCGATCACGACGATGACTTCGCGCTCGAATCGCCGCCGCCCACGCTGCGGGATGAGACAGCGCCGTCGGACACTGTGCCGTCGGACGAGGCGTCGCCGCAGTCAGCGTCGGCGCCCGAGACTCACTCCAACAGCATCTGGCCTGCCATTCATCCCCGCTTGCTCGAGCTCGTGTACGCGCACCGGTCCACGATCATCTTTACGAATGCGCGCCGGCTGGCCGAACGGTTGGCTTCACGGCTGAACGAACTGCATCTCGACGGGCTGAACCGTGCTGCGGAGGCCGAAGGCACTTCGCCGCCGGAGGGTGCTGAGCTGGTGCGGGCTCATCACGGCTCGCTCAGCCGCGAGCAGCGGCTGGGCATCGAGGACGACCTGAAGGCGGGCCGGGTGCGGGCCATCGTGGCCACCTCGTCGCTGGAGCTGGGAATCGACATGGGCGCGGTGGATCTGGTGATCCAGGTGGCCTCGCCCCCGTCGGTGGCGGCGGGAATGCAGCGCATCGGCCGGGCGGGCCACCAGGTCGGCGAACCGAGCGTGGGCAAGATCTTCCCCCGCCACCGGGGCGACCTGGTTGAGGCCGCGGTGGTGGCGCAGCGGATGGGAACGGGCGAGATCGAGTCGATCCGCTTCCCGCGCCAGCCGCTCGATGTGCTGGCTCAGCAGGTCGTTGCGATGGTGGCGGTCGACGACTGGTCGGTGCCCGACATGCTCGCTGTTCTGCGCCGGGCCGCTCCCTACGAGCAGCTCAGCGAAGAGGTGTTCTCGTCGGTGCTCGATCTGCTCGCCGGCCGGTACCCGTCCGAGGAATTTCGTGAGCTGCGGCCGCGCATCGTGTGGGATCGCACCACTGGCATGTTGCGTGCTCGACAGGGCGCGGGACGGTTGGCGGTCACCAACGCCGGCACCATTCCCGACCGGGGCCTGTACGCGGTGTTCACCACCGACGGGTCGCGTGTCGGCGAGCTCGACGAGGAGATGGTCTACGAGGCCCGGGTGGGCGAGACGTTCCTGCTGGGGGCGTCGACGTGGCGGATTGCCGAGATCACCTTCGACCGGGTCGTGGTCACGCCCGCTCCGGGCGAGCCGGGCAAGATGCCGTTCTGGCACGGCGACGGACCTGGCCGCCCGCTCGAGCTGGGCCGAGCGGTCGGGGCCTTCATTCGCACGGTCGGCGACGAGATTCCTGCCGACCTCGAATCCCACCTGATGCAGCTCGATGCCGAAGCGGAGCGGGCCGCCGTAGCGGCTCGGCGCGGCGACCAGACATCTCCGGGCAACGGCGCACGACCGAGCCGGACGGCTTCAAGAGCCGCAGAGCCGACCGCTCGTCTCGTCGAGCGGCTGCAGCAGGAGAACTGTCTCGACCGTTCTGCCGCGGTGAACGTGCTGCGTTACCTGGAGGCGCAGCGGGTGGCGACGGGTGTGGTGCCCGACGACCGCACGATCGTGGTGGAGCGCTTCCGCGACGAGATCGGCGATTGGCGCATCTGCATCCTCACACCGTTCGGCGCGCGGGTGCATGCGCCGTGGGGCATCGCGCTGCAGGCCAAGCTGGCCGAGCAAGCCGCTGGTTCCGCGGGCGCACTCGCCGACGGCATGGGCGGCGTCGAGCTGCTGTGGAGCGACGACGGCATCGTGCTGCGGCTGCCCGATGTCTGGTCGCCCGACGACCTCGACGGCCAGGGCACGGGCGACAACGGGTCTGCCTGGAGCTCGCCGGGTGTGGGCGCCGCGCCCGTGCTGGATGCGACGGACCTGGCGCTCGATCCCGACGAGGTGCGCGAGGCCATCGTGAGCCATCTGCCCTCGACGGCGTTGTTCGCGTCTCGCTTCCGGGAAGTCGCGGGCCGGGCGCTGCTGCTGCCTCGCCGCCGGCCGGGCGAACGGGTCCCGCTGTGGCAGCAGCGCCAGCGCTCGGCAGGGCTGCTGGAGGTTGCGGCGAAGTACCCGAGCTTCCCGATGCTGCTCGAGACCTCCCGGGAGTGCCTGCAAGAGGTGTTCGACGTGCCGGCGCTGTCCGAGGTGCTGTCCGACATCAGGTCCCGCAGGATCCGCATGGTCACCGTCGACACCGACGGTGCCTCGCCGATGGCCCAGAGCCTGCTGTTCGACTGGATCTCGGTGTTCATGTACGGCGGCGATGCGCCGCTGGCCGAGCGCCGGGCCGCGGCGCTGGCGCTCGACCGCGACCTGCTGGCCGACTTGCTCGGCGCCGAGGAACTGCGCGAACTGCTCGATGCGGAAGTGCTCGCGACCCTCGAGCTGGAGCTGCAGCGCCTGGCCGACGGGCGCCGGGCTCGCAGCCCAGACGAGCTCGCCGACGTGCTGAGCCGCGTCGGCGACCTCACGTCCGAAGAGTTGTCGTGCAGGTGTGAGCCGAGTTCCCCGCTGCCATCGCCATCCGTGCGCGATGCTGCCGAGCCAGCCGAGGCCAGCCCAGCCGACGATGCCACGACAGCCTTCGCCCCTGATTCGTCCTCTGGCACGCCGGCGACGGACGGATCGATCGAAGCTGCTGAGTCGCCGCTGGCGACACCCTTGGACGCATCGCCAGGAGGGGGCTGGCTGGCGGATCTGCTGGCGCAGCGCCGCGCTGTCGAACTCCGCGTTGCGGGCGATACGCGGTATGTCGCAGTGGAGGACGCGGCGCGGTACCGCGACGCGCTGGGGTGCGCCCTGCCAGTCGGACTGCCGGCAGCGTTCATGAGCGACGTGCTGGCTGAGGGCGCCGATCCTCTCGATGAGCTGGTCGCGCGTTTCGCCGCAACTCATGTGCCGTTCGAAGCCGCTTCGGCTGCGCAGCGGTTCGGCATCGGGGAGGCTCGGGTCACTGCGTCGCTCAACCGCCTCGAAACGGCACGCCGAGTCACTCGGGGGGCGTTCCGGCCCGACGGCACCGGCACCGAATGGTGCGACACGTCGGTGCTGCGAACGGTGCGGCGGCGCTCGCTGGCGAGGCTGCGCCACGAGGTGGAGCCGGTGCCGCCCGAGGCCTACGCCCGCTTCGTGGCGGCCTGGCACAGCGTCGACCGGCCGCGACGGGGCGCCGACTCGCTGGCAGACGCCATCACCCAGCTTGCGGGCGCTCCCGTGGCGGCCTCGATCCTGGAAGCCGATGTGCTGCCGGCGCGTGTGGCTCGCTACAGCGGGCTGATCTGGACGCGCTGCTGGCCAGCGGCGAGCTGGTGTGGATCGGCGCGGGCTCGCTCGGCCCCAACGACGGGCGCGTCCGCCTCTACTGGCGCGACGAGGTCGCCACCTTGGCACCGCCGCCTGATGACGAGCCCGACGACCCCGTGACAGCGGCACTGCTTGGCCACCTCGGAGAGCGGGGCGCCGCCTTCTGGCCCGACTTGCTCAACGCAGCGGCTTCGGGACTCCGCGATGACGATCCGGAGGGCTCGTCGAGCCCGCCGCTGGCGTCTCCCGCGACCAGCACAGATTTCTCCGCCCGCGTGCTCGCTGCGCTGTGGGACCTGGTGTGGGCGGGACTCGTCACCAATGACACCTTCGCCCCGCTGCGAACCCTCGGCCCGCGCCGCTCAGCTCGACGTTCGCGCAGCGCAGCCAGCCGATCCTCCGGCGCCGGCCGAGCCGCAGGCTCCGGGCGCCAGGGCGCTCGCCGCGGTCGAGCGAGCGTGCTCACCCGCTCGGGTCCTGGACGCCGGCCCCGACCGGGCCGCCTGCGCTCGGGCGGTCCGCCCAGCGCAGCGGGCCGCTGGTCGCTGACCTCGCTGCTGCGCGAGCCCGCGCCGTCTGCCACCGAGCGTGCCCACGGCTCTGCGCAAGCGCTGCTCGAACGCCACGGCATCGTCACCCGCCCCGGTGTGCTGGCCGAGGGCCACCCAGGCGGGTTCGCGGCGGCCTACGGCATCCTGCGTGCGCTCGAAGAGCGGGGCAGTGTGAGGCGGGGCCACTTCGTGGAAGGGCTCGGCGCTGCACAGTTCGCCACCGCCGCCGCAGTGGAGCGTCTGCGGGATCACCGCGAGGGCACAGGCGACGTGCTGATGCTCGGAGCTGCCGACCCAGCCCAGCCCTACGGCGCCGCGCTCAGCTGGCCGCACAGTGGCGGGCGGCCCAGCCGTACAGCGGGCGGCCACGTGGTGCTCGCCGACGGTGTGCCGTTGGTGATGGCTGACCGCGGTGGCCGAACCCTGCACACCTTCGAGCACGCCGCTACCGACCTGCGCTGGATCGACGCATTGCGTCAAGCCCTCGCCGACGGCCGCCTCGCCAAGGTCGAGCTGGCCCGCATCGACGCCACCCCCGCCGCCGAGCATCCAATTCACGACACCCTCACCGAGAACGGTTTCACCCCCGGCTACCGAGGCCCCACGCTCCGCCTTTGACTGTCGAATTCAGGCAATCCCTGCTGCCTCCAAGCCGGCCGCGAGGTGTGGCAGCTTCACACGGGTATGACGCTTACCCACAGACGCGCCGCCTGGGCGAGCGCATGGAGGTCATCGGGGTCCGAAGTCAATATTTCGTCGTCGTGGTCGCACAACGCGACGAGCGCTGCGTCGATGGCATCGCTCAGGCCGCTGCGTGAAAGGAGCACGCCGGCGCGCCGACCGAGCTGGTCGTCGAGCGGCACGGTGACCACAGCCCGCAACGCCATCGCCAATCTCGCTTGGCGAGCACCCCCTCGCCAGACCTGCGCCACGATGCCGCCGTGAGTCGCCACTGTGCTTCCCGACGTTGCCGCACGCTTGACACGACGCCACAGCGCCCGGTCATTGCCTTCGAGCGCGATGAGCGCGCCGGCGTCGAGGACGACGTCACTCGATCGACTGGATTCGTGCCGCGGCGCGAGCACGGACATCGTCTGCTGCATCGAGGTCGCGCCGACGCTGTGTGTCCATCTCTTCTTCGGTGATCTCGCCGAACTCAGCCTCGTAGTCGGCGACGGCCTCGGTCCAGGCGGCGAGACGCTGACTGTGCCTGCTCTTGGCCTCCATTGCCGCATTCACCCATGCACTCACTGACGATGCCTGCCCGGCGTTCACGGCGTCAGATGCTGTCTCGATGAGTTCTGCATCGATCGTGACGGTAATGCGCCGCTTGGTCATACTTTCATCATATTTGACGTCGCCGATACATCGATCTCCGAGCGCAGACCGTGTGACCGAGACTGCGTGGTCGTCATCGCTCGGGATGCCACGATGATCGTCGCCGTTGAGAAGGCCAGCCAAGATCCCACGCTGCGAACCTGAGAAAAACCTGAGCATGGGCAGGGGACCGGCGTGCGTAGAGTTGCCCGCTGGTTGGCAACCTCTCTGGGAGGCAACATGTCTGTCGCGGCTCCACCCACGCATGCAGCGGCGCGGGCCGTCGCAGCCACCAAGACCTACGGCTCGGGCGACACTGCGGTGCGGGCGCTCGACGCCATCGACGTGACCTTCGGGCAAGGCCGCTTCACCGCCATTATGGGGCCGTCGGGTTCGGGCAAGTCCACGCTCATGCACTGCATGGCGGGACTGGACCGGGTGACCGACGGCCAGGTGCTCATCGGCGAGACCGACCTGTCCTCGCTGTCCGAACGCGACCTGACCCTGCTGCGCCGCGACAACGTGGGATTCGTGTTCCAGGCGTTCAACCTGATCCCGACGCTGACCGCCATCGAGAACATCATGCTGCCCATGGACCTTGCCGGCAGCAAGGGCGACACCGCCTGGATCGACGAGGTGGTGGGGGCCACCGGTCTGGCCGATCGTCTCAAGCACCGGCCCAGCGAGCTGTCGGGCGGGCAGCAGCAGCGCGTGGCGGTGGCACGGGCGCTGGCCGGCAAGCCGCAGGTGATCTTCGCCGACGAACCCACCGGCAACGTCGATCTCAACACCGGCGCGGAGATCCTGGGCTTCATCCGCAATGCGGTGGACGAGATGGGCCAGACCGTCGTGATGGTGACCCACGACGCGGTCGCAGCGTCGTACGCGGACCGGGTCGTGTTCCTAGTGGACGGCAAGATCGTCGACGAACTGCACGACCCCACGCCAGAGCGAATCCGTGCGCACATGAACCAGCTCGGCGCCTGAGCCGACGCATCGGCCCGCGGGCCACACCGACCGGCCACACACCGACAGGGAACTCACATGCTGCGACTCGGCATCAAATCGCTGCTGGCCCACAAGGTCCGCTTCGCGCTGACGGCCAGCACCATCGTCATCGGCGTGGCTTTCGTGGTGGCGGCATTCGTCACCGCCGACTCGCTGCGGTCGGGCTTTGATCAGCTCGCTGAGGACATCAACACTGGCACCGATTACACCGTGCGGGGCGAGCTGACGTTCGGCGACATCACCGAGGCCGTGGCGCCCGCAGTTCCCGCCGATCTGGTCGACGTCATCAACGCGGTAGACGGTGTGGACATCGCCGCGGGCGGACTGTTCGTAGACGGCGTGATACCGGTGGACGGCAGCGGCGAAGCGGTCACCACCTTCGGACCGCCGGTGGCCGGTAGCAATTGGCTCGAAGACGAGTCGCTGTCGCAGTTCTTCCTGATCGAGGGCCGCTGGCCCGTCGGCGGCGAGGAGTTTGCCATCGACGTCGCCACCTACGGCGACGACAGCTACGACTTCGAGCTGGGCGGCACGTACCAGGTGGTCACGCCCACCGGTCCACGCGAGTTCACCCTGACGGGTACGGCACAGTTCGGCTTCCCCGAGAACGCCGGCGTCGGTGCCATCTTCTCGCTGTTCGACACCCCCACGGCGCAGAACGTGCTGGGCTTTCCGGGTGAGTACTCCCAGATCGCCGTGCGGGCCGACGCGGGCGCGGACATCGCCGAGGTGCAGCGCCGCATCGAAGCCGTGCTGCCTGACGGCGTCGAAGTCATTACCGCGGACGACTCCGCCGAGGAGTTCAGCGACGCCACCGAGACGTTCATCGGGCCGTTCCAGACCATCCTGCTGGTCTTCGCGTTCATCGTGCTGTTCGTCTCCATGTTCATCATCTCCAACACGTTCAACATCGTGCTCGGCCAGCGGGTGCGAGAGCTCTCGCTGCTGCGGGCCGTGGGCGCGACGCCCCAGCAGGTGCGCCGGTCGGTCCTGACCGAGTCGGCGATCATCGGCGCGGTTGCTTCGATGGTGGGGCTGGGCCTCGGCATGCTGGGCGCGCTCGGCCTGAAGGCCCTGTTCAACTCGCTCGGGGCGTCGCTGCCTGGAGGTTCGCTGCCGCTGACCCTGCGCACCGTGGCGTGGGCTGTCGTGGTGGGCGTGGGCTTCACGGTGGCGGCGTCGCTGGTGCCCGCCTTCAAGGCTTCGCGCATCTCGCCGGTGGCAGGACTGGCTGAGGGCGCCGGCGGCGACGAGAGCGCCAGCCTCGGCTGGAAGCGCCTGGCGAGCGGCAGCCTGCTCGCAGCCATCGGTCTGGTGCTGACAGGCCTCGGCCTGTTCGCGGACTTCGACGGCGCGACGCCGCAGCTCAGCACGCTTGGAGCGGGCGCTGCGATCACGTTCGTGGCGGTGTCGATCCTGAGTCCGCTGGCGGCCAGATCGGTGGTGTCGCTGCTGGCGCGACCGCTGGCGTGGATCATGCCGATCTCGGGCCGCCTGGCCCGTGCGAACGCCGCCCGCAATCCGCGGCGCACCTCCGCGACCGCGGTCGCGCTCACGATCGGCCTGGCGCTGGTGACGATGGTGTCGATCGTCGGCCAGTCCCTCAAAGTGTCATTCGTCGAGCGGTTCGCCAGTGCGGTGAATGCCGACTTCGTCGTGTCGGTGAACACGCAGGCTGGACTGCCCAAGACGCTCAGCTCCGACATCCGCGCTGCGGGCATCGGCACCCCCGTGGGGTTCGACTTCGACCTCGTGCGGATCGAGATCGCCGGCGGCCCGTCGCGGCCTGCGGGGACGGTGATCGAGACCGACCTGACCGCCGCCAGCATCGGCGATCTCGACGCTGTTGTGAACATCGATGTGGCCCAAGGCAGCTTGGACGGCTTCGATCCGCAGACGGGGCTGCTGGTCCACAGCGACGTTGCCGCGGACGAGGGCTTGGTGCCCGGCGATTCGGTGGACCTCACCTTCGTCAGCGGAGACCGCGTCACAGCGACCGTCGCCGCGACATTCGACGGCACGGCTTTCTGGAGCAGCTGGATCATCGACAGCGCGCTGCATGAACGGGTGGCGACGAGCGCCTTCGACGACATCGTGCTGGTGCGCTCGGCCATCGACGATCCCGAGGCTGCCCGCTCGGCCATCGACGAGGTGCTGGCCGGCTACCCGCAAGCAGCTCTGGAAGACCGTCAGGAATTCCAGGAGAGCGTCGAGTCCAACCTCGACACGGTGCTGGTGCTGGTGAACGTGTTCTTAGGTTTCGCGCTGCTGATCGCGCTGGTTGGCATCGTGAACACCCTCACGCTGTCGGTGTTCGAGCGCATCCGCGAGATCGGGTTGCTGCGCGCCGTGGGCATGACCCGCCGGCAGATGCGGCGCATGATCCGCTGGGAAGCTGCCGCTGTGGCGCTGTACGGCGCCGTGGTGGGCGTGGTGCTCGGCGGAATGTTCGGCATAGCGACTGCAGTGGCGATCCCCGACGACATCATCGACAGGGTGTCGATTCCGTCGGCACAGCTGGTGTCGTTCCTGGTGATCTCCGTGCTGTTCGGGTTGATCGCTGCGCTGTTCCCGGCGTTTCGCGCCAGCCGGATGAACGTGCTCGACGCAATCGCCGACGAGTAGGAGGCTGAGCCGAACGGCGAGGCCGTGGCCCGAGCGGCCCGTGAGCGACAGCAAACCAGAGCGGGAAACAACAGGATCAGCCGGCATGCGGCCTGTTTCCGGCGTCGTTTCTAGACTGCTGCGATGACGTGCCCTGCCTGCGCTACCGAAGTGCCGCAGGGCGCACGCTTCTGCCCGAGCTGCGGCAACCTGCTCTCCCACGCCGAGGAGCGTCGTGTCGTCACGGTGCTGTTCGCGGACCTGGTCGGTTTCACGTCCATGGGCGAGGCCGCCGACCCTGAGGAACTGAAGCATCTCATCGACCAGTGCTTCCAGCGCTTGGTGGGCGACGTCACCGCATTCGGAGGCACGGTCGACAAGATCATCGGCGACGCGATCCTGGCGCTTTTCGGCGCGCCCACCGCCCACGAGGACGACCCCGAGCGTGCGCTGCGGGCCGCGTTCCGGATGCAGCGCTCGCTGGAGGCCTTCAACGTCGAGCGCGGTCTCAACCTGCGGATTCGCATCGGCATCAACACCGGCGAAGTGCTGGTAGGGGCGCTGCGGGCGGGCGGCGACTACACGGCCATGGGCGACACGGTGAACATCGCGAGCCGGCTGGAGACCCTCGCCGAAGCGGGCGAGGTGCTCGTCGGCCCGACGACGCAGGCGGCCACGGTCGGCATCGTGAACTACACGTCCCGGGGCGAGATCGGCCTGCGCGGGCGCGACGAGCCGCTGTCGGTCTACCTGGCCAGCGGCGAACTGGCGCCGCCCGGCCGGCACCGCAGCGCATCGCTGTCTCAGATGGTGGGCCGTGGCCTCGAGAGCGCACTGCTGGACTCGGCCGTTGACACCGCCGTGGCCCGCAGGCGCGCTCAGCTGTGCCAGATCGTGGGTGAAGCCGGCATGGGCAAGACCCGCCTTGCCCGTGAGGCGGTCTCGGGTGCGGTCGAGCGCCACGGGGCGATGGTGCTCGAGAGCATGGCATTGCCCTACGACGAGACAAATCCGCTGCGCTGCCTGGGCGACGCCATCGCGGCAGCGGCAGATGTGAGCGCGAGCGATTCGACCGTGCTGGCCACGCGGCGCATCTCGTCGCTGGTCGCCGAGGTGCTGCAGCCGACGATCGGCGCAGGCCCGCCAGGCAGCTCGGATGCACCCGCCAGCACCGTCAGCTACGAGGAGATCGACGAGATCACCGATGTCGTGCTCGCCGTGCTCGGGCGCGTCGGCACCGGTGACCCCGCGGAGATCGAGTGGCGCGCCGAAGCCACGTTCCGCTCCCTGCGCCGCTTCCTGGGGGCGCTGACCACGCGCCGACCGGTGCTGCTGCTGCTCAGCGACGTGCATTGGGCGGAGGAACGGCTGCTCAGCGTGCTCGAGCAACTGCTGGCGGCACTGGCGAACCAGCCGTTCGTCGTCATCACGACGGCGCGCTGGAACATGGACGAGCAGCGCTGGACGGTGCCGCCGGGTCGTCACAGCACCGTGGTGCTGAACCTGGACCCGCTGGGTCGTGAGGCCACCGCCGAGATGGCCGCTGAGCTGCTGGGCGGCGGCGTGCCCGCCTACTTGGCCGATCAGCTCTACGAACGCAGCGGCGGCAACCCGTTCTTCCTGGAGGAGATGTGCGTGCTGCTGCGTGAATCGGGCGTCGTGGGGCCAGGCGCCCGCCCCGATCACGAGGAACGATCGCTGGCGGAGCTGCCCGACACGCTGCGGGGGCTGGTGGCTGCTCGTCTCGACACGCTGAGCCCGCCCGAGCGGCGGCTGGTGGATGCTGCCTCGGTGCTCGGGGGCGGCGGGGGGATCAGCGAGCTGCTCGAGTTGGTGTCGGCGACGAATCCGGCCGACAGCGGCGACGGAGACCTCGCGGTGTTTCAGCGGCTGGTCGACAAGGACATCTTTGCGAGCGAGGCAGACGCCTGGACCTTCCGCAGCGACGTGGTGCGCGACGTCGCCTACAGCATGCTGACCAAGAGCGACCGGGCCGAGCGTCATCTCGACGTCGCGTTGTGGCTGGCGCAGAACCGCGACGATCCCGCCAGCGATTCGGTCGGCGTCATTGCCGATCACTTCGCTTCGGCAGTGGAACTGGGCGGCGATGCCGGCCAGACAGTGACCGGCACGTCCATTGCCGGCAGTTCCCGTGCAGGCGGTGCCCGCGACGGCGATGTCTTCGAAGGCGGGATGACCGAAGTGGCCATCGAGTGGCTCGGCCGCGCCGGCAAGTGGGCGGCCCAGCGCGACAGCCACTACGCCGCGGCGCAGTTCTACCGACGTGCCATCGAAATGCTGGGAGACGCCGACCCGCGGCTCATCGACATGGCCTTGGGACGGGCGGCCGCGCGCCTGCGGCTGGGGGAGCTGCACGGCGCCCATGCCGACGCCGAGCTGGCCCGCGCCTTGGCGACGCTGAACGGCAACCGGCTCGCCGCGGCACATGGTCTGCGCGTGCTGGGCGAGGTTGCCTTGGCCGGCGACGACCATGCAGCCGCAGACAAGCTGCTCGCCGACGCGCTGGACCAGTTCCGCACGATGGGCGAGGTGCGCGAGGCAGCCGAATCGCTGCGACTGCGCGGGATTGCCTCGCTGCGGGCCGGCGACTACGCACGCGCCGACCGCTACATCAACGAGGCCAACGGCACCTTCGCCTACCTCGGCGACGACAGCGGCGTGGCGTGGTGCCTGCAAAACCTGGCGTGGCTGTCCTTCGAGCAGGGCTTGATCTCCGAAGCCGGCGATCGCATCAGCACCGCCATCGAGCGGTTCGCAGACCTCGGGGACACGGTCGGCCTCGCGACTGCCGAAGGCCTGCTGGCGTTTCTGCGCTTCCACGCCGGCGACCGTGACGAGGCCGAAGATCTGGCCCGCTCAGTGCACGGGATCGCCCACGAAAGGGGCGAGCGCTTCACCGAGGCCATGATGGATCTGCTGCTGGGGTCGCTCAGCCTGTGGTCGGGACGAGCGGCGGATGCAGTCGAGCGTGCCAAAGCCGCGGAGAAGGTCTTCCGCGATGTGCACAGCGACTTCGGCGTGGTGCAGGCGCTCGGGCTGCTGGGCCGGTCGTACGCGGCCGTCGGCGAGCTGCAGCGCAGCAGGGCGATGCTCGCCGAATGTCTGCAGCGGGCAAGCGACATGCCGGGTCGGCCGCTGGAGGGGTTCGCACGGGCGGTACGCGCCGCGGCGGCAGTTCAGATGGGCAGCCCGGAAATGCTTGCCGACGACTTGGCGCGCGCTGGCTGGGAGGCGGCGTCGGATCGTGCGGCGCGGGCGTCGTCGCCTGCGAGCGGGACCGGATCGGGCGCCGAGCGCGCTGTCGTCATCGGTGAGCGGGACCTCGAGGTCTCGCTGGGACTCGCCCTGGCACAGCAAGGCAGAGGGGCTGACGCAGTCGCGGCGCTTGAAGCTGTGCCGTCCGTCCCGCTGCCGCCGATCTACCTGCGCTCATGTCTGGCCATCGCCTATGCGGTCGAGGGGCGCACGATCGACGCGCTGGAGCAATCCCGATTCGCCATGGCGAGCGGCACCGGCACCTACGCCGACATGCGCAACGCCTTGACTGCCCGCGCTCTGGCCCATGCTCGAGACGGTGACCGCCCCGCGATGGAGTCTGCGTTCGAGCAGGCCCTGGTGCTCATCGACGCCACCGACAGCCGGCTCAGCCAGGCCGTGGTGCGGCTGGCCCGTGCCATCGGTCACGAGTCCTTCGAAGCGCCCGACACGCACGAGTTGCGTTCTGAAGCGGAGGTGGCCATGGCTCAGCTCGGGGCCCGGCCCAGCGGCTGGGAGACGGCGTTCCGATTGGCTGCCGGGCTCGAGGCGGCTGCGCCGGTCATCAGCGGCCCGCTGCCTGAGGCGATCCCGTATCCCGGGCAGTCAGAGCAATAGCTGTGGCGTCTGTGTCTTTCGGTTGATCCTCTAGGGTCGCTGCGATGTCTCGGGTTTTGATTGCGAAGCTTGGCCTCGACGGGCATGACCGCGGGGTCAAGGTGGTGGCGCGGATGCTGCGTGATGCCGGCTTCGAGGTGATCTACACCGGGCTGTTCCAGACTCCCGAGAGCGTGGCCGCGGCCGCCGTCGACGAGGACGTGGACGCCATCGGAGTCTCGATGCTGTCGGGCGCCCACGAGGCGCTCATGCCGCTGGTCGTCCAACGCCTGCGTGAGCAGGGGGCCGAGTCGATCCCGGTCATCCTGGGCGGCATCGTGCCCGACGGCGACCTCGACGCGATGCGTGAGGCGGGCGTGGCGGCGGTGCTGACGCCCGGCGCAACTGCCGACGAGGTTGTGGCCGCGGTTCGCGGGGCCATCGAACGATCCCGCCAGACAGCCTGAGATTCTCCTGAACCTCCGCTTGAGTGCCGGGGACCCGGCAGACACGGGCGGGTAGATTGCCCCCCGTGTCTAGCAACGGTTCCATTGAACGGGTAGGGGTGGTCGGCTGCGGCCTGATGGGGTCCGGCATCGCCGAAATCGCTGCCCGCAACGGGTGCGACGTCAAGATTGTCGAAGTCGACGAAGGTGCGCTCGCAGCCGGCATGGCTCGCATCGAGAAGAGCCTGAACCGGGCGGTCAACGCGGGCAAGCTCGACGAGGGTGAACGGGATTCGGCGCTGGGCGCCATGTCGTTCGGCCTCGACCTCGACGATCTCGCCGACCGGGAGTTCGTCATCGAAGCCGTCGTCGAGGCCGAGGCGGCCAAGCTGGAGGTGTTCGGCCGGCTCGCAAAGGTGCTCACCGACCCGACCGCCGTGATGGCCTCGAACACTTCGGCCATCCCGATCATGAAGCTGGCGATGGCGACCGACCGGCCCTCGCAGGTCATCGGCATGCACTTCTTCAACCCGGTGCCCGTGATGGGGCTCGTCGAGGTCATCTCGTCGCTGCTGACCGCCACCGACACTGCCCAGCGGTGCCGGGCGTTCGCGTCCGAACGGCTCGGCAAGCGGGTGGTCGACTCCCAGGACCGGGCCGGCTTCGTCGTGAACGCCCTGCTGATCCCCTACATCCTGTCCGCCATCCGGATGCTCGAATCGGGCTTTGCCTCCACCGAAGACATCGACGCCGGCATGGTGCTGGGCTGCAATCACCCGATGGGCCCGCTGGCCTTGTGCGATCTGATCGGCCTCGACACCACCATGGCGGTGGCCGAGTCGCTCTATGAGGAGTTCCGCGAGCAGCTCTACGCCCCGCCGCCGATGCTCAGCCGCATGTGCGACGCCGGGCTGCTGGGTCGCAAGACCGGCCGAGGCTTCTACACCTACGGCGGTTAGATGTGTCGGACATGCCAGCGGGGATCAATGCCGCGGCGGTCAGCGACTGGTTTGCCCAGCACGTCCCGCAGGCTGCTCAGCCGCTTCGCTTCGAGCTGATCGCGGGCGGGCGTTCCAATTTGACCTACCGCGTGCACTGCGGCGACGGCACCTCGGTGGTGCTGCGCCGCCCCCCGCTGGGACATGTGCTGGCCACGGCGCACGACATGGGCCGCGAGCACAAGATCATCTCCGGCGTCGGCCAGACAGACGTGCCGGTGCCTCGTGCGATTGCGCTGTGCGCTGACCCCGAGGTGAACGAGGCGCCGTTCTACGTGATGAGCCACGAGGTCGGGGCGGTGCTGCACTCCGCCGACGAGTCGGCGCTGGTGCCCCAGAGCGAACGCGCCCCGCTGAGCCGGCAGGTCGCCGACGTGCTGGCTCGCTTGCACGCCGTCGAGCCCGACGATGTCGGCCTCGGCGACCTGGGCCGCCGGGAGGACTACCTGGGCCGGCAGCTGCGCCGCTGGAAGCGCCAGTGGGAACAGTCCAAGACGCGTGAGCTGCCGATCATGGATGACGTGGCCGCAGAGCTCGAGGCCCGCAAGCCCACCCAGATCGGCTCATCCATCGTTCATGGCGACTACCGGCTCGGCAACATGATCTCGGGTGCCAGGCCCAATGAGCACTGGGCCATCGTGGCCGTGCTCGATTGGGAGCTGTGCACGCTGGGCGACCCGATGGCCGACGTGGGTTACCTGATGAACAACTGGGTGTCGCCCGACGAGCCCTCGGCGGGCACCTCGGCTCCGACCCAGGCGGGCGGTTTTGCGTCGCGCAGCGAGATGCTGGATTGGTACGCCGATGCGTCGGGGCGCGATGTCTCGGGAGTCGACTACTACCGCGCGTTCTCGTACTGGCGATTGGCTGCTATATCGGAGGGTGTGCTGAATCGGTACTTGCGAGGCGTGATGGCCGACGCCGCCGAAACCGACACGAACGTCTTCCGCGAGCACGTCGACTTCCTGTCGGCCAGCGCAGCCGAACGTCTCGCCGTTCGCTGATGTTCTTCCCGCACTCGGCCAGCCCGCCCCCGCTGTGGGGATCGAGTAGTACGACACAGTCGGCTGCTGCGCTCGGTGACGGCGCTGAGCCATCGACGCCGCCTGAAGCGCCAGGTCGCGGTGGCGACCAACCGGGCTCCGGTCCCCCAACAACGGCGCTCGACGACGCGCCGCCAACGACCGCCCGCGAGCCGCAGTCCCGACCGGGTTGCCTGCTGGCTGCTGTGGCGGGTGCGGTCGGAGCGCTGGTCGGAGCGCTGGTGGCTGGGTTGATCCTGGTCATCGTTCTCGGCGGCGACGACAGCGGACCGACGGGTGTCGAAAGTGCGGCCGAGTCGCCGCCCAGCACGGAGCTGTCGATTGCCGACGACGCAGGTGAGACTGACGACGGTGGGACCGTGGAGGTGTTGCCACCGGAAGGGTCCACCGGCGACGCGGACTTCTGGAGCCAGGTTCTCGCCAACGCCAACCTGTTCGGCATTCCGCAAGCCGACGGTTCCGCCGCCGCGGGCGACAGCAGCTCATCGGGGGCCGAAACCGTCGACCTCGACCCGAACGTCATCGCCGAGACATGGGCGCGGATGCTCGCCGGCGAGCTTGGTCAGCCCGGGGCGCCGCTGGGCAGCCGCATCGAAGGCATCAACGTCAAAGCGGTGCTCGAGGAGGTGCAGGAGTCGGTGGTGATCGTCAAGATTGCGACCGACGACGGCGGCGAAGGCGGCGGCTCGGGCTTCGTTGTGTCGTCTCGGGGGCACATAGTGACCAACGCCCATGTGGTGGAGGACGCCGACACCGTGGACGTCAGACTCTTCGGCGGGGAACTCCTGGCGGCGGAGGTGATCGCCAGCGATTCCACTAGAGACCTTGCCGTCTTGAAGGTCGATCGAGAGGGACTGCCGACGGTGCGACTGGGCTCCACCGACGGGGTCGAGGTGGGCGATGAGGTGATCGCGATCGGCAACGCGCTCGACATCATCGGCGAGCCGACGGTCACCGCGGGCATTGTGTCTGGCCTCGACCGCTACATCGAGTTCCCCGACGGCAAGCGGCTGGTGAAGCTGATACAGACCGATGCTGCGATCAATCCGGGCAATTCCGGCGGGCCGCTGGTGAATGCGGCAGGCGAGGTGATCGGCGTGAACACTGCGATTCAGGCCAGTTCGTTGGCAGGGCGCGGCATTGCCGAGGGCATCGGTTACGCCATCTCGATCGATCATGCCCGCCCGATCATCGATCAGCTGCTCGAGGGAGTCGTACAGGCCAAGGCGTACCTCGGCGTGCGCATCATTTCGGTGGAGGACTTCATCGCATCGAACCGTGCACCCGAAGAACCCGACGATCCGGGCGCAAACCTCGGCGACCGAGGCCCCGAGACCGTCGAGCCGGGTCCTGATCCCGATGACGAACTGGCCGATGTCGCCGTAGCTCCCGAGGTCACCTATGGAGCGCTCGTCGTGGGCATCGACGCAGGCGGGGCCGCCGATCAGGCGGGCATCGAACCCGGCGATGTGATTGTCGCATTCGACGGCATGGAGATCCGCAGGAGCGAGGACCTCGTGGTGGAGATCTTGGCGCTGCTGCCGGGCACCCGGATCGAGCTGGGTGTGATCGGCGGCGACGGGAGGCTCCGAAGCGTCGAGCTGAACCTCGGCTCCTTCGTTCCTGCGGGCACCGAGGGGTAGCCCCGGCACAGCCAGCCCTGCAGCCCTGCGCGTGTCGCGCCCGTTCGCGATACTGCGGAGGCTGGTCGGGTCGGCGCAGGCTGCACCGGCGACCAGGCTGAACCAAGCTGAACAAGGAGTGCAGAGATGGCTGACCGGGTCTTCGATACAGGGACCGACGACATACTCGTCGACATCAGCGACGGCGTGATGACGATCACGCTCAACCGCCCTGAGCGCCGCAACGCGATGTCCACGCCGATGATGGAGGGGCTCGTCGCTGCGATCGCCGATGCCGAAGTGGCCTCCGACGTGGGGGCGCTGGTGCTGACCGGAGCGGGAGGCGCCTTCTGCGCCGGCGGTGATGTGAAGGGCATGGCCGCGGCCGGCGGCGAGGGCGGCGGCAGCCCGCTGCAGTACGACGCCCGGGTGCACAACCAGCGCCGCAGCCAGCGCGACACCTCCGGACGGCTGTACGAGATGCCGAAGCCGACGATTGCCGCACTGCCGGAGCCGCAGCCGGCGCGGGCCTGTCGATGGCCCTTTCATGCGACCTGCGGTACGCAGCGCCGAACGCGATCATGACCACGGCGTTTGCCCGGGTGGGCTTCAGTGGCGACTACGGCGGCACGTGGTTCATGTCACGCCTGATCGGCTCGGCCAAGGCGCGCGAGCTGTACTTCTTGTCGGATCGGGTCGACATGGACCAGGCCGTGTCGCTGGGACTGGTGAACGGCGTATTCGAAGCCGACAGCCTGATGGACGAGGTGGGCGCCATCGCCCGGCGACTGGCCAACGGACCCACGGTGGCCTACCGCTACATGAAGGAGAACCTGAACCGGGCGGTGCACGGCGACATGGGCGAGTGCCTCGACATGGAGGCCGCGCACCACATCCACACCGGGCAGACCGACGACCACAAGGAAGCGGCGCAGGCGTTCGTGGACAAGCGCGAGCCGGTGTTCCACGGCCGGTAACCGAGGCGCCCGTCACGAGCACGGGCCAACAGCGGCTTCTCTAACAGCCGTTCGGTTTACGCGATTGACGGCGCGGGCGTCGCCGTACGCTGGTTTCGATGCGGAACGAGGTCGACCTCAGCGAGGTCGATCCGGCGCGGGTGCCGACTGTGCCTTCGAGCGTGCCCGTAACCCGTCGCGATCCGCAGGATGGGGCGGTTCCGAGGGCGGGTGCCGGCGCTCCTGCGATACCGCGCCGCGATGCGATCGGCGATGTCGACACTGGTCAGCGCAACGGCGCAGTTCCGCCTGTCGAGTCTTCCGCGCCGACAATCTTGCGAGCGGCCGAGCCCGGCGATGCCGATCTGCCACCGAAGTCCACGACGCGCCACGCTGGGGCCCTTGAGCCAGTCTCGGGATCCGCGTGGAGGGGTCTGGCAGTTGCGTCCATGGGAACGGTGCTGTTGGGCTTCAACAGCACCGCTTCCAACCTGGCGCTGGATTCCATCCGGGACGGCTTCGAAGGCGCCACAGCTTCCGATGTGGGCTGGGGCATCGCCGGCTTCATGATCGGCACGGCCGCCTTCTTGCCGCTGGCGGGCCGTCTCGCCGACCGGATCGGCCGCAAGCGCATCTTCCAGATCGGGCTGGCGCTGTTCGCGCTGTCTGCGGTGTTCTCCGCCATCGCGCCCACCGTGTGGACGTTGAACTTGGCGCGAGTGATGCAAGCCATCGCCGGTGCGGCCATCCTTCCCGCCTCGCTCAGCTTGGTGCTGCCACTGTTTCCCAAATCCAGGCGCACCACGGCCGTCGGACTGTGGTCCGCATCGGGGCCGCTTGCCGCAGCCATCGCCCCACAAGTGTCCACACTGCTGCTGGCTGTGGCGGGCTGGCGGGTGCTGTACTTCGTGAGCGCCCCCATTGCGGGGCTGCTGTTCTTCGTGGGCCTGCGTGTGCTGAGCGAACAGCCGACACCGCCCAAACTCCAGCGGCTGGACATCGTCGGGGCGACTGCGGGCACGGTGGCGCTGCTGGCCCTCGTAACGCCCTTGATGCAGGGCAGGGAATGGGGATTCGTGTCCCCGCTGTCTCTCTCGATTGCCGCTGTCGGCGTGCTCGCGCTGGCGGTCTTTGTCGTCAATTCGCTGCGCCATCCCGAGCCGCTGCTGAACCTGCACTTGTTGCGGCGCCGCGCCGTGTGGGTGACGCAGCTGGCAAATTTCTTGGTCGGTATCTCGTCGCAGTCGCTGTGGCTGCTGTGGCCGCTGTTCTTGCAGAACGTGTGGGGCTACGGGGTCGCAGGGGTTGGACTGGCACTGACCCTCGGACCCATCGCGGCGGGTTTCTCCACTGTCACCTTCAGCCGCTTGGGCGATCGTTGGTCGGCGATCTGGCTGTGCCGGACAGGGGCCGCCGTGCAGATCGCGTCGACTGGCTGGCTGGTGCTCGCACTTGGCACCGAACCGAACTACTGGTTCGCGATGGCGCCCAGCATCCTGCTGTACGGCATGGGCTGGGGCATGTGCGTGCCGCTGCTCAACAGCGTGGCGCTCAAGGCAGTGCCCGACAAGTACTTCGGGGAGGTCAGCGGGCTGTTCAACACGTTGCGGTATGCGTCGGCGGCGATCGGCATCGCAGCGTTCTTTGCCTTGCTCACCGAAGACTCAGGACCCGGCTCCCTCATCTATTACCAACACGCACTGGTGTTCTTCCTGGTTGCGGCCAGCGTGGCGTTCGCGTCGCTGTGGATCCCCATCGGACGGCCGGATCGCTCGGACAACTGAGGGGAAGCGCCTGCGCGCGGTGTCATGCAGAACCGTATGGCACGCTGAGCCCTTGACTCTCGACCAGGTGCTGCAACTGTTCGCCGCCGCGGCGATCCTGTGCAATGTCGCGACGCTCGGTCTTGCGGTGGCAGCACTGCGGCGCCGCGGCGGTCCCGGTCGCGGGCGTGTGTCGACTGGGCGAGGGACGGCTGCGGTAGGCGCCCGGACGGTCGTGGGAATGGCGGCGCTGTTGGCGATTGCGGCCACGCTGGGCTCGCTGTACCTGTCCGAGATCGCCCATCTCGAGCCGTGCCGCTGGTGCTGGTTCCAGCGCATCGCGATGTACCCGCTGGCGCTGGTGCTCGCCGTCGGCTGGGCACGCAAGGACCGGGGCGTGCATTTGTACGGGCTGCCGATGTGCGCGGCGGGCGCTGCGATGTCGACGTGGCACTACCTGCTGCAGCACTTTCCCGATCTCGAGGGTGCCACGACGTGCAGCCTGACGAGTCCGTGCGCCGTGCGGTACGCGTGGGAGTTCGGTTTCGTGTCGATCCCGTACATGGCCGGCAGCGTGTTCGTGCTGGTGGGCGCTCTACTGATCTCGTCGCGGCGCCGAACCTGAGTATCCGTCGCGGGTGGCGATGAAAGCGAGCGTGCGCCTTCTACGGTGTTCAACATGAACAAGAACGTGACCGGACAATGAAGCGGTTGCTCGGCAAGTTGATCCCCCGGACCACGGGCGGGCGCTGGGCGGCGGCGGCAGTCCTCGGCCTAGCTTCGGCGGCGGTCCTGTACTTGGCCTTTTCCGTGTTCGCTGTCCACAAGTTGTTCGTCGATGACGTGGTGGACGAGGAGGCGCCCGAGTTCGCTGTCGATCTTGGCGAGACCGATATCGACGAGCTCATCAGCGCTGCACTGGCCGGTGGCGATTCCGAGGGACGGGCTGCGCTCGCCGAGCGCCGCACGGAGCTCGAATCCGAAGCCGACCGCATGCGCGAAGACGCAATGGCCGACGGCTCGGACGAGGCGATGGGCCATATGTACGGGCATCTGAACCCGATGCTCGAAGAGATCGCCCAGCTGGAAGCCGCTGAGGAGCAGATGATGAGCCCCGACGAGGCGGCGCAGCTCGCCGCCGAGCGAGAGCGGGAGCAGGCCGAGACAATGGCAGCGGCCGAGGAGATGGCTGAGGGCGGCGTCCGGGTCGCCTATGTCGGGAGCTTCGGGCCCCGGACGCACCCCGCCGAGGGCACTGCGGTGGTGCTGACCGACGGCACCCAGACATTCCTGCGATTCGACGACGACTTCGCCACCGACAACGGCCCCGATCTGAACGTGTACCTGCACACTGCGGGTCCGGACGCATCGGTTGGCGACCTCGTGGACGATTTCATCGACCTGGGCGATCTGAAGGGCAATATCGGGGCACAGAACTACGTGATTCCCGACGACGTGGACCTCGACCGCTACAGCACCGTGTCGGTCTGGTGCGTCCGCTTCCGCGTGGTCTTCGGCACCGCCGAACTGGCGCCCATGAACTGACGCCCTGCCGCCTCTCCAGATCAGGCGGCCGTCATGAAGCGCACGTTGAGGTGCAGGTAGGCGTTCGTGTTCGGGTGCTTCGCCCAGATCTCCTGCCACTCGGCGCCGCCGAGGGTTGACCTGAAGCCCTCGTCGCGGGCTTCCCGGCTTGCCCATCGGATGATCCAGCACACGTTCGGCTGGCCGTGGGGGGACACCTGCGGGTCTGATCCCGCAACCTCGGGCTCATGGCCGTCGTCGACCCAGAAGTCGATCACGTCGAGATTGGCCCGCAGCCAAGGCGCCGCATGGTCGGTGGCCCACTGCCGGTACGCCTCAAACCACTCGGGCTCGATGGTGTAGTCCCGTACTTCCACAATCGCTTCGGTGTCGTCAGGCATGGTGCATCCCCTTTGGGTTCGTCAATGCTGCGCGAGTTCTCTTTGCTAGCCGACGTCGCAAGCTGATGTCGGGGCTTGCCGATGGCCGCAGGGGCTGGTCTGCATGCGTCAGCGCCGCAGGGCTGGTGAGCCTCTTGGCCCGTGCGTTTCGTCAGGCCGGCTTGCCGTCGGTCGTGATGGCCCCGATGTCCTCGATCACGTCGGGCGGCAGGTCGGCGCCGATGTCCATGGAGACGCTGGCGTTCACCTCGTCGACCAGGCCGTCGAAGTGCTCGGCAATGGCGCCGGCGATCTGGTCATGGCGACCCACTGCAGCAAAGAGCCGCACCACGTTGTCGTCGACGCAGCCGGCCATCTGGCCCCAGCCGTCGTTGCGTGAGAGATGGTTGAGCTTCTCGCCGAGGTCCCCGAGATCGTGCTGTTCGAGCACCGGCCAGTACGCCCGGGTGCTGCCGTAGAAGCCGATCCGGTAGCGGACCCACTCGACCATGCGCTCCACGGCCTCGTCGTCGGGGCCGGTGCAGATGAACCCGCCGCCGGTCACCCAGAAGTCGCTGCGGCTGCGCGCGGCCCGGTCCAAACCGGCTTGCAGCTGGGGCATCACATGTTCCCGCAGATAGTCCGGCGTGCAGAAGCCGTGCAGGCGCACCCCGTCGCAGTACTGCCCGGCGACTCGCAGCATGGCCGGGCCGACCGCAGCGATCATGATCGGCGGCGTTGGCCCGTCAAGCGGCTCGGGCGTGAAGTTCGGCGTCATCAGCGAGAAGCGGTAGTGCTCGCCCTCGTAGCTGAGCTGCTCGCCGGTGGACCAGGTGTGCCAGATGGCCCGGATCGCCTGCACGTACTCGGCCATGCGGGGCGCCGGCGCCGACCACGGCACGCTGAACCGCCGCTCGTTGTGGCCCTTGACCTGGCTGCCGATGCCCAGCACGAAGCGCCCGCCCGAGGCCGCCTGCAGGTCCCACGCAGTCGACGCGGTCACCATCGGGCTGCGGGGGAAGCTGATCGCCACGCTGGTGGCGAGCTTCACCCGCTCGCTGTGCACCGCTGCGATGCCGAGGGGGATGAACGGCTCATGCCGGTTCTCCATCGTGACGACGCAGTCGTAGCCGTCGGCCTCGATGCGGCGTACCTCGTCGGGCACGGCTCGCAGGTTGTGCTGAGGCAATGTCGCGCTGACATGCATGGGGCGCTCCCGTCTTCCAGCGAGCCATCATGCTGCAACAGCCGCGTCGCTGCTGCCGAGCGTGCCTGCTGATGCCGTGCCCACCCAATCAGCGCCCTCGGCAGGATTCGAACCTGCGACGCACGGTTTAGGAAACCGACGCTCTATCCCCTGAGCTACGAGGGCGGGACCTGTGCGGAATGTAGTGCGGGTATCGGCGCGGGTAACAGTGCGGGTGTCGCGAATCGCACTCGCACCGCCGCGGGATCGGCTTGGTCCGGGGTCGGTATCTATTGGCCTTGTGGTTTCGTGGCGGCCGGCTGGCCGCAGTGGCTTTTGCCAGGTGCTTGACCCGGATTGGCTCGCCGTCGGCGAACAGAGCCTTGTAGCGCTGAGAATGCGTTGGAACAGTGACTGCTTCGGTAGACGCCATTACGGGCGCTTCGCGGTTGCGCGTGTTGCGTCTGACTTCGCGCGACAGGTTCGGAGTTTCTTCAAGCAGCGTCGGGCAGGGTTGGCGGTCTTTGTTCAGGAGGCCGCAGCTGATGAGTTCGCAGGACCGCAAACCGAACAAGCTGCTCTCAGCAGAGCAGAAGTACGACTTGTGGGTGAGGATGCTCATTGCCAACGGCCCGGCGAAGAGGCCTATCCCACCCAGCCCTTCCCGCCCAAATCACCGCCGTTCGCTCTTCAAGGTGTCGCGCTGGACGACCAGAACGATCTGACAACGCAGATGCATGCGCTCGCGGCAGCCGAGATGCAGCGGTTCGCGCTGGGTCCCCTCGTCACACCGCCGAGTCCGCAGGGAACGCTGCAGCGACCAAGCGGCGGCGCAACACCGTCTGAGACTTATTCCAACCCGATGACCTACACGGCGCAGTCAGGCCGGCAGTCTGTCGTCGCTAGCGGCCGCAGGGCGAATGCCGCGCTCGTCGCCTTCACACTGCCCTGACGGGGGTGGCGGTCGGGATTGGGGCGGCCCGCAGGGACCGTTGAGACAGCCGTGGCAGGGCGCTGCTCATGGGCCGTCGCCGACGTCGCTCACGAGATCGATGATGCCGATCGAGGGGCGGACGCCGAGTCGCAGCTGGGGGGCGTTGCCGCGCTCGCGGCCTACGCCCGTTGACACGTAGATCGGTGTGCCGTCCAGCTCCGCCAGCCCGCCGGCGGCGATGTGTCTTGGCACGTTTGACAGGGTCAGCGGCGGACCGAAGATCGGCAGCGAGACCTGCCCGCCATGGGTGTGGCCGGCAACCAGCAAATCGACCGGCGTCGCCCGCACCAGCTCGATGGCATCCGGCTTGTGACCGAGCAGGATCCGCACCCCGGCCTGCCCGTCGCCGGCGCGCCCATTGCTCGTTTGCACGCCCCCGGCTGGTTCGGCGCCCGCGAGTCGCGCCGCCATTCGCCGAGCTGCCGCGTCGTCGCCGAACAGCGTCGTGCCGCCGATGCTCACCAACACGCCTTTGAGCTCGAAGGTGTCGATCTCGTTGTCGAGCACTCTGGCTCCGGTGCGGGCGGTGATCTGCCGCAGGCCGGCGACGGTGTCGGTGTTGCCGCTCACCAAGTACACGAGCGGCACCTCGTCGACGATCCGCTCGATCAGCTGCGTGAACTGTGGTGCACGCTCGTCCAGCAATTCGGCATCGAACTGATACAGGTCACCGGGCAGCAGCACGATGTCGGGCCCGAAGCCGAGCAGGCGTTCGGTCGCATCGCGCTCGTAGTCGCCGATGGCGGTGGTCTGCAGATCAGCCAGCACGCCGATCCGGATCGGCTCATCGACCCCGACGACCGCAAGCTCCACGGCATCCACCTTCAGCCAGAAGGGCTCCACATGCGTCGCATAGAGGCCGACCGGCACGGCAGCCAAGGCGATGACGCAGGCGGCGGTGACAGCCCCAGGTCGCGGCCGGGCCCAAAGCAGCACGATGCCGCCGGCCAGCGGCACCCCGACGGTACCCACGACATAGGCGACATGGATCAGCGTGAACCCGTCCGCACCGGTGATCGCCAGCCCCCCGACGCCGAACACCACCGTGCCCGCGAACCCCACGCCCGCAGCCCGCCCGAGCACCGGTCCGCCGCCGAGGCCGCCACGCAGCCACCGCACCGTCAAGAACCCCGAGACGGCACCCACCAGCACAGCAGCCGCAACTGAGTAGTAGTTCAAGATCATCTACGGCACGACTCCGAGTCAGCAGGGTGTCACAGATCAGCCGCTCACCGAAATCGGCCTTGCAAGACCATGATTTCGCCTTCGTTTCATAGGCGGCGGCGTGAGATGGGGAATGGCTCGCTTGAGGTAGTCATCGAACCCGGGAACGGTGAAAGCGGCATAGCCGTGCTCGGTCGCATACAGCAAGCCCTTGTCGATGAGCTGCTTTCGGGTCGGACCGCACTCAGACGAGGTGCGATCGAGTAGATCGGCTACTCGGCTTGCGAGCTGTGCGTCGGGTCCGAGTTCTGCCATTGCCCGCAGGTAGGCCTTCTGAAGTTCGGTTGTGCGCTCGAGCCGAACCTTGAAGAATCCGGAATCCAGCTTTTCCTGCACCACCAGCTTGGCGCGCAGCCCATCCATTTCGTTGATCGATGACCCGGAGGCGAGGTCCCATGCTGCCTCGCCGAATTCCTGCAGGAAGTAGGGATACCCCTCAGAGAATTCCAGTCCGAGATCGAGGGCTTTGTCACCGAAATCCACGTCGAGTCTTCTCGCAGGCTCTCGCAGGACTTCCCGCGCCTCCGAATCGTCGAGCTTCCCGATAGAGGGGAACTTGAACAGGCGCTCTGCGTAGGTCTTGGCGTCTCCGACGAGTTCGTGAATCTGCGGCAATCCAGCGGCCGCCGCGGTGAGAGGCAGCGAGCGTTGAACGGTCTTGTGGACGGCCGCAATGAGTGCCTCCATCTGTGGCCGTGTCAAGAAGTGCAATTCGTCGAGCAACAGCACGACCCCGGTGTCGTGCTCACGAGCGGCCTCGCCCACGCCGACCAGCAGATCGCTCAGGTCGGCGTCGAGATCTCCGCTGTCGGCCACGCCCACCGAGGCATCGGCGTCGAGCCCGACCGTGAGATGACCCTCGGGGTCGACCTTGAGCGTGAACGAACGCAGTGCGCCGATCGCGCCCCTGAGCTTCTCGGTCCACCGGTTTCGGGCGCTGATGCCGTGCAGCACGCGCCGCAGTTCGCGGGCGATGCTCCTTCGAAACTGCGCCTCGTCCCACTTGGAGACCTCAATCTCGACCACGTTCCATTCGCGTTCCAGCGCGAGGTGACGGAACTCGCCAAGCAGCACGGTCTTGCCCACCCCGCGCAGTCCGACGGCGATCAAGGACTTCTCGGTGTAGCCGGCTTCGAGACGGTGCAGCAGCACATCGAAATCCTCCAGTTCGCTCTTGCGGCCTACGAGCACTGGAGGCTTGGCGCCTGCGTTGGGCGTGTACGGGTTGAGACGGCGGTCCATCGATGCGGTCTGCCTCCTCGGTGCATCTGCTTTTCATAGTTTATAGCGCTTTTGTTTTAGAAACAAAAAGCCTATAATCCTTGCAAAACCGAGCTACGTCACCGACGACGCGTCTTGGATTCCGGCCTTGCGCCATGGTGGCGCAAGCTCATGCAACCCGTGAGGGTCTCTGAGCTAAGCCCCCAACGGCCTCAGCTCAGGGCATCGGCGGCAGCTCGCCGTTCAGGGCCACCTACGTTCCGTCGGCGCCAGACGAGATAGCGGACTTCAGCGACGATCTCATCGCGTTCGCGAATGAGCGAACCGACCTCGACTCGAACTCCCACGCGGCGGTCCTGCATGCCCAGTTCGAGGCGATCCATCTCTACGGCGACGGCAACGGCCGCCTCGGCCGCATACTCGTCACCGGAGCCCTGCGGCGGGCGGGCCTGACCCGCCACTCGACGGTGCCGATCAGCTCGCCGACCGCATCGCGGCTGATGTGAAGGCCGCCGAAGAACTGCGGGCGCTGGCGGATCGCTGCCAGCGCATGCTGTCGATGTGAGGCTGCTGCTCGACGAGATGTATCCGCCCTCGGCTGCTGGCGAACTGGGGCGGCTCGGCCACAACGCCCTCAGCGTCGCCGCCCCAGCAGCGTGTGGAGCGGCACAAAGGCACTTCACCAGTAGCGCATGCGTTGGGATTAGAAGGGCGATTCCTCGTCGATGAGCCCCAGGTATTGCAGCACTCTCATCTGGACCTCGTCCAGCTTGGGCCGCGGGACGCTGCCGGTCAGGTCTTGGAGATCCGACTTAGGCATGGCCTGAAGCGCCGGCACCCGTACCCAGCATTTCTCGGGCATGTTGCCGTCGCCGGCGGCGAGCTTCACGCAGAGTTCGGTGCGGAATCTCGTGGATTTCGAGATCGGACATCCGAGCACGACACGCCAGTTTTCCCGGTCGTTGTAATCGGCTGCGCTGAGTACGAGGAACGGCCGGCGCGAGTCGTGCACACTCCGATGCTTGCCGTCGTCCAGCGAGATGAGTTCGTCCGCGACCAGATAGATGCCGCCGGTGACAGGCCGGTCCACTGCTAGTCGTCGAGCAGGATCTGGTTCGCTCGTGCTCGGTTTGCTCGCAGCGGATTCAAGATTTCCGGACGGCAGCCGGGCGGTGCCGGCTCTTCGTCGTCGACGTAATTGTCGAGCATGCGCTGGAAGCGGTGCAGGGTCGCTGACGCGCCAGGGATGGGGGCAGTGTCCCCCAAGTCGAGGATTACGTTGCGCTCGCCGTCCGCTTGGGCTTCGCGCATCGGCTCGGTCTCGTAGGTGAGGTCTTTGAGCTCGCTAGGGCTGAGGCCGCCATGCTCGGAGAGCACGTCATCGAGGTGAACCAGAAAAGGGCTTGCCTCGTCGAGGCTCGTCGTCGCAGCGGCGGCTCGCAGGCGGTACTCGGGACTGCCGAAGTAGTTGTTGGTCTCTTCGACGGTGATGTCGCCGCTCGCCGCCAGCCGATCTTCGACGCTGTAGAGATCGTTTGAGAACGGTCCGTAGTTCCGCCATTGCCACACCACACCTGAGCCCGTGACGCCGTCACTCTCGACCGAACGCAGATCGGCCAGATACAGCAGCTTGGCGGACTTGGTGCGCGTCATCCACAAGCCCCGAGCTTCTGCCAGCCCCAACAGCGCCTTCATCGCCTCCGATGCGCGAGACACATCTGTGCGCATACGAGCCACACGTCCAGCGTATTCACCTCCTGATGACGGGCCTAGACAAGCCGGCACATTCGGCATCATCGCAACCCCCGGCGCCCAGGTCACGACAGCACCCGCCGGTGCCGGTGCCTGCGATGTCCATCGACGATGCGATCGCCTACCACAGCCAGTCCCTCGCCGATGCGGACGCGGAGTGGCCGGCTGCGGGCGGCGATGTCATGGCACCGTTGTCGACCCGGTTCGAAACGGTCGAAGTCGAGATCCCAACACCTCAAGCGACGCCCGCCGGCTGTCGCCGACTCGACCCTGAGTCGACTTCGGGCGGACCGGCTTCCCGTTTCGCGCCGGCGGAAGGCGACCGGTCAGGGCAGGATCTCGAGCCGTTCGCAGTGCAGAGGCCGGACCATGCCGAAGTGGCGGCGGTCGACGGTGGCCACGGCTGTCGCGCCCAGGCGCTCTGCAGCGGCTATGACGGAGGCGTCGACCGTGCCCAACGGCAGATCGCCGTAGGCGTGAACCAGTTCGGCGATGCGCAGCCAATCACTCGCTGCCACGGGCTCCACGAACAGGTCTCCAGAAGCGAGGTCGCCCAAGAACCGCACTTCGGCCCGAGAGCCCAGTCGCGTGCCGACGAGGTGCGCGACTTCGGTGATCACCAGGGTCGGCACGATGAGCGGTCCCCGATGCTGCGAGAGCAGATTCAAGCTGGCCGCGTGATGTCGATCGTCTGCGTCGATGTAGGCGTAGAGCGGCCCGGCAGCGACTATCAGCGCGATGCTGGGACCTCGCTTGCCAGGATCTCCTCGATGCGTTCGGAGATGTCTGAACGGCCGCTGCGACCGGCCGCCGCCGCTCCGAGGCGTCGCCGAGGCCCGAGATGGTGCTCGATCGCCTCTCTCGTCAGCTCTGAGATGGTGATGTTGCGTCGAGCGGCTTCGTGGCGAAGGTGGGCGTCGAGTTCGAATGGGAGCTTGACGGTGGTCCGCTTCACGTGTGCCAGCATACCCAGGGAGCTGACCGGGCCGTAACGGGATTCGTCGGCGAGGTGTCGGCGCCGTGCAGCCCCCACAGCTCCTCGGCTGGGTATCGGGTGACGCTTCGGACCGCGCATGTGCCGACAAGCGCCCGTGCACTGCCAGTTTCAGAATTAGGGCCGACGTTTGATGCTGTCGTCAACCTCGATCAGCCAGTTGCGCATCTCGTCAGGAATCTCGGATGGAAGCATGCGGCGGGCGAGATTCTTGGTCGACACCGTGTCGTGGCCGGCCTGCTGGAGGACTCCGTTCAGCGCTCTCAGAATCTCCTTGGCCGGGTATCTCTGGAGGCGCCACACGGGATCTGCGGCTCGTGGCCTCAGTTCTGTGTTCGTCTCGCTGACGGTGCTCGCGATGTCCTTCTTGCCGGTCTTATGGGAGATGTGCCGCTTCGCGGCGAATTGGGCGAGGGCCCTCTCGGTCATGTCGTCCGTGATCGACTCCAACTGGGACGCGATGAAATCCTCTGATGAGTTCGACACGCGTGCCAGAGCCGCCGGTTCGAGCAGATAGCTCTCGAGTTCCTTCCGGCGCCAGACATGGGCGTGGACGCCGATTTCTTCGAGACTCGAACGCACCTCGTCAACATCCGCATCGGCCCGATAGTCGCGATCGAGCAGCACATGTACCTCAACGGAACCCTCGAGGAAGTCCGTGACGAACCACTTGAAGGGCTCGACCTGGACCCAGTTGCTGAAGCCCTTGATTTCAATGACCGCGCAGTTGCGCTCGCCGGCCAGGTGATCGGCACCGATCGTCTTCGCCAGTTCGCGGATGATGGACATGTCGTCCCCTTCCACGAAAACCACGGTCCGGGCGCGGAGGGCCGTCGCGAGCCGCAAGTTGAAGCTTGAGCCAATCTGCGTCGACAGATCCTCGAGTGACGCGGGCTCGGGTCGACGCACGGCTCTGCGGCGGGTCTTGTCGACCCACACAACCGACTCAGAAGAGGCCTCCGCAAGCATCTCGGAAGAGTGGGTTGCTGTGATCGTCTGCGCCGACGTCGAGTTGAGCAACCTCACCAGACGCCGCTGGAGATCGGCATGCAGATAGAGATCAGGCTCATCGAGGATCACGACATCTGCCGACTTGAAGCGCCAGAGATGGGTCAGGATCTGCACGAAAATCTGCATGCCATCGCCGACCCAGAACAGCTCCTTCGACGTCCTGTCGCCACGCTCTCGGACGAGTACGTCGAGTTCCCGGTGGCCGAGTTTCGCGCCCGGACGTGTCGAGACCGCGAGTTCCTCAATCTCGGGAAGCCAGTCGGTCACAAACTGCTTGAATCCCTCAAAGTCGCCGTCGTCCTTGATCATCAGCAGCTGGTTTCGAGCATGCTGACTAGACCTGCGCCCTTGGGCCTGGGACCGTACGTATGTCTCGTCTAGGACTGTCTCGGTGTGATTCAGCGGGTAGAGGCCGGGGATGATGCCGATCTGGCCGGTCAGTTCTCGTACAGCTTTCGGCTGCAAGATCGGCCGTTCGTCGGGACGGCGCAGATAGAAGTACGGATCTGGATTGTCGTCGTCACCATCGGGCCAAACCCCGGTGAGGATCAGATCGGTGTCCGTACGGATCGACACCGCCGACTCTCCCGAGCGGAACTGATGCCGAAGATTCTCCGTGACCAAGCCGTACTGATCGGCGCGGAGCAAATGTGTACATGCTCGTCGTTCACCGTGTATTCGGGACCCAGTCGGCGTTCTCCGGGACGCATGCTCCAACATTCCTGCCGCAGCCCTCGCGGCCGCGATGAGGGTCGATTTTCCTGCGTTGTTAGGCCCAACCAAGAATGCGCTGGTCCCAAGATGCATGGTGAACCTTTGGAACGCCTTGAAGCTCCACAAGTCGAGTTGTTGGATGCGCATAGCCCAATCCGACCACCGTGATTTGCGACAGCAACCGTAGGGGCTAGCGGACACGCGCAGCGTGTGGGTTCCGGCAGCAGCACGCTGCTGGACTGATGCCCAAGACTCGACGTTTGCCCCTCGATACGAGATGGCCGAACGGCAACGCGCGGGCAGTCAACAGCGGCGAGCCGCCAAGAGTCTCGGAACTCTCGAGGTTCGCAGGAGGCTGGACGCGTGCGCTGGTGACGTCCAACGCAAGACCCCGACCAAGTCGTCGTAGAGATCGTCGAGGGTGAATGTCCCCACTCGGCCGCCTGGGAGCTTCCGCGTCCACGGCTTGGCGATGGGCTCATGGTGCGCGAGCCGATTTCGGAGGCCTAGGAGATTGATCATCGATTGCTCAAGCATCCGTCGACGGTCCCCTGGAGCATGGCCCGGGATGTTGGTGAAGGCGTTGTCAAGTGCCGTGTTCCAGAACGACTCTTCGTAGCGGCCTGAGACGGTGTAGCGCCAGAAGCCGAACGTCACCTCCGCGATGACCGCGCCGCGGGATGCCTTGCGCCCACCGGCACGCTTGCGGGCAGCGCCGAGTGCCTCTCTCGCGTCCTCGTCCCACCAGTGGCCTTGTGGAGGAATCCAAGACGAATCCCACATCCAGTGCCGAACATGCGGGGCGACGCTGGCCACGTAACTGCTGAGCGCTCGGTCGATGTGATTTCGGAAGACGACCTCGAGTATTCGGAAGTCGGTGAAGAGTGCTCCGGCGACCGCACCAGTCCACTCGTACAGATCGACGGCCAGCGAACGGTCGGCGTTGGCCAGTGCCACGAAGGTCGCGAAACGGCCCGGGGAGATCAGTTGCTCAAGGTCCGATGGTGAGACCACTCGCCGTCCTTCGCAGTCGGTGCGTTGCCTTCGAGCCGATGGTCCTAGTAGTGTGGGGTCCGACAACCCCGAGGGGTCGCTTCTCTAGCGGCTTCCGGGGTTCAGTCGTTCTAGCACCGGCCTCGTAGCCCGCAGAAGTCGATTTTCGACTCGCGAGCTTTGCGTCGAGCCCGTCCGCGAGATGCCCTTCGGGATCGATCTTGAGCGTGAACTAGCACGGCACGCCGTTGGCGCCACAGTGCCGCTGGTCTCGCACTCGACAGCAGATGGAACGGCGAGAGATTCCTTGGTCGTGGGTGGAGCGGGTCGTGGCGTCGCCGTCATTTCGCGTGCGGGACCCGGATGACAGCACGGTAGAGCGCTTCTATGGGCCAATCGATGAGCGTGATGGCCGAGTGCTGCGCGCGGCGGTGAACACGTCGTCGGATCCTTGGCGAGTGGTTACGGTGTTCTTTGACCGCGGAATGCGAGGTGAGGCATGAAGCTGCGAATCGACAAGGAAGACGATGCGCTGTACTTCCATCTCGACGACTCTGCGATTGTCGACTCGCTCGAGGTCGCGCCCGGGGTGGTGTTGGATTTCAACGCTGCCGAACAGGTCGTCGGCATCGAGATGCTGAATGTGTCGGCCAGATCGCCTCATCTCAACCTCAACGCTCTCCAGTTCGAGACCGCGTAGCGGGCGAGATGCGCCGCACCCTCGTAGCGATGGTGACGGTCAACGGGAGGCGCGGAGCTCACCGCTTGCGCAGGGCAACCTGAGCACCCGGCCCTGAGCCGACTTCAGGCGGACCGGCCCCTGACCGATCTCCTCCTCGCTGTCGGCGAGGTCAGATTCTCAGTTCAGCGAAGCCGGATGCGCATGGTCCGAATGGGCATTCGTGGTGATGGGACCTGGCGAGTGTCGGGGTCGAATACGCGCAGAATCATGAAGAGAACGACGTACTGAGGCCTTGTTCCCGCCCTCTTGCACAGTCAAAATCGAGGCCGGGATAATTGCCGTTATCCGTCATCTCGGGTCCCCTGGCAGTGACGAGGCCCCGGTCTTGGGTCCCCGTCAGCAGGCCGAATCCGCAGAGTACCAACGCCATCGGCAGCATTCCGAGAAGGCTCCCGATTCCAGTTTGAAGAAGCCCAGGTCACCGTTCGCTGCACTCGATTGACGGACGGCGGGTGCCGCGAGATGAGCCGTTCTGTGTGGATCAAATCGCCTGAGGCGGCTTCCGGGGGTTCCGCGGGAAGTCATAGAACTGCGCGACTGCACCTCGGTCGGCAGTCTCGTTGCGGGTGTAGTGGGCGGGCATCGTCGGGGAACGCCACCGTCCCGCGGTCATCAGGCTGGGCAGCTCGACGCCGATTCGTGCAAGGTCTTGAGCCATGCCGACACGTGGCGAGTGCCCGCTGAAACCGTCGCCCAGGCCGGCCGCCACGGCTGCTTTCTTGATCCGAAGCGAGATCTGATTCGAGCTGAGCTCGAACACCCGGTGTGCCGCTGGGGTGCCGTTGCGAATCGACGCAAGGACCGCCATCGTCTGCGGCGACACGAACACGACGGCACCTTCACCGTCGGGGTCGGTCTTCGAACGCCGAATCAGCAGCCGTCCGCTGCCGTCGGGCACCGTCTCGATGTCGCTCCAGGTCAGCGCAGCACATTCGGAGACCCGCAGCATTGCGTCGCGCATGAGCCTCACGAGCGCGATGTCGACGCTTCCTCTTCTCGCGGCGGCTTGTGCGCTCTCTCGTCTGCCGTTCTTTCCGAGACGCGGCCGACAGGCGGTGGCTGCGATTGCGTCGAGTGCGTCGGAGGTGAGGCCCTTCGCCTGCTTTTGAGCCTTGCCGGCCACTCGGGTCGCTCCGCGCAGGGTTCTCTTGACATCGGGATGGCTGCACGGGTTCTCGAGGCCGCAGTTGCTGTGGACGTAGGCGATCGCAGCGGCGGCGACGCGCAGCGTGGCCGGCTTGTGCCCGAGCTGCTCGAAGCGCTCGACCAAGTACGCAGCGACATGCTCGGGCTCAGCCGGGATCGCTGGGACTCGCCGGGCAGCGGCCCAGGTCACGAAGCTCCGCCATTGGCTTCTGTAGCTGCGGATCGTGTTGTGGGAGACCTCGTGGCGGAACAGCCCGTTCAGGTTGCCGGCATCAGACTCCGTGAGGAGTACGACATCGGCGATTGCCTCGTAGCCCGCTCGGTCGACGGACGAGTTCCGATTCGGCTGCCCGCTGGTGGGGACCCTGCCGCCGCGGGCGACATCCTGCCAGCAGCTGGGGGATTGAGCAGCACCTCGTTCCGTCGCATCCTCGAACGTCGACAGTCCATTCGACTCGTCCCCAGAGCCATTGGCCCCGCCGTTGCGGGTGGCCTCGACCGGCGGCACTGACGGGTTCGCACAGAGGAGCCCAGTACGGGATGGTTGCCGCTGTGGCGCTGTCACGGGCTGGCGCTGCGAGCGCGGCGGACCCCTCAGAGAATATTCGGGCTCTGCACAATCACATGTAGTCATGCGGAGATGCTGCGAGGTCTCGCCATCCCCTCAGGAGCGGCATACCTTGTATCCCGTTCGTGCTCCCCCGTCTTGAGTGGCTGGACTTACGGCCTGCCCGGACCTCGGCTTCGCCGTTCGGCTCAGCCTCGAAGATCAGTGTCCAAGAGATAACGGCAATTTCACACGGCGGCAGGCGCAGGCGGGCCCGAAGAAGCAACACCTGGGCCGTTGCGGCACGGTCGGCCTGCCCATCGACGCCAGTTGACCGGAATGCCCGACGACTGGGCCGACGGGGCCACCGAAGCCGAATTCGATCCGTCAGTAGACCCCGTGCTGTGCTCGCCGTTCGAGGAACCCCAACGACACTGGTCGCTGGACCGCACGGGCCGAGCGCGAACAGGGTTCGCCCCGGACGATGGGCGGCGCCCGTCGATGCTGATCAACCCCGTACCGGCCGATGAGAAGTCCGGCGCGATTCAGCTCGCGCTGGACGATGTGCAGCTCAACGACCTGATCAACGACATCCGCGGCAAAGTCTCGAGGTGGCGAGCCGGCGGTTACCAAGGCGCGACGTCGGTGACTGTCAGGCTGCTGGAGCACTGGGCCGACGAGCGTGGCTGCAAGCTGCGACCGTTCTTCGCCCAGCGCGAAGCGATCGAGACCTTGGTGTGGCTACGCGAGGTGGCCACACGACAGACGTCAGAGCGACGCGAGCTGGAGACGCTGTCGCGTCAGCACAACGACGAGATCGTCCGCCATGCGGTGAAGATGGCAACCGGCACCGGCAAGACGGTCGTGATGGGAATGCTGATCGCCTGGCAGACCCTCAACGCTGCCCGTACCACGCGCCGGCGCAATCTCATGCACGGCGAGCGATTCCTCGTGCTCACCCCCGGTCTCACGGTGCGCAACCGCCTCGCCGAACTAAGGCCGTCCAGCCCAGACAACGTCTACGACGACATGGGCCTGGTACCTCGCGACCTGCGACCGGTGCTCAACCGTGCCCGGGTCGAGGTCATGAACTTCCAGGCCTTCAACCGTCAGAATCTCAACACGCTGGGCTTCCCGCGCAGCGGATCGAAGGGCGGCCGAGCGCACCGTGACCTGATCGGGCGGCCTACCGGGGACGAGCATCTTGAGAGCTACCAACAGTCCGCCCAGCGGGTTCTCAAATCGCTGCTGACAGCGAACGCTTACGGCAACCTCGTCGTGCTCAACGACGAAGCGCACCACTGCTACCTGCCCAAGTCGCTCGCCAAGCGCAGTATCGAGGACAAGAAGGAAGACAAGCGCGCTGCGGTGTGGTTCAACGTCTTGCGCAGCTTGCGAGACATGGGCCAACTCGGCCAGGTCAACCAGTACGGACAGGCCTCGGTGGTGTACGACTTCTCGGCTACGCCGATGTGGATCGACACCTCGGGGCGGGCAACGCCCGAACCGTTCCAATGGGTTGCATCGGACTTCGGTCTCATGGATGCGATCGAGTCCGGGCTGACGAAGGTCCCACGAGTGCCCGTCGACGACGACTCGATCCAGGAGCGAACCGTCTGGCGCAACCTCTATGAGGCGACTGAGAAGAAGAAGATTCCGAGACCTACCGAGGACGGCCCGGCCGCGGTCATCCCTGCGCCGCTTCGCAATGCTCTCAACGCCCAGTACGACGACTACAAGGACCACTTGGCGCTGTGGTTACGAGTGCGGCCCGAGACGGCGCCGGTGATGATCGTGGTGGCGAACACCATCGACAACGCCAATGCCCTGTACGAGCACATCGCCGGCTGGGAGGACAGCGACGGCATCCTGCACGAAGGCGTCTACCAGGAGCTCTCCAATGTCGTGCAAGGTCAGTGGACAGAGGATCTGCGCACCATCGTCGTGCACTCCAATCTTGACGACAGCAGCGATCTGCCGGCCAAAGCAGCGAAGCTGATCAAGGCTCAGGGACAGCGTCTCAATGAGCGGCGAGGGCGCTCCAAGGACGCGCTCGAGACAGTGCGAGAGGTCCTCAACACGGTCGGCAAAGCAGGTCGGCCAGGCGCCCGGGTGCGCTGCGTGATCTCGGTGGGGATGCTCACCGAAGGCTGGGATGCCCGCAACGTGTCCCACATCGTCGGCTACCGGGCGTTCTCGACGCAGTTGCTGTGCGAGCAGGTCACGGGCCGCGCACTTCGTCGCACCTCCTATGAGGACTTCCGATTCGACGGCACGGGAAGGCTGCGTCCCGAGTACGCCGAGGTCGTGGGCATCCCCTTCGAATTCATGCCTTCACGGGGCGGCAACACCGTCACCCCTCCGGTGCGCCCGGTTACTCATGTGCACACGGTGCGAGGGCGAGGCAAGTACCGAATCGTGTGGCCGCAGGTGCGTGAGTATCGGCGGGTCACGCCGAGCCTCAAGCTCGAATTCGATGAGTCCAAGTCCAAGGCGTGGAAGATGAAGCCGCAGTCGGGCGCGTCGATGGCAGTGCTCAGCCCTCATGTCGGCGAGGAGAAGATCCTCCAGACCAAGAGCCGGCGCGGCGAGGCCGAGTTCAGGATGGCCCAGGAGATAGTCGGGGAGTTCCGCAGCAGCACCGATGACGACACCGACGGCACGAGCCTGTCGCTGTTCAGATCGGCTCGGCGCATCGTCGGTCAATGGCTTGCGCTCGACTATGTCGAGTGCGGCGACCCCGCAGCGTTGCTGGTCGACGACGATCAACGGCGCCGCGCCGTGCTCACGATTCTCGACGCATGCACCAGTGAACGCGGCCACGAGCACACACGCGTCGCAGTGCTCGACAGTCCGCCACGACTCGACACCAGCGACGTCGCTTTCGACACGACGCTGGAGCACATCCAAGAAGCGAAGCGAAGCGAGCTCTCCCACGCGGCATGCCACTCAAACCTCGAGAAGCAAGTCGCGGCGATCCTCGACACCCACAAGCGGGTCGAGGCGTGGGCACGCAACTTCCAGACCGGCTGGTCGGTGCCGTATTTCTTCAACGGTTCATGGCGTCGCTACGAGCCCGACTTCATCGCCCGCCTCACCGACGGCACGAACCTGATCGTCGAATGCAAAGGCGTCCGCGACGACAAGGCCATCGCAGCCGAGACCTACGTGCTGCAGCACTGGATTCCCTGCGTCGCCGGCACCGCTGCGTTCCCCGATGCACTGCGCCGCTGGGCCTTCATCGAGATCCAGAACGCCAACTTCGCCCGGCACCAGATCGACCAGGTCGGCAGCGGCACGCCTCAGGTCGAGTTCGCCTTGTCGGCGACTGACTGAGCACTCCGGAGGACTCAACGATGGCGAATGACTCGTACAGGCACAGGACAGCGACCCGGCGCAACAACCCAACGCCCGAGACCGAGTCGCTGATGACCGACGAGGACCGCAAGCCCAAGCCGTTCACGATCGACCGGCACGAGATCGCCGCTCCCGTGCTCGCCTGGCAACGCGAGGGGGAAACGTCCGCGCTCACCGGGGACGCGGCCGAGGACGCGCTGCTGCGCATGGAGGCCCTGCCGCTGTACGTGCGCGAGAAGGTCGCACCCTCCGAATTCGTCAACCAGCTGCGCACGCCCGACAGCGGAATTCAGCTCAGCACCGACGACTTCAACGGACTGCCCGAGGGGGCTGACCCGCTCAACTTCTACGAGCACTCCGGCAACTGGCAGAACCGCCTCATCCACGGCGACTCTGCTGACGTGATGAAGAGCCTCATCATCAAGGACGGCCTTGCCGGCCAAGTACAGATGATCTACTACGACCCGCCCTACGGCATGTCGTACCAGTCCAACTTCCAGCCCACCACCGACAACCTCGACGTCAAGGACAACGAGTCCGCAGTTCCCGCGGGAGACGCGCTACCCATTCGGGCGTTTCGGGACACCTACCGCAACGGTGTTCACTCATACCTCGACGGCATCCACAAGCAATGCGTGCTCGCACGCGAACTGCTCGCAGACAGCGGGTCGCTGTTCGTGCAGATCGGCGACGAAAACGTCCACCGGCTCGGCGTGCTGTTGGACGAGGTCTTCGGCGCAGACAACCGAGTGGCGACGATCACGTGGCGTCCGACCGGCATGCCCTCAGCGAAGCTGCTCGGAGAAAGCGCCAGTTACATCCTCTGGTACGCCAAGGACAAGGAACAGATCAAGTTCAATCCGATCTACGAGCCTCGCGACCGGCAGGAACAAATGGCGGATTTCACTTCGTACGCCGGCGTTGCCGTTCCGGGAGCGGCTGACCGCAAGCCTTCGAAGGAAGAGCGTGGGGATGTCGCCCTCTTGCCAAAAGGCGCTCGGCTCTTCAAGCGCTCACGACTGACCTCTCAGGGCTACTCGACGACGGGCAGGTCGGTCGACTACTGGTACAACGGCAAGTGGCACTCGACTGGACCGACTAGCCAGTGGAGGGTCTCAGTGCACCCTCCGCCACAGCGCATTGCTGAACCCATTGCAGATGACGAGCTATGTCCGGGTGACCCAGACGGTCGCCAGGACGAATGCGGAATGTGCGCTCTGAAGCGCCAGGATCGCTTGTCCGACCTTGGCACAACGCTCCACTGGAAGCTGTTTGAAGAGGAGCGACCTGGCCGCAAGATCGACAACGTGTGGAACTCGGTGGCGGCGCCCTCCAAGAAGCGCTATGTGGTCCAAACAGCGGACCGCATTATCGAGCGCTGCCTGCTCATGACCACCGATTCGGGCGATCTGGTCTTGGACCCAACCTGTGGCAGTGGCGTGACCGCAGACCTTGCGGAGGAATGGGGTCGACGGTGGATCACCTGCGATGCGCAACGTGTAGCGGTGGCCGTTGCTCGATCTCACCTGCTTTCACGGGTGTACACATGGCACAAGATTGCCGACGCTGGGCTGGACCCAGCATCAGGCTTCGTTGAAGAGACGATCCCCCATGTCACGGCTGCCACGCTTGCCTACGGCACGGTTGGTGACCCCGAGAATCAGATTCGGCTCGTCGATCGCACAAGCGTCGACAGCAGGCGACCTCGCATCTGCTCAGCCTTCACCGTCGAGTCGATCTCTCCGTACACCTACCTGCCACTCGATGAAGGTGCGCACAGTGATCTGCCCACCGCAGACCCGACCGATGCGGAGACATTGCTGCAGTTGCTGCGTAACACGCCTGTGTGCGACGCCGACGGACGACCGGTCTTCGATGTTGTCGAGACAATCCCATGGCCCGACACGAAACTCGTCGGCTACGGAGCACGCTGCGCGTCAGCGACCCGCGAGGGCGAATTCGCCGCAGGCGTGATGGTCGCTGCCGCCGATGCGACGGTCAACATCGAAGTCGCCCGCCGTGCGGCAATCGAGGCCCGCGACAACGACCCGACGTGCGAGAACCTGATCATCATCGGGTACGACTTCGAAGCCGGCATCCCGCCGGCCGTCGGACCGGTCCACGTCCACCGCGTCGCCGCCTCCCGCGATCTACGCCTGCCCGAGACGGTCAGCCGTTCGGCGGACGGCGGTTCGTTTGTGCTGCTGGCCGAACCCGACGTGATCCTCGGCACCAGTGACGACGGCAACATCACCGTCGAGCTGCTCGGCTGCGACACCTACGACCCGACTGCGAACAGTGCACGCGGTTACGGCACCGACCAGGTCGAGTGCTGGATGCTCGACACCAACCACGACGGCTTCTCGTTCCGTGTCCGCCGTGCCTACTTCCCCAATGGACTCCACAACGGCAGTGACATCAAGAAACTCATCGCCAAGATCCCCAAGCGCGAGCGAGATGAACACGCCCTCGACAACATCCAGTCCACGGTCTCGCAGCCGTTCACGCCACCCGACCCCGGACGCAACATCGCCATCAAGGTCATCACCACCACCGGCGCCGAAATGACCACCACCATCGACGGCGGCTGGTAGCCCTACCCCCCAGGGAGCCGGGCCTCGGGTGCGATCCGACATTCACAGGCCGGGGACATGGCCGTTCCGATGCTGGCTGGATCGCGTGAGTGGGACTCAGCCGACCGAGCAGAGGAATTCAGTAGGCGGCTCTATGTTCCGGTTGCGAATTCGGCAACACGCAAGACGATGTCAACCAGCACGATCAGTGCCACCAGCACCGAGATCCGCCGAGCGCGCTCGGAATCTTGGGCCTGTTGCTCTATTGAGAATGCTGTCCAAGTGACTATTGCGGCGGTGTCGTCTGACCCGAATTTGGCGCGTCGGGGTGGTCGTGGGGTGGGTGCCGGCCGATGCCGAGTGCTGGCGGCTGGGCGCAGGCGAGCTCGCCTCGGTGGGGGAGCTGCCTGGGGTCCGATCACGACCGAGTCGCGGGGTTCGCTGCGGGCTCGGGCTTTGCCGAAGGCCCCCAGGCGGTCGGGTCGGGACAGGTGGTGTGCCACGGCGACATCGCTGCGCAACACGGGCTTCGCCGGCGGGCGGGCGGCGGCGTTCATCGATGGGGACGGCATCTTCGTGGCGCCGCCGATGTGGGACCTCGCGCACGCCGTGTGGCAGTTCGCGCCGGTGTGCGGCGATGCCGATCGGTGGTTGGAGGGCTGGCCCAGCGCGCCTGATCGCTCGGCGCGCATAGCAGCGTCGGTGGGCGGCTACGGGCTGGGCGCCGGAAGGGCCGATGAGCTCGCCGACATGGTGGCCGAGGTGATCGCTGGCTGCAGGCGGGCGGCGGTGCACAAGATCGCTGCGGGGATTGCGGCGTTCGTGCAGATGGAACGCGAGGGGCTTCTGGCCACGCTCGACAGCCAGCACCGCGCCGCCGAACAGCCCCGTCCCCTCATCGCCCACGCCGCCGCTGCTGCTAGTGGTATGTCGTGGGTTTGGTTGCGGTGTTGGTTAGTGTCGTGTCATGAGCATGTGTGCTGCCGCGTTGGAGCTGAGCGATCGGGACCGCGCGGGTCTGGAGCGTGTGGCGTCGTCGGGGGCCTCGACGGTGCGCGCTGCGCGTCAGGCCCGTGTGCTGCTGTGGGCGGCGCAGGGGGTCCCTAACGAGGAGACCGCCCGCCGCGAGGGCGTCGCGCCGAACACGGTGCGTGCTTGGCGGCGCGGCTTCGAGGCAGGCGGGCTGGGCTGGCTGGACACTGTCGCGCCCGGCCGAGGCCCGAAGCGGTCGCTCAGCGCCGGCACCGAGGCGGCGATCGTGGCCGACACGCTGACGGCGGAGCCTCCCGGGGAGGCGGCGTGCTGGTCAACGCGTGCGATGGCGGAGCGTTTCGGGGTGGGCAAGGACATCGTGGCCCGGGTGTGGCGGGAGGCGGGGCTGCGTCCGTGGCGCACCGACATCTTCAAGGTGTCCGCGGATCCCGATTTCGAGGCCAAGCTCGACGACGTGATCGGCCTCCATGTCGATCCGCCTGAGCGCGCGGTGGTGTTCAGCTGGGAGTGTCACATGTTCTGTGTAAGCGGGCCGGTCGGTTGGTCATTTTAGGTGAGTGGGAGTCGTCCTGGGTAGCGGACGGCGAGTTGGTTCAGGCAGCGTTTCCATCCGATGGTTCCTGTTCCTTGTGGTCCTCCTCTGGTTGTGGTGATGTTGCGGATCGCGAGGTAGAGCAGCTTGAGCGCTGAGCGTTCGTTGGGGAAGTGCCCTCGGGTCTTGGTTGCCTTGCGGAGCTGGCGGTTGATGTTCTCGATCATGTTGGTGGTGTAGATCACTCTTCGCACGTCGGGCGGGTAGTCCAGGAACGGGATGAACTGTTCCCAGCTCGACCGCCACCGTCACTCGTTTCGGCGCTCGCAGCGCAACTCCTGATTGCAGTTCGAGGCCCGTCATCGACGAAAGGAACAGGTCTGCGTCCGGACCTCCTGGGTCGGTCTGCACTGGTTCTCTTCCGCCGACGCGGATGACACCCCGAACCCTTCGGGGCCTACCCATAATGAACTAACGAGGTCTGCACTGTCGCTTGGGGCCAGGTCGCCTCGATCGCGTCTGGGAGGCCCCGAAGGCCGTCGCAGCACACGATGAGCACGTCGTCGACGCCTCGGTTTGCCAGCTCGGTGAGCACCCCCAGCCAATATTTGGCGCCTTCGCCGTCGCTGTCGCCGATCCAGATGCCCAAGACGTGCTTGGCGCCGTCGAGATCGACGCCGACGGCGAGACAGGCGGGCCGGTTGGCGACGTGACCGTCGCGGATCTTGACGTTCAGCGCGTCGATGAAGATGATCGGATACACGGCGTCGAGAGGGCGGCTGCGCCACGCCTCGAGCTCGTCGAACACGCCGTCGGCGACCCGGCTGATCAGGTCATGAGACACTTCCACGCCGTAGATCTCGCGAAGATGCGCCGCCACGTCGCGCACCGTCATGCCCCTGGCGTACAAGGCGATGATCTTGTCGTCAAACCCTTCCAGACGCGTCGCGCCCTTGGGCACGATCCGAGGCTCAAAGGAGCCGTCGCGGTCCCGGGGAGCGTCCACGTCCACGGTGCCGATGCCGGTGTGAACCCGCTTGGGCGTGGTGCCGTTGCGCGAGTTCCCCGACCCCGCACCCGCCGGGTCGCCCTTCTCATATCCCAGATGATCGGTCAGCTCGGCCGCCAGCGCCCGCTCGAGCACTGCCTTGGTGAGCTGGGTCAACAGCCCGCCGGCGCCGACCAGATCGGCACCCTCGGAGCGGACCCGTTCCATCACCGCGTCCAGCGCCCCGTCAGGCACCAACGGCGTCGTGTCCGCCGCCGGCCTCCCCGGCAGATCTTCTCGTATGTTCTCAGTCATTGCGGTCCTTCCTGTCGCCCCGGCATCCATCACCGAAGCAACTGTCACAGACCACCCCCCTTACACAGAGGAAATGACACTCTCGTTCAGCGAAAAGACCCAGATCCAGGCCCTGGACCGCACCCAGCCGTCGCTGCCGATGCGCCCGGGCCGCAACCGCACCCTCACCCACGACTACAAGAGAAACGGCACCATCGACCTGTTCGCCGCACTCGACGTCGCCACCGGCGAGGTGCACGCCGCGACCCGCAAACGGCACACCGGCAACGACGTGCTCGCGTTCTTCAAAGACATCGACCGCCGAACGCCGCGCCATCTCGACGTCCACGTCGTGCTCGACAACCTGTCCGCCCACAAGTCCGAGCCCGTACGCGAATGGCTCGCCCAGCCCGCCCAGCGCCGCTGGCACCTGCACTTCACCCCCACCAGCTCCAGCTGGGCGAACCTCGTCGAGGGCTGGTTCTCAGTCCTCACCCGCAAAGCACTCAAAGGCCGGGCATTCACCAGCGTCGCCCACCTCATCGAGATCATCGAGCAATGGACAGCGAACTGGAACGCCGACCCCAAACCTCTGCGCTGGACCAAAACCGCCGAACAGATCAACACCAAAATCCAACGAGCCAGAACCACCCTCAACCGCGCAACCCAACCCGCGACACACCACTAGTGCTGAGTCACCTGCGGGCGGTGGGTGACTAACGCGTCCCCAAAATGACGTAACCCCGACCGTTTGCCGAAGCAGGGACGGTTCCGGGGCTTTGAAGGACCACTCTACTGAGGTGACGGCTTGCGCATGGCGTGTGAGATTGAGCAGCGAACCATCGCGAGACTTCGGGAGCACCAAAATCAGTTGACAGACATCGTGAATCTGTCCTAGGCAGTCGCCGTGACACTCGCATCAGCGGCGCTCACCATCGCCGTGCTGTTGATCCCCGGCGTCGCCTTCATCTGGGGTTACGAGCGATGGAACGAGGTGTACGCCCGCCGCGCGCGGGACTGGCCGTTCCGTTTGGCGGCAATCGCCGCTGTCTATCTCGCCATTGCGGCAGGGGGGCACCGAACGCATGGGCATATCTGTTCCGCAGCGAGTCTGAGGGCGTGGTGCGCTGCAAACTCAAGAGCGGACGCTGGGTCGGCGGCTACTACGGCATAGGTTCGTATGCGTCCTCCCAAGGTCCCAAGCGCGATCTGCTGATCTCACGCGCCGTTCCCTTTGGCGAGGACGGCGTCCCGATCGCACCTTGGGGCGGCACAGTCAATTCCGGCGGCCCCGAGCAGCGCACTAGCCTGCTCGTCAAATGGGACGACATCGAGACGCTCGAGTTCACCGCAGCCGACGGCGGGTGGCAGGAGGCAGCGCAGTGAGGAACCGAATAGTCCCTGGACGCGTGGGGCTGATTGAGCGACGTGGCGGTTACGCCCCCAGACGTGACTGTCCTGAGGACTTCCGCATCGAAGACGTCTACGGCCCGGTGGAAGGCGTCTCGGCTGCTCCCAAGCCAGCAGATTCACCACAGAACGACGACGACTAGCCAGCGCCGCGCCGACGAACAAGAAGCGAGGTAAGCAGGTGCCTGCCGCGTACACCGAACCGAGCGAGATCGTTGTGCATCGGCCGACTCCTGACGAGGCTCGGGAAGCGCTGGACAGCGCGATCGCCGAGACCGGATTCACACGCGAGGAACTCGCGGCGCAGGCTCGCGAGCGTCGGACGGCAAACAGATCAGGCTCCTCAAAGCCATGATCGAACAGGGCTGACCACCGCATCTGGCCAAGTCGCCCGCCGCTGCCTCGGTTCAATCGGGGGATTCGGGCGTGCGTTCGTAGAACTGCACGTAGAACGCGGCGTCGTGAGCGGGTTCGATGTGATGGGTGACGCCGGGAATGATCGCAACGCGTTCTCCCGCCGCTGCGCGGACTCGCCGCGGCGAGTCGTCGACGAACAGCACCGAGCCGTCGACCACGACGAGTTCGGCCCATGTCGATGTCACATGTGACGTGGTCAGCGCCCGGGGGACGGTGGCGGCGTCGAATGTGGGTGTTCGGCGAGCCGGTGCGGCCCCAGCGGGAACCCTCGGACTGTCTGGCGTGATGAGCCGAAGCTACGCGACCGACCGCTCGCTAACCGCAGCCACATCGAGCTCGTCAGCGAACGGTCACACGACCGGTCTTTCCCGCCATCGTTCGGTCCGCCGCGTCTGCCGCCGCATCTTGCGGTCCGCGCGTGCCTCCATGCGCTCGACCGCAGCGGGACTGAGCGGAAACAGATCCCGTCCTCGGTGCAGCCACCATGCCTCGATGAGGGCCTGCAGCACGAAGCACACGGCCAGAGGAGCGATCACTGCCTGCCAGTTGCCGGGCCGCCAGTACGCGACCCCCGCCGGGATGAGACCGCCGAGGAGCGCCGCAGTCCTGAACGCCCACGACTCGCCGCGGCTGCGGAACTGCGGGTACTTCCACAGCAGCTTGAGGAGCACGCGTCCGTAGCCCGGCTTCACGGCAGACAAAGTATCCACCGGCGTTGCCCGCCATCGTGCCGTCGATAGGCGGAACTGCCGCCGACGGGCACTGCCGGAGTGGTCGCGGCGAACGACATCGAGGTCGTCGCTGCCTACGGGCGACGGAAGATTGCATGAGTTCCGACTCGCCGCCAGATGATGTGTGGCTGTCCTTGGACCCGCTCGTCACCGTAGGCGAATGTCGCGCGGCCGTCGTCTGCCCAGCTCATCTCGAAGACGCCCAAATGCCCCTTGACGCCCTTGACGCGCAAGCTCGGGCGTGGCGAGCGCCCAGCCGCCAAGTCCTCAACGAATTGCGCCACCGCGGCAAGGAAGTCGGCCTGACTGTTTCGATCCAGTCCGGCAAACTCGCGCCCGAACACGACCTCCCATTCGAACGTCGGCATTGCGCTACACCGTCGATGCCAATTGGGTCGCGGCTGACTCAGTCCTCGATGGGGCCTGGGCCGGGGGCATTGTCGGCGCGAGCTCGCAGAGCTTCGAGAAACTCATCGGCGGAGTCGAATACTGGGCCGAACCGGCCGGCCGCTCGGTCAAGTTCGATTTGCTTTTCGCCTTCTTGCCACTCCGGCGTCCAGTACCACCCTTGATCGGGGTCGCGCTCGGCGCGAGGTCGAAGCAGAATGCCGTCGCTGACGACTTCGGCCTCGAGTTCGTCACCATCGTGCAGGCCCGCGGCAAGCCGAAGCTCTTTCGGCAGCGTCACCCGACCGCCGACAGTAAGCCGCGTCAACACCATGACGTCACCATACCGGCGCTGCTGAATTCGGCTGTCCGAGCCAGCGTCAGAGCATGCGGCGCGGCGAGCATTGCGGAACTGTCGTACTTCCTCGACGGCAAGGTCGAGTGCCTCGTCTTCAGAAAGGTTTGAGTTGTTCTCGGCGTTCGCGGAGCGGTCAACGCTGACAGCTGCAGCCTGGCGGTGCCCGCCATGTCGGGTCCCAAGAAGACGCAACCCCGGCCGTTTGCCGAGGCAGGGACGGTTCCGGGGTGTTCGCAGCCACCTTAGACGTACGACCTCAGCCCCGAAACCGGTTGCCGTCGGCCAGATTGAGGGCGCCCGGGTGCTCAGGGGCACACTGGGCTGTCAAGGAGACACGTCATGGCGCACGCATTCTCTGTCGAAGAGATCATTCGTCACCCGGTTCCGCAGGTGTGGGCCGCCCTCACCGACTGGCCGAACGCTCACCGGTGGATGCCTGGGATCGACAAGATCACCGCCGATGGGCAGACCGCAGAGGGCACCCAGTTGACGTTCCGCGCTCGTGGCAAGGATCGCTCCAGCACCATCGTGCGATGCGTCGCCGGACAGTCGATGGTGCTGCGCTCAGTTCAGCGGCGTCACTGCGGACTACACCTACGAGGTCCACGAGCACGGCGACGGCACCGCACGGGTCAGGCTGACCGCGGACTGCGAGAGCACGGGCGTGCTGTGGCGTGCGATGTCGCCCCTGCTGCGCATCGCCATCCGAGCGTCCGACGGCAAGCAGATCAGGCTCCTCGAAGCGATGATCGAAGAGGGCTGACCACCGCATCTGGCCGCGTCGTCCGCCGGCGCCCGCGTTCGTGCTGATGGAACGCGAAGGGATTCTCGTCGCCCCGCTGGCGTCAGGCCAAAATCGGTTGGATCGAAGTGCAGGGCTACCGTTACGTTCGTGGCGGTGAAGAAGCTGTCGATCTCCTTGGACGAATCGGTCGCCGAACGTGCGGCCAGCGCCGCTGCGTCGCACGGGGTGAGCTTGTCTGCGTGGCTCAACGCTGCCGCGGAGCGGGCAATCCGTATCGAGGACGGGCTTGCGGCCGTGCGTGAGTGGGAAGCGGAGCATGGCGAGCTCAGCGTCGAGGAGCTGGCTTGGGCTGACCAGGTGATCGCTGCCGACATGCGGGCATGAGTCAGAGAAGTGCCCGGATATACGTACGACACCGGCGCGTTGATTGCTGCTGAACGTAACGATCGGCGGGTGTGGGCCTTGCATCAGGGGGTGCTCTCCGAAGGCCTGACGCCGACGGTTCCCGCGGTCGTGTTGGCCCAGGGTTGGCGCGGCGGCCCGCAGCCACAGATGTCGAGATTGCTGTCGGGATGCCGGATCGAGACCCTCTCTGAGGCGGTAGCTCGTTCTGCGGGCAGCGCATGTGCTCTGGCTGGCACCAGTGACGTCGTCGATGCCGCAGTTGTGGTCGGGGCATGTGCTCGGGGGGACATTGTCGTCACGAGCGATGAGCGAGATCTCCTGCACATCGCCGCCGCTCTCGGAGTCGCACTGCGCACACGGCAGGCCTGATTGCCGCCAGACCAGTTGCCGGTGACCAGATCAGACTCCTCAAAGCCATGATCGAACAGGGCTGACCACCGCATCTGGCCAAGTCGGCCGCCGCTGCCTCGGCTCAATCGGGGGATTCGGGCGTGCGTTCGTAGAACTGCACGTAGAACGCGGCGTCGTGAGCGGGTTCGATGTGATGGCTGACACCGGGAATGATCGCGACGCGTTCTCCCGCCGCTGCGCGGACTCGCCGCGGCGAGTCGTCGACGAACAGCACCGAGCCGTCGAGCACGACGAGTTCGGCCCACGTCGATGTCACATGTGACGTGGTCAGCGCCGGGGGGACGCTGGCGGCGTCGAACGTGGGTGTTCGGCGAGCTGACGTGGCTCCAGCGGGAACCCTCGGACTGTCTGGCGTGATGAGCCGAAACTACGCGACCGACCGCTCGCTAACCGCAGCCGCAGCCTCTGACCGCCGCAGACGGTGCGGTGTCATACTGGCTGGTGTCTCCGTGGGGGTTTGGGTGCTGCGAAGCCATGCTCTGCGGAGGAACTCCGGTATCTGGGCGTTCGCTGCGGCTCTGACCTTCTTGGGTGCCTGCAGCAGCGACCCACACGGCGAGTCAGACCCCGCAGAGCCGACACTGTCATTTGCCTCGGTGGCGGTTGGGAGGGGGTTCGTCTGCGGCCTCGTCGACGACGGCTCGGTCGCATGCTGGGGTGACAACTACGCCGGTCAAGCCGATGCGCCCGAGGGCGAATTCACCGAGGTCGTGGCGGGAGCCAGTCACGCGTGCGCGCTAGAGGTCGGCGGTTCGGCGGTGTGCTGGGGCAGCGACGGCTCATGGCAAGCGTCGCCCCCTGACAAAAAGTTCGTGTCGCTGTCGACGAGCGGCTGGACATCGTACGGTCGAGTGCTGGAGTTTCTCGGAGTCGAGTGCTGATCCCTATGTAGATGCGCCCGAAGGGTCATTCCAAGCGATCAGTTCGACGTCTAACAACTCCTGCGGCATTCGCAATGACGGATCGCTGGAGTGCTGGGACCTCTACGGCCTGAGCGATGAGTTTCCCGAACCGATCCTGGACGTGCCGGACGGGAACTTCTCACAGGTCGCTGCTGGTTTGTTCGGTTCGTGCGCGTTGCAGACATCAGGAGAGGTCGCCTGCTGGGGCACGTTCTCCGGCGAGACAACCGCTGTCGAGGATCAGGCCTTCAGCGACATTTCCGTCTCCTCTGGATTCGCGTGCGGTGTGCAGTCTGACAAGCAACTCGCATGCTGGGCGATCGAGGACCGCGAAACGGACGGACTCGTGCTGCAAGTCGGCGGCTCCAACATCGGCGTCTTCAGACCTCCCGAATCCATGGCAGGCGAACTGGCGCAGGTGTCGACTGGCTCCACATATGTGTGTGCGCTCTTCACAGACGGGACGATCGACTGCTGGGGTGGAGTGACCAGCGCCCCGGGCGGCGTGGACTTCGAGCCGTTCCCACAGGCCTTCGCCGAGCAACGAGCCAAGGCAACATTTGGGTTTTGACCAGCCGGACAGTGGCTACACGCGGACGGTCTCGATGTCAGCCGACAGGCGTGACAGATCGCCAGGGTCGCTGGTGAGCACCGGCTGGCCCAAGCGCAGAGCGCAGACGGCCACGTGCGCGTCGACGGTGTCAGTGGTCTGCGTCGACGCCAGCAGCACGCCGACCAGGCGCGCGTCGCTCGCATCCAGCGGAACGATGTCAATCTCGGGCCGGCGAAGCAGTGCTGCGAGTCGTGCTTGACGGCGTGGGTTGCGCCACGCTTGGGCGACGCAGCCCGCTGGCACTGTCAGCGTCGCGCCGACAGCTCGGGCTTCCGCGACGAGCGCGACCACGCTGCGGGTTGCGCGTTCCCACGCGATGAGTCCCCCGGTGTCGATGACAGCGCTGTTCACGCAGCAGCGTTGCCCGACAGCACACGCCTGGCGGCAGCGCGTTCATCGGGTGTGAGTGGTCCGCCGGTCTCGTCGAGCATGGTGGCCAGCAGCACGTCGAAGTCAGCGTCGGCTGCAAGCTGGCATCGCACGGAGTGTTCGACGTAGGCCGACACGCTCGACGCGCCACCTTGGGCGACCAGCGTCTTCACCTGGTCGGCGATGTCGGAGTCGACGGTGACCGTCAACCGGCTCTTCGGGACGCTCATACTGATCATCTTACTCTTCCGTCGCTCGACACCCCAGCGATGTTTGTTGCGTTTCACCGGAGGCCGGCATCTCGGCGTCGAAGAATCGAAGGCGCGCCATCAGGCGGCTATGTAGCGAGCGCTTGGTCGGATGATCTTGTTGTTGGCGGCCTGCTCGAGAATGTGAGCGCCCCAACCGACGACCCGGCTCGCCGTGAACGTAGAGGTGAACGCCTCCTGGGGCAGTCCGGCCAGGTGCAGCACCACCGCGGCGTAGTACTCCACGTTGGTGACGATGACGGCGTCGGGTTTGCGGTCGGCCAGGAATGCCAGCAACTCTGCTTCGATCGCCACCGCACGCTCCACGAGTTCGCCGCCGAAATCGAGTGCCACGTGCTTCAGCGTTTCTGAGCGCGGGTCTGCCGCCTGGTACACGGCATGCCCGAACCCCATGAGCTTGCGGCCGGCGTCGAACTCGGCCGCTGCCCACGCGCGAGCCGCGGCCGGGTCGCCGATTGCGTCGAGCAGGTCGAGCACCCGGCTCGGGGCACCGCCATGGAGCGGGCCTGACAGCGCGCCGAGCGCTGCGACGAATGCGCTTGCCACCGATGCACCGGTGCTGGTGACGACCCGGGCGGTGAACGCCGAGGCGTTGAACCCGTGCTCGGCGGTGAGGCCGAGGTAGGTCTCGACGGCCCTTGCGTGGGCCGTCGGCGGATTGTCGCCCAGCGTCGATCTCAGGTAGTGCGCTGCGTACGACAAGCCTCGTTCGGGGGTGACCGACTCGCCGCCTGAGCGGATGCGGTTGACCGTGCCGAGCACGGTCGGTGCAGCGCCGACGGTTTGCAGCACCGCCAGGCGGCGTTCGTCGCGGGTCAGGTCGATGGTCGGGCGCCCGTCGACCACCAGCGGCAGCACGCTGGCCAGCACAGCCAGCGGGTCGAGATCCGTTCGCGACAGCTTCACGACTAGGTCGAGTGCATCCGCGTTCAGCTCCCGGAACGTACCCAGCTCGGCGGTGAATCCGGCCAGGGCTCCATCTTCAGGCAGCACCCCGTCGACCAGCAGGCAGGCAATCGCCTCGAAGGAGACTGACCGAGCGAGTTCGGTGGCGTCGCGGCCTCGGTAGTGGTACCAGCCCTCGTCGCCCCGGACGGTGCCGACGGACGTCTCGGCCACGATCAAGCCTTTCAGCCCGGGTGGGGCAACAGATCCTGCGGGGACGACATTGGTGCTCATGTCGGCGAGCGTAAGTGCGTGGAGTTATATTGACAACGTTGATCAATATCAATGTTGCTTCGGTGCACACAGGGCGAGCGCCGTTGGCAGCCGGCGGAATCCAGCAACCCAGAAAGAGCGAACCAAACGCATGGACGACTGGTTGACGACCGAGCAAGCGGTTGTCCGCCTCGGCGTCAAGCGCGAAACGCTCTACGCCTACGTCAGCAGGGGACTGCTGCACCGGGCGCTGGATGCGGACGGCCGCAGGTCGCGCTTCGATCCCGCGGAAATTGACCGGCTCCGCCGGCGGCAACGGCCCGAGGGTGAGTTCGCGACGCTCGTGTCGACACGGATCGCACGGCCGAGCGATGAAGGCGTGTGGGTGCGCGGTCGGGATCTCGTGGCCGAGGCAGCGCTGTCGACGTTCGAAGATGCTGCCGACCGGGTGTGGCAAGCCGGCCCCGGGGAGACCTGGCCGCCGGTCACCGATACCGATGAGATTCATGACGATGTGCTCGCCCGAGTCCCGCAGCAAGCGCCGCTCATGGACCGGCTCCGGATCGGCGTGGCGCTGGCCTCTGCCGCGGACCCCCTGCGTGACGATCTCACGCCGGCCTCTGTCCGCACGGCGGGCCGTCGAGCCGTGTGCGCGATGGTCCGCTCGCTGCCGCGTCGCTGCAGGCCGCAGGGCGACCGCATCGCCGATGCATTGTGGTGCCGCCTGTCACGCCGCCAAGCAAGCCAGCGGCGCCGGTCGGCGTTGAACCGGGCGCTGGTGCTCTTGGCCGAGCACGGCATGGCAAGTTCCACGCTCGGCGCCCGAGTGGCGGCTTCGGTCCGCGCTGACCCCTATTCGGTCATCACGGCCGGTCTCGGCGTGCTCGGCGGGCGACTGCACGGCGCAGCGAGCGCTCCCGTCCACCTGCTGCTTGCCGAGGCGGCGCTCAGCGGCGATCCGGCGCGTGCACTCGGCGACGCGCAGCGAACGCTGAGCTTCACGCCGGGCTTCGGGCACGTCACGCTCAAGCGACGCGACGCCCGGTTCGGGGCACTGATGGAAGCCCTGACCGGTGCCTGGCCGACAGACGAGCGGCTCGGAACCGTGCTGGAGGTGCACAACCTCGCAGCCGACCGAACCGAGGGCGTCGCCACCGTCGACTTCGCACTCGGCGCCATGACATTCCTGGCCGATATGACGCCCGAAGCCGGCGAAGCCATCTTCGCCATCGCCCGAACCGTCGGCTGGGTCGCCCACGCCCTTGAGGAATACGGCGAGGAACCTCTCCGCTTCCGCTTCCGAGCCCGTTACGTCGGCGACTGAGCCGCACTACAGCGAGCATGCAACTGGGTAGCCGCGTGAAGTGGCGCAGCCGAGACGATCTACATGGCGCGAGAAGACGAGGCCCGGGCTCGCTCGCTGCGCGATCCGGACGACTGGCCAGTCGTGGCGTGCGCGTTGTCGCTCGGCGCTGGAGTGTGGACCAACGACAACGACTTCCTCGGCACCGGCGTGCCGACGTGGACAACAGCAACGCTCGACCTTTGGCTGCGGCGTGCAGCGGCGGATGGCTAGCGCTCAGGAGTCGGTCAGTCGAAGTCGCCCGGACCGGGTGGCCTCATCAGCGCGTCTATAGCGGTCCACAGCGTGCGCGACACCGGGTCGAACAGCACCGGCACCCCCACGCCGACAGGTGCGGCCAGCGCCAGCAGCAGTGCGCGGCTGACATCAGTGCCCCAGACGAGCATTGCCGCAACGACGGTCGCAATCACGGCGGCCGCGGACACAACCGTGTTCACAGCCACCGCGCCCAGCCAGTGACCTTCCATGCGTTCGAATCTCAAGCCGCAGCTCGGACACCGCTCGCGCATGGCGAATAACGCCCAACGCCGAAATAGGCCCCGACCCCCACACGACGGGCAAGCCAACGTCAAACCGCGCCACAGCACCCGCACGCCCGCAGTCTGCCGCCGCATCCCGCCGTTCACATACGGTGTATGACGAAACGTGATACACTGCTCGAGTGACGCACGCGATATCTGTGAGGCTCGACCCCGAAGCACTGAGGGCTCTTCGCAGGGTGGAAGCTCAGGGGCTGACCCAATCCGAGGCGGTGCGCAGATCCATCGTGAACGAGGCCGAGCGACTTCGTGACCGTCGCGCACTCGCAGCCGAGGCCGCTGCCTTGGAATCTGACGAGGCTGACCAAGCTGAGATGGCCGCCGTGGCCAGCTTGATGGAAGAGCTTCGTGCGCCGGGGTGACATTCACGAATTGCGTTTGCCCAAGGGTCTGGGGCACGAGCAGCAGGGTCGCCGCTACGGCGTCGTTGTGCAGTCCGATGCCTTGCTGCCGAGGTCGGTCGTCTTGGTAGCGCCGACGTCGACAAGCGCACGGGCAGCCTCGTTCCGCCCCACCGTCGACATTGCAGGAACGAGCACACGGGTACTGGTAGAGCAGCTCGGAGCGGTTGACGTCAGCCGCCTCGGCGATGTCGTCGGACACCTCACGCACGAGGAGCAGTGGGGCGTGGACGTCGCCTTGGCGACAGTGCTCGATCTCTGACCGACCGCAGCCTCGCACTCCAGCAGCTCCTTCCAGTCCAGGGTCCCGTCCGGGTTGCCTGCGGCGGACGTTCCAGACTGCGTTATGCGGCGCCGTTGGTGAATCGGTGCGCCTCGAGGTCGCTCCGGCTGGCCCACTCCAGGGTGCGGGCGTGGGTCGCTTCCAGCACCACCGGGGGCGCGCTTGCGGCCTCGAGCGCTTCGGTCCAGCGCGACGCGCACAGGCACCACCGGTCGCCGGGAACCAGGCCCTCGAAACCCCCGGCCGGCTGCGGAGTCGACAAGTCGTTGCCTGCCGACTTGGAGAACTCCAAGAACTCCGCCGTCATCACCGCGCACACGGTGTGAACTCCGAAGTCGCCCGAGTCGGTGTTGCAGCAGCCGTCGCGGAACCAACCCGTGAGCGGGTCATACGAGCACGGCTGCAATTCGCTGCCGAGAACGTTCTGCGCCACGCCGCCCAGTCTCTCAGGCTGTCTGAGCGATGCGGGCTCAGCCGACGATGAGTTCTCGAAGCGGGTCGAAGATCGACGGGCTGGCGGCGTATACCATGTCGTCGTTGAGGTCGCTCGGGAGTTCGACCTGTGCGCCAGCTTCGGTGGCGATGAGCGCCCCAGCGGCATAGTCGTACACCTTCAGGTCCTGTTCGAAGAAGGCATCGCAGCGGCTGTTGGCAACCCAGCACAGGTGCAGCGCGGCTGAGCCGAAGGCCCGGACGTCGCGGGCTGCGGGAAGCACACGCCCCAGCGCAGCCGCCTGAGTGCGACGCCGGTCCGCGTGGTACGAGAAGCCAGTTGCCACGAGGGCCTGCGCCACGCTCTCCGGTGCCTGAGTTGCGATGGGGGAACCGTCCAGGTGAGCCCCTGAATCGAGTGCTGCAGAGAACACCTCGCAGCGCAGTACATCAGCAACAGCGCCAGCCACGACCGTGCCGTCGCGGGTCGCAGCGATGCTCACGGCAAACACAGGCAGGTCGTACAGGAAGTTGACGGTGCCATCGATGGGGTCGACGATCCATCCGATGCTGCTGTGACCGACTTCCTCAGCCAGTTCCTCGCCCACAATCGAAGAATCGGGACAGCGACGCAAGAGTTCGCCACGAATGAGTTCCTCGGACTGGATGTCCACGGCAGTGACGACATCGGTCGGGGAGGATTTCGTGCGCAGTGCCTCGCCGGTTCCAGCCGCCCCGCGCAGGAACGCGGCCGCAACCCCGGCGACATCGACGGCGACAGTCTCTAGCTCTGTTGGTGTCATGCGTCGATCACCTTGCCACGTCTGCTGTCGCCCGGTGGTGACGCGCCGAGGTCGCCGCTAGACAGCGATCTCGCTGCGAATGCCCCGTACATCCATCTCGAAGTCGAGGTCGTGCACGGGCGGTCGCGACCGGTACCAGCGCAGTCCGTGACGAGTGGCCGGCCCCATCTGGTCGATCACGGCGTCTTCCAGCAGGCCCTCGTGCATGAACACCGTGTACACGTCGGTGGTGGTGACCTGTTCCCAATTGGCACCCATCGCTGCGAGGCGCGACCCCATGGTCGCCACCACGTGACCGGCTTTCTCTCGCATGGCCTCGGGGCCCGTCTCGCCCTTGCGGATGATCTCGTTGTCGTCGAGCGTCGCCTCGGGAATCTCCCCCGCGCCCGACACCACAAACGTCGTCGACGCGCCCGCCGGAGCCTCGACGGTGTAGGAGAACGCGTGCAGCACCGGCTCGGACGGCGGGTCGTGTGCGGGAGCGACGTTCGTGCGGGCCAGCGGGTTGTGATCGCCGACGTAGAGATCCCATGACCGGATGAGCTCGACGTAGCCGGCGTTGAACTCGATGAAGCCGGGCATCGAGTACGGGACGGGGCAACGCAGCTCGATCGCGCACAGGGCCGGCCGGCCTCGACCGACATCGGCCAGGTGAGCGTCGATCAGCTCGAAGCCCTCGCGCCACGGTCGGTGGGCACTCAGCGTGGCGTGCACGACCTCGTGGCCCTCAGATGCGATGACCCCGCTGGAGAACGGGGATATGCCGGCGAGGAAGCGGTACCCGCCTCGGGGATTGTCGATGAACATGATATGTCTCCTTGTGTTGACCCGAGGGAGCTATCCGTCCAAGAGCTGCTCGCGCAGGCGGACTGTCAGGCGAGTCGACCCTGTCGAGTCGTATCTCTACTTAGCAGAGCGCTGCGGTTGGCCGGGCTGCTCGGCTCAGCTGGCGGGCATGCTCCAGCTCAGGATCAGGAGGCACCCGGCGAGTGCCACTGCAATCGCCAGCAGCCAGTCGCCGGTGCGTGATCGAGTCTCGGTTGATGTGTTCATCGTGATTTCTCTGTCTCTATCCACCATGCATTACCCATGCATGTCGTCTCCCATGCAGTGCACCAAGGGGGTGTGACAGCCATCTCCAGCGGGACGAGACCGAGCAGCTCGATCACCTTGTCGGCGTCCACCGGCCCAACGTAACCCTCTGGCTGGAAGCCCGATGTGCCCGCCGGTGCGTCTCTCGTCGCCGAGTTCCGGTTCGCTGATGTCCAGCCTCAGCCGGCGTCGATGTCAGGTGGGATCGGATCGAGCCCGAGCAGGTCTTCCAGCACCGCCACGGTCCCCAGCACGCCCACATCGTCGGTCTGGTGGCCGAGCACGCTCAGCCCGATGGGCATGCCGTCGTCGGTGAAGCCGCTGCACACCGTCCCCGCCGGGCGCCGGGTGAGGTTGGCCAGGGGAGTGAAGCGCACCCAGTTCTCGGTCTCGACGCCGTCGATCGTGCCGTCCCCGCCCACAACAGGTGTTTGCGATGCCATGGTCGGCAGCAGCATCACGTCGAAGCCAGACATGATCTCGCCGAGCTGCATCGACAGTTCGGCAGCCTGCTGACGTGCGGCGGAGACGCTTTCGAGCGTCGTGTTCTCGAAGGCTTCCACCAGGGCGACGGCGAGCAGGTCGGTGACGTCGTCCCACGCTGGTGTGCCATAGAGCGGCCGGTAGGCAGGCCCAATCAGCCCTCCGAGGAACAGTGGCAGGAACGCCGCCGCCACGGTGTCGAACAGCGTGCCTGCCTCGACCACCTCAACGCCTTCACCAGCCAGCAGCTCGACGGCTGCGCGGCAACTCGTCAGGATCTCCGAATCCACCGCATCACCGTCGAATGACGGCACCCACAGCACTCGCGCCGGCAGGGGTGGATCGTCGAGCGCCCGCCGCCACGATTCGGTGGGGGCGGGCAGGCTCCGCAGATCCGACGGGTGCGGCCCCACCAGCGCGTCCAGGCAGTACGCCACGTCTCGGATCCGGCGAGCCATCGGCCCCACGCACGACAGGTCCAGCAGCCCCGGTGGCGGCGGGCCGCTGGGCACACGCCCGTGACTGGGCTTCAGGCCTGACATGCCGCAGATCGAGGACGGAATGCGAATAGAGCCGCCGCCGTCGGAACCGGTGCCCACTGGCACCATGCCTGACGCCACCGCGGAGGCGGTGCCGCCCGAAGAGCCACCAGCGGAGCGGGACAGGTTCCAGGGATTCCAGGTGGCGCCGAACAGCGGGTTGTAGGTGTCGCCCATGCAGCCGAACTCGGGTGTGTTGGTCTTGCCGACGATCACGGCTCCAGCGGCCCGCAGGCGTGCTACCTCGGTGGAGTCCGCAGCGACCGGCGGGGTGTCACGCAGGTGCATCGCCCCCCGTGTCGTCACGAATCCCGCGGCATCCGCCAGGTCCTTGACACCGACGGGAATGCCCGCCAGCGGCCCCACGTCCTCACCGGCATCGAGCCGCTCATCGATGACCGCAGCCTGCCGGCGAGCGCCGTCGGCGTCGAGCGCAACGAACGCGTTGAGCTGCGGGTTCAGTGCCTCAATGCGTTCCAGCGCGCGCTCGGTGACTGCGGCGGCGCTCAGCGTGCGGTCCTGCACCATCGACGCCAGTGCTTCGACCGACACCGCCCGAAAATCAGGTACATCCATGGCTGTCTCCCGCTGGCTCACTCGGTCTCGCTCGCCGCGGGACACTAGCGAGCCGCCGGATCACCCCCGGCACGATGCGCTCAGCGGGACGATGCGCCGCCGTCGATCGTGACCGATGTGCCGCTGACGTGGCTCGCCCGCTCGGAGGCCAAGAAGGCGATCACGTCAGCTACCTGCTCGACGGTGCCCGGCGCCGGATCGGCGGGGATCAGCTCCTCCCAGCGTGACTCGTCGCCGAGTTCGCCGATCGCCTGGCGGCGGAGCATGTCTCCCATTCGGTCGGTGATGATGAGGCCTGGGTTGACGGCGACCACGCGCACGCCTTCGCGCAGGCTCCGGCTGCCGAGCGCCGCGGTCATCGCAACCAAGCCGCTGTTGCCGACCCCGCCGGCGATGTAGGTCGGCTGCGGCCGCAGCGACGCCACGCCGATGACATTGACAATGACGCCGCTGCCCCTGGCGGTCATCAAAGGCAGAACGGCCCGGCACAGGTCGATGTAGCCGAAGACCTTCAGGTCCCAGGCATCGCGCCAGGTCGCATCGTCCACGGTCGCGATGTCACCGGCAGGAATCGCCCCGGCGTTGTTCACCCAAATGTCAACGAGGTCCGCGCCGCCGCCACCGTTGCAGCCCGTCTCGGCGAGCAATGTCTGGCGACCCTCCGGCTTCGACAGGTCGACCGCATGCGTCGTGACGGTCACCTCAGGCGCCGATTCCTGCACCTCCTTGGCGGCCCTCGCCAGCACATCTGCTGACCGGGCGGCCAGCGCAACATCGCAGCCCTCACGGGCCAGCGCCACGGCGCAACCGAGCCCGATGCCCTTCGATGCGCCCGTGATCACTGCGCGCCTGCCTGCAAGTCCCAGATCCATCAGCTCAACGTAGCCCTGGCGTCCATGGCCCGACCGATGGGCAATTCGTTCTTCAGTCGCCGGGCTTTCGCCTAGAACAGCTGAGGCTGTGCGGCTTGGTACGGGTCAGTGTCATCGCGTGCGAGGCGCATGCCTCGGATCTGCTGCCAGATATCGTCGAGTTCGGCAGAGGGACGGTACCGCCGTCCGCGTTTGTCGCCGAGTGCGATGAGCAGCCCCGCTCGAACCATCGACTGCAGATCTCGCGAGGCCATGCCATCGCTGATCGGCTCGCCGTCCTTCGTCTCTGCACGAGTGCGGTACAGGGATCTGCGCACGGTCCACCCGCGAGCCGCGTCGCAGAGCGTGCCCACTGCGCGTTCGGGCACGCCGCGCGTGTGAGCAAGCTGGCTGCACGCATCCCACAGCGTCTCGAAGTCGAGCACTCGGCGCAGCACGGTGCGCGCTTGGCGAAGGTGCGCTGTCAAGCAGAACTCGATCCAGGGGCGAGCACTGCGCTGCGGCGACCATCGGCCATCGGCGACCGCACTCAGCGCTGCGTAGTAGTTCAAGGTGTTGCGTCCCAGATATTCCTCGATGCTGAGAAACTCCGGCGCGAGCGGGTCGTGGTCCCGCTGGGCGGCAGCGGCGAGCAGCAGCGTCTGCACACAGCGCGCCATTCGGCCGTTGCCGTCGCTGAATGGATGGATCAGCACCAAGTTGAGGTGCGCCATTGCGGCGGCAACCATCGTCGGCACTGTGTCATCGGCGAAGAGTTCGGCGCACTGGCCGAAGAACTCGACGAGCAAGGCTTCGATGACGTGGCGCTCCGGGGCGTCATACACCGACTCGCCGTCGGCGTCGGCAACCCAGATTGCACCTGGTCGCAGTTGACCCGGGTTGTGGGCAAGGTCGTGTTTGATCATCATGAAGTGCAGCGAGCGGAGCGTCGACAGGTCGACCGGCGGCGGTGGGGACGACGAGCCTCCCGATTCGGGGCCGGCTGCGTCTCGGGTCGGCGGGTCGCGGAGCCGATCGCGCGGCGAGACGCCGGCAGTGAGCTGCAGCGCGTAGGTCATGGCATCGCGGTAGCCGGCCACAGCGCTGACGGTGTCTTGGGCAATCTCGGCGATCGGCTCGTCGTGATCGATGACAGCGGCTGCATCCTCAATGCTGGCGTGGTACCCCTCGATCGAGTTCGAGCCTTGAACGGCGCGCGCGAATTGGGCGCGGCGAAGGGTGCCGTACCAACGTCGTCGCATGCGGAGATACGGCCTGAGCTGCTCCCGCAGCTGCTCGACTTCATCTGCGACGGCCGCGTCGATGGCTGTCATGCCGGGCACTTCGTAGATCACGCGCGTGATACTAGCAATTTATTCGCCGTTTATCAGCGAATACTATTCATCATTTAACGATGGAATGATTATGTGAATCGAACACGGGAGGAACTTCGGCACTGAGAGGCGCCGTGCCGTGCGGTCGTGTTGTTTGGGCGGCGTTTGGGTTGCGGTTCTACGCTGCGCGCATGGTCAGCGCCGACGAGATTCGCGACGAAGCCCGGACGTGGCTGGAAGAGCACTGGCACCGCGAGCGGCCCCTCATCGAGTGGCGCAACCTGCTGGCCGACACCGGCTGGGGCACACCCTCGTGGCCCGTTGAGTGGCACGGGCGAGGCTTGCCGCCAACCATGGATGCGGTCGTGGCCCGCGAATTCGATGCCGTCGGAGCGGTGGGCGTCGCGGCCGGCGTCAGCATGTACCTCGTCGCGCCGACGCTTCTCGCGCACGCCGACGACGACCAGAAGCAGCGTCACCTGCGGCCGATCCTGACCGGTGAGCACAAGTGGTGCCAGCTGTTCTCCGAGCCCACCAACGGTTCCGACCTGGCCGGGCTGGTGACCCGGGCCGACCGCGACGGCGACGAGTGGATCGTCAACGGGCAGAAGGTGTGGAACTCCGGGGCGCACAAGGCCCGTTTCGGCATCCTGATGGCCCGCACCAACTGGGACGTGCCCAAGCACCAAGGCATCTCGTACTTCTTGATCCCGATGGACCAGCCCGGCGTGGAGGTGCGCCCGCTGCGCCAGATGAACGGCCATGCCACGTTCAACGAGGTGTTCTTCGAAGATGCGCGGGTGCCGGGCAACGAGCTGGTCGGCAACCCCGGCGACGGCTGGCGCATCGGCCTCACCACGCTGACCCACGAACGGGCAGCGGTCGCCACGCGCCGTCCCCGCTACCCGGTCGACGGGGGCCCGACGGTCGAGCGGGCGAAGCAGGAGAGCGACGAGTACTTCGCCACCTACAAGTGGTACCCGCAGCGGGCAGGGAGGGCGAACCTGGTCATTCCCGAGGCGGAACGAACCGGTCGGGTCGACGATCCGGTGATTCGCCAGCAGATCGCCCGCGTCGAGACGCTGCGACGCATCTCGTCGTGGACCACCCAGCGCGCCCGAGCCGCACGTGCCGCGGGCAAGCCGCCCGGCCCGGAAGGCTCGCTCACCAAGCTCAACATGTCGGTCACCGCCCGGGCCTGCCACGTTGCCCACACGATGATCGCTGGCTCGATGGGCATGCTGGTCGGACCCGGCTCCAATGCCGACGGCATCGTGTCGGAGATCCTGATGTCCACACCGGCCATGTCGATCGCCGGCGGCACCGACGAGATCCAGCGCAACATCATCGGCGAGCGCGTGCTGGGCCTGCCCAAGGAACCCGACGACGCCAAGGAGATTCCCTACAAAGACGCCCGCCGCAACTGACGCCTGCCCGACGGCAGTTATTCAGCAAAAAAGTTCTGTATATGTTCTAAATAGAAGAAAAATATTTGTTTAGGACGAAACTGGCAGTATTCTCCATACGCATGGCCTCGCCCGCTGCACTGCCGTGGCCACGCGGCGTCCGAACGGTCTTCTTCGACGATGACGACGGTGTCGCACCGACGGCCACGATTCGCCGGGCAGTCGCCGGTGGACATCTTCGCCGACTCGCGCCCCGGCTGTACACATCGGATACCGCGAGCGATGCAGCCGAGATCGTCGCTCACAATCTCTGGCGCATCTTGGGCCGCGCGATCTCTGACGCCGTGATCGTCGACCGCTCCGCTGCTGAGGACGGCAAGGTCATCGATGGCGTTCTCTATGTCGCCACCGACCAGCGGCACACCGTGCTGCGGCTGCCGGGCGTCGAGGTTCGAGTGCGTCCTCACCAAGCAGGCCTCGACGGCACCGATGACCTGCCGTGGCCGCACGGACTGCGCATGTCCCGACCTGCCCGCATTCTCGTCGACAACCTGGTTCCGTCACGCGGTCGCGGTGTCAGGGCCTCTCGGACGCTGTCGCTCGCAGAGCTGGAAGATTGGGTGGCACACAAGGCCTCCTTCATGGACCGGGCGCGCACACTGCGGCTGCGCGACGAAGCAATCGAACTTGCCGAACGGATTGAGGCCACCGACCGTGTCCGCGAGATCCGTGCGCTGTTCGAACGCCTCGACGGCCGCGAGCCGTTGTCGCCAGACAGCGGGGAACTGTTTGCAGCCTTCGTTCAGGGTGAAGCGTGGGATGAGCAGCGTGTGGAGATGTTCACCGTGCTGGCGGACGGCCTGGCCTCGTTCGAAGACCCCGACCTGCCCCAGCATCTCCCTGCGGGGTCCTACAACCTTGAGTTGCCGTTCTTCGAGAGCTACTTCTCCAACTACATCGAGGGCACGATTTTCGAGGTGGATGAGGCACGCCGAATCATCGAGACTCAGCAGCCACCGGCGTCTCGTCCAGCCGATGGTCATGACATCTTGGGCACCTACCGGTGTGTTGCCGATGCCGTCGGTCGTCGAGCCGTGTCCGACGACCCGGGCGAGTCGTTGTTGTTCCTGCGGGAACGTCATGCTTCCATTCTGGAAGGCAGGCCCGAACTAGGACCCGGCGAGTGGAAGCAGGTGAACAACCGCGTCGGCAGCTACCACTTCGTCGCCCCGCATGTCGTCGAAGGCACGTTGCTCAAGGGACTCGAACTTGCTCAGCCTGTGCCGGCCGGATTCCGACGGGCGCTGTACATGATGATGATGGTGTCCGAGGTTCATCCGTTCGCCGATGGCAATGGTCGAGTCGCACGCGTCATGATGAACGCGGAGCTGTCCGCGGCCAACGAAGCCCGGATCGTGATCCCCACCGTGTTTCGCAACGAGTACCTCGGTGGCGTGAAGCGCACTTCGGCATCCCAGGCACGCAATCTCTCCTCGTTCGTGCGAGTCATGAGCTTTGCCTGGCGCTGGACTGCCGCGATGCCTTGGGATGACCGGGCGGCAACCGAAGGGCAGATGGTCGCCACCAATGCGCTCCGCGAGCCCGACGACGCTGCGATCGGCGGCATCAAGCTCCGATTGCCCTGAGGTTCAGTCGGGTCGGTACGATTCGAAGCGGGCGGCGGACTCTGCGGACGGACAGGTTGGCACCGGTCGCGGATCCATACCGATGGGGGGTGCCATGGCCACGCTCGGCATCCGGCACGCAGTGCTGTGGGTCACCGATCCTGAGGCATCGGCCCGCTTCTACTCCCAGGCGCTGGGTCTCGAGGTGGTCAATCGCTACGGCACCGCCGTGTTCATGGCGTCGCCCGACTCCGACACCGACCACGACCTCGGACTGTTCGACGCGGCCGGCGAAGGGGCACCGCCGCGACATGTCGGGCTGTACCACGTGGCTTGGGAGGTGGCGACGCTCGCCGAGCTGGCCGAGGCCAAGGCCCGGCTGGCTGAGATGGGCGTGCTCGTGGGCGAGAACAACCACGGCGTCAGCCGCAGTCTGTACTGCCACGACCCTGACGGCATCGAGTTCGAAGTGATGTGGGAAGTCCCGCTGGAGCTCTATGAAGAGGGCGCCCCGAGCAACATCCCGCTCGATCTCGAAGCCGACATCGCCCGCTGGGGTGCCGACCGGCCCGGCCGCGGCGCCCGACCCGCTGCCTGACGTTTCGGAGAGCGCTGGACCGACCGAGCGCCGGTCGCGGCGGCCATCCTGCTCCGCTGGCTACACGTCGATCTTGTAGAGCTCGGCGGCGTTGTCCTGCAGGATCCGCTTCTGCGTGGCGGCATCGAGGCTGCCGATGGCGTCACGCACCCGCTCGACGCTGCGGGGATACAGGCACGTCGGATGGGGGATGTCGGTCTCGAACATGATCTGGGTGGCCCCGATGTGGTCGATGGCCGGCGCCAGCGTCTGCGATTCGAACCAGAAGCAGCCGTAGAACTGCCGCCGGAAGTAGTCCGAAGGCTTCATCGAGAGGTGTGCCAGGTGCTCGGGCGCAGTCTCGCCGCACTGGTAGTCGAGCGCGTCGAGCAGGAACGGGATCCAGCCGACGCCGCTCTCCACCGACACGAAGTTCAGGTTCGGGTAGCGCTCAGGCACGTCGCTGACCAGCAGGTTCACCATCCAGCGCAGTTGACCCAGGAAGATTGCCGCCCCGCCGAGGGAGATCTTCACATCGCCCGACCACGTGTCGTAGGGCACCTTGCCCGACCAGTCGATATCGCCCTCCGACGCGCCGATGTGGAAGTTGACCGGCATCTCGAGTGCTTCGCAGATCTCCCAGAACGGCCGCCAGTCGGGCTGTGCGAAGTTGGGCATGCCTGAATCGTGCGGGTTGGAGCACATCACGATGCCCTTGGCACCGTTGCGATGCGCCCGGTCCACCTCGAGCACGCTGGCGTCGATATCCCACCACGGCACCAGCGCCATCGGCAGGATGCGACCGCCTGAGCGGGCCTGCAGGTCGGCCATCCAGTCGTTGTAAATCTCGACGCAGGCGATGCGCAGCGCCCGGTCTTCCACCTTGAGGAAGTTCTGATTGCCGAAGCCGCCGACGTTGGGGTACACGATGCCGTGGCTCACGCCCATGGCGTCCATGAGCTCGAGGCGGGCGTCGCAGTCGTAGGACGCCGCGTGCACCATCTCGATGTCGTGCTTGAGGAACTTCAGCCCGAGCATTTTCTCGCCGTCGGGCCCGATCGCGGAGACCGCTGAGTCGCCCGCGATGGGGATGTCGCCGTTCACGACCCACTTGCGCTTGCCGTCGTGCTCACGAATCTGCGGCACCAGGTCGCGGTACTTCGCCGGGGCCCCGCTGGTCCACAGGTCGTGCGGCTCGGTCCAGTGCGTGTCGGAATCGACGATCTTGATGCCCGGGAAGAACTCGGTGATCGGCATGGTGTGCGCCCCCTCGCTGCCCGACGGCAGCCACGTCGAAATTACCAGCCTGGCCCCCACGCGATCCGAGGCGGGCGCTGGATGTAACCATCGGCACGGCTCCCGGCGGTTGCCAAATGGGGCCGGAACTAGCCTCACCGCAAGGCGAACTCGCCCGAGGCTAAGAGGCTGAGCCGATAGGCGAAGCCGTGGCCCGAGCGGCCCGTGAGCGACAGCGAACAAGAGCGGGAAACAACTGGTGCGACAGCGGGAAGGTTCACCTATCCGCGCATTATCTGAGGAGGCGAACGATGCTGCGACTGACGTTCTTGCTGCGACGCAAGGAAGGCATGAGCCGGGCCGAGATGCAGGACTACTGGCTCAACGTGCACGGCCCGCTGGTGGTAGCGCACTCGGCGAAGGCGAAGATGCTCCGTTACGTGCAGGTGCACACCACAGACGACGATCACAGCCGGCTGCCGGGCCGGCGGGGTCAGATGGAAGAGCCCTACGACGGGGCGGCCGAGGTCTGGTGGGAATCGAAGGAAACGATGCTGGCTGCCATGCGCACCGATGCCGGCCGTGAGTTCGACCGGGTGCTGGTCGAAGACGAGCTCAACTTCGCCGACATCAAGAACTCCACCGCGTACTACTGCTACGAGTACCCGCAGGTGAACCCGACGCCGGAGAACATCGTCGCCACCGACCGCTCCAGCCTGGTCAAGCTGTACTTCAGCTACCGCCACCTGCCGTCGCTGAGCATCGACGAGGCGCAGTGGTACTGGCGGACGCACCACGGACCGATCATCCGACGCCAAGCCCAGTCGTCGGGAATCCTGCGCTACCAGCAAGTGCACGCCGACGAGCACTCGTTCACCGCAGCCGTCAACCGCTCACGAGGCTCGACGGTCGAGCCCTATACGGGTCACGCCGAGGTCTGGATGGACCGCAGCGCCATGGGCAATGCAATTCCCGAGAACCGGGCAGCATCGCGCCGGGCGTATGAGGACGAAGCCAACTTCATCGACTTCGGCCGCTCGGTGATGTTCCTGGCCAAAGAGCACGTGATGGTCGACCACCGGTGAGCGGCTGAGCGGATCCGCCCCGGGTCTGCCCGGATGCGGTGCGGCTCTCAAGTGTGTTCTTGACGGCGCACCACCAGGAACCAGGTGAGCACGAACGACAGGACCACGAGAATCACGCCCATCAGCCCTGCTTCGGCGATGAACGCATCTTCGAATGACCCGTAGATCCGCGTGGTCAGCGTGGAGAAGCCGAGCGGCGAGACCAGCAGGCTGATCGGCAGCTCCTTCATGACCGAGAGCAGCACGAGGCCAGCACCCGCCGCGAGTGCGGGGCCCATGACCGGCAGGTCCACGGTGAAGAGGCGGCGCACTGGACCTGCGCCAAGCAGGCGGGCCGAGTCGTGCAGTTGGCCGGGCACGCTGCGGACAGCCACGATGCTGACGCCCATCGCGAGCGACCCGAAACGCACGATGTAAGCGAAGATCAGCAGCACGGTCGTATCGCCCAGCAGCTCCAGCACGAGGTCGGTTCGAAGCGTCCAGAAGCGCATCGACAGCGCGATGAGCAGGCCGGGCAGCGCAAAGGTGCTGATCACCACTGCGTGTGCCAACGACCCGGTGCGTGAGCGATGACGCCCGACGAGCATCGCGATCGGCAGCACCGCGACGACAGAGATCAGTGCCGCCACGACGCTCACCCAGAGGGTGTTGAACGTGGCATCGGCGATGCTCGGATAGTCGACCGCGAGCGCTCGCTCGCCGGTGATCGAACGAAGCACGCCTCGCTGAGCCCAATCCACCAAGGCGATGAAGGGAGCGCCCACGCTGGCGAAGACCGTGATCACCACCGCCGCCAGTGCCGCCGGCCGCCAGCGACCCAGGTGGTAGTCGAGCGGTCGTTGGCCCCCCGAACGTGTCCCGTCAGGCAGCCGGCGGGAGAACCATCGCTCGGCTAGCACCACCGCCGCAGCCAGGACCAGCAGCATCAGGCTCAGCGCCAGCGCCACGGGCGGGTTCGCGAGGTAGTTCGTGGCGATAGCTCGCGTCAGCGTGTCATATCGCATGAGCTGCACGGCGCCGAAGTCGCTCAGCGTGTACAGGAACACCAGCAGCGTTCCCGCGCCGATAGCGGTGCCCGCATGCGGCAGGCAGATCCGCCGGAACACCGCGAACGCGCTGTCTCCGAGCAGCCGGGCGCTCTCTTCGAGGCTGCCGGGGAGCTGCCGCAGCCGGGCCGCGACCGGCAGGTACACGTAGGGATAGGTCATCAGCACCAGCACCAGCCACGCGCCGAAGAACCCCCGCAGCTCCGGCACTGTGGTGATGCCGAGGCGCGCTGCCAGATCGTTGGCCAGCCCGCCCGGGTTAAGCGTGCGGATGAAGGCCGCGGCGCCGACGAACGTCGGATACACCAGCGGCAGCGGCAGCAGCACGCGCCACAGCCGGCGCAGCGGCAGGTCGGTGCGCATGGTGAGCCAAGCAAGGCCGGTCCCGAGGAATGCAGCGCACGCGGACACCGAAACGGCGAGCCGGAGCGTGCGCCACAGCGGGCCGAGGGTGCGAGCGCTCCACAGCAGGCCCTCGGGACCGGTGCCGTCACGCAGTGCCCGGTACACGAGATACACGCCGGGGAAGGCGAACAGAAACGCCAGCACCACACCGGCGACGCGCAGCGCCGAAGGTGCGGTGCTGCGCCCTCGCCGGGCGGCTTGGAGCATCTCAACACTCCGTTCGGGTAGGAGTGAGAACCGGTGTCACTCGTTCAGGATGCCGCTGGCCTCGATGATCTCGGTGGAGCGTGCAAAGCCATCGCCGAGCGAGTCGAAGCTGATGCTGCCGATCTCGGGGCCACCCAGCGCCGGCAGGACATCGGCGGGGGCGACTCCGGCGGCGAGCGGGTACTCGAGCGTTTCCCCGCTGAAGTAGCGCTGCGCAGGCTCGCTCAGCAGGTAGGCGATGAATTCGTTGGCGGAGTCGGTGTTCTCGCTGGAGGCAGTCACCGTGGCAGCCGTGATGATCAAAAGCGAGCCGATGTCGTCGCCGGCGAACTCCCAGTTCGCTGCCCGGTGACCCTCGCCGGAGGCCGCCGCAACTTGGTGCTGGTAGTAGTGGTTCACGAGACCCATGTCGATCTCGCCCCGACCTGCGGCCTCCACGATGGACCGGTTATTGGGGTAGTAGCGGGCACCGTTGGCGACCATCTCGTCCAGCCATCGGGCTGCGTCGTCGTCGCCGTGCTGATTGCGGAACACCGTGAACCAGTCGACGAAAGAACCGTTGGTCGCGGGGATTGCCACCCGACCGCGGAAGCGTTCGCCGGTGAGGTCGAAGACCGACGCGGGCAGTTCGCTGTCGGCGACGTTGTCGAGGTTGTAGACGAGCACGCGCTTGCGGCCGGTGAAGCCGACCCACGTCCCCGAAGCCGAACGGTTCTCCTCGCTCACGAGTCCTCGGACGTCGCTGTCGATCGTCCTCAGCAGTCCCTTGCCTTCGAGGAATCCCACCGGTCCGGGCGAGCGCGACAAGAACACGTCAGCCGCGGTGCGATCGCCTTCTTCTGCGAGCAGCAGGGCCAGGTCGTTTGAGGCACCCCAGCGGACCGCCACCTCGATGCCAGTCTCGCAAGCGAACGCGTCGAGCACCGGCTGGATCAGGTTCTCGGTGCGGCCGGAATAGACCGTGAGCTGCCGGTCGGTCTCCGAAGCGCAGTCGCCGTCGAAGATCTGCGCGGCGGGTCCTTCCAGCGTGCGCGCCGAGCCGCACGCGGCGGCAATCGTCGCGACCGTCACGGCGAGAGCTGCCCAACGAAGACGTGGCGAGCGGGCTACGCATGATTTCGGTCGGGTTGAGGGGCAGTGCGGGTGCGTGTGCATGGCGCAGCACTATAGCCAGAGTTTCCGTTAGATGTAAGGTATCCTTAACTATCACAGCGCGGGAAGCCAACCGGCACACACTCGTTGCCCTCGTGATAGCGCCCCGGCGGTAATCGCTTGTGTACATTGGCGATGCGGCCCTAGGGTCGCTGGTGGAACTAGACGGAATCGAACCGTCCGAGGTCGGCTATCAATCCAGCTCGGCGCACCAGCGCTAGTCCCGTGAGGGCCGCACCTTCGGGTGCGGCCCTCGCATGTTGACAGGCCATACGTCGAGGACTCTCGTGATTTTCTGAACGCGAGTTGAGGTCGGCTTGACTGGGTTCATGAGCATGGGCGCGGCTGTGTCTGCTGCTGGAGTTCGCAGCGATGTCCGGCCGCCGGAGGGCTCAGGCGAAGCGCAGGGGCTCCGCGGCGCTCCAGTCGACGGGCTGCTCGTCGAGGTTCAGCGCCAGCCGATGCCAGATCAGCTCGACAGCGGCCTGTGCAGACGCCGCAGCTTCGCCGTCCTCCTCGGCGGCGGTCACCATGAGCTCGTACATGGCGCCGTCGGTCTCGCTGGTGGGGCGGGCCAGCAGCGCCATGAACGCCTCGGCCATCTCGCAGGGCTCCAGCATCCGTGGCTGCCAGCGACCGAAAACCCGCTCGTTGCCGGCGTAGGAGTTGGTCATGCCCGTGCGCACGAAGGGCAGCAGCAGCGTGAAACAGGTGACGAGGTCGGCGCTGCGGCCCAAGTTCACCTTCAGCACCTTGGGCAGCTGCAGCACTGCCCAGTTGCTGAGCGCGTAGCCGGGCACGGCGGGGCCAGGGTCCACGGCCTGGCGGGATGACACGTACACGATCTGCGCCGGTTCGCCGGCGTACACCGCCTCGCCCGCCCACAGGTGCGTCGAAGCCAGGAAGCCGTCGACCTTGGTGTCGAGCACCAGCCGCGACTGTTCCAGGTTGTCGATGAAGTGCTGACGCACCCGAGCCCGCCGCAGCGACGATGACTCGCCCTCCACCTGCCGCAGCGTGCGACCGAGGTTGTAGCCCGCCTCAGTGAGCCCGGAGTTGCAGATCAGCAGGTTCGGCGGCAGGCCGCCCATCTGGTCCATGACGTAGCTGCGGATGGCCCACAGGTCGCGCAGGTTGGTCACGTCGGCCTGCACCGGAAAGGCGCGCACACCCTCGTCGCGCAGCTGGTCGACGAGGTCGAACCCGTCCTCGTAACTGCGATGAAAGTGAATGCCGACCGAGTCAGCGCCGTTCAACCCCGCGCTGAGTGCAAACGCTTGGCCGATGCCGCCGTCCTTGCCGGCACCGGTGATGAGCACACGCTTGCCTTGTACCGCGGGGCGGAACTCATCGAAGCGGAATGAGTCTGTCGGCGCGGTGTAGGCCATGACGATGCTCCTCGACGCGGGGCGGGCTGAACTGCCGGTTGAGTACCGGTCCGACGCCCGGTGCTGACCGCGAGTCTGCCCTACGTGAACACGTTGGTCCGACCCCTTGTGCTCACGCCGACGGGAGGTCTGTCGTGGAGTGTGTGGCTCGGCCTGACGCGGGGGTCCCTGGCGATGTGACGTGATGTAGACGAAATTGCGAGTCCAGCGTTCATCGGACATGGCATGATCGACCTATGGAGTCCAAGCCGTGGTGGGTGCGACCAGATCCGGTGCTTGAACGGCTGGAAGCACGTTTCGATCGGGCGAAGAGACGCCTGTTGCGCACCGACGAAGGCCGCTGGGCACTCGTGGTGCAGGGAACACTCCAGTCCGAGATCGAGGTGTTCGACACCGAGATGGAGGCCACTCGCGCCGGGTTCCTGCACCCGTCTCGAAAGCGCTTCTGCATCAAGCCGATCGTTGAACGCGAAGAACCCATCGTGATCAGCGCAGCGCTGCGCGAGGGACCCCTTGACCCGGGTCCAGGGCTCCGGCCTGTGAGCTGGCGTGAGATGCCATCGGATTACGAAATCTCGCCTTGAGCACCGGTCTGGGCACCGGACTGATTGTCCTCACGGCAGCCATCGGTCGGGCTGGGTGTTCGTTGAGGTGGAACTATCGCTCACTGCGTACGAGATCCACAGGCGCCAGTCCGGCGAAGTGCGTGCGTCGGTCCCTCTTCCATTTCGAGGCCGGGCATTGCTCGATACCGGTAGCGAATTGTCGATCATCAGTGACACGGCAGCCGAAGCGCTCAGTCTTGATGCCTTGCGAACCGTGCCGGTAACGACATCGCAGGGCGTGGGTGAAGGACCCGTGTACACGGCGCGGGTCACGTTGGGATGGAATCAGCATCCTCCGGCGCGAGCTCTCGAAACAAGCGTCGTAGGTCAGCCGCTCCGCGGTATGCACATGCTCATCGGCCGAGACATCCTCCGGCATGGGCAGCTGACGTGGGACGGGCCGGCGGCGGCCGCGACGCTGCGGTTTCCGACTGCTGACGGTTAGCGGCGGATGTCGGGGGCGCCGAGGCGGGCGGCGTCGGCGGTCTGGTCGTCGGGCCGAGTCTGGCTGTCGCGCTCGGCCTCGACTCGTGCTTGGTAGTGCCAGACCTCGCGCTCGATCGCCTCGGGCGACCAGTCGAGTTCGGCGCCCATCAATTCGGCCGTGTCCTGGGCAACGTCAACGCCACGGTCCCACGACTCGACAGACAACCGTGTACGGCGGGTCAACACGTCATCGAGGTGCAGGGCCCCCTCACTGCGCACTGCGTGGACGACCTCGGCACGCAGGTAGGGCAGTCCGTCAGCCAGCGGCTCGCCCAGATCTGGCTGGGCCGCGATCAGGTCGAGCACCTCGTCGATCCGGTCGCCGTAGCGGTCCAGCAGATGTGCGCCTGCGACGCGGCTCAACCCCACTCGGGCGCCGAGCTCGTCGTGGTGCCGCCGCCGTTCCTCGTATCCCGCGGCACCCACCAGCGGTGTGACCAGCGTGGCGGATCGGCGGGCTGCGGCGTCGCGCCGGCGACGGGGGAGGATCGGCGCGGTCCGGCCCCGAGCCACCATCACCTCGCCGAGCGCTCGCTCGACAGTGTCTGCTGCCATGACCCGGTAGGTCGTGTACTTGCCGCCTGCCACCGAGACAAGTCCGGGGGCCACCCGGGTGATCGTGTGCTCGCGGCTCAACTTGGCTGACTCGGACGCATCGCCGGCTACCAGCGGGCGCAGGCCTGCGTAGACGCCGCAGATGTCCTCACGGCTGATCGGGTCAGCCAGCACGCTGTTGAGTCGCTCGAGCAGCAGCTCGATGTCAGCGCTGCTTGCAGCGGGGTGGGCGTAGTCGAGATCCCAATCGCTGTCGGTGGTGCCGACGATCCAGCGCTCGCCCCACGGCACCACGAAGAGCACGCTGGGCGGCGTCGGCACGATCAACCCGCAATGCAAGTCGATCCGGTCCTTGGGCACCAGCAGGTGAATCCCTTTCGAAGCCCGGATGCGGGTCCGCTCGAGGTCGGGAGCGTCGGCGCCGCGCTCGGCCAGTTGCTCGATCTGACTGGTCCACACGCCGGTGGCGTTGATCACGGCGTCTGCATCGAGCTTGAACGTGCGACCGGTCTCACCGCAGTGAGCGATCACGCCGCGGACTGCGCCGTCGGTGACGACCAGCTCCTGCACTCGGGTCGAGGTGAGAATGCGGGCTCCGTATGCTGCCGCCGTCCGGGCAATGGCGACGACCAGCCGCGCATCGTCCGTCTGGCCGTCCCAGTAGGTGATGCCGCCGCGCACGACCCCGGCATCGAGGCCGGGTGCCAGCTGGTGTGTGCCACGGGCGCCGAGGTGTCGGTGAGAGCCATGGGCGTGGCGTCCCCCACCGGCCATGAGGCTGTAGAGCGCGATACCGAGCCCGGTGCGCAGCCGTTCTCGCCAGCCCCGCCGGATCGGGTAGAGGAACTGCACGGGGCGAACGAGGTGAGGTGCCAGCCGGCCGAGCAGCAGCCGGCGCTCGGTCAGCGATTCGGAAACGAGACCGAATTCGAGGCGCTGCAGGTACCGCAGGCCCCCGTGGATCAGCTTCGAGGATCGGCTCGAGGTGCCCGATGCCAGGTCGCGTTGTTCAAGCAACGCGACGCTGAGACCCCGTAGCGCCAGATCGAGAGCGCAGCCGGCACCGGTGACGCCGCCGCCGATGACGACTACGTCAACGCGGCCGCCGCCTCGCTCGCCGCTGAGTTCGGTGAGCCAGGCGGCACGCTGGGAGGGTCCCAACCGGCTGTCGCCGGCCGTGCCCGAAGGGGGCGCACCGTTGCCGGTCGCAGCAGGGTCGTTCACTGTTCAGCCACTCTGCGATCGCACCCGTGCGCTCAGGCGAATTCGTGAGGCAGGTGGCGGCGGGTGGCCCAGCCGAACAGGTGCCAACCGAAGTCGCCTTGGGTCAGGTTGTCGTGGGCGATGCGGGCCGCCTCCGCGGAGATCGGGATGGCCTTGCGGGCTTTCATCTGGACCTCGGCAACGCGCTCGGCGAGCACGAACCAGCCGACCGCATCGGCCGGGCTCAATCCGACCGTCAACAGGCCGTGGTTGGCGAGAATCACGGTGCGGCAGTCGCCGAGCGCGGCTGCGATGCGCTTGCCCCCGTCGGTCGAGAGGATCTGCACCTCTTCGTTGTCGAAGAGGGCATGGTCGTCGAAGAAGCAGGTCGCTTCCTGGTTGATGGGTTCGATCATCCGGCGCTCGGCCGAGAACGGCGTGCCCCACTGGGTGTGGGTATGCGCGGCGGCGCCGATGTCGGGACGGGCCTCGTGGATGGGGTAATGGATGCGGTACGCGCTGTTGTTGATCGGCGCAGGCTGGCCTTGCTGGTCGGTGGCCGTGCCGTCAGGAGCCACGAGCACGAGGTCGCCGACAGCGGCCCGCTCGAAGGGCACGCCGTATCGCAGCAGCCACATGTGATCCGGCCGCATCGGGTCGCGGCAGGTGATGTGGCCATCGCCCAGCTCGCCCCACCGCAGCACCCCGAACAGGCGATAGGCGCGGGCCAGGTCGACGAGCAGGCGGGCGCGTTCGGCACGCGGATCGGTCTCGAACGGCTCGGTGACATCTGCTGTGTCTTCCGCTGGGACGTTGGGAGATTCCACGTCGCGGATTCTGTCATGCCTGCCGTGCGTCGCAGCACGTCCGTAATCGGTTGCGGGCTAGCCTCGACCCACTACGCGTGCGCGTCCGAGCCGGGGGGTTCCATGGCGACAGTCACCCTCGATCGGCTGACGAAGAAGTACCCGAACGGCTTTGTCGCGGTCACTGACTTGAACATCGACATCGCCGACGGCGAGTTCTTGGTGCTGGTGGGCCCGTCGGGGTGCGGGAAGTCCACCGCGTTGCGGATGGTCGCGGGTCTTGAGGAGATCAGCGACGGCGACCTGCTGATCAACGACGAGCGCATGAACGACGTGGAGCCCAAGGACCGCAACATCGCGATGGTCTTCCAGAGTTATGCGCTGTATCCCCATCTCGACGTGGCCCGCAATATCGGCTTTCCCCTGAAGCTGGCTGGCGTCCCGAAAGCCGAGGTCGAAGAGCGGGTGCGCGAGGCGGCACGCCTGCTGGAGCTGGAGCCCTTGCTCGGCAACAAGCCGGCGCAGCTGTCGGGCGGTCAGCGTCAGCGGGTAGCGATGGGCCGGGCGATCGTGCGCGACCCCGCTGTGTTCCTCATGGATGAGCCGCTTTCCAATCTGGACGCGAAGCTGCGGGTGCAGATGCGGGCGGAGATCACCGCCCTGCAGCACCGGTTGGGTGCCACCACCATCTACGTGACCCATGACCAGGTCGAGGCGATGACGATGGGTGATCGCGTCGCGGTTCTGAAGGACGGCTTGCTGCAGCAGGTGGACGACCCCACCGATCTCTACGAGCGTCCCGACAACCTGTTCGTTGCCGGCTTCATCGGCGCGCCCGCGATGAACCTGCGCATGGCCCGGCTCGCCAGCAGCGCCGATGGCTGGCAGCTGCTGTTGGGCTCGCAAACGCTCGTGCTCAACGACGAAGTCCTCGCCGCGAACCCGGCCTTGCGGGCCTACGACGGCGCCGACATCGTGGTCGGCATCCGGCCTGAGGCATTCGAGGATGCGGCCGTCGTCAGCGACAACGGGCAGTCGCGCCTTCGGGCGGTGGTGTCACTCTCGGAGGCGCTCGGCTCGGATCTGCTGCTGCATTTCCCGCTCGACGCACCTTCGGTGGAAGCGGGCGATCCCGATGCCCTCGAAGGCATTGATGACCGCATGGTCATTGCCCGAGTGCATCCCCGCAGCGCGGCACGGCCCGGATCGACCGTCGAGCTCAGCGTTGACGTCGACGGGCTGCACTTCTTCGATCCCCAGACCGAGGCTGCTGTCCGCTCCTGAGCCCTCGTTCACGGATTCCAGAGCTTGCGGTGGGGCATGGATTGCAGGACGAGCTGTCCGAACAGGTCACACTCGGCCATGTGGGGGTAGCCCGACAGGATGAACGCGTCGATGCCCACCGCCCGGTAGGCCTCGAGCTTGGCTGCGACTTCGTCTGGGTCGCCCACGATGGCCGCGCCGGCCCCGCTGCGAGCCCGGCCGATGCCGGTCCACAGACCGGCCTCGGCGAAGCCGTCACCGTCGGCACTGTCTCGCAGGTCGGCTTGACGTCGCACGCCGACCGACGCCGAGTCGAGCGCCCGGGCCCGTATCGCGGCACCGGTGTCGTCGTCGAGCTGGCTGACGAGCCTCCTGGTGGCCGCCATGGCTTCTGCGTGTGTGTCCCGCACGATCAGGTGTGATCGCAGGCCGAACTTGAGCTCACGCCCGACCGCAGCAGCGCGATCTCGCATCTCGCTGACGGTGCCGGCAACGCCCGCCACGGTGTCGGGCCACGTGAGAAAGACGTCCGCGGCGACGGCGGCCGTGTCCTTCGCATCGTCGGAGAAGCCACCGAAATAGAACGGCGGACACTGCCCGCTGACCGTGCGGACGCGGGGAGGGTCGAGCTGGACAGACACGAATTCACCGTCGAAATCGACGGGCTGGCCGTCGAGGAGCGTCCGCAGCACGCTCATGTACTCGCGGGTGCGCTGGTAGCGCGGGCCCGACGGGAGCGGCGCGCCGGGAAGGTCGCTGGAGATGATGTTGATGGTCAGGCGCCCCGCGGACATGCGGTCGATGGTGGCGAGCTGGCGTGCCAATTGCGGTGGCCACAGCTCGCCCATGCGAACGGCAAGGAGCAGGTTGATGCGCTCGGTCTGCGTGGCGATGCCAGCGGCGAACGAGGTGGCGTCGATGCCGAGGTCGTAGCCCGAAGGCAGCAGCACGTTGTCGAAGCCGTTGCGCTCGGCCGTGGTGACGATGTCGGCACAGTGCTCCCAGGTGCTGGCCAGGTTCGGATCGGGCACGCCCAAGAACTCATAGTCGTCGTCGCACAGTGCCGAGAACCACGCAATCTCCGGCGGGGCTGTACTCATGGCTGTGTCGCAGTGTTCACGAGCGCGTCCCCGCATGCTGCGCCGCGGTGCTCATGGCCCGGACTCCGCGAGCTGTGCTCCTGTGCCCACGAGCCCGACTCCGCAAGTTTCACAGGAATGCTGTCACTCTCACGATGAGACCCTCTTGGTTTCTGCCGCAGTTGTAGGCTGAAGGCTCGCGGGGCGAGCACGTCATGTCAATACAGCACGCGGCAGCCGATTAACCGAGGCGACGGACCACCATGCCATTGACCAGGCTCCAATTGACGAACTTTACAGTGTTCGAAGACCTCGATTTCCGACCCAATCCGGGCTTGAACGTATTCATCGGTGCGAACGGAACGGGCAAGACACACCTCATGAAGGTTGCGTACGCCGCTTGTGATGTTTCAATAACTGAGGAAGACTTGGACGACAAGATTGTATCTCTATTTCTACCATCAGGTCGCCGACTCGGTCGCCTCGTCCGCCGACGCCAAGGTGTCGAGAACTGCAGCATCGCAGTATGGAACGGGCGAGCAAGCCTACGAGTCCGATTCACCTCTAGACGGACTGACTACATTCGATACTCAGGCTACGAGGGGTGGCGAAGTAAGAAACTTCCGTCGGCTTATATACCGGTTAAGGAAATGCTCGCAAACGCGCCGGGCTTTATTTCGCTTTATGATCGCCGCGAAATTCACTTTGAAGAAATCTACCGCGATATTTTGACGCGGGCATACGTGCCTGTCGAACGAGGTCCAATACCTCGTGACAGGAGTCAATTGCTCAAGATTCTCAACAAAGCCATGGGTGGTTCAGTCACGAGCAAGAACGAAGAGTTCTTCTTGAGATCCAAGGCAGGCAATTTGGAATTCACGTTGCTTGCAGAAGGCCTCCGGAAACTGGGGCTGCTCTGGCTACTCATACGCAACGGGACGTTGCTCGAGGGATCAGTCCTCTTCTGGGATGAGCCGGAGACCAACCTCAATCCAGCGCTCTATGACCCTGTCGTCGAGATCTTGCTAGCGCTGCAGCGTCTTGGGGTCCAGATCTTCGTTGCCACACACGACTATTCGATTCTCAAGCATTTCGAGCTAGGACGCGATGAAGATGACGATGTGCAGTTCCACTCGCTTGCGATTGTAGATAATGGTGCCAGCGTTGAGTTGCGTTCGTTTGATGATCTTCCTTCTATAGATCCAAACCTAATCTTGGAGGCATTTGACCTTCTGCATGATCGAGATGTAGACCGAACCCTCGAACGTCTTCAATCGGAATAGATGTGGCTATTTCGTTTGTTGAGGGCTCGCTTCGCATTCGTGGTCCAAACGCCGCCAAGATTCGCCGGTTTGACGCCCAGAATAGCCACGCTCTTCTGGGTGCTATGAAGGCAGTTGATTTTGTCATCGAGGAAACGAACTACACGATATTCCTTGAGCTCAAGGATCCAGATAATCCGCAAGCAAGCAATGCCAATAGAGCAGATTTTGCCAAGAAATTATACAGCGGAAGCCTAGACCAGGACCTCAAGTACAAGTACCGTGATTCCTACTTATATGAATGGTCGTGCGGCAATATCCGCAAACCAGCCTTATACATAGTGGTGATCCAATTTCAGCCCTTCGTGTCGGCACATCGGATGGTGCGTCAAGATCGCCTGAGGGAGCAATTGCCTGCACGGAGTCAGGCGCCAGCCGCTTGGCAGCAGTACTACCTAGAAGACGTACTCGTATTGGACTGCAGCGGCTGGAACCAGAGATTTCCGAACTTCCGAATTGAGCGTATTTCCTGAATTGGACTCGTCATTTGTCTACCTTGCTGATTTCTTGAGCGTCTGAGTTCTCAGTTTCGGATGACGTGAGGAGATCACTGAGCTCGACTGGTCGTGCTGCGCCGCTCGAGACGTGCGGTGCAGCTGATCGCCACGGCAGTCTGCGCCGCGCTGTTCATGGCCGCGGCTCCGCAAGCTGCGCCGCGCTGTTCATGGTCGCTGGTGCGTGAGCTGTGCTGTGGGGTTCACGAACTCAGCTCCGCCGGGGTGAGCAGTTCGTTCATCTCTACTGGCCTGCCCTCGTCGATCGAGATGTGCGCAGCTCGGCCGATCGCCACCGACCACAGCCCGTCGGCCAGCGTGCACTCGGCCGGGCTCGATGTCAGCACAGCGTCGCGAAAGCGTTCCAGCTCGATGTACGACGAACCGTGGTGATGGCCGACGACCGGGGCGGTGCTGGTGATCTGCTGCTCTTCGACATTGCCGATCCAGTCACGCTCGCGCACGCCGGTCCTCAGCACGTCGTCGGGGATCAGTGCTTCGAGCTTTCCGCTGTCGCCCACCACCGACAGTTCCTCTTGGTTCCGCGTGGCCTCGGCGAACATGCACAGGTCCAGCAGTGCCCTCGCCCCTGAGGTGAACTCCACGATCACGAACGCATTGTCCAAGATGTCCGGTGTCTCGCCGCCGTAGCGCTCGTCGAGGTGGTTCACGTCCTGCGCGCCCGATGCCATCACGCGGTCCGGCTCGCAGCCCACGATGAGCCGCATGAGGTCGAAGAAGTGGCAGCACTTCTCCACCAAGGTTCCGCCGGTATTGCGGTTGAACCGGTTCCAGTCGCGCACCTTGGGCTGGAATGGGAAGCGGTGCTCGCGGATGGTCACCATTGCGATGCGACCCACCGCACCGGCGTGAGCCTGTTCGATCAGCGCAGCCACCGGTGCCATGTAGCGGTACTCCAGTCCGACCCACACCAGCGGTGCTGAATTCTCCAGCGCCTCGATGCCGTCGATGATGCGGCGACAATCGGTCAGCGTGGTGGCCAGGGGCTTCTCGACGAGCTGGGGCACGCCGGCTGCGGCCACATCGAGCACGATGTCGGTGTGCAGGTGGTTTGGCGTTGCGATCACCACGGCGTCGCACAGCTCGGCGTCGAGGAGTTCTCGGTGGTCGCCGAAACACGGCACCGGATCGAGACCGTTACAGGCGAGTTCGTGCTGGGCTGCCTTGAGCGATGGTTCCCAGTTGTCGCAGAACGCCGCTACCTCAGCCCCGTCGAGTGCGATGACATTGGCGATGTGCTCGATGCCCATCATGCCGGTTCCGATGACGCCGAAGCGCATCGGCCGGTCGCTGACCGCAGCCATCTCGCTCACCGCACGTGCGCTCTGTCGGGAGTGCCATGCGAGCTGCCGCCGGCTCCGGTCACGGCAGCGGCACCCCTTCGGAGGCTTCGACAATGTCGTACACGTCATTGCGGTCGAGGTGAACACCGAGCGCAGCCTGCAGCCCTTCGAGACGTTCAGGCTGCTGCGTGCCGACGATGGCGATGGGTGCCGTGGGGTGAGCCAGCACGAAGGCCACGCACACCGCGGCTCGGTCGACCCCTTCCCGCTCGGCCAGCCGATCCAGCGTTGCCAGAAGCTGCGCCCGCACCCCGCTGTCCTCATCAGCTCCGGCCGGGTTCGGGGCCATGAGTCGCCCGCCGGCGAGCGGGCTCCATGCCAGCGGCACCATGCCCATCTCCGAGCACAGGTCGAGCGTGCCGTCGCGTAGCGGGTCCAGGCAGGCGGCTGAGTACTCAGGCTGGGTGCTCACGAGCGGAGCCTCCAGGTGCGCCGCCAGCGCCCGGGTCTGCGCGGGCGTGTAGTTCGAGACGCCGACGGCACCAATCAGGCCGTCGGCGACCAAACCGTCGAGCGTGTCGGCTAGCTCGGCGGGGTGAGTGAACATGTCGGGCCGGTGCACTTGGTAGACATCGATGCGATCAATCCCGAGCCGCGCCAGCGAAGCCTCGCATGCGGCCCTCAGAGCGATCGAACCGGAGTCATACGGCACCGGCGGCACGATGCCACCCTTGGTGGCGATCACCATGCGGTCGCGCAGTTCCGGCCGGGCCCGCAGCACCGCTCCCAGGTTCTCCTCGCAGCTGCCGAAGCCTGTGCCGCCCCAGTCCAACCCGTAGACGTCGGCGATGTCAACCAGATTCATGCCGAGCTCCAGCCCGGCTTCGATCAGCGCCGCGTTCTGGCCGATGTCGGTGCCGGTGAAACGCCACAGGCCCAGCGCCAGCGGCCCGACCTCGACGTCGCCCGAGCCCAGACGCCGCGGAGCAGACCGCACCAGCCCGGTCGGCACATCGGAATTTGACACGGTCACCTCGGCTCTGACGTCAGATGGACTGGGGCGCAGTCTGCCGGGGCGACGCCGATGCCGTGCGCTGGTTCTGAGCCCGATCGTGTCTTTGCGATGTCCCCATTCAGGATTTCACCGAGCCGGCCAGCAGACCGCGCACGAAGAACCGTTGCAGGAAGAAGAACACCAGCATCGGCACCCCTGCCTGCACGAACGCGCCGGCCGACAGCAGGTGCTCTCGCAGGCCGAACTCGCCGGCCATCGAGGCAATCTTGATAGTGGCCGGGTAGTTCTCGCCCGCGGCGCCGAGCATGGTCAAAGCGATCAGGTAGTCGTTCCAGGTCCACAGGAACTGGAAGATGGCAAAGGCCGCCAGAGCAGGCACCGAGAGCGGGACGACGATCCGCCAGAAGATCGTGAAATGGTCGGCGCCGTCGATGCGGGCTGCCTCGAACAGCTCTCCGGGCAAGGTTGAGATGTAGTTGTGCAGCAAGAAGATGGCGAACGGCAAGGCGAATGCCGTGTGGGTCAGCCAGACGGCCGTCGCGGTGCCGGCGAGACTGAAGTCGGGGATGAGCGTGACGACGATCTCGGTCCCAAGGATTATCTCGGTCCCAGGGATGGACCAGTGCGCGCCGCCGGAGAACATCTGCAGCAGCGGGAGCAGGGCCACCTGGTTCGGCAGGGCAAGCAGCGACACAGTCCCGATGAAGATCCACTCGCGGCCCCGGAACGGGATCCATGCAAAGGCGTACGCCGCCAAAGCAGCGATGGCGATCGGAATGATCGTTGCCGGAATGGCGATCGCGAACGAGTTGAGCAGCGCCTGCCACAGCCCGCCGGTCTGAGCCCCCGACGACAGCACGTCGGCGTAGTTCTCCAGCGTCCAGTTGCCTTCAGTGAACGACGTCCACCAGCCAGAGGCGCGCTGATCGTCGCGGTGCCGGAACGAGTTGAGGAACAGGCTGCCGGTGGGAACGCTCCAGACGATCACCATCAGCCACAGCACCCAGACCGGAATGGAGCGCAGGAAGCGGTACACCGCTCGCCCGATGCGGTCGGGGCCCTGGCGTCCGCGCGGCGCCGAACCAGAGCCCGCAGGCTGTTCAGCTGCTGCTGCGGCGTCGACGGCGCTACTCACCGCGTTGCATCCGTCTGATGTTGAGACCCATGACCGGTACCACGCCCAGGAACAGCACCACCGCCAAAGCCGATCCCAACCCCAAGTTGAATTCGGTGAAGCTGCGCTGCCACATCTCGTTGGCGATGACCTGTGTGCCGAAGTTGCCGTTGGTCATCACCCGCACGATGTCGAACACCTTCATGACCAGCACGATCATGGCGGTCATGACCACCGTGATCGTGGGCACGATGGTCGGCAGCGTCACCCCGAAGAAGACTTGGCGCTCGTCGGCGCCGTCGACTCGGGCCGCCTCGATCAGATCCGAGGGCACAGCCTTGATGGCCGCCGACAGGATCACCATGGCGAACCCGGTCTGGATCCAGATCAGCACCACCATCAGCCACACATTGTTGAAGGGGGATTCCTGGACGAACAGGATCGTTCCCGCAATCGGCTCGCCGTTGGGGCCCAAGATGGAGCCGCCGACGCCGGGACCCAAGAAGCGGTAGATCAGCCACAGCAGCGGGATGGCCGCGGTCGCCGAGCCGATGGCGAGCGCTGACTGCCGTCTCCGCACGCCGAAGGCGCACAGTGCGGCCAGCATGGCAGTCACTGTTGCCAGGACGGCAACCGCGATCCACGCCCCGCCGGTGGAGGGCCTCAGCGTGCCGAACCAGACCCAGATGGCGTTGAGCAGCCCGGTCTGGGACTTCTGAGGCGGCCGGGCGATGTACATGAAGCGCCAGATGATCCCCGCTCCGACGAAAGAGATCGCCATCGGCAGGAAGATCAAGCTCTTGGCGAAGGATTCGCGTTTGGTGCGGTCGGCGATCACCGCGGCCAGCAGGCCGAGCGCGGTCGACAGGAACGTGACCGCCACCACCCACCACAGGTTGTTCATCACCGTGCCGCGCAGATTGGCGAACACGGCGAAACTGAGCAGCAGGCCTCCGCCGATCCCGATCCCGACCGTGCTGGCTGAGATATCTGCTGTGACGCCGCGACGTCGACCCCGAGCCAACGCAATGACCGCCGCAACGGCAAACAGCATGACGCTGCCCCAGAACAACTGGCTGCCGAAGATGCCGGCCCAGCCCGACAAATCCAGGCTCTGTGCGTTGGTGAAAATGTCGCCGTAGTTGGCAAGCCCGCGAAAGCCGGTGCCGGCCTTGTCGAACAGCGACAGGTAGATGGTCCGCAGCAGCGGGATGATCAGCCCCAGCGCGACGAACAGCATGGCCGGCCCCACGAAGGTGAGCGCTCGCAGCCGACTCTGTACCGCAGATGTGCGTTTCGCGGAGGGAGGCCGCAGCATCCCGACGGCGGCACCCACCAGACCGAACACCGCAGCACCGCCGACAATCCACGCGAACTGTGAGCCTGCCAGCAACGGCGTGGAGTCGGCCCCGCTGCGAAGCCCCGACGCCACAGCACCCGCAGCGCCCCCGGCGAGCACGCCTGAGGTTGCGGTCACGACGGCCCAGCGCCGCTCGACGAGTCCGAACAGGCGGTGCGTGACCCAGAACACCGCGGCGCTGGCGCCGACGGCTATCACCACGCCAGCAAAAGCCCCCCACAACGCCGCCATCGTCGCAGTCTTGCAGTTCGCGCTGCGCGGCAGCGCACCTCCACGCCGGCGATCGGGAGTGAGGTGTCAACAGCGAAGGGCCGCCCCGCACATGCGGGACGGCCCTTCGTCTATGAATTCGATCTGGCCGGCGGGTGCACCTCGCGGTGCCGTGCCAGCCAGCACTGGCTCAGTCTCAGCGGGGCCAGCTGTCGTCGATGGCTTGCGTCGCCTCAGCGACGCTCTTGTCGCCGTTGACGACGGCGGTGCCCTCGGTCCAGAAGGTGCCGGCGCCGACCTCGGCAGGCATCAGGTCTGAGCCGTCGAAGCGCACGACATCGGCATTCTGCAAGATGTCGAGGAACGACTGCTCAAGCGGCTGGTACACGTTCGGGTCCTGGTTTGTCGCAGCCGACAGGAAGCCCGACAGGCCGCCGCCCTTGCGCTCGGTCTGCGCCCGCTGGCGCAACTCGGCGTATTCGGAGCTGCCGAAGTACTTCATCACTTCCCACACCTCGGGAGCGTCGCGGAAGGCGCCCACCAGGGTGCCGGCGCCCAGAACGGGCTGGTCGCCCTTCACCGACGGGAAGTAGAAGGTGTCGACAGCGTCGGCCGAGCCGTCCGCGAACACGGTTCCCTCGGGGATGAACGCGGCATAGAAGGACGCCTGACGGTGCATCATGCAGTCGTTGTCGACCAGCGGCTGGCCGTTGTCGCCGAACGGCGTCGCGGCGATGGAGCCACCGGCGGCGAACACCATTCCCGGCGTGTTCCACAGGTCAAGCACCTCGTTGAACACGCCGCTGACCTCGTCGCTGGAGAACGCCAGGTCGCCGGCGACCCACGCGTCGTAGTCCGCAGGCGTGTGGAAGCGCAGCATCAGGTCTTCGACCCAGTCGGTGAAGGTCCAGCCGGTGGCCGGACCGCTCTCGATGCCGATGCAGAACGGGGTATCGCCGTTCGCGATCATCTCGGCCGACAGTGCCTTGAGCTCGTCCCAAGTGCCGGGTACCTCGTAGCCCTTCGACTCGAACAGGGCCGGCTTGTACCACACCAGCGACTTCAGGTCGGACTTGTTCGGAATGCCGTACTGGGTGCCGTCGACGTCGCCGAACGATGTCCACGCAGGAGTCCAATGCTCATTCATCGCGGCCACGACGTCGTCGGGCAGTGCGATGAGGTGGCCGTTGCGTGCGAAGTCGGCCAGCTTGCCGGGCTGCGGGAAGATGAAGATGTCCGGCGGGTTGCCGCCAGCTGCCTGCGCATTGATCTGATCAGCGGCGTCGCGTGCGCCGGTGTAGCTGATCTCGATGCCTGTCCGGTCGGCGAAGTGATCGAGCGCATCTCGAAGGGCGCCCGCTTCCTCGTCGCTGGACTCGGGACCGAACACCGACACCTTGGTGCCGGCCAAGTCCATCATGTCGTCGTCGTCCATGTGCTCGTCCATGTCGTCGTCGGACATGTCGTCGTCCATGTGCTCGTCCATGTCGTCGTCGGACATGTCGTCGTCCATGTGCTCGTCCATGTCGTCGTCGGACATGTCGTCAGACATCTCATCTGACGCTGCGGTCGCCTCCGTGGTCGGCGCCGCCGCGTCACCGTCTGCGTCGTCGTCGCTGCCGCAGGCAGCAGCGATCAGCGCGGTTGCGAATAGCACGCCGAGCAGTTGAACCACGCGGCGCCCCCGACGGGTGCGCTGATGGGATGGGTGTGTCATTGAGTGCTTCCTCCCTGGAATGACGCGATGCCAACGCTCTGCCACGAATTGTCGGGCACGCCGTGCGACCTCAAGATGGTCGCTGCTGGCCAGTCGTCTCGGCGATGTGCCTGACGAGTCAGGCTAACGAGCGGCAGAGGCGTAGTGGTTGGAGCGCAGTGTGACAGTCGCGTGACGAGCGCGTTCGCTTACGTCTTGCGGCACACGATGGCGCTGCGGGGCACTAGGTGCAACGTTGCGGGAAACCGGGCAGGAGCGTCGCTGCTCGCGCCCGCTGTCTCGTACATCAACTCGCCGTGCGCGAGGTCCAACGTGGCCTCGGAGTCGGCCGTGTTGGCAGCGACCAGCACCGGTCCGCGGCGCAGCACGATGACCGCTCCGAAGCGCTCCCACTCCACCGCCTCGTCAGCCAGTCCGTCCTGCTCGAACAATCTCCTCCGAACTGCCAGCAGTCGCCGGTAGCTGTTCAGACACGAGCTGGTGTCGTTGCGCTGTGCCTCGGCGGTGTGTTCAGCCGGCCGCGGTTCGCTAGCCAGCCAAGGCTCGACTGCAGAGAAGCCGTTGAACGGTCCTGTCCCCCACGGCATGGGTGTGCGGCACCCATCGCGGCCCGCAGCCACGTCGCCGTCGGGTCCCACCGGGTCGAGTTTCGATTCTGACGCCACCTGCCCGTCTTCGAGGCCGAGTTCCTCGCCCTGGTACAGCACCGGCACCCCGGGGGCGAAGGCGAGCAGCGTATTCATGGCCAAGGTGCGCTCGCGCCCCGCGACGCCGCCGCCGAATCGCGTGGGCGCTCGAGTCATGTCATGGCTCCCCGCTGCCCACAGCAACCGGTCCGACAGCTCGCCAGGCCCGATCAGCACCTCCCACAGCTCGTCGGCGTTCCACTCGATGTGCATCGGCGCGAACCAGTAGCCGCCGTGCATGCCGTCGGGCGGCAGCAAGGCATCCATGCCGCGAGGATCCAGGTGGTACGTCTCGCCGTGCAAGAAGGCGCCGTAACCGTCGCAGATGGCGCGCCAGCGGCGGAAGACCTCCTGGCTCTCCGGCTGGAAGACGTCGTGGAGGTGCTCGAAGCAGTCCCACTGCTCCCAGCGGCTGGCGCCGGGCGGGATCGGCTGCCGTTGCGGGTTGGAACGAAGCTGAGCGTCCTTCACCAGGCCACCTGCCACATCCACGCGGAAGCCGTCCACGCCGCGGTCGAGCCAAAAGCGCAGGATGGCGTCCCACTCGTCGGCCACGGCTGGGTTGCGCCAGTTCAGATCGGGTTGGGTCGGCAGGAACAGGTGCAGGTAGTACTGGCCCGAGTCGGCATCGAAGGCCCACGCCGGGCCGCCGAAGTAGCCGACCCAGTTGTTGGGCGGGCCGCCGCCGGGCGCCGGGTCGCGCCAGATGTAGTAGTCGCGATAGCGCTCGCGGTCCGCCGCGCCGGAGTTGCCGAGCGCCGCTTGGAACCAGCGGTGATCGCTGCTGGTGTGATTCGGCACCAAGTCGGTGACGATGCGGATGCCGCGGTCGTGGGCTTCGGCGACCAGCCGATCGAAGATCGCCAGGTCGCCGAAGAGCGGGTCCACGTCGCAGTAGTCGGCCACGTCGTAGCCCCAGTCGTGCCCGGGCGTGGGATAGAAGGGGGTGATCCAGATGAAGTCGACGCCGAGGTCGCCGAGGTAGCCGAGTTTCGACCTGATGCCCTCGAGATCGCCGACGCCGTCGTCGTTCGAGTCGGCGAATGAGCGGATGTAGATCTGGTAGCCGGTGGCGCCGGCCCACCACTGCTCAGAAGTGATACTGGCCACGATGGAGTTCTAGTTCAGCCGAGCCCCCGCGTTCGGGCAGCCGGGCTGCTCAAACCAAAGACCGACCCGCAGAAGCGGGCCGGTCCTTGGTCTGTCAGTTTGGGTTGTGTGATGTGCTGCCCGGAGTTCACACCCCGAGCGGTGAACACGCCGTCATCATAGCGCGGGAGAAAATGGCATGCGCCACACTTAGGGCACACGATCGAAGAATCGGACGACAACTGAAAGGCAGCAGCCATGCCACAACCTCCCAGTCCCTACGACTTCCTTCCCGCCGTTGCGTCGTTCGAGGTGCGAAGCGACGACGTAGCTGAGGGCCAGATGCTGGCAATGCCGCAAGTCTCGGGCATCTTCGGTGCCGGCGGCGAAGATCGGTCGCCCCACTTGGCGTGGTCGGGTGCGCCGCAGGGCACCCAGAGCTACGCGGTGACCTGCTTCGACCCCGACGCGCCGACGGGCAGCGGCTTCTGGCACTGGGTGGTGTACGACATCGAGGCTTCATGCACTGAGCTCGCATCCGGTGCCGGCGATGCCGAGGGCAGCGGGCTGCCTGAGGGCGCAAAGCAACTCCGCAACGACGCTGGGTTGACCGGTTACTTGGGCTCTGCGCCGCCTGCGGGCCACGGCCCGCACCGCTACATGTTCGCTGTGCATGCGCTGAGCGTCGCCACGTTGCCGATCGACGAGAGCGTCTCGCCGGCAATCTGCGGTTTCAACATGTTCGGCACGACGCTGGCCCGCGCTCTCGTCACCCCGATCTACGAACAGAGCTAGCCATGACGGCCGGACCGCCGGCCGGCGGTCGCGACCATCTCGAAGTGGTCTACCGGGCTATGTGGCAAGACGGCCGCGATGGCATTCACGAGCTCGCCGCCAGCACCTTCCGCGGCTGGGCGCAGTCGCAGCACCCTCAACTCGATGTGGCCCGTGCGGGCGGCGACGGCGAGGCCGGTGCCGTGGCCACTGCCAGCAAGCGAGGTTCGGCGGGACGCGTCGTCGCAGCCGGGGTATCCGATGCCGATGCCGGGTATGCCTCGGGGGTGCCCGACGTTCCCGCAGCTGCCGCAGCTGCCGCAGCTGCCGATTGCCGGCTCGACCTGACACGTGAGACGAGCACCGACGGCGGTGTCACGACCACCACGCTGGAACTTGTCCGTCAGGGCGCCACCGGCGTGACGGTGGTGACGACCCGCGTGCTGAGCGACGCCGAGGGGGCCTGGCTGTGGGTGGACGTCGAGGTCCCCGCCGCTGCGTCGTCGGCGCGCGACGGCTCGCTGAGCAAAAGCCGTTCGATTCCGATGCCGGGTCTCGGTGCGGACCATGTTTCGTCGCAGCCCGCCGTACTGCGCGAGACGGGCGCAGCATCGCTCGTGCATGAACTGCTCGACACAGGCATTCGCGGTGGCGGGCGACCGCACGTCGGCCCCGAACCGCTGTCGGTCGATCCGGTGCAGGTGCGCGACCCCGCGCATACCGAAGCGATTCGCAACGCCATCGTCTCGCCCCAGCGGCCTGTTCCGTACCTGGTGATTGCGTGGGATCCGATCAACCCCGACACGGCGATGGGCGACATGACCCGCCGGGCGCACAGCGCCGCATCGCAGCTCGCCGGGCTTGCGCGCGTGTTCGTCATGCCGTTGGCGCTGCTGACCCGGTTTCAGCGTCTCGTCGGCGGCGAGCTCGACTTGCAGCCCGGCGAGGCGCGGCTGTACATGACTGGCTCGCAGGATGCGCACCGGCACCGGACGCTGTCGGCGGAATTGGTGCGCAGCGACCCCCACCAGGCGGGCCGCTGGGCCTCTGCTCTGCTGCGCTTGGCGCTCGCTGAGCGCGAGCCGCCGCCGCTGTATGGACAGGCCCGCGCACGGCTTGGCAGCCAGCGCCAGGCGCCGATCCTGGAAGCCGGACCCAGCCCCGCCGAACGCGTCGCTGCGCTGGAGTCTGAGCGCGACGACCTGTGGGAAGCCCTGTTTGAGACACGCGAACAGCGAGCAGCAGCACGCCAGCAGCGAGATGAGATATCCCAGCAGGTCTTGGACATGCAGGAGGAGCTGCAGCTCGCGCAGCTGCGGGCCGACGACCTGCAGCGCCAGCTCATCGACGCCCAGGATCAGATGGTCAAGTGGTTGTTGCAAGCGGGCCAGCGCGCGGAGGCGCCCGACACCGACGCGTCAAAGCGCAAGTACCAGCAGGTCACCTCGATCCGTCAGGCCCTCCAGCTCGCCCGCGCGAATCTGACGAAGATTGAGATCCCGCCCGCGGCCGAGCACCGGATCGCCGACTTGGACAGCGCCATCGAGTCCCACTCGTGGGCGCTCAGCGTCTTCGACGGGCTGCTGGCCTTGGAGGCCTACGCCAATACGGGCGCCAGCTTCCAGGACTTCCGCGATTGGTGCCGTCGGAGCAATCACCAGCGGGTGTGGTTCGCTAATGCCAAGAAGCTGGCGATGAACGAGTCTGAAGAAGTCATGCGCCGACCCGAACTGCGCAAGTATCGGCTGCTGCCGGTGGCCGTCAGCGTGGCGCCGGCCGGCCGTATCGAGATGCAAGCGCATCTCAAGCTGTCGAACGCATCATTCGCGCCGCGGCTGTACTTCCATGACGGCACCCGTGGCCCCGACGCCACCGGCAAGGTACATGTGGGCTACATCGGCCCGCACCTGCCCACCAAGCGCTTCAGGTCCTGACAGCGCTTGCCCGACCGCGCGCCGCGTCCGTTACGGACCCTCGGCGGTGCTGCCGAGATGAAGCGTCACCTGCACCCACCTGGCCTCGGCATCGTGGTGGATCCCAGGTTCGGTCCCATTGAAGTCACGCATTCCTCGGCGCATCAGCAGCCAGCCGCGGCCCCGCTGCTCCATGTAGCGGCGTGTCAAGAGATAGTTGGCCATCGACTCGTTCCGCGATCTGGGACGACCGCCTGCTCGAACGGAAGCGGCTGTGATGTGATTCGGAAGTCGGCCCGGACTGGTGAGCGTGACGCGGTCTTCGAATACCTCGAGCAGTACTTGGGAGCCAGTGATCGCATAGTCGCGATGGGCCACGGCATTGACGAGCGCCTCGCGCACGACGCTCACCGGCAGCAGGTAGTGGTCGACGCGTCGGACATGTTCGTAGGTCTCGGAGCGTCCCAGCGACTTGAACCATCCCAGGGCTCGGTCCACCTGCTCGTCGAGCCGGCCGGTTGCGCTCGCCACCTGGAGTACATCGGCGGCTTGGTCAGCTCCGCCGTACGCGACGCATTCGACAAAGAAGCGCCGCGTTTGGGGAAAGCGCTGAGGGTCTTTTCCGAAGGCGAACAAGCCGTACAGCGTGGGTCTCAGTTCGCCGTCACGCTCTGCCACCGCGCCGCGATTGCGCAGGTCGTCGTCGCTGCGGGGCTGCGGTTCGGTATCGGTGTCAATATCGAGGTCACGCAGATAGTCGCGGAACGCATGCGGATCGATGTCCGCGGTCGATGCGGGGCCGATCACCTGTTCCTCGGTCAGGACGTAGCCGAACGCGTTGAAGAGGTCTTGCAGTTCGGTCGGCGACGGCTCGACCGTGCTGCGTCCGCGCCGAACCCACACACGTCCGTCGCAGCGCATCGGCTCGAACCCTCGCTGACGTGTGACCGTGATCCAGTGCACCCACCCTTGCGCATGGCGGTGACGGCCGAGCCGAGCGTTGAGCGGAGAGCTGCAGCCGGACTGCAGGTAGGCAGACAGGCGCTCCTGGGTTTGCTCAGGGTCTTCGGAGACGCCCACGACCTTGCGGGAATTGTCGACGCCGAGCACGACGATGCCGCCGTCGGTGTTGGCGAAGGCACAGATCGCTCGCCCGGTTGCCGAGCGATCCCGGAAGTTCAGCTTGAATTCCGTGCGCTCGTCTTCGCCGGCCTCGATCCGGTTCGCAACGTCAGGCCATTCCACATGGTCACGCTATTGCCGCCGCTGAGTACTCGGCCGCGATCTGGCGTGCCGACGTTCGCTGGGCGCCCGTCGGCTCTCAGCGAACGGGCCGAGGGTGGGAGGAAGCTGTGGCTCAGCCGGCTCCTTGGGCGCCCTGGCGATCGCCTTGGGGGTCACGGCGTGACACGAAACCGTTGAGGTCGCAGGCCTCGCGTACCGGCGCGCTCATGTCGTAGGTGCCCGGATCCAGCGGGGTTCCCGTGCCGTCGGCGACCCGGGTCATCATGTGGAAGTTGGCGCTGACCGCCACGGCGTCGACCATGACGTCGGCGCCAGCGGCATCGACCACCGCAGCACGCGCCGCAGCGGTGGCCTCGCGATCGCCTTCCCACATCGCCTCAGCGAGGCGGGCCAGCAGCGCGCCGTGGGGAACGCCGCCGTCACCTCCGTGGGAACCGTTGACGGTGTCGTAGCGGACTTCCATGTCCTTTTGTTGGCCGCTCAGACCGAGCAGCAACGCGTGAGCAGAGGTTCAGTAGAAGCACTCGTTGAGCTTCGAAGTCCGCGCAGCAAGCACCTCGATCTGGGGTCGGGTCAGCGAGTTGCGGTCGGACACCACATCGCCACGCACTCGCTCCATGGGCACGTACTGGGCGTCGGACAGGATGAAGAGCGCCTCGTTCTCCGCCGGAACGGCGCTGAGGGCCTTGATGACGTTGGGCATCTTGAGGTCGGCGGTGGGCACCCAGTGGTACTTCACCGCCGCGGGTGCGCCCTCGCGTCCCGGCGGCCCGTCGGCTGGCTCGTTCAGTTCGATGCGTGGCAGCTCCAGCGCATCGGCGAAGCGGTCGACGCAGTTGGCCTGCGCGACGATGCCCACCAGCTCGACGTATGCCAGCGGATCGACGCCACGGTCGATGATCGAGGTGTACCAGTCCTGCGTCAGCGTCCCTGGATGGTTGGTAATGCGCCAGACCGCGTCGGCGGCGGCAGCGGGCAGCGGCGCTTCGGGATCGACGAGTCCGTCGATGCTGCTGGGCTGCACCCACGGGGGCAGCACGTCGCCGTCGTCGGTTCGGTGGTCACGCGCCGCCCGAACGTGCCGCACGATCTCGGCGCGTTGTGCCGCCGTCCACCACGTGCCCGGCCGGGCCCAGCGTGCCGCAATCTCGCCGTGGGCGGCGCCGAGATCGTCCCGGATGGGCAGCTCGGTGTCGTACGTGCGCTGTGGTGCCGCGATGCTCATCGGCGTCCCTCCGCTCGTTCTCGTTCCGACGTGCGCAAGCCACGTCGCTCGTGTCGTCGCGCCGGTCATCGCGGCGCTGCGAACATCGTCGCACAGGCGGTGAGTGCGTGCTGTCAGCACAGATGAGGAGGCGCACCGGGCGGCGCAAGACGACGTGGCCGCCTGACGGAGTTCCCGGCGCCCATGCGAGGGTGCGCGCGGCACGCCTGTTGGCCTACGATCAGCCTCGCAATCTCGCCGGATCGCTGCATGCGTCGCCCGGAGGGATTGCTTTCGCCTGCACCATCGAACCCCTCAAGGAGCACCGATGCCAACGCCGCAGAAGGCCATCTTCAATGAGATGGGCGCCAACCAGTGGTACGTCCACCTGAGTCGCGTCGAGGGCGCCGACCTCGGCGTGATCAAGTCCGTGCTTGCCGACCTGCGTGCAGCGTGCGACGCAGACGGCATCAACCTGACGCTGGGCTTCGGTCCGGGACTGCTGCCGGAGCTGTCCGACGACGTGCCCGACGACTTCCAGGCCTACGTGACCGTCCAGTCCACCGACGGATCGGGGCGCGAAGCCAAGGGCACCCAGGAAGAGCTGCTGTTGTGGTTGAACCACGACGACAAGGACAAGGTGTGGAAGGCGCAGTACGACGCTCGCACTGCGCTGGCCGGCCACATGGCCGTCGCCCGTGAGACGCCGACGTTCATCTACGGCGATTCGCTGGACATGACCGGCTTCAAGGACGGCACCGGCAACCCGGCCGATGAGGACCAGCCGGCCGCGGCCATCGTGCCCGACGGCGATGCCGGCGCAGGAGGCAGCCACATCATCGCCCAGCGCTGGGTGCACGACCTCGACGGCTGGAACGCCTTGTCCGACGACCAGCAAGAGAAGAACTTCGGGCGCAAGAAGTTCCCCGAGACCGACAAGACCGACAGCCAGGAGCCCTACAGCCACCTGAGCCACGTCGAGCTGCGTGCAGATGGCAACCACGGCAACGAGGGCAGCGACAAGATCAACGAGATCGCTCGCCGTTCCACGCCGTATGCGTTCCACGACGGCACCGTGGGCCTGTACTTCATGGCGTTCTGCAAGGACCAGGCGCCGCTGCGCCGCCGCCTGCGCCGGATGTACGGCCTCGACGACGCCAATGGCGTGCGTGACGCCATCACCAGCTTCTCGAACCCGGCCTCGGGTTCGTTCTACTTCGCGCCCAGCACCGAGACGCTCGATGCCATCACCGGCTGACCGTCGCTGCCCCGCCGTGCGCTCGACAAGTTGCTGAGGCCCGAACTCACAGAACACGGCTGCCCCAAAAGGGGGACGGTCAGAGTTTGACAGGCCCGGCCCGACAGGCCCCCTGAAGCGTTGGCCGGGTGTAGTCTGCTCTGCCACACGGTGTTGTCGGCGGAGGTTGCAGATGTCTGTGGTACGTACGTTCCCGGGGGGGGGGGGGCTTCTTAGGAGCCTTGTAGCGGTCGCTGTGGTGGGCGCGTTGTTGGCGTTGGTGCCGTTGTCGTCGGCTGGGGCGCAGACGCCAACGCCGTCTGTGTTGGTGAGCAATGTGGGTCAGTCCACCGGTGGCGGCTCTCTGAATTTCGGGACATCAGATGCAGCTCAGGCATTCTCGACGGGTTCCAACGCGTCGGGTTACACGTTGAGCAGTGTCGATGTGAGGTTCGGCGGGTTGTCGCAGACTGATGCGGCTTCGAGGCTGAGGGTCACGGTGAATGCTGATGCGGGAGGCTTCCCGGGCGCGGTTGTCGGTACTTTGACGTTTCCTGTCTACACGGCTTTCTCCAGTGATCAGACGTTGAGGTTCAAGGCGCCTGAGGGGGGCATCAGCCTTGCGGCGGACACCACCTATTTCGTTGTGTTGGACAGCTTTCAGTTTGGGTGGTCGGGCTTCGCCTCGTTGTGGAGAACCACAAGTGACGGCGAGGATGCCGGCGCGGCGGCGGGTTGGAGCATCGCCGACACGAGCCTGAGCCGCTTTTGGTCCAATGCCGTAGGCGGCTGGTCGTCGGAGTCTCGCAGCGTGACGATCGGTGTGAACGGCGTGCCGGTGGAGCCGCCGGCGTTGCCGCAGCCGTTTGGTGTGTCGTTGGGGCGGTTGTTTGAGGGTGAGCGTCGTTCGGTGGTGGTGTGGGGTTTGTCTGATGGTTCGGTGGAGGTGCGTGCGTTGCAGGCTGTGTCGGGTGTGTCGGCGTCTGCGGGGTCGGACTTTCGGGTGTTTTATCCGTCGGGCGGTTCGGTGAGGGTGGATTCGGGTCCGTTCGATGCGGCGGTTGTGGGTGGTGTGGCTCGGTTCGATCTGGAGGGTGTGGCTGATTCCAACACCGAGGTGGGCGCGCAGGCGGAGTTCTTGCGGCTGGGGTTCTTCCGGTCGGGTCGTCTTGTGGGGGACGCGACGGTGGAGTTGGTGGACGCGAGTGTGGGGGGCCGGTCTGATTCGGTGCTGTTTCGGGTGTGCCCGGGCGCGGACTGTTCGCCGGACAGCGACGCGGGTTGGGTGGAGTCGTATCGGCCGCGGGTGGTGCTGCGCGAGGGCGGCGGGCGTGTGGTCTATCAGTACAAGCTGATCGGGCACGGGCGCCGGTATGTGGACGCGAGCGTGGATGTGTGGGTGAACGGGTCGGCGCCGGCGGGGTATTACGCGGGCAGCATCCGTTCGGGTCTCGATGATCATGATCGGCTGCGTTGTCATCCCACGGCGGATCATCGGACGCGGCACACGGTGGGCGCCCGCGGTTTCTGGATGGAGGGCTACCAGACGCCGACGGGAAGCGAGTACCCCAACGGCAATGGTGTGCTGGAGTGGCGTGCGGCGCCGTGGTATGACCTGATGGGCGGCTGCGGGTATTACCGCAATGCGGTGTCGTGGGCGGAGCGTGACGACTGGCATACGGTGGAGTTCTCCGCTGGTCATGACAGTGATGCGTTCGACGAGTCGTTCCGGCTGTCCCATGTGGTGACCGCGAACGCCGATCCGGTGATCCGGGGCCAGGGGCCGCTGAAGAGCCTGTCGGCCGCTCAGTTGCGGGCGTTGGCTTTTGTGCCGTACGAGACGGGCCATGTGCAGGTGCATATCGTCGATGACGACGTGTGGGAGCAGGAGCTGGAGTTCTCCGGCGACGGCGGCGCGACGTGGGTGGCGGGCCGCGACGGCGGTCTGGAGCAGGCGCTGCCGGCGACGTTGGGGGCGGGGAGCTCTCACGAAGTGCAGATCCGTCTGCGCTATCCCGACGCCGCGCGCGGCACTGCCTCGGATTATGTGAATGTGCGGGTGGCGGGCTGCGACATGTCCCAGAGCGAGCGGACCGGGGAGACGGTGGTGATCGGCGGGGTGATTCGTCACATCACTGAGTTCGTGCCGCAGAAGGTGACGATCACCCCGAATTTCCGGGGTGCGGACCGGGAGGGGTGCCGCACGACGTTCGACTGGGGGACCGGCCTGTTGGCGTCGGCGCCGCCTTCGGGGACGGTGACGTTGACGGTGCACGCCGCGGCCGACGCTGCGGGGACCGTGTCGGCGTTGCAGCTGTACAACTATCTGTTCTACGACCGCACCGACACAGATCTGCCTGACGCGGGGGCGACCCGCGACATCGTCAGCCAGATCTATGACCAGACCCGCCGGTTCCGGATCGTCCCGGCGGGCCCCGGTGAAGAGCCCGACACCGACGACACCGACGACGTGCCCGGCAGCGACGATGCGCCCGGCACCGACGACGCGCCCGGCGCTGTCGACTCGGCGTCGGAGCCGGTGCGGTACGTGATGCCGGCGGCGTTGGTCGCGGAGGTCGAGGCGCACATCGCGTCGTTCAGGGCGCGCAGCCACGCGGCCGGGGTGCGCGACTGGACAGCAGTGCTCGACCGGCTCCAGGGCAACAGCGGCGGCATGAGCGACGACGACATCGCGGCGTGGCTCGCCCGCTCGCGGCGTCACGGCTGGGCCGACGGCGTCGCCACGCTGCCCAAGGTGCAGGCAGCTCTCACCGCCCAAGCAGCCGCCCAACAACAACAACAGCAGCAGCAGCAGGAGCCCGTGGGCGACAGCGACGACCAGCCGCTGCGGCTGCCTGTCGTGGTGCCCGAGGTGACCGTGACGTCGGCGGCAGCAGCGACCGAGGGAGCAGCGGTGACGTTCGCGGTGGCCGCGTCGCCTGCCCCCACAGCCGACCTCGCGGTCGCGGTCGCGGTGACCGCGGCAGGCGACTACGGCGTCACCACAGGCACCCGCACCGTCACGATCCCCGCCGGTACCATGTCCGCGACGCTCAGCGTGCCCACCGTCGATGACACCGCAGACGAGCCCGACGGCACCGTCACCGCCACGGTGACCGCCGGCGACGGCTACACGATCGGTGCGGCATCGACACGAACCGCCGCCGTCACCGACGACGACGAACCGCCGCCGCCTGCGGTGAGCGTCAGTGCCGCCGCAGGTGTGAGCGAGGGCGGTGTGGCGTTGTTCACGGTGAGCGCTGATGTTGCGCCCGCTGCGGACCTGCCGGTGAGCGTCACGGTCGCGGCGTCAGGCGATTACGGCGTGGCGACCGGCACGCGGACGGTGACGATCGCGGCGGGCACGACCAGCAAGGTGCTGTCGGTGGCGACGGCCGATGATTCGGTCGACGAGGCTGACGGCTCGGTGTCGGTGACGGTGGCCGACGGTGCCGATTACGACGTCGGCACAGCCACGGCGACGGTCAGCGTCACAGACGACGACGATCCGCCTCCAGTGCAGGATGTGCCCGACACCGACGACATCGAGGACACCGATCAAGTGCCCGCCGACAGCGATGCATGCACCGCCAAGCCGACCGTCGCCGCAGCCGACGCGACCGCCACACGCGGCGACGACCTCGAGTTCGTCATCAGCATCGACTGCGCCCACAGCAGCCATGTCGAGGTGACCTACACCATCGCGCACGGCGGCGCCTACGCCGACGGAGGCACAGTGAGGATCAGCAGCGGCGACACCACAGCAACCGTGCGCGTCCCGACCATCGGCGCCAGCGACGTCGGCCTCTACCTGGCCTGGGTCACCGAAGTCACCAACCCATACGGAACCTGGGCATACGGCACCATCACCGACTGACCATCAAGGGCGCCTGTATAGGGGCTTGACCAAACAAGTTGCTCGCGTTAGCCCGAGGCAGTGGGCACGCAGACCGCCGAAACTCGCGACTGGATCGACTCGCTCAACTATCTGTCGCTGCATGAGGAGCATCTTGACATCCAGTATTGTGAGCATCATGATGTCTCCATGAGGACGACGTTGACGCTTGATGACGATGTTGCGGACGCGCTCAAGGAACGGGTGCGCCACTTGGATCAGCCCTTCAAGCAGGTTGTCAACGACGTGCTGCGTCGCGGACTGGGGCCGGACGCATCCCAACCGACCGACCAATATCGCGTCCGGACCCATTCGACCGGGTTCGCGCCGGGAGTCGATCCCTTGAAGCTGAACCAGCTTGTGGATGAATTCGAGACTGAGGCCTACCTCGAGAAGGAAGCGCGTGTCGCGCGTGCTGCGTCCGAACGTGCTGACGACCAGTGATCGTTCCCGATCTCAATCTGCTGATCTACGCCCACAATGACATGGCGCCGAGCCACGATGTCGCGCGCAGTTGGTGGGAATCTCTGCTCAGGGGGAGCGAGCGCATCGGACTGCCGTGGGTCGTCGTCTGTGGTTTTCTGCGTCTGACGACCCAACGGGCGTTCTACGAACATCCCCTGACCCCAGAGCATGCGACTGACGCCGTGTCTGACTGGTTCGCGGTGCCGAACGTCATGCCGCTGAATCCGGGTACACAGCATCTGGCGATCTTCCGGCGCTTGCTCGTTGAAGCCGGGGTCGGCGGCAACCTAGTCACCGATGCGCACATCGCGGCGCTCGCGATCGAGCACCAAGCGGAGGTTCATTCCAACGACAGCAACTTTGCGCGTTTCGGCGGTCTCCGCTGGCGCAATCCGCTCGTGACGGGTCGCTAGCCCGAGGAGCGCTTCCCTCAGCGCTTAGATAGTTGCGAGATGCCAGTCGGCGAGAGCCTGAGCGGCTGCGGATCGGACCCGTCACGGCGATGGATGGTTGATTGATGCTGTGCCTATGTTGCGTTCTCGGCCTGGTCGCGGAACCACTCGCGTGCCGACATCGAGGCGATCGCTTCAAGCGCGAGTCCCGTGTGCAGGTCGTCTGCCATCGCACGACGCAGGGGGCGCACCAGGGCGTGGCGGGTGTTGCGCAGCAGGATCGGGTTGAGCTTCGCCAGACTTGCGGCGATTTCCTGGGCGCGGTCCATCAGGCCGCCGGCAGGCAGCACCTCGCCCACGATGCCGAGATCGTGGGCTTCGGCGGCGCCGATCTGCTGACCGGTGAGCAGGAAGTAGCGGCCCCGGTTCGGCCCGAGCAGCAGCGGCCACACGATCTGCATGCTGTCACCAGGCACCAATCCGCCGGGGAAGTGCGGGGCGTCTTGAAAGTAGGCATCCTCGGCGGCCAGGACGATGTCGCACAGCACGGCCAGCTCGGAGTGAACCGTCACGGGGCCGTTGACCGCGGCGATCATCGGCACCTCGATGTCGAGCATCTGGTCCACGAGCCGGTTGCCCTCCCAGATGATGCGATCCCACACCGTGGCGTTGGCCCGCCCCTCGGCCAGCGCGTTGACCTCATCGGGCAGCTCGATGAACGAGTCCCCGGTGCCGGTGAGGATCACTACCTTGATGTCCCGGTCCGATGCGAGTGCCATGAACAGCTCCGGCAGTTCCCGGTGGGGGCGCCCGCCCCACTGCAGCGGACCGTCGCGGGTGTGCATGCGGACGGTCACGACCCCCGCGTCGTCGCGGGTCACTTCCGCGGTGCGATATCGGTCTGCGTATTCGTCAAACTCCATGGGCTCATGCTCGCAGAGCCGGCGCGCCAACGGGAGAGCTGAGGGGCCAGCCGATTACCATCGTTGAGGCGAGGAACTTTGCAGGGGGCTTGGGATGACTGACGTGGCGGATCCAGTGCGGACGGCTGGCACGCCGACGAGAGCGCAGCATCTCGCGGAGATGGCCGACTACCTCGCTGGTGGAGTGCAGCGCGCGCACGAGACCGGCAACCGCGGGCCGGTGCGATTCGGCCCGGACGGCAAGCTGCACCCCGAGATCTTGGACGACTTCTGGAAGCACGGCTTCTACGTCTTCACCGACGTTGTCGGCGCCGATGAGATCGCTGAGTTACGGGCCGATGTGTCCGAGGTCATCGAACGGGCACCGGTGCGCAAAGGCGCCGAGGTGGACCGCCACGGCCGGCCCGCGCTGGGGCGCGACTACGCCGTCGAGCCGTACATCCACGTCGCGCCGCTGTCGGACCCGTTTGGCGGCACCAGCGCCCTCGGCGGTCGTCACCAAGTGCAGATGGACCAGCCCACGCCCGACGAGGACGCTCCGCCCGATGTCGTCTACCTGATCTTCGGCATGTGCCAGTCGATGCCCTCCGCGCTGCGGCTGTACGGCCACCCGGACCTGATGTCGATCGCGGAGAGCATCAACGGACCCGACTTTGTGCCCTACAACGACGCCATCTTCGTGAAGGAGCCAGGGCTCGGCGGCTCCGTGTCGTGGCACCAGGACGGCGTCACCCACTGGGACAACCCGAACTGGGACATGGGCATCCACGGCTTCAACTTCCAGGTGCAGCTGTATGAGACCACCGCGGCGAATGCGCTGTGGGTGGTGCCGGGCACGCACACTGCCGGCCGCATCGACCTGCGTGCGAAGGTGGCCGCCAATGGCGGCAGCACGATGCTGCCCGATGCCATCCCGCTGCTGTGCGAACCGGGGGACGTGACGGTGGTGAACCGGCACATGGTCCATGGCTCCTATGCGAATACGTCCCCGGATCCGCGCATCTCGGTCACGTTCGGCTTCCATCGCCGCTCGTCCGTGCTCGGCGTGACAGGTCAACTGCGGGTGCACGAGCGTGACGCCTTGGTCGTCTACGACGAGGAGCGCGTCTTCAAGCGGTCGTCGGTGATCGCCGTGGCCATCGACGCCAGGGCGCAGCACCGCCCCGACGAGCGCCGCTACACCTACGCCCCCTTCGTCGGCCTCGAAGACGATTTCCGCCACAACGACGAGACGTTCGACCGCGTCATCCGCGACTACAACCTGAATGATCTAGCCATCTGATCGCCGACGACGAGCGCGTTCGGGCGACGCTGCCTGCCGCGCGATTGCGTCATCACACGGCCGGCGATTCCCAGGGGTTTATCAAGCGGAGGCCAAGCCCTTCGAAGTCACGGATGTTGCGTGTGGCCAGTGGGAGACGCCGCAGCCCGGCGGACGCAGCAATCAGCGCATCGCCGACATCAAGTGTGCGGCCAGAGCGTTGAACCTGGGCCCGCAGCTCGGCAGCATGTTCGGCCTCGGCAGGACCAATGGGAACGATCCGTCGGGCGCGTTCGGCGAGCGATCCGATGGCGACCGCAATGGCGTCACGGCGACGGCCTGGTGCCATTCGCTGTACGCCGTACTCCAATTCGTGCAGCACGATTGTCGACAGCCAGAGGTTTGATTCGCTGGCAAGGAACGCGAGCACATTGGCGTCGGGTGCGGGCCGAGCCGTTTCTGAGACGACGTTGGTGTCGAGGAGGATGCCGTTCACGGGGCGTCGGATACAGCGTCGGTGGCGTAGTCGATGAACGGGATGGGCCGATCCGAGCGGCGATCGGGGAGTTCGAGGTCGAACCCGCGGGGCATGTTGTCGATGAGCCACTGGCCGAGATGCACTTCAGGCTCGGCTCGCTGCTGCCACTCATGTTCGGGGACGACGACGAACGTCCGGCGGGTGCCGATGCGCTGGGGACCCTCCTCTTCTGCGCAGCGAAGAATGTGCGAGAGGCGCGACTTGGCCTCAGCCACGGTCCAGATGTGAGATGAATCCGCCGCGTCCGCAACCACTAAGCCTCCCGCTGGATCCAAGATTCGTCGAATAACTAGTCCAATGCAGACTAGATGATTAGTTCCAAGGGAGCGTCGGACAGACCCCGGTCGCCGCAAGCATCTTCTATTCGTGCGGGCCGCGCACCGACCGCACCGTCATCTGCTGGGTCGTGTCGCCGCCTGCGATGGTGTCGTTTGGCCGTGATGGACACAGAGCCCGTCACAGCGGCCTCGTCTTGCTACTTGTCACCCGAATCGCCGTCGGAGGGCCCAGAACCGCGCGGCGGCGGCTCGTACGCGCCCTTGGGGACATCCTTCGGCTCGATCGATGCAGTGGGCGTGTAGCCGTCGTATGCGCTTCGACGTTTCTCACGGCGCTCTGACCGCTTGATCCGGCCGCTCGGCTTGTCACGACTCATCGGATCAACCCCGGGCGCTCGGATCAGGTATTGCTATGAACTCTAACGACTCGATTTCCTGCGACTCCAGCAGTAGCCCGGACCCTGTCAACCACAGATCGCCCTTGCCGTCACGCGCCGGCACGTCGGCTTCGCGGCTCCCGAAGAGCTGGTCCCATGCCGTCGGGGCACGATTCACGCCCAGCAGCGTTCGCATCCGGCGCGGATGCTTGGCTGTAAGCCATCCCAATCCCCAGCCGACGACGTATGGGACGACGACGAATCCGAGGGGAATGAGGTACACCCACCACGAAACTGGTCTTCGAGCCGCGAGATCATCCCAGTAACGCAGGGCCAACCAGTGCCAGACCCAGAATCCCGCAGCCAGCCACACTCCCGAGAACAGCAGCAGTCGCAGCCCCAGTCTCGCCCCCGGCGGCTATAGCGCACCGAGTGCCACTCAAATCCAGCAGCGGCAGCCGCTCCAGGAATAAGCAGAACGAACGCCACAGCGGCTGTGCGGGCAATCGTCTCGAACTCAGGCAACATCACGACCCCGCCCACGGCCAACTGTCCAGAACCGCTTCGCAGTCTCGCGCCTTACGGAGCCGCTCAGAAAGTCAATTTCGCTGCGACGAAGCCGAGAACGGGTGCTTAACCTGCACGGTGATGACGGGTCTCACGCGCCGGCTCCGGCGACGCCCGCCCAAGTACTCGGCTGCGGCGCTGGCCTGGAAGGGCCTCCGCGGCGAGAACTGGCCTCGGGTGTGGCGCGACTGCGACCTGAAGCGCTCCTACGACGCGGTCGTCATCGGCGGCGGCGTGCATGGCCTCGCCACCGCCTACTACCTCGCTCGCAACCACGGCATGACCAATGTGGCCGTGCTGGACAAGGCCTACTTGGGCAGCGGCGGCTCGGGACGCAACACGGCGATCGTGCGCTCCAACTACCTCACCCCCGAAGGCGTGGCTTTCTACGACCGATCAGTGCACCTGTATGAGCGGATGGCGGTCGAGCTGAACATCAACGTGATGTTCAGCCAGCGCGGCCACCTGACGCTGGCCCACTCCGACGCCTCCCTGCGCACGATGCACTGGCGTGCCGAGGTCAACAAGCTCGGCGGCGTCAACTCCAGCGTGATCGGCCCCGACGAGGTCAAGCAGGAGTGTCCGAGTCTGGACACCTCCGACCACCCCCGTTACCCGATACAAGGTGCCCTCTATCACCCGCCCGGCGGTGTCGTGCGCCACGACGCAGTGGTGTGGGGCTACGCCCGCGCCGCTGACCACATGGGCGTCGAGATGCACCAGAAGACCGAGGTCACCGACATCATCTGCGAAGGCGGCGACGGTCCCGGCGGCAAGGGCGCCGGCGGCCGAGTCACCGGAGTGCGCACCAACCGGGGCGACATCTCCACGCCGATCGTGATCAACTGCACCGCCGGGTGGGCGTCGCTCATCTCGGCCATGGCCGGTGTGCGGCTGCCCATCACCACCCACCCGCTGCAGGCCGCCGTCACCGAACCGGTGAAGATGTTCCTGCCGACGGTGGTGGTCTCGGGCTCGCTGCACGTCTACGTGAGTCAGACCGACCGCGGCGAGCTGGTGTTCGGTGCCTCGGTTGACCCGTACGCCAACTACTCGGTGCGCGGCTCGCTGGAGTTCACCGAGGGTCTGGCCGGCCACGTGCTCGAGCTGATGCCCGGCATCTCGCGCATGCGGGTGCTGCGCCAGTGGTCCGGGCTGTGCGACATGACTCCCGACTACTCGCCGGTGATGGGCTTCACGCCCGTGGACGGCTTCTTGGCGGATGTCGGCTGGGGCACCTACGGCTTCAAGGCCGCACCGGTATCGGGAGAACAGATGGCCGAAGCCGCAGCCACGGGCCGCACGCCCAAGCTGATCGAGGCCTTCGCCCTCAGCCGCTTCGACGAAGGCGTGCTGGTGGGCGAAAAGGGTGCAGCGTCGGTGGGCCACTGATGTTACTCGTACCTTGCCCCAACTGCGGCCCACGCAATTCGACCGATCTCCGGTACGGGGGCGAATCGCACGCTCGTCCCGACCCCAATACGGCTTCACCTGCCGAATGGCGGGCCTACCTCTACCTGCGCGACAACCCCGCCGGTTGGCTGCGCGAGAACTGGTACTGCGCGTCGGGATGCCGCCGCTGGTTCTCGATCGAACGCAACACCGCCACCAACGAGTTCCGTGATCCGCCGCTGCCCGGCGACAAGCGAGGCGGTGCGGCATGAGTGCGTGTGTGCCCGGTGCTGCCGGGGGTCTCCAGCCCGACGGCGAGCGAGGCGGTGCGGCATGACGATGAGCCGGCAGGGCGTTCAGCCCACCGAGGTGATCGACCGGGCTGCCAAGCTCCGATTCAGATGGAACGGCAAGCGGTTCAGCGGGTTCGAGGGCGACACGATCGCCTCGGCCCTGGCTGCGGAAGGCGAGCACATCTTCTCCCGCTCCATGAAGTACCACCGGCCGCGAGGGATCCTCACCGCCGATTACTGGGATCCCAACTTGATGGTCCAGGTGGGAGACGACCCCAACGTCCGGGCCGGCCACCGCTTGGTGCGCAACGGCATGGACGTCCGCTCGCAGAACGCATGGCCGTCGCTGAACCGCGATCTCAAGGCGGCGAACGGCCTGCTCGGGCGTTTCTTGGCGGCGGGCTTCTACTACAAGACCTTCATGCGGCCGCAGTGGCTGTGGCCCACCTATGAGCGGGTGCTGGCCACCTTCGCACCCGGCGGCAAGATCGACATCGATACCCCGCACGGCTACCACGACAAGCGCTATACGCATCCGGACGTGGTGGTGGCCGGAGCGGGCCCGGCGGGCATCGAGGCGGCGCTGGCAGCGAGCACCGCCGGCGCCCGCGTCCTGCTCGTCTCCCACGAGCATGCGGTGGGCGGCCATCTGCGCTACTCGAGCGATGCCGGCGACCAAGGGGCTTTGGCAGAACTGCGCGCTTCGCTCGACGCTTCCGATGTCGAAGTGCTGACCGATTCGACCGTGACAGGCCGGTACGAGGACAACTGGCTCGGCATCGTCCAGCGCAATCACCCGATCGCGGTAGAGCGGCTCATCAAGGCCCGAGCCAAAGTGCTTGTCGCGGCACCCGGCCTGATCGAGCGCCCCTACGTGTTCGAGGGCAACGACCGGCCCGGCGTCATCACCTCGGGGGCGGCCCGACGCCTCATCAACCTGTGGGGTGTCAAGCCGGGCGAGCGAGCAGTGGTCTTCAGTGCCAACGCCGACGGCGATGCAGCGGCTGCCGACCTGGAACGGGTCGGTACCGAGATCGCTGCAGTCATCGACGCCCGTTCGGGCGGCCAGATCAGCTCGACGGCGGGCTCGTCTCGGGCTGTCGAAGCCGTGATGGCAAACGGCGAACAGATCGACGCCGATCTGCTCGTCATGGCCGCAGGCTGGACGGCGCCGACGTCGCTGCTCAACATGGCAGGCGACCGACCGGTCTATGACCCGGCCGCGGCCCGGTTCTTCCCCTCCGACCCTCCCAGCAATGTGCTGTCGACCGGCGGACTTGCCGGCGACGCTGATCTTGATGGGTTGCGGCAACATGGCGTCGAAACCGGTCGTCTCGCCGCAGCCCGTGCCGCAGCGGTACGCCACCGGCTGCAGGCCCGCACCGCCCGAGCGCTGCCGGTCGACGGCGACGAGCCTGCCTGGGCCGTCGACGAGCGGGCGCCGCTGGGCCGCGACCCCCATCCCGAGCTCTTCCGCGCTGATACCCATGGGATGGTCGACATGTCCGAGGACATCAGCTCCAAGGATCTGGTCGCTGCTGCGCATGAGGGCTACGACTCGGTGGAGCTGGCCAAGCGCTACACCACCGCCACCATGGGGCCGTCGCAGGGCAAGCTCGAGACGGTCAACACCGTCGCTGCCATTGCCGAAGCGCGGGGCGAGACGATCAGCCAGGTCGGCACCACCGTGTGGCGCCCTCCGTACGCACCGCTCACCTTGGGCGCGCTCGCCGGCCGCAGTTTTGAACCGGTGCGCGTGTCGTCCATCCATCCCTGGCATGAGGCCAACAACGTCACGCTCATCCAAGCCGGCCAGTGGCTGCGTCCCGATCACTACGGCGATCCACAAGCAGAAGTCCGCAACGTCCGTGAGAACGTCGGGCTCATCGACGTCACACCGCTGGGCAAGCTCGACCTCCGCGGCCCCGACGTGCCCAAACTGCTCAGCCTGCTGTACGTCAACAAGTGGATGAAGCTGGGCATCGGCCGGGTGCGCTACGGGATGATGTGCGCCGAGGACGGCGTGGTACTCGACGACGGCGTCACCGGCCGCCTCGGCGAAGATCACTACATGATGTCGACCACCAGCTCGGGCGCCGGAGGCGTGTGGGAATGGGTGGAGAATTGGCTCCAAACCGAGCGCCCCGACTGGCAGGTGCACGTCACCCCGGTGACCACCGCATACGCCAGCATCAACGTGGCCGGTCCCAAGTCCCGGGAGCTGATGAGCAGGGTCTGTGAGGGTGTCGACCTTGACGCTGAGGCGTTTCCGTACATGACAGTCCGCGAGGCCACAGTGGCCGGCGTGTCGGGCTGCTTCATGTGGCGCATCGGCTTCACCGGCGAGCTGTCGTTCGAGCTGCATGTGCCCGCCGGTCACGGTTGCCTTGTCTGGGAAGCGCTGATGGATGCTGGCAGTGACCTCGGCGTCGGCCCCTTCGGCCTCGAAGGCCAGCGCATCATGCGCCTCGAGAAGGGGCACTTCATCGTCGGCCAGGACACCGACGGCTTGACTCTGGGTCCGAGCACCGGCATGGGGTCGCTCATCAAGCTCGACAAGGACGACTTCGCCGGCAAGCCAGAGCTGGCATGGGCGGCGGATCGGCCGCTGCCGTTGATCGTGGCCATCCAGCCCGACGATCCCGACGTCGTGCCCGAAGAGGCCGCACAGATTCTGCGAGGCGACACCAACGAGATCCTGGGCCGGATCACCTCCTCGCGCTTCTCGCCGACGCTGAACCGCTCGATCTGCCTCGGGCAGGTGGAGCCGCACTTGGCAGCCGGCGGCACCAAGCTGACGGTGTTGCTGGAGTCGGGGGAGCGCATCAGCGCCACGGTGATCGACCATCACGCCCACTTCGACCCGGCCGGGGAGCGTCTGCGTGGCTGAGGCGCCGATCCGACGCAGTCGCATGAGCGACGCGCCCGCAAGGGCGGTTCGCCGTGGCTGATCAGCGATCACCTGCGAGTCCGCCGCAGCGGACACCGGCGTTCGAGAGCCCGGTCGTACGGAGCTATCCGACTTCGCAGCCGGGCGACCTTACGCTGACCGATGCGAGCAACACTGCCAAGTGGCTGGTACGCGCTGGCGTCGATGGACTCATTGCCGATCTGCTCGGCGCCCGATTCGGAACATCGCAGGTTGCACCGGGCGGCGCACTCGTGCTGGGGTCGCGCCCCGGCGAGTGGATCGTCTTGGGGACACCTGAGCAGGTGGACTCGGTGACTGCGGTTCTCCATGATGCTGTGCGTTCGGGGCCGATGCGGCGCGATGACGCTCGCGGCGACCGGGCCCCGGTGCTGCACGAGGCAACACCGGAACTCGTATCCGTACTCGACTGGACCCACAGCCGGGCGATGTTCCTGGTCACCGGCGCCGAAGCGACGCGCATGCTGGAGAAGGTGTGCGGCATCGACTGGAGCGACCACATGACGCCCGACGGAGCGGTGGTCTCAGCTTCGGTAGCCCTCGTTACCTGCGACCTTGCCCGCGACGACCTCAGCCAGGACGACACGACCAGCACGCCGTCGTATCTGATCTTCTGCGACCGGTCCTTCGGCCAATACTTGTTCGATGCGCTGATCGACGCCGGCGACGAGTTCGGCCTAGCGGTGGCGGCGGTGGACGCAAGTCGCGGCGGCTGACTGAGCTCGAAACCAGTTCCGGTCGCAGCTCACTTGAACGAGACATCGGCATGGGTTGATTCGGGCGGCGTGGGGTCGAATCGGGCTGCGGCGGTGATGGGGATGCGGCGCAGGGCTGGGCAGCTGCCCCGGCCGATGAGCAAGGGTGCGTTGGAGATCACGGCGAACGCGAGCTGACGACCGCTGCGGGCGTCGACGCGGCCGGCGACGGCTACGACGTTGTTGAGTATCCCGCCCTTGGCGTGCACCGGGTGCAGTTCGGCGCTATTGCGGGCGACTGAGGGGCTGCATCGCTGCAGCGTCCCGGTTCGGCCTGCGATGGCGAGGCTGTCGAAGATCGGGTCGCCTCGCTGCGTCCGTTCGAGCAGTGCGACCGCGGCGCGGCAGGTCATCGTGTTGTGCACCGATAGGCCCGAGCCATCCGCCATCCCGATCTCGCCGGCAACCTCGCCGAGCGCGCCCCATAGCACCGCTGTGGCGCCCGCCACTGCCTGCGCGCGGCTCGAGCCCACGGTGCGGTGGCCGATCTCTTTGAGCAGCATCTCCGCCGCGGTGTTCTCCGAGTAGCGCCCGATGCGCCCGACAATGCTCCCGAGCGGCGGTGAGCTGATCAACGCGAGCTCGACACGGACGGTCTTGCCGGGCGCGGCGCCTGCACGCGGCCGGTCCCGGATCACCAGGCCGCGGGCCTCCAGCAGGTCGTCGAAGACTGATGCTGCGCCTTGGGCAGGGTCTGGGGAGCGGACATGGGCTCGGCGGTTGCTGCGGTGATGCCGGTAGCCGTCGTTGAGCGTCAAGCCGCCCAATGGTCCGACCAGGTTCGTCGTGCGGTACGACTGCTTCCACACCTCGGCGCTCGCGCCTTCAGCCGGATCGGTTACCTCGTGGGCGGTGTAGTCGCGCTCGTTGTCGGGGTAGCGGCTGCCGTCTCCGACGACCGCGCCGTCCACCACTCGCACGCCCTGAGAAGAGAGTGCCGCCATCGCCGCGTCAGCCAGCATGTCGGCATCGGTGAAAGGGCGCTCGTCGTGCAGCCGCCGCATGTAGCGAGGTGTGGCCAGCACCGGGTCGCCGCCGCCGATCAGGTAGACGTCGCCGTGCAGCACGCCGTCGCGCACCGCAGCAAGGTCGTCGGCGCGCACAGCCACCGTGGTCACGAATTGCTCGTCGGCGCCCATCAGCTCGATTGCCGCGGCCATGGTGGCGAGTTTCGTCAGCGACGCCGGGACCATTCCCACGGTGTCGCGATGCCCGATGATCTGCTCGCCGTCGACCGAGACGCTCATGCAGGTATTCGCCGGGGTATCGCGGCGCGACAGCAGCGCGGCGAAGTCGTCGGCGAGGCGGTCGTCCCGCTGCTTGCCTTGCGCGCCGACGGGTACGGCGCCGGCGAGCGCGACCACGGCCGTCAGAACCGCCATCAGAACCGCAGCGAGCACGCAGCGGTTCGTGCAGGTTCCTCGGGCGATGCCCAGACGACTCGCCAGACGCTTCACGCGTCGACGCGACGGATCGACCCAACAGCGACGGCTCCCAGCAACGGCACCGGCGGCTGCAGCGCGGGAGACATACAGCAAACGTATTGCCGGCGTGCGCGCCAGAAGCGGACTTCGGCCGCTGCGCTGCACCGTTGCGGGGTCCAGCCGGAAACCCGGGATCTGGTGGACTACCGCAGTCGCTCGAGTCCTGCCACGGCATCGAAGCCTTGGTCGAAGCTGAAAATGCGCGTCACGCCGGCACCCGCCATTACTGCGGCGTGCAGGGCATCACGGGCTGACAGGCTGCTGACGCTCTCGAGCAGCGACCGTGCCGCACGAACTTCAGGCACGCCGAAGGCGAGGATGTCGTCAACCAAGGCGTCCAGACTGGCGAAAGCGGGGTCGATTGCTGCGAGCCGACCGATGGCGACGTAACGGTGGAGGATCTCTTGGTAGACCTCGACGTCGGTGACGAACGTCTCGCCTGCTTGCGTCAAGCGAGTCAGCACAGCGACTGTTCGATCTTTGTTCGGGTGTGCAGCGCCGATCAGGTACATCGGCACGTTCGAGTCGACGAATATCACGGCTGCAAGATCACGAGGCCAGTCGCCCCGCTTCGATGTCTCGAAGCATCCCGTCGATGTCGGCAGTCGGGAACTCGTGCTGCGATGCCTCCGCGATTGCCCGAAGCCTCGTCGCAGCCGGGTCAGGCGGCTGGCCCATATCGCTCAGCGCCTTCCGCATGGCTTGCCGAACCCACTCCGCCACTGTCAGATGGCATACCCGTGCCGCGCCCTGAATCTTCGTGTACTCGTCTTCATGCACCAGCACTTGCAGTCGTTTTGACACCTTGCTGAGTCTATCTGACTGTCAATCGTGAGAATCAAGCGTCTCCTACTGGATGATCGACACCGATCACGATCAGATGAGCGTCGTCGCGCTGACGGAGACCCGATAGTTGGCCCAGTTGATCCGGTCTCACCCGGCGCTGCGCCAAGGGTCGACGGCGCGGGCTGATCAGAGGTCGAGGATCTCCAATAGCTCATCGACTGTCAGTCCGTGATGAGCGGCGATGCTCTTGAGAATGCTCGACAGGGTCTTGATCTTGATGGGGCTGCGATTCGGCGTGCGTGGGGTGACACCGTCGTGCGAGGCTGAGCGGAACAACCAAGGCGGCGCGGGGTGACGAGATGGTGCTGAAACGATTGCAGAGGCTGTTCGGCGGCGACCCGGCCGCGGAGGCGCGCGAGTCGTTGGAACGGGCCCATCGCGAGGCGCTGGAGCGTCATCGTGAGTGGGAGGACGCGTGCGCAGAGCTGGCGGAGGAGATCGAGGCGTACCGCTCCTATGAGGACATGGCTGACGAGACGGATCCGGAGTGCCCGATCATCACCAAGCGCGGCGAGGAGGTGCTGCTGGTATGCCACGGGCCGATGCTCACCGAGACCCGGCGTGGACCCAAGATGCGCTACGGCGGCCACTCGCACGGGTTGTCGATCAAGATCGCGAAAGGCGTGTACTACCGACCGAGCGTGCATCGCGGTGCCATTGAGCAAGCACCCGAGGAGACCCGCGTGATCGACGGCAAGGACGGCGAAGGCGTGTTCGTGGTCACGAACACGCGGGCCGTGTTTCGGGGGAATCTGCACACGCGGGAGTTCCGGTGGGACAAGCTGGTGTCGGTGTCGCCCGAGCAGGTCGGCAGTGCCTGGGTGCTGATGATGCCGGTGGAGAACCGTCAGCGAGTCTCGGGCATCTACGTGGGCGCGTCGTCAGCGGCCGATTTCGTGATGCGCCGCGTGCTGTTCGGCGTTGCGCTGCATCAGGACCGCGGCGATGAGTTCATCGAGCGTCTCGAAGGCGAGCTCGCCGAGCTGCAGGCCGGCCCGCCACCAGTTCCCGAGCTGGCACCGCCGGCCGCGTAGCGCGCACCGACTCAGCGTCGGCCTATGGACCTGCGGGGTCTCCGGTTTCGCTAGGGAGAGGGCGACCGCTGATATCGAGTGTCGTCTCTATGCGTGCCAGACGGTCGGTGTGGTCCATAAGCACGCTGTTGACCTGATCGAACCTTCGGTCGGTCTCGGCGAAGCGGGCGTTCATCTCGTCGCGCAGGCTGCTGATTTCGTCGCTCACGCGGTCGAGAGCGGAGACAATGAACAGGAACATACCGCCGAGGAGCGCTGTGACGACGGCGCCAAGAACCGTGGCGAGCAGCGTCGTGGAGCGCTGATGGGCGGTGCCGTGCCGATGATCGGGTGCGATGGTCTGCGTCGTGACGGACGGGGGCTCGGTCTGCTGAGCAGCCGCGGGCTCGACGGCCTGTCCCCCGTCGTGTTCGGTCACGGATTCGATGGTAGCCACGCCTGTCCCACGGGTTGACTGCGGACGGATTCTCGTGAGGGCGAACGTAGGCAGGCGTCCGGCTCGGCGCAAGCGGATTTCTCCGAGCAGGCGAACCGGCCGAGGCTGGGCCCGTTCAGCCGTCGAAAGGAGCTGCCCAAGCCTCTGGGTGGATGACGGTGTTCATCTCGGCGCCGGTGTCGGTGATGGCTTTGACGGCGATGGGCCGGCCGTGGGGTGGGATGTCGAACGGCTGCGACTGGAACGAGATGATGTGCGACTGCGCGTCGGGGATGAGGTCTGGGCCGAGGCTCCGCATCGCTGCCTTGAGGCCGGCGTCGTGGCGCAGGCCGTTGGGAAAGTAGGTGAGCCGGGCGACGAAGCTCATCTGATCGTGGTCGGTGTCGATCATCCAGCAGTCGATGTGGTCCTGGTCGGTGTCGCGCACCGTGCCGTCGGACGGGTCGTATGTGTCGCAGCCCAGCAGCCGCACCACCAGCGAGGTGCCGTCGGAGGTCTGGCGAACCTCGCAGTCGGGTTCGCCGAGCAGGGTGAACGTGCCGCCGTCGGCCTGCTTGGACAGCTCGGGGATTTGCAGGTCTTTCGAGGCCGCCACGCGGTGTACAGCGCAGGCGCCGACGGTGGCGGGAACGTCGGGGTCGAACGCGAATCCGACAACGATCAGGTCGGCGCAGTCGGGCGCGTTGCGACGAGCCTCGACGGTGGCCCGGGTGACTTGGTGGGCGGTGACGGTGGCGTCCGGAGCTGCGATCATGAGCCCGGCTGCGGTCTGCGTGTCGCGTCCGGGACGGGTGCAGGTGACGCCGTGGGAGGCGAGCAGCGTCTGGGGCCAGCGTTCGTGGTCGACGATCTGCAGCAGGGCCGTACCGGACGAGTCGCAGATCGGAGAGCGGTACAGCGCGTCGATGACGGCTTGGGTGATCTCGCCAGATGCCAGGCCCAGGTCGGCGAAACTCGGCCCTGCTGGGTCCGTGCGGCCGACGCTGCTGGGCGTGGATGAGTCGTCGTGGGCCGCATCGGCGGAAGACTCACCGGTTGGACCGGCATCCGCGGGCGCGTCGACAAGGCTGGTGTCGAAAGGCAGGTACGAGTACGGCGAGTGCGACTCCACGGTGAACGGGCTGGCGAGCCGAACCCGTTTGGGCTCGGTCTCGGTCTGGTCGACGAGCTTGATGACGTTGTCGGGATGGTCCCAGTCGGTGTTGGGGTCGGCGAGCCTGCCGGCCGACACCTTGGGCATCTGCTTGCAGACGAAGTCGACGGCGGGGTCGGTGCCGCCGTCGGAGGTGCGATGCCACGTGTAGACCGAAGTGGCGAGCTTCTGGCGGGCAACGGCGATGGCGACGCGGCTGACATCGATGGTGATCCAGCGCCGCCCCCATTCTTCAGCCACGTCGGCCGTGACCCCCGACCCGCAGGTTGGATCCAGCACCAAGTCTCCCGGATCGGTCGTCATCAACATGCACCGCTCGACGATCGAACTAGCGGTTTGGACGACGTATCGCTTTTGGCCGCGCACGGTAACTGAGTTGTGCCAAACGTTGTCAATCCGACGCCCAGCCGTTTCGTCTTCCAGCTGCTTCCAGTACAGCGCTCTTCTGGTGCCGTAGAGACGGTTTGTCCATCCGAGCCAGCACAGGCCGCACGGCTCGGGGTCGGGGCACGGAGGCGAAGCCTCCGTGCGCGCGCCATTGTCGTCCGTCGGGGTACACACTGGTGCGTCTCCGTCATGGACGGAGACGCGCCATTGTCGTCCGTCCCCACAGTGGTACCGGTGCCCATCGTATTCGACCCAGCGTGTACGGCCCGTGGTGGATGCCCCCATCGACGTGAGGTTCTCTCGATTCCAGATCACGGCTCCCGCTGGAAGCTCGACCTCCGGCCTCTCGCGTTCCTGGGCCGTCATTCCTCGGCTGTGGTGATCTGCTTCTTCGACCATCGGTGTGGAGAATCCCCCGAATAAGTCAGCTACGCCCTTGCGATCGAGAGGCTCGTAGAGCTGGCGGTACCTGCACTTCGACTTGTCCCTGGCGTACCAGAGCAAATACGAAGCGCTCTCCGGCAGAGTTCGAGCTGATGAACCACCGGTAGGGCGCCAAGTGATCGTTGCCACTCTGTTTTCGGGGCCGAAGACCTCGTCGAGCACGAGGGCGAGTCGGTGGACGTTGATGTCGCCGATCTGGACGAACAGCGAGCCGGTGTCGGTCAGCAGTTCGCGTGCCAGCACGGTGCGCTCGTGAATGCCGTCGAGGTAGGAGTGGATGCCGTTGCGGTAGCTGTCGCGGAATGCTCGCAGCGGCATGGTGTCTCCGACGGGCAGGCCGTCGAGCTTCTCCGGGGTCTCGAGCTTGCCGGTGGTGGTCTGGAAGTTGGACTTGAAGTTCTGGCCGTACGGCGGGTCGAAGTAGATCATCTGCACCGCGCCGCGCAAGCCGTCCTTGGCGAGCAGTGACTGCATCACTGCGGCGGAGTCGCCGTGGATGAGGCGGTTCTGCCAGTGGCCGGCGTGCTGGTACCACTCCCATTCGAGGGCCTCGTCATCGAGTCCGTCGAAGTCGAGTTGCAGCGCGCGTCCGGTGTCGCCGCGGCGCAGCTGTTCGACCAGCAGCGCGGGGGTGACCTTCTCGCGGGTGTAGAGCGGCACGCCGGCGAAGCGGTGGGCCGCGTCGGCCTCGGCGTCGCCGCTGAGCTTCGAAGTGGCGCCTTGGCGGTCCCAAGCCAGGACGGGGTGGGTGCGCAAGTCGCGGTCGAGGTTCACGGCATCGCATTCGATGCCGGCTTCGTAGACTTGCGCGATCGCCTCGGGCAGTCGACGCGCTACCTCGAACGCGACCGGTGCGCGGTCGTCGTCGCTCAGCAGCGGCGCTGTCTCGGCGGTGGGCTGGTTTGGCCGCTGCGCCGAAGCGTGATCGTAGGAGCAGGGCTCGGCGTCAGCAGGCGGTGGGGTCACGGCTTGTCCTCGTCTTCGAATGCAGTCTCAGCGGGTGCAGCGCTCTCGCCCTGCCGGAGCGAGCAGCGGGGCTCACGAAGCTGCCCAAGCGGCATCGCCTGCGAGGTCGTCGAGGCGGCCCGGCAGATGGGCGGCGTCGGTGATGACCTCATAGGCCCAGTGCCGCAAGTGGTCGGGGAGTTCCGGTGTGCCCGCAACCGCAGGGATCCAGTGGTCGCGTGTCCAGCGCTCGGCGGCCAGGGCCTTCGGGTCAACGATGCCCTTGCATTCGATGACAACGTTGAGCCCGTTCGCGAGGCGGGCGACAAAGTCGGGTTCGTAGCGACGCCACGCCCCGTCGAAGTGGTACGGCAGCGACCAGTCGAGCCCGAAATTGCGGGCCCAGGCGGCTACTGCGGGGTGGCGGTCGAGGACGCGCGCAGCGGCGAGCTCAAGCCCGGAGTGGCACGCGGCGTGGGACAGCTCGCTGTGCCTTGCGACGTGAATGTGGCGCAGCGTGGTTTCGAACCGGACATCGGCAGTGTCGCCGAGCGGCGGCCGGCCGAGGACCGCGACCTGCCGCGGGGGGGGGGGGTCGCCGCGGCGCGCGTGCCGAAATCACACGCTGCGATCATCTGCTGGTAGAAGTCGCGCTTGTTGCGATGCCGCAGCAGCACTGACGCGCTGTGGCATTCAACCGCGGGATGGGCGAGCCATTCGCCCAGTGCGCGGAATGCCGACGCGAACAGTGAGCAGCGACCCGCGCCATGCAACCGGGCCGCGCCGGTGCCGCTGTCGGGATCGCCGCCGAGTGCGCCGTCGGCCTCACCGGCCGGTGTCGTCCGCGGAGAGGCGTTCCCGTCGCTGCCGGAGCTGGCCGGACGGCCCGTCGGCTGGTCGGCGGCCTGCAGCCGCAGCGCGTCGTCACCTCCGAGCGTGAGCAGGTTGGCGATCTCGGCAGCGCAGCGCACGCGGGCTGCCTTGTCGCGTTGCAACTCGTCGGGCGACATCAGGATGGTCTCGCCGGTCACGCCCGCCATCTCGACCCGTTCCGCGGATGCATCTTCGGACAGCTTGGCGGTTTGCACGGCTGCGGAGTTGAGCCGGAATCCGGCGGGCAACGCGACGGTGCGGTACTCGACTACCTGGGGCCAGCTGACCCGCAGCTCTGACCGACCGCGCACCGAGTAGACCTCGGTGCGGTCTGGCGGCGGCGGCCCGGTCCGGGTGCCGCGCAGCGGCATGAACTCGAACGGGATGCCGAGCACCTCCGCGTACTCGGGCGTGAGCAGGTGCGTCTTTCCGGGTTCCTCGCGAAACGACTCATAGGAGGTGCGTCGCAGCGCCCGCCCGGTTACCTGCTCGCACAGCAGCTGCGAGCTGAACGCCCGGAATCCCACGATCTGGTTCACCGTGCGGGCATCCCAGCCCTCGGTGAGCATCGACACCGAGATCACGCAGCGAACCCCAGCGCCGAGACGTCCTGGCTTGCCGACGGTGTTCAACGCCTCGCGGATTGCATCCGCGGGCACGTCCTCGCCCATGTGTGCTGCCTGCTCGCGCAGCAGCTTGCCGAACCGGGCGGTGATGGCGTCATCGTCGTCGGGACGCGAATGCACCAGCAGCGTGCGCGGATCAGCCCGCCACTGCGCCGGACCGCCCGCGGGGTGCGTGACGACGTTGGAGAACTCGTCATAGCGGCCGGCCAGGATCTGGGCCGCTGCTCGGCCCTCGCTGTCGTGCGCGGTTCGCTCACAGCCGGCGATGTGCTCGTACAGCGCGACTGCGTTGTCGATGGTGTTGGCCACCACGATCATCACCGGCGGCGTCGGCTGACGGTCTTTGGTGGCCTCGAACGTGCGCCGCCATTCGCGGCCCGACGCCTCCAGCGCATCTTCGAGCGGCTGTGGCAGCACAGCAGTGGGATCAATGCTGCGCTTGGGCAGCTTCTTGGTGGGCGTTGCCTCGTACAGCCGCCGCCATGCCGTGCGAGCCTGGGGCGTGTCGTCGGCCACTGGCACGCGGGGCACCTTCACCAAGCCCGACTCGATGGCGTCCATCAGGCCGAAGTCCGACGCCACCCACTCGAACATCGGCGACCCCTCACCACGGGAAGCACGGCCGATCCACATCGGCGTGGCCGAGAAGTCATACACGGGCGACGCCTGACCGCCGAGCCGGTCGCGTTCGCCGAGCGCGCCCAGGTCGCGCAGCGTCCGCACGGCGTTGAACCACACTGCGGCGATCTTGTTCTCGCTGCGCTCCTCCGCGGTCGGCTTCTTGCCGGCGTCGCCGTCTGGGCTGTCGGCCTGGGGCAGGTAGCAGTGATGGGCCTCGTCGTTGATGACCACCAAGTCGCCGCGTGCGCCGCGCCGGTCCATCAGACCGCCCGCCACCCGGCGCACCATCGCCGACGGCGATTCGGTCTGGTCGACCCGCGTGCTGCCCAGCAGTGCCTTCTGGGCGCCGGCGGACTCGGTGGGGTCGCGCCGGCGGAACGCTTGGAAGTTCACGATCTCCACCCGCGCCGCCGACAGGTGACCCCGAAGTTCTTTCGGTACGAGCCCGAGTTCTTCGTAGACGTTCCCGGGCGAGCCCGGCGCCAGCACGGCCAGCCTGTCGCGCACAGTGAGCCCCGGGGTCAGCACCAAGAACCGCGACGAGTGCTGCAAGTTGCGCTGACGCTCGGTACGCACTGCGTTGAGCGTCTGCCAGGCGATCAGCATGCCCATCACCGCGGTCTTGCCGGTGCCGGTCGCCATCTTGGCGCAGAAGCGGATGATGCCGTCATTCGCCGCGCGCGAGTCGGCTTCAAGGTCGCGTCGCTCGGGCGTGTCGCGCCGGGCGACCTCTCGCAGCCAGATGAGCGTCTCGATGGCCTCCCGCTGCGCGAAGAACGGGCGCAGCTGCCGGTGCGATGATTCCTCCGCCCAGTGCACCAGCAGCTTGCGAGTGACCGAGGTGGCACCCGGGTAGCCGTCGTCGCGCCATGCGCCCACCTGTTCGCGGACGGCGTTGATGGTCTGGTTCTCGTCGTCGGTGTTGAGACCGAGGGTCATGGTGGCGGTCACGGCGTCATCGGGCACTGGGCGAAGCAGTGCGGAGCGCCGCCGACCGCGCAGCGGTGCCTGTCCTGACATCGCTCGCCCCGCCTGATCGAGCTGCCAGTGCAGAGCTGGCTCGGCATAGGGCGAGCACACAATCGGATCGACCGCAGGGTCAAATTCGGGTGAATCGGCGCCATCAGCCATGTCGAAGGCCGCTTGCCCGTCCAGAGTCGGTCATCGGGTCATGTTGCTGATGGCGGGGAGGCTCACGACGCTCAGATGTAGTCGGCGTCGCCGGTTTCCCAGGACTCAGCACGGCGACGCCGACCACCGGAGGGTCCGCCGTAGTACTCGGGGTCGTCGTCCCATTCGTCGCCGTCCCAGTCATCTTCGAAGTCCTCGAAGTCGTCGGGTTCGTAGTACTCGTGGCGGCGTCGCTGTGCACGCTGGCGCAGGCTCGGCGCTGAGGATCGCTGCGTCGGGCGCTCCCGAACCTGGCGAGTCAGGCTCGTCGTTGGGGATCGCTTGCCTCTGCGCTTGCGTACCCGGACTTGGAGGTATCCGACCACAGCACCCGCCAGGCACGTCAGCCCGACGAGCTCCGTAGCGGACAGGTCGCCAGCGTTGCGCACGATGGCCACGACGAAGACGGCGGCGACGGCCCACGGCAGCCGTCGGCGGGCCGCAGCCATGCGTTGAGGCGAGGTCTGCGCCCACCCGTGACACGCCGCCACGACGACGAGGACAGCCACGAAGCCCTCCGCCGACAACCGCAGCATGGCGGCCGCAGTCAAGCACGCGGCCAGTCCGCCGATGTCGTACGCCCACGATGTCACGGGCCTCGGCGCGGTCACTGGCCGAGTCCCGGGATGGGGAGGCAACCCGACGCAAGGCCCATGATGGGCACGATATCGCGCCGGTGCGACATCTGGTACGAGCTTGGCGAGGTGCACCGCGCGGGTCGGACGATGCGAGCCGGCACGCCGCGCTCGTCGGCGAGAGCATTCCGCGTGATGTGATACGGCGAGCGTCGCGACGGAACGAGCATCTCAGCGCCACCCGATTAGATGTAGTCGTCGTCGTCCCACGATCGTGAGCGGCGCCTGCGCGAAGCGGGCGCTCGGTACGGCTCGTCATCGGGGTCCAGCGGGTCGTGCTCGTCGACCCAGTCCAGATCGTCTTCTCGGTCGTACCAGATGGGTTCCCGTGAGACGCGTTGGCTGCGGCGCCGGAAATTTCGATCTTCTCGGTCCCACTCGTCATCGGCGCGCGGTTCATCATCGTCCCAGCCGTCGTCGTCCAGCCAATCGTCGTCGTCCCAGCCGTCGCTTCTTGGAGGTGCAGTCTGAGCGCCGTCGTGTGATCCGCGCCGCGGTCGCGGCCTGCCCCGCCGATCGTCAGCCGGTTGGCCCGCGGGCTGCGAGCCAGACCGTCGGCGTGTGCTTCGACGGAGCGCGAGGGCGGCGACCCCGCCGATGATCACCAGCGCGCCGATGTCCACACCGGAGAAGACCATGAAAACTCCGGCCACGATCGCTGCAACCGGGAGAGCGGCACCGCTCAGCATGCCGCCCGCCTGCCCGAACAGCCGCTCCGCAGAGCTGCGCTGATCGGCACCGCGCCGGCGGCCCGCAGCGGCCTCGCTATGCGATGACTGCGGTTGGGGCGCCGTGGCACCGACCGCTTCCGCGGCGGCCCACCAGTCCAGCTTCCAACGTCGCAACTCAGCGAGATCGACGACGTGACACGGCTTGTGCTGGCTGTCGATCGTCCCCTGCAGGTGCGCGCCGAGCCCCGGTGCAGTGTGGATCAGCATCCGAGCCCGAAACTCGGCCGATCCGGTCTTCGCCAAGAACGAATCGACGTCTCGTTGCCCGACGAGCTGGCTGCCGTCGCGGCACTCGCACTGGATCGCTATGGCGTCGCCGCCGACTGTGCTGTTGCGCTGCGCAACGAGGTCGATGCCGTCGGCTGGGCCGTCGCGACCTGCCCATTCGTCCCACACATCGACGCGGTCGAACACCCTGTCCCCGCTGCCGTCGACCAATGCGCGCAGCACGCCCTGGCACAACCGAACGAATCGCTCGCCGAGATCGGTGTCGTCGCGTGCCTGCCGACGCAGCTCGTCGAGGACATCGTCGATCTGTGAGTCTTCCGAGTCGTCTGTGTCACGTTGTGCCTGACCGAACACGCTCGCAGTATCGCGCTGCTGATGTGCCTGGAGCGGTCTCGGCGGCATCTCCGCGGCGCCTGCGCTGCAACACCGCATTGCAGCGGGGGCACGCCCTTGATCAGGCGAGCACGATCACCGGGGTGCCGATCGACGTCCACTCGTAGAGCTGCTCGGCCTTGTCGTCTCGTTGGCGCACGCAGCCCAGCGACAAGAAATCGCCGAGTTCTGACTCACTCTGTACGGGGGTGTCGCGCCAGCCGCGGGGAATGGAGTGGAACCCGATCCAGTCGCCGTCCTCGTCTGTGGTGAATCGCACCATGTGCTCCATGGTGACCAGCCAGTTGTAGGAGATCGCGTCCTCGGACTTCGAGGTGACTGCATAGCGGCCCGGCACCGGCGACGTGGCATGCCCGCTGACCGGATAGTTGTCGACGACATACCCGTCGGCGTCGACGAGCCAGATCCACTGGCTGGCGCGGTCGTAGATGACGTGGCGCGCCCCGGCGAGCCCGACGTCTGGCACCGAATTGCCGCTGTGCCACAGCGCCCGACCCTGCGGCGTGATCACCGACAGTGCGCCGCTGTCGTCGAGCTGCAACGCCGCGCCCGATTCGCTGCGGGTGTCGCTGGTCCACAGTCTCGCGGCCGCGCCATCGGAGGCCCCATCCCCGAAACCGGGGCGGGCGGTGTCAAAGAGGGCGAGCTCGCCGTCAGCGCGCATCACCAGCAGCGGCATCACTGCCTCGACAGGCCCCGTCGACCACAGCAGGCCGTGCCGGCCCAAGCCGTCGTCAGTGTTGCGCAGGGTCAGCCGGCCGTCGGGTTCGAGTGTCAGCCGGTACCAGCCGTTCGGCGATGTGGCCGACTGCCCGACCGACAGATACTCCCCGGATTCCAAGACGACCGTCGAAGGCGGTGGCTGTGGGGGCAGATTCTTCGAGCCGAAGGCATCGTGAGCGCCGTCGGGTGGCCACGACGTGTCGAAGTCGAGGTGCCAGCGCTGGCTCGGTTCGGCATTCAGATCCGAAATGCTGCTGGCCGCTGAGGCGACATCGACGGGCAGCAGGACGAGCGCAATGGTCACGAGGACCGCCGCAGCACCTCGAAGCCCGCCACGGCGCGACCTGATGCCGCCAAGGCGGAGGCCGGCGCTCGATCTGGCACGGCGGGTTCGCCCCGCACCGCACATGCGCGGTGCGCCGACGATGCGCAGGGGCGTCCTCCAAGCGAGCACGCATGACGAGAGTACGCCACAACCGGCGCACATGGCAACGAGCGCCGGCCAGAGCGCGGACCAAGACTTCTGGTGGCGGCGCCCGTTGCCTCCCGCTCTTGTTCGCTGTCGCTCTCGGGCAGCTTGGGCCCCCGGCTACGCCTACCCGAACAGCCTCTAGGGTTCGTGAGTCCACTGGTTCGAGCGGGAGCGGGCGCATCATGTCGATGAAGGGAATGCAGGACAGTCAGGTGCTGTCGTTCAACGAGCAGATCATCGCCGAGTTTCGGGAGAACGAAGGGCGCTGCGGCGGCAGGTTCGAGGGCAATCCGATGCTGCTGATGACGATGACCGGGGCTCGCAGCGGCCGCCAGATCACCAACCCGCTCACCTGTCACCACCACGGCGACGACTACATCGTGATGGCCTCAGCCGGCGGTCACGAGCGGCACCCTTCCTGGTACTTCAACATCATTGCCAACCCTGGGGTGACGCTCGAAGTCGGCACCGAGACCTTCGCTGCAACCGCCGTGGTGCTCGAAGGCGACGAGCGCAGTGAAGCGTTCGACGCCATGTGCGAGGCGATGCCCCGCTTTGGCGACTATCAGGATTCCGTGGAACGCGAGATTCCCATCATCGCCCTGCGCCGCATCGGTTGAGAGTCTGAGCGGACAGGCAAAGCTGCGGCCCGCCACGACACAGGGTCGCTCAGCCCCCGCCGCTGTCCTCGTTCGAGACGGCGAGCTCGCCGAGCACCGTGGCAGCCACTTCGCCGACATCCCAGCTGGAGGTGTCGTGTGCGGCCAGCCGGTCGAATGCGGCTGCCACCTCAGCGGCCCGAGCGTCGGCATAGGCGCGAGCGTTGTAGTGCGTCGCGATGACGAAGTGCCCGGCGGCGACGCCTTCGAGCGCTCGTTGCGCCACCACTTCGGCTGGCATGCCGCGTTCGATGATTGCCTGGGAAATGGGCTGCGGCTCGGTGGGTCCGCCGAACTCGCCGGGCCGATGAGCGCCGGAGGCCCACAGCCGGCTGGAGGTGAGCCCCGGGCACAGCACGCTGATGCCCACATGGGCAGGCAACTCGGCCCGCATCACCTCGCACAGCCCGAGCACCGCATGCTTGGATGCGGTGTACGCGCCGGCCCCTGCGTGCGGCAGGCCCAGGGAGTGCTCTGAGCCGGTGGCGAGCAGCCATCCCGGTTCTTGCGCGGCGGCCATCGCGCGCCCGAACGAGCGCAGCGTGGCGAGCACGCCGAAGAAGTTCACCTCGAGCACCCAGCGGGCGTCGCGCGGCTCGCCGTCGAGCAACGGTCCTCCCGAAGCGGCCACCCCGGCGTTCGCACATACCAGCCCAGGAGTGCCGTGCCGGGCGCAAAGCTCACCGGCCAGCCCATCTAGGGCATCGGCGTCGGTGACATCGCAGCGCACCCCAACCGCTTTGCCGCCTCCTGAGTTGATGTGCGAGGCGACCTGCTCGGCTGCGTCGTTATCGATGTCGGCCACCACCACCGTCGAGGCGCCGCGGCGCGCTGACTCGGCGGCGAGGGCTGCACCGATGCCGTTGCCGGCCCCGGTCACCACCACCAGACGTCCGGCGACGGTGTCGGTTGACTCGCGACGCGACGCGCCCGAGCCGTCGTCTGAGGCAATCTCCCCCGCTCCGCTCACGATGCTGCTGCCGCGGGGTCTTCGCTGCCGCGGCCGGCCGCGTGGGGGCAGGTAAGCACGGGCATGGCGGTGATGGCGTTGAACCAGACGCTGCCGGTGGGTGTGTAGGGCTCGGCGAGGGAGATGTCGGGCAGACGCCGGTAGAGCTCGCCGAGCAGGATGCGCAGTTGGGTGCGTGCGACTGCGGCGCCCAGGCAGAAGTGCGGTCCTGCGCCGAACGCGAGGTGCGATGACGCGTTGGCGCGTGTGATGTCGAATCGGTTGGGGTCGTCGAAGACATCTTCGTCGCGGTTGGCCGAGACGTAGGACAGGTACACCTTGTCGCCTTTGGGGATGGTGACCCCGTGCAGCTCGATGTCGGTGGTGGCAGTGCGGCAGAACTGCATGACGGGCGGCGAGTGGCGCAGCACTTCTTCGATGGCGTTGGGCAGCCGGTTGTCGAGGTCGTCGAGCAGCAGGGCCTTCTGGTCGGGGTGTTCATCCATGAGGCGCACGAAGTGGGCGGTGGTGTTGCGGGTGGTCTCGTGCCCGGCGATGGAAAGGGTGATGAAGAACTGGGTGATCTCGTCGGGGGTGAGCGCGCGGCCGTCGACTTCGCCGTGGGTGTACTTGGACAGCATCGTGTCGTCGTCGGCATCGCCGCGGCTCTTCACGAGCGTGTCCAAGAACACGTACAGCTCGAACATGGACGTCTCGAAGTTCGGGTTGAACTCAACGTTCGCGATGTCGTTCGCGATGCGCAGGTACTCGCGGCGCTGTTCTTGGGGCACGCCCATCATCTGGCACAGCAGGATCATCGGCAGTTCTGCGGCCACCTCGAACACGAACTCGGCGCGGTCGCGTGCGGCCAGCTCGTCGATCACCTGCTCTGCCTGGGCCGCCAGGAACGGCTCCAGCGCTGCGACACGCCGCGGGGTGAAGCCTGGCTGCAACAGCCGCCGATGCTGGGTGTGCTGGGGCGGATCCATGCCCAGCAGCCCCGCACGCTGCATCTCGAGATTGGCAGGAGTCTGCTTGACGTCCACCCACAGCACCGAGTTCTCCCACGCCGAGAAGCGCTGCGGGTCCTTCGAGGCTGCATCCACGTCGGCATATCTGCTCAGCACCCAAAAGCCCACGCACGGGTTCGCCAGCTTGTTCTCGGGCGGCGGCGGGTTCCACCACACCGGCGCCTCGCGGCGAAGCATCTCGAGGTAGTCATACGGCGCGCTGCCGATGCGCGCCATGTCGGCCTGGCTGGCCAAGTTCACATCGCCTGGTCGCAAAGTCACAGCACCCCCCGTGCTCGCCGTGTTCCTCGATCGCTCGGTGTCCGCTCACGTCAGCCGCGCCGACAACGCAGAGCCCACCGATGCCCCGGCGCCTGCCAGCGCATCAATGGTCGTGCGGTGCACAGACCTTACGCGAGCGCTGAGACACTGCGTCACGCAGCTCCGTCGTCGCGGCGTTGACGAAATCCGGCACCGATCCGGCCTTGCCGATCATGTGGCTCAGGCGGCTGCCTTCTGTGAGACGTGCAGCACCAGTCCGCTGGCGAGCAGCGTGCCGATGAAGAGACCCTGGGTCAGGACGTGGTCGCGCGCTCCGAACAGAATCGCTCCTGCTGTCAGCAGCGCAAAGAACAGCACGCTGAGACCGATGCAGGCGGTGCCGACCTCGTAACGGTGCGGCTTGCGGGTTGCGAAGGCGATCAGCGACACCAAGAACAGCAGGCCGAGCACGATTTCGGTGATGCCGACGATGATCGCCAGCGGCCATGCCAGCGATGTGCTCAGTCCCAATGAAGGCAGCAGTGCGCCTTCCAGCGCCATCTTGAAGTTCACGCCGTAGAACGTGTCGGCGTTGAGGAACTTGTCGAAGCCGTTCAGCAGCCAGAACAAGCACCAGTACAGGCTGAGTACCGTGCCGATCATCGTCGGCTTGCCAAATCGGACGAGCGCGCCGATGAGACCTGGCGCGTCGCCGCTTGCGTTGCCATTGGGCATGGATTCGTCCTCCTCGAACGACAGGGTGACCGGGACGAGTCAACAGCGCCTGCGGCGCCTGCGCTCGGTTTGTGATTCCCGGCGTGGTCACCCTATGCCGAACATCGGCCCTTCGGGAGGCATGCTGATTGCGTGTTCTGGGGGCCGAGGCCACGATGGATCCCGTCACCGCTTTCGAGGCTGCTTCGCCGGCATTAATCACAAGATGCCTCGTCGAGGAAGTCGAAGCGCTTCAGACGGTCGACGAGCCTGCCCACTGCAGTCCTCGGCTCGAAGCGCTCTCCCTCGGCGGCGGCGGCGCCTTTCTGGCCTCAGACTGCCGAAGCGAATGCGATTCCGAGATCATTGCGGTGTACCTCGCTGAGTTCATGTCGCGGGGGCTGTCGCTGGAGACGTCCATGAAGCACAGCCTCGACGATCTCGATGGCGTGTTCACCTACGTCTGCGTCACCGGCAATCAGCTCGGTGTCGCCAAGGACGAGATGGCAGCCAAGCCGCTCGTGCTGTTCGAATCCGACCCGCTGGTGGCCGTCGCCACCGAGGAAGTGGCCATCCGATCGCTGGTGAAGCGTGAAGTGGTCACCCGAGACCCCTACGAGCGAGAGGTGCTGGTGTGGCAGGTACTGGCCGGCGGTGCGCCGATCGGCAATGACGACTAGTCGTCGTCGATGATCGTCATGGTCCCTTCCGCCCGTTCCAGCGTCGCGCCGTCCGGGGCGGAGAGCCTCACCGTGAAGACTTCGTCCGGTTCGTCCCTGGAGTCCTGATTCAGCCACACGGCTCCGGTGCCGCTGGTCTTGCCCGCCCGAATCAGGATCTCTCCTCTCGCATGCCAGAAGTCGTGAGCGTAGCCCTGACCGCCGCGCGCACGGTTTGCGCTTTGCGAATGACTGGTAGCCCACTGCACCGTGATGTCCTCATTCGACGCCTCGGAAAGGGTCACTCGGAACACCAGGTCCGAAGCGCTTTCCGATGCGGAAGCGTCCTCTATGGAAACGGTTACGGAGGACTCAACCGGCGGATCGTCATCGTCGGCCACGCCGACCGTTGCGGTCTTGACTGTGCCGAGGTCGTACTCGGAGCCGTCGACCAGTGTCGCCGTGACGGAGCCGTCGGCTTCGTCCGCCGAGTCGTCGGAGGTGGCGACGTTGAACGTCGCGCTGCCGCCGGTCGGAATGCTGACGGTTCGCGAGCCGGTCGCAGCGCCATAGTCGCCGCTGGCCGTGATCGTCACAGTCACCGAGATGGCGCTCGTCGGCGCTGGAGTCGCCGTCAGGGTGAAGCTCGCGCTGCCGCCCTCGGTCACCCCAGCGCCGCCTGCGATGCTGACCACCGGGATCGGCGGATCGTCATCGTCTGCGACGGCGACCGTTGCGACCTTGTTCGCACCGAGGTCGTAGTCGCTCCCGGCGACCACAGTCGCCGTGACGGAGCCGTCGGGCTCGTCCGCCGAGTCGTTGGTCGTCGCAACGCTGAACGTAGCGCTGCCGCCGGTACCGATGCTGACGGTTCGCGAGCCGGTGGTCGCGCCGTAGTCGCCGCTGGCGGTGACCGTCACGCTGACCGTGATCGCGCTGTCGGGGGCGGGAGTCGCCGTGAGCGTGAAGCTCGCGCTGCCGCCCTCGGTGACGCCGTTGCCGCCGCTGATCGAGACCACTGGCGTAACCGCGACCTGCTCAAGCTCGGGCGGATCATCGTCGTCGGTGACCTGCGCGGTCTGAGACGACAACTGGCCGATGGTGTAACCGCTGCCGCTGCTGAGCGTTGCGGTGACCGAGCCGTCGGCTTCGTCAACCGAGTCGTCGGTCGTGGGCAACGTCAATGTGGCGCTGGACATGCCGCCTGCGATGGTGACCGTTTGGGTACCGGCGCTGACGCCGTAGTCGCCCGAGGTCGTAATCGCCAGACTGACATCCAGGTTGGCCGTCGGCGCGGGACTCGCGGTGACGGTGAACGTCACGTTGGAACCCTCGGTTCCGCCCGATGAGGCGGTGATGTTCACCTCAGGCGTGGGCGGCTGCACCGGCGGAGTCGTCAGCGCGACCAGCGCCGCCTGCACCTTCGGCAGCGTGACCTTGCCGTCTTCCCAGTTGTGCTGGCGCGAGAGCGCGAGCCACGAGGCGATCCGTTCGTCGCTCATCCCGGTCCGACCTTCCAGCCGGTCGAGGATCAGGTTCCAGTCGCGGATGCCGGCTGGGTGGTTGCGGGCGGTGAAGTCGGCGATGTGCGCGTTGACCTCCGCGATCAGCGCCGGGTCGACGGTGTATGACGACGTATCCTCCGGCGCGCCACCGATGTTGCTATCGGTTACGACTGAATCGTCGTCGTCCACCAGCGTCAGGGTGACGCTGGATGGCGTGCCCACCGTGTACCCCCTCGGTGTCATATGGTCGTCCACGATCCGCCCGACCACCGTGCCGTCGTCCAGATCGAGGTCGTCGGAGTAGGCCGTGTGCGTCCAGCTGGCCGTGGATTGGTGGGCGGGGATGATGATCGTGGTCTGCAGGGAGCTGGCGACGAGGTCCACCCCTGATCCCATCTCTTCATCCGCGGCCAGGTTGACCGTGACGTCGAACTGCGGCGCCGGGTCGGCGGTGATGGTGAAGGTCACGTCGCCGCCCTCGGTCACCGACGTCGCCGCGCTGGCGATGGTCAGCGTCGGCGGCAGCGCCACGACCTGTCCCGAGGTCTTGGGTACGACCTCGACCACGCGGGTCTCCTCGTAGCGCAAGCCGCTGATATAGCGACTGGCCGTGTTCCGGTTGGGGCCGGGTTGGCGCAGGCTGGGGTCGGGCAGGTCGGTGTCGGTCCGCCTCAACCAGCTGTAGTTCCAGAAGGTGAGCGCCTTCCGGGTTCCCGGCGCCGCATCCTCGCTGACATGCAGTCTCAGCCTGACCGGGTCGGTGGTCGCCGCGTCAACATAATAGCCCGTGCCCCAGTCGAGATCGGTTAAGGAGGATGGCGTGTCATTGCCGTAGAGGTTCGGCGACAACCCGATATCGCAAGGCGGGTCAACATACCGGTCGCCGCAGCCGCCGACCTTGGCGAAGATGTAATCCTGATTCGAATGGCTAGCCAGCGACGGGTCCAACAGCTTGATCAGCACGTCGTGGGTAGCGCCCACCTCCAGTTCGTCCGGGATGGCTTTCTGCAGGCCGCCGTCGCTCGCCTTGGTCCAGGTGACCCCGTTGTCGCCGGAGTAGAGGAACTCCTGGTCCCAATTGTCGTCGTCAACGATGCGGAGATCCACATACTCTGTGCTGAACGTCCGCGGCGTAATTTTTCTTTGCCGGGCCGGACCAATCCCCTCCTGGCCGGGCGGGCCGTCGTACACGTAGCCGCTGCCGGGCGCGGTCGTGCGCACCCGGTGCTCCAGCACGATGGCTTCATCGTAGGCGTCGGCGTCGTGACCGGCGGAATAGGTGACCGTCTGCCAGTCGTTGCGCTCCGCCCATGACATCTGGTTCGCGTGGTAAGGGCAGCCGCCAAATAGGTCATGCCACTGAGTAGTGCTGGTGTAGTTGGTCGAAGTGACTACGTAACTGCTGCTCCCGCCCAACGGAGTCATTGTCCCATGGTCCTCGGTCCTGTGGCACTGGATCCGGTCCCAATCCGCCAGACCGGTGCCGACGTTGTGCGGGCCCTTCTTTCGCGTGTCCTCGATGCGGACGGAGGCTTCTCCAAACGCATCGTCCTGGTTCATGTGCCCCACCAGCTTGTACTGGTAGGTGACCGTGCCGCCGCCTTCCGTCATCTGGATCAGCGGGCGGTCCGATTCGACCCAGCCGGTGGTGCTGGTGGTGGTGCAGCCGCCGTTGGGGCAGGTGCGGAAGAGGATCGAGCCTCCGCGGCTGCCGTCGAGAATCTGTATCTCGGCTTTGCCTACCGGTTGCCCCGACTGGGTGAATTCGAGCTCCAGATGCATTTCGTCCGCTACGTTGTCCGCGACGGCTTCGATGTCGAACCGCGCGGTGCGGTTGGTGACCGCGGCGTCGAAGGAGCCGCTGTTGATGGTGGTGCTGCCGCCGGCGGGGTAGTAGATCTTGTAGTCGCTGTCGGAGGGGCCCGGCGAGGCGTTCACCGTTACCGTGGTCCCGGTCAGTCCGAGTCCGCTGACGACGATGGTCTTGCGCTCGCCTTCGTACAGCCGCTTGTAGTTGACGTCGAACGGCGCACCGGCGTCCACCTGGAACACCGGGGAGATGCCGTACAGGGAATGGGACTGGCCGACGGGGGCGTTGTTGTCGCTGATCGGCCCGGTTGTGGTCGGGCCCACGGAGAATCGTCCACGCCGGGCATGGGTGGGGTGGCCCAGATGGTTGGCGTGACTGGCGCCGTCGGCGGCGGTGCCGGTCCAGGGCCAGTCGGAGTGACCATCTGGGCTGCCCCACTGGGTTCTGCGGTCGGGCTGGGCCCAGTTCTGCCACCGGTCGCTCCAGAAGCCGGCGTAGTTCGGCGCCACCTGCGAGCCGTTCAGCCAGTAGACGGGCACGCCGCCGCCGGTCAGCCCGGCGTGGTTGCGGGCGCTCACCGACGCGGTCGACCCGACCGCCCGGAACTTCTGGGCGTAGGGCCCGATCGCGGTGTGCCCGGCAGCGGCCCGCGCTCGGACGGCGGCGTCGTAGACGGCGATGTCGCCGGAGGTCGCTGGCAGGAAGCTGGTGGTGATGAACAGCAGCCGGAACCTGCCGCCGGGCTGGACCCCGCTGGGGATCAGAGCCCAGTCGTCAGGGACGACGACCACGTTATCGACGTCGAGGATCGACAAACTGAAACGGTCAGTCAGTGCGGGCGAGCCGGCCGTATGCGGGTCGGCGCCGCCGCCCACGTTGGTGGCGGACCCGTGCGTCGCCCCATCGAACTCGGCGTCAGACGCCAGGCTGATGGTGATCGCCTCGTCTGATTCCCCCGAGAGGTCATCGAGCACGGCGGCGACCTCCAGGACAGCAGTCTGCGCGCCCGCGCCGCTGAAGGTGACGACCTGGTGCGCGAACGCCTCCCCGCTGCCGACCACGGGCATACCCAGCGAAACCCCGGCATTGGGCGAGCCTTCGTCCAGCGTGATCGACCAATCCGACGTGGTGACCGCGGCAGCGGCCTGGTCGATGCGCAGCGGCACGGCGATCACCTCGGCGGGCCCGTGGCTCCCGGCGCCCACCAGCGGGCGGCTCAGGCTCACCTCGAACCGCGCCGTGCCGCCCTCGTCCAGCGTGCCCCCGCCGGTGTCAGTACGCGTCAAGGTGACCGTCGTCGGGTCGTTATCGACCACGGTCAGCAAGACCGTGCTGTCCGCGGGGACCACGGTAAACGCGCCGCCCGAAGGGGGGGTGTTGGGATAAACCTGCACGTAGGCGTAGTTGGGCCGGTCCACGCTGTCGTCGCTCGGATGTATCCGATACGCGATAGAGGTGTCACCCTCGGCTATCAGCGTGCCGATGACCTGCGTGTTCCCGTTCTGAGCAGTACCCGGGGTCCCCGTGTCGATGCCGCCCGCCGGCGCCGGACTGTCCAAGGTGAAGCGAAGCATCCGCGCGCCCGCGATGCCCTCGGCCATCGTGGGATAGGTGAAGCCCGCAGGAGGCCCGGCACCGTCAATGGACATCGTGATCGTGCGCGAGGTCTGCGCCGCGACGTCAGGCGTCAGCGACAACAGCGCAGCGAACACCCCCAACAGCGGCAACGCCGCAAACCGGCGCAGCCGCCGCCTGTCACCCGCCCGCCCGCGAAGCGCCCGCCCCGACCATCGAGACGCAGCACTCATTTCGGGGGGGGGTAAAAAGACTCCGGAACGACACAGCTGCCTCCATAACAGACAAGGCGCACAAAGCGGCCACACGACTCGTCCCCGCAAGCGTACCAACGTCCACAACGGCGACCGAACAACAACGCGCGGACAGAACATTCGCAACAAACACCCGACCGCCGCAGCTCAGGGCCTCACTCCCGCCCCCGCACGGAAGCGGGGACAGGAATTCGCGTTACCCGCTCGCCCGCCGGAGCAATCACCGGTCCGCGTCGAGGGCGTTCATCAATAGTGTGTCGTGGACATGCTGACACTCCCGACCGCCGACTCCGCCGGCACCTGACGGCGCGGAGACTCGCCCGATTGCATAGTTCGCGCGCGGCTGGTTCCACGAGAAGGGTTGATTCGATATTCCGATCAGGCTGCCGACGAGCGCCTTCGGCACCGCGTTGACGTTGCAGCCTCCTCCGGTGACGGTCACCGAACCAGTGGCATAGGTCGCTCTGATATGACCGTCGGGATGGTCACCCGCGAGTCCTCCGCCAGCCCAGCCGCCAACACCGAAACCACAGCAGCCGCCGCCCAACGCCGCCAGGCCCGCGACCTGCGCGGCGAGCCCCAGGCGTTGCTGGCGCCGTTCCGCTACTCGCGCTACGCCGAGGGCCGGCTCCACCCGGTGAGCAACTCGCCCTACCCCTGAAGCTAGCCCGCCACTGGCGTCGGCAGTGGCCCGCAGCATCAATCCGCTGCGCTGCCGGCCCGATTCTCGTGGGTGCGTCACTTAGTACGCAACGTGTGTCACGATGCGGGCGTGGGCCGCTGTGTTGATATCGATGAGCGAGTGGGCGCAGCCGAGATCGCCGAGCGTCTCGGCGTCAAGCGCCGTCAGGTCGTGCATGACTGGCGTCGACGTCATGAGGAATTCCCGCGGCCGGTGGCGGCAGTCTCTCGAACACTTGTTTGGCACTGCCCGGCGGTGCGCCGATGGGCAATTCAGACTGGTCGGCTCGGTGCCAACCGGCGCGTTGTTGTGACAGGGCCTCATGACAATGAAGCACCTGACGCCGAGGGCGTCTCTGAGACCGTTTGAGAGGCGGTATCGGTGAGTACGGCGACTACTGCGCCAGTTGACTTGGCCAGAGAACTTGACGGCCTTCACCAGCTTCTCTACATGCGTGGCGGAATTCGTCCTTCCAACGCCGCGGTCGAGGAACTCACGAAGCTGCTGTTGCTGAAGATTGCGGCTGAGCGCGAACCTGATGCCGCAGTTGCCGACTTTGGAAGGCTCGGGCCTGTCCTTGACTGCATTCGGCACGGCAAAGACGAGAGCATCAGATTGGCCAAGGCGGCGTTTCGGGTGGCGAACGGCCTGCCGTCCCTCGCTGCGCGCTCGTCAGACGGTCAAGCTCAGACTGTCTGGCCCATCGATGAGCCACTTCGGATTTCGAGATGCGACGTGCTATCGGAAGCCCTGCGCATCCTCGGGAGCATGGAGCTTGGCGCAGTTGGAGCATGCGACCCATTGGGTACGGCCTTCGACGTCTTCCTGCGCGGCAGGTATGAGCACGCAGGAGGGCTCGGGACGTACCTGACTCCAGAAGGCGTTGTCGATCTCATGGTGAACGTTGGCTTCGAGTTGCTTGAGGTCTCCGAACCCGAAGCTGTGGGCCAAACCTTCATGGGCGACCCGTGCTGTGGCAGTGGACGCTTTCTTGTCGGCCTGCTTCACGAGGCTCGCCGGCGAGGTCTTGACGAGCGTTGGCTCGGGAGGGGCAGCCTGCTGTTCGGTGCGGATCAGTCGGCATCTTCGGTGGCAATGGCACGAGTAAATCTCATGGCAGCCGGGGTTGGTGCGCCGGAGGTGCTGCTCGTCAGTGACTCGATCACGGATCGGCACGTCTCGCAGTGTCGAGGCCAATTCTCACTGATCTTGACCAATCCACCATTTGGGGACAAGAAGTACGATTCTCCGGAAGGAATCGAGCGGGCCGCCAACTACATTCCGACCTTGGCCGGATCCCAGCGTGTTGACCCCGCACTTGCATTCGTGGCTCGCTGTATCGAGCTTCTCGCGCCGGGTGGGGTTGCCGGGATTGTCCTACCCGATGGAGTGGGCAATGGCCGAGCAATGCGAGAGTTACTTCTCGATGGGTCACGGCGCGACCTGCCGCTGGCCCTCGAAGGGGTAGTCAGCCTCCCGCCGGTCACGTTCGCGCCGGCCGGAACCACGGCAAAAACGAGTGTGACCTTTGTTCGGAAATCCGCATCCGAGCCGCAGAAGCATGTATTTCTAGCGCGTGCGGATCACGTTGGGTTCGTCATGAGTAAGGGTTCGCCGGCACACGATCCGCATGGCGACGATCTTCCCCGGATCGCTGCGGAGATCCGGCATGTCGTCACCGATGCAGCTACTTGGCGGCCGTCCAAGCAGGTTGCCAAGCGACGGCTTGCCGAGTTGGCCAACCTCGGGGCCTCGGCTCTTGATGTAGACGCGGACGCCGCCCGTGCTTCGCTCAAGGACGCAGGTGGTCTCGAAGCCGGGACCATCCTTCATTACGGCGGCAAGCGCCGTGCCCGCTTGGCAGGCGACCTGCCGTTCGTGTCGGTCCTACACGTGGATGAGCTCGGTGCAGTCGACTGGAGTCTTGCGAGCTTCAATCGGCCCGTAACCCCGGGCCAACTCGCTCAGCCTGGTGAACTGCTCGTCTCATTGCTCAACCCGCGCAAGTTCAGGGCAGCGGTAGTCCCTGAGAGCGTCGGTTCAGTCCAGTGTTCGGCGGAGTTCGGGGTTTACCGGCCAGACATCGATCCATACGCGGCGCTGGTGCTGCTTCAGCACCCACTCGTTCGTCGACAGATCGCCCCATTGGGCCGCGGTACATCGAGTTCACGTCGCCGCATCGACGCTGCCGAAGTACTGTCGCTCATTCTCCCGCCGTTTAGCGAGTCATGGGCGACGCAAGCGGGGCAGGCAGCCCGAGATCACTTTGACCACATCGCAACTGCAAGGGGGGGACTGCGCGAGCTCTATTCGTGCCCGCAGAGCACGAGCATTGAGGAGCACGCGCTGCTGTCGCAAGAAATCTGAGGAGTAGGTCGCAGCGCCGGCCGTCGTCCACCAGGTTCAGACTGCGACTACGGCACCGAGCACTTGCCGGGACTCGGGTCCCAGTGCTCAACCTCAAGGTAATCCACGCCTCTGATATCCAGTTGGGTCGCCCGAAACGCTAGCGGCAGCGCGATGTCGCCGCTCTGATTGGTGGCGACATCGGAGTCGCTCCAACAAGGCGGATGAAGTTGGAAGTTGCCCGAGGAATGCTTCGCAGCCCATGTCCTGACGACGTTGCAGAAGACTGCGTCCTGTGGGGGTTCAATGACCCAGACGCGGACCCGCACCGGAAGGTCCTTGCCTCTCTCAGGCGTGTCGAACAGACTGAAGAAGATCGCAGGGTTGTTCAGGTAGGTATCGACAGCCTGTGGCGTGTTGAGCTTGTTGTTCCAGCGCGGTTTGTCGACGCCGCCGAGTGTGCTTGCGATTTTGATCTCGGAGCCGTCGGCGAGGTCTGCTCCCTTGCCTCGGCTGCCTCTGCCCCGCCCCGGAATGCCTGAGACCAGGCTCACGAGATGTTGACCGAGATAACCGGAGTCGATCTGCGCTGACTGGCCGGTGATGTGCTGCCAGCGCACGAGCTGGTGGTATTGGCCGATTACCGCGTCTTCGATGAACGACTTGGCGAGCCCGCGACGCACCTTCTCATTCAGCTCGGCTACGGATGGCTCCTGTTCCACGGGGCGAAGCTAGCCCACAAGCCTCCAGCCGATCTCCTGCACTGGCCGGGCTGCTAACGGGTCGAAATACCGGCCGAGGCGAGAGGTGTCATCCGGATGCCTGCTCTGCTCGGGCGCTGGGTCCGTAGGACAGGTGCATCAGGTCGCCCTCGGCGAAGCGCGAGGGCCGCATCGCCCGGATGTCGATCGCCGGAGCAATCACCAGCCCTCGTCGAGGGCGTTCATCAATCGTGTGCCGTGGACATGATGTCGATGAGGGTGCGCGATCTCGTTGACAGGCATGTCAGTCGGTGATCGTGGCTTCGGCTTGGGCTGAGTAGTTGGCGGCGCCGATGGTGTACACGACGTGGAACGTGACCGATGTGTTGACTCCGGTGGTGGGCACGTTGACGGTCGCGTCGGTGTCGCCGCTGTCGATGTCGACGGTGCGAACGGAGTTGAAGTCGGCGCCGTAGGCGACGAAGTAATAGACGGTGACAGCGCCCGTGGAGCGGCAGCTGAGGCTGATCACGAACTCCAAGTCGTCGCCTCGTCGTGCTGCGGCGTCGGCGACGGAAACCCGCGGCTTGCCGGTGCATGCCGCGACGGCGGGCTCAGGGGGCGGGTCGTCGTCGTCGAGGATCTGCGCGGTCTGTGTCGCCTGCGCGCCGATCTCGTAGCCGCTGCCCGCAGCGAGCGTCGCGGTGATCGTCCCGTCGGGCTCGTCGACGCTGTCGTCAGTCGTGGCGACAGCGAGGGTCGCCACGGTGGCGCCTTGAGGGATCGTCACCGTCTGGGTGCCTGTGGCGGCGCCCCAGTCGCCGGTTGCGCTGACCGCCACGTTGACGTCGAGGTCGGCTGCGGCGGGCTTCGACGCGGTGACGGTGAACGTCGCTGCGGTGCCTTCGGTGCCGCCCGACGCTGCGGTGATGCTCACTTGCGGCGGCGGGTCGTCGCTGTCGACGATCACCACGGTGGTCGAACCGTCAGCCCGCTCGGTGCCGTCGGGACCCCACGAGATGCCCAACGTGACGCCGTCGGTGCTGCCGTTCAGCGTCGGCGCGCGGCTGCCGGTCCCATAGGACGCGGTGATCTCGTGATCGTCCCAGTCGCTGTCAGCCACAGCCGTCAACGCCATCTCCACCCGTTGGTCGCCCGGCCCGAAGGTCACCTCGAAGTCGTTCGCGAACACTGCGTCGGGATCGTTCAGGTCGCGCATCGTCCACTGGGCGCCTTCGTCGCCGCCGGTCACGCTCAACGGCACCGTCAGGGTCTCCCACGACCGCAGCGTGCGCGTCAGCCCGATGTTGAGCCCGGCCTGGTTGTCATAGCCGGTGCCGTTCTCCGCGATCGATCTCGAGAAGAAGATCATGTACACCGTCAACGGGTCCACATCGTCATCAGCGACCGCCACCGACGCTGTGCCGTGGGCGGCGGAGACCGTGTAGCCCGCGTCCGCCGCGGGCGCATCCAAAGCGACCGACACCGAGCCGTCGGCCTCGTCGATGTCGTCGCCGACCGTCGAGATGGTGAGTGCCGCGGTCGGGGCGTCCGCGGCGAAGCTGACCGTGTGGGTGCCACCCGACACGCCCCACTCGCCGGACGCTGAGACCGTCACGCTCACATCGACAGCGGCCGTCGGCGTCGGCACCGCGGTCAGCGTGAACACCGCATCAGAGCCTTCAGTCACATCACCGGCCCCCGTGATGCTCACCGTCGGCACCGCCACCGGCACCGCATCGCCCTCATCGGGCACTGCGTCGCCATCGGGTACCGGGGCGTCCTGCGGTACCGGAGCGTCCTGCGTCGGAGCGTCCTCGTCCGGCACCGGAGCGTCCTGCGGTACCGGGGCATCGTCCGGTGCCGTCGCCTGCGCGGCTTCGAGAGCGGTCAGCTCGGCCACTACCTCGTCCCACACCGGGCTGCTGTGCGCATCAGCCATCTGCTGAGCCTGCACCAAAGTCATCGCGCCCCCCGCAACGCCCGCTGCGTCGAGCACCCCGAACGCCGCCAGCACCCGCTGCCAGCGATTCACATGCGCCGAGCCGTGATGGGTCTGCGAAGCCAGATACTCCACCTTCGCCACCACACCGGCATCGACCACATGACCAGGCGGTTCAGTGCCGCCTGAGTCCTGATCGGGGTCAGTGGCCGGTGGCTGGGTCGCATCGTCATGACCGGGCGGTTCAGTGCCGCCTGAGTCCTGATCGGGGTCAGTGGCCGGTGGCTGGGTCGCATCGTCGTCGTCGACTACATCGGCCATCAGCGACATCACCGCGCCGACGGTGTAGCCGTCGCCAGCCTGCACCGTCGCCGTCACGAACCCGTCGGCCTCGTCGACGCTGTCATCGACCGTAGGCACCGTCACCGTGGCAGTGCCGCTGGTGCCGATGGTGACCGTGCGAGTCCCGGCGGTGACGCCGAAATCGCCCACGGCGCTGATCTCGACATTCACATCGAGCCCGAACACGGGCCTAGGAACAGCAGTCAGCGTGAACACCACGTCGGCGCCCTCGGTGCCGCCCGACGCCGCAGACAACGACACGACAGAATCCGGCTGGCTCGCGTCATCGGAGTCGGGCACGACCACGATCGTGGTCCGCACCGACCGCTGCCGGACCGGGTCCAGCGGGCAGTACGGCTCGCCGTCGGCAGTGTCGATGCCCGGCTTGTCGGCGCAGTATTTCAGCACCGGATATTGCGACGACGTCCCGAAATCCCACGGATCATTACCCGGACCGTTGAAACGGCCGTCCGCACCCACATCGACGTTCCAGTCCGCGTAGATGCCGGTATAGCCCGTGGGGGCCTGCAACTCCGCCGTCGTGTATCCCACCCCGCAAACCGGGCTCGTCGCCTGGCGCGTGGTCTCTACATCCCAATAGTTCGAACCCTCACTACGCGGTGCCCGTGAGCCGATGCACATGCCGGTCAGCCCGCCGACTCCGCCGGCACCTGACGGCGCGGAGACTCGCCCGATTGCATAGTTCGCGCGCGGCCGGTTCCACGAGAAGAGTTGATTCGATATTCCGATCAGGCTGCCGACGAGCGCCTTCGGCACCGCGTTGACGTTGCAGCCTCCTCCGGTGACGGTCACCGAACCAGTGGCATAGGTCGCTCTGATATGACCGTCGGGATGGTCACCCGCGAGTCCTCCCCCGCCGCAGCTTCTCGCGTGTACGTGGCCGTTGGCGTAGCTCGCAGCGGTGCCGGACCAATTGAGCATCCCGGTGAGGCCGCCGACAGATGTACTCCCGGTCACGTCGCCGGTGGCATAACTCTCGATAACGAACGCGTCACGCCAGCTCGCCCCGATCAGGCCCCCCACCTGGTGGGCTCCGCTTACGTCGAGGTCGGACCACGCGCCGCTGATCCGGCCTCGCTCCAGCGAGCCTGTCAGCGCTCCTACTTTGTTTGCGCCTCGTAGCTCACTGTCAGGGTTGGGGGCGCTCAGCCCGACATTGCGCACATTCCCGCCGGGGCCGACGTAGCCGAACAGCCCGACATGCCATCGGTCGGGATCGTTGATGAACAGGTTCGCGATCGTGCGGCCGTTGCCCTCGAAAGTCCCGGTGAACATGCGTGCACGCGGATTGGGCCGGTCCCCGTAAAAGACGAGCTCCTCCCCGTAATAGCTGTTCCCCACCACGTCTTGGAGACGATCGTCGGCTTGCCAGTCGTAGATCGCCTCGCCGCCCATCAACGGGAACCAGCCCTTGCCGCCGTTCCAATACGCGTCGCCGGCGTCGGCCTGCCCGTTTGCGTTGGTGTCGAAATCAAGATTCGCGGCGAGTTCATAACCGACGCACCCCGACGACGGGCAGCCCATCCCCGCCATCGCATTGGGGAACGCCGTCGCGAGCTTGGTCGCGCCGTCGGGGTCATGGCCGGTGCGGCCTTCTTGATCAGGCGGATACACGTCGGCGGCGCCGTCGCCGTCGAGATCCCACCGGATCGCGTTCAACTGCGCCAGGCTCGAAACCTCGATCAGACCGTCATCGTCGACGTCGTAGTCCACCGCCGGAGGCGGATTCTGCGCCGCCACCGGCACCGCGGACATCGGCACCGCCAGCCCAGCGGCCAACACCGCAGCCACAGCGGCAGCCGCCCAACGCCGCCAAGCCCTCGACTGTGTCGCGTCTGACTTCGCCCGACGAGCAGCCCCATCCGAACCTGAACTGCTGCCTCGGCCTCGATCTGTGTCTCTTGCCAGCATGACCACCGTCCTTTGGCGTTGCTCTGTCGCATCGGACCGAACCGCACCACGATCCCGCCACGATCACCGGACACTAGACCAACAAACACCGGTGTCTGCGACGCGCAGCATCGGCGATGACCGGCATGTCAGTTGGTGATGGTGGCTTTGGCTGTGGCTGAGTAGTTGGCGGCGCCGATGGTGTACACCACGTGGAACGTGACCGATGTGTTGACCCCGGCGGTGGGCACGTTGACGGTCGCATCGGTGTCGCCGCTGGCGATGCCGACGGTGCGGACGCTGTCGAAGTCGGCGCCGTAGGCGACGAAGTAGTAGACGGTGACAGCGTCGGTGGAGCGGCAGCTGAGGCTGATCACGAATTCGAGGTCGTCGCCTCGCTGCGCGGCGGCGTCGGCGACGGACACCCGCGGTTTGCCGGTGCAGGCCGCGACGGCGGGTTCGGGGGGCGGGTCGTCGTCGTCGAGGATCTGCGCGGTCTGTGTCGGCTGCTGTCCGATCTCATAGCCGCTGCCTGCTGTCACGGTGGCGGTGATCGTCCCGTCGGGCTCGTCGATGCTGTCGTCGACGGTGGAGACAGCGAGGGTCGCCGCGGTGGCGCCCTGGGGGATCGTCACCGTCTGTGTGCCTGTCGTGGCTCCCCAGTCGCCGGTCGCGCTGACCGTCACGTTCACGGCGAGGTCGTCGACGGCAGGCGCCGACGCGGTCACGGTGAAGGCGGCGTCGGTTCCTTCGGTGCCGCCCGACGCGGCGGTGATGCTCACGTGCGGCGGCGGTTCGTCGCTGTCGACGATCACCACCGTGGTGGACCCGTCGGCGCGCTCAACTCCGTCGGGACCCCACGAGATCCCCAACGCCACGCCGTCGGTGCTGCCGTTGAGCGTCGCCGCCCGGCTGCCGGTCCCATACGACACAGTGATCTCGTGATCGGCCCAGTCGCTGTCAGCCACAGCCGTCAACGCCATCTCGACGCGCTGATCGCCCGGGCCGAAGGTCACCTCGAAGTCGTTCGCGAACACTGCGTCGGGATCGTTCAGGTCGCGCATCGTCCATTGGGCGCCTTCGTCGCCGCCGGTCACGCTCAACGGCACCGTGAGCGTCTCCCACGACCGCAGCGTGCGCGTCAGACCGATGTTGAGCCCGGCCTGGTTGTCGTAGCCGGTGCCGTTCTCGTCGATCGAGGTCGCGAAGAAGATCATGTACACCGTCAACGGATCCACATCGTCATCAGCCACCGCCACCGCGGCTGTTCCGCGAGCGGACGACACCTCATAGCCCGCATCGGCAGCGGGCGCGTCCAAAGCGACCGACAGGCTCCCGTCGGCCTCGTCCACGCCGTCGCCGACCGTGGCCACGGTGAACGCCGCAGACGCCGCGCCCGCGGCGAAACTGACAGTCTGCGGGCCGGCTGCGGCGCCCCAGTCGCCCTGCGACGACACCGTCACAGCCACATCGAGACCAGCAGTCGGCGGCGGATCCGCGGACAGCGTGAACACCGCACCTGAGCCTTCCGTCACATCGCCGGCGCCCGTGATGCTCACCACGGGTACCGTCACCGGCACAGCGTCGCCCTCGTCGGGCACCGGAGCGCCTTGCGGCACCGGAGTGTCCTGTTGCGCCGCGGCGGCTTCGAGCGCTGTCAGTTCGGCGACTACTTCGTCCCATACCGGGCTGCTGTGAGTGTCGGCCATCTGCTGAGCCTGCACCACAGTCATCGCGCCCCCGTCGACGCCAGCCGCGTCGAGCACGCCGAAGGCGGCCAGCACTCGCTGCCAGCGGTTCACATGCGCCGAGCCGTGATGGGTCTGCGAAGCCAGATACTCCACCTTCGCCACCACAGCAGGATCGACCGCGTAACCCTGCGGCGCCCCATCGCCGTCGCTGTCGCTGCTGTCATCGAGCGAGCCGGTCGGCTCGTCGTCGTCGACGACATCCGCGCTCAGCGACGACACCGCGCCCACCGTGTACCCCTCGCCGGGCTGCACCGTCACCGTGACCGACCCGTCGGCCTCGTCGACGCTGTCATCGACCGTCGCAACCGTCACCGTCGCAGACCCTCCGGCGCTGATCGTGACCGTACGCGACCCCACCGCCGCCCCGAAATCGCCCGACGCAGTCACCTCGACGGTCACATCGAGATCGGCCTGTGGCGCCGGGGCAGCCGACAGCGTGAACACCGCATCAGAGCCCTCCGTGCCGCCCGACGCCGCTGACACCGACACAACCGGCGGCGGCGTGTCCGCGTCGCTGGTGTCGGGCACGACCACGATCGTGATGCCGCCCGACCGCTGCCGCACCGGATCCAGCGGACAGTACGGCTCACCGTCGACCGTGTCGATCCCCGGCTTGTCCGCGCAGTACTTCAGCACCGGATACTGCGACGACGACCCGAAATCCCACGGATCGTCGCCCGGCCCGTCGAAACGCCCGTGATACCCGCCCACGTCGACGTCGACGTTCCAGTCCGCGTAGATGCCCGTATAAGCCGTCGGCGTCTGCAACTGCGCCGTCGTGTAGCCCGCGCCCACGTCGGCGGGGCTGTCGGTGTGCCCGGTGGTGTCTGTGTCCCAGTAGCTCGCGGCGACAGCCCGAGGGGGGTTGCCGACGCATCCACCGGTCAGCCCTTCATATCGCCCGCCTTGTGGCCCCGACACGTGGCCCACGGAGTAATTCGCGCGCATCCGCGGCCAGTATCGCCAGCTGCAATGGGAGGCCGATCCGACCAGGCCGCCGCCACGTGACCGCACGCGCCCGTTGTTCTGCACCAACAGGCCGCCGTTCAGCGTCACCGACCCGGTGGCATAGGTCGCCCTGATCCGCCCGTCGACCCAATAGCCCGCCAAGCCCCCCGCGTCACCATTCCAGGTGCTCACGTCGCCGGTGGCATAGCTCGCAGCAACCCCCGACCAGTTCAGCAACCCGATCAGGCCTCCGACCGAACTTACACCATGCACATAGCCCGTCGCGTAGCTCTCGATCACGAAGCCGTAACGAAAGGTCACCCCGGCCAAGCCGCCAACGTAGGTTCGACCGGTCACGTCGACATCGGACCAGGCACCGCTGATCCGGGCCCGCTCCACCACGCCTGCCAGCGCCCCAACATTGTGACCGCCTCGCACCCCGCTGTCGGAATTGGAGGCGGACAGCCCCACATTGCGCACATGCCCTCCGGGGCCGACATAGCCGAACAGTCCCACGTACCACCGCGCGCTGTCGTCGATATACAGATTCGCGATCGTGCGGCCGTTGCCTTCGAACACAGCAGTGAACATGCGAGCCCGCGGATTGGGCCTGTCCCCCAGGTAGCTGGTCCCGACTTGGTCCTCGAAACGGTCCAAGGCGTGCCAGCCGCGAACCGTCTCGCCGCCCATCAGCGGAACCCAGCCCTTGCCGCCGTTCCAAAAGGCGTCGCCCGCGTCGGCCTGGCCGTTCGCGTTCGTGTCGAAGTCCAAGTCGTCGACGAGCTCATAACCGACGCACCCATCAGACGGGCAGCCCATCGCCGCCATCGCATCAGGGAACGCCGCCGCGAGCTTGGCAGCCCCGTCGGGGTCATGGCCGGTGCGGCCGTCACGATCAGGCGGATACACGTCAGCGGCGCCATCGCCGTCGAGATCCCACCGGATCGCGTTCAACTGCGCCAGGCTCGAAACCTCGATCAACCCGTCATCGTCCGCGTCGTAATCCACCGCCGGAGGAGGATTCTGCGCCCACGCCGGACCTGCCGACACCGGCACCACCAGCCCCGCCGCCAACACCGCAACCACAGCCGTTGCCGCCCAACGCCGCCAAGCCCTCGACCGCCGCGGCACCGCCCGACGGCCATCCCCAGCAGAACCCGAACCGCTGCCCCGGCCCCGATCAGTCCCTACTGCCACCATGACCACCGTCCTTTCGGGTTGCTGTGTCGCATCGGGCCGAACCGCACCACGATCCCGTCCCGATCACCGAACACTAGATCAGCAAACACCGGTGTACGCGACACGACGCTTCGTCTGACGTACCAGATCAAGACAGTCCCCCTCGGCATGAGATCTGCTGGCGCTTGTCATCCTCGTGGTCATGATCGCGGCCGAATGGCTGACACTCCGGGCTCGCAGCGGTGCATGGCGCCGCAGGGCTACCGTGCGGGCGATGAACGGGTTCCGAGGTGCATGCCAGTGACGAGTGAGATGACCGGCGGCGAGGCAGTCGCTGCGACATTGGCGCGAATGGGCGTGCGGCACGTGTTCGGCATTGTCAGCGTGCACAACCTGCCGATGTACGAGGCTCTGTCGGTGCGCGACGACATCGAGGTCGTCAAGGTCCGCCACGAACAGGCCGCGGCTCATGCCGCCGACGCCTACTTCCGGGCCACCGGGGAGATGGGAGTGCTGCTCACTTCGACCGGCCCTGGCGCGGCCAACGCGGTGGCGGGCCTGTACGAGGCATTGTTCAGCAGTTCGGCCGTGCTGATGGTGACCGGGCAGACCGAGTCTCGCTTCTACGGCAAGGGCAAGGGCTTCCTGCACGAGAACGACCGGCAGGCGGCCATGCTGGCGACGGTGTGCCGCAGCGTGGCCTCGGTGCGGCATCCGAGCGAGATCTCGGCCGAGATCGCCCGGATCGCCGACGACGTGCGGACGGGCCGACCACAGCCGGGCGCGGTGGAGATTCCGATCGATTTCCAGTACGCCAAGGTCGGCGATGCGCCGCTCGCGGGTTCGGCTGATGTGCCCAGGCTGCGGCCCGAGCGGGCGTTGCTCGACGACGCAGCCGAGCGCTTGGCAGCAGCGCAGCGGCCGCTGATCTGGGCCGGCGGCGGCGTCGTCAGCGCCGATGCCTCGGCGGAGCTCACGGCACTGGCGGAACGTCTCGGCGCCCCCGTCGTGACCACGATCGAGGGGCGGAGCGCCCTGAGCGAGCTGCACCCGCTGTCGTTGGGTTTCCGCTCAGACCGCCCGCAGATGGCCGAGGTCTTCGCTGAGGCCGATCTGCTGCTCGCTGTCGGCACGCGGTTCCAGAACTACGCGACCAAGGTGTGGGCGCTGCGCCTGCCCGAGGAACTGATTCATGTCGATGTCGATCCCGGCGTGATCGGCCTGAACTATCCAGCCTCGCTGGCCGTCGTCGGCGATGCGAAGCTCAGTCTCGCCGGACTGCTCGAGCGGCTGGGCGGCCGCAGTCCCACCATCGACGACGGCTTCGTGGAGCGGGCCCGCAAGCATCGTGCCGCCGACATCGAGGCGATGCGCGAAGAGATCGGCCCCGATCACGCAGCGATCTGCGATGCGATTCGCCGCGTCCTGCCCGACGAGGCGCGCATCGTGCGCGACACGACGGTGCCGGGATACATGTGGGGCAACCGGCTGCTGCCGATCGTGGCGCCGCGCACTTCCATCCGGGCGGCGAACGCGGCGATCGGCCCCGGCGTGCCGATGGCCGTGGGCGCATCGTTGGCCAGCGGGCAGCCGACAGTCGTGATCCAGGGCGACGGCGGGTTGATGCTGTCAATCGGGGAGATCTCGACGCTGGCCGAGCACGGTCTTCCTGTCATCGTCTGCGTGTTCAACGACGGCGGTTACGGGGTGCTGCGCATCATCCAGGACGCGTTGTGGGACGAACACCACGGCACAGAGATCGGCGGCATCGACTTCGTCGGCGTCGCCGAGGCGATGGGCGTGCCCGGCCAGCGGGTCGCCAGTGCCGCCGAGTTCGAAGGGGCGTTCAGCGAGGCTGTCGCTCGTGCCAGCGGCGAATCGGGCCCCGTGGGACCGTCGCTCATCGACATTGATCTCACCGCGCTCATCCCCATCACGTTCCCCCTGCCAGCGCACCAGCGCCGCCGCGAAAACTGATCAACGCCGATGAAGTAGCGCCCGCAGGCCATCAGGCAGCGTGCAAGACCGTCTGGAGGGCCGATGAGGCCCATGCAGCGCGTCGGGCCTGCGACTACAGGCCCGAGGTGTCGGCGTCGGGGTCGAAGAATGTGCGGCCGGTGAGTTCCATGACTGGCATCGCGACCATGAAGTGAGCTGAGGCTGTTTGGGCGTCGCGCAGGTGGCGCTGAAGCGGCGACGCTTCGAACACGGCCGTGCCGCCCACGGCGGAGTTCATCGACTGCGCAACCCGCAAGCTTGTCTGCATCGCGTGGGTGGTGGCGGTGCGCAGGTTTCGCCTGATCTCCAGGTCTGCCAACCTGTGCTGCGCTCGTTCCCACGCGGCACCGATCTCTGCGTACAGCAGCGTGCGGGCGGCCCGCACTTCGGTGTCGGCGACCGCCACGGCTGAGTGGAGCGACGGACGCTGTCCGAGTGTGCGACGGGAGCCTTGGGGCACCTTCGAGGTGGCGACCTCGATGACCTCGTCGATGCAGGCACGGGCCATGCCCAGTGCGATCGCGCCGATCGGCAGCGCCAGCAGACCGAACAGCGGCATCCGATACAACGGCTGGGCCGCATGCGGCGACTTCAAGATGGCGCGCTCATAGGCGATGCGGTCGGAAGGGAGCCAGATGCCGTCGGCTTCGAAGGTGCTCGAACCCGAGCCTCGCAGCCCGCTGGTGTGCCAATCGTCGTGGAGCACGATGTCTTCGGGACGGAAAAAGGCCCGTCCCAGCGCCGGCTGCCCGGCATCGCTCGGCGTGCCGCTGTCGATCTGCACGCCGCCGGAAATCCACTCGGCGTTGTGAGAGCCCGACGCCCATGCCCAGCGGCCGTTCACGACGTAGCCGTCGGCACCGTGCGGCCCCGGCGCGGGGGTGGCCGTCCCAGAGTGCGCAAACACTCCGGCGGTGATGACCTTGGGGTTCTCCAGCACCTCGGCCAGCTGGGCGGGCTCCAGGGCGGCGAACATGATCTGCGACGTCGAACCTATGAACGTGCACCACGCCGCCGACGCGTTGCCCATCGCCAGTACTTCGCTGATCTCGGCCACGACGGCTGGTGACAGTCCCATGCCGCCGAGCGCCGGCGGCACCAAGGTCCGGTAGAAGCCGTCGGCGGCGAGTGTTTCAGCGAGGTCTTGGGGGAGTTGCCGCAGCCGGTCGATCTCGACGCCTCGCTCTTTCAGTGTGGGGATCCACTCAGCCGCGAGCGCCAGCATCTTGTCGCTCGCTGCGCTGTCGGCCGCATCGGTTTCTGCCACTACGAGCCTCCTGCGGGGCTGGCGTCAGACACGGCTGCGCAGTCGAACGGCACGCCGAGCTCATCGCCGACACGGCGCAGCGAGCGCACCACCGATGCGGGATAGCTCACCGTGCCGTCGGCGGTGCGCCGGTCCATCGCGAGTTGTTCGAGTTCGCCGGGCAGGTACACGGTTTGGCCTGGCAGCACGTCCTCTTCGCCGGCAGCGCGGATCTGGGCGACCATGTCCTCGATGTCGTCGTAGTACTCGTTGCGGTCCCGGAACACGCCGGGGTCCATCAGCAGGAAGAACTGCCCTCGACGCCCGACCGCCACATCGCCGGTGTGTGCCGACCCGGCGAGGATCCCCGCAGCGATGTTCGAGGCGGTGATCATGCCGATGCCCTTGTAGCCGCCGATGGCCGGCACGATGCCGCGCATCGCTACATCGGGATCGACGGTGGGGTTGCCGTCACGGTCGAGGAAGCCCCACTCGACGGGGATGTCGGCGCCCTCGGAACGAGCACGCAGCACCTTGCCGAGCGCGACCGGGGTGATCGCCATGTCGAGCACGATCGGTGGCTCATCGCGGCGGGGGAATGTCCACACGATGGGGTTGTTGCCGAACAGCTTGCGGCGGCTGCCGAACGGGGCCAGGTTCGGCACCGAGGTGGTCGTGCCGTAACAGACGAAGCCGGCTTCGGCGGCGTGGTACGGGTAGTTCGCCCCGCAGCCCCAGTCGTTGGAGTTGCGGATCACCCCGACCACCAAGCCGCTTTCGGTGGCGGCGTCGATGAGCTGCTCCATGAAGCGGGTGATGACGAGCTGACCGAGTCCGTGGTGCCCGTCGGCGACCAGGACGGACGGCGTGCGGGTCACGATCTCGCACTGGGCGGTGGGATTGGTGGTGCCGTCACGGAACCAGTTCACGTACCAGCTCACCCGCTGGAAGCCGTGCGTGTCGACGCCCCGCCTGTCCGACCAGAGCTGGTTGTCGACGACGGTCGCAGCGTCATCGGCAGCCATGCCGGCGGCCACGTACGCAGCGATGCCCCACTGCCGCAGTTCGTCGAGCCGGAACGACTCAGATGCGCTGTCGTGGCCGTCTGCGGGCCGGTCGTCAGGTATCCCCCGCGGCAGTGTCTCGGAGCTTGTGGAAGTTTCGCTCATGATCGCTCTCCTGGTAATGCCGGAATGCTGTGGACGTTGTTGATCGAAGCAGTCAATCCGGCGGCGGACTCCCGGCGGGCAGTAGCACCGCCATGCAAGTCCATGACCGGATCGCCCAGTCCGGCGCCGTTGAGCCGCTTGGTGACGGCCTCAAGTGCGGCTCGTTTCTCTGCGACGAACAGCACTCGCTTGCCTTGGGCTGCGAGCGCCGCAATGAGGTTGGAGATGGTCTGTGACCGGGCGTGAGATCCAGCGTTCCGGTTCGCAGATCGCGGAACCGGAAGAGCCGGTTGCGACCTGTCGTGTCGAGCAACTCGTTCTGCCACCGTTGTGCCGCCGTGCGGACTGCCGCCAGACGTTCGGCATCGGGTGGTGTCATGGGCGATGAAGCGTAGTCAGGCAGTCAACAGCGGTCGTCTGGACGGCGTGCGCGAAGAGGAGCAACGACCGGACGCGAGGTGATGGTCGTGCGTCGAACTGAGGGAGAAAGGGCGTCGTGAGCTAGCGGTTCAGCCAGTCCTGGCGTGTGCAGCCCGCTTGCTTCAACGGGCGCAGCAGGAACGGAGCGGGGATCTCGCGGTCGCCCGGGATGACCTGTCGATGGCTGTCTTTGATCATGAATTCGTGATTGCCGCCGGTTCGGGGACCGTCCCAGCCCCGCTCGCTGAGGAAGCGGATGAACTCGCGACGTGGGGCTGGGGGGAGCCGACTCGTCATGCAGGTGCGGCGATTTCGCCTTCACGGATCGAAGGAATCGGGTGATCGAGTTCTTGGCCGAGCTGGACCCACCCTGCGAGCACTTCCTGGAGCCTCTCGTGAGCCTCCTCCTGAGTGGTGCCGTATGCGGACGCACCGGGACAGTCCGAGTTCTCGGCCCACCATCCGGCCAGCGTGCCCTCGTCATCGGAGACTTCTTCGACGGTGGCACCGGCGAGCGCGGTGTTGAGCCACTCTTGCGAAGGGATGTGCAACTGGGCTTGCGCCATGGCCTCAGTGTATTCCGGCTTGGTCAGTGCCTACGAGAGCATTTCGATGACGGCGGTGGCGAAGTCTTCCGTGCCTGCGCTGCCGCCTTGGTCGGGCGTCAGTTGGTCGCCGTCCTCGTACACCTCTGCCAGGGCCCGGTCCAGCCGATCCGCGGGGGCCTCGAGCCCCAGGTGGCGCAGCATCATCTCGGCTGATTCGAGCGTGGCGGTCGGGTTGATGATGCCCATTCCGGCGATGTCGGGTGCCGTGCCGTGGGCCGACTCGAAGTACGCCCAGTCATCGCCGTAACAGCCAGACGGCGCCAGGCCCATGCCGCCGATGGTGCCGGCGCCCTGGTCGGACAGGATGTCGCCGTAGAGGTTCGGCAGCAGCAGCACGTCGAGGTCATGGGGTCGCACGACCAGCCGGTGGGCCATGTCGTCGATGATGAACTGCTCGTATTCCAGGCCCGGGTACTCAGAGGCCACCTCGCGGGCGATGTCGCAGAACCAGCGATCGGTCGCGGGGAGCATGTTCGTCTTGGCCGAGACAGTCAGCTTGCCACCGCGGCTCAGCGCCAACTCGGCGGCAAATCGGGTGACCTGCTCGGTGCCGGGCCGGGTGATGATCTTGGCCGCGAAGCGGCCGTTGACGGCGTCGGGCGGCACGCGGGAGCGGCCCTCGGTCAGCCCTGCATCCAGCAGCGCCTTGGCGGGGCCCATGACGCCGACATACATGTCCTCGAGGTTCTCGCGCACGATGACGTAGTCGATGCCTTCGGGCCGAGCCAGCGGGGAGGCATAGCCGGGCCGCCAGCGAACCGGCCGCACGTTGGCGTAGGTGCGCTTGCCCCAGCGCATGAAGCCCGCCCCAGGCGTGGTGCCGTTCGACGAGCCGAACAGCACCGTGTCGGCGGCGTCGATGCGCTCGCCGACCAAGGTTTCCCGCTCGTCGGGTGTCAGCGCCGCCAGCTCATCGCCGATCGGCACATGGTCCCAGTCGATGGGCAGGTCCAACGCGTCCAGAACTCGAAGCGACGCCGCCATCGCTTCGGGCGCGGCGTCATCACCTGGGATCACGCACACACGCTGCCGCCGTTGGTCAGTCATCCGCGCCAACGCTACGCGGCGAGATCGGTGTTTGCGTGGTGGGGTGAGCTACAGGCCGGGTTTGGTCACCATCACGGCAATTGCGGCCACGATGACCAAGTTGCTCGCCATGGACCACAGCTCGGCCCGCTTGCGCAACCGTTGCGCGTCGGCAGACAGTTCGGGTCCCGCGTCCAAGGCTTCGGCCAGCTTGGCGCCGGTCGGACGCAGAGCGCCGTGGTTGATGCCCGCCCAGGCGAAGTACAGGACGAACCCGATCGTCACCCAACCCTGCCGGAAGTTCCACGGTCCGATGAGCACTGCAACAAAGCCCGCTATACCGGCCAGATAAGCCGCCACGTCGGTGAGGCGATTCGAAGCGAATTCGAACGTCCGCCGCACGGCTGCCGCTGCGTCAGGACCCTCGGCCCAAGCGCGGCGCAGCATCACCGTGCCCAGTGCGCTGCCGCCGAAGCCCACCACCGCACTGGCCAGATGGACCACGAGGACTGCCTGATACCAGCCTGAGTTCACTCCCGCACCGAGAAGCGAACCGCTGAAGCCGAGTGACATGCCCGTGAGTATCGCTGCCAGGGGCACAGATGCCATAGCTGCGGCGGCAGGAGACTCTGAGACGTTGCGACCTGCCGGATCGCTGGCCGCAGAGGGTCCGGCCGCCGCCGCAGCGGGTGCACCTACACGTGTGGCTTGCGAGTTCGTTCTGAGCGCTCGGGGGAGCAGTGGTAAGTTCACAGTGCCGCAGACACGGCCGGATCTCCGGGGGAAGGGGTATCCATGCCGATCGAGTCATCAGGCCACAGCGCTGGCAACCCAAGGCTGTACGAGGTCATCGAGGGTGCGCCCACCGAAGGCGCGAGCCCGACGATCTGGGCATGGCCGCAGATCATCGACTATCTCAAAGTCGCAGGTCAGCCGGTCCAAGGACCGTGGCCGCCACACCAGGAGCGACGGCCGGATCCCGACGACGAGTCGATGCCGCGAGCTGTTCCCGACCCACAAGGGCCCGGCGGACCGCCGACAGGAGGCTGAGGCATGTACCCATCCCGCTTCCGCTATGAAGCCCCCTCGACCGTCGCCGAAGCCATCGGAATGCTCGCCGCGGCAGACGGCGAGGCAAAGATCCTGGCCGGCGGACAGAGCCTCATCCCGATGATGAAGCTGCGATTTGCCGCTCCGGCGATGATCGTGGACATCAACGGCATCGGCGGTCTCAACTACCACCGGGCTGATGGCGACGGCACCTACCGCATCGGTGCACTGTGCCGTCACGCCGATCTCGAGAAGTCGGCCACGCTGGGCGACCATCAGCCCACGATCGCCGCCGCGGCACCTGTGGTGGCCGACCCGCTCGTACGCACACGAGGAACGCTCGTCGGCTCGGTGTGCCACGCCGACCCGCAGGGCGACTGGGCCTCGGTGATGGTCTCGCTCGACGGCGCCATCGTGGCCCGGGGCCCAAACGGCCAGCGGTCCATTCCGGTCGACGACCTCATCGACGGCCCGTTCCAGACGGTGCTCGCTGCCGACGAGATCGCTGTCGAAGCGGTGGTTCCCGCAGCACACGGAACCCGGGCCGGCGGCTACCTCAAGCTCGAGCGCCGTGTCGGCGACTTCGCCACCGTCGGCGTCGCGGTCTCGGTGGAGATGTCGGGCGACAGCGTCGCCAAGGCAGGCATCGGGCTGACCGGCGTCGGGCCCGCCACCATCAACGCCTCGGGCGCGGCGGCGGCTCTGGTCGGCACGTCACTTGAGGCCGACGCCGTGGACGCAGCGGCCCAGCTCGCCGCCGAAGCGGCCCAGCCCCGCTCCGACCATCGAGGAAGCGCCGACTACAAGCGCCACGTCGTCGCAACGTTCGTGCGCCGCATCGGCGCGCAAATCCAGCGGTCTGAACGCAAGGCGGCCTGAGATGAGCACATTGTTCGAGGAGGTCCGGCCGAGCGTCGGTGACCAAGGACCGGACGACGCAGTGCCGGTTCGCCGGCTGGAATTGACCGTGAACGGCGAACGCCGCGCCGCCGATGTCGAACCGCGGCTGCTGCTGGCACACCTGCTGCGCAACGGCTTCCGCCTGACGGGCACCCACACCGGCTGCGACACGACCAATTGCGGCGCATGCACGGTGCTCTACGACGGTGTGCCCGTCAAGAGCTGCACGATGTTCGCTGTTCAAGCCGACGGCCACGAGATCCTCACCGTCGAAGGCTTGGCAACCGCCAGCGAGCTGCACCCGATCCAGGAAGGCTTCAAGGACGAACACGGCCTGCAGTGCGGCTTCTGCACTCCGGGAATGATGCTCAGCGCCAAGGCCCTGCTCGAAGAGAACCCGAACCCAACCGAGGATGAGATCCGCTGGGCACTCTCGGGGAACCTGTGCCGCTGCACCGGCTACCAGAACATCGTCAAAGCAGTGATGTGGGCTGCCGAAAAGCTGGGCGGCGGCGCAGCCGACAGCGATGAGGCCGGAGAGGAAGGCTGAGATGGCGCTCGACGAGATCAAGATCGGCGGCCTCGGCGCCAGTCGGCACCGGGTCGAAGACAACCGCTTCATCCGCGGCAAGGGCAACTACATCGACGACATTGCCCTGCCCGGGATGCTGCACATGGAGATCCTGCGCAGCCCGCTTGCCCACGCCCGCATCCGCTCCATCGACGTCAGCGCCGCCTGGGCCGTCCCGGGCGTTCGCATGGTGCTCACGGGCGAGATGCTGGCCGCCCGGAATCTGGCATGGATGCCGACGCTGTCCTATGACACCCAGGCAGTCCTCGCCACCGACAAGGTCAGATTCCAAGGCCAAGAGGTCGCCTGTGTCGTAGCCGACGACCCCTACATCGCGAAGGACGGTTGCGAGGCGATCGTCGTCGACTACGAGCCGCTGCCGCCCATCGTCAACCCGATTCAGGCGAAGGCGCCCGACGCCCCGCTGATCCGCGACGACAAGACCGGTCAGAACGACAACGTGGTGTTCGACTGGGAGGTCGGCGACCGCGAGGGCACCGACCGTGCCTTCGCCAAGGCCGACGTGGTCTCGTCCATCGAAATGCACTACCCGCGCTCGCACCCGTCGCCCATTGAGGCGTGCGGCTCGATCGCGGACTTCAACCGGGCGACCTCGAAGCTCACCGTGTACATGACCACCCAGGCGCCGCACATCATCCGGGCTGCGGTGGCGCTGGTGGCCGAGCTGCCCGAGCACATGATCCGCATCGTCTCGCCCGATCTCGGCGGCGGCTTCGGCAACAAGGTGCCGGTGTATCCCGGCTACGTCGTGTCGATCCTGGCGTCGATCCTGCTCGAATGCCCGGTCAAGTGGATCGAGGACAAGAGCGGGAACCTCATCTCGACGGGATTCGGCCGCGACATCTACCTCAAAGGCGAGATGGCGCTGCGAAGCGACGGTCGGATGCTCGGCGTGCGCATGCACACCGACTCCGATCACGGTGCGTTCTTCTCCGATGCTCAGCCGAGCAAGTTCAAGGTCGGCCTGATGCACTCGGCTTTCAGCTGTTACGACATCCCGACCGCCCATCTCACCGCCCAAGGCGTCTACACCAATAAGGCGCCGGGAGGGGTCGCGTATCGGTGCTCGTTCCGTGTCACCGAGGCGATGTACTTCCAAGAACGCATGGTGCAGGCCGCCGCCGCCGACCTCGGCATGGATCAGGCCGAGTTCCGTCGCATCAACCTGGTGCGAGACGACGACTTCCCCCATCGCACGCCCTGGGGCTTCCTGACCGACTCCGGCCAGTACGCCAAATGCCTCGACATCGGCCTCGAAGCCATCGGCTACGAGGACTTCCTGCGCCAAAAGGAGGAAGCGCGCCAGCGGGGCCGGCTGCTGGGCATCGGCATCTCGACCATGACCGAGCCGCTCGGGGCCGGCAACAGCCGGGAATACGACATCTTGGGCATCAAGATGTTCGACTCCGCAGAGCTGAAGGTCCATATGACCGGCAAGGCGTTGCTGCGCACCGGCGCCAAGTCCCAGGGTCAGGGCCACGAGACCACGTGGGCGCAGATCGTCGCCCACGAACTCGGCATACCCGCCGAGGATGTGCTCGTCGAGGAGGGCGACACGGACACCGCCCCATTCGGCATGGGCACCTACGCATCTCGCAGCACGCCGGTGGCCGGAGCAGCGGTGTCCATGGTGTCTCGCAAGATCCGCGCCAAGGCCCGCAAGATCGCCGCGCACCTGCTCGAGGTGTCCGAAGAGGACATCGAGTGGGAGCTCGGGCGCTTCTCGGTGCGCGGCGCCCCTGATCGAGGCGTGACGATCCAGGAATGCGCCATCGCCGCCTACAGCAACATGCCCGACGGCATGGAGCCGGGCCTCGAGAACAACGCCTACTACGACCCGCCGAACCTCACGTGGCCGTTCGCCTGCTACATCGCGACCGTCGAGGTCGATCCCGAGACCGGGGTGTGGGACGTCCTGCGGGTGGTGGCGGTGGACGACTGCGGCGTGCGCATCAACCCGATGATCGTCGAGGGCCAGATCATGGGCGGGCTCACCGAGGCCTATGCCATGGCCAACATGCAGTTCATTACCTTCGACGAGGACGGCAACTGCATCGGCTCGAACTACATGGACTACCTGCTGCCGACTGCGTGGGAGACACCGGGCTTCGAGCTCCACGAAGTGGTGACTCCGTGCCCGCACCATCCCATCGGTGCCAAGGGCATCGGGGAGTGCGCCACCGTCGGCGGTCCCGCAGCATTCGTGAACGCCGTGATCGACGCCATCGGTGACACAGGCGTGCGCAATATCGACATGCCGCTGCTGCCCGATCGGGTCTATGAGGCCATCACCCAGGGCCACGACATCTCCGGCGCACCGCCGGTGAAGACCGAGCCATGAGCGGCCCCAATCGCATCGGGCCCAGTGCCGCTGAGTCCAGCTCTGTCGAGGGCTGGGGCGTGCTCGAACGCGCCACCGAACTCGCACGCAGCGGTGAGGCATTCGTGCTGGCCACGGTTGTCTGGCGGGAAGGTCCGACGTCGGGCCAGCAGGGGTCTCGTGCCATCTACACAGCCTCGGGCGAGATCTACGGGTGGATCGGCGGTGCCTGCGCCGAGCCGGTGTTCATCCGTGAGGCCGTGGCAACGCTCGAAGCAGGGATGCCGCGTTTGCTGGCGCTCGGAGCGAGCGACCGATTCGGCGATCTCCCCCAGGGCACGACCGCGGTGCCGATGTCGTGCCGCAGCGACGGCGCCCTGCAGATCTACTTGGAGCCCGTCGTGGCCACACCCCACATCGTGATCGTCGGAAGCTCGCCCATGGCGACAACCCTGTCGGTCCTCGCAGCCCAACTCGACTGGCGCGTCGAACTCGTTGATCGTGCCGAGTTCAGCGAAGGGCTGCTCTCGCCGCAGTCGATCGTCGTCGTTGCCACCCAAGGGCATGGCGACGAAGACGTGCTGGCGGCTGCGTTCAAGGCCGACCCCGCCTATGTGGGCCTGGTGTCGTCCGCGCGGCGATCCGCAAGTGTCCGGGCCTTGCTGGCCTCCCAAGGCGTGGAGGAAGCCAAGCTCGGCGCACTGCGCGCCCCCGCTGGCCTCGATCTCGGCAGCACCTCGCACAAAGAGGTTGCCGTGTCGATCTTGGCTGAGCTGGTGCAGCTGCGTGCGGCGGGTGCGTTCGCGGCGACGGTCACGGCTCAAGCGCCTGCTGCCCCAACGGCAATCGACCCCATCTGCGGCATGACAGTCCTGGTCGAATCCGCAGCTGTCTCACTCGAGGTGGGCGACGAGGTCTTCTATTTCTGCTGCGCCGGGTGCCGCACGGCCTATGAGGCTGAGCCGTTAGGCGAAACCGGGGCCCGAGCGGCCCGTGAGCGGAGCGAACAAGAGCGGGAAACAGGAGCCGACGCGTCGGGAGGGTTTGCCACCCCGCGCACTCCCACTGATCGCGAACAGGGAGTCGCCTGATGCAGATCACGAATCAGTTCGAAGTCGCGCAGCCGATGGAGGCTGTATGGGACTTCTTCGGCAACGTGCCCCAGGTCGCCGCGTGCCTGCCCGGTACCGAGCTGACCGACGAGCTCGGCGACGACCGCTACGGCGGCACGGTGTCCATCGGCCTCGGCCCGATCAAGCTGGACTTCGACGGCGGTGCCGAGATCACTCACCGCGACGAAGATGCCCGCACGATCTCGGTCGCTGCCAGCGGTGCCGATCGCAAGGGCCGGGGCCAAGCCACCCTTGAGCTCCACGCAAACCTTGCCGAAGCCGCGGGCGGCACGGCCGTCGAGGTCGCGATGGACCTGCAGCTCTCCGGTCCGGCAGCGCAGTACGGGCGCGGACTGGTGGGCGACATCACCGCGGTGCTGCTGAGCGATTTTGCCGCCAACGTGCAAAACCGGCTCGCTGCGATCGCGGCGGGCCGCGATCCCGACGAGGTCGGTCAAGTCCAAAGCGCCGGCGGTGCCGCCATCGGTGTGCGTGCCGCGCAAAAGGGGCTTGCGCGCGTGGTGCGTCGATTCGTCATGCCGTATCGCCCCGAGGCCGTCTGAGGAGGCTGCTGTGCTCTGGTGGATAGGAAACCTGATACTGCTGGCAGTGGTCGTGCCGGTTGCGGTTGCACTGCTGAACCGGGTCTTGGCCGCCATCGAGCGGATCCGCAAAGCCAGCGACGACATCCTCGCCGGGGGCGTGGGGGTCATCGGCGAGCTCGGCACCACGCGTGATCTGCTCGCGACCACTGACGAGACGATCGAAGAGGTAGCGGACGGTGCCGTGCGCTACGCCGGTTCGGTCGGGAAGCTCTTGGGCTGAAGGGAGATCTGATGCCTGCTGTTGCCTGGGTCACCGTCATCATCGGCGCCTTGATCATCGTGGCTGCCGCCGTCGGGCTGTTGCGAGTGGTGCTCCACTTGCGAGCCGTTCACGCCACGCTCGTGCAGGTCGCGGGCGGCGTTCGTGTCATAGCGGAGCAGACCTCGACTGTCCCGACGGTGCTGCCGTCAGTCAATTCGACGCTCAAACCCGTCAGCGACTTCTGCGAATCGATCTGAGGGGGGCATTGCCGTGATGCAGCTACTCGCTCAAGAGTCCACAACCGGATGGACCATCGGCTACGTGATCGGCATCGCGGTGGTGATCGCCGTGGTCGCGCTCGTCGTGCCGATCCTGATGCTCGCCCGTTCGATCGGCAATCGGGCCTCGGAGATCAACGACGCGCTGGAAGACGCAGTGACCAACACGGCGGCGCTGGCGGAACTGAACACCACGATTGAGGCGGCATCGACCATCGTCGCCGGTCTCAAGCGTGGTCGGGCCCGGTTAGGAGGCTGAGATGGATCTATTGGGGTTGACCGACACCCAAGAGAATCTGTGGTGGGGCGTCATCATCGGCGGCTTCGTCGTGATCGTGGCCGTCGTTGCGCTGCTCACGATGCTGGTGCTGCTCGTGCGCACGATCGAACGCCGGGTGGAAGTCATCAAGGACACACTCGAGCGAGCAGCCGCCAACACCGGTGACACCGCTCTCATCGCAGAGACTGCCGAGCAAGTCGATGCGGTCCTGACCGAAGGCCTCGAACACCACCTGTTCTTGGGCCGTGTGCTCGACAAGGTGCGCTCATGACGACGCTCGTAGTTCTCTCCGTCATCCTGATCGGCCTGCTGATCGCGGGGCTGGCCTTCTACCTGTTCATCGTCGGAAGCCAGCTGACCCGCATCGCGGGGCTGCTCGAAGAGTGCTCGCAGATCGTCTGGAAGATCAAGGCCGACGCCGAAGCTGTGGAGCCTGGTGTCGAGCGCATCAACAGCACCAGCGGCGTTATCGCAGGAGCGCTGCCGCTGCTCTACGGCATGGCCGAAGGCATTGTGGCCGGCGCTACCTATGAGCCCGCGGAGCCTCGCGAGCCAGTGCCGGCTCGGCCCGCCATGGGCACGCGGCGCAGCCGGCTCCACGACGCGGTCGGCTACCACCCCGAATAGCCCCCAGCGACCGGCACGAACGACACAGCACCCGTTGCCGCGTCCGCCGACTCCACAACTGGCAATCAGCCGCCGACATCTACACTCGACTCAGTCGCAACCACCGATAGAGCCTGCCCACCCTCCGGCGCCGCGTCATTCGCCAGCACATCAACCCGAATGGTCGTGCCCAACGGCGTCGTCGCCGAATCAGGCACCGCGCACGGCACTGTGTCTGGGTAGGCCACCAGCGGCTCGAGCATGTACGCCGTATGAGTCTCCCCAGCCGGATTCGTGCCGGATCCCTGAATTGCGTAGACACGCGGGGCAGCATCAACAGACGCCGACGGCGTGTCCGGGACCGGCCACGAGAATGTCAGCGTTCCATCAGGATCCGCAGTCTCTGCAGGCACGGCCAGATCCCCCGACAAAACGCCGCCCAAAGATGCCCACTTGCCGACGAAGCTCACAGACGCATTCCCGGCGAACCCTTCCGCGGCGAACAACAGCACTTCGCCCGGCGTCACGAAACGCCCAGCGCAACCGGGCACCTCGCGTGCCCGACCCGCCACCAGCAGCCCACAGCACCGCAGAGGCCGCCCCGGCAGCGATCACTGCAACCCACAGCGCCGACTTCCATTTGTTCGCGTCCATCAGCAAGATCCTCATGCCTGCGTTGGCCGGCGAACCGGCTTCACCAAGCCCGCCGACTGGTCCGACGAATCCGGCCCCAGCACCCGACTGCCCGGCCGCGGCGCCGACACCACGATCGTGTGTGCTGCCCAGTCATGCAAACCGCGCCGAGATCGAGACAACAGTGCCGGCGCAGCAACCACCAGCAGCCACCCCAAGCCCCCGAGCGCCGGCCATCGATCGCCCGTAGGCCACTCCAAGCAACCCGCGGCCAACGCAACCGCGGTCGGAAGTTGCAGAGTCATCCACCGCGCCGACAACCGATCAACGCCAGGCGGTGCCGTGCGCCTCGCGTCGTGCGCCACCACGCGCAAGCCCAACAACCGCTTGCCCGGCGTTTGCCCTGAACGCCTCGCCACTACGCATTCATACACATACCAAGTCACAAGGGCAGCCGGCAGTCCTATGAAGACCAAGGCAATCAACAGATAGAAACCCACGACCAGATCGGCACCGAAGAATCCGCTGGAGGCCTCACCTTCGGAACTCCATTTGCCTAGGCCCACTGCTCCAGCGCTGATGAGGAAGAGGATCAGCGTGATCGCCGCAGCGAGGCAAACGGCGTCGCACAGCCGCGCGACAAGCCTGCGCCACAGCAGCGCGGCCTCTGTTTCTGTGTGGGTCACCGGCTCGCAGCCTTCGGGTTCGCCGGAAGGCCCGCCTCGCTCAAGTCGGTGCCTGCCACGATCTGCGCTCTGATGTATTGCTCAAGGTTTCGTGCGTACGCCGTATGGCCTGCCACATTTGGATGGAATGACTTGGCTGACGCGGGAGTCTGCTCCATATCCAAGACGAAGCCGTGCAGCCAAGGATCGGCGCCGCAGGGATCGCGGCCCACAAGACTCCCAGTCGAACTCGCGAACTGGTCTCCTGATCGGATGTCCACAAAATGCACGCCCGCCGCGGCAGCAGCACGCTGCACGGCTCGATTCAGCGCTCCCGCGCTCGACCACAGAAAGTCAGCCTCGACGTGATCGATCTTCGCAATACCGCTGGCGATCTCATCCAATGACAACCCGTTCACGCTGGCCGCAATCCCAAGTGGACTCCACCTGGCCAAATAGCCCAAGGGCCTGAACACAGCGGGAAGGCTTTCCACCCCCGCCGAGTGAGCGAGTATGTCCTGTGCTGACAGTGCAGGACAGTCATCGATTTGCTGGTTGATGCCCAACTCTGGACAGTCCCTGACGTCGCTAGGGCACGGTGTGGGCCGAGGGGTGATCGGCGGGTAGCCCAGCGCGTATATCGACGCCCGCGGGGATGCCGCTCGAATCTTCGTCAGAGCGTCCTCAATGCGGTCTTGCACCTCCGCCCAGCTGAGCGCCAAATCGTCCTGGTTGCATGTCGAGTCGAGGTTGCCGATGAGCGGCGTTGCGCAGGCTCTGATCACATTCGCGAATCCGACGTCGTTGCCGCCGATGGTGATGGTGATCATGTCCACATCGTTCATCGCTTGGGCGTTCGCCAAGGACACAGCTTGGCGGGGTTCCCAGTCGCTCGGGCGTGGCAGCAGTTGGCCGGTGTCGGAGTCGTAGCTGAGGCTCGGCACCGGATGAGAGGGCTTGTTGGTCTCGATCAGGTCTTCCTGGGTGACCTCATCACCGGGTCCGCGCGGGTCGTGGATGTTGTAGGTGATCGCGCCGGTGCATGCGAACGTGGCGAAGGTCGCGTTGATGCCGACAGTGCTGTCGCCGAGGAATTCGCGGGCGATCACGTTCGGGTATGCCTCGCTCCAGCGGCGGCAGTGCGGGTCGGCGGGACTGACGCCGTTCTGGTAGCCGCCTGCGAAGCCTGCGGCGTCGGGGCGGCCTTGCTCGCCGGACGAGTACGAGTCGCCCAATGCGACGTAGCTGGGGGCTTTGGCGACGGGGATGTCGATCGCTGCGGCGGGTTCGTGGCCGACGCGGCCGGGAAGATGGTCATGGGCGCCGTCTTGGTCGCGGTCCTCGAATACCAGCAGCGTGTCGCGCCCGCGGCGCAACGCGTGCGCCGCATTGGTGGGCACCAAGTAGCGCACGGTGACCTGCCCGTGCGCGTCGGTCGCGCAACTGCTGGAATATCCAGAGGCGGCTGCGCCGATGGCGGACGGCACGAGGCACATCACCGACGCGCCGGCGCTGGGGCCGTGCGTGACAGCGGCGCCTATCGGGGCGTTTGCGACCGGTGCTGCCGCTCGCACCGGCTCGGCGCTGCCGCGGTACACGAGCCTGACCGGGCGGCGCAGTTCCAAGACGAGCTCTGTGAGTCGGCCGGCGCGGCTGACCGGGTCGCTGCCGCGCAGCACGAGCATCTCAAGTCCGTCGGGCCGTGTCGGTATCGACGCGGTGCCGCCGGTCTCGGCCATGTCGGGCAGACTCGCCTCGCATACCGTGACGTCATGCCAGATGTCGTCGTGGCGGTTGCTGGGCGGCCAGTCGTCAACGCGGAACAGGTCGTGGGCGGCGCAGGCCACCGCGACCGTGGCGCCGAACCCTGCCTGGGTTCCGCTCATGACACCGAGTGTTGCATGTCGGTCCGTGACTCCTGGCGGGACGATGGAATGTGCAGGTTTGGCAGGAAGTGCAGGTCTGACCTCTTGGTTCGCTGTCGGCAACGACCCGAAGAGCGGCCCATTCGCAACCCGCTCGATGCAGTGGCCAGTCAGCACAGGCTTGGCAGAGCACGCACCGATGATCAGTTGTCGTTCGGTTCAGAGACCGGTCTCGATGACTTGGGGGGATCTCGGGTGGTGGTGAGCGGGCCGGCGGTAGGGGTCCGGTAGCTGCCGATCCACTCGTCCTCCCACACTTGGTCGAATTGTTCGGGCGCGCAGCCGGGCCGGTAGACCGAAATCAGCTCTCGGACGATCTGTTCGCGGTGTGAGGGCAGCCCGCCAGGCACCTCGTAGGTGCAGATGTGGAGATTCCACTTGTTGCCGGCGCGTCGCTCCCAGCACTTGGCGCGCTGGTGGCCGAATGGCAGCCCGGCCGCAGCCAGATTGTCTGCGTGATCGACGTCGAGCACGGCGTAGTCGTAGGGCTTGGCGTCGGGGTCGGCCCGGTACAGGATCGCGAACACGCCCGGTGCCGCAGGCGGCGTCCAGCCGCCGAGCACTCGTGGTCCCTCGAAGGGGTAGCCGGCGAGCGAGCCGAGCCGAATCATCGGGTCCAGGTCATCGGGGCCGGTCCAATGAGGTGCGGCTCATGCGGCCTGGCTCGTTTGTCGGATTTGCCGTCGAGTCATGGACCGGATCATTCTTCGATCCCAACTTCGCCTACCTCAAACTCATCTTCTCCGATCACTTCCGCACGGGTCATTGGCCAGGCCGGCAGGTTCGCTGTCTCGGCCGCCGCGGCGAAGGCCTCCATCGCCGCCTCGACAGCGTCGTCGGCCGTGTCGGCCTCGACCACGATCTGGGCTCCGTACGCCATCGCTCCGACGCCCGATGCGATGCCGTCGAGCGGCGCCACCGCGTCGGCCAGCGACACCACCTCGTCGAGTTGGACGGGCCGGTCGCCCTCTGCCTGGATGGAGACGCTCCACCTCTTCATCGGGCTCAGCTTCATCAGGCTCAGCCGATCTGGGGCAGCTTGCGGGCGAACAACTCGAGGCTGTCGAGGTTGTGGCCGGACTGGAGCGAGTCGATGAATGGGCCCGCCACCGACATGGCGAGGGTGTTCGGCAGGGTCTCGACATCATCACCGGCGAGCGGGTTCATCCAGACGATCCGGTGGCAGAGCCGGCTGAGACGCTCCATTGCGTCCGCCAGCACAGCAGGGTCCCCGCGGTCGAGCCCATCGGAGCAGACCACAACGGTGGCACCGCGGCTGAGGCCCTTGCGACCCCAGCGGCGGACGAAGGTGTCCAGCGATGCGCCGATCTGCGTGCCGCCGTCCCAATCGAGCACACGAGCCGCGGCGAGTTTCATGGCATCGTCGGGGTTGCGGCGGTCCAGCGCCGGCGTGATGCGCGTCAGCCGAGTGCCGAAGCAGAAGACCTCGACTTTGCGAGCTGCCCGACGCATCGAATATGCGAACTGCAACATGTTGCGCGAGTAGTCGGCCATCGACCCTGAGACGTCACAGATGAGCACGAGGGGTCGGGGTCGCTGTGATCGTGCCAGACGGCGCAGCTCAGGTGCCGCGTGGCTGAGGCGCATGGCCTCGCGGGCCATCCGCCGGATGTCGAGCCGCGCACCCGAGGGATCCGGCTGCCGCCGTCGTGTTCGGCGTCGCGGCGGTTCGAGTCCGATGCGCGCCATGATCCGTCGCAGCGCAGCCAACTCTTCGGGAGTGCACTCGGCGAATCGCTTGTCACGCTGGATCTCGACCGCCGATGCCTGCAGGCCGAGCACCATCGGCCGGTCGTCTCCGGTCTGTTCGCCAGGCTCGCTGTCGGGAACCTGCAGCGTGCCGCTGAGACTCTGCGTTGCTGGTTCGGGCGGGGAGGCTTCAGAAGCACGTGGCGGGGGATGGCCGAGGAAATACCGACGGAACACCTCATCGAACACCGCCAGGTGCTCGCGGCGATGCACGAGCGTGGAACGGCCGCACCAGTAGACGTCGGCGAGGTCGCTGGGTGTGAGCTCGGCGACGGCTGAGCAGAACGTGACCACGTCGTCGGAGCCGACCGGCAGGCCCTCGTGCCGCAGGGCGTGGCCGAAGCCGACAAGGCGCGCCACGATCTCGGCTGGGCCCGAGCCCGCGTCGTCCGCGGACGCAGGCGGCCCCTCAGGCACCGACGGCGACACCGGCTGCGGCACCGAACTCATGCATCGGCGACAACCCTGTCGAGTTCGGCGCCGACCAGTTCGAGGTCGTCTCGGTCCTTGATGACCGTACCGAGCGTGTCGGCTGCCGAGGCCGCATCGAGCTCGGTGGTGCCCAGCACGCCCAGCGCATCCACCCAGTCGAGCGTTTCCGCGACGCCGGGCGGTTTGATCAAGTCCATGTCTCGCAGACGCTGCACCGCCGCGACGACCTTGTGCACAAGCGTCTCGACGGCGCCGGGCGCCCGCAGCCGCACGATCTCGATTTCTTCTTCGACGCTGGGGTAGCCGATCCAGTGGTACAGGCACCGCCGCTTGAGGGCATCGTGCAGTTCCCGTGTGCGATTCGATGTCAGCACCACGGTCGGCCGGTCGCTGGCTGCCACGGTGCCGACCTCGGGAATCGTGATCTGGAAGTCCGACAGCAGCTCCAGCAGGAACGCCTCGAACTCGTCATCGGCACGGTCGATCTCGTCGATGAGTAGCACAGCGTCGCTTCCGGCCCGGATTGCTGCGAGCAGCGGGCGTTCGATCAGGAACTCGGGGCTGTAGAGGCCGCTGACCGCCGAGGCATCGGAGAGTTCGCTCTCCGACAGCGCCCGGACGTGCAGCATCTGCCGTGCATAGTCCCATTCGTACAGCGCCTGATGGGTGTCGATGCCCTCGTAGCACTGGAGCCGGATGAGCTGCCGCCCGCCGATCTGCGCCAGGCACTTCGCCATCTCGGTCTTGCCGACGCCGACCTCGCCCTCGAGCAGGATGGGTCGACCCAGCCGCAGCCCGATGAGCGTCGCCGTGGCCAGTCCGCGGCTCGCCAGGTATCCAGACGAACCCAGCTGCGCTTGAAGGCCGGCAACGCTTGCCGGCGTTTCGTTGCGGGGCGGTTCGCTCACCGTGGAGAGGCCGGGATATCTCCGGCCTCAGTCTCCTGAGCTTGGACCGAGGACTAGGTCGCGCACCGAGGCGCCGTCGGGGGATGACTTGCCCTCGCGCTCGAGCAGCTTCCGCCAGGACGTGGCGATGTCGTCGTCCCCTTCGGCGAAGCCATCGAAGGTGAAATGGCGCGCGTTGCGACAGACCTTGGCATTGCTGCGCTCAGTGTCGGCGCCAACGTCGTCGCCGCCTCGCCAGACATCCGTCAGAACGGGCGGCCGGTCGGCGGCGTCAGCCCTCGCAAGCATCGGATCTCGATAGCACCGCCTCGATAGTAGCCGCATGCTCGAAATCCCGATCAGCGCATCAGTCCAAGGCCGTCGCTGGACGGCTGTGCTACACGCTGAGCAGAGCGTGCCAGTGTGAGCTCGACCGGGTCGAGTTCACACGACGATGGTCAGCGGGTAGCCGAGGTTGTCGAGCGGGATGTGACCGTCGACGGCACCGAGGTGCTCTGCGTCGCCCGCGGCGATCCGTCGGGCGGTCCAAGCTGCTGCAGCGGCGTCGAGCAGGTCATCGAGCGCGGGATGCGGCGGGCCAGCCAACGGGCTCAGGACCGCCGATTCAGTGATACTGGCGAAGCAGGAGCCGAGCAGCGCCAAACGCTCGGCAATGCCGGCTTGAAAACGCTTCGGATGCGTCATCGGCCGGGATGGTGTCGGTTCCCCGTCGGAGGAAGTCGGTTCGCCGATCCGATCGGGCCCCACAGTCGTGTGAAGCACCGCAGCCATCACGGCGAAGCTCAACTCCGGGTGCACCTCTGCGGCCCGTGGCGCTGCGTTGGCTTCGAATTCGGCGGGTGCAAGAACGGAGCGGACCTCGCGAATCTTCGGCAGCAAGTTGAAGGCCTGCTTCGACAGGCCCATGCCGAGATGGTCGCGAGAGGCTTGGTTGGCAGCGTCGAAGTCGCTCGCAGGCAGAGCAGCCTCGGGCGGAGACCAGAACAGCGATGATCGGCGCGGTCCCAGCATCTCGCGCGCTTGCTCATCAGCAAGGCGCGGTGAAGCACTGGGCAATCCGATCGGCATGTCGATGCCCACGGCCACAAGCGACTGCTGGCGGGCTTGTGACCACAGTTCGGCAAACGATGTCCACATGGAAAATTCGACGGGGTCGCGGTCTCGAGCGCCGGTGACCGCCAGGACCCATCCTCCCGTCGCTCCGTCCACGCCGCCGACGCGTGCCGAGTTGCTTTCAGCGCTGTCATCTGCCATGTCGATCACGCGTCTCTCGCCGGCTGATGAGTTGTTCTGCACTCAAGACGGACTGGGACGCATGGGGCACCGTAATCTCGGGCATCCCGGCCACGGTCCAGAAAGGGCTCGCATGACCGATCGCCAGATTCACATCCGGAGTTGCTCGTTGTGCGAAGCGATGTGCGGACTCGAAGTGCACCACGCCGACGGCGAGGTGAAGCTGATCAGGCCGAACCACAACGACGTCTGGTCCAAGGGCTACATCTGCCCCAAGGGCACCGTGCTCGGGCGTATGTACGCAGACCCCGATCGCGTGCGGGTTCCGCTGATCCGTGATGCGTCGGGCAGCCTTGTCGAAGCGAGCTGGGAGGCTGCCTTCGAACGGTGCGCCGAGCTGCTTGGCGACGTGCGGGACCGCTACGGCGTCGAAGCGATCACCGCCTACCTCGGCAATGCCACTGGCTTCAACTACTCGATCAGCCGGTATGCCGGCATGTTCTTGCAGCTTGCTGGGATACCGACGGTCTATTCGTCTGGCACCGTCGACACGTGGTCCAAGAACGTCGCCTGCCAGTTGATGTACGGGCATTCATGGCGCATCCCAGTACCCGATATCGATCGCGCCGATTTCATGGTGGTCCAAGGCGCCAACCCGTCCGCCAGCCAGGGCAGCTTCATGGGCTGTCCCGACGTTCCGGGCGCTCTGGACCGGGTGCGCGAGCGAGGCAAGGTGGTGGTGATCGACCCTCGCCGTACCGAGACGTGCGCCCACGCCGATCAGTGGCTGCCGGTGCGGCCCGGCACCGATGCGCTGCTGCAGCTCGCCGTGGTGAACGTGCTCTTCGACGAAGGGCTCGTGCGATTCGGCCATCTGGCGGATCGGCTCAAGGGCGCGGACGAGGTCCGTGCCATTGCTGGTGGGTACCCGCCCGAGCGGGTCGCAGAGACGTGCGGGGCCGACGCAGAGGCGATCCGCACCCTGGCCCGCGAGTTCGCTGCGGCTGAGCGGGCAGCGTGGTACGCACGCATCGGCACCTGCAACCAGGAATTCGGCACGCTGGCGTCGTGGCTGCCCGACGTGATCTGCGCGCTCACCGGCAACCTGGATGCGGTCGGCGGAATGATGTGGGCGAAGCCTGTGGCGTGGTCGATGCTGCAGCAGGACTGGGGCTTCGAGGGCGGTTTTGACCGTTGGCGGAGCAGAGTGCGCGACATTCCCGAGGTGCTCGGGCAGTTTCCCATGGGATGCCTGGCCGAGGAGATCGACACACCCGGCCCCGGGCAGCTCAAGGGGCTGGTGGTGGTGGGTGGAAACCCGGTGCTGTCTGCCCCCAATTCCGAACGCCTCGACAATGCCCTGCCCCAGCTGGAAGCCATGATTTCGGTGGACAACGCCCTCAACGAGACGTCCCGCCACGCCCATGTAGTACTGCCGGGGCTGGCAGCGCTGGAGCAGCACTTCTATTCCGAGATGCTGTGGGGCTGGGCCAAGCGCTCGGCTGCAAAGTATGCGCCGCCGCTATTCCCGCCCGCCGACGATCGGCCCGACGAATGGGAGATTCTGACCCGGCTCGGAGCGATGTGCGCCGGAATGGGAGACGTGAACGCGGCCGAGTTCGACGATCTGTACTTCTCGGCCCTCGCTGAGCTTGCCGGTGTGGATCCTGCGATGGCGCTGGAGACATCGCCCGAGCCCGGCCCCGAGCGATTGAATGATCTCGCCATCCGGACCGGTCCGTGGGGAGACCGTTACGGCGACAATCCCGATGGGCTGAACCTCGACAAGCTCGCCGAACTACCCGACGGGCTGGACATGGGTCCGATGGTCCCGCAAGTCGATGACATCGTGACTCATCCCGACGGGAAGATCGACTTGGCCCCCGAGCGCATCACCGCCGACATCGAGCGCTTGGCGCGCAGCATCGACCGACCAGCCGGTTCCCTGGTGCTCACAAGTCGTCGCCACGTTCGCTCCAACAACTCCTGGATGCACAACGTGGAGGTGCTGGTGCGGGGCAAGGATCGCTGCACGCTGTTGATGCATCCCCAAGATGCCGCCAGCGCCGGCATCTGCGATGGCGAGTTGGCACGAGTTGCTTCGACCAACGGCGCCGTAGAGGTTCCGGTGGAAGTCAGCGACGAGATGTACCCAGGCGTGGTGTCGCTGCCCCACGGCTGGGGTCACGACAAGCCGGGAACCCGGCAGTCAGTGGCCAGCCGGTACGCAGGTGTCAACTACAACGTGCTGGTCCCGCCCGATTTCGTGGACGTCCCGTCTGGCAACGCAGCCGTCAACGGCGTCCCGGTGACGGTCGCCCCGGCATCGGGCGTGCCGGCCTGATCCAGCAGCAACGACAGGCACTCTGCGGCGCTCGCTCGTAGGATGCCGCGCTGATGCGCAGGGGGGCGGCCGCCGCTGAAGCGCCGCGCCTCGAGTCCGAGTTCAGCGGCGGTGGAGCGTTCGCAGCACGCGGGTTCGCGCCGCTGTGGTTCAGCGGCCTGTGCTGGCACTGGGGACGCTGGGCGATCGCATTCCTCGCGAGCTACCACGTCAACCAGATCACGGACTCGCCTCGGATGGTGCAGCTCACCGGCGCGGTCATGTGGGCCCCGCTGCTGCTCGGTGGCGCCATCGGCGGTGTCATCTCGGATCGCTTCGACCGTCGCCGCACGGTGCGGCTCCAGACGGCCTTGCTCGTGCCGTTTGTCGCCATCATCGGCTTCGCCGAGAGGTCCGACCAACTGGGCATCTTGCTGTTGTTCCCGTTCCTGCTCTTCGCCGGCATCGGCTGGGTCGTCGACATGACCAGCCGTCGTGCCCTGCTGCTGGACATCGTCGGTCCACATCGGCTGCACAAGGCGATGGCGTGGGAGACGATGGCGCTGGCGTCCGGCGTCGCTGCGGGGCAGTTGCTGGGCGGTGCCGTTGCTGACCGTGCCGGCGTCGGGACGGCCTTCCTCGGTGTCGCTGGCATGCTCAGCGTCGGCCTGTTCCTGCTGATGTGGGTGCCCCGGGTGCCGCCAGCTCGCCCCGTCGCCGAATCGATTGACCGATGGTCCGACGCCCTGCGGGACCGGATCTTCGAGGTTGTGCCCGTCGGCCGAGCCGGCGAGGCGCAACAGCACGGCCGAGCCGGCGAGGCGCAACAGCACGGCCCAGCCGGCGAGGCGCTTCCATCCGGCAGGACGTCCGGCCGCCCTGCCGCCGCTCGCACGTCGACGCTCGCGGAGCTTCGTGAGGGATTGCGGCTCGCTCGCACCAACCGCAGCCTCCTCAGCATCCTGGGCGTCACCGTGATGGCGAACTTCTTCATGTTCGCCTACTTCCCGGCCGTCCAGCTCATCGGCGACCAGGTCGACGCCACCGCATCTCAGATCGGGATCATCGGTTCGATGACCGGCTTCGGGATGATCACCGGATCGCTGGTCACTGCCCGGTGGGGCGCCGGCCGCTGGGGGCTTGCCTACACGCTCGGCGTCTTCGTGGCCATGGCGACGCTCATCGTGTGGGCGATGTCGCCGAATGTTCTCGTTGCCGTGATCACGCTGTACATCGCCAGCTGCGGCAGCGGGCTCTTCGCAGCGACGCAGTCGACCTTGGTGCTCACCACCGTGTCCGAGGAAATGCGGGGTCGCGCGATGGGCTTGTTGAGCATGGCAATCGGCGCGCTGCCGGTGGGCACCTACGTGCTCGGTGAGGTTGCCCAGCAACTCGGCGCTCGCGCCGCAGTCGTGCTGATGGCCTCCCTTGGGCTTGCAGGCATGACGCTGTGGCTGATGATCCGTCCCGAGGTCATTCGCCGCACCGGTCCCACACCCTGAGCTTCAGCGCCACAACGCTGCGTCTCGCCTTCCGTGGACCAGCCCTTGCTTCCCGCTCTTGTTCCCCATGCTCATGCGATTGGGCTCACGGGCCGCTCGGGCCACGACTTCGCCATTCGGCTCAGTCTCTGCGCTCTGCCGTGGGTGACTACGCTGCGGCGTGGCCAAGTTGCGCCGCCGATGTGCGCGACGGGAGGGGAGCCGACCATGAAAGCTGCAGTGCTCAATGAGATCCCGGGTGAACTCGAGATCGAGGACATCTCCGTCGATGCGCCCGGACCCAACGAAGTCCTGTTGCGGGTGGTGCACGCAGGCTTGTGCCACAGCGATCTGCACTTCATGGATGCGCACTGGCCGTACCAGCTGCCCGCTGTCATGGGTCACGAGAGCGCCGGCGTGGTCCAAGCGGTCGGCGACAACGTGTCCTACGTGCAGCCCGGCGATCACGTCATCAGCTGCCTGTCGGTGTTCTGCGGCCACTGCGAGCGCTGCCTGACCGGACGTCCCAACATCTGCCAGAACCACGCCGCGGTAGCTCGCCCAGATGGAGCGGCGCCCCGGCTGTCCAAGCATGACGGCACCGAGGTCGGGCAGTTCGCCCGGCTCGGCGGGTTCGCCGAAGAAATGCTGGTGCACCAGAACGCTGTGGTGAAGATCCGCGACGACATGCCGCTCGACCGTGCGTCGCTCATCGGCTGCGGCGTCACCACCGGTCTGGGTGCGGTGTTCAAGACAGCCCGCATCGAACCCGGGGCCACCGTTGCCGTCTACGGCGCGGGAGGCATCGGCCTGTCCGCGGTGCAGGGCGCTCGCATTGCGGGCGCTGGTCGGGTGATCTCGGTCGACGTCGAGGACTCCAAGCTCGAGACGGCCCGCCAGGTGGGTGCGACCGACACCGTCAATGGAAGCGAGGTTGATGCCGTCGAGGCCATCAAGGAGCTGACCGGCGGCGGCGTGGACTACGCCTTCGAGTGCATCGGGTTGAAGAAGACCTGCGAGCAGGCGTGGTCATCGTCTCGCGCCGGCGGCACCACCGTCATTGTCGGCATGATGCCGTTCGGCGAGAAGATCGAGATCCCCGGCTACGAGGTGTTCATGCTCGAAAAGCGGCTGCAGGGCTCGATGATGGGCTCGAACGCCTTCCGGGTGGACATGCCGCGCTACGTCGACATGTACCTCGACGGCCGGCTGATGCTCGACGAGATGATCTCGGCGCACATGCCGCTGGAGGACATCAACGCCGGCTATGAGCAGATGCGCCAGCGCGTCGGCACCCGCACCGTCATCGACTTCGACTAACGCCAAGCACGGCGCGGCGAGATCGCGGCAACGCACAAGACACACATCGACAACAGAGGCGAGTGAGGAGCAATGGACGTCGAAGGCAAGGTCGCCGTCGTGACGGGGGCGGCAAGCGGAATGGGCCGAGCCATGGCGGACACGTTCGCCGCGGCGGGCATGAAGGTCGTGCTGGCTGACATCGAGGAAGCCCCGCTGAACGATGCTGCTGCCGAGGTGCGCGCGACCGGCGCAGAGGCCATCGCGGTGCGCACCGATGTGTCGAAGCTGGCTGAGATCGAAGCGCTCGCAGAGGCGACTGTGTCCGAGTTCGGCACGGCTCACGTTCTGTGCAACAACGCCGGCGTCGGCATTCCGGGCCCGGTGGGGGACATGTCCATTGAGGACTGGCGCTGGACCCTCGACATCGACCTGTGGGGTCCGATCTACGGATGCCACGTGTTCCTGCCGATCATCGAGGAGGCCGGTGAAGGCCACATCAACTCGACTGCATCGGTTGCGGGCCTGTATGCGGGTGCCTCGTTGGGCGCCTACAACGTGGCCAAGCACGGAGTCGTCGCGCTCATGGCCACGCTCGAGCGCGATCTGCGGCTGCGCAACTCGCCCGTCCGTGCCTCGGTGCTGTGCCCAGGACCGATCAACACCAACATCGTCTACAGCCAGCGCAATCGCGACCCCGAAGATGCCTCTCACCACGTTCGCACCGACCAGGGCGAGAAGTTCTGGGACATGATGAAGGGCTTTCTGGCAGAGGGCATGGACCCTGCCGAGGTCGGTCCGATGGTGCTCGACGCCGTCCGCACCGAGCGCTTCTGGGTGCTCACCCACCCCGACATGGGCAAGATCGCCCGCTATCAGGCCGATGCGATGCTCGAAGACGGGCATCTCACGCGCTGAGCCGCTTCGTCGCGTGTCGCCGCCACGCGTGGCGAATCTGAGGCAAACGGCGCGTGAGGGCGTTTACTGAAACCGTGACGTCGACCGCGCGGCCCAGAGGGGAACGCTCACCCAGAACGCTGCCTTGTCGGTCCTGAGTACGTGAAGCCCGCAGGACCGCTGCGGCGCGCCCCGACGCAGTTGCCCACGGCACGGCCGGCAGTCTTCACCGTCGTCCCGCGGGTGCTCGATGCTGCCGGTCGGCCGCTTGCCGCATCGGTAGCACCCCCCTCGCCGCGCCCGGCGCCGTCGCCCGCTGGCCCCGCCGACCGTCCAGCCACGACCGCCGACGCGCCCCCGTCAGACCGCTACCGATGGCGGCTGCTCGGTGTGATCGGGCTGGCGGTACTCGGTTTCGGCTCGCTGATGACCTTGGTGGGCGTCTCGCTGACTCCCATCTCCGAAGACCTCGGAACCACGCTGCCCACCGCCGGCTGGGTCATCACCGGCCTCATGCTGGCCATGGCGGTCTCGACACCCGCAGGCGGCAAGCTGGCCGACCGATTCGGGCACCGTCGCATCTTCCTCATCGGCATCGTCGGGATGACCGCGACGATGATCGCCAACTACTGGGTGCCCGATATCGGCACCTTCATCGCCGTGAGGGTGGTGTTCGGGCTGTGCGGCGGCCTGCTGATGCCCTCGGGCATGGCGCTGCTCATGCACGCCTTCGGTCCGGCCGAGCGAGCACGCGCCGTCGGCTGGTTCCAGTTCGCCATGACGGGTGCGCCGACGATCGGCGTCGTCGTCGGCGGACCGCTGCTCAACGTGTTCGGCTGGCGGGGCATCTTCTTGCTGTTCGGCGTGATCAGCTTCGTCGCATTGATACTGGCAGCGGTCGTCGTGAAGCCGATCCCCCGTGGCGAACGCGTGCCGATCGACATCGGGGGAGCGCTGCTGCTCGCCGGCGGAACGCTGCTGGTGCTGTGGGCGATCACTCGGCTGCCGATCCTCCTGCGGTCGGGCGATGCACTGCTGTCAGATCAGACGCTCATGGCGATGCTCGCCGGTGCGGTGGTCTGCTTCGTGGCGTTCGTGCTGTGGGAGCGCCGCGCCCCGGCCCCTTTCTTGGATCTGCGCCTGTTCCGGCGAGCCAGCTTCACCTTGCCGTTGCTGTCGGCGCCTGCGAACCAATTCGCGTACATGGGCGGCTTCATGGTGGTGCCCTGGGTGTTGCAGGAGCGGTATGGCTACTCGGTGGGCATCGCTGCGATGCTCATGGTGCCCCGGCCCGGTGCGTTTGCGGTGGCATCGCCGCTGGGCGGCATGCTGGTGACCAAGATCGGCGCCCGGATCCCGATGTTTTTCGGCACGTCCGCGATGATCGGCTCGATGATCGCCTTTGCCCTGGGTGCCAAGCCCGTGGGCTGGGGCCTCGCGGCGATCATGGTGGGGCTGGTGCTGTCGGGTGTCTCAGCAGGGGTCGGCTCGCCCGCCTACCAGGTATTGGTCGCCAATTCGGTGGAAGACAAAGACCTCGGCATGGCCAACGGCTGAACCAGACCGTCATGTGGATGGGCATCATCCTGGGGATCCAGACGATGCTGGCCTTCGCCGGCGCGGATCCCTCGCTGAGCCGGCTGCGAGCAACGTTCCTGTTCGGCGCCGCGGTCGCCGCGATCGGCTACGTGGCACCGCTGTTCGCCACACGCGGCGTCACCCGCTTGACCTAGCACCGTTTCAGGGAGCTCTTGGGTCGGGTTGTAGAGTGCCGTGTTGCTCATCGTTGTCCGTGGAGGCTCTTGATGTCTGTGGTACGTATGTTCCGGGGGGGGGGGGGCTTAGGAGCCTTGTAGCGGTCGCTGTGGCGGGCGCGTTGTTGGCGTTGGTGCCGTTGTCGTCGGCGGGGGCGCAGACGCCTGAGCCAGTGTTGGTGAGCAATCTGGGCCAGACCGATGGCGCCCGTGTCTCGGCGATCGGCTGGAATTTTGCTCAGGCGTTCTCGACGGGCGGCAACGCGGGTTACACGGTGAGCAGCGTCGATGTGCAGTTCTTTAGTATCCCAGATACTGATGCGGCTTCGAGATGGTCGGTCACGATCCAGGCTGATGCGGGCGGGAGCCCCGGCGATGTTGTCGGCACGCTGACTTGGCCTGCCTTCTCGCCGTTCACAAGGACCGACACGGCGTTGAGATTCACAGCGCCCGGGGCGGGCATCCACCTTGCGGCGAGCACGACGTATTTCTTGGTGATCACCGACGTCACTGGCACCTCCAATAGCGGTCTCGAGATCAGGAACACCCTCTCGGACGGCGAGGATGCGGGCGCGGCACCGGGTTGGAGCATCGCTGATTCCAGGCTGCAACGCGCACGCACCAGCACCGCTGCTTGGGCCACCTCGAGTCTTACTCCGAAGATCGGCATCAACGGCGTAGAGACGCCTACTTTGGTGTCGGCGCCTGAGGTGGTGTTTGTGGGTGAGGGCGAGACGGTGTCTGTGCGTTTGGACTTGGCTCGGGAGGTGACTGGCCGGGTGCCGGTGACGGTGGTGTCGTCTGATCCGTCGCGGGTCAGGGTGAATCATCCGGATCAATTGTTCATGGGCCGAAAGTACGTGAATGGCCATAACGGACGTAACGGCGTCGTGGGCGTTCAGGTGCAGACCAGTCTTATTCCCGGCAGCGGTCGCTTGGTTGGCAACCGTGGTACACATTTTGACCCTAGCTATGGTTGGTCGGATCAGGACAGGTATGAGCCGTCTGGGTCGATCGGTTTCGATTTCACTGCTGCGGACTGGGCGGGTTATACGTCTATTGAGGAGCCTGTGCTGCACAAGGGCTTTCGGGTGGTGGAGGTGACCGGTGTGCCTTCGGGTGCGGATGGGCTGCCCGCTAATGGGCCTGACGCGAAGTTCCAGTTGCTGTTGTCGTCGAGCGACGCGTCGGTGGCGTTCGCGCCGATCACGGTGGTGGTGAAGCGCTCGCGGGGGCTCGACCCGGTGTTCAGCCCGGACCCGCGTTTCAGTTTCGGGTGCCGTGAGCGGGAGTGTCTGCGTGTCGATGAGGGCGGCACGGTTTCCTACACGGTGCGGAACTCCAACGTTCCGGCGCCGGGGTCGCCGTTGACGATCACCCCGACGGGCGACGGGCTGTCGTTCGATCCGGCGGTGGTGTCGTGGACGCATCGCGATCATGATGAGCCGCGCACGGTGACGGTGACTGCTGCTCACGACAGTGATGTGAGGTCTGATACGCGGATCATTCGTCATGCGTTCAGCGAGAACTGGGACACGTCGGGGTCGCTGTCTCGGATCTTGGGGCAGCGGACGGAGTCCAATTTCAACATGGCGGTGAGGGTCGTCGACGACGACTTGACCGCTTTCGACGCGGTCGGCGCCGACGGGGCCGTGATCGGTCAGGTCAGCGTGTTGAGCCGTGCGGGCGAGAGCCGTTCGGGAGCGGGACGGTTCTGGCTCCGGGTCGACGGGCCGCCTGACTGCGAGGGCCGTTCTGTGGGGTTGTGCTGGGATACGTTGCGGATCCGGCTGCGCACCGGCCGCCCTGACGGGTCGTGGGACAACGCGCCGGTGGCCGCGACGGTGCATCGCGCCGATCAGGCGGGTGCGAGTCCGTTGTCGTACTCGAAGGTCGCGGGGCCCAGGCACTGGTACGCGATGCATATCAGGCCGGAGCACTGGGACAGGCTGTTGCGGGTCGATTTGACGCTGGACCCGGCGCAGTACGGCACCAGCGACAGCTATGAAATCTCGATGAGCTTGGAGCGGGCGAACGGCGAGCCGTCGGCGCATCGGCAGGTCACGGTCAGCTACGGGCCGAACCTGGAGACCTCTCCCAGCGTCGACGACAACGACGACCCGATATCGGACGGCGACCCGGTGCCCGACGGCCAGCAAGCACCCCCCCAGGATCAGGACCAGGCCGATCAGCAGCAGGCCCTCCCCGACGCAGACAGCGGCGGCGCGGTGTATGCGGCGGACCCCCAGGTCGTCTCCGCGGTGCAGTACTTGGCGTCGCAGACCCATCACGGCTTCGCGCACGTGAACCGCTGGCAGCGGGCGCTCGCCGCGATCGGCGCGCTGGACCCCGCCGACGTGACGGGCGGCGCACTGACCCTGGCCGAGGCGCGGCAGAACGCCAGCAGGTACAGCAGCCCGGTGTGGGACCAGGTAGTCGCCGAGATCGAAGCCAAGCAAGCCCACGACACAGCACAACAACAACAACAACAGCAGCAGCCTGTCGGCGACGGCCAGCCACAGCAGCAGCCGCAGCACCAGCCTGTCGTCGTGCCTGAGGTGACTGTTGCGTCCGCGTCAGGAGCGACCGAGGGATCCGCGGTGACCTTCACGGTGGCAGCGTCGCCAGCGCCCGCAGGCGACCTGGCTGTGACCGTCACGATCGCGGCGGCAGGCGACTACGGCGTCACCGCAGGCACGCGCACGGTCACGATCCCCGCCGGTTCGTCGTCGGCGACGCTGACCGTGGACACCGTCGGCGACGCGACAGACGAGCCCGACGGGACCATCACCGCTGCGGTGGCCGACGGCGACGGCTACACCGTGGGCGCCGCAGCCACGGCGACGGTCACCGTGTCCGACGACGACGACCCGCCGTCGGCGTACGTGATGGACCCGGCGCTGATCGCGGAGGTCCAAGCGCACATCGCGTCGTTCAGGGCGCGCAGCCACCACGCAGGGATACGCGACTGGACAGCGGTGCTCGACCGGCTCGAAGGCCGCAGCGGCGCCATGAGCGACGACCGCATCGCAGCATGGCTCGCCCGGTCACGCCGTCACGGCTGGGCCGACGGCATCGACACGCTGCCCAAAGTGCAGGCAGCCCTCACCGCCCAAGCAGCCGCCTCATAGCCCCAACAACCACAACAGCCCGCCGGCGACGCTGACCGCGCCCGCCACCGGCAACGCCGGCGACGCAGGCGGCGAGTGAGCGTGCGGCTGCTCGCTGGGAACGGCGCCGGGTCTGTGCGCTAGAGCGCGGCGAGAAATTCGAGCAGTTCGGCGTTGAGCTCGTCGGCGGCTTCCTGCTGCACCCAGTGGCCGATGCCGTCGAGGATCACTGACTTGTGCAGGTTCGGCATGGTCTCGCCGAACTTGGCGATGGAGCCGGCGCCCCAGACGGTCGGCCCGTCCACCTCGCCGCCGACGAACAGGGACGGCTGGGTGATCGGGGCGCTGTCGAAGGCGGCCATGTCCTCCCAGTCGCGGTCCACGTTGCGGTAGCGGTTCAGCCCGCCGGACATGCCGGTGCGCGTGAACTCTGAGGCGTAGTAGCCGAATTCAGACTCAGACATCCAGTGGGGCCAGGTGCCGGGTTCGGGCCAGATGAAGTTGTCCGAGAGCTTGCCGCCGGGCACGACGCCGAAGCCCCCGCCTGATGAGTCGCCCGACGCCACCCGGGCCCGCACGCCGTCGCCCGAGGCGGCGTAGTACATGCCCAGCAGCCAGTGGGGCAGGTCGACTTCCATCTCAGCCTCGGCGCGGCCCGGCGCCTGGAAGTACTCGATGTAGAACTCCTTGTCGCCGCCCATCATCCGGAACGCCGCGCTGGGCTTGAAGTCGCTGCGGGCGTTGTAGGGCACGCTCACCAGTGCCAGCGCGGTGAAGATGTCGGGCCGCAGCAGGGCAGAGCTCCAGGCGATGGGCGCGCCCCAGTCGTGCCCGACGATCACGGCCGAGTCTTCGCCAAGCGCCCGCACGACGCCGACGTTATCGGCGACATGGCGCACCATCCGGTAGTCGTCCACCGCCGCGGGAGCGGATGAGCGGCCGTAACCCCGCACGTCGATCGCAACCGCTCGGTACCCAGCCGCAGCCACCGCGGGGAGCTGGTTGCGCCACGAGTACCACGACTCAGGAAAGCCGTGGACGAACAGCACCATGGGCCCCTCGCCGAGCTCGGCCACATGGATCCGGGTGCCCAGCGCATCCACATCGTGGTGCTTCACACCCGACAGGTTGAGGGTGGTCGTGCCGTTCGATTCGCTCATGGCCGACATTCTGGCCCTTGCAACGTGCCTACAGCGAGCGATGCTCAGCCCGACCGGTCCTGTGTCGGACGATCGACGATCCTGAACGGATACTGGAGCGGGACGTCGCTGCCGACTCGTGCGCACACTACGTAGCGACCAGGATTGGGGAAGGCGATGATTCCGTTGATAGCGAATGGCGCACGGCTCTCGGTTCCGTGCAGCATTCCTGGGGGACGCCCGACTTCGATTTCGGCGTTGACGTCGAGCAGGCCCGTCTGGCCGTCTTCGTCCTCGATCCACAAGCGGAGCAGGTGACGCTGATTGGTCTCAGTCCAGCCGACGACGACGGACACTCCGATCCCGAGGTGTTGGGGCGGTGGATCTGCGCCGTGGGGGATGTCGCGCGTCAACGTGTCCCATTCGGCGCCGCTGAGGTACATCAGACCGTTTTGAACCTCGGCGTGGTTCGCGAGCGTGAGCATCTCGATACGGGGCACGGCGTCAGGCTTCCTCCGGCGTCAGGCTTGTCAGACATGAGTATACGAATGTAAACTCATGGACGAGATGTTGAGGCCATTGTGTAGAGTTTGCCGTCTTGCTGGCAGCCTCATGGGATTGGGACGATCACAACCTTGAGGAGTTGTGGAAGCACGGCGCTGCACGCCGCGATGTGCTCGAAGTCGCAGCAGGCGCTCCAATGTTTCGACGCAACAAGCGGCGGCGTGCGGCGAGCCATCAGATGATCGGCCCCGATCGCGGCGGGCAGTTCTGGACCATCTGCATCGTTCATGTCCGTGACGGCCGATGGCGTGCAGTCACCGGCTGGCGGTCGCAACGGCATGAAATCGATTGGTACAACAAGACGTGAGAAGGGAACGACCGATGACTGAACAGGGAGCTGACGATCTCTACGAGCACCGAAACGACCCCGACGAGTGGGATGATCAGCCCGTCGAGATCGAGGTGCGGCCAGCGGGAAGCGAGGTGGTGTCGTTCCGCCTTCCTTCCGATGAACTGGACCGCGTCATGGAGGCCGCTGAAGCTGCGGGCGAGAGCCTGTCGCAGTTCGTGCGGGGGGCGTTGCGAGTCAGGCTTCGGCCTGCGGGGCAGGCGCTCGCGCGGACGGTTACCAGCGGACCGCTTGCCCGCAATGTCAGTGCCGGACCACTTCTCCCCGGCGTCCACGTGCATCCGGGAACCGTCAGCGCATTCGTCGTTCACGACAACACGGGTACGCAGCTGGATTCGGTCACGAGCTGCGATGGCGTCTTAACCGCAGGCTGATTCGTACGCGCACATCGTGGTGAATGATCCTCGACAGGTAGAGGGTGGTGGTGCCCTTCGATTCGCACGCAGCCGACGTTCCGGCCCGCTGCGACTAGTTCTCGCGGAGCCGTGCTCCAGATAGCGATGCCGAAGGCGCCGCCAGTTGTCTGCTTTGTAGGGTGGCAATCGGATAGGTGAAGGCCCTCGCAGGAACACATGAACAAGACTCACAGCTAGCCTCGGTGCCCATGGCCGAGGCACTGCCGATCTCCGAGGCCAAGACTCGATTGTCGGAGTTGGCGGACCGGATTGAGCACCAGCACCAGCGCATTGTCGTCACCCGTCATGGTCGCCCGTCGTTCGTGCTCATGAGCCCAGACGAACTGGATTCGCTCGAGGAGACGCTGGACATGCTCGGAGACGAGGAACTCATGGCGGAATTGCGGTTGTCTCAGCAAGAAGCTGCTGAGGGCAAGCTGATCTCGCTGGACGACATCATCTCGGCCGAGTGATCGGCGCTGAGATTGGTGCGGACCGGTGAACTTGTTGCACCCCCTCGCGATGCTGGTGGGCGTGAAGACGCGACTGACTGAACTCATCGAGAATGCGCCGTGGCGTGAGGCAGTGACCTGCCGGGACACGTGGCCGCACGAGTACGTGCTGAGCGAGAAGGACGACCAGCGCGAGTTGCTCGCGGCGATCTGCGCCCGGTTCCACGCCGGCGAGGGCGTGTCAGGCCGCTTCTTCCGCAGCCGTCGCAAATTTCTGGGATCGGGGTTGATGAGGTTGCTTGCAAAATAATGGCAACGCAAGCAGAATGCGGGCATGGCTGTGCAGATCACCATCCGCAACGTGCCGGACGATGTACGCGACGAGATTGCTGCTCAGGCTGCGGAGCGGCGTCAGTCGATGCAGGAGTACTTGCGGGGGGAGTTAGAGCGTCTCGCAGCGAGGCCTTCGGTGGAGTCGTGGCTTGCTGAGACCAGGCGCCGAGTCGAAGCTGTAGGCACCCAGGTATCGGCCGAGGAGATTCTTGCTGCGCGTGATGCCGACCGCCGATGACAGCGGTCATCGACTCGTCAGTGTTGGTGGCGGTGCTCACAGACGCCGGCAGCGACGGCCGCTGGGCGACAGCGCAGCTCACGCAGACTCCGTTGGCGGCACCGTCAATGGTGATGGCGGAGGTTGCGAACGTTCTGCGACGCCTCGAGGGCGGCCCGAAGCTCTCGCGGTCCGAAGCGACGGTGTCGCTTCGAAGTCTTCGCCGGCTCGATATCGAGCTGTACCCGTTTGCCCCGCTTGCGGATCGGGTCTGGGAGCTTCGTTTCAATCTCACTGCCTACGACGCGTGGTACGTCGCGCTGGCTGAATCGCTTGGCTGGCGGCTGGTCACACTTGATCGCAAGATGGCCGGCGCCAGCGGTACGCGATGCGAATTCCGCCTTCCGCCGCGGCCCGAACAGGTCGGGTGACATCCGAGAGCCGACAGCGCAGCGTCGAAGCAGCGAGGATGGGCGGCGCGAAGGCGAGTGTGTCGCACCCCGGAGGCGGCTTCGCCAGTGATGGTGACCGCGGTTGCAAGGATGGGCGGCGCGAAGGCGAGTGTGTCGCACCCCTTCGCGATGCTGTCGGTCATGAAGACGCAACTGACTGAACTCATCGAGAATGCGCCGTGGCGCGAGGCAGTGACCTACCGGGACACGTGGCCGCACGAGTACGTGCTGAGCGAGAAGGACGACCAGCGCGAGCTGCTCGCGGCAATCTGCGCCCGGTTCCATGCCGGCGAGGGCGTGGCGGGCCGCTTCTTCCGCATGACCAACACGTACCTGTTCGTCGGCGACCACAAGTACTGGCTGATGACCGACTACCGCAAGATCGACCCGCTCGCCGGCGAGGACAACTACGTCATCAACCGTGCCCTGCTATACCGAGACAGGCGAGACTTCGTGATCCAGCCCGGCGACACCGGCCGTCACAACGACTACCCGACCTCGCCCGCGCATGACTGGACCAACCGACCGGAGACCTCCTGATGCCCGAAGATCACTCACTGCTCAGTCATCTGGTGCCGAAGCTGACGCCCCAGGTTGAGGACGCAGCCACCGACGCGCTCGCCTACATCCTCAACATGTCGGAGCAGTGTCGCAAGGCGCTGGTCGAACTCGTGAGCGACGGCGACTGCGAGCTAGAGCCGCTAGAGAATGCCAAGACTCAAGTGCACGCCTCCGCCAAGGAGCGGCTGGATCTCAGTGCGTATGGCGGCAGCGGATCGATGCGGCTGGATCTCGTCGGCTATGACGCCGATGGTCGTATACGCCTGATCGTTGAATCGAAGTTCTGGGCGGCACTTCTGCGCGGTCAGGCGAGCGAATATGTCAAGCACCTGTGCTCCGACGGGCCAGCGATGCTGCTCTTCGTCGCTCCTGAGGTTCGCATCGAAACGCTATGGAAGAAGATCGAACGACAGTTCGACGGGGATCGGTGCGGCCTGCATCTTGGGCCGACCCGCGACGTCGGACCGATGAAGGTTGCCACTGCGTACGACAAAGAGAAGCGCAACCCCAGCGGGGGCAGCGCCGAACATCGCATCGCGTTGATGAGCTGGGGCACGCTGCTCGACCATCTGGAGTCAGTTGACACGTCGATGGTCCACAACATTCGGCAACTGAAGAGCCTGGCCAACGCTGAGGACGACAAGGCATTTGCGCCCCTGCACGCAAAGGATTTCAACGGAGCGGTTCCCCAGCGGATTCTGGACTTCAACCGGGTCGTCGATGACGTGGTCTGGGGGCAGGATTGGATGACGACGAAGGGTCTCAAGGCCGCGCCGCAACCCGACGGTTACTTGCGGTACTTCAAATTCCGCTCGAAAGACGGCAGCCGGACGACGGGTGATCACGCACTGTGCGTCAGCTGCAGACAGTGGGCGAAGCGGGGAATCACGCCGCTGTGGCTGCGCTTCTGGCGCAATCGGCAGCAGGATATCGATGCCATCAGAGCCGACGGCGGCGTCAAGCACTTCTGGAGTCCTGGAAAGCACATGTGGATCCCGCTGCGGCTGCCGACCGGCGTGGAGTACGCCGATGTCCTCGAAGATGTCGTCGCGCAGGTCGAGCGTGTCCGAGACATCGTCCTTCCGTGTGCCGAACAGACAGACGCAACTGAATCCGTTGCCGATGGTGCCGGGCCCGCCGACGCAGCGCCGGAATAGGCATCCGATGAGGCCGAACACCTGTGGGCGGAACCGGCAAGGATGGGTGGCATGAGCTTGTTGCCGTTTGAGTTGCCGTCGCCCGAGACCATCGAGTTGGTGCCTGAAGGGGAGACGCTGCGGGTCTGGCTGAACCGGCCGGAGTCGCGCAATGCGCACAACCAGTTGATGATCCGCGAGGTCGGCGACTTGTTCCTGGCCCTGAACGCGCAGACGCAGTACCGGGTGGTAGTGCTCGGCGGGCGCGGGAAGTCGTTCTGTGCCGGTGCCGACCGCAAGGAACAGCCGCCGGCCGCGGCGAACGACCGCGAGGCCCGCTACATCAACCAACTCGGGCGGCGGGCAGCACGGGCCATCGAGGACTGCGAAGCCGTCACAATCGCACGGGTGCACGGCCACGCCATCGGAGGCGGGTGCTGCTTCGCCACCAGTTGCGACTTCCGCATCAGCGAGGCCAACGCACTCTGGTACGTGCCCGAGGTGGAACTCGGGGTGCCATTGCCGTGGGGTGCCACGCCGCGGCTGATCGCCGAACTCGGGATGTCGCGAGCCCGCCAGTTCGTCATGACCAGCGAGCGCATCGACGGGCGCAAAGCTGCAGAGTGGGCGCTGGCACACGAAGTCTGCGACGGCGAAAACGAACTCGACGCCGCCGTAGAACGCTGGGTAGCCCGCCTGCTCGATCTGCCAGCGCTGTCAGTCCAGATGGCCAAACACCAACTGCGCGGCTACGCCCAAGTCGCCCGGCTCGGCGACCTGTCCGAGTTCGACGGCGACGCCTCGGCCAGATCGATCACCAGCAAGGACGCCCAAGCCCGCTTCGGCACCTTCTGAGTGCGGGTCCGTCGTTATCGTCGGTGGCATGCAGCAATTGGCGAAGATCGCAGCACCTGCGCCGTTTCTGTACGTCAGCACAGCGCCGGATACCCGGGGTCTTCTCGCGGATGACGCTTGCGGTTTCTCACGGTCCGAGAGCGAACAATGGCACCACTGAGACGCCATCTGGGCGTTCGTAGGAATAGCCGTCGGCCGCCGTTACAACGACGAGCTTCGTCGCTCTGCCCATCTTGGTTTCATCCACTTTGCCGTGCGCGTGCAGCAGCGAATGAGCAGCCTGCTCAATCTGCTCGCTTCCGCCCAGCTTGACTTCGACTGCGATCCAGCGGCCGTCGCCGGCATCGACAATGGCATCGACTTCACTGCCGGCAGTGTCTCGGAATGCGTACACCTCGGCGTCGGCGGCTTGGGCGTAGATACGTAGGTCCCGGATGACGAGCGATTCGAAGAGGAGGCCGAGGGTCTCGGTGTCTGCCAGAAGCCCTTCGGGTTGGGCTCGGAGCGCAGCCACAGCCAGCGACGGATCGGTGAAGTGATGTCTCGGGCTCAACAGCAGCGGCGTCCGGGAGCGCAAGTGCGTTGGCCATGCCGTCAGCGGCTCCAGCACATGAAGTCGTTCGAGTGCATCGAGATAGGCACGAAGCGAGTGGCGCCCTAGCGGGGCGAAAGCGCTGGCTTCGGCGGCCAGTTTGTTCAGGCTCGCCGCGGTCCCGACATTGCGTGCCAGCGAGCGCAGCAGTGCCCGCACTCGCACGGGATCACGGGCGACGCCGTCGACCTGACGTATGTCGGTTCGTGCAATATCTTCGAGATAGCCCCTCAGTGCTGCGGTCACGTCTCGTACCGACATGCTGTCGCCGAGCCCTGGCCATCCGCCGCGGCACAGCGCATCGACTGCCTCGGGCACGCCGCGCCCGGTCGGGCCTGCGGCAGCGGGTTCCCCGCGCAAGAGTCCGGCAAGCGACACCTCTCGGGTTGACAGTCCTCGTTCAGCAAGTGACATGGTCCGTAGAGCAAGCCGCTGGATGCGCAGCGCTCCCGAGTGCCGGGTAAGGTCATCGGATGGCGTAGCGGAGCCGGTCAAAATGAACTGGCCTGCGGCTGCTCGAGCGTCGCACGCTCCTCTGACGACACCCCAGAGTGCGGGCACGCGCTGCCATTCGTCGATCAGCCGAGGAGTGGCGCCATCGAGAACCCGGTGAGGTTCGGCTTGAGCCAGCGCGAATGCGGCGGGGTTCTGTTCGAGAAGCACCTCGCTGCTGGCGAAGCGTTTCGCCAGCCATGTCTTGCCGCAGCCCTTCGGCCCTTCGATGAGCAGCGCGCGAGCTGTTCGCAGCACGCGGGCAGCATTCGTCTCAGCGATGCGGTCGCTGTAGCCCGCTGGCGTCAGGGTTGACGTGGCCCCGAACCCCTCATCAGCGGACATAGAGCGTAATCTACCGTTTTCGCATGCTCTGATCTACCAAATCGGACTCAACTGATCTACCAAATCAGACAAATTCGATCTACCAAATCGGATTCTTGCGTGATGCGACGAAATCGTTCGCCGCAGTGCCGATGGCGAGCACCGATCTTCCGGCTGGCTAGCTGCGAGCGTCGATCTCGTCGCGGCGCTAGCTGCGAGCATCGATCTTTGTGAAGGCCTTCTTCATCGCTTGGTAGCCCTCGACGGCACGGGGGATGCCGCCGTAGATGGTCATCTGCACCATGATTTCTTCGATCTCGGTGCGCGACAGACCGTGGTTGAGGCCAGCCGGCACATGGAATGCCAGCTCGTCGGTTCGGCTCAGCACTGTCAGGATCGATATGACGACGATGCTGCGATCTCGCCGCGACAGTTCCTCTCGCGACCAGAGGTCTCCGAACGCCCAGTGATAGGCGATGCGTCCGACTTCGCCGAGATGTTCCACGAGACGCGCCATGTCTTGGGTGGGATCGGTTGACGCGCGGCCTGCCGTGAGGGTGCCGCGCACCTCCGCAGCGCGCCGCTCCCGCTCGTCGTCGTCGAGTTCAGCGGCGCCCGAACGCTCTGGCAGCCGCTCGACCCCGTCGCGCGTCCGGAACCGGTCGTCGACCACTCGCGACGCTGCCATCGCCATCGGGAAGCCCGCGTAGGCGGCCACCTGGATCAGGATCTCCTCGATCTCGGTGCGCGTCAGCCCGTGGTTCAACCCGACGTCGGTGTGCAGCGAGAGTTCCTCGCTCGAACCGATCGTGGCAAGAACGGTGATGACGATGAGGCTGCGGTCGCGTCGAGACAGCCCGTCCCGCGACCACACGTCGCCCATGACGACGTCGAAGGCGAACGTGCCCAAGGCGCCGTGACGCTTGGCCATCGCCCGCTGAGCCCGCTCAGCGTCGAACTCGCCGTTGGTGAAGCGCTCGAACACCTCGAGTGCGGCAGCGCGCCGTTCGGCGTGCGTGCGTGATCCTGCATCTGTTCCAGTCGTCGCCATGCTCAACTCCCCGTGCCGGCCTGATCCCGTATCAGCGTCCGACATCATCGCCGCGAACCCATGGTTCGTGCTGCGCAGTGCCGTCGAAGCCGCGCCGAGCGATACTCATCCTCGCGCGGTCCCTGTTGTCTGCCGCTATTGATGCTGGCCTTCACGGGCCGCCCAGGCAACGCCTTCGCGTATCGGCTCGGCCCCGTGAACAGGACTCGGCGCTACGGCAACGGGACCCGACTACAGCTCGCCGGGTTCCTTGCCGGGCAAGTACGTCACCGGCAGGTTCGTGAGGCGGCGCACCCGCGACGGCAGATCGGCTCCCACCAGCCGGGATGCCCCGGCGGGCAGAGTCGACAGGATGATGCCGTCGAAGCTGGCACGCGACAGCACCGCCTGGATCGCCCGCAGCGGATCAGGGTCACCGAGCTCGCCGCTTGCCGCGTATGACGCCGCCGCGATCTTCGCGAGCTGTGCGTCGAGCCGCTTTTGAGCTTGCTCCATGCCCAGCGTGTCAGGCCCCAAGTAGTCCGCGGCCGGCACATGCTCAGAGGGGATTCCCGTCACCGGATCGGCTGCCAGCATCGACAGTCGCCGGGCCCGGGCGTAACTCTTCGAATGGGTCATCGGCACCAGCAGGTGGAATTCACACGGGCCATGGGAGTTCAGCCGGTCGATCTCGGCGACGACCTCACCGGTTCCCAAGGTTTGGTTCGCGACGATGAGCCAACGCGTGACTTCTACATCGGGTGCACCCGGTGTCAGGCCAGGCCGCATCCGGTCGACGCGGAACGCCACACGCAGCTTGATGCGGTAGAGGGCGATCTCGCCCTCCACAATCATCACGTCGCGCTCCTCGACGTGCGCCACCGACAAGTCGCGGATCGTCTTGGTTGCTTCAGCAACACCTCGACGTGCCGCGTCCTCCCAAGAAATCCGGCTTGCCGCGACCAGCACGATGACTTTCTCGACAGCGTTGCGGTTGCGCTGAGGTGATTCGTTCAAGATCTGGACCTGTTCGGTGTGCGGTTCGTTCCTGCGAGCGGGAAGCGGTGTGCTCCGGTGGGGCAGACTGTAGGGCACACCGCGTTCGTGCGGCACACTGCGCGCCGGCGGGCGAGCAGAATCGGCAGTGGCGTCCTGCGGCGCCGGACTCGACGGCCCAGCAATGGGTCGGGACGGAATGTCGGACCCCAAGGAGAAACCAATGAGCAGCGTCTACAACGTGATCGAGCTAATCGGTACGAGCGACGAGTCATGGGAGAAAGCGACGCAGAATGCGATCACCGAAGCCTCCAAGACCCTGCGAGATCTCCGGGTCGCCGAGGTGGTCGAGCAGGACGTGGTGATCGAGGCAGGCGCGATTTCAGCTTTTCGCACCAAGGTCCGGCTGTCGTTCAAGCACGAGTCGCCTTGAGCCGCACGGGTTTGCCCACGTCCGGCCAACAGCGCAGCCGTAGCGGCGCGCGCGGTTCGGGCGCGACCACGGGTCGCGTCGTCCGATGCTGCGCGCTTCGATGACTGCGCGCGGTCTCGACGGCATACGTGTCGTCGAGCTGGGACAGATGGTGGCGGCTCCGTGGACGGCCAAGCTGCTAGCCGACCTCGGCGCCGATGTCATCAAGGTCGAGCCACCGCACGGCGATGCCGCACGCCGCCGTGGTCCGTTCCCTGCGGGCACGACAGGTGGGGATGAGTCTGCCCCCGACCAGATGGGCGGCCTGTTCGCTGCCATCAATACCAACAAGCGCAGCGTCGAGGCTGATCTCGACGATCCCGCCGGCCGCTCCACGTTGCACGAATTGCTCGCCGACGCGGACCTGTTCGTGCATGACCTTGTGCCCGAGTTCGCGACAGAGCACGGCTTGGTGCCCGAGTCGCTGCGGGCGCAGCATCCGTCGCTCGTGACGATGTCGATCACGCCATTCGGGCAGACCGGTCCGTACGCGAACTGGCGAGCCACCGAGCTGCAGGTCGTTCACGGCGGCGGCTGGGGCTGGCTCACCCCCGGCTGCGTGGACGACCCTGAGCTGCCCCCGCTGAAGCCCCACGGCCACCAAGCCGCGTTCCAGTCCGGCTTCGCTGCAGCGTGCGCGTCGCTCGCCGCGGTCGACCGGGCGCAACGCACCGGTCACGGCGAGCACATCGATTTCGCCCAGATGTCCTACGTGGTCGGGATGCTGGAAGCGGCCTTCATCAGCTGGTCCTACCGGGGCGAGAACCCCAGCCGTCTGGGTGCTCGCATCCTCAACCCGTGGGGGATCTTCCCGACCAGCGACGGGCACATCTTCCTGGTGTGCGTCGAAGCCGACCAGTGGGAACGCCTGAAGGACTTCATGGGACGGCCGGAGTGGGCCGACATGGACATCTTCGCCACGCTCGAGGGCCGATTCGAGAACGAGGACCTGCTGCGGATGTGGCTCGGCGAGTGGATCGCCGCCCAGCCGGTGATGGAGCTGTTCCATCGGGGTCAGGCAGAGCGGCTGGCATTCGCGCCGGTGAACACCGTCGCGCAGATGGCTGCCGACGAACATCTGGCTGCCCGCGACTTCCTCGTCACCTACGACCAGCCAGGACTGGGTGACATCACCGTGCCCGGCGCGCCCTCACGGCTCACGAATTCATGGTGGTCCATCCGTCGACCGGCGCCCGCTCTGGGCGAGCACAACGGCGCGGGCTTCGAGGGTGCAGCCACATCAGCACACGCAAGGCCAGCCCCCGCGGCGCCTTCGGTGACACCGCCGGATCGCCCGCTCGACGGCGTCACGGTCGCCGATTTCACGTGGGTCTGGGCGGGCCCGTACTGCACGCTGCACCTGGCGCACCTTGGCGCGACGGTGATCAAGGTGGAGTCGTCGGCCCGACCAGACCTGGGCCGCCGCCTGCCGACACAATCGGGCCGTCACAACCCGACGCTCGACACCAACGGCTACTTCAACCAGTACGGCCAAGCCAAGCAGAGCATCAGCATCGACTTGGGCACATCGCAGGGCCGAGCGCTGGCGAAGCGGTTGGCACTGTCGTGCGACCTGGTGGTGTCCAACTACGCCACCGGTGTCATGGACGAGTGGGGTCTCGGCTATGAGGCGCTGGCCGCGGAGCGTCCCGACGTCATCGTGGGCGCCATCAGCGGGTACGGCCAGCACGGCCCCTACCGGTCCTACATGGGCTACGGGCCCACCACGGGGCCGCTGTCGGGCTTGGCGTCGATGACCGGCTATCCCGGTGCGGATGCAGACGAGCTCGGCGTGTCGCTCGGCGACCCCGCAGCGGGGATCGCCACGGCCTACGCGCTGGTCGCCGCTCTGGTGGCGCGCCGACGCACCGGCGAGGGCCAGTTCATCGACACGTCCATGTGGGAGGCCACCACGGCGTGCACCGCCGAGGGCTGGATGGAATGGGTGCTCAGCGGCACCCAACCCGCTCCGACGGGCAACCTCGACCTCCTGTGGTCACCCCACAACCTGTACCGCTGCGCCGGCAACGACGACTGGGTTGCCATCTGCTGCGTCACCGAGACCGAGTGGGCTGCGCTGGCGAGGGTCACCGGCATCGACCCAGCGGATGAGCGGTTCGCGACGGCCGCCGATCGCAAGACCAACGAGACCGAGCTGGACAAGCTCCTCGGTGCGTGGACCCGCGAGCGCGACCAGTGGGACGTCACCGAGTTGCTGCAGGCCGCCGGCGTGCCCGCATTCCCCTCGCTCAGCTCCCGCTCGCTCGAAGCGAACCCGCACTTGACGGATCGCGGGCTGATCGAGCGCCTGGATCACCCCGTGGTGGGCCAGATGAGCCACGTCGGCATCCCATGGCGCCTGACTGACGGCACCAACGGCGTGCGAGCGCCGGCTCCCACGCTGGGCCAGCACACGCACCAAGTGCTCACCGAGGTTTTGGGGCTCAGCGGAGACGAGATCGCAACGCTCGAGCAAGCCGGCGCCCTGCGCTGAGCGCCAACGCCGGCGACGCGCTGTCAGTCGCGCGCCTTGCACTCGGAGATGCTATTGAGCAGTTTTGCTCAATAGCGTTCGTCAGGAAATGTAGGCTATGGTTTTCTCGAAATATAGAAGCTGCAGGTGATGAAATCTAGAGTGTTGCTCGTTTGAAATCTAGAATCTCCAACACATGAGAACTCGATTGTGCCCGAGAATGACCCGGCGGACGCGTGAACAACCCACACAGAGACCGATACATCGAGCGTGTCGTTGACAGCGAGGTCAGCGATGCGCTGGCGTCGTCGCCGGCGGTGCTCATCGAGGGACCGCGAGGCTGCGGGAAGACGTGGACCGGACGCCGCTTCGCGGCAAGCGAGGTCGTTCTCGACGGGTCAGAGTCAATGCGCCTGGCAGCAGAGATCGACCCAGCTTCAGTCCTCGATGGGCCCGAGCCCCGCCTGCTCGACGAGTGGCAACTTGTTCGTGGCATCTGGAACCCGATGCGTCACGAATGCGACCGACGTGGAGGAGTCGGGCATTTCTTGCTGACAGGATCCCAGAATCCGCCCGATGACATCACTGAGCACTCTGGAGCAGGTCGCGTCGCGCGTGTGCGGATGCGGCCGATGTCGTTGTGGGAGTCCGGTGACTCGACAGGCCAAGTCTCGCTTGCGGAGTTGCTCGGAGGCGGGCGCTGCGCAGCTACCGACGCCGGACTCACCATCTCCGACATCGCTGGATTGATCTGTCGAGGTGGCTGGCCTCGCATGATCGGCATGTCACCTGACGTTGCCCAAGCCCGACTGCGTGACTATCTCGACGACATCACGCGCGTCGACATTTCGCGCGTCGCTGGTATCAGAAGAAGTCCGAGGCTGGCGAGCGGCTTGCTGGTGTCACTCGCTCGCAACGAAGCCACGTCGGCCACCTACAACACGCTGCGGGCAGATCTGTCCACTGGCGGCAGCGCGCCCGCCGACGCGACGCTGAGGGCCTACCTCGACGAACTGGCACGGCTCTTCGTCATCGAGCCGCTGGAAGCGTGGTCGGTCCACCTGAGATCGTCCAACAGGCTGCGGAGAACTCCGAAGCGCTATTTCGCGGACCCGGCGCTCGCAGTCGCCGCTCTGGCATCGTCTCCAACGGTCGTCGGTCGCGATGTTGAGGCAATGGGGTTGCTGTTCGAGTCGATGGCAATCCGGGATCTCCGCATCTACGCACAGAGTGCCGATGCTCGCGTCTCCTTCTACGGCGATCACAGCGGCCTGGAGGCGGACGCCGTGATCGAAGGACTTGACGGTCGCTGGGCTGCCGTCGAGGTGAAGCTCGGCGGCGCCGCTGCGGTGAGCGAAGCCATGGATTCACTTCGAGCTGTGCGGTCCCGAGTCGACACCGCTCGGCGAGGCGAACCAGCACGCCTCATCATCGTGACTGCGTTCGGAACCGGCTACCAGACCGACGACGGAATCGCTGTGGTGCCTCTCACGGCGCTGAGGCCCTGACATCGACGGCCGAACGCTTCGCGACGACCGCTGCCGGAATCGAGATCTGGCGACAACAGTGTCGCTCTGTGCCGTCGAAGGCCGTTGGCACTGACGCTATTGAGCAATTTTGCTCAGGAACATCTTCAAGAGCCGGCGGTCTCCACCGGTGGTTGCGAGTGAACGGTCATGATGACCGGTTGTTCCGCACAGCAACCACCAGTGGACGTGTCCCATATGGCAGCGAGGCTGAGCGCGTTCGAGCGCGCCCGGATTGAGGCGATGAGATCGGCGGGAGCGGCCACCGACGGGTACGGCAACTACCTCGTGGTCTGGTTCGGCGATGACGAGATGCCGACCCCAAGATCAGGACGACGCCCAAACGGCCCGGACGAATTGCGGGAAATGCTTGAGGCGAGCCTCAGCCTCGACGAAGCCCGCAAGATCTCGGTTCGCGTCATCGACGTCACGAAACCCGAAGGCGGAGGAGGCCCGTCGATCGGTCGACCTCGTAGTTGGCATCTCGAAGGAGTCGCGTGACAGCGCTCAGATCGATGGCTGACAGGTCCCATCCTTGCCGAAAGCCTTCGCGCACCAGCTCCACGTAGCACTGGCTCGGACTGACGTCGGCGCTTGACGAGGCGATGTCGCGAACAGCAGTCGCCACGTCTGCAGGTGCTGGCGGTGCAGTCTGCGCCGAGGCGCAGCCAGCGGTCATGGTCAGCATGAGATCGACCGTCGCGACGTGCTCGAACCCGGACGCGAGCCCTTTGACCGAGCGCTGGCCCTTGTCGAGCGTCGCGATGAGTTCGGGCACGACGATGAGTCCTGCCTCGGCAATCGCGCGCTGCAGCAAGCGCCAGACGGCACCGCTGCTGTTGCCGAAGAGCAGCGTGATGTAACCGTGAGGCTTGAGCACTCGACGGCATTCGCGCAACGCCTCCGTCAGCATGCGCTCGTATCGATCTGCCGACCGATAGCAGCCGGTATCGGTCCGATCGACGACTGCTTCGAGCCCCGCTTCGGTGAGCTGCCCGCTTGGCAGCCAGGCCTCTTGGAACAGGTTCATGTCCGAGTAGAAGATGTTGGACCCGAAGGGCGGGTCGGTGAAGACGTAGTCGACTGAACCGTCATCGAGCGGCAGCGACGTGGCGCTTGCGATCTCGTAGGTGACCTGTTCAGCTACTCCATCCTCCGTCAGCCGGCGTTCGAGGCGGCGTTCGCGTATCCACGCGTCAGAACGGGCCACCGCTTCGACCTTGCGAGAGAACAGGTCGAACACGTTCCACTCGTAAAAGACAGGTGCGACGTAGTAGTTGGCGTTGGCCGCGTTCAGTGGCCGCTGGCGTGACCATTGATACCGCTTGCTGGCGCGGGTCAGGATTGCCGTGAACGCAAAGCGGAGCTTGCCGCGAATCGCTGCGTCGTCGGTCGCTTCGATGGCATCACGCAGTGCCGCAAGCGCGCAGAGGTTCCGCCGACTGTAGAACGCCGCCGTTGACGTGAGGCCGTGACGACCGAGTGCCGATGCCTGATACATCTGGCGAGTCGGCTCAATGGGAATGTCGGGCCACGACAATCGGCCCGCGCAGGGCGTCACCGGCGGTTGGGACCACGGCTGTTCGCGTTGTCTTGCCGAGCACGCGCAAGTGATCGAATCCACGACTGGCACCTCGCCCACCCTCGCGGAACGGGTGCTGATGCGCGCTCCGCAACGGCTGCATTGCATCTGCGGTTTGCGCCAGGTGGCATCTCGAAGGGACTCGTAGAAGTTGGCCTCGGCTCCGCACCCATCGCATCGCACCAAAACGGACCAGATGGTCTTTGCCGTCTCGGCGAGCACTCCGCATTCGGCGCATGGCACTTGGTAGAGGTCACCCACGACTTCGCGCGCTCGTTTGACGGCCGCTGCTCCTTGGCGCCGCAGGGTGTTGACGTCGACGAGGTTGACGTAGTTCCGACCGATGTGGCGGCCGAGCACCGACACGTCGAACAGACGCGCCTGCCGTCCCGCCGCGAAGGCGGCGACGCCGGTCATGCCCGATCCTGCAAACGGGTCGAGGACAACATCGCCCGGTGCTGTCATCGCCTCGATGAACGGTATCGCTGCGGTCACCGGCACCTTCGTCAGGTACGCGTGGGCCATGTAGACCGGGTCCGAACGCTTCACGGCGACAGCCGAGGGCAGCGAGTGCACCGCTCCGCTGTCGAGGCTGAAGAGCTCCGCCCGCCCGTTCGAGGCGGCTCTAGCGTGAGCGTGTGCGGGCATGTGTCACATCATGCCCGAGGGAGCGGACCCAACGATGGGATTCAAAGAAGACGCCGACTTCGCCCGTTTCGTGGCGATGGGTGCCGTAGGGGCAGCCGCAGCGGCCGATGAGCTGCGTGATCGCTATGGCCATCAACCCATCGAATTCGAGCGGTACGCCATGGCCAACAAGGTGTGGCAATCCAAGGTGAAGCGTCTCCGGCTCCCGGATCTCCTCTGCGCGCGCTGCGGCCTTCGAGTCGAAGCCCGGGCGAAGTCCAAGCTGGCGATTGTGCTCTCGCACTCGGACGCCCCAGGCCGCGGATGGGATGACGGCGGGATGCGCGACTCAGACCTGTTCGCGTTCATGCGCGTCGATTCGTCGTCGGGCACATTTCCGCCCACAGTTGCCGAACCGATGTGGTTCTCCACGGCGGCGCTGCGCGCAAGCACGGACTACACCCGCCGGTCCAATCCCAAGGCTGCTTCTGAAGGCTCTGAGGTGACGATGACTTGGCCCTGCTGGGTGCCGAGTTCAGGGGGCACGTTTGAAGGAGTGGACGACGATGACCGCATCGTGTGGAGCAACGACGCAGGTCAGCGAAAGCTGTACTGGCACTGGAGACACTGGACGGGTCAGCGCCATCTCTACCTCCGACCCGGTGACACGTTCGAGCCTGCTGCCCACATCGTCGCTGGCATCGTCGAGCCGCCGACATCGTTGACCTGCCCCGGATCGACGTGGAACGCGGCAGCTGCACTCCGTGGGTCCGACGCTGTCGAACGCCTCGCGGCAGTCAGGGCGATCAGTGTTACGGAGGAGATCGACGAGCCGGCTCGGCTCATCGGGGTGGCGCTGAACGACGGCGAGGACTGGCGTGTCGCACTCGAGGCCCGTGTTGCTCTTGCCAGGCGCGAGCCGGAGCGCTGGGTACCGCTGGTGGCAGCCGCTGCGAGTGTTGACGCCGAGCGGGAGCAATCAATGGAGGCCGTCCTCGCGCTCACCGAGGTGAACGCGACGGAAGCAGTTGACGCGCTTTGCGACATCGCCGCACGAGACAGCCTGCATCCTGTATGTGCGTGCCGCTGCAGCCTGGGGAATCGGCCAGGGTGCTGCGGCCAACCCGGAACGCTTGCTGCCGATTGTCTTGGATAGCGCTCCGCTCGTTGCGTTGCACGCCGCTGGGGCTATCGATGCTGTCTCCGATGCGATGAGAGCGGAGTTGCTGGCTTGGCTAGGCAGCGGCGACCAGCGCAGGGCAGCGGCGGCAGCCAACGTGCTCGCGCGCAACCGGAGAGTTGATGTCCTGCTCGATGCGTATGAGCAAGGCGAGCCGACCCGAAAATGGGCCGTCTACGCGCTTGGAGGCATGGAGGCGTCCATCGTGAGATCGCGAGCCCAAGCACGGTTGACAGCAGAACTCCGCGCCGCACTCGAGCCGATGTGGCTCGCAGAGCTCGACTGGCTGCAGACAGACGACGACCCCCTCACTGCGCTTGATCTCCAGAAGATCAGATTCGATCCAATGCGCCCGACACTTGACGACATCGATGGAGGCAGACCTGCGGGTACGTGAAGGAGTCTTGCGTCGCGCTACTCGGGCCAGTCGGTGAGGGTCACTAGGTCGAAGATGGCGCCGGCGGGGTCGGCCACGGTTGCCGCACGGCCCGGCCCGAAGTCGAACGGCGGCACGATCACATTCCCGCCGTTGGATGTTGTCGCTGCGCATGCGGCATCCACGTCGGCCACACCGAGTGAGACACGCCAATGCGGTGGCACGCCCGGAGGCAGCGGTGCCATCGAGGTGCTGGCAACCGGCGCTCCGTCCAGTGTGAACAGCACAGGTCCGTCGGGTGCCTCGTCCATCGTGCCGGCTTGCCAGCCGAACAGCTCGCAGTAGAAGGCCGCCGCAGCGTCTTCGTCGTGCGTCGCGACCTCGGCCCAGGTGAGTGCGCCCGGTGCGTTGACGATGCCCGCCCCGATTGCCGCGATCGGCGTCCACGTGCAGAACACCGCGCCGGTCGGGTCGGCGGCGATGACCATGCGACCGGCGGCGCTCGGACCCGGTTCGGGCACGTCGATGGCGGGTCGCATGACTGCTCCGCCGGCCGCAGCAACCTGGTCGGCGAACTCGTCGGCATCGTCCACGGTGATGTAGACGTTCCAACAGGGTGGGACGCCTTCGCTGAGCATCTCGGGCGGCATGTCGAACACCCCGGCGGCTGGGTGCCCGTCCATGACAGCCATGACGTAGTTGATCTCACCGGTGGGGTCGCGCTCGTAGTCCCAGCCGAGCACCGCTGCGTAGAAGTCGAGCGCACCCTCCACATCGGTTGTGGCCAAGTCAATCCACGAGGGCGTCCCGGCCCGATGGCTCTCTCTGACAGGCATGTTGACGCTTCTTTCGTTAGCGACTACTGGGCGGGCGCGAGCGCACGGCGCATAGCGATGGCAGTGAGTTCTTGGGCTTCGTGCGCCTGGCTCACGAAGCGGGTCATGCCGAAGAAGCCGTGGAACTGGCCGGGGTACTCGATGAGCGTCGTGGGCACCTTCGCGTCGGCGAGCTTCTGCGCGTACTCGACGCCCTCATCGCGCAGCGGATCGTGGCCGGCCACGATGACGAACGCAGGCGCTGCTCCGGATGGGTCATCGACCGCGAGCGGGGCGGCATAGGGATTCGTGCGCTCGGACGGCGGGCAGTAGTGGTCGTCGAACCACGCCATCGTGTCGCGGGTCAGCAGATAGCCCTCGGCGTTGGCGATCATCGAATGGGTGTCCCGGTCGAAATCAGTGACCGGGTAGATGAGCACCTGCAAAGCTGGCTGGCCGCAGGCCTCGCCGTTCGCAGCGCCGTCACGGCACATCAGCGCCACGGCAGCCGCCAGGTTGCCCCCCGCGCTGTCGCCGCCGATCGCTACCCGTGCAGGGTCGATGCCCAGCTCGGTGGCGTTGTCGATCGCCCACTGGGTGGCAGCGCAGCAGTCATCCGATGCCGCCGGGAAGGGGTGCTCAGGTGCGAGGCGGTAGTCCGCCGACACGGTCACCACGCCGGCCAGCATCGTGAGGGCGCGGCAGATGCGGTCATGGGTCTCGATGCTGCCGACGACCCAGCCGCCGCCGTGGAAGTAGACGAGGCAGCCGAGCGTCCCGTCGTCGGCAGCGGTCGCCGCACCGTCACCGGGCCGGTAGATCCGCACACCGATGTCGTTGCCGTCGGGGCCAGCGATCATCCGGTCTTCCGTGCTGGCAACGTCGACGAGCTCCCCAGAGGGGGGCATTTCTTCGAACCCTTGGCGGGCACGTTCATGGCCGACCTGTTCGAAGGTCGGCCGGCCCAAGGCGTTGAGTTGGTCGATGACGGCAGATGCTTCGGCTTCGAGAGTCACGGCGGGGAGCATATGACTGCACCGAGCCGCCGTGCAGCAGACGTCATCGTGACTGGTCCATCGGAAATGCCGCTGCTCGCTGCCGTACGCTGAGTAGGGCGCGACTGCTCAAGCTGGCGGCTGCGACGACGGGGGCACGACATGGGTGATCTGCTGATTTCAGGCGGGACGCTGATCGACGGAACAGGGGCCGAGCCACGCCGCGCCGACGTGCTCATCAGCGACGGTGTCGTCGCCGAGATCGGCGAGACGCCCGCAGCGCTGGCGGGCCGCCGGGCCGACCGCACGGTCGACGCCGAAGGCCACGTCGTGACGCCCGGATTCATCGACGTGCACACCCACATGGACGCCCAGATCGCCTGGGACCCCATGGGGGAGAGCTCATGCTTCCACGGCGTGACCACCGCCGTGATGGGCAATTGCGGGTTCACGCTGGCGCCGGCCCGAGCTGACGCCCGGCATCTCGTTGTCCGTAACCTGGAGCGGGCTGAGGACATTTCCGCTGAGGCGATGGCCGCGGGCATCGACTGGACCTGGGAGACCTTCCCCGAGTACCTCGACTTCGTGGATGCCACGCCCAAGGGCATCAACTACGCCGGGTACCTCGGCCACTCGGCGCTGCGGACCTGGGCCATGGGCGAGGCAGCTTTCGACCGCGGCGCCAACGACGACGAGCTCGCGCTGATGCTGGGTCAGCTGCGTGACTCGCTGCGCGCCGGCGCCATCGGCTTCACCACGTCCATCTCGTACAACCACGAGACCGCCGACGACCGCCCGGTTGCCTCGCGCCTGGCGGAATGGTCCGAGATCGATGCGCTGGTCAGCGAGATGGGCGTCATGGGCGCCGGTATCTTCGAGTTGGCCAACCACGGCGATCTGCGCTCGCGTGACGCCGAGCGAAACGACGCCTATGTCGCCAAGATCGTCGAGCTGGGCGCTCGCACTCGCGTGCCGATTACCTACGGCATGCTTGCCCCGTCGAGCGAAGACCACCACTGGAAGCCGGTGATCAAGCTGCTCGACGGTATCAATGCAGCCGGCGGCATCTCGTGGGGACAGGCGCACTCCCGCTGCCTCGGCACGTTGCTGTCGTTCAAGACCTCGCTGCCGTTCGATGCCTTGCCGCTGTGGCGTGAACTGCGGGCAGGCTCACGGGGCGAGCAGTGGTCTGCACTGCGAGACCCCGCAATTCGAGCTCGCCTCGTGGACGAGGCCGAGAATGGCGACTACGGGAGGGCTCTCGGGCCCGAAGCCCGCAAGCCCATCTGGTCCCACATCTATCCGCTGACGCGACCGTTGCCGCCCTTCCGCACGATGGACGTGATCGCAGCCGAGCGTGGCGTCTCGCCGATGGAAGCGTTCGTCGATATTGCGCTCGACAGCGACTTGGAGATGTTCTTCGTCCAGGCCCTCGCCAATCAGGACCAGGACTTGGTGCTGCACCTGCTCAAGCACCCCCGGGCAATTCCCACGTTCTCCGACAGCGGTGCGCACGTCACCCAGATCATGGACTCGTCGCTGCAGACCCACCTGCTCGGCCACTGGGTGCGTGACCGCCAGGAATTCACGCTGGAAGACGCCGTACACCGCATCACCCAGCTGCCCGCAGCGGCGTGGGGCTTCGATGACCGTGGCGTGCTGGAAGTGGGCAAGGCGGCCGACGTGAACGTGTTCGATCCCGACACCGTCTCGCCCGACATGCCCGAACTGGTGCACGACCTGCCGGCGGGCGCCTCACGTCTTCGTCAGACGGCCACGGGCTTCGCCGCCACCATCGTCAATGGCGAGATCATCACCGAGCACGGCAAGGTGACTGGTGCGGTGCCAGGCCAGCTGTTGCGCGGCCCGCTGGCGCGTCAGAAAGCCTTGGCCAGTTAGGAAACCGGCGCCGGCCGGTTCGTAATACGGGCCAGCACCTCGTCTTCGGGCAGCAGTCGTCCGACGAGCATGGCGGTGTCCTTCTCGACGAGTGACAGAGCGCGTCGCAACTCTGCAATCTCGGCTTTGAGTTCGGCGCGCAGTTCGGCAATCTCGGTCTTGACTTCGGTACGCAGTTCTGCGACCTCTCTGCGCACCTGATCGAGTTGTCGCCGCTGGCTCACGAACATGGCGATCAGCATGGCGATTACGACGCTGCTGAAGATGCTCGTCACCAAGGTCTCCACAGCACTCATCCTATGTCCTCCTGCAGCGAGCTTCGAGAAGGGTTCTCTCGTACTAGATCAACATAGCATGATATAGGCGGAAAAGTACTGAAGACCATTTCTGTGAAGTGGGGCGTTGCCGATGCGACAGATTCATGCTGGAGATGACCGCCGTCACGAGACGCCGGGATCGGGGCGATTGCCGACATACGCGCTGCCGTAGTTGGGCTCGCTGGCCCACTCGGTGTCCTCCAGCGCTGTCTCAAGGCTGTTGCGGGCGCCGGTCCATGCGGCTACCAGCCGGTCTTCGGCGTCGTAGTCGAAGGGGTCGCCCAGCCGCTGCTCAAGCGCGCCGCCGCGTTCGGGTGGGTTCTCAGCCAGCCAGCGGGCGGCGACGGGCCACGCATCGACCGGGGCGAGTACGTCCTGGTAACCGAGATCCCGCACGGTCGGACCGATGTCGAGCACCCGGTGCGTTGTGGACCAGCTGCCCACCAGCGGGCGTGCCGGTACCGCCAGGTCGTAGGGCAGCGACACCAGCTCCCAGCTGTGGCCGAGTTCGTCGGCGACCACTTCGGCGATCTGTGCAATCGACAGCGCAGAGGAATCCGCCACGTTATAGATGCCGCCCAGTGCGGCCGCGGGCGCGTCGCACGCCAGCAACGTTGCGTGGGCCGCATTGCCGATCCATCCTTGGCTCTTTACCGTCAGACCGCCGTCGGCCACGACCAGGTACGGTCGCCGGTCCAGTGCCCGCCGCACGAGCGGCCATTCCCGCGGCAGCGGCTGGCGCGGCCCGTACAGCTGCGGGTAGCGCAAGTGGATCGCGTGCGGGTGATGCTCGAAGACTGCTTCCTCGGTCACCCGGATCATCCGCAGTTTGCGGAACTCCTCCCCGTCGCCGACCAAGGGTGCATTGTGCGGCAGCGGAACCGGCATTCCCAGCGGAAACAGTTCTTCAGGACTGCCGAACCCCCGGTATACGCCCACGCCTCCTATCGAGACGAAGTGCCCGCAGCGGCCCGCGAGCAGCGGCGCCAAGATTCGCAGCCGTCCGTACATGACGACGGCGAGGTCGAACGACTCTTCGCCGAGCGCTACGGCGGTGGCGGAGCCGTCAAACGGATCGGTGTGGATGTGGTGTACTTCGGGGCTGATCAGATCGGTTTCGTGCCGGCCCGTGTGCAGAATGGTCACGTCGTAGCCGCGCTCGATCAGCCCGTTGACGATGAGCGGTCCTGTCGGGCCGGTTCCTCCAATGACCAGTGCCGTCTGCTGTGCGGTCACCGACTCATTCTGTCCGCCAGCCGGCACCTTCATCGTGAGGTAATGCCGCAGCGCGACGTGTAGCTTCATACGGACCACATATCGCATTGACACGATGAGACCAGGGGGATGCTGTGGCGACCAAGGCTGGAGAGCGTCTGGACTTCGACGGCGGCGTACAGGTCATCGTTACCAAGGGCGGCGAAGCTGACATTTCAGCGTCCGCCGGTGGCGAGGGACTGAAGGTCGGCAAGCGCTACCAGGACGAAGATTCAGGCATTGAGGTGCTCGTCACTAAGCCGGGCGCGGTGACCTTGCAGTGCGACGGCAAGGACATGGCGCTGCAGGAGCCGAAGAAGACCAAGTCGGCCGACTGAGACCGATTGTTGGACACGGGGGCCGACTGAGGCCGATTGTTGGGCACGGGGCCGACTGAGTCCGACTCGACCGACCTGCGTCGCCCACCCGAGGGGGTGGTGGCACCCTGAACCGCATCGAGCACATCCTGAGCGGCGGCGAGTTGGATCACGCCGCTGCCCGTGCGCTGGTTGACCTCTGCGCGTCTGTGCGCGAGGCGCGTGAGCCAGCGGTGCTTGTCCTCCGCAACGAACCCGGCACCGATTTCTGTTCGGGCATCAGCTTCGATCCCCTCGAGTTGCAACCCGATCCGGCGTCCGCGCTGGCTGCGGTGCGGAGTCCGGTGGTCTGCGCGATCAGCGGCGAATGTTCCGGCGCAGGACTCGAAATAGCGCTTGCCTGCGATGTCCGCTTGTGCGATGTCACCGCACGCTTCGCGATGCGCGATGTGCTCGACGGCCGGTTGCCGGCGTGGGGCGGCACGCAGCGCTTGCCTCGCGCCGTAGGGGCCTCGCGTGCCAATGCGATGCTGCTGTTGGGTGCGACCGCTGACGCTTCCACAGCGTTGGAGTGGGGGCTGACTCACGCTGTGGAAGAAGACCTCGACGGAGCCGTCGAGCAGTGGCTCGATGACCTGGCAGGCGCCGGGCCCTTGGCGCTCGAATTCGCCAAGGAAGCCGTTCATCGAGGCTCAGAGCTTCCGCTCGCCGACGGGCTGCGCCTCGAGGGCGACCTGAATCACCAGCTCGCCGCCACCGAGGACCGCGCCGAAGGCCTCGCCGCCTTCTTCGACAAACGCCCGCCCGACTTCGCAGGGCGTTAGCCATGCGAAGCATCAGACTTAGTGCAGGGCGTTAGCCATGCGAAGCATCAGACTTAGTGCAGGGCGTTAGCCATGCGAAGCATCAGACTCAGTGCAGGGCGTTAACCGATGAGCGACTGGCTGCCTCCGGGTCTGTTCGCCTACGGCGCTGAGCTGGCTGCGGCCCTAGACCGCCGGCTCGGCCGCTCGCTCGTGGGCGACGGGGCCTCGTGGATCGACATGCCCCGCCGGCTCGGCACCGCTGACGTGCCGAGCGAACCTGTCCCGTGGGGCGAAGGTGCCCTGTGCATCGACCTCGGACCTGACGACACCGCGACATGGGAGCGCTTCGTCGAGGTGCACTGGCACGAGCCTGATCCGGAATCCATCGCCGTTGCTGCGCAGGAATGGCGGCTCCCGGTTACGCCGTATCGCCGGCTGCCCGGCGAGCCAGCGCAACCGGTCGGAATCTCGCAGGGCGCGGGACAGCCCGCCACATCCCGCATTGACGGCGTCTCGGTCGTCGACCTCACCTCGATGTGGGCAGGCCCGCTGTGCACTGAACTGCTGGGCCGCGCGGGCGCCGAGATCCTCAAGATCACCTCGGATACGCGACCCGACGGTCTGACAGGTTCGCCTATGTACGCCGAGCTCAACGAACACAAGACCATGAGAAGACTGGACCTGCGACAGCAGGCAGCTCGCGAGAGCCTGGATGCGCGGCTGGGCTCAGCAGATCTGCTCGTCACATCGCTCTCACCGCGGGCCCTCGCAAACCTCGAACTGCTGCCGCAGCAGCTCTGTGCCCGCCACCCGCATCTGCGCACCTTGGCAATTACTGCGTTTGGGCCGGATGCGCCCGAACGCGAATGGATCGCGTATGGCACCGGTGTCCATGCGGCCTCGGGCTTGGGCTGGCTGGCCGACGAACCGCAAGCGCCGGCGTACTCCTATCCCGATCCGCTCGCCGGACTCCAGGCAGCGTGTTCCGCAGTGGACCAGCTCTCCGGCGCCGCGCCCCAGCACACACGTGTGTCACTGGCGGGAGCGGTGGCGCCGCTAGCCAGCCGCGCCGCCGGCAGCTGCGCCGGTGTCGTCTCGGCACCCGCCGCGGGGTCCGGAGGTGATCGACATGGCTGAACGGGTCCGACTGGTCTTCGGCCATGACGGTGTAGCGACCATCACGCTGTGCCATCCGCCGCTCAACATCTACGACCTCGATATGCGCGACGGGCTCATTGAGGCGATAACGGCGGTACGCGATGTGCCCGATGTGCGCTGCGTGGTGCTCGCGGCGGAAGGCAAGCACTTCAGCGCCGGAGCGGACCTGTCGGAGTTCGGCACGGCCGAGGGGATCTTCGACGCACGGCGCATTCGCTGGGATCGCGACCCGTGGCTGCCGCTCGCCAACCTGGGCGTGCCGACACTGTGCTCATTGCATGGCTACGCCCTCGGCTCGGGCCTGGAGATGTCGCTGCTGTGCGACCTCCGCATCGCCAGCACCGATGCAGTGTTGGGGCTGCCCGAGACCAAGCTGGGCATGCTCCCCGCGGCGGGCGGTACTCAGAGCCTCACCGCGGCCATCGGACCGGTCGCTGCACTGCCGATGGTGCTCAGCGGGCGCAACATCGATGCAGCGGAGGCGCACCGGCTGGGCATTGTGTGCGAGGTCGTTCAAACGGACGAGCTGGCCAGCCGCACAGCCGGGCTAGCCGGCCAGCTAGCCCGCATAGACCAGCCGGTCGCCCGAGCGTTGCGCCGCTGCTTGCGCGCCGCGAACGATCTCCCCTTGAGAGAAGGCCTGGCCACCGAACACCGGTGGGCCCGCCTCCTTGCCGTTGGCTCAAGCAGCTGAGGGACAATAGCCCCGCTAGTGGCTCTTGACTGCTCTCACCGCCGCGCCGCCGAGCTCGCGAGACAGCCTGCGTGGATGCCCGCTTCCGGGCGCGTGCGGGTGCTCATGAGTGGTATCGCGATATTATGATCTCATGACAAGACAGACGACGGTCCGGCTGCCGGACGATCTGGCGCAGGAGGCTGAGGTTGTCGCCCGGGTCCAGGGTTCGAGCATGAATCAGCTCATTGTCGACTCGTTGCGCGCCGAGATCGGGCGGGTACGCGCAGACGACGACTTCACGTCCACGGCGAAACGTCTGCTTGAGAGAGATCGCGAGCTGCTTGAGCGGCTCGCGCGGTGACCCGGTATCTGAGCATCGCTGAGTACTTCTGGCTTGCCGAGCAGGTCACGGGAATTCGGGCTGAAGAGCTGTCCGATTGCTCGTGTCGAATTGGCGGATTCGGCGCTGCACGCCCCGCAAGCGAGCTTTGGCGGGACGGACTTCTACTCGGACTTGATGGACAAGGCAGCGGTGCTCTGCTGGCGCTTGGCGCGCAACCATCCGCTGCCAGATGGCAACAAGCGAGCAGCTTGGGCAGCACTCGTCATGTTCATCGATCTCAATGGCGGACGCTGGGATCCCGATCCACCAGATGTAGACGACGCAGAGCACACAATGCTCGCCGTGGCAGCCGGCGACATCGACGAGGACTCCCTCGCAGGGTGGCTCCGCGAGCGGGTCACATTCGCCTGAGCAAAGGGGCTGCGCGGGGTCACGGAGCGCGAGATCGGTGCAGCGCTCTCAGCGCGAGACTACGCAGAACTCCGAGCCTTCAGGGTCAGCCATGACGGTTGCCCGTAAGCCCAAGTGCCCGGCGGTCTCCTCCGCAGCGGCACAAGCATGCTCGCGCCCAATGCCACAAGGCGCGCAACCTCGGTGCCCATGTCACCGGTGAACAGGTCCAGATGCGCCCGTAGATCGACGGCCGCCGGACCCTCGAGGGAAAGGCTGCGGTGTGCGCCCGACTGCGGCCCGACACGAACCGGTTCGCCGGTCCCGCCCAGTCCGCCTACCCAGCACTGCGCAGCCCGAGCCATCGCGTCGCCCGCCTCGGCGCCGAACTCCGACGCGAACTCGACCGGCTGGTCGCATCCGCCGCGCCCGTGGCCGTGTCGCGTCTGGGATGCGGTTGGCGACCTGACAAAGTTTTGGACGAAAGGGAAGATACCGCATATTATTCATGGGAATCCATGAATGCGACACCATATGTACTCTGTGACGGCACTTCTACGTCAGCGTTTCGCGCCCGAAATAAGGTGGAGATTACCTTTAATGACGGCAGGACGCTAACTCTGTGGCCCCATCGAGAGACTCCGTGGCACTGGTACCGTTGCAGTGTGTAGACTAGTCTGCGCGTTCCGCCGCTTCTTCACAAGGCGTATCCTTGAGGACGACGGGTACCCTCACGAACATCTCTCGGCCCATATTCGGGCGATTGCATCATTGCCAGGGCCGACTGAGGGATTTGTGGCGCTGTGGGCCGGTGAAGATGGTCATTCGGAAGAGCAATTCATCGAAACTCCGACTATGGGCCTTCCCGCGAGTGACACCAATAACTCGCTTCTGCTCTGTCCACCCTCGCCTGGCTCCTACAATATGCTCAGACGGGCGCTGTATTTGTGTCTTGACGCGTTTCGCGCCAATCCTGCTGGTATGCTCGTGGAATTATGGGCCGAGGCTGACGACATATCCAATGACCCGATGCCGCCGGAAGAAGAGCCAATTGGACTCACTGCCGGGGCTCGTCGCCAGATTGACAGCGACACGTTTGTCGACGGCACGATAACCGTTCGCCGATACAAATATCCAGAGTTGCTGGCCGCGATGTGAGCGGGATCTCCAGTCCAATTGTGCGGCGTCGCGGTCCCGGTGTCGACTGCGTCGCCCACGCATGCACGCGGTGGGATCGGGCGCGCTGCGCTTCTCCTATTCGGCGGCGGTAACAGCCCGCTCGTTGTCGTGCGCCTCGACATTAGCGATCCGGCTGTGGTCGCCCACGGTGATATGCAAATGCATACTTGGTTGCTGTTTATATGTGCATGTAGTTATGAGCCTGGGCGGCGCGCGGCCGTGGACCCGCCAGCAGCAGGCTTGGGGCACCTTGGCGACCTTCTTCGCGTCAACGTGGGTCTGGTCGTCAGCGGGAGACGACGCAGAACTCGGAACCCTCCGGGTCAGCCATGACGGTCGCCCGGAATCCCAAGTGCCCGGCGGTCTCCTCCGCGGCCGGCACCAGCACGCTCGCGCCCAATGCCACCAGGCGGGCAACTTCGCTGTCCATGTCACCGGTGAACAGGTCCAGATGCGCCCGCAGCTTTGCTGTCTTGGCCTCGGGCACTCGCTGGATGGTCAGGTGGTTGAGCATGCGACTGCTCCCGCCCCCATCGGACAGCGTGATGTACGGGCGGCCGTCGCCGACTCGTCGTGCGAAGCCGAGCGCTGCCTGCCAGAAGTCGGCGATGCACTCGGGGTCGGCGCAGTCGATCGTCACGCCCACCGCCCGCAGCTGTGGGCCAGCCTCCGCAGCGCCGCCAGTCGTCTCAGGGGCAGATTCGCTCATGGCAGCGGAACCTACTGCACCCGCTCGGTGCCCTCAGCGGCGGGCAACCCAGGATCGCAGACGAAGCGGATGGCCGGAATCTTGAGTTCCTCCAGCGACACCGAGCAGCTCACGACCCAATAGGGATCAAGCAGCGGCTGCCCCCAAGCGCCGGCGTCGAACGCGTCGATTCGGGCGGCGAGCCGCTCGACCCGCGACGGATCGTGATGGGTCTCGACCTGCACGAGCCGGAGCCCCAAGGGCGTGTGCGCCAGGTTCATCGAGCCGACGTGTTGGAGGTCGCCGACTGACAGCGGATCAGGGTCGAGCGCACTCAGCACAAGCATCGGCCCCGCACCGTTGCGAGCGGCTGTGGCGCTGTGGGCCTCGCCGGCCGGGGCGACAGCCAGATCGACACCGTTGTAGTGGCGGCGCATCGCGACCTCGGCTGGCCGCGCAGGAAAGCCCAGCTGTGACCGCAAGCCGGCGACAGCATCGTCGGTGGATGCAGCTGCGCCCACGCAGAACGTCCGGGCGCGTGCACCGCTGCGACACACGATGCGGACGAACGCTGCGCTGAACGCCCCCCACGGGCTCTCGGACACGTCCCATGCCTCCAGCGACATGGCTGGCGGCACGATGGGGTGCAGCCCCGGCGGCAGCACGGCTTCACGCGCCGGGCGCCGCAACTCAGCGACCAACGACAGGCTGGTCACCCCGGCGAGCCGGACCGGCTCGGAGCTGAATGCGGAGATCTGCGGCGCATCCGCGGCCAGCTCGTCGACTGAAGCAGTCCCCGAGATCATCGGCTCGCCCCCGCTGCTGCTGTCGACGGCTCGGCCGCGCCAGTTGAGCCGACATCGGGCACGGTGGTCGGCGCCTCCACTCGGGCTGCCCGCTCGGCCGGAGTCTGGAACTGCGGGATCACCTCGGTGGCGAACAGCCGCAGGCTGTCGAGGACCTGCTCCTGGGGGATCATCTCCATGGCGTTGAGCAGGAAATTGATGCCGCCGACCCCGACGTCCTCCCACTTGCGGATCGTCCGCACGAGATGGTCGGGATCGCCGATGCCGACGCCTTCGGGCAGGCCTTTGGCCACGCTCGGATCATCGGCCGCCGCGTTGCCATTGGGGGTGCCGCGGCTGCGCAACGCTGCGCCCGCGTTGCCGAGCGTCTGATACGCCCGTGTCGGGTACGCCTCACGGGTGAAATACAGGTGCGCGTTCGACATGGAAAACGCGCCCACCATCGGCAGGCCCAGCGCCGCTGCCTGGCGGTAGTCCTCGTGGCAGTACAAGAAGTTGAGCGTGTGAACCTGGTCGTTCACGAAGCTGCCGACCGGATCGCAATCGGCAATCCGGCGGTGATACTCGGCAGTGCGCCGTTCCTGCTCGGCGAACGGCGCAGCGCTCACGCCCAAGCAGCCCAGTCCCCGCTCGGCAGCGTCCAGCTCGGTGCCGGGCGTGGTGACCGTCACCCACATCGGCGGATGCGGCTCCTGGAACGGCTTGGGGATGACATTGCGCGCCGGCATCTCGAAGCGGGCACCCTCCCAGCCGAAGTCGTCTTGCGTCCACATCTGGGGGATCACCCGAACGAACTCGTCCCACGTCTTCTTGGTGTCGTCGGGGTCCGCGCAGAACCCGCCGAGCTCGGTCCACGTGCTCGACCGAGCGGTGCCCAGCTCCAGCCGGCCGCCCGAGATGATGTCGAGCGCTGCGGCCCGCTCGGCCACCCGGATCGGGTTGTTCATCTCGGGCACGCACACCACCGCGCCGTGACCCACCCGGATGCGCTGGGTCTGCGCGGCGACCGCCGTCAGGAACACCTCGGGAGCGGGACAGTGCGAGTATTCCTCCAAGAAGTGATGCTCCACCGCCCAGACGTGGTCGAACCCCAGCTCGTCGGCCGCCCGGCACTGTTCGAGCGCGTTGTGGTACGTCAGCCACTCGTTGACCCGGCTGAACGGCCGCGGCACCGACAACTCGTAGAAGATCCCGAATTTCATCGTGCTGTTCTAGCCCAGCAGCGTCAACCGTCGTCGGCCCGCTGATCAAACACCGGGCTGATCACGATGGCCGAGCCCGACTTGGTCGAGCGAGGCGACACCGAACTAACAGTGTTTCGTTCTGCCTGCCGTCAGGTCAGGGTGCGAGAGCGGTGATGGGGGCCACGGCGATGCCGTCGGGGCGTTCGTAGGCGTAGCCGGTGGCGGTGATGACGGCGAGCCGGGCGAGCTGTCCGGTGCTGGACTGGTCGATCCTGTCTCGGAGTCGCAGCAGGTTCTTGGCGGCGTGGTCGATGGCCTGCGCGCCGCCGAGCCTGATCTCGAGTGCGGCCCAGCGTCCGTCGGGATGTTCGACGATGGTGTCGGCTTCGAGGTGGTGGCTGTCGCGGTAGTGCGACAGGCTGCAGCGGTTGGCTTGCGCGTACACCAGCAGGTCCCGCAGCACCAGCGATTCGAAGAACCGCCCGGCGAAGGCGAGATCGGCCAGCAGATGATCAGTGCCGATGCCGAGCGCGGCGGCGGTGAGCGAGGGATCGCACAGCATGAGCTTGGGCGAGCGGCGCGCTTGGGCCCGCGAGGCGATGTGGGGCCGCCATGCAGGTATCTCGTCGGCCACGAACAGGCGGGCGAGCGCGGCCAGGTAGCCGGCCACGGTGCGGCGCTCGACCGGCGGCTCGCCGGGCGCCGCGGTGTCGGCAGCGAGCACTGTGTGGCGGACCTCGGTGGCCACGTTGCGGGCGACCGAATTCAGCAGCCGCCCGACGCGCACCGGGTCGCGATGAACCCCGTCCACACGCGACACGTCGGTGCGGCTGATCTCACCCAGGTAGGCGCTGTGCGCCCGAACAGCGAGGTCGAGGTCTGCGTCGAGCATCTGCGGCCAGCCGCCCCGGCACCCCAGCGCGAGCACGTCGGCGAGTTCATGCCCGGCGTCGGCGGCGCGGCACGGCTCGCCTTCCAGCAGCCCGTGCAGCGACACTGCGCCGCTTGAATCGCCGCTTTCGTGCAGGCTCATCGGGCGCATCCGCACCCGCATCACCCGACCCGCCCCCGAATGGCGGGTGACGTCATCTGGCGGGTCAGCCGAACCGGTCAGGATGAACTGGCCGGGCTGGCCCCGCGCATCGCATGCTCTCCGCATAGCGTTCCAGATCCCCGGGGCGAGCTGCCACTCATCCACCAGACGCGGCGTCGGCCCGTCGAGCAGCGCCGCTGCGCTCATCCCTGCCGCGAGCGACGAGTCGACGCTCTCATCGACGAACACGGCGCTGCCGGCGAACCGCCGGCCTGTCCACGTCTTGCCGCACGCACGCGGTCCCTCCACCACTACAGCAGGCATCACCCGCAGCGCCGTGCGCAGCTCCTCGTCCACCACGCGACGCCGATAATCGTCCGGTGCCAAGTCGACGGCATCCCCGACAGCGCTCATACGTGCCTCCGAACTGCCACACCTCGATGATATGCCAACAAAGTGGCAGTTCATAAGCCATCAAAGTGGCAGGTAGCACACCAATGAAGCCAGACTTCGCAGTGCAGTGCGAGTATCCCCCAAGAAAGTGGAGTTCCGCGGCCCAGACGCGGCCGAACCCGAGCTCGACGACGACAATCTCGAAACGCTCTACGAGGCGGGTTGCACCGATGCCAGCATCGGCCACCGCACTGTCGAATTCGACCGCGAAGCCCCGACTCGCTGGGACGCCATCCAGCAGGCAATTCGAAACGTGGGCGAGATGTGCGGCGTCGACGGCCTGCGGCCCCGTCGTGCTCAGTGTGGCCGGATGATGGCCGTACACTGTCGAGCACGGTGGGGCGGGACGGGAGCAGGCGTTATGGCAGACACAGCGAATCGGGTGCGCAGCGCACGCCTTGAGGTGCGCTTGACGCCTGACGAGCGTCGGCTCATCGACGACGCAGTGGCCGCCACGGGTGTGCTGCTGAGCGATTTCGTGTTGAGCAGCCTGCGCATCGCGGCACATGACGCGCTGGCGGACCGGACTGAGTTCGCGCTCGATGACGACGGTCGTCGTGCGTGGGACGAGCTGAACCGGCGGCCCGCCCGCGAGCTCGCCGGCCTGCGGTCGCTCATGTCGCGCCCGTCGCCGTTCGTCGAAGAGTGACGGCCCGGTACCGGTCGCCTCGCCTGCTGGAATCTGCGGACGACGTTTCGGGCTTCGACTGCCGATCCGCTGCGCAGACGCGGTGGCTTCGACGTTTCGGCCGTCAGGCCCATGCGACCGGCACGACACGGGTGTTCGTGGTCACGCCCGTCGACAGCGCCGAGGTGGTCGCTTACTACGCCTGGTGCATGGCGAGCATTTCCCCCAGCGACGCGCCCGACCGGCTGCGCGCCGGTGCCGGCAAGTATCCGCAGCCGGTCGCCTTGCTCGCGCGCCTCGGCGTGTCGACCAGCCACGAGGGGCAGGGACTGGGGGCAGGACTCCTGGCAGACGTCATGAGGCGAGCGTCGGCTGCGGGACGAACTGTCGGCTGCAGGGGCCTGCTGGTGCACGCCGAATCCGACGACGCCAGAGCGTTCTGCCTGCATCTGATCCCTGAGTTCGAGCCCTCCCCGACTGACCCCCTGCATCTGCTCCTGACGATGCAAGACATCCGCCGCACGGTCTCGACATAACGAGCCGGTGCGGGACCAGTTGCCGACCTATGAGCAAGCCCGTCGATCCAGCTAGCTGCCGCTTCGCGTGAGGTTGTGTGCGCGTGATGCGGGTGCGCCTGCGCCTGCGCCGCGTGTGTCTCTTGGTTATCGCTGTAGCCATCGCTGCCAATTGCTCACGTACCGCCGCACGCTCTGCTTGGTGGGGCCAGCCATCAACCCGTCTGCTTCGAGTTTCGGGGTGCCATCGAGGTACATACCCATGAGGGTCTCGTTGGGCACGGAAGGGTCACGGTCGTTGCAGAGACACCAAAGCACGTAGCGGCCTACACGCCTTTCTGCGTGGATGCTCGCTTCCAGGCGCGTGCGGGGCCGGGTCGTTGGGTGGTCTGGTTGTGCCAGATGGCGGCGGTGAGGGCGAGCAGGCGGGTGGCGATGCGTGCTGCGACGCCGGTGCGGGTGCGTGCTTTGTGGCGTTCGAGGGTGAGCTGGCCTTTGAGGGCCCGGTTGATCGATTCGATGATCTGGCGCCAGGGCCGCAGGAACCTGGCGCCGGGCCGCGGCGCCTCGGTTCGGGTGGCGGGCCGTATGAGGGTGATGCCGGCGTCTTTGAGGTCGGTTTCGAACGTTTCGGAGCGGTGGCGGTTGTCGGCGATGAGGGTCTGGCCCGCCCGGGCGATCTGTGCCGCGGCGATCATGTCGGCGCAGACTTCGCGTTCGTCGGCTTTCGCGCCGGCCACCGCGTAGGCGATCGGCAGTCCTGCGGGGGTGGCGACCAGGTGCAGCCGCAGACCCCAGAAGTACCGCGAATGCGACGCGCAGTACCCGTATTCGGCCCATCCTGCGAGGTTCGAGCGTTTTGGGTCTCCCGGCTTCGGCCGCACTCGATAGGGGTGGAGTCGGCCAGCCACACGTCGTCGTGGAACGAGTCGCATTCGCGTGCGAGGCATCCCATCACACCGGCGATCATCTCGGCGCTGCGCCGCAGCCGCTTGTTGTAGCCGGCGCGGTCGGGCAGGTACGGGAACCACGGCCGAAGGTGCTCATGGGCGTAGCGCATGAACTGCGACTCGTTGTCGAACCCCAGCAGCGCCGAGATCACCGCCAAGGTCACCAGCTCCGCGTCGGACAGCTTCGGGGCGAAACCCACCTTGGGCCGCCAAGGCGCCCATCCCGGGTTCTGCGCGAGCAGGTCGTCGATCCTCACATACAGTGCAGTCGCGAGGGTGACCCGAGTCCGGGCCCATGCTGAGAACCTCCAAGATCGAAGCGTGAATACACACCCCGAGCTTGGACACCCTCACCCCACCAGCGGTGGACCCCACCCCTTGGAACTAACCATCTAGCTTCGCCTCGATGACCAATGCCCCCGATTCGTCGCCTCGAGCCGATCTCGCCATTGTGGGGGCGGGCATCATCGGCCTGGCGACAGCACATCGCTATCTCAGCGATCATCCCGGTTGTCGCGTGGTGGTTCTCGAATCTGAAGAGCGGCCGGCGATGCATCAGACCGGTCGCAACTCAGGTGTGCTGCATTCGGGCGTGTACTACCGGCCTGGCTCTGCCAAGGCGTCCCTCGCAGTCGCCGGTCGCAGCTCGATGGTCGAGTTCTGCCGTCGACGGGGGATCGCTCATGAGGTGTGCGGCAAGGTCATCGTTGCCGTCGACCGCTCCGAGCAGGAGCGGCTTGCGGCGCTCGCCGAGCGGGCTGTTGCCAACGGCGTCCCAGCAGAGCTGATCGACCGTCGCCGCTTGGCCGAGTTGGAGCCCTACTGCGACGGAGTGGAGGCCTTGCAGATCCCCAGCACCGGGATCGTCGACTACAGCGCCGTGTGCCACGCGCTCATGGCCGAGATCACCGCCGCGGGCGGTGAGGTGAGGACGGGCACTGCGGTGGTCCGGCTCGCCCACGTGGCCGGCAGTGTGCGGATCAGCACTACCGGTGGCGATCTGGAAGCGGCATGGCTCGTGAACTGCGCCGGACTGCGGTGCGACCAGGTGGCCGAACTCGCGGGCGCAGCGGGCGGCTACCGAGTTGTCCCGTTCCGCGGTGAGTACTACGAGCTGGTGCCCGAGCGGTCCTACCTGGTCAACAACCTCATCTACCCGGTGCCCGATCCCAGCTTCCCGTTCCTGGGAGTGCATCTCACGCGCATGGTTGACGGCACGATCCACGCCGGACCCAACGCGGTGCTCGCACTGGCCCGCGAGGGCTACAGCTGGACCGACATCAGCCGAGCACAGCTGCGCGAGCACCTCACCAACCGGGGCCTGTGGCGACTCGCCCGCCGCTACTGGCGCACCGGAGCAGGGGAGGTGTGGCGGTCGCTGAGCAAGGCTGCGTTCACCCGTGCGCTGCAGCGGCTCGTGCCCGATATCGAGGCCGACGATCTCGTGCGCTCGAAGGCGGGCGTGCGCGCCCAGGCGATGGACTCCGCCGGCGACCTCGAGGACGACTTCGCGGTCACCCATGCAGGTCATACGACCCATGTGCTCAACGCCCCGAGCCCCGCGGCCACGTCCAGCCTGGAAATCGCCAAGATGATCGTCAGCCGGATCGACCGCTGAGAGCTGCCGGCGACCCGAGGTGCATCAGGCGGCGCCAACCGAGCGATACTCTCAGGCTCCCTTCTATTGGTCAAGGCATCGAAGAACTTGAATGAAGCGATTCTGCACGGCAATAGCAGCTGCACTTATTGCTGCGTCACTCACGTTGACCCTCGTGGTCGCGCCGGCTTGGTGCGGCCGACGGCAAAGAGCGCACGGGCGATACCACGACCGAGGTGGAAGTGCCGCGCAAAACGGAGAAACGAACCGCCAAGGTGCTCAAGGAGTTAGCAGAAATCCCTGAGGACGCCAAGCCTCAGCAAGGACCGTGCTGGTTCGGTGTGGGTTGGTGCGGCAAGGCTGGCACCGACACTGGGTACTTGGACTGCGGTGGCACTCTGCTGAAGCAGATCGGCGTGAGCTGGAAGGCAAACCGCGGCTTTGACTCGGTTCACTTGGTGCCGACAAATCTCGGTCGCGCCTCGTCGAGTCATCCGGCGGTGACTATCGCTGGGGCTCATGCCTTGTATCGCGACATGCACAACTGCCTCGATCGTCACAACCTCGACGTGACTGTAAGGAGCTGGAACGCGATCTGGCAACAACTCCACTGTCACATCGTGTTTCAACTCGTCGGTGGCGGCGGATCGTGGGATCTCGAAGGCCACCGTCGCAGCAACTGGCGCCGTTACCTCACGAGTTGGCCACTGTGTAACTGGTAGCGCTGTGAGAGCACGCAACTTGCACCTGCCGAGACCAGCGCCACCTCCCGCACAAGTACCAGCCAGCACGCGAGGTGTTCGGGATGTATGGATCGCTTGGTCGACCTCAAGCGTCGTCATTGTTTTTGCAGCAACTCTGCTTGTCGGAGGCGTACTCGTCGGCGACTGGGATGATCCGGTCCCTCCACATCCGGCGGTTTCGTGGTGCGTCGCGTCGCTCGCCGCGGCGCTGACCTTGCTCATTGCGTGGCGCACCGAGTCCCGAGGGGTCAAGATTGCAGCAGTGTCGGCGCTTCCGTTGCAGGCGTTGTTGTGGGCGGTCGAAGTACTCCCATCGATCGAGCGAGCTGCTTCCTGAATTCGGAGTCTCCCATCGGCACCGCGAGACGGATCCTGAAGCACACGACGACGTAGCTTGGACTGACTCAAGAGTGGTACAAGATAAGCCCGTGCGTTCTCACCGAGAAGAGCGACCTCGGCCTGCGCGCCCACCTGATCGCTCGGCGGCCCGGCGTGCCCTGTCGCGAGACGCGTGGTTCACCTGGGCAGTTGTCAGTCTGTGCATCGTCGCATTCGCGACGATGATCGTCACGATGTCGCTCGTGGGCGATTGGGATAATCCGATGCCGCCTAACCCGGTAGCGGCATGGTCCGTGGCTGGGATCGCAGCGGCGATCACATTGTTGATCTCGTGGTGCACAAGGATGCGATCTGTCATGAAGGCGGCAATCGCAGCGATTCCGCTTCAGGTTCTGTACTGGGCATTCTTGGTGATGCCTGCGGTTGGGCAGCCCAGCTGAGGCAGTGCGGCGGGGGTGGTCTCGGCGGCGTTTCAGCGCTCGAGCGCGTCGAGCCACTCTCCGATGTGCTCGACGACAGCCCGGCGCGCTGCGATCGTGTTGGGGTCGTGACGGGCGCCGTCGATGAAACGCAGCGTGACCGGACCCCCGATCGCCTCGCTGTGATCGCTCAGCTCGTCAGGAGTTGCAAACGGGTCGCGCGTGCCTGAGACGAACAGGCAGGGCACGGTGATCTGGCCGAAATGAGCGGTACGCAGACGCTCGGGCCGATCTGGCGGATGCAGCGGGTAGCTGAGGAGCACGAGGCCGGCGGCGGGAGCGCCTGCCGCGACCGCCATCGAGCAGACGCGGCCGCCGAAGGAGCGGCCGCCGATCACCATCGCAGAGGGGGGCACGCCCAGTTCAGCCGCGATCAGGGGCAGGTCTGCGAGCAGCTCGGGAGTCACTGTCTCTGCCCGCGGCGGTGCCCGCCGACCGGAGCGTCGGTACGCGAAGTCGTGCCTGCGAACAGGCAGCCGATCGGCCAGGGCCGCCTCGATCTCGACGAGGGTGCGGTGATCCGCGCCGCCACCGGCACCTGGTGTCAGCAGCAGTCCCTGGGCCTCGCTCATGGTGGCGTCATTCTGATCCCAGACGCGGTCACGTCTGGATCATGGCTGGAGTGTCGGGGGCCACGCCGCATCGGGATTCGATGCGGCGTCTGCGGGGTGCAGCTCTTCGAGTTCATGGCCGCTTCGCTCCCTCAGCCACAGCACCGCAACGAGCACAGCGACGAGAGGTCCGATCCACAGCAGCGCGATGACGTCACCGAAGCTGCCCCACGCTGTGCGCAGCCTGCCCGCCAGAAACACGCCTGCAGCCGCGCCGCCGACACCCATGGCGCCCGTCAAGGTCGCAGCTCGCGCTCGCACCGCAGTCGGGAACAGCTCGCCGCGGTACACGCCGAGCGACGGCAGCAGACCTGCCGACAGCATCGCCCCCACGAGCCCGAGCACCCACAGCGCCGCGCCGGAGACGTTGAAGACCGCCACGAGCGAGCCCAAGCCGAACACTGCGGCGATCGCCAGGATGATTCGCCGGCCACGGGAGTCAGCGAGTCGCCCCGCCGCGTAGACCGCGAGTCCTGCTGGTGTTGCCGTACTTAGCACAAAGAGCGCCACCAGCGTCGCGCTGAAACCGTGCTCGTCACGCAGGTATTCGTTGCGGAACCAATCGATCGGGCCCAAGAACAGGCCGAACGCCAAGTAGATGGCGCCGAGCAGCGCGATCGGGCGCCAGTAGCCGCTGAGCGCCACGTCCCGCCCACGGCGTTCGAATCGACGGCTCTCGGGAAGCCGTCGCAAGAGCGGCCGCATGCCTGCCAGGGCGATGAGCGGCACGCCGAACAGCAGCCTCCAAGCCCACGGCGCGAGGTCGGAGAAGGGCTGGAGCCACACGACGACTCCGGCACCGAGCGCGGCAGCCATGGCCAGCACCGACAGGCACCACGCCCGGCATCCCGCCGGGATCTCCTCCAGCGCCATGACCACGATCGTGGCGCCGAGCGCAGCGTTTGCGGTGCGACCGACCAGCAGCGCGGCGCCCAGCCACACCATCGAGGGCGCCAGCGCCGCCAGCGCTGCGCATGCGACCCCTGCGACCATGGCGCCGGCCACGATGCGGCGCCTCCCGTACCGATCGGCGAGCACCGACACGCCGATGGCCAGCAACGTTCCGATGCGCACCACCGCACCCAAGATTCCTTGAGCGGTCTGGTCGGCCCCGAATTCGTCAGCTGCGTAGGTGTGAAGCTCCGAGGGGGCATTCGCCAAGTACCCGCTGAGCATCGCCGCAGCAGCGAGCATGGCCATGATCGTCGCCGAGCGAGCATCGAGGCGCCGCGGCGGTGCCCACACGGGCTGCGTTCCATCCCCGGTCCGTCCCGTACGCATGGCACGCCGAACGGCGAGGTTGATGGCGGGACCGAACCACGGCACTGCAAGACGCCACTCGACGGTCTCGGTCACGTGGCGCCGCTCTTCGCTGTCGTGAGCACCGAGCTGCACGGACCGGGAGTAGCTCTCGAAGGGTCCGCCGCCCAGACCGAACCGGTACAGATCATCGGAAGCCTCAGCAGCGTCCTCCGCGACGATGTCGTCGCGCGCCTGCAAGAGCGCTTCTACCTCTTCGGAAGTGGCGACGAGGCGGCGCACTTGGCGGGTCACGCTGGGGGCCTAGCACAGTCCCCGGTTCAATATGTTCATGCGGGACCGCAGCAGCGGCTCGCTCATCGCGTCAGGCAGTGGTATCGGTAGGGCGATGGACGAGCCGGGATCAGCCGAATTCGACACGATCGTGGCTGAGCGCACCAGCGCGCTTGAGGGCGACGTCCGCATCGGCGGGGCCAAGAACAGCGTGCTCAAGCTGATGGCGGCCTGCCTGCTGGCAGAGGGTCGTCACGTCTTGACCAACGTCCCGGACATCTCCGACGTGTCGCTCATGTGCGAACTGCTCGAGGCCATGGGCGTGACGGTGACGCGTGCCGATCACCGGCTCGTCGTCGACGTGCCAGCCGAACTGAACACCGAGGCGCCCTACCACCTCGTGGAGCGCATACGCGCCTCGATCGTGGTGCTCGGCCCGCTGTTGGGACGCTTCGGAACCGCCCGGGTGGCGCTGCCGGGCGGCGACGACTTCGGACCGCGACCGATCGACATGCACCTGCGGGCGCTCGAGAGCCTGGGGGCGACGTTCAGCACCGCTCACGGTGACATCTCCGCGACAGCAGCCGTGCTGCGGGGCACCGAGGTCGTGCTCGAGTACCCGTCGGTGGGCGCGACCGAGAATCTGCTGATGGCCGCAGTATGTGCCAAGGGCCGAACGCTCATTGTGAACCCGGCGCGCGAACCCGAGATCGGAGACCTCATCGAGTTCCTCAACCGGATGGGTGCGCACGTCGCCTGGACGGGAGACCGCTTGGCGGTCGACGGGGTCGAACGACTGGCGCCTGCGGGCTCCGGCGACGGCTACGCGGTGATTCCCGACCGCATCGAGGCAGCGACGTTCCTCGCGGCGGTCGGCATGTGCGGCGGTTCGGTGTTCCTGCGTCATGCGGTGGCCGAGCACATGGCGATGCTCATTCGCAAGCTCACCGACATGGGCATGCACATCGTGGCCTCCGAGGCGGGGCTGCGAGCGACGGCGACGCAGCGGCTGATCTCTGCCGATGTCTCCACGCTGCCGTACCCGGGTCTGGCGACCGACTACATGCCGTTCCTCGTGTCGATGCTCACGACGGCGTCCGGCGTCGGGATCGTGACCGAGAACATCTTCACGGGCCGTTTCCGCTACATCGACGAGCTGCGGCGCATGGGTGCTGATATCCGCACCGAGGGTCACCATGCAGTGGTTCGCGGCGCCGAGCGCTTGTCGGGAGCGCCGGTGCGTGCACACGACATCCGCGCCGGTGCCGCGCTGGTGGTGGCGGGCCTTGCTGCCGAAGGCGAGACCGAGGTGGCCGGCGCCGACCACATCGATCGTGGTTATGAGGACCTGGCCGGCAAGCTCGCCGGTCTCGGCGCGGCCATCTCACGCCGCTGAATCGCCCCCAGACTCGACGCGTCAACCTTCCCATCGAAGCACTGGTCGTCTCCCGCGCTTGTTCGCCCGTACTCTCGTGCTTGTCCTCGTGTGCCCGTTCCTGCGGAACGCGCGGGCCACGGCCTCGCCGATTGGCTCGGTCTTCGAGGTTCGCTGCCAGCACCCCGCTTCGGGTCAACGCTCCGCTGTGCTGTCGGGTGTGAGCCTCGCTACCGTCAGCGCGCTGATGGAACCCACCGACGATCCGCCCGCAGCCGACTTGGCGGCTCTCTTCGAGGCCGCGCGCTCTGGGCAGCGCCGCGCCCTGGCACGGATCATGTCCTATACCGAGCGCGGTGGTCCGCAGGCCCGTGCGCTGGGTGCGATCACGTTCGCGCAATCTGGCGGCGCCCACACGGTCGGCATCACCGGTGCGCCAGGCGCAGGGAAATCCACGCTCAACTCGGCGGTCGTCGGCGTTGCCCGAGAGCGCGGCGAGCGGCTCGCGGTGCTAGCGATCGATCCGTCGTCGCCCTTCAGCGGCGGAGCGATCCTGGGCGACCGGGTGCGCATGTCCGATCACACCTTCGACGAGGGCGTGTACATCCGCTCGATGGCCACCCGGGGACACCTCGGCGGACTGACGCTGGCGACACCGCTGGCTGTGCGGGTGCTGGATGCGCTGGGGTGGCCTTGGGTGGTGGTCGAGACAGTCGGCGTCGGCCAGGTCGAAACCGAGATCGTGGGCGCGGCCGATACCACCGTCGTGGTCGTGAACCCGGGCTGGGGCGACTCGGTCCAGGCCAACAAGGCAGGCTTGATGGAGATCGCGGACATCTTCGTGGTGAACAAGTCGGACCGGCCGGGCGCGTCGGAGACCTGCCGTGACATCCGCCAGATGCTCGACTTGTCTGCCCCCGGAGATTGGGATCCGCCGATTCTGACGTCGGTCGGCACGACAGGTGAGGGCGCGGCCGAGCTGTGGGACGCCGTCTGCGCGCATCGCGACCACTGCACCGCCTCTGGCGAGCTCGAGGCTCGTCGAGCTGCCCGCACGCAGTCCGAGTTCGAAGAGATCGTCCGAGCCAGCATCGCCGAGCGCGTCGCGGAGATCACCCAAGGCCCGGCCGCTGCGCAGCTTCGTGAGCGGCTCGCCCGGCGCGAACTCGATCCCTACACCGTGGCCGAAGCCCTGCTCGACGAGGCTTATTAGCACCCGTGCCCCAAGGCACCCGATCTCGCAGTGGATCTGGGCACAAAAATCGTCGCTGAGCGAACATTTTTGTGCCAAGAACGAGCACTGCGCCGCAACTGTTCAAGGTTGGCACTGCGTGCAACGCTGTGCTGCGAAGCCCAGCCCCGCGACTCAGTCGAGTTCTCCGCGGGCGAGCGCGAAGACTGCCTCGCGCTCATTGGGGTGCAGATTGCGGTCGAGGAGGCGCAGGTCGGCTGCCGCTCGCAAGTGCGAGAGGATCGCGTCGGCACCGAATTCCTTGAGAAACGCGCGGGCAAAGCGGGTGCGAAAGGCGTTGATGACCGCCCGTGCCGCAGCGTGGTTGTCCGGCGAGGCAGTGCGCAGCCGGACGTATGTGGAGGCAGCGTCGAACGCCGCATCGCCGGCTGCTGCGTTCGACCAGTCGATGACGATCGGGCCGTCTGGCGTGAGCTTGACGTTGTCGGGCTGCAGGTCCAGGTGCACCACTGAGCTGCCGCCTGAGACTTTGACCCAATCATGGGGAGCAGGCACATCGCCGAGCAGCCGATGCAGCCGTGCCAAGCCCTTGACATGCCGCGACGCCAGCCACGGCTTGGCCGCCAGATCCTCGAGCATGGTTGGGCCCGACAGGCGCTCCATGACCACCGAGTGGTTGTCGGGCTGTTCGATGACCAAAGGCGCGGGATATCCGAGGCCGCGCACGTGACGCATCGCTGCTGCCTCATGGCTCAGGTCCCCGCCGCGCAGGCTGACGCGGATGATGTGCGGTCCATACGACCGTATCTCTGAGTCGCGGCCCATCCCCAGCAAGGGACCCGGTTCGTGGCCGGACTGTCCCTGCTGCTGTTCGAGAATTCGTGCCCGCAGCGTGCGCAGGTTTCGCCGCCAGACGCGTTCGAGCACCATCGCGGCCGGCTGTTGTCCGACCTTCGCCCCGAAGTACCACGGCAGCGCCAGCTCCTCAGTCCAAGTGAAGCGGGTGCCGTCGTCGATGGGCACGATCGTGAAGCGGCCGGCGCCGCGCACGGCGCCCTGATGGGTAATGCCGAGCGTACGCGGAGGGTCCCACTCGACGACTTCGATCTGGTCGGTGGTGCGCAGCGGGCCGACCTTGGTGACGCAATCGAACGTCGTTCCGACGCCCTCGGTCTGCGCGGAAGTGAAGGTGATCGAGTTGGCGTCAGCCATCCACTCCACATTGCGGGCGAGGTCGGCCGCGTAGTCCCAGACCTCTTGGGGCGGTGCGGGGATGTCGATCGAGACCTCGATGCCCATGTTGTTGAATGCCTTGCCAAATTCTGCCGCGCGGCCTGTCGTGCGCGTCTTGCGGGTTGCTGGTGCGCTCCCGCCGCCGACGATCGGCCAGTGTATGAACCGCTCGCCCGAGCGGCGCGTCGCGCACGCCATGGCGCCGATGGCGCGCGACGGTGCCCGTAGCCTCACCCCATGAGCGCCGCGCAGAACCGGCTGGCCCCGAATCAGCAGACCCAGCGCCCCGCGTACCTCGACTGCGCCGCGTCGACACCGATGCGGCCATGTGCTGTCGAGGCCATGATGCCGTTTCTGGAGACGCAATTCGCCAATCCGTCGGGAGCGCACCGCATGGCGCGCACGTCGAGGTCGGCCATCGACGACGCACGTGAGGTCGCCGCTGCGGCGCTCGGATTCGATCCGCACGGCATCGTGTTCACCAGCGGCGGGACCGAGGCCGACAATCTCGCGGTGCGCGGTGTCATCGCCGCCACTGGGACAACCGCGCTCTGCCCCTTGACCGAACATCACGCCGTTCTCCATCCGGTCGAAGCCGTCGGGGGGCGAAAGGTGCGGGTGGATGCCGGCGGCGTGGTCGACCTCGAACATCTGGCAGCTCAGCTGCATCCCGATGCCGGTCCACGGGTGGGATTGGTCTCGGTGATGCTTGTCAACAACGAGTCCGGTGTCGTTGCCGATCTTGATGGCGTCGCCCAGGTGGTGCGCCGGCACGCCCCCGACGCGATGCTGCATACCGATGCCGTGCAGGGCGTCAACTGGGTCGATGTTGCCGCAGCCGCTCGCTCAGTCGACCTGCTGTCGCTGAGCGCCCACAAGTTCGGCGGCCCCAAGGGCGTCGGGCTCTTGGCTGTCCGGCCCGAGGTGCCCCTGTCGGCGCAGCTGCTGGGCGGCGGTCAGGAAGCAGACCGGCGAAGCGGCACACACAACACCGCCGGGATCGCCGCACTGGGTGCGGCACTCGCAGAGCTGGCGAAGACACGAGACGCCGACATCTGCCGGATCGGTGCCCTGGCGGATCGGCTGGCCGACGGGCTGCTCAGCGCGATCGATGGGTGCGCCGAGACCGTCGCGAGACAGAGCCGGGCAGCGGGTATCTGCCAACTGCTGATCGACGGCATCGAGACCGAAGCGTTGCTGGTGCTGCTGGACCGATTCGACGTCATGGCCTCCGCAGCGGCGTCGTGTGCGTCGGGCGCGATGGAGCCGAGCCATGTGCTCGCCGCAATGGGCGTCGACCGCCAGGCGGCTGCCGGCTCGCTGCGCCTGTCGCTGGGCTGGTGCACCGAAGCGTGGGAGATCGATCGGGCGATCGATGCGATTCCCGGCTGCGTGGAGCAGCTGCGATGACCCCGCGGGATGGGGCAGTTGAGAGCGGCCCGTTCCGTGGAGCAGCGACCAGCGACTCAGAGGCTGACCCGAATGGCGAGGCCGTGGCCCGAGCGGCCCGTGAGCGCAGCGAACAGGAGCGGGAAGCAATAGGTGACGCAAGTGAACGTTCCGCCAATCCGCGCACGTTCTCAGTGCTCGTTGCGATGTCCGGCGGCGTTGACAGTTCGGTCGCCGCCGCCTTGTGCTTGGAGGCGGGCCATGAGGTCGTCGGCGTCACGTTGAAGCTGTGGGGGGGTCCCCAAGACCAAGGCTGCTGCGCAGTCTCCGATGTGGACGACGCCCGCCGGGTGTGCCAGCAGCTCGGCATTGACCATTTCGTCTTCAACTATGCGGCCGAATTCGAACGCGACGTCGTCGAACCGTACGTCGACGCGCACCGGCGGGGTCTCACGCCGAACCCGTGCATTGCCTGCAACCGGCATGTCAAGTTCGACGTGCTCTTGGACCGTGCTCGCCGCTTGGGATTCGACCGACTCGTCACGGGCCATCACGTTCGCATCAGCGCACGAAGCGGCAGGCGACGGCTGCAGCGCGGCACCGACGCCGCGAAGGACCAGTCCTACGTGCTGTACATGCTGTCGGGAGCAGATCTGGCGGACCTGTGGTTTCCGGTCGGCGATTACCGCAAGGACGAAGGGCGCACGCTCGCATCTGAACTCGGGCTGCGAACGGCCCAAAAGCCAGAAAGCCAAGACGTGTGCTTCATTACCGAAGCCGCCGGAAGGGAGCGTTTCTTGGCCGAGCGCATCGACTTGCACCCCGCAGAGCTGGTCGACGCGTCCGGCCGGCGCGTCGGCACTGCGCCGGCGGTAGAGCTGGTGACAGTCGGCCAGCGCAAGGGCTTGGATCTCGGCGGTGCGCCGCAGCGGCGATATGCAGTCGACGTAGACATCGCCGCGCGTCGGGTCACGGTTGGCGGGGTGTCCGAGCTGGCGGCGCGAGGTGTCCAGCTGGTCGATCACCGTTGGGCCGGCGAATCCGTCGAAGGCGACGTCGTGGCTCAGACCAGTGCGCATGGCCCAGCGCTGCCCGCATGCCTCGACGCTGAGGGTCAGCTGCACTGGAGGGAGCCCCAGCGCCGAGTCGCTGCTGGCCAGGCTGTCGTCTTCTACGACGGCGACGAGGTGCTCGGCGGCGCAACCGCTGCCGGACCACTCACATGAGACGCGCAGGCTCCCAGAACGGCTCCGGCGATGATCCCCCTACCCCGTGGGCATTGCGCAGAGGCGTCTCTGTGGTCATCACGCTCGGTGCGCTCGTCGCTGCTGTCGGCGTCGTGTTCGCGGTGTGGCTGACCCGCGGCAGCGAGCCCAGACCGGTCTATCCGACCGGCTTGCAGGCGGTCACGCCTGTGCCCGGCGCCCAAGTGCCGCACCAGAGCCCCGTCGGCGCTCGGCTCGAGGCTGGCTGGAAGCTGACACTCGTCATCAACGGGACGACGATTCCCGCCGGCCAGCTCGACGCCGGCACCACCCAGCTCGGCGAGTACTTCTTCTCCCCGGGCGACGGCAAGGTCATCGAGAAGCTACGCAGCGGGCGGTCGTGCGCCCGGCTGACCGCCACGCCGACAATCGACACCGAAGCGGCCGACTTCACCTACGAATGGTGCTTCACGACGTTCTAATGCGGACGACCGTGACCACAAATCGGCGAAGAAAAGTTCCACAAATCGTATATTGCGGGCGTCGGGGAGGTTCGTGGCAGGCTTGGAGAGATTCAAGTGCGCAGTCCCCGGCGCTGTCTTACCGGTCCAGTACTGTCCGAGTCGATGTCGCAGCCGTCGGTCGCCGAGTTCTTCGCCGGTATCGGACTGGTGCGCGCTGGTGTCGAGGCAGCAGGACTCGACGTCGTCTGGGCGAATGACATTTCGCCCATCAAGCAGGCTGTGTACTCCGCCAATTTCGGGAGTGACGATTACCACTTGTGTGATGTCCGTGACGTTCGCGGTACCGACGTGCCAGACGTCGATATTGCAACGGCGAGCTTCCCGTGCATCGATCTGTCGCTGGCCGGCCATCGGCGCGGGCTGGCGGGCGAGCAGTCGGGCCTGTACTTCGAGTTCGTGCGCGTGCTGGCTGAGATGGGCGAGCGACGGCCTGCCGCCGTGCTCATCGAGAATGTCCCATCGTTCATTTCGTCGCGAGGCGGCCGCGATCTGCACGATGCGTTGGCGGCACTCAACCGGTTGGGCTACGTGTGCGATCTCGCGGTTGTCGACTCGCGCTGGTTCGTGCCGCAGTCGCGCAACCGGCTCTTTGTGCTTGGGCTGCTCGGGGCTGACAGGCCGACGGGCACGCCCTCGCTGTCGGTCGTAGATGACGAGGCGACCGACGGCCCGGCTGAGTCCGATGTGCTTCGCCCTCCGTCGCTCACGCGGTTCTTGGCACGAAGCTCGGGGCTCGACTTGACACGGCGAATGATCGGTCACCCACCTGCGTCCGACCCGCTGCTTGCCGATGTCGTTGAGCGGCTCGGGGAGGAGGACGCGCGTTGGTGGGACGCACAGCGGCTTGCGGCCTTTGATCGCACGCTCCCGCAGCGGCACGCGGCGAGGATTGCCGAACTTGAGGATCAGGGCGTCACGGCTTGGCGAACCGGCTATCGCCGGACACGTGGCGGGCGAGCTGTCTGGGAAGTGCGCGCCGACGAAATTGCAGGCTGCCTGCGAACTGCGAGGGGCGGTTCTTCCCGGCAGGCGCTTGTGGAGATCGAACAGGGCCGCCACCGTGTTCGCTGGATGACCGCACGCGAATGCGGCCGACTGCAAGGCGTTCCGGACTCCTTCGACATCTCGCCGGTGACTGAATCTCAGGCGTTGTTCGGCTTCGGCGACGCTGTCACCGTGCCGGTCATCACCTGGCTCGCCGAGAGCTTCGTGGCACCCGCGCTCAGGAAGCAGACCCCCGCCACCGACGCGGCGGCATGAACACCGGCGAGATCATCGCAGCGCTCGACGGCGCTATCGACGACTGGTACGAGAGGCAGCGCACCGAGACGGGCGTCAATCGCAATGTGATGACGGTGGGCCTCATCATGTGCGAGCACATGAAGACTCACTTTCCGCTTGACGAAGCACGCTGGTTCAGCGGATCTCAGGTCCGTCTTCTTGGTGGATCAAGGATCAACAAGATCCTGGCCCGTAATGGCGAGATGCGTCCGCTGGCAAGCGAGGGTGGCAGGACGAGCCGAGGGAGTCAGGAACTCGCGCGAAGCTTCGAAGCCGCTGTCAACGCTTCGGCTGCCGCAGCAGCGTTCGCAGCGGCTGGACCGGACCTACGGGCTGCGGTGATCAACTCACTGCAAGCGGCGATGGTCGAACGCATCCAAGCCGACTTCTTCGATAAGCAGCGATTGCGAATCGAGTACCGCCGTCACGAACCGACGAGCGCCGTGGTCCGTCAAATGCTCGATGCCGCGAGTGGTCGTGGGGGTAACGCCACCGGTGCCGTTGCCCAACATGTCGTCGGTGCCGCATTGTGCCTGCACTATCCCGACCTGGCCATCGACAACCACTCATACACGACAGCCGATGAGCAGACTGGGCGCGTCGGCGACTTCATCGTCGAGAATGCCGCGCTGCATGTGACCACTGCACCGGGTGAAGCTCTGATGCACAAATGCAGGGCAAATCTCGCGCTTGACCTCTTGCCGATTGTGCTGACCCTGCGGGAGCGCATCGCCGCGGCCGAAGGGCTTGCAGGCAACTTCGACATCGCTGACCTGATCTCGGTGCGGAACGTCGTGGAGTTCGTCGCGGACGCGGTCGACATCCCTGCTCAGTACCAGCGTCGCCGGATGTCGACGCGCTTGCGGGGCCTGCTCGAGACCTACAACACACGGGTCGCCGCAGCGGAACCCGATCCGTCGCTACAAGTCGAGATTCCCAGCAACCTTGGTTGAGACCGTGAGTTGCTCTGGCGCACAGACCTCGGACAATCCCATTCATTGGTCGCGGATTCGCGCGCAGTGCAGAAGAGAACGAGCAATCCATCGACACCGAAGCGGCCGATTTCACCTACGAATGGTGCTTCACGACGTTTTGATCCCGATTGCCGTAATCACAAATCGGCGAACGGAATCATCACAAATCGTATATTGAGAGCATCACAATATGTATAATCTAATGAGACAGAGGTGGAAACCGCGGGGGTTATGCCGGTGGAACACACATCCAGACCACACCTCATCCCCGACGGTTATCGGCCCAGGATCGTCGATCTCGAAGTCGAACGCGGCCTCCAGTCTGCAGGATTCCTCGTATTGGAGGGACCGCGCGGCTGCGGCAAGACGTGGACAGGGCTGTGTCACGCGCACAGCGCCATCCGCCTCGACACCGATCTCGATGCGCGCACACTCGGCAGTATCGACCCATCGACGCTGCTGAGCGGGGAGGCGCCGCGGCTGCTCGATGAATGGCAGGTGGTGCCTGATCTGTGGAATCACGTGCGCCACGCCGTTGATGCCCGAGCCGAATTCGGGTGCTTCATCTTGGCTGGGTCTGCCCAGCCGGCCGATGACGCCACCCGCCACACCGGTGCAGGACGGGTGCGCCGGATCCGAATGAGACCGATGTCGCTGTACGAGTCAGGGGATTCCACGGGCGAGGTGTCTCTGGGTGCGCTGCTCGATGGCAACGCGGCGAGCGCCAGCCGACCCGATGCAGGACTCGCCGAGGTCGCGCAGGTGCTGTGCCGTGGTGGATGGCCCGGTCAGGTGGGACTGCCGTTGCGGGAGATTCAGCGCAATCTGCGCAGTTATCTCTCCGAAGCTGCCCGCACCGACGTCCGGCTCCTCGATGACGCTGCCATCCGAAGTCCCGCCGGTGTGGAGCGACTGCTCTACTCACTGGCACGAAATGTCGCCACCGAAGCCAGTATGAGCACATTGGGCGCAGATGCGGAACCGGAACCGCTGCACCGCCACACCGTTCGTGGCTACCTCGAAGCACTGCGACGAATCTTCGTGGTGGAAGAACAGCCCGCATGGTCGGTCCGTTTGCGTTCTCGGGCACCGTTGCGCAAGTCGGCGAAATGGCATCTGGCCGATCCTTCGCTGGCGGTGGCCGCACTTGGCGCCAACGCTGCGCGCCTCATGGGCGACACATCCACGCTTGGCCTGCTATTCGAGTCGCTCGTGGTGCGGGATCTGCGAGTGCTTGCCCAACCCCACGACGGACGCGTCTCTCACATGCGTGACGCGGCGGGTGCCGAAGCCGACGCCATCGTCGAATTGCCCGACGGGAGATGGCTTGCAGTAGAGATCAAGCTCGGCGGCAGCGATGCGATCGAAGCAGCGGCCCAGTCGCTGCGACGTGTGCGTGACAACGTTGCCGCAGACCGCGTCGCGCAGTTGGCCGGCATGGTGGTCATCACCGCTCTCGGCTTCGCGTACACCCGCCCCGACGGCGTCCGAGTCACCCCCGTCACCGCCCTCGGCCCCTGACTCCCGATCTGAGCTTTCGCCGTAGCGGCAAGTGGAGCACCGCGCTGGTCATCATGACCGGCCTGTCGCATCCACCAGTGGAGCCCGCCTGAGTTCCAGTGCCTGTTGGCCGACGAAGCTGTCCGAGACTGGCAAGCACTACCGGCCCTGAGCCCGCTACGGGGCACTGACCTCGCCGGAGTCGAGCAGTTTCCTCAGACCCTGCTCGTCGAGGACCGGGACATCTAGCTCGACAGCACGATCCAGCTTGGCCTGCCCTGCGCGCTCGCCGGCTACCAACGCGAACGTGCTCTTGTTTACTGACGAGGGGGACTTGCCTCCGCGTTGGGTGATGGCCCGCTTTGCGTCGTCGCGCCCGATGAACCAGTCGTCGAGGTTGCCGCTGACGACCACGGAGCGGCCTGCCAAGACCTGCGGCGTATCGGCGCCGTCAGCGGGGCCGTCGACGACGTCGAAACGGACACCCATGCGGCGCAGATTCTCCACGAGCGCCCGGTTGTCGTCGTCAGCAAAGAAGCCCGTGACGCTAGCGGCGATGATCGGCCCGATGCCGTCGATTTCGGCGAGGTGCTCAGCCGTGGCATCCATGATCGAGTCGAGCGAGCCGAAGTGCATGGCCAGCAGCTCCGATGCCGTCGGCCCGAGGTGTTCGATGCCCAGACCGATCAGGAGTCGGTACAGCGGTGTCGTGAGCGCTGCGCCGATGTTCGACACCAGATCGCTCGCCGACTTCCATGAGAAGTGCTCGATGCCATGGGTCACTGCCGGGCACAGCGACGTGAGCGCAATGCTCTCGGGCGCGGATCCGTTCAGGACGCCGCCCGAGTCGAATCGCAGCGGGCTTCGGGCGCTCGGACTGATGCACAGCTCGGCAGATGGAGGTTCGCCTGATCGTTCTCGGTCTCGAAATGCATTGCGGCGAGGACGGGAGAACGGGCGGCCGCAATGCTCTAGTCCATTGTCGGCAGCCAAGTCCTCGGCGCGCAGTCGGAACAGGTCCGCGGGGTCGCAGGCAAGCCCGTGCTCGTACAGGCTGACGATGGTGTTGTCGCCGAGGCCTTCGATGTCGAGCGCGCCCCGGCTCACGAAGTGCCCGATGCCCTCGATGACTCGCGCCCGGCACGACCGGTTCACGCAGTAGGTGTTGGCATCGCCCAACACACGCACCAGCGGCTGAGCGCACACCGGGCACTCGGCGGGAAACGTCCATGACGACGAGCCATCGGGCCGGTCGGCGACTACCGGGCCGACCACTTCGGGGATGACATCGCCGGCCTTGCGCACGATCACGGTGTCGCCGGGGCGGACGTCCTTGGCGGCCACCTGGTCTTCGTTGTGCAGAGTCGCCAGTGCCACTGTGGACCCTCCGACGAACACCGGCTCCATGTGCGCGAATGGCGTGGCGCGGCCCGTTCGTCCGATCGAGACCATGATGTCGATGAGCTTCGTCGTGCGTTCCTCGGGCGGGAACTTGTACGCGACCGCCCAGCGTGGTGCTCGACTGGTGGAACCGAGCTGCGACCGATCCGCCAAGTCGGCCACCTTCACGACGACGCCGTCGATCTCATACGCGGGTCGGTGACGATCGCGCTCCCACTGACTGCAGAAGCGCTCGACTTCTTCCAGTGAGCCGAATGTGCGGATCTCCGGATTCACCGGCATGCCGAGCTCGCCCAGGTAGTCGAAGACTGCGCCCGCACTGCTGAGGTCAGTGCCGCCGACGAGTTCGCCGACGTCGTAGCTCCAGAACGACAGGCCTCGCGTCGCGACGATTGAAGGATCCTTCTGGCGCAGGCTGCCCGCAGCCGTATTCCGAGCATTTGCATAATCGGGATGGCGGCGCTGCACATCGACCGGCGTGAGCTTGGCTAGCGACTCGAGCTTCCGTCGCTCGCCTGCCGGCATGTCTTCAGTGGTGCCTGCAAGCTGCTGCCTGGCGCTCTCTGCGGCCTCGGTGAGGTCACGACGTGCCTGGGCCTGCGATTCATTCAATTCGCGGAATCTGTCCAGCGGCAGGAAAATCTCGCCGCGCACCTCGATGACCGAGGGCACCGTCGATGCCGTGCTCAGTTCCCGGGGGATGTCTGCGATGGTCACGACATTCGCGGTGACGTCTTCGCCGACACGCCCGTTCCCCCGTGTCGCTGCCTGGACAAGGCGTCCCTGCTCGTAGCGAAGCGAGACGGCCAGCCCATCGAACTTGAGCTCGCAGATCAGCTCCGGTTCGGCCACGGCCACCTCGGCGCCGTCTTCGTCCTCCTCATCGGACTCTGCGTCGCCGAAGAGGGTCGTTTGGGTCGCAGCGAGACCCCGCATGATGCGGCCATGCCACGCCCGCAGCTCGTCGAAATCCATCGCGTTGTCGAGCGACATCATCGGTCTGGCATGGACGACTTCGCTGAAGAGCGCCGACAGCTCCGCTCCGACACGCTGGCTGGGCGAGTTCGGGTCTGCGAAGTCGGGATAGCGGGCCTCGAGTTCGATGAGTTCTCGCTTGAGCTTGTCGTACTCCCCATCGGGCACCGACGGCGCATCGTCGCGGTGGTACTCGACGTCATAGCGGCTGATCAGCCGCTCCAAGTGCCGCATGCGGTCGAGATCGCGCCGTTGGCGTTCCGCCCCATCTGCGCTGCTCCCGACAGCATCGGTCGCCTTCGCATCGGCACATCTCGCAGCCGTTGGTTCCACATGAGCGACGCTACTGAGCGGGTGCGACGCCAAAGGCTCGTGCCACCCGAACTGGCATATGCCGGTGCGTGAAGCGGCCGAAGCGTGTGGCTGATGAGGGGTATCGATGCCCGGCGTGCCGGCTTCGCGCGGCACACTCATGCCGTGGGAGCAACGCTTCGAGCGCATCCGACGCTGTGGCTGATGCGGCTGTTGTGGTTGGTGATGCCGTGGAGCGTGGGAGCCGCGGCGGCGGATGCGCTCGGTGCCTGCTCGGAGACATCGGCACGCATCGTGAGCGCGGAACTGTGGGCCGCTTGGGCGCTCGTGCTGACGGCGACCCTGGTGCGCCGGCCGTGGGCATTGACTGTCGTCCGCATCGCCGCGCCGGCCTCCGTCGGCGTGGCAATCGGCTCGGTTGTGGCCGCAGTGGCTTGGGACGCCGACCTGGCCGCCCCGCGTGCCGCGACCGCCATCGTGGGCGCCGCGATCGCGACCGCCGTTGCGCTGCTGCCCGAGACCGGCAACTCCATGGTGGACGGCCTCAGCTATGGCAACGAGCGGCGGATGCTGCTGCGCACTCCGTTCCTTCTGGCGATCGCTCCCATCCCGTTGGTGTGGTCGGCCGTCGTCGTCGGCATCGCAGCACCGGCGGTGCTGTGGGCCATGGAGCAATGGATCTGGGCCGTTGTAGCCACGCTCACGGGGCTCACCTCGGCTGCGCTGGGTGTCCGGTCGCTGCATCAATTGGCGCGCCGCTGGGTGGTGTTCGTCCCCAATGGATTCGTGCTGCACGACCGCATGGCGACGCGTGAGCCGTTCCTGCTGCGCCGGGTCGACATTGCATCGTTGAGACCCGCGCCTGCCGACATCGATCTCGCCGCAGACGACCTCATCGACATCAGCGGCAACGCGCTCGGCCCGGTGCTGCTCGCCGTCCTGAACGGTCAAGTCGAGGTGGTGCCGCGCACTACGGGCACCGCGCAGGTCCTGACCGTGTCCCAGGTGCTGTTCAGCCCGACCCGACCTGGCGAGATGCTGGCGGAAGCCGCCCGACGACGGATTCGGGGCTGAGGCCGCGCGAAACCGCCGCTGCCACGGTCGAAAGGCACCGCTCTGGCGGTCAGAACACACTGGCGTCGGTGTCGAAACGGGCTGCTCTGGCGACCCGAGCACGTCGCAGTCGCCGTTCTGATTCATCGCCGAAATCGTGCCAGTACCCTGCCGCATGACATGGCGGACACGACTGCTGCGATCAGCGCGGATCAGGTCGCGCACGTGGCGCGGCTGGCTCGGATCGAGCTCACCCCAGATGAGATCGAGCACTACACGGGCCACCTTGGACGGGTCCTCGAGCACGCTCGCGAGCTGGAGGATCTCGACCTCGCCGATGTGCCGCCGCTAGCGCATCCCTATCCGCTTCGCAATGTGTTCCGCGACGATGTCGCCGGTTCGCCAGTCGACCGGGACGAGGTGCTGCAACAGGCGCCCGCCGCATCAGACGGGCAGTTCGAAGTGCCGCCGGTGCTCGGCGAGAAGACCTGAGCCGGACATGACCCGAACGGCGAGTGTCCGATGAGCACAGCGAGCCCTGCGAGTGTCCGATGAGCACAGCGAGTCTGATCGCTCGAGATGTACGCGCCGGCAGTCGCCGAGCGTCCGACGTTCTGGAGGAATACCTCGGTCGTATCGAGGCTCACGACGGCGACATTCACGCGTTTAACACAGTGACCGCCGAGCAGGCCCGTGCCGCGGCCGCATCTATTGACGCAGCCGTCGAGCAAGGCCGCGATCCGGGTCCGCTGGCAGGCGTTCCCGTCGCCTTCAAGGACAACCTGTGTACCCGCGGCGTGCCGACCACCTGCTCATCGCGCATGCTCGAGACGTGGTCGCCGCCCTACGACGCCACAGTGGTGCAGGCAATGACGGCCGCCGGTGCAGTGATGGTCGGCAAGACAAATCTCGACGAATTCGCGATGGGCAGTTCCACGGAGCATTCCGCGTTCGGCCCGACACGCAACCCCTACGACCTCGCTCGGGTGCCCGGCGGCTCCAGCGGGGGCTCGGCTGCGGCGGTCGCCGCCGGGTTTGCGCCCCTGGCGCTGGGATCGGACACCGGCGGCTCCATCCGGCAACCCGCCGCCTTGTGCGGGATCGTCGGAATCAAGCCCACGTACGGACGCGTCAGCCGCTACGGGCTTGTGGCCTTCGCCAGCTCGTTCGACCAGATCGGCCCGTTTGCAGCCGATGTCGCCGATGCTGCACTCGCACTCGGCGTCATCAGCGGCCACGATCCGGCTGACAGCACATCGATCCCCACAGCCGTGCCCGACTTCGACGCCGCCTTGGAGCGGGGTGTCGAAGGTCTGCGGGTCGGTGTCGTCAGCGAGCTGACCGGGGGTGGCCGCAATGGTGTTTCGAACGGTGACTCCGCGACCAGAGGCCCAGCGATTGGAGATGCGGCGGGAGAGGTGCTGGGCGGGATCGATGCGGAAGTGACTGAACGGGTGCTTGAAGCGGCTGACGCGCTGGCCGACGCAGGGGCATCGGTCGGCCGGGTCTCGGTGCCCGCAGTCACATACGGCCTCACTGCGTATTACCTGATCGCACCCGCGGAAGCTTCGAGCAACTTGGCGCGTTACGACGGCACGCGCTACGGGCTGCGTGTCGACGGCGCAGACGTCGAGGAGATGAACCGGTTGACCCGAAGGGCCGGCTTCGGCGACGAAGTCAAGGCGCGCATCATGCTGGGAACCTTCGCCCTCAGCGCCGGCTACTACGACGCCTACTACGGCAAGGCTCAACGGGTGCGCATGCTGACCCGGCGCGACTTCGACGCTGCCTACGCCGACTTCGACGTGCTGCTCTCGCCCACGTCGCCGTGCGTGGCGTTCCGTTTCGGCGAGCGTTCTGATCCCATGACGATGTACCGCTGCGACACTTGCACCATCCCGTCGAATCTCTCGGGCGATCCGGCCATGTCGGTGCCGTTCGGAACGGGGGCGCAGAGTCTGCCGGTGGGCGTGCAAGTGCTGGCACCGGCCCTCGGCGAGGAGACGATGTTGACGGTCGCCGCAGCGCTGGAGCGTGCAGCACCGCCGCTGCCGACACCGCAGATGGCTGCCGGCGACACGTCGGGAGGTGCGTGATGGCTACGCATGTTCGCGGAGGCCCCGCGGATCTTCCGGTGCAAGCGGCTGGGTCTCTTCAGGGAGTTGCCTGATGGCCGCAGCACAGCATCACGAGGCAAGCGCGGCAACCGACGACTGGGAGACCGTTGTGGGCCTCGAAGTCCACGTCGAGCTGGCAACCGACACCAAGCTGTTCTCCGCTGCGCCCAGCCGCTTCGGCGATGAGCCGAACACCAACGTCACGCCGGTCTGCCTGGGCCTGCCCGGCTCGCTGCCCGTGCTGAACCGACGCGCCGTCGAACTGGCCATCGCGGTGGGGCTCGCGCTCAACTGCGAGATCCGGCCGTCCATCTTCCACCGCAAGAACTACTTCTACCCCGACATGCCCAAGGACTACCAAGTCAGCCAGTACGACCAGCCGATCTGTTCCGACGGCTGGCTGGACGTGCCCGGAGCGAACCGCGTCGGCATCGAGCGGGCGCATCTGGAAGAGGACGCTGGCAAGACGACGCACCTGGGGGGCGCAGACGGCCGCATCCATGGGGCCGTCGGCGCACTCGTGGACTACAACCGCGCAGGAACGCCGCTGCTGGAGATCGTCTCACGGCCCGACATTGGCTCGGCGGCCGAGGCCAGTGCCTATGTCGAGGAGTTGCGGGCGATCCTGCTAGCGCTCGGCGCATCCGACGCCCGACTCGAGGAAGGCTCGATGCGCGTCGATGCGAACATCAGCGTGCGGCCCGTCGGCTCGGATGAGTTGCGCACCCGGTGCGAGGTCAAGAACGTCAACTCGCTGCGTTCGCTGCGCAACGCCATCGACTACGAGGCCCGTCGCCACATCGGGCTGTACCAATCCGGCGAGGAGCCGATCCAGGAGACCCGCCACTGGTCCACTGACGGCCGCACCCACTCGCTGCGGTCCAAGGAAGAAGCCGACGACTACCGCTATTTCCCCGAGCCCGACCTGGTGCCGCTCGCGCCCGATCCTGAATGGATCTCCCGAGTCCGCGCCGCGATGCCCGTGCTGCCCGCCGCCCAGCGCGAACGCCTCGGCGAGCTGGGTGCTGATCTCGATGACGCACAGATCATCGTGAACCGCGGTCTGGCCTCGCTGGTGCTGGACGCAGTCGGCGCCGGTGCCGATGCGAACCGCACGGTGATGCACGCTGTGCAGAACCTCGCCCTCGACGGGGCCGAGCTGCTTGATGCGACGCAGCTGGCGTCGCTGGTCCAGATGGAGGCAGCGGGGCAGCTCACGGCGACACAGGCCAAGACCGTGCTCGGCGTCATGTGCGAGCGAGCACACGACGGCAATGCCGACCCCGGCGCCATCGCCGCCGAGCTCGGTTTCGAGGCCATGGATTCCAGCGAGCTGGAGACGCTGGTGGACCAGGCCATCGCCGACAACCCTGAGGCGTGGCGGAAGTTCTGCGCCGGTGAAGCCAAGGTGTCGGGTGTGTTCGTGGGAGCAGTGATGAAGGCCACCCGCGGCCAAGCCGACGGCAAGGCCGTCAACCAGCTGCTCGCCCAACGCCGCGACGGAAGAGTCCGATGAATCCGACCGATCTCAGCGAGGTGCTCGGCGGCGGTGAGAACTCTTTCGTTGAGTTCAAGCGCGATGGCATCCACCCGGCCCAGCTGGCTGCTGAGATTGCCGCGCTGCTGAACCACGAAGGCGGTCGCGTCCTGCTCGGCGTCGAAGACGACGGCACCGTCTCGGGATTGACGCGCGAGCCTCGCAGAGTAGAGGAGTGGGTGATGCAAGCCGCCCGCGACCTGCTTGAGCCTGCTGTGATCCCGTCGTGGCAGACGGTGCGGGCACCAGAGGGTGTCGTCGGCATTGTCAGCCTTCCGGCGAATGCCCCGGACAAGCCGTATCGGGCACGGCAGGGATCGCATTGGGTCACCAAGATTCGGGTGGGCTCGACGACTCGCGATGCAACACGGGAAGAAGAGGAGCGACTGTTTCAGCAGTCGGGAAGCCTTCTCTACGGTCTCAAACCGGTGCTGGGAACAGGTGCGGAGCATCTTGACCAACGGAGGCTGCTGGACTACTTCACGCGCATCTGCGGTGACGACGAATTGCCTCCGCGAGACTCCAATGAGTTCTCGGTACTGCTGCGCAATGTGGAGTTCATCGTCGAAGTCTCCGGCCAGAGCTACGCCACGGTGGACGGCATGCTGCTGTTCGGAACCGACGTCGGGCGATACGTGCCGCAATCGGGCATTCGCGCCATCTGTTACCCCGGAACCGAACCGGACTATGCAGCGCGGGCCGACGAGACCATCCGCGGCCCACTGGTGCCGTGGGCTGGCGCAGACGGAACGGTTTACGAGGGCGGACTGGTGGATCGGGCTGTCGATTTCGTCCGCCGACTCACCTCGGTGACTGCCCGACTGGAAGGCGCCCGCCGCGTGGACAGGTGGGACTATCCTGAATCGGCAGTTCGCGAACTCCTTGTGAACTCACTCGTCCATCGCGATTACAGCATCGCGGGCACTGACATCATGCTGGCGATCTTCGAGGATCGCTTGGAGGTGACGAGTCCCGGTCGCCTGCCCAACTCGGTGTCTGTCGAGTCGATGAAGTCAGGAGCTCGCTATGCGCGCAATCAGATGCTCGTGAATGTGATGCGCGACTACGGATACGTCGACGCGCGCGGCATGGGCATCCACCGCAAGGTCCTTCCCGCGATGCGTGCTCATAATGGCACCGAGCCTGAATTCGTCGAAGAGGAGTACCGTCTGATCGCCCGCCTGTGGAAGTAGCCTCGCCGTGGACGCGTGCACGGTATCGCTTTGCTCCAGTGGGTCGTCCCGCGAATCCGCAGCCGATGCATTTTCGGGCAAGATGCGTGAAGCCCGAGATGGCAGGCGGCAGGCGCCAAACACGGCAGTCGTGAACCTCACTCGTGCCCGGCGCGAGGTCTCGCGTATGGCAAGAAGCGACGGTCGTAGTAGACGCACGCCATCTCGTCAAGGACGCGCGCTCTGATGACGGCGGTCTTGCCGGAATCGCCCGCAGTGTTCGATTCAGCGAAGTCGATGGCACTGAGGTTGCCGAGGCGCGCCTCCCAGATCCATACGACGCTGCCTCGCTGGCCGCGGACATACTCCCCTCGGCGGCCGCCGAGCACGTAGCGGAAAATGAGGTGCTGGCCCGGCTTTGGCAGATGACCCTTGGGCATGTTTGTTTCAAGCGCGACCTTGATCTCCAGGTCTGACCCTCGATCTGACTCGGATACGAGATCGGGATACTTGTGCGGATCATTGCTTCGGTATCCCCCCTCCGACGCATCCGCGAGGGCTGAGCGCAGGAGATTGCCGATCATGGCGGAGAGGCTTGCGAGCTCGATGATCTCTGCGAGCGGTTGGGTGCCGGCGTTGATCAACTGCTCGTCGATCAGATCCAACCTTCGGTAGGTGTTCGTGATCGCCCCCACAATCCATGCCTCGTCGAGTCCGGACGCAGTGCTGACACTGTCGGCATTGCGCGTTGCATCCGGCGGGGGCGTTCGTGCTGGAAGGCGAACGGGCAGGTCTCCACCGGCCGCGTTCGTTTCGGCCATGTTGACGAGTTCAGTCAGTGACAATCCCAGCGCCCTGGCGAGCCGATACGCCGACTCGACACTCACATGGCGCTCACCGCGCTCGACGAGACCGAGGTGGGTGCGGTGCTTTCCAGCCTCGTCTGCAAGTTCGGCCAGCGACCAGCCTCGCTGATCGCGCAGGCTGCTCACCACGGTGCCGACTGCGCGCGCAACGGCGCGGGCAGTCTCGGCCTCCTCGTCGTCAGCACTGGGTGTCACAATGGTCGAGCCTAAGTCCACCCACACCGGATTCGGCGAGACTATAGTCTCGCCGACCCGCGACGACTCGGTGGCAAGGTAGGCGCAATGGCCCCGCTCAAGATCATGGATCTGTTCTCTGGCACCGGAGGTTTCTCGAAGGGCTTCGAGGACACGGGAGCCTTCGAGGTCGTGTATGGCATTGACGTGCTCCCCGAGGCCATCGAAACCTTCCGCTTGAATCATCCTCGAGCCGTGACGTTCATTGACGACATCCGGCAGGTGCGACTCGGTGTCGTTGCTGAGCGGACTGGCCTAGCGCGAGGTGAGGTTGATGTCATCGTCGGAGGCCCACCGTGCCAAGGCTTCTCGTCGATCAGGCCATTTCGCTCGATGACCGAGGACGACCCTCGCAACAGCTTGTTTGAAGAGTTCGCAGCGTATGTCAACTATTTTCGACCGGCTGTATTTGTCATGGAGAATGTTGTAGGCCTCGCTACCTATAAGAATGGTACGACCATAGAGCAGATTGAGAAATGCTTCTCCGATCTTGGCTACGATGTGGACTGGAGAGTGCTTAACGCAGCACATTTCGGAGTACCTCAGAAGCGCGAACGTCTCATCTTAATTGGGGCTCAGGAAGGCGTGACTCTCAAATTCCCGCAGCCCACTCACGCAGGCATTTTTCGGACCATTGGATTACGCGAACGGCATCGAATACTGGCGCCTGCCGAGAACGGCGGCATAGTGTCGCTCTTCGAAGATCACATCGCAGATCTTCCGCGGGCCGTGACGGTGATGGAGGCAATTGGTGACCTTCCTCGCTTGTCAGCGGGCGAGCAAGTCGATACGTATTCTTGCCAGCCTCTAACTATGTATCAGGAGCAGCGACGATTGCGCTCTACACAGCTCGAATGGCATGTGGCTACTGCTCACTCCAGCCGGATGCTAGAGATCATCAAACATTCTGGCTCCAATATCAGTTCTGTGCCGGAATACCTGATCACTTCTGGATTCTCGTCATGTTATTCACGGCTCGAACCGCATGAGCCCGCTGTCACAATTACTGTGAATTTTGTTCATCCTGCATCAAATAAGTGCATTCATCCATATCAGGATCGTGCATTAACGATTCGTGAAGGCGCGAGGCTTCAGTCATTTGACGACGACTTCAAGTTCGCAGGCAACAGAACCAAGATCGCAAAACAGATCGGCAACGCGGTTCCGCCGCTGCTCGGGCGGGCAATTGCGGAGTCTGTGCAGCAGATGTTCGGCGTAGACGCCGGATACGCCGCGGGTCGTGAAGATGCGGCTTGACGGAGTCGCAAGGGACTATTGTTTGAACTCTAGGTAGTCCGATACACGCGTGTTCAGCCCTCGCCCGTGCGGAGCCATGCGTCGCCTCGGAAGCGGATCCACTGCGGTGCGACGCGAAAACACATGAACGCGATGAGGGCCGCCCAGAGCCATCCGATTCCGAAGTCCAGCAGGCGCACCGTCCCGCCGACGATTGCGAAGCCCGTTGCAGCGCCGATCATCGCCCGTGCCAGAAAGCCCAGGTCGCCGGCGCCGATGAAGATGCCGTCGAAGGCGAACGCGGCGGCATTGACCGGTTGCATGGCAGCCACGAACAGCAGGATGAATCCGCCGAGGGAGACCACGTCGGGGTCAGTGCTGAAGATCGATGCCAGCGGCCCGCGCAGCACAACGAGCACCAGACCGAACACGACGCTGAGCTGAAGGCTCATGCCGATCATCCGGACGCTGGCTGCGCGAGCCACCTCGGGCCGGCCGGCGCCCAGTTCCTTGGCCACCATGGCCTGGCCCGCGATGGCGACCGCATCGAGCGCCAGGGCCAGCAGCGCCCAGATCTCGGCGCCGATCTGGTGCGATGCCACCTCGGTGGTCCCGATGCGCGAGGCAAACACGGCCGCCAGCACGAACGAGCCCCGCAGCGCACTGGTGCGAGCGAACATCTGCAGCCCGACACGGGCATAACGGCGGGCTGCAGCCGCAACGAGCCGCAACGAGGCGCCGACAGCCCGCGTGCGGCGGCGTACGGCGAAGGCGAAGGCGATTGCCGCTGCCCATTGGGCGATGACGGTCGACCATGCCGAGCCGGCGATGCCCATGTCGAGCTCGAACACCAGCACCAGCTCGATGAGGAGATTTGCGATAGCGGACGCCACCGCCACGATGAGGGGTGTGATCGTGTCCTGCGCGCCCCGCAGGTAGCCGGTAGCGGCCATTGCCGCCAACAGTGCAGTGAAGCCGATGAGGCTGATCCGTAAGTAGGTGAGCGCCAGATCGGCGACTTCGGGAGTCGGGTCGAACAGGCCCACGAGCCATCCCGAGCCGGCCCACATGCCCAGGCTGACGGCGATGCCCAAACCGACCGAAAGCCACATGCCGGCGATGCCTTGTTCGGCGGCTCTCTGCGGCGAGCCGGCGCCGACCAGCCGCCCCACCAAGCCCGTCGTGCCGTACGCCAGGAAGATCAACGCTGCGTGGGCGCTCAGCAGGATGGCCGACGCGATCGCAAGCCCCGCCAGTTCGGGCGTTCCCAGCCTGCCCACGATCGCCGTGTCGGTGACGACATACAGCGGCTCGGCTATCAGCGCGCCGAACGCCGGAACAGCCAGCAGCAGAATCTCCCGGTCATAGGCCGTGCGCCGGAACACTGCTACGAGGCCGAGCCTGCTGGCGAAGCTGTAGTCCAGCCGGCCGGTGAGCACGGCGAAGCCGAGTTGCGAGCACAGCGCGTCGAGCCGCCTGCATACACCGCTGCCTCGGCCGGCCAAGTGGACCATGAGCGGGAATCGCCGCGCGTCGACGCCAAACGAATCGCCGGTCGGCGCACCGGTGACGACCCTGCGGTGCTCAAGAATGCGAACGGCGCCGTGTTGGGCATCAGCCGGTCAGGCGCCACACGCCGGTTTCCATGTCGATGACATAGAGCTCCCCCTCAGCATCCGCCGCAAACCCGACGGGCCGTGGCGTGCTCACGCCCAGATGCCAGACGTCGTCGGGCTCGGTGCCAGGTGAAACTGCTGCCGCGTAGATGTCGCCCCCGCAGAGATCGGCGAATACGTACCGGCCCTCCAGCCATTCCAATTCGCTGCCCCGGTAGACGTGGCCTCCGATCACTGCGCACAGGCCCCGTCCGTGCCGGTACTCGAGATCGGGTGGCCGGTGGTCGGCGAGCTCGTCGCCGACGAATCTCCGGCTTCCCTCGTAGGAGTTCCAACCCAGGTTGGCGCCGCCCTCGTCGAGGGCGAGCGCATTGACCTCTTCGATGCACTGCTGTCCCACGTCGGAGACCCACAACGTGCCGGTCGGCTCGTCGAACGACATGCGAAACGGGTTGCGTGCGCCGTACACCCAGATGTGAGGGTCGCTGCGGGGTCCAAGGTCGGGGTTGCCCGGTGCTGGAGCGAGCCGCCAGTCGCCGGGATCGTCGCTGTCGGCGGTGTCGACGGCGAACCGCAGCACGGCGCCCAACGGCGTCGTGAGATCCTGGCCGTGACGGCGGGGATCGCCGAGGCCCCCGCCGTCGCCGAACGACACGTAGAGCAGCCCGCTCTCGTCGAACAGCAGATCGCCGCCGTTGTGCTGCGCATTGGTCTGGGACACCTCCAGCACATCGGCGTAGCCGCCTTCCAGCGCTGTGCGATCAGCGGTCGGTGTGAGCACCGTGAGAACGCTGGAACCGTGCCGGTCGGTGCGGTTGATCCACAGACGTCCGTTGGGTCCCAGCGTCATGCCCACCAGGCCCTGATCGTGCTCGGCGGCTGTGTTCGAGGAGAAGTCGGCAACCGGCTCGGTGCTGACGGCGGCACCGAAGCTGCTGCCCACTTGGTCAGCCGTGTTGGGCGCAAATCGCCAGATCCGACCCCTCCTGTCGCCCACGAAGCCGCCGCCTGGTGTGCCGTCGTCGTCCGGGTCGCCGGCGCCCGATTCGCCAGCATCTGGCCCGTCGGCGCTGGAATCGCTGCCGCCCACCGAAGCGATGTCGAAGACCATCACCGTCGCTTCGGCGAGATCGATGTAGGGCACGAGCGTGACGGCACGTCCGGGCGCCGCCTCGCTGAGCGGCACGGCACCGAGCTCAGGAAGACCGGCAGGGCAGGGAGTGTTCGACGCCACGTACTGCGGGGTCTGCGTGAGCGGGAGGGTCGTGGCAGGCGCCGAGGCCACTGGGCCGGTGCCATCGTCAGGGCTTCCGACTGCGGGAGCGGCGTCGTTGCCAGTCGCCATATCCGAGCACCCGGCCGCCATTGCGCCAGCGGCCATCGCCACCGTGCAGGCCGCAATGCTGAACCACCGTCCGCCCTGCACCCGGCCAATGTACGCCTGCTCGGCGGCATGGCCGTCCGCGCGGGACAACGCGCGGACAGATGGGCCTTGTCGTCGAGTCGCCTGCTGCCTCCCGCTGCTGTGCCCGCTTCGATTCACGACGGGCTCACAGGCCGTTCGGATCACGGCATCGCCCGTCGGCTCAGCTTCTCGTGCCGTGTGCGCGCTCATGTCGAGTTGTGGCTGCGGGGACGGCACGACAGAATGAACCGATGCGCGCGCCAGCAGACACGCTTGGCTGCCCGGCCGAGGCCGTGAGCGGCAACGAGGTTGTAGGGGTACTCACCTAGGCGAGCCCGTCTTGACGCGCTCGCCCTGCCTCCCGCTCGGGAGGCACAGTCATTTATGGGCACAGTCAATTCACGAACCGACCATTCCAAGTAGCAGGGCAGGAGAAACTTCATGGAGCTCACCGGCGCTCAGGCGTTGATGCGAAGCCTGGAGATGAGTGGCGTCGAGGTCATGTTCGGCCTGCCCGGCGGGGCGATTCTGCCCGTGTACGACCCGGTGCTGGACTCGTCGATCCGCCATGTCCTCGTTCGTCATGAACAGGGCGCCGGCCACATGGCGCAGGGATACGCGCATGTCACCGGCAAACCCGGGGTTGCCATGGTCACGAGCGGACCAGCAGCCACGAACATCGTGACGCCGCTCTGCGACGCCTTCATGGACTCGATCCCGATGGTCGTGGTGACCGGTCAGGTGGCCATGTCGGCGATCGGCTCGGATGCGTTCCAGGAGTGCGACACCACGGGCATCACCATGGCGGTCACCAAGCACAACTACCTGGTCACCGAGGCCGCTGACATCCCGCGCATCGTGGCCGAGGCGTTTCACATCGCAACAACTGGGCGACCTGGCCCCGTGCTGATCGACCTGCCCAAGGACGTCAGCAACGAGATGATGACCTGGTATTGGCCCGACGGCGTGGAGCTGCCCGGATACCGGCCCCGCAGCGGGGTCGATCCAGCCGCTATCGCCGAGGCGGCGGAACTGATCCGGGCAGCCCGGCGGCCGGTGATCTACGCGGGAGGCGGTCTGCTGAAGGCCCGTGCCGCGGAAGCGCTGCGGGAACTCGCAGAGATGTGCGACATCCATGTGGTCACCACGCTGATGGCCCGCGGCGTGTTCCCCGACCGTCACCGCCTGTGTCTCGGCATGCCCGGCATGCACGGCAACTACTCGGCGGTGACGGCCATGCAGCAGGCGGATCTGCTCATCAATCTCGGGGCGCGCTTTGACGACAGGGTCACTGGCAATCCGGCGCACTTCGCCCCCGAGGCCAAGGTCATCCATGTCGACATCGATCCCGCCGAGCACGGCAAGGTGCGTGTGCCCGAAGTGGCTATCGTCGGCGATGCCCGTTTGGCCGTCGAGGCGCTGATCGCTGCGCTGCGACCCGCGGACGGCGGCGATGCCACCGACGCAATGGCCGATCGATCGGCGTGGAAGTCGACGATCTCGGGCTGGCAGGAGCAGTACCCGCTGCAATACGACCAACCGTCGAGCGGCCATCCGCTGAAGCCGCAGTACGTGGTGGAGCAGCTGCGTGACCACACTCCCGACGACACGATCGTGGTGGCCGGCGTGGGGCAGCACCAGATGTGGGCGAGCCAGTTCTGGAAGTTCGACTACCCCTACACCTGGGTCAACTCAGGCGGCCTCGGCACGATGGGTTTCGCAGTGCCCGCCGCCATCGGCGCCAAGGTGGGCCAGCCCGACCGAACCGTGTGGGCCGTGGACGGCGACGGCTGTTTCCAGATGACGGCGCAGGAGCTCATCTCCGCAAGCGCCGAGAACATCCCGGTGAAGGTGGCCATCTTGAACAACGCCTACCTGGGCATGGTGCGCCAGTGGCAGGAGCTCTTCTACGCAGAGCGCTACAGCGAGGTGTACCTCAGCGCTGATCATCCCGACTACGTGGGCTGGGCCGAGGCCATGGGCTGTACGGGCATCCGGGTGGAGTCGGCCGAGGAAGTCGCGCCCGCGATCACGAAGGCGAACTCGATCAATGACCGGCCCGTGGTGATCGACTTCCGGGTCGACACCGAGGAGAAGGTGTACCCGATGGTGCCCGCCGGCGGATCGAACGACGACATCATCCTGGGCCCAGAGGGCGACGCCGACGCCGCATTGAAGGGTACGGCGCCGTCATGAGCAGCCCGCAGAGCAGCAGCGCCGGCGCGAGCGGCGCACAAGGCGACCGGCCCGTCGTGAGCGGCGCGCAGAGCAGCAGCGCGGGCGCGGGCCAACCGCGGGAACCCGATCTCCACATCTTCGCGGCCATCGTGGAGAACAAGTTCGGCGTGCTGGCGCGCATCGCCGGGCTGTTCAGCCGCCGAGGCTTCAACATCTTCTCACTCGCGGTCGCGCCCACCGACGACCCCGCCTACAGCCGCATCACCATTGTCGTCGACGTCCACAACACCGACGTCACCCAGATCGCGAAGCAGCTCGACAAGCTCATCAACGTGATCCACATCAGCGAGCTGCACCCGTCCGACTCGATGGAACGCGAGCTGATGCTCGCCCGCGTCGGGGCGGTCGATCTCGCTGCGGTTGTCGATGTCATCTCCGAGTACGGCGGTGAGGTGCTCGATCACACCGACGACGAGGCGATCGTCAGCGTCAGCGCCCATCCGGACCGGCTCGACCGGTGCGAGCGCCAGTTGCGCCCGTTCGGCCTGCATGTGCTCCAGCGCACCGGCCGCATAGCGCTTCGGGCACTCGATGCCGACGAGCCTGCTGTTGGCATCACGAGCTAGTGCCGTGCCAGGGAACCTTCGATGTGCGACGCTGCGCCGGAGTTCCCAGTGCGCTCGACCGAGCTGGTGGTGCAACCACGCAAACGTTTGCTGACACGGCACTAGTCACGAGCGCGACGCTCCGAGCGTCACGCCCAGAGTCAAGCCCATCAAGTTCCGGCAAACTCCGGCGATCTGAACAACTTTGAGGAGCGAAATCGATGCCCGCCACCATCTACTACGACCAAGACGCCGACATCGGCCAACTCGCCGACCGCACCGTGGCGGTGATGGGCTACGGCTCCCAGGGTCACGCCCATGCCCTGAACCTGCGAGACAGCGGCGTGGATGTCGTCGTTGGGCTGCGTGAGGGCTCATCGTCTCGCGCCAAGGCCGAGGCTGAGGGCTTGCGGGTCAACGACGTGGCAGGCGCGGCCGCCGAAGCCGACATCATCATGATGGCGCTGCCCGACACCGACCAGGCCGCCATTTACGACGCGTCGATTGCACCGAACCTGCAGCCCGGCAACGCCATTGCGTTCTCGCACGGCTTCAACATCCACTTCGGCCAGATCAGCCCACCCGCCGACGTGGACGTATGGATGATCGCCCCCAAGGGTCCCGGCCACAACGTCCGGCGAACCTACGTCGAGGGCGGCGGCGTGCCGGCGCTCGTGGCGATTCACCAGGACGCCAGCGGGAACGCGCTCGCGGACGCGCTGGCCTACGCGAAGGGCATCGGCGGCACTCGGGGCGGCGTGCTGACGACCACCTTCGCCGAGGAGACCGAGACCGACCTGTTCGGCGAGCAGGTGGTGCTCTGCGGCGGCTTGACCGAGTTGATCCGGGCCGGTTACGAGACCCTGGTGGAAGCCGGCTACCAACCCGAGTCGGCGTACTTCGAGACGCTGCATGAGGTGAAGCTGATCGTCGACTTCATCTACGAGGCCGGCATCTCGGGCATGCGCTACTCGATCTCGACCACCGCCGAGTACGGCGACATGACCCGCGGCTCTCGGATCATCACCGACGAGACCCGCGCTGAGATGAAGCGCATCCTGGCCGAGATCCAGGACGGCAGCTTCGCTCGCGAATGGATCGATGAGAACCGCAACGGGCTGCCGAACTACCGGCGCATGGTCGAAGAAGGCCGCCAGCACCCCATCGAGCAGGTTGGCGCGGAGCTGCGGGCGATGATGCCGTGGATCACCGCTGGCCGCCAGGACGTCACAGCGGCATCCGGCGGCGCCGTTTCCTGAGAGAACGGCGGGAACTGCCGCCACGTGCACGTTCCGTCGGTTGAAGCCGAACGATCCAGATGGAGCAGATCGCCGTTCGATCGCGGCTCCAGGGGTGCCCGAGTCGGCCCGACACGGTGGCAGAATCGGGGCGTGGTCGAAGTCGTCGTGACTCCGGTGCGGGTGCCTGCTGCGGGTGACCTGCTCGTGGCGACGCCGCGCCTCGTGGATCCGAATTTCGACCGCACGGTCGTCTTCGTGATCGAGCATCAGCAGGCAGGCACGTTGGGGGTCGTCATCAACCGCGATTCCGACATTCCGTGCACTTCGGCGGTGCCGCGCTGGGCGTCACGTTTCACGAACGAGTCTGCAGTCGGGCTCGGCGGGCCGGTTGAGCCGCAGGGCCTGCTGGCGCTCGGGGCGACCGCCGGCCGGTCGGCAGGCGCACGGCAGTCACCTGAAGGCTCCCGCGCCGAGTCGACCGAAGCTGGCGGCGTCTGGCGCACCGTGAACGGCGAGGTCGGGCTGGTCGATCTCACCGCCGATCCGTCCGAACTCGATGCCGCTGTCGTCGCCGTCAGGATCTATGGCGGCCACGCCGGATGGGGACCGGGCCAGTTGCGAGGCGAACTGCAAGCCGGATGCTGGTGGGTGTTCGACTCGACGCCCGGCGACCTGACTGGCGACGCCGACACGCTCTGGTACGACGTCCTGGAGCGCCAGTCTCCGCCGGCACGACTGCTTGCCCGCTACCCGGACGATCCCGCTCTGAACTAGCGCGTGGGGCCTGCGAGCCACGGGCATCATGGCCGTGGGCGGCCAACGCGTGCTCCAGTCTGTCGGTTTACCGCTGGGGTGCGCCGCTCGACATGGTCCAATCGGCGGCGCGCTAGGTTCGACGACGGAACGGTTGGACACGATCACAGCGGAGGCCTCCCATGAGCGAAAGCGGTGAGCCCGCGTCATACGACGGAAGCAGGCGGACCGGCTGGGCCGAACTGGGGTCCGGCGAGACAGTCGAGCTGGCCCGGCCGATTCGCCGTCTCGGCGCTCGAATACTCGACAGCCTCATCGAGGTGGTTCTCTACGTGGTGCTGTTCATCGCGTTGGCGGGTGGCGATGTGGGCGACGGTTCGGGTATCGGCACCCTCGGATTTACTCTCATTGGGTTGGTCGTCGGCATCAGCTACGAGGTCCCCCAGATTGCCGTGTGGGGCCAGACCATCGGCAAGCGCATGACGGGCATCAAGGTGATCAATGCCGTGCACGGCGGGACGCCGGGTGGGGGCAAGGCAATCGGCCGCTGGGCGATCCCCGGTGTGGTCGGCGTCATCCCGATTGTCGGCTGGCTCCTGTCGCTGCTGTGCTACGTGAGCTTGACGTGGGACCGCGTGTATCAAGGCTGGCACGACAAGGTCGCGGGCACGCTGGTCATCAAGACCTGAACCGAGCCTGAGCTCATGGCAGCGAAACCTCTCGGGGTCAGCCGGTGAGCGATGTCCACGGGCCGTCGGGGCTGAGCGAGCAACCCCAAACCGGCTGGGCACTGCTCGCCTCGGGCCAAACCGTTCAGTTAGCTCAGCCAGTGGAGCGCCTCGGCGCTCGCATTCTCGATTTCTTGATTGTCGCGATCCCGCCGACTGCCATCTGGGCCATTGTCCGAGGTCGTGATGCCTTTGTCCCCAATGGAGGCGAGACCCTCACGAATCTCGGAGGGATCTTGTTGACCGAGTTCGGAGCACTGCTGTCGGGGGTGCTCATGGCCTTCATCTACGAAGTCGCGCCGACAGCGAGATGGGGTCAGACATTGGGCAAACGAATCGTGGGGATCAAGGTGGTGAATGCCTCGACCGGCACAGCGCCCGGTTTGAGCAAGTCGCTCGGCCGTTGGGCCGTGCTGACGCTGCCGGTCTCTATTCCCTATGTCCAGATCCCCGGCGTGGTTTTCTACCTGCTGTGCGTTCTGACGATCGGTCATGAACCGTGCTACCGGGGCTGGCACGACAAGGCCGCGCGGACCTTGGTCGTCGCGTCATATCGCGACAACAGGCGCAGCGGGCGGCCTCGACCCGCTCCCGCTCCACCGAGGTACGGGCTGCGGCGTTAGTGCCGCGCGCCTGGGCTGCTGGCAGCGGCTTCAGAGCCGCTCGACGATGTAGTCGATGCAGGCGGTGAGGGCCTCGGCGTCGGCCGGGTCGATCGCCGGGAATGCGGCGATGCGCAGCTGGTTGCGGCCCAGCTTGCGGTAGCCCTCGGTGTCGACGATGTCGTTGGCCCGCAGTGCCGCCGCAATGTCGTCGGCGCTGACGCCCTCGAAGTCGACGGTGCACACGACGGGGGAGCGCATCGCGGCATCGGTCACGAAGGGCGAGGCGAACTCTCGCGCCGCCGCCCAGCCGTACACGATGCCGCTGGAAGCTGCCGACCGGGATGCGGCCCAGCCGAGCCCGCCGCCGTCGAGCATCCATTCGGCGGTCTCGAGGGTCAGCAGGATCGTCGCGAGTGCCGGGGTGTTGTAGGTCTGATCCTGGCGGGAATTGCGGGCTGCGATCGCCAAGTCGAGCGTGGCCGGCTTGTACCGGCCCCCCGCATCGATGCGTTCGATGCGCTCAATGGTGGCCGGGGAGCACGCAGCGATGAACAGTCCGCCGTCGGCGGCGAAAGCCTTTTGGGGTGCGAAGTAGTAACAGTCGACATCGGCGGGATCCCACGGCATCGCTCCGGCGGCCGACGTGGCGTCGACCATGACGAGGCTCGGGGCGTCGCCCTGCCGGGACGGGCTCAGCTGCGGCTGCACCAGCGGCATGCACACGCCGGTCGACGTCTCGTTGTGCGTCAGCGCGTACACGTCGATGTCGGCTGGATCGGCGGGCTCAGGCACGGGGTGCGTGCCATACGGCGCCGTGATCACCATCGGGTCGCGCAAGTGCGGTGCGGCAGCGGTCACGGCGGAGAACTTCTCCGAAAACTCGCCGAATGTCAGGTGCTGGGCGCGGCGCTCGACGAGCGAGAAGGCCGCAGCATCCCAGAAGCCGGTGCTGCCGCCATTGCCCAGCACCACCTCCCAGCCGTCGCCGAGTCCGAACAGCTCGGCCATCGCCGCCCGCAGCCGGCCCACCACTGAGCGCACGCCGGTGCGGCGATGCGACGTGCCCAGGTAGTCGACCGCACGAGCTTGGAGCGCCTTGACGGCCTCGGGTCGAACCTTGGACGGACCTGAGCCGAAGCGCCCGTCGGCGGGTCGCAGTTCAGCGGGAATCGAAATCGATGCGGGAGTGCTAGCCATTGGCTGCCACTATTGCGCCCGGCTCCGCCGCCGACAACCACATTTTGAGCATTCGCACTCATTATGAAAGTGCATTCCCGACGGGTGCAGGTCTGACTCGAGTCTTCGCACTCACGCCGCGCTACACACCGCCAGCGGCTGCAGCAACCAGCCGGCGTTCACTGCAATACGTGAAGCGATGCCTGATGCCTCGGCGAAGGCCGAGCCGCCCTGGATCGGCCCGCGCCGGCTGAGCGAGTCTCGGCGGCTGCCCTTGGCCGGCATCCTGGACTCCAGCACCGTGCCCACCGGCTTTTGAGACTGCCGCCTAGTCTGGGGTGATGGCCGTTCGCGGCGACACGCTCGTTGTCCCGACGATTGGGCAGGCGCGTGCTGCTGCTGATGCGCTCGCCGAAGAGGGCGTTTCGGCAGTGCTGCTGTACGGGTCGGTGGCTGCGGGCACAGCACGCGAGGGCAGCGACATCGATGTAGTGGCTGTGTTCGACGACATCGACTACGCCGAGCGGTATCCGCGCCGGTGGAGGCTCGAAGCCAAGTGCGCTGCTGCTGCGGGGGTGCCGGTGGATGTGCATGTCACCGACTGGCCCGAGTGGCGTCGCCGCACTGCCGAGGTGAGTTCGTCGTTCGAGGCGAGCGTCGCTGCGCGCCAGCAGCTGCTTTTCGAACGCGAGCCGCGGCCCGACGCGGTGCGATGGGGCAAGGAGATCGGCATGCCCGACAGCAACCTGGGCGAAGCCGTCGAACGGCTCGCCGACATGTGCCAGTCGCTCGCGGAGATGACTGCGGCGTGCCGTCTGCGCGACGGCGAGACGCCGACTCACGAAGGCGATGAACAGGTCGTCGCGTTGGCTCGGGCGATGCGATTGCGCAGTCTGTGCGCCGCTGCGTCGATGACGATAGAGAACGCGCTCAAGGCATGGTGGGCGGCCAGCGGTATCGCTTCGGAGCGGACTCACAGCGTCGCGAGGCTGGTCGAGCGGGCAGGGGCACTGCCGGGTGCTCTCGTGGACGCGCTCGCTCCGCTGGAGGCGAACACGATGCGGCCGAGCCGGGAAGCGTACGACGATGTGTCGAGCTGGCGCATAGGCGGCGCCTACCCGTCGGCTTTGCCGCAGGCCACATCCGACAAGACCGAGCATCTCGTCAGGCTGCTTGCCCCCGCCGCAGTCACTGCCGCTGATGTCACGCTGCGGCGTCTGCTCGACGAAGGCGCCGACACTGCCGACGAACGGGTCGCCGTGTGCGCCGCGCAGGTGCGCATCGCACGGGCGGCGCTCGCTGCCCGCGACCCGGTGACCGGGCGCCCGCTGGACGGCGTCTCGCCGTCGCCTGCGGTGGGGAGACGCAGTACGGCCCACTGAGGCCGGCTGTCACCGGCGGTGTATGGGCGGACTATTGATGCGTGGTCGGTGAGGCCGGCCACGAAGCACAGCCATTGCCGCCTCGCTGCGCGAAATCGGCTTGGCCGCAGCGCAGCAAAGCGCCTACCTTCCCATGCACGGTCATCTGGCACCGTGCCCGTCGGCGGGCAGGCCAATTGAGGGGGGTTATACGGGATAGTGCCAAACCGCTGGGCTAGCCGTCATCAGGCCATGTCCCATCAGGCGGCGGTTTGTAGCTGAGAATGCGCCCCACGGCTTCGTCGAGGTCATAGTCGTGCACACCTTCAAGCCGGACCGGTTCCTCTAACGCAGCTTGAGTCGGCTCATAGGAGCCATCCCAGATACGCGGATCGGCGCCCATCATGTTCCTCGCAGTGTCTTGTTCAGCGCTGTGCGCCACGCGTCGAAGTCATACCAGCCGCAGCCATCACAGCCTGACGGGTCGTCTTGCACCGCAGGTGCCCACTTGCCGTTACCGGCATAGAAGAACCGGATGCCGAACGGCTCGCCACGGTTGCCGGTCTTGTAGCAACGCTCACAGGCCCGCGATTTGAGCAGGTTGTGGCTGACGCTGCCGTTCGATTTCTTGAGCAGTTGGAATCGGTCGCGGATGTCTTGGTCGCTCATGTTGGCGAAGTCGGTCTGTGCCTGCTGCTCCGCGGTGTTCCACCGCATCATGGGCAGCTTGTGATCGACAGTGAGCTGGCCTGTGGGCCGGTCGGTGAGTTCCACGATGTCGCGGGAACCCAGCAGCGTGACAGCGCGGCGAACGAAACTGGCAGGCATCGACGCGCTTGGGATCGCAGGCGTGAAGTTGCCCTGCCAGCGGTCCTGACGGGTGGTTTGTCCACAGTTCGTGCACAGGTGGTCGCCGCTCTCGATATCCAAGCCGGGTCGTGAGCCGGTGCCGCGTTGCAAGCCCTGAATGCCAGCACCGCCCGCTAGTTGCGTGCTGGCGACGTGCCCGTACTCGCATTGGCGACAGTGCCACCGATGGTCACGCAGCACACAGAACACCATCCACACTTTCGTGGACGTGTCGAATGTCGCCTCGTACTCGGCAAGGGTGGTCACAGAAGCGACATCTTGCCAAGCTCGGCGTCGACACGCTCAGCGGCGAGCGCGAACAGCATCGGGTCGAGTTCGTAGCCGATGCCGCGACGGCCGTGCTGACGTGCAGCGATGACGGTTGTGGCTGATCCGGCGAACGGGTCGAACACCAGACCGTTCGGCTCGCTGAACAGGTCCACGAACTCGGCTACCAGCGGGAGCGGTTTCTGTGTGGGGTGGATGCGCTGCTGCGGTGACGGCGACTTGTGAACGAACACGTTGTGCACCATCTCGCCGTTGAACGGCGTGCTGGGCCGCTTGCCGACCACGACAGCCTCCCACGCGTTGACGGGCTTGTACTTGTGGTTGAACGGCACCGGGTTGGTCTTCTGCCACACCATCGGCCCGACCGCTACCAGTCCGTGCTCGGTGAAGATGTCGCAGTAGGTGCCGATCTGTGCTTGCGCGCAGAACGTGACCGCCCATCCTGCGACCTTGGGCAGCACTACCGATGTCCACGCGTGGGGGTCGATTGCTTCGTCCCAGTCACCGAAGTGGCCCTTGGGCATGATGAAGTCAGAGCCGTCATTGCGGAGACGACGCGGTACCTGGGTTTCGCAGGTGTACCGCTTCGAGATGCCATAGGGCGGGTCAGTGAGCAGCAGGTCAATGCTGCGGTCCGGCATGGCTGCGGCTGCCTCGATGCCGTCACCGCAGTGGAACGCGTACCAGTCGCCGATTACAGCATCTCGGGGCGTCTCAGGCGTGGCATGGTCGGGCAGACGTGCGAGCACGTTGGCGGGCACGGGCGCTTCGATGATCGACGCGTCATGGGCTACCAGCAGTGAGCCGAGATGCACCGCAGGCACGCCGTTGCGCTTCGTGGTGAGCTTCACCGACCACGCGTCAGCCTGCGGTTCGTACACGGGTGCGTCGTGGCTGAGCAGCATTCGGTGTTCCGGGAAGCTGCCGCCGATCCATTCATTCACCGCGGCTCGCAGTGCGAGCTTGCGTTCTGTCGTGGCGTTCATGGTGCGCTCCGCATGAGATCGAGTGCGTGCGCCATAGGCGCAACGGTAGTGGACATAGCTACAGAACTCCGAGATCGGCGGGATTATGTCGGCCCTACCACGGCTCGGAACGGTCAGCCTCGGCAACGGCGCCAACCACATCGGCGGTCAGATCGGCGTAGGTCAGCCGCTTCCCGTCCATGCCTGCGGCGACGGTCGCCATCTGCTGTTCGGTGCCGGTCTTGACGCTGAATCGCTTGCGGCAATCCTTCCCGCGGCAGCGGTACGGCATCGTCTTGTGCGCCGCTCCCGTCTGCACGTCATCGTGCCCACAACGCGGGCAGGTGATGTCGCCACCCCACCGCTTCGCGGCGAACCATGCCTCAGCGGTCTTGTCGTCAGGGAACATCTCGAACAGCGCGGTGAGAGTGAGTCCCTTGCGGTAGTGCTTGCCGGGAGCGTTCTTCGCCATGTCCCCATGATGGCAAGAGGGTGTGACACCGAAATCGGCTTGGCCGCAGCGCAGCGAAGCGCCTACCTTCCCGTGCACGGTCATCTGGCACCGTGCCCGTCGGCGGGCAGGCCAATCGAGGGAGGCGCCTTGACTACCATCGCAACCATGACCGGCGACACCGACGACGCTGCCGAGCCGGACGCCGACGAGACCGCAGCACCCGCTGCGCGCCCGGGCCGAACGCAGACCGCGCCAGCGCACGCCGACGCTGCGTCTGGGGCGCAGCAGCGCTCCGCCTTGGCGCCCGTGCTCGCAACCGTCATCGGAGCGCTCATCATCGGCGTGTTCAGCATCGCCGCTGTCGGTTTCAACGTCCTGCGCAGCGACATCGCGAACGTCCGCACCGATCTCGACCGAAAGATCACCGACGAAATCGCCGGTGTGCGCACCGACGTCGACCTGCTTCGCGACCAGATGGAAGCAGGTTTCGCCCAAGTCGACGAGCGCTTCGCCCAAGTCGACGAGCGCTTCGCCCAAGTCGACGAGCGATTCGCCCAAGTCGACGAGCGATTCGATCAGATCGACGAGCGCTTCGCCCAGGTCGACCAGCGCTTCGCTCAGATCGACGAGCGGCTCGCTCAGGTCGACGAGCGTTTCGCTCAGATCGACGGACGAATCGTCCAGGTCGACGAGCGCTTGGTGCGGATCGACACCGTTTTGCTTGACCACACCGACCGGCTCGCCCGCATCGAAGCAGTCCACAACGACCACGCTCACACGCACCCTCAGCTCTGATCCGATAGGCAAAGCCGTGGCCCGAGCCTGGGCTGTGAGCGACAGCGAACAAGGGCTTGGGAACGACAGGTGCGACAACGGAAGGGCTCACCCGTCGGCGCTGCGACGAGCGAGGCGAGGTCTTCCCGGTCGCGATCCTGTTCGGCGGTGTGCTGCTGACGGTGCTGATGGCGCCGCACATGACGCTGTTCTCGATGGCGCGCGCCGCGACCAGCGCAGCGGCCCACCTCGGGCTGATCACAGCTCAGGGCGAGCTGCCGGGGCCTCCAGCCAGGGGGTTACGGTCCGGTCCTGCGCTCGGCGATGACTCCACCTTTTATTGGGCGGTTGCGCGGCGCGGTGATGCGTCTGCCCGTGCGGGGCCTCAAAGCCTACGGGTGCGTGTGGTTTGCGTAGATCGCCTCGATGCGAGCCAGCCGGTCGGTGTGGTCAAGCAGCACCAAGCCGACCTCCGCGAACCGGGCATCCATCTGGGCGCCCAAGGCATTGATCTTGGTGTCGAACTTGGTGTCCAGAGCATTGATCTTGGTGTCGATCTTGGTGTCCAGGGCATTGATCTTGGTGTCGATCTTGGTGTCCAGGGCATCCATCTGGGCGCCCAAGGCATTGATCTCGGTGTCGATCTTGGTGTCCAGGGCATCGATCTTGGTGTCCAGGGCATTGATCTTGGTGTCGATCTTGGTGTCGAGAGACTTGATGTCGTTGCGCAATGTGGCAAAGCCCAGCGCTGCGAACACGAACACCCCCGCAACCAGCGCCCCCACCACCGTGGACAGCACCGGCACCAACAGCGAACGCTGCCGCAACCCGACACCGCGACCTGCCGACCCGAAACGGGCATCCGCCCCGCCAGACCCGACGGGTCCCTGCGACACCTCCGCGTCGGCGTCACCTGACACAGTGCCGATGGTAGCCACAGCGCCTCCTGATGCTGGACCGCACCCACGTCCGGCCCGCCATCCGGCAACATAGGCACACCCCGACGCACCCTCCAAACCAATTTCGCCGCCTTGCGTGGCGCCGGCCCGGACGAGGCGTCCTCAGGCCAAACCGTCCGCCGTCACCGCCGAACAGGCCGTCTGCGCCGCGGATCGGCCCGGCGTCACCATGGCGCCTGGCTCGGTTCGCTCACGGGCTGCCCACTGGGCGGCGGGTGACGACTTGGGCGCCGTGAACCATGACGCCGACCGGCTCGCTGGTGGTGTAACCGGCGGCGCGCCCCGAAGGTTCTGTGGCAGCGGTCGCGGACGTTTTGCCGACCGGATCATAAGGGTGGCATGTGTATCGGAAGTCCCTCAAGGTCAGACAGTTTCGTCCCCAAGGGTCCGGAGGGGTGCTCTCGGTGGCGTCAAGCAGTCCCTTGAAATCACTCCTGAGCCCCGCCGCTGGAGCGAGAACTGTCTCACGTATGAGTTGTATCTGGTCACGTATGAATTTCTTCTGCTCGTCTGTCATGCCGGGGGCTATATCGGGTGGTTTATAGTCGAGCATCCATTCCAAGTTTTTAATCAAGCAGTCTCGATCTCGGCTACGTTCCAGCTCACTGCTAGGACTGCACATATCGTCCAGATCTAGTCCGTCCGTGTCCTTATCCGAACCATCGTAGGCAAGGAGTCTGTCCAATGACGCTCGCTCGTCTGGTTCGAGCAATCGCAACCGTTCCCCGCCGTTCGGATTCTTAACGAATTGTTCGAATTCATGGATACGGAGCCGCCAGACGCCTGCGGCCTGCACTGAGTAAAATCCGGATCGTCTCGGCGTCCAGCGGCATCTCAGGGCACTCGAAGCTTGGGATCTTGGCACAGTGCCCTCGCACGGTATCTCTTCGATCCGTACCCAATTGCGTCGACTGCGTTCTGCAGTTACCTCAGCTTCGCTGGACGCATCCATGTCAATGTAGACATAGCCCCGTGCTTCGGAAGCCCTTCGCCTGTCGGGCTCTAGCATATTTGCCCACCACGCAAGGGAATCTCCGCCGAAGAGTCGCTCGATCTCGGCAGCATCGATGTCTGGCCAGAGTTCAGTGATGAGAAGACCGAACTCGGGTATGTCGCCATCGTCGTACCACGAAACATTCTCGACATTCCTGCGTTTGTCGCCGGCGCGTTGACCGTTAGTCGGATCACGCAAGCTGCACTCGACTCGGTTGCTGTAGGCGTCATTGATGCTATGAGATGGTTCGCTGATGTCAGACACCTCGCGGGTGAACAACAACGGCTCGCTGCCGGTGACGGGATCGTATCGGACTAAGAACTTGCGCTTTTCAGGTTTCAATGTGGAAAATTCGCCGCTTCCGTGATTGTCAATTTTATTGCCTCCCGGTATGTTCCGGTCGACAAATCTGATTGTCTGCGTTCTCAGCGGGATATCGTCGATAGTCATGATGAGCGGCGTGCCGATGACGGCCAAACCAGACATGTGTTCCGATCTCCAGTCGACGCGACCTACCGTAGGGCTGCTGCAGAGAAGCTGCTTGCATTCGTCGTGCAGGGTGTGATATCTGAACGTGGGATCGGTTGGATCATTGCTCGGGTACTTGGAATAGTCAGGTCGGCGCCCATTCTTCATGTCTTTTTCCATCTGTTTGCGCCAATGATTGCATAGGCTGTGGTCGGTGTAGCTCATCCGGGCAAATCTCGCAAATATCGCCGAATCATCCACGAAGTAATACCTGCGGTTGGCTTCCGCTCCGCGATTCTTTGGGTCGAGGTCCCAAGCGAAGAGTTGGAAGTCGACGGCTTCGACTCTGACATCGCCGGCTGTCGCTTTGCCGATCGCGCTCGGTACCGGTGTCGGTGCGAGACCGTGCGGGTTGCAGACCGGCGCGTCGCTGAACGGCAGGAAGACGCAGGGTCTGCAATCGTTCTCCCGCAGCCGTCGCAAGGTCCGCTCGACGGCGAGTTGGTCGAGCGGCGACTGTCCGCGAGCGGTCTCGTAGGCGGCCTGCAAGTCGCTGCAGATCATCCGGTGGGCCACGCCGTCGCAGCCGCCGATGTCGCTCGAACGCATGATGCACACTGCTGTGCGCTGCGGGTCGCAGTCGGGATCTGACGGATTGCTGCGTTCGCACTTGAGGTGCACGTGCATGACCCCATAGGTACACCAGTGAGCGTTCGCCGCCGCGAAGAAGGTGTCGAGCGGCGGCTCGGCGGTGGGGTGCGCCATGTGGTGGCGTTGGTCGAACTCCTCGCACGCGGTCGCGGCCGGGTTTGCCACGAAATCCGCGCCGACGTAATCCTCGCAGTCGATGACGGCCACCGGCGAATTCTGGTCGCAGGCCGGGTGGCCTGACGACGTGTTGACTGTCGATCTGCCACCGCACCGGTTGAATTGGTTCAACGCGACCGGATGCGTCGTCGGGCAGTCCCATGTGCGGCGCATGTAGCCCCGGCACGCATCGCGGCTGACTCTGTACAGCCCCGGCCCCTGCCACCGGGACTGATCACGGGGGGACTCTGTCCTGCAGTCCGGCGGAAACAGGAGCGTGCAGGTCGGCTCCCCGTCTATCACCTCGTAGTGGTTCACGAACCCCGAAATGCCTGTATCGCTGGGGTTCTTCACGAAGCGTTCGGTGGGGTTGCCGTCCTGAGCCGGACTGCCGTCGTTGTTGACCGGTTTGGCGTCGTCGTCGACCCGATAGCCGTCTGCATTTACCCGAAGGCACGCCGTGACCCAGTCAGGTGCGTTGTTGTTTGTGGCCCCCGCATTGCATAGGTCCCTTCCGTCCTCGAGCAGTTCCATGAAACCATCGCCCACGGGGTTCCACGGACACGGCGGGTGGGTCTTCACCCAGCACAGCGGCGACTGCTTATTGAGCTCATCGGGCGTCAGACCGCCGTACATTCCCTTGTCGTACAGCGTCCACTTCGGTCTGTACTGCCCCGGCCCCGGCCCCGGCCGCTGGTCGTCCTGCGAGATCTCGCAGGGCTGCGCATTGCCGTCGACGACTGCCGGGCCGGGCTGCTGTGCCTGCGCAGGCGCCGCGCCGAGACGATGCAGCGGCTCGGGCAGCAGACCGGACTCCCAAGGCGACAGCACCAGCGTCACTGCGATCAGCGCACCGATCAGCCTTCTGGCCATGGCGCTCCCCCTCGTTCGCTGCTGGGCGGCGTGTTCGCGTCTCACAGCCGACGCTACCTCGCAGTCTGCGGGGCACGCCGCGGTGTCGGTACCGGTTGCAGCCCTCGCTGCGCGCGCCGCCTCATGGAGCGCCCCAGTCCGCAGGGCATTCGCCGACGTCAGGCTCGTCTCGGGCACCGCACAGCTGCTCGAGCGTGACCGCTGTGCTCATGGGCTGCCACACCTGGCCCTCCGCGAGCCACTCGTGGACCTGCCGGTCCCACTCGGCCGCCCATGCTGCCATGCTCGAGCAGTCGGCAGCGGGCCGCTCGCTGGTGCGGGCCACCCGGTAGGAAATGTCGATCACGGCATCCTCGATGCCCCGAGCCGGCACGAGCTCATAGGCCCGCAGCACAGCGGGCAGCGCACCGGACGGCTCAGGGTCGCCGGGATCTGCCTCGGTCGTCGCCGGGTCACCGCTGGGGGGCTGAGCCGGGATGCACGCCGCAGCCAGCCCCGCCGAGGGTCCGAGGGCGATCACCAGAACCGTCGTGGGGATGCTCGTGACGCAGTCGACACTCGCAGCGGCCGATGCGCCTGTGCCACGGCCCTCCCGGCGATCCTCAGGCGCACATGGCGCCTCGAGCAAGTCGAGCACGACCGGCAGGTCTGCGCCGCTGGTGTCTGCGCCGGGGGCGGGCGCACGGTCGATCAGCGGCGCGATGTCGGCGAGTGCCTCACGGCGGGCGGGGTCGACTGAGGCGACCGCGACGCACAGCTGCGCCAGGGCACTGGGCGCGGCCATGGCGCGCGACAGCAGGTGCTCATATCGCATGACTGCCAGCGCAGCCATGGCGGCGGGGTCTCCGTAGGCGCCGATGTCGATGTCGTGTGCCGGCTCGGCGATGGCGTCGAGCTCCCACGAGCTGCCGCACACCGCTGGCGGGAACGCGCCGTCGAGATCCGGCGTCCAGCGCGGCAGGTGGCGTGCCCGCGCTGCGCCTTGGGGTGTGCGCGGATCGGCGGCGGCGTCGAGCCAGGCAGCGCCTGAGGCCCGTGGCGCCTCCACGACCAGCGGCCGTTGGGCCTCCTGCGTGCCGGCCGCCGCGAGCGAATCGCCTGGCACCTGTGCGGCGGCGCCGTTGTGCGAACCGTCAAGGCCCGCAGCGGTGCTGGTGCAGGCAGCCGTCAAGCACAGCATCACCGCGCCCGCCGCGAGCGCAGTCACCCGGCGCCTCGCAGTCATCACGGCCCGCCTGCGCTCACCAGCGGGCACTCGGGCAGATGCCGCAGCGCTGTGGGCTGCCCGTCGGGGCCGGTAAGCACCGCCTCGGCCGCGCCACGCGCGGTGATGGGCTGCCGCTCGCGGAACACTCCCAGCGGCGAGCGGTTCGAATACCAAGTCGAGACGGCCACCTCCACCCGATTGCCGACGCAGTGCAGGTTGCCGAGGCGACTGATGGTCGCGCCGTACGGCGACAGCCTGCTGCTGAGCACGAAGTCGGCCACATCTCGGCTGTCGCTGAGCGTGCCTCCGGCCGCAATGGTGGCCGCAGCCGCACGCGCTGCCTCGTTGGCGGCGTGGACGGCGTGCTGGCGCGCCGTCATCAGCCGCGGGGCGTCATAGGCGATGCTGCCGAACAGCAGCAGCGCCGCCGCGATCACCGCGATGAAGATCGCGAAGTCGCCGCGCTCGTCGCCGCCCCTCATGGCGCACTTGAGGGTGTGCAGGCGCCGACCGGCGTTGGCCTTAGGTGCAGTGCGTCGGCGCCGGGCGCTTGCAGTGCTCATTGGACCGGGATGAGCCGGGAGCGGTACGGATCGACGATGGCTTGGCCGACGGCGTGCCGCTGCACGCCTGCGGGGCCGGCGAACATGCGGCCCCAAGCGCCCGCCGACAGCGTGCACGTCACATGCACCTGCACGGTGCCCGCCGGCGGCACACGAAGCCGTTCGACCTTGGGTTCGCCTTTGTCGGAAGCGTCTTTCGGGATGGGAGTTGGCAGCATCCGGCTGCCGCTGACATCGAAGAAGTCGATCTCGGACTCTTCGGCGGCGTCGTTGACGCACTGCAAGAAGTCGGCAGACAGGCTGCGCCGGGCTGTGTCCCGGGCGTCGTCGACCAGCTCGCAGCACAGCGATGCGGAGCGCGCTGCCCGGTCGGCGGCTGCTTGGAGGGAATGCTCGGTGCGGCTGGCGGAGATGACGGCGTTCAATGCCACAATCACCACGATCAGCATCGGGTAGATCACCGCCACGCCGATGGCGGTGCCAGAGCCCGTCTGGTCCATGCGGCGACGCCGGGTGCCTGCGGCGGCCAGCCGGCTCAGCATCGCGCCGCCGAGGGGCCGCCGTGGAGCGTCTGGTCGAGCGGGCCGCAGGCAACTCCGCGGACTTCCATGAAGCCGAACACCGGGGAGCGGACCGCTCCATAGGTGACCACCCGCACCACGCCGAGGTCTTCGTTCACAAACACGTCGGGCTGGCGTGCATGGGACACCATGGCGTCGTTGGCCGCCATGGCCTCCCATGCGGCGAGTATGCCTGCGCACTCCCGGAAGTTCCCCGGCGCCACCCGATCGCCCGACACCGGGTCGGTCCACGGCGCACAGTCCGACGGAGGGTCGGCGAGATCGGGCCAAACGCCCGGCTGGGTGCCCTGCGCGGCGGCCAGGCCCAGTTCGGCCGCTGAGCTGGCCGCAGTGCGGGCCAGCGAGAACAGCGTCATGTGCAGCGCGAGCAGCACGGTCAGCAGCACGCCGCCGAACAGGATCGCCACCGGGAACACCTCGCCCCGCTCGTCGCAGCGCCGAGCCACCCTGCTCGGTGGGGCCAGCGGGCCGCCGTAGCGGAGGGACACCTCGCCCGGTTCGTCACAACGCGCAGCCACCCTGCCTTCGCGCCGACGCAGCGGCTGTGTGGCGGGCATCGCTGGCCGCATCCGAGGGCGGCTCACGGTCGCCGTGTGACGGCGTAGCTGGGGCCCCGACGGGCTAGGCGCGCTGGTCTCCAAAGCGGACCACCGCCTCCATCGAGCCGAACCGGCGCAACGCCTCAGACTCGACAGCGCGCTCCGCCGGATCGCCCATCAGCACCACGTCAGGGTTCACCCGCAACATCCGCGCGACATCCGCCGGCTCTTGCATGCCCGATGAGTGCTGCGCGAGGTACCTGCGTGCGCCGTTGTCGAGGTCGACAACGGAACGGCAGGACTCGGCTTCGCGCTCGGAGCGGTCCGACTTGCGATTCTGCACGGAAAGCATCTTGGGTGCCACTGTAGTGCTCACGGACTCTGTGGACGGTCGGGATTCTGCCGAAGCGCCCAGGCGAGCAGCATCGCCCGCTGCGTCATCGGAAGCAGACGATCCGGTCACAGTCTGTGAGCCCCAGTTCCAGCCGCGCAGCCAATCCGTGGCCGCTGCGGCGACAGCGAACAGCACCGCGACCTCTGCCCCCAGCGCGAGAGCGATTATCCACTCACGGCGTCCCAATTCCTTGCGTTCGGCCTCGCGTGCCTCGAGTTCGGCTTCTCGCAGTTCGACGAGGCGGTCGACGTGGCCGTCCACGCGCGCCGCGTCGGCCTGGGCGGCCAGATCTGCTGCGGGCACAGCGCTCAGGCGCGACATCACGTATTCCGCGACCGGCGCGTTAGCCTGCTCACGTATCCAATCATAAGCACGGACTCGAACAGCCTCAGACACCGCTGCTCCCACTTCGGCTCGCACGCCGAGATCGCCACTCCTTGAATCGCAGCCGCCACTTTCCCTTGCGGGCATTCGCGAGTCGCTCCATGGCGAAATACTCCATACCAGGCGTGCGCAGCCGAGCGGGCAGCGCCTCTTCGATGAGATCGAGAAGCTCTGATTCGTCTCGGATACGCAATTTTCGGATGAGCTCTTCGCAGTCGTTCTCGTCCGACGGGCGACCTGCGGTGAGCTTTGCGGCGAGGAGGTAGCGCGGGCCTGCGGCGTATACACTGAGACTGCGGCCCTCGAAGATGAGACGTTCGTCCATTGTAACGTTAACTCTCACGACTTTCGCGTCGTCGTTGAGCCAGCGGCTGCCCAGCCCCTCATGTCGTTGGCTGACCTGCTCGGCGGCAGCTCGCACTTCGGCAGTCATGCCTTCGGACATGACATCGACATCGTTGGTGAAGCGCTGCTTGTACATGGTCGACATGGCGGCGCCACCACCGATGTAGAGGCGCACCGGTTCTGCGAGATCTTGCTGCCCGAGCAGGTCGTCCAATTCATCCAAGTAGCCGAGCATCTGTTCGACTCCGAAGAGATGCTCCTCGTCAGGGTCAGCGGAATCCATGCACCCGGTGGTCGTCGAGGTCGACTGGAGCAAACCACACGTTGTGGACAGCGCACGCAGCAGGCGCAATCTCGCGAATGTGCGCGTCCCACCTCGAGTCGGTCAGCTTGCGATCATTCAGGCACACCGCTCGACTGGCGCGATGCGCCCCGACCCACGTCGGGACCGGGACCTCGTCGCGGTCGCATAGTGCTCGCACCACAGCGGCGATTCGCGCAAGATCGAACCGGCGGCGGGTCAGCCGATGAAACCAACGATGCGGCCGCGGCTCAACAGAGATCATCGCTGCCCGCTGATCAGTGGCCGCTATCGCCCAGTTCTTGGCGAGCTGGCGCAGGCCAACAATGCGGCCGCGACCGTCGTCAGCGGCCATCAGCCTTGGCAGATCACAGGCGCGAATCAACCCCGCCGAGCACGACGCACCCGTTGGCATCTCCGCCTCTGTTATCGGCAAGGTGATGGCGGTCACATATTCCATCGTAACTGGGAGCTACCTGGATGATGGTCGCCACAGCACGACCTGCAATCCGGCAAACGCGATGCCGTGACGAATCGGAGCATCTCCGAATCGATGCAGTACCACAGACGGCCTGCGGACATGACCTCGTATTGCCATTGCTCAAGATCCACTCCGCGGATCTGTCTTGTCGCGAGTTCCTTCCTGAGCCGCGCCTGCCTATGGCTGTGGTGTCTGGGTTCGCTCGTGATTCGGTTCCAAGCTTCCCTCGTGTTCGCGGGCGCGGCACGGCAGAGATCCTCCCAACCGTCTCCAGCTTCGGAAACCGCGACCTTGAGATCCCAATCGCCGGCACCCGGTGGCGGCGCGACCCGCTCGCCTCGCTTGGCCACCGAGGATCAGGCCAAAGGCGCCGAAACGGATTCCCCGAGCGGATCGCCGATGGGTTCGCTGAGCTTGAGGCGAAGATCGGGATCAGCAAACACGAACGCACTCGCCTGCCAATCCCACATCACAAAGGCCAAACGCTCTCGCCGCTCTGAGCCGTTGCATTGTCTGAGTACTTCGGCCAAGTCGTCGAACATCAGGTCGAGTTCGTCATCTCGAAGAACGGCGAGCCAATGGAATCCGTCCATCGTGTCGACAAATCTCTTCATCTGGGCATGCAAAGGAGGCACATGCACGTCGAGATCGGAGTCGTGCACTGTTCGCCCTCCTCAAATCGTTGACGCCGCTTCGCGTCGCTGTACTCGCCTGAGAGAATAGCCCGAGCGTGCGCCGAACGGAGGCAGAAGCTCGACGACACCGGACCGTGCTCTCGAGCCTGGGCTCACCACAAGCACACGTGTCTTGTGCCGGGCGGCGAGTTGGGCAAGCCGGTGGGACCTTCCGCGCGGATGCTGGCGGACTGGCTGCCGGCGTCCGCGTGCGCTATGAGCCTGCCGCCCCGCGGCGTCGTACATCTCCTCGAATCGGCTGGCAAGCTCGGCAGTGGGATCTGCAGGCAATCCGATCTCCTTGTCCCAGTCGATCCCGGCGTGGTGTCCGGCGTCGCCGCGTGCCACCGACCCGAACAGCAGCACCCGGCCCGCGCCGGCGCGCACCAGCTCGTCAGCCGCACGACGCGCGGCAGCAAGGTCCGGAGCGGCCATGAGCCGAGAATACCTGCGCCCCGAGAGGCTGGACAATGTGCGCCGGTGGCCAGTCAAGAACGGGTCGCGGGAGCATCGAGCCGCCAGCGCAAGAACGATCTGTCCCACGAACACAAATATGCCGAGTGTCACTGTTGGTGTCGCCGGGGCTCCCAGCCAGGGGGTTACGGTCCGGTCCTGCGCTCGGCGCAGCCTCAGCCTCAGGTGTCGTGCTCGGTCTCGGGGCTGCCTGAGCGGCCCGCGGGGCGGATCTCGGCGATCAGATCGCCGGGTTCGAGCAAGGCGCCAGGCGCTGCTGCGATCGCGACGACGGTGCCGGTCACCGGCGCCGAGATCGAAGACTCCATCTTCATGGCCTCGATCACCGCGATCACCTCGCCGGTGCTCACCAGATCGCCCTCGGCTACAGACACATTGACCGAGCCCCGGAACGGCGCTGCGACGTGGCCGGGAACGCTCGAGTCGGCTCGAGCATGAGTTGGGCTGTCGGCGGCCACCGTGCGATCCAGCGTGTCGATATCCCGGGGTTGACCGTTCACACGGAAGCTGACCATGCGAATGCCCTCGTCGTTGGGTTCGCTGATGGACCGCAGCCCGAGCAGCAGCCGCACACCTGGGCCGAGCGCGACCGCAGTGTCGTCGGCGTGAGGATCCAGCCCGTACCAGAACAGCAGCGACGGCAGCACCGAGAGGTCGCCGTAGCGTTCGGAGTTCTCAGCCTGCGCTGCCGACGGCGTGGGGAAGAGCAACCGGTTCAGCGTGCCCGCACGATCGCCGGCCAATCCGGCGATGTCGTCGTCGCTGAGATCGGAGGTCTTCGGTTCCCAGTCACGGCCTTCGGTGGCTCTGGAGCGGAACGGCTCGACCCAGCCGCCGGGCGGTGTGCCGAGCTCGCCGTGCAGGAACCCGATGACGCTGTCGGGCAGGTCGGCCGCGGCGGGATCGGCCGCCAACTCGTCGGGGGTGACGCCCGAGGCCACCATGTGCAGTGCCAGATCGCCGACAACCTTCGATGACGGCGTGACCTTGATCGGACGTCCCAGCAGTTCGTTGCACGCTGCGTAGAGCCGTTCCACTTCCTCGAACCGGTGACCGATGCCGAGCGCCTTTGCCTGCGCTCGCAGGTTGGACAGCTGCCCGCCGGGAATCTCGTGGCGGTACACGGTGCCCGTCGGCGATGGCAGGCCGGCTTCGAACGGCGCGTACACCCGGCGAACTGCTTCCCAGTAGGGCTCCATGTCGCCGATGGCATCGAGGCTGAGGCCGGTCGCACGCTCAGTGTTGTCGGTCATCGCCACGATCGACGCAATCGACGGCTGGGAGGTCATGCCCGACAGCGGCGGCGCAGCGCCGTCGATGGCATCGACCCCGGATTCGATTGCTGCGAGGTACGTCGCGAGCTGACCGCCTCCCGTGTCGTGCGTGTGCAGGTGCACCGGCTGGGGAAATCGGTCGCGCAGCGCGCTCACCAGCGTCGTCGCAGCCGGCGGGCGCAGCAGCCCCGCCATGTCCTTGATGCACAGGATGTGCGCCCCCGCACCGTCGAGCTGTTCGGCCACCTCCAAGTAGTAGTCGAGCGTGTACAGGTCCTCCTCCGGGCTTGTCAGATTGCCCGAATAGCAGATCGTGCCTTCGGCGACCGCTCCCGCGTCGATCACGGCTTCGATCGCGGGTTGCATCTGGTCGATGGAGTTGAACGCATCGAACACCCGGAAAATGTCCATGCCGCACGCAGCTGCTTCAGCCACGAACTCATGGGCCACCGTGTCGGGGTACGGCGAGTAGCCCACCGTGTTGCGACCTCGCAGCAGCATCTGTGTGCAGATGTTGGGCACCGCGGCGCGGATCCGCCTCAGCCGCTCCCACGGGTCCTCATGCAGGAACCGCAGTGCCACGTCGAACGTGGCGCCGCCCCAGCACTCGATGCTGAGCAGCTGGGCCATGTCGTGGGCCATCTGGCGGGCGCCGGCGACCAGGTCGATGGTGCGCAGGCGGGTGGCCAGGATGGACTGGTGGGCATCGCGCAGCGTGGTGTCGGTAACTGCCACGGCGTCGGCCGCTCGCAGATCGGCTGCAAAGCCCGCCGGTCCGAGTTCGTCGAGGCGCTGGCGGGACCCCGCCGGCGGTGTGCGCGGCGTGACCCCCAGCTTGGTGGCGGGATCGACGTCGGTAGGTGCGGGACCGTGAGGCTGGTGGACGGTCACGTCGGCCAGGTAGCGCAGCAGCCGGGTGGCGCGGTCGGCACCGACCGAGGCCGCGGTCAACTCCGGTCGATCGTCGATGAATGTGGTCGTCACCGGGCCGGCCCGGAATTGCGAGTCGGCCAGGATCGCTTGGAGGTACGGCTGGTTCGTCGAGACGCCTCGCACCCGGTATTCGGCCAGCGTGCGCTGCATGCGACGGACCACGGTGTCGAAATCGGGGCCCCGGCAGGTGATCTTCTCGATCATCGAGTCGAAGTGCGGCGTGATCTCGACGCCCTGGTACACGCATCCGTCGAGGCGCACCCCGGCGCCGCTGGCGGGACGGTAGGCGACGATGCGGCCGGTGTCCGGCCGGAAATCGTTGGCCGGGTTCTCGGCGGTGACGCGGCACTGCATGGCGACGCCGCGCAGGCTGATGCGCTCTTGGCTGAGGCCGAGATCGGCGAGGGTGGCGCCCGAGGCGATGCGCAATTGCGACTCCACGAGATCGATGTCGGTGACCTCCTCGGTCACCGTGTGCTCGACCTGGATGCGCGGGTTCATCTCGATGAAGACGTGACGGCGCGCGACCTCGGCCCTGCTGTCTTCGCGTGATGCCCGTTCGCTGTGTCGAGTGCCGACTGTTGTGCCATGCGCTGCGGTTTCCACCAAGAACTCCACCGTGCCTGCGTTCTCGTAGCCGATCCCTTGTGCGAAGCGCACTGCATCGGCCAGCAGGCGCTGCCGCGTGACCGGGTCCAGATCACGCGCAGGCGCCATCTCGACCACCTTCTGAAAGCGCCGCTGCACCGAGCAGTCCCGCTCGAAGAGATGCACCACATGGCCGCCGGCATCGGCGAGGACCTGTGCTTCGATGTGGCGCACATCAGACATGGCTTCTTCCAAGAACACCGTGCCGTCGCCGAAGGCGCTGTGGGCCTCTCGGCGCGCGGCTTCGACCGCTTCGGACAGGTCATCGGGGCGCTCCACTCGACGCATGCCCCGGCCGCCGCCGCCCGACGCCGCCTTCACGAACAGCGGAAAGCCGATCTCGGCTGCGGCAGCCACGATGTCGGCCTGCGCAGCGCCATCGTCTACGGGTGCCGACTGCGTCAGCACCGGCAAGCCAGCCTCTTCGGCTGCCCGGCGTGCCCGCATCTTGTTGCCGGTCAGTCGCAAGACCTCTGCGCTCGGCCCTACGAAGGTGACGCCCGCCGCGGCGCACGCATCGGCAAGAGCGGGGCTCTCGGACAGGAATCCGTAGCCGGGATAGATCGCGTCGGCACCGACCTCGACCGCTGTGGCCACGATGGCCTCGTGGTCCAGGTAGGCCCGAACCGGCCGACCTTCTTCGCCGATGACGTATGCCTCGTCGGCCTTGATTCGGTGCAAGGCCCCGCTGCGTTCCTCCTCGACAGGCAGAATCGCAACGGTCCGGATGCCGAGCTGGGTCGCCGCCCGGAACGCGCGAATCGCGATCTCGCCCCGGTTGGCCACCAAGAGCTTCTTCATGACAACCTCCCGCGTTCAGACATCATGTTCGCGCCTGATTCCAGTCCCCATTCACGTAGATGCAGCAGCAGCAGCGCATGAGTCCGACTCGCCTGATTCAGAACGATCTGCGGCGCTCATAAGAGGAAGCGCCAATAGATGAATCTTTCGGTTGTCGCACCTGTTGTTTCCCGCTCTTGTTCGCTGTCGCTCACGGGCCGCTCGGGCCACGGCTTCGCCTATCGGCTCAGCCTCCAAGGGATTCGGTCATGAGCGCCGCAGATCGCCAAGAACTCGTCGGCACCGCAGCCGATAGCAGCTAGTTCGGCATCGCGCTTGTGCCTGTGCGGTGATGTCACGCCTGGAGAGGTCGGTCGCCCTCGCCTTGTTCGGAGAAGCTCGTGATGGACACGTCGCCGTCGGGGAACTCGGCGACGATGCGCAGCCGGCCGCCGACGGCCTCGATGTAGGAACGGAGACTCGAGACGTAGATGTCGGCGCGACGCTCCAGCTTCGCCACAGCAGGCTGCTGGACATCCAGTACCTCGGCCACGTCCTGCTGCGTCAGCGAACGGGCCCGACGAAGCTCGTGCAAGGGCATCTCGGCGGCCAGCTCTCGGCTGAGCTTCTCGATGCGGTCGCGCCGTTCGCGCGAGAAGTGCTCGGTGAGCTCCCGGAATGGTCTGTGCCCCGTCATTCGATCAGCCCTTCCTGGCGTAGCTCGTGCAGGTGTGCGTCGTAGAGACGATCCGCCAACGGCACCAAGGTCTCGTAGAACCGGCCGTCGCCGGACTTGTCGCCTCCGAGCAGGAGGATCGACATGCGTCGCGGATCAAAGGCGTAGAAGATCCGTATCGGCCGACCAGCGCTCTGCACCCTGAGTTCGCGCATCGCCCCATGACGTGAGCTGCGCACATCCGACGAGTAGGGGAAGGGCAGCTGAGGGCCGTGGGCCTCGAGCAGTTTGACCCTGGCGGCAACCGCATCCTGAACAGTCTCTGCGAGCGTGTTCCACCAAGTTTCGAACTCATCCGTGAACTCGACCTCCCAAGGCACCGGAGCAACGTATGACTATCTTGGCATATAACGCAAATGGAATACAACAGCGTCGCGGTGCGATTGCCAACCTCGGAGTGCGCCATTGCGCGAGCGTGTTCGACAGGGCGCCTGACGGCACAGCACTGCCGGAGAGGCGACCGTTGAACACCACCACGACCGGATACACAAGAAATATGACAGTCCCATCGGTGGATTCAGGCTTAGCCGCACCGTCAAGGATCCCCGAGTTCCCAGCGCATCCGCACCCGCATCGAGGCCAACCCGACTCTGAGGGTCTCGTCGGTTCTCGAAGTGCCGCCGCTCAGGGACCGAGGGCGCTGATCGGTGCCACTTGCACGCCGTCGCTGCGACGGTAGGCGGCGCCTACAGAGGTCACGACCAACAGCGCGGCCAAGTCCTTTACGCGCCGCGGTGCCACTTTGTCTCGCAGACGCAGGAGAGAACGCGCTGCCGCATCGACAGCGCGCTGTGAGGCGCTGAGCTTGACTTCGACTGCGACCCAGGCACCATCGGGACGTTCGATTACTGCATCGGCTTCAAGGCCGACGTTGTCGCGGTAGTGGTACACCTCACAGCGCTGAGCCCCGCTGTAGACGCGTAGGTCGCGTACCACCAACGACTCGAACAGCAAGCCGAACGTCGCGGGATCGCCCAGCAGCCGCCGGGGACTGGCGCCCAGAGCCGACACTGCCAGGGACGGATCTACGAAGTGCAGTTTGGGAGCATTGCGCAGTGTGGCCCGGGAGCGCAATTCCACAGACCAAGCCGGCTGTGGCTCCACAACGAAGATGCGCTGCAGGGCGTCGAGATATGCCGAAGCAGTGCCGCGAGTCATGGGGGCCTCCCTGCCTGTGTCGGCGGCCAAGCGTGTGATCTTCGCTTCGCCGGCCACGCTGCGGGCGATCGAACGCATGAGGCGCATCAAGGCTTCGGGCTGATGGCGGACGCCGATCGCCTCGAATACCTCCACGCGGACTGCCTCGTTGATGTAGTCACCGAGCGTTCGAGCCGCGTCGTCGCCGGTCGCTCCGAGATTGGCAGGCCACCCTCCCATGCAGAGCCACGAAGCCACGGCGGTGAGGTCCGCATCGGCACGCGGCATCGCCGCTGCGGTCTCGCCGGCGAACAGCGCGCCTACAGAGACCTCGCCCGACGAGTGCCCCGCTTCGTACAGCGACATCGGACGCATGCGCACGCGACCGATTCGGCCCATGCCCGAGTGGCGCGTGATGTCGTCGGTCGGCAGCGCCGAGCCGGTGAGGATGAACTGGCCCGCCCCAACGCGGTCGTCGCATTCCCGCCGCACGCGGTTCCACAGCGCGGGCGCGTGCTGCCATTCGTCGAGCAACCGCGGCACCCGCCCCGCGAGCACCGCGTCGGGGGCATTCTCGGCGAGCAGCAGCGTGGCCGGATCATCCAAGCGGGCTTCGCTGCGGGCGAACCGGCGGGCAGTCCACGTCTTGCCGCACGCTCGGGCGCCATCGATCAGCACAGCGCCTACCCGACTCAAAGCACGGCCGACTTCGGCCTCCACCACGCGGGTCCGGTAACCCGGCATCGTGAGCCGGTCCGGCTCATCTCCAATCGCATCGGCAGCGCCACGGCCCGGGACGATGTCATCGGAACTGCCCATCTGGCCTGCCTCTGCGTGGGAACGAACGGCTTCTAGGAGACCTCAGCCGACGCTAACAAACAGTTTAGAGATATTTTGTAGCGCGTTCTAGAGGTATTCTATGCAGCAATTTGGAGACTATCTGTGACGCGATAGGGAAGACTCCCGAGATGGCGAGTTACAAGCGGGGTACGCCGTAGCAGCACCTCCGCAGATCGCCGCCCACGAAGCGCGGCGCATCAGTGCGAGTATCGATGTCAGGCAGCGGCGAAATTGCAAAACCTGAAGCCATATTGTTGCAATCTCCGAAATAATCTCATTGCGATTTCCGAAACCAGAGAGCGTGATGGCACTCGTGGAGTACATCGCGCGAGTCGGGGACGGCATGCTCGCAAGCAGGCTGGCGACTGCACCGACGGCGCGTCGCGGCTCAGGCTGGCCGGATCACACCGGTATGGCCGCAGTCATGCCCCCCGCGCCCGTAGCGTGCTGTCCCTGACTGCGAGGCTGCTGGCCCGCCGTCGGCGGGATCGACGATCAGGGAGAAGTGCTGTTCGTGACTGCGTGGCTGTTGGACCCCGACGTGCTGCATCTCAATCACGGCTCGTTCGGCGCAACTCCTGCTGTCGTGCTGGACGCTCAGCAACGCATCCGCGAGCGCATCGAGGCCAATCCGACTCGGTTCTTCCTCGAAGGCGAGTACCAGGAGCGCCTGGACTGCTCGCGACAGGCGGTGGCGCAGTTCGTCGGTGCTGATCCAGCGGGACTCGTGTTCGTCACGAACGCCACTACGGGCGTGAACTCGGTGCTCCGCTCCCTGGAGCCGAGCTTGATGCCCGGCGACGAGATTCTCGTGACCGATCACGAGTACAACGCATGTGCCAACGCTGCGGCCGTCACCGCTTCCCGGGCGGGTGCCGTGGTCACCACGGCGGCAGTGCCGTTCCCGCTCGAGAATCGCAGCGAGGTGGTCGATGCTGTGCTCGGCGCTGTCACCGACCGCACGCGCATTCTGCTGATCGACGCGGTCACCTCGGCGACGGGCCTCGTCATGCCAGTGGACGAGCTGGTGGCCCAGCTGGAACCCGACGTGCGGGTGCTCGTGGACGCAGCGCACGCACCCGGCATGGTCGATTTCGACGTGACGGAACTCGGCGCCTCCTACGTCACGGCCAACTGCCACAAGTGGATGTGTTCGGCCAAGGGCGCCGCGTTCTTGTGGGTGCGATCCGACCGGCGCGACGACATGCACCACGCAGTCGTCAGCCATGGTTACAACGGCGGCTGGCCGTCGCAAGGCGGTCACCTGCACGCGCAGTTCGACTGGACCGGCACCCACGACCCGACCGCCTGGTTGACCGTGGCCGATGCGCTCGCAGCAGTCGAGGCCATGCACCCTGACGGCTGGCCGGGAGTGAAGGCTGCGATCCGCGGGCTGTGTCTCGGGGGCCGCGACGTGCTCATCGAGGCGCTCGGCATCGACCCGCCGGCGCCGGCCGACATGATCGGCGCAATTGCGAGCGTGCCGCTGCCGCCTGCCGACCATTCGGGCTCGGCGATCTTCGACCCGCTGATGGCGGCGCTGCGGGAGCGGCACGGCATCGAGCTGCCGGTGTTCACCTGGCCTGCGCCGCCCGACCGAGTCCTGCGAATCTCGGCTCACCTCTACAACCGGCCCGAGGACTACGTCCGCCTCGTCGAAGCGGTCGCAGCCGAACTTCGTTGACAGCTTCTGCGGTCTCGCTCTAGGTTGCTGTTGAGCGCTCACGAGTGCGACGGCCCGCACGCCGCGTCTGAAGTGTTGAAGGATGCGGACCGTCGCACCGAGCGCCAACCTAGATTTGGGCAGCAATCCCGCCAAGCGGATTTTCGGCGGGAACAGGTTGCCCACGCACATAGGTCGTGGTCGCCAAGGAGGCATTCATGTCAGACGAAATCGCAGCGACACCCGGCGCCAAGATGATCTTTCTCATCAAGCGCCGAGCCGACGCCACCCGCGACGAGCTGGTGGCCAATTGGTACAAGAACCACATGCCCGCCGTGATCGCCGGACAGGCGCAGGCGGGCGCAGAGGGCAGAGTCCACGCGACGAAGTACATCGCGACGCTGTTCGACCAGCGGCCCGGCCGGGACGTGCCGTGGGACGGCATGGCGCAACTCTGGTTCGACCGGGCAATCCCGAATCCGCCCGAGCCCCACGGCACCGTGCCTGCCGACACGTTCCAGCAAAAGGCCGAGCCGTACGTGGGGTGGGCGACCACCGAATATGTGGTGATCGACGGCGAGCTGCCCCTCGCGCCGAACACGCTGAACGAACCGTTTCCGGCGACACGATCGGGATTCTTCAAGGTGTCGTTCCTGGTTCCCGGCCGCGACGGCGTGGATTATGACGCCGCATTCCGGCACTGGCTGGACGCACATGCGCCCAACGTGCGGAATGTCATGAATGAGATCGGCGGTCTGCGCTACGTAGTGAACCACAGTCAAGATCCCGCAAACGAGGCCTACATCGGCATGGCCGAGCTGTACTTCAGCGGTCCCGAGGGCTGGGACGACTACAGGGCCACGATCACCGAGGACGGCTTCAGCGAGTACGTCGACTTTTCCCGCCTGGTGAACATGTGGGCCACGACACAGATGGTCGGCATCGCGGGTTAGGAGGCTGAGCCGGCAGGCGAAGCCGTGGCCCGAGCGGCCCGTGAGCGGCAGCGAACAGGAGCGGGAAACAACAAGTGCGTCGACGGGAAGCCTCACCCATCCGCGCGTCCTCTTACACTTCTGCGGCCGCCTTCATCGCTGCGAGCGTGGCGCGGATGCCCGCCCGAGCGTTGCCGGCCCGGTAATCGAGTTCCTTCTGACCGAACTCGACCATGCGCGGCGACAGCTTGCGCAGCGTCCAGGTTTCCGTCAACGTGGTGCCGTCGCCGTTGGGCGCGAGCTGGTAGCGCCACAGGACGATGTTGTATTCCAGGCCGCCCGTCACGAAGGCGAAGTCTTCGTTCTCGACGCGTCGGATGATCTCGACCGGGGCCTTCCACTCCTCGCCGTCGAGCCGGTTGACGCCGACGAACATGTCGCCGACCTGCCCGGTGCCGGGCACGCCGTCAGGACCCTTGCGCCAGTACCCGCCGGTGTTCTCGTTGCTCCACTCGCCGTAGCGATCCAGCGCCGTCACCATCTCCCACACCTTGTGCGGTGGGGCGTCGATATCGACTGACTCGCTGTGGGACATCACCGGGTCGTCAACGTGCCCGGGCAGTTGCTCGCTCATGGGCCGCAGCCTTGCAGATGCCGTCACTTGTTGGCGGGGTACAGCTCTCGCCAGTCGATCTGGTCGTCTTTGGGCAGCACGACGTTGAGCGGGGCCATGTCGACCAGCAGCCGATCCGCCGCCTCGTCGCCGATCGCAGCCCAGTGCGCGCCGTCGAGCCGATCCGTCATCGCCTCGATCTCGGCTCGCCCGGCGAAGCCTGCATTGGTGGCCCGCCCCTCGGCATCGATCCAGCCCCGTTGCCGGAGCCGCTCGGATGCGGCCGCGGCTTCAGTTTCTGACCAGCCGGCTTCTTCGTGAATCCACTCGCGGGGCGCTTCGTCGACGGCGACCTGGGAGACCACCGATTCGCAGCCGTCCAGGCCAACCGCTGCCAGAGCGATCAAGTGGCATCCGCTGCGGTATTCCCGCAGCAGCGTGCAGCCATGCCACAGCGCCAGGTGAGGCTCGTCGGGCCAGTCCAGCGATGCCCAGCCGGCGAACAGCGTGCGGCCGACGGGGTCGGCGGCATCGCATGCAGCCCGCACGACCTCGGCGCAGCGGCGAATAGCGTCGCTGCCGCCGAAGTCGCCGAGTTCTCGCAGCAGTGCCCGGTCCATGCCCTGGTAGCGCGCTGCCAGCACTTTCTCCGGAGTCGAGTACGTCCAGGCATCCGGGATCGCCCGCCGAACCCGCGCAGGTGCGTAATAGAAGAACAGCGACTCCACGACGCGCGCTGGCACGGGTCCCAAGGGCGCTGACCGGGTTGCGAAGTAGTTCATCCAGAAGCCGCGCAGTCCCGCCGAGGTGCCCGTTTCGCGCACTTCGGGCGCCCAGTAGCAGAGCTGGTGGTAGCGCTCCACGCACTCCCACATCAGCCGCGCCCGCTGCTTGGTCGTGTCAGCCATCGCCCGACGTTCTACCCCGCAAGCACTCCCGCGGCACGCAACGACACCCAACCGCTACACGTGGTGTCCGCGCGAAGCGAGCGCAAGCCGCCAAGTCTGACGACGAGTCCCCTTGGGCGAGGCTTCGAATAATCGCTTCCAACGTACGAAACCAAGCCACTACCGTGGACCATGAGGATCTGAGGTAGCAGGAGGCGCGATGTCAGGTGGCAAATCACGTCCAACGAAGGCCGCACGAGACGGCAGGCGATCGCAAGTCGATCGGGGTTCCAAGAAGGTGCCGATGGCAAAGATGCCGGCGCCTTCAAAGAGGCCGCCGCCCCCGCCACCACGGTCCCGGCGCGGGTGAGAGTTGGCTGCCAGCGTTCTCGCCGTTGCACTCCTCGGTCTCATCGCATCGCCCGGACTTGTCTATCGCGAGGCTCGCCAGCGACGGTATCCAAGTAGTGAGCGTCGAGGTGGCGTCGAGAACTCCTTGACGCTGCTCGTTGGAGTTGCCGCGACCCTTGTATCGCTCTGGCTATTCGCAGCCATCCGGGGGCTGGCCCCGAATCACACACCGGATGTCGGCAGGCTGTTGCGCGAGCCGGCTGACTACATCAGGGATCAGTTCAGGAGCGCTGGTTGATGAGGTGGGTGGCGGCGTTGTCGAAGTGGGCGAACATGGCCTGAGCGATGTCGGGGTCGAGCGGTGATCCATCGGGCAGCGTTGCCGCCGCGAGCGAGGCGACCATGTGGCGCATCCAGGCATCGCGTTGTGCTGGGCCGATCGCGAACGGCATGTGCCGCATGCGCAGGCGCGGATGGCCGCGCTCGGCGCTGTAATCGGCGGGACCGCCCCAGTACTGGGCCAGGAAGCCGGCCAGACGCTGCCGGGAAGGCGTCAGGTCGCCGGGGTACATCGGTCGCAGCAGCGGGTCCGATTCGACTGCGTCATAGAACCGGTCCACCAGATCGTCAAAGAACCGCCGCCCTCCGACCGCGGCGTACACCGTCGGCGGCTGTTGCACCGCATCGGCGAGGTTGCCTCCCAGCGTCAGTCCTCCCGCACCCCACGCCGAGCCTTCGCTGCCCGGCGGGTTCTCGCTCGGCTCTCTCGTGTCGGCGCCTGTCACGACGCTCAGGCTAAGAGGCGAAACCGTGGCCCGAGCGGCCCGTGAGCGCAGCGAACAAGAGCGGGAAACAAGGGGTTCATCCCCGAGAGGCTCACCTACCCGAGCGGCTCGTCAGTGCGGCACCGGGCATCCAGCAGGGCCGGGCGCGTACAGTCTGTGGCGCCGGTCTGCGGACCGGACCGTGGCAGTCTGGCTGTTCCGAGCCCGGCTGCAGGCAAGGGAGACACGATGGCTGTGACAGAACGCTCCGGGCCGCAAACGAACGGTCGCCAGGGCAATGGGCGCAAGTCGGACGGGCGGCGGGCGCACCGGTCGTACTTGAGCTACATCGACAAGTCGCGCGAGTACTACGGGGCGCACGGCTACCCGCAGCCGTACCAGTGGGCGTACAACCACGAGGTGGCGTTCACCCCTCTGTCCAAGCCGCTGTCGGAATGCACAGTCGGTCTGGTCACGACGTCGTTCTTCCGCGCCGGCAGCGAGCCGGCTGGAGTGCCTGCCGCGCGTCCCAAGCGGCCCTATGCGGCCCGCTGTGACGACGCGCTCGAGGGCCTGTACAACAACGATCTCTTCTGGGACAAGGACAACACCCACACCGAAGACCTCGACACCTACCTGCCCATCAACCGGCTGCGTGAGTTTGCCGCTGAGGGCCGGATCGGTGCGGTGTCGGAACGCTTCTACGGCATTCCCACCGACTACAGCCACCGTCGCACTCAGCGCAACGACTCGCCGAGCATCGAAGAGTGGATGCGCGAAGACGGCGTCGACGTGGCGTTCCTGATTCCACTCTGACCTGTCTGCCACCAGACCGTGGGTCTGGTCGCGCGACACCTCGAGGAAGCCGGCATCCCGACCGTGGTCGCCGGCAGCGCCCGCGACATCGTGGAGGAATGCGGCGTGGCGCGCTTCGTGTTCACCGACTTCCCGCTCGGCAACCCCACCGGCAAGCCCGGCGATGCGGCGATGCAACGCGACATCGTGGGTACTGGGCTCGACCTGCTCGAGCGCGCCTGGCTGCCGCGCACGACGGTGCAGACGCCCTACGTGTGGGAAGCCGACAACAATGACGGCTGGCGCGATCACTTCATGCGCGTCGATGACTCGAACCGGGCGGCGCTGGCTGCCGCGGGCGAAGCCCGGCGCCGAGATCAGGCCGCAGCCAAGACCGACGGCCGCGCTCGGACCACCTAGCCAGCCTCGGCACCGGCGGCTGAGCCAGCCGGCGATGCTGCGCGTGGTGACTCAGCGAACGAAAGGCAGGCGATGAAACAGCAACCATCCGGTGGGCACGGTCGACCCCTGTTCGACCCGGCCGATGCCGACGCCCCCGACTTCGTGCCCTCTGAGCCGGCCGGCGCCGATGTGTACTCCCATCCGTCCGAGCACGGCGAGCGCATCACCGACACGCTCATCCCTGACCTGATGATCGAAGCGTCGGGGGGCGTCAAGGTCGCCGCCGATGTCTACGGCGACGACGGCCCGCTGGTCCTGCTGCAGCACGGCGGCGGCCAAACCCGTCACGCATGGAAGGGAGCGGGCCAGGCCCTCGCCGACGGCGGCTACCGGGCCGTGTGCCTTGACGCCCGGGGCCATGGCGACTCGGACTGGGCGCCCGACGGCGACTACACGACCGAGGCGTCGGTGGCCGACTTGGTGGCGATTGTGGAGCACTTCGGTGAACGGCCAGTGCTGGTCGGTGCCTCGATGGGCGGGGGAACCTCGCTGACTGCGGTCGGCGAGGGTGCCGTGGACGCACTCGCGCTCGTGCTTGTGGACACCGCGCCGCAGATCGAGGCGGCCGGTGTGCGCAAGATTCGCGATTTCATGGCCCAAGGCGCCGACGGGTTCGCATCGCTCGAAGAGGTTGCCGAGGCGATCGCGAACTACCAGCCGCACCGGCCCCGGCCGCGCAATCTCGACGGACTGGCAAAGAACGTTCGCCTCTGGCCCGACGGCCGCTACCGCTGGCACTGGGACCCTGCGTTCATGCACCGTCCGCGCAGCTTCGCCGAGCGCATCCCGCGCCAGCAGGCCGCCGCGGAGAACCTCACGCTGCCGACGCTGCTGGTTCGAGGCGGTCTGAGCGATGTGCTCTCGCAAGAGGGCGCCCAGTCATTTCTCGAGGCGGTACCCCATGCGCATTACGCCAATGTGGGCGGTGCCGCGCACATGGTGGCCGGCGATCGCAACGACATCTTCGTCGAGTCGACGCTCAAGTTCTTGGCCGAATTCGTGCCAGGCGCGCAGGCGCGGGTCTGAACGCGGCCTTCGCGCCGTACCCTTGCGGTCTTCGGTCGGACAAGCCGGTCTTTGAGAGGCATAACATGCGCGGAACAGTGAAGTTCTTCAACAACGAGAAGGGCTTCGGCTTTATCTCCCGTGAAGGCGCCGATGACGTCTTCGTCCACTTCTCCAACATCGTCGGTGAGAACTACCGGACGCTGGAAGCAGGGCAGGAGGTCGAGTTCGACATCGGACCCGGCCGCAAGGGCGACGAAGCGCAGAACGTCAAGCCCGTCTGAGCCCCGGCGGCGTCTCACGCCGTCTGCGTCTTCAACACATCTGGGGCTGATCGGCTGCAGAGTGCTCTGTGAGCATTGAGCAGCGCGCGCCGGTACCCTTCCCGGCGTCGGGCCGACATGTTCGGCCGACGGGTTCGCAGGCTGGTCTTGGTTCTTCCTGTCGACGTGGACCAAACCCTGTTACCTCCGACCTCTTCCTCCCCTGTTGAGGCGCAACCGAACCCTCAGAAGCCCGCGCGTCACGCGCGAGGAGACACATGCCCCCCACCTTTGCCCAGCTGGGCGCGCCCGACTTCATCGTCAGCGCGCTCGCTCAACGAGGCATCAGCCAGCCATTCGCCATCCAGGCGGCAACCGTGGCCGATGCCTTGGACGGACGCGACGTCTGCGGCCGCGCCCCCACCGGATCCGGCAAGACGCTGGCTTTCGGGATTCCGCTCGTGGCCGGCGTCGGCAATGCCGAGCCGCACAAGCCGCGGGTACTCGTGCTTGCGCCGACCCGCGAACTCGCCGATCAGATCAAGACAGAGCTGCGAACGTTTGCAGGCAAGCGCCGCGTCGGCGTCGCCTACGGCGGCGTGGGCTACGGCGCTCAGATCGGGTCGTTGCGCCGCGGGGTCGACATTCTCGTGGCGTGCCCTGGTCGCCTTGAGGATTTGATCTCCCAGGGTGAGGCCGACCTGTCCGCTGTCGACAAGGTCGTGATCGACGAAGCCGACCGCATGGCCGACATGGGATTCATCCCGGCCGTCAGGCGCCTGCTCGACCAGACCGCAGCCGAGCGCCAGACCATGCTGTTCTCCGCAACGCTCGACGGAGACGTGGCAACACTGACGCGCGATTATCAGCGCGATCCCGTGCGCCACGAGGTCGGCGACGAGACTCCCGATATCAGGGCTGCCGACCACGTGTTCTGGAGCGTGGCCAAGACTGATCGAACCGAAATCTGCGCCGAAGCGGTCGATGCTGCAGGTTCGACGGTCGTGTTCTGCCGGACCCGGCACGGCTGCGACCGCGTGGCCAAGCAGCTGAAGAGCCGGGGCATCGCAGCGGCAGCGCTTCACGGCGGGCGCAGCCAACCCCAGCGCACGAGAGCGCTGGCCGAGTTCGCCGCCGGCGAGGTGCAGGCGCTGGTCGCGACTGACGTTGCTGCGCGAGGCATTCATGTCGAAGGCGTCGGCGCCGTCGTCCACTACGACATCGCTGCCGACCATAAGACCTACCTTCACCGGTCAGGCCGCACTGCCCGTGCCGGCCAAGGCGGGGTGGTGGTCTCGCTTGTTCAGCCCGAGCAGGTCAAAGAGCTCAGGTCCATGCAACGCAAGATGGGATTGGAACAGCCCATCACCGACGCCGACGTCGCTGCGATCCGGCAGCCCTCACGCCCGCAGACGCGACGTCGCACGCTCGAGCGTCCGCCAGCGAAGCGCGCGGCCGACGAACGCCCTGCGGCAACGCCCCAGGCGGCCAAGCACCGATCGCGGCACCGTCGAAGCAACAACAATCGATCGAGGTCCAAGGGCCGCCAACGCTCGTCACATCGCTGAGCGCGATCAGTCGTCTGGGTCGTCCTGTGGCTGGTTCAGCGTTTCCAAGCTGGACGGAGCGAGGTTCGAGGCGAACTTGGACATGTTGTCGGTCAGTGCGCTGATGAGTTGTTCCACGAACTGCGGCGACATGTTGACCCGCTGCACGACGACGCCCCGACGCGGTGATTGCTTGCCGCTGAAGTCCAGCCTGATGAAGTCGAGCGTGAACTCATAGGGCGAGTGGCGCACCACGGCGAAGTTGGACCACACACCGGCTTCGAGCTCTGGCGGCAAGCGGATCTGCAGCTTCGTGCCGTCAGGCAGGGCTTCGTGGGCATGGCCGTCTGTCACCCGTCGAAACCTACTGGGCGTAGGCGCTCGCGGGCGCTTCGGCGAGCACAGGCCCGTGCCGTCAGCGCTCCTCGCGGCGGTACGGAAGTGTGAGCGCCGCAGGGGCGGGACTGGGTCGGTGCCGCGCCCGGAAGCTGATCGCGATGAGCACCACGACGGTCAGCAGGAACGGCAGGATGCCGAGCAGCGCCGGAGAGATCCTGTTGACCTCGAATCCGAAGATGGAGAGATCGAAGGTCTGCACCCTGGGCTGCAGAGCCAGCGTGAAGCCGAACAGCAATGAGCCGGCGGCCAGGCGTCCAGGCCGCCACGCCCCGAAGATGACCAGTGCTACGGCGATCCAGCCGCGGCCGGCGATGAGGCCTTCGGTCCAGCCAGCGGCCATATAGAGCGACAGGAATGCGCCGGCGGCTCCGGCGAGGGCGCCCCCGACCAGCACAGCCCCCGAGCGCAGGAGCGTCACCGAATGGCCCACTGAGTCCGTCGTGGAGGCAGATTCCCCTACTGCGCGCAGCGCGAGGCCGAGCCTGGTTCTGTTCAGCACAAACCAGGCCGCGATGCCCAGGAAGCCTGCGAGGTACACCACCGGCGGCTGGTTGAACAAGATCGGGCCGACCCAGCGGATGTCGGCAAGGCCTGCGATGCCGAGATCGGTGAACACGGCATCGGCACGCTCGCGCACCGCATCCTGCCCGATGAAGGCGGCGAATCCGAGGCCTCCGATGGTGATGGCGAGGCCGGACACCACTTGGCCGGCGCCCATCACCACGCTCACCACGGCATGGACGCCTGCGACCGCCATGCCAACCAGCGCAGCGAACGCGAAGCCGATCCAGGGCCGTCCGGTGGCGAGTGCCATCATGAACCCGCTGACGGCGCCCATCGCCATCATTCCCTCGACACCGAGGTTCAGCACACCGGAGCGTTCGGCAATGAGCTCGCCCAGCCCGGCGAGGTACACGAGCGTGGCGAACTGCACGGTCGCCACGAGCAACCCGACGATGGCTTCCTCAGACATCGGATGCTTCCGGCGCCGACGAGCCGCTCGAGGAAGGGGCTCTGCCCGGTGCCGGCACAGCAGGCGGTGAGGTCGGCTCGGATTCGTGGCCGACGGGCCGCACCCATCGGATGCGGTAGTTGAGCAGAACGGCGGCCACCAGTGCGCCGATGAGGATCATGGCTTGCAGGATGGTGGCGATGGAGCTGGTGACACCGAGCGTCTGGATGGCCTGGCCGCCTCGCAGCACCGCTCCGAACACGAACGCCACTACTGCAACGCCGGCCGGCCGCATCAGCGCGAGCGCCGCAACGATGATGCCGGCGAATCCGTAGCCGCTGGACAGTCCCGGTTCGAGACGGGTGGCCGTGCCGCTCAGCTCGATCGCCCCTGCCAGACCGGCCAGTGCGCCCGATATCAGCAGCGCGGCCAGGACCTTGCGCTGCAGCGAGATGCCGACGTAGCGCGCGGTGGCTGGTGATGAACCCGCCAGGCGCAGCTCGTAGCCCCATGCGGTGCGCCCGACTGCCATCCAGAATGCCGCGAGCAGTGCTGCGGCGAGCAGCACCCCGATGTGGACATGGCCGAAGAGGCCCGGCAGCGAGGCTTGGTCCGGCAACGGCGCGATCTGGGGGAAGCCGAGCGACTCGGGATCTTTCCAAGGTCCCACCTTGAGCCATTCCACGATCCGGATCGCAACTTCGACCAGCATCAGCGTGGTGATGATCTCGCTCACGCCGAGGTAAGCACGGGCCAGTGCGGGTCCGACGATCAGCACGACTCCGCCCACTGCACCCGCGATGAGCATCGCCACGATGAGCATCGGCCCAGCGAGGTCTCCCGCCACCATGGCGAGGCCTGCCGCTGCTGTGGCGCCGGCCATCATCTGGCCTTCGGCGCCGATGTTCCACAGCCCCATCGAGCCGGCCACCGCCACTGCCAGCCCGGCGATTGCCAGTGGGGTGGCGCGCAGCAACGTTCGCGAGATGGCGTCGAAGCCGCCGAGCGAGGAATCAGCCATGCGTCCATAGACAGCGAACGTGTCGTTGCCCGAGGCCCACAACAAGAGCGCCCCCGCAATCAGGGCCAGCGCGATGCCCACGACGAAGGCGATGGCCTGCGCGCCGGGGGCAACTCTGGTGCGCCGCTGCAGCACCGGACGCACGACTCCACGGTGCCAACGGGCCCTGCCGCGGGCCACGGTGTGCAGCGGGGCGTGGGTCGGATCGGTCATGTGCTGCCGCCTCCGGCCATCGCAGTGCCTACCTCGGCTCGGGTCGTGGTCCTCGGGTCGAGACGCGCCGCGATGCGCCCTCCGTACATCACGACCAACCGGTCAGACAGCGCGAGCAGCTCGTCAAGGTCCTCCGAGATGAGCAGCACGCTTACGCCAGCGCTGCGCTGCGCGACGATCTGTTCCTGGATGGCGGCGATGCCGGCCACGTCAAGACCGCGAGTGGGCTGGGCTGCCACGAGCACCTTCGGCTCGCCGGTCAGTTCACGACCTAGCAGCAGGCGCTGGAGGTTGCCGCCCGACAGAGCGCTCACGTCCTCGTGCAGGCGTCCCACCCGGACGCCGAATCGCTCGACGAGGTTCTCGCAGAACTCTTCGCAGCGCCGCAGGTCCAGCATGACCCCACGACGCAAGGCCGGGTAGGCACGCACCACGGAGTTGTCGACGACGGACATATGGGGCGCCAGGCCAACGCCGAGGCGATCCTCGGGCACGTAGGCCAGCCCCCCGCGCGAGCGGGTTCGCGGCGACTCGTCGGCAACGTCGGCGCCCAGCAGCCGTACCGCCCCCGAGGTGACGGGACGCAGCCCGGCGATGGTCTCGGCCAGCTCCTTCTGGCCGTTGCCCGAGACCCCCGCCACTCCCACGATCTCGCCTGCGTGCAGGTCGAGGTCGACCGAGTGCAACGCCGGCAGGCCCCGGTCGCTCAGCGCACAAACGCCTTCCAGGGCGAGCACGAGGTCACCGCGGGTCCGTGCTGCGGGTCGCTGCACGTGCACTGCCGCCTCGCCGACCATCATCTCGGCCAAATCCGATCGCTCGACGCCGGCGAGACTGGTCGGCTGTGCGACGGTGACGCCGCCGCGCAGCACGGTGGCCTCGTCGCAGACTGCCAGCACTTCGTCGAGCTTGTGGCTGATGTAGATGACAGAGCGCCCCTGCTCGGCCATCGCACGTAAGGCGAGTCCCAGGTCGGCTGCCTCGGCGGGTGTCAGCACAGCCGTGGGCTCGTCCAGCACCAGTACATCGGCGTCGCGCCACAGGGCCTTGAGAATCTCGACACGCTGGCGCTCGCCCACGGAGAGCTGCCACACAGGTCGGGTCGGGTCGGTGTCGAGGGAGAACGAGGCTGCCAGGTGGGCCACCCGCTCGACGATCTGGCCCATGTCGAGGTAGCGAGGCGCCGAGCCCAGCACCACGTTCTCCGCAACGGTGAGCGTCGGCACCAGTCGGAATTCTTGGTGCACCATGCCGATGCCTGCGGCGATGGCGTCGGCCGGGGAATGGAACTGGCGCTGTGAGCCGTGCACCCAGATCTCGCCGGCGTCAGGCAGGTAGGCGCCGCAGAGCACATTGACGAGCGACGTCTTGCCGGCGCCATTCTCGCCCAGCAGGGCATGAATGGTGCCTGCCCGGACGGTGAGATTCGCGCCGTCGCAGGCAACGACCCCGGGGAACTCCTTGCGGATGCCGCGCAGATCGACGACGACGCGACCGCCGTCGTCAACGGGGGACACCTCAGCGTCCCCCGTTGACGACGGCGGCTTCAGCGCTCTTCGATCAGTCCGATCAGGGGCTGGCGTCACCCACGACGCCTTCGACGAACCAGTCCATGCCCAGCATTGGCCCGTCCTCCATGGTCTCGCCGGCAGCGACACGCTCAGTGCCGTCCTGGTCATTGATCGGGCCGGTGAACACGTCCCAAGTGCCGGTGCGGATCAGATCGGCGAATTCGCCAATGCGGTCGGTGACATCGCCGGGCACATCCGCGGACAGCTCAGCGAGCTGGACGATGCCGTCTTCCATGCCGCCCCAGTACGCCCCCGGCGAATAGGTGCCCGATGCGACAGCCTCGATCGTCGCTGCGTAGCGCGGGCCCCAGTGCCAGATCGGGGCGGTGACGAAGGCCTCCGGCGCGAAGTCGCGCATGTCGGAGTTGTAGGCGACCCAGCGCGCCCCTGCGTCCTGCGCGGCGACTCCTGCCTGCGGCGAGTCCTGATGCATGGCGATGACATCGGCGCCGGCTTCGAGCAGCGCGCTGGCGGTGTCGCCCTCGATCGCCGGATCGAACCAGGTGAAGGTCCAGTTGACATGGACCTCAGCGCTGGGGTTGACCTCGCGCGCGCCCAAGGTGAACGCATTGATGCCGCGGATCACCTCGGGAATCGGGAACGCGGCGACGTAGCCGATCTGACCGGTCTCGGTCATGGCGCCTGCTGCCATGCCCGACAGGTAACGAGGCTGGTAGATACGGCCGAAGAAGTTGCCGAAGTTGGTGTCGTTCATCTTGTAGCCCGAGGCGTGCTCGAACACGACATCGGGATACTCGTCGGCCAGCTCCAGCATCGGGTCCATGTAGCCGAACGATGTGCCGAAGATGATGTCCGCGCCTTCGTTCTCGATGAAATCGACGGCGACTTCCTTGAAGGCTTCAGAGTTCTCGGGCACGCTCTCCACGAACAGCGTCCTCGCCCCCGTCTGCGCCTCGGCAAAGATTCGGCCTTGGTCGTGGGCCCAGTTCCAGCCGGCATCGCCGACGGGTCCGACGAGCACGAATGCAGCCGTGATGTCCGCGGTGGACATCACGTCCATCTCGTCGTCCTCGACGGCAGGCTCGGGCTCGGCCGCCTCAGTGGTTGCCGCGGGCACCTCCGTCGTCGCAGCGGCATCGGTGTCGTCGTCACCGCCGCAGGCAGCAGCGAGCAGTGCCACGCCGAGGAGCGCTGCTGTGATTCGTGTCAGAGTTCTTGAGCGCATGTTCTCCCTCTCCGCTCACGCCCGCGACACATGCTTGCGAGCGGACGAGCTGAGCCTAATCCTGCTCGTCTGAGGCCGCAGCCACCGCCTGCCGATGCCAGAGCTTGTGACATCTGGGGTTTAGGGTCGCGGCATCGACGTGAGTCCGAGTTGGTCAATCCAGCAAAGGCTGTCAGCGTTTGGGCAGGAGACGTTCAAGAATGAACCGAGCAGCGCGAACGCGGGAGGTGACAGTCAACGATCGGCTTGCGACCGCGCTCGACCGAATGCATCCAAAGTGGACAGCCGAGGCTGAATCGACGAGAGTGCTCGCCGATGCCGCAGCTGCCGCACCCGACATTGTGGTGCGGATGTCAGGCGGCATGCCCGTCATTGTCGAGACCGAGTACGCGCCCGCGCGTGAGGTAGAGCTGGACGCCTCCCAGCGTCTCGGAATGGAATTGGCCGCGACCGGCGATCCCATCGAACAGGCCGTCGCCGTTCGTCTGCCGCCGAGTCTCGCGAGCGTGCCGCAGGCCGAACTCAGTGAGGCACTCGATGCTGCACCGCTGGAGTACTGCATTCTCTCGCTGACCGAAGGCGGAGACCCGAGCCGCTTTCCCGGAAATGGCTGGATCAGCGGGGATATCGGGGCGCTCGCGCGGTTGATCGAGTGCATTGCCGTCTCCGAGCGCCAAATGGCTCTCGCGCTGCGTGCGTTCGAGGCTGGCGTGTCCCATGCGGCGGGCTTGGTTCAGTCGGAGATCACTGGCGAACGCTCGGCTGCGCTGAGGGCCGTCTGCAGCGCCCTGCATCAGGAGAACACAGAGCAAACCCTTCGCATGGCGATGACGATTGTCACCAATGCTCTGACCTTTCATAATGCCATCGCACCGATGCACGAGGGAGTTCCGAGCATCGAACAATTGCGTAACGGCGGAGCGCTCCTGCCCGCCGACCTTCACGCCGCGTGGCGGGCGATCTTGAAGATCAACTATTGGCCGATATTTGAGATCGCCAACCGGGTATTGCTGCCGCTTCCGGCGGATGTGGGCCGTCGCGTGCTCGAGCGGCTCGCAGGCGTCGCCGACGAACTGGTCGGTCTTGGCATCGCCACCACGCAGGACATGACAGGACAGATATTCGGGCGCCTGATCGCCGACCGCAAGTTCTTGGCCACGTTCTACACGCGGCCGTCGTCTGCCTCACTTCTCGCAGAATTGGCCGTCAGTCGACTCGCGTGTGATTTCGGCGACCAGGAAGAGGTCCGGGCACTGCGGATCGCCGATCTGGCGTGCGGCACCGGGGCATTGCTTTCTGCGGCTTATGGCCACGTCGCCTCGCGCTGCAGACAAGCAGGCATCAATGATGCCATATTGCACCCGGCTTGCATGGAACGTGTGTTTGTTGGGGCCGACATCATGCCTGCTGCTGTGCACGTGACAGCGTCGATGCTGTCCGCAGTGCATCCTTCTGTGCCGTTCGGGGACACGAACATCCACCTCATGCCCTACGGCTTGACGACAGCCGCCGGACCAGAGGCGAACAACCTGACGGTGACCTCGATTGGCTCATTGGAGTTGATTGACGACGTCGAAGCCACCTCGCTGTTCGGCACCGGCCGCTCGGTTGCTGCTGGCACCGGGGAGCGGCCAACAGACGACAGCGAGCATCGTTTTGTTCTCGCCCATGGCGCCGCCGACATCGTCATCATGAATCCGCCCTACGTGCGCACCGTCGGTCAGGAAGGCGAACGAGTCGGCGTTCCGCGGCCGGCGTTTGCCGGCTTCGGCAATTCCGAGGCTGAGCAGACGGCGATGAGCGAGCGGCTCACGAATATCGCCTTGTACCGAGGCCGGGGCAAGTCTGCAGGTCACGGCCACGCCGGCCTTGCCAGCTACTTTCTCGATCTCGCCCACGTCAAGGTCAGGCCGGGCGGGACGATTGCGTTCGTCTTGCCGGCGACATTCTGCACCACGAGCGCATGGCGGAAGGCGCGGGCGCTCCTGAGGGACAGCTACGAGAGCATTCTGGTGGTCTCGCTGGCGGCGCATGGATCGACTGACAGGGCATTCTCCGACGACACGGCGATGGCCGAGGTCTTGGTGATTGCTACACGCCGATTGCTCCCTCGCCTGAGCCCGTCCGAGACCCGGTCCAATGGCGAACAGGACGAAGCGCCGGCACGAGTTGATTCGGTGTGCTGGGTGGCACTGCTGGACAGGCCGGACAATCACGCTCAGGCAGTGGAATTGGCTCGGAACATCGAAGCCGCCCGCCAGGCCGATGCCGCTTACGGAGACCTGCACATCGGGGATGATCGCATCGGAGTTTGGTTCCGAGGCGAGATGTCCGACGGCGGATACGGTCAAGTCAGCGCCTTTGACGTCGCTCTGAGTGCGGCAGCGTTGGCCCAGGGTGCTCTGCGGCTGGCTCGCGTCCCCGAGCGGCAGATTCCGATTGTGCGTCTTGGCGCGCTCGGGCAGGTCGGCCCGGGCAACGCGGCGATTGGGGTCCGGCCCCGTTCAGTGGCGGCCTTGGAGCGAGGCACGGGCGCATATGGAGCACCATTTCGTATACGCATGGCTCAATTCCAAGGCGACTCTTGGAGAGGGGCTTCGTATCCGGTGCTGTGGGCTCACTCGACGGCTTCCGGCAGGGAGAGCCGATTGGAAGTGCTGCCAGACAGCCTCGGTGAACTGGCACCTGATGCGAGCGACGAAGACGCGCGGCGCGTTTGGGACCAAGCGGCATCGCGCTTGCATATGAACCTGGAGTTTCAGCTCAACAGCCAGCGGCTGGGTGCATGCTGGTCTCCGCGGTGCATCGGTGGCCGTGCATGGCCGAGCTTCCATGCCGAGTCCTCGATCTGGAATGTGCCCTTGCTTCTCTGGTGCAACACCACGTTGGGGTTGCTCGCACGGTGGTGGGTTTCTTCTCGCCAACAGAACGGGCGTGCCAACCTGTCGATCGGTCGCGTGGGTGAGATACCTGTCCTCGATGTGCGCCAGCTCGATGCATCTCAGATGGCTGAATGCGAGGAGATATTCAGCCGCTTCCGCCTGAGGGAGTTTCTTCCGGCGAACGAGGCTTACCGTGACGTCGTCCGTGGGGATCTGGACCGCGCTGTGCTCTTCGAAGTCTTGGGCGTACCGGACTCCTACCTTGAGCCATTCGACACGCTTCGTTACCAATGGTGCTGTGAGCCAACGGTGCACGGGGGCCAGGACACCCGACCAGTCGTCTGATCAGCTGTGTCAAGCGGCCGATGCCTGGGGACTGTTGATGTGATGCTTGGGCACGCGGGGCGGAAGGGCTCTTGCCGCTGCGCGTGCGGATCAGAACGGGTTGAGTTCCAGGCCGAGAAGGTGGCGGCCGAGTTGGTGGGTCACCCGGTCTTGGTGCACGTTGATGTGCACCGGCATCGCCCGGAAGTCTCGGTAACGCCGGTCGAAGGCGCCGCCTTCTCGCAGCGCAGTGCCGCCTTGGGTGCGATGCAGCAGCGACATGGCCTCGTCGAGCTGCTCGACTGCCATCGTTGTCACCGCCATCTGCCGGAGGTAGTCGGCTTCGTCGGGCACGATCCCGGCGGCGATACGACGGTCCACCTCGCTGCACGCAGCTTCGGTGGCGGCGGCCGCAGCGGCCAGCAGCGATGCCGCCCGGCCGAAGTTGACCTGCACCGTGGGCCGTTCGACCATCTTGCCGCCGATGATCACGCGCCGGCCGCCGGCGGCGTCAGCCGCCTCGGCGAGCGCCCGGCGGACGAGGCCCACCGCCATGAACGAGAGCCACAAGTCTGAAATGCCCACCCAGTCCTCGCGGTAGCGGTGATCCACCACCGGCACGGTGCGCAGCGACTCAGCACGGTTGGCCCCGAACCACGCCACGCAGTTGCTGAGCTTGACGGGCACGTCGGTGTAGTGGACGTCGTCGGTGGCCGATGCCCGCAGCCCGGCGCCGTCCCACGACGGGTCGATCTTCACGCCCTCGGTCGTGGTCGGCAGGATGGTGAAGCGGATGTCCAAGCTTGATTTCGCCGCTCCATGCGGCGCAGGACGGCGGACCGGCTTGCCGTCGTCGCCGGTGATGGCGAAGGCAACCCCGCAGTAGTCGGCGTAGCGGGCACCGGTGCCCCATCGGCCAGTGCCGTTCAGGATTGCCTGATCGCCTTCGATGCGGCCGTACACCGAGCTGCGAGCACCGCCGGGGAACGACACCCATTGGCCGTTGGTCACGATGTGGGTCAGGAAATCCTGCTGGTCGGGGCCCACCGATCCGACGAACAGGTGGAAGACGCACAGGTGGTTCCACAGGCACCACGCCAGGCTGGGGCAGCGGGCCGCGACGGCTTCGAGCTCGCGGCCCATGTGGAGCATCGTCTCCTCGACGCCTCCGATGTTGCGGGTCGCTGACATGCGCATGAAGTCGGTGCCACGGATGGCCTCGATGACCTCGGATGAGACCGACCGGGTCCGGTCTGCCGTGGGGGCCTGTGCCTCGATCGCGTCCAGGAAGGGCGCAATCCGCAAGCCCTCGGTTGGCGCCGGGGAAAAGTGCTCGACCAATGCAGCGCCGGATGGGCCGGCGTCATGAGATACAGCGCCGGACGCAGCGGTATCGCCAGACGTCAGGCTCGGCTCGCCGGCTTCGGGTGCTCCTGCCATCGGGCCACAGTAGGCCGCGGCGGGCCCGGTCGCCGAGAGACTTAGGCGCAGTGTCCGTTCGATGACGGCGGCACATCCAGCATGGGGTTGCGGTCGAAGAAGCCGTCGGGCACCAGTCCGAAGCTGACGTACTCGGTGGGCATCACCGGGAAGTCCTCGGGGCGTGCATCGTGGGTGATTCCGAACGTGTGCCACACCGTGATGTCGGTGCCGACCACTGGCCGGTCGCCCGCCGTATAGCGCTCCAGCCCGTCGCCGGCGTTGCGTTGCGTCGGGAACCGTCCGGCGCCGTAGCGCTCGTCGGGTCGTGTGGGCGACACCCACAGGTTGTGACGGGCGAACGTGGCGCGCTCGGAGTGCGGGCTGTCGTGGGCAGCGAACATGGTCGCGGTGGGCGGCGGCAGCAGCCGGAATGCCGTCGGCCGCCCCAGCCGGTTGATGTGGTTCGCGCTCTCGATCCGCCAGTACCGGCTTGACGCAGAATTGGTGTTTCGGCGCGCAGCCGATTCGCTCTCGAGCACCGTCTCGCGGGCGGCGAACGCGGTGCCATGCGGGTTGTCGGGGCCTGGCGGCAGCGCTTCGGTGTTCACCTCGACCACGGAATTGGCGCTTCCGTCGACGGCCATGTCCAGCCGCACGCAGAAGATGTGCTGGTGGATCGGGGCCGACACGTGGGGTGCCACCTGGCGGGCGAACGTCATGTCGTCGCCTTCGCGGTGCGATCGCGTGGTGAGGATGCCGGTGAGCTTCACCTCGTAGCGGATTGTGCCGTCGAGGTAGAAGTACCAGAAGAATCCGTATTCGTAGTTCCCGACGGTGTGAATGGCGCTCACCACCAGACGGCGAGAGCGGCGCACCTCGGTGGTGTCGGCGTTCCAGTCGAAGTGCTTCCAGCCGATGCCGAAGTCCTCCTCGTGGATGCAGATGGCGTTCGGCGTGGTGACCACGGAGCCGTCGTCGAACACCTGGGTCGAGTCGAGGTAGACGATCTCGCCGAGACAGTCGCAGCCGAGCTGCAGCGAGTTGTTCATCAGGCCCAGGCCGAACTCACCTGAGTCGAGCGCGTGCTTGAACGTCTGCGACGGCCGGGTGTCGCCGTAGGGCACCACCATCTCGGCCAGCGACGCCCGGTCGATGATCGGCCGCACCCGCCCGCCGTCGTCATAGGCGATCCGGTGCAGCACCAAACCTTCGGTGTCGTCCATGACGACCCGCATCGACCATTTCTGCCAGCGCAGCTCGTTGTCGTCGAGCGTGAAGCTGGTGCCTTCGGGCTGGGTGATCTCGATGGGAGCCAAGTCGGTTCGCATCGGGCCGAAATCCTCGGTGACGGAGTCGACGTCGTAGTTGCCTCGCTCCGACGCCAGCGGCCACTGTTCGAAGTCCTCGATGTGCAGCACTTCGAGCGTGTCGACATCGATGTGCACCATGAGCCCGTCGAGCGGGTAGGCGTAGCCGTTGTCGGTGGGGTTCGGACGCCAGAAGGCGATGCAGCGCTGCACGCGCCGGCCGGCCTCGAATTCGAAGCCGTAATCGCCGGTCGGCCAGGGGTCGATCTGCACCTGTGACGGATCGGAAATCCCCCGATTGGCAACGGCCTCAGCGAACCCCGGGTCCTTGCGGCAGGCATCCATCACCGCGAACAACTCGACTTGGCCCACCCTCGGCACTGCGTCGGGGTGATGCACCCATGAGTCCACCTCGCCGCGGGTGACTGACACCACCGCGGTATGCACCTCGCCGTGCTCGCGTACGACGATCTCGAAGCGACGGTCGGTGTCGGCGCCGGGCAGCCATGCAGCGACCTCGTCCTTGGGCGGCTCCCAGATGCAGAATCCGTGGAAGCGCGCTTCGTCGCCAATGCGCCCGCTGCGGCGCAGGACCTCGATGGCGGCATGGGCTTCCGCCTCGGTCATCATCGACAGCGGATGACGCGACGGCATGGCAGCCCCGTCGCTGGGCCGTTCGAGCAGGGTCTCGGTCATGGGTTCACGCTAGGGGGAGACTGCGAACGTCCGGGTCCTTCAGGGCGTTCGCCGCTGGGCTGCCGCCGGGCGCGGCATTTCTGGGCGTGGCATGAGGCCGGTGCGATATCTGCGTGGTTTCGCCGCTGGGAGCGGCATTTCTGCACACAGAATGAGGCCATACCCAATCCGGTGCAGACTTGCCGGTGGGAACAGCATTTCTGCGCACACAATGGGGCCTGAAGCTGACGCACCGACGACAGGAGTCCGCGCGCTGTGACAGATGGGGAGTTGCGTCGGCGAGTCGAGGGGCATCTCGAGTTCGTATATCCCGCGGTGGCCGTCGAGCCACTGGCGGACGAGGTGCTGGCGGAAATCGGACTCGGGCCAGACGATGAAGCGCCCCCGCCAGCGTCGCATTGGGATCAGCACGACGTTGCGGTGATCACCTACGCAGACTCGATTACCGAGGCCGGGAAGGTGCCGCTGCACACGTTGCATGAGTTGCTCGACGATCTGACCGGCGACGTCGTGACCGTTGTGCACGTCCTGCCGTTTTATCCGGCGAGCTCAGACGGTGGCTTTGCCGTCACCGATCACCGGGCGGTCGATCCGCGGCTTGGCACCTGGGATGACATCGCCGACCTCGCCGAGAGCTACACGGTGATGGCCGATCTCGTCGTGAACCATGTCAGTGCCGACCATCCGTGGATGGAGCAGTTCTGCAGCGGCGAGATGCTCGGCAGCCGCTTCCTGCTCAGCGCGGAGCCCTCCGACGACCTGTCGAGCGTGGCGCGGCCGCGCACGACCCCGCTGCTGCGCGAGGTCGAGACACCCGATGGCCCGCGGTTGCTGTGGTGCACCTTCAGCCACGACCAGATCGACCTGAACTTCGGCGAGCCCGACGTCCTGCTGGACCTGCTGCGCACGGTCAGGTGCCTCGTCGATGCCGGCGTGCGCTGGTTCCGTCTCGATGCGATCGCTTATCTCTGGAAGGAACTCGGCACGTCGTGCCTGAACCTGCCCCAGACCCACGAGATCGTCAAGCTGCTGCGGACGCTGCTGGATGCACGTTGCCCCGGCTCGGTCATCATCACCGAGACCAACGTTCCCCACGACCAGAACGTGGCCTACTGGGGCGACGGCGACGAAGCCCACCTCGTCTACAACTTCAGCCTGCCGCCGCTCGTCGCCCACACGATGATCTCGGGCTCGGCGGTTGCGATGCAGCAGTGGCTCGCCGGGCTGGACCCGCCACCGACGGGAACGTCCTACTTCAACTTCGTCGCCAGCCATGACGGCATCGGACTCCGTCCGGTGGAAGGCCTGCTGAGCAGTGCCGAGCTCTTCCGGCTCATCGCAGCAGGACACAGCGCGGGCGGCACGCATTCGGAGTTCGACACGCCTGAAGGGCCCAAGGCGTACGAGCTGAATGTCTCGCTGTGGGATCTGTTCGCTGGCGACTCCGACACACTCGGCGTCGCCCAGTTCCTCGCCGCGCACACGATCATGCTGAGCCTCGCCGGCATCCCTGCGTTCTATGTCCATGCGCTGCTGGGCACGCCCAGCTACTGGGCGCCCATCAGCGAGCCCCCGCGCATCGTCACCGAGCACGGGCTGCCGCCGGTCGAGCGGAACAGGCGCACGATCAACCGGCGCAAGCTGACACTCGACGAGGCAGTCGATCTGCTCGGCGCCCAGGAGGGCATCCGCCGCAGGGTGCTGGTGGAGTTGGTGCGCAGGATGCTGGTGCGGCGCGGCCAGCCGGCGTTTCATCCCGACAGCGCGCAGACGTCGCTGGACTTGGGGTCGCGGGCGTTCGGCGTGATCCGCGGCGGACCCGACTGGGACCAGACGATCGCGTCAATCACCAACGTCACCCACGGCCAGCTCACCATCGACATCGAGGTGCTGTCGGAGCTGTGCCCGCCGGGCAGCGCTGGGGCTCGCTTCGCCGCCGAAGGCTGCGTTGATTTGCTTGACGACCGAGTCCACGGCCCCGGTGCGCGCCCATCGCTGGCTGCGGGTCAAACGATGTGGCTGTGCCTGGAGTCCGAGCGCCGGGAACCAGCGCTGGCCTCAAGGCGCCCGAGGCGCAGTCCGCAGAGATAAGCGAACAGCCAGATCATCAGCCCGGCGAAAAAGAGCACCGGCACCAAGAGCAATTCCGTCGGCAGCCACTCGGCGATGTGGCCCGTCAACACGATGGTCGCTGCGACCCTCCCGTGCCCTGCCGGGCTGAGGGCGTTCGCGCTTTCATCTGAGCGGGCGCGGCGCCAGCGGCGCTCCCACCAGATCACGACCGGGGTGAGCGCCGCACAGAGCGCCAAGTCGAGCCACAACGGCTCGGCAAACGCTGTTGCCGTCAAGAACGCGAGCGCCAACGCCCACCATGCGAAGCCCGTGCGCTCGTTCCAAGCGAAACGCTTGGACGCGGTGTCGGGTGCTTCGTCTGACTTGGTCTCTGGTTGCTCTGGCGAACGGCGGCCGAAGCGCTTGCCGCTCTCGTAGGCAATGCCGGCGGCGGCGATGCCGCCAATGGCAACTGCTGCCTGCAGCCATCCCCACAGTGGCCAAGTGAGCCAATCGACAATCCGAACCCACACGAACGCGAACGCACCCAGTGCCAAGATCTCGCCAATGCGCTGCTTCCACGAGGTGCGCGCCATCACTATTCCTAACTATAGGACGGTTCCGTCACGATAAATCACTGCGTCGCGCAGGGCGTTGTCGAGTTCGACTGCGTCGTGAAGCAGGTCGAGCACATTGGGCACCGCGCTCTGCACCCTGGACCAATTCGGGAGGACTTGTGCGCAGAAAAGGAACAGTACGCAAAAGCAAACTAACCCGCATGTTCACACTGCATCAGTTACTCTTTCGTTGGTCATTGGCCGTGTTCGTCGCGGAACGTGTGGCCGGTCCGTTGGCGGTCAATACGCGCGTAGGAGGGTTGCTTGGCTCATGGCTCGACCGTTGAACCCGTTCTCGCCGTCATTTGGGGTCAGCCCCCCGCTGCTCGCTGGGCGCCGTGCAGCGCTGAGCGGCTTTGAGACAGTGTTCGGGAACGTGCGCAGCCCCAACTATGCGACGCTCGTATGGGGCCTGCGAGGCACCGGCAAGACAGTGCTGCTCAATGCATTCGAAGACCGTGCCGCGGCCCAAGGATGGCTGACTGTCTCGAGCGCTGGAGCGATGCCGTCTGGCCTCATCGAAGACATCGCTCGCAAGACGACCAGACTTCTCCACAACTTCGAGACAGAGCACGGTCGTCGACCGGGACGCGTCGTGAGCGGTTTCTCGTTCGGTGCCCTGAGTGTGCAGACCGAGGCGGCGTCCGAGGCTGATGGCCCTGGCGCAGCGCTGCGTGACTTCGAATCGGTGTTGGCTGGCCTGGGCGACCTCCTCGCTGAGCGAGGTACGGGGCTGCTCATCACCATCGACGAGCTCCACGCAGCCGAGGTGTCCGAAATCCGGCAATTCGGCGGCATCTTCCAACTTGTCTCCCGCCGTCCCGAGCGTCCGATTGCATTCGCGGGTGCCGCGCTGCCCGAACTGGAGGACCGGTTGATGACCGGTGCAGCCGCCACTTTCCTCCAGCGCTGCAATCGGCACGAGATCGGCAATCTCGCCATTTCCGATGCTGAAGTCGCATTGCGTTCACCAATCGAGACGGCTGGTGCACAGATCGGGGACGAAGCGCTTCAGCTTGCGGCCGAGGTTTCCGGCGGCCAGCCATACTTGATTCAGCTCATCGGCGCAGATATGTGGGATGAGTGCGCAGACCCGGTCGCGGGCATTGCGGCCGATGACGTCGAGCGCGCCTTGGCCGGTTCTGTCCGCAAGTTCGGTGACCATGTCTATGCGCCCCTGTGGCGTCGCCTTTCCGACCTTGACAAGCGATTTCTCATCGCAATGCTCGAAGATCCCGGCTCCGCTTCGATCGCCGACATCGGAAGGCGGTGGCGGCACGACAACCGCAGCTTGAGCCGGTACCGCCAGCGCCTGCTCTCTGCTGGGCTGGTCACCTCAGTCGGTCGCGGCCGCATTGCCTTCGTCCATGCGGCGGTTCGCAGTTATGTCGCCCGGCAAGCGATTGCCGAAGGGTGGATCGAGACTGAGGAATCGGGCTGAGACGGTCGAGGGGGTGCTAGGCGTTATCCAGCTCGACTGCGTCGTAGAGCTGCTCGAGCACATCGGGCACCGCACTCTGCATCAGTTTGGGGGTACAGCCGCAGGACCGCCTCTACCGCGGTAGGCGACACCGATTCTGACTGCACCGTCGAAAGTGCTTGCGGTCGCTGTTCGCTGGTAACTGAGCGGAAGCACTTGCGAACGCTTGTGTATGGAGGTATATTACTGGTAATGGCATTTACCAGAAGCTATATTGGCGCTTGAGAATCTAGGTAAGTGGCATGTCGACGAGTGAGTTGACGCTTGGTGCGTTTGTGATCGGAAAGGGTCCGCAGACCGGATCGCTTTCGGCCGTCGGCGTGGCGGCTGCGGAGCATGCATTGAGCCGTGAGACGCGTCGGGCATATGGACGGGCGCTGCGCCAAGTCACTGAGCGACTTGCTGGGCGGCCGTTGGACGACCACGGCCTGAGTGCAGTGTTGGCCGAGCTAGCGGCGGATGGCGCTGGGCGCGCCAAGCTGAGCCAGATCGCCGCCGCAGTGCGCTTTGGCGCCCGCCTGGCAGGGCGATCTGATCCGGTTGGACCATCGTGTGACCTTGTGCTGCGAGCGCACCGGCGCTCCACACCACCAGCGCGTCAAGTGGCAGCCGTGGATTGGGAACACGCAGACGCTGCAGCCAGCCAAGCAGCATCCGCAGGCGATGCGACCGGGTTACGCAATGCTGCGATTGTTGCCGTGATGAGCGACGCCCTGTTGCGTGTCAGCGAGGCAGCGTCGCTTCAAGTCGGCGATGTTGAGCGTCGGCACGACGGTGCTGCAACGCTCGCTGTGCTCCGCAGCAAGTCGGATCAGGATGGTGACGGGGCCAGCCTGTATCTCGGCGCGCCGACGATCCGCCGCATCGATGACTGGTTGCAGGCCGCTGATGCGCAAGGGATCACTATTGTCAGCGGCCCGCTGTTCCGACGAGTCCTGCGTGGGCAACATGTCTCGGAAGAGTCGTTGTCGCCTCGCAGTATTCGCGAGATCGTTCGCGGAGCGGCTGCTGCGGTCGGTATCGAAGGCGCGTCAGGACACAGTCTTCGCATCGGCAGCGCGATTTCGCTCGTGCGCGCCGGCGCGTCATTAGTCGAAACGCAACAGGCAGGACGCTGGACCAGTCCCTTGATGCCAGCGCAGTACGCGCGAAACGAGATCGTGGCTCGCGGTGCTGTCTCGCGACTGCGCTACGCCACTGCTTGAAACGGGGTTCCCACGACAAATTCGTCGCCTGCGGGGCGCGCGTGGCGAAGCCCCGACGTTCCAGTCAGGTGCCGGGGTTTCGTCCGTCCGCTGGGGCCAGGCAGCGATCTGCTGGCAGAGGCTTGCTGCTTCGGCCGAGGCGACGATGACTTTGACGCGGGCTTCGAGCGCGAGATCGTGATATGCGTGATGCTCCGCCAGAGCTACCGCGCCAGCATCGCCCGCGTCGAGCGTGGCTTCGTGTTTGGCGGCCTCAGCGAGCGCACTACCCCACACATCCTTGGCAAGGACTGCCAGACTTCGTACCCGGCGAGCGTGCCAAGGTAGGCCGCCTCCCATAACCGCACCAGGTACGCCGCCGAAGGGAATATCGGCTGGCTCGGTTCCGAGGCGTGGTTCGCCCACCTGTGCGCAGTTGCGCCCATACCCGCATCCTGCGGGCGCACCGAACGTCACCGGCTCAACTTTGCGGGCAACCGGGTGCTGTACATGATCATCCCCGTCCGGCTCAGCTACTGCGAACGAACCCGCAGCTACCTGGATCGCCGCGTCGCCAAAGACAAGACCAATGAGGAGAAGCCATCCGCTGCCTCAAGCGCTCCGTTGCCCGAGAAATTCCACCGCAACCTCAGAGCCGACCTCGCCACCTCTACAAACCGCACTTGACATCTATTGGAATGTTCCGGTGAGGTTCAGTATCGCGGTCTGTTGCAGGTAACACGAATAGCCCGCCCGGCGGCACGCTGCGCCGGGCGGGCTATTCTGCTAGCAGTGTCCGAGTCGCCATGTCGCCGCAATGAAGCAGCTTCCGAGCCCGATTCCGAGAAGCCGGCTGGTTTCGTTCCGATCGGGGCCGGTGCCGTTGTTCTATGGGCAGTCTGGCGCGGTGTGCGGGCTTGCTTCAGAAAGCGCAATCGCCGAACTGCATAGCGACCAACAAGCCATCTAGCAAGCTACATCCTGCGAAATGGTGGTAGGGGCTCCCTCGATATTGGACGTGCGGCAGTATTGCCTCTCAAACCAGTTCAGGGTTCGCTGCACCCAATTCGGGGATGCTGGCGGTGGCGGCGAGTCAGGATGTTGGACCGTGGTACAGGAACTGACCATCTGCTTTCGCAGCTCGTAGACAGGAACTTGCCGCGTGCTTTCAATGTATCGCGGAAAGCCAAGCGGCCCGACAACAGTACGAATGTATGACTCGGTACGGGTGCCAACTTGCACCGGGACGTACTCGGGCTGCGTGGTGCAACTCAATTCATGGTGTGCTGCGGCTGGCGAAGATGTCACGGCTAATGCGCCGAGTGTCATCGCCAGACAGCACACAAGCGCTGTCAGCTTACGTTTCATGGTGGTCCCCTCCTTGCGGGTGACGGGTTGCCGTTGCTGGCATCGCCGTGGCTCAGCCGCGGAAGGACGCGCCAAGCACTGTCTGTGCCGTCGGCGGTCTCACTCGGATAGCTGCCGGTAGATGCCATTAGCGGCCGATGGCACATGCGTCGCAGGTGCTGTTCGCCGAATGCGCTCAGTTGGCGCGATTGCGTCGCGCCGACGTAGCTCTCTCAGCCGGTGCGCGTGCTACTGGTGCGTTGGCAAAATGCTCAGGGCTGACAAGAACCTGTTTCCGCAGGTCAGCAGTTCGCTACCTGCCCGAACAAGACCGCGACACACCACTGGCGGGTGGAATCCGAGCTCGCGAATCTTGTGTCAGGTCTCGACTGCGTCGCGCTAGGCGTTGTCGAGCTCAACTGCGTCGTGGAGCTGGTCGAGCACATCGGGCACCGCGCTTTGCACTCGGGACCAGTTCGGGATGAACGGCGTGCCCATGGGGTCGTTGAGGAACTCGTCGCCAGCTTCCATGATCGCCGAGGCGAACAGCTCTACAGCGGTCTCCTCTGCGTGCAGGTCGAAGCCGAACCCGTTGAATACGGCGTCGTTGCGGTAGTGGCTGACGAGGTCGAGTGCGTTGCGGTAGTAGACGGCCTTCACGGTGCGGAACGTCTCCGAGCCCAGCACGGTGCCGTCGATGGCCAGCTTGCGGTAGATCGCCTTGGCGATGTCGCGGGCCATCTTGTGCAGGCCCCCGTCGGGGTCACCGAGCGATAGGTCTTGGTGCTTGTGGTCGTAGCGCCCGCACAGGTCCACTTGGCAGATCCGCCGCCCCTGGTAGATGCGGTAGACCTCCGACAGCACGCCGATCTCGAGCCCCCAGTCGCTGGGGATGCGGATGCTGCGCGTCATGTCGAGCTTCATCGCGAACTCGCCTGCCAGCGGGTAGCGAAACGAGCCCAAGTAGCGCAGGTACTCGTGCTCGCCGATGGTGGCCCGCAGGGCCCGCAGCAGCGGCGTCACCAGCAGGCGCACGACCCGCCCGTTCAGTCGCCCCGATGGACCCTCGCCGGCCCGGAAGTAGTAGCCCTTCGAGAACGAGTAGCCGAAGGTGGGGTGCAGGATCGGGTAGAGCAACCGGGCGAGCAGGCCCCGGTCGTAGGTCACGATGTCGGCGTCGTGCAGGGCCACGTTCTCACAGCGTCCTGAGGCCAGGAAGTAGCCGAGGCAGTACCAGACGTTGCGTCCCTTGCCCGGCTCGGTGGGTGCCAGCACCCGCTCAGCAAGCACCTCGTCGACCTTGCGCAGGCGCGGGCCGTCGTTCCACAGCAGGCGGGTGCGCTGGGGCAAGCGGGAGAAGAACTGCCTGGCATCAGCGAACTGGGATTCGTCGGCGCGGTCGATGCCCACGATGATCTCGTCGATGTAGGCGACCTTGGCGATCTCGTCGACGATGTTGCCGAGCGCGGGGCCCGCCAGCTCGCTGTACAGCGCCGGGATGATCAGCGCAATCGGCCGGCGGCGTGAGTAGTCGTACAGCTCGCCTTCGAGGCTCTCGACGGATCGGTCGGCAAGGCGATGAAGCGTCGCGATCGATTCGTGCTGCTGGAAATCGGCCACGTCGACCCGCTCCGCCTGCTCGCCCTGTGTGCTGGCTGTGCGTGAACCTACTGCGATCGGGTTCGCTGGCACTCTTGGGGGCGCGCCGATCGGCGAGCATTCGCGTTGGCGCACCAGCTGTTTCCCGCTCTTGCTCGCTGTCGCTCACGGGCCGCTCGGGCCACAGCTCTGCCTATCGACTCAGCCTCTTTGGGGGCGCGCGGTAGGGTGCGCCATGGCCCAGTCACCGCCCCCCGCAAAGGGCCGATTTCCCTCTCCGGACAGCAAGTTCACGACGGACGGGTTGACTTTCGACGACGTGCTGCTGGTGCCCGACGCGTCCGACGTGCTGCCCGATGCGGTCAACACCTCGACGCGGTTCACGCGGGGCATCACCCTCGCCGTTCCCTTGGTGAGTGCAGCCATGGACACGGTCACCGAAGCGCGGCTCGCCATCGCGATGGCTCGCCACGGCGGCATCGGCGTGATCCACCGCAACCTGTCGGTTGCCGATCAGGCCGCTGAGGTCGACAGGGTGAAGCGCTCCGAGTCGGGGATGATCAACGAGCCCTTCACGCTGGGCCCCGACAACCTGGCCTCAGAAGCTGAAGATCTCATGGCTCGCTTCAAGATCAGCGGTGTGCCCATCACCGATCCCGCAGGTCGGCTAGTCGGGATCCTCACCAACCGCGACCTGCGCTTCGAGACCGACTGGAGCCGGCCCATCCACGAGGTGATGACCTCGGAGAGGCTGGTCACCGCGCAGGCGCCGATCACGCTCGACGAGGCGCAGGTCATCTTGGCGCGACACCGCATCGAGAAGCTGCCGATCACCGATGACGAATTCCGGCTGGTGGGCCTCATCACGGTGAAAGACATCCAGAAGCGCATCCAGTTCCCGAACGCCTCCAAGGACACCCAGGGTCGGTTGCTGGTCGCCGCTGCCGTCGGCACCGGACCCGACACCATCGAGCGTGCCGCCGCACTGGTGGAGCGCGACGTAGATGCCCTCGTCGTCGACACCGCACACGGTCACAGCCGCGACGTCATCGAGACCGTCGCAAAGATCAAGGCCAATCATTCCGCCGAGGTGGTGGCAGGCAACGTGGCCACCGCGGATGCGGCTCGTGTACTCATCGAGGCTGGCGCCGATGCGATCAAGGTCGGGATCGGCCCCGGCTCGATCTGCACGACCCGCGTGGTGGCCGGCGTCGGGGTGCCGCAGATCTCGGCGGTGTTCGACTGCGCGGCCGAGGCTGCCGCGGCTGGCGTGCCGGTGATCGCAGACGGCGGCATGCAGTTCTCCGGCGATTTGGCCAAGGCGATCGCAGCCGGGGCGCACAGCGCCATGGTGGGCAGCCTGCTGGCGGGCACCGACGAGTCGCCCGGCGAGGTGGTGCTGTATCAGGGCGAGCGCTTCAAGGAATACCGGGGCATGGGCTCAGTGGGTGCCATGAAGGGCCGCAGCTACTCCAAGGACCGCTACTTCCAAGACGGGCGCGAGGTCGAAGAGTTGGTGCCCGAAGGGATTGAGGGACGCGTGGCCTACAAGGGCCCGCTGGCCGGAGTGCTGCATCAGCTGGTCGGCGGGCTGCGCCAGGCGATGGGCTACTGCGGCGCTTCGAGCATTGACGACATGCGGCTGCGCACCAGATTCGTACGTGTAACCGCGGCGGCCCTGCGCGAGAGCCACCCCCACGACATCATGATCACCAAGGAGGCGCCCAATTATCGGGCGCCGACCTGATGAGCACAGTGGCGCCTAACTATCGGGCGCCCAACTATCGGGCGCCGACCTAACTCGCTGCTAACTGCTCGAGCCGTTCCCATTCGTCGATGAGGCTGCTGTCTGTGTCGCGCACGAGCTCGCCGAGCCAGCGGGTCAGTTCCACGATGTCGTCGGTGCGCCGGTGCTCGGGCACGTTGCGAGCGAGTGCTTTGTAGGCATCGCTGAGGTAGCGCAGCAGCACACCCTCGGAGCCCTTGATGCCGTAGTGGTTGACGTACTCGCGGAACGTCATCGCCCGCTCATGCAGGTCACGCGCCACCGATTTTGGGCGGACATTCTCGTTGCGCAGCCAGGGGTGGTGCGTCGACCAGGCGTTGAAGCTGTCATACAGCCAGTCGCGCAGCGGCTTGGGCCATTCGACTTCTTCGAGGCGCTCCATGCGCTCGTCGTATTCGACACCCTCGGCCTTCATCTCGGCCAGCAGGTCGGTGCGCAGCAGGTCCCGCTGGCGCTCCAGCACCACGGTGGGATTCTCCAGCGTGGCTTCCAGCACGCTCAGCACGTCGAGTGGGTACGTGGGCTCCTCAGCGTCGAGAAACTCGATGGCGTCGAGCGCGAACGGCGACAGCGGCCGGGTCAGATCGAACTCGAGTTGCAGGTCGACGTTGACCCGCACGAGCCGGTCGAGCTCATCGGGCTCGTCGAGTCGTTCCACGACCTGGGTCTCGGCCAGCGAGCGGTAGATGGATATGGCCCGCCGGATGTGGGTGCGGTTGGCCGCACGGGTCTCGTGATTGTCCGTCAGCAGTCTGCGCAGGGCGGAGCAGCCGTCGCCGGGGCGGTCAAGCACGTTCATCAGCATTGAGTGCGAAACGTCGAACTGAGAGCGAAGCGGTTCTGGCTGGCCGGCCGCGAGCCGCTCGAAGGTGTCGGCGTTCCAGGGCGCGTAGCCGCGCTTGGGCGGCGAGGGCCGGCGCACCTTGCGCAGCTTCGCGGCGTCGTCGCCGAACTTCTCCCGGGCCTTCTCCAACGCCATCGCATATTCGATTTCGTGCTCGGGGGCCTGGCACCACACGAAGCCGTCGCTGTCGAAGCCGCGGCGTCCCGCCCGGCCGGCGATCTGCTGGAAGTCGCGTACCGACAGCACTCGAGTGTCGCGGCCGTCGTACTTGCAGAGCTGGGTGAACACCACCGTGCGGATGGGTACGTTCACTCCGACGCCGAGCGTGTCGGTGCCGCAGATCAGCTTGAGCAGGCCTGCTCCTGCCAGCCGTTCGACGAGCATCCGGTACTTGGGCAGCATCCCGGCGTGGTGCACGCCGATGCCGGCCTTCACGAACCGTTGGATGTCACGGCCAAACGGCGAGTCGAACCGGAAGTCGACGACTTCGGCTGCTACTTGCGCCTTCTCCTCTTTGGAGAGGACGTTCAGGCTGGTGAACGCCTGCGCACGCTCGGTTGCGGCCTTCTGGGTGAAGTGGACGATGTAGGCGGGCACCCGCCGCAGCTCCAAGAGTTCTTCGAGCGACTGGTGCAGGGTGGTCTCGCGGTAGGTGAAGGTGAGCGGCACGGGTCGTTCGGCGCCGCTCACCGTTGCGACCTCACGGCCGGAGCGGCGGCGCAGGTCCTCGGCGAAGCGCTGAGTGGGTCCGAGGGTTGCACTCATCAGGACTATCTGGGTGCGAGTCAGCTCCAGCAGCGGCACCTGCCAGGCCCAGCCCCGGTCACGGTCGGCATAGAAGTGGAACTCGTCGACGACGACGCTGTCGACTGGGGCGTCGGCACCGTTGCGCAGCGCCAGGTTTGCCAGGATCTCCTGCGTGCAGCAGACGATCGGAGCTTCGGGGTTGACGGCACCGTCGCCGGTGACCATGCCGACGTTGGCCGCGCCCAGCTCTTCGCAGAGCGCAAAGAACTTCTCCGATACGAGCGCCTTGACCGGTGCCGTGTAGTAGCTGCGCTGGCCACGGGCCACCGCCTCGAAATGCGCAGCGAGGCCGACGAGCGACTTCCCCGAGCCAGTGGGCGTGGTGATGATGACATGGCTGCCCCCGAAGATTTCGAGGACGGCGTCTTCCTGGGCCTCATACAGCTCAAGACCGATCTCGGCGGTGTAGGCCAGGAACCCGTCGAGCAGCGAGTCGGCGTCGGGCTCGCGGGGCAGGAACGGCGCCAACCGTCCCGCCGCCGATGCCTCGCCTGCCATCGCTACCGGAGGCTATGTGCGGGGTCGAGACATCGGCGTTCTCGAGCAATGCAAACCGATGTCAGGCGCTGCGGCCTGGCCAGGCTTCGGGGTTGAGCATGTTGGGCGGCTGACTGCCGTTGAGCGCAGTCATGACCTCGGCCACGGCGTGGGTGAAGATGCGGGTGCGGCCGGCGACTGTGGCTGAGGCCACGTGGGGAGTGACGACGACGTCGGGGCGGCCCAGCAGCGGATGATCTGCTGGCAGCGGCTCGGGTTCGGTCACGTCCAGTGCGGCGCCGCGTACTTTGTCTGCGTCGAGCGCCGCCACCAGTGCGTCCTGATCGACGAGGCCGCCGCGCGAGGTGTTGACCAGATAAACGCCGTCGCGCATCGCGGTGAGCAGTTCGGCGTTCACGAGATGGTGCGTGGCGTCGCTGAGCGGCGCGTGCACCGACACGACATGCGCGCCGGCCACCGCGTCGCTGGGCGTCGCCGCTCGCCGTGCACCCAGTTCGGCAAAGCGCTCGTCGTCGGCGTACGGGTCATAGGCCACGAGGTCCATGCCGACCGCCGACATCACCCGGGCCACGTAGCTGCCGATGCGTCCGAGCCCCACCAATGCGAGCGTCGAGCCGTCCAATTCCAAATGCCCGTGGCGTGCCCAGTAGTCGCCTTCGCCGGCTTCGAGACGGCGGGCCGATTCCTTCAATCCCTTGGTGATGGCGAAGATCAGCGCGACTGCGTGCTCGGCGGTGGAGATCGTCGGGCCGTCGGGCGTGTTGCACGCGGCGATGCCGTAGGCAGTGGCGTCGTCGAGATCCAGATTGTCGAATCCGATCCCCGCCCGTGCGATCACGCGGAGGTTTGGGGCCTGCTCGTAGACGGTGCGGTCATAGCGGATCGCAGCGCCGACGATCGCGCCCTCGGCTCGATCGATGCCCTCCAGCGGATCCTCACCGCGCACGTCGAGGATCTGCGCTCGACCTTCGAGCAGCTCGCGCTGCAGCCGCCCGGCAGGCCGGTCGAACCACACGACCGGCAGACCGCCTGAGCCGTCGGCAGCGCTGGAACCTGATCTCGTGCTCTCCGTCATGCAGTCAGTATTGCGCCGCGATCACGCGAGATCGGTGCCTCCGGGGCCAGTCGCGCAGACTGGCGTCGTCACGTCTCGGCCTCAGTGAGCCCGGCGACAACGGCGAGTCGTCGGGAAAACCAGCAGAATCAGTGCCGTTTTGCCGATCAGACGAATTGGCGATCAGTCTTCCTGGCTGCCAGCACCTCGCCGATCTGCTCCTCGGCTACTGCGAGTTCGAATTGTGTTTGCAGATTCATCCAGAACTGGGGCTCCACGCCGAACCAGCGTCCGAACCGAAGCGCAGTGTCGCCGGTGATCTTCCGTTTGCCGGCGATGATCTGGGACACCCGATTCGGCGGCACGTCGATCTGTCGCGCGAACTCCGTCGGCGTGATCTCCAGTTCCTCCAGTTCGCCCGCCAGCACTTCCCCTGGATGCACAACCCGTCGCAACATATCTGGCCTCCTTAGCTTTAGTGATAGTCCACAGCTTTAGTGATAGTCCACGATTTCGACATCGGTCGGCCCCTGTCCGTCCACCCAGACAAAGCAGACCCGCCACTGATGATTGATCCGGATCGAGTGCTGGCCCGCTCTGTCACCCCTCAGGGTCTCAAGGTGGTTGCTCGGCAGCGCGCTCAGCGTGTTCATTGACTCGGCCGCGTTCAGGATCGACAGCCTCTTCGCGGCCTGCTTCTCGAATCCTTGAAACGCTGGAACAAACATGCCGTTGGCAAACCTCTCAGTCCTCTTGCCCTTGTAGCCGCTGATTGCCCTTGTAGCCGCTGATTGCCCTTGTAGCCGCTGATTGCCCTTGTAGCCGCTGATCACCTTGCCCCACCGTACCGGCATTGACGCTGTACGTCAAGCATACATACTGTGACGCGCCAAGTCAGCTCCCGACGATCGTGCAGCGGGCGGCGTCCTCGTCGCAGAGGCGCAACTCGGAGTGGGCAAAGCGCATCGCAGCCCACGTCTTGCCGCACCAGCGCACGCCCTCGATCAGCACCGCTCCGCGTCGGCTCAGCGCGTCCTCGATCTCGGACCCTCAGACCATGCCATTTGCACAAGATTCCCGAGTGTCACCACTGCGGGCGCAACGCTCATCGTGAAAGCTGCGACCCGCGTCAGGCCCGGCGGCCCCTGTCGGTAGGCCACTACCGTTGATGCCGGACATCACGGTGACTGGCGGGAAGAGGCACGGGTTCATGCAGGTCGACGAGGCGGTGATTCACGACACGGAGCGGTACGCCGCCGAGGGCTACCCGTGGGCCGAGTGGGATCTGCTGCGCGACGAGGCACCGGTGTACTGGTACGTGCGCGACAACATCGTCCCGTTCTGGGCGATCACCCGTTATGAGGACGTGAAGTGGGTGTCGGGCCAGAACAAGACGTTCATCAACGGAGGCGGCCGCCTGCGCTTGGCCGCCGCCGACCGCGACCTGCGTTTCTGGACGAAGTACCGCCAGCGGGCCATCGAGATCGGCTGGGACCCCGACGAGCCGCCGGATTTCATCTTCAAGGACCGTCCCGATCACTGGGACCTGCGCCGGCTGGTGGTGCCGGAGTTCACGCCGAAGGCGATGCGCTCTCGGTCCGAGTCCTTGGAACTGCATGCCCAGCGCTTCGCGGACGAGTTCATCGCGAAGGTCACCGAGACTGGCACGGCCGACGTCGTGGAGGACCTGGCGGTGAAGCTGCCGCTCGCGGCGATCTGCGAGATGGTGGGGGTCTCAGCGGACGACTGGTCCCAGGTACACGCCTGGACGTCGGTGTTGTTCGACGACCCGGATCTGGAGAGGTTCTGCCGTCCTGGGGAACCGCGCGACGAGATGCGGGCGCGCATGATCCGCGAGTTCGACACGTGGATCGGCGAGCTGATCGCGCGACGTCGGCGTGACGGAACCGACGGCCGAGATCTCGTGAGCATCCTGCTGCGGTCGGAGATCGAATCGGGGCCGCTGACGCCCCAGCAGCTCGTCGGCTACCTGAGGCTGATGATCGCCGCCGGCAATGAGACCACTCGCAATGCCGCGAGCGGTGGGGTGATCGCGCTGCTGGAGCACGGGGACCAGCTCAACCTGCTGAACGAACGCATCGACGACCCGGACACCGTCGAGACCGCCGTCGAGGAGATCCTGCGCTGGACCTCGCCGGTGATCCAATTCGCCCGCACTTGCACCAAAGACACCGAGCTTCAGGGCCACACCATCAAGGCTGGCGAACACGTGGGGGTGTGGTACCCGTCGGCCAACCGGGACGAACGCCAATTCCCCGAGCCCTATCGCTTCGACGTTCAACGCGAGCCCAACGACCACCTCGCCTTCGGCCACGGCGCCCACTTCTGCCTGGGCGTTCATCTGGCCCGGTGGGAGCTGCGGGCGTTCTTCCGCGTGGTTGCGCCCCTGCTGGACGGCCTGCAGCTCGACGGTGCCCAGTCGCGCATCGGTCACCTGCACGTCGGCCCCATCAAGCACCAGATGGTCGTCCCTCGCCAGCCCGCACCGGCCGCTCGGGCTGCCTTGGACCGCATGGTCGAGATTGCGCAAGAGGCCGGCATGTACGAACGGACGGCAACGCCTATCGACTCAGCCTCTGGCTTCCAAGAGTTATGACATCTGCGTTCTGAAACATCGCATGCATAACTGCTGATAGTTGTAACATAAAGCACCAGAAAGTTCTCACATCCGCTAGTCTGGTGCGATGCCTGCCGCGGCAGACGGGCTCGTCCCGACCGAGTATCGACCCCGAGTCGTCGACGCGCAGGTGTCGGCCGCACTCGAGGCGGCCCCGATCGTCGTCATCGAGGGAGTCAAGGGGTGCGGCAAGACATGGACCGGCCTGCGGCATGCGCGCAGCCGGGTGATGCTCACCGAGGACACCGCTGCACGACAGGGCGCGGAGATCATTCCGCGGCGCGCACTCGAAGGCGACCGCCCCAGGCTCATCGATGAGTGGCAGACGGTGCCCACGCTGTGGAACACCGCTCGCCATGTCGTCGATGAAGGACGCGACGTCGGCTGTTTCATCCTGACGGGCTCCGCGCAGCCGCCCGACGACGTCACCCGGCACTCCGGGGCTGGCAGGGTTCGTCGAGTTCGAATGCGGCCCATGTCACTGGTCGAAAGCGGCGAGTCGAGTGGGGGCGTGTCTCTCGGAGCGCTGCTCGACGGCGAGGCGCCCAGCGCCGCCGCATCTCCGCTGTCGGTCAGTGATCTGGTCGAGACCCTGTGCCGCGGCGGTTGGCCTCGTCATCTGGATCGTTCGGTGATTGCGGCGCAGGAACTGCTCGAGAGTTACATCGACGAGATGGCGCGTGTCGATCTGCCGACGACGGCAGGCGTCCGCCACGATCCCACCCGCGTCCATCGCCTGCTCGCGTCACTGGGCCGTCACACAGCATCGACTGCTTCGCTGGCAACGCTTTCGCGTGATGTCGCCGGGGAACCGCCGCTCAGCTGGCAGGCGACTGCCAACTACATCGATGCACTCGGGCGTGTCTTCATGGTCGAAGACCTGCCGGTGTGGCCGACGCGCCTGCGCACGCGGGCGAAGCTGCAGCAGGCGCCGAAGCGTCACTTCGTGGATCCCTCGCTGGCCGCAGCGGTGCTGGGTGCGACACCCCACAGGCTGCTTGATGATCCTGAGACGCTGGGCCTGCTCTTCGAATCGCTGGTGATTCGCGACCTGCGTGTCTACGCGGCCGCCAATCGGGCCGAGGTATTCCACTGGCGCACCAGCTACGGGGACGAGTTCGATGCAGTGGTGGAGCGTCGCGACGGCGCGTGGATCCCAGTGGAGATCAAGCTGAGCGCCGCGCGCGTCGACGAAGCGGCCGAATCGCTGACGAGAGCCTGCGAGTCCATCGACGCCGGCTCTCGAGGTGCGCCGGTCAACAAGCTGGTGATCACGGCAACCGGTTACAGCTATCGGCGCCCTGACGGAGTCTGTGTGGTCCCTGTCACCGCGCTGGCCCCGTGAACTGGCTGTGCCTCACATATTGCCGATGACACTCGTTGGTCAGCGAGCACGTTCATGTGCTGCCGAACGAGCCGATTGTCATCATTCTCGACGAATTCCAGTATCTGGCTGTCGGCGAGGACGGTCTGCGCCAGACACAGCAGTACCGACGCGACCCGATTAGATCGAGTGACCGGCCCCAAAGATGCGATGCCGAGACCGCGCAGTAGCGTCGGCGGCCATGACGACGACTGATGTGGTGGTGACCGGGCTGCGATTCGGGGAAGGCCCTCGCTGGCGCGGCGACCGGCTGTGGTACTCCGACTTCTACCGGCATGGCATCTTCACGGTCACGCCAGACGGCCACGAAGAGCTGATCCACACAGTGCCTACACAGCCGTCGGGCTTGGGCTGGCTGCCGAACGGCGACTTGCTGTTCGTCTCGATGCTGGACCGGCAGCTGCGACGCCTCGATGCTGACGGCAACGAGTCGCTGCACGCCGATCTGTCCCACATTGCGGGCGGCCCGTGCAATGACATGGTCGTGGCTGCTGACGGCACCGCGTACGTCGGCAACTTCGGCTTCGACGACCAGGCGGGGGAGACCTTCGCCCAGGCGACGCTGGCCATAGTGTCGCCCGATGGGCAGGCGCGGCCGGGGCCAGATGGCTTCGACTTCCCGAACGGCACGGTCATCGATCCCAGCGGGCGCCACATGGTCATCGCGGAGAGCTACGGCCGCCGGATGACTGCCTTCGACATCGACTCCGACGGCTCGCTGAGCGGTCGGCGGACTTTCGCAGAGCTGGGCGAGCGAGTGCCCGACGGCATCTGCTTGGACGAAGCCGGCGGAATCTGGGTGGCAGACCCGCTCAACGCGAGCTGCTTCCGTGTCGTCGATGGCGGCGAGGTCACCGACGTCATCAATCTGGAGATGAACTGCTTCGCCTGCATGCTGGGCGACGCCGATCGCCGAACGCTCTACATGGTCACCGCCCCGACATCGCGCCCGCCCGCTAACGCTCCCGCCCGCGGCCGCATCGAGACCGTTCGAGTCGGGATTCCCGGTGCCGGACTTCCCTAGGCGGGTGGTCGCAAAGTCACATTTGCAGGGCGTTCCGGGTGCAAACTCGCAGGTCAGGTGTTTGTTGCGAGTGTTTTGTCCGCGCGTTGCTGTTCGGTCTCCGTAGTGGACGTTGGTACGCTTGCGGAGACGAGTCATGTGGACGCATTCTGCGCCCTAGCCGGCATGGAGGTAGCTGTGTCGTTCCGGAGTCTCTTTACCCCCCCCCCCACGCACACAAATGAGCGCCGCATCCCGATGGTCGCAGCGGGCGCATCGCAGGCGGGCGCGTGACAAGCGGCGGCTGCGCCGAATCGCGGCGCGGCCCCTGTTGGGGGTCGTCGCCGCGCTGCTGACAGCGGCGTCGACGGCAGTCGCTGTTCAGCCGGTTGCGGCGCAGACGACTCGCACGGTCACGCTGTCCTTCGACGGCGCCGGCCCCCCGGCCGGCTACACCTACCCCACCATTGCCGAAGGCGCAGGCCCGTCCGGCGCACGGTTCTTTCGCCTCACCCTGGACAGCGCGGCGCCGGCCGGCGGCATCGACGTCGGGTCCCCGGGCACTGCCCAGAACGGGAACTCGCAGGTTGAAAGCACGCTGATAGGCGAGGGTCAAACCAGTATCGCGTTTGGAGTATTTCCGAACAACGACAACGTGGACAGACCCAACTACGCCTACGTGCAGACCTATCCCAACAGCCCCAATACCCCGGGCGTCACGTTTACCGTCGTCCCCGCAGACCGCACGGCCCTGCTGACCGTGGTCGATAACGACCCGACGATGGTCACCCTGACGCGCGTTGACACCGGCGAGGACACGCTGTACGAAGGCGACAGCGATACGGCGCAGTTCGAGGTGAGCCTGAGCCGCCCGCTGGTGGGCGCCGGGGACCACGGGCCCGCCGAGACCATCGCCGTGCCGCTGCGAATTCTCCAAGCCGGGGCCGCCGTCACCACGTCGGATTGGTCCATCACGCTGGACGAAGACTCGCCCAATACCGGGGTATCCCTGGGTTCGAGGGTGGCCGATAGTGGGGGGGAATTCGCGCACCAGGTCGTCACCTTCAGCGACGCGGGCGCGCAGACTGCCGTCCTGAAGGTGGTCGCCGAAGATGACTCCAGTCAGGAACAAGACGAGGCGATCACCATTAGTCTGGCGTCAAACGCCGAGTTCGATGGGTCGGCGCACGGGTCCGCCACCAACGTGGGCGGCGGCGCCGACCCGCGTGAGACCGGCTCACCCTCACAGACTGACCGTTTCAGTTTGACGATTCGCGACGGCAGCCGCCCACGCCCGATGCTCTTTCGCACCTGCCCCGACGGAGAAACCTGCTCGCCCAGCAGCGACGCCGGCTGGGTGGAGTCGGACCGCCCGATAGTCGAGTTGACGGAGGGCGGCAGCCAGGTCACGTACCAGTACAAGCTGACCGGACACGGGCGCCGGTATGTGGACGCGAGCGTGGATGTGTGGGTGAACGGGTCGGCGCCGGCGGGGTATTACGCGGGCAGCATCCGTTCGGGTCTCGATGATCATGATCGGCTGCGTTGTCATCCCACGGCGGATCATCGGACGCGGCACACGGTGGGCGCCCGCGGTTTCTGGATGGAGGGCTACCAGACGCCGACGGGAAGCGAGTACCCCAACGGCAATGGTGTGCTGGAGTGGCGTGCGGCGCCGTGGTATGACCTGATGGGCGGCTGCGGGTATTACCGCAATGCGGTGTCGTGGGCGGAGCGTGACGACTGGCATACGGTGGAGTTCTCCGCTGGTCATGACAGTGATGCGTTCGACGAGTCGTTCCGGCTGTCCCATGTGGTGACCGCGAACGCCGATCCGGTGATCCGGGGCCAGGGGCCGCTGAAGAGCCTGTCGGCCGCTCAGTTGCGGGCGTTGGCTTTTGTGCCGTACGAGACGGGCCATGTGCAGGTGCATATCGTCGATGACGACGTGTGGGAGCAGGAGCTGGAGTTCTCCGGCGACGGCGGCGCGACGTGGGTGGCGGGCCGCGACGGCGGTCTGGAGCAGGCGCTGCCGGCGACGTTGGGGGCGGGGAGCTCTCACGAAGTGCAGATCCGTCTGCGCTATCCCGGCGCCGCGCGCGGCACTGCCTCGGATTATGTGAATGTGCGGGTGGTGGGCTGCGACATGTCCCAGAGCGAGCGGACCGGGGAGACGGTGGTGATCGGCGGGGTGATTCGTCACATCACTGAGTTCGTGCCCCAGAAGGTGACGATCACCCCGAATTTCCGGGGTGCGGACCGGGAGGGGTGCCGCACGACGTTCGACTGGGGGACCGGCCTGTTGGCGTCGGCGCCGCCTTCGGGGACGGTGACGTTGACGGTGCACGCCGCGGCCGACGCTGCGGGGACCGTGTCGGCGTTGCAGCTGTACAACTATCTGTTCTACGACCGCACCGACACAGATCTGCCTGACGCGGGGGCGACCCGCGACATCGTCAGCCAGATCTATGACCAGACCCGCCGGTTCCGGATCGTCCCGGCGGGCCCCGTCGACGACGACGCGCCGGTCAGCGACTCCGACGACGCGCCGGTCAGCGACTCCGACGATGCGCCGGTCGGTGATTCGAATGACGCTCGGCTTGACGAGGCGGCCCTGATCGCGGAGGTGAATGCGCATATTGCGGATTTCAAGAGCCGGAATCATGCGAACGGTGTTCGTGATTGGAATCTGATCTTGGATCGGCTCGAGGGCCGGACGGGAATGAGCGACGCGGATATTGCTGTGTGGCTGGAGAGGTCGCGTCAGCATGGCTGGCAGGACGGCGTGACGACGTTGCCGAAGGTGCAGGCGATGTTGGCGGCGCCGCAGCCGGTCGTTGTGCCGGAGGTGAATATCACCGGTTCTGTCGGCGGTACGGAGGGTTCTGACGTGTCGTTCACGGTGAGCGCGGTTCCGCCGCCGGCTGCCGATCTGGCGGTGAGTGTGACAGTGTCGGCTTTGGGCGACTTCGGCGTGCCGACGGGTTCCCATACGGTGACGATCCCGGCGGGGCAGTCGTCCAAGACGCTGACGCTGTCGTCGTCTGGCGACTCGGTTGATGAGCCTGACGGTTCGGTGACGCTGACGCTGAACAGCGACAGCGGCGGGGGTTACACGGTGGGTTCGTTGTCGTCGCAGTCGGTGCAGGTGCTCGACGATGACGATCCGCAGCTGGTGGCCGCGCCGGTGGTGAGCGTGAGCGCCGGGGCCGGTGTCACGGAGGGCGGTGCTGCGTTGTTCACGGTGAGCGCTGATGTGGCGCCGGCTGCGGATCTTCCTGTGAGCGTGACGGTTGGGGCGTCGGGTGATTACGGGGTGGTGACGGGTTCGCGGACGGTGACGATCGCGGCGGGTACGACCAGCAAGACCCTGTCGGTGGCCACATCCGACGACTCGGTCGATGAGGCTGACGGTTCGGTGTCGGTGACGGTGGCCGACGGCGCCGATTACGACGTGGGCACTGCCACCGCGACGGTCAGCGTTGCGGACGATGACGATCCGCCGACGCCGGTGGTGAGCGTGAGCGCTGGGGCCGGTGTCAGCGAGGGCGGTGCTGCTTCGTTCACGTTGACGGCGAGCCCGGTGCCGGCGAGTCCGGTCTCGGTGAGCGTGTCGGTGTCGGCAAGCGGTGATTTCGGGGCGGTGACGGGTTCGCGGACGGTGAGCATCCCCACCGGCGGTTCAGTGTCGTTCGACGTCGCGACGTCCGATGATTCGGTCGATGAGGCTGACGGTTCGGTGTCGGTGACGGTGGCCGACGGCACGGATTACGACGTGGGCACTGCCACGGCGACGGTCGCCGTTGCGGACGACGACGATCCGCCGCCGGTGCAGGACGTGCCCGACACCGACGGCATAGCGGACACCGATCAGGCGCCCGACACCGATCAGGCGCCGGCGTGTGTGGGCAAGCCGACGGTGTCCGTGGCCGACGTGACCGCTCAGCGGGGCGACGACCTCGAGTTCGTCATCAGCATCGACTGCGCCCACACCGGCGATGTCGAGGTGACCTACAGCATTGCGCATGGCTTCGTCTACGCCGACGGAGGCTCAGTGACGATCAGCAGCGGCGACACCACCGCGACGGTGCGGGTCCCGACTGTTGGCGCCAGCGATGTGGGCCTGTACTTGGTCTGGGTCACCGAGGTCACGAACCCATATGGAATCTGGGCGTACGGCACCATCACCGACTGACCACCAAGGGCGCCTGTATAGGGGCTCGACCAAAGAAGTTGAGAAGCTGCTCGCGCAGTCACGGCTAGGCCGACGGCGTCGGCACGCTGCCCAAAGTGCAGGCAGCCCTCGCCGCCCAGGCAGCCTCATAAGCCCACCAGCCCGCCGGCGGCCGGACTCAGGCTCCTAGTGCTTCGACTCGGTGGCGCCGAGGCGGCGGAGGTGGCCTGCTCGGATCTCGGCGGTCTGCCCTTGTACCAGCAGGAACAGCGCCTCACGGGCGAGGCGTTGCGCGTGATGGGCGACGGTGATGGCCCGCCCGCCGACCGCCGAGACCAGCGCACTGGTTGCCCGGATCCCGACGTAGCCGACCTGTGCGCGGCACTCAGCCATTTCATCCACGTCGGCGGCATGCAAGGCCTCGCGTGCTGCGTCGACTTCCGCGTCGAGGGGGGATGGGCCGAGCAGGGTGAGCGCTCGCGAGGCCACACCCAGCATCAGCGCGCCGTTCGTGCGCAGTCCAAGGCGATAGAGAGCGAGCCACTCGCCGTAGCCGATTACCTCGACGACATGGTCATCGCCGACGGCATGACTGTCGAAGTGCATCTCGACGGTGACCGATGAATCCACAGCGGCGAGTCGCAGCCGGCGTGAGGTCAGGGTTCGCGCTTCATTCGCGGGAATCAGCATCCACACCAGCCGGTCGGCGTCGTGGGCGGCAACCAGCACTGCGTCAATGTGGCCCCACCCAGTGACAAACGGCGCTACTCCCCGCAGCAGCCATCCGTCACCGGCACGCTCTGCGAACAGGCACGGTTCGGGACGCAGCACATGCGCGAATGCCACACCGCTGCGCCGCTCGCCGGTTGCCAGTGCTCGGGCCCAGCGTTCGTGCAGCACCGATCCGGGGGGAGTCCGGGCGGCATTCGCCGAGCCTCCGCCGTGCTGTGCCCAGGTGAACGCGGTCGTGAGACAGCCCCCGGCAAGAGCTTCGAGGATCGGAAGGCGTTCAAGCTCGTCGAGTCCGCAGCCACCGACATCATGAGGCGTCCACAGTCCGTAGAAGCCGGCATCTCGCAACAGGTCCAGGTTGTGCTCGGGGACGCTGCCCGCAGCGTCGACATCGAGCGCGCGCTCGAACAGCACGCCGTCGGCGAGCACTCGAGCTGCCGCCAGCAAGTCCTCGGCCCCACGCCTAATCACTGCACCCACGCGGCGATCCCATTCGGTCGCCGCCAATCTTGAGTGGAATAGCTGTGATGTCCTCACCGTCTTCGAAGATGGCAAAGACGCCGAGCCGGGCACCGAGCCCTGAGACGTAGGTGCGGAGGGTTGACAGCCGCGGGTCGTCGCTGTGTTCCAGTTGGGAGACGGCGGGCTGGCTGATGCCCAATTCGGCCGCGATGTCGGCCTGTGAGCGCTCCAGTTTGCGCCGCAGCGCATCGAGGCCGATTTCAGCCAGCGTGTCGTCGCGCAGTGCATGCAGGCGGTCAGCGGCACCAGGCCGTGCCAGCACGCGATCGTGCAGTTGTCGATAGTTCTTGGTGCTCGGCATCGGACGAGATCCTTTCTGTGGTGACCTGTCAGGCACCTTCGTCGAGCAGTCCTTCTTCGCGCAGCTCTGTCATATGAGTGTCGTACAGATCGTCTGCTTCGGGAACCGCCGTCGCGTACCACCGGGACCAGTGCCCGGACTTGTCGCCACCGAGGAGCAGAATCGCGTGACGTCGCGGATCGAAGGCGAACAACACGCGCAATGCGCCCCCGCGTGAGACGCGGAGTTCTTTCATGTTGGGATGTCTCGAAGTCGAGACGGCACCGACGACGGGACGCATGAGGGCAGGACCGCGGTCAGCGAGCAGCATGACCCGCTCGTCCAAGGCTTCTTGCTGGTGTTGGGAGAGCTGATGCCACCACTTCTCGAACTGGTCGGTGAACTCGACGTCCCACATCGGGCTGCAACATAAGTATTATCTTATGATAACGCAAGAGATTTTCGAGCCGCCAGCTCGCTCGTCATCGTGCAGCCTGAGTTCCGATCCGCTCGGGGGAGAGGGGTTTGGCTCGTGCTGGGCGTGTGCTCCCGCCGGCCTACGAGGAAGGTCGAATGGCGGGCTGGCACCACATGAGCGCGTTGCGGCGCATGATGGCCACGAGCGTGTCGTCCTGGTTGTAGGCGCGGTGCTCGAACAGCACGATGCCCTGGTCGGGCTTGCTCTTCGATGGCCGGGACGACACCACCTCGCTCTCGACCCGCAGCGTGTCGCCGTGAAAGACGGGTGCGGGGAAGTCCATGCGCTCGAAGCCCAAGTTGGCGACCGTGGTGCCGTGGGTTGTCTCGTGGACCGAGATGCCCACGACGACGGCCGCGGTGAACATCGAGTTCACGAGTGGCTTGCCGAACTGCGTCTCGGTGCGGGCGTACTCGAAGTCGAGATGCAGCGCCGCGGGGTTCATCGTCATGGTGGTGAACATGACGTTGTCGGCCTCGGTGATGGTGCGGCGCAACCGATGGTGAATCACCAGGCCCGGCGTCAGCTCCTCGAACCACAGTCCGCCGTGCGGGCGGGGCGCTTCGCTCATCAGGCAGGTCATCCTGCGACTGTCGGAGTGTCAGTTCCGGCACCGCCGAGTGCGTCGGTGGCCCAAGGCACCTCGCAGACTTGGTCGAGATCGATCTCGGCGTGGACCACCGGGTTCTGGTGGGGGCCGGCACACCACGACGGCATCACCATCGTGTAGAGGCCCTTGCCACCCGCTTGGAACACCACGATCCGGCTCGGGTCTTTAAGAATCGGCACCACCTCGTCGGGCGACGAGTCGTTCGCGATATGGAACGCGGAACCCATGCGGGCGAGCGTGGCTGTCGAATTGACGGCTCGAGCTGCAAGTTCGGCTTGGATGTCCTCACGGCTCAACCCGGCCCGAGCCAGCACGGTGGTGTGGTCCGGATTCATGATCACCACGAGCGAGCCGTGGCGCAGGTGAGCGTTGTTGCTGCCTGGGTTTGCCATCACCGCCGCGATCACGTTCAGCAGTCGGTTGGCCGATTCGGGATCGTCCGCGTCGCCGGTGAAGATCGTCGAGTGCGGAGCCTCGGCGCCCGTCACGATCACCGCGCTCCGCTCGGGCTCGTAGCCGAACGAGGTGTGCAGCGGCGGGAACGGGCTGTTCTCGGTGTCTTCGGCGATGCAGTAGGTGAATTTGCCCGGGTGTCCGTGCAGTGCCATGTCGGACACGCCTGGTCGGGCGCCGCCGATGTTCATCATCGCCAGGCGCAACGCTCGTCCGATCGAGGCATTTGCCCGGTGGCCGGGGCCTAGCGCTCCGAATCCTGAGGCAACCTCGCCGCACTGGTGCCGAGCGGGCCCGCACACCACGACGAGCGGCGCGGTGCAGTGGGTGGTGCTCTGCATCTCGGTCAGGTCGAACTCGGGCTGGCAGACGGCCCGGACGGCGGCGAGCACCACGGGAAGGTGATCGGGCAGGCAGCCGGCCATCACCGCAGCGGTTGCCACCTTCTCGACGCTGGCCACACCGTGCGCGGGTCCCATCACGCCGAGCTCGACATCACCGTCGAACCCGCTCGCGAGCACCATCATGGCGACCCGCTCAGGGGTTGGGATGACAACGGGCAAGCCGTCGGTGAGCCCGAGCGCGTGCAGTTGCTCGAGCGCGTCGGCCTCGCTGCGGGCCTCCAGGAGTGTCACGAGCAGATCAGTTGGTGCTGGCGCCGCTCAGGATCGCCACGATCTGCGGCGCGATGTCGGCGGCTACGCGAGCCATGTTGTCCTCGCCGCTGCCGGCCACGGGGTGGGGCAGCTTGATGCGGGGAACAGTGGGCATGCCGGTGGCGGCGGCCACGAAGTCGCCCTGGGGCCAGAACGCATCGGTGACGAGTGCAATGGACGGAATGCCCTGACGGGCGGTGGTGATGCTGTCACGCACGGTGCCAGATGTGCAGCTGCCTCAATGGCCGTACGCGGCGATGACCGCTCCGCACTCGGATCGAATGTCGTCAAGCATCCCTTCGCCGACGACTGAGGAGGCATCTCCCTTGTCGTAGCGGTTGAACGACGCCGATGGCAGTCGCTCAGCCAGGGCCTTCTCGACGTGGTCGAGGAAGCGGACGCTGTCGGGGAAGCCATTGGCGACCAGGCCGATCGTGATCGGCTGATCCAACCGTGTGCTCAGGCCATACGGCTCAGGTGCAGTCTTGGCCTCGCCTCGCGGATCGTGGAAGGTGAGGGTGCTCATGGGTCCAGTCTGACACCCGCGCCGCCGGCGCGCGTGCTCAGTCTCAGTGATCGTGACCGGCTGGGCGGGCGGCGTACTGCTCGGCCCGGGTTGTGAGGGTCTGCGGAGCCAGCAGACCGCCCTCGGTGACGGCTTGCTCCAGTGCGGTGAGCCAGCATCGGTAGTAGTCCCGTGGCTCGGTTGCGGCACTGCGTTCAGCGGTTGTCTCGGCCGCGGCGATCGCCTCGATGAGGTGCTCGCGGAACCCGTCCCAAGTGAAGTGGCCCCCGTCGACGAGGTCGGCGGCCAGTCCGAACGCACGTGCCTGCCACGGCTCGCAGAAGACCAGTTCGCCGTTGTCGCGAGGCGGAGCAGCCTTGGTGCTTTCCAGCAGGTCGAGACTCATCAGCGGAGCCTCACTGTCCCCCAGGATCAGCAGCCCGAGCCACGCCGATCATCGAATCCCGAGTGACGAGCTCTGCCAGCCGTTCGGCCGTCCAGCCCTCGGTGCCCGCGGGCCGCTCGGGCATCACCAGGAACCGCGTTTCCGAACTCGAATCCCAGATGCGCACCTCGGTGTCTGGCTCGAGTTCCAAGCCCATCTCGGCCAGAACGGTCCGGGGCTCGCGCACCACGCGGGCCCGATACTCGGGGCTCTTGTACCAATTCGGCGGCAGCCCCAGAAGTGCCCACGGGTAGCACGAGCACAGGGTGCAGACGACCACATTGTGGATGCTCGGCGTGTTGGCCTTGACTTCGATGTGCTCGATCTCGGCACCTCGGATGTCCATGTCGGCAACGACGGCGTCGGCATCGTCCAGCAGTCGCTGCCGCAGATCCGAGTCGGCCCACGCCTGGGCCACCAGCCGTGCACCGATCATCGGGCCGATGTCGTGGGAGAACCGCCGGATCGTCGCATCGATCCGTTCGGGATCGGCGAGACCTTTTTCAATCAGCAGGTCTTCGAGGGCTTCGACACGGACGTCCGGCGATGTCGGATCGTGATGGCTGTGGTGATGATCGGAATCGTGTCCGTGGGAGTGGTCGTCGTGCATAGCAAACCGTGCAGATAGTGGCACCTTCCGGTGGCGAACCTATTGCTTCCCGCTCGTGTTCGCTGCGCTCACGGGCCGCTCGGGCCACGGCTTCGCCGGCCGGCTCAGCCTCTGCGTTCCTCCGTCGGCGGGGCCTCAGCTGTCAGCTTCCGCTGCAGTCAGGTAGCACTCGTACAGGTCGACGTGGACCGTCGCATTCGCCTCGGCGTCGTCGCCCCACAGCGTTTGGGCGTCGTAGCCGACGCAATACACGTGTTGTGGACGCTCGCCCCTGTTGTGTGCGGTGCTGTCGGGCAGCACCTCGGCTGGATGCAGCTTCACCACGGTGCCCGGCTTGCCCATGACGTATCCCGGCAGCCGTGTGTGGCCGGGTTGGGTTGGTGCCGGGGCAACCACGCGGTCGCCGACGTCGAACCGAGGCGGCTCAGCGATGTCGCGCCGGACCGTTCGGCGTTGGGGAGCCGGCGCGGGGCGATCGGGGGGCAGCAGGGCCGGCACGCGATCGGCGACGGGGGAGACCCGCCGTGACGGTGTCTCTTTTGAGACGGGCGTAGGGACAAGGTCGGTCCGCCCGGCTGCCAGCAGAGCCGCGTCCCGGCGCTGGGCCACGCGGAGGGCCAAGGCGCTGCGACTGACGACGTCGTACTCGTCGAGCAGCACTTCGAACCCAGCCAGCCAACGTCCGAAGTAGCCGTTCTTGAAGTAGTCGTCCGGGTGCAGGCGCTCGAGCGCATACCTGAACTCGCCCGGCCGCCGTGCAGTGGCTGACGTGACTGCGCCGAGCAGGCCGAAGACGCGACGTTCCCAGTCGGCGTGGAACGGCGGCTCTTCCGGTTCGTGCGGCACCGGCCCGTAACCAGGGGCACCGCCGAGGTCGTGTACGCCGCGCTCGTGAGGACTGGGCTGCATCGAGCCCAGCATTGCATCTGCGGCCGTACCTGCCACCGTGACGATGAGCAACGTGAGTCGCCGGAGCCTGCAGGCGAAGCCGTGGCCCGAGCGGCCCGTGAGCGGAGCGAACAAGTGCCGGGAACATGTAGCTCGACAACGGGCCGGTGCGCCGGTTGTCGTGGCCCCGTAGCTTGCGGGAGTGCCCGAGTTCGTACTGGCTGTGGACCTTGACGGGGTGTGCGCGCAGCACACCGAGGCATTCCGCCGGGTGGTGGCGCGCGAGCGGAACGTGAGTGAGGACACTCTGCCCCTCGTGCGCAGCTGGAGTTTCGCCGAGTGGGGCCTCGACGATGGCGACTTCGAGGAGTTGCACCGCATTGCGGTGCTGGACTACCGCATGTTCCGCGACATCGATCCGATGCCGGGTTGCTCGGAGGCGCTGTGGCGACTGTCCGATGCCGGTGTGTGGATCCGGCTGGTGACGCACCGGCTCTACACGAGCTGGGGCCACCGGGTGACGGTCAGCGACACCGTGGAGTGGCTCGACCGCTATCGCATTCCCTACCGGGACATCTGCTTTCTGGCCGACAAGTCGGTGGTGAACGCTGACGCGCACATTGAGGATGCGCCGCACAACATCACGGCCATTCGAGCGGCCGGCGGTCACGTGATCGTGTACGACCAGCCCTACAACAATCACCTCGCTGCTCCCCGCGCTCACGACTGGGCCGAGGTGGAGGAGATGATCGTGCAGATGATGGCCGAATCAGGCAGCGCGGTGCCGCGCCCACTGCCGGGCATCGACGCGGGTTCGGACCGGCTGGAGCGGCGCACCCGGGACAGCGCATGAGCGGCCAGGAGGCTGCGCCGAATGGCTCAGCCGTGGCCCGAGCGGCCCGTGAGCGCAGCGAACAAGAGCGGGAAGCAATGGGTGCCGCAGCGGAAAGGTCCGCCGATTCGCGCGACCAAGACGGGCCGCCTGCGCCGATTGACGCGGCGACGGTCGTCGTGCTGCGCGACGCCGAGCCGGCAACAGTGCCCGGGCACGGCTTCGACCCCGCCGAGAGCGACTCCGGGGCGCATATCGAGGTGCTCATGCTGCGCCGCAACTCGCGGGGGTTCTTCGGCGGCATGTGGGTGTTTCCCGGCGGCCGGGTGGATCCTCCTGACCGTAACGTGCCCGGCGACCTGGTCGGTCCGTGCGACCCCAGGACGGCGGCCGGTTCTTCCGGTCCGCACACCAGCGACGCTCGCGGGTACCGCACGGCGGCTGTGCGCGAGGCCGAAGAGGAAGCCGGCATCGACCTATCCGGTGCTGAGTTGGCCCACTTCGCGCATTGGCTGCCGCCGCCGATCCGCCCGAAGCGCTTCTCGACGCATTTCTTCGTCTGCGAGGCACCCGCTGATCTCGATGCCGTGCGCGTCGACGGCAGCGAGATTCTCGACCACGCCTGGGTGTCGCCCGCCTCGGCGCTGGAACGGCGGGCAGCCGGAGAGATCGAATTCGTCACGCCCACATTTGTGACGCTGACCTGGCTGTCGGGCTTTGGCCGTACTGCCGATGTGCTCGCCTCGGTGAACGGGCACACCTGCTTCCACACCGAGATCATCCCGTCGCCGGAGACCGATCCCGGCCACATCGCCGTCTACGTCGGCGACGCAGCCTTCCCTGACGGCGATCTGGACGCACCCGGTCCGCGCCGTCGTTGCGTCATGGTTCGCTCTGGCTGGCGCTGGGAAGAGCACGATGGCACCGATGCCGCGACAGGCTGAAGGCGAGGTCAGTCGTATGGGATCAGGCGACGGGCCCGCCCGATGAGTCGTTCGATCTGCTGTTGCTGAGACGGGCCGTCGGGCCCGCCGCCGGGTCGAGCGGCGCGGAAGTCAACTGGCGCCTGTGTCGGGTCTGCGCCGAGGGAGATCATGGTCAGGATGCCGACCACGGCTGTTCGCGCCATACCTGCACCGCAGTGCACGAGGACGTTGGAACCCTTGTAGAGCGCATCATTGACGTAGGCGACGGTGCCCATGAGCGCGCCGTCGAAGATGGTGCCCCCGTCGGGCGTGGGGAGCCACAGGGCGCGTGCGTCGAAGTCGCTGTTGAATCGCACCTCGTCGAGATCGAACTGGCCGAATTCTTCGGCATGCGAGGAGAGCGTTGCGCGCAAGTCGTCCTGGTTGAGCTGTGATTCCAGCCACGGAGGCATGTGGGTGAGCAACCACGGGATGTACTCGGGATAGCGCAACCTGATCTCGTGCGGCGTGAGCAGGCACACCAGCGACGTCGCCTCCACACGGTCGAGTGCGGCTTGGGGGTCGGGCCCTACCGCGGAGAAGTTCGTGACGAACAGGCGGCCTCGTGCCGGCGGGGCAGGCAGCGGGATCTCGTCGATGCGATGCATCACGACTGATCCGTATCGTCCTTGCGGAACCGCGCGAAGCGGCGCTTCGGCTCCTCGGGTGGTTCCGGCAGCGGCGGCCAGCCCTGCGGCAGCTCCTGCTGCCCGCTGCGACGCACCTCGTCGAGCTCGTCGCGGTTGTAGGGCTCCGAGCGGGGATCGAGCGCCCGGTAGCGCGCTTCGGCACTCGCGAAGTTCTCAGCGGTGATCAGGTCGTCGATCAGGGTGCACGGTTCCCAGTCGGCGCGAGGCCCGAGATACACGTAGCCGTCGGCCACGTCGCGCAGTCGCAGAGCGGTGTCGACACCGTCGAGGGAGCCATGCACCGCCGTCATCGCAACACTGCCGAGCGTCGAGGCCACCACATCCAGACCGAATCGGATGTCGGTGCTGCCACGTCCCTCCGGCGAGCGTGAGATCAGCTCCTCGACGCGTTCTGTGGCCGCGGTGTCGGCCACCGCGCCGTGAATCACGACCCGTCGGCAGCCGTCGCTCATCCAGCGCCACAGCAGGTTGCCCGCAGAGGTCGTCGGCGAGCCGTCGACCCACTCGACAAGATCTGTCGTGGTGGCGGCGACGTTCATGTACACGAGCGCCCGCTGTCCCCGGCGCAGTACTTGCGCAGTAAGCACGCTCGCTGCGTGAAACGCGGACATGTCCCGGTAGTGCCCGCCGAGCGACCAGTTCCGCAGCCCGAGTTCGGCGGCTGAGCGACCGTCGAGCAGGTCGGGATCCTCCACGTAGGTGGGCAGGCCGAGTGCGATCACGCGGATGGGCCGGCGGTCGTCGTCCCGGCGGCGTTCAGCGTCGTTGTGCTTCCAGACTGCGTGCAGCACATCGGCATATTCCTGGTAGCCGAATCCGATCCCGAGCAGATCGACGAACAGATCGGCGCACGCCCGGCTGTCCCAGTCGGGCGCTTCGACCAGCGCATCGAGCTCGGCTTGCCGGCGCGAGTTGGTGAACTCCCAGGCGAGGTTCTCCACGCCGTTGTCGGCGAGCTCGGAGAGGCTGCCTGCCAAGAAGCGCAGATGCTGGCGCACCCCGACCTGATCGCCCAGCAACACGATCTGGTGACGACCGCAGATGTCGCCGAGGTATTCCTCAGGCGAGTGAAGCGCGGATGGGGACCGCTCGTCGTCGGTGGTTTCGGGCGGCACCGCCTATGAGTCTGCCCGCTGGCGACGTCGAATCTGACGTCAAGACGACCGACAGTCGACTCAGAGCACTTGTGTCCAGGCCAGTTCTGCCGCTGCAGCCGACTCAGAGACCGCCGCCGCGAAGTCGCTAGGGGTGGACTTGCGATCCCGCAGATCCGGATCGAGGGCATACCGCCGAGCGTGCTCCACGTGGACCGCGGGCACTGGTTCGGGCAGCGGGGTCGGCGCTCGGCGTCGGTAGTCCGGTTCGAGGTAGATCCATCCGCTGGCGAGATTGCCGAGCGGCCGACGGTCCAGGCTCGTCTTGCATCCAAGTCGCGCCGCCGGGCCCCTGTCCACATCGAAGGCAAGCGGCACCGCCAAGTCGGGGTGCATCGCAAACGTCGCATCGAGCGCGCCGTCGGCCACGAGCGCGTAGTCGCACATCTCGCCGTCGGCGGGCAGCGGCTCGTGGATCAGCACGGTGACGGCTCGGTCGGCCACCACTTCGTACACGCGGTTCGCTGCGCCGACCACGTAGCCGCCGACGACCTCGGCGTCGATGGCATCCCACACCCGGTGCGGCACCCGCCGCGCTCGGGTCATCGCGTGCGCTGTGCGGGTCAGCACGAGCGCTCGGTGTCCTGGCTCGACGACCTCCGCGAGCAGCACGTTGCACATGTGGGCCGACACCGGGCCGCGGCTTCGCAGATGCGGCCACGCATACGACGTCCGCAGGTCTGCGGTGTCGGTGACGGCATCGAGATCCAAGTCGTAGTCGAGCCCCAGCACGCGCATGGGCGGCCCGCCGCCGGCGAAGCGGCGGTTTACCTCCCAGACCGCGCTCAGCACATCGAGGTACTCGCGGTAGGCGAAGTTGTGGCGGATGCCCCAGCGGAGCAATGACTCGCGTGCAAGCTGCTCGTCGAAGGTCGTGCCGGTGACCACCGCATCGAGCCGTGCCTGGTCATCGACGCACGCGTACTCCATCGCGACGATGCCCACGCCGGACCGGTACGCCGCCGCGACGAGATCCTGCAGGAACAGCCCCGCGCGACGTGTGGGTGTGTGGTGGCCGACGAAGACGACTTGGTGACGCTCAAACAGCTCGCAGACGTAGGTCAGCGGGTCGGTGCCGTGTGTTGCGAGCCATTCGGCAAGCTCATCGATGAGCGCCGGCTGGATCGGCGGAAGCTCGCGACGATGCCGGTACAGAGCAATCCGCTCGAGCAGCGCACGATCGTCTCGACGCCCCTCCACCTGCTTCGACAGTACCGTGTCGGGCCGTGGGAATGCGCATCTACGACACAGCGCAGAAAGCGGTCATCGAGCTCGAGCTCGGCGACCACGTCGGCATGTACGTGTGCGGCATCACGCCCTATGACGCCACCCACCTCGGCCATGCCGCCACCTACCTGGCCTATGACCTGATGATCCGCCGTCTCGAAGACATGGGCCACTCCGTCACGCTGGTGCGCAACTACACCGACGTGGACGACAGCATCCTGCCCAAGGCGGCCGAGCTCGGCGAGCACTATCTGGCCCTGGCCGAGCGGGAGATCGAGCGCTTCGAAGCGGACATGATCGCCCTGCAGGCACGGCCGGCGGCGCACGAGCCGCGGGCCACCGGGTCCATCGACGCCATGATCGCCATGATCGCCAAGCTGCTTGACGCCGGCCACGCGTACGTCTCGGCTGATCGGGTGTTCTTCGATGTCGCCACCTTCCCGCAATTCGGGAAGCTGTCGGGCTACAGCGCCGACCGTATGACCGAGCTCGCGGCTGAGCGCGGCGGCACTCCCGACGACCCCCGCCAGCGCAACCCGCTCGATTTCGTGCTGTGGCAGGCCAGCGCAGACGGCGAGCCCTCATGGCCGTCGCCGTTCGGCCCGGGGCGTCCTGGCTGGCACATCGAGTGCTCAGCGATGGGTTACGCAGCGCTGGGCCCCACGATCGATATCCACGGTGGCGGCGGCGACCTGGTGTTTCCCCACCACGAGTGCGAGATTGCCCAGAGCGAGGCAATTCATGGCGCTCCGCTGGCCCGCTACTGGGTACACGCGGGGCTCGTGTCTTACCAAGGGCACAAGATGTCGAAATCGCTCGGCAACCTCGTCTTCATCTCGGATCTGCGTGCCCGCGTCGACCCCCGAGCCATCAGGCTCGCGCTGATGGCGCACCACTACCGCACCGAGTGGGAATGGTTCGACTCGGAGGGCCTCACGGCCCAGCGCGACCTCGACACGTTGGTGGGAGCTGTGGCGGGTGCCCCGCCAGCCGCCGGATCGAGCGGAGGGTCATCGGGCTTGCTCGCTGAGGTGCAGGCTGTGCTGGATGACGACCTCAACGCCCCGATGGCCCGCGCCGCACTGCTCGACGCCGCCGCGGCCGTCGATCGCGGGGCCGCAGGCATCGCTTTGCGAGGCGAGTTGGCAGCCGGGGCGGCCCTGTGCGGCATCGACCTGTCCCGGCCGCCAGCGACCGCAGCGCCGTGACGCGGTGCGCCCGGAGACCGGTGCAGAGGCTGAGCCGGCAGGCGAAGCCGTGGCCCGAGCGGCCCGTGAGCCCACATTCGATGAGGGTTGGGAACAAGAGCGGGAAGCAATCCGCTCAACCGTCCGAGAATGCGCCAGTTGGCGCTCGTTCGTAGGGCAGTAGCCGTGGCGACGCTGGCTGTGGTCAACCAGAAGGGCGGCGTCGGCAAGACGACGGTCGCACTTGGCATCGCCGAAGCTGCGTGCGCCGCAGGGCTGAGCGTCCTCGTCGTGGACCTGGATCCCCAGTCGAATGCATCCGCCGGTCTCGGCGTGTGGAATGGCTCGCCGAACGTCGACGACGCGCTCGCCGACCCGACGCCCGGTGCAGTGCTCGCGACGGTCACCGACGCCCGCTGGCCCCCCGACGGGCCGTGCCCGCAGTTGGCGCCTGGCAGCTATGCGCTGGCCAGCCGGGAGCCTCAGATGGCCGCCGACTTGGTGGGCGCGCAGGATCGCCTGCGTATCGCCCTCGCGGGTGTGAACCACGATCTTGTGCTGATCGACTGCCCCCCGTCGCTGGGACTGCTGTGCATCAACGGGCTGTTCGCCGCAGACCGCGCGCTCGTGGTGACCGAGCCGGCCGCCTGGGCAGCCGACGGAGTCGACCTCATGCGGGCCACCATCAAGCGAGTCTCGCAGCGCCAGGGCACTCCCACGATTGCCGGCATCGTGCCGAACCGCGTGGCGCGCACACGCGACAACGCCTATTGGGCCCAGCAGCTCGCTGAGCGCTTCGGCGCCGACATGCTGGCGCCCATCCCGCAGCGGGCCGCCATCGCTGAGGCTTCCGGGCAGTCTTTGCCGCTGCGGGCTCTCGGCCGCCGGGCTGGCGCATCAGAAGCGGCGCAGGCCTTCGACGAGCTCTGGACCGACCTCGAGCGCCGCCTGGGCTGAGAGGCTGAGCCGGCAGGCGAAGCCGTGGCCCGAGCGGCCCGTGAGCGCAGCGAACAAGAGCGGAAGGCAATCGGCCGTACGAGGACAGCCTGTCGGCCTTCAATGCTGAAGGTGGCGGTACGCTCGAATTGCTCGCCGCTGCGGGGTTTCACCATGGCCAACTACGACCCGAACCGACCACGGCCGAGCGTCGAACCGACGGTCGCGCTCCCGGGTGACCTGCGGTCGGCCGAGGCTGCGGACGTACCGCCTGTCGCACCCGCCGACACCGATGCCGACCCGGCGCCTGCGCCCGCGTCGCACCTCCTGCCGCGCCATGCCGAACCGGTCGACCGCCGCCTGCTTGCCGCATTCGGAGGCGCTGTCGCCGCCGGATGGCTGGTTGCGGCAGTCGTGGCGTGGTGGCTGTGGCGGCGCTGGCGCCGTTGCCGCTAAACCATCCACGCTTGCGATGTTGCGATGGGCCACGATGTGAATGTGGAACCCCGCGCCGGCAGCGTCATTGCCGACGATGCTCCAGTGGTGGAGGCTCCGAGGAGCTTGAGTCCTTCGGGGGCGTCGACCTTCCGGCAGTGCGCGAGGCGCTGGAAGTTCCGCTACGTCGACAAGCGGCCAGATCCCCCGGGAGAGCCCGCGTTGCGCGGCACGTTTGTGCATCACGTGCTGGAGGAGCTGCTCGCGGTCGCACCCTCGCAGCGAACGCTCGAGCGCGCGCGCGCAATCTGCCGAGACCTGTGGCCGCAGCTCGCTGCAAATTCCGATTTCGCGGCGCTGGAATTGCCCGAAGACCAAGAACGGGCCTTTCGTTGGAATGCGTGGACGGACATCGAGGGCTACTTCGCGTTGGTGGATCCCGTCGAGGTCGACGTGGTGGATCGTGAGCGCGATGTCCATACCTCGCTGGAAGGAGTGCCGTTCCGGGGCATCGTGGATCTTGTCGACCGGGTGCCCGACGGCCTGCGCGTCACCGACTACAAGACGGGCCGCCCGCCCCCGCAGCGCTTCGTCGACAGCCGCCTGTCGCAGGTCTGGTTATATGCAGCTGCGCTTGAGTCTGTGGGAGATGACGTCAGCGAGGTGCGGCTGTTGTACCTAGGCGAGACGGGTGCCGGCCGCGGGGAGCGCCGGCCCACCGAGATCGCCCGCCCGTTCGACCCCGAAGCGGTCTCGGCGGCGGTCGACCAGCACAGCAGCACATGGGATCGCATCACCGAGGCCACAGCGACGGGCCGATTCGAACCCACCCCGGGCCCGCTGTGCAGCTGGTGCCCCTATCGCGACGACTGTCCCGAAGGCCAGCTCGAGCACCAGCGGAGGAACGGCATCGCTGCGTGAGCGATGCCGCATCAGATTCCGCATCGCTGCGTGAGCGGTGCCGCGTCGAACATGGCATCGCTGCGTGAGCGAAGCGATGCGTGCACCGGCCATGCTGTAGGCCGATCTGGCGAACCGGGGAGCATCGAGATGGACTACGAGCAGATCACTGTCAGCGACCACGACGACGTGCGGGTGCTGACGCTGAACCGGCCCGAGAAGCTGAACGCGTGGACGCCGCGCATGCAATCGGAGCTGACTCACGCTGTGAAAGGCGGCAACGACGATCCGTCGGTCGGCGCATTCGTCATCACCGGTGCGGGTCGCGGCTTCTGCGCCGGCGCAGACATCGCGGAGGTCTTTGCGGCCCGGATCGATGCCGCCGACGAAGCGGGCGGCAGCGTGGGCGAGGCGGCCGCTGGTGATGATGCCGCCGCAGACGACTGGGTCGAGCTCGTGCGCAGCTCCAAGCCCATGGTGGCGGCCATCAACGGTGCCTCGATCGGCGTCGGCCTCACGATGATCTTGTCCATGGACTTCCTGGTAGCCCACAGCGAAGCGAAGCTGTCGTGCCGCTTCGTCAAGATGGGCGTGACGCCGGAGCTGGCGTCGTCGCACATCCTCATTCAGCGATGCGGCTGGGGAGCGGCCTCAGACCTTGCACTGTCCGGCCGCATCGTCCTCGGGGCTGAGGCAGCCGAGATGGGCCTCGTCGATGAAGTCACCGACGGGGACGTATTCGAAGCAGCACTGGCACGTGCGCGCAGCTATGCGGAGAATCCGCCGACCATGTTGCAGTTGACCAAGCAGCTCCTGTCCGACAATGGATCCGACACCGACCTGCGGGCCGTGCAGCGTCGTGAGATGGAAGCGCTGAATGTGGCTCGCGCATCGGACGATCACCGTGAGGCGGTCGCTGCGTTCTTGGAAAAGCGCCCGCCGCAGTTCCGGTAAGAGGCTGAGCCGCTAGGCGAAGCCGTGGCCCGAGCGGCCCGTGAGCGACAGCGATGCCTGAGCTTCCCGAAGTCGAAGTCGTCCGGCGACAGTTGGAACCGCCGTTGGTCGGGCGGCGGATCACCGATGCCTGGGCTCATCCGTCGCGCAAGTTCGCATCTGGCGTCGATGCGGTGGGCAGCGAAGTCGAGGCGTTGCGGCGGCGCGGCAAGTACCTGATAGCCGAGCTGGACTGCGGCCGCGACCTGATCACCCATCTCGGCATGACCGGGCGGCTGTGCTTTGCCGACACGCCCACTGCAGCACGCGATGATCTGCCGTCGCCTCGCCCCGCCGATGGATCGGCGGCAGCGGTTATGGCCCCGAGAGCAGTCAGCGCTGCCGACCCGTACGTGCGTGCTTGGTGGCAACTTGACGACGACGAAGTGCTCTGCCTGCATGACGTGCGCCGGTTCGGCCGGATTGCGGTCTGCGACCGGGGCGACTACCGCGACCTGCCCACGCTGGCGGCGATCGGTCCTGAGCCGTTGGACGAGGGCTTCGATGCAGCAGCGTTCTGGCGAGCGAGCCAGCGGTCGAGCCAGCGCATCAAGACGCAGCTGCTGAACCAGCGCCTCGTCGCCGGCATCGGGAACATCTACGCCGACGAAGCGTTATTCCTGGCGTGCATCAACCCGTCAGCTCGCGCGATCTCGAAGCCGCGAGCGGAGCTGCTGTTGGCAGCGCTGCGCGATGTGCTGGTCGCAAGCATCGAACGCGGCGGCAGCACGCTGCGCGACTACTACAGCCTCACCGGCGCCGGCGACAATCAGAAGTACTTCGTCTGCTACGGCCGGGCGGGCGAACCGTGCGTGCGCTGCGGCACCGAATTGCGCCGCCGGGTGCTGGATCAACGCTCCAGCACGTGGTGCCCTGCCTGTCAAAGGCGTTAGCGCGGCAGCGGCCTCGCCGCGGCGGGGCATACTTGCAGCACATCCAACGATGCACGCGGGGGTTCGGGTGGACAACGAACTGTGGCGATGGGTCTGGGTTGCGGTGGCGATGGTCATGGGCATCGGTGAGATCTTCACCGCCGGTTTCTTCCTGCTGCCGTTCGCCTTGGGTGCGGCTCTGGCTGCAGCCGCGGCGTGGCTGGATCTCCATGGTGCGGTCCAATGGCTGCTCTTCTTCGGCGGCACCGCTGTTTCCATGCTGATTTTGCGCCGCTTCATGGGCCGCCAGGACCGGCCAGACGATCTTCCGGTCGGAGCGAACCGCTACGTCGGCATGGATGGTCGGGTCATCGAAGACATCGACCTCGTCGAGAACACGGGACGCGTCCGGGTCGAGTCGGACGAGTGGCGCGCCGTTGCCGATTCCGGACCGATCGAAGAGGGATCCCTGGTACGGGTCACCGCATTGCGTGGCACCAAGCTGCTCGTCGAACTTGCCGAGCCGCCGCCCCCGGACTACGTGCGTCATAGTGACCCAGTGGCCGCACCCGCAGCGGAAACAAGCTTGGAAGACACCGCAGAAGCTGCCACGAGCGAATCTGGCTCTGACAGCGGCGACCAGAACGAACACTCAGACACTCCAAGGAGCGATTGATGGACAGCATCGACCCGGGAGTAATCCTCCTGGCAATTGTCGCACTGGCGATCTTCGTGGTCGCTGCGAAGGGCTTGCGCATCGTTCGGCCTTTCGAACAGGGCCTCGTCGAGAACTTGGGCAAGTACCGGATGACCGTCGAGCCCGGTCTGCGATTTGTGATCCCGTTCATCCAGCGGATCCTCAAGGTGGACATGCGCGAGCAGGTGGTGGATGTGCCGCCTCAAGAGGTCATCACCAAGGACAACGTGGCGGTCACCGTCGACGCCGTCATCTACTACGAGCCCACCGACCCGGTGAAGCTGAAGTATGCGGTGGGCAACTTCATCATCGCCGTGACGAAGCTCGCCCAGACCAACCTCCGCAACGTGATCGGTGATTTGCAGCTCGACGATGCGCTGGTGTCGCGCGAGGTCATCAACTCCAAGCTGAGGCAGATCCTCGACGATGCCACCGACAAGTGGGGTACCCGCGTGGTGCGCGTGGAAATCCAGCGCATCGAGCCGCCCGCCGATGTGACCACCGCGATGCACCGTCAGATGAAGGCAGAGCGCGACCGGCGTGCGGCGGTCACCGAGGCCGAGGGCGAGAAGCGCGCAGCGATCCTGCAGTCGGAGGGTGTGAAGCAGTCCCAGATCCTGCGGGCCGAGGGCGAGGCTGAGGCGATCAAGCGAGTGGCCGATGCCGACAAGTACCAGAAGCTCACGGTCGCCGAAGGCGAGGGTCAGGCCATCGAGCGGGTCTTCATGGCGATCCACAACGGCGATCCCACCGATGACCTGATCGCCATCAAGTACCTCGAAGCGCTGCAAGGAATCGCGGACGGTCAGGCCACCAAGATCTTCCTGCCGCTCGACACCAGCGGTGTGCTCGGTGCCGTCGCAGCCATGGGCGAGATGTTCCGCGAGACAAACAGCCCGGCCGCCAGTTCCAGCGGCGCCCAATCCGGCGAGTAGCGCTCGCCGCGGGTTCTCGGACAGCTCAGCGGGTCAGTCGGAGCGGAGCGCTTCGGTGGGCGACACCTTGGCCGCCCGGATTGCCGGGTACAAGCCTGCGATTGCTCCGATCAGCACAGCAGCAGCGATCCCGCCGATCAGCGCAATGGGCGGGATGATCACACGCCAACCCTGCGCCGTCGCGTAGACGTACGTCACGGCCACGCCCAGCAGGACGCCGACGGTGCCACCCAGCGAAGCGAGCGTCAGGGCCTCGATGAGGAACTGCCGACGGATGTGTGCCCGGGTCGCTCCGATGGCGCGACGCAGTCCGATCTCACTGCGCCGTTCGATGACACCGATCACCATGACGTTGGCCACGCCGATCCCGCCGACGAGCAACGCCACTGCCCCCAAGCCCAGGAACAACCCGGTGAATGAACTCTCCGCGGCCGATCTGGCCTCCAGCAGGTCCGACGGCCGGCTGATCTCCGCCTCCTCCGGGTTCTCGGGATCAACGGTCGCGGCGAGCACGTCACGGGTCTCGTCGATGTAGCTCTCGTCGACGCGTACATACACGGTGGACGGGACAAGTTCGATGCCGTAGTAGCCCTCGGCTGCTCGGTCTCCGATCAACACTGCTCGGTCCAGATCCGCGGCCAAGGCGAACGGCTCCAAGAGTCCGAGGACTTCGACCCATTGCCCGCCGATGTAGAGCTCGACGGGGTTGTCGAGATTGCGAATACCCAGGCGCTCCGCAGCAACCGAGCCGACCACTGCGGCCGGATACGACCTGGTTGCCTCGGTGATGAATGAGCCGTCGGAGACGGTGCCGTTGAGAGTCTCGAGCAATCCCGGGTCGGTTGCGAACACGCTGATGCCGCCGGTTTGGTCCACAGGTACGAATTCATTGCGGTAAACGCCGACGTCAACGGCATAGGTTGCTGCCGTCGCCTCGACCGTGGCGACGCGGCCGATGGTCGCAACGGCGGTTTCGGGCAGGGCAGAGTCACCGGCGCCAAATCCTGTGCCGGCCTCAATCGTCAGCAGATTGGTGCCGAGCGCCCCGATCTGGTCGAGCAGCGCAGACTTGGACGAGTCTGAGAGGCCCAGAACGCTCACCAGCGAGGCGATCCCGATGGCGATGCCGAGTGCCGACAGGATCGAACGGAGCTTGCGAGAGGCCAGCGAACCGAGGCCGACCCGGGCGACTTCGGAGAGCCGGAGCCGGCTGGGTGCCAACAAGTCAGTCACGATGCTGCCTTCACGCAGCACCTGTCCGAACATCCTGCTCGAGCCGCCCATCCAGAATCTGCAGCTGACGGGGCAGGGCAGCAGCGATCTGTTCGTTGTGAGTGACGACCACGATGGTTCGGCCCTCGGCGTGGAGCGACCCGAAGAGGTCCATGATCCCCGCAGACGAAGCGGAGTCGAGATTGCCGGTGGGCTCGTCGGCCAGGATGAACGCAGGCTCGTGCACGAGAGCTCGTGCGATGGCAACTCGCTGGGTTTCGCCGCCCGACAATGCGTTGGGCCGGTGTTGCATGCGGGCGCCGAGCCCGACTCGTTCCAGCACCGACTGGGCTGCCTCGCGTCGTTGCGGGCGAGAGGCGCCGGTGTACAGCAAGCCGTTGGCGACGTTGTCAAGGATCGGCACTCCGGCGAGAAGGAAGAAGCGCTGGAAAATGAACCCGACACGCCGCCCGCGGATCGCCGCGAGGTGATCGTCACCGAGGGAGGAGGTGTCGATTCCCTCGATCAGCACTGAGCCGCTCGTGGGTTGGTCGAGCGTGCCCATGACATGGAGCATCGTGGACTTGCCGCTGCCCGACTGTCCGACCACCGCCACCATCTCGCCTCGGTCGATCCGCACCGATACCCGATCCAATGCAGTCACCGGCGGTGAGCCCGGATAACGCTTGGAGACGTTGCGCAGTTCGATCGCAGGCGCGGCTGGGTCGGGCGAAGCGACCGGCAACTGCCGCCGGCGGCGGAGCGAGGATCGACTTGCGCGCGGCGCAAATCGCGAGCTGCCGGTGCCGGCTCTGCTTGAGTCTCGTTGGGTCACCTCGGCACCACGACACGCATGCCGGCCGCCAGCTCCGCACTGATGACCTCGACATCGCCGTCGACGAAGAGACCGGTTTCGACCGCCACCAGACGTGTGGACCCGTCGGCGTCGAGGATTTCCACGGCGCTGCCCCCTTCGACAAGAGCCAGCAGCGCAGTGGCGGGAACGACCAGGGCGTCCTTGATCAGCGTCTCGGTGATCTCGACGGTCACGGTTGCGCCGATCCAGGTCGGCGAGGCCGGCTCGGAAAGCAGGATCGTCACTTCGACGACGTTCTCGCCTGTGGCTTCGTCGAGCACGGGCGACGGGTTGATGGCGGCGACGGTGCCCGCAACATCTGTGTCATCGGGCAGCTCCACGTTGACCGCGATGCCAACGGAGATCAGGTCGCGATCGCCGAGCGGCAGGTCGGCTGAGACTCGCTGCGTCGTGGACAGCTCGCCATTCACGGGTGTCTCCACCACGGTGAGCGAGGCCAGCGACCTGCCGACCTCGAGTTCCTGGCCTGTTTCGACGCCTTGCTCCCACGGGCCCATCTGCGACGGTCCCGCGATAAAGAGCACGTCAGCGGTGCTCACCACGCCGTCGACGTGCTGCCCGGTTTCGTCTTGCCAGCGTCGCACGGCTGCGGCGGTGTGGCCGTCGAAGACGCCGTCGACCTCGAACCCCTCGGAGTCTCCGAACCCCAAGTCGGCCAAGTTCTCTTCAAGTTGGCGTATGTCGTCCCCATCGGAGCCCATCGTCATGTTGCGATAGGCGGGGGAGTCGCCGTACATGGCGTACAGCGGTCGAGAGACTTCGCCATGGGCGACCATGTCGGCTTGGGCGCTGACGAGTGCTGCTTCGGCGCTGGCCAAGGACGCTTCGAGCGCGGCGAGTTCCTCGGTTGACGGCGCAGCGAGCAGGTCGGCGAGGGCTTGCTCGGCTGCAAGTACGGCTGCGTGAGCGGAATCAGTCTCAGCTTGCGTGGGCCCGGCGCGCAGGTCGGCAAGATCTTCCGTAGCGGTATGGAGGCCGGCACGCGCCTGCGAGTACTGAACCTCAGTCGGATTCTCGAGCAGATCCAGCCGTTCTCGCGCGGCAAGTACCTTCGCTTCAGCGTCGTCGATCTCGGCCTGGGTCGGGCCTGCCAGCAGGTCGGCTTGTGCCTCCTCGGCAGTTCGCACCTTGGCTTCGGCGTCGTCGATCTCGGCCTGGGTCGGGCCTGCCAGCAGGTCGGCGAGGTGTTCTTCGGCAGTGTGCAGCTCCGCGCGTGCCAACTCAATCTCGACGCTGTTGTCCGACTTCTGGAGCTCGTCTCTGAGACTCGCCCAGGCGGCTAGCCGCGTTGCCTCCGCTGTCTCGATTTCGGCGTCGGTTGCGCCCGCCTTCAGATCGGTCAGCGCTTGGGTGGCCGTTTGTCTTGCCGCCTCAGCGGATTCGATTTCGGCGTCGGTTGCGCCCGCCTTGAGATCGGCCAGTCCGGCTTCAGCGGTGGCAATGTCGGCACGGGCTGCCGCGAGGTCACCGGCCGTGGGGTTGTCCAGTGCATCCAGTGCTTCCGACGCAGCCGCCACTTCGGCCTGCGCGCTGCTGATCTCGGCTGTGCTCGGTGGCTCGATCAGCCGATCTCGTGCTTCGATGGCCTCGGCCACGGCGGCACGCGCTGAAGCAACGTCGGCCTCGCTGGGTCCCGACATCGCGTCGTTCAGTTTGTCGGTGGCGACGGCCAGCGCATCGCGAGCCGAGGCGACGTCAGCGAGGACTCGTGCTGTATCTGCCTCCGAAGGCTCATGAAGGACGAGATAGAGCCGTTCACCCTGATGCACAACAGTCCCTTCACCAGCAAGATGCATGAGGACCCCGCTGTTATGGGCTGCGAGCGTGACCGTTCCCTCGTAATCAAGGGTTCCGGAGATCTCCAGATACTCGGTGAGGTCGCGCTGGGTGACGAGCGCTGAGCTGACGCTGGATTGGCCGTCGGCATCGGCGCCGCCGTCGGTGTCGTTGCCGATCACCATCATCGCAGCGACGCCAGCCGCGACCACCAGAACGGCCAATGCCGCGGCGATAAGAAGTCGGCGCCTGCGCTGCACGGTCACTGTCCACCGCCACGGCCCGGACGAACGGGCAGTTGCTCGCCGCAGATCTCGAGCGCGGCGCTCACGTCCGAATCGTCAAAGTCAAGCCCACCGAATGGCCTGCCGCCACCCCCTCCTGGAGTGAACGCATTCGGGTCTGGGTCCCCGACATCGACGCCGTTGTCGCGCATGCACTGGGCGAACTCGAGCAAGCGGTCCATGAGCTCGACCCTGGCCTCGTCGAAGTTCCGCCCGCCCGGACCCAGCGCGAGACCCTCGATGAGGTCGCTGCAAGCGGCCCGAGCTGCCGGTAGGTCCGGATCACGTCCGATGGCCTCAACACCCTGGCCGTCTTGCCCGCCGCCGGCGCCTCCAGGACGGCGGCCGAACACGATCGTGCCGTCGGCCTCCACGACCGGGTCGGGGAAGTCGACGCCGTTGTCGCGCATGCACTGGGCGAACTCGAGCAGACGTTCTTCGTCGCTGAGGCCGGCATTCGAACTTGTGTCTGAACTCGCGCCGGCGCTCGAGCCTCTGATCGCCGCATCGGTGGCGCTGGTCGTCTCGGTAGCCGCCATTGCCCTCGCAGGCCCGTCGGCGCCCGCAGCGGTCAGAGAGTCGTGGGAGGTCGTGGTCGTCACGGACTCGAGCGTGGCGAGTCCGCTGGATTCATCCCCGGCGCAAGAAGCAGCAGCCAGAGCGATGATTGTCGCGACCGCGAGCGGGGCGGTCCAAGAAAGCTTGCGCATGCGGAAGATCCTCCAGGTCGGGCGCACTGCAACGTAGAGATTGGAAATGAGAGCCGGGTGAAGAGCGGAACGGCGGCGCGAGACGCCAGCGCGTAGGGTGCGCGGCCATGGCGTTGGGGCTGCCGTCGGTGCAGGTGGGTTCGTGGACCGATGACATCGCCGAGACCGGTGTGACCGTCGTGCTCCCACCCCCAGGCACCTTGGGGGCCATCGCGGTGCGCGGCGGGGCCCCGGGAACCCGCGAGGCGGCCGCGCTCAGCTCGACGGGCGCAGGAGTCGAATGTCATGGCGTGGTGCTGTGCGGCAACAGCGTGTTCGGTCTCGCGGCGGCCGATGGTGTCGTTCGCTGGTGTGCCGAGCAGGGCCGTGGTCTCAACATCCGCGACAACGTCGTGCCGGTCGTCGGCGCGGCCGTCGTGTACGACATCGCGTCCCCGCACAGCGAACGTCCGACCGCGGCGGCCGGCTGGGCTGCCTGTGATGCTGCCGGTACCGACGAGCCCGCCACCGGGCGAACCGGCGTCGGGCGCGGCTGCACGATCGGCAAGGTCGCCGGCCGAGATTTCTCGGTGCCCGGCGGGCTGGGCGCGGCAGTCGAGCGTTCGGGCGAGGTCGTCGTCGGTGCTGTGGTAGCAGTCAACGCCCTGGGCGATGTCATCGACACTGACGGCACCGTGCTGGCCGGGTGCACGGCGCCATCTGGATCGCAGCGGTACCCCTATGACGCGATCGATGCGATACCCGGATTCACCGGGCGGGGCACCGAGGAGCCGGAGTCACCCGAGCGTGGCAATACCACCATCGGCTGTTTGGTCACCAATGCTCGTCTGACCAAGCCGGAGGCCTGCCGGGCGGCCGACCTCGCGCACACGGGCATCGCCCGGGCAATCGAGCCGCCGCACACGAATTTTGACGGCGATGCCCTGTTCCTGCTTGCCACCGGCGAAGTCGACACCCAAGCCGACCTGGTCGCAACGCTTGGCGCCCGGGCCGTGGCGGCGGCGATCCGCTCCGCCGTGAGGCGCTGACCAGCTCCGGTCATTCGTCTGGTCAAAATTATGGTCATAAGCGGCTAGCTTGAGTCGGTGGCTGCCGAACCGCTCTCAACTCGAACTGTGTCGGCTGCTGAGTTCAAGACACACTGCCTGCGGTTGATGGACGAGGTGCGGGATACCGGCATCCAGATCGTTGTCACCAAGCACGGTCGGCCTGTGTCGCGTCTCGTGCCCGTGGAACGCCCTCAGACAGGTGTCCTCGGCGCGTTTCCGGAATTCTCAGGCTTCTGGGACGACCCGGCTGAGACGGTCATCGACCCAGCAGCCGTGGCAGCGCTCACCGGTGCGGATGATCTCGATTTCGACTAGTGGACTGACTGAATGCTGCTGCTGGACACCCATGTCGTGGTGTGGCTGATCGCGGGGGAGTTACATCGCCTGCCGCGGCCTGCCGCTGAAGGACTCCTGTCAGCGCTGAACCAAGGACGTGTGGCCGTCTCGGCTGCCAGCTTCTGGGAATTGGCGCTCAAGCTCCGTAAGCGGCCGGAGAGGCTGCCCTCGCTGCCGCGAGTCGGCGCGGTGCGGACAACGCTGCTCGATCAGGGGATAGCGGAGGTGCCGGTGACCGGTTCGCTGTGGATCGACGCGGTGACCTTGGCGGAGCACGGCTTTCACGACGATCCCGCTGATCAGCTCATCGTCGCATCGGCCATCGCGACGGACCGCGAACTCGTCACGAGCGACCAGGCGATCGTGACATGGGCTCGCACCACAGAGATGCTCAGCGTGTACGCGGGCTTTGACGGCATGCACTGAGGCACAGCCGTGTCGGCTGCGGTCCGGCGATCGCTGTGCGAGCTGGCACCGCGGCGGTCGTACGAGCGATCCGATCGGAAGTCGTCACCTGACTTGGCCGCGAATGTGGCAATCTGGTTGCACCAGAGAAAGGGGGTGGTCCACACAATGCCGAAACGCAAGAGGACTCTGGAGGTGGCCGGGCGCTGAGGCGACCCGCTTCCGAGAAGGGGACGTCTCCATCAGGTGGCGACTCCAACCCGGACCACCGAACCCCACAGGATCCGCGTGCTGGTCCTCACGCGGCCGCAGCCCCGCCGAACAGCGGCGGCGCGAACATGATCTTCGGGTAAGCGCAGGCCCCGGCCAACCGGCCGGGGCCTGTTCGCGTCTGCCCGGCGGCATTGCCGTAGTCGAAGCGAGCCAAACGAGCGCTGGTGATCGACGGCCTCCAGACTTTTGCTCATACCACGAGTCTGAACGTCAATAGCGAGCGACTCATCAGCCGTAACCTCTTGCGTTGCGGCAAGAGCGTGCTCAGATGGTCCGACCGACAGTAGTATGGCGGTTGGTATGGCAACTCAGAAGATCACCGTCACGCTGGGCACGGAGCAGGTCGCATCGGTCAAGGCGCTCGTGGAGGCTGGGGACGCACCGAGTGTCTCGGCCTTCGTGCAAGGTGCAGTCGGTGCCGCACTCGATGACGCTGACGCTTGGGGAAGGGTTCTTGCCGAGGCACTGGAGCAGTCGGGTGGACCATTGACTCCTGCGGAGCGGGAATGGGCCGATGAAGTGCTGGGCGCTCATGGTTCTCATGCTGAGAACGTCGCATAGTGCCGGGGGCGGTGTTCGACGCTGGCGGCCTGATCGCTTTGGAGAAAGGCGACCGTGGCGTTGTCGCGCTGTTGGCCCGCGCTCATGAAACTGACGCCAGCATCACGATTCCTTCGACTGCCTTGGCGCAGACCATCCGACGACCACAGCGCCAGGTAAGGCTGACGAGGCTGTTGCGAGCGCCGAACACGACGGTCGTCTCGCTGGACAGGTCTGACGCCACGAGCGTCGGTCGTCTGCTTGCCGCCAGCGGTACGACTGACATTGCCGATGCTCATGTTGTGCTGTGCGCCCGTCGGGCACACCAGCGAGTCGTGACCTCCGACCCTGACGACCTTCGACGGCTCGACCCGGAACTCGAGATCGTCCGAGTCTGAGACAATCCAAGCAGGCGTCGTGCAGCGGGACGACGTTGCTGTCCGAGGCGTTGCGTCGCCGGGTCGCAGCCCCGCCAAATGGTGGAGGCGCGTACACGTTCTTCGGGCAGGTGCGGATCTCAGCTAACCGGCCGGGGCTGGTTGCGTTCACGCTCTCGTGCCGTGCCTGCATGGGCTAGCTTGCCTCCCTGCGACCACAACCGATCAGCACCCGCGGGTGCGCTGACCGCCATGGGCGGGAGCCCCATGGTTCCCTCCAGCGGTCAGCGCGGTTGTGGTCGCACACCACCTAGCTCTCGCTCGGAGGGAACCGCCATGCCCGATCAGGTGCCGCGTCCAGCTGCGTCGCCCCACGCCCAGCAGCCGAGTATTGCACGGCGCTTAGTTACGTTTGATCGCCCGTTTGTTACCGGGTTCTGGTTCACGCTCGGCGCGATGCTCGCGGCGTTCGTGGTTGCAGTCGCGGCATGGATCGTGGTCGCGTTGCTATTCGCTGGACTGCTGGCAGGACTCAGCAGTGGGTTCTGAGCCGCAGAAGTGCGTGGCATGACCTGGATTTCCCCGACGAAGCGCAACGAACCCGCCCGAGGCTGATGGCTGCCGATAGGCCCTCCAGCAGGCAAGACCGGCCGCCGCCACGCCGCCCCACCGACCCCCGCGGCCCCGGGCCGTCGAGGGCGAAGGCCGCCCGGCGGATTCCCATCGCTGCGGCAGGGTCGCGCCCGCCGACAGGCTGGCTGGCCGGCGCCGCCGCGACACTCGGCTTCACCGCTGTGTGCTTCTGGATCGGGAGCGCGACAGTGTTCGCGATCGGCAGTACCGGGCGCGAGATCGACTTCAATGCGCTCGGGTACTTCGCGGGCTGCTTTGTGAGCATCTTGATGCTCTACCGCTTTCTGGTCGCTGACAACGAAGCCCGCAACACCGATCGCTACTCGGACTGGCAGGTCTTCGGCGCCCGGCGAGTCATCGGCTGGATGACCTTTGCTGGGTGGGTGCTCGGAGCATCGCACCTGTGGTTCTGGGTGCTGGACCTGACCCGGCCATGAACGTGCGGCTGCGGCGGTTCGGGTGGCTTCGGGCCGCGCTCGCGTCGGTGCTGCTGTGGGGACTTCTCGCTGCTGTGCCCCCCGCCACGCCGGCAGCAGCGCAGGCCGACGCTGCTGGCGCGTACACGCCGTGCGCGTCGGACCAGGACATCGACGTGCTGGTGATGATGGACGCTTCGGGGTCGTTGAACGCCCCCGCCACCGGTCTGGACAAAGACGGGCGGCAGCGCACAGAAGCGCTCGAGCGGTTCCGGGCGGAGCTGGCATCCCTGCTGGCGGAGTTGCCAGCATCGTCGCCTGTCTCGGTCAACTTGGCGCTGTGGCGCTTCGAGAGCGACGTACGGCAGATCGCCGATTTCGCACCTGCCTCGGCGGGTCATCCCTCCGACGGCCAGATCAGGCAATCGCTCGGCGAGCTGCGCGGCGGCCAGCTCTCCTACCGCACGAACCACACCGACTATCTGCGGGCGCTGCGCGCGGCAGGGCAGGCATTCCGCGAACGAGGGCGTCCAGGCGCCTGTCGCCTGCTGTTGTTCTTCAGCGACGGCCTGCACGACCCCACCGGGCGATTGACGCCCGCGCAGATCGAGGAGCTGCGAGCGCAGGTGTGCGGCCAGATCAAGCCCAGCTTCGAGAGCGCCGGCATCGACACGTACGCGATCCTGCTGGGCTTCGGCTCCGCCGTCGACGACAAGCCGCTCGAGCCTGAGATGCGGACCGCCACCATGCAGGCGCTGCGGGCGCTGACCGGCGACTCGGGATCGAGGCTCGTGCGCGGCCTGCCCTACGCCGATGGCATCGACTGCGAACGCTGGAGCGACGAGCCGAGTGATCGCGACGGATCGGTGGTGGAGATCGCAGGCTTGGACAACTTGGCGCTGCAGCTGCTCGAGGTGGTCGATGTCGCGGCGAGCGGGCTCGTGGAATGGACCAACTGCGGCATCGACGCAGGCACCGGCACGCGGTCTGCGCCGATGCCGGCCGGCCGCTACATCGACCAGATCGTGGCCTACCCGCGCGACGGCCAAGTGACCGGCTACGACATCGAGACAGCAGACGGACGCGTGTTGACTCATAGCTCGGACGGCAGCGGGCCGCTGCGGCTCGGCGCCGACGACTTCGGCGGGCTCGAGGCGGGCTGGACGATCGAGTTCGCCACGACGGGCGACGACGGCCTGGGGGTGGCCTGCTTCGTCAAGCGCGTCGCCCCAGACGACCTCCAGTCCACCGGCTCGGTCACGACCGGCCTCGGCGACGCGGTGTCGTCGGTGGAGCGCAGCGCACAGGGCGCGGACTCCGCGCCGCTCCGGCTGACCGTGGCCGGCGCTGCCCCCGCAGGCCTCTGCGCGGATGCGTCGTCGGTCGAGTGGAACGATCCGCGGCTGCGCGACTGGTACTGCCGCGACGGCCAAGTGGTGTTCGAATTGAACCCGCTCGACTGCCAGGAATCCGTCGACCTGGCGCCGCTGGTGGGCTCGTTCAGGCCCTCCCACGCCGAGGCCGTGTACGGCGCCGATGCCTTCGAGGTCGAGGCACGAGTGGTCATCGACGGTCCCGCTGCCGTGCTGCATGACTGCTTCGGAGGACCGGCACTGGAGTGCGCATCGGAGTCGGACGGTGTTGTCGTCGCCGTCGTCACACCCGATACCGACGAACTGCCCCGCGAGCGTCTGCGAGCCGACGCGGACTGTCTTTTGCACCCGCCCGAGCGTGGCCATGTCGATCTGGTGGCGTCGTGGCAGCCCGACAGCGGGCGCGCCGATCTGGCAGGCGAACTGTCATGGCTGTTCGATGACGAGAACCACACCGGAGGCGCCAGCGGCGAGGTGCTCGGCGACGGCACCACGCTGCGCTTGGACGCCGACGATGCCATCGGCGCAGTGCCGCTGCGCTTCGCGACGGCCGACGAGCTGCGCAACGGCGACTGGCGGATCGCCGGGCACATCGGCTTGACGCCCCAGTGGGAACCCGAAGACCCCGACGGACGCATTGCCGCAGAGGCAGCGCAGTGGACTCGCCAGATGGCTCGCAGTGTGGAACTGGACCGCAGCTACAGCGCGCGGAGCGACTCCGCGGCGGCACGATGGCTGACGTTGCTGCTTGTTGCGGCGAGCCTCCTGCTGAGCTACCTGCTGCTGTGCCTGGCGCTCGCCTGCTCCATGACGTTGCCTGACGCGACTCGATTCTGGATCCACCGTGCCGATCTCGATGTCGTCGCAGACGGCCGAGGTCGCCTGCGATTTGCCGACGGGTCTGCGGGGCATCTCGCAGCAGCGCGAGCAGCGTCGGTGCGCGGCACGAAGTCTCGCGGGGGCCGAGGAAAGCGCACGCTTCGATGGCAGACCGACGACCTCGGGGTCCGCCTGAAGCGCCCGTTCTGGCTGTGGCTGCCCGGGCTGATCCGCGGTCCGTGGAGCGAAGTGCAGTCCAGCTCCACCGGCATGCTTGCTGCCCGGCCGCGTCCCCGGCGGACACGTCGCGCCAAGTCGTCGATGGCGGGCAAGCTGCACCTCGCCGATGCCCGGTTCCGGTCTCTCGAGGCGGTGTCGGCGCCGATCGGCGAATCGGAGGGCCGCCACAGCGCCACGGTCTGGGTCGCCCGGCCCAAGACTGGCCGGGATGCGCCGCTGGAGCAGACCGAGATGCGGGACCTCGGCGCGCTGCTCAACCAGGCTGCCGCACAGGCCCGCGAGGGCGGCACGCGCTCGCCGGGCCGAGAAAACGGAGGCGACGGCTCGGCTTCGGCACGCGACGCCGACGCCAGCCCGCAGCCGCCGCCCGAGAACCGCGGCGACCCCCTTGGCGGCGTCGGCAGCGACCATGGCCGTCCACCGCCGCGAGGCCGCGGCGACCGGCCGCCGCCCCGCGGACGGTGACCGCTCGCAGCGCGGAGGCGGCACACGGCCCGGCGGCGGCACAGGCACGGGCGCAACCGGTCGAAGGGCCGGCACGACTCAGGAGCAGTTGACAGGTGTACAGCAAGTTTCTCTTTGTGGGGCTCGGCGGCTCCGGCGGCAAGACGCTGCGGTTTCTCAAGCGGGAGATCAAGCACTGGATGCGATCGCGCGGCATCGACGGCCGCGTGCCTGCGGCGTGGCAGTTCCTGCACATCGACACGCCGGTCAACCCCGACGGCGACGAGATCAACCACATGGTCGGCCGTCTCGAAGCCGATGAGTATCTGGGCCTGATCGCGCCCGGCACCGAGCTGGGCGACGTGCAGAACGTCCTCGACGCTGACGGCGCCTTGCATTCGGAGATGCGCACCTGGCGAGTTGAGCCGGCGGCGGCCGATGTGCCCGTGCAGCAGGGCGCCGGGCAGATGCGCGCCATCGGCCAGACGGTGGCCATGGCATACGCCAAGCGGATTCGCGACCAGCTCGACCACCGTGTCAGCCGGATGAAGGCCGGCACCAGCGCAGCGGAGCTCGGAGAGATGTACGCGAAGGTGACCGGTCGGCGTCCCGGCTCGAGCTCGAGTTCCTATGTCGTCGTCGTCAGTTCGCTCGCGGGCGGGACAGGGGCGGGCCTGCTCAACCTCGTCTGCGACATCCTGCGTGCGCTGGACACTCCCGCAGGCGACAACGTCTTCGCCGTGCTGTACACGCCGGAGGTCTTCCGCAGCATCGGGAGCGCAGCCACCGCGGGCGTTCACCCGAACAGCTTGGCGGCCGTGAGCGAGCTGCTGAACGGCTACTGGTGGCAAGCCAGCGAGGACAACGCCATAGGCGTCGCCTCGCCGCGCGAGAGCGCTGTGCTCCGCCGCGCGGGCCTGCCGAATCCGCAGGCACGCAACGGGCCCAAGTACCCGTTCCTCGTCGGCCGGGTCGGGGCCGGAGGCGTCGATCACGGCTCGCCAGACCGGCTGTTCGAAATGGCCGCACGCGCATTGGCGTCCTGGGTGATCCCGGCTGACGAGGACGCCGGATTTCTTGCGTACACCGTCGGGAACTGGCCGACGCTCGCGAAAGACGGCCGTCGCCAGGCGGGAGTCTTGGTCGACGAGGGCGAGCCGCAGGAACAAGGCCTGCCGCCGATGTCCGCACTGGGATTCGCCCGGCTGTCAGTCGGCACGCAGCATCTCAAGGAGTACGCACGTCAGCGGATCGTCAAGGACGTGCTGCGCCATGTCGCCCGCTATCACATCGATTCAGACGAAGCGCGCAGCGCCAGGCAGGAACGAGAGACCGACGATCCCGACGCGATCGCACGATTCGTCGCCGAGCATCACAAGCGGGCATTCCTGCACACGACCTGCCTTGCACAGGCCGGCCCTGACGACAACCAGATCCTCGACGACCTGAGGCCCGATACGCATGACGCCCTCGTTGAGGAGTTCGAGTCCGCAGCGCGCCTGCTGGCCGGAATCGACGACGAACAGCAGCGCAGCGTCGGCGACTGGCGGAGATCGATCATCGAGGGGATCCAGCGTGCGCAGCAGGAATTCGAGAGCGCGTACCGGGAGAGGCTCGAAGCGTCGGTCCAGTCGTGGATTGCCGAGGTGGGCAGGCGGATCGTAGACGCCTCAGCGGAATCGGTGGCTGAACGAGGTCTGTGGGTGACCGCAGAGATCTTGGCTCAGGCCGAGACATATCTGCGCCATGAGGTGTTCGAAGATCTGATGAGCCACAACGTCCCGCGGTGGCGTGAGTGGTCCACCGACATCGACTACGCCGTCGACGATCAGCTCGGCGCATCCGGCGGCAGGATCCGCAGCGATGATCGCCGCCTGGAGGACGCCGTGTCCGAAGGCGTCAACTATGGGCAGTACGCCGGCGACGCCCTGGTAGCTGAGCGGGCGGCGCGACTGTGCAGCGAGGTCGCCGGCGGCATCATGAGCCCGCTGCGCTCGGCACTGCTGGCAGCTCAGCGGCTCGCTGAAGCCGAGCTGTCCAAGACCGAGTCCTGGGTCGAGTGGAGCGACGAACCGCCTCCGGCATCGGTCCGCCCGCCGGCGGGCGACTTCCCGCTGATCGACCCCGATCGCTACCCGCAGGTCTTCGCGAAGCTCGTGGCCCGCGATGTGGGAGCGAGACGCCGCGAGCTCGAGCAGCGGGAGGAACTGCGGCGCCAGATCGTGACCGGGAGGTACGGCGCCGCCGCATCGGGCGGCGAGCAGGCGTGCATCGGCATCCTGCGGGAATGGTGGCCGTCGGGGGAGACGTCCGCCGGGGGCTCGCACACGCCGGCGGACCTGCGCGTCGAGGTAGCGACCGGCCTCGACGAGCTGAGCCGCCGCACCCTCGGATGGCTGGAGCGACCAGGATCAGCTTGGGACAAGCACCTCAGCCTGACCATCCGCGGCTTCGTCGGCAGCGGCGATCCGCACGACCCCGACGCTCCCGACCCCGCAGAGCTGCTTGCCAACCAAGCCCGCCTCGATGCCCAGCTCGCAGCGGCAATCGCGGCCGCGGCGCCGTTCATCAGTCTCGATGGGCCGCTCATGGGCACCGTGCACGACAGCACAGCCGACGAGAGCCCGACGCTGATGATCAGCCCGATTCCGCTCGAATCGCACGCGACCGAGGATCGGGTGCGGTCGCGGCTCAGCGAGATGGGACTCCCCGACGACCGCATTTCGCAGATCCTCAATAACGACGCGTCGATAGCCGAGGTGGACATCACCGGCCTGCTCGCTGCACCGGTGTCCCCCTTGGTCGTCGAGTCGCTGATGCGCCCAATCTCGGAGCGCTGGAATGCTGCGAGCACCCCGGCCCTGCGGCGCAAGTTCTGGGAATGGCGCCGCGCCCAGCCGCTCGATGCCTTCGTGCCGGTCCCCCAGGCCCTGCTACGCGCCATGGTGCGCGGCTGGTACACCGCGCAGATGCTGGGCCGTGTGGATCGCACCGACGGCAGTTTCGCGATCGTCTGCACCCACAAGAAGGCCGTCGTTTCGTTCCCGGACCCGCTGCTCTCGACGCCTCGGGCCGACGGTCCCCGCGATCACCTCGCGCAGGTGCTTGAAGCCCTGCCGCTGGCCTACGTCGAGGTCAGCCGCGTCGGGGCCCTGGACCCGCTGGATGCGTACATCGAGCTGCGAGAGTTGGGCCGCTCGGCCCTTGGCGGCGACCTGTTCACCTACGAATCGGTCAATCCGGCGCTTTCGGGCTGGATCGAGCAACGCTCCGATGCCGCCGGGACCTCCCCGCAGCGGCGTCCGCTGCTCGACGAGTACACCTCGGGGCATGACTGCTCCACGCCGATCGGCCGCGCGGCGCACGTCGCCGAATTCTGCCGGGAGACGATGGGCCGCTACCAGCGGGAGTTCGAGGAACACAATGCGGAGTGTGGGCGCTATCCCGAACTGCTGACGCGGTGCCCGCTGTGGACAGGGCTCTGGGAGCGCCATATGCGCCCGGCGCTGCATGAGATCGGCGAGGCCGCGCTGCAGCTGTCGCGCCCGGGCACCGACGAGGGGGCAATGATGTGAGCCCGGCCGGTGTCGCGCACGGTTCCGCTCACGGCGGCAAACGCCATCTCGTCTTCGTGCACCACGCCGATGATGCAGGCATCTGCGCCGCACTCGAGCATTGGGAGCGTCTGAACGACGCTGTTCAGCTGGCCAATGTGATCAGCGTCGCCTGCCGGTCGCCGCGCGGCGACGCCGAGGGGGACGAGCACCACGACATGCCCGCTGCTGCACCGTTCCCGCAGTCTCTGCGCCATGCCCGCTTCCTCGACGCAGGCACATGGACCGACGTGGCGCTGATGTACACGCTTCACGGGGCCGACGAGATCTCTCGCATCGACATTCTCAGCGCCTGCACGCCGGCGCTCGCGAGCAGCCGCCAACGAGAACTCGCCGAAGCCGACCGGCAGCTGCGTCTCGACCTGCAGCGGATCGCCGCTCCCCATACCAGCGTCGCGCTGCACCGGGTCTGGCTTCCCGGCTTCAGCGAGGCGTATGAGGGCCTCGCTCCGTGCGCCGAGTACGCACAAGGGGAAGCCGACCACCTGTTCGTAGTGATGCCGGAGAACCGCCAGCACGAGCGTGCTGTCGCGTTGCTCATGAGAGCCCACGATTCTGGAGATGCGTATTCGTGGCATGTCGCCGTCGAGCTGGCTTCGCTCGGGGGTCTGTGGTCGACGATGAGGGGCGCGCCGGTGGAGCTGACGGCGCGGGTGCACAGCGGAATGACCGCTCCCGTGGTCCGCCTCGTGCGCTCGACATGCCGCGCTGCCCGCATACACACGCCCTCGCCGGAGCACACCTTTGAGGGAGGCGCGATGCTGCCGCTCACCAGCGGCTACCTTCCGGCGGCTGACCAGATGCGTGTCGTCGCCGATGCCGCCCAGCGCATGTTCCCTGCCGAGTTCCGTTGCCTGCGTGAGCCGGCGCCGGCTGGGCCCGATGCGGCCGAGGCGGATGGCTCGAGCGATGACGCCGATGACCTCCACGGCGCCAGCGAGGGCGGCCGGGCCGGCGATCTGTACCGGCTGCTGATGCCCCTGTCCAAGCCGGTCGGCCGGCGTCGGCACGAGGATCTGCCGTTGCGCCGGGTCATGCCGCATTCGCAGAGCGCGTCCGGGCGGATCGGAGACGTGCAGCGATTCGTAGACGACACAGCCGCGGCCGCGCCGTGGACAGCGTCCCTGATGGCTGGGGACGGCAGCGATGCGGACTGGTCGGACGCCGCGATCCGTACGGCCCGCCGCCAGCTCGACAGGGAACGGGTGCCGGTCTCGCTGGAATCGGTGCCGAGCACTGCGTGGGACATCATCATCACGAACGCCTTCGGCCTCGCCGACGGCGCCGAGCCCTCGGCGCCGCTGCGTGCAGCGACTATGGGCGGACGCTTTCTCATTACCGATCCCGCAGCGATGGCACCAGCGCCCGGCGACCTGAGCCAGACCGTCGCCCGACTCGACGCTGCTGCCGCGCGGCGAGCTCCGACCCTCGGGCGCCGCAACGCCGAGGCGGGCCCGGACGCGCATCGAGACCGTGCCGGAGGCGGCGATGCAGCGGATCGCTCCGCAAGCCCCGCCCCGGAGGCCCGGGACGCGGACGATGCTGTGTCTGGGACCGATCCCGCAGTCGGAGGGCGCGACGCTGGCACGGCACGGGAGGTCGGCGCGTCGCGAAGCGGCCGCCGCGGCGCCGTCCGGCAGTCGGCCGATCGGTTCTCCGAGGGTTCTGTCGGCATGACGGACTCGACCGGCAGGCGCGACGAGCATGCGCTGTTCCGATTCTGGTTCCCGCGTCGGCTGATTCGCCGCCGCCGTCCGGCGGATCAGTCGGACGGCGGAATCGAGTCCGACGCAGCTGGCAGTGCCGAAGCCGAGTCGAGCGCCAGCGCCGAAGCCGACTTTGTCGCTGGCGTCGAGCTCGACGCGGTCAGTGGTTCAGAGGCCGACTCAGCCGGAGACCGACTGCACGGCGCGATGGGGGACAGCCACCGCGACGCAGTCCAGCGAGACGATCCCTGCGAGCAGATGCCTGCACCCAACTCCGGCGAGCCGATTCCGCCTTGCGAGCCGCCGCCGTTGCAGCCGCCGGACATGCATCGTCCGACACTGCTCGGTTCCGTCACTCGCGAGTTCGACCAAGAGATCAGGCTCGCTGGTCATGTCGTCGACGCCGAACTGGCCGAGCTGCGCGAGCGCTTGTCCTACGAGCAGCGGCCGGAGCCCGGTGTCACGTCGTTCGTGGCCCACGCCTTGCTCGTCTCGGGGCTGATCTTGCTCGGCGCGCTGTTGACGCTCACCCCGCTGCGGGAGGCGGCGACGGTGGACAGGCTGACATCAGACCAGAGGATCATGGCCTTCGGGGTGCTCTGCCTGCTGGTGGTGACGCCGCCGATCCTGCGGCTGATGCCGCGCAGCAGCCGCGCAGCGCAGGTGCATCTGATTCTCACCGCTGCCGGTCTGTCGGCTGCCGTCTCCACCGTGGTGGTGCTGGCCCCGCAGATCGCGACCAGCCCGCTCGATCGGCCCGGGCAGTGGGGCCCGGCAATCATCATCTGCGCGGCAGTGATGACCTTGGCGCTCACCGCACGCGCACGCGGGTTTCGCGGCGATCGTGAACTGCTGGGGCCCTTCGCCCCGCTGGTGTCGGACTTTGTCGCCACGGCAGTGCCGATCGTGTTCGCATTCGTCCTGATCGTCGCTGCCGCGAACAGGAATGCGACGGCATCGGCCGATGCGCAGCCGCCCGCATGGCGGCTGCTGGCGGTGGTGCTGTCGAGCACTGTCGCGATGGCCCTGGTCGCGGCGGGCCTGATCTGGATTATCCGCCGCCGCGACCGTCGTGTGATGCGCGAGTGGATGGACCGGGTGGATGAGGCGATCGATGGTTGCGAGGTGGCGTCGGCACGCGCAGACATGGTCGTGCTGCTGAAATCGCATTGGCTTGCCACCGCCGCTGTCCTCGCGCGACTTACCCATCGTCCCTTCGGGCGCGGCACGCTCGCTGGCGCCTCACGCGACCCGGTCTGCTCGGTGCGCAAGCTGCGGATGTTCGATCTGGAGCTGTCGCGAGAGACGCGTGACGCATTCCTCGGCGAGATCATCCCCGAGCTTGCCGGCCGCGGCTGGCTGGGCGATCAGTACCGCCTCATGTCGGCACGCTTCGCGGCTTCGGAGCGCCGGCGGCTGGGCATCCTCTCCGATGAAGCGTTCCCGCCGCCGGAGCACTGCACCTATCCCGAACCGCCCGCCGACAAGGACGTGCCGGTACGCCACGGGTTCAGGTGGCGTTTCGCCGAGCAGGTGTTCAGCGGCGGGTTCGACGGACTGCTGCGCGAGCGGACCGACGAAGCGATGAGACGGGCGATGCAGGCGACGTTCATGAACGAGGACGTCAGCGTGGCAGCGGGCAGTGAGGGACTCGACGCGCAGCCGCTCCCTGTCTTGCTGGGCGAGCTGCTGCCGACGGACGCGAAGAATTTTCCCGCCGGGATGCTCCCGCCGAGCACCGAGGCGGCGCCCGTGTACGAGGCCTATGTGTGGTGGCCGACCGACATGGCGGTGCCCGACGGAAAACCGACCCCGACTCTGACGTGCTCCTACGTGCCCGACGGTTCGACAGTGCTGTTCCACGCGGTCCGCGTCGACATCTCCGAGCCGGTGAACATGGAGAGGCTGCTGCCGCTCAGACCGCCGGGTGCTGCCGCCCCGCCCGATGCCGCCGCGCCCGATGCCGTCTCGCCGCTCATGTAGCTCTCGGCACAGCCCGGTCTCAGCCGTGCGGCTCGGGCGGCGACTCGATCACCCGGCTGTTTACGCGGCAATCGCAGTCGCCGCGCCGAGCGCACATGGGCCGACACGGTGCTTGGCATCGCCGAGCACCCCGCCGAGATTGCCGGGTGCTGCCTGCGCGTAGCCTGCCTCCATGGATTTCGACTGGCCGGAAGATGATGATCCTCGCCGTGTCGCGGTGCGCGACTGGCTCGATGACCACGACGGAAATCCGAGCCAGGAGGCGCTGGCACACGCTGGCTACGTGGCGCCGCACTGGCCGAAGCCCTACGGCCTCGGGGCCGACCCCATCACCCAGCTGCTGATCGATGAGGAGCTGGTCAAAGCCGGTGTGAGGCGTCTGGCGGGCGGCATCGGGCTGGGCTGGGCCGGTCCGACGATCCTGTATGGCGGCACCGATGCGCAGCAGAAGCGTTACCTGTGGCCGATCCTCACCGGCGAGGAAGTGTGGTGCCAGCTGTTCTCCGAGCCTGACAGCGGCTCCGACTTGGCGAATCTGGCAACCCGGGCCGTGCGCGACGGCGATCGCTACATCGTCAACGGCTCGAAGATCTGGTCTTCAGGAGCGCATCGCAGCAAGCTCGGCATCCTCATTGCGCGCACCGATCCCGATGTGCCCAAGCACCGGGGCGTGTCGTACTTCATCTGCCCGATGGACAGCCCCGGCCTGGAGCTGCGCCCGATCGTCGACATGACCACGGCCCACTCGTTCAACCAGACGTTCTTCAACGACATGGAATTGCCCGTCGAGAATCGGATCGGGGACGAGAACGACGGCTGGCGTCTGGCGAAGATCACGCTCGGCAACGAGCGAGTGTCGCTGTCGGGAGAAGGGGCGCTGTGGGGCAGCGGCCCCAGCGCTGCCGATCTGCTCGACGTGGTCCGATCAGCCGGCGGGCTGAGTGACCCGGTCATGCGTGATCGGGCAGCACGGCTGCACATCGAGGGCGAGGTGCTGCGTCTCATCCGTCTGCGGACGCTGAGTGCGCGCCTGGCAGGCCGCCAGCCGGGGCCCGAAGCCAGCGTGCGCAAAGCGCTCGCTGACGATCACGGCCAGCATGTGATGACACTGGCAAAGGACCTCTCCGGGGCCCACGGGCTGCTGGCAGACACCGGTCCGCTCGGCACGTCGCCCGAGTTCCCCAAGACACAAGCCGTCGTCGAGGGCTGGAACGGCTGGCACGGCGGTTACCTGTTCAGCCCTGCGCTCACGATCGGCGGCGGCACCTCAGAGGTGCAGCGCAACATCATCGCCGAGCGGGTGCTGGGCCTGCCCCACGACGTCGACGTGGAATCCGGCAAGACCTGGGCCGAGTCCCGATCGTCGCTCGCCTGAGTGACACTGAAGCTCGCGAGCGGCATGCCCGGTCTGGTTGGGCTAAGGCGGCCCGCATGGCACGCGGGCGAGACGCCGCAGTGACTGGGTCGTGGCCGTCGCCCCGGACTCCATCCCCGAAGCAGCTGCCTCAGACCACCCCACGTACACAGAGGAAATGACACTCCCGCCAGGGCGCTATCTGGCTGGATCCGAGGGGGGCGGATTCCACCGGTGGTTGCGAGTGATCGGTCATGACGACCGGTTGTTCAACACAGCCACGATATTGCGGGACTCAACAGAACGGGTCGATTGATACCAGGTGAGCGCGATCACACCGCGACCGCCAACCCGACAAGCGTGGCAGTCTGCCGCACGAAGTCGAACCCGTCGCCTCGACTTAGATCCTCATAGATGACCTCCTGATCGAAGACAGCATCTCCTGCGTTGTCATGGTCATACACGACCGCGATATGTCCGGATTGTTCAGCGACAGTGAGCAGTACTCGCATTGGAGCGTCGGCGTGTGCAGCCGCGATTTCCGCTTGCCTGGAATTCCAGATGAATCCTGACGTGGAATGTCCATCGACCTGCATCTGCGCTCTGGTGCGAGCCCAATCGCGTGTGCATGGATAGTGCGCCGATGAGCAAGAAACCAGATTCTCTCGATCTAGCCCGTATTGGGGAAGTTGCACGTCTCTGATGTCGAAGAGCAGATGATCGACTTGAGGTGCGACTGCCCGCAAGGTCAAGCCTTCAAGGTCGGATCGCTCCACCAAGTTCTCATCGCCCCAAGTGTCATGGAGCGCGGTTTCGAGCAGTGCACTCACGTGGTTCTGTGCAATATATGTGTGCGGAATGACATTGCTGTCGCCATCGAAGAGCGGACTGAACCTGCTGTCACCGCGTCCGGATCTGTTGAATATGCCGGGATGCCGAGACACGTTGTACCACACAGCTCGCGTGAGCACCGCAGTCGATACGGGTCCCTGAGGGAGAGATTGATCAACGGTGCAAGTATCCGGATCAGGGCAGATCATGAAGTGGCTTGAATCATCCGCCGATGCGCAGCCTCATATACGTGCTCAGTGTCCGTCTCGATCACGTCTGCAGCGATCTTCCCCGACAGCCCGGCGTTGGGTCGAGCGATCCATCTCCAGATCGCCCAATCATTCAGCCTTGCCTCTCGGAGCTCGGTTATGACTGGTCGCCAGACTGTCCGAACATCGAAGGCATCATCGAGCAGAACAGCAGGAACTCGAATCTCGCCTGAGACGGTTACGACAACGAGTTCGTTTCGTTTGCACGATCTCTGAATTTGCCGTTGCACGGTGTTCAGGGAGCAATTGCGACCTCTCGCGAGGTCTCTGGTGCTCAGCGAGCCTGTGTCAAGAAGCCCCTGTCTCGACTCGTGCACTCTGTGGGCGTTGAGAATGCGCGACTCCATATCTGGGCACCGATAGCGACCTTCGTCGGCTATCAGTGTCTCTGTGTCAGCATCACCGAGGCCATCGGTGTTCGGCTTCATCGGCACGAACCCCCAGCCACGAAGCCACGGGGCGAGGTCAGCAAGGCTCCGCGCCATGTGCCGACCAGCCATCTCGGCCTCTCCCTGATCCAGTGTTGCCGACATGCGAGCCCTATCTGTCCGCTATGTGCATGCTAGCACGTTGGCGGACACAGGCGACAAGCAGCGGATGTGCATCGTCCGCGACCGCCATCGCACGATCTGAGCGTTGCCTGAGATGCGCTCGACGCTGATGCTCAGGCATGTTCCGATGTTCTCAGGCGCCACGCCTCGAAGGAGTCTTGCCGCGGCATTGCTGGGAAGGCGAAGTCTGCCAAAGAGGACTTTGTTGCAGTATTGAAGTGGGATTTATTGCTGTATATCTGCGGTATATTTTGCGGTATGGACCCGAAGGCGCTGGCACCCGAGGGTTACTTGCCGCGGGTCGTGGACCGCCAGATGCAGCGATTGCCGAGAACAGCGCCCGCCGTCCCGTGTGGCTGAGTTGATCTGCCGTGGCGGCTTCCCGAGGCTTGTCACGCTGCATCATCGCGACGCCCGTCAGCGCCTGAGGGACTACTTGGGCGATCTTGCCCGAATCGACCTGATGACTGGCGAGGCGGCAGGTCATGATGCGCACAAGATGCTGGCGCTGATCGCATCGCTTGCGCGCAATGAGGCCACGTCGGCGTCGTTGCGGACGCTCGTCGAGGACACCGCGGGCTTCGGCGGTCCTTCCGACAGCGGCACGGTCCGTCGCTATCTGGACCGGCTTGCGGAGGCGTTCGTGATCGAGCCGCTCCCTGCGTGGTCGACGCATCTTCGCAGCACCGCGACACTGCGCTCAAAGCCGAAGCGGTACTTCGTCGACCCGTCCCTCGCAGCAGCCATCCTGCGGGCGTCCCCTGACGGGCTGGTGGCTGATCTGGAAGCGCTCGGCCTGCTGTTCGAATCGCTGGTGATCCGCGACCTGCGGATCTACGCCCAAGAAGCCGACGCAGAGGTCATGTACTACCGCGACAGCAAGGATCTCGAGGCCGACGCGATCATCACCCGTGGGGCGGGAGACTGGACCGCGGTCGAGGTCAAGCTCGGCGGCGGCGCAGCCATCGAAGCAGCCATCAGATCATTGCGCCGCGTACGGGCGAAGGTCGACACCCAGCGTGCCGGCGAGCCCTGCCGGTTGATCGTTGTCACCGCTGCCGGGAGAGCCTTCGAGACCAACGACGACATCGCCGTCGTCCCGCTCACCCACCTACGGCCCTAACCCATCACTTCGCATTCGGGGTCCGCCGCTGTCTCGCTCGCCCCTCGGCGGTGGCAGCAGTGGATACGATGTAATTACGCAAGTAGCTGCCGGTGATATGGCTGAACGAGCGAGGAGGCCCCCGTGGACGCGAGAATCGTGCCGATCGGCAATTCGCGCGGTGTTCGGCTGCCGAAACCGCTCATCGAGGAAGCCGGCTTGGGCGAACGGGTATCGCTTCGCGTTGTGGATGGCGGGGTGCTCATCGAGCCTCGCCCGGAGGCGAGGACAGGGTGGGCCAAAGCTGCCCGGCTGGCTCGCGAGCGAGGTGACGAGGTCGTTGTCGAGCCGTGGCCGTTGACCGGCTTCGACATCGACGCGTGGGAATGGGAATCGACGGATGAGGATGCTCGGTGACGCCTGGCCGTGGTGAGGTGTACTTGTGCAACCTGGATCCCACGATCGGCATTGAGATTCGCAAGACCCGCCCTGCCGTGGTGATCTCGCCCGATGAGCTCAATGAGCATTGGCCGAGCTGTCTGGTTGCACCCATGACGACCGGCAGCCGCCAGTACCCGTTCAGGGTTGCGTGCCGATTCGACGGTGTGAACGGTCACGTCGTGTTGGACCAGATACGGGCGGTGGACACGGCACGCCTTGTACGCAGGCTTGGCCGTCTCTCAGGGCCGACGACGGCGAAAGTCCTTGCTGTCGCTCGCGAGATGTTCGCTGACTGACCCATTGAGCGGCTCTAGCGGCCGGTGAAGGTGGGGGGACGCTTCTCCAGGAACGCCTTGACGGCTTCCTTGGTGTCCTCGGTGGTGAAGTTGAGCGATTGCGCCATGCCTTCGGCCTCGAGCGCGGTGTTGAAGTCGGCCGAGGCGTTGAGCGTGAGCAGGCGCTTCGTCATTGCGACAGCAATCGGCGGCCCGGCGGCGAGGCGATCCGCCCAGTCGTCGACGAATGCGTCGAGGTCTCCGTGGGGCACCACCTTGTTGACGATGCCGAAGTCCTCTGCTTGCTTGGCATCAATGACGTCGGCGAAGAACGCCAACTCCTTCGCCCGGTGCAGACCGATCAGCCGCGGCAGTATCCACGTGCCGCCGAAGTCGACACTGAGCCCGCGGCGAGCGAAGATCTCGCTGAATCGGGCCTGGTCCGAAGCCACAATCAAATCGCAGGCCAGCGCCATGTTCATGCCAGCGCCCGCAGCGACGCCGTTCACCTTGGCGATGACCGGCACCATGATCGAGTAGAGCGCTGACACCGTCTGCTGAATCACATTCAGGTCTTGCAGCGCATGTCGCTTCGGCCTGTCGTCGTCGCCGCCGGCGAGATCGGCGCCGCTGCAGAACGCGTCGCCTGCGCCAGTCATCACCACGCAGCGAACGGTGGGGTCTCCACCGATTGCGTTCCACGTTTCGCGCAGCTCGGTGAACATCTGGGTGCTCGCCGCATTGAGGCGGTGGGGCCTGTTCATGGTGATGGTGACGACGCCGTTGTCCGACGCGTCGATGATCAGAGTTTCGAGTTCTGCCGATTCCATGGGCAGCGACGCTAGTGGTGGGGAGCGCGCTGCGCCCATTGGCTCGAGAGGCTGAGCCGAATGGCACAGCCGTGGCCCGAGCGGCCCGTGAGCGGAGTGAACAAGAGCGGGAGACAATGGGCGCTGCAACGGGATCGTGCGCCAAACCGCGCGACCCCTAACGCCGCTGATCGGACCACCCAGCCAAGCGTTCGACCGTCTGATTCATGTCGTCGTTGCTGCCGGCGAAGGAGAAGCGGATGTAACGGTGCCCCTCGGCGGGGTCGAAGTCGATGCCGGGTGTGGTGGCGATGCCCAGCTCTGCAAGCCACTTGGCTGCGAGCTCGGCGCTGTCGTCGGTGAGATGGTCGACATTGGCGTAGATGTAGAACGCACCGTCGGGCGGGGCGATGCGATCAATGCCCGCCGAGGGCAAGCCGTCGAGCAGGATTCGGCGGTTGACGGTGTAGCGCGCCACGTTCGCCTCGAGCTCGCCGATGCTGTCGAAGGCGCCCAAGGCGGCGTACTGAGAGACCGTGGCCGCGGCGATGGTGGCGTTCTGGGCGAGGCGCTCGACTGGCGAAACGAGGTCGGGTGGCAGCAGCAGCCATCCCAGTCGCCAACCGGTCATCGAGAAGTACTTGGAGAAGCTGTTCACGACGACGGCACTCGGGCTGTGCGCCGCCGCCGTGGCCGCCTGCGTTCCATAGGTGATGCCGTGGTAGATCTCGTCGGACACGAGCCGCACGCCGGAGTCGTGACACCAGCGAGCAAGCCGGCCCAGCTCGTCGGCCATGAGCATGGTGCCGGTGGGGTTGGCGGGGCTGGCGACGACCAGCCCGTCGAGCGGGCCGGCGCTCTCGACCCCCTCGGCGGTCAGCCGGAACCCGGTCTCGGGTGTGACCGCAATCTCGATGACCTCGATGCCGAGCGCTTCGAGAGTGTTGCGATAGCAGGGATAGCCCGGCGACGTCACCGCCACCCGGTCGCCTGCCTCGAAACACGCCAGGAAAGCGAGTGTGAACGCCCCGCTGGCACCTTGGGTGACGACGATGCGGCCGGCGTCGGTGTCGTGCCCATACCAGTCGGCGTAGTGCTGAGCGAGGCGCTGCCGCAGTGGCTCGATGCCCACAGCCGACGTGTAGCCCAGCACGTCACCGTCGATGGCAGCCTTCGCAGCGGAGCGCGCTCCCGCGGGGGCGGGCGTGGATGGCTGGCCGACCTCCATGTGCACGACATCGCCGCCAGCGGCCTCCCGCTGTGCAGCAGCGCGCATCATCTCCATCACGAAGAACGGCGCGATGTCCGCCCGCTCCGAGATCTTGAGGCCGCTCACGCCCGGGCTCGTTCGCGCATGGCCTCAGAGGTTAAGAGCCCGTCTCGGGCGCCGGGGCAATCTGGGGTGTTTGTACGCTGCCGCGGTGCCCGGCCACGCCACAGATGCACTGGCGCCTGGCCTGATGGTGTGCGGGACCGCATCCAACGCCGGCAAGAGCACGCTCGTGGCAGGTCTGTGCCGCCTGCTGGCACGGCGTGGCGTGCGAGCGGCTCCGTTCAAGGCCCAGAACATGGCGTTGAACTCCGCGGTCACGGCCTCGGGTCACGAGATCGGCAGGGCCCAGTTCGCGCAGGCGCAGGCTGCGGGCGTCGAGGCCACCGTTGCCATGAACCCGGTCTTGCTGAAGCCGACGAGCGATGTCGCTGCCCAGGTCATCGTGGAGGGCAGGCCGTTGGGTTCGATGAGTGCGGCGGAGTATCACCGCTACAAGCCGGAACTGTTCGAGCTTGTCCTGGAGTCACTGCTCCAACTGCGCTGCGAATTCGACACTGTCGTGCTGGAAGGAGCGGGAAGCCCCGCCGAGATCAACCTCGCCGACAGCGACATCGTCAATCTGCGCATCGCCGAGCGGGCGGGCGTACCAGCGATTGTCGTCGGCGACATCGACATGGGCGGGGTCTTCGCCTCGCTCGCGGGCACTGTCGCGCTGCTCCCTGCCGCACAGCGGGACCTTGTGCGCGGCTTCGTGATCAACAAGTTCCGCGGCGACCCGACCCTGCTCGGCAACGGGCTCGTCGATCTGGAGCGACACAGCGGGGTGCCCACGCTCGGCGTGATCCCGATGCTCGACGAGTTGCACATCGACGCCGAAGACTCCGTTGCGTTGGCACAGATGCCGCCGCCGCGGGCCGATGCTCATCTCGACGTAGCCGTGATCGCATTTCCGTACCTGTCGAACTTCACCGACCTCGATCCGCTCTTGGGCGAATCCGACATCGCCGTGCGTTTCGTTCGCTCGGCGCGCGAGCTGGGCCGTCCTGACCTGATCGTGCTGGGAGGATCCAAGGCCACAGTGGAGGACTTGGCATGGATGCGCTCACGGGGCATCGCCGATGCTGCGCTGGAGGCCGTCAATGAACACGGCGCAGTCGTGCTCGGTGTTTGCGGCGGCTACCAGATGCTCGGAACGAGCATCCATGACGACATCGAATCGCGACAGGGGATGGTGCAGGGTCTGGGTTTGCTCAGCGTCGAGACCATGTTCGAGGCGGACAAGGTGCTCGCCCAGCGCCGAGGCAAATCCTGCGGAGCTGACGTATGGGGCTACCAGATCCATCACGGCCGGGTCCAGCCCGCTTCCCACAGCGGCGAGGAGCCTTGGTTGTGGCTCGACGGCGAGCCTGAGGGTCGGTGCAACGGTCGGGTGATGGGCACATCGCTCCACGGCGTCTTCGAGAGTGACGAGTTCCGGCACGCGTTCTTGGCCGAGGTGGCTGCCGACCGCGGCTGCCCCTACACGCCGGAGCCCGGCTCGTTCGCCGACCGCCGCGAGGCACAGTTCGACAGGGTCGCCGACGCCATCGAGACCCATGTCGACGTGAGGGCGCTCTTCGAGATCATGGGCGTCGAAGCGTGACCGAGCCTCAACCGCAACCGTCGCCGGTCGTGGAGAGCCTCAGTAGTCGATGCCCTTCTTGGCTCGGATGCCTGCGTCGTAGGCGTGCTTGGTCTTGGTCATCTCGGTGACGGTGTCGGCAAGCTCGATCATCCATTCCGGGGCATCGCGGCCGGTCAGCACCAGCGACACCCGCTCGGGTCGGTCACGGAACGTGGCCTCCACTTCCGTTGCGTCGATCCAGCCCCAATTCAGGGGATAGGTGATCTCGTCAAAGATGACGAGGCGGTGATTGCCCGATTCCACCAGCGCCTTGCCATGCCGCCAAGCTTCGAGGGCCTCGGCTTCGTCCCGGGTCAAGTCGTCGCTGTCCCAGGTGAACCCTTCGCCAAGCGACCAGAAGTCGATGCCGAGGGGTTCGGCCATCATCTGTTCGCCGGTCACCCAGTTGTCCGACTTGAGGAACTGCACCACCGCGACAGGCCATTCACGAGCGCGTGCTCGCATCGCCATGCCGAACGCCGCTGAGGACTTGCCCTTGCCGTCGCCGGTGTTGACCACCACGAGGCTGCGCGCCGTGCGCAGCCCGTCAGGCCGCGGGTCCTCGGTCGGTGGGGTATCGAGCTCTGGCGCGTCTGCTTCGTTCTCGGTCATTCCTGGCCTCCATCGGGGTGCCGATATTGCGATGCTGCCTCATCAGCAGCGGGGGTTGTGTTGTGCGCGGTCGTCGTCGGCACGATCACGGGGCCCTCAGGGTCGTTGATCACCCGGACTTGGGCGTCGAAGTGCTCCGCGATGTTCGCAGCAGTGAGCACCTGCGCTGGCGTGCCGCGCTGCGCGATGGCGCCGCCGGCCAAGATGGCCACTTGATCGCCGTAGCGGGCGGCCAGGGTCAGATCGTGGAGCGTTGCGATGACGGTCAGGCCTCGTTCGCGACGCAGTGCGTCAACCAGTTCGAGCACGTCTTGCTGGTGTCCGAGGTCGAGTGCCGTCGTCGGTTCGTCGAGCAACAGGACATCTGCTTGCTGCGTGAGTGCTCTCGCGAGCACCGTGCGCTGGCGTTCACCGCCAGACAGCGACTGCACGGTGCGATCGTCGAATCCGCGCAGGTCGAGGCGGTCGAGCACCTGAGCCGCGATGTCACGGTCGCCAGTTGTCTCGCCGGCGAAGATGCTGCGGTGCGGCGTGCGCCCGAGCAGCACGTAGTCGGCGACGAGCATGCCCCGCGGGATGACCGGCGTTTGGGGTACGTAAGCGACCTTGCGGGCTCGCTCCGCCCGGCGCAATTTCGTGAGCCCGGAAACGCTGATGTGGCCGTCGTAGGCCACGAGACCCAGCACAGCCCGCAGCAGCGTTGTCTTGCCGGCCCCGTTGGGGCCGATGATGTTGATCCACTCGCCGTGCGAGACAGCCAGATCGAGGCCTCGCAATACGTGGGTGCCGTCGAGCCGGACATCGAGGGAACTCACGCGCACGGCATCTGTAAGCGCGCAGTCGGAGTGTCTGGCAGTCCATTCGCGGCGATCCGCCGTCGCCGTCGCCGTCACCGACGCTGCGCTCCTCACCAGATCTCCCGGCGGCTGGTGCGCAGGACGAACACGAAGAATGGCGCTCCCAAGAACGCCGTGACGACACCGATCGGCAGCTCAGCAGGGGCCAGGGCGGTCCGGGCCGTGAGGTCTGCCAGCACCATGAATGCGCCCCCGAACAGCACGGACAGCGGCAGCACCGCTCGGTTGGACGTACCGAACACCAGCCGAACGGCGTGAGGCACGATGATGCCGACGAAGCCGATGAGACCGCTGACCGACACCGCCGCCGCAGCGCCGAGCGACGCCGCTCCCACCACGATCATGCGCACACGACGCGGTTCCAGCCCCAGCGCCGCCGCTTCCTCGTCACCGACGGCCAGTACGTCGAGTGCTCTGCGGTAGCGGAGCACCACCACCGCAGTCAGCGCGAAGTACGGCAGTAACAGCAGCGGCTCCGACCATCCCGACGTGGCGATGCGGCCGAGAATCCACGCAAAGATCTTGCGAAACGCGTCGCTGTTGGCCTGCAGCGCGTAGGTCTGGCAGGCAGTCAGGAAGCTCGCTACAGCGATGCCCGCCAGGATCAGCGACGCCGTGGAGCGGCCGCTGAGATGACCGGCCGCGTACGACACCACGACCGCTACCAGTGCGCCAGCGAACGCCGCCAAGGGCACCAGGTCGAATGCGCCGGCGCCGTCACCGAGGTTGTTGGTGATGGCGAGCGTCGCGCCCAGCCCGGCACCAGCGGCGATACCCAGCAGGTACGGGTCGGCCAGCGGGTTGCGAAAGGCAGCTTGGTAGGTCGCACCGCTCAGGGCCAGCGTGGCGCCCACGAGCAGGCCGAGAGCGACGCGAGGCAGCCGGATCTGGGTCACGATCGCCGCGTGGGCGTCGCTCAGCCCTGAATCGAACGCCAGCCCGGGTGCCAAGTTCGCTAGTTCGGCCACCACCCGGTGCGCGGCGATGCCGACCGGTCCGATCGTCAGACCGCAGACGACAGCGACCGCTACGGCGCCCACGCCTGCGACGAGCGCGCGTGGGCGCAGATCCGACGCTCGCAGCGCAACTCCGGAGGAATCGTCTTGCCCCTCGGCGGGCACCGGACTCCCGGCAGTCATCGACGGCCTCGCATCACTGTTCGCTCATCCGCCGTCGCCGATTGACACCAGAACCTCAGAAATGGCCTCGATGAAATCCACGAGTCGGGGACCCCACCTGGACACGATGTCGTCGTTGAGTTCGACGACGCGACCGGTCTGCACCGCAGCGAGCTGGTCCCAGCCCGGGCGCGCCGCGACGGTCTCCGCGTTCTGCCCGCAGCACAGCGTGTCGGCCAGGAAGATCACGTCGGGGTTGGCATCCACCAAGTACTCGTCGCTGAGCTGCGGGTAGCCGTAGGCGGAGCCGTCGGAGTCGGCAGGGTCGGCCACATTTTCGAGCCCGAACAGCCCATACACGTGACCGATGAAGGTCGCACTGGTGACCGTGTAGAGCGTGTTGTCGAGCTCGTGGTAGTAGCTGAGCTCCGATGCATCAGGCGCAGTAGCGATCAGCTCGCCGATGCGCTCTTGCATGTCTGAAACCAGCAGGTCGGCTTGGTCGACCAGATCGAGCGTCTCGCCGAACTGGGCGATCTGGGCATACACGTCGTCGAAGGTGATGGGCGGGTCGTGGACGAGCACATCGATGCCGGTGGATTCCAGGCTTGCGATCACGTCGCCGTCGGTTCCCATGATGACGAGATCGGGGTCGTACGACACGATGGCCTCGATGTTCGGATTCCATCCGCTCAGATCGGTGACCGGCGTCCCCTCGGGGTAGTACGAGTACTCGTCGACAGCCACAAACCGGTCGCCTGCGCCGATTGCGTACGCAATCTCGGTGCCGGTGGGGGAGATGGAGACGATCCGCTGGTACCGATATTCGGGCTCGTCGGGGGCAGGTTCTGCCTCGCTGGCCTCCTCGGCCGCCGCGGCCGTGTCGGCGGGCCCCTCAGCAGCGGCTTCGGTTGTCGTCGTTGGCGCCTGCGTCGCTGCCGGCGCTTCGGAGATGGCGTCCGTGGCCGGTGCAGGTGTTGGGCTGCTCGTCGCGTCGTCGCTGCCGCAAGCTGACGCCAGCAGCAGCACTGTCGCGAAGATCCATGCCAGCCGTTGTGGCAGTGAGGCCCGTCTGGGCGCGGTGCGGTTCATGGTGTTCTCCCTTCTGCTCGAGTTCAGGGCCGAGCAGCGGGAGCACCCACCGCACGAGCCGCTCCTTACCTCGAGGAATCGGTTCGTGGATGGCAGACGGGAGGCGACCGGACTTGTCCCCCGAAGGGGCATCACCGTTGCGGGACAGTGCCGGGATCTCACCGGCTTCGCTCACGACAACCGGGTGCGAGTCTACGGCTTGGCTCGCGACGCCGAGTCACTGCGACGCGGACGCCTGTATCAGGCAAGCGTCTCATCCGGGCGATCGGCGGTGGGTGATGGCAATACGACGTTCGTAGGCGAGATGGACGCATATGCACATACCTAGGTATGCTTATATGTATGAGAACGACCATCAATCTGCCTGACGGACTGGCCGAGGAAGCGAAGCAGAAAGCCAGAGAGTCTGGTCGAACGTTCACCAGCCTGGTGATCGAGGGATTGCGTCAAGTACTGAGCGAGTCGGACATGCCGGTCAGGTTCGAGCGACTGCCAGTTCACGGCAGCTCCTCTGATCGGCCGCTCGTCGATGTGTCTGATCGTGATGCGCTCGCAGCAGCGCTCGATGCCGACGGTCTTCGATGATCCTTCCCGATGTCAATGTCATCGTCTACGCGTACAAGCGCGAAGAAGGACTTCATGGCCAGTACGCAGATTGGCTCAACAATGCAGCGGTCGGCGCCGAGGCTCTCGCCCTTGTCGACGTTGTGCTGACCGGCTTTCTTCGCATTGTCACCAACCCTCGGATCTACGTCGAACCGGCCCCATTGAGCGAGGCGCTCTCGTTCGTGACCGCATTGCGAGCTGCCGGACCGGCACGAGTTGTTCATGCCACCGCAGCGGCGTGGGAGCATTTCGCGGCCTTCGCCGAGGCAGATCGGCTGTTGCGAGGCAATCTGGTGCCCGACGCATGGCTTGCTGCAATCGCGGTCGCCACCGGAGCGCGGATTGCCACCGCCGATGCCGGCTTCTCTCGATTCAAGGGGCTGGAGTGGTTCGATCCGGTGAGTTGAGCCGAGTTCGGCAAGGAAGCGGCGGTCGAGTGCCGCGCTGACGCATGCGCCAGTAGCTCACCGCGATCGGGACCGTCAAGGTGACGAGCATCGTGAAGTTGACTCTGCCGGTGATGCCCGGCGGGTAGATCGGTTCCACCAGGTAGTGCGAGATGAAGCCGGTCTCGTAGGGCTCTCGCCCGCCCTTGCGCAGGAGCCAAGTCTCCCACACGGTCAGCGGGCAGTCCGAACCGGTGAGGTTCACCACGCCGGCGGCGCCGATGGCCCCGAGGTGCCACTTCATCAGCTGCGGCCAGCGCCTCGCCATGAACCCGCCCACCAGCAGGAACACGATGTAGCTCAGGTGCGACGCCGCCACAAGTCGCGCCAGCCCGACAGCAACCATCGCTTCGCTCCTATGTCAACCCGCCGCTGCGACGCTATCGAGCGAGTGCGCTGCGGACTGCGCCGCCGTGACGGTCGCCGCGGCGGCCGTTGCTCATCAGATTGCGTCGATGCGAGTCCGATTGGAGTAGAAACGAATGCAGGTGCGAACGTCCACTGCGCCGGTCGAGTTCACAGCGGAGCCGAGAAATGCCCACGAACACATCCCGTGAGCGCGATGAGACCGGCGGCGATCTGGCCGACATCGAGCGGACGCTGTGGGCCGCAGCCGACAAGATGCGCGGGAGCATGGACGCTGCCGAATACAAGCATGTGGTGCTCGGTCTGATCTTCCTGAAGTACGTCTCGGATGCGTTCAGCGAGGTGCGGGCACAGCTGGAAGACGAGATGGACGAGGGCGCCGATCCCGACGACATCGACGAGTACCGCTGGCGCAATGTCGCCTGGGTGCCACCGCCTGCTCAGTGGGACACGCTTGTCGCTCAGGCTCGGCAGCCGACGATCGGCTCGATCGTGGACATGGCCATGGACGAGTTGGAGGCGCTGAACCCGGCGCTGCGCGGTGTGCTGCCCAAGGACTACGCGCGTCCGGCGCTCGACCAGGAACGACTCGGGCAGCTCATCGACATGCTGGGCAACGTCACGGTGGGCGATGCGGCAGCCCGCTCCCGCGATGTGCTCGGGCGGGTGTACGAGTACTTCTTGTCGATGTTCGCTGATGCTGAGGGCAAGCGCGGCGGCGAGTTCTACACGCCTCGCTGCGTGGTGAGGCTGCTCGTCGAGATGATCGAGCCGTATCAAGGCCGTGTGTACGACCCGTGCTGCGGTTCTGCGGGCATGTTCGTCCAGTCGGTGGACTTCATCGAGGCTCACGCCGACGGAAACGGGAATGGCGCAGCGCCGCCTCGCGGGGCACGCACCGACATCTCCGTCTACGGCCAGGAGTCCAACTACACGACGTGGCGCCTGGCTCGCATGAATCTGGCGATCCGCGGCATCGGGGGCCAGATCGAACACGGCGACTCGTTCCACGACGACCGTCATGGGGACCTGCGGGCAGACTTCATCTTGGCGAACCCGCCGTTCAACGTGTCCGACTGGGGCGGAGACCGGCTGAGCGACGATCAGCGCTGGCGTTACGGCGTGCCGCCCAAGGGCAACGCCAACTACGCCTGGGTGCAGCACATGGTGCATCATCTCGCTCCGCGGGGCGTCGCGGGTTTCGTGCTGGCGAACGGCTCGATGTCGTCTCAGCAGTCAGGCGAGGGCGAGATCCGCAAGAACCTGATCGAAGCCGACCTCGTCGACTGCATGGTCGCCCTGCCGGGCCAGCTGTTCTTCACGACCGCGATCCCGGCGTGCCTGTGGTTCTTGGCCAAGGACCGCACCGGCGAAGGTGCGTTGCGCGACCGGCGGGGCGAGATCCTGTTCATCGACGCTCGAACACTCGGACGCATGGTCGACCGCACCCATCGCGAGTTCACCGACGACGACATCGCCCAAGTTGCGAGTACCTACCACGCGTGGCGGTCGGCAGACAGCGCCGCCCCGTACGCCGATGAGCTCGGGTATTGCAAGTCGGTCTCGGTCGACGACGTGCTGGCTCACGACTGCGTGCTCACGCCGGGCCGCTACGTGGGCGTGGCACCCCAGCCCGACGACGGCGAGCCGTTCGCCGACAAGATGACCCGCCTGGCAGCCCAGTGGCGCGCCCAGCAAGCCGAAGCAGCGAAATTGGATTCCCAGATCGAAGCGAACCTGCAATCCTTGGGCTTCTGAGGACTGCTTGGTGCCGTCGGCCCCGGCAGACAGTTAGTAGTCATGCCGCAGGACGGAGGCCGGCACAATGGGAGACAGCAAACCGGACACCGGATCAGGGCCTGACAGCGCGCTGACTGTCAAGGGGCTCATCGATCTGCTGGCGACGTTCCCCGCGGATGCACGAGTCGTGGTGGACGGCTATGAGGACGGCTTCGACAACGTCTCGTCAGACAGCCTCAGCGCCATCAGCATCAGACACAAGCCCGATCATGCAGACTGGGAGGGCGAGAACGAAAACGCCAGATGGGATCCCGGCGACAACGACATCACCGCAGTCCGTATTGCGCGCAGGTATGGATTTTGAGATGACTGACGGTGATGCGCGGATCGATTACAGCAAGTTCACCAGTTCTCTCCAGCGTTTAGAAGAGCAGCACCAGCACTTACTGCATGACCTCGACGGGTACCCATCATGGATCGTCGATGGCATGCGAGAGTCCGTCATACAGCGTTTCGAAGTGTGCATAGACACCTGCTGGAAGACACTGAGGCGTCACCTCGGCGAAGTACTCGAGCTCAACGACGTGCCGACCAGCCCGGTCGAAGTCCTCAAACTCGGCGCAACCAATTCGCTGCTGGGCGAAGAACTTCCCGACTGGTTGAGATATTGGAGCATCAGAAATGACACGTCACACGATTACAGCGAGGAAAAGGCCGATGCCTGCCTTGCCATCGTTGGTCCGTATATCCGAGACGCAGTCGCACTGCACGACAGACTCATCGGCAAACCGTGGCGGAGCATGACGTGATAGATGATGCCATCGACCTCGACCCGGCTGATCGTGCAACAGTTCTGGAACTGCTGCACCGTCATGTCCCGGAGTGTGAGGTGCGCGCCTACGGATCTCGTGTTACATGGAGAGCGCGACCATACTCAGATCTCGATCTGGCAGTCATCGGCAGCGATGTACTCGGCCCGCTAGCTCTTATGGAACTTCGCGAAGCCTTAGCGAATGCGCCGCTTCCTTTCCTCGTCGATGTCCTGGAGTGGGAGGCCCTCCCTGATAGTTTCTGCCGAGAAATCGAAAGAATGTATGTGGTCCTACAAGAAGCGCGAGTAGTCGACGGTTGGCGCGATGTCGCAGTCGGAGATATCGCCCACATTGTGGGAGGTGGCACCCCCTCAACGAAGCGTCCGGAGTACTTTGGTGGCGATGTGCCATGGTTGACGCCCAAGGATCTTTCCGTGCCGCACGGTCGCTATGTAACACGAGGAAACCGCAGCCTCACTGAACAAGGACTGCACCAATCTTCGGCGACACTGGTGCCGAAGAGAACAGTGCTGCTCACCACGCGGGCCCCTGTCGGGTACGTTGCACTCGCGGCTCAGCCCGTTTCAACCAACCAAGGCTTCCGCAACCTAGTGGTCCGAGATGAGCATTGGCCGGAATTTGTGTACTACTGGCTTCTTGCCAATACGGCCGAACTCGAGCGACATGCTTCGGGATCTACATTCCGTGAGCTATCCGGATCGGTGCTAAAGCTCATCAGAATGAGAGTGCCTTACAAGGACGAACAACGGCGAATAGCCGATGTCTTGGGTGCGCTGGACGACAGGATCGAGTTGAATCGGCGGATGTGTGCGACGTTGGAGGAGATGGCGTCGGCGTTGTTCAAGGCTTGGTTCGTTGACTTTGAACCTGTGCGGGCCAAGATGGAAGACCGCTGGCGAGAAGGCGAATCGCTTCCGGGCCTCCCAGCCCACCTCTACGACCTCTTCCCCGACGAATTCACCGACTCCGAACTCGGCCCAATCCCCGCCGGTTGGCAACTAGATAATCTTGGCAGTGTTTTGCAATTGTTGTATGGCAAGGCATTGCCGGCTTCGAAGCGATTAACGGGATCTGTCCCGGTATTCGGGTCGAATGGGCGAGTGGGGTGGCACAATGAGAAATATGTTGATGGGCCCGGGATCATTGTTGGCCGGAAAGGTAATCCCGGAATGGTCGTGCGAGTCCATGAGGATTTCTATCCTATCGACACTACGTATTACGTGGAGGTGTCAGATGAGCGTCTAACCCTGGAATTCTTATACTATGCACTCGGCTTACAAGCACTTGCATCCATCGGGGCAGACTCAGCTGTTCCTGGCCTCAATCGCAATATGGCTTATATGAGCAGGCAGTTGATTCCCACCAAGGCTCTCGTTGACGCATTCTCGAGCCATGTATCGAGCCTCTGGAGGCTGGACCACACGCTAGATCAGAGCAGCAGGTGCTTGATCCAAGTGCGAGATGCGCTGCTGCCGAAATTGATTTCGGGCGAGATTCGGGTACGGGAATCTGAGGATGCGGCCTCGTGTTGACGCGGTTGGTGATGCGGAACTTCAAGCGGTTTGGCGAGGCCGAGGTCGAGTTGGCCAACCCGGTGGTACTGATCGGTCCGAACAATTCCGGGAAGACAACTGCGCTGCAAGCTTTGGCGCTGTGGCATGCTGGGCTACAGCTGTGGAGCGAGAAACGCGCGGGCACGTCGGCACCGGAGAAGCGTCCCGGTGTCGCGGTCAACCGTCGAGACTTGGTTTCATTGCCGGTCCCGGCAGCGAACCTGCTCTGGCATGAGTTGCGCACAAGGAACACGCACCGCGTCGATGGCAGGCAACGTACGGAGAATATCCGCGTCGAGATCGTTGTCGAAGGCGTCGGGCCGCGTGGCTCTTGGCAGTGCGGCCTGGAATTCGACTACGCGAACGAAGAATCCCTCTATTGCCGTCCGCTGCGGGCAGAGCCGGCGTCGAGTGCCGAGCGAATGCCCATTCCCGACGAGGCGCATGAGGTAGAGGTCGCGTTCTTGCCGCCGATGTCCGGTCTGACCGGAAGTGAAGTCCGCCTTGACCGAGGTGCGATCGATGTGCGCATCGGCGAAGGCCGCACGGCTGAGGTGCTGCGGAACCTCTGCTATCGCGTGCATGAAGAGGCCCCCGAGCGATGGATCGATCTCAGCAGGCGAGTCGACGAACTGTTCGGCGCGGAGATCGAAGCACCGCGTTACGTCACCGCCCGCGGCGAGATCACCATGCGATATCGGGAGCTCGGCACATGGCTCGACCTGTCCTCCAGCGGCCGCGGCTTCCAGCAGACGTTGCTCCTGTTGGCCTACATGTACGCCAATGAAGGTGCGGTGCTGCTGCTCGATGAGCCCGATGCTCACCTCGAGATCCTGCGGCAGCGTCAGACGTACCGGGTCATCAACGATGTCGCTGCGGAGACCGGCAGCCAGATCGTCGCCGCCAGCCACTCCGAGGTGCTGCTCAATGAGGCGGCCGGCAGCCACGCCGTGGTCGCATTCGTCGGTCGTCCCCACCGCATCGACGACCGCGGCAGCCAACTGCTCAAGTCGCTGCGCGACATCGGTTTCGAGCAGTACGCCCTCGCAGAAGCGATGGGCTGGGTTCTGTATCTCGAAGGTTCGACCGATCTGGCGATCCTGCAAGCATTTGCCGACCGGCTGGGCCACGACGATGCCAAACGGGCCCTCGCGCAGCCCTTTGTCCACTACGTCGGCAATCAATTGCCCAGTGCCCAACGCCATTTCTTCGGCCTGCGGGAGGCATTGCCGCAGCTACGCGGTGTCGTGTTGCTGGACGAACATCCCGGCGAGGGCGGCGGGGACGATTTGGAATGCCTTGCGTGGCACTGCCGGGAGATCGAGAACTATCTGTGTTCCCCTGCAACGCTTGAGGCGTTCGCGGAGGACACGGCACGCGGTGCAGTCATCGGCCAATTGTGGGAAGCCGGTGAAGTTGAGAGGCGTCAAGTGGCGATGAGCGACGCCGCAGCCGAAGTCGAGTCGGCCCTGCGGACGCTGCGGCAGATATCTCCGTGGGACCCAGACACCAAGGTCAGTGACGACTTCCTGACCCCGTTGTTCGCCTCCTACTTCGAGAAGCTCAACTTGCCGAACCTCATGCTCAAGCGCAGCTTCTACGAACTGGCCGACCACGTCCCGCTCGAAGACATCGACCCCGAAGTCACCGAGAAGCTGGACGCGATAGCCCAAGTTGCTTCAGTTTCGGGTGCTTCGCAGTAGTCTCGGCTCATGGCCGCTCCCACTGTGACGGCGGCGCACCGAGCTGCTCAGGAGATTGTCGATGCTGGTGCGGGCACGGTGCTTCTGTTCGGCTCGTTGGCGCGCGACGAAGCAAGCGCCGTCAGCGACATCGACTTGGTGGCGATCTTTGACGACTTGGCCGATTACGGCGATCGCAGCGAGCGGCGCAGCGACCTTGAGGCACGCGCGCGGTCGGCAACGGGCTGCAGCGTCGACGTGCTGGTCACCGACGCGCCCGAATGGGCAGTGCGCACCACGCGGGTACCGTGCTCGCTGGAAGCGCGCATCGCCCGTGACGCTGTTTGTCTGGCCGACAGCGTCGAGCATGGACCCATCGACTGGGACAAGGAGATCGGATTGCCCGCCACTCCGACCGCGGAAATCGAACAGCGCTTCGGGAACTTCTCAGCTGCGGTATCGACCTTGACCCAACGGCTGCGGCCCTCCGAGGAGGAGATCGAGGCAGCCGACGCAGGCGACACCAGCGAACTCGCCGACCAGGAAGACCTGCGCTTCGCTCAGGGCTGTGCTGCGGCGCACATGATCTTCGAGGCTGCAGCGAAGATCGCCCAGATCGTCGCCACCGGCACTGCCCCCGAACGCGAGCACCGCATTCCGGTGTTGCTCACCCACCAGCCTGACTGGGTCGCAGAGGCGTTCCGGAGTGCGGCGGTCGGCATCAGTCTTGACCGGCTCCACGAATGGCACCAAGGTGCAAGCTATGCCGATGCTCGGCCTGTCGAGCGTTTCGACGAGGCCTATCTGCGTCGCCATGCGACAGCGGCCATCCGAGTCGCCGAATTCGTGGGCGACCAGTGCCGCGATCGAGGTCTCGAAGCTGACCTGTTACGCCGGTTCGATCTGCGGCTCGGCCGCTGCGCGGCGGGCCTCGCGGGCGTGCTGCGAGTTTCCGACTGAACGCCGAGCGCCAGCAGATCTTGGTCTCGGGTCAGGTCAGCGCTCCAAGCAGGCGCTGTTGAGAAGATTCCAGTCGCTGTACGTAGACAAACAGAGATGAGGCAGTGGGTGTGAGCGGGGTAGACGAGGCCGGCGTTGAGGATGCCGCACTCGCTTGGCTGGCGGACCTTGGCTGGTCGGTAGCGACGGGACCGGACCTGCTTGCTGACGGCGGCAGTGGAGAGCGGGCCGATCATGGCGCCGTTGTGCTGGAGCAGCGGCTGCGGATGGCATTGGATCAGCTCAATCCTGGGATGCCCGCGCCTGCGCGCAACGCCGCATTCAGACGTCTGGCGAATCCTCAGGGATCGACGCTGGAAGCACGCAACCGCTCCTTCCATCGGATGCTTGTTGATGGAGTCGCTGTCGAGTTCAAGGTCGACGGCGGCGATACCCGTGGTGCTCGAGCACATGCCGTCGATTTCGACCGCCCAGAGGTAAACGACTGGCTGGCCGTCAGGCAGCTGACCGTGACCGATGGCGAGCACCGCCGGCGTATCGACATAGCGCTCTATGTCAACGGGCTGCCGCTCGGCATCATCGAGCTCAAGAGCCCGACCGATTCTGATGCGACGCTGTGGTCGGCATGGCAGCAACTCCAGACATACAAGGCTGAGCTTCCGACCCTCTTCGCGATGAATGAGACGCTCATCGTCTCCGACGGCATCGATGCGCGTCTCGGCACGCTCACCGCCGGCCGCGAATGGTTCAAGGCTTGGCGCACCATCGACGGAGACGACGTCGCCGAAGTCACCGCGCCGCAACTTGAGGTACTTCTGCGCGGCGCCTGTGCGCCCTCCCGCTTTCTCCCGCTGATTCGCGACTTCATCGTGTTTGATGACGACGGCAGCGGCCGGCTCGGCAAGAAGATGGCGGGATACCACCAATTCCACGCCGTCAACGTCGCTGTCGGCGAGACGCTGCGCGCTGCCGGGTTGGGACCCGGCCGTAGCCGGCCCGAACTTGCCGAGGCGCTCCGCAGCGAACAGTCGAGCGTCGACGATCACCGCATCGGCGTGGTGTGGCACACCCAAGGCTCGGGCAAGTCGCTCACTATGGCGTTCTATGCCGGCCGAATCATCCGCGAGCCCGCCATGGCGAATCCCACCCTCGTCGTGCTGACTGACCGGAATGACCTCGACGATCAGCTGTTTTCAACGTTCTCGCGATGCTCAGACCTTCTCCGTCAGCCGCCGGTTCAGGCCGCGAGCCGAGCGGACTTGCGGGGCAAGCTGGCGGTTGCGTCCGGCGGCGTGGTGTTCACGACGATTCAGAAGTTCTTCCCTGAGGAGCAGGGCGACCGGCATCCCGTGCTCTCCGAACGCTCCAACATCGTCGTGATCGCCGACGAGGCACATCGAAGCCAGTACGACTTCATCGACGGATTTGCAAGGCACATGCGTGATGCGCTGCCGCAGGCATCATTCATCGGCTTCACAGGCACCCCGATCGAGCAGAAGGACGCCAACACCCGAGCCGTCTTCGGCGACTACATCAGCGTCTACGACATCCAGCGCGCCGTCGAAGACCAAGCCACGGTTCCCATCTACTACGAGAGCCGCTTGGCAGAACTCCGCCTCGACCCAGAAGCAGAACGGGTTGTCGACGCCGACTTCGAAGAAGCAACCGAGGGCGAAGAGCTGGCGCAGACCGAGAAGCTGAAGACCAAGTGGGCCGCGCTTGAAGCGGTAGTCGGCACGCCCAATCGGGTCGCGCTCGTTGCTGCCGACATCGTCGAGCACTTCGAGAACCGCCTCGATGTGATGGACGGCAAGGCCATGGCGGTGTGCATGAGCCGGCGCATCTGCGTCGATCTCTACGACGAGCTGGTGCGGCTGAGGCCGTCGTGGCACAGCGATGACGACTCCGGTGGCGCGATCAAGGTCGTGATGACCGGCTCAGCCGAGGACCCGACTGCTTGGCAGCAGCACATTCGCCCCAAGTCGGGCCGCGAGATGCTCGCCAACCGCTTTCGTGATCCCGACGATCCACTGCGTGTCGTTCTCGTGCGTGACATGTGGCTCACAGGCTTCGACGCGCCCAGCCTGCACACGATGTACGTCGACAAGCCGATGAGAGGCCACGGGCTGATGCAGGCAATCGCACGTGTCAACCGGGTCTTCCGAGACAAGCCCGGCGGCCTCGTTGTCGACTACCTGGGGCTCGCGCACGAGTTGCGGCAGGCGCTGCGGACCTACACGCAGAGCGGCGGCAGAGGCGACGCGGTCCTCAATCGTGCCGACGCGGTTGCGGTGATGCTCGAGAAGCACGACGTGTGCTCGGGACTCATGCACGGGTTCGACTGGTCGAAATGGGTGGACGGGGCTCCGGCTGAACGGCTCGCGCTCTTGCCCGCTGCTCAAGAACACGTCCTCGCACAGGAGAACGGCAAGGACCGCTTCGTGCAGGTCGTCCGGGAACTGTCCCAGGCGTTCGCACTCGCCGTGCCCGCTGAGGCGGCGATCAGAATCCGGGACGATGTGGGCTTCTTTCAAGCCGTGCGCAACCGGCTGGTGCAGCGCTCGCCTGAGGAGGAACGAACCCAAGACGACCTCGACCATGCTGTCCGCCAGATCATCTCTCGTGCCGTGTCGTCCGGTGAGGTGACCGACATCTTCGAGGCCGCCGGTCTCGACAAGCCCGACATCTCGATCCTGTCCGAGGAGTTTCTGGCAGAAGTCCGCAACATGCCCCATCGAAACCTGGCCGTCGAATTGCTGCAGAAGCTCCTGAACTCCGAAGTACGCCAGCGTCAGCGTCGCAATGTGACGCAAGGCCGGTCGTTCGCGGCCATGCTCGCGGAGACCATCCGCCGCTACCAGAACCGAGGCATCGAAGCCGCCCAGATCATCGAAGAGCTGATCGAGCTGGCCCGCGAACTCCGAGAGGCCGACGAGCGAGGCGAGCAGCTCGGGCTCACCGAAGACGAGGTGGCGTTTTACGACGCCTTGGAAACGAACGACAGCGCTGTCGCCGTTCTCGGTGACGAGACGCTTCAGGCCATCGCCCGCGAACTCGTCGAGTCAGTTCGCAACAGCGTGACCATCGACTGGACCCTGCGAGAGAACGTCCGCGCAGGCATCCGCGTCAAGGTCAGGCGAATCCTGAAGCGTCACGGCTACCCGCCCGACAAGCAGGAACAAGCAACCCAGACCGTCCTCGAACAAGCCGAAGCCCTCTCAGCCGACTGGGCCGTGGCCTGACACCCTCACCCCACGCCAAAGCGTCAAGAGCCGCATTTCGCCAAGAGGGCGGATCGACTTCGAATATGCGACGCTTCGCGCACATGATGGTGGTTGTGCCCCCGACGGGTGCGGTTGTGACTCGTCCGATTGTCAGCGGCGAGATTGGCAGAGATTATGTCTCTTGAAAGTAATATTCATAATCTAATGTAATCTCTGTTGAGATGTTGCCGCGTGCGGATGGCCGCGAGATCGATCAGCGGCGTGGGAAGAGCTGAGGGGCCGGTGGAGCGATGGATCGTCTGTTGAATCCGTATCGACCGGGTGCCGGCACGACGCCGATAGCGCTCGTCGGCCGTGACGAGTTGATCGATGAGTTCGGCGTGACCTTGCGGAGGGCGCTCGCGGGCCAGCCGGGGAAGAGCTGCATGCCGCTCGGGCTGCGCGGCGTCGGCAAGACGGTGCTGCTCAACCGCTTCTTGCAGATCGCCTCCGATGAAGGCGTTCGCACGGCGTTCATCGAGGCGACCGACTCGGGCAGCTTCGCCGGCCAGCTCGCGATACGGCTTCGTCGCGTGCTGCTTGAGTTGGCGACATCGCCTGTTCGACGTGCCGTTACGCGTGCGCTCGGCGCATTGCGAGGCTTCGCGCTGCATCTGCCAGACGGCACCAACATCTCCGTCGGCGTGGACGCGACGCCGGGCGTTGCCGACTCGGGTCTGCTGGACGAAGACCTCGCCGACCTGCTCGTGGCGACAGGCGAGGCGGCGGCAGCTTGCGGGACCGGGGTCGTGCTCGGCATCGACGAAGCCCAGTACCTCAGCATGCAGGAGATGGGCGCCGTGATCGGCGCAATCCACCGAACCTCGCAGCTCGATCTCCCGGTGCTCGTGGTGGCGGCCGGTCTGCCGCAGCTGCGCGGCCTCGCGGGACGGGCGCGGACCTACACCGAGCGGCTCTTCACGTTTCCCGAGATCGACGTGCTCGCCATCGACGATGCTCACGCAGCCCTGACGATTCCGTCTGCCGAACAAGAGGTGGAGTTCGCCAGCGAGGCCGCAGCGGCGATCGTGGGGTCCTCAGGCGGATACCCCTATTTCGTCCAGGAGTGGGGATTCCATGCGTGGAACGCAGCACCGGCAAGCCCGATCACGCTCGACGACGTGCGTGCAACCACGCCGACCGTGATCGAGACACTCGACAGGGACTTCTTCCGCGTGCGCTTCGACCGCCTCACACCGAAGGAACGGCAGTACCTTCGCGCCATGGCAGACCTCGGACCCGGCCCGCACCGCTCCGGCGACATCGCCGCAGCGCTGGGTGTCCTGGTCACCTCGGTGGCGCCCCGCAGATCCGGGCTCATCGAAAAGGGCATGCTGTACAGCCCCGCTCACGGCGACACCGCATTCACAGTCCCGCTCTTCGACGAATTCCTCAAGCGAACCATGCCCGACCCCGCACGGGCGTGACCCGTCGACGACATCGCCGCAACCGCAGGTACCGAAGCGAGCTGCCACGGCTGCCGTGTGCAGGTCGCGCCGTAGCAAATCCGTGGCGGCGGCCTTGCGCGATTGCGGGCAGACTTTCGGTATGGGCACCGCGATGATGACCGATCTGTATGAGCTGACCATGCTCGATGCGGCCCTGCAGTCGGGGGTTGCGTCGCGGCGCTCGTGCTTTGAGGTGTTCGCCCGGCGGCTGCCGCCCGGCCGTGGCTACGGCGTGGTGGCTGGCCCGGGGCGCCTGGCCAAGCTGCTGGCCGACTACCGCTTCGAGGACGACGATCTCGAGTATCTCGCGGGCCTGGGCCGCTTCAGCGACGCGCTGCTGGAGCATCTCGCCACGTTCCGGTTCGACGGCGATGCCTGGAGCTACCGAGAGGGCGATATCTACGTGCCCGGCAGCCCGGTGCTGCGGGTGGACGCCTCGTTCGGCGCGGCGTTGCTGGTGGAGACTCTCGTCCTGTCGGTGCTCAATCACGACTGCGCTGTCGCCTCAGCCGCGGCACGGATGCACGACGCCGCGGTCGGACGTCATCTCATCGAAATGGGTGGTCGCCGCACCCACGAACTCGCCGCCGTGGCCGCAGCGCGAGCGGCCTGGCTGGTCGGCTTCGATGCCACCTCCAATCTGGCTGCCGGCACGCGGTTCGACATCCCGACGGCTGGTACGGCAGCACACGCCTTCACGCTGGCGCATCACGACGAGGAAGCAGCGTTCGAGGCGCAGATGCGCGCGCACGGCCTCGAGACCACGCTGCTCATCGACACCTATGACCTGCGCACCGGGCTCGAGCGCGGGCTGGCCGCTGCGAAGCGGCTCGGCGGCGTTCCGGGCGCTGTGCGCATCGACTCGGGCGATCTGACCGTCGAGGTGCCGCGCGTGCGTGGATGGCTCGACAATGCCGGCGCCGAGTCGACTCGCATCGTGGTGTCGGGCGACCTCGACGAGTACCGCATCGCCGACTTGGCGGAACTGCCGGTCGATGGCTACGGCGTGGGCACCCAGCTCGTAGTGGGCTCGGGACACGCCACCGCCGGCATGGTGTACAAGGCAGTGGCCATTGCCCGATACTCAGGCACGTTCGAGCCCGTCATCCCGGTGCAGAAGACATCGGAGGGCAAGGCCACGCGTGGCGGCGTGGTGCGGCCGTACCGGGTAGTGCGCAACGGCGAAGCCGTGTCCGAGACGCTGGTGGAGCAGGACCGCCCAGGCCCTACGAACAGCCGGCCGCTGCACGTGCCGCTGCTGCGTTCTGGTCAGGCCGCGTACCCCTACGCCCTCGCGCAGGATCGCGTCTTTCATCAGCGAGTTCGCAGCGAAATGCCCGCCACGATGCGCAGACTCGACGGCGCTCCGGCGTTCGAAGCCGAAATCGCCGCCGAATCCCGCTTGAACTAGCTGCCCGGCTGCGGCACCAGGCGCAGGTACGGCAGCGGCGATTCCCAGCCGTCGGGGTACTTCTCGGCCGCAGCCTCGTTCGAGACCGCAGGCACGATGATGACGTTCTCGCCCTGGCGCCAGTTGGCCGGCGTGGCGACCTGCTCGGCAGCGGTGAGCTGGCACGAGTCGAGCAGGCGCAAGATCTCCGCGAAGTTGCGGCCGGTCGTCATCGGGTAGGTGAGCGACGCCTTGATCTTCTTGTCAGGGCCGATGATGAACACCGTGCGAGCCGTGGCATTGTCGGCTGCGGTGCGGCCTTCGGAAGTGTCGCCGGTGTCTGCGGGAAGCATGTCGTAGAGCTTGACGACGTTCAGTTCAGGATCGCCGATGAGCGGGTAGTTGACTTCGTGGCCGGTCGCGGAGGCAATGTCGGCTTTCCAGTTCGTGTGGTCGCTCACCCCGTCGACGCTGATACCGATGATCTTGCAATCGCGGGCGGCAAAGTCGTCTTTCAGCCCGGCGACGGCTCCGAGCTCGGTGGTGCACACCGGGGTGAAGTCTTTCGGATGAGAAAAGAGCAGTGCCCATCCGTCGCCGATCCAGTCGTGGAAGTTGATCTCGCCTTCGGTGGTGTTGGCGGTGAAGTCGGGAGCGGTGTCGTTGAGGCGCAGTGCCATGTTGGTCCTCCATCGTGGGCAGTGCCGGCCGCGGCACGGAACGTGTCGGGCAGGATAGCGCCATATTACGATAAACCCGACCTGATTAGTCGGGAATTACCCGGCCGCCTGGACGCGACCGTCTGACGCTCTCGACCGGATGCCATCGCTCAGCAGCAATCGCGAATCGGTGTGCCGTCGGCGTGGTGGTAGTGGACCTTCGACGCTTCGTTGAGTGCACGGTCGCCCGTCCGTGCCTGAGAGGTCTCGAACACCCCGGCTGCGGCTCCGAGCTCCAACGCCCGTTCCACATTCACCACCCGCGGCCCGCAGCGCTGCACTACAGCAGTCGCCGCTTCGTCAGCGCCGATCGTGCGCTCCCGGTCGCCGTCAAGCGACAGCACCGTCGGGCCTCGAAGCTCCACGGCTTCACCCAACTCGATACGGCGGTGATCGAGCACGGGCACCGTCCGGTACAGCCCGGGTGCCAGCGCGACGCGCATCGGCCGACCGCCCGGTCCGCACTCCACCAGCACGCCGGCGTCCTCGTCGAAGGGGCAAGGCCGCAGCAGCCCCGCCAGTGAGCTCAACCCGATGCTTGCGGGATGGGCGCGCGACACCAGGACCTGCCGCAGCAGCGCCCCGTCCGCTGGCATCCGATTGCCGACGAAGTCGTCGGCCAGCGTCACTGCGTCGACCAGCGCGATCTCGGTCCAACCGTCCGGCGGCACCCCGGTGTGCCATCCGACCGTGATCAGCTTCGAACGGGGGGCGCACGCCGCGGGGTCGACCACGCCGCTCGCCAGGAGCCCGGCGGCGGCACCGGCCACCGTGGGCTCGGTCAGGCTGGGAAACACGTTGTTCGTACCGGTGGACATCGGCACCACGGTGGCCTCGGGCCACACCCCGCAGACGGTGCGGTTGGTCCCGTCACCGCCCAGCGTGACCAGCACGCTGACATTGCGTGCCCGCATGGCCTCGACAGCGCGCACCGTGTCGGTGGGCGAGACGGTCGCACCGACGTCGACGATCTCGATCTCGGCATCTATGCGCAGGTCGGTGAGCGCCCCGGTGGCGATGCCGAACGGTTCTGCCATGGCCACGATTCGCGTCGCCCCGGCGGTGACGGCGCCGATGACTGCTCGGGCGATGCGATTGCGCTTGTCCTCGGTGGTGGACACAGCGCCTCGCGCCGCAACCCGGCGAACATCGCGCCCCGAGACCGGGTTCGCAATGATCCCGACAGTGCCGACAGGAGCACCGCCGCCAGCGCGTTGCTCGCTCAGATTCGGTGCAGATCCGGCCATCGCCCGACGACGCTAACCACCCGTGCCGCCGCCCAGAGCGTGGAGGCCGGCCTTTCGCCGTGCCAACTGCTGCTGCCCGCTCTTGTTTCCGATTCTGATGCCATGGTGCTTGCGGGCTGTTCGGGCTGCGGCTTCGCCGATCCGCTCTGCCGCTTGAGCACTGCGCGGCCCAACCGCTTGATGACTGCGGTTCGGTGCTCCGAAATGTTGTACTTGGGCCATGTTCGGCGGCGCCCGGAGCGAGCATCTCAGCAGACCCGAACAGAACACCTGGTCGCCCGCAGCGTTGACCATCGCGGGGGCAGATTCCTCCGGTGGGGCCGGGCTCGCAGCGGACCTGCGCGCGTTCGCCGCATCCGGCGTGCACGGCGCCTTTGCGCTGACGCTGGTGTCGGCACAGAACACCGCCGAGTTCCGAGCTGCGCAACCCGTCGATGCCGAGTTGGTGGCGGCACAGATTCACGCGGTGCTCGACGACATGCCAATTGCGGCTGCCAAGACGGGCCTGCTGCTCACTGCTGAGACCGTCGCTGCCGTCGCATCGGTGGCTGCCCGGCGGCTCCCCCAATTGGTTGTGGATCCGGTGCTGGTCGACGGTGCCGGCGAACCCATGCTCAGCCCCGAAGCCGAGCGATCCGTCGCGACACGCCTGCTGCCGAGCGCCCGGGTCGTGACTCCCAACCATCTCGAAGCGGGCCGACTGCTGGGCAGCGATCTGAGTGACGAGGTCGAGGCGTGGATCGACGCGGCCCACGAGCTCGCAGCCGCGGGTCCCGAGGCCGTGATCGTCACCGGCGGCCGACTCCGGACTGGCGAGACGATCACTGACGTCGTCGTCTGCAGCGGCAAGGTGCGTCTGCTGTCGGCGCCGCGCATCGACACCCGCAACGTTCGTGGGTCGGGCGACGTCTTCTCGGCGGCCATCTGTGCAGAACTGGCCAAGGGCACCGGTCTGGATGCTGCGATTGACCGTGCCCACGATCTGACAACACGCGCAATCTCGGCGGGGGCAACTCGCCGCCTCGGCAGCGGCCGCGGACCCGTCGACCCGTTCGCCGCCTGAACCCGGTCCCGTTCGGACCGGCCTGCCCACACTGCCCTGCCTACACTGCGAACGCTGTACGTGGCGTCGAGTTTGGGTTCGCCTCGAGGTCGACGGAGCCGCACACCCCAGGAGGCAACCGGTGACACGCGAGCGCTGGCAAGCAGAGTTCGAGGCCACCTCGGTGCGCGACGCCGATTTCGAAACGATGAGCGGCCTCGACTTGGAACCGCTGTACGCGCCTGCCGAGGCCGAGCCCGACCCCGACGTCAGCTGGCCCGGCCAATACCCCTACACGCGCGGTGTGCACGCCAGCGGCTACCGCGGCCGGCTGTGGACGATGCGGATGTTCGCCGGTTTCGGAACACCGCAAGACACCAACAAGCGCTTCCACGAGATCCTCGAAGCGGGCGGCGGCGGCCTGTCGACAGCATTCGACATGCCCACCCTCATGGGCCTCGATTCCGACGACGTCATGTCGCTGGGCGAAGTGGGCCGTTGCGGCGTCGCCGTCGACTCGATCGAGGACATGGCAACGCTGTACGACGGCATCGACCTTGAGGCGACGACCACGTCTATGACGATCAACGCGCCCGCCGCCACGATCTGGGCGATGTTCGTGGCCAACGCCGAAGAACATGGCGCGCATCGCAGCAAGCTCGGCGGCACGCTGCAAAACGACATCCTCAAGGAGTACCAAGCCCAAAAGGAATGGGTGTACCCGCCGCGGCCCTCGATGCGCCTCGTCGCCGACACCATCGAGTTCGCCACCAACGAGATGCCCCGGTGGAACTCGGTGTCGATCAGCGGCTACCACATTCGCGAAGCGGGCTCGACGGCGGCCCAAGAGCTTGCATTCACCTTGGCCAATGGGTTCGCCTACGTCGAGGCCGCCGCCGAGCGGGGGCTGTCGACCGACGAATTCGCACCGCGCCTGAGCTTCTTCTTCAACGCTCACATCGACTTCTTCGAAGAGATCGCCAAGTACCGAGCGGCACGCCGCATCTGGGCTCGATGGATGCGCGACCGTTACGGCGCGCAAAGCGAGCGGTCGATGATGCTGCGGTTCCACACCCAGACGGCGGGCGTGTCCCTCACTGCGCAGCAGCCGGAGATCAACATCGCCCGCACGGCGATCGAGGCGCTCGCCGGGGTGCTGGGAGGCACCCAGAGCCTGCACACCAACTCGATGGACGAGGCGCTGGCGCTGCCGACCGACAAGGCAGCCCGGATTGCCCTGCGGACCCAACAGATCATCGCCCACGAGACCGGGGCCGCGAACGTGATCGACCCGCTCGGGGGCAGTTGGTTCATCGAGGAATTGACCGACAAGCTCGAGGCCGAGGCGGAAGAGATGTTCTCCCACATCGACGACTTCGGTGACGGCTCGATGCTCGAGGGCGCATTCCGCCTGATCGACGAGGGCTGGTACCAGTCCGGGATCGCCGACGCGGCCTACGACTTCGAGAAGAAGGTGAATGCAGGTCGCCGGGTCGTGGTGGGGGCCAGCGCCTTCACCGAGGGCAGCGAGGACGACGACATCGACCTCCTGAAGATCACCAGCGACGATGAGCAGCGTCAGGTCAAGCGGTTGCAGCAGGTTCGAGCCGACCGGAATCAGGCCGCTGTCTCCGAGGCACTGGTGTCGCTTCGCCGGGCGGCTGAAACCGACGCCAACCTCATGCCGCACCTGATCGACTGTGTCCGGACGCGGGCCACGGTGGGAGAGGTGACCAACGCCTTGGCCGACGTCTTCGGTCGGTACACCGAGCGGCCGTTCATCTGATCGGAAGCCAGTCTCGGGTGCGACGCGACGTGTCGCAGACGGCACGAATGAACTTCGGTTTCGCTGTTTGGGCGAATTGCAGGCTCCCCGGCGGGGTTGGGCTAGTGTCCCGTCATTCCTACCCGGAGGCCGTCATCTTGACCAGACTGCCCGCGCTGGAGTCAACCCGCGCGCGGTCGTGGTCGGCAGGTTCGCGCCGTATCGGTCGATCCGGGCGGGTCGTCTCGTTGGCGTTGCTGGCGGCATGGGTGCTCGCAGCCTGCGGAGGCGGGACCGAGCAGACCCAAGTTGAGCGCGAAGTTCAGGACTACCTGCAGAGCGTGGTGGCGCCCGCCGCGATTGCCGACATCGACTGTCCCGAAGACGCCCCGATCAGGCCGGGTTCTACGTTCCTGTGCGACGGCCTCGTCGAGGGCGCGTTCTATGAGGCACAGGTGACGATCATCGACGAGCAGGGCCGCCGGGAAATTCGGCCTCGCCAAGCAGTGATGCAGGTGAATGCCACCGAGACGGCGCTGGGTGCTGAGGCTGCGACGGCGCTGGGATTCAATGTCCAGGCCAATTGCGGCGATGACCAGTACCTGGTGGTCTCCGTCGGCCATACGTTCCTGTGCACGCTCGAGCGATCCGATACGGCGGCCACGCAAGACATCGAGGTCAAGGTCCAGAACGAGATCGGCGCCATCGAGTGGAAGCTGAAGGGCTAGGCGCAAGTGGGGTGCGAGGATCAATATGACGCGGCATCGATATGACGCAGCGGGCAACTTGCGCCCGCTCCGCCAGCGCAGCCCTGGCCTGTGGTGGACCGCAGTCCTCGTGGTGGCCGCGATGCTGCTGACGGGCTTCGCGGCGATCGCCTCAGTGCTCTGACAGGGTGCTGAAATAGTCGATTCTCGGGTGGTTGCCAAACGCAAACCTGCAGGTCAGCAATGTGCGCGTCCGTCCAAACCTGCATGTTTCAGCATCCTGCTCATCGCTCGCGCTCGCGGGCAGATGCCGCCTCACGCGCGCACATCAACAGATGCGGCGTCAGGCGCGCACGTCCACGACAGTTCGCCCTTGCGCCTCGCCGGCCAGGATCTTCGGGCCCAGGTCGGCGAGTTTGCCCAGACCCACCGTCGTCGCCATCGACGCCAGCAGATCCCGGTCGACGAGTTCGTCCAGCCGCTGCCATGCCGCGGCGCGCGGCTCATAGGGGCACATGACCGAATCGATGCCGAGCAGGTTCACACCGCGCAACAGGAAGGGGATGACCGTGGTATCCAGCCCGTTGCCCCCTGCGAGGCCGCACGCTGCCACGCTCGACCCGTACGACATCTGGGTCAGCGCATTCGCCAGTGTGGTGCCGCCGACGGCGTCCACGCATCCGCCGAATCGTTCACTGCCGAGCGGCCGCTGGGGCGGTTCAGACAGCTCCGACCGATCGATGATCTCGGAGGCGCCGAGGTTGCGCAGGTAGTCCGCGGTCTGCGGCCGACCCGTCGAAGCAGCAACGGCATGGCCGGCCGCCGACAACAGGTGCACTGCGACGCTGCCGACCCCGCCCGCAGCGCCCGTGACGAGTACCGGACCCGATCCAACGCCGTGGGTCTCCAGCGCTTGGGCGGCCAGCATCGAGGTGAACCCCGCCGTGCCGATCGTCATCGCTTCGAAGGTCGTCAGTCCATCGGGCAGCCGGACCAGCCAGTCGCCGCTGACTCGTGCTCGCTCTGCGTACCCGCCCCAGTGCGTCTCGCCGACCCGCCAGCCGGTGAGCACCACGCGATCGCCCGCGGCGAAGCGGCTGTCGTCGGAGGACTCGACGACACCGGCGAAGTCGATGCCTCCCACATGCGGGTACGTGCGAACAAGCCGTCCGATCCCTCCCAGGATCATCCCGTCCTTGTAGTTCAGGGTGCTGTACTCGACAGCGACCGTCACGTCGCCGTCGGGCAGCTGGCTGTCATCGATGTCGGCCAGCTCGGCCGTGACGGCCCGATCCTGCTCGTGCAGCATCAATGCGCGGAATGCCATATCGCTCTCCTTGCCGGATTGGTCGACGCGGCGCTCTCGTTGGGAGGGCCGGCGAACCCGCCGGACATTACCGCCGCCGGGCCCACGGGCGGTCGGCGACCGGCGCTCGCTGTGCGGATGCCCACGGCGAGGCGAGGGCTCTTCCCAAGGCGCCGAAGGGCGCCCTCAGTAGGCTGCGGGCATGGCCTTGAGCGACCAGATGGCACCCGCTGACGCCTTGCGTGAATCGATGATGGAGGCGCGGCGCGAGACATTCGACGTCACGCCGACCGCTCTTGACAAGGTGATCGAGCTGCGCGACAGCGAGGTCGACGGCGATCAGCTGGCACTGCGCATCGAGGTGACCGGCGCTCAAGGCGTCGACTACACCTACGATCTCGCCTTCGAGCTGCTGGCCGAGGCCGACCCGGCCGACGTGCCGTTCGGTGTGGGGGGTGGCCTGACGGTGCTCATTCCCGATCGCGATGTGCCGAAGCTCGACGGTGCCTCATTGGACCTGCCGTCGAATCCCAACCAGCCCGGTTTGGTGCTGCGCAACCCCAACCGGCCCGACCTCGGGCCAAACGCTCAGCTTGATCTTGACGGGACTGTGGAGGACAACGTCCGCGAGGTGCTGACCAAGCGCATCAACCCTTCGATTGCCGCTCACGGCGGGTTCGCGGAGTTGGTGTCGGTCGAAGGCGACACGGTGGTCGTCAAGCTGGGCGGCGGCTGCCAGGGCTGCGGCATGGCGAATGCCACCGTCACCGCAGGAATCGAGCGGACGCTGCGTGAGCTGATCCCCGAGGTCGAGCGGGTCGTCGACCTCACCGACCACGCCTCGGGCGAGAACCCCTACTTCACCTGATCTCGTGTCAGCAGACGTTTGCGCAGTTGCAGCCGCTGCCTTGCCCCTCGGTGTCGGCATTCCCGGCAGTCTCGAGCTCTCCGCGCACTGCTCGACACGGCACTAGCGATCAGAATTGCTCGACAGATGGCAGAGGCTGAGGTAGCGCACCGATGGTCGCCGATCTCCGACCTCGCCGAGACAGATCTCGACCTTGACCGGGCCGAGCTGCTGTCGCTTTCAGGAGTCTGGGACGACGTCAAGATCGAGCTACCCACCGATCAGGTCGACGACTTCAACGAACGGCTCAAGCGGGAATGGGCAATCGAGACCGGCCTCATCGAACGCGTCTACACCTTCGACGCGGGTATCACCCAGCTGCTGATCGAGCAAGGCATCGACGCATCGCTGATTCCTCACGACGCAACAGACAAGGCGCCGCAGGTCGTGGCCGGCATCATCGCTGATCAGGCCCAGGCGGTCGACTTCCTGTTCGACTTTGTCGCCCAGCAGCGGCGCCTCTCGTCGTCGTACATCAAAGAACTCCACGCCTTGATGACGCGCAAGCAAGCCACGGCTTCGGGCATCGACCAGTTCGGCCGGCCAGTCGAAGTGCCGCTGACCCACGGCGAGTACAAGCTGCACCCGAACAATCCGACGCAGCCTGACGGCCGAGTGTTCGAGTACTGCCCGCCCGAACAGGTTGCATCCGAAATGGACCAGCTCGTTGAAATGCACCTCGAACATGTCGACGACGGAATTGCAGCTGAGCTAGAGGCTGCTTGGCTGCACCATCGATTTACGCAGATACACCCCTTCCAAGACGGCAACGGGCGCGTCGCCCGTGCTCTTGCGTCGCTGGTCCTGATTCGGGAGGGCTGGTTTCCGCTCGTAGTCGCCAGTTCGGACCGGGTGAAGTATCTCGACAACTTGAAGGCTGCCGACTCGGGCGATCTGCAGCCGCTCGCATCGCAGATCGCGGCAGTCCAGCGCACCTGGTTCCGCAAGGCGATCGGCATCGGCGAGCAGGTGCGGCAGGCCGCAGAGCGGACAGACCAGCTCATCGCTGCCATCGGCGATCAGTTCCGCGAACGACGGGTGCAGACACGCGTCGATATGGAGCAGGCCAAGGAAACCTCGGCCACGTTGGCCCACATGGCGACAGCGCGGTTCCGCGGACTGCAGGACGACCTCTCTCGCGCCATCGGCGCCGATGGCCAAGCCCGCCGAGTATTCGTCGATTACGGCCTCGATGAGGACGCTGAACGTCGCTCGTGGCATCGCTACCAAGTCATCACCACTGCCCGGCACGCGGCCCTCGACTACTGGGCCAATCCGCGAGAGTTGCACTCGTGGGTGCGGCTCGGGCTGGTCACCGAGAGCGGCCGATCAGAGATCCTCTTCTCGCTGCATGGCATCAATCGGGAGTTCCGGGGTCTCGTCGGCGCCTCGATGTGCCTGTATCGCAGGCAGAAGGGCGACGACATCGAGCACCAGATCATGGAGCTCGAACCGGTGTGCGGCGAGCTCTTCCAGTTCAATTACAAGGAGGCCGCGGCGTCTGTCGAGCGTCGTTTCGATGGCTGGCTCGAAGACTCGCTGCTGCGCGGTCTCGATCAGTGGCGACGAGGCGAGTAGCTGCCATGGGCATGATCCTGACCGGCGAAGGCGAGATCGAAGCGCCCGCGAGGGCGCTCATCGTCGTAGCGCATCCCGACGACATCGATTTCGGTATGGCCGGCACCGTGGCCGCGCTGACCTCGGCCGGATGCCATGTGGCGTACTGCTTGGCGACCAGTGGCGAAGCCGGGGACGACGACATGTCCCACACATCTGCCGAGTTGGCGGCCATGCGCCAAGCAGAGCAGACGGCCGCCGCCAAGCGTGTGGGAGTATCCGAGTTGCACTGGCTCGGCCATCCAGACGGCATGGTGGTGGCCGATCTGGGCTTGCGCCGCGACATTGCGCGGGTGATCCGCATGTCACGACCGGACGTGGTGCTGTGCCAGACCACGATCCCCGACTGGGATCGCATCTACATCTCCCATCCGGACCACCTGGCCACGGCAACAGCCACCTTGGCAGCTGTGTATCCCGATTCCCGAAACCCGCGAACCTTCCCCGGACTCCTTGACGAGGGCCACAAGCCGCACACCGTCGACGAGTTGTGGTTGATCGGGACCGAGCCGAATCGTTACATCGACATCACCGATTCGTTCGACGCCAAGGTGGCGGCGCTGCGCGAGCACCGCAGCCAAACAGCGGACATGGAGAATCTCGACGGTCGGTTGCGCGAGTGGTGCACGGATACTGCCCGCGCCGGTGGTCTTGCTGAGGGCCGCCTGGCCGAGGCCTTCCGGGTCGTCCCAGCCGTGTAGCAAGGCGCTCTGCACACTGAGGTCCTCCACGCGAGGTTCGGTGCAGTCGTCTGTCGAATGGGCAAGCACAGCCCGCATTTCATTCGTGACGTGAGTTCATGTCACACGCTGTAGCTACGTTCTGAGCCGTGGACACTGCCGCTGACGATCCACCGACGCGCTGGCGACTTGAGCGCGCCGGGATCATCAACGTCTACCAGTACGGCGACGAGGTGCTCGATTTTGCGGGCGGTCGGCTGTTGCTGCGAGGCGTGAACGGCTCGGGCAAGTCGACGGCGATGAACATGTTGCTGCCGTTCCTGCTGACGGCTCGCCAGCGCAACATCGACGCTGCCCGCGATCAGAGCGGCCTGTTGGCGTCATGGATGCTCGGCGGACGCGACGACTCCCAGCCTGTGGGCTACCTGTGGATCGAGTTTCGGTGCGGCGACGCGTTCTTCGTCTGCGGTTGCGGCATCAAGGCGAACCGGGCGGCCAACAGCGTCGTGACGTGGTGGTTCGCAACCTCGAAGCGCCCGGGCATCGACATCGAGTTCGTCGTCGACGGTGTTCCGATGTCAGCCGAGACGCTGCGCGGCCATCTTGGGGGCGACCCGGTGTTTGCCGAGCGCGATCGGAGGGAATACCGGCGCCACATTGAACAGCACCTCTTCGGCGGCGCCAGCTTGGACCAGCACATCCGGCTCATCGACAAGGTTCGCAATCCGCGAGTCGGCGACCGGATCGATGTCGATCTGCCGCTCGATCTTGCCGATGCGCTGCCGCAGCTCTCCGAGCAGGCGCTCATCGATGCAGCCGCACCGCTCGACGACCTCGAAGATCACCGCCGCAACCTCGCCGAGCTTGAACGTACGGTGGCCGCGGTCGGCGGACTGCTCGATCGGTACCGCGCCTACTGTGCGAGCGATCTGCGTCAGCGAGCAGCACAGGGGCGGCGTCAGCTTGCGGAGGTCCAGCGCTGTCGTCGCGAGGAAGCATCGGCGCACAAGGCCGTCGCCTCCGCTGATGCGAAGGTGCAGCAACTCGATGCCCAAGTCACGGACGAGCAGCGAGGCACCGAGCGGTTGCGCAGCGAGATCTCGGCGATCGAGGAGTCGCCCGCCTACCAGGACGGGCGCCAGCTAGACGGCGTGCGCGATCTCGTCACCAGTCTCAGCCGGCAGTACGACGAGGCGCAGCGCGGGCTCCAGAGTGCCGAAGAACGGGTGCGGCGCGCGGTTGAGCATCTGATGGGCGCAGTCGGCCGCAGCGACAGCGATCTCGCCAAGCTGAACGGCGAACTCGCCCAAACCGAGCAGATCTCGGCCCGATGCGGCGTTTCCGAACGCCCGCCCACAGCGCTCGATCTTGGCCGCCTTCGGCTTGAGGACTTCGACTTGACTGTCCCTGAGCCCTTCGATGCCACCGTTGCCAGGCGTCGTCTTGATGCATCCGCTGCTTCAGGACAGCAGCGACGGCGCGACATCAAACAGGTAGCTAATGCGCGAACACGGTGCGATCAAGCCGAAGGGCAACTCGCCCGCGCAACGGACGCGCTCCAGATCGCGGCGAGCGCCAAGCAACGGGCCACCGAACAGCATGCGGGTTGGCTGGCGGCACTGACGGCGGCCAATCGTGACTGGGCAGCCCAGGTCGGGGAGTGGGCCTCGACGGCAGTGACGCTGTGCGCGTCCGTCGGCACGCCGTCCGATGTCGCCGCTGGGGTCTCACGACGTGCTGGGTCGCCTCGAGGCGACCAGACCCCGTCACCGGCTGTGCTCCGGGTGGACTTGCTCGCCGAGTTCGATGCTGCCGTTGCGGCCCAAGCGGGCTCAGTTGCGCAGACTCGTCAAGCTTTGGATCACAGCCGCGACGCGGTTCGCGACCAGCAGATTGTGCTCGACAAGCTCATGGGTCGAGCCGAGCCGGAACCTCCCAGGCTCGATTGGCAGATCCCTGCCGAACACTGTTTCGCGGACCTGATCGATTTCGCGCCCGAGCTTGGCGCTGGTGAGCGGGCCGGCGTCGAGGCTGCTCTCGAGGCGTCGGGCCTGCTCTCCGCACGGCTGGCAGCCGATGATGTGCTGGAACTTGCCAGCGGAGAACTCGTCGCCGTCGCAGCGTCGCCGGTCGCGCATCCCCTCAGCCGCCTGCTACATCCCACGATTCCCGTGACGCTCGCCGGGTCGGTCGACGAAAGTGCTGTTGCCCGCCTGCTCGACTCGATCAGCTGCGAGGTCAATGGCGAGGGCTTCACCGTCGCTGCCGCCGACGGGTCATTCCGATCAGGCTTGCTGTTTGGGCGGCACTCCAAGGAGCGCGCAGAACTCATCGGCGCAGCCGCGCGGAGAGATGCCTTGGAGCGTGAGCGTGCCGCAGCGCGGCGTGAACTGACAACGCTGCGGGCCGAGATGCAGCAAGTGGCGGACGTGCTTGAGCGCCGGCTGGAAGCGCTCGAAGTCCTGCGTCGCCATCGCACAGCGCTGCCGGCCACAAGCGAAATTGAGCGTGCGGCTGGTGCCGTGGACACAGCGGCCAGCGAATTGGCGGTTACTGAGTCCCGGCACGGTGAAGCGGCCCGCAATGCGACGCAAGTCGAACGTGCCGTCAACGACTCAGACGCCGAGCTGCGTCGAATTGCCACAACGCTGTCGCTGCCGCGAGACAGTTCTGAGCTGGACAGCGTCACTGTCGAACTGGCCGAGTTCGACCGGTTGGTGTCCTCGAGCGTTGCCGGACTCACGACGTTGCAACGTTCCGTTCAGGAATGCGATCGCATTGCCGCACAGAGCCGCAACGACCTCGCTCAGCGTGATGAGGCGCGCGTTGGAGTTGCGCGGGCCGCTTTGGAACGGGACCGCGAGCAAGCGCGCCTCGAGATGCTCGAACGAACTGTCGGCGCGGACTACGAACGGACTCGCCAACAGCGTGACCGGCTCGCTGGCGACCTCGACGCACTCGAGCGCCGCCTTCCCACGACACGCGGGCGCAAAGAGAGCGCTGTGGAACTCAGGGCACAGGCTCGGGCCGTCGCTGAGAGTGCGCAGCGAGCGGCATCGGGAAGCGAGCGTTCGTGTGAGGCCTGCCGGGTCGAGCTCGAGGATGCCCTCAGGGTGCCGGGCTACTTCGACGCACTTGTGAGCGATGAGGCGGCAGCGCCGCCCGCAGCGGGGAGTGGCGGCTCGGCTGGGCTCTCGGCGTTGCTCGATGACGTCAGCCGATCCATGGCCGATGTGCATCGTGGGGACGGCACCGACTCGGAGGTGAGTGCCCACAGTGTCTACCTGTCGCTGCAACAGCGTCGCGACTCGCTCGGTGCGGGTTGGGATGCCGCCCCGCTCCAGCCCGATCCCGGCAGACCGCTGTCGGTCGAGGTCACTGGACCGTCGGGCACTGCAACGCTGCCTGCCGCACTGCGTGTTGCGAGTGCCCAGCATCGCCAACTCGCCGGCCTGCTCGACCACAAGCAGCAAGATGCACTGCGCGAACTGCTGCAAGGCCTGATCGCCAAGGAAATCGCAGAGAAGATGCACGGCGCAGGGCATCTGATCGATCTGACTAACGAACGGCTCCGTTCGGTTGCCACCGCGCACCGAGTGGGCGTGCGGCTGCGTTGGCGACGCTCGCCCGAGCTCGACACCGCGACGAAGCGCATGGTGGAGTTGCTCGCCAAGCCGCCCGATCTGCGTACGCCCGACGAGACTGCCGAAGTTCGCGAGGCGCTGTCGCAACGGCTCGACGCAGCCCGTGCCGAGGAGCCTGACGTGCCTTACCGCCAGCTCATCGCAGAGACGCTCGACTACAAGACGTGGCACGAACTTGCCGTGATGGTGACGCGCCCCGAAGCTCCCGAGGGACGGCTCAGCCGCCGGACGCCGCTGTCGGAAGGCGAGAAGAAGCTCGTGACGTACTTGCCGCTGTTCGTCGCGGTGGCCGCGTCCTACGACGCGCTGGCTGAATCACGCGCTCAGGCGGGTGCTGGCGAAGCGGGAATCGCACGCTTCGTGCTGCTCGACGATGCCTTCGCCAAGGTCTCTGCAGACAATCACGCCGGTCTGTTCGGACTGCTCGTGTCGTTGGATCTCGATTTCATCGCCACCAGCGAACGATTGTGGGGCGACCATCGCACGGTGCCCGAGCTGTCCATCGTCGAGATCGTGCGCGACGCCGGCCTGAAGTCGATTCTGCTCGATCGCTATAGCTGGCAGGGCGACACGCTCGAACGCGTCGTCACGTCATGAGCGAGGACGCCGCGGTGTCGAGCGAGGTGGCGTCGGCGGCCGGGAGCGAGCCTGACGCGCAGCGCGTCCGTCATCTGTTCCGATACCTCGGCGGCGAGGAATGGGCTGAGTACCGCGCCATTCTGGCTGTCTTCGCGGACACCTTCTTCACCGAGTTCAGTCCCGAAGAGGTACAAGCCCGCCTGGAGGGCGTGCGTCTGAGCGCCGAGGTGGTGCGGGACCGTCTCGACAGCCTGCGGCGCTGGGGCAATTTGACGGTGTCCACCGATGCAGGCAATCCGACCAGCTTGGAGGACTACAACCGCAGGCGCCATCGTTACCTCATCACCCCTGCAGGCCAGCAGGTCTTCGATCTCACCGAACGCATGCTCGCGACCATCGACGAGGTCGCTGATCCCCAGGCAGGCCGGCTCAGCGACCTGAGGGGCCACCTGCAGCTGCTCGCAGATCACGCCAAGGACGGGTACCGCGACTTGGGCATCGAGGGCACCACCGCTGCAGTGCGCGCTGTGTTCGACATCCACGAGCGATTCGCCGAGGAGCTGACCGGGTTCTTCAGGCAGCTCGCCCAATGGCAGAGCCGCTACGACCTCGACGCCGACGAGGTGCAATTGCTCGCCGGTGTCATCGTCGGCTACGTCAGCGAGCAGCTCGCCCAGATCGAGCGACTGCAGCAACCGATCTCGCGCTGCTTGGAGCAGATCATGCCGCACCTGGACGCACTGCTCCCGTCGATAGACGCGGGCCTTGCGGAGCGCGTCGACGAAGCCGGCCTCGCCGACATGTTCTCGGCACGTCGCCTTCGCGGTTCGGAACGAGACGACTGGCATTTGCTGAGCCGCTGGTTCTTCAATGCGCCGGCGCGTCCATCCCGTCTGAGCCAGCTCACCGATCAAGCCCTGGCGGCAGTACGAACACTGACCTCCAACCTCAGCCGGCTTTCGCGCCTGGGCACAGCGACGACGTCGCGACGCGCTGACTTCCTGCGGCTAGCGATGTTCTTCGAAGCAGCAACGACACCGCAAGAGGCACACGAAGTCGCTTCCGCGGCGCTTGGGCTCGGGTCATGCCGTCACGCGGGAACGCTCGCTGTCGACGCCGACGATCCCGCGCCCACCACCACACCGTGGGCGAGCGCACCACGGGCGCAGGTGCCGATCTCGTTGCGCGAGCGCGGGGGGCGGCCACCGCCGGGAATAACAACGCCCTTGCGCGATCGCAGCAGCGAGCACCGGATCATCCGGGAGCGACTCGACGCCGAGCGCGTCGAGCGGCAAGCGACGGCGCGTGAATTGCTCTCGGGGGCCGATGCCGCGGGCCGGATCGACGGGACGAGGCTGTCGGCTGCTGCATTCGGCTTGCTGCGGGAACTCATCGGCCTGTGCGGGCACCAAGCGCCCGACAGCACGGGCATTCGAGTGGCGGAGTCCGCGGGCGTGTGCTGCGAACTGCGACGCGAAGAGGATGCGTGCACGACGGTCAGTTGCCCCGAAGGACGGCTTCGACTGCACGGCCTGACGATCTCTGTAGCGGAGGCCTCCGGTGGGCGTCGAGTCTCGGAGTCCGCGCTGGCAACGGCGCCGGCGATCACATCTGCCGAGCCAACCGAGACGGCCGCATGAGGCCCTCCTCCGATGCCGACGAGCTCGCAGCGGACCTCCGCGAGGCAGCGCGGCACCTCGTTGTGCGTCCGCTGATTGCGGCCGAACGGTTCCCCGATGAGTTCGTTCTGATACGGCGTCACCGCCAGCAACTCGACCAATGGTTCACTCAGCGCTTCGGCTACCGGCTGCAGGTGACCGCCGACACCGCCCGGCTGTCCAAGACGACGGTGGTTGTACGACATCGACCACTGCGCACAGCAACTGCGCAACGGCGCCCGTTCGGCATCTCGGAGTACCTGATGCTGGCGCTTGTTCTGGCTGCTGTGGTGTCAGGTCCCAGCGTGATCAGCCTGCGCGATCTGGTGCAAGAGCTTCAGGGCGCTGCCGCTGAGGCGGGTGTGACTATCGGGAGCGAGCTGTCGGACCGGCGGGCACTCGTGACGGCGTTGCGCTGGATGATCGCCCACGGTCTCGCAACCGAGCTTCATGAACGCATTGACGAGTACGCACATGACGCCGAAGCCGACGCGGTGCTGGCGATTCGACCCGACCGGGTGGCGATGCTGCCGCTGCCGGTCTTGGCTCGCGCCCAAGCTGTCGAGCAGTTGTTCGAGCGTTCGGACAGCCGCAATACGGCCCGAGCCTGGATGCGTGCCCGGATTCTTGAAGAACCCGTCGTGTACCGCGGAGACTTCGACGCCGACGAGTGGACGGAGCTGCGGCGGCGCCTCGGCGAGGAGTCCGGCTACTTCGACGAGATGTTCGGGCTGCACATCGAGGCTCGTGCCGAGGGTGTCATGGCCGTCGATCCCGTCGGCGAGCTCACCGATGTGCGGTTCCCGCAGACCGGCACCGTCGGCCACGCGGCATTGCTGCTCGCCGACCGGCTGTCTCAGCAAGGGGATGCGCCGGTGGACCGTGATGTCGTGGTCGGAATCGTCGCAGATCTGGCTGCCGAGCATCGCTCGTACTGGTCGCAGCTTGCCGACAGTCCTGAACGCTTGGCTGACGAAGCTCTCGAATTGCTCGCCGACCACCGGCTGGTCGATCTGGTCGACGACGAGGTCGTCGTGTTGCCGGCTGCGGCGCGTTACATCCTGGACATCTCCCATGAAGCGGTGTCGATGCTGTGAGCGAGCAGCCGACACCCGAAGCTGGGGGTGCCGACGGCATCACGTCTGCGGTCGCGGCTCTTGATGCTGCGAGCGAGCAGGTCATCGCGGAGTCCGATGATCTTGGCGGTCTGCAGGCGGCAGATGCTGGCGTCGAATCAGTCGCTCAGCGGACGGTTCCGGCATCTTTGGCGGATCGGGGTCTGACTGCGCTGTGGGACGCGGTTCGACAGCGGCTTGACCGCGGTGACGGCGTCATGCCGGTCACGATCCAGATGCCGGTCATCGAGCCGCGCTGCGAGCCGGCAGTGGCAGCGCTCATCGGCCGCTCGCCGACATCGCGGCTCAATGTCGCGGAACTCGAAGCAGGCCTGGTCCGACTGGGAATCGGCCACGGTCTCGACTCGGCTTTGACGCTTCTTGGCAGCCCGGCCGATCCTGCCAAGCGCAAGAAGCGAGAGTCCAGGGAACGAGCGCGGCAGGCTCGGCGAGCGTTGGAACGGGCAGTGGAGTCGTGGCCCGAAGCGTGGGCCGCCGACTGCGGCCAGGACATGCTCAGTTCTGGGCTGCTCAGCGGCCTCGATGCCGACGAGGTCACGGCTCTGGCGGGGAATGTGCGCAGGCTCCTCGACGCTCGAGCGGATCTGGGGACGCAGGCCGTCTCGCGCACCGAATTGGCGGCACAGCTGTTCGGCTCGGCTCACTCGCTCGACAGGCACACGAAGCTCGCCGCGGCTGTCGAGCGAGCACTCAGGTATACGGTTGGGCTCGGCGACAGCACCGCCGAGAGCCGGGCAGTGTGGTCGGCGGCGGGAATCGCCGCTGACTCGGTCTCCGCTCCAGCGCTCACCTGGGGCTTGCGCCCGTTCGGTGCGTCGCCGCTGGCAGCGATGCTTGGTGCCGCTGCCGGCCTGCCCATTCACGTGAGCTTGCGAGCATTGCGAGAGCACCGAGTCGAGGTTGTGCCGGGCACGCCGATCCTGGTCGTGGAGAACCCCAGCGTCATCGAGCGCGCCGCAGACGTGTCAGCGGCCTTCGGCCTCGTGTGCACCAACGGAAATCCGACGTCCGCGGTGACCGAACTAATCGACCAGCTCGCCGCAAGCGGTGCCGATCTGCGATACCACGGCGATTTCGACGCTGCGGGAATCGCCATCTGCCGACGCATGCGTGACCGCGGCTGCACGCCGTGGATGATGGCGGCCGCTGACTACCGCAAAGCCGTGCGGCGCGCCGCGGCGCAGGGTGTCCCGTTGCCGAGCGACAGCGCAACCGCAGGGCCGACCCCGTGGGACCCTGCGCTCGAGGCCGAGTTCGACCGTCGCCGCAACATCGTGCACGAGGAGTTCGTGGCCGCCGAGTTCCTGCATGCATTCAGTTCGCACGCCGCAGCACAGCTTCGCCGCTGAACAATCGAAATTCGCTGGTGGGCCGTGCCCGGCGTCGTGAACAAGGACTGCTGCGACTTGCAGCAATCCAAGTCTGCGATCAAGCAGAGCTTGAGATCTACTGAGCGAACTTGATTCCGTCTCAAGCGCAAATGTATCACTAGAGGGCTGGCAGAATCTATATTAGATATAGGGCAAAATCGCCATTAGCCCTGATTATTCACGAGTCGGGTTGACTGGCTTGTAGGGGTCCGCGGAAAAGCCCCTCTGACCTGCGACGATGCATGCGTTCAAAGTACGCATCGGCGAGTTCAGGGGGGCATCTCCGAGGTGAAAGCTACCAGTGTCACAAACGCGCGGTTGACAGGCGGCGGGGACCGGGTCGTGTGGGGCGCGGGCCTGTTCGCTCTGGGGCGGTTCGCGGACCGTGTCGGGCTGACCGAAGCGTTGTCGGCGGCGGTGCCTGCCCGCGGGGAGCGCGCCCCGGTTCATGACCGTGGCGCGGTGTTGGTCCATGCGTTGTTGGTGCTGGCCGGCGGCGGTGAGGCGTGCACCGACATCGAGTATCTGCGTGCTCAGCGTGAGCTGTTCGGCGAGGTGGCGTCGGACTCGACGCTGTATCGCACGCTCACCGGTCTGGGCCCCGGCGGCGCCGCGGCGCTGATGGGCGCGGCAGCGGCGGTGCGGCCCCAGTTGTGGGCCGACCGTGATCGCGGTCGCCCGCTGATCCTCGACGTCGACTCGACGCTGGTGGAGATCCACTCGGAAAACAAGGAGGGCGCAGCGCCGCATTTCAAGGGCGGCTACGGGTTCCACCCGATGATCTGCTCGGTCGCGGACGGGGAGCCGCTGTGGGTCAAGCTGCGTCCCGGCAACGCCGCAGCGAACGACATCGCCGATCATCTCGAAGTGATCGACGCCGCTGTGGGGACGCTGCCCGAGCCCGACGCGGCCGGGCACCGCGACGGCGACGACAAGAGCCTTGCGGATCGTCGGTTGGTGGTGCGCATCGACGCTGCGGGATGCTCGGCGACCCTCGCCGCGAAGCTGCGTGACCGCAACATCGGCTTCGCTGTGTCAGCACGGTCGAATCGGGGCATCGCAGCAGCCATCCGCGGCGCTTTGGGCGACCCGGATCGCTGGCACAACGTCCCCAAGCGGGCACGCCGGCACCTGCGGCGCGGCTCTCAGGTCGCGGACCTCACCGACCTCGTCGACCTGACGGGCTGGCCCGAGGGGACCCGGCTGACAGTGCGCCGCGAGCCATTGCATCCAGGCGCGCAGCGCAGCCTGTTCCCCAGCGACAACTTCCGATACTGGGGATTCCTCACCGACCAGACCGGCGACGCCGCCCATCTCGACAAGCTGATGCGCTCACACGCCGACGTCGAGAACGCCGTGTGTCGCCTCAACCACAGCGGCCTCGCGCGCATGCCGTTCACCGACTGGCACGCGAACAGCGCATGGGCCGCCCTGGCCATGACCGGCCTCGCGCTCGTGGGCTGGTTCCAGACCTGCTGCCTCACCGCAGCGCTGCGACGAGCAGCCCCCAAACGGCTCCGCTGGCAACTGTGGCACCTCCCAGCGCTCGTGTGCCACACCGCCCGACGCGTCCTATTGCGGCTGCCCCAACAGCACCCCGGCGCCAAAGCGCTGCTCGCCATCGCACACCCCCGCTGGCCCCCCCGCCGGCCCCCACAGCGCAGCGCCCGCACCCCGCGGGCCGGCCCCGCCGCGTCCGCACCCACGCCCCGCAGCATCCCGCGCCCAAACCGAGGCCAAAAGCTGCCCCGCAGAACCCGAGTTCGCACCCCAACAACCCCGAAACGACAAAACAGGCCAACCCTCACGCCCAAAAGACGACTCGCGGCATTCTCATGAATAATCAGGGTTAGAGGTACGGCGCGTCCATCGCTCACGGCGTCGGTGGCGCGCCGTTGTGGTCAGCGCTGCGGTACCGACGGATTGGGAGGGGATTGCTCGTGGACGACTCAGGCATCGTCAGTCGGCGAATCGAGCCGGTGCTGCGCTCGTACTTGCGGACGTTCCGCATCACTGCATTGCTGGGGCCGCGTCAGTCGGGCAAGATGACGCTGGCCAAGCAGCTCGCCAACGGGGGAGTGTTCCTGAGTCTCGACAATCCCGACATGGCCCAAGCGGCCCTCGATGACCCCATGGGATTCGTTCGAGACCGTCGGCGGCCCACGGTGATCGACGAGGTGCAGCGCGGCGGTGATGACTTGGTGCGTGCCATCAAGCTCGTCGTCGACGATGAACGGACTCCTGGCTCGTTCTTGTTGACGGGCTCGACCAATCTTCTCACCGTTCCCGACCTCAGCGAGTCCCTGGCAGGGCGCATGGGCATCGTCGAGTTGGCTCCGTTCTCCGAGGCTGAAGCGATGGGTGCTGACTCGCCCGGTTTGATGGCTTGGCTCATCGATCGCGAGTCGAAGGGGTTCATGGCGACTCGATTCGAGGAATTGATGGCGCAGCAACACTCGCCGGTCTCGCGTCGGGAGCACACCGAGCGCATATGTTCAGGCGGCTACCCGGAGGCTCAGCTGCTCGGCGCAGTCGAGCGTGGGGTGTTCCTGCGCTCGCTGCTCACCACGATCGTGTCGCGTGACGTTCGGGAGTTCTCAGGCGCACGCCGGATGGTGGAGTTACCCAGGATCGCAGAGGCGCTTGCGGCGCGCACCGCAGGCGAACTCGTCATCGAAGATGTGCATCGGGACACAGCGTTCGGCAGCTCGCAGACCACGGCCGACTACATCGGCTACTTGGAGATGGTGTATCTGACGGTGTTGCTTCCGGCGTGGTCGACGAGCGCAGCCACCCGTGTCAAGCGGCGTTCGAAACTGCACATGGCTGACTCCGGGTTGGCCGCGACGTTGTTATGTGTGACTCCCGACTCGCTGTCCGACCCCGCAGAGGCGCTGCGCGGACCGCTGTACGAGACGTTCGTCGCCAACGAGATTCGTAAGCAGTTGTCGTTCGGGGGCTCGGGAGCGACGCTGCATCACTTCCGCGATCGTCGCCAGCGAGAAGTGGACCTGATTGTTCGACTGGCCAACGGGAATCTCATCTGCATCGAGGTCACCGCTGCGATGCGCGCCCACGGACGCAAGGCAGAAACGCTCGGATGGCTTCGCGATACCGTCGGCGACCGGTTCGAACTCGGCATCGTGCTCTACACCGGCGAGCAACCTCTGCGTCTCGGGCCCCGCATCGTGGCTGTGCCGATCTCGTACCTGTGGCAGATGTGATCCGGCGCTCCGACGGGGGGCGCTCGAGCCGGTTCAGATAGCGAAGCGGCGTCGCAACCAGTCGGCGAGTAGCGGGTCGACGAGGTCGAGTCGCCCGTGGCGGCGGTGCAGGATGCCATTGCCGACGAGCTTGTTGGCAGCGTCGCGGGCGGTGCCGGCGGGCAGGTCGAGAAGCGATGCTGCGGTGCCGTAGATCGACCCTTCGGCGGCTATGGCCCGCAGCGCTTTCTGCTGGCCGGCGGGCAGCAGGCTGAAGCTACGCTCGGAGCCAGCGTCGACGTTGGCGCGTACGTCCGCGAGTGCTGCTTCCCATGCCGGCAGGCTGGCGGTGTCGCCTTGTTCGACATGCCTCCACAGCGCATCGGCGAGTTGCATCGCCCGCTGCGGGTGCCCATCGGCGAACTGAACAATGCGGCTTGCGAGGCCGCCGGTTCCACGCTGCGTGGCCGCGAAGCCCTCTTCGACGATACGACCTACGGCGTCGTCGGCGAGCGGCCCGATGTCGACGAGGTCTGCTTGGGCGAAGAACGGCTGGGTGTGCTCGCTGAACAGCGCCTGCATGGTGGATGGCTCCGAGCCGGCGAACACGATGCCGAGTTCTTGGAAGTGATGCTGCAGTTCTGTGCGGAGCACCGCGGCACCGCCTTCGACGTTAGCGATGCCGGAGAATTCGTCGAACACCACGAACAGGCTCTGCCGTTGCGCGGCCGTCGTGAGGACGTCGAGCAGGGTTCGCAGCGTCAGCACCGGGTCGGGCCGTTGCTTGGGGCTGCGGGACAGTTGGACGCCGAGCACACCCAAGTTCACCGAGAAGGTGCCGGCAATGTCGTCGAGCGTCCGGCGAGTCGGCCCAACCGTGCCGGCGAGACCGCGGTCGACGGCTGCGGCCACGTCGGCAATCGATGTCCGCTCGTAGAGGTCGATCCACACGGGCTGGTGTCCGACCGCTTCGAGGTCAGCAGCGACGCGCTTGAGCAAACTCGTCTTCCCGTAGCGCCGGGGTCCGAGCAGAGCAGTCAGACGCCGATCGGCGATCCGCTGAGCAAGATCGATGGCCAGATCCTCACGGCCGGTCACCTGTTCAGGCCGCAGCGGACCGTGGTGAGGAAAGGGCGATCTCTCCATGCGCACATCATACTCGTAAGTGTAAAGTGTTTTTAATCGTCTATGCCGAGTAAAAACACACGGGTCGACCAAAATCTCGCTTCCGCCGCCCGGACCCGACGCCGACGGGGCAATCGGCGTGCACCGGCTGGAACGGATGATCCTTGTCGGGGACGAGCGCTCGCTCACTTCAGGGCTCCACTGCGAACTGCACACGGCTGCCGATTGGTCAGACGACGTGGATCTCGAATGCGAGTGATCGAGTGAGCGAGTTCGGCCAGCCCCGGTCAGTTGTCAGCAATACGTCGGCGCCGTGGACGATCGCGGTCGCGATGACGAAGGCGTCGGGCAGCTTTACTGAACGATGGTTGGCGCGCAGACCGGCGGCGCAACGCGCCGTCGCCACATCAGCGTCGAGAATTCCGATGGGGATGGCCCCGAGTGCCGCTTCGAAGCGGCTGGCTGCGTCGTCGCCCGCCTGAGCGGGGTAGACGAGACACTCGGCGAATGCAGTCAGCGGCAGCATCAGGCGCTCCGCTGTCAAGGCTGCTTCTGAGAGCGCTCGGGTTGCCGCGTGGTGGTGGGGGTTGGCCCGATCGAGGTGGCCGATGACCACGCCCGCATCGACGATGACCAGGCCCGTCGGGTCAGTCCCACTCATTGCGGAGTTCGTCGACGGCATGGTCGGGGTAGATGCCGTCGAAGATGCCCGCCGTCTCGGCCAGATGATCGCCGACGCGTTCGAACAGCACCCGGCCCGGCCCCAGCACGCGGCTCTGCAACGAGTCCCCTGCCGCCAACCCGGCGGTGCGGAAGGCGTCAAGGGGAATGGTCACTTGGTGCTTGGACGTGATGGTCGTCCGACCCCTCAACCGTTTCCTTACTTCACCAGCCATGAGTAATACTCTAGTAGCTGGCTGAGGTCAGGTGACGAAGCGACGCATGTACTCGACCCGATCCAGTGTTTCATCGGGCGTCAGCACGCTGCAATCGTCGAGATCATCGCAACTTTGCGTACCGATCATCGCGATTCTTCGGGGCTGCTCCCAGGGCCGTGGTCGACAGCGCGGCGCCTGCCGGGATCGATAGCGACTCAGATGCCGACGGGCCAGTGCTGCACGTCCAGTTCCGACATAGGAAAGTCCGAGACATTCGCGGTGGCGACCGCGGCACCTATGCCGACTGCCGCCGCTGCGATGAGGCAATCAGCCTGATGCAGCGTGATGCCTTGGGATGCGGCTTCGCGGCGCCAAAGGCCGGCGCGTTGACCTTCTGACGCGCCCAGCGGCGCGAGCCGCAACGCACCGAGGAGCCGGCGGGCGTGGTGTTCCTCGTCAGCTCTGAGACCGCGCCAGATCTCCTCGACTGACACAGCGCACACCCACGGCTCCGTTCCCACGCGCCGCAGGCCTCTCAGCCGCTCTGCCGCCGGACGCCCGCGCAGCGCGTCGATCAGCACTGTGGAGTCCAACAGGAGTCTCGACACGCTCAGCCAGCCCTGCGGGCGTCAACCTGGCGTTGCGCGCGGACCCACTCGGCGGGATCTTCGTCCCATGCGTGACCACCGTCGCCAATGGTGCCCAGCGACGCCTCAATCTCATCCCAGCGACGTTCGTCGTCGAGTCCGCGTCGGATGAGTGCCGTGATGTATGCACTGCGCCGCCGCGGGCCGGCCCGCCGGTCGACGTCTGCGACTAGGTCGTCGTCCAAGTGAATGTGCAATCGCATGTGTAAAATATTGCACACAATCGATGCGCCCCATCCCGATGACAGGGCGACGACAGGCCCGGCGCTAGGGCAAGCCGCAGGCGTAGGCTCCTGCGCTGGTCGCCGTGTGCCGAGGCCACGGTGCCTGAACTGCTTGAGGCGCGGTGTCGAGGTCGATACGGACGTCGATCGGGACGAGGGGAGACGAGACGATGGGACGAGGGGTCATTGCGTACGGGGCGTATGTGCCGTACTGGAGACTGGACCGCTCCAAGATCACTGCGGTGATGGGCTCCGGCGGTGGCCGCGGGCACCGTGCGGTGGCCAGCTACGACGAGGACACCACGACGATGGGTGTCGAGGCAGCGCGCAATGCTCTGCGCGGCACCGACATCGTTCCCGATTCGGTGCTGTTCTCGACCGCCAATCCTGCCTATATGGACAAGACGAACGCCTCTGCGATTCATGCGGCGCTGGATCTGCCCCGGTCCGCATGGGCCGTCGACGCAGGTGGGGCGCCACGCTCGTCAGAAGCCGTCTGGGCGCTTGCCGCTGCGAATCGCGGCACCAACCTGGCGATCGCTTCTGATCTGCGTACCGGTCGCCCTACCAGCAGCGACGAGGCCGGCGGAGGCGACGGCGCTGCCGCATTCGTCTTCGGTGACGACTCGGTCTCGCCGGTGCTGTGCGAGTGGCTCGGCGGCGCTGTCGCCACGGCTGAATTCACTGATCGCTACCGGCAGCCGGGCGATGCGTTCTCACGGATCTGGGAGGAACGATTTGGCGAGCAGGTATACCTGCCGCTCGCCAACGACGCCATCGAGCGAGCGCTCGCCGACGCGAGCGTCGGGCTTGACGGGATCGACAAGATCGCGATCGTCGGCATGCACGCACGCGCCGTGCGCGGACTGTCCCGAGTCGCCGGCGACAAGCTCGTTGCTGACCTCACCGGCGAGATCGGCAATACCGGCTCGGCGCACCCGGCCGTCGTGTTGGCGGCGATTCTCGACGAGGCGGCACCGGGCGAGACGATCCTGCTGGTCCATCTCGCCGACGGCGCCACGGTCGATGTGCTGCGCACGACCGACGCCATCGCCGACCACACGCCGTTTGCGTCGGTTCGGTCCCAGATCGACCGAGGCAACGACGCGCTCGATTACAACAAGTACCTGACTTGGCGCGGCTTCTTGGACCGGGAACCGCCCCGTCGCCCAGACCCTGAACGCCCCGGTGCGCCGCCGGCGTTCCGTTCCGAGGACTGGAAGTACGCCTTCGTCGGATCCCGAGATCGCAGCTCAGGCGCCATTCACCTTCCGCCGATGCGAGTGTCGATGGAAGGCGGCGCCGTCGACGACATGGAACGCGTCCGCATGGCGGACATTCCCGCCACGATTGCGACGTTCACCGTCGATCGCCTGGCTTTCTCGCTGTCGCCGCCCATGGTTGCCGTGGTCATCGACTATGACGGCGGCGGTCGCTTCCAGGCCGAGATGACCGATGTCGATCCAGATGAGGTGAGGATCGGCGACCGCGTCGAGATGACGTTCCGGCGCCTGTACAGCGCGGAGGGAATCCATAACTACTTCTGGAAGGCGCGACCGGCTGCAGGGTGACGCAGCATGAACCAGTCTCCAGCGGCCATAATGTCGCTGGGAGATCAGGTGCTTCCGCGCTCAACGCTGCGCCGGCCGAGCACCCACCAGTCCATCACCCAAGACAAAACCCACCACAAGGCAGGCACACATGAGTTCACATGGCATTCGCGACAAGGTCGCGATCGTCGGAATGGGTTGCACCCAGTTCGGCGAGCACTGGGACCGCAGCGTCGATGACATGCTCACCGACGCGGCGCACGAGGCGTACGCGTCTGCGGGCGTCGAACAAGACGACATCGACGCCTTCTGGCTCGGCACGATGGGTTCGGGTGTCTCCGGCCTGACGCTGTCCAAGCCGCTGCAGCTCGACTACAAGCCGGTCACCCGGCTCGAGAACATGTGCGCCACCGGATCCGAAGCGTTCCGCAACGCTGCCTATGCAGTCGCATCGGGCGCCTACGACATGGTGATGGCCATCGGCGTCGAGAAGCTGAAGGACTCGGGCTACTCGGGTCTGACGGGCGCCCGCCCGCCGAGCGACGGCACCGACTCGTCGATCACCGCTCCGGCCACGTTCAGCCTGCTGGCACCGGCCTACGCCCACAAGTACGGGCTCGATCCCGACACCATGAAGGAAGTCCTCACCCGCATCGCCTGGAAGAACCACCGCAACGGCGCACTGAACCCCCGGGCTCAGTTCCGCAAGGAGGTCGCCAAGGAGACCATCGCCGGCTCACCGCTGATCGCTGGTCCACTGGGCATCTTCGACTGCTCAGGCGTGAGCGACGGTTCGGCCGCTGCGGTCCTGGTACGGGCCGAAGACGCCCACAAGTACTGCGACAACCCGCTGTACATCAAGGCGCTCAGCTTCGCTTCCGGTCCGGCGACCGGAGCGCTGGACAGCACCTACGACTACACCACCTTCCGTGAGGTCCAGGCATCGGCAACCGAGGCCTACAAGCAGGCCGGCATCACCGACCCCCGCTCGCAGATCGCGATGGCTGAGGTGCACGACTGCTTCACGCCGACCGAACTGGTCCTGATGGAGGATCTTGGCTTCGCCGAGCGCGGCCTGGGCTGGAAGGAAGCCATGGCCGGCACGTTCGACCTCGATGGCGACCTCCCGGTCAACCCAGACGGCGGTCTGAAGAGCTTCGGCCACCCGATCGGTGCATCCGGCCTGCGGATGCTCTTCGAGTGCTGGCTGCAGCTGCGTGGTCAGGCCCCGCCTGAGCGGCAGATCCCCTCGGTGACCGAGCAGGGCAAGACGCTGGGACTCACCCACAACCTCGGCGGACAGCCTGGGGCGGCAGTGAGCTTCGTCTCGGTTGTCGGTTCCGAGCTGGGCTAGTCGCACCTGACGCCCGCAGCATCGCTGCGGCGCCGAACAACTCAACGCTTGACGGCCCGGGGCACGCGCTCCGGGCCGTTTCGCGCTCCCGGCCTTCAGGCCGTGATGCGGGCGAGGGTCTTGGTGACTGCGGCCGCTATGCCTTTGGCGTCGAGTCCGAGTTCGGCGTGCAATTCTGGGGCAGTGCCGTGGGGGAGGTAGGCGTCGGGAGTCCCCAGTTGTGCGATGCGCGGAACGGTCGGAGCATCGAGCTGGTGAAGTGCGTCACTGACCAGGCTGCCGAAGCCGCCTACTCGGACGCCGTCCTCGACCGTGACGACGAGGGGGTGGGCGGCGGCGTCGAGGACCATGGCGCGGTCGAGCGGTTTCAGGATTCTTGGGTCCCACAGCGAGACTGCTATGCCCTCGGCACTCAAGAGTTCAGCCGCTTCGACGGCTGCGTTGAACGTCTGACCGGCGGCCAGGATGCAGGCGTCGGGGCCCGAACGGTGTTGGCGCGCTTGTAAGCGCGTTGCGCCCGCCACGACGTCTGGTTGGCGGCCAGTTGCATCCACTGGGCCTTTGCCTCGGGGCCAGCGAATTGCTGCGGGGCCATCGGTGATCTCGAGAGCTTGTGCGAATGCAATGGGCAGTTCGTCAGGTGACGACGGGGCGAACACGGTCATGCCCGGGACTCGGCTGAACATGGCTATGTCGTAGAGACCGTGGTGGGAGGCGCCGTCCGGGCCGGTGACGCCAGCCCGGTCAACACAGAGGATGACCGGCAGACGGTGCAGGCCGATGTCGTACAGCGCTTGGTCGAAAGCTCGCGCCAGGAAGGTCGAGTACACCGCAACTACCGGCCGGAGGCCGGCGCGCGCCATGCCAGCGGCTGAGGTCAGCGCGTGCTGCTCGGCGATGCCGACGTCGTAGAAGCGATCGGGGAATTCACGCTGGAATGGCAGCAGTCCGGTGGAGCCGGGCATGGCTGCGGTGATCGCGACGATGTCACGGTCGCGTCGCGCCGCTGCGATGAGTGTCTCGGTGAAGACAGCGGTGTAGTCGCGCACGACGGGCTCAGCAGGCTCGGCTGCCTCTGAATCGGCATCGGGGTCTGCTGGTGCAACTGCGTGGTTGGCAGGTGGCCCGACGTCTGTGCTGAGCGGCGGGGCACCACCGGTGGCGGGATCGAACAAGCCGATGTCGTGAAGGTGCTTCTCGGTGTCGTGCTCGGCAGGTGCGTAGCCGCGTCCCTTCTGCGTCACCACGTGGACGACGATCGGGCCGTTCACATAGGAGGCAGCGTCCCGGAAGGCCGATTCCATCGCCGGAATGTCGTGCCCGTCGACTGGGCCGACATAACGCACGCCCAGCGTCTCGAAGAACGCCGGGGGTTCCCACATTTCGCGCATTGCGGCAGCGGCGCTGTCCAGGCTCCGGCGCACACCGTCTCCCAGCGGCACCCGCTCGAGCAGGTGATCGACTGCCCGACGGCCCTGTACGTAGTGGGGCGACTGGCGCAGCCGGGACATCACGGTGGAGAGCCGGCTGACGGTCGGTGCATAGGAGCGGCCGTTGTCGTTGAGCACGATCAGTGCTCGCTGGGCGTAGTGGCCGAGGTTGTTGAGTGCCTCGAACGCCATCCCGCCGGTCATGGAGCCGTCGCCGATGACTGCGACGACGCGCCGGTGCTCGTGGCCTGTGAGCTGGAAGCCCGTAGCGAGGCCGGAAGCCCAGCTCAGCGACGTCGACGCGTGGCTGTTCTCGACAATGTCGTGATCGGACTCCTGCGCGCTGGGGTATCCCGACAGACCGTGCCGCTGGCGCAATCGCTCGAAGCCGTCCTTTCGGCCGGTAATGAGCTTGTGCACATACGCTTGGTGACCGGTGTCCCAGATGATGACGTCGCGCGGCGATTCGAAGACCCGGTGAAGCGCCACGCTGAGTTCGACCGCCCCAAGATTCGAACCAAGATGGCCGCCGGTCCGCGAGACGGCCTGCACCACGAAGTGCCTGATCTCCGCGCAGAGCTCGTCGAGTTGTGCTGGGCCGAGCGCCCGCAGGTCAGCCGGACTGGTGAGCTTGGCGAGGTGCATTCGCGGCCCAAGGGTACTCAGCGCCACGCAGTCACCTCGGCGGGAACCTTGCTGCGCTCTCGGCGGCCACCGAGCGCGAGGGCCGGTGCGCCGGAAAGGCTGACGAGCAACGTCAGGGCGTAGAGCAGCAAGCCCAGCAGCACGGCCTGGCCTTCATTGACGCCGTGTGCGTCGAGGAACAGCACGAGGGCCGCTTCGCGTACCCCGAGCCCGCCGACGGCGACCGGCAGATTCTGCACGATCAGCACCATTGGAGCGAATGCGAACCATGCGAGCAAACCGGGACTCGCACCGATGGCCGCGCCTGCGAGAGCGGTAGCGACTACGAGCATGAACTGGTAGGCGAACCCGATGCCGACGAGGCGCCCGGCTGCGTTGCGGTGCCGGCGAAACACGCTCAGGCCGGTATGCACCGCGCCGAGCCAGTCGCGGATGTGGCTGCCTCCCGCCAGCCGGCCGAGACCGCGGGGATGTTCCGCGAACCAGACGATGAGGGCGAGTATCAGGAGCGTCCCGAGTGCCAGTCCGCCGGCGATCTGGCCGCCTGAGTGACGCAGAAGGCTCGGCTGCGCCATCAGTGCCGCGAGGGTGAAGATGGGCAGCACAATCCAGCCGGTGAGCCGTTCGATGATCACGGTCGCGAACGCGTTCGCGCGGCTGCCGCATATGCGTCCAAGCCGGTTGATGCGCAGCACGTCGCCGCCGATGGTCGTGGGCAAGAAGTTGCCGATGAATTGCGCCGCCAAGTAGATCGACATCATGGAGCGGCCTGACGCTGTGACATCGAGAGTGTCGGCGACTTGCCACCAGCGCGCAGAGGCCATGACGAATGCGATCGCTATGGCCAGAGCCGCTGCGACCATCCACGCAGCAGCAGCGCTCTTGGAGTCCAGATCGAGTGAGGAGATCTCCTCCCAACTCACCCAGACCAACCACGCGAGCAAGCCACCGCTGACGCCGAAGCGCAACACGGTTCGTACCAGCGGCAGGGCCAGAAAGTGCAGCACTGCGCGCACCAACGGCGAAGCAGCGAGCCGTCTCGCCGCGCTCACGCTGAAGCGCAGCAGCCGTCGATGCAGACGCGGGGATGGTGCCTTGGGGTCGCGCACGGCAGTCAGGTTGCCAAGACGCGGCAGCGCCCTAGCTGTATTCCATAGCAGCGGCTTGGCGCGTCGTCCCAATGGGCGCGTCGACCCACTTCGGTTCGGAAGCGTTTCACGTAGCTTCGCACAATAGTGTTGCCGACGCGCAGTTCACGGGTAGCCGTGGGCTGCGCCGATGGCGGCGGTCGATCATTCCGGCACTACGCCCATGCTGCACCCCGACGTTGGCGGAGAACATGACACGCACATCTGACACGACAGCGACGGGGAAGCCGCTCGTCGATCTCGACGTCGTCGATGCGACGCTGCGCGCGGCGTTGGACGCCGGCGGCGAGTGGGCCGAACTGTTCGCCGAGGATCGGGAATCGACCAGCGTGGTCTTCGACGAAGGCCGCGTCGAGGAGATGAACTCGGGTCGCGACCGCGGTGTGGGCATTCGGGTGACGGCGGGCGACATCACCGGTTATGCGCATACGTCTGACCTCAGCGCCAAGGGGCTCTCAGATGCGGCACGCACGGCCGCGGCCGTGGCTGCACGGCAGCCTCACGGCGGCACGGTCGACATGATGCGGCTCGGGGAAGCCAGCCTCGCCCAGCCACAGGTCGCCGTATTGCCGGCATCGGTCGGCGCGGAGCGCAAAGTGGCCTTGCTGCGTGCCGCAGACGACGCTGCGCGCTCGACCTACGAGGCAATCACCCAGGTAACTGCCCGCTACGGCGAGAGTCGCCGCCGGATCATGGTGGCAAACACCAGCGGCGTGTGCGCGGCCGATGACCAGGTGCGGACGCTCTTTTCGGTCGGGTGTGTCGCGAGCGGCGACGGCGGTTTGCAGACCGGGCGCGAGACCGTCGGCTACACGGTCGGGTGGGAGCTGTTCGACGACTACCACCCCGCCGAGCTCGCCGAGCGTGCAGCGCAGCGCGCCGTCACGAAGCTCGCAGCTCGCCCCGCACCGAGCGGCGAGGTGCCCGTGGTCATCGCTTGCGGCGGGGGCGGCGTGCTCTTTCACGAGGCCTGCGGTCATGGACTCGAAGCCGATCTGGTTCGCAAAGGGGCATCGGTGTTCGCCGGCCGAGTGGGTTCCCAGGTGGCAGCCGGCGGCGTGACGCTGGTCGACGACGGCACGATGGGACCTGAGTGGGGAGCGTTGGTCATCGACGACGAAGGCCATCCCACCCAGCGCAACGAGCTGATCAGCGACGGTGTCCTGACCGACTACATGTGGGATTGGCTGCGCAGCCGCGACGAGGGCCGTGCGCCGTCGGGCAACGGCCGCCGCCAGAGTTACACGCACCTGCCGATGGTCCGGATGACGAATACGTTCGTCACCAACGGCGACACCGACCCCGCAGACATCATCGCTGATACACAGTCGGGCGTCTATGTGGCGCACCTCGGCGGCGGCCAGGTCAACACCGCCACTGGCGATTTCGTCTTCGGCATGACCGAGGCGTACCTCATCGAGAACGGTGTCATCACCGAACCGCTGCGCGAGGGCAACCTCATCGGCAACGGTCCCCAGGTGCTGGCCGACATCGACGCCATTGGCAACGACTTCGCCATGGGGAGCCCCGGTACGTGCGGCAAAGACGGCCAGGGCGTGCCTGTCGGCGACGGCCAGCCCACGCTGCGCGTCCGGGCACTCACGGTGGGGGGCACCGCCGCGTGAGCGGCGGGGTGTGGCAGTGGGTGAGCGGCGGGGTGTGGCAGTGGGTGAGCGGCAGGTATCACGACGCGTGAGCGGCGCCATGAACACAGCCCAGAAAGCTCCAGAGGTGTGACAGCGCGTGAGCGAACGACGGCAATTCGACACTGACGAGCTGGCCCAGCTAGCCCAGCGGGTGTGCGAGCAGGTCCAGGGCGACGAGCAGATCGAGGTTTGCGTGTCGACAGGGCGCTCCACCACAGTGCGCGCCTACAACGGCGACGTCGAGTCGTTGCGTTCGGGCCGCACTGCAGCAATCGGTGTGCGCGTCATCGAATATGGTCGCCAAGGTTTCGCCTCGGCTGGCTCGCTGGACGCCGACGTGGTGTCCGACACGCTCGCTGCTGCCCGTCGCAACGTGACGTTCGGCGAACCCGATCCCCACCAGGGGCTCGCTGAACCCGATGGTGTGGCGTCACCTGGCCTCGATCTCAGCGATACTGCGGTTCTGCGCATCAGCGACGCCGACAAGATTGCAGCAGCTATCGATCTTGAGCGCCGCTGCTTGTCGGCGGATCCGCGCATCTCCGGCGTGCGTGTCGCAGCCTGGAGCGACGGATGGTCGCAGTCGGCTCTGGCGTCAAGCACCGGCATCAGCGTGCAGTCTGAACGCGGAAACTGCTCGGTCGGCGCTCAGCCGCTCGCCACCGACGGTGACGAGACGCAGATCGGCTACGCCGGCGATGCTGCGTGGCGGCCTGACGAGCTCGACATCGATCGCGTCGTGACGGAATCGACGGCACTGGCCACCGGGCAGCTCGGCGCGACAAAGCCGCCGAGCGAGCACTTGACAGTCGTGCTTGCCCCGCCCGTTGTTGCGGCGTTCATCGGCGTGGTTGCCAGCGTGCTTGCTGCGGACAGCGTGCTCAAGGGCCGTTCGCCGTTCGCTGATCGTGTCGGCGAACAGATTGCCGACGAGCGGCTGCATCTCATCGACGACCCCACCGACCCGACGACGCTCGGCGCAGCGAACTTCGACGGCGAAGGGCTCGCGGCGCGCCGCAACCCGCTCATCTCCGCGGGCGTTCTGCGCGGGTTCCTCCACAACGCCTACACCGCGCGCCGGTCGCACACCACGTCGACAGGCTCGGCAGTGCGCGGAACGCGATCTCTCCCGGGCGTGGGCACCCATGCTCCCGTGGTAGCCACGGGCGACATCGCCGCTGACATGCTGCACGCGTCGGTCGGCAACGGCGTGCTCGTACGTGGCGTCAGCGGCCTGCACAGCGGGGTCAATCCCACCAGCGGTGATTTCTCCGTCGGCGCGTGGGGACACCGGATTGCGGGCGGCGAGATCGCTGAGCCATTTCGCGAGGCCACCATCGCCTCCACCTTGCAGCGGATGCTGCTGGCGATCTGCGGCATCGGTGCCACCGCTGAGCCCCTTGCAGGCGGGATGTCGATGCCGCCGCTGATCATCGCTGACGTCGCGCTCTCGGGGGTCTGAGCGATGCCACGCGCGCCAGCTTCAGCGGCCGTCGAGCGGCATCCGCACTTGGCAGACAACTGCCCGGCGGGCTGGGTGCGCGTCGACTTCCACACGCACACGATGTGGTCGGGCGACTCGACGACGACGCCCGACGAGTTCGCCCAATGCCTGTCTGAGAGCGGCATCGACGTGGTGTGCATCACCGACCACAACGCGGTGCGTGGCGCCCAGCAGCTGCAGGGCGAGCTGGATGCCCGCGTCGTAGTCGGCGAGGAGATGAAGACCCACGCGGGGGAGATCATCGGGCTGTTCCTGACCGAACGCGTGCCGCAGGGCTTGGCACCGGTCGCGGCCGCACGAGCCGTGAAATCCCAGGGCGGGCTCGTCTACATCCCGCACCCGTTCGACCAGCTCCGCAACAACCTGCGCCACGACGTCCTCGATGAGCTCGTCGCCGAGGGCCTCGTCGACGGCATCGAGGTCCTGAACGCGAAGACGAGCCTCAACAGCCTCAACTCGCGTGCTGCGCGCTACGCGGGCGAGCATCGCTTGGCGCCGGGGGCAGGCAGTGATGCGCACGTCGCCGAAGCGCTCGGGGGCGCATACCTCGAGATGCCCGACTTCGACGACGACGATCCCGCCGGCTTTCTGGCATCGATGCGCCGAGGCTGGGCAGTCGGCCATCACTACGACCCACCCCGTCGCTGGAGGCCGCGCATCGTCCCATCGGTGGGGAGCGACGACTAGGGGCAGTCTCCGTGCCGGACTTCGCCGTGGCGTTCCTGCTCGGTCTGCTGCAAGGACTGACGGAGTTCTTCCCCGTCTCGTCGAGCGCCCACCTCGAAGTCGTGCCGTGGCTGGCCGGCTGGGACCTCTTCGACGGCGACACCGAGCTCGAGAACGCCTTCGATATCGCACTTCACGTTGGCACGCTTGGGGGAGCGGCGGTGTACTTGCGCGCCGACATTGCCCGTTACGCCGCAGCACTGTGGTGCGGCATCCGAGGCCGCGCCGAGCGAGACACTGCGATCGCGGTGAGCTTGGCGTTGTCGGCGATTCCCGCCGCAGCGGTAGGGATTGCCCTCGAAGATCGCCTGCTCGATCTCGCAGAGGAACCCTTGCTGATTGCGACGCTGTTGGCGGGCTTCGGCTGGCTGCTGTGGCGGTCTGACATCGCCGCGGGCGAACGCGGTGCGCAGCGACCGCAAGACTCCTACCGGCTGCGCGACGCCGTCGGCATGGGTCTCGCACAGGCAGCGGCGTTGCTGCCCGGCGTGAGCCGCTCGGGAGTGACCATCACCGTAGGCCGGCGGCTCGGCTTCGATCGGACAGCGGCTGCGCGGCTGGCCTTCCTCATGAGCTTGCCGCTCATCGCAGGGGCGGGTGTCTATCGCGCCATCACGCTGGCGGACGCTGCGCCGACGAGCGAACATCTGCGGCTGTTCCTCGTCGGAGGTGTTGGGGCCGCCGTGTCGTCATGGGCAGGGGTTGCCGCCATGGTGTGCCTGCTCGGCCGCGTCGACAGGCGCTCGCAGCGATCCCCGTTCGCGCTGTTCGCCGGCTACCGCCTGGCCTTGGCAGCCACAGTGGCGATCGTGGCTATCAGCGGTTTGCGCTGAGCACAATCGGTACCACGACTCCCGTCGCGCTGGCGCGGGCCACCTCGTCGATGTGAACGGGCTCGATCTCGACGAGCCAGCGATCCCGCGATGCGGCGAGGACATAGGCAGGCACGCGAGCTGCGCTCACGTCTACGTCGCTGGGATCAAACGGATCGATGTCGGCAAACAGCATCAGCTCCACCTCGGTGCCGGGCTTCACGTCTGGAGCGTGGGACACCACGCTGATCCCGATGCCCCTGCGCCCCGGGCTCACGCCTGACGCGGGGTCGAAGTCCAACTCAGTCAGCAAGCCGCCACGCGGGACTGCCCGGGTCAGCTCGCCAAGGCCGATTGCGCTGGTGAGTGCTCCTGCGGGGACGAGGTGAGCGGGCACCTCGACGAGATCGACGTGGTCTTCGGGCGAACTGCCCACCGCCAGCGGAATTTGCGCGGCCAGCACGCGCACTGAGGTTCCCCATGCAGCAGCGGCCGAGCGCGCCCGGCCGGCCATTCCCGCGACGAGCATGAGCGCCACGAGTGCGACGACGCCCACTGCGGACCAGTGCACCAGATTGGGTCGGCGTCGCCAGAGATCGCCGAGTTGTGAGATGAGCGCCATGAGAGCCTCCGTCGCGAAGCCATCGCAGCGGCTGGGCCGCTGCGGGCTTGTCTCGATGCTGGAGGCGTCAGCCTGACGCCGAGGCGGCCCCCACGGTTGAGCTCGACGAGTCGTTCGTCGAGCCGCTGTCCGAAGAGGCCGATTTCTTGCTTGCTGAGTCGCTACTTGATTCGCTGCCGGTGCTTGATGCGGAGGTGCCCGATCCCGAGGTTTCTGAAGGCGAAGTGTCTGAAGCCGAGCTGTCGGAGGACGCAGACTTGGCACGACTCTGCGAACGGCTGTCGTTGCGGTAGAAGCCGCTGCCCTTGAAGCTGATGCCGACGTTGGAGAAGATCTTGCGGACCTCGCCGCCGCACGTCGACGCAGACCCGTTGTCAGTGCCGTTGACCACCTCGCTGTCACGAGGCAATGGGCACACCGTGATGGGATCGTCGGAGAAGCTCTGATAGCGCTCAAAGGACTGACCGCAGTCGGTGCAGCGGTACTGGTAGGTCGGCATGCGGCCTCCGTTCTGTCTCGAGCCAGCCGTCGCGCCAAGAGTCTGAGCTTGAGCCGCCGAACAGTGTAGCCCCAGGCCGGGCGCCAGCGCCCAGAATATTCGCGAGCGCTCAGCGGCCCTGCAGCCGGCTACTGATCTTCGGTCGGCGAGAGCAGCGCTTCTCGGTGCCAGCGTCCGCATTCGTCGGTCTCGAAGTACTGGCCTTCGGCCAACTCCACCCGGCGACCGAACGCGTCGCCGAAGTAGGTCGTGACCACCGACCGCAATGACTCGCTCAGGTCCGTGGTGACGGCGTAGTAGCAGGCTGCGGCAGTGCTGCGAGTCACGTAACGACCCGGAGCGAGGTCGTCGCCCACCAAGTACATGCCGTCGACCGATGCGAACGTCGGCGGACCGATCAGGTCCCACGACGGGAGATCCGACGCTGAGCTGTGCTGCGCAGCTGTCGCTGTGACGGTCTCATTCGGCTGGTTCCTGAATCGCTGCGCCCACACCGCCGTCGCAGAGATTCCGAGCAGCACACCGAGCCCGACCAACAACAGCCTTCGCGCCACACAGCTGCGGACACGCACAGCATTCAAGGCTACGGTGCCTCACTGCGACGACCATGCCGACTCGGGTGAGAGCCGCAGCCTTGCCAAACGCCCCGACCGTTGTTCGCCTCGCCGCCGCCACGCTGGCCGCGCTGCTGGCGATCTCGGCCGCTCCGGATGCCGCCAGCGGGCAGCCGGTGCGTGACGCTCCGGTTGATCCCATCGAATCGGTGCGCGAGGCCTTTGCTCAGTCGGCGCACGACATCGGTATCGCCTACTTCTCGACCCACAGCAGAGTCGAGCCGAATCTCAATGGCATCTCGGTATCGGCAGTGCCCGACAAGCCGCCCAACGATCACCCCTTGGTGTCGCAGCTCGTGGCTCACGCGAGCCGCCGGGAACTCTCGACGATCGATGCATTCGAGAGTCACGCCTCCGCCATGGCGAACGAAAACGTGCCATGCACCGGCAGTGGCGCCATTCCCCGAGCGCAGACTTGCACGGCGGCAGGCCTGCACCGACTGCCCTCGCTCGAGCCGGCGCCTCACGGCGCTCTCGAACTCGTCGCGGCCGCACGGACCGAGGCAACGCCCGTCACCGCATTCGACCTGCTGACCGCTGCGTTCGAGATCGCCGCATGGCGGCCCGCGGGCATCCACCCCCAGACCGCAGAGGCCGCTCGCCGGGCTGCTGCGCAGATGCGTCTGCGCACACGCAACACGGATCAGCCATGTCACATCAGTGCTCTGTGGGTCGCCGCGGCTGTCGCCGCCGAAGCTCCGGACATCCGGCTGGCGATCGCCGGGTTCTGGCTCGACGGCGACAAAGTGGCGCCATTGGTGTCACAGGCCCGGTATGCCGCTCGAAACGGCTGCCAAGCTGCGATGTCCGCACTTGGCCACGCCCAGAACCCACCGCCAGCGCGGCTTGCGTTCTGGGATCCGCAGACCGTGCTCGCGATCAGTGCACGCACTGATGCCAAGATCGCTCGCACGCTCGTCGAAATGACGAGCGGCAACCTCCGCCCCCGCTCCGCGCTGGTGGTGCCCGGCCGCGACGCAGTCGCCTCACACTCGGCGGCTGAGCCCTTCCGCGCCTGTGACGCCATCACCGAGGTAGCCGCGTCGAGAGACACTGCGAGCGTCCGCGGCATCAGGGTTCATGTGTGCCTCGCAGACTCGCTGCGTGCGCTGCTGGCCGATGCGCGACGCGGCGGAATCGTCATGAGCGGATGGGGCTGGCGCTCCACCGCAGCGCAAATCGGCCTGCGTCAGGCGCATTGCCCGCTGCCGTCCCGAGACGCTGCCGACTACTGGCTGCAGCTGTCGCTGTTGCCATCGTTCTCATGCGATCCTCCCGTCGCGCGGCCGACGACCTCGCAGCACGAGTACGGATTGGCCGTCGACTTCACTTGCGGCACATCAGGCGCTCCCATAGACCGAGCAAGCCGCTGTTATGAATGGCTCGCGGAGAACGCGCATCGTTACGGGTTCTACAACCTGCTGCTTGAGCCGTGGCACTGGTCCACCACCGGCCGCTGATCGCTCCTTGGGGCACGGTCGGCTGTAACGGCCACGGCTCGGCCGCCTCGAGCCGGCAGCGCCGACGCGCTCTCGATCTGCGACATCGGGAGGCCGCTGGATTCGAGGTGGCGAACCATGAGCCGTGACAGGCCCATGGAGATGATGGCGGTGCCGGTGCTGGTTGAGCAGCGATGCTCATGAACGGCAACCCCAAGCTCTGCCCGATACCTCCGATCCCATTACTTGCTAAGCATGTAGCCCATGAGCAGCGCGCCGATCCGCCGTCGCCATGGTGCGAGCGCATCTGGCGTGCTGAGCCATCCCGAACGGGGGACGCCGGAGTACTGGGCCGAATCGAGGCCCGATGCCGTAGCAGTGATCCTCGACGACGAGGCCCTGACCTATGCCCAGTGGAACGATGCGGCCGACCGGGTCGCCGAGTCACTGGCGGAGCTAGGGCTGGCGCGTGGTGACCGAATCGGCATGCGCTTCCGGCTTGGGTTCGAGTGGTTCGTCTTGCAGCGCGCGCTGCAGAAGCTGGGAGTGACCCAGGTTGCAGTGAACTGGAAGCTCACGCCCGACGAAGCGGCCTACATCGTGTCGGACAGCGGCGCGAAGGGCTTGTTCTGCGACGACCCAGACCCATCGGGATGGGATGCGCACGACGTCGGCTTGCTGGTGACGGTCGGGCAGGCGCCGGGGGGACTCGGGGTCGGCTACGCCGACCTCGCTGCATCTGCCGCGGCCACGAAACGCTTCGGTCTGCTGCGCCCCGACATGGTGCTCTACACCTCCGGGACAACCGGTGCGCCCCGCGGTGTGGCGCCGCGTGATCGCTCCAGGCTCGACGTCGAGCGACTGTTTCGCTACGCCAGATCTGTCGGATCAGTGCCGCCGTATCCCCACGATGCCGTCGTGCTGCTGTCGCTGCCGGTGCATCACGGTGCCGGACCGGCGATCGCCACGGCGGCCTGCGCCAAGGGCGGGACTTCGGTCTTGTTGGATCCCTACGATCCCATCGAGGCACTACGGCTCATCGAGCGCCACCGCATCGAGGTCTGGACGGCCGTGCCCACGATGCTGCTGCGCATTCAGGCGCTTCCCGACGACGTGATCGACCGATACGACGTGTCATCGCTCACTGCATTGGCGGCAGGCGCGGCAGCAGTGCCGCAGTCGCTCAAGGAGTGGATCGTGCGTCGATGGGGTCCCGACCTGCTGTGGGAGTCATACGGGTGCAGCGAAGCCGGCATGCTGACATACACCGCTCCCGAGCACCAGCTGGCGAAGCCGGGCAGCAGCGGCCTTCCCTTCGACGGCGTAGAGGTCGCCATCGTCGACGACGAATGGAACCACTGCGGCCCAGGCAAGACCGGCGAGATCGCAGTCAACACCCCAGTGGTGCTCACCAGCTACCTCGACGGCGACCCGTTAGGACCCGACACGATCAAGGACGGTTTTTACCGCACCGGCGATGTCGGGCACCTCGATGAGGACGGATTCCTGTTCATCACCGACCGAGTCAAGGACATGATCGTCGCCGGGGGCGTCAACATCTACCCAGCCGAGATCGAGCATGCGATCGTGGCTCACCCTGGCGTTGAGATGTGCGCGGTCATCGGCATTCCCCACGATGACTTCGGCGAGCAGCCCCTGGCCCTCATCGTCAGAGCCTCGGGTCACGATCTCACCGAGGCAGACGTGCGCTCGCACCTCGACGGTCGGCTCGCCTCGTTCAAGCGGCCCCGCCGGATCGAGTTCGTCGATGAGCTCCCGGTGAGCCCGATGGGCAAGATTCTCAAGACCGAGCTGCGCGCTCCGTACTGGGAAGGAAGAGAGCGCCATGTGTGAGCAGCGCACCGGCGTGCTCGATCTCACTGGCCGAACCCATGTCGTGAGCGGAGGCCACGGTGCCGGCCTCTGAGGTTCCGGGCGCCGACCCGACCGGTTCCGAGGCAATCCACACGGAACAGCTCGGCGACCACCTGCTGCTCATCCGCGTTGATCGACCTCACCGGCGCAATGCATTCGACGGAGCCACGGCCCGGGCAATGGAAGCGGCGATCGACGCCTATGAAGACGATGACACCCTGCGGTGCGCAATCTTGGCGGGAACGGCCCAAGCATTCTCCTCGGGGCAAGACCTCATCGCGGCGGCACACGGCGACATGGGCGTAGCGCCGAATCGAGGCGGCTTCGGAATCATGGCGAAACCGCCGACGAAGCCGATCATCGCCGCTGTCGAAGGCCACGCATTGGCCGGCGGCCTCGAACTGTGCCTGGCCTGTGATCTCGTGGTGTCGTCCCGCAGCGCGACGATGGGCATACCCGAGGCCACACGCTCGCTGGTCGCCGTGGGCGGAGGCCTGTTTCGGCTTCCCAAGCGGATCCCCTACCACCTTGCGATGGAACTGGCGCTGACCGGCAAAGCGTGGTCGGCGGAGCGGATGGCCGAGCTCGGGTTGGTCAACAGGCTGACCGAGCCAGGTGCAGCGCTGCAGGGCGCGATTGAACTCGCCCATGAGATCCTGCGTGCCGGCCCTCTCGCAGTACGAGCCAGCAAGCAGATCGTGCAGCACGCCTACGACTGGAATGACGCCGACAGCTGGCAGAACCAGATGCCCTTCGCCCGGCCGGTACTGGCTTCGGAGGATCTGCAGGAGGGCTTGCGCGCATTCGCCGACAAGCGCGATCCCATCTGGACAGGGCGTTGATGTGCTGATCGAGCCTGCGCTGCGCTCCGATCTCTTGCGGGGACGCACGGCTGTGGTCACCGGCGGTTCTCGCGGCATCGGCGGGGCGACCGCAGCGATGCTTGCGGCCAACGGCGCCAACGTCGTCATCGCCGAGGTCGACGCAGCTCAGGCGTATGCGGCTGTCGCCGACCTCGACGAGGCGTGCGGGGCAGGCACCGCCAGCGCCTTCGTGGCCGATCTCGTGGTGCCCGATGCCTGCGACCGCCTTGTTGCACATGCGCTCGAGACCTTCGGTGCGCTCGACATCGTGGTCAACAACGCGGGCTACGCATGGGACGGCGGCATCCACTCGATGACAGACGAGCAGTTTCAGGCAATGCTCGACATCCATCTCGTCGTGCCGTTCCGTCTTGCCCGAGCCTGTGCGCCGGTGTTCCGTGCTGCGGCCAAGGCCGACGACGAAGCGGGACAGCCCCGGCATCGCAAGACGGTCATGGTGTCGTCCATGGCTGGAGAGTGGGGCCTGCCTGGTGCCGGGAATTACGCCGCCGCGAAGGCCGGCGTGCTCGGCTTGATGCGTACGCTCGCCCAAGAGTGGGGCCGCTATCGGGTGAACGTGAACGCGGTCGCGTTCGGGATCATTCAGACCCGGTTCGGCTTGCCGCAATCCCCCCATGAGGTCATCGAGACCGGCGGGCGCACCATTCATGTCGGCATGCCGCCCAGACAAGCCGAACGCCTCGGCGTCGCCGCCGAATCCGAGCACCCGCCGACTGACGAAGAGGTCTACGCGGCCAAGCCGATGTCTCATCAGCGGGTTGCGCTCGGGCGCTCCGGCACCATCAGCGACGCCGCCAACTCCATCTTCTGGCTGTGCTCGCCACTGAGCGATTACATGACCGGCCAAGTGCTCGCTGTCAACGGCGGCGCCCGTGGCGGCATGAGTTGAGCTGCTGGTGCACATTGGCTGGGGGAGTCTTGCCCCGCACGCTCAGTCGTCGTCTGCGGCCACCAACCCCGTGGAACTCATCATCTAGCTTCAGGTGTCGTGCAAGCCTCTGACCTCGTTGCGCGTTACGGCATTGACCGGGCCGCAGCCGACACGCTTGGGTCCTACGGGTTCGACGCCGAACGGTTCGACGACTTGCGCGGCCGACTCGCTCGCCCGCAGCGCGCTGACAGTGACGGCGGGGAAGCGAATTGGGTGCTCGGCACCGTCGAGCCGCCTGCTGCCGACGACCTCACCAGGCTGCCGCCGCCGGGTACTGCTGAGCGCGAGCGGCTGGCGGAAGCCGGCCGTGAGGCGATCGCGGGCAGCCAGGTGGGTGTTCTGCTGCTGGCCGGAGGCATGGCCACTCGCTTCGGCGGCGGCGTGAAGGCGATGGCGGAGGTGCTGGCGGGGCTGACGTTTGCCGACGCCAAACTGGCCGACCTGCGGCGTCTCGTCGGCGAGTTCGACTGCGCCATTCCGCTGTGGCTGATGACCAGCTTCCGGTCCGATGCCGCGCTGCGTGACTGGGCAGCGGCGTCGGCTTCCAGCACGGTGCCTATCGACGTCGCTCCTCAGTGCATCTCGATGCGCCTCACACTCACCGGCGACCTGTTCCGTGGCTCCGATGGCGCTGTGTCGCTGTACGCACCGGGCCACGGCGACGCGCCGTGGGCCATGCACAAGCGCGGCCTGCTGGGAGAGTTTGCCCGACGAGGCGGACGGCACCTGTTCGTCACGAACGTCGATAACGCTGCAGCCACGCTGGATCCCGCCGTGATCGGGGCGCACTTGGCGGGTTCGCGGCCGCTCACTTGCGAAGTCGTGGCAGGACACGCGTCAGGAGGGTCTCCATGGCGGGTGGACGGGCATATGCAGATCGTGGAGGCGTTTCGCTTGCCGCCGGGTGTCGACCCTTCGTCGTCCGGCGCGGCGAACACCAATTCGCTGGTGGCTGACATCGAGGTATTCGAGGCGGGTTGGCCGCTGACGTGGTTCGAGGTGCGCAAGCAGGTTGGCGGGGTTGAGGTGGTGCAGTTCGAGCGTCTCATCGGCGAGCTGTCGGCGTTCGTCGACACCACGATGCTGGTCGTCGAGCGCGACGGACCAGACGGCCGTTTCCAGCCGGTGAAAGATCCAGCGGAGCTAGAGGCACGCCGCCCCGAGATCGCCCGGATCCTCTCGGGCAGGGGCATCGTGACCCGCCGCTGAGCTGCGCCGCTTTGGCATCTGGGTCTGTTGGTGCAGGCCCTCTGCCGTCGCCGCTACATTGCTGCCGGTGTTGCCGCTGGAGACCGCTCGTGAGTTCGTCTTGGACCGATGTGCAGCGCGCAAGCCCGAGCGTGTCGCAGTCGCCGATGCATTGGGCCTGGTGACTGCCAGCGAGATCACCTGTTCAGAAGACATCCCGCAGTTTGCGAACACGGCCATGGACGGATTCGCTGTTCGATCTGCCGATGTGGCCGACGCCCCATGCGAATTGCGGGTCGTCGAAACGATTGCGGCGGGGCATGCGCCGCAGGTGACGGTCGGACCGGGCGAGGCCAGCCGCATCATGACGGGCGCGACCATTCCCCCGGGCGCCGATGCAGTGGTGATGGTGGAGCGGACCAGCATGGCGAAGCCGGCTGGCACAGCGGCGGGCGGGGCCGACAACCCCGAGACAGTGCGCGTGGAGGTGAGCGTCCCGCCGGGCAATCACGTGCGGCATGCGGGCGACGACCTGCAAGCCGGTGCCCACGTGTTCGGCGTCGGCACCGAGCTCACCGCTGGACATCTCGGGGTGCTGTGCAGCCTCGGGATGACCGAGGTGGAAGTGTTCGGGCGGCCGCGGGTCGGCGTGTTGTCCACAGGCGATGAGCTCGTTGACGACGGCAGTCCGTTGCAGCCCGGTCAGATCCGGGATTCGAACCGCCGCACGCTGCTGGCGTTGGCACATCGGGCCGATGTCACCTGCGTCGATTTGGGACTCGTCCGAGACGATCCCGATGCAATAGAGGCCGCCATCCTCACCGGCGTCGACTCGTGCGATGCCATCGTCACCTCCGGCGGCGTCAGCATGGGCGACTTCGACTACGTGAAGGCCGTGCTCGACCGCATCGGCGATATGCGCTGGATGCAAGTGGCGATCAAGCCCGCCAAGCCGCTGGCGTTCGGCACCGTGGGCGATGTGCCGGTTTTTGGCCTGCCGGGCAATCCGGTCTCGTCGATGGTGTCCTTCGAGCTTTTCGCCCGGCCGGGTCTGCGCTCGATGATGGGCCATCCGGATCCGATCCGGCCGACGGTCGGGGCCACTGCCGCGGAAGACCTTCCGCGACGCGTCGACGGCAAGACGCACTTCATGCGGGTGCTTGCGACACCCAAGAACGGTGGCATCGAGGTTCGCTCCGCCGGGGGGCAGGGCTCGCACATGCTGTGGGCGATGGCGAACGCCAATGCGTTGGCGGTCGTGCCCGACAGCGACGGTGTGCGTGCCGGCGAATCGGTCGACGTGCTCCTGCTGGACTGAACAACGCCCCGCCTCTCAGAGAGATCGATCAGTGGTCGGTACGCTCTGGTCAATGAATGGTGCAGCAGGTGTCGTTGCCCCGGCCCGGGCGAAAGACCTCGTCGACCCATTCGGCCGACTTGTCGGCGACTTGCGCATCTCGGTCACCGATCGCTGCAACTTCCGCTGCCAGTACTGCATGCCCGCCGAAGGCATGACGTGGCTGCCGCGTTCAGAGATCCTGAGCTTCGAGGAGATCGAGCGCTTCGCCCAGGTGTGCGTGGAACGCTTCGGATTCGAGAGCATCCGGCTGACAGGCGGAGAGCCCCTGGTGCGAGCGCACCTGCCGCGCCTCGTGGAACGACTGGCCGGCCTCGGCGTCGATGTTGCACTGACCACCAACGGCGCCACGCTGCGCCTGCACGCCAAGCCGCTGGCCTCCGCTGGGCTGTCGCGCATCAACATCAGCCTCGATTCGCTGCAGCGCGACAGATTCTTGGAGCTGACCCGCCGCGACGAGCTCGACCGGGTCCTCGACGGCATCGACGCAGCCATCGACGCCGGGCTCGCCCCGGTGAAGATCAACACGGTCATGATGCGCGGGATCAACGACGACGAAGTGGTGGACTTCGCGCGCTACGGCCGCGAGCGAGGCGTCGAGGTCCGCTTCATCGAATTCATGCCGCTCGAAGCAGGCGACGTGTGGAACGCAGATGTGGTCGTGCCGGCCGACGAGATCCTGGCGGCCATCTCCGCTGAGTATCCGACTGAGGCCGTCGTGCGTGCCAACGAGCCTGCCGAGCGCTACCGGTACTTGGACGGGGGCGGTCACGTCGGCGTTATTGCCAGCGTCACCAAGCCGTTCTGCGGCAATTGCGACCGGGTGCGGCTGACCGCCGAAGGCCAGTTCCGCACGTGTCTGTTCGCGCTCGACGAGTTCGACATGCGATCGATCCTGCGCAGCGGTGCGACGGGTGCCGAACTCGATGATCGGCTGGCAACCGCCGTCCGCGATGCAGTGGGCACCAAGTGGGCCGGCCACTCGATCGGCCAAGTCAACTTCATCAAGCCCAAACGAACAATGAGTCAGATCGGCGGCTGAGGCCGCCGATCCATCAGACGCAGAGGCGGCTGAAGCCGCCGATCCATCCGACACAGAGGTGGTTGAAGCATGACCGAGTCACCGTTCACCCACTTGGATCCGCTCGGCCGGGCGCGCATGGTCGACGTCACTCCGAAAGAGGCGTCCCACCGGCGGGCGATCGCTCGCTGCCGGGTGCACATGGCGATCGAGACAGCGTCGCTCGTTGCTCGCGGTGCGATCGCCAAGGGGGACGTCATCGCGGTCGCCCGCGTTGCTGGCATCCAGGCTGCCAAGCGCACCCCCGATCTCATCCCGCTCTGCCACCCTCTGCTGGTCGGCGCTGTCTACGTGAACTTCGAGATCGCCGACACGTGGATCGAGATCGAGGCCCAGGTGGAAACGGTGGATCGCACCGGTGTCGAGATGGAGGCGATGACGGCATGTTCGATCGCCGCGCTCACGATTTACGACATGTGCAAGTCAGCCGACCGCTCGATGGTCATCGGCGACCTCACCCTGTGGGAGAAGACGGGCGGCAAATCGGGCACGTACCGCCGCGACGACGCCTGATGGACGGACCGCGGCCTCGCCCAGCGCTGCCCGCCCCAGTTCGCCGAGGTCATGCAATTGCGCTCAAGCGTCGCTGAGGCCCGGGCCCCAGCTCTCAAGCGACTGGCGTGCGCAGCGGCGGGTCAGTACTCTTCGACTCAATCCCACATCGGTAATGTGCCGCGTCTGCGCTGCGAGATGGCACCCTGTGTGGGCAGGCCCGCCGATGAGGCAGGTGATGCGTGACACAACTGGTCTTGGTGTTGTTGGCCGTCATTTGGCTCGTGGTTCTGGCTCCCGATGTCGCGCGCCTGATCCGGCCGGGCCGAAGAGCGACATCATCGGTCGACCGGTTCCGCCAGCAGCTCGATTCGCTCGGCCGCTCGGCGCCCGCCGCTGTGCAGATCTCCCAAGCGCAGAAGCGGAGACGCTCAGGCGGTCCGCAGTCACGATGGACGCGCCCCTCCACGTCGATGCCGACCACCCCGCAGCAAGCGGCTGTTCGTCGGCGTGACATCGGGACACTGCTGGTGCTGTGCACCTTGGTGACGCTGGCGGGCGCACTCACCTCAGGATCGATCTGGGCGCTCGCCGCCGCTGTCGTGCTGGTCGTGATGTCGTCGGCGTTCGCCATCGGTGTCGTGCGCCGACACCGCACGGCGCCTACTGCCGAGGTGCACTACCTGCCGCTGCGAGATGCCGACACTGCTTCGATGGTCAAGATGATTCGCCGCACGGCAAACGAGTAGACACCGCCGCGCAGGTATATTCGACCGCTGCCCGCTTCGGGGGTGTAGCTCAGTTGGTAGAGCGCTTCGGTCGCATCGAAGAGGCCAGGGGTTCGATTCCCCTCACCTCCACTTGACAGGGAGCTGGCTGAAATGCAGGCGGCGCCGACTCCCGCGCGCTGCCCGAGTCCAAGCTCGCCGGCATCACGGCGCGCGGATTCCTACGCGGGGTACCGATCGCGGCGGCGGCTTCTGCGCCGCCGGGCACCCACTATGGTCGGGAGTGATCGACAATCAAGCGGTTACCACGGTGCTGGGTCGGCTGATGTGGTTCCGAGGCGGAGGGGGAATCCATGTCTGCGGACACCGGTGCGAGCGAAGCGTTGGCCGGGGATTACCCGGCCCGCTTGGATGTCGAGTATCCGGAGCAAGGGCTGAATCGGGCCACGACGTTCTTTCGGATACTGCTGGTGATACCGATTGCGATCGTGGCCGGTTTGGTCGGCGGCAACTTTGCCACCATTGGCATGCCGGAGGGATCGGATTGGCGCGGACTCGTGTCGGGCGGGGCACTGTTCTTGCCTGCGCTGCTGATGATCCTGTTCCGGCGCAAGTACCCCCGCTGGTGGTTCGACTGGAATCTCGAAGTGACCAGGTTCGTTGCGCGCGTGTACGCCTATATGGCACTGATGCGTGACGAATACCCCTCGACCGACGAGCAGCAGGCCGTCCGACTGGAACTCGACTATCCCGACGCCGCTCGCGACCTGAACCGCTGGCTCCCGCTGGTCAAGTGGCTGCTGGCGATACCGCACTACATCGTGCTGGCAGTGCTGAGCGTGGCCGAGGTCGTCTGCGTGCTGATCGCTTGGTTCGCGATCCTCTTCACTGGCCGTTACCCGCGCGGGCTGTTCAACTTCGTGCTGGGCGTGAACCGCTGGTGGCTGCGAGTCGCGGCGTACATGTGGCTGCTCACCACCGATCGCTACCCGCCGTTCTCGCTGCGATAGGCCTGCCAGGCGCGGGCGCGGTCATTGAAGACCTCGCCGTCTGCGAGCCACTCCCCGATGCCGATGCGTCCTGCATCGGTGAGCCATGCCACTGCGTCATTGAGCTTGTCGAGCAACTCTGCGTCGTCCACGCCGACGGCAAAGCCGCCAAATTCCACCCGGTCGTCCAGTGCAGTCACGGCAAACTGCCCGCCTGAGTCGAGAGCGGCTCGTGTGTTGCCGATGGTTCCTCTGGCGACGGCGTCGACTCGGCCGTCGCGCAGCGCTTTGAGCAAGGCCGCTTCGCCGGAGTCGTCGCCGAGGTAGACGACCGTGGGTTGCGTCGGATCCGCAGGTATCAAGCGGATGCGATGCTGCAGCTCAGGCGATGCCCCGGCGGCACTGATGCTCAAGGTGTCATCCGATTCGACGATCACCACGCCTGTGGGAGTGTGCACGCGTGTGCCTGCGGCCAGCAGACCTCGAGCGTCGGCCGTGCCGAGCAGTTGCAGCAGCCTGGCTTCGCCCGTCGTCGCGGCCAGCACTCCCACCGCATGGGTGTTCCCCAAGGCGTCGTGATTCGGGAGGCGATCGGCGTCCTCGGAGCGAACAAGCAGCGATTGGCGGAACTCGACATGTGGTCGCGTGAACGTGATCACAGCGTCGCCGCTGGCGTCGAGCCTGCGGGAATCCAAGATGGTGATGCCGCCGCCGACCATGTCGAAGTCGTCGCGTGTCGGCAGGAGCCAGATTCGGGGCCACTCTTCGATCGGCGTGCGGTCGAATCTCAGGCCGAGGCCGTCCATCAGTTCCATTGCGGAGAGCAAATCGGCTTCGTAGCCGACATGCTCGCGAAATCTCCCTGCACCGGGGTCGGGGTCAGCCGCGGCGCTGATCGGTTCAAAGAACGCATAAAAGCCGACACGCACGGTGCGCTCGGAGGCGTCGGGGCCGGTGCAGCCAACAGCGACGCCGAGCAATGCCAATATCAGCCACGTGGCGATCGCAACAGAGCGACAGCTGGTCATCGGAACATTCAAGTGTGTTGCACGCAGACTCGAACCGTTCGGGCTGCGGCGAGCCTGCATCCTGCATGAACGCCATCATGGCCGGTTACACGAACTCTCCGAGTGTCACGAGTCTGGGTCCAAGTAGCATGCGAGCCGATGATCGGCGCCAGAGGTGACCTGCGTCGATGTGGTTTCCCCGGCGCCACGAACCGGCGAATCGCAGTGCTGTTCGCGGCTCTGGCTCTGGTGCTTGTGGCATGCGGCGGCGGCGGCGGTGATGACACCGGTTCCGACGACATCGGCGCTCCCCACGATTGGTCGCCCGATTCGCAGTACGAAGGCTTGGCCGTGCCCCTGGAGGACCTGCGGCAGGTGCCCGAGATGATGCTGACCGACACATCCGGCAACGACTTCCACCTGGCAGCCGACACCCAAGGACATGTCCGGCTGATCTACCAGATGTTCACCAACTGTCCCGACATCTGTGGCGTGCAACTCGCCCAGCTCGCCAGCGTGCTGAACCGTCCCGGCGCGCCGACGAACGTGACGGTGCTGGCGGTGACGGTTGATCCCGAACGTGACTCGCCCGACGTCCTGCGGGCCTACCTCGACCAATTCAGCGACGACTTTGTCGGACTCATTCCCGACAGCGAGCAGCAGTTGACCGACCTGCAGAATACGCTGGGAGCTCTGGCGTCCATCAGGATCTCCGACACCGCCACCACCACGACCCATCAGATGCCTTCGGGGGACGGCGACACGGGTGACGCGGGTGACACAGACATGGCGGCAATGGATCACGGCGAGGTTGACTATGACATCGCTCACGACGCCCGCGTGTTCGCCTATGCCCCGAACGGCTACGGCTACGCGCAGTACCCGCATCCCACCCGGCAGACCCAGTTCGACAACGACCTGCCGATCCTCGCCCGCATCGAGCCGAACTCCCCAGCCGGCGCAGGCGTGTAGCGATGCGATTCTGGTGCTCGGCGCTCGAAGAGCCGTGGAGCTGGGCGTGGCGCGCCTATCCGGGCGTCTGGGCCGCAACAGCGGCCATCGCAGCCCCGTACCTGGTGGCCCGGCGCCGCGCTCGCAACATGCGCCCTCGGCCGCTGGAACCTGCAGATGCCGCAATCGAGCGCCGGCAGATGTGGCTGTTCCTGGCCGGAGTGCTGGCATTCTGGGTCGCGTCGGATTGGCCGCTCGGCGTCCTCGGTGCCGGCTACCTGGCCTCGGCCCACATGGCGCAGTTCATGCTGTACACGCTGGTGGCCGCACCGCTGCTGGTCCTCGGCACGCCCGAGCCGATGGCTCGCAGGATCTTGGCCAAGCTGCGCCTCTACCGCGTGATGACCCGCCTCACTCAGCCGGTGTTCGCCGGGTTGGTGTTCAACGGCTGTCTGGTGGTGACACACTCGCCATGGGCGGTGGACGCGCTGCGGGCCAGCCAGTTCGGGTCGTTTGTGATGGACGCCGTGTGGCTTGTATCGGGTGTGCTCGTGTGGCTGCCGATCTGCTCACCGCTCACCGAGCACCGGCTGCGCGCCTACCCCGGCAAGATGGTGTACCTGTTCCTGGCGCTCGGGGTTGTGCCGGCGGTGCCGGCAGGGTTCCTGACCTTTGCCAGCTTCCCTCTCTACGCCACCTACGAGCTGGCGCCCCGGTTCTACGGTCTCAATGCGGCCACAGACCAGCAGACGGCCGGGCTCATCATGAAGCTGGGCGGCATACCGATCGTGTGGGGAACCATCGTCGCCATGATGATGCGGTGGGCCGACGAGTCCCGCGAATCCGTCCCGAAATTGCCGCCGACGGGGGGCGAGCATCGGGAGGCTTCAGCCCGATCCGTCGATGCGGAAACCGCAACAGAGTGAGCACCGGCGCAGTCAGTCGACGATGACCAGCGCCCAGTAGACCACCACGGCAATCATCGCCCCGGCGGCAGCAAGCGCGCGCAACGACAGCCACAGTTCATCACCGTGTCGCATCGGGCGCCGGGGCGGGCGGCCGAACATCAGCGACTTTGAGCTGGCGCTGTGACGCGGCCGGCGCTCATGAGTCGGGCGACTGGGCCGCTTGACCGATGAGAGCGCCCTCACGCTCCCCGAGTCGAACGTTGACCCACATCTTCTCGATGTGCTGGGCGATGGTGAGCGCGCCTTGGGGCACTTCGTGTTCGGCGAAGAATGCCTCGACCTCGGCGGCGAGTTCGCGGGTACGCAGCCCTCGGATCCCGCCGACCATGCGGGAAATGGAGTTCTGGGGGAAACGATCGGTCAGCTCGTCCCATCGATCCCGGATGAAGGCCCACGCCAGCGGGCCGTGGTCGAGGTGGGTCATGGCGGCGCCGAGCAGGTACGGGGCATTCTGGGTGCGGACTTCGGATGCGAACAATTCGAGCGTCCGCTCGAACAGCTCGCGGTCTTCGAACAGCAGCAGCGACTGCAGGTATCGCAGTTCACTCTGCGGCGTGTCAGCCGACCGGTACAGCTCCAGCATCTGTTCGTAGTCGGTCTCGTCGCCGGCAGCTGCGGTGACCTGTACGACCGCTGCGGCCAGATTCGGCTCGACAGCGGCGCTGTTGCCCACGGCCTCCTCGAAGAGCTCGCGAGCGCGGGCCCGGACCAGCTCGTCACGTCCACGGCCCCCGGCCGCCTCGAAGAGCACGCCGCGCAGCTCGCGCTCCAGATCGGGCTCACCGGGCTGGGGCTCGAAGCCGAGCACGCCCAGCGCCGTCGTCGCCAGGTCCCGGATGAGCACAGCGAGTGCTTCGCGCCCGGCCGGTTCGGCGATCGCGTGCAGTCCCTTGAGCCCCCAGATCATCCGCTGCCACACGTGCAGGTCTGTCTCGGAGCCCAGGTCGGTCACCAGCGCGATGAAGTCGGCGGCGCTGGCATCGCCAGCCACGACGGCGGCGTAGGTGTCGTCCACGAGCCCGTATCGCTCGATGGGTTCGAGCACCTCCAACGCCTGCCTTGCCACGGCTGTGAGCAGCTCTGCGCTGTAGCGCACCCGGTAGTAGCCGTGCCCGCCCGAGTTGACGATGGCCCACTCGACGGGGCCGCCGAGGTCGATGTATGCCGACGCATCGGACAAGAGCAGCCGTTCCGTGACGGTGCGACCGTCGGTGAGGCGGGCGCGCACCATCACGGGCACGCTCCAGATGCCGCCCGTGCTTTCGGCCGTCGGTCCGGCAACCTTCGCGCTGCCGGACGCGTCGCCGCTGGGCTTGCTTTTGGGCCCTGCGCTGCCGTACACGAAGCGGTGCTGCGACAGCGTGAGCCCAGCCCCATACGGCTCGACCGACACGATCGGGTAGCCGCGCGTGAAGATCCAGCCGTCCATGACCGACCGCACCGGCTCGCCGCTGGAGGTCTCGAGGGCATCCCACAGATCGGTCGTGGTGGTGTTGGCGTAGCTGTGCCGCTCCAAGTAGTGCTGCACGCCCGCCGCGAAACGGTCGGGGCCGAGGTACTGCTCGAGCATCCGCACGACCGCCGCGCCCTTCTCGTAGGTCAGCACGTCGTACATGCCCTCGGCATCGGCCGGGGAGACCACCTCGTACTCGACGGGCCGGGTGGTGCTCAGCGCGTCCACGTCGAACGCCGCCCCTCGCTCGATCGAGAACTCGTCCCAGCGCTTCCATTCCGGCCGGAAGGCATCGGTGGTAGCCACCTGCATGAAGGTCGCGAAAGCTTCCTTCAGCCAGATGCCATTCCACCAGTCCATCGTCACGAGATTGCCGAACCACATGTGGGCGAGTTCGTGCGCCACGACATCGACAATGCGCAGCAGCTCAGCGGTGGTGGCCTTGTCGGGGTCGGCCAGCAGCAGCGTCTCGCGGAAGGTGATGGCGCCCATGTTCTCCATGGCACCGAATGCAAAGTCCGGCACGGCGATGAGGTCCACCTTGGTGCCGGGGTAGGGAATGCCGTAATAGTCGACCAGCCACGCGAGCGCGAAGGCCCCGGCTTCCAGACCGAACCCGGTCAGTGCCGAGCGGCCTCGCACGTGAACGATCCGCAGCGGCACGCCGCCGACATCGACGGGCACGGTGGCTTCGAGATCACCGACGATGAACGCCATCAGGTAGGTCGACATCTCCATGGTGTCGGCGAACGTGTCGCGACGCCGGCCGTCGGCCAAGATTTCCGACGACACCACCTCGGAGCAGCTGACCGCCATGAGGTCGGCAGGCACGGTCATCGTGACGCCGAAGACGGCCTTGAAGTCGGGCTCGTCGAAGCATGGGAACGCTCGCCGGGCGTTGGTGGACTCGAACTGGGTTGTGGCGATCGTGTGCACTTCGCCGTCCTCGTCGACGAACGTGGACCGGTAGAAGCCGCGGAGCTGATCGTTCAGCTCGCCCGCGAAGGTGCAGCTGATCTGGAGTTCGCCGGGTTCGAGCCGGCGGCCGTCGGCGGGACGCAGCGCCATCCGCTCGGTTTCGGCGTCGAAGGTCACTTCGGCGTCAACCGAGGACCCGTTCTGGCGCAGCGTCGCCCTGGGGCACTCTAGGTCGGCAGCATTGAGCATGATGCTGTCGACGGGTGCTTGCACCGTTGCCGAGATCACAACCCCTCCGACGAAGCGGGCCTCGGCGATGTCGGGCTCGATGACGATGTCATAGCGACTCGGCAGTACATCTCGTGGCAGCCGGTACGGGTTGGCATCGGGCGAGCCATCAGTGAAAAGTGTCACGGCGCGCACACTACCGACGCCTTCCGATCCCACACAGATCGTGCGAACGGTTCAGCCGAGGTGCTAAGCCCACGGACGTGAAACCGGAGGAGCAGCTAGATGTCGTCGGCATCGGCAATGCCATGGTGGATGTGCTGCTGCGCGCCGATGACGCCGTCGTCGATGGCCTGGGCATCGTCAAGGGGGCCATGACGCTCGTGGACACCCAGCGAGCGACCGAGCTTGCCGCGATGGTGGAATTGCTCGGCGGCGCCGATGAGATGACCCCCGGCGGCTCGGTCGCCAACACCATGCTCGGCATCGCCGCGCTCGGCGGGCGCGCCGGATACATGGGGCGAGTCTGCGCGGACGGGCTCGGCGACCTGTTCGTCGCCGACATGGCTGCTCACGGCGTTTTCCAGTCCACCGCGAGAGCGCCGCGTGATGACCCGACCGGGCGCTGCACGGTGGTCATCACACCCGACAGCGAGCGAACGATGAGCACGTACTTGGGTGCTTCTGCCGGGTTTGCTCCAGCCGATGTGGACTGGGACATGGTGGGCCGTGCCCGCACCGTGTTGCTGGAGGGCTATCTCTGGGATCCGACGGCCGCCCGAGCGGCACTGCGCGAGGTGGCAGAGCACTGCGCCGTACCTGGCAACGACTGCCAGGTCGCGCTCAGCTTGTCGGATTCGTTCTGCGTCGAGCGCCACCGGCGCGAGTTCATCGACTTGGTCGACCGTTGCACCAACGTCCTGTTCGCGAACGCAGCTGAGCTCCAGGCGCTGTACGACACCGATGATCTCGACGAAGCGCTCGGCGAAGTGCAGGGCCGTGTGGACATCGCATCGGTGACGCTCTCGGCCGCAGGCGCCGTGCTCGTCACTCCCGACGAGATCGTGAACGTTCCGGTCGAGCCGGTCGATGAGGTGGTCGACCGCACCGGTGCGGGCGATCTGTATGCGGCCGGTGTGCTGTACGGCCTCGCGAACGGTTATGACTTGGAGCTATGCGGCCGACTGGGCTCGGTGGCAGCCGCCGAGGTCATCTCCCACGTGGGCACCCGGCCGCTGGTGCCGCTCGACGAGCTGGCTGCCGATCTGGTCTAGCGCCAGTCCGCCGGGCTCGGGCAGCGGCCACCGCACATGCTGTGCGCAATCCTGCCGTTTGAGACAGCACTTCTGCACAATGAACTGATCTCGGCGAGCGGACTGATGTCTCCGACAGCCCGAGTGGCCCGACGAGCGCCGCTGGGTGGGCGCTGTCGTCTGCTGGTCATTCGAGAGAGAAGAGCGAAGCCATGATCTCGCTGGCGACGGCGTCCAGCAGTGCGGTCAGGCGGAGTCGTTCGGCCCGTCCGTCGCCGTGGATCGGGCAGGCGGCTTCGAGGTAGATCTTCGCCTTGGGCTCGGTGCCGCTCGGCCGGATGCAGATGCGTACCTGCGCCTCGCCGTTGTGGCCTAGGCCGTCCGTCGTGGCGGGCGCCAGTTCCAATTCGACGAGGTCAGCGCGGAGCGGCGCACTCAGATCGAGCCAGTCCACGAACTTGGCAACGGAGCGGTCAGCGATCGTGCGAGGCGGATCGGTTCGCAATCTGGCCATGGACACGGCGATCGCTTCGGGGTGAGCACGCACCGACGCAGAGCGCGTGACGTAGAGCCCGACTTCGGCAGCCAACTCGTCGAGGCGTTCCAGCGGCCCGATGCCACGGGCAGCCAGCGCCCCAGCCAACCGTGCAAATTCGACGGCCGCCGAGATGCCGTCCTTGTCCAGCACGGCGTCGCTGACCGAGTAGCCGAGCGCTTCCTCGTAGCCGAACACCCAACGGGCTTCCGGGTGAGCCAGCCGTGGCGCCATGACCCACTTGAAGCCGGTCAGGGTGCGGTGATGGGCCACACCCCGTGCCGCGCACAGCGCCTCGACCATCCGACCCGACACGACCGATGATGCCGAGAGCAGTGGCGCATCGGGCTCGACGCCCTCGCCGCCGGTATGCAGCTCGATCAGCCAGTCGCACAGCAGCACGCCGAGCTCGTCGCCGCTGAGCCGGTGCCATGCGCGGTGCCGATCGCGAACGGCCACAGCCAGCCGGTCGGCGTCGGGGTCATTGGCCACAACGACGTCGATGTCGGTGTCGGACGCCAACGCGATCGCGTCGTCGAGGGTGCCCGGTTCCTCGGGATTCGGGAACGGCAATCCGGGAAACGACCCGTCGGGATGTCGCTGGTGCTCGACATAGATCGGCGGCGGCAGGCCTGCCGCGGCGAAGGCATGGCCCAGGGTCTGCGAGCCGACGCCGCAGAGCGCGGTGTACACGAGTCTCGGCGATGCCGCCGCCGGCTGGAGATCGGTGGTCGCGTCCGACATGGCTGCTCGCGCCGGAGACGGCTGCGGGGGGGTGAGCGGGCCCGAAACCGGCTTAGTGCTCGGGGGCCGCACTGCAGCGCCGACGTATTCGGCAATCACCGACCGCACATCGAGGCTCTCCACCTCGTGCCGGGCGGCCAGATCGCTGTCGCCGGGAAGCGACGTCAGGTCCATGCGAGCTTCGATGCGGCGATCGATCGGTGGCCGGATCTGCGTGCCGTCAGACCAGTACACCTTCAGGCCGTTGTCGGAGCGGGGGTTGTGGCTGGCGGTGATCATCAGTCCCGCACCTGCGGATCGGGCGAGCAGCTGCCGTGCGAGCAGCGGCGTCGGGGCGGGCCCGTCGATGATTGCCGTCGGGATACCCATGGCGGCGAGCAGACGCGCTGCGTCGAACGCCATGTCCGCGGAGCCCAGCCGGGCATCGAAGCCGACGACGGCGCCTCGCTGGCCCAAGTCGCACCCAATCAGTTCGCTGCCGATCGCTCGGGCGGCGACTCGGGCCATGACGCGGTTCATGCCGGCCGGCCCCGGACCCCATGGAGCTCTCATCCCGGCCGTGCCGAAGCGCAGCCGGCTGCCGAAGTGTGCGTCCACCCATTCGACGTTCGAACGGTTGGCCTCGATGTCGCGGCGTATCGCTGCGTCGGGTTCGGCAGCCAGCCAGGCGTCTGCAAGTGCTTCGGGGGTGGTCATAGGGAAATGCCTCCGCTCACGGCTGTCCGTACTTGGAGGCTGAGCCGGCAGGCGAAGCCGTGGCCCGAGCGGCCCGTGAGCGACAGCGAACAGGAGCGGGAAGCAATCGGTGCGACAACGGGAAGTTTCACCTGCCTGTCCGTACTCGGAGCGAGGGCGCAAGTATGTTCGGCTTGCCATGTTGTTCCCGACGTTCGTCTTCGGAGCTTTCTTCGTCGTCGTCTTCGTCGTCAACTGGCTGACCCGGCCGCACCCGGCCCTGTGGAAGCCGCTGATGCTCGCTGCCAGCATCGTGTTCTACGGCTGGTGGAGCTGGCGCTTCGTCTTCCTGCTGCTCACCACCATCGTCATCAACTGGGTCGCGGGGCACTTCGCGGTCAACAGCACTGCGGAAGGGAGACGCTGGTGGGTCGGACTCGGCGTCACCGCCAACCTCGTCATCCTCGGTGTCTTCAAATACTGGGACTTCTTCGCTGTCGAGATGTCCAACCTGCTCGAGCGATTCGGCATCACGGGCGCGCTGCCAGTGCTGGAGTACACGCTGCCGGTCGGCATCTCCTTCTACACGTTCCAGGCGATGAGCTACATCATCGATATCGGTCGGGGGAACGTTCGCGAGATGACGCCGCTGGACTTCGCGGTGTACCTGTCGTTCTTCCCCCAGCTCGTGGCCGGCCCGATCGTGCGGGCGTCGGAAATGGCGCCGCAGCTCGCTGCCCGGCCCGACCCCCGCTTCGTGCCTGCCGCCGAGGCCTTCGGGCTGATCCTGAACGGGCTGTTCAAGAAGGTCGTGATCTCCAGCTTCCTGGCGAGTGAGATCGTGGACGGCGTCTTCGCCGATCCGGGCGCGCACAGCGGCCCCGAAGTCATGCTCGGGGTCTACGCCTACGCAGTCCAGATCTACGCGGATTTCTCCGGCTACACCGACATCGCCATCGGGGTGGCGCTGCTGCTGGGCTTCCGGTTCCCGCAGAACTTCGACAATCCCTACCGGGCGCTCACGCTGCAGGATTTCTGGCGGCGCTGGCACATGACCCTGTCCCGCTGGCTGCGCGACTACCTCTACGTGCCGCTGGGCGGCAACAGGAAAGGCCGCACTACCACCTATCGCAATCTCATGGTCGTCATGTTGCTCGGCGGCCTGTGGCACGGCAGCACCTGGAACTTCGTCATCTGGGGCGGCATCCATGGTGTCGTTCTGGCAGCGGAGCGGCTCGTGCGTGAGCAGCGAGAGCGCAGCGGAGCCGGTCCTGTGCTCTCTCCGGCAACCGGCGAGGTGGTGCGCTGGCTCGTCACTTTCCACGTGGTGTGCCTGGCGTGGGTGTTCTTCCGGTCCGAATCGCTGTCCGCTGCTGTGGAGATGCTCGGCGCGGTGGCCAGCTTCGACAACTACGCCGGCACTGCGACGCCTCTGGTGATCGCCGTGACGTTCGGCGCGCTGGCATTCCAGTTCATGCCCACCGACTGGTTCGAACAGCTGCGCGACGGCTTCGCCAGTCTCGGCTGGGTGGCCCAAGGCGCTGTGGTGGGCATCTCATTGGTGGCAATTGACGTACTCGGCCCCACGGGCGTCGCCCCGTTCATCTACTTCCAGTTCTGAGCAATGCCGGCCTCGCACGTTCCGCCTGATCCCTCGACCGCTCCAGCGGAATCGGGGCCGCGCCTCGACGCGACAGACCGCCGCAACGGCGTGGCGGCCGGCAGAGTTCTGCTGGCCGGCGCGCTTGGGCTCGTGCTGGCGATGGTGGGCAACTCCCAGCAGCTGTTGCGTGAGGCGCAGCAGAAGCCGTTCGGCTGGGAGCGCGACGCTTCGGTAGCGGTCTGGGAGCCCATCGAGGGCGCTTCCAGCGCTGTCGGGCTGCACCTGCCGCGCTTGTGGGTTGACGAGGCCTTCGGTCGATCGGTGGTCGATCCCGGAGCAACATCCGATGAATTCGCCGTTGCGGCCGAGCCCGATTCGACTGCAGGAGCCACGCCGACGGAGCAGACCTCATCCGAACTGGTCGTAGCGACCCCTGGCATCGAAGCCGACACGCAGCCCGGGGGCACAGCGCCGCTGGTGGCCCCGGGGGCCCAGCCGGCGCCGGACGACGGCGCGTCGTCGGAGGCCGGAACTGCCACGGGCGACGAGCAGCCCGTCGCCGGGGCCAGCGACGGTGCCGACAACACCGGGGAGACCCCCATCAGCGCACCGCCCACCACCGTGGCGTGGTTTCCCACACCGGACGATCCGCTGCGCCTGCACATCATGGGCGATTCGATGGTGCAGTTCTTCGGCCACGTCATGGTTGGGCTGGCCGATGACACCGGCGTCATCGAGGCCTCCTCTGAGCATCAGCTCTCCAGCGGCCTGAGCCGTCCCGACTTCTACGACTGGCCCGCTCGAATCGTCGAGGTGATTCCCGACACTGATCCCGACGCGGTGGTGATGATGTACGGCGGCAACGACGCGCAGGCGCTCGTGGTCGACGGTCAGATCGCCCGCCCCTTCTCCGAGGATTGGGTGCAGGAGTACTCGGCGCGGGTCGGCCACGTCATGGACCTGGTGACCACCGACCCCGATCGGGTCTTGATCTGGGTGGGCCAGCCGATCATGGAGAGCCCCGATTACGACGAGCGCATGCAGCAGGTCAACAAGGTGTTCGCCGCCGAGGCCGCCAAGCGGGATCGGGTGATCTATGTCGACACGCGTGACTTGTTCCGGGGACCGAACGGCGGATTCAGTCGCTACGTCGCTGACGCAGACGGGCAGCTCGCTGACGTGCGTCTCTCCGATGGCGTGCACCTCAGCACCGTCGGCGGGCGCTGGCTGTCACAGGTGCTGCTGGATGAACTCGGCGGCTTGGTCGATCTGATGTCGGGCGCGCCTTCGTGAACCTGCGGGTTGCATACCGCCCTCGGCGAACGCTGGGGGCCGCCGCCGCAATTGCCGTGTGCGTCCTGGCGTCGGGACTGCCGTCGGGTTCGGTGGGCGCGCAGTCCGACGACGATGCCGTCGAGGACGCTGTGGAAGACAACGTCTCCGATGACGGCGGCGCCGGTGTGCCGGCGGCACTGTCGGCGCGGGTCCCCGAACCTCCTCCGAGATACACCGATGACCCTTGGTCTGATCCGGTGCTGCGCTGGCCCGACCCGCTGGCGGAGTCCCAGCTGGGCGTCGAGCCGACCTACTACTGGTTTGCTCGCGAAGACCGGCGATCGCGCTTGGCGGCGGTGACGCCGGATCGACCACTACGCGTATGGGCCGGTGGCGACTCGATCTCGGGCGGTCCGGTCTACGGCTTCCGTCAGCTCATTGCAGACGACGAGCGGTTCGTCTTCACCGAGGACATCCAGATCTCGACCGGCGTGGTGACCGACTGGTATTTCGACTGGATCGCCTACGTGACCGATGAGATCGCCGAAGGCCCCTATGACGTGGTCGTGCTGGCGATGGGCGCCAACGACAAGCAGCGTTTCCGCGATCACCCCGAGCGACCCGGCGAACCGGCCTGGGTCCAGCGCTACCAAGCCAGGGTGGCCGAACTCGTCTCCGCAGCGGTGAGACCGGGTCGTCTCGTGATCTGGGTGGGGCTTCCCCCCATGGGAACGAGATACCTGACTGACTTGCCCGGCATTGTCAACCCCTTGTCCGAGGCTGCGGTGAGCGAGATCGACGGAGCCATATTCGTGGACGCGTACGAGACGTTGGCCAGAGATGGGGGCTATACGGCGTGGCTCGACGCCGATCAAGGGCGCCGCCGCATTCGCACGCCGGACGGTGTCCACTACACGCTGTATGGCGGCCTGGTGCTGACCGAGCCCATCCTGGCCGAGATTCACCGACGCAGCGGCTGAGGCCCGCGAGGCACCTCACCGGCACAGCGGCTTGAATTCCAGTCCGCTGCCGCTGAGCCGCTCGAGCGCCATGTCGAGCCCGCGAACTGTCGGCCGGCGAGCGCCGCCGCCATCGTGCAGCAGGATCACCGCGCCGGGAGCGGTTCGCGCCACGATGCCATCGGCAATCTCCTGCGCTGTGGGCTGCAACCAGTCCTGCGGGCTGTATGTCCAAGACGCCAGCCTCAGGCCGAGGTCGGCAGACCACTCGCGGGTGGAGACGCCCAGATCCCAGTACGGCGGCCTGAGGCACGAAGTGGCAAGCGGCCCCAGGAGCTCCTGGGTGCGCCCGACCGATTGCTCGAACGCCGCCCGTGAGAGACGTGCAAGAGAGTGGTGATCCCATGAGTGGTTGGCGAGCGTGTGGCCCTCATAGGCGATCCGTTGCACAAGCAGCGGGTAACGCTCTGCAAGCGAGCCCACGACGAAGAACGTCGCCTTGGCGCCATGACGCGCCAACACGTCAAGCACCTGCGAGGTATAGGCGGGATGGGGCCCGTCGTCGAAGGTCAGGTAGGCCACCGGGCCTTCGTCTGGCAGAACCGGCGGGGATGTGCGAGTGCTGGACCAGAAACCGGTGAGGTCACGAGTTGCGATGGCGCCGCTGCGCGAGGCCCCGAATACCTCCACCGCGAGCCGGTAGTCCGCCGGCTCCAGCAGCGACGACGCGACGGTGATCGTCCACTCGCCGTCCGATGGTGCTCGGATCGCGAATCTCTGGATTCGCTCGCTGATGGGCACCAGCAACGTTCCCTCGCCGAGACGGAGTTCAAGCCAGACGCCCGCCGGCGCGACGAGCGTCGCAACTACCACTTCGTTCTCCCCGACATGCACGGCATACCCATGTCGCTCGCGCAGCTCGATCCGATCCGACATGGCCGTGCCCACGCCATCGAGCTCCAACGCCACCGGGGTCGCTGGACGGCTGATCTGCAGCGCCGGCGTGTAGTCGATGGGTTCGACGCTGGTGGGGGTCACGACCGGGGGGCCTGGTTCGGTGTCTGCTGTGTCCGGGCTGCCGACAGCGACGGACAGCGTGGTACGCCGTGTGATCATCGTCAGCGGCTCGCCAGGCGAGCGGTCGAAGAGGGACACCTCAATGGTGCCGTTGCGTATGTCGATCGAGTCGATGATGATGCGACGCCCGAGGTCCACTGGCGGCCGAACATCGAATGTCCCGCCGGTGTTGATGACGGGCACGAGCAGTTGCGTCTGGGGCGAATCGGCGGACCGTGCCTCGACATGAAGAGCGGCGTCATTGTCGCCGTCGCCGTCGAGGTCGCCTCGGGCCCCCTCGGGGTGCAGGACGAACGTGAGATCCGGGTACCAAGCGCGGAACGCGGATTCCAGAGCTGCCGGCAGCCAGATCCGATCGGCTCCTTCCGCGATCACCAGGTTCGGATCGCTCTCCTGCTTGGGCTCGTCCAATGGCCCATTCGCGGCCGACTGCACAGGACCGTCATCGTCAGGCGGCTGGTTTGGTGGCGGCGAAGCAGGGGGCTGTGTCGCGGTTGGTATCAGGGCCGGCGAAGGCAGCGTCGCTGTCGTCGACGCGCCATCGGCGTCATCAGCCTCCGCAGCCTCATCAGCCGGCTTCGACACGCCAATGTCGGCTCCTGTTGGCGCAGCGTCCCTGCCTTGTCGAATGTGGCACGCGTTGGCGACTACCGCCGTGAGGATCAGCACACCCACCAATGCCGAGGTGCAGAGCTTGCGCACCCCTTGATACTGGCCGGTCTATCGGCGTATGCAGCGGCAGCCGAGCTGGCTCACGAAGGCCGCTGCCGCGAGCGACGCCAACGGGCTAACCGCGGCCGCAGTTGGGGCGCTTGCCGTGGTTGGCCTTGCTGCGGCGCGCCCGGAGCTTCCGCTTCTTGGTGCGCTTCGACATAGACGTTGCAGGCTACCGAGGCCGCCCCTGAATCAGTTCTACGGCACTGGTTCGGGCTGGTGGCCTGTCTGGGGAGGATCGGCTCAGCCGACTGCACCGACCTCGTGGAGCTTTTCGATGTCGTCGGCGTCGAAGCCCCAGTCGGCGAGCACCTCATCGGTGTTCTCGCCCGGTGACGCCGGCGGTCGGGCGACCTCGCCTGGGGTGCGACTGAAGCGGGGTGCAGGCGCTGGCTGCATCACACCCTCCACCTCCACGAAGCTGCCGCGGGCCACGTTGTGGGGGTGGTGTGGCGCCTCGGAGAGATCGAGCACTGGCGCGTAGCAGACATCTGAGCCCGCCATGATCTCGTCCCACTCGTCGCGGGTCTTGGTCTTGATGACCTCAGCGAGACGCGCCCGCTTGTCTGCCCACGCATCGCGGTCGTTGCGGTCCACGGTCGCAGCGTCGGCCAGGCCGGTCTTCTCGAGCAGCTCATCGTGGAACTTGCCCTCGATCGACCCGACCGACACGAACTTGCCGTCGGAGGTCTCATACACGCCGTAGTAGTAGGCGCCGCCGTCGAGGAAGTTGGACTCCCGCTCGTCGGCCCAGCCGCCCGAGCCGTAGATGCCGTAGATGGCTGCCATCAGCGACGCCGCGCCCTCGGTCATGGCGGCGTCCACGACCTGGCCCTGCCCCGAGTCGCGTGACTCGAGCAGCGCTGCGCACACGCCGAATGCCAGGTACATGCCGCCGCCGCCGAAGTCGCCCACCAGGTTGAGCGGCGGGCTCGGCGCCTCGGCCGGTCCGATGGCATGCAGCGCACCGGTCAGGGCGATGTAGTTGATGTCGTGCCCGGCGGCATGCGCCATCGGGCCTTCTTGGCCCCATCCGGTCATGCGCCCGTACACCAGCTTCGGGTTGCGGGCCATGCACTCGTCGGGTCCGAGGCCGAGCCGCTCGGTTACACCTGGGCGGAATCCCTCGATCAGCGCATCGGCCTGTTCCACCAGCTTCAGCACCGTCTCGACGCCGTCAGGCGACTTGAGGTCGACCGCCACCGAGCGACGGCCGCGGTTGAGCACGTTGAACTTGCGTCCACGGTCGATGCCCAGGTCTTCGGGCGTCATGCGATCGACGCGGATGACGTCCGCGCCCAGGTCGGCGAGCAGCATTGCGCAGAACGGCCCGGGGCCGATGCCCGCCAGCTCGATCACCTTCAGTCCCTGCAGCGGTCCCATGGGTTCCTCCCCTTCAGTGGATGCCTCGGGCGCGACACTAACCTCGCCCGGCGATGGAACGCTTTGGGTTCGTCGGCCTGCCCAATGCGGGAAAGTCGTCGCTGTTCAACTCCCTCGCCGGCGGCGGGGCATTGGCGGCGCCGTACGCCTTTGCCACCACCGATCCCAATATCGGTGTGGCCCGTGTACCCGATGCCCGGCTCGATGCGTTGGCCGCGATGAGCGCCAGCCGCAAGGTGGTGCCGACCACCACCGAGTTCATCGACATCGGCGGGCTGGTGGAAGGTGCCAGCAAGGGCGAAGGCCTCGGCAACCGCTTCCTGGGAGGCATTCGCGAGGTCGATGCAATCGTCTTCGTGCTGCGCGCGTTCGACGACGCCGATGTGCCCGGCCCCGCCGACCCGCTCGAACACCTGCGCATCGTCGAAACCGAGTTGACGCTGGCCGATCTGGAGTCGGTGGAGTCGCGCATCAACCGCAGGCGAAAGGCATCGCGCAGCCAGCCGTCCGACACCGCACTGGCCGAGGAGGTCGCAGCGCTCGACGCAGCACTCGAACACCTGGCGGCCGGCACGCCGCTGTACCGGGCCTGGCCGCTCAGCGGCGACTGCAACGGCACCGCGCAGCAGCCGCCGCAGTACCCACATCGGGCTGCGCTGCGCAGCCACTTCCTGCTCACCGACAAGCCGGTGATGGCGGTGCTGAACATCGGCGAGAACCAGCTGGACGCAGCCGCCGAGCTCGCAGCGCCGATCGAAGCGGAGCTTCCCGGCGCCACCGTGCTGCCGCTGAGCGTGCAGCTCGAGGCGGAGGCCGCGCAGCTCACCGGCGACGAACGAACCGAGCTGCTCGAAGGACTCGGCCTGGGGGAAGGCGCGCTGGAGCGATTTGTGGCGGCTGCCCATGAACTGCTGGGCTTGCGGACCTTCCTGACCACGGGTGAGAAGGAATCGCGGGCGTGGACGTTCCGAGCCGGTTGGCGGGCACCTCAGTGCGCCGGGCGGATCCACACCGACTTCGAACGCGGTTTCATCCGGGCCGAAGTGATCGACTGGGCCGAATTGCTGGATTTAGGCTCGTGGTCTGCAGCGCGTGACGCAGGCCGTCTGCGCGTCGAAGGGAAGGACTATCCGATGCGCGACGGCGACGTCGTGGAGTTCCGCTTCAACGTGTAGCCATGCCGTGGCTTGCGTGCGGGGATCGAGTGGTGGCGAGCCTCGAGATCGCTCGTACCCGTCCTGAGCGCCGGCGTGGCTTGCTTGGGCGCGACGACCTGACCGGGGCGCTGCTGATCGAGCGGTGCCGCTGCGTGCACACCATCGGAATGAGCTTCGCTATCGATGTGATGTTCTTGGATGCGCGGCGGCGGGTCGTAGACATGGTGCGGATGCAACCGGGCCGTATCGGTCGGCCGAGGCTCCGTGCACGATCAGTCGTCGAGGCCAAGGCGGGCGCGTGCGAGCGCTGGGGCCTCACCGTGGGCGACACCCTCGAGATCCGACTCGACGCATGAAAGGGCGCGGGGTCCGATGATCCCTGTCTCGCACCGCCTGTTGTCCCCCGCTCTTGTTCGCTGCGCTCACGGGCCGCTCGGGCCACGGCTTCGCCTATCGGCTCAGCCTCTGAGCGTGGCGGCGCTGGCACAGCCTGATTGCCTAGGTGCATGACCGATCAGGCGGGCGCTGCCGCAGCAGGGCAAGCTCGGCTGTGGCTGGTGGCCACGCCTATCGGCAATCTCGCGGACATCGCCCCGCGGGCGGTCGAAGTACTGGCGGCGGTGTCGTTCGTGGCCTGCGAGGACACCCGGCGTACCGGCCTGCTGCTGCAGCGGCTGGGCATCGGCGGGCAGCCGCTGGTGGCGATGCACGAACACAACGAGGCCGCCGTCGCCGCGCAGATAGTGCAGCGCCTGACTGCGGGGGAGACCGCTGCGTACATCACCGACGCGGGCATGCCGACGATCTCCGATCCGGGGCAGCGCCTGGTGGGGGCGGTCGCGGCGGCAGGTCTGCCCGTCAGCGTGGTGCCCGGTCCTTCTGCACCGGTCGCCGCCCTCGCTGTCTCAGGCCTGCCGGCGCAGCGCTGGACCATGGAGGGCTTTCTGCCCCGCAGCGGGAACGCCCGCTCGACGCGGCTTGCCGAGATCGCCGGTTCACCTCGCACGGTCGTGCTGTTCGAATCCCCGAAGCGCCTGAGCGCGACGCTCGCCGACCTGGTCGAGACCTGCGGCGCGCAGCGGCCCGCGGCAGTGGCGCGGGAGCTCACCAAGATGCACGAAGAGGTGGTGCGCGACACGCTTGGCGAGCTGGCCGCCAGGTTCGCTGAGCCGCCCAAGGGCGAGATCGTCGTGGTGGTGGGCCCGGCGATCTCCCAACCCCCGTCCGATGAGCAGATTCGAGCGGCTCTGCACCGCGAGCTGGCAGCCGGCAGCAGCGCCCGCGACGCTGTAGCAGCCGTCGCACAGCGACTGGGTGTGGGCCGCAACCGCACCTACGACATCTCCACCGAACTGGCCCGCGCACTCGATAACCAGATGCAATAGCGGCGAGGGCGGCGGCGGATTCTGCGACGTTGCGACCTGCCGGATCGCTGAAGCAGAAGCCGCCGCCCTCGCCGCGGGCGCAACGGGGAAGCGCAGGCCGACAGAATTCTGAGGGCGGCTGCGTCGCCCCTCACTACCCTGCAGGCGTGGCTTCCTACTACGTCACGACGCCGATCTATTACGTGAACGACGCCCCCCACATTGGGCACGCGTACACGACGATCACCGCGGATGCGATTGCCCGCTGGAATCGTCTGCGCGGCGACGACGTCATGTTCCTGACCGGCACCGACGAGCACGGTCTCAAGGTCCAGCGGGCGGCACAGGAAAACGGCTGCACGCCCATCGAGTGGGCAGACCGCACGGTGGTGCGCTTCCAGGAGGCATGGCGCCAGCTCGACATCTCCAACGACGATTTCATCCGCACGAGCGAGCCCCGCCATCACCACTCGGTGCAGCAGCTCTTGCAGGATTGTTACGACAACGGCGATATCACCCTGCAGACCTATGAGGGCCTGTACTGCGTGAGCTGCGAGGCCTACTACACCGACGACGATCTCGACGACGGCAACTGCCGCATCCACCGCCGGCCTGCTGAGCACGTCACTGAGGAGAATTACTTCTTTGCGCTCAGCCGCTACGAGAAGCCCCTGCTGGACTGGTACGAAGCGCATCCCGACTTCGTCGTGCCGGCGACCAAGCGCAACGAGGCGCTGGGGTTCATCCGCGGCGGCCTGCAGGACTTCTCGATCAGCCGCACATCGCTGGACTGGGGCATACGCGTTCCTTGGGATCCGCAGCATGTCACCTACGTCTGGTTCGACGCGCTGACCAACTACATCACCGCCGCGGGCTACGCCAGCGACGACGACCAGTTCGCGCATCGCTGGCCAGGAGTGCACCTGATCGGCAAGGACATCCTCCGGTTCCATTGCGTGTACTGGCCGGCGATGCTGATGAGCGGCGGCGTGCTGCCGCCCCGGCGGGTGCACGTGCACGGCTTCCTGCTGGTGGGCGGCGAGAAGATGGCGAAGTCTGCGCTCAACCAGATCGCGCCGGGAGACCTCGTCGACGACTTCGGCAGCGACGGCGTACGGCACCACTTCTTGCACGATCAGCCTTTCGGCCCCGACGGCGACTTCTCCTATGAGGGGATGGTTGCCCGCTACAACGCGGACCTGGCCAACAACCTGGGCAACCTCATGAGCCGGGTTGCCACCGTGGTCAGTCGCAAGTGCGACGGCGTCGGCCCGGCGCCTCGCCCCGACAGCCCGTTGGCCAGTGCTGTGGCCGAGTGCTTCGCCGACACCGCAGAAGCCTGGGAGCGGCTGGCGCCTTCAGAGGCCCTCGACGCCACTTGGCGCATCATCCGCGAGACCAACGCCATGCTCGAAGCGGCCCAGCCGTGGAAGCAAGATCCCGGACCCGAGGTAGATGCCGTGCTGGGCGATGCGCTCGAAGCGCTGCGCATCGTGGCGGTGCTCGCATCGGTGGCGACACCGCGGGGCTGCGAGGAGGTGTGGCGGCGCATCGGCATGGAGGGCTCGGTGGCCGATCAGCGCCTGCCTGAGGCCGCGACGTGGGGGGGCTACCCCGGCGGCGTGGCGGTGGTGACCGGTGAGCCGCTGTTCCCGCGCCTGAAGTGATTTCCAGGCGATGAACCCCGCACGATGAACCCATCACCGCAAGCCGAGGTCTGGGTCGACAGTCACTGCCACCTGTGGGACGGCGGCGCCGAGTTGGTCGCGGAGGCCCATCAGGACGGCGTCGCGTGGCTGGTGGACATCGGCACTGATGTCCCCCGCAGTGTCGCTGCACTGGAGCGGGCCCGAACGCTGACGGGTGTCGCCGCCACGATCGGGCTGCACCCCCACGATGCCGATGAAGGCCCTGCGGCTCTCGATGAGCTGGAGCAGCTGATAGCGGCCGGTCACTCGCCGGTGGCGATCGGCGAATGCGGGCTCGACTACTACTACGAGCACTCCGACCGGGCCAGCCAGCGTGAGGCGTTCGCTGCGCAGATCGCCATGGCGCACCGCTATGGGCTGGCGCTGGTCATCCACAGCCGCGACGCCTGGGAAGACACGTTCGACGTGCTCGACGCCGAGGGCGTGCCCGAGGGCACCGTGTTCCACTGTTTCACCGGCGGGCCCGACGAAGCCAGCGGGGCGCTGGAGCGAGGCGCGTCGGTGTCGTTCAGCGGCATCGTGTCGTTTCGCAACGCCGGCGAGATCCGCGACGCCGCTGCACTCGTTCCCGCCGACAGCTATCTCATCGAGACCGATGCGCCGTACTTGGCGCCCGTGCCGATGCGGGGCAAGCAGAACCGTCCGAGCTGGGTGCGTTTCGTGGGCGAGGCGGTCGCTGCCGCGCGCGGCATCCCGGCGAGCCAGGTTGCCGCAGAGACCACCGCCAATGCGGTGCGCATCTTCGGTCTGGGCGAATCTGATGGTCCAACCGACGCCCGAGAGGCTGAGCCCCCGGCCCGAGCGGCCCGCGAGCGCAGCGAGCCAGAGCGGGAAACACAGGGCGAAGCCGCGGCCCAAGCGGCCCGCGAGCGCAGCGAGCCAGAGCGGGAAACATCGGTTCCACCGACGCGAGGGTCCGTCAATTCGCGCATGTCTTCATGACAGGCAAGTTGCTGACCCTGCCCGCGGTCAAGGAGCTGCTGGGCAGGGCCGACGCGGCGCCGCGCCGCAGCCTGGGTCAGAACTTCGTCGTCGATCCCAACACGGTGCGCCGCATTGCCCGACTGGCAGGAGTGGGGCCCGGTGATCGCGTCGTCGAGATCGGCGCGGGCCTGGGCTCGCTCACGCTGGCTTTGGCCGAGACCGGCGCTGAGGTCGTGGCGGTAGAAACCGACGGACGGCTCGTGCCGTTGCTGCAGGAAGTGACGGGCCATTTGGCTGGCACAACGGCAACCGAAGTGGCCGATGGGAAGGCCGGTGACCCGATTGGCCTCCTCTCAGTGGTGCACGCCGACGCTCGCCGCATGGACTGGGGCGCGCTGCTGCCTGGGGCCGGTTGGCATCTCGTCGCGAACTTGCCTTACAACATCGCCACCTCGCTGGTGCTGACGGTGCTCGAAGACGTGCCGGCGGTGACCCAGATGCTGGTGATGTGCCAAAAAGAGGCCGCTCAGCGACTTGCGGCAGCCCCGGGGGGCGGCACGTACGGCGCGGTGTCGGTGCGAGTGGCGACCTACGCCGATGCCGAGTTGGCCGGCGCGGTACCCGCCACGGTCTTCTACCCCCGCCCCGACGTGGAGTCCGCGCTGGTGCGCATCACCCGTCGTCCCCCGTCCATGACGCCGGGCTTGCGTGCCGAGGTCAACCGGCTCGTGACGGCGGCGTTCGCGCACCGCCGCCAGATGCTGCGCCGAACCCTGCGGCGCGCCCTTGACGACGCTGACGAGACGCTCCGTGCCGCAAGGGTGGAACCGACCGACCGCCCGGAACAGCTCGGGCTCGCACAGTGGACTCGCCTCGCCGAGGCATCACTCGCAACCCGGATCCGGGGTTGACGCTGGCGTGGCTGAGTGTCCGTCCCCCAGCACTGCGCCGATTCGGCCCAGGCACCCGACTCTCGAAGCCTGCGCGACCTTGCAAAGTGGCTAGCCGACTGTGCATTTTCAAGGTGTGCGTTCGGCACCGCTGCCTCGTGTCATCTCGCCGTTCCTCAAGGACGCGTTGCGGCGGAACCCGGTCGTGGTGCTCATGGGCGCGCGTGCCTCAGTGGTCTCGTCATGAACAGACGCCTGGTCCTCGAGCCATTATCTGGAGCGCCTCCACCGCTCGATCTACCAACGCTGGGTCGTTAGGGTCACCGAGGTCGGCTTCAACGAATTCAATCGCCAAGTCTCGCCAAGCCTTGGACGCGGACTCGACGATGTCGCAAGCGCGCTCAACTCGTTCTGCCCAGATGCTGAGATCGTACGGCCCACGCAAACCTGTCTGGTTCAACCAGTTCTCGACAAATGTGGCGCTCATGGGAAACAAGTGTAAGCAGCCTCGATTACTGTGTGCGAGCGTCCAAAGAGTCCATATGGCAGCACCTCTCTGATCAAGACCATCATACAATGGTGACTGGCTATACGGATCTCCGCCGTCCTCTGCGATGAATATTTCAGCTAGCATCTCCGCTGAAGGAGCCTCCCAAATCGGTGCCGCACAGGCACGATTGACACGCTCAGTCCAAGCTGTACTATCTTGATCGCTCTTGAGGCCTGTATTTGCTAACCATATGAACGCCGCTTCCGACCCGTCAACCCGAACTGTTGAATCTAGCGCGATATTGGACTTTGCCTCAACGTCTCCCATGTCAGCGTCAGCTGCAAATTCTGGCTGGTCACGGTTGCTCTCATCGACAGCGATTGCGGTGCCAGCACTCAGTGCAGTTCCTTCGGAATCGATCACACCTGTTACAATTTTGGAAGGCTCCGTATTCGATTCATCGATCACATTATTGCCAGAGCACGATGAGCCCAACAATATAGATATGAGCACCAATGGTGCCCAAGAGAATCTGCAATTCCGATTCATTGAATCTGCGTCAACTTAGGGTCCGCCCTGACTCAAGTCGAGGGGTTCGCGCACGGGAATCCCACGTAGCACTTGGCAATCGACGGAATCGTTCGCGCGACTTGACCCGCGGCGGATCCTTAGCCAGGAATAGCAGCTGGAAAATGCTCCCAGCTGACATGCTGCCACCAGTACTGGTCCCAAGCGGCATGGCGTGAGCAGGCTGCTATCCTTGAACTACCGTGTTTCTTAGACCAATAGGCTACGTTAGCATAACCCGACCAGCTACTCCAGTTCTTATCCGTCGGGCCGAAACCAACCGGTCCGGCGACGCAATGGCCATTCAGAAAACCGAATTCCCAGGCGCTCACATCGACCCAGCGACACGCATGGTCTTTCGAAAGGTTTGATGTTCGTCTCGAACTAGCCGAAAAATATTGCGTGGATGTATTTCGGTAGTTTCGCATCGTCATGCACTTATCGCCCAACAGATTGTAGGTTATGTCGCCGTGCGAAGCCGAACCTTGCTGACCCGAAAGGAGCGCATCACCGCTGAGAAAATCAAAGGATTGATGAGAAAAGGCGCTGCTTGCGTCTCCGACCACTGCTCCAGCCGGGACTTCAACCATTAGCGCTGCTGCCTCGCCGCGATGCGGCGTTATCGCGTCCGCTTGATAACTGACTGATTGGGAGCCAGAACTCCACTTGGACTCTTTCATCAGCTGCTGGCCGTGCACAGAAGTGGTCCATTTCTCAGTCGCTTTCGGTGTATCGGAGATTGCGAAGTGCAAGGTGTTGGCTACTACTGCGTACTTGGGAATAGCTCCAGCGTTACTCACAATCTTGATGAGTTGATTGCCATGCCCATCGTATGCCACTTCTTCATACGCTCCAGATCCATCCAAGGAGGTTGTTTGAACTCGATAGCGACCGTCAGGTGAGATCCAAGCCTCAACACGACGCGTTAGCGTCATGCCGTCTTTAGTCAAAGTTTGGCTTCCCTTCACAAAATCCCAAGCTGCGGTGCCGCTGGTTTGCTCAAAGAACACTGGTTGATCATTGGGAAAGGCGTGTTGCATTGCAGGTAATTTCGGTGCAACTGTTGCGTCCGCGCTGCGTGCTGGCGTCGATATGATGCCAATACGGAGGTCGCTGCCAGCAATGCCAAGACTATTGGCCGTTGCCAATGATGTACGTTCTTATCGTTCATGTGATTTCGTCCCGAAGTTCTTCCTATTTTCGCTAGTCACTGTCCCTGACCCTCGGTCATTGCCACTTGTATGGCTAGACACTATCAGACCCTTTGCACTCATGAAAGTGGTTGTGTCCTCGACGGGCGCGGGTCGGGCTCCGCGCTTCGCTGGTTTCGTGCCTTCAAAACGATCTGTCGGCCTGTTTCGCGCCGGGGGCGCGCACCAGCCGGCCGGAGGAATGTGACTTAACCCTGATTATTCGAGCCTTCGCGAATTTGTGGGATTTGGGCTGCTGGGCTCGGTGTGGGGGTCAGGTTAGTAGCAGGCCGCGGGCTTCGAAGTTGGTGTAGTTGGTGAACCCGTGGGCTTTGCGGCGCGGGGCCTGGAGGTGAATCACACCGGGTTCGTCCTCGCGCCTGTCGGTGCCAGCGAAGCCCTGCCGGCGTTCCGTGGCGCACACGGAATACCGGCGCACACCATCGGCCAGGCACCCGACGCTCGAAGCCTGCGCGACCTTGCAAAGTGGCTAGCCGACTGTGTATTTTCAAGGTATGCGTTCGGCGCCGCTGCCTCGTGCCATCTCGCCGCTCCTCGAGGACGCGCTGCGGCGGAACCCGGTCGTGGCGCTCGTCGGCGCTCGGCAGTGCGGCAAGACGACGCTTGCTCGTCAGTTCGTTGCGGCCGATTCGCCGAACTACTTCGACCTCGAGGACCCTCTGAGTCTTGCGCGGCTCGACGAACCCATGACGGCGCTCGTGCCGCTGACCGGTTTGGTGGTCATCGATGAGGTGCAGCGACGCCCTGACCTGTTCCCGATCCTGCGGGTTCTCGCCGATCGTGATGAAAATCCGGCGAGGTACCTGGTGCTGGGCAGCGCCGGCCCCGACCTGCTGCGCCAGAGCGCCGAGTCGCTGGCCGGGCGCATCGAGTACCTCGAACTCACCGGGCTGCAGGCAGCCGAGCTCGGCGGGGACCACTTGGGGACGCTGTGGCTGCGCGGCGGGTTTCCCCGGTCTCTGCTCGCCGGCAGCGACGAGGACAGCCGGAGCTGGCGCAAGTCCTACGTGCAGACGTTCGTCGAGCGCGACCTGCCGCAGTTCGGCGCCGGACTCGCCGCGCCAGTGACCCATCGCCTGGTGCTGATGCTGGCGCACTACCACGCCCAGATGGTCAACGTCCGCGCACTCGCGACCGCATTGGGCATCAGCGAGACCACAGTACGGCGCTATCTCGACCTGCTCGAACAGCTCTTTCTGATCCGACAGCTGCGTCCTTGGCACGAGAATCTCAGCAAGCGGCAGGTCAAGCGTCCGAAGCTCTACTTCCGTGACTCGGGATTGTTCCATCACCTCATCGGAACAAGCACGATGGACGAACTGCTCACCGACCCCAGGCTCGGCGCGTCATGGGAAGGCTTTGTCCTGGAGAAGACGATCGCCGAAGCGCACCCGGATCAAGCCCATTTCTGGGGAACGCACGGCGGTGCAGAACTGGACCTGCTGATGTTCGTGAAGGGCCGCAGAATCGGCGTGGAGATCAAGAGAGCGGATGCGCCGCGCCGCACGCCTTCCATGACAGCAGCGCTTCGCGACCTGTCGCTCGACGCGCTCTGCGTCGTCTATCCCGGCAACCTCCGCTACAAGATCTCAGACCGAATGACCGCAGTCCCCGCAGCGGAGTATTTCTCCGCCGATGATTTCACGCACACAGATGCCCGCTAGCGCTGCGGTCAACAACACGCGACACGCGTTGCTGCGCTCTCACACTGATCACGGACTCCGGCGGCCCAGATCCGGCGGTCCAGTACAGCTCGGGCTCGCACAGTGGACGCGCCTCGCAGAGGTGTCTCTCGCAGCCCAGACCCAGGGTTGAGGCTGCCGTGGCGGAGCGCTCGGCCTCCCACGTTGAACCGACTCGGTTGCTGGCGCCGGCCAAGCTGACGCTGCGGCTGCGCATCACCGGCACCCGGGCCGACGGCTATCACCTCATCGATGCCGAGATGGTGACGCTGGACCTGTGCGACGAGGTCATCGTGCACCCCAGCTCGGAGTCCTCCGTCGAGGTCGTGCGGCTGCCCGGCGACGGAGGTGTCGGCGCAGATCGACCCGATTGGGACATTCCTGCCGACCGCTCCAACCTCGTCATCGGGGCGCTCGAGCTGGCAGGCCGCACTGCCCATGTCGAGATCCGCAAGCGCATCCCGCCCGGTGCCGGGCTGGGCGGGGGATCGGCTGACGCTGCGGCAGTGCTGCGCTGGGCCAATCGCCTCACGGCCAGCGAGCATCCGCGTCCAAGCGCCATATCTGAAGCGTCCGACAGCCCGTCATCTGTGCAACCGAACGAGTCTGCGGACCCGTCGACTGACGCTGGCGAGCCCGCGCTCGTCACCCCGCAACAGGCGGCAACGTTGGGCGCGGACATCGCCTTCTGCCTCGTTGGCGGCCGTGCCCACGTCACAGGCATCGGCGAGATCATCGAACCGCTCCCGTTCCGCGATGAGTCCTTCGTGCTGTGGACGCCACCGATCAGTGTCGACACCGCCACGGTGTACCGCACATGGGATGAACTGGGCGGCCCGCCGGGCCAGAACTCGAACGACCTCGAACCAGCGGCGCTGGCCGCCTACCCCGAGCTCACCGCCTGGCGTGACGAACTCGCCGCCGCCAACGGGCGCTCACCGCAACTCGCCGGCAGCGGCAGCACCTGGTTCGTTCCAGCCCCCTACGATCGCTCATCGCTAGCGGAACTGGTACTACGCGGCGGAATTGGGCCAACGCGCGTCCGCGCCGTGGGGCGTCTGTAGGCACCTGTTTTGACGAGAGGCGCATGAATGTCCATCGATCTGGTGGCGGCCCAAGCCGAGCGACCGAGCGAGTGCCTTGCCTTCGTCGGCACCCGGAACGAAGTGGGCATCGGCGGACTTCGCAATTGGCCGTCGTCGCCGATCAGATGCTCTCGATGATCGGGACCTCGCGTCCTCGATGGAGTCGAGGTCAGTTCCCTCGAAGGTCAAGACTCAGTCGGTGCTTACGACTGACTGGTCATCAGGACGCCGTGGCGACGGCCACCGGTGGTGTTCTCCGCCGCTTGTCTGGTCTCGTCTTGATTGCCACGTTGCTCAGCCTGGCCTGCGCTGCTGGTCCATCCAAAACTCGCCAACCGAGTCATCCGACGAATGTGGCGCGACGAACAGACCCCAAAGCAGCCCCACGCACTCGCCGCTTGACAAGGGAGCGTCGGACATCCTGTTTTGGCGCCTTGGCAGTCCACATCGCTTTGGCGAGCGCTGCATGTTGACTCTTGATTGCTCTGGCGCTCGTTGGACAGTGATCGTCGCCCAGTCAACGGGCGACTGGCCAAGTGACCTGTTGGGCGATCTTCGGATCGCTGTGGACCGCCTGTGGCCGACGCTGCAAGTGGACTGGGAGGGCCTCGGGCCTCGCTCAGGCGGACGGCCCAGTGAACGGCCCGCTGATACCGATGTGGTTGATGAGGGCCGTGTCGTTGGAGGCCGCATCTTCGGTGGTCAAGTCGTCGGCCGAGTCGCGGTCGGGGCATTGTGAGCGTCGCGCAGATCCGTGGCGGCTGCGGGTCTCGGCTCTTCGCATATCAGCCCATGTACGAGTTGATATCGGACGCGCGAAGTGTGCTTGAGCTCACGGCCCCGTCAAGAGGCTTGGGCAAAGCTCTTCCACGGTGACGCCGGCTTGCTGCAAGGCGTGCTGATGATTGCGGTAGTCCGAATCGACCGCATTCAGGATTCGATTCGGCGTCGGACCGGCAACCGCGACGGCAACGAACACGCGGTCATCCCAGTCGAACGGCGCGAGCCTCGGGTCGTCAGGGAATTCTGTGAAGCGTCGGTTAGGATGCACCGTGAGTTCGACTGCGGTGAGACTCGCCGCATTCTGGTGCGCCCAGCGAAAGAACTGGTCTCCTACGCCTGGTTGTCCCGAGTAGTTGCACTTTTTCTTGTACTCATCGAGGATCTCGTCGCCTCGGTCAAGCATGAGCGTGTGCCGCTCGGTGACTTCGACAAGCGAGTCGATCGCCGAGAGTCGGCAGGCTGCTCCTGGCTCGGCATTGGCCTTGTCGTTTGCGCCATTTGCCACCAAGAGCACATTGGTGTCGACGACAGACGCGGTCATGCCTCCGTCTCGGCGCGGTGTCGCAAGCCCGCCGACACAATCGCTGCGGTCTCGCCCATCGCGTCGCCGAAGAAGTCCTTTGGCCAGTTGCCGATGGAGCCGCACTCGTCGAGCTGAAGCTGCGAGAGGCTTGACTCGACGCCGTTGTTCTCGCAGAAGTAGAGCGCCACATGCCCGTGCGGAATCTCTTGTTCAGCAGTGCGTCGCTGCATTCGCATCAGCAGGTGTTCGCTGTGACTCTCAAGAATGATCTGCAACTTGCGCGTCTTGGTGAGGTCAATGAGCACGTCGGCGAGCTTGGATTGGATCCGCGGATGCAAGTGCATCTCGGGCTGTTCGAGCAGCAGCGTGGAACCTTCGGGCACATACGCGAGCAGGACCAGCAGCGGCAGCAATTGCGAAACGCCAAATCCCACATCCGTCAGGTCGACTGGCACGGAATCTCGCGACAGTTGGACCTTCACGCGGTAGAGTTCAGAACCCTCCGAGGCGCGTTCGACGCTGAATTCCGAGACCAACCCGACATCGCGCAGCATCCGCGCTACCTGCTCTTCGACCGAAATCAACTCCTCGGGCTTGCCATCCGATGCTAGTAAGGCGACGTTATTTCGACCGCGGTAGCGCGAAGCCAGCAGCGCATCGACGGTGCGCTCTCCACTCGGACCGACATCGGCCGGTCTCCCGCCTTGCCATGCGTATCGGCGCTGACCCCGATCTCGATGCGGGCCGAGGTAGAAGAGACGCTTCTCGAACTGTTGTTCCAATTCCAAGTGCAGGTCGCGCAGGAAGTCCGCGTTCTCGAAACGTCCAACGAGCTCATTTGGAAAGCCATAGCAATGGATCGGCGCTGGCAAGCCCGGCTTCGCTCCCTCCAAGCGCCGCAAGAAGTTCTCTTTATCGTTCCGGGTTGCTTCGAGAGAGACTCGTACCTGGTCGCCGAGGGCGTGCCTTCGTATCCACTTCACGTCGAATTGATCAGACTCGTAGTTGAGGCGACTCAGAAACGCGCTGTCCGGCCACACCCGCAACTCAGTATTGAATGCGAGTGTCGGCAGCATAACTAGGAAATCGTCGACTTCAGGAATGTCGACGGCACTGATTCGGCTCGGTACCCAACGAAAACCAAATTCGACAGATTGGTAGCTGGAGCGCCCGAAGACGAGGTTTCGCCACCCGCCCACTGACACCAACGCGTTCGAGTCGCCTCCGAGGTCGAGGATCTTGCTCGCGTCTGGAGATTGAACTGTCTGCTTCAACAAGAGAAAGAGCTGCAGCAGGCTCGACTTGCCCGAGCTGTTGGCCCCGAAGAATCCCGTCACCGGCGCAAGGTCGATGTCGCCGGTTGCGCGCCACGCCTTGTAGTTGGACGCTCTGACGCTGGTGAACATAGGACAGATCTTCCGCTGCGAGGGCGCTACGGCGCTCGTCGCATGGTACCGGTGATGGCGGGAGGGTCCGAAATCAGCGGTTACGGCGCTGGTAGCGCGTGCGCCGCAGCATCTTGCGGTGCTTCTTCTTGCGCATCCGCTTGCGGCGCTTCTTGACCAGCGATCCCATGAGGCACCGCACGCTAGCGCCTGAGGGGCGGCATCCCACGAGAACCCGTCGCTCGGGGCTGCGCCACACGGTCCTGTGTGACCTGCTCGAGCCGGCGCCGGATACACGGAGGCGTGAACCGGCTGCAGCAGAAATTCCTGACCGTGGCCTTCGGGCAGGTCGCTACCCTCGAACCACAGACAAGCCGCCTGCGGTGACAGGCGCTATCGGGGATCGTTCAATTGGTAGGACATCGGGTTTTGGTCCCGGCAATGGAGGTTCGAGTCCTCCTCCCCGAACCCCGCCATACCCACGTCGAAGCGGCACGATGGCGCCAGACCTGATGACGCCAGGTTCGGTGAAGCCGGCCTGCGCAGCGATCGTGCTGGCAGCCGGTGCCGGCACTCGCATGGACTCGGACCTGCCCAAGCCGTTGCACCCGGTCGCCGGCCGCGCCATGGTGCTGCGTGTGCTCGACGCCCTGGCAGGCATCGACGCGGGCCCGATCGTCGTGGTCGTCGGACATGGGGCAGATCAGGTGCGAGCCGAGGTGGGCGCGCGCGCCCCCCAGCCCGACCAAGTCGTATTCACCACCCAACACGAACAGCTCGGCACCGGCGATGCGGTCCGCGTCGGGCTGTCCGCTCTCGGCGAGCGCCCCGCAGCCGCCGATGTCGTGGTCTTGCCAGGCGACACGCCCCTGCTGCGGACCGCCACGTTGGCCCAGCTCGCTTCAGTGCGGCGGCAACAAGGCGCAGCCGCGAGCCTGTTGACGGCACACCTCGACGACCCGACCGGCTATGGACGCATCGTGCGCGCCGGCGGCATGGTCGACATCGTGGAGCAACGTGATGCGTCGCCTGCGCAAGTAGCGATCAATGAGATCAACGCCGGCATGTATTGCTTCGACGTCGCAAAGCTGCGTCAGGTGCTCCCTCGGCTCCGTCTGGCAAACGCGGCTGGGGAGTACTACCTCACCGATGCGATCGGCCTGCTCGCACGCAGTGGGCAGTCGGTCGCGACCGTGACGATGTCCGACCCGACCGAAGCGCTCGGCGTGAACGACACCGATCAACTGGCGGCCTGCGAGGCGGTGCTCACGTCCCAAAGGCGAAGCCGTGGCCCCAGCGGCCCGTGAGCGCCAGGAAACCCCGGGGTTCTGCCAAGGCAGTCGGGTAGTCTCGGACTGTCGCCGGACTGCTGAACATGCCGCCAAAACCCATTGCCGAGCGTTCCGCCCAGCCCTCAGCTAGTGCTGCTTCGAGCGCGTCTGCGTCGAGCACGGCGCCCCCCGCACCGCTGAGGAAGGAACATGCAATGGAGCTGGTCACCAAGAAGCGTTTGCACCTTTTCAGCGGCAGAGCAAATCCTGAGTTGGCTACCGAGATTGCCTCCCAGCTCGGCGTGGAGCTCGGCGACCCCGGGCTCATCGACTTCGCCAATGGCGAGATCAAGTGCAAGTTCGCGGAGTCGATTCGCGGCGGCGACGTATTCATCATCCAGAGTCACGCCGCCTGCGAGACCATGAGTCTCAATGACGCGATCATGGAGCAGCTCGTCATGGTGGATGCCGCCCGGCGTGCATCAGCCAAGCGCATCACTGCGGTCGCGCCGCTGTATGGCTACGCCCGCCAGGACCGCAAGGCCGCGGGCCGCGAACCGATCACTGCGCGACTGCTCGCCGACATGTTCACCGTCGCGGGCGCAGAGCGCCTGGTGTCGATCGACCTGCACAGCGGCCAAATCCAGGGTTTCTTCGACGGTCCGGTGGATCATCTGACGGCGGCGCCGGTACTCATCGACTACCTGTCCGACGTCATGGGGCCCGACTCGGTGATCGTGTCGCCCGACACCGGCCGCGTGAAGGTGGCCGAGCGCTACGCGACCCGACTCGGCTGCGACGTGGCATCCATCTACAAGCGCCGCGCAACCGACAACGTCAACGAGTCCGAGGCGCTCGGCATCATGGGCGAGGTAGCGGGCCGCACCTGCGTGATCATCGACGACATGATCGACACGGCCGGAACCATCTGCTCGGCCACCGAGACGCTGGTTGCCAACGGTGCGTCCGACGTGATGTGTGCGAGCACGCACGGACTGTTCTCCGAACCCGCCGTGGACCGCTTGAAGAACTCCTCGCTGAGCCAGGTCATCGTCACGAACACGGTGCCGATTCCCAGCTCCAAGCAGTTCGACAAGCTCGTCGTGCTGAGCGTTGCCGGCGTATTCGCCGATGCCTTGGAGTCGGTGTTCGAAGACGCGTCTGTGTCGGAGATCTTCGACGGCCAGAACCTCTTCTGAGACCCGTAGGCTTCCTCGTCGCTGATCGACTCGACGCCCGTCACCCGAGAGCTCGTGAGCTGACGGGGCCCAACTGCCGAAAGTGCCAGCATGGAACAGCTGAAGCTCATCGCCGAGCCCCGTCACGCGACCGGCACGGGCCCCTCGAGGCGCCTGCGCGCGGCCGACAAGATCCCCGCGGTGATGTACGGCCACGGCAGCGATCCCGTGTCGATCACGCTCGACCGCCTGCGGTTCCGGGCTGCGCTGAACGCTGCGGGTCCGAACGCGATCATCACCCTCGAGGTCGACGGCAAGGACCATCTCACCATGGTCAAGGACATGCAGCGCGATTCGATCGCCAACCGCGTCACTCATGTCGACTTCCTGCTGATCTCCCTCGACGAGCGGCTGGTGGTGGACGTGCCGATTCGCCTCGTCGGCGAGGCGGCGGTAGCGGGCCGCGAAGGTGCGGTGGTGCAGCAGCAGCTGATGTCGCTGCACGTCGAGTCGCCTGCGGGTGTGATCCCGCCGGCCTTCGACGTCGACGTGGAGACGCTCTCGCTGGACAACCCGGTCCGCGTCAGTGATCTCCCCCTGCCTGAGGGCATGGTGAGCCTGCTCGACAGCGACACGCTCGTGGCTATTGCGCAGCGGACACGTGCTGCCGTTGCCGCCGAACAGATCGACGAAGAAGGCGAGCTCATCGACGCTGAGGAAGCCGCCGCCGACGCCGCCGCCGACGAGGACTGACCGACCCGGTGTCTGTGTTCCGTCGGGCGGCCGCGCGGCGGGGAACAGCCGCAGACTGGCTGGTGGTGGGTCTCGGTAATCCTCCGGAGCGCTATGGGGGAAGCCGTCACAATGTCGGGGCCGAGGCCACCGAACGGTGGGCATCGGCGCTTCAGTGCGACTTGGCGGTGCAGCGGCGCGAGCACGCTCGCGTCGGGGAGGAGACGGTGGGCGAGCGCCGCGTCACGCTTGCCTGCCCGACCACGTTCATGAACGAGAGCGGCCGCAGTGTGGGCGTGCTGGTGAAGCGTCATGGCATCGTCGAGCCGTCGCAGCTCGTCGTCGTCCATGACGAGCTCGACCTCGAGCCCGGGCAGGTGCGGCTCAAAGCGGGCGGGGGGATCGCCGGCCACAACGGCTTGGCATCGATCGCCAACCAGCTCGGGACCCGTGACTTCGTGCGGCTGCGCATCGGCATCGGCAAGCCGCCACGGCCCGAAGCCGGCCGCAAGTGGGTGTTGCAGCGGCCGGCGCGCTCCGAGGCGCTGCTGATCGACGAGGCGCTGGACCGTGCCGTAGCGGGGCTGGAGGTGCTGGTGCGCGACGGCATCGAGGCGGCCATGAACGTCGCGAACGCCCGGCGGCGGGGACCCGATCCCCACCCGCAGTGAGCTCGGCAGGCCCGGCGGGCGCAGCGCCGCTGCGGGTGCTGACCGAGCGACTTGCCAACGACAGCGGTTTCGTGTCGATGCTGGGCCGGGCGTCGGGTTCGATTGCCGTCGCCGAGGGAGCCCGGCCGTTCGTCGCCGCCGGCTTGGCGACACTGGGATCAAGGTTGCCGGTCTTGGTGGTGACGGCGACGGCCCATGAATCCGAGCGCTACGCCGAAGACCTCCGCACCTGGCTCGGGGAGCAACACGTAGCACTGTTCGGAGCGTGGGAAACGTTGCCGTTCGAACGAGTGAGCCCGGCGACCGAGACGATGGGCCGCCGACTGGCAGCGCTGGAGAGGCTGAGATCCCCCACCCGCGCCAGCGAGAGCGACCTCAAGGTGATCGTCGCTCCGATTCGAGCGCTGCTGCAGCGGCTCAGCCCCGACGCAGTTGCCCCAGCAGCGTCGGTGATGCGCGTGACACGAGGCGATCGGTGCGACCTCGGCGAACTCGTGTCGCAGCTGGTGGCCTGGGGATATCGCCGTGAGCATCAGGTCGAGCATCGCGGCGAGATCGCAGTGCGCGGCGGGATTGTGGACGTCTTCTGCCCGACGGCCGAGATGCCGGTGCGCATCGACCTGTGGGGCGACGAGGTCGACCGCCTCACGGAGTTCTCGATCGCCGATCAGCGTTCGGTCGCAGAGCTTGCAGAGACGCAGATGTACCCGGCGCGCGAGATGCGTCCCGATGCTGCCATGCGGGAACGTGCCGCAGCGCTGGCAATCGGCGAACCGTGGTGCCGCGAGCACATGGAGCGCCTCAGCAGGGGTGAGCTGTTCGACGGGATGGAGTCGTGGCTGCCATGGCTCGCTCCCGATGAGATCGTGCTGCCGGACCTGCTCGGCCCCGATGCGCTGGTGTTGCTGTGCGAGCCGCGGCGGCTCGCAGACCGAGCTGCCGACATCACCGCAGAAACCGACGATCTGACCCGTTCGCTGGCGGTGACGTGGGGCCTGCGGAGTCCTGGCGACTCGGGCGATCACCACGAGAATGGCCCCGACGCTGCTGGCGCGGCATTCCCCCGGCTGCACGTTGCGTTCGACCGGTTGCTGGCTCGCTGCGAAGCCGCGGTGTGGTCGGTGGACTCCACCGCAGCGCCCACAGCGCAGGGCGATCCTGGGCCGCAGATCGCCACCGAGCCATGGGTGCCCGCCGCCGGCGATCCCGGCCGCCTGGTGTCCCAGCTCCGCCGGCTGGTGACCGGAGCGAAAGGACAAGTCGGAGACAGCGCGGCGCGATCCGTTGTCGTCGTGGCTGCCGAAGGCGACGGCTCGGCTGCTCGGCTCGCTGACGCGCTGGGTGCGGAAGAAGTCCCATTGCACCTGCATTCGGGGCCCTCAAGCTTCGCCCCGCTGCCAGGCGGTCACGTGGTGGTCGCACCGCTCGAACAGGGTTTCATCGCGCCCGCAGCCGGGGTTGCGGTGCTGCCCGAAGCAGAGTTCACCGGTCGCCGCCGCGTTCATCGTGCAGCTCGACGTCGCACCCGCGTCACGTCGTCGTTCGAAGATCTCAGCGTCGGCGACTTCGTCGTTCATCACCATCACGGCATTGCCCGCTATGCCGGGCTCGTCCGGCGGGCCTTCGGCGGTGATGAGCGCGACTACCTCGAGCTGGAGTTCCGGGGCACCGATCGGCTCTACCTGCCCACCGAGCAGATCGACTTCATCCGCCCCTACATCGGCGGGGAGACGCCCCGGCTCAGCCGCATGGGCGGCAGCGACTTCCAGCGCCAGAAGGCCAAGGTGCGCGCATCGGTAGCCGAGATCGCCCAAGAGCTGGTGGTGCTGTACCAGCGACGGATCACCACGTCGGGCAACGCATTCGATCCCGAAGGCCTGGGCATGGCCGAGCTGGCCGACAGCTTCGCGTATATGCCGACGCCCGACCAGCGCCGCACGATCGACGAGGTGCTGGCGGACATGTCCGAGCCCACACCGATGGATCGCCTGGTGTGCGGTGATGTCGGCTTCGGCAAGACGGAGGTGGCGGTACGGGCGGCATTTTGTGCGATAAGTGCGGGCAAGCAGGCAGCCGTGCTGGTGCCGACGACGCTGCTGGCCCAGCAGCATCACCAGACGTTCGCGGAGCGTTACGCCGACCATCCTGTGCGCGTCGAGGTGCTCAGCCGATTCCTCACGCCCGCCGAGCAGCGAGCGGTGGTCGCCGGTGTCGCCGACGGCACGGTGGACTTGGTGATCGGCACGCATCGGCTGCTGTCAGGCGACGTGAAGTTCAAGAATCTGGGCCTGCTGGTGGTGGACGAGGAGCAGCGCTTCGGCGTGAGCCACAAAGAGGCGATCAAGCACCTGCGCGCCGAGGTCGATGTGCTGACGCTGACGGCCACGCCCATTCCGCGCACGCTGGAGATGACGCTGACGGGCATTCGGGACCTGTCGCTGCTGCAGACTCCTCCGGCCGAACGCCAGCCGATCCTCACCCACGTCGGCCCCTACGACGAGCGTGCCGTCAGCGAGGCCATCCGGCGGGAGCTGCTGCGCGAAGGCCAGGTGTTCTTCGTGCACAACCGCGTCGCCGACATCGGCGTGGTGGCGGCGGGCTTGGCAGAACTGGTGCCCGAGGCGCGCATCGCCGTGGCACACGGCCAGATGGACGAGGGAACGCTGGAGCAGGTAGTCATCGACTTCTGGGAAGGTGCCTACGACGTGCTGGTGTGCACGACCATCATCGAGTCGGGCATCGATATGCCGAGCGTCAACACGCTGGTTGTGGATCGCGCCGATCTGCTGGGCCTCGGGCAGCTGCACCAGATCCGAGGGCGTGTGGGCCGTTCGGGGCAGCGTGCCTACGCATACCTGTTTCACCCTGAAGGCCGTTCGCTCTCCGAGGAGGCCTACGAGCGCCTTCGCACGATCGGCGAATCCACCGAGCTGGGCTCGGGATACCGCATTGCGATGCGCGACCTGCAGCTGCGCGGCGCCGGGAACCTGCTCAGCGGCGTGCAGTCGGGACACGTCGCCGCCGTCGGCTACGACCTCTACTGCGAACTCGTCAGCGAGGCAGTTGCCTCCCTGAGCGGCGAGACGCCCGAACAGCCGGCCGAAATCGTCATCGACCTGCCGCTCGTCGCACACCTTCCCGACGACTACGTGGCCGACGCGACAGGCCGCCTCGAGGCGTACCGCCGACTCGGTGCTGTCACCGAGCTCGTCGAGGTAGCTGACATCGAAGCTGAATGGACCGACCGCTACGGACCGATCCCAGATGCCGCGCGGACGTTGTTGCACATTGCGCTGCTGCGCGCCGAATGTCACCGGCTCGGCATGCGGACTGTGGCGTTCGCTCCCGGCCACGACGGCGGGCGGGTGCGCTTGGGGCCGCTCACGCTGACAGCGAGCGAGGAACTGCGCATGCGGCGCATCTGCGCAGGCACGCCCTTCAGCGCGGCGCGTTACAAGGCGGACGCAGGTGCAGGCGGCAGCGAGGTGCAGCTGTCGGTTCGCGCGTTGAACCCGGCCACGGTCGGGCACCTGTTCTCGTTCTGCCAGCAGTTGCGGCCCCCGGCGAGAGGCTGAGCCCCCGGCCCGAGCGGCCAGCGAGCGAAGCGAGTCCGAGTGGCAAGCACAGGGCGAACCCGTGGCCGAAGCGGCTACCACCTAGCCTGCCCGCAGTGCGCGCCGGGGGGAATTCCATGATTCGACGAGCTGTGTTGCTCGCAGCGCTGGTACTCGCGTCGTTCGCGTGCAGCGACGACGGGAACGTCGTCACCATCGAAACGGGGCTCGACCCCGAGATCGTCGAGGCAGCCGACACCGATGACGACGGTGTGGTGTCGCGGGATGCGGTCGAGGCTGCTGAACGCGAAGCTCAGCTCGAAGCTGAGCGGGCCTCCGAGGAAGCTCAGCTCGAGGCCGAGCGGGCCGAGCGCGATGCCGCGCGAGCGGTCCAAGAAGCCGCGTACCGAGCGCTGCTCTCCGACAGTGCCGCCGTCGCGGCGAGTTTCCCGGGCGGGCAGGTGCTGGTCGGCGATGTCCTTGCGAACCTCGTGGACTCCCCGGTCACGCTCATGGACGACCCGGAGAACCCGACCCAGGAGGAATACGCATCCCGGCTGACATCCATGATTCAGTTGCGCCTGGCGGGCGCGGCACTGGATGCACTGGGCTTCGGGGTCGACATCACCCTGTCGGACGCGGAGATCAACGGGCAGGTCCAAGCGCACCTCGAGGGTCCGTTCGAAGAATTTGCGCAGCAACGCGCCGTCGAGGAGGACCCCAGCATCGAGCGCCTGGCGACGCCCCACTGTGTGAGTGCGCTCACCTTGACGACTGAGATCGACGCCTTTGCAGCTTCCGAGCGCGTGCAGGCCGGTGAACCCTTTGGTGACGTTGCGGCTGCGGTCAACCTGCCCGACCTGACCGAGGCCGATGGTGTCATCGCCTGCGCTCGGCCCTTCGATCTGGGCATAGGCCAGGAGTTGACGCTGGCCCTCTTGGCGCTGGCGCCGGGGGAGCTGTCCGAGCCGCTGCTGCTGCCGTCCGCAGCGAGCCCGACCGGCGAAATCTGGGTGGTGCTGCATCTGGATGAGCTTCGAACCGATGCGACCGATCTCTCTTCGATTGGGCCGTTCGCGGGTCACGTGCTGACCGAGATCATGTCGTCTTATGAAGTGGAGGTCGCTCCCGAACTCGGCAACTGGAACGTCGGCAACCTGCGGGTGGCGATGCCGTTGCTGCCGTGAGGTGCCGGTGCGGGGGTCGCGATGGCCGCTGAGCATTCCGCCGACCCCCGACCGGAACTCGGGCCGAGGCTCGTTTCACTCCACGAGGTGATAACCCGGCTGCGTCAGGAATGCCCGTGGGACCGGGCCCAGACGCATGCGACGCTCGCGCCGTACGCGCTCGATGAGGCCTCGGAGCTGGCTGAGGTACTGCAGACTGCCGCCGACGCCCTTGGCGGCGACGCAGCCAAGTTGGCCACCGCGATCGAGGACCTGGTCGAAGAACTCGGCGACGTGCTGCTGCAGGTCATGATGAATGCCGCGATCGGCGAGCAGGCGGGAACGTTCACCCTGGCTGAGGTGCTCGAGACCGTCGAGGCCAAGATGCGGCGCCGCCATCCCCATGTCTTCCTGCGCGACCCGGATGCTCCTGAGCCCAGTGATGACGAGCTCTCGGTGCAGTGGGAGGCGATCAAGGCCGCTGAGCGCGAGGCCCGAGCAGACCGCATAAGGGCTCGCACGGCGCGCACCGCCTAGGCATCGGTGCGCAGCGCTGGTCGCGCCCGCCGCGCGCTTCGGTACTGTGGCATGGCGTGACAGCGCGCGCGTCTACACAGATCGCTCAAGTGACCGGCCGGGAAGTTCTGGATTCCCGAGGCAATCCCACGACCGAGGCCGAGGTACGCACCGCGGGCGGCGCTGTAGGGAGGGCCATCGTGCCCTCTGGCGCCTCGACGGGCCAGTTCGAGGCCGTCGAGCTGCGCGACGGGGGGCAGCGGTACGGCGGCAAGGGCGTCGCCGTTGCCGTGGGGCATGTGAACGGCGAGATCGCCCGGGCGCTCGCCGGTCTCGATGCTGTCGATCAGCGAGGGGTGGATCACACGCTGATCGAGCTCGACGCCACCATGAACAAGGCTCGCTTGGGGGCGAACGCAGTACTGGCAGCCTCGCTGGCAACGGCACACGCCGCGGCGGCGGCGTTGGGTCTGCCGCTCTATCGCCACGTCGGCGGGGCCAATGCGCATGTGCTGCCGACGCCGATGATGAACGTCATCAATGGCGGCGAGCACGCCGACAACAACGTGGACCTGCAGGAGTTCATGATCGTCCCCGTCGGCGCGGCATCATTTTGCGAGGCGCTGCGGTGGGGCACCGAGACGTACCATGTCCTTCGTCGCGTTCTGCGCTCGCGAGGGCTGTCGACGGCGGTCGGCGACGAAGGTGGATTCGCCCCGGACCTGTCCTCGAACGAGGCCGCGCTGGCACTGCTGACCGAAGCCATCTCCGAGGCCGGATTCGAGCCCGGCGTCGACATGGCGCTTGCGCTCGACGTGGCGTCCACTGAGTTCTACGCCGACGGCCTGTACACCCTGGCCGGCGAGGACCGACAACTCGACGCTGCCTCTTTTGCGGGCTACCTCGCTGACCTGTGCGACCGTTACCCGATCTGCTCGGTCGAGGACGGCATGGCCGAGGATGACTGGGAGGGCTGGTCCGGGCTCGGCGATCTCCTGGGCGACCGGGTACAGCTCGTCGGCGACGACCTCTTCGTCACGAACATCGAGCGACTCGGGCGCGGCATTGATGCCGGCGTCGCGAACAGCATCCTGGTGAAGGTCAATCAGATCGGCACGCTGACCGAGACGCTCGACGCTGTCGAGATGGCGGGAAGGTCGGCTTACACCGCGGTCATGTCGCACCGTTCAGGCGAGTCTGAAGACACCACCATCGCCGATCTGTCGGTTGCCACCAATTGCGGGCAGATCAAGACTGGCGCGCCGGCCCGCTCCGATCGTGTCGCCAAGTACAACCAGCTGCTGCGCATCGAGGACGAGCTCGGCGACGATGCTGCCTATCGCGGAGGCAGCTCGCTCGCCCGAGGCTCATGAGCCCAAGCCCGTGAACCCAGAGTTCATGAACCCAAGCCCGTGAGCCCAGCGTCCGTGAACGAGGCGCCCGCCAGCGCGCCGACGCGCTCCCGCCGCCGGGAGGGGCGGCCCCGGGTCATGGCGATGCTCGTCGGCTTGGTGATCGTGGTGAGCGCTGTCGGCCTGCTCGCGGTGCTGCTGTTTCCTTGGCAGTCGCTGAACTCGCAGCGGCGCAACATCGACCATGCCGCCGACACGCTCGAACGGCTGCAGGCGCAGACGGCGCACCTGGCCACTCAGGTCGCGGACGCCCAAGACCCGGTGGTCGTGGAGCGGATTGCGCGTGAGCAACTCTCGCTCGTGCGCGAGGGCGACACCCTGTACCGCCTGAACGTGAATCCCGCCGAGGTCGTCACGCTGCCGCCGGCGTGGCCGCTGCCCGGCGTAGCCCATCTGCTCGGCAACGGCGACCGCTGACCGATCGGCTCAGCCCCTAGTCGGTCATGATGCGCAGGGCGCGTCCGATGATCGCATCGCGATGCACATCGAGGTCCACGCCGCTCTGCTCAAGCGAGAGACGAATCGTGCCCACGGCGGCTGCAGCACGTATGCGATCGGCGACGTCGGGGGATGACCCGGTGAGCCACGCAAAGAGGACCGCGGCTTGGGCTCGCAGACGCTGACCGACCGCGCTTCGCTGAACATCGAGATCCTTGGTCACAAGACGGAAGGCCACGATGTCGTGGGCGAGCAGATCGAAATAGCGGTCGAGCACCTCGCGCATGGCCTGTGGCGTTCGCTCGAGGTCCTCCATCTCGGCGATGATGGTCTCGCCGTCGCGTTCCATCGGGGCCAAGATCTCAGCGAGCACCTGTTGCTTGCCGGTGAAGTGGTAGTAGAGCGCAGCCGGCGTCAGGTCGAGTCTCGAGGTGAGCTGCCGGATCGATGTGCCGCGGTAGCCCTGTCGGGCGAACAGGTCACGCGCGAGCAGCAGGAGCGAGCGACGCGTGTCCCGCAGCACCGGTTCGCCCGCGTCTTCAGGCGTGCTGTCAGCACTCGCTGCGCCGCGTTCGCCGGTCACGCCGTCAACCTACTGCTGCACTCGGGAACCGCTGGTCCCCGTGTCTGCGCGTGGTCCTTGGATGTTGCATGATGGTGCGCGCCAGCGTCCGGGGGCCGTGCAGACTGTCACCGCCCGCGGACCGTGTAGACATTCACTCGGTATTGACGAAGAATTCGCTTGGCCTCGTGGCCGGCGAGAAGAGGGGTCATTGTGGAGATCAGCGTCACTGTGAACGGCGAGACTCGCAGCGGCGACGTCGAACCGCGCACGTTGCTCGTGTACTGGCTGCGGGACGACTTGCGGCTGACCGGCACCAACGTGGGCTGCGACACGTCCTCATGCGGAGCTTGCACGGTGCACGTGAACGGCGAATCGGTGAAGTCGTGCACGATGCTGGCGGCGCAGGCCGATGGCGAGGACATCTTGACGATCGAGGGCTTGGCCCCGTCGCACGACGAACTGCACCCGATGCAAGAGTCCTTCCGCCAGAACCACGGGCTGCAGTGCGGCTACTGCACTCCCGGCATGGTCATGGCGGCGGTATCGCTGCTCGAGGAGAACCCCGACCCGTCCGAGCGCGAGGTGCGCTTGGGTCTGGAGGGGAACCTGTGCCGCTGCACGGGGTACCACAACATCGTCAAGTCGGTGCTGGCATGCGCCGCCGGCGAGACATCGGACTGAGGGGGGTACAGCAATGATTCCTGCAGCATTCGACTACGCACGAGCTGGCTCCGCGCAAGAGGCGATAGCGCTGCTCGGCGAGCATGGCGACGAGGCCAAGCTGCTGGCGGGCGGCCATTCGCTGCTGCCGATGATGAAGCTGCGCCTGGCGGTACCCAGCGTGGTTGTGGACATCGGCCGCGTCACCGATCTCAGCTACATCAACGACGGCGGCGATCACATCGCCATCGGTGCGCTGACACGCCACCGGGCGCTGGAGACCAGCAACCTGCTGGCCGCCGAGTGCCCGTTGCTGGGACACGTGGCCGGCGAGGTCGGCGACCCGCAGGTCCGCCACCGTGGCACCATCGGCGGCTCGCTGGCGCACTCCGATCCGGCTTCGGATCTGCCGGCGGCCGTGCTGGCGCTGGGCGGCACGCTCGTCGCGCAGGGCCCGAACGGCAGCCGTGAGATCTCCGCTGGAGACTTCTTCACCGGCTACTTCGAATCGGCCTTGGCCGACGACGAGATGCTCACCGAGATCCGGGTGCCCAAGGCGCCGGGGGACGGCTGGAACTATCAGAAGTTCAACCGACGGGCCCAGGACTGGGCGATCGTGGGCGTCGCCGCAGTGAAGGTGAACGGTGGGACCAATGTCGCGCTCGTGAACATGGGCTCCACGCCGCTGCGCGCGGGTGCGGTCGAAGCCGCACTGGCCGGGGGAGCGTCGGCCGCCGATGCTGCCGAGCAGGCGGCTGAAGGCACTGAAGCCCCCACCGACCTGAACGCCACGCCGGACTACCGCAACCACCTCGCCCGGGTACTCACCCGCCGAGCACTCGAAGCCGCCGGAGTCTCCTAGCCGAGACTTCCGCGATCAGTCCAGGAGGCCGGTGGCCTGGCCGCCGTCGATGAGCAGGCCTGTGCCGGTGACGAATTTGGCTTGCTCGCTGCACAGGAACGCCACCGCGGCGCCGAAGTCATCGGAGTCGCCGCAGACGCCCATCGGGTTGCTCTGACCGGCCTGTTCTTGGTCCATCATCTTTGACACCCGGTCGGTCCAATGCGTACCGGGCTGAGCTGAGTTCACCGTCACTCCGTCGGCTGCCACTTCTCGGGCGGTGAGCTTGAGGAAACTGGTCAAGCCGGCCCGTGCGACCGAGCTGGCGAGCAGGAACGGGATCGGCTGCTTCACGCCGACGCTGGTGATGGCGCACACCCGCCCCCAGCCGCGCTCACGCATTGGTGGGATGGCCACCCGGCACATCTCGATCATGGCTTTGCAGTTCATGTCGAATGCCACCTGGTAGGCATCCATCTCGGTGGTGTCGAACATGCCCGGCGGCGGACCGCCTGCGTTCGTCACCAAGATGTCGACGGAGCCGAGCCCAGCAATGGCCTGCTCCACGAAGCTGCGACCCTCGTTGGGATTGCCCAGATCGGCGGTGATCGAGAGCACGTCGCCATCGATCTGCGCAGCCGCCGCGGCCAGGCGCTCAGAGTCCCGGCCGCAGATGGCCACGCGCACGCCTTCGGCCGCGAGCGCCTTGGCCGACCCGAGCCCCAATCCTGCTGAGCCCGCGGCCACGGCCGCGGTACGTCCTGAAATTCCCAAATCCATCGTCGATTCCCCTGTCTCAGCCGGCTGTGAACGGATCCAGCCACTCGGTGGTCGCCCGGAACCGTAGCTAACGACCGGCTCCCCCGGCCAGCCCAAGCGAGTCGGCAAGTCTGCGGACTCGGTCTGGACCAGCCCAGTGCCGTGACGACTCTGCCGTGCTGTCCGAGCGCCGTAGCATCAAAGCGTGAGCGTGACCGACGCGCCGCCGACCCACGACGAGCTTGTGGCGAAGATGACCGGCGGCATGACGCGCCCCGATCTGCCCCGGTTCGAGGGCTCGGAAAGGCTGCGCCCCGACGGCCGTCCCAAGCCCGCGTTTCGAGCAGAGCTGCGCCGAGTCCCGAATGTGATCAACGCACTCGAGGTCATCGCGACGCTGGCGGCGCCGGTGGCAGTCGTCGCCGCGGTGATCGCCATCGGACACCCGCTCGCGGTGGTCGCGGCGGTGCCCGTGATCGGAACGCTGCAGCTGCGATGGTTCATCCTTCATCACGAAGCGGCCCACCGGTTGTTGTTCTCTCACCGCTGGCTGAATGACCGCATCGGCATCAACCTGTTGGGCTGGCTGCCGATGGGCACCGGCTCGCACTTCTACCGGCGGGGCCACGCCAACCATCATCGTGACGAATTCGGACCCAAAGAGCCCGACTTCCTGCTGTATTCCTTCTACCCGATATCTGCACGGTCGCTGCGGCGGAAGCTGTTGCGCGACCTCGTGGGCGTGTCGGCGTGGCGCATCACCAAGCCCCGTTTCACCGGGCTCGTGAAGCTGAAGTACGTGCCGCTCAGCCTGCGGTTTTTCGCCGGGCAGGCGATCGTGTTCGGGCTGTTCTGGCTGGCCGGCCACCCATGGCTGTACCTGTTGCTGTGGGTGCTGCCGTGGTTCACCTGGTACCAGTTCATCAACCGCCTGCGAGCCGTCGCAGAGCACGGCGGCATGACCCGGACGTCCGATCGCCGCAATACCACGCACCACATCCGCCAGAGCTGGCTGGCGCGGGTGCTGTTCGTGCCGTACCACGTCGGTTATCACCTGGCCCATCACGTCGACTCGGGCGTGCCGGCCCGGAACCTGCCGCGCTTGCAGCGCGCACTGGAAGAGGACGGCTACCTGCCCGCCGCAGCATCGTGGCCGACCTACCGGGCCCTCTGGCGCTCCCTTGCCGCCGGTTCGCCGCAGAGGCTGAGCCGATAGGCGAAGCCGTGGCCCGAGCGGCCCGTGAGCGAAGCGAACAAGAGCGGGAAACAAGAGGTCTACCGACGCAACGGCTCGCCTGTCGGCGGACTGTCGGATCTCGCGTAGCCCCCATTCCCGATTGCCGGCGGGGCAAACCGACGGGTGAGGGCCGCCGTCGAATACGTTTCGGGGCCATGTCGCGACTGAAATCCACCCAGCTCGGTTCGAACTGCGGTCTCCAGGTCTCCGAGCTCTGCTTGGGAACCATGAATTTCGGGATCCCCGGCCGGGGCCACCAGGGCGACTGGACGCTCGGCGTCGACGAAGCCCGCCCGATCTTCGAGGCCGCCATCGAGCGGGGGCTGTACTACTTCGACTGCGCTGACATCTACGGCGTCGGCGCCTCCGAGGAGGTCGTGGGGCAACTGCTGAGGGAATTGCTGCCGCGTGAGCAGTATGTACTCACCACCAAGATTTCGATGCCGATGGGCCGCAACCCCAACGAGGGCGGCCTGAACCGCAAACACATCATCGAGGGCATCGACAACTCGCTGCGGCGCCTCGGCGTCGATTACGTAGACCAGCTGATCATCCACCGCCATCCCCACGGCATCCCCGGCAGCGTCGCGACACCGATCGCCGAGTCGATGGAGGCGTTGCACGACGTGGTCAAGGCCGGCAAGGCGTTGTACCTGGGCGGCTCGTCGATGTTCGCCTGGCAGTTCGTCGAGCTGCAGATGACTGCCGAGATGCGCGGCTGGACGAAGTTCGTCTCGATGCAGAACCACTACAACCTCATCTACCGCGAGGAAGAGCGTGAGATGAACCCCTACTGCGCTAGCACCGGGGTGGCGCTCACCCCGTGGTCGCCTCTGGCGCGCGGCATTCTCACCGGTTCCTACCGGGGCAGCCTCGACGCTGGCACGACCGACCGCTCGAAAGGCCAGGACCGCTCCCGCACCGAGAGCCTCTACCGGGGCGAGCGCGACTTCGACATCGCCGAGCGGGTGTCCGAAGTGGCCGAACGGCTCGATGTGCGCCCCGCCCAGATCGCCTTGGCGTGGCTGGCGAACAAGCCCGAGATCACTGCCCCCGTCGTCGGTGTGTCCAAGATCAGCCAGCTCGACCAGCTCGTCGAGGCAACCACGATCGAGCTCAGCGCCGACGACACGGCCTATCTCGAAGAGCTCTACCAGCCCGTCGAGAACCTGCTCTCGCTCGGCACGAGCTGAGCCGGCGCACAGTGACCGAGGACCCGGTGACGAGATCCCTATGACCGTGCTCGTGACCGGCGGAGCGGGCTACATCGGCTCAGTCGTGGTCGATGCACTCACAGAGCGCGGTGAGCGCGTTGTGGTTGTTGACAACTTGTCGCGATCCTCGCAGCCGGTGCTGCCTCCTGGGGTCATCTTCGAGTCCGCCAGCGTGGGTGACAGCGAGGCGATTTCCCGACTCGTGCGTGGTCATGGCATCACATCGTGCATCCACCTTGCGGGGTTGATCTCCGTCGGAGAGTCCGTGCGGGACCCGGGTACGTACATCGAGAACAACGTCGTTCAATCGGCACGGCTGATCCGGGCGCTCATCGACGGCGGCGTCAAGTTCGTGGTGTTCTCCTCGTCTGCCGCGGTGTACGGAAACGCGTCGACTCAGCCGATCACCGAGAGCGCTCCGCTGCAGCCGACGAGTCCTTATGGCTGGACAAAGCTCTTCGTCGAGCAGATGCTGCGCATGCATGACACCGGCGATGGCCTTCGATCGGTGTCGCTGCGATACTTCAACGCTGCTGGTGCGACGTCGAACCGGACCGAGCGGCACAATCCCGAGACGCACCTGGTGCCCTTGGCCGTGCGCGCAGCATCGGAGCATCAAGAGCCGTTGACCGTGTTCGGTTCGGACTATCCCACGCCCGATGGCACCGCCATCCGGGATTACATTCACATCCGCGATCTCGTTGACGCGCACCTGCTGGCGCTTGACTACCTTCGCGATGGCGGTGCGACCACGGCGCTGAATCTGGGTGGGGGAACGGGCCACTCAGTGCTCGAGGTAGTCGCAGCAGTCGAGCGTGGCCTCGGACGAACAGTTCGGTACGAACTTGGGCCACGTCGCGTCGGTGATCCAGCCGAGCTGATCGCCTCACCGGAATTGGCTCGTCGCACCCTGAACTGGAAGCCGTCGCGCTCGACGCTTGACGAGATCGTGGCATCTCTGGCCGCGTTCGAGGGTTGAGCTGCTGGTGTCACCCGACATGCCATTCGGCTCGGTCGATGATCGAGGCGCCTGCCGCTGGCCGTGACAGCCAGACACTCGCGTCGAGTCCTGAGGTGGCCCGGTAGCCCTCCCGGACAGCGTTGGTGAAGGCACCTGCGGCGGCGGCGGTGACCAGCGCCACAGCGCATCCGGCAAAACCCCCGCCCGTCATGCGGGCACCGATGCATCCGGGACTGGCCTGTGCGATCTCCACGATTGCATCGAGCTCAGGTCCTGAGACCTCGTAGTCGTCTCGCAAGCTGACGTGACTTGCGTTCATCAGCGACCCGAGGACCTCAGCGTCGTTCTCTTCCATGGCTTGCGCAGCTTCGAGCGTTCGCTCATTCTCAGTAACGACGTGTCGCGCTCGCCGTCGCTCGGTTGCGAGTTCCTCCGGCAAGCGCTCGATCTCATCGAGCTGCGCGTCGCGCAGCGCGGGCACTTCGATCCAGTTCGCTGCCCGAGCGCAGGCGGAACGACGGTCGGCGTAGGCCGAGTCGACCAGCTCTCGCCGAGTCGTCGTGTCGAGAATTGCCATCACAGTTCCGTCTGGAAGCCGCCGAGGCCGGACATCGAGCAATCGGCAATCGATCAACGAAGCGTGGCCTGCGATTGCGCAGGCGGAGATCAGGGGATCCATGATTCCGCAGGGCATGCCGACGACTTCGTTCTCGACTCGTTGACACAATTGGGCAGTTTCCGCAGGTTCCCAGCTCTCGCCTGCGAGTCGCAGCAGTGCTCTTGCCAGAGCGACTTCCAGAGCCGCGGATGACGACAAGCTCGCCCCGATCGGGACGTCCGTTGCTATCGAGCAGTTCCATGAACCGGTTGAAATGCCGTGTCCATCCAGCAAGTGGCTGACGCCGAAGACATACGAGGCCCAATGCGTGGAATCGATCGACTCGCATTTGCTGTCCAGTGTTGCCGTGCCGAAGATTTCCGAGATCACTGTGCTGCGGAGACCGCTTCGAGCGGGACTCAGTGCGACGACCGTGTCGAACTCGATCGCCATCGGAAGTACGTACCCGTCGTTGTAGTCGGTGTGCTCGCCGATCAGGTTGACTCGACCGGGGGCCCTGCTCACCACAGCCGGTTCGCCCCAGCTCTCGCGATGCAGCGCAATAGCGCGCTGAGCCGCCGGCGTTCGATTGGTCACGCCGACTCGCGGACAACCAACTCGACGGGCAGCACCACGGTCTCCCTCTGCGCACCCGGCGATCCGATCAGGTCGCTGAGGGCAGCCACGGCCTCTGCGCTGAGCCGTGAGCGATCGAGTCGAATGGTCGTGAGAGCCGGCGTCACGTAGGAGCTCATCTCAATGTCATCGCAACCCACGACGGCGATGTCCTCGGGCACTCGACGACCGCTTGCGACAGCCGCTCGAACGGCTCCGATGGCGACGAGGTCGTTGTACGCAAAGACACCGTCCAGGTCTGGCATCTGGGCCAGCAACTCCGCGAGACCCGCTTCGCCCCCTTTCACCGTCGGATCTGTCTGCGCCATGGCCGGTGGCCGATGGTCGCCGCGGGTGTCCGCCAAGGTTCGCAGGAAGCCGCGCTCGCGATGACGTCGCCGGGGCGGGGACACCGTGGCACTGATGACGCCCATTTGCTGGCAACCACGATCGAGTAGGTGTGTCGCAGCGAGCCCGCCTCCGCCCTCCAGATCGAACGACACGCATGCGACGTTTGGTGCCTCCAGGAAGTCGTCCACGACCACGATCGGCAGCCCGCGCTCTCCGTAGTCGGTGAGTTGGTCGATCGAGTCGAGCGCGGGAAAGACGATGACACCGTCCACGGCGCGCACCCAGAACGACCTGAGTACCTCGGCCTGCCGCTCGGGGTCGCTGCCAGTACTCGCGAAGAACATGGTTTGTCCGGCTCCACGGGCGCGCTGCTGGATCCCTTCGGCAAGGGCGGGGAAGAACGGGTCGGTCATGTCGCCCCCGACGAGACCGACCGTGCCGCTGCGCTTGGTGATGAGTGCCCGGGCGACCATGTTGGGCCGATAGTGCAGTTCATCGACGGCCGCCATCACCTTGCGGCGCGTCTGCTCGGAATAGCCGCCCTCGTCGTTGACGACGCGCGACACGGTGCGCGGCGAAACGCCAACCTTGCCGGCCACGTCGTGGAGTGTTGCTTCCCGATCCATAGCGCTCCGTAAGCGAACTTCTGACCTGATCTGTTCTGTCGAACGTCACCGGATCAGTGTCAGCGCGAACTTACCGGCTCAAGCGAAGCGGGCACCAGTGCCAGGTCATCGTTGACGTCAACGTTGACGCCAACGTTGACGTATAGTAGTTTGGCCGGAGCGATCGACCTTGCGGCAGCCGAGAGCCTCGGCCGCCGAACACCGAGGCCGGATGATCGAAGCCCGCAAGGGGGGCAGATGGCCGCAGTCGCATTCATCGGGGCGGGGAGCACGGTGTTCTCGCGCAACCTGATGGGCGACCTGCTCGCGTACCCCGACCTGCGCGACGACCTCGACATCCGCCTCCACGACATCGACTCCGATCGACTGCGCACCTCTGAGATCGTCGGCCATCGGCTGGTCGAGGCGGCTGACGCACGCGCCAAGATCATGGCAACGACGGACCTCCAACGCGCCATCGAGGGCGCCGACTTCGTCGTGACGATGTTCCAGATCGGCGGTTTTGAACCGGCGACCGTCTTGGATTTCGAGATCCCTGAGCGATACGGCCTCCAGCAGACGATCGCGGACACCATCGGAATCGGCGGAATCATGCGCGGGCTCCGGACCGTGCCTGCACTGCTGGAAGTGGCCGGCGCCATCAGTGAGTTCAGTGCCCACGCACGCTTGCTCAACTACGCGAATCCGATGGCGATCAACATGTGGGGCCTGTCGTCGATGACTGATGTCGAGGCTTACGGGCTCTGTCACAGCGTGCCGATCACAGCGCAGCACCTCGCTACCGACTTGGGCATCGGCATCGCCGAACTGGACTACGAAGCTGCAGGCATCAATCACATGTGCTTCTTCTCGCGGCTGGAGCACAACGGGGAAGACCTGTACCCGAGGCTGAGAACCCTTCATCGGGAGCCGGAAGACTCGCCCAGGCGTGGTGAGTGGGGTTTGCATGATGCTGTCCGCTACGAGATGCTGCGGCGTCTCGGCTATTTCGTCACGGAGTCCAGCGAGCACTTCGCCGAATACACGCCCTTCTTCTTGAAGGACGGACGGCCGGACCTCATCGAGCGATTCAAGATTCCGGTGCGCGAATACGTGCGGCGTTGCGAGGAACAGATCGCCGAGTGGGAAGAGCTTCGGCGACGCCTCGAAGACCCCGAACACCCATTGGAAGTTCCCCGCAGCGACGAATACGCACCTCAGATCATCCACAGCATCGCGACAGGCACCGAGCGCTCCGTGTACGTCAACGTGCCGAATCAAGGCCTGATCGACAACCTGCCCGCGGGCTGCACGGTCGAAGTACCGGCCACAGTGGGAGCCACTGGGATCACGCCACACAAGATCGGTGCGCTGCCACCGCAACTGGCTGCGTTGATGCAGACCAACATCGGTCCCCAAGAACTCACCGTCGAGGCGCTTCGGACCGGTCGCATCGAGCACGTGTTCCACGCTGCGATGCTCGATCCGCACACCGCCGCTGAACTCGATCTTGACCAGATCTGGTCGCTGACAAGCGAGCTGATCGAAGCGCACGGCGAGTTCATTCCGGAATCACTCCGGCTCGAGCATCGGTCCGCCGGAAGCGGACCCGTGACGCAGCCTGCCGGAGGCGGACCCGTGACGCAGCCTGCCGGAGGCGGACCCGTGACGCAGCCTGCCGGAGGCGGACCCGTGACCCAGTCTGCGGGGGCAGACGCGTGACACAGACCGCGGCGCCGTCGCAGGTATCGCGCCGGCGCCGCGGTTTGGGGTCGTCCAACCTGCACGGTGGTTGGCGGTCGGCCTTCTGGTTCCTGCTTCCAGCCCTTGTGGGGTTTGTGGCGTTCTACCTGTATCCCGCGCTGCGGGGCGTGTACATCAGCTTCACGGACTGGAATCTCATCGCCAACCGGGGCAGCTGGGTGGGGGCCGACAACTATGACCGGCTGTTCAACGACCGTCAGGTCTGGGAATCGCTCAAGATCACGTTCAGGTACACGGTGATCAACATCGTCTCGCAGACGATCCTGGCGGTCGCCATAGCGGTGCTCATGGATCGGCTCACCAAGTCGGTCACGATCCGGGGAATCCTGCTGCTGCCGTGGCTGATCCCGAACGTGATCGTGGCGTTGCTCTGGGTCTGGATGCTCGATGGGAACTTGGGCATCGTCAACGACTTCCTCGGGCTCTTCGGGATGGATCCCGTCAGGTTCTTCACCGATTCCGACAAGGTCATTCCGAGCCTGGCGGGAATCAACACGTGGCGCCATATGGGCTACACCGCGCTGCTGATCTTCGCCGGCTTGCAGACCATTCCTCGCAGCCTGTATGAGGCGGCCGCAGTCGACGGTGCAACCGAGCGTCAGATGTTCCGTGACATCACGATCCCGCTGCTGCGCCCGATTCTGGCGCTGGTCTTGGTCATCACGATCGTCGGCTCGTTGCAGGTGTTCGACACCGTGTTCGTCGCCACCGGCGGATTCAACGGACAGCCCGGCGGACCCGCCAACGCCAGCCGCGTGATCTATCTGTACATCTACCAGAACGCCTTCGACTTCAACCAGCTCGGCTACGCAGCCACGATCTCTGTGCTGCTGGTGGCCATCCTGCTGACCGTTACCTTCCTGCAGCTCAAGCTCCTGCGGGCCGGCGAGAGCGACCTGGCATGAGCACGCCGACGGTCGAAGACGTGGCGGCCGACGTAGCGGGACCGCAACCGCTCGCACAGCCCTCCGCCCGGCTGGGAAAGCCGCGGATCGGACGTGCCGCGGCATGGGCATTCATGGTCGCCATCCTGATCGTCAGCGTGTTCCCGTTCTGGTGGGCACTGCGCACTGGCCTGTCGACCAACGGTGAGCTCTTCGCCGGTGAGCAGAGCCTGCTGCCGGTCGGGTACACCGACAACAACTTCGAACGAGTCCTCGGCACCGCCAGCGACGAAGAGATCCTGGAGAGCCTCGGACGCCAGAACACCGGATCGTTCGACTTCCTGCAGTCGTTGAAGGTCAGCGTCATCGTGTCGACGGCGGTGACCGTCGGGCAGGTGGCGTTCTCTGCCATGGCGGCCTATGCGTTCGCTCGCCTGAGGTTCCGGGGCCGCGACAAGCTGTTCTTCCTCTTCCTCAGCGGGCTCATGGTTCCGCCGATCTTCACGCTCATTCCGAATCTGATCCTGGTCAAGAACCTGGGCTGGCTGAACAGCTACGCGGGAATCATTGCGCCGTTCTTCTTCATGACGCCATTTGCGGTGTTCTTCCTGCGGCAGTTCTTCCTGGGCATCAGTCGCGAGGTTGAGGAGGCAGCGCTGCTCGATGGCGCCGGGCACTTCAGGACATTCTTCGGGATCATCGTGCCCGTCAGCGCCGCTCCGCTCGCGACGCTCTCGATCCTCACCTACATCACTTCGTGGAATGAGTTTCTCTGGCCCTTGGTGGTGGCTCGGGACCCGGCGCGCCAGCCGCTCACGGTGGCGCTGGGTCAATTCACGGCTCAGCAGCCGGGGACCTCCCCGGACTGGTCTGGCCTGATGGCGGGCACATTGCTCGCCGCTCTGCCGATCATCGTGATCTTCCTGGCCTTCGGCCGGAAGGTCGTCGACTCGATCGGCTTCTCGGGGATCAAGTGATCCCCACCGACAGTCGGGGGCCCGATGTGGGTCGCCGCTTACTCCTGGGAGGGAGAACCAGATGACTAAAGCGCTATGGAGGCTGCTCGCAGTCCTTTTCGCATTTTCGCTCGTCGCCGCAGCGTGCGGCGGCGACGACGACGAAGAAGCCGACGCCCCTGCGGCGACGGAGGCCCCGGGGGCGGACGACGCCGACTCCGACGCTGACGACGACATGTCCGCAGAGGCAGTCGGCATCGAGTACTGGCTCTGGGACGGCAACCAGCAGCCGTTCTACGAGCAGTGCGCCGCCGACTTCGAGGCGGCCAATCCCGGCATCGACGTCGAGATCACCCAGTTCGGCTGGGGCGACTACTGGACCAATGTGACCGCAGGATTCGCTTCCGGCTCCGGTCCCGACGTGTTCACCGATCACCTCGCTCGTTACCCGGAGTTCGTGGCCAGCGATGTCCTCGTTCCGCTCAATGACTTCGTCGAGCGTGACGGCGTCGATACCGGCGCCTACTTCCCGGGTCTTGCTGAGCTGTGGGTAGACAACCATGGCAACCGCTACGGCCTGCCGAAGGACTTCGACACAATCGCGCTCGTGATGAACGCCGACCACGTTGCCGGCGCAGGCGTGAGCGCCGCGGACTTCGCAGCAGCCGAGTGGAACCCCGACGACGGCGGTTCGTTCGGCGAGCTCATTCGCAAGCTGAGCGTCGATGCCAACGGCAACACCGGCGACTCGGCGGACTTCGATCCGGGCAACGTCGAGGTGTACGGCCTCGGCCTCGAAGGCAACTTTGGCGCATTCGGCCAGACGACCTTCTCGGCATTCGCTGCGTCGACCGGGTTCGAGTTCCTCGACGTGAATCCGTTCGGAGACTCGGCCAACTACGACGACGCGCGCTTGGCGGCCACCATCGACTGGTTCACCCGGATGATCGAGGCCGGGTACGTCGTGCCCATCGAAGACGTTGAATCGCTCGGCGGCACCACCGTGTTCCAGAACGGCTCAGCTGCTGTCATGGCAGACGGTTCGTGGAAGATCGGAACCTACGTCGGCGCCGATACGCCGTTCGACGTGGAGTTCGCTCCGCTCCCGGTCGGACCGAGCGGTTCGCGCGCCTCGATGTTCAACGGCCTCGCCGATTCCATCAACAAGCACTCCGAGCACCAAGAAGAGGCCTGGCAGTGGGTCAAGCACATGGCGTCGGCTGAATGCCAGAACGTCATCGGCGAGGGCGCGGTCGTGTTCCCGGCCATCCCCTCGGCTGCGGAGATCGCGATCGCTGCGCATCAGGGCAACGGCGTGGACGTGACTGCGTTCACCGTGCATGTTGACGACGGCACCACGTTCCTGTTCCCGATCACCGACAGCGCCAGCCAGATCGAGGCCATCGTCGGCCCTGCCATGCAGGAAATCCTGCGCGGCCAAGCTGACGCTGCGGAGCGCCTCGCGCAGGCATCCGACGAGGTCAACGCCGTCCTCGGTTCCTGATGGTTGTCTGCCCTCCCAGCTGAGTTCGGATCGGAGGTGCCAGTGTTGTTGAGGAGTCGCCTCCCGTGTTCCTCGACGCCCCGGTTGCCTCCGATCCGCCTCCGCGCTCGCGCCGGCCGGAGCACGCCTTCCCGAAGGCCGATCCGTACAGCTGGCGTCAGTGTGCTGCTGGCACTGGCAGCGCTGATCGGGAGCGCCTGCGGCGGCCAGTCCTCAACGAGCATGGGAATCCTGGGGATGACTGTCGAGACGTCGCCTCATGGTGATCGCGGGACGTGTGATGGCCGATTCGCGTCGTTCGACCTCGAGCACCACACGCGGGGCCCCGGGACGAGCCGCTCCATGTTCGACGGGATGGGTGCCGGTCTCGCCGTCGGCGACGTGGACTCCGACGGAGACGATGACATCGTGCTGGCCAACATCAGCGGCGAAACCTCCTTGCTGTGGAATGAAGGCGACCTGCGCTTCCGCCGCGATTCACTCATCGAGGGCCGCTTCCGACAGGTGTCGATCGTCGACAGCGACGGCGACGGCAGCAATGACGTTGTGCTCACGACCGGTGTCGGCCGTCCGCTGGCCATGCGCAATACGGGGACGGGATCGACAGCTGCCGAGCGTTTCGAGCGGCATGAGATCGTCGGCCTCGATGCTTACACCTACTCCATGGCATGGGGCGATCTCGGAGGCGACGGAGATCTCGACGCAGTGACCGGCGCCTACAACGCTGAGCTCACTGCCGAGCGTCGCCTGAACCTCGGCGACAAGGGCGGCGTGGGACTGTTCGAGCGCGCCGATGGTGCCTTCGCCCACACACAGCTCGCGCCGGAGTCTCAGGCGCTCGCCACCCGCATCGGTGACATCGACGGCGATGGCAAGGCCGACATCTTCGTCGGCAATGACTTGGCGACACCCGACTACGTATGGTTCGCAGGTTCCGACGGAGCGTGGGAGCAGGCATCGCCGTTCTCCCAGACTGCATTCAGCACGATGGGCGTTGACGCCGGCGACATCGACAACGACGGCGACCTGGACTTGTTCGCCACCGACATGAAGCCCATGGATGATCGCCCTGAGACCCTCGACGCGTACGCGGAGGTCCAAGCTGACATCGACGCCTCGCCCACAGACGACATCCAGAAGCCGGAGAACGTGTTGCTGCTGTCGAGGGGCGATGGCTATGACAGCGACGCACCCTCGTTCGGGGTCGAGGCCACCGGCTGGAGTTGGTCCGGTCTCTTCGGCGATCTCGACAACGACGGTTTCCAGGACCTCTACGTCGTGAACGGGATGGTGGCCGAGAATCTGTTCGGGCATCTTCCCGACGCCAGCCTGGTCGAGCCCAACCAGGCATTTCGCAATGTTGACGGTGAGCGATTTGAGCTGGCCCCGAGCTGGGAACTGAACGACACGACGGGCGGTCGAGGCATGGCATTGGCCGATCTCGACCTCGACGGAGATCTCGACATTGTCGTGAACAATCTCAATGCACCGTCGCGGCTGTACGAGAACCGGCTGTGCGCAGGGAACGCCGTCACGGTGGCGTTGCAGTGGGCCGGCACGGGGAACGCCGCGGCATGGGGGGCTGTCGTCAGGCTTCGTGATCGAGACGGCGACACGCTCGTGCGTACCGTCGAATCGGCGCGTGGCTACCTCTCGGGCGCGTCTGCGGTCCTGCATTTCGGCGTGGGCGATACAACGGGACCTGTCGAGATCGAGGTGACGTGGCCTGACGGCGCAGTCGGCAAGGTCGGCGACATCGACGTGAATCGCCACGTATCCATCACCCGCTCGGCAGGGGAAGTGCAGCGATGAGTCGTGAGTACTCCGTGCAGCCAGGCTCGTCGGCCGATCGTCGCCGAGATGCCGCAGTGCACGTGACGCCGTTGATTCCGGCCGCCGCGGCTGTGGCGGTGATCGGCCGGCCTGCGCTCTGGGCTGCGCCGGTGCTCGTGCTGGGACCGTTGGTTGTCGGCGGGATCCTGACGCGAGGGCGAGATGTCGGCAGGAGGCATCGGATTCGGGCCATCGACTTCAATGCAAACGTCGCGCTCGCTGCGTTGGTCTTGTGGGGAGTTCTGGAACTCGGCACACGAATCGAGTTGCTCGGCATCCTCGTGCCGGTCGGCGTGCTGCTGCTGTCACTGCTTTGGCTGAATTGGCTGCTGATGATCGCGATTGCTGTGAACCGGGCGAGATACGGAGAGCTGTTCGAACCGCCGTGGGTCGTGCCGTTCGCGCGCTGGAGAGACGGACGAAGCCTGCGGATCATGACGAAGGAGCATGCACATGGCGACGGTTGAGCTCGCTGAGCTGACGAAGGTGTATCCGGGCGGCGTCACCGCCGTGAACGCCATGAGCCTGAGTATCGACGACGGCGAGTTCGTCGTGTTCGTCGGTCCATCGGGCTGCGGCAAATCGACGGCGCTGCGTATGGTCGCCGGTCTCGAAGAGATTTCCAGCGGGACCCTGCGAATCGGCAATGCCGACATGACCAAGGTGCATCCGAGAGACCGGGACATCGCCATGGTCTTTCAGAACTATGCGCTGTACCCGCATCTCACGGTGCGCAAGAACATCGCCTATCCGCTGAAGCTGTCCAAGACACCAAAGTCCGAGATCGACGAGCGGGTTCAGCGGACAGCCGAAGTGCTGCACCTGACGGAGTATCTCGACCGCAAGCCGGCGGCGCTGTCAGGCGGACAGCGCCAGCGCGTCGCCATGGGACGGGCAATCGTGCGCGAACCGGCGGTGTTTCTCATGGACGAGCCGCTGTCGAATCTCGATGCGAAGCTGCGCGTGTACATGCGCAGCGAGATCTCCCGAATCCAGCAAGATCTCGGCGTCACCACCGTCTATGTCACCCACGATCAGGTCGAGGCGATGACCATGGGTGACCGCGTGGCCGTGCTCAACGGCGGCGTGCTCCAGCAAGTCGCCGAGCCCTCCGTGCTCTACCGACAGCCCGAGAACATGTTTGTCGCGGGATTCGTCGGATCACCGGCGATGAATCTCTTCGAGTCGGAGATCTCGATCGGCGACGCCGCGATCGCCGTGGAGATGGCTGATCAAACAGTCGAAATGCCGCTCTCGTTTCTTGACGGCTGTCCGGCGCTGCGCGCCCACGAAGGCAGGCGCCTGGTGTGCGGCATCCGGCCCGACGACGTCTACGACGCAGCACTGGCCCCGGAGGGGGGCCAGCGGATCAGCGCCAATGTGCAACTGCTCGAGGAGCTCGGTTCTGAGATCGTGGCTCATCTCGACATCGGCGTCCAACGTGTCGAGGCGGGCGGTCCGACCACCGATGCGGACGACTCCGAAGACCTCGGCAGCGCCTTTTTGGGTCGGTTCGCCCAGCAGAGCGAGGCGCGTGTCGGTCAGCGCATCGAGATCGCCATCGACGTGTCGGCGCTGCACTTCTTCGATATGGCGACTGGCGGCGTCATTCGGGCCTGAACCTGCCTGCATTCGCTAGCTGAATAACCCTCATGGCTTTCTTGAGTTTCGTGAGAGATTTCGTGAGAGATACTGTGCAATTGGGAAGCAGCTACACGGCTTAGGGGGTACGGGAAACGGCAATGGCGTACTTCGATTTGGGCTCGTACCGCTGGCCGGTAACGACGCCCGACGCTGAAGCCCAGCTCTGGTTCGACCGAGGCATGGCTTGGTGCTACGGCTTCCACCACGAAGAGGCGATTGCCTGCTTCGAGCGTGCGCTGCTGCACGATGCCAACTTCGCGATGGCCCACTGGGGCATCGCATACGCCGTCGGCCCGAATTACAACAAGGCGTGGGAAGAGTTCGATCCCGACGACCTGCGCACTTCGTTGCAGCGTGCTCGTGTCGAGGTGGCGGCAGCCGTCGCTCTCTCGCAGGGCACCAGCGACCTCAAGCGAAATCGTGCCGAAGCATCTCTTGCTGCGGAAAGATCAGCAGACATCAGCGACCTCGAGCAGGCATTGATCGGCGCGCTGGCACATCGCTACCCGTCTGCTCCCCACGAACCCGGCCCCGACGACTTCCGGCGCTGGAATGACGCGTATGCGTATGCGATGCGCGAGGTGTACCGGTCCTATGGCGGCGACCTCGATGTCTGCTCGCTGTTCGCCGAAGCCATCATGAACCGGACCCCATGGGGGCTCTGGGACTTGGTGACCCGCGAGCCGGCGGCGGGCGCGGGAACGCTCGAAGCAGTCGACGTGCTGGAGACGGCGTTCGAGACGCTCGACGCCGCAGGCGCCAACGCTCACCTGGGCTTGCTGCACATGTACATCCACCTCATGGAGATGTCGCCGCATCCCGAGCGCGCCTTGGCTGCTGGCGACCGGCTCGTCGAACTGGCGCCCGATGCTGGGCACCTCGTGCACATGCCCACCCATATCGACGTGCTGTGCGGCCACTACCACAACGTCGTCACCCGCAACTCCGCAGCGATCGTCGCCGATCGGAAGTACCTGGACCTCAAGGGCCCTATGAACTTCTATTCCGCCTACCGCTGCCACGACTACCACTTCAAGGTGTACGGGGCGATGCTGGCCGGCCAGTACGCCCCGGCCCTCGAAGCTGCCGAAGAGATGAACCGCACGCTGCCCGAGGAGCTGTTGCGAACTGGCTCGCCGCCGATGGCCGACTGGCTCGAGGGATTCGTGGCGATCAAGCAGCACGTGTTCGTGCGATTCGGCAAGTGGCACGAGATCCTCGATCAGCACCTGCCGTTCGACCAGCAGTTCTATTGCGTGACCACGGCCATGATGCGCTACGCGCGCACCGTTGCATACGCCTCGCTGAACCAGGTCGACGACGCACTCGCCGAACGCGAGGAGTTCATAGCCGCCAAGGCTCATGTCCTGCCGAGCCGGACGCTGTTCAACAACACCGGCCTCGACATCCTGGCTGTGGCCGAAGCCATGCTGAATGGCGAGGTCGAGTACCGGTGCGGCAACTTTGATGTCGCCTTCGCCTATCTCCGCGAAGCGGTAGAGCTCGACGACAACCTGCCCTACGACGAGCCTTGGGGCTGGATGCAGCCGGCGCGTCACGCCCTGGCCGCGTTGCTGTCAGAACAGGGCCAGTTCGAAGAGGCCGAGGCGCTGTACCGAGCCGACCTGGGCCTGGATGACCAGCTGCGGCGCCCCTGCCAGCATCCCGACAACGTCTGGAGCCTCCACGGCTTGCACGAGTGCCTCGTCCGGCGCAACGAGAAGGTGGAAGAGCCGCTGATCCGCCAGCGTCGTGACCTCGCCGTTGCACGGGCAGATGTGCCCATCACGGCGTCCTGCTTCTGCCGCCTCGAGGCCGCTGCATCGGGGTGAATGCCAGGGCGTAGCCTTGGCCGCTGTGTTCACGGCGCCCAGTACCACTGCTGATGTCTCCGCGGCGTTGACCAAGCACGGGTATCTGCCCGATGAGGGCCTCTCGACGGTGGTGTACCTCTCGCTCACGATGGGTCGGCCGCTGTTCCTCGAGGGCGACGCTGGCGTCGGCAAGACCGAGCTGGCCAAGGTGCTCGCGGCTTGGATAGGCGGCGACTTCATCCGCCTGCAGTGCTACGAGGGCATCGATGCTGCCCAGGCGCTTTACGAATGGGACTACACACGCCAGCTCCTCCACCTGCGCACTGCGGAGGCTGCGGGACGTGCCGCTTCCGACGCCGAGGCCATCGAGGATGAGCTGTATTCGGAGCGCTTCCTGATTCGCCGGCCGCTGCTGCGGGCCATCGACCACGACGACGCCACGCCCGCTGTGCTGCTGATCGACGAAGTCGACCGCGCGGACGACGAATTCGAGGCATTTCTGCTCGAGGTGCTGTCGGATTTCACCGTCACCGTGCCCGAGCTGGGCACCATCACGGCGGCCCAGCCGCCGCTTGTGGTGGTCACCTCTAACCGCACCCGCGACGTGCACGATGCCCTCAAGAGACGCTGCTTGTACCACTGGGTGTCGCATCCCTCGGTGGAGCGCGAGGTTGAGATTGTCAAGCTCAAGCTGCCCGACGTGGACGGCGCACTCGCTCGGCAGGTGGCGTCGGCCGTGTCGGTCATGCGCGAGATGCGGCTGTACAAACCGCCCGGTGTGGCCGAGACCATCGACTGGGCAACGGCCTTGGGACGGCTCGGAGCGGCCGAGCTCGATACCCCCATGCTGGAAGCCACGCTGGGCACGGTGCTGAAGTATCGCGAGGACACCCAGCGAGTCACCTCGGTGGGCATGGAGATGATCATGGCCGCCGTGGCTGAGGCCTGATTGAGCAAGCCATGAGCGCCGCCGGCACTGAACTGGGTGCCCCTGCGTCGGCAAGCGACGGTCACGTCAACGAGCCCGAGCGCTTGGCCTCGGCGTTCTCGTCCATTCTGCGCGGCGCCGGGCTGGTGGTCACGATCCGGCGGGTCATGGCCTTCACCGAAGCGCTCCGGCTGCTTGGTGTTGCCGACCGTGCGGACGTGTACTGGGCAGGCAGGGCGACGCTGGTGGGAAGTCCCGCCGATATCGGCGTCTACGACCGCGCATTCGCCGTCTTCTGGGAGGGCCGTACGCCCAGCGGGATCGTCGTGGAGCTGCCGCCGATCTCGGTGACGCTGGCTACCGACACTGAGGACGACGACGACGCTGCGCCGCCAGCCGATGGCGATGAGCCCGACACCGGCCCCACGCTGCGCGTCCGCTACAGCGATGTCGAGACGCTGCGTCACAAAGACTTCGCCGACTGCAACGACACAGAGCTGACTGAGCTTCATGCGCTGATGGGCGAACTGCGCTTTCGGGCGGTCACCCGGCGCTCGCGGCGCGCTGTTCGGGCAAAGCGCGTCTCCCGGCGGCCCGATCTTCGCCGCACGATCCGCCGTGCGCTGCGCACGGGAGGCGAGGCCATCCGCCGCGAGTTCCTGACCGGCGACCGCAAGCCGCGGCGCCTGGTGCTGCTGCTCGACATCTCTGGCTCCATGGAGCCCTACGCCCGTGCGCTCGTGCGTTTCGCTCATGCCGCGGTGGTCGGCCGCACTCGGGTGGAGGCATTCACGATCGGCACCCAGCTCACCCGGGTCACCCGAGAGCTGTCATCGCGCGATCCCGATGCTGGTTTGCGGGCCGCCTCCGACTCGGTACAGGACTGGTCGGGCGGCACCCGGCTGGGTGCAACACTGCATGAGTTCAACGATCGTTGGGGAGTGAGAGGCCACGCTCGCGGTGCGATCGTGGTGATCTGCTCGGACGGCTGGGACCGTGGAGCTCCTGACGAACTGGCCGAGCAGATGGCGCGATTGCACTTGGTCACCCACCGGCTTGTGTGGGTCAACCCGCTCAAGCACACTCCCGGCTATGCGCCGCTGGCCCGAGGCATGGCCGCGGCGTTGCCGCATGTCGACGAGTTCATCGAAGGTCATTCCTTCGATTCGCTCGAACATCTGGCCGCCGCCATCGCGGCCTGAGTCGGGAAGCATCGCTACCTCACCCGACGGATCACTCATCGAGAAGGCGAGACTGGACAGATGGACGAGATCCTGAATGACATCGACCGATGGCGGTCCGCAGGCCAGAGAGTGGCCGTCGCCCGGGTGGTGGACATCGAGGGCTCGGGGCCACGCGACCCAGGGGCTGCGATGGCCGTGAACGAAGAAGGCGAAGTCGCCGGCTCGGTCTCGGGCGGATGTGTCGAAGGCGCCGTCGTAGGCGAAGCGCTGGAGCTGCTGGGCGGACGACGAGACCCGGGTATCACCACCTTCGGCTACAGCGACGACGAGGCATTCGCCGTCGGTCTCACCTGTGGCGGCACGATCCACCTGTTCGTGGAGGAACTCAACTGGTGACCAGCATCTACGAGGAGTTCCGCGACGCCATCCGGGCTGAGGAGCCGGTTGCACTCGCGACGATCATCGAGGGCCCTGATGCGGGCGCTGCGTCTGATGTGCGCCCGCATCTGGGCGCTGCGTCTGATGTGCGCCCGTATCCGGGCGCCAAGCTGCTCGTGCGACCCGATGCGCCGACACTGGGCACGCTCGGCGATCCGGACCTCGACCGCGTCGTGGAACGCGACGCGCTGGGCATGCTCGATGCCGGCATCAGCGAGGTGCGCCACTACGGCCAGCACGGCGAGGCCCGCCAGATGGATCTCAGCGTGTTCGTGGAGTGCCACGCCCGCCGCCCCCACATGGTGATTTTCGGCGCCGTCGACTTCACGAGGGCACTCGCCTCCCAAGCCAAGCTGCTCGGTTACCGTGTCACGGTCTGCGACGCACGAGAGGTATTTGCCACGAGACGTCGCTTCCCGATGGCCGACGAGGTTGTCGTGGACTGGCCGAACCGCCTGCTCGACCGCATAGGCGACGACCTCGGCCCGCGAGACGCTGTCTGCGTCCTCACCCACGACCACAAGTTCGACGTCCCCGCCATAGTCGGCGCCCTGCCGACTCGGGTCGGCTACCTCGGCGCCATGGGCTCCCGAACGACCCACGAGAAGCGAACTGAGCGCCTCCGAGAAGCCGGCGTCACCGATTCCGAACTCGAACGAGTCATGGCGCCGATTGGTCTCGACATCGGCGGCCGCACCCCAGAGGAAACCGCCGTCTCGATCGTGGCAGAGATCATCGCCGCCCACACAGGCCGCCAAGCGCCCCGTTTAAGAGACGGCCAAGGCCGCATCCACTGATCAATAGGGCCGACGGTGTGAGGGGTGGGCGGGGGCAGGGGTGCCCACGCGCAGTTCGCAGCGCCAAAGCCCATCCACCTTGCAGCGGGCGGCGCTGCGCCTGTCCGAGCATGGGTGCGCCTGCCCCCGTCCATCCCGGGCTCGGATTCGCACCACGACCGCCCGGTAGCGTCACCGAAATGGACTTCACGCAGAACGAGGACCACGAGGCAATCCGCGAGGGCGTACGGCGCGTCTGTGCCGACTTCCCCGATGAATACTGGCGCGAGCGCGACGAGCAGCACGAATTCCCCTGGGACTTCTACAACGCCATGGCCGAAGGCGGCTGGGTCGGCATAGCCATTCCAGAGGAATACGGCGGCGGCGGCCAAGGCATCACCGAGGCGTCGATCGTGCTCGAGGAGGTGGCCGCCAGCGGCGCCGCCATGAACGGCTGCTCGGCGCTTCACCTGTCGATCTTCGGCATGGAGCCGGTGCGGAAATACGGCTCAGAGGCTCTGGCCAAGGAGATCCTGCCAGGGGTGGCCGATGGCTCCATTCACGCCGCGTTCGGGGTCACCGAGCCCGACGCCGGCACCGACACCACATCGATTCGCACCCGCGCTGAGCGTGACGGCGACGAGTACGTGATCACCGGCGCCAAGGTGTGGACCACCAAAGCGCCCTACTGCGACGTGTGCCTGCTGCTGGTGCGCACCACGCCCAAGGAGCTGTGCGACGGCCCAACCCAGGGCATGACCCTGCTGCTGGTGGACTTGCAGGACCCGGCGGTCGACATCACCCCGATCCCCAAGGTGGGCCGCAACGCGGTGGTGTCGTGCGAGGTCCGCTACGACGGCCTGCGGGTGCCGGTGGACCGCCGCGTCGGCGAGGAAGGCGAAGGCTTCCGCTACATCCTCGACGGCCTGAATCCCGAGCGAATCCTCATCTCCGGCGAGGCGTTGGGCATCGGCCGCGTCGCGCTGCGCCGCGCCGCGGAGTATGCGAAAGGCCGAGTGATCTTCGGGCGCCCGATCGGTCAGAACCAGGGCATCGCCTTTCCCCTGGCCGACAGCCACGCCCGCCTGCACGCCGCCGAACTGGTGGTGCGCGATGCGTCGTGGCGCTACGACAACGGCCTGAGCTGTGGCGAGCAGGCCAATCTGGCCAAGTACCTGGCCTCGGAGGCGGCGTTCGAGTGCGCCGATCGGGCAATGCAGACCCACGGCGGTTTCGGCTACGCCAAGGAGTACGACGTGGAGCGCTACTGGCGAGAGGCGCGGCTGATGAAGATCGCTCCTGTCAGCCAGGAGATGGTGCTGAACTTCGTGTCGTCCAAGGTGCTCGGCTTGCCGCGCTCGTACTAGCGCCGACACAGGCAGACTGGCGCCATGAATCCGTTCTTGGCACAAGAATGTTCGCATAGCGACGTTTCTTGTGCCAAGAACTTCGTGGGATCAGAGATTCGGTGAGTACGGCGGGAGTGCTGCTCGCGGCGGGGGCGGGGAACCGGTTCACCGGTCCGCAGCACAAGCTGCTCGCCGATATCGACGGTCGGTCCGTGGTCAGCCGTGCATTGGAGTCGCTGTTGGGGGCATCGCTTGACGCCGTGGCCGTCGTCACTGGAGCTGTGGACGTCTCGGAGGCGCTCGTTGGTGCGCCCGGCGGGATCGTCTGGATTCAGAACGAACGCTGGCACTCGGGGATTGCGTCGTCGGCTCGTTGCGCCGCCACATGGGCCGCCCACCAGCAGCATGAAGCGATGGTGGTGGGCCTCGCCGACCAGCCGTTCGTGACGTCGGCAGCGTGGTGGGCCGTCGCTGCCAATGCGGGCCCCATCGCCGTTGCCACCTACGGCGGCCGGCGGGGGAACCCGGTCCGTTTGGCACGGGAGGTCTGGCCGCTGCTGCCGCACGACGGTGACGAGGGCGCACGGACGTTGATGCGCCGGCTTCCGGAAATCGTGGTGCCGGTAGCCTGCGAAGGGCTACCTGACGACATTGACACCGTGGAGGATCTCAGCCGATGGAACTGAAGAGCGAGCTTCGTGTCGGCATACCAGTCGAGCAAGCGTGGGATACGTTGACTGATGTCGAGTTCATAGCGCCGTGCATGCCAGGCGCTCAGCTCACCGAGGTCGATGGTGACGAGTTCAAGGGCGGCGTAAAGGTCAAGGTCGGCCCCATCACTGCGCAGTACAAGGGCACGGCGAAGTTCACGGAACTCGACAAGGCCAACCGTCGGATCGTGCTCGAGGCATCGGGGCGCGACTCGCGAGGTGCTGGAAACGCAGCTGCCGAGGTGACCGCGCTGATGAGGCCTGACGGGGATGGCACCGCGGTGTCGATTGCCATCGACTTGAAGGTCACCGGCAAGGTTGCCCAGTTCGGCCGCGGCGTGATGGCCGACGTCACCGAGAAGCTCATCGGCCAATTCGTGAGTTCGCTGGAGCAGAAGCTCTCCGAGGCCGGCGAGCAGGACGGGACGGAGGCCGCCCAAGCCCCCACAGGCGAGTCCGACGGAGACGAATCAGGCACCGATGCCGCGCCAGCCAGCGCCCCATCGGGCACATCGTCACGCGCCGCAAGCGGACCGCGCAAGATCGAGATGGCCGAGCCGGAGCCTGTCGATTTGCTCGGCACCGCGGGCAAGCCCATGCTCAAGCGCATCCTGGCGCCGCTGGCGGTGGTGGCGTTCTTCCTGTTCAACCGTCGCCGCAGGCGAAAGCGTCGCCGAGGCTGAGGGTCCGCCGCCGCTACTTCGTCCACCGATGCGCGGACATGTGAGCCTTCTCGCTGCGGCATTTCTTGATTCCCGCTCTTGTTTGCTCCGCTCACCGGGCGCGCGGGCCGCGGCTTCGCCCTGTGCTGCCCGCTCTGGCTCGCTGCGCTCGCGGGCCGCCCGGCTCCGGGACTCAGCTTCGTAGGGCATTGCTTGTCCGTCGCGCCCTCGGCGCACCCACGACGCCCGCTCAATCCGAAGCGGTGGCCGCCTTGCTCGGCCGTCGGCCCCAGTGCGCTTTCGATGTGGCTGTCGCGCACGACGACGGGCGACCGGCGGTGATCGCAAACGCGCCATTGCTCGACGATGGGCGTCCCATGCCAACCCGCTACTGGCTGGTGGATGCCGACTTGCGCCGGCGGGTGTCCCGGCTTGAGGGTGACGGCGGTGTCAGGGCGGCCGAGGCGGCCATCGATCCCGAGTCGCTGGCCGTGGCTCACAGCCGCTACGCCGCCGAACGTGATGCGCTGCTGCCTCACGGTCACGTTGGACCTCGCCCGACCGGCGGTGTCGGGGGGACAGCGCGAGGTGTCAAATGCCTGCACGCGCATCTGGCCTACCGGCTGGCCGGAGGCGATGACCCCGTCGGCGACTGGGTGCTGGAACAACTCGACGCACATGGGCCGGACCGGTGACAGAACAGCGTTCTCCCGACCTGGTTGCCGTCGTGGACTGTGGCACGAACACCACGCGTCTGCTCATCGACGACGGCGAGGGGCTGGGGCAGAGGCTGCTGCGGGTCACCGGGCTGGGTCGGGGAGTCGATGCCGGTGGTCGGCTTCGGGACGATGCGATCGTCCGTGTGCTCGACGTGCTGGGGGAGTACCGAGAGATCATTGAAGATCGCCAGGCGATCGCAGTGCGCGCCGTGGCGACCAGTGCTGCCCGCGATGCGGCAAACGGCGCGGAATTCCTCCGCAAGGCGAGCGAAGCCCTCGGCACTGAGGTGGAGCTGCTGGACGGCGGAAGCGAGGCAGCGTATGGATTTGCCGGTGCCACGGCCGGTCTCGACGCCGCCCGACATGGCTCCGCGCTGATGCTCGACATAGGCGGGGGCTCGACTGAGTTCGCCTACGGCACGCCATACGAGGGTGCCGGGCCGAAGGCTGTGACATCGGTCGACATGGGCTCAGTGCGGTGGACCGAGAGGTTCTTGGCGTCGGATCCCCCTCGGCCTGAAGAGTTGAGCTCAGCGATCTCGGTAGCTCGCCTGCATCTCGACGACATCGATCGGGAGCATCCGGTCATCGGCCGGGGCGCTTCGGGGGCCACGCTCCTTGGTGTTGCCGGGACTGCCACGACGGTGGCCGCGGTCGAGATCGGCCTTGATCCCTACGATCCTGAGATCATCGACGGGTTCGTGCTCACGAGGGCCGCGGCAGAGGATGTCTTCCGCACGCTGGCCACCGAGCGGCTGGCTGACCGCGTGCACAATCCGGGCCTGCACTTCGACCGTGCACCGGTGATCGTGGGCGGCTGCTGCATTCTTGTGGCGGTGATGCGTCACTGGGAGATCGACGAGTGCGTGGTGCGCGAGCGCGACCTGCTCGACGGCATAGCGGCTGAGCTCCGCGAAGCGCAGGCCAGCCCAGCGGCTGAGCTCCGCGAAGCGCAGGCCAGCCCAGCGGCTGAGCTCCGCGAAGCGCAGGCCAGCCGCCGAGCTCCGCCAGGCGCGGAGGGAGGGAGCCGCTGATGCCGCTCGGTGAGCGGCGACGGCGCGCCGGTACTGTGCGAGGCGTGAGTCGTCTGCGTACCGAGCGGCTCGAGCTTCGCCCGCTCGTGCCGTCGGACTTCGCCCAATGGAACGAAGTCCGCGACCGCTGCCGTCACTGGCTTGTGAAATGGGAGCCCCGGCCGCCCGCAGGCGTGCCTGATCCGTCGCGCGACCCTCAGGCGTTCACCAATCGCTGCCGCGTGCGTGAACGCGAACGCTCGCTGGGAACGGCGTTCGACTTCGGCCTGTGGCATGAGGGCTGGTTCTGCGGCGAGATCAACATCTCGCATGTGGCGCGCGGGGCGTTCCAGAGCGCCCATGTGGGCTATTGGATCGACGAGCGGCTGGCGGGTAGGGGATTGATCGCCGAAGGACTGATGGCGGTGTTCGGATTCGCCTTCGATCAGGCGGGCTTGCACCGGGTGCAGGTGTCGATCATGCCGCGCAACGCCGCCAGTTTGCGAGTGGTGGAAAAGCTGGGGTTGCGCTCGGAAGGGATCGCGCAGGGATACATCCAGATCGCCGGTGTCTGGGAAGACCATTTGCGCTTCGGCCTGACCACCGAAGAATGGCGAGCCGGCCGTGATGACATGGCGGCAGGGCTGCGATCTGCCCGCAGTGGCGGCATCGCTCAGTCGTCGGGGTCCGACAACCACTCCTGACCGGGTCCGCATTCGGCTGAGATCGGGCACCAACGGCATGGCGGCCCGGGAACCCGGCTGGGTTCGTGATCGCCTCGGCGGAGAGCGATGAGCCGGCCGATCCCATCGAGTGTCCGGCGCAGGGCGCTGTCGAGCACCCCTGCGGTGACTGTCTCGTGCTCGATGCGCCCCTCGGCGACGTAGAACGAGCCGATGCCCAGCGGGGGCACGCCGATCGACAGGGTCTCGACGAGTGCGTAGAACCGGAGGTCCTCGGGGTCGGTCGGTGATCGCGAGCCGGTCTTGAGGTCGATGATGACCTTGCCGGCGCGCTGGCGGCCGTCGGGTCCGCCCAGCGGCGCCGGCGATCCCAGCGTCAAGTCGTACTTGCCGCTGAGCACGAAGGCCCCGCCGCACAGCCGGGCGCGGGCGGAGACTTCGGCGGCGGGCCGCCATGCACGCTGCATCGGCGGGAACGTCTCGCTGAAGCGTGTGAGCAGCGCGACGCAGTTGGCCGTCAGGTCCGCGAGCTCGCCGTCGGATGCATCGGCCAGGAAGCTGCCGAGGTTGTCGTTGTCGGCCACGAGACGTTCGAGGGCGGCGTCGACGGCGTCTTCGGGTTCGAATCGCCGATGGGTGGACAGCTCGACTGCTTTGTGAAGCACGATGCCGCGGGCGATGGGCACGGTCCATGCAAACGGAGACGTCGCCTCGGCAAGGTGCCGCGCTTGGCAGCCGAAGACGCCCGCCAGGTCTCGCTTGCGCACCCACAATCCACGGCTGTCGATATCGTGAGCCGGGTCGACCAGTTCTGCCAGCGCAGACTCAGCCCGGCTTCGCAATTCGGCGGCGAAATCGCCGGCGTAGGTGGGGCGTTCGGGTCCGGGCGTGCGGATTGCGTCGAGCGTGACCTGCTGGGCAGGGAGCATTCCGGGGGCGGCGTTTGCCATCTCGGTCCATTGTGGCCGTAGCTGCGGGGCTGCAGCATTCATCCGACTCGCTGACAGGGTGTCGCCCGTTTGATGTCACACCCCCCGGTGATGCTGGGCACATGCCAGCAACACCCCGAACCCACCCGCCTGCACCGCTGCGGCTGGTCGACGCATCGCCCGCCCGCGGCCGGCCGCACCGAACTGGGAGCGCCTCAGTGCGCGCTCAGCGAGATGCCGGCGGCCCTGCCCCCGACCCGTCCGGCCGGTTCGTCTTGACGGTGCGCACGCTCGCCATGACGGCTCGTTCGCTGGGTCTCACCGCTCCGAGCTTTCAGAGCCCGCCCCGTTCCGACGAGCTCGACCGCTCCATCCAACGCACTCCGTCGGGCGATTGCGTGGTCGCCGTGCGCGTGCGAGGACGCCCGTTCGGCGCTGTCGTGGCCGATGCCATCGAGGGCATCGTGGTCAGCAACGAACTGGGCGTCGACGCCGCCGGGCCGGTGCGCGATGAACTGTGGCGGGAAGCCGAAACCGCCGGGCCGGTGTATGACGAGCTGTGGCGGGCAGCCGAGGCCGCCTGAGCGATACGGCATCGTGACCGGGTCTGCGAGCGAGCATGATAGGAGGTGCGGACGTAGCGACCGCACTGGCTGGCCCGGGTGGCGGAACTGGCAGACGCAGAGGGCTTAAACCCCTCGGCTCCCTCGGGAGCGTGCGGGTTCGAATCCCGCCCCGGGCACCTGCGGCGGAGCGCTGCTTCGTGAAATCGCTTGGCGCCAGCGACCAGAGCCCGCTAGGCAAGGGGCGAGACGAGTGCTGTGCACGGTGTGGCTACACTTGTGGGCACATTGGATCCGTGTGAGCTGCTGCGAAGGGGAGACCGATGAAGTCGGTAGGGATACGGGAATTCCGTGATCGCGCGACTCAGTTGATCGCCTCCGGCGAGACGCTGGTCGTCGAGAAGCATGGCGAACCCGTCGGATTCTTCGTGCCGATTGTCGCTAGAGACCGCCGAGCGGGCGCGGCTGCGCTCGACCGCCTGGGGGAGACGGTGAAGGGCGTACTCGCGAGAACCGGCCTGACCGAAGATGATCTCGTGGCGGAGTTCACGGGAGCGGTTCTCGCCGATGAGGCGGGCGAGAGTGAGGACGAGACGTTCCTGATCAGTTCTCAGACCATTGCGACCAGTGACGCTTCATCGCCGCAGCATGCGTCTGGTCGTTGACACGAGCGTTCTGGTCGGTGAGCTGCTGCGCGAGCGAGGCCGGCAGCGGCTCGCCGAACAGCACATAGATCTGTACCTGCCAGAGCGCATGTGGCATGAAGCGCTGCGCGAGATTCCGCGACGCGCGGAGAGATTCGGTCGTCATCGGGGTCTGAGCACAGACGAAGTCGGCGAGCTGTCGGACCGCTGCCTGCAAGTCGTCGCCCTCAACTGCACCATCGTCGCCGAAGCCATCTACTCGGCATGGGAGGGCCGAGCCCGAGAGCGCTCGATTCGCGATCCCAGCGATTGGCCGGTGGTCGCGTGCGCCCTTGCCGTCGACGCAGGAGTTTGGACCGCGGACAACGATTTCCTCGGCACCGGTGTGCCCACATGGACCACAGACACGCTCGATCTCTGGCTGCGGCGAACAGAGGAAGACTCCTAGCGTTCGACGCTTCACCGCGGTCACCAGCCTCGCGCTGGAGCACTCATTTGCAGTGCCATAGCGGCTCGATCTTGAGCGATGAATCGTCGCTCGCGTCGAGAGTGTGTTACATGGCAATCCGCTTCCGAGTCGCTCGGAGCTGCGAGTAGTCTTGGGTGTCAGAAGCCAGCCTCCCCGAGCTTGGTAGACGTACCGCAAATGGCGTCACTCGGGGGCTGGCCCTCTCGCGAACTTATGCCGCGGCGCTCAGAAACTGAGGTGGATTTCTTGGCGGGGAGATCAGCGTAGGGCGGCGGCGCGCAGTGACGCCACGGTTTCGGTGCCAGGCCCCAGCCGGCGGGCTGCTGCGTCTTGGCACAGTTCGTTCAGCGTCCGGTTCAGCGGCGTGGCGATGCCGAACTTCTCGCCGAGCTCGCATATGCGGCCGTTGAAGTGCTCCACCTCCACAGTGGGACGCCCGAAGTGCAGGTCTTGCCAGGTCGATGGGTAGCTGTGCATCACGGGGTCTGAATCACCGCGGGGCTCGCGTTCGCCCGGCTTGCGCATGCGCTCGATCCACTCGCGCAAGTCCCGGCCGTCGTCCATGACTGACGAGATCCCAGCCGCATCCAGCACATCGGCTGCTTCTTCTTGCAGGTCGGCCATGAAGAAACGGGTTTCTTCGGCGCTGAACCACTCCTGCACGGGCAGGTCAATCAGTGCTGAGAACGCGTTCGTGAGGTTCAGCACCAGCTTTCCCCACTTGGCATCCGCTACGTGGTCGTCAACCGAAGCGCGCATGTCGGCGGCGACAAGGTCGTCCGCCACGGCCGTGCACAGCTCGTCGGCGCCGGTGGGCCAGCAACCGATCTGTGCTCGGCGAGCGCCGGTGTGGGTGACCACCCCTGGCTCGTCGATGCGAGCACCGATTCGCACCATGACTCCGTAGGCCCGAAAGCCCTGCTCAGTCAGCCATTCCTCGTTGGTGACGCTGTTCTGAAAGCAGAACAGCGGCACGTCGTCGTACAGCTCACGGTGCTGTTCGATCGCCTCGAAGGTGTGCTGAGTCTTCATGGCCAGCAGCACGACGGTGTTCGAATCGATCGACAGCTCGTGGGCTCGGCGGGCCGCAGGCAGCCGGAAATGACCCTCGGTGTAACCCGAGATGTGCAGCCCGTCGCGCTGCAGAGCCTCCAGGTGATCTCCGCGTGCGATGAGTGCGACGCTTCGTCCCGCTTGGGCTAGCCGGGCGCCCAGCACGCAGCCGATCGCGCCGGCGCCGTGAACGATGTAGTTCAGACCGGCATCGGCTCGGGCCGTGTCGTCATCAGGGTTACGGTCTGGCGTCACGGCGGTACATCGTGCCAGATGGCCCAGTCCCGGGCCCCACGCGCGCCCCGCAAGCGCCGCCGCGGCAGTGCTCTGGGCGCGCAGGCATTCCGGCACGGCCATGCACGAAGGCGGAGTCTTCCGAGGGCATGGGCGGTGTTGGCGGCCGCTGGCGCGGCGCTACCGTGCTGCCATGCGCGAGTGGAACACCGAACTGCCGAACCTGATGGAGCCGTGGTTCTGGACGCGGCCGGCCGACGAGATCGATGCGGTGATCGCCCGCTACCACGCCGAGGCGCCGCTGGACTGGTTCGAGGAGCCGTACTTCTCCGAGTGGGTCGCTCCCAGCCCCGGTTACTGGTGCGTCACCCGTCACGCAGACATCGCCACTGTCTCGCGAAACGCCGATGTCTTCAGTTCCGCAGGCGGTATCACCTTGGGTGACAACCCGCCCGAGTTCACCGAATTCTTCAGCTCCATGATCGCCATGGACGACCCGCGTCACGCCCGGCTGCGGCGAATCGTGGCCAAGGGCTTCACCCCCAAGATGCTCGAACAGCTCGACGGCGGCATCCGCGAAGGAGCGCGGGAGATCGTCAACTCGATCTGCGAGAGGGGCACATGCGAGTTTGTGTACGACGTGGCGGCTGCGCTGCCGCTGCGCATCGTGTGCGACCTCATGGGCATCCCTCGCTCCGAGTACAAGTTCGTGTTCGACCGCACCAACATCATCTTGGGCATCTCCGATCCCGACTTCCAGCCGCCCGACGGCGACCTCGCCACAGCGCTGCTGCGAGCGGGGGCCGAACTGGCCGAGCTGATGAATGAAGTTGCCGCCGAGAAGAAGGGCGGTGACGGCAACGACCTCACCAGCATCCTCGTCAACGCAGAACTCGAAGACGACCGGCTGAGCGAGTCCGATCTGGCGAGCTTCTTCATCCTGCTGGTGGTGGCCGGCAACGAGACCACCCGCAACTCCACCGCCTGGGCGCTGAAGTTCCTCACCGACCACCCCGATCAGCGCGCCATCTGGATGGCCGACTTCGACGCCGTCGCGCCGACCGCTGTCGAAGAGATCGTCCGCGTCGCGAGCCCGGTGGGTTACATGCGCCGCACCGTGACCAGAGACTTCGAGTGCGGCGGGCGTCAGATGCTCGAAGGCGACAAGGTGGCGATGTTCTACATCGCTGCGAACCGCGACCCTGCGGTGTTCGATGATCCGTTCCGCTTCGACGTGCTGCGCGACCCCAACCCGCAGTACGGCTTCGGCGGCCCCGGCCCGCACTACTGCCTCGGCGCGCACCTCGCGCGTCGCCAGATCACGGTGATGTATCGCGAGCTGCTCTCCCGGCTGCCCGACATCGTCGCAGCAGGCGAGCCGGATCTGTTGCAGGCGTCATTCATCCATGGCGTCAAGCGCCTCGACGCAGAGTTCACGCCCACGGCTCCGCTGGCCGCCTGAACCCGCGCTCCTGCACGACGACAACTCGGCGCAAAAAAGTTCGCTATGCGACCGTTTGGTGCCCAGAATGAACGACAGCACCCGCAGCGTTGGCCGAGGTGCGCCCGGTCGGGCTGCCCGTAGCGTTCTTGTCATGAACCGACCGCAGATCGCGCCCGCCACTGGCAAGCTCGGCGTGCTGACGCCCGGCATGGGCGCGGTGGCCACCACGTTCATCGCCGGAGTGCTCGCTGCACGGGCCGGGCTGGCGGCGCCCATTGGCTCGGTCAGCCAGATGGCCCATATCCGCCTCGGCGGCCGGGCCGACGGCCGCAATCCGCTGATCCGCGACTTCGTGCCGTTGGCCGAGCTCGACGATCTCGTCTTCGGCGGCTGGGACCCCATCACGCCCAACGCGCTCGAAGGGGCCCGCACCGCCGGTGTGCTCGAGGAGCGCGACCTCGGGGTGATCTCGCGCGAGCTGGAAGGCATCGTGGCGATGGACGCCGTGTTCGACCCCCGCTGGGTGAGCCGGCTCGAAGGCACCCGCACGAAGCCTCCGATGAGCAAACTGGACGCCGCACAGGCGCTGATGGATGACGTCGAGCGCTTCCGCGCCGAAAACGAATGCGACCGGTTGGTGATGGTGTGGTGCGGTTCGACGGAGGCCTATCAGGAGCCCACCGAGGTGCACGCCACGGTCGAGGCGTTCGAAGCCGGGCTCGCCGCCGACGACGACAACATCTCGCCGAGTCAGATCTACGCCTACGCGGCGCTCATGAGCGACGTGCCGTTCGCCAATGGGGCCCCGAACCTGGCGGTCGACATTCCGGTGATGACCGAGCTGGCGCAGCGCCGCGGGGTCCCCATCGCCGGCAAGGACTTCAAGACCGGCCAGACCCTCATGAAGACGCTGGTAGCGCCGGGCCTCAAGGCTCGGATGCTGGGTCTGCGCGGCTGGTACTCCACCAACATCTTGGGCAACCGTGACGGCGAGGTGCTCGACGATCCGGAGAACTTCAAGACCAAGGAGACGTCCAAGCTGGGCGTCCTCGACACGATCCTGCAGCCCGAGACCTACCCCGATCTCTACAGCGAGATCGATCACGTGGTGCGCATCAACTATTACCCGCCCCGCGGCGACAACAAAGAGGGCTGGGACAACATCGACATCTTCGGATGGCTCGGTTACCCGATGCAGATCAAGATCGACTTTCTGTGCCGCGATTCGATCCTTGCGGCACCGATCGTGCTGGACTTGGCGCTGTTCTTGGACCTCGCCCAGCGTGCCGGCCACGGCGGCGTGCAGGAGTGGCTGTCGTTCTACCTGAAGGCCCCCCAGTCGGCCGATCCTGCCGGTCCCGAGCACGACCTGTTCATCCAGCAGACGAAGCTGAAGAACACCCTGCGGGAGTGGATGGGCGAAGAGCCGGTCACCCACTCCGAAGCCGGCTGAGATCACCGCTGAGCTCATTCTCATCTTGCTCTCAGGTTGACTTCAGGGACCGTTCAGGTTCGCCTGCCATCGTCTGGGTCGTCGCACATCCCCTTCCGAAAGGAGCGACGGCATGACCGAATCCGACGAGATCAACGAACCCGCCCAGACACGGAGGCGCAAGCCTGCCCGAGGCCGCTTGACGGCGCTGCTGGTGGCAGTGCTCATGGCGGCCACGGCGACCGTCGCGTTCAGTGCGGGCAGCGTGAGCGCCCAAACGGCCGATGACAACGGTGATGCCAGCCAGCAGCAAGCTGACGACGGCGTCGATGACCCCGATGGTGACGGCACCTGCGACCGCGACGGCTCCCACCGGGACGGCAAGCCCTGGCGGCTCGGCGCGAGCGACACGCTGACCGAAGTGCTCGGCATCGATGCCGAGACCTTGCGCACCAAGCTGAAGGACGGTTCGACGCTGGCCGACATCGCCGCCGAGCAAGGGGTCGAGGCTTCCGACGTCGTGGATGCGCTCGTCACCGCCATCACCGAACGCGCCGCCGAGCACGACCGCGAGATCGACGCCGAAGAGCTGACCACCAAGATCGCTGCCTTGGTCAACGGCGAAAAGCCCGAGCGACCCGAAGGCGCCGAGGGCCGCAAGGGCCGCGGCGGCCACCACCGTGGCGGCTTCGGAAACTGGGGGCGCTGGGGCGCACACGCCCACTCCGGCACCGCTGCGCCGTCTGGTTCGGCGACGGCTGCATAGAACAGCTGTGCCGCACGCGGCACCCCCCGAAGCGGGCCGGTCCCCTCTCCGCCGGCCCGCTTCGGCGCGCCTCGGGCGCGGTGCGGTGCGTCGCATGACTGGCGGGCAGGGCACGGCAATCCCCGTGATCGACATCTCCCCCAATGTTCCTTCGCACGACGTGTGCACCCAGATCGACTCGGCCTGCCAGTGAGGGCAGCGCATCGACCGTTCAGACGAGCAGCGGGTCGGTCAACACTTCCACCAGGGCCGGGCCCGGGTGCGCCAATGCGTCGCTGAGCGCCGTGTCCAGCTCGTCCGCCGACGTCACTCGGCGGCCCATTGCGCCGCACAGCTCGGCGAAGGAGGCGAAGCTCGGGTTGTGCAGCGCCGTCTGCCACACGTCGAGTTCGGCCGCTCGCTGCTCCTTGGAGATCTTGCCCAGCTCGGCGTTGTTGAGCAGCACGTGAGTGATGTCCATGCCGTACTTGACTGCGGTGGTCAGCTCCATGGCGTATTGGCCGAAGCCGCCGTCGCCCGAAACCGACACGACCGCTCGGCCTGACCAAGGGGACGCCTCTGCGCCCGACCCATGCTGGGTTGCGGCCCAGCAGCCCATGGCGGCCGGAAACGCGAACCCGATCGATCCCAGATAGCCCGACATGAGCACCGCCTGCCCGCACGGTTCGAAGTAGCGGCCGAACGAATATGCGTGGTTGCCGACATCCACGGTCATGATGGCGTCAGCCGGAACGAGGCGGCTCATGGCCTCGAACACGATCGCCGAGTTCACGCCGCTTCCTCGGTCGTCGACCTGTCTGCGCTCCTTCTCGGCGCGCCAGATGTTCCAGCGAGCTGCCACCTCGGCTGCGGCGCTGCCGGTGCCGGCCCGCCTTCGCAGCGCCCCGGCGAGCGCTCGGGCCCCAACGCCCACATCGGCGAGCATCGGCACCGTCACTGCGTGGAACCGTCCGAGCGCCATGGGGTCGAAGTCCACCTGGACGATCGGCTTGTACGAGGCGATCCCGGTGTGGTTCGCGAACGACACGCCGAAGGTCACCAGAGCGTCGGCTTCGTTCATGAACCAGCTGGCGATCGGCGTGCCTGAGCGGCCCAAGACCCCGCACGCAAGCGGGTGCTGGTCGGCGATCAGCCCCTTGCCCTTGAACGTCGTGGCGATCGGCGCATCGATCGCTTCGGCCAGTGCCACGACGTCGTCGATGCCGCTGCGGGCGCCGTGGCCCACAATGATCATCGGTCGCGCTGAGACCGACAGCACATCGATCGCCGCGTCGAGCGCACTGGCCGCCGGCGAGATGCCGCGATCGCCCGTACGGCCCTGCGGCGAACCGGCAGGGCGCTCGGCGACAGGCGCCGGCTGCACCTGCACCTCGTCGGGCAGCACAAGGTGCGCCACGTCTCGCTCCACCAGGGCCGTCTTGCAGGCCAGGTTCATGAGTTCTGCCGCATCGGAGCCGGCTTGGACCGTCGCCGAATACCGGGCGACATCGGCGAACGCCGCCGACAGGTCGGTGTCCTGAAAGGCGCCTCGGCCCCGCACGCTCGAGGGCACCTGACCGCAGAGTGCGAGCACCGGCGCTCGATCCATCTTGGCGTCGTAGAGCCCCGTCAGCAGGTTGGTGCTGCCCGGCCCGGCGATGGCGAAGCACGCAGCCAATCCGCCTGTCAACTTGCCGTAGGCCGTGGCAGCGAACGAAGCGGCGCCCTCGTGGCGGACGCCGATGAAGCGCAGCGAGCCGTCCGCTTCGGCCTCGCGCAGCGCGTCGGCAAAGCCCAGATTCGAGTGTCCGACCATGCCGAACACCCACGCCACGCCCCACGCCGTCATCGTCTCGACGAGCTGGTCAGACACGGTGCGGATCCGCTGGTCGGTGACCGGCAGCGCCACGTAGACACCGTCACTGCGAACTTCGGTGCGAAACGCGGCTGGTGCGTCGTCGAATGGCGGCGGTGGCTTGCCGTCGTGCGGCGAGTAGTCGTAGCCGTGCCACGGGCAACGTAGCCAGCCGCCCTCGATGCTGCCTTCGCCGAGCGGACCGCCTTGGTGCGGGCATGCGTTCGCGAGGCAGCCGAAGCCTGCCTCGGTGCGGGTGACGCACAAGCTCTCGCGCTCAACAGTGACGGTCGTGACCCGGCCCACGTCGAGTTCGTCGACGCCGATGAGGCGGTGCCAGGAGAACTCCCCGGCAGGCAGTGCGGGCACCGCAGTGGTGGGCACTGCCGCACCGGGAACGTCATCGGTGGCTTGCGGATGCTGGGATGTGTCGCTCATGGCTCACCCCTGTTCGACTCGCGCTCATCGTCGCACACGGTGCTTGGGGTCCCGTAGTCGCGCGGGGACGCCAGACACTCCCGCGCGGCTCTAGCGTTTCGGGCGTGCTGTATCTCGTCCGTCACGCCTCGGCAGGCGACCGGCGAGCCTGGCAGGGCGACGACAGCAACCGGCCGCTCGACCCGATGGGTCACGCCCAAGCCGAGGCCATCGCAGCGACGCTCGCCTCCGCACCGATTCAGCGCGTGCTCACAAGTCCCAGCGTTCGTTGTGTCCAGACGATCGAGCCCCTCGCAGCGAAGCTCGGACTGGACATCGAGATCTCCGGCGAGCTTGCCGAAGGTGCCGATGGCTGGCGAAGCGAGGCCCTCGTGGAGCGTCTGTGCGGCCTAGCGGGCGACAGCGTGCTGTGCAGCCACGGCGACGTGATTCCCGAGGTGCTCTGGCGACTCGCCTACGGCGGCATCGACGTGAACCCGGCACGCTGCAAGAAGGCGTCCATCTGGGAACTCCACGTCGTCGACGGCACCGTCAGTCATGGCGTCTACCGGTCTCCTCGCAGTTTCGGGGCTCGTGCGGAGGACCTGATGTGAGGACCAGCCGGCACTACTACGTCGAGTCGTTCGACACGATCTCGTTGGCGCCCTACCGGATCAGCCGGTCGCCGTTCGCGCACCGCTACACCACCGATCAGACCGTCCACGCGGTGTACTGCAACCGGCTGTACCCCATGAAGTCGAGCCCCGACGAGGACCCCATCCCGGCTTACTGGAAGCTGCGCCGCGGCGTCATGCTGTACGACGTCCCCGAGAAGCCTTTGGCGATCGAGGGTCCCGATGCGGTCGAGCTGCTTGAGCGCGTTCTCGTGTGCCGGGTCGCCGATCTCGGCATCGGCCGCTGCCGCTACGGGCTCGCATGCGACGACGACGGTTCGATCCTGATGGACGGAGTGCTGATGCGCCTCGCCTCCGACCGCTTTTGGTACGTCATCGCCAACGGCGAGTTCTTGAGCTGGCTGGGCGCCCTCGCTATCGGGCTCGAGGTCAAGGTCTTCGACCCCAATTCACGGGTGCTGCAGATTCAGGGCCCCAAGTCGCTCGATGTGGCAGACGCAGCCATCGGCGGCGGGTTGCCGATCGATTTCCGATACTTCCGCGCCGGCTTCTTCGAGGTCTGCGGCCAGACGCTGTGGGTGTCCCGAACCGGCTGGACGGGCGAAGTCGGCATCGAGATCTACACCAACAGCGGGCCCGAGCCCACCGACTGCAACGCCCTGTGGGACGGCTTGTTCGCCTGCGGCGAGCCGCTCGGCATGGAGTTCAGCTCTGGGTCGTCGATGGGGATCCGACGTATAGAAGCCGGAATCCTCGACAACGGCAGCGACATCGAACGAGACCTGACGCCATACGGCGCCGGTCTCGGCCAATTCGTCCGGCTCGACAAAGAGGACTTCGTCGGCAAGGCGGCGCTGGAGCGGGCCGACCGCAGCCAGCTGCTGTTCGGCCTCGCGTGCCCCACCGCGATGCCGGAGCCCCAGATGGGCGTCAGCTTTGGGGGTCGGCACGTCGGGCACGTGACCATCGGGACCTGGTCGCCCACGCTGGAGGTGGGCGTCGGCTACGTGCGCTTCGACGAACCGCTCGGCGGTGACGACTGGTTCGCCAAGTCGGTATCTCTGCACGACTACGACGGCACGCAGCACACGGCGACGGTCGACACCCTGCCGTTCGTCGACAAGGAAAAGCAGCTGCCGCGCGTTAGCTGGCACGGCCCAGGCACGGGCTCTGGGTGATGCTGTCGCTCAACGCGGCGGCGGTGCGAGAGGCCACGCCGTGGGATGAGCTGATGGCCACCATCGCACGCCTGCTCATCGACGGGCGCGCTGGGGGCACACAATCTGGGCACTCCGGCGGGGTGACCAAGTTTTGGGCCGCAGTTGCGGTGGAATGACGTGAAACCCTGCATTGGCACCACATGCTCTGGAATCCGACGCTCGTGATGGCTCGACACGGCAGCCGACGCCTTGGCTGGGGCCTCGCGGCCCTCGGCATGCTGCTGGTCTCCACCGATTCGCTGTGGGTGCGCACCTCGGGGGCTGACGCGCTCGACATCGCCTTCATTGTCGGTGTGCTGTCGCTGGTGCTGTACGGCGCGATGGCGATCCGCCGATCGGCAGAGTCGCTGGCATCTCTTCGCGCCGACAAGAAGCCGCTGCTGGCGATCGGCGTGCTCGGCGCGGTCAGCCAGCTCTCCTTTATCTCGGCGATCACGCACACCGAGATCCCCAACGTGGTCGCGATCGTGGCATCCGCGCCGGTGCTGGCCGCTGGCTTCGCATGGATCGGCTTGCGCGAGCGGACGTCTCCCCGTGTCGCGGTGGGCATTGTGCTCACAGTGGTCGGCATCGGCCTGGTGGTCTCGACATCGGTGGGCTCGCCGAACCTGCTGGGTGATTTCCTGGCCCTCATCGCCGTGATCTGCTTCGCCGCCAGCACAGTCATCTGGCGCCGCTATCAGGGCATGAGTCGCGTCGTCGGTTTGATCCTGGCCTCTGTTCTGCTGGTGATCCCCACGGCCTTCGTCGCCAATCCGACCTCGCTGGACGCACAGGCGCTTGCAGCGATGCTGGTCATGGGCCTGGTCTGCAACCCGCTTGGCCGCTTGTCCTACAGCTACGCACCCAGGTACGCACCCGCAAGCGAAGTGGCTCTGTTCGCGCCGGTGGAGACCGTGGCCGGCATCTTCTGGGCAGCCGTATTCCTGAGCGAATATCCCGAGTTCATCACCGTGGCGGGTGCGGTCGTCGTGATCTTCGGGATGCTGTATGCCACGGTGCTCGACCGCAGAGGCGCAGTGGCGTTCGGCAGCGACTGAGGCGCACGCGCCGGCCAAGCCCTTCTGAGCGCCCGGGTCCTCGTCCTGCGAGCCGCTCGGATACTGTCCGAACCTATGGGGACGACGGCCGCACCGGGAGGCGCTGCGTCGCAAAGCGAGACCGGCACTGGGCCTGATGTCACTTCCGCTCACGAGCCGGAAGATGAGGCGCCTGTACGGCCACCGAAGCGCAAGAGTCGCCTGTCTCGTCGCACGTACGAGCAGGAGCTCAAGCTGCTGCAGCAGGAGTTGGCCCGCCTCCAGCGTTGGATCCGCCACAAGGGGCTCAAGGTCGTCGTCATCTTCGAGGGACGGGACGCGGCTGGCAAGGGCAGCACGATCAAGCGCATCACCGAGCGGCTGAACCCACGTGTGGTGCGTGTGGTCGCCCTCGGGACGCCCAGCGACCGTGAGAAGACCCAATGGTGGTTCCAGCGCTACGTGGAGGAGCTGCCCGCGGCTGGCGAGATGGTGCTCTTCGACCGCAGTTGGTACAACCGCGGGCTCGTCGAGCCGGTCATGGGCTTCTGCACCGACGATGAATACGAGGAGTTCCTGCGCTCGTGCCCCGAGTTCGAGCGGATGATCGTGCGCTCGGGCATCGTCCTGATCAAGTACTGGTTCTCGGTCAGCGACGAGGAGCAGGAGCGCCGCTTTCAGAGCCGTATCGCCGATCCCGCAAGGCGCTGGAAGCTGTCCCCGATGGATCTCGAAGCCCGAACGCGCTGGGTGGATTTCTCTCGGGCCAAGGACACGCTGTTCGCGCATACCGACATCAAGCAGGCGCCGTGGTTCGTCGTCGATGCTGACGACAAACGGGCAGCCCGGCTCAACTGCATCGCCCACCTGCTGTCGCAGATTCCCTACGAAGCCGTTCCGTGGGAGCACGTTGAGCTGCCCGAGCGCAACCCATCGGGCGGCTACGTGCGGCCGCCGATGTCGGACCAGACCTTCGTTCCCGAGCTGTACTAGGCCCTCGACTGAGGCGTTGAGCGCCTCGGTCGCCGGTGAGGCGCGGGGACTCAGGTGTCCGAGCTGGTCTCCATGTTGATCTCGAGCAGTCGTGCAGCGATCAAGCGGGCGTCGTCAAAGCTTGCGACGAAGTGGTCGCCGGGCACCCGGTGGAGCACGTCCAGCGACTGCAGGCTTCCCGAGGGCAGGCTGTCGAGCCCGATCACGATGCACTCGGTGTCGTGTTCCATGGCGGCGTCGATGAGCTGCTCGACTACCAGTGCAGCGCTGTCGTCGATGTAGCTGGTCTCGGAGAAATCGAGGATCACGACCTCGTGCTCCTGGATGTCCTTGCTGATGGCGATCCGCAGCCGGTTCGACGATGCAACGGTGAAGCTGCCACGCATCTTCACCATGCCGACCCGTGCGGTAAACGCATCGAACTGGGTGATGTCGACCCGGTCGCTGTCGGCAAAGAACACAGCGTCGAGCATCGGCACTGACAGAACGCTGTCGAGTTCCAGCCGCTCGAAGCGATGGCTGGCGGCCAGTGCTGCCACGACGATCCCCGCAGCGATGGCCACGAGCAGGTCGACAAACACGGTCAGGCCCAGCGTCAGCAGCATGACCAGCATGTGCTCTGGCTGCACCCGGTACAGGTGGGTGATCAGTCGCCAGTCGATGAGGCTGAGCCCAAGCCAACCCAAGATGCCCGCCAGCACGCCGTAGGGGACGTTGTCGATGAGGCCGGAGAGCACGACAATCAGCACGAGTGCGACCACGGCGGAGACGGCGCCTGCGACACGGGTCTGTGCTCCGGCCCGGATATTCGACTGAGTGGCACCTGGCGACCCCGCACCCGGCAGGCCGCCGAACATTGCGGCTACCGCATTGCCGATGCCCACGCCCAGCAGTTCACGGTTCGGGTCGTGTTGGTGACCGGTCATCGAATCGGCTGCCGAGGCGCTCAGCAGGCTGCTCAGCGAGCCGATGAGGGCAATGGTCATGGCGGCCGCGACGGCTGTCCAGAAACCGCCGCCCGGCATCTCCATGGCCCAGAACGACGGCGCTTCCACTACCTCTGAGATTCGCGGCGCTCCGTCAAAGATCCACGCGCCGAGGATGGCTCCGCACACCAGGGCGCCAGCTGCTGAGGGCACGTACTTGCGCCACTGCTTCGGCCACCCGGCGCAGATCACGAAGGTGGCGACTGCCACACCGAGTGCGTGGAAGTCCATGTCGCGGGCCGCGTCATCCCAATGACGGATGGAGTCGATCGGATTGCCCAGCACCGGGTCGGCGCCGAAGAACGGCAGCACTTGCAGCAGCACCACCATCACCCCGACACCGCTGACGAAGCCTGACGTCACCGAGTGGGGCGTGTACTGGAACAGGTTGCCGATGCGCAGCAGCCCGAGCAGGACCTGGATGATCCCCGCAATGAAGATGATGGTCAGCGCCTCGACCGGTGAATCTGCATACCTGACGAGGACGAAAGACACCGCCAGAGCCACCGGTGCCGTCGCGGCGGAGATCTGCACCCGTGTGCCGCCCGCGACGGCGGCAATGAAGCCGACGGCGACCGCTCCCCACAGACCTGCGATGGGCCCCAGACCCGACACCACGCCGAAGGCAAGTGCCAAGGGCAGCACCACAATCGCCGAGACGATTCCGGCTCGGAGATCCGCACGGAAATTTCCGCTGTCGTAGTTCATCTCAGACCTCGCCGCGTGGGATACACCCGCGGGTCACAGTAGTTCAGCCCCGGGACCACTCAGCCGATGTGTCTGATGGTTCGGCCGAGCAAGCTCAGCCGATGTGTCCGATGGTTCGGCCGAGCAAGCTCAGCCGATGTGTCCGATGGTTCGGCCGAGCAAGCTCAGCCGATGTGTCCGATGGTTCGGCCGAGCAAGCTCAGCCGATGTGTCCGATGGTTCGGCCGAGCAAGCTCAGCCGATGTGTCCGATGGTTCGGCCGAGCAAGCTCAGCCGATGTGTCCGATGGTTCGGCCGAGCAAGCTCAGCCGATGTGTCCGATGGTTCGGCCGAGCAAGCTCAGCCGAACATGCCCCCATCGACGGTGAATTCCTGGCCGGTGCAGTAGCTGCTGGCGTCCGAGGCCAGGAACAGCACCACGCGGCCGACTTCGGCGGGCTCGGCGATGCGGCCCAGCGGCACCTGACGCAGCACTCGGCGGGTGCGGTCGTCGTCCTCGGTGAACACGCTGGTCTGGGCCAGCATCTCAGTGTCGATGTAGCCGGGATGCACCGAGTTGACCCGCACGTTGCGGCGGCCCAGTTCTTTCGCAGCCGACTTGGTCATGCCTCGTACAGCCCACTTGCTGGCGCTGTACGCGAACGATCCCATCGTTCCCATGAGGCCGGCGACCGAGCTGATGTTGACGATCGAGCCCGTCTCGGCGCCGGCCATGGCGGCACCGACCTTCTGCATGCCCAAGAAGACGCCTCGGGCGTTGATTGCGAGCATGCGGTCGAAGTCGGCAGCCGATGTGTTCATGAGACCCGCACCCTGGAAGATGCCGGCATTGTTCACCAGGACGTCGATGCGATCGTGGCGATTCACGACATCGGTGACGACCGCATCCCAATCGGCCTCCGAAGCCACATCATGGTGCAGGTACTCACACCCCACCTCCGCGGCAGTCCGTCCGCCCTCGTCGTCGAGCACGTCGGTGAGCACCACCGTCGCGCCCTCGTCTGCAAAGAGCTGGCCCTCGATGGCGCCCTGCCCTCGTGCGCCGCCGGTGATGATCGCAACCCGTCCGTCCAGGACACCCATCTGCTGTCTCCCCATCGCTGTGCTGTTGCACCTATTGACGTGGCCCTGCGTCTGGCGAGGGCCGACGGCGAGACCCTAGACCCCCGGAGATTTGCCGTCCGAAGACCGAATGCTCACGGACGGGTTGCGGAGCCCAATTCGACCAGGATTGCCGAGAGCTGCTCGCCGTCGCTGGGTGCGCTGACGGGGATCGAGAACTCGATGCGGTCGATGTGAGGGCCGTACCGCTCGGCGAGCAGCCGGCCGATCTCGTCGTAGGTGCCGACGGTGGCGATGGTGTGGAGCATCTCGTCGGACACGATCGCCGAGATCTCGTCCCATCGCTGTGCCTTCGACAGCACCGCGGCCTGGTTCGCCTCCTCGGTCCAGTCGTGCACATCGAAGGCTGCCCGGTAGGCGGGTGTCGAGAGGTAAAAGCCCACGCGCTCGCGCACCGTGCGGGCCACCACGGCCAGCGTTGCCTCGTCGGGCGCCGTAGCAACCAGCGGCTTCATGCACCAGTCCACTTCGTCGGCGTCACGCCCAGCGCGTTCGGCGCCTCGGGCCACTGCAGGCGCCATGACCTCGGTGATGTAGCGGGGCGAGCACACCGGGTGCAGCCGGACGCCGTCGGCGACTTCACCAGCGACGCCGCACATGTTCGGGTTGATCGCTGCGAGGTGGACGGGAATATCGGGATGGTCGATCGGGCCGGGATCGAACAGCGGCACCATCAAGTTGAGGTTGTAGTGCTCGCTCTCGAACTCCAGCGGAGTGCGGTCCTGCCAGCAGCGCCACACCGCACGCACCGCGCCGACGTAGTCGCGCATCCACGGGCCCGGTGCCGACCAGTCCATGCCGTAGCGGCGGCGGATGTGGCCGCGCACCTGGGAGCCCAGCCCCAAGATCGCCCGTCCTGCGGAGGCTTTCTGCAATGTCCAAGCCGACAGCGCGGTGACTGTCGGGGACCGGGGGAACGCCATCGCCACCGACGTGCCGAGTCCCAGCGTCGAGGTCGCCACTGCCGCCATGGCGAGCAGTTGGTACGGGTCGTCTTTCGTCTCTTCGACGACGAGGGCGTCGTAGCCGAGTGACTCGACCTGTGCTGCGGCCTCGCCGATAGTCGTCACATCGAGCGGCACGTCAGGTGCGCGCAGCCCCGGGTCGAGCTTGCCCAACGGCAGCAGCGTCTCTGTCTTCATGATGCAGCTCTCACAATCCAGCTCTCATGGTTCAGCCCGCCACGAGCAGGCGCGGCGTATCGCCAGCGAGGAACGTCTCGAGCTGGCTGACGAACAGGTCGTCGTTGCGGGCCGCCATGCCGCTGCCGGCACCGCCGATGTGGGTGGTCATCACCACCTTGGGGTGATTCCACAGTGGGCTCTCAGCGGGCAGCGGCTCGGTGTCGAAGACGTCGAGCGCTGCGGTGGCCTCGTTGTCCGCGTCCAGCCACGCCAGCAGCGCTTCAGCGTCGATGACGGGGCCCCGAGAAACGTTGACCAGGACAGCGTCGCCGCGCATGGCCGCCAGGAAATCGGCGTCGACGAGCCCCCGCGTCTCATCGGTGAGCGGGCAGGTCAGGACGACGACATCGGCCAGCGGCAGCTCGTCGGCCACGGCCTCCATCGTGACCATCGCGTCGGCGGCTGCGAGATCGGCGTCATCAGCGACGCTGCGGCGGGCGCCGACAACAAGTGCGCCAAAGGGTCGGGCGAGCGCGGCAAGCTTGCGGCCGATCGATCCGAATCCGACGATGAGCCAGCGGCTGCCGCGCACCTCCCGCCATGGCACCTGCAGCCACGTGCCAGCCCGCCGCCGATCGATGCGCCCAGCCCAGTCACCGAACGTACTGAGCACCAGCGACATCGTGTGCTCAGCGGTGGCGTCGTTGGGAGCGTCGCTGCGACTCAGCTGCACGCCTTCGGCCAGCAGTTGCTGAAATGGCGGCGCATCAGTGCCGGCGAGACATGCCTGCGTCCAGCGCAGCGTCCCCGGAGCGAGGGCGGCTTCGACGAAGGGCGCTAGGTCGCCGCCGAACAGCAGCCCGATCGAGATGCAGGCGGCGCTGGGTGCGTAGCCAGCCTCGCCGATCGGCGTTCCGTCTGCGTCTGCAATCGCCGAACCGTCAGGGAGGCTCACTCCGTCGCGGCTCCACAGCAGCGGCTCGATGTCGTGGTCAAGCGCCGACAGCCGGTCGGCGAGCCGCTCGTAGTCGTCGGCGGGAATCAACACCTGGGGAGAATTCACGCTGGAACGCTATGCACTCTGGACGGCCGCTGCCTTCGTGGGAATGTGCGGCTGATGCCTCGTCGCTGACCGAGGTGTGCCTGGCGACACAACTGTGCCGAGTCACAGCGGCCGCACGGTTGTCGGGCAGCAGACATAGGGTGCCAGTCGATGACAACGGGCGACGCTGCAAGGGCAACGTCAGACGCGCCTGCAGCGCCCGGATCGACCGGCGACAGCCCGATGCAGCGCCTCGGTCTGAACTTCGTGCTGGTCGCGACGATGGTGCTCGGCCCGATCCCCATGATGCTGCCGGCGGTGATGGCAGTTGATCTCATTGCCGAGCTTCACATCACGACCGGCGCGTTCAGCGTGGCCCTAACAGCCAACACGGTCGTCGCGGCCGTGTTCGCCCCCCTCTCGGGCCGGCTGACCGATCGCGTCGGGCCGAAGCTCTCTACCGTGCTGACGATCAGCACCGCAGGTGTGGGCATGTTCGGCATGGCGTTTGCCACCAACCTGTGGGTGCTCATGGCTTCGGCAGCGTTCGCCGGTCTCGGCCAGGGCTGGTGCAACCCGGCGACCAACAAGCTCATCGCCGAGCGTGTCCCCGCAGGACATCGCGGCACCATCACGGGCCTCAAGCAGTCGGGCGTCATGTTCGGCATCTTCCTGTCGGGCTCCACGCTGCCGACGCTGGCCGTCTGGTTCGGCTGGCGGACCGCCATGGGCATCTACGGCACTGTGGCGCTGGTGTGCGCCCTCGGCATCGGGCTGTGGATGCGGCCCGATGCCCGCCCGGGCGCCGGTGGCGAGCCCGAGTACGACGCGTCGCCGGGCGCGGCGTTCGCCGACAAGCCCAATCATCGCCGACCTGAGCGGATGGAGTTCGCTGAGCGGGTATTCATCACCAAGATCGCTTGGTTTTCGCTGCTGATGGGCGGCGTGGTCGGTGGCGTCGGCCGATTCCAGGTCCTCTTCGCCGAGCAGTCGCTGGGCTGGACCAACTTTTGGGCTGGGATGGCCAGCGCGCTCGCAGGCATCGTCGCGGCAGCGTCGCGCATCTGGTGGGCCCGTCTCACGGAGTCGCGGGTCCGCCCGGCGAGCGCGCTCGCCGTCCAGTCGGCGTTCACCGTTGTCGCGATGGTGATGCTCCTGGCTGCCACCTCAGTCCATGGCTCGCTCATGTGGGCGATGTCGCTGCTGGCGGGCTTCACGATGATGTCGTGGAACGCCGTCGCGATGCTGGCCATCATCACCGGCGTCCCCGTTGCGCTGACCGGGCGGGCGTCAGGCATCGTGATGTTGGGCTTCATGTCGGGACTGAGTGTCGGCGGCCTGGCGGCTGGCTTCGTCATCGAGTGGACGGGCAGCTTCGACGTGGTCTGGATGGCGTTCGCCGTGTGCGCCGCTGGCGCCTCAGTACTGGCGATGACCATGCGCCGCCGGCGTCCGGTCGGCCCTTGAGACGGCCCACGGCCTCCGTGAAGGAAGCTGTCAGAGGCCCGATCTAGGCTGGCCGCCATGGGGGACGACTTTGGCATCGAGTACCAGAGCGGGTTCGGCAACGAGCACGCCACCGAGGCTGAACCCGGCACGCTGCCGATCGGCCAGAACAGCCCCCAGCGCGTCACCCATGACCTGTACACCGAGCAGTTGACCGGCAGCGCCTTCACAGTTGCCCGGGCCGATGCGCTGCGGACGTGGATGTACCGCATCCGCCCGTCGGTGCGCCACGTCACTGCGCTTGGTGACATCGATCCGGGCAACATCCGCACCTCGCCGTGCCGCGAGGGCACACCGCCGGTGGCGCAGTTGCGCTGGAGCCCCGTCGGGATCGGAGATGAGCCCCGAACCTGGCTGGAAGGTCTCTGCACGCTGGCGGCAAATGGCGACGCCCATACCCAATGCGGCGCAGCCACGCACCTGTACTTCGCCAACCGTTCGATGGAAGACGAAGTGTTCGCAAACGCCGACGGCGAAATGCTGATCCTGCCCCAGCTGGGGACGCTGCGGCTCGTCACCGAGTTGGGCACGCTCACCGTCGGGCCGGCTGAAATGGCAACCATCCCCCGTGCCGTCAAGTTCCGGGTCGAGCTCATGGAGGAGACCGCTCGGGGCTACGTGTGCGAGAACTACGGGGCGCCCTTCCGTCTGCCTGACCCGGGCCTCATCGGCGTCGACGCGTTGGCGATGCCGCGGGATTTTCTGTATCCCGTAGCCGGCTACGAGGCCGAGGATCGGCCTACACGGCTGGTCTTCAAGCACGACGGCCGCCTGCTCGAGACTCACCTGCCCCATTCGCCGCTCGACGTCGTGGCCTGGCACGGCAATTTCGCCCCGTACAAGTACGACCTGCGCAACTACTGTCCGCTCGGACCGCTGCTGTTCGACCATCCGGCGCCGTCGATCTGGACGCTGCTGACATCTCCCTCGGACATTCCGGGCACTGCCAACGTCGACTTTGTGCTGTTCCGCGAGCGTTGGGCCGTGCAGGAGCACACCTTTCGCCCGCCCTGGTACCACTCCAACGTGATGAGCGAGCTGATGGGGCTCATCGAGGGCACCTACGACGCCAAGCTCGAGGGATTCATGCCCGGCGGCGTGAGCATCCACAACGCCTTCCTGCCTCACGGCCCCGACATCGACGCCTACGACGCCGGCACCACAGCTGATCCGGAGCCCCGGCGGATGGCCGACATGCTCGTCTTCATGCTCGAATCCCGCTACGCGTGGATCCCCACGGCCTGGGCAGCTGGACTCGATGAGCTGCAGGACGGCTACGCCGATGCATGGACGCCGCTGGAAGACCGCAGCACGTTGCGCCGCAACGGTGGCCGCTGAGCGCGCGCCCCGTTCGAGGGCTGGCTGATGACTGGGGCACGGGCGAGCGCGGATCTGAGCGGGCGGGTGGCGATCGTCACCGGTGCGGACGCCGCTCGTCGGCGGCGACGACATGCCCTCCGAACTCGCCGAGGCCCGTCGACGGGCCAGCGTGCTGAGAATCGAAGGCAACGGCTGGGACATCGGCGCGGCGGTCAGATTCCTGTGCACCGACGAAGCCCGCTACATCACGGGCCACACGCTGGTCGTCGACGGCGGCGTGACCCTGCGGGGACCGTCACGGGCCACGTTGGCTGGCTGAACAGGCCGCATTCCGGCCAGCGCAGCATTCCTCCACCAAACCCGTCCGCAACTCTCCGCTGAGCGAGCGATCCGGCGCCAGGAGCGCGCAAGTGCGAACTTGCCGCGTCGGCTATTGGCGGAAACCGGCGCCGTAGTGGGTGTCGGGCAGGCGACTGCGGCCGAAGAGCTTTTCGCGCAGCGTTCCCGGCAGGTATTCCCGCTGCACGAGACCTCGCTCGCGCAGCACTGGGACGACCCCTTCGATGAAGTCCACGAACGTGCCTGGGGTGGTGGCATACACCAAGTTGAAACCGTCGACGCCTTGGTCCAGCCGGCGCGCCATGCCATCGGCGATCTGCTCGGGTGAGCCCACCAGGAACTGCCCAGCCATGTTCAGCTTGATGAGGTCGCCGAAGGTTCGGGTGCCCGGCCGAGCTGAATCCAGCAGGGACTTGACCGTCCCGCGCACTCCTTCGGTGCGCAGCGATTCGAGCGGCTGGTCGGGGTCGATGTGGCTGAGATCGACATTGAGATTGCCGCTCAGGTGCGCCAGACCCGCTTCCACCGAGAGCGTCTCGAGGTAGTCGGCGTGCTTGGCCTTCGCCTCGGCCTCCGTCCCGCCGACGATGGGGGACAGGCCCGCGATGATCTTCACATCGTCGGGATGACGCCCCGCAGCGCTCACCCTGCGCCGGATGTCCTCCGCAATGCGCCCGAGGCCTCGTGAGCCCCCCACGACGAAGACGCACTCGGCGTGCTTCGCTGCGAAGTCCCGCCCCCGGTCCGACGAGCCGGCCTGGTAGATCACCGGCGTGCGCTGCGGCGACGGCTCCGACAAGTGAGGTCCGGCCACCGAGTAGTACGGGCCCTCGTGGTCGATCGGCCAGACTCGGTCGGGGTCGGTGTAGACGCCGCGTTCGGTGTCGGCCACCACGGCATCGTCAGACCAGCTGCCCTCCCAGAGCTTGTAGCACACGTCCAGGTAGTCCTCGGCTCGTTCGTAGCGTGTGTCGTGCTTGGGCAGCCGGGGGTAGCCGAGGCTCTGCGCACCGTTCTGCAGGTACGAGGTCACAACGTTCCAGGCCACGCGCCCGCCGGTGAGGTGGTCGAGCGTGGAGATCTGGCGGGAGAACGTGAACGGGTGCGCCTGCAGCACGTTGCTGGTGAAGGCGAACCCGAGGTGCTCGGTGACCGTTGCCATGGCTGGGATCAGCAGCATCGGGTCGTTCACGGGCACCTGCATGGCCTCGCGCAGCGACGTGTCGGGGCTGCCTCGGTACGTGTCGTAGAGCCCGATCACGTCCGCCAGGAAGATGGCGTCGAAGCAGCCCGCCTCGCAGATGCGGGCAAGTTCCAGCCACGGCTCGAGCGAGGTGTATTCGCGCTGGCGGGTGTCGTCGCGCCTCCACAGGCCCTGCTGGATGTGACCGACGCAGTTCATCGTGAACGCGTTCAGGATGATGCGCCGGCCCGAGCCGTTCACCCCCGCCCCCGCAGCCACGGGGTCAGTCTCGCACCCCAGGCTGCGAGCCGCCCGAGTCTTCAGCGGGAGTTGGAGCTGGGGGCCGAGAGGTAGTCATCGACGATCTCGGCGGGCTCGCCGACCGCCCGGATGCGGCCCTCGTCCAGCCAGACCACCCGATCGCAGAATCGCCGGATCTCGTTCATGTTGTGGGTGACCAGCACGACCGAGCCAGCCGCTGAGCGCACGTCGTCGATGCGCTCGGCCGCCAGCCGCCGAAACTCCTCGTCACCCACGGTCAGCGCCTCGTCGATCAGCAGGATCTCGGGTATCCGGGCCGTGGCGATGGCGAAGCGCAGCCGGGCGCGCATTCCCGCGGAATACGTCCGCATCGGGCGGTCGATGGCGGCACGCAACCCGGCGAAGTCGATGATCTCGTCCATCCGGCGCTCGACCTCGGCGCGGGTGAAACCCAGCGCCAGCCCGCCGATCAGAATGTTGCGCCGGCCTGACAATGCCGGCCGCAGCACCGACGACACGCCGAGCAGCGACGGCCGCGACCGTCCTCGGATGCTGCCCGAGCGCAGGGGCAGCAGACCGGTCATCGCAGCGAGCAGCGTCGACTTGCCCGCACCGTTCGGCCCGATCAGGCCCAGGGTCTCGTGCTCGTGCAGATTGAGTGTCACGCCCTGAACTGCCGGGATCATGCGGTACTGGCGGCGCATCCGTCCCCGGGCGAAGCCCTGCTTGAGGCCCATGGCAGGCTCTTCGAACACCCGGTAGCTGACGTGAGCCTCGCGCACCTCGACCGTGACAGTCGGGTCGCTCACGCGCCCAGCCTCTGCTCGGACCGGTGGAACACGACGAACCCCACAGCCGGCATCACGATGCACCACACCGCCAGTCCAGCCACAACCCACAGATCCACCGGCTCGCCCAGCAGGCACCAGCGGGCGCAAGTGATCACGTCGTAGATCGGGTTGAGCGCGAAGGCCCGCCGCCACGCTGTGCTCTGCACGAACGCGTCGACGCTGAAGATCACGCCCGAGCCGTAGAACAGCAGCCGGAACAGGTGCGGCAGGATCTGGCGAAGATCCGGCATCGTCGTCCCAATGCGGGCTACCAACAGCGCGACCCCGAAGTTGAAGGCGAACTGCGCCACCAGCACGGCCGGCAGGACGAACCATCGCAGCGTCGGCAGCTCGCCGGTCGCCAGCACCGCCAGCAGCGCCAGCACCAGCGCAGGCACGAACGCCGCAGTCTGGCCGTTCACCGACGCTGCGGGCAGCAGGATGCGCGGGAATTGGATCGAACGGATGAGGCCCAGGTTCTGGGTGATCGAGCCGGACGCTTCCAGCGTGACGCGTTGGGTCAAATGGAACAGCACGACGCCGACGATGAGGAAGCCTAGGAAGTTGTCGACCCCGCGTTTCGTGTCGATGATCACGCCGAACACCAGGAAGTACACGCCGACCAGCAGCGCCGGATTCACCAGGTGCCAGAGCTGACCCAGCGTGGTGTCCATGTTCTGGGCCCGCAGATCCTGTGCGGGCACCACGATGGCGAACTCACGCCGCCGCCACGCTTCGCGCAGATAGGTCAGCGTCGATGGCCGTGATGTCAAGTCGATGAGCGGTCTCACCGTTGCATCGCCGGCACCGGAGCCGTCGGCGTCCATGCCGGTCATCCTACGAAGGCGCCCGAGGCTGAGCCGTAAGGCGAAGCCGTGGCCCGAGCGGCCTGTGAGCGAAGCGAACAAGAGTGGGAAACAATTCTCGTAACGACGAGAAGGTTCACCAATCCGCGCGTCCGCGGACGGCCCCCGTTGCAGGGCGGGGCAGTCAGCGGGGGCATACTCACGCCGCTGAGTGATGTCCGGCGACGGATGTCTGACCGCAACGGACCGCCCTTGTTCACACTGCCTCCACACCGTCCCGCGCCGCCGCCCGCCGACGTGCGGGGCAACGACTGGCGCTCGCTGGGGGTGGCCCCGCTGGACGTGTTCGAGCCGCTGCTGCCGGTGACGGTGGTCGTCCCTTACTACGCGGCGCCGAAGGCGCTCGCGCTGACGCTGGCCGGACTCGAGCGCCAGACCTACCCCCTGGACCTCTTCGAGGTCATCGTGGTGGACGACGGGTCCGATCCGCCCCTCGACTTGGCTGCGCTTGAGCTTCGAGCCCCCGACGCAGCGAGTCCGAGCCGGTTGAGCCTGCGAGTGGTCCACCAGGAAGATCTCGGCTTCGGCCTGGCACGGGCTCGCAACAACGGCGCCCGTGCCGCGCAGGGCGATGTGCTGGTCTTCCTCGACTGCGACATGGTCCCCGAGGCCGACTGGCTCGCCGCCCACGCCCGCTGGCACCACGCCGCCAGCGACTTGCTCACGCTGGGATTCCGCCGCCACGTCGAAGTGGACGGCATCGGGGCGCCCGACGTGCGCGACCGGCCCGGCACGCTCGCCGATCTCTTCTCCGGTCGGCCGATTCAGCACCCCGAGTGGATCGAGCGCCGGATGGAGGTGACCGACGACCTCGCCTCGGATGCCGACGACGTGTTCCGGGTGGTTACCGGCGGCAACTTCGCGGTGTCGAAGAAGCTCTTTGAGTCCGCAGGGAGCTTCGACGAGTCGTTCACGCAATGGGGCTCGGAGGACATCGAGTTCGGCTGGCGTGCTTACGCGTTGGGGGCGGTGCTGGTGCCCGAACGCGCTGCGCTGTGCTGGCACCAAGGCGCTGGAGCGGTGCTCAGCGAGGATGAAACGATCAGTCTCACCCAGCAGCGCGACAAGCTCTCGCACCTCATCCCAGACCGTCGGCTGCGCACCTCACCCCCGGGCCGCTCCTACACAATCCCGCAGTTCGTGGTGACGGTCGAGCCCGGGCACAACGACGAAACCGACGTGCTGGACACCGTCGAACAGGTGCTGGCAAGCGACATTCACGACCTGGTCGTGTGGGTCGACGAACGGCCCGGCGAGGCGTTCGAACGGCTCCGCCGCCTGCTCGACCCCGACCCGCGTGTCAGCGTGGGCGATGCCGGCGGTGCAGCCCGCGCACACCCCGCAACGGCCTTTCACGTGCGGGTGCCTGCTGGCGCCCAGGTCCGCCCCCGGATGCTCGGCCGTCTCCACAACCAGCTCGGCACCGCGGCCGCCGGCGAGTCGGACCTGGCCTCAGGTCACCGGGTCGGCATCGCCCGCGGCTGGGCCATCCACCGTGCCCGCCGCTCAGGCCGCACAGTGGCCGAATTGGGCACAGTCATCGAACTGGACGTCGACAGCCTCCTCGTCACCCAGGAGGCCAAGCCCCAGAGCTGGCTCGCCGGCAAGCTGCACGGTCCCGCCAGGCGATTCCTGCGGCTGTGGGCCCGTACGCGCCGTCACCTGGCGACGCTGGGCGCCGGACTGCGTCGAATTCGCCACCCGAAGGATTTCGCCCCCTTCGTCGGCACCGTGCTTCGCGCCATCGGCTGGCGGCTGGCGAACCTTCGCTGGATTGGACGCGGCATCCGCTGGCGAGTTCGCCGGCTGCGGTTCACGCTGCGCCGCGTGCGCAGGCAATGGCCCCGTCGCGCGCGCAAGACGATCAGGATCTGGCTGGGACTGCAGGCCCGCAGTCAGCGCTACGTCCAACGCCTGGCGCGCTACCCGCTCGGCGCCAACTTCTCCGCAGCCGGTCGTACCGCATCGTCAGTGCTCGCCGCCTCCACCCGAGTCGCGCCTCACGTCGGCGACGGCGGCGACCACCACGTCGACGTGCTGCTGGCTGACTCCGCCCGCGTGGCGCAGGCGGCTCTGCGCACCAGCACGCTCGAACGTCCGCCGGTGGTCGCGGTGCTTGCCGAGCTGCCGGAGGGGGCCAGCGTGCAGGCCTTCAACCCTGAGGCGGTCAACCCGGTCGGCTGGTCCGCTGAGTGCGAGCCCGAGAGCGCAGCGCTGCGCTCGGTGCTGTCGCCCGAACGCGGATCGGTGTTCAGCCTGCAGATCGGCGGCGAGCTGCTCAGCGAGCTGCGTTCCCGACATCACGTGGTCGACCGGGCTGCCGATCATCGCCATCACACCGAACGGGCAGGTGCGCTGGCGGCGCTGGCCGCAGCCGGCGTGCTGGTGCACATCGACGCGCCGGACCCGGCGCTCGCAGCGACGCTCGGGCCGGAGCTGCACGACCTGATGGCGTCGGGCGAGGTCGTCGATGCCGACGCCCACCGCCGCGAGCAGCTCAGCATCGAGATGCGCCGCTGCGCGCTGCGTGACCACTCGCTGCGCAGCCGGGCCCACCAGATCCTTGCGTCGACCGGTGTCAGCGCTCAGCCGCCCGAAGTGTCGATTTTGGCCCCGACACGGCGGCCGGACCGGGTGGCCGATGTCATCACGACTGTCGCCCGCCAGACCTACCCCTGCATCGAGCTCGTGCTCGCCCTGCACGGCGACGGCTTCGACAGTGATGCCGAGATCCAAGCCCTGGCCGGCGACCTCGGCCACTCCCTGCAGATCGTCCGCGTCGACGGCGCGCAGACTCTCGGCGGGGTGCTGCGAGCTGCTGCGGAGGCGGCCGGCGGGTCGTTGGTCACCAAGATGGACGACGACGACTACTACGGCGCCGAGCACATCGGTGACCTGGTGCTCGCCCACGAGTACTCCGGCGCCGAGCTGATCGGCAAGTCCGCCGAGTACGTGTACCTCGAACGGCTCGACACGACCGTGCGCGACCAGAACCGCCAGAAGTTCTCCGAGCGCTACATCCCGTTCGTTGGGGTCTCTGGCGGCGTGCTCATGATCTCAAGGCACGATCTCGAAGCCGCCGGCGGCTGGCGACGCGTGCCGCGCCGGGTCGACATCGCCCTGGCCCACGACGTCACGCTGGCCGGCGGTCGCATCTACTGGACCCACGGCGCCGGCTACCTGCGGGTGCGCCACGGCGACGAGCACACCTGGAACGTCGAGGACAGCCACTTCCTGGGACGCGCCAGCGAGGTGCGCGACGGCTGCGACCTGCGCTTCGCCGGTGTCGAAGAGGCCTGAGCGCTCTCATCCTGCGAGACTGGTGTCATGAGCGGCATCACCGATCTCACAGCGAACGAAACCGAGCTTCAGCGCTATCTCGACGAAGTGGAAGAGAACGGCTACTGCATCGTCGAGAACGCCATCGAACCTGAATTGGTCAGCGAGATCCGCGAGACCGTCGCGCGGGTCGAAGACGAGCTGAACGTCGAACCGAAGGGAAACCGCATCGAGGGGTTCGCCACCAAGCGCATGTACAACCTGCTGCACAAGGACCGCTCGTTCTGGAAGCTGCCGATCCACCGCAATGTGCTGCCGTTCCCGCAGAAGCTGATGGAGCCGGGGGCGATCCTGTCGGGCACCACGTGCATGCACATCGGCCCCGGCGAGGTGCACCAGGGCCTGCACTCCGACGACGGCCTCGTGGATCAGATCGACGTGCCGCGGCCCCGCCCGCCTTTCATGGTCACGACCATCTGGGCGTTCACTGACTTCACCGACTCCAACGGCGCCACCCGCCTGGTGCCCGGCTCGCATCGCTTCGACCACGAGCCCCAGCCGGGCGAGAAGCCCGAGTACATCGCCGCCGAGATGGGGGCTGGCTCAGTGCTGGTGGTGAACGGCGGCACTTGGCACTGTGGCGGCGCCAACACCTCCGAAGACGACTGGCGCCTGGGAATCAGCGTGCAGTACTGCCGGGGCTGGATGCGCCAGCAGCAGAATCAGTACTACAGCCTCGCGCCCGATGACGTCCGCGACATGCCCGAAGAGCTGGCAGCCCTGTGCGGGTTCAGCCTGTACCGGGGGATCATGGGCCATGTCGACGGTGCCAGCCCCGGCCGGCACCTGGGTGCCGAGCGCCTCGCCGAGACCGCGTACGCGGCTCGGATCAAGGCAATCGACGACGGCGAAGAAGTCGGCGGCATCGGCACCGCCGAGCCGGCGGCCTAGCGCAAATCTGCGCAATCGCGCCGCTGTCGTCGGTTTTTCTGCGCAAGTAATGCGCCGTCTTGCAAATCTGCGCAAATATGCCGCTGTCGTCGGCTTTTCTGCACTGAGAACGCGGTGCAGTTCACGGCGGCAGGAGGGAAGAGTGTCATGGAGTTGCGCGATCGGGTAGCGATCATCACGGGAGGCGGGGGCGGCATCGGTTCTGCTACCGCTCGCCATTGGCTGGCGCAGGGCGCCCGCCATGTGGTGGTCGCCGACTACAACGCTGATGCTGCGGGAGCCGTGGCAGCCGAACTCGGCTGCGAAGGCGTCGGGTTGGACGTCACCGACGAGGCGGCAGTCACAAGCCTCGTAGAGCAAACGCTCGAAGCACACGGCCCGATCGACGTGTTCTTCTCCAATGCAGGCGCTGGTGCCGAAGGCGGGGTGGTTGCGTCAAACGACGCATGGCAGTCCCAGTGGGAGCTGCACGTCATGAGCCACGTGTACGCAGCTCGTGCAGTGCTGCCCTCGATGCTGGCCCGGGGCGAGGGCTACCTGGTCCACACCGCCAGCGCAGCCGGCCTGCTGGCTGCGATGGGCTCGGCGCCCTACTCGGTCACCAAGGCTGCCTGCATCAAGCTGGCCGAGATGGAAGCAATCCTCCACGGCGACGACGGCATCCGCGTGTCGGTGCTGTGCCCCCAAGGCGTCAACACGGCCATGGCCCCGCAGCGACTCGCCGACGGCGGTACCGACGGCATCGTCGAACCCGAATTCGTTGCCGCAGTCATCACCGAGGCCATGGCCGAAGAGCGATTCCTCATCCTGTCCCACCCAGAGGCCCAGACCTACGTAGAACGCAAAGCCTCCGACCCAGACCGCTGGCTGCGAGGAATGCGCCGCCTCCGCCAACGCTCCCTCAATCTGGAACAACCCGCCTGAGCCCCCGCTTCCGAGCGAGGGACTGCCTCACGTCCTAGCGTTGCCGCCATGGCTGATTCCGATGTCAAGGCACTGACCGGCGGGCTCGAGATGCCCGACTTCGAGACGACCGCGTTCGCGACGCCCCCACCGTTGGCCGAGGCCACGGTCGCGATCGTGACCTCCGCCTCGCTGCACCATCCCGACCAGGACGACTTCGCACCGATGGACACCGGCTACCGCATGCTCGATGGCAGCCGGCGCGACTACATGTGCGGCCACTGGAGCCCCAACTTCGACGCCACCGGCATCGCCCTCGACCTCAACACGGTGTTCCCGATCGACCGTCTCGATGAGCTCGCAGCCGACGGCACGATCGGCAAGGTTTCCGACATCCACCTGTCCTATGCGGGCAACCAGTTCGACCTCTCGGCAGTCCGGATGGACTCCGGGCCTGCGGGCGCAAGGTTCCTCCGCGACCAGGAGGTGGACGTCGCTCTGTTCACCCCTGTCTGACCGTTGTGCACGCGTACCGTGAGTACGCTCGCCCACGTCTTCGAGGAAGCCGGAATCGCCACGGTGGCGCTGGGCTCCATCGGCGCCCACATCCAAGGCACGGCCCCGCCCCGTGGGCTCTGGTGCGAATTCCCGCTGGGCCGCCCGCTCGGCAAGCCCAACGACGCGGATTTCCAGCACCGGGTCCTGGCCCACGCCTTCGGGCTGCTGCGCTCGCCCGAACCGGTCGTGGAGAAGTTTGCCGAGTCCATCACCGACGACGGCAGCGAGACCATGTCGTGCGAGCTGCCGCCCCGCCACGATCCCAGCCTGCATCCCGCTGTGGACGAGGCCAACGGGCTGCGGCCCGCCTACGACCGGGCAGTGGCCAAGCTCGGCAACCGGACTGGCGCAGGCCGCACCGTCAGCGCGGACGACATTCCCGCAGCGGTGCAGTCGTTCATCAATGTTGCCGAGGGCACCCCATGGAAGGAAGCCGGCATTCCGGGCATTCCCGCGCGTGTGGCCCAGGACATCCGCGGCTACTACGAGACGGCTGCACTGGCACTCGCCGAGCACGCACCCGCCGCGTGGGCCGGCGCTCGGTGGTTCTTCACCTCGACGGAGGCCGGCCGCACCATCCTGGCTGCCCGCAAGTCCATGGCCGATGCCGGCGAGAAGCACCCCATCTGGTTCTACATCACGCCCGGCGACATGTAGCGATGTGACCGCAGCCGACCGCTGCGGCGCTCGTATCACCCCAGAGCCTTCCCCGTGACTTCGCCTGCCGCTCCACCGTCTGACGCAGCGGCATGCTTGGCGTCGCGCCAGTGCGCGGCTGGCGCAGCTCCGATGGCTGTCCACGCCCCAGTCGACGCATGCTGATCGGCCAGCCGTTCCACGGCTGGCGCGTGGCGTGGGCCGGCTTCTGGGTGCTGTTCATCGTCTACGGCATCCAGTTCAGTTACGGCACCTTCGAGGGGGCCATCAGCGCAGACAAGGGCTGGTCGGCAACGTGGCTGCAGCTGGCGTATGCCTCCTACATCCTCGCCTACAGCGCCGCCAGCGCCTTCACGGGGCAGCTCACCGACCGGTTCGGCCCGCGCAGGGTGATTGCCCTGGGCGCAGTGCTGCTCGCAGCGGGCTACCTGGTGCTCTCAGCCGCAGGGAGCCTGGCCGTGGTGTTCATCGGCCTTGCGGTGATCGCCCCCCTCGGGATGTCGTCGTCGTGGGTGCCTGCGAACGCCACCGTGGTGCGCTGGTTCACCGACCGGCGTGGGCTGGCGACCGGCATCGTCGGCTCTGGCGGGAGCGCAGGAGGGATCGTTGCGCCGCCGATCGCCGCCTGGCTCGTCTCCCAATACGGATGGCGGACCGCCATCGCGGTGATGGCGGTGACGGGCGGCGTGCTCATGGCGGCAACCGCGATGGTGTTCGTGCGCGACCCCGAGTCGATCGGCCAGCGACCCGACGGGCGCACGCCCGATCCTGCCGAGCGTCCGCTCAGGCGGTCGCGGGTCGCATCCCAGCCGACGGCGTTCGTCGTGGACGCCGAACGCACGAGCGAACCGGACGGCGAGAATCCCGCAACTGCGTGGACCGCTGCCCAAGCGTGGCGCAATTCGGTTTTCTGGCGCATCTTCGGCATGTTCGCCCTGACGTTCGTCGTGGTGTTCGTGCCCTTCGCACATGGCGTTCAGTACGCCCGAAGCCTCGGCTTGGGGCCGCTGTGGTCGGCAGGCGTCATCAGCTCCATCGGCATCGGCGGGCTCGTCGGGCGCATCGTTACCGGCCCGCTGTCGGACCGCATCGACCGTCGCCGCGCCGTGATGCTGGCATTGGCGGTGGAAACGTTCTCCTTCGTCGGCATCGCGGTGTCCGACGGGCTGGTGCTGCTCTATGCCTCGTCAATCGCGTTCGGCCTGTCCTACGGCGGCAGCGTGGCGGTGTTCCCGGCACTGGTCGCCGACTACTTCGGCCGCACCAACGCCGGCGCGATCGTGGGACGCTTCTTCGCGACAGCCGGATCGTTCGCTGCGGTGGGTCCCTACGTCGCTCAGCTGCTGCTCGGGACGACCGGCGGCTACGGCTGGACGTTCTCCATGGCTGCCGCCTCGAATGCCTGCGCGCTCGGCTTGGCCTTCACGCTCCCGCGCCCGGTCTTGCTGCCAAAGCGCTGATCAATCAGCGAGCCGTCGCAACGCCTCATGCTTCCCGCTCTTGTTCGCTGTCGCTCACGGGCTGCTCGGGCCCCGGCCTCCGGCGCCCTCACCTCCCGGGCAGGCTTTTGGGCTGACGGGTAGCCTCCGCAGGAAGCCATGACGGCGGATCAGGGGGATTCGATGGCACTCGCAGACTTCAAGCTCGAGGATCGCTTCGACCGCGCCGAAGGCGATGTCGCAATGTCAGGTGTGCAGGCCCTGCTGCGGGTGCTGCTCGACCAGTTGCGCGCCGACCGCCGAGACGGGCTCAACAACGCGGCGATGGTGTCGGGATACCGCGGCTCGCCGCTGGGCGGCATCGATGCGCTGATGACCGGCAATGCCGAGGAGCTGAAGCAGAACAACATCAGCTTTGTGCCCGGGCTCAACGAGGACCTCGGCGCAACCACCGTGTGGGGCAGCCAGCTCGCCAACCGCAACTTCCAAGGCATCTACGACGGCGTGCTGGGCATGTGGTACGGCAAAGCCCCCGGCGTGGACCGCTCTGGTGACGCCATCAAGCATGCGAACGTCTGCGGCGTCGATCCCAAGGGCGGCGTGCTGCTCGTAGCGGGCGACGACCCGGCTTCCAAGTCGTCCACGCTGGCGTCGGAGTCCGAGCCGGTGCTCATTCACTTCCAGACGCCGATCCTGTATCCCGGCTCGGTCCAGGAAGTCATCGACTACGGCCGCTGGGGCTACGAGCTGTCCCGTTACTCGGGCTTCTGGTCGGCGCTGAAGATCGTCACCAATGTGGCCGACGGCTACTCGACCGTCGAGGTCGGCCCCGGACGGGTGAGTGCCACGCGCCCCGCCTTCGAATGGGAAGGCAAGCCCTGGGCACACACCCAGCAAGACGCCCTGTTCGGCCCCAACGCCGTGCGCATGGAACTCGAGATCCATGAGGGCCGCATGGTTGCAGTCGAAAAGTTCGTGGCGCAGAACAAGCTCAACCGCCAGACCGTCACCAGCCCCGACGCCAAGGTGGGCTTGGTCGCGGCCGGCAAGACCTACTACGACCTGCGCGAGGCGCTCGACCGTATGGGCCTCAGCCCCGCAGAGCTTTCTCGCCGCGGCATCCGCATCTTCAAGCCGACAGTGGTGTGGCCCCTCGAGCCCACCAGCCTGCGCGAGTTCGCCCGCGGGCTCGACGTGATCGTCGTGGTCGAGGAGAAGCGCTCGGTCATCGAGACCCTGGCCCGCGAGATCCTCTACGGCACCCCCGATGCTCCGCGCATCCTGGGCAAGCGCGACGCCTCCGACGGCTTCTGGTTCCCCGGCCATGGCGAGATGGACGCGGATCTCATCGCCCGCAAGATCCGCCCGTTCCTGGTGGACCGGTTCGGCGGTGACGGCATCGGCCCTGCGGTGCCCGAACGCATCACGATCCCGCTGGCGGTGACCACCAAGGACGGGGCCAAGGCCGCAGGCCGCACCCCGGGCTTCTGCTCGGGCTGCCCGCACAACCGCTCGACGTGGGTGCCTGAGGGCTCCGAGGCCGGCGGCGGCATCGGCTGCCACGGCATGGCGGCCATGACGCCAACCCGCAACGTCCGCGGCACCACTCAGATGGGCGGCGAGGGCGTTCAGTGGGTAGGCGCAGCGCCGTTTGTGACGATGGATCACCGCTTCCAGAACATCGGCGATGGCACGTTCCATCACTCCGGCTCGCTGGCCGTCCGCCAGGCCGTCGCGGCAGGCACCAACGTCACCTACAAGATCCTCTACAACGCAGCGGTCGCGATGACGGGCGGCCAAGACGTGGACGGCGGCATGGAGGTGCCGGAGCTGACCCGTTCCCTGCATGCCGAGGGTGTGGCCAAGGTGATGGTCGTTGCCGACGATCCCTCCAAGTACCCCTCAGACGCGCAGTTCGCGCCCGACACCGACGTCTGGCACCGTGACCGTCTCGACGAAGCTCAGCGAGTGCTGCGTGACATCGAGGGCTGCACCGTGCTCATCTACGACCAGGCGTGCGCCGCCGAACTCCGCCGCGACCGCAAGCGCGGCAAGGTAGCCGAGCCTGCGACGCGGGTCTTCATCAACGAGGCTGTCTGCGAAGGCTGCGGCGACTGCGGCGAGAAGTCGAGCTGCCTCAGCGTGCAGCCGGTCGAGACCGAATTCGGCCGCAAGACCCAGATTCACCAGTCCTCGTGCAACAAAGACTTCACCTGCCTCGACGGCGACTGCCCGGCGTTCATCGAGGTGGTCCCCGGCGGCAAGGTGCCCACTAAGGCGACCGCAGCCGTCGACGAGATCGGCGACGACCTGCCCGAACCGGATCGGCTCGACGAGGGCAACATCTTGATGATGGGCATCGGCGGCACCGGTGTGGTGACCGTGAACCAGATGCTGGCCACAGCGGCGCTGCTCGACGGCAAGCAGGCCAACGGGCTCGACCAGACAGGACTTGCCCAAAAGGGCGGCCCGGTGGTGTCAAACCTGAAGGTCCGCCGCCGGGAGGCTGAGCCGAATGGCGAAGCCGGGGCCCGAGCGGCCCGTGAGCGAAGCGAACAAGAGCGGGAGACAATTGGCGGCGACAACGCCGATCCTGATGCCGGCGAGGCCAACAAGATCGGCACCGGCGAGGCCGACGCGTACATCGTGTTCGACCTGCTGTCGGGCACCAACCCGGTCAACCTCGAGAAGGCCCAGGCTGGCCGCACGGTTGCGCTGGTGTCCTCCTCGAAGGTGCCGACCAGCGCGATGGTGCGCGACACCTCAGCAGAGTTCCCGGAGTGGACCGAGTTCCAGCGTTCCATCGACGATGCCACCACGCCCGAGCGCAATATCTACTTCGATGCAGGCACGCTGTCGGACAACCTGTTCCGTTCGCACATGCCGGCCAACGTGCTGGTCCTCGGCGCCGCCTACCAGTCGGGCGTGGTGCCCATCAGCGCCTCGGCGATCGAGCGGGCCATCGAGCTCAACGGCGTTGCCGTCGAGATGAACACCCAGGCGTTCCGCATCGGCCGCAAGATCGTGCTCGATCCCGACTTCATGGCGACGCTGCATGTCGACCGTGTCGGCCGTGTGAGGCGCGACAGCGGCCCGTCGAAGCGTGAGCAGAAGCTCATCGACGCGGTCTCCGATCCGTCCGAGGAACTGGCACGGCTGCTGCGCATCCGTGTGCCCGACCTGGTGGGGTACCAGAGCGTCGACTACGCGGCGGCCTATGCCGAGTTCGTAGCCAAGGTGCGCGAGGCCGAGGCTGCTGCGGGCGACGACACAGCGCTCAGCGAGACCGTGGCCCGGTACCTGCACAAGCTGATGGCCTACAAGGACGAGTACGAGGTTGCCCGCCTGCATCGCAACAAGGCCTTCCAGCAGGCCGTTCGCGACCAGTTCGGCGACAAGACCGAGGTCACCTACAAGCTGCACCCGCCGATCATGCGGCGCATGGGTGTCGAGAAGAAGATCGGCCTCGGCCGGTCAGGTGACGTTGCGTTCGCCCTGCTGGCGCGGATGAAGGGCCTGCGTGGCGGGGCGCTCGACATCTTCGGCAAGACCGCTCATCGCAAGATGGAGCGAGAGCTGATCGACGAGTACCGAGGGATGATCTCCCGGGCACTCGACACGTTGACGAGCGGTGACAGCGCCGCCTACGCCCGTGCTGTCGAGATCGCCGAGCTGCCCGACATGATCCGCGGCTACGAGGACATCAAAGAAGCCAACGTCGAGCAGTTCCGCACCCGCGCCGCCGAACTCAACGCCTGAGCGGAACTCGGCGAGCGGCCGCCGCAGCATGACGGCACCTGCTGGCTGATGGCAGCGAACCGGCCCGAGGGGCATACGCCCAGCGCACCGGCGTGGTGCGTGGTCGATTTTCCTGAGGTGACGGCTTATTCGATGATCTTCTCGAAGGGTCCCGGCAATGACGAGACCTTGGCAGATCTGCAAGCGGCACTGGCTGGTGGCGACGACCGGCCCGATCACGTGGAGCGGGCGCGCATCGTCAACTTCACCGACGAGGGCGACGACGCGGCCGAAGCGCAGGGCGATGTCGAGACCGTGTTCATGGCCTACTGGGTCGATCCGGCGGTCTACGAGCGTTGGCGGCAGGCCTGCGATGTGCTCCACCGAGCCGGGGTCTATTGCGAGACGGCCGTCATTCCGGCAGATCGCTGGGAGACCATCGCGGGGACCAAGCGGCCTCTGCCCGGCGTGCGCAACTTGACTGAGGTGGACATCACCGAGCTGCACGACTACTGGGGCGCCGCACGCGATCGCATGGCGGCCAGCGCTGAGGATCCCTTCGAGGCGGCGCCGGGGTCACCGCTGCCGGCCAACTTGTGCCTCATCCGGTCGGGCCAGAAATGGGACGAGTGCCTCGACGACGAGCGCGAGATGTACTTCACCGACATCGAACCGAAGCTGCGTGCCGGCATCGACTTCCTGGCCAACAACCCCGACACCGGCTGCATCTCCAGTCGGTTTCTGCGGGAGCAGACGATCGACGGCGAAGACCTGGAGTCCACCAGCTTCGTCGGATGGTTCGAGGACCTGGAGTCGCTCGAAGCGTGGTCGCGTTCGCACTCCACGCACTTGGCGATCTTCCACTCGTTCCTCTCGACGGTTCAGCTCCTCGGCCGCCCGCCCAAGCTGCGCCTGTGGCACGAAGTCTCGGTACTGCCCGAAGGCGGAGTCGAGCTGCTCAACACCGACCTCTCTCCGCTCGCCAACCTCGTCGACCCCGCCGCCTGACCCGCCGGCACAGCGACGACCTCACCGCAGCCACCAGATCCACGAGTCGCCTTCGAACGGCGGTGCCGCGAGGAAGTGGCGCAGCGCGTCGATGACGTTGTTGGGGTAGGCGGGCGGCTTGCGGAAGAACCTCGCCCGGTCGGTGACAACGATGCCGCAGTGGCTGTGGCCAGCGGCGATCGTCTGCGAGGCGAGTCTGGCAAAGTCGTTGCCGTCTTCGGTAACGATCACACGACCGCTCTCGGTCGCGTACTTGAGCAGAGCGACGTCTGGACGACCGCGAAGTGAGCTCTCCGTCGCGACGGCTACGACGTCCCAGCCGTCGGCGCGCAGCGCCTCAGCCACTCGCGGCGAGTGCATCTCGTCGATGAGCAAGCGCACGCTGCTCGATGTCCGGCTGGCAATCGGTGCGGTCGGGTGCTGTCAGGTCGCGAGCAGCTCTTGGTGCTGTCGCCACTCCGTTTCCAACTCGGCCGCGACCCGCTGCCGATCGGCGATGTCCTCGTCTATCTCGTCGGTGTATTCGGCGTAGTACGCGAGCGCGGCGTCGACCTGAGTCAGACTCAAGTTCATCACCTCGGCGGCCCAGGCGCGGCCCTGTTCGCGAGTCATCTCGCCATTGACGATCACGTCGATCACCCAGACCAGGAGAGGTCCGCCGACGAGCGCCGGATAGCGGCCCGTGGACTGCTCGCGGAAGTGGATAAGCGGATGAGCGTCCATGCGCAGCCCTTCGTCGATCAAGCGTTGCGCGAGCGTAGAGATCGACACTTTCTGGCGTCCAGCGATTTTCTTGAGCCGCTCATGCAGCCGGCCGTCCGAGAACCTGATCGACACGACCGGCATGACGACAGAGTAGTTGTACGCCGCCCCTGGCCGAGCTCGCCGACCCGGCTGCCTGACCCACCGGCACAGCGACGACCTCACCGCAGCCACCAGATCCACGAGTCGCCTTCGAACGGCGGTGCCGCTTCGAAGCGGCGTGTCGAGTTTGCCTTTCGTAGGCTGTGACGCCGTGACTGACGCCGGTCCGATGCCCGGGGCCCTCGAGGGCTTGGACATAGCGCCTTCGGTGCTCGATCTCGTCGGTCAGACGCCCTTGGTACGGCTGGGTCGGGTGGCGCCCGACATTGCCACCCCGGTGGTGGCCAAGCTCGAGACCGCCAACCCCGGCGGATCAGTGAAGGACCGTGCCGCGGTCGCCATGATCGACGCCGCTGAGGCCGACGGGAGCCTGCAGCCCGGCGACACCATCGTCGAACCCACCTCGGGCAACACCGGCGTGGGCCTGGCCGTAGTGGCCGCTCAGCGGGGTTATCGCTGCCTGTTCGTGTGCACCGACAAGGTGGCGCCCGAGAAGGTGCAGCTCTTGCGGGCCTACGGCGCCGAAGTGATCGTGTGCCCCGCCAAGGTGGACCCTGAAGATCCCCGCTCGTACTACTCCACTGCGGCACGGCTGCGCGACGAGACGCCCCGAGCCTTCTCGCCCGATCAGTACTCGAACCAGAACAACCCCCGGGCGCACTACGAGACCACCGGGCCCGAGATCTGGGCCCAGACCGGCGGGCGGGTCACCCACTTCGTCGCCGGTGCTGGCACCGGCGGCACCGTCAGCGGCGTCGGCCGCTTCCTCAAAGAGCAGAACCCGGCGATCGAGGTCATCGTGGCCGACCCGCCCGAATCGGTGTACGCAGGCGGCGACGGGAGCCCCTATCTCGTGGAAGGCATCGGCGAAGATTTCTGGCCCACCACCTACCACGCCAAGATCATCGACCGGGTGCTGCCGGTGGCCGACGCCGATTCGTTCGCCATGGCCCGCCACGTCACCCGCGCCGAAGGGCTGCTCATCGGCGGCTCGGGCGGCACCGCCGTCACCGGCGCCTTCCGCATCGCCGCCGAGCTCGACGCTGCAGGCCAGGCCGCCGAGTCGCTCGTTGTCACCCTCATCCCCGACTCGGGCCGCCTGTATCTCACCCGCTTGTTCGACGACGACTGGCTGGAGTCCCGCGGGTTGCAACCGGGCCACGAGGTTGACCTCAACCCGCCAGCTGATCGCGAGGAGGCGTGATCTCGAGCCTCGGGTGTCAAATCGGCTGTGTTCCGAAGGCTGCCCCTAGTAGAACTAGCAGTGTGGCAGGCAATCGGCACCAGAATGGTCGGACGACGGTGCGGCCGGTGACATGTCTGGTCTGAGGTTGTCCAAGCTGGCGGCTGAGCCGTCACAACCGCTTGATCTTTCCAGTCTCCGAGACACCGCGACCATCCAGCCCGGCGATCTCGCACATGCGCTCTGGGTACTAGGTACACCGCAGCCGCCGTCCAAGATCATCCTGCCTGAGTCGCAGAAGATCAGACGCCGTCTCGCCCGTGCGGGCGTCGTTTTTGCGGCCGATCGACGGCAGATTCCACTGGAGATAGAGCGGGAAGCAGTCTCGGTGCCGGAAGCCATCGGAGTCGCGGCTATCGATCAGCCATTCGCGCTCGGCTACTACGACTTTGGAGTTTCCGACCGTCTACGCGTGATGTCGCAGCTGGAGTCCGAGCGACGCAGGCCTCCGGCGCCAGATGATCACGGCAGGCGATACCACTGGCTCGACGGGCTGCATGTCGCCAACGGACATCCGGAACGGAAGCGCTTCGAACGCCAAGCCGACCAGTGCCTCTATGAGTTGGTGGACAACGTTCACAGGTGGGCAAGCGCCGGCCGAGCAATGGCGTTCGTCAGCGCGACGACCGGAGGTGGGGAAGAGAGCCACAACAGGCTTCAAGTAGTGGTCGCAGACGACGGTGTCGGCATTGTCGCCTCAGCGAAGGCCAAAGCTGCAGCGCTGGCTGCCCGGGGCCGACGAGTCAGATGTCTCTCCAGCGGGGACGGGCCCTCCGCCGAAGTTGCGCAGGCAGTAATGACGAACCTCGTTCGAGCCGTGTATGAAGAGCGTGAAGTTTGCGGTGCCAGGGACGGCCACGGTCTCTGCACCATCAGCGGATATGTCTCGCGTTGGAATGGGACCATCAACCTCATCTCGTCGTTTGGGCTCGACCACGCGATGCACATTGGAAGACGGGGCAGGTCCGGAGACTGGAGCCCCACCGAGTACATCGCCCGAGGTCTCCGAGGCACGATTGCTCACCTGACCTTGGACGCCACGAGAAGCGAGACCACGCCTGCGTCGGAAACGCGCCAGGACGCACTCGCACTCGCACTCGCGTGAGTCGCTGAACGGCCGATGATCGAGAACCGAGACGCGTACGCGCGCCTTCCGTTCCGATCTGATCGAGCACGGCGTGCGAGCGACACCGGAGGTGGCTTGACATTTCTGGATCTTGCAGATCGAGACGCGAATGTGGACACCGTCGCCGGCCACCTCAGAGAAGTACCGCTCGATCTCATCGGGCGGCTGCGCCCGACTCCTCAGCCGAGGTTCGACCTGTGGTTGCGCTGGACCGCTATCCATCCAACGCACTGGGCCTTCAACGGAATCTGTTTCGCGTCTCGCCTGACAATCCCGTGCTTGGGTTGGTGTCCGTCACCGACAGCGGGGGGGTTTCGCCGAACGGCTCCTGAGCGCTTGTGCAGCGTTGGGTGTCCCAAGAGTTCGAATCGAGCAACTGGTCTCGAGACAGCTTCCCGCTAGCACACGCGTTCACGGAGTGACCGCGTTCGCTGAGGGCCCAGCGGGCTCGGAGACCCACCCCGAGGAACGTCCGTTAGCGGCGGTGGCGGTCGCTGCACCAAGCAGGACTATCGAGGACCCGTGGTTCAGCCTGGGCGACTACGACGAGTCAGGTTTCGCCAACCATGACTGTCCGCTGTGCCGAGACTCGAGCACGGCTCGGCTCGTCCGCATCAACCCACGCGCGATGTCGGCCATGGTGTTGCCCGAACCCGAACTCGTCGTGCCGGACATCTTCGACGCCCGCCGTAACGCGACCCTTTGGGAGGCATACAACGAAGCCGGAAGGCCGCGCGACTGCATCAGTCTGCTCGGACCGACCGGCACACGACCGGATTCGGAATCGGGTCGCGTCACTCACGAGTCCGTTTTCTTTGAACCTGCGCGACTCGTCACGCAGGACGCGAGCGGCTTGATTGGCGGCCGCCTCGCTGAATTCAACAGTTATCCGAAGCGGAGTGGAGAAGACCCGGCACGCGCCCGGGTACAGGACGCCCTCAGACTCGTGGCCACTGGCGCGTCAGTTGTTATCTACGAGCAGCAGGAGCGAGAACTTCTCTCAGACGACGATTGGCATGGACTGCGCAACGCTCTGGTCGAGCACAGATTCGTGGCAGAGGGAGCCAGGTGGTGCGACTACTCATTTGATGATGGGTTGGAGGCGCCGACGGACCCAGTGGAGGCGGACACGTCGGGCGTGTTGGTGCTCTCGATTGGGACCCGCACTGGTCTGTCCTGCCAGCGCATGTTCCTCGCTGGACGTCGACGATGGCCAGACGCCAGTTTCCGAGGGCTGGTCATTCACGCGCATCCCGAGGACGCTCGAGTGTGGGCGAGTATCCGGAACACCTTTACCGACTCGGATGGCCAGAGACGTCTGCTCGCCTTCTGGTTGACCCACTTGCCCGACGAGTCGCCCCTCGCCGACGAGCGGGCCACTTACCTGGCTGCACAGCGGCGGGGTCTCGACACGCCGGAACTGGCGGCGCGCCTCGACGAGTTGGGGACGCACGCGCAATTGGACGGCCAACCGCCCACCGGTACGGCGCTGCTGGGGAGGATCGCGCCCAAGCTTCAACCGCACTCCTATCTCGGCGAGGAACTCGGGAGCAGCGAGGCACTTTGTGCCATCGGAGCGTCGATGCAGTCTGCCCGCATTCGAGCGATGACACCCGGCGCACCTTCTTGGGCGCAGTTCGATCTTCGGAGAATCCTTGAGGTCGTACTTCGACGGCCTGATCCATGCTTGTGTGCTCCGCTGGTGCGAACCGCAGGAAGCGTGGTGGGGACCCAAGCGAGACGACTGCAAGGATTTTCTGCAGGAACTCGAAGGCGTCGATTTCGACTTCGACTTGCTCTTGCCCGAACTCTTGCTTGCGTGTGCACAGGGGAAACTCCCGCAGAGCGCCCTCGCGCACCTCATTCTCGTCGCGAACCAGCGGCTCAGTTCCGTCAGCGAGTCGCTTGACCAACGCACTTGTGATCACCTCCGGCTCGGCGTCGACGTCGGAGAATTGGCACTCGAAGATCCGTTGGCGTCGCCGCACGCTCCGTAGGCTCCAACAGCGATGCGCGTGGAAGTGGTCGCCGTTGGGCGACTGGAGGGCTGATGCTGGGTGGTAATCCGCAGGTTTCGGGGTTTGAGGATCCTGACGAGTTCGGCTTTGAGACTCGGGCGATCCGGGCAGGCCAGCCCCACGATCCCTACACCGGTGCCGTCGTCACACCGATCTCGCTGGCCACGACCTTCGCCCAGGAAGCTGTCGGCCAGCCTCGTCATGGCTATGAGTACGGTCGCACCGGCAATCCGACGCGTCACGCCTACCAGGTGTGCGTGGCATCGTTGGAGGGGGCCCGGCATGGCTTCGCCTTCGCCAGCGGGTTGGCGGCATCCGATGCGTTGCTGCGGGTGCTGCGGCCTGGTGACAGCCTGCTGCTCGGCGACGACGCCTACGGCGGCACCTTCCGGCTGATCGACACGGTGTTCGGCAACGCAGGCATCGGCATGGCGGCAGCCGATCTCACCGCGCCCGACAAGATCCGCGACGCCTGGACGCCCAGCACCCGCATGGTGTGGCTGGAGACGCCTACCAACCCGCTGCTCACCGTCTTCGACATCGAGGCCATCTGCGCCGTCACCCACGAGCTGGGCGGCATCGTCGTGGTGGACAACACATTCGCCACGCCGTACCTGCAGCAGCCGCTCGCGCTCGGCGCGGATGCCGTGGTGCACTCGGCCACCAAGTATCTCGGCGGCCACAGCGATGTCGTGGGCGGCTTCGTGGCCACCAACGACGACGAGCTGGCTGACCACCTGGTGTTCACCCAGAATGCCGTGGGCGCCGTGCCGAGCCCGTTCGACTGCTACATGACGCTGCGCGGCGTCAAGACCCTCGGCGTGCGCATGGACCGCCACGGTGCGAGCGCGCAGGCGATCGTCGAGCTTCTCGACGCGCACCCCGCCGTGCGCTCGGTGCTGTACCCGGGACGCCCCGATCACCTCGGGCACGACATTGCCGGCCGCCAGATGAGCGGCTTCGGCGGCATGGTGTCGTTCCGACTCCACGGCGGGCGCGCGGCAGCCGAGCGTGTGGTCACCTCGACGAGGGTGTTCACGCTGGCGGAGTCGCTGGGCGCGGTCGAATCGCTGATCGAGCATCCCGGTGCCATGACCCATGCATCGGCCGCCGGCTCGGCGCTCGAGGTGCCCGACGATCTGGTGCGCTTGTCGGTCGGGCTCGAGACTGTCTCGGACCTGACCGATGATCTCGGCGCTGCGCTCGACGCCGCATCCAGCGGTGCTGACTAGACGGTGAGTTCCATGGGTTGGGATCCACCCGTTGTGGGTGGGGGCACCCGAGCCGGCCGGGTCCTTGTCGCCGACAAGGGCTTCGTGTCTGATCTTCCCTCTTGTGTGAGGGTGTAGTATCCCGTGTTGCTCATCGTTGTCCGTGGAGGCCCTTGATGTCTGTGGTACGTACGTTCCGGGGGGGGGGGGGGGGGGGCTTCTTAGGAGCCTTGTAGCGGTTGCTGTGGTGGGCGCGTTGTTGGCGTCGGTGCCGTTGTCGTCGGCCGGCGCGCAGGCGCCGACGACGCAGGTGCTGGTGAGCAATCTGGGCCAGGCAGACCAGAATCACTTGAACAACAGAGCGTTTGATTATGCGCAGGCGTTCTCGACGGGCGGCAACGCGGCGGGTTACACGCTGAGCAGTGTCGATGTGCGGTTTTCTGAGTTGGCCGATGCTGCTGCGGCTTCGAAGTTGTCGGTGTCGGTGCATGCTGAGGCGTCCGGCCGCCCGGGCGCGGTGGTCGGCACATTGACGTGGCCCGCATTCACGCCGTTCAACGGCGATCAGACGCTGCGCTTCGCGGCGCCTGAGGGGGGCATCAGCCTCGCGGCGGACTCCACGTATTTCGTGGTGTTCGACACCGCTGGCTCTGACGCTCCCAGCGGTCATAACTCGCTCATTGACACGGCCTCGGACGGCGAGGACGCGGGCGCGGCGTCCGGTTTCAGCATCGCTGACGGCAGCTTGTGGCGTCTGGCGATCGTGACCTCTTGGCTCAACGGCGGCAACAGCCTTAAGATTGCGGTGAACGGCGTGGCGGTGGGAGCGGCGCCGTCCGGTTTGGTGTCGGCGCCGTCGGTGGTGTTTGTGCGTGAGGGTCAGACGGTGTCGGTGCGTTTGGATTTGGCGCAGGAGGTGACGGCCAGGGTGCCGGTGTCGGCGGCGTCGTCTGATTCTTCTCGTTTTTTGGTGAGTCATCCGCGGTTTTTGCATATGCCGGGGGGCCGTCGGGTGCAGACGCAGTTCGAGGCGTGGGGGTCGGGTGTTGGTACTCGCGGGATTGATTACGGGATTCGGCAGTTGTCGCCGTCGGGGTCGATCGATCTCAGCTTCGACGCTCAGGACTGGGCGGGTTACGGGCCGGATTCGCAGAAGGGCTATCGGGTGGTGGAGGTCACGGCGTTGCGCTCGGGTGCGGGCGGTCAGCCGGGCACGTCGCCGGATGCGGTGTTCGATTTGGTGTTGTCGTCGACCGATTCGTCTGTGGTGTTGCCGTCGGTGAAGGTGGTGGTGCAGCGCGGTCAGGGTGCTCTCGATCCGCGGTTCGATCCTGATCCGCTCGGGGACGCGGAGTGCCGTTTGGTGGAGTGTCTGAGTGTGGTGGAGGGCGGTTCGACGTCGTACACGGTCCGCAATTTCGTGGTGCCACAGCCGGGTTCGCCGTTGACGGTCACTCCTACGGCGCTGGGCGGGGGGCTGTCGTTCTCGCCGTCGTCGGTGTCGTGGTCGTCGGTTGACGATTTCGGCGAGGAGCGCACGATCACGGTGACCGCCGCCCACGACGCGGACGCGAAGGACCGCACGGTGGTGATTCGTCATGTGTTCAGCGACAACTGGGACACCAACGGTGCGTTGAGCGAGGCGTTGTTGGACACGTCGCGGGCGTTTCATTATTCCAAGGCGCAGCAGGACAGCCAGTTCGACATGGCGGTGCGCGTCGCGGACGACGACAAGCTGGGCTTTGCGACGTTCGCGAACGCCGGTGCGCACGACGACCGGCTGGACGGTGCGGCGACGGCGCAGGTGAAGGTCGATTCGAGTGCGGGGATGGGGCGCGGCTCGTTCGACGTGAGGCTGAATCAGCCGTTGGACTGCTCGTCCAAGACGCGGCCTCGTTACGGCCCGGAGCTGCAAGAGGGTGTCGGCCCGATCGCGACGCCGTGCTATGAGACGCTGTATGTGCGGCTGCAGTCCCGCACTGACGGGGGGTGGGTGAACAGTCACGGCATCGAGGTGAACGTGACGCGGACGCTGCCCATCAGCGGCCGCAATGTGACGCGCACTTATTGTGAGTGGCTGCCGATCATCAACAGCCTGCCGTCACGAAGAGACTCCGCGCTCGCTGCGATACAGGGCAATGTGAGGGGCCAGAACGCCGATCCGCGGGCTTTGGAGTGCCACAAGGTCGTGAGTTTCCACAATGCGCCGATGACGGCGTCGGTGACGCGCTGGGCGCCGGGAGGAGCGAGCTTCGAGGAGGTGTCGCCCAGCGGCCGTTTCCACGCGATCCGTGTCACCCCCGACACGTGGGATCACACGTTCCGAGTCAACGTCGACTTGGACGCTTCGGTGATCGGCGGCAGCGACGGCCATTACGACGTGTCGATGAGCCTGACCCGACCCGGCGAGCCGTCCGCGAAACGCAAGCTGAGAGTCAGCTACGGCGCCAACCCCGACACGCTGCCCGACTACGCGCCGTCCGCTGACGACGTCGGCTCCTGGGCCGAAGCAGACGACAACAGCGGCGACTTCTGGGTGCCCGACAACGCCCAAGCCCACGGCGACGGCACCCCCCAAACCGACAACCAGCAACAGCAGCCCGCCGACAACCCTCAGCAGACCGACAACCAGCAGCAGCCTGCGGACCCGCAGCAGCCTGCGGACTCCCAGCCCGAGCCGGCGCCGTTCGCGGCGGACCCCCAGGTCGTCGCTGCGGTGCAGTATCTGGCGTCGCAGACCCATCACGGCTTCGCGCACGTGAACCGCTGGCAGCGCGCACTCGCCGCGATCGGCGCACTGGACCCCGCCGGCATCGACGGCGGCGCGCTCACCCTCGCCGAAGCCAAGCAGAACACCCGCAGATACAGCAGCCCCGTGTGGGCACAGATCGTCACCGAGATCGAGGCCCGACAAGCACACGACACCGCACAGCAACAACAACAACAGCAACAACAACCACAGCAGCAGCAGCAGCCGCCGCCGCCGGTGGTGCCGACGGTGACCGTCACCGCCGACGGCGACGTCACTGAGGGCGACCCGGCGACCTTCACCGTCACCGCGGACGCTGCGCCCGCAGCCGACCTGGCGGTCATCGTCGAAGTGACGGCCTCAGGCGACTACGGCGTCACAGCCGGCGTCCGCACCGTCACGATCCCCGCAGGCGCCACGACCAAGACGCTGACCGTCGCCACCGTCGACGACACCGCGGACGAGCCCGACGGGTCAATCACAGCGACCGTCACAGCCGGCGACGGCTACACCGCCGGCTCCGCCGCCGCGGCGACAGTCGCCGTCGCCGACGACGACCCGCCGCCGCCGGTGCCCGAAGTCGTGCCCGACACCGACCAGGCCCCCGACACCGACCAGGCCGACCCGCCCCAGCCGGTGCCGTACACAGCGGACCCGCAGGTCGTGTCCGCGGTGCAGTACCTGGCGTCGCAGACCCATCACGGCTTCGCGCACGTGAACCGCTGGCAGCGCGCACTCGCCGCGATCGGCGCACTGGATCCCGCCGCGGTGGACGGCGGCGCGCTCACCCTCGCCGAAGCGAAGCAGAACACCCACAGATACAGCAGCCCCGTATGGGCACAGGTCGTCACCGAGATCGAGGCCAAAGCCGCCCACGACACCAGCACCGGCTAGACGGCCCGATCCACAGGGTCAGCCTCGTCGCGCCCGACGGTGCACGGGAACGCGTCTGGGGTTCAGGCGTCGCTGAGATCGAACAACGGGATGCCCATCGCGTCGGCGGCATCGTTCATGCGATGGTCATATGAGGCCAGTTCGATGCTGCGGCCGTGGCGGTGCAGGTAGTCGCAGGCCGCCAGGTGCAACGCGTCGAGCGTGCGTACCGATGAAGATGTGTGCGGGGCGGTTGACCTGCCATGATGTGCGGATCAGCCCCAGAAGTGTCCACTGAAGCGCTGACGCGCGACGAGGAGGAAATTGATGGAAGGCAACATCGCCTGGGTACTGACAGCAGCGGCATTGGTGCTGTTCATGGTGCCGGGCCTGGCCCTGTTCTACGGCGGCATGGTCCGTGCCAAGAACGCACTGAACATGCTCAACATGAACATGTGGTGCCTCGGCATTGTGCCGGTGATCTGGGTGCTCGTGGGCTTCAGCCTCGCGGCGGGCGAGAGCGGCCTGCCGATCATCGGCGACTTCTCGTTGATGGGAATGGCCGGCATTCACGACGCCGAAGGGCTGGCCACGTTCGCCTTCCTCATGACGTTCGCCGCCATCACCCCGGCGCTCATCTCGGGCGCAGTCGCGGACCGCATGAAGTTCTCGGCCTGGATGGTCTTCGTGCCAGTGTGGTCGCTGCTCGTCTACTCGCCGGTCGTGTACTGGGTGTACGGCCCTGACGGCTGGATCCTCAACCTGCCGGCGCACGACTTCGCAGGCGGCACAGCCATCCATGTGAACGCCGGCGCAGCAGCCATGGCGCTGGCGCTGGTGGTCGGCAAGCGCTCAGGCTGGCCCGACAACCGGCCCGTGCCCCACAACGTGCCGTTCGTCATGCTGGGCGCAGGCATCCTGTGGTTCGGCTGGTTCGGGTTCAACGCCGGCTCGGCGCTGGCAGCCGACGGCGCCGCGGCGCAGGCATTCGTCAACACGTTCATTGCCGCAGCAGCCGGCATGGTCGGCTGGGCGTTCGCCGAGTACGCACGGCACCAGCGGGTGTCGACCATCGGCATCGCCTCGGGCGTCGTTGCGGCGCTCGTGGCCATCACGCCCGCAGCGGGCTTCGTCGGCTCGATGCACTCGCTGGCGTTCGGCGCGATAGCCGGCGTCGTCTGCTTCTTCGCCATCGAGGCCAAGTTCCGGGTCGGTTTCGACGACAGCCTCGACGTGGTCGGCATTCACTGGGTGGGCGGCGCCGTCGGCGGCATCCTGCTCGGCTTCCTCGCCGACTCGTCTGCGGTGCCCGCCCCTGCGGGGGAAACTCAGGACTTCATCGACGGGGTGTTCTTCGGCGGCGGCGTGCTGCTGTGGAATCAGGTCCTGTCGATCGCCGTGGTCACCTTGTACTCATTTGCGGCCACATGGATCATCGCAACGGTGATCAAGTTCACCATGGGCATCCGGGTCTCCGCGGAGGTGGAGATGGCCGGCATCGACGTCAGCGACCACGGCGAAGCCGCTTACCAGATCGAGTAAGCAGAAAACTCGGTGTGTTGCCGCATTGCTGCGCAGATGTCGCTCGCACGGCGCAGAATGGAAGCAGTCGTCCGAATTCGTCAGCGTGAGCGGTGCCGACCTTTGTGGCCTGCGGTCAGGATGCATCGCGCCTGCGCACGAGGCATCGGTGCATTGCACTTCGGACGACGAGAACTCCGAACCGGCGGCTCGGAGTTGTCGTGTTCGGCACGGCACGCCAGGAAGCGGGCTTCGCGCGACACGAGCTGGTTGACGTTCCCTGCTGACATCAGGCCCGCGATTTCGATGGATCCGTCGGGCTGTACGGTTGCACACCCAATGTCGACGAGGTGCCGTTCCGCCTTGGCCAGCACCGAAGGTGTCTCACCTACTCGAGCCGCAACCTGCTCCGGCGCTGCGACGCCGCCCAGTTCCGCGACGGCCTGCAAGACAGCCTGCTCTGTCGCGCTGAGGCTGTGCCAGGTGGGCGTCGCGATGCGTTCATGCACCACTCGACCGGTCTCACGAGCGGCCATCGTGGCAGCTTGTTCATCGATCGGCGAGAACGGAGCGTCGGCGATCAGCCATCCGTGGTAGCCGGCGAGCTGCATCCGGTAGGGCAGCGTCCCCGAAGCCTCCGCGAGGATGGCCAGCGCATCGCCCTCAAAGGCGCCGCCGGCGTCGCGGACAGTCTTCGACAGACAGCGCATGGCATCAGCCGGGCTGAGCGGCGGCATGTCGAAGCGTGTGCACCGCTGGAAGAAGGTCATCTTCTTGTCCTCCAGCAGCGTGTGTTTCATCTCGGACAGTCCTGCACCGACGAATGCCAAGGGAAGCTCTTCGCGCTTGGTCATGTGCTGCATGTCGGCTGACAGCCGCCGCAGTTCTTCCCGGATTCCGCTGTGCATTTCGTCGAGGGTGAGCAGCACCGCTGACCCGCGCGCTGCTGCGTGTTCCGCGAGTGTGGTCAGCTGCCGCCGCAGGCTCCACTTCGGCTGGACGACCTTCGCCACTTCTCGCTGCCACTCCACTGCCCACAGGCGCACTCCAATCGAGGATCGCACTGTTGCGGAGGTCTCAGACCCGGGCAGCGAGCCGTGGCGCTCGCGCGCCCACGAGATGAACTCGTCAAGCCTGTCGTGAATGCCGGCGGTGCTCGCATCGAGGGGGAGCACGATCCAGCCGGCCTCATATGCGATGTCCTCGATGAGGTTCAGCGCTACGGTCTTGCCCGATCCGCGCGGTCCGAGAAGCAAGGATGTGAAGCGATTGTCTCGCGGGCCCGCGCCGAGTCCGGCTTTGAGCGAGCTGAGCAGGTCGTCACGTCCGACATAGGAGTGCGGCTGTTTCCCGAAATCCGGCGTGAAGAGATTCGGCGGAGACACGGGACTGCTTCCGAGAAGATCTGCCACGAGCGAACTGTAGCGCAAATCAGCGCACAAACGCACAAAGTGGCGCACAAACACACAAACTGGCGCACGTACCTGCCGAGACGGCCTTGGAAGCCTGCAAAGAGTGCCGATGTAGCGCTGTCGTCTGAACAGAGCCACTAATCCGAGACTCGTGATGGCGGTCAGCCTCGAACCATTCAGCAGGCAACTAGCGTGCCGCCGTGACCCAATCCGAAGACGGCCTAGCACCCTCCGGCGAGGTATACGACGACGACCTCGTGGCCTCCGACGCCGAGGTGCGACAGTTCGAGCAGCAGCGGTGGATCCGGCCGCCCGGCGCCACCGAAGTGCTGCTGGTACGCCACGGTGCGTCGCAGGCGTTCATTCCCGGCGAGTCCTTCCCGATGCTTGGCGACCAAGGCGATCCCGCGCTGGCCCCGGCGGGGCACACCCAGGCTGCGATGATGGCCCGCCGCTTGGCTACCGAGCCAATCGACGCGCTCTACGTGTCATCGCTGCAGCGCACCCAGCAGACCTTTGCGCCGCTGGCTGAGCGATTGGGCATGACCCCCGTCGTCGAGCCCGACCTGCGTGAGGTGGCCCTGGGGGAGTGGGACGGCGGGAAGATCCGCCAGTTCGCGGCCGAGAACCATCCGCTGTACGAGCGGCTGCACACCGAACGAAGATGGGACGTCATTCCCGGGGCTGAGTCGAACGAGCAGCTCATCGCACGGTGCATGGGCGCGCTCGGGCGCATCGCCGACACGCACCCCGATCAGCTCGTGGCCGCCTGCGTCCACGGTGGGGTGATCGGGGCCGTTCTCGCGCACATCACGGGGTCGACGCCATTCTCATTCGGCGGCGCCGACAACTGCTCGATCACCCAGGTCGTTCGCTGCGACGGCGACTGGGTGCTGCGCCGCTTCAACGACTGCTCACACCTCGACGACCACCTGCACCACGGCTGAGGCGAAGCCGGGGCCGCAGCGGCCCGTGAGCGCAGCGAACCAGAGCCGGGCGCAAGGCGTTCGGCATCGTGAGGTGTCAACACTTGCCCCTTGCCGGGGGCGAAGCCGGGGTCTCATCGCTGGGCCGGCTTCAGCCGTTGGCGAGGAAGGCGCCGAGCGCTGCGGTCAGCATTGCGGGGTCGTCTGCGCCGCCGAGTTCGCGGGCGGAGTGCATCGACAGCTGCGGCGAGCCCACATCGACCACGCTCATGCCCAGCCGGGAGGCCGTTATCGGCCCGATGGTCGAGCCGCACGGCAGGTTGCCGCGGTGCGAATACACCTGGTGTGGCACCCCGGCCGCATCGCATGCCGCCGCGAAGCGGGCGTGAGTGCGTGCATCGGTGGCGTAGCGCACGTTCGCGTTCGTCTTGACGACCGGGCCGCCGTTCAGCACCGGCAGGTGACCGGGCTCGAGGCGCTCGGGATAGTTCGGATGCACGGCGTGGGCCCCGTCGGCCGACACGCACAGCGAGCGAGCCACGGCTCGCAGGTACTGCTCGCGGTCGCCGCCGAGGCTGTGAGCGATGCGCTCCAGCGCATCGGCCAAGATCGGGCTGCCGGCGCCGGTAGCAGAGTCGCTGCCGATCTCCTCGTGGTCGAACAGCACGACGACCGCTGCCGTGTTCGCCGGCACGGCCTCGAGCCCGGCCAACGCCTCGATAGCTGCATGGCACGAAGCCAGGTTGTCGATGCGAGCGGCTGCGTACATCTCGCCGTGTCGGCCTAGCCGGGCTGGCGGGGTGAGATCGTGCGCCATGACATCCCACGCCAGCACTGCGTCGGGCTCGACGTCGAGATCGGCGGCCAAGAACTCGCGGAACCCATCCGCGCTCGGCGCGCCGAGGCCCCACACCGGTGTCATGTGCTGCTGGCGATCCAGCTTCAGACCGTCGTTCACGTCTCGGTCGAGATGGATCGCGAGCTGCGGCACGCGCAGCAGCGCCCGGTCGCAGCGCCACAGCACCGTTGCCGTGCCACCCGACATCGCGTCGCGTACGACGACTCGGCCCGACAGGCCCAGGTCGCGATCCAGCCACGAATTCAGCAGCGCACCGCCGTAGACCTCCACGCCGAGCTGGTGGTAGCCGAGCGTGCCTGCGTCGGGCAGCGGGCGAATGCGCAAGTTGGGGCTGTCGGTGTGCGCGCCGATCACGGTGAAGCGCAGCTCCTGCGGATTGATGTCCGGGCTGGCACGTACGGCGACCACCGTGCCGCCGTCCCGAACTGCCAATCCAGCTGTGAAGTCGAATTCGCTCCAGTTGTCGCTGCGCCCGGCTTCGGCGAAGCCAGCAGTCCTCAGCCGCTCCACGGCCGCTGCAGCTGCGTGGAACGGCGACGGTGACGCCTCGATGTAGTCGAACAGTGCCTCGAGCGCAGAGTGAGCGTCAAGCACGGGTTGAGCCTCGCTTGCAGGTTCAAGCGTCGGCGTACGCGGTGATGATGTCCCGGCTGAAGTCGTCGAACTTGGACCGCGACATCGGATTGGTGATGAGCCGGGTCACGCCGATTGCTGCGTACTTCTCGACCCACTCGGGAGTAGCCGCCCCGATTGTCGTGAAGTCGAGCCCGTCGGGGTCTCGCCCGGCCGTCTGTGCGCAGCGCTTCGCGTGGTCGAAGAGCATCGCCATCTCGTCGAGGTCACCCGACACCGGGAAGAACCCGTCGCCGAACTCGCCCGCCCGCCGCGCAGCGCGCTTGCTGTCGCCGCCGACAATGATCGGGATGTTCCCTCGCGGTTGGGGCCGGCAATACACGCGGTCGAACGAGACGTGCTCGCCCTCGAACGAGCAGACGTCTTGTTGCCAGAGCGCGCGGTACGCGCCGAGATGCTCGTCGGTGATGTAGCCCCGGTCTTCGAATGGCACGCCGAGCGCGTCGAACTCCTCCTTCATCCACCCTGCGCCGATGCCGAGCAGCACCCGGCCGCCCGAGAGCCGATCAAGCGTCGCCACGGCCTTTGCGGTGACGGCGAAGTTGCGCTGCGGCACGATGAGAATCCCGGTTCCCAGCTTGATCTCTGAGGTGACCGAGGCGACGAAAGCCATCCACATCAAGGGGTCCGGAATGTCGATGTCGTCCCGCTTGCCGGGCATCTTGCCGTCTTCGGAGTACGGGTACGGCGTCTGGTAGCCCTCGGGCACGACGACGTGTTCGACCGTCCACAGCGACTCGAAGCCGGCTGCCTCTGCCGCTTGCGCATACGCAATCGCCGATTCGCCCTCGATGTTGGGGCCCGTATTGGCCAGTGTCATTCCGAATTTCACTGTGCATCTCTTTTCGCTTCGCTGCAGGCCATAGTCTGCCCGTATGCGACGCATCCCTGCTTTGTTCGCGATGCTTGCCCTGGTTGCTGCCGCATGCGGCGGCTCTGACGACGATCCGCCTCCCACCACCGAGGCGGCTGCGGCGACCACCACCGCGGCGACCACGGTTGCCACCACGGAAGCGCCGCCGCCCCCCACCACGGCGGCCCCGCCCCCCACCACGGCGGCCCCGCCGCCCACCACGACTGAGACGCCGCCCCCGACGACCGAGGCGCCGCCTCTCACCACCGAGGCTGCACCGGCGGCGAACGCGCTCCCCCCCGCCGTCGAGGGCACCCTGCTGGAAGGCCAGACGCCCGAGGGATTCGACACGCTCCGGTCGGAAACGAACGCTGTGCGAGCCGAGACCTGCCCCGGCACCCCGGCCTACGACGGGATCGTGCCGGTGGCGTATTCCGAGTCGACGTGGGCGGTCGATCCGCTGACGGGGCCGTTCCTCGATGTCTCCGTCGCCCGATTCGAGTCGCCCGACGTGGCGTCGGAGGCATTCAACGACTATCGCGAGGAGATCGTCGCGTGCGGTGCGTTCCCCGAGCCGTCGAGCGGCGCGGTGGGTGCCTTCACCTACGGCGAGGACCCTGAACTCGGTGACGAGTCCTTCGGCACCGACTGGGAGGCAACGCTCCAGGGGCTTCCCGTCAACCGCTACGGCGTCCTCGCACGCGTCGGCGACTCGATCTACAGCGCGGGTGCCACGTACATCTTCGTGGATCCAGACAAGGCTCTCGTGCTCGCGGCGTTGGACACCTTCCTCGGGCAGTAGTCGGACGACCGACGTGACTCGGCGGTGACATGTCGAAGCTGAAGGCGCCAAAGCTGAGTTACAACGCAGAACAGTTACGCGGCGATGTGTTCGGCGGTCTCACCGCGGCGGTGGTCATGCTGCCGCTGTCGCTGGCGTTCGGCGTGGCCTCGGGCCTCGGCGCGATTGCCGGCCTGTACGGCGCCATCGCCGTCGGGCTGCTGGCATCGATCTCGGGCGGCTCCAGAACGCAGATCTCGGGACCGACTGCACCGCTGTCGGTGGCGATGTCTGTCGTGGTCATCGACTACGCCGGCGAGGACCCGGCAAAGGCGCTCGCGATCGTCGCCTTTGCCGGAATCATCCAGATTCTGCTCGGAGCGCTGCGGCTCGGCAGCTACGTGGCCTACACGCCCTACCCGGTGGTGTCAGGCTTCACCTCGGCCGTCGGCGTCATCATCGTGGTCGTACAGTTGGTGCCCTTCCTGGGCAGCGACGTGGCGCTCGGCGGAGTGTCGGCCTCCATTCGCTCGCTTCCCGACGCCATCGCAAGCGTCGAGACCGGAGCCTTGGTGCTCGGCGTGCTGACCATCGTCGTGTGCATGTTCTGGCCCCGGCGACTGCGCCGGATGCTTCCCCCGTCAGTCGCGGCATTGCTCATCGGCACGCTGGCCAGCGTTCTGTGGTTCGACGACGTGGATGTCATCGGCCACGTTCCTTCCGGGCTGCCTGAGTTCGCGATGCCCGAGTTCGGCTGGGGAGACCTCGCAGGTGCCTTGGCGCCCGCTGTGACGCTGGCGCTGCTCGGCTCGATCAACAGTCTGTTGACGGCCATGGTCGCCGATTCGATGACGAGAGACCAGCATCAGCCGAATCGTGAGCTGATCGGGGTCGGGTTCGCCAACATCGCCGCCGCCTTCTTCGGTGCTGTGCCCGGTGCGGGCGCCACCTCAGCCACGGTCGCCAACGTGAAGGCCGGCGGACGGTCACGGGTCTCAGGCGTGCTGTGCGCGCTGGTGCTGCTCGCGCTGGTGCTCGGCCTCGGCAGCTACGCGGAACTGATCCCGCACGCGGTGCTCGCCGGCATCCTCATCAAGATCGGCTTCGACATCATCGACTGGCAGTACTTGACTCGGGTGCGCCGGGTTCAGCTCGATCAGTACGGCGTGATGGTGTTGACGCTGGGCCTGTCGATGGTGGCGGACCTCGTCGTGGCGGTCGGCGCAGGCCTCATCGCAGCGGCGATGACCGCTGCCCGGCAATTCGAGCGATTCGAGCTCGACACGGTGGTCTCGACCCCATTGCTGGACATGACGTTCCTGAACGCTCCTGACGAGAGCGACGGCGATGTTGCCGGCGGCGGCCTGCCCAGCTATGACCTCGACGGTCCCGATCCGTTCGCTGCGCGCACCGGGCTGCTGTCACTGCGCGGCACCTATACCGCCGCGTCCTCCATCAAGCTGCTCAAGTCGATTACCACCGATGTGGCCGAACATGAGGTGGTGATCTTCGATTTCACCGACACGCGCTACATGGACGACAGCGCCGCCTACATGGTGGGTCATCTGGTCGACGTCGCCGTCGAGGGGGGCGCGAACTGCATCGTGATGGGCATCGAGGCGTCGCAGGCGGCGAGCATCAGGGAGCTGAACGTCCTGCGTTCGGTTCCCGTAGAGCACTTTGTGGCCGACCTGGACGAGGCCCGGGTCGTCGCCCGTCGACTGCTTGACGAGCCTGGCGGCTGCGACGGCAGCTAGGCGCTGGCTCTCGCAGCTGCCTTGGCCGCAGCCTTTTGGGCCCGCCGCTGCGCCATCTTGCGCCGATGCGCCAGCGTGCGATCGACGTAGGGCGCGATGGCGGGTGTCTTGCAGCCCGTCTCGCCGTGGTCCACCTCAATGGGGCCGATGCGGCTGTCCACTTCGAGCACCGAACGTCGCAAGTTGTCGTCTCGCAGCGCGATCGCGATGAGCACGCCGTTCATCTCGTGACGCACCCGGTTCGGCCGTTCATCGATCTCCGATTCGATCTGGGTGAGGAGTCCTCGCAGCTCGCCGGTCGACCACACATCGGTCTGCTCTGCGGTGCAAGTCACGATGAACCAGCCCACCGAGGCAGGCCACTCACGGGGCGAGTCTCGCCATTCGTCGCTGAGCTCCCGGGCGTGCGGCGATTGTGCGAGCAGCCCGCCGAGCGCCTCGGCCAAGATGTAGTTGTGGACATCGCGCAGCCAGCGTCGTGCCCGCGTCTTCGTCATCGCAGCAGCATCGGCGATGCGCAGCGCCAGCACACGGGCATCGTGATTGCCGGAGTCCCACAGGTCGCCTGCCAGCGAGTGATCGGTCTTCAATGGCTTGGCAATGCGGCCGAGGTCCTTGTAACTCACGCCGAACATCGGCTCGGCGGCACCGTGGCGGGCGTACACCTTGCGATTCTGCGCTGTTCCGGCGCTCTGCAACTGCGCCATGAGATCCGCCAGATTCGACATCTCACTCGTCTCTCTCAGCAATCGGTTGAATCGCGCTGACGAGCAGGAAGGCGCTGTCGGCAGCACATGCCTGCGCGCTCGGGGAGTCCGAACGCTACTGCTGTCTGCGTAGACCCGCTGCCCCCGACGTGGGAGGAGCGTGGGCCTGCCGAGCATGCACGGTGCCGCGTTCGCGTGCGCGAGAGCCGAAGGCCGTGCCGGTGTGCGCCGGCGCAACTCGTAGGGTTCAGGGCCGTGCGCGGGCTTGGTGTTCGACGCGGCGGGCAGCCGGCAGCAACCATTGCGCTCGCCGCCGTCTCGGTGGCAGTTTTCTTCGGGACCCACAATCTCGCGCGGATCGTGCCGTTCGCACGATGGTCGCTGCGCGACTCCCCGTTCCAGGACTACGCCACCTACGGGCCTCTCATTTCTGAGTACTACGAGACGCGGCGACTCATCACTGGAGCATTCCTGCATACAGACTGGTGGCGGATCGTGACCGGCACGGTCCTGCACGCCGATCTGCGACACCTGCTGTTCAACATGTTGGTGCTGTACCTGCTGGGCCGTCGGCTGGAGCCTGCAGTCGGACCTGCCCTGCTGGTGGGCACCTATGTCGTTTCCCTGCTGGGCGGCTCGGCGGGCGCCCTGCTCCACAAGCCGGAAGTGCCAGTGGTGGGGGCTTCAGGCGCCGTGTACGGCCTGATGGGCGCGGCCTTCGTCGTGGAGTACCTCCGTGGCGGCAACCCGTGGCGGGACGGGCTGGGCAGCCTGATCATCATCAACGTCTTCATCTCGCTCTTCATTCCGAACATCTCCATCGGCGGGCATCTCGGCGGTCTCGTGGCTGGCGTGCTGGCCGGCTTCGCGATCGGCGATACGAGCCGGCGGCAGCACCCGCCCACGCTCGCCGAGCGGCTCTCGGGCGAGCCTGTTGACGCACGTATGCGCCGCTCGCCCTTGGTGGTCTGGGGCTTGCTGGCACTCATCGGATCGGCGTCATTCGCAGGAGCGCTGGCGGCGGCGTCTACTTGGCGCAACCCGCTGTTCTAAGAGGCAGCGCCAATAGGTGAACCCTTGCGTTGTCGCACCAGTCGTTTCCCGCTCTTGTTCCCGATTTCCATTGACTCGGCGCTCACGGGCCGCTCGGGCCACGGCATCGCCTGTCGGCTCAGCCGCTGAGACGGTCGCGCTGTTCAGGGAAAGACGTCGCCTGGCGCGGGATCGGACTCGCGGTTGATGACGATGGCGGCGATCACCGCCGCGATGCCTGTCACCTCACGCACGTTCGGAACCTGGGAAAGCCACACCAGCCCGATCAGCGTTGCCGTCACGGGCAGCAGCGCTTGCAGCAGCGCGAATCGTGCCCGTGAGAGACGCTGCATCACGAGCTGGTCGATGCCGTAGGGGATGACGTTCGACAGCACGCCCGCTGCGACGCCGCCCAACAGCAGCAGCGGTGCTCCCACCGCGGCATCGAGGCCGTCGAAACCGGCCGGGCTGATGACGACGGCGCCGATGAGCATGCCGACGCCTAGCCCGTCAACCGCCATGCCTGAGCGGGCCACCCGGTGCCCCAGGATGATGTAGCCCGCCCACAGTGCCCCCGCGATCAGCGAGAACAGCGCGCCGAGCTGTGCCTCGGGAGGCGCGAAACCGGCCAGCACCACGACTCCGGCAATTGCCAGCGCCAGCGCCCAACCTGATCTCAACGTGCGGGTGCCAAACGCTGCGACGGCAATCGGGCCGATGAACTCGATGGCAACCGAGTTGCCGAGCGGCACCCGCTCGATGGCGAGGTAGAAGAACAAGTTCATCGAGGCCAGCGAGATGCCGAACGCGGCCGTCCACGCCAGCTCGATGCGTGACCAGTGTCGCCGCCACGAGCGCCGCAGCACGACGAGCACGGCACCGGCGCCTGCGACCCGCAGCAGTGCGACGGTGCCCGGCCCCATCTCGTCGAACAACTCGAACGCCGTGGCGGCGCCGAGATACTGCGACACCGCGCCGACGGCGAACAGCGCCTCAGGCGAGATCCGGCCCAGCCCCCAACTGCGTTCGACAGATGCGCTCAATGAGTGCCTTCCGATGACTGGCGTCATCTAGGGTCTGGACGAGACGCATTCAGCTTGGCAAACCATGCTGGCACTTGTGCACGAAGCCGACGGCTGCGGCCGCAAGTGCCGGACGCGCTGGCACATTGCGCAGGGTCGACAAGCTGACTCACCGGGGAGGATTTGCGCATGAAACGAAAGCTCTTGACGCTTGTGGTGGCGCTGTTCGCGCTCTCGCTGTTTGCCGCTGCGTGCGGTGACGACCGACCTGAGGCAGGTGCACTCGGAGTGGTCGAGATTGACGAAGGCGAGGCGGTGCAGATCCGCTCGCTCAATGCGATCACCGGCGACGTCGCCTTCTTCGGCCTGCCGCTCGAACGTGCGGTCATGTTGGCCATCGAGGACTACGGCCCGATCAACGGATTTGAGGTCGACCTGGGCACCGGGCTCGATGACCTGTGCTCAAACGACGGCGGGCAGGCGGCCGCTCAGATCATCGTCTCGGACGAAGACGTGCTCGGTGTCATCGGTACCTCATGCTCGGGCGCGGCGGTCGCTGCGGCACCGCTCATCACCGACGCCGGCATGGTGCTGATCTCAGGGGGCAACACGTCGCCTGCGCTCACGTCGGACCTGGCGGGAACCGCTGGCGAGAACTACAACGTCGGCTACTACCGCACCGCTCACAACGACCTGTTCCAGGGCGCCGCGATGGCGAAGTTCGTCTTCGGCGAGCTGGGGCTGACCACGGCCGCGGCGATCCATGACGGCGACCCCTACACGCAGGGACTCGCGCAAGCCTTTGCCGACGCCTTCGAGGCCGAGGGCGGCACCATGACCGGGTTCTCAGCGGTCAACAAGGAAGACACCGACATGGTGCCCGTGCTGACCGAAATCGCTGCGGGCGGACCCGAGGCGCTGTTCTTCCCGATCTTCCAGCCGGCCGGCGACTTCATCGCCGATCAGGCACCGGGAGTCTCAGGCTTGGAGAACACGGTGCTGCTGGCCGCTGACGGCCTGCTCAACACGAACTACCTGGCGCTGTCGCAGACCGTCGGCATGTACTTCTCGGGCCCGGACACACGCTTCGGTGAGAACGTGAACCAGAGCACCGACAAGACGGCGCAAGACTTCTTGGCGGTCTACGAGGAGCGCTGGGGCGAGTCTCCGGCAGCGCCGTTCTGGGCGCACGGCTACGACGCGACGACGTTGTTGCTGGACGCGATTGCGGCGGCCTCGTTCCTCGACGGTGACACGCTCGTGGTCGACCGCCAGGGCATCCGCGACCACCTCAACAGCGTCGAGGGATACAGCGGCCTGATCGGCACGATCAACTGCGACGAATTCGGCGACTGCGGTGCGGCTCGGATCACGGTTGTGCAGAACATCGGCGGGGAGGACAACGCCGAAGCCAGCATGGACAACGTGGTGTTCTCCTTCGCTCCGTGAGCAAGGGAGGAAAGTTCTAGGCTGTGAGCGCTCGGCTGTTCCGGCCCCGCACCCGGGTCGACTGGTTCCTCACGGTCATCCGGACGGCGGTGCTGATTGTTCTCACGGTCGGCTTTGCGGCCTTCATCGCCCAGGAGATCAACCCCGACAATCCGTTCGCCCAATGGGCGAATCCCGATGCGACCGGCCTGACCGGCGCCCAGTTCCGGGGGCTGGTCGTATCGGGCATCGCCCAGGGCTCGATGTACGGGCTGATCGCGCTGGGCTACTCGATGGTCTACGGCGTGCTGGGGTTCATCAACTTCGCCCACGGCGAGGTGTTCATGGTTGGCGCCATGACCGGCATGATCACCTCGAACAAACTGGCCGACGCCGGGCTGTGGGAGTCGAACTTCATCGGCTCGCTGATGTTCATCGTGGTCGTGTCGATCATCGTGTCGTCGCTGACGGCGGTGATCATGGAGCGGGTCGCGTACCGCCCGCTGCGCGGCTCGCCGCGGCTGATCCCGCTGATCACCTCGATCGGCGTGTCGTTCTTCCTGCAGAACGCTTCCGTGGTGCTGCTGGGGCCCGCCAGCAAGTCCTACCCCGACGTGCCGGACTGGGTGAAGGCCAAGCACACGTTCCTGCAGATTGAGGGGGCGAAGATCCTGGTGGTGGTCGTGGCTGCGCTGTCGATGGCGGCGCTGTGGTATTACGTCGACCGCACCAAGACCGGCAAGGCGATGCGTGCCGTGGCCGAAGATGCCGAGATAGCGGCGCTCATGGGCATCGACGTGAACCGCACCATCGTGAAGGTGTTTGCGGTGGGCGGTGCCATGGCGGGGATGGCTGGGATTCTGTGGGGGATCCTGTTTCGCAGCGTCATCCACACGACGGGATTCCTGCCGGGCATCAAAGCGTTCAGTGCTGCGGTGGTGGGCGGCATCGGGCACCTGGGCGGTGCGATGGCGGGAGGGCTGTCGATCGGCGTGGCCGAGTCGGTCGGGCCGCTGCTGATCTTGGAGCCGCTGGGCGTGAGCGGCGTGTCGCAGCTGCGCGACGCGGTTGCGTTCTCGATGCTCATCATCGTGCTGCTGGTGAAGCCCGCCGGCCTGTTCGGCGAGCGGTTGCCTGCGGAGGACCGGGCATGAGCCTGACCGAACCGATGCCAGCCGGTGCGACGGGGCCTGGGCCAGTGCTGGCTGGCAACGATGCGCCGCCGCGCCCGCCGTTCGCCCAGGACTGGCGCCGCATAGCGCGCATGGGCGCGGTGGGTGCTCTCGGGCAGATCTTCATCGCGCTGTCCAACATGCCCGTCAAGCTCGACGGCCGGGCGATCATTGAGGGCATCCTCAGCTTGGGGTACCTGTCGCTTGTGGTCCTGCCGTTCGCTGTGGGAAGCCGCGTCGGGTATCAGGTCCGCCGCGAAGGTGTGCCGTTCCACCGACCCGGCGCGTACGAGGTCGTCGGCGGGACAGCGTGCGGCGCGGTGGTCGGCGGGGGTCTGTCGCTGCTGGCGATCCTGATCGCCAACTTCGACTTGCGCGAGCCGCTGGTCAACTGGAGCCCGATCCTGGCGGACCTGCTGGCGTTCAACCGCGGCACGGCGTTCGCGGTGCTGATCTGGCTCGTTGTGGGCGCGGCAATCGGTGCCTTCGGCGGGCTGCTGCGCGTCATACCACCCCTCGCCAAGCGGATCATGTGGACGGTGGTGCTCACGCTGTTCGGCGCTGCCGTCTTGGAATCGCTGACCACCGACCTGGCCGAGGGCATGGGCCTCGAGGGGCCGGTCGAGTGGTTCTACGCCCCTCGCGGCGGGCTGACCGTCACCGGCGCGATCGCATTGGCGATCGGGTCGGCCGTGCTCGCCGTGGTCGGACGCGGCCGCGTCAAGGGGGCAAAGGCCCGTATCGACTCGCTCGAAGGCCCGGCCCGCACCCGAGCGCATCTCGGGCTGATCCTGGCTACCGGCGCGGTGCTGGTGATCCTGCCGATGTTCGCGGGCAAGCTCACCAACGAGCTGCTGGCCAACGTGGGCCTGTTCGTGCTGCTGGCGCTGGGTCTGAACGTGGTGGTCGGGCTCGCCGGCATCTTGGACCTGGGTTACGTGGCGTTCTTCGCCGTCGGCAGCTACAGCACTGCAGTCCTCACAGCGGCTGCCTCACCGCGGATCAACCCCGAGCTGCCATGGTTCGTTGCGCTCATCGGCGTCGTGATCCTGACCGGGCTGGTCGGGCTGTTCATCGGCGCGCCGGTCATCCGCATGCGCGGCGACTATCTCGCCATTGTCACGCTCGGCTTCGGCGAGATCATCCGGCTGCTGTTCCTGTCGGACTGGCTGTCGGGCTGGTTCGGCGGCTCGCAGGGCATCACCAACATTCCCGGTGCGGAGATCTTCGGCCTCGCTGAGGTGTCGGGCACCGATCCGCGCAGTGTCTTCTATCTGGTGCTGGCGTTCTGCGCGATTGCGATCTATGTCTCGTGGCGGCTGGAGCGATCGCGTATCGGGCGGGCCTGGATGGCGGTGCGCGAGGACGAGACCGTGGCCGAGGCCATGGGCATCAACACGGTCAACGTCAAGCTGCTGGCGTTCGTGGTGGGGGCGGTGCTCGGCTCGTTCAGCGGGGCGATCTTCTCGGCGAAGGTGGGCTCGGTGTTCCCCGCCAGCTTCCTGATCCTGGTTTCGATTGTCATCCTGGTGGTGGTCATCTTCGGCGGGATGGGCAGCATCGTCGGCGTCATTGCCGGCTCGGCCGTGCTGATCGGCGTGCTGGGAGGGCCCAAACAGCCCGGCCTGCTGGCAGAGTTCTCCGAGTTCAAGCTGCTGATCTACGGGGCGCTGCTGGTGTGGATGATGCTGGCCCGACCCGAAGGGCTCATCCCGAGCGTGCGCCGCACCCGCGAGCTGCATCAGGAGGAGATGGCCCAAGACGCCTGGCTGCGAGGCCAGGCAGCCGATGATGCGTCCGGCGATGACGGTGCCGGGCACCACAACGGGTCACACGCCACCAGCGGCGCCGCCGCACGCGCCGACGGCCACAGTGGCCCCGGTGCGGACCAGGCTGGAGGTGAGCCGGCATGAGCGCTGTCACCGCGGATGGCGCTTCTGAAGCGCAGACAGCAGCCTCACGCCAGTCTCCGCTTCTTGAGACCGTCGGCCTCAGCGTGGAATTCGGAGGGTTGCATGCGCTCGACGGCTTGGACCTGGCCGTGTACCCCGGCGAGATCGTCTCGGTGATCGGGCCGAACGGCGCCGGCAAGACCACGCTGTTCAACGCCGTCACGGCCACCGTGTCGGCCTCGGCGGGCGACATCGTGTTCGAGGGCGAATCGCTGATCGGTCTCGACCCCAATCGGGTCACCTCCCGCGGCATCGCGCGCACCTTCCAGAACGTCCGCCTGTTCGCCAACATGACTGTGCTTGAGAACGTCATGGTCTCCCAGCACTGCCGGACCCGCCAGAGTGTGTTCGGGGCGCTGCTGTGCACCAAGGCGTTCCGCGACGAAGAGGCCGAGATCACCGAGCGAGGCAAAGAAGTGCTGTCGTTCTTCGGCCACCGGCTCACCGGCTACCGTTTCGACCAGCCCGCGTTCACCCTGTCTTACGCGAATCGCCGCCGGCTGGAGATCGCCCGGGCTATGGCCACACAGCCCAAGCTGATCCTGCTGGACGAGCCGGTCGCGGGCATGAACCCCACCGAGTCGGCTGAGCTGACCGGCCTGATCGGGCGGCTGCGCGACGAGTGGGGATTTGCCATCGTGGTCATCGAGCACGACATGGAGGTGGTGCGCGAGGTCTCGGACCGGGTCGTGGTGCTGGACCATGGCGTCAAGATCGCCGAGGGCGACTACGCCGATGTGTCGGTGGACCCCCACGTCATCGAGGCGTACCTGGGCCACGGGGCCGCAACATGAGCAGCGCGGCGGGCAGTGCCGAGCAGCGCGATGACTACAGCACAGCGAGCGGTGCTGAGCGCATCGACACCAGCGACACGGCGATCAGCACCGAGCAAGTGCCGCTGCTGGAGATGCGCAAGGTGAACGCGCACTACGGCGCCGTGCATGCCCTGCGCGACGTGAACCTGTCGATCTACGCCGGCGAGCTGGTATGCCTGCTGGGCGGCAACGCCAGCGGCAAGTCGACGACGCTCAAGACGCTGCTGGGAATGCTGACGCCCACCTCAGGAGAGGTGGTGCTCGACGGCGAAGTCGTCAATGGCCGGCCCACGAGCTATCTGGTCGCCCGTGGCGTCACGATGGTCCCCGAGAATCGACGGCTGTTCAAGCGGCTCACGGTGCGGGAGAACTTGCAGCTCGGCGCTTACCTCCGTAAGGACTCTGAGGCGGTTGCATCCGACTTGGAGCGAGTCTTCGAGCTGTTCCCACGTGTCAAAGAGCGTCTCGGCCAGAAGGCGGGCACGCTGTCGGGCGGCGAGCAGCAGATGGTGGCCATCGGCCGGGCGCTCATGTCGCAGCCGCGTGTCCTGCTCATGGACGAGCCCTCGATGGGTCTCGCTCCGGCGCTGGTGCAGCAGAACTTCGAGCTGATCTCTCAGATTCACGAAGCCGGCATGACGGTGTTCATGGTGGAGCAGAACGCCAACATGGCGCTGGGCATCGCGGATCGGGGCTGGGTGCTGCAGACGGGCCGGGTCGTGCTCGACGACACGGCCGAAGCACTGCTGGCCAATCCGGCCCTGCGCACGTCCTATCTGGGCGGCGGCAAGGACGACTCCGACCCGTCGTGAGCACTGGAATCCTGCACCCCGGGGCTATGGGCGCGACCGTGGCGGCTGCGTGCGGCGGCACGGTGCTGTGGGCGGGCGAAGGCCGCTCGGTCGAAACCTGGCAGCGGGCGGAAGGTGCTGAGCTCACCGATGCGGGCGACCTCAAGTCGTTGGTTGCTGAGGCCGACATCGTGATCTCGGTCTGCCCGCCGCATGGGGCCGAAGCGCTAGCGGGCTCGGTGGCTGATGCCGGATTTGTGGGCTGCTACGTCGATGCCAACGCCGTCTCGCCGGCAACCGCACGCCGCATCGCCGAACGCTTCGAGGACTTCGTCGACGGCAGCCTGATCGGCCCGCCGGTGCGGGAGCATGGAACGACCCGGCTCTACCTGTCCGGAGCTTCGGCCGACCGGGTAGCTGCACGATTCGAAGGCTCCGCGCTGGACGCCCGAGTGCTGGCCGGGGGCGAGCCGGGTGCTGCCTCGGCGCTGAAGATGGCCTACGCGTCGTGGACCAAGGGGACGAGTGCCCTGTTGATGGCGGTGGCGGCGCTGGCGGCGGCCGAGGGCGTGTCCGACGAGCTGACCGCCGAGTGGGCTTTGTCGCAGAGCGGCCTGTCGCAGCGCTTGGCGTACACATCCATTGCCGTCGCCCCCAAGGCATGGCGCTGGGTGGGCGAGATGGACGAGATAGCAGAAACGTTCGCCGCGGCAGGTCTGCCAGACGGCTTCCACCGTGCCGCGAGCGAGGTGTACGAACGTCTCGAAGCCTTCAAGAACGCCCGAAGTGCCTCCGTTGAGCAGATGCTCGAGGCACTGCTGAGTCCCGCCGCAGAGGTCGAAAACGAGTCACCCGATAACGCTGGCTGACGCCGAGCGCTTCGGCAGGGCTAGTTCTGCAGCGGGAGGACGGCGTCGGCGACGCCTTCGAGCTCGGCGAACCAGTCCTCGGGTTCGCCGACCAGGATCGGCACGAACTTGGACGCGCCTACCTCGATGAATCGCTGCAGTTGGTCGCGCAAGCCGTCCCAGCCGGTCGGGATGATCTCGCTCGGATCGATGCCGGGCGCACGACGTTCGAGGATTGCCTTGTAGCCGGCGGTCATCTCCCCGTGGGTGTAGGGGACGAGGACGCCGAAGTGCTCCGGGTCGATCCAGCGCTCGTGCTCGTCGGCGGCCTCGTTCACGATCTTCCAGCCGGCCGCTGCGATGTCGGGCGTGCAGAACGACGGCAGCCAGCCGTCGCCGAAACGGCCACAGCGGCGCAACTCCACTTCGGCGGCACCGCCCAGCCAGATGTCCATGGGCTTTTGGGCCGGCTTTGGCAGCAGCGACACCTCGTCGTAGTCGTACCAGTCGCCGTGGTGTGTGACTGGCTCGTCCTCCCAGAAGCGCTTCAGCAGCGGCAGAGCCTCGTTGAACATCTTCGCCCGCTCGCGGCGCTCGACGCCGAAGGCAGCCTGCTCATGCACATCGGCGACGCCGAGCCCGAAGGCCGGCAGCAGCCTGCCGTCGGACAGCCGGTCGAGGCTGGCGAGCTCCTTGGCCAGCACCGCGAGGTTGCGGCCGGGCAGCACCAGCACCGACATGCCGAACTTCATGCGCTTGGTGCGACCGGCGGCATAGGCCAAGCCCACAATCGGGTCGGGGCATTCGCCGCCGAGCCGCTCGCTCAGCCACAACGAGTCGAAGCCCAAGTCCTCCAAGGCGTCCACGAACGGGTCGAAGGTGGCGTGGTCGTTGGTGAAGCTGCGCGTGCCCAGCCCGAAGCCGATCCGGATCTTCATGGCCCACACGCTAGGACACCGCAGCCGCGTCGGCCCGGGTCAACCTCACGGCGTCTGGCCCCAAGGACTGCGCTGCTGTGTGGCTCGGCCGGATTGCGGCTCGACGAGACGGACCGCCCGAACCGCTCAAAGCCGCCCGGGCGATTCTCAGGTCTTCGCGTCGCGCCGGTGCTTCTCGGTCCAACGGCGCCAGAAGAACCACGACTCCGGAATGAAGCCTTGATTCTCCGTGATGCTCCTGATCCGCGGGACATCGCCGAGCAGCTCGTCGCAGTCCAATTCGATGTCGGCGTCGTCGTGCTGCATGGGCTCAAACTACCGCGACGAGGCCGCCGAGCAGAACTGCGATCCCGGAAAATGCCATGCATGCCTGAATGGCCACGAGCCCGCGGGTCCTCCTCAGCGCAGCATCGTTTCGCCGGTAGTCATCACGCGCAGCGATGACGAGCGCGAGCACAAGTTCCTCGGGGGTTCGACGCGGTTGATGAAACAGTTTCAGGAGATCATCGACATCAGGCCCCGCCTGCCATCGGTGGGCAATTCCCTCAATCGGGATCATGCTGAGGCCCAGAACGAGCGCGACGACGAACACGATGATCGCGGTGAGCACGGCGAGATCGTCCTTGAACACGGCGACCGCAATGGTGCCGGTGGTCAAGAAGACCGTCAGCGTTCCTCCCGCCAGTCGCAGCAGTGCGCGCAACTTGGCGTCTTGCTTGTCTCGCAACTCCCGTTGCTCGCGCATGATGAGTCCGAGCACCGCCGACTCCGTCGGATCTGCGTGCGAACCGGTATCTGCCACGTCAATGTGAAACTATATCAATATATATTCATTAGTTTCAGATGCATTCATATTCGACTTCGGGTGTGTGCTTGGGGAGATGGACCAGTCGCATGATGCCGAAGCGCCGGTGTGCGACCAGGCCACGGCTGCAACAGAACCGGACAACGCCGTACCCTCGGGCGCCGACAACCAGGTGCCATTGCCGATGAAGGGGCGTCGATGAACCAGCCAGCAGCGAACGGGCAGATCGACCTGACCTCGCCGTTCCGGCTCGACGGGCAGGTCTGCTTGGTGACCGGTGCATCGAGCGGCTTCGGTGTCCGGTTCGCCGAGGTATTCGCAGCGGCGGGGGCTCAAGTAGTCGTCGCTGCGCGGCGGGCGGATCGGCTCGAATCACTGGCGTCGCGTCTGCCCGATGCTGTGGCCGTCCCGTGCGACGTCGGCGACGACGATGCTTGCCGCGATCTTGTCGCCCGAACCATCGAGCACTACGGCAAGGTTGACGTGCTGGTCAACAATGCCGGCGTGAGCGACGCCATCAACCCCGGCGAGCAGGCCGACGTGGAGAGCTTCCGGCGCGTGGTCGACATCAACCTGAATGCGTGCTTCTTGCTGGCGGGGCTCGTGGCCGCCGACATCATCGGCCGGGAGGCCGCCGGCAGCATCATCAACGTGGCGTCGGTGCACGGGCACGTGGCCTCGGCGCCGAATCTGCAGCCCGCCTATGCGGCTTCGAAGGCCGGCCTGGTGAACCTGACCCGCGACCTGGCCGTGCAGTGGGCGACCCGGGGCGTGCGGGTGAACGCCCTGTGTCCCGGCTACTTCGAGACCGAGCTGACCGCACCGATGTTCGACGACGATCGCTCGATGGCGTGGATCAGCCGCAACGCCCCGATGCGGCGGCCCGGGCACACCCACGAGCTGGACGGGGCGCTGCTGTTCCTGGCCAGCGAGGCCAGCAGTTACGTGACCGGCAGCTCGCTGATGGTGGACGGGGGCTGGACAGCACGCTGAGGTGCGCGGTACAACGGTCTGGGTTCTGTCGGATGAATCGCCCTGTGAGCGGGCGTGGAAGAACCCAGGGGATAGACGATGAACGTGATCGTCGCGGCACTCGCCGCTGCCGGAATCATGTGCTTCGCGCTCGGTGCGCTGTGGGGCGCCAAGAGCGGGCGCACCACCAAGATCGACTCGCTGACCGGAGCCGTGAGCCGCAAGGACGCCTTGCGGCATCTCGATGGGCTGCTGCGCCGCCCCCGGCGGGGCGACTACGTCGTCGGCGTCGCGTTCTGCGATGTCGACGGGCTCAAGGACGTCAACGACAATCACGGTCATGCTGTCGGCGATCAGGTGCTGCAGCATGTCGCGGCGCGCCTGCGCAATGCGCTTCGACCGTCCGATGTGGTCACACGTCTCGGCGGTGACGAATTCCTCGTGATCTGCGATGGAGTGCGCACGCGCGCGGACATGGACCGCATCGCGCTCAGGCTGCGCGAAGCCGTGTCGCCGGCGATCCTGCTTGACGACGCACAGGTCGGTGCGGACCAGCACGGACTGGTCGCGGTGTATGCGAGCATCAGCATCGGGACGGCAGCCTCTGATGCCACCACGCGCGATGCCGAGCATCTCATCGCCCGCGCTGACCGAGCGATGTACCACAGCAAGCGCATCCGCGAGGAACTGCCGATCAGCGGGGGACCGCCGTCGCCCATTCGCCTGCGCGCCCGCCTCGACTCCCGCTGAGGTCGCCGAGCTGGCCGGGTTAGCCCAGGGCGGGAGTGCCTTCGAAGTTGACGGGGGCTGGACCGCCCGGTGAGCAGGCCGCTGGCTCCGTTCTCGATCACCGTTGGCGTAGCAGCCAGATGACACACTCACAGCCGTGGCCTCGTCGACCGAATTGAGCGCGGACGATCCTCGTTTCGTCGAGTTGGCTCGTGAGCTGCTCCATTGGCACGGCACAGATGCGCACGAGGACAACGTCAGGTCGGCTGTACGAAACTTCCTCGTCGGCACCGAGCTGACGGACTTTTATGAGATCGAATCCGAAGCCAGTCCCAACCCTCAGCGCATCAGGCGAAGTCGCGTCGATCTCGTCCTGTTCGATGCGTTCGTAGAGGTCAAGACGCGGATCGGCACCGCAGCAGATGCGGCGATGCCGGCCGCCGATCACGTTGCCCAACTCGACGGCTACCTCGATTCATCTCAAGATGTGAATCTCGGGGTGCTCACCGACGGGCGTCACTGGCTCCGCAGGACAACCGGCCAGTTGGAGGTGCAAACTGCGTATCCGTGGGCCTTCACGTTGCGCGAACCTGGCGACGGCGTGGAGCTCTACCGATGGCTCAACGAGTACATCTTCAGCGGCCGACGGGCAAAGCCAATTGATGCGGACTCGGTCGGTACGGAATTTGGTCCTTCCAGCCCGGTTTACGCGACCCACATCGAACTCATTCGGCGACTCTTCGAGCAGTGCGGCGACGATCGCACGGTTGCGATCAAGTACGACCTCTGGCAAGAACTTCTGGAAGTTGCCCTTGGAGAAGTGGTCGGAGCTGGAGAGACCGAATCGCTGCACAGCCTGTTCGTCCGGCACACGTACTTGGTGACCATGATCGGCATGATCACCCAAGCGACGTATGGGGTGGACGTCGAGCGTCTGTCCGCCCAGGACCCGTTGGACCTGCTTGTCGGGCGTCTTTTTGCCGCCGATACCGGCCTCGTAGGCGTCATCGAGACTGACTTCTTCACATGGCTGGGCGAAGTCGATGGCGGCGTGGACGTCATTCGGGAGATGGCGGCGTGGACGGCCTCGTACGACTGGTCAACTGCTGAACTGGGGATGGCGTCGACGCTCTACCAGAGCGTCATACCCGCAGCGGAGCGCGAGCAGCTTGGCGAGTACTACACGCCCGGTTGGCTCGCCGACGCCCTGGTCCAACAGGCCGTGACAGACCCGCTCTCACAGCGAGTGCTGGATCCGGCGTGCGGCTCGGGGAGTTTTCTTGTTGCTGCGATTCGACATCTGCTTGCAGCTGCGCGCGGAGCGGAACTGACTCCCGCCGAGACCCTTGCCAGGCTGCGCCGCAATGTCATCGGTGTTGATGTGCACCCGGTGGCCGTCCACCTCGCACGGTCTGAATGGGTGCTTGCTTCACGCGAGGCCATCGCAGCTGTAGCCGGCCGACCGGACTTCATGCCACCCGTCTACCTCGGCGATTCCCTGCAACTGTTGACGACGGCCGATCAACTGCTGGGCCGCGCAGAAGTCAGCATCCCGGTGACAGGCGATCCACTGCGCCGCGAATTGCGCTTCCCTCGTTCGCTGATCGAGCGTCCGGAGATTTTCGATGCGGCCATGGAGCAGGTGGCCGATCAAGTTCGAGTCGGCGGCGATCCCCGACGACCTCTTGACGATGCCGGGATTTCTGAGGCGGAGCGCGCAGCGCTGGCGCCAACGCTCGCCCTCCTCGAGGCACTTCATGCTGAAGGCCGAGACCACATCTGGAGCTACTACACCCGCAACGTGGTGCGTCCTCTCGTGCTCGCTGAAGAGACAGTTGATGTTGTCATCGGGAACCCGCCGTGGATCACCTACAACCAGACAGTCGATCGCCTCGGCGAACGCCTCAAGAAGCTCAGCACCGAGTACGGCATCTGGATGGGTGCCCAGTTTGCTGCCAACGCCGACCTAGCTGCACTCTTCTTCACGCGTTGTGCGGATCTCTATCTCGCCCCCGGCGGTATCTGCGCCATGGTCATGCCGCACTCCGCGCTCGCGCAGGGCCACTACGCGAAGTGGCGGACCGGGCGATGGACCAAGCCTGACGCACCGCTCAACATGAATCTCGCGCATTCGCTCCCCTGGGACTTGGAAACGCTGGATCCAAATGACTTCTTTCCGGTTCCCGCATGCGTCGTCGTTGGCAGCCGGGCGGAATCCGGCAGCGCGCTGCCCAACGAGGTGGAGCGGTGGACAGGCGTGCCGGGCACTCACGGAGTCGAGCGAATCGTGTCTCGGCTCGCACACGACGAGGAGCTTCAATCGCCGTATGCGAACAGAGCGCGTAATGGAGCGACAATCTTCCCCCGCCGGCTCTTCTTCGTTGTTGAGGACCCGCTCAGGGGTCCGGTGGTCGCCGCCAACTCAATTCGCACCAACCCGCGACGAGGGGCACAGGACAAGGAACCTTGGCGGTCTGTGGACCTCGGCGCGATCCATCAGCAGACCGTGGAACGGACTCATCTGTTCGATGTCGCTCTCGGCGAGAGTGTCGCGCCCTATTGCATGCTCGACACGCTTCCTGCGCTGCTGCCGATCAGTGACGAAGGCTCAATTGTCCGGCAGGTCAGCGATCGTCGTCGGATCGACCCGGCATCATTGCGTTGGCGAATGCGGGAGCGCTGGAGCTTCGTGTCGGAAGTGTGGGAGCAGCGCCGCTCGACGACCCTCGCGGATCAACTGGACCACATGGGCAAGCTCTCGGCGCAACTTGCCTGGCGCTCGTCAGGCGCAGGCGATGATGCCGGTCCGCGGGTGCTCTATTCAGCATCCGGGCATCCCACTGCGGCGATGTGTTCCAACGCGGAGATCATCGTCGAGAACTCCCTCTACTGGTTGCCGACCGATTCGGGTGATGAGGCTCTTTACCTTTGCGGAATCCTGAACTCGCTCACATTGCGGACTCTCCTTGAGCCACATGTGCCGAAGGGGCAATGGGGCCCGCGCCATGTGCACACACATGTGTGGAAGCTGTGGATACCGCCGTACGACGCCGCGGACCGGACGCACTTTGGACTCGTCGAAGCAGCGAGCACTGCTGCCGACGGCGTCGCAGATCTTCTCAGCCAAGAACGACGACAGCGTGCGCCGGATGGCCTGAACGTGCGATCGGCAAGGCAGCTAGCCCGTGAGTGGCTTGCCGCATCCGAGGAAGGTGTGGCAGTGGAAGAGGCTGTCAGGCGGGTGCTCGACGGCAGCTGAAGGTGGGGTAACCGGGCTCCGCGGGGCTAGACGAGCGCTGGGGTACCTTCGAAGTTGCCCGGGTCTTCGGCGGTGGGCAGCACCGGCCGTGCCCGCCAGTCCATGGCGTCTTCGACGCCGTTGATGACGTCGGACCACTCGGCGGCATTCCAGCCTTGGGCTGAGCCGAGCACGCTGGCGTCCTGGGCGAGGTGCACGAGGGCCGGCAGCCGCTCGAGGCCGAGCGAGCGCACGAACTCGCGCTCGGGGTCGAGCAGCACGAAGTGCTCGTCGGCGAAGCGGCCCAGGAAGCTGCGAGCGCCTTCCGCATCGCTGCACACCACGAAGGCGCAGCGCACGTCGGCCTCCTCGTAGACCACGAACAACCGCGACGCCGTGGGCAGTATCCAGCCGCTCTGGTGGGTGTAGGGGTCGATGACGACGCCCATGAGATTGAACACCACCAGCCATTCGCCCAGCGTGTGGGTGTGGCCGGAAAGCGTCTCGAGCTTGATGTCGGTGGACGGCGCGTCAAGCACGGCAGGCAAACTAGCGCTCCCGGTCGGCTCGGCCACGGTTCACCAGATTTCAGATCGCAGGCCGCAGCAGTTCCGCGGCGAGGGGACAGTCGGCTCGCTGCCAGCCGGCGGCGGGCTCGATGCCGTTTGGGCCGACGACGTGGCTGAACAGGCCGAGCGGCACCACTTCCTCGTCGCATTCCCACGGCTCATCTGCGACGGTGCTCGCTGCGGCCTCGAAGAACTGCTGGGGCAGTGCGCGACCCTGCCCGGCAATGCACCAGACGTCGACCCCCGACACGTACCCGACAGCGGCGGCAGCGTGGGAGCCGCCCGCAGCGATCACCGCTTCGGGCCCAGCGACGGCGGCCTCCACCAAGATGACGTCTGCGTTCGAGCACGCAGCCGCCAGGCCGGCGAGCGGCACGTCGGTCACGTCGCAGCCGTTGCCGGCGAGCCGTCGCGCCAGGCCGGCACCCTCGCCGTAGGCGTCGATGACGCGCACGGTCACGTCTGATCGTCGCCCCAGTCCTTCGGCGGCAAGGTCGGGCCAACCCAGCAGGCAGACCGTCGCATCGGCAGGCAGCGCATCGGCAGCGTGATGAGCGGTGTCGTCGGCACGCAGCTCGGACGAGAACTCCCGTGCAGCCCGGTAAGGCTGCGCAGACGTGCACACCCGGGCCGCCATCGACCACAGCGCCCCGGCGACCGGGTACTTGTCGAGAATCCGACGGCACACGGTGACCAGCTCCAGCGGGTCAGACGCCAGCGCGCCCAGAGCCGAGGCCGTCTCGCGCACCAGCACGTCCTGGGACAGGTCGCCCGCACGCGCCACATAGCGCAGGTGCTCGATCGGGTGCACGCGCCGAAGCTATCCCGTGCCCGGTCGTGTCTTCCTGCACCGAGCCGTTGCTGCAGTGTTTCTGTGTGCACAATCGCCGCCTCAGGCGGCGTTTCTGTGCAGAAAATGAACGTGAGTCCGCCCCTGCACGCCCGCGGGAGTGTTCAGGCGCTTTGAGTTTGCAGCCGGCGCGCAATCACCTTGAGGCACAGCGTCTCGTCTGCGCCCTCGAAGATTGACAGCACCCGGGCGTCGACGAACAGCCGACTGACCGTGTATTCCTCGGCGAAGCCGAACCCGCCGTGGATCTGCTGTGCCTCGCGGGTCACCCACTCTGCGGCCTTGCAGACGTACGCCTTGATCATCGACGCCTCGAGCGCCCCGCTGCCTCGCGCCATCATGCGAGCTACCTCGTGGCTGTACTGGCGGGCCGCGGCGATGATCGCGGCCATGCGGCCCAGCTTCGCCTGCGTGAGCTGGTACTCGGCGATCGGCTGGCCGAACACCTGGCGCTCGTCGGCGTACGAGCGGGCCTCGTCATAGGCCGCCTGCATGACGCCCACGGCCCGCGCCGCCGTCTGCAGCCGACCGTTCTCGAACCCGGCCATCTGCAGGTAGAAGCCCTGCCCGATGCCGTCGTCGCCGCCGATGAGGTTCTCTGCGGGCACGAACCAGTCGTCGAAGGCGATCTCGAAGCTGTGCATGCCCCGGTAGCCCAGCGTGGCGATGGCCCGCCCCTCGGTGGTGCCGCCCCGATCGTCGGTGAATTGGAAGTCGTGACCCTCCGCCTGGGGCTTGGGCACGATGAACAGGCTGAGGCCCCGGTGTGCCTTGCGCCGGTCGGGGTCGGTGCGGGCCAGCAGCATCAGCACATCGGCCCGGCCGGCGAACGTGCACCACGTCTTGGTGCCCGAGATCAGCCAGCCGCCCTCGGTAGGCGTCGCCGACACGACCAGATTGGCCACGTCGCTGCCGTAATCGGGCTCGGTGACGGCGACCGCCACCATGGTCTCGCCGGTGGCGATCTGGGGGAACCAGTGCTTCTTCTGCTCCTCGGTGCCGCCACGCTCCAGCGCCCGCGTGAGGATCTCGGGCCGGGTGATGAGCGAGCCGCCCGCACCCAGCGATGCCCGTGACAGTTCCTCGGTGGCGATGACCATGCCCAGATAGTCGCTCTCAGAGCCTGAGGCGAAGCCGCCGTATTCCTCGGGCACCGACAGGCCGAAGCAGCCCAGCTCGGCGAGGCCCGCGATGAGGTCTTCGGGGATGTCGGTGTCGCCGCGGTGGATGTGCTCGGCGGCCGGCACGATCTTGTCCTCGCCGAAGCGGCGGAACGTCTCCGCGACGAGCTCGAAGTCTTCGTCGAGGTGGCTGGGCGGGGCGAGCTCGGCGAGCGTGGCGACGTAGGCAGGGTCGCGGTAGGCGGCCACGAAGTCGCGGGCGCTGTCGAGTGCGCCCGATTCGAGGCCCCATTGGGCTTCGCGGGCGAACAGCCGGGCGTGGAACTCGCCGAGCGCGTCGGCGATGAAGCCGCACGCGAGGCGGGCCTCGGCGTCGCCCAGCGCGCCCCAGTCGAGCAACGATTCGCAGATGCGCAGTGCCGAAGCGGTGTGCGCCAGGTCGTAGAGGAAGCACTGGTGATCGTCGCCCTTGCCGACCGCGTGCGCGCAGGCTCGGCTCACGGCCTCGGTGCCCGCCGCCAGCGCGTCAGCCGCCGCCTGCATATCCGGCTCGGCAGGTGCCGCAGCCGTCCCAGCGATTGTCCCCGTCGTCGTCACAGCCGCACAGGCTAAAGCCGACTCCCGCAAGCGACCCCGCCGCAGCCCGGTAGCCGCGAGCCGTGCGCCGTACGATGACTCGACCCACCCACCAGCACCACTGCTCCAAAGCACCGCACGGAGGTTCCCGTGACCGTCCATGACCGCCCGTTCGGGCGCTACTTCGAGGATTTCGAGATCGGCGACGTGTACCGGCACTGGCCGGGCAAGACGATCACCGAGGCCGACGATCACCTCTTTTGCATGATCACCATGAACCACCACCCGCTGCACACCAACGAGTGGTTCGCCCAGCACGAGACGGTGCACGGCAAGAATGTCGTGGTCGGCAATCTCGTGTACTCGCTGGTGCTGGGCATGAGCGTGCCCGACGTCAGCGGTGCGGCCATCGCCAACCTCGAGGTCGAGACGCTGACGCACTCGCGGCCGACCTTCCACGGCGACACCATCTATGCCGTCACCAAGGTGCTCGACAAGCGGGAGTCGAGTTCACGGCCCGACCGGGGTGTGGTGACGGTCGAGACTCGGGCAGTCAACCAGCGATCCGAAGAGGTCTGCTACTTCCGGCGCAAGGTGATGATCTGGAAGCGGGATGCATCGCCTGAGCGACGCTTCCCCTACAGCGACGAGGCTGCAGTCGGGCAGGGCTGAGCTGCCGCTCCACGCCGAGCTGGGATGAGCGTGGCGTGATCCGCGCTGAACGAGATAAGCGCGGCGAGCGCTGCACCGTGCCGGATGCGCATGGCTCGCGCCACGCCGATTTGCTCCAGTGGTGGGCGACCGAGCGACGGGACTTGCCGTGGCGGTGCACCCGCGATCCGTGGCTCGTGCTGGTCTCGGAGGTCATGCTGCAGCAGACCCAGGTTGATCGCGTGCTGCCCTACTTCGAGTTGTTTGCTGAGCGCTGGCCTACGCCTGGGCACTTCGCGCAAGCGGAGCTGTCTGACGTTCTGGCTGCTTGGCAGGGTTTGGGGTATCCCCGGCGCGCTCGCAACCTGTGGCACGCGGCGAAGGTCATCTCCTCCGATCACGGCGGTGAGCTGCCCGTCGATCTGGACAGCCTGCTGGGGCTGCCTGGCGTAGGTCCCTACACCGCTCGGGCCGTGCAGGCGTTCGCCTTCGGCATCGACGCCGGTGTGGTTGATACCAACGTGGGCCGCATCCTGGCCCGCTGGACGGGCCGCCGGCTCAGCGGGGCGGAAGCCCAACAGCTCGCCGACGAACTGGTGCCGCCGGGCGAGAGCTGGCGATGGAATCAGGCAATGATGGATCTCGGCGCACGGGTTTGCACCAAGCGAGACCCGAGCTGTGGCGGGTGCCCTGTCGAGCAGTGGTGCGCGTGGGCGGGGTCGGACTCACCTGACCCGGCTGATCGCAGCGCCGGGGTCAGTGCGCGGCAAGCGCCGTTCGAAGGCAGCGACCGCCAAGCCAGGGGCCGCCTGCTGGCCGCGCTCTCCGGCGGTGCAATCAAGCGATCCCAAGCTGCTGAGGCGATGAGGCTCGGACGCGATGAGACCCGGGCGTACCGGCTCATCGATGGATTGATTGCGGAGGGCTTGGTCACCGCAGACGGCGACCAGCTCCGGCTTGGCTAGCTCAAGCAGCTATGCCGTGCCCTTTGGCTCGTAGCTCAAGCAGCTACGCCGTGCCCTTTGGCTCGTAGCTCAAGCAGCCACGCTGTGCTCGATTGGCTCGTAGCTCAAGCAGCTACGAGCTGTTCAATCAGCTCGTCGAAGGCTTTGTCGGCGATGGAGACCATTTCATCGTCGGTGCGGTCCTGGATGGGATGCTCCACCCACACAGCGGCGGGGTCGAAGCCGAGCGCCTTGCCCTGCACCTCGGCCCCGTCAATGAATTGGACGGTGGCCACGAAGACAGACGGGATGCCGCGGCGTTCCAGATCAGCGATGTCGTGCACACTGCACGACGTGCAACTGCCTCAATCGGCTAGCGCTTCGATCACCACGTCGCACTTGGTGGCAATCTCGTGGCGCAGGTCGACAGGCGCCGGCTTGGTGAACGTGGGCTTTGAGTAGCGCTCGACCCGCAGTCCACGCTCGGTCAGCCGCTCCTCCAGCCGATTCAGGAAGCGGTCGCCGCGAGGCTTGCTGATATCCAGCAGCCCGACGGTGAGGCCGTCCAGCTTGTCGGGTCGGGCCACACGCTCGCGATGCGAAGGCGCTGCTTCGTTCGTGGGGTCCAAGACAACAGTGCTCATGTGGTTCCCCCTGGGTTGGATCCGGTGGGCACGTTCCGACCGACTGTAGCCGCTGATCTGCAGACCTCTCCGGCGAACGAGCCGTGCTAGCGCCAGGGATCGATCTCGACGCAGACCGGCTGAGCGCCTACCTCGCCGTTCACCCAGCCGCCGATGACGGCCGAGAACAGGCCCGCACCGCCGCCGCAGTGCACCAGGTGCAAGCCGCCCTCACGGAACTTGGGCAGGTCCGTCTCGGCCAGGAACTCGGGCACGCCTTCGGCGATGTCGCCAGCACCGCGCACCAGCTCGGCGCCCGGTCGGGTCGTCAGTTCATTGATGCGCTCGGCAGTCTGCTGGCGTGACCAGCCGCTTTCGATGAAGACGCGGGAGTGGTCGGGGGCCACCGCCAGGATCGCATCGAAGCCCAGCACCAGCTTCGGGTGATGGATTGCGTTCAGCGCGGCGGCCAAGGTGCGGGCCAGCGACTCAGGATCGCGAGAGAGCTGGTCAACCACCGAGCGGGGCGCCTCGCCGGGGAAGGCCGTCACCGAGTTGGTGCCGGCTTCGAAGCCAAAGTCGGTGCACAGCGGATCCCAGCCCGTGCTGGGGCCGCTGCCGCCGTTTTCGCTGGCGTTTCCAGAGGTCCCGGCGGGCGCAGCCTCGGCACCGCCTTCGATCTCGGCGAAGCAGAAGCCCACCTTGCCCGGCTGGCCCAGGGCAGCCCGGTCCACCTCGCCGGGGCGTCCGCCGCCGACGTTGCGCACGATCAACTGCACGGCCCGCCCGATCGTGCTGTTGGCGCGGTTGCCCTGGCCGAACACGTTCATCCCGCTGTTCATGCCGATCTGGCGGGCGATCGGGCCGTTGACGATGAAGACCGGTCCGACCGGCATGGTGGTGGCCAGCATCCCATGCATGTTGAACGTGTCGTTGCAGACGGCGGTCAGCGCTGCGAGCACAACGGGGAAGTACTCGGGCTGGCAGCCGGCCATCACGGCATTGACGGCCGCCTTCTCGACGGTGCAGTCGGCAAGATCCGGTGCGACGTTGGCCACCATGTCGCCGGGTGCACGCGACGTTCCCGCCAGCATGGCGGCCACCCGCTCGGCAGTCGGGGGAACGAGCGGCAGGCCGTCTGACCAGCCGCGGTCGTACATCGCCTCGTGGATGTCCTCCTGGCTGCCGAACTCGACGCGGCGAGCACTGAGTCCTGAGCTCCCGAAACGAGCTTCCAAGGCGTCGGCGTGGGCTGGATCGACCGACAGCGAGCCGCAGCCGGGGCGATGTTCGGGCAAGTCGCTGCCAAGTGCGGTCAGCTCGGTGAAGGCTTCCCATTCGGGCCGTGACCAACCCAAGATGCGGCCGGCCTCGTCGCCGCCGGCAAAACGCATGAGCGTCGGGACGGTCTCGATGTCGTGATGCCAGGAGAACCCGAGGTCGTCGTCGTGCACCTTGGCGGAGACCGCCTCGGGGAAGGCGGGATCGTCCTGGGTGTACACGGTGAGCGAGGTGCGGGCCTCGATGTCTGCAAGCACGGGTTCGACGAGCTCGCACGTCGGGCAGTCCCGCTTCACCACGGCCACCAAGCCGTCGTGCGGGGCGCTTGCCGCCTCGCCGTTTGAGGTGTCGCCGCCAGCGCTCGAAGTCATGGTCGGAGGCTACATACGGCCATCGCAGCCCGACCGAGGGCGGCAAGCGCCTCGGGGCGGGGAAACTGCCCCAGCGCCGTGTCTAGGGTTGCAGCCGTGACTGACGCAAGCGACCAGCCGACCATCGACAGCAGGCTCTTCCGGGACGCACTGGGGCACTTCCCGACAGGCGTGACGGCCGTGACTGCCGTGAACGAGGGCCGGCCCGTCGGCATGGCCATCGGCTCGTTCACGTCGGTGTCGCTGGACCCGCCGCTCGTGGCGTTTCTGCCCACCAAGGACTCGTCTTCGTGGGGGGACATCCGTGCTGCGGGCAGCTTCTGCGTGAACATCATGGCTCAGGACCAGATGGCCACCTGCGGCGTCATGGCCAGCCGGGCCGACGACAAATTCGCCGATGTCGAGTGGCATCCGGGGCCGACGGGCGCACCAATTATCGACGGCTCGATCGCCTACATCGACTGCACCATCGAGGCGGTGTACGACGGCGGTGACCATGACATCGTGGTCGGCCGGGTGGTGGAGCTCGAGGTGCTCGATGCGAAGGACCCACTGCTGTTCTGGAAGGGCGGCTACGGCACCTTTGCCTGAAGGCGGTGCGGCGTGGTTCGGTGATCGGGCGGTCAGGTGATTGGCACTGTCGCCCGCGTGGTACTCGGCGTGCTGTTCCTGGCGTCGGGAGCGCTGAAGCTACGTGATCCGTCCTGGCCGGGTGCTGCGCAAGCGATGGGGGCACCCCGCTGGTCGGTCTGGTTCATTGCTCCGGCTGAGATCGTGCTGGGTGCCGGCCTCGCCGCCGGCCTGGCCGAGCCGTGGCCGGCCTGGTTGGCGCTCGGTGTGCTGGCGGCCTTCAGCGCTGCGCTGGCGCGGGTGCTGCGGCGGCCTCTCGCTGACCGGCCCGCATGTGCCTGCTTCGGACGCTGGTCGGCGAAGCCGGTGGGCGCTGGCTCGCTGCTGCGCAACGGCGGGCTGGCGGTGCTCGCTGTAGCGGCCCTGTTCTGAGTGGGTCACGCCGACCGTCTTGCCTGCACGTGGCTTACGCCACCCGTGTTGCCTGCGCGTGGCTTAGGAGCCTGGTCGGAAAGTCGCATTTCGGGTGTTTGGTGCATGCAAAACCGCAGGTCAGGGGCTTGCAGATTGAGTCCGGCACCCGTTTCCGACCAGACTCTTAGGTCACGTCGAGCACGTCGCAGATGAATGCGAGAATGAAGGCCTCGTCACGCCAGGCGTCGTAGCGGCCTGACGGTCCTCCGTGGCCGGCTCCCATCTCGGTGCGCAGCAGGATCGGCTTGGTCGAGGTTGTCGTCGCTCGCAGCTTGGCGACCCACTTCGCTGGCTCCCAGTACTGCACCCGCGGGTCGTTGAGCCCTGCGGTCACGAGCAAGGCCGGATGGTCGACGGCTTCCACGTTCTCGTAGGGCGCGTACGACCGGATGGTCTCGAAGACTTCCGGATCGTTGGGGTCGCCCCACTCGTCGTATTCGGTGACTGTCAGCGGGATGTCGGGATCGAGCATCGTGTTCAGCACATCCACGAACGGCACCTCGGCGACGATGCCGCAGAACAGCTCCGGGTGGCGGTTCGCCACGGCGCCCATCAGCAATCCGCCGGCGCTGCCGCCACGGGCGACGATCCGTGCTGGGTCGGCCCAGTCGGTTGCGGCGAGGTGTGCGGCGCACGCAGCGAAGTCGTCGAACGTGTTCGACTTGTTGGCCAGCTTGCCGCCTTCGTACCAAGGTCGGCCGAGCTCGCCGCCGCCTCGGACATGGGCAATGGCGAAGAGAACTCCCCGGTCGAGCAGCGACAGCCGCGCCGTCGAGAACGATGCTGGCATCGGCATCTCGTACGCGCCGTAGCCGTACAGCAGGCACGGCGCAGGCCAACGCACGGCGCTCGGCTTCCACACCATGCTGACGGGAACTTCGGTGCCGTCGGGCGCAGTTGCCCTGATTCGCTCAGTTCGGTATGCCGTCAGATCGATGTCGCCGAGCACCGGAAGCTGGTCGAGCAGCTCTCGCTCGGCGCTGTCGAGGTCCAGCTCGAAGACCGACGGCGGCGTGACCATCGAGGTGTAGCCGAAGCGGTACCGCGTGGTCTCGTATTCGGCGTTCGAGCCGCCTCCTGCTTCGTAGACAGGCTCGGGCATCTCGATTTCGACTCCCGGACCCAGCGGGAGTTCTTCGCTGGCCTTGCTGGTGTCGTGGACGCGCATCGTCACCAGGCCGTCCTTGCGCTCGTGAACGACGGCGAAATCGGCGAAGCAGTCCACGCCGTCCAGCCGAATGCCTGGCCGGGCACCGATGAGCTCTCGCCACGGCAGGCCCTCGCCGCCGGAATCGGTCGGCAGCGGTGCCTCCAAGAGACGGAAATCCTCCGCGCCGTCATTGGTCACGATGAGCAGGCGATCGCCTTGATGGTCGATGCCGTACTCGATGCCCTCTCGACGCTCCTGCACCAGCAGCAGCGCTGAGGTCGGATTGTCGGCGTCGAGCAGGCGGTGCTCAGAGGTGGTCTTCGACTCGCACCCGATCCCGATGTACCGCTCGCTGCGAGAGGCGCCGAGGCCCACCCAGAACCGCTCATCGTCCTCCCGGTACACCTCGACGTCGTCGGCGGGGTCGGTGCCCACGACGTGGCGGATCACCCGGTTGGGGCGCTGGGCTGGGTCGGTGCGCACGGCGAACAGCGTCGAGTTGTCGTTCGCCCAGACCAATCCGTAGCTGAGGTCGGTGAGCCCGCAGCCGGGTGCGGGCGCATCGGGGCCGTCGAGCACCTCGCCGGTCGCGATGTCGACGACGGTCAGTGCGTACTTCTCGTCGCCGGCGGTGTCGACGGTGTAGGCGAGCAGCAGATGATCAGGGCTGACCGAGAGATCGCCGACGGCGAAGTAGTCGTGACCCTCGGCCAGCTCGTTCTCGTCGAGGAGCACCGTCTCGTCGTCGTCGGCGCCGCCGCGGGGTCGCCGCACGTGGATGACGTACTGCTGCCCCTCGATCGTGCGTGCCCGGTACTCCCAGTCATCCTTGGGCGTCGGCAGCGACTGGTGGGTCTCCTTGGTGCGTGCCCTGATCTCGTTGAAGATCTGCTCGCGCAGCCCCGCCAGGTGCGCCGCGGCTGCCTCGGTGTAGGCGTTCTCAGCCTCGAGATAGTCCCGCACGGCGGGATCGTCCCGGTCGCGCAGCCAGTGCCACGGGTCGGCGGTCTCGGTGCCGTGAATACGCCGGATGTGCGGCCGCTGCGGTGCCACCGGAAGCTGCGTCATGGAGTGCGCACCGTACCCATCCAGCGCTGGTGTTCATCCGCGCAGCGCACGGTGCCGCGTCCGAGAGCGTGATGCACCCGTTCAGCGTCCACTGTCGCCCAAGGGTGTCTCACCCACTCCGCCGTTCAGAATCTTCCGCAAGCAAAGAAAATCCCGCAGGAACAGAATTCTCCGCAGAATGGCGACGATTTGCTATCGTTCTGAAAGACGCGAACCTGGGCATGCAACGCCCACCTGCATCTGCCGGCTGAGTCTCGATTGCCGGTATGTCATCACACTGCGCCGCTGCTGACGAAAGCGGGACGGAAGTGCAACCACCCAACCCATTCTCACCTTCCTTCGGTATCACCCCACCTGTCCTCGTAGGCCGCAATGCCGTGCTGCGAGATTTTGACGAGGTGTTCGCCAGCATCCGCAGCGCGAGCTACGCAACGTTGCTGTGGGGCCTGAGGGGCACCGGCAAGACGGTGTTGCTCAACGCCATAGAGGATCGGGCAGCCGAGCACGGATGGGTGTCGATTTCGGCTGCGGTCGCGAGACCCCTCGGCTTGATCGAGCAACTGGCATCGAGGGCGGATCGAATGCTTCGCTCGTTGGCCGAAGAGCCTGAAGGCGGGCCGAAGCGAGAGCTGAGCGGCGTCTCCGTGCTGGGCCTCGGCATCCATACCGAGCGTGCGCCACAGGAGCAACGCGCTGCGATGCCTTCGCTCGATCTTGAGGCGTCGCTCGCTGCGCTTGGCGATCTCTTGGCGAATCGCGGCGCAGGAGTCGTGATAACCCTCGACGAGTTGCATGTCTGTGATGTCGAGGAGATCAAGGAATTCGGCAGCGTGTTCCAAATTGTCTCGCGGCGGGCAGAACGGCCCATCGCGTTCGTCGGCGCCGCGCTGCCTGAGCTCGAGCACAGGTTGCTGCCAGGACCAGTGGGTACGTTCCTGCAACGCTGTCGCCGCCATCAGATCGACAACTTGCGGGCGTCGGAGGCACGAACAGCGCTGCGTCAGCCGATCGAGGACGTCGGCGCGCGCATCGACGACGAAGCGCTTGATCTAGCGGCTACAGCGTCGCGGGGGCAGCCCTACCTCGTTCAGCTGGTCGGTGCCTGCGCATGGGACAACGCTGCGGACCCGGTGGCGGGCATCCGTCTGGCTGACGTGTCCCCTGCTGTGTCAGATGCCATTCAAATGTTCGGCGACCATGTGTATGGGCCGGTCTGGTATCGACTCTCCGACCTAGACAAGGCGTTGGCTGTGGCGATGCTTGCTGATCGCGGATCCAGTTCTGTCGCCGATGTCGGTGAGCGCTGGGGGCACAGTTCCCGCAGCCTCAGCAACTACCGGCGGCGTCTCATCTCCGCTGGTCTCATTGTGTCGGTCGGGCGTGGCCGGATCGCGTTCGTGGACGATGCGGCGCGAGCATTTGTGCAGCAGCAAGCTGAAGCTGAAGGCTGGCTCGACGCCGCCCCTGCGTAGCGCCCATCGGCGGTCGCCCCGGTAGCTTGCGCTGCGTGCCTATCTATGCGCTTGGCGACTACGAGCCCGACATCCATCCCGACGCCTTCGTAATGCCCGAGGCGATCATCATCGGCAGGGTGACGATCGGCGCCGAGGCGTCAATCTGGTCGGGCGCGGTGCTGCGTGGCGACGACAACGACATCGTCGTAGGCGCCGGGACCTCAGTGCAGGACAACGCCGTGCTGCACGTCACCGAGGAATGGTCGACGACGGTGGGGGAGCGCTGCACCATCGGCCACCTGGCCCACATCGAGGGCGGCGTAGTGCACGACGAGGCGCTCATCGGCACCGGGGCGATCGTGCTGCACGACGCCGAGATCGGCGAGCGGGCGCTGGTGGGCGCCGGTGCCGTGGTGCCGGGTGGCATGAAGGTGCCACCGGGAACCATCGCCGTCGGCACCCCCGCAAAGATCCGCGAGGGCGTCGACACCGCCCCGCTCATCCTGCCCGGCGTGCAGAACTACCTCGACCGCCGAGTCCGCTACATGGGCGACCTCCGCCGCCTCGACTGACCCGGCATCTCGCTTCAGGCACAAATTTGCCCTGACGCGTCTTCAGCGGCGGGGGTAGCGTCACGGCTCATGAGCATGGGAAGCATCGACCTGGGACGTATCGGCATCTGGACGGGGGTGCTCGACGCACTGCCGTCCTCGCAAGGCGTGGAATTTGTCGCTGAAGCCGAAGAGCTGGGCTACGGGGCGTTTTGGGTTCCCGAAGCCGTCGGGCGTGACCCGTTCGTGGCGTCCGCCCGGCTGCTGGAAGGCACCAGCACTATCAAGATCGCCACGGGCATCGCCAACATCTACGCCCGTGACCCCATGACGATGGCCAACACGCTGCGGACCATCGACGAGGCCTACCCCGGACGCTTCCTGCTGGGCCTCGGCGTCAGCCACCACCACCTGGTGGAGTACATCCGCAAGCACGACTACTCCCGGCCGCTCAGCTACATGCGTGAGTACCTCGAGCGCATGGGCAAGGCCCGCTTCATGGCACATGGCCCCCAAGAGCTGCCCGAGATCGTGCTGGCCGCGCTCGGCCCCAAGATGCTGGAGCTGTCAGCCACCGCGACCGCCGGCGCCCACCCCTACTTCGTGCCGCCCGAGCACACCGCAGTCGCCCGCGACACCATGGGCCCCGACGCAGCGCTCTACCCCGAGCAGATGGCCATCCTGGACACCAACGCCGACTCAGCCCGGGCGCTTGCTCGCAAGAACATGGCCATCTACCTGGGCCTGCCGAACTACGCCAACAACCTGCTGCGGCTGGGCTTCACCCAGGCCGACGTCGACGGTGGCCCCGACGGCGGACCGTCCGACAAGCTGGTCGACGCCATCGTGGCCTGGGGCACCGAAGACGATGTCAAGGCCCGCGTGGACGCCCATTTCGACGCCGGCGCCGACCACGTCTGCGTGCAGGTCCTCGCGGCCGATCCCGCAACCGCATTCGACGGCTGGCGCCGCCTCGCCCCCGCCCTGCTGAGCTAGGTCAAGCAGCGCAGCGACGCTGTTCACGCTGGCTCGTTCCCGCGCAGCTCCAGGGACCGGTCGGAGGCCGGATTTGCGCGGTTGAAGCGATCAGAAAAACGCGACTGATACACCCCTGAAATCGCGGTTGAAGACATCGCAAAATCGCGGTCGACCTGCCTGCGAGCCTATCGTTGCGGTGTGGGGAGCACCTGTGCCCGATGAGTTGACACCGCAGGGTTACCGTCAGCGCGTCGTCGACGACGAGATGGCTGAAGCGCTGGCGGCGTCGCCTGCGGTGGTAGTCGAAGGGCCGCGTGCGTGCGGCAAGACGTGGACCGGTCGCCGCTTTGCTCGCAGCGAAGTCCCGTTCGATGCCACGTCCGCCAGCCGCCTCGCTGCGCAGGTCGCGCCGGGCGAGCTGCTGGCGGGGCCGGTTCCGCGGCTGCTCGATGAATGGCAGCTCGCGCCTGACATCTGGAACGCCATGCGGCGAGCTTGCGACGACCGTGGCGCTGCGGGCCAGTTCATCTTGACCGGTTCGGCGAATCCGCCTGACGACACGACCCGCCATACCGGCGCAGGTCGGATTCTGCGGGTCCGCATGCGCCCGATGAGTCTGCACGAGAGCGGCGAGTCCGATGGGAGCGTCTCGCTGGGCTCATTGCTCGCTTCGGAGCCGTGTTCCGCAACGGAGGCAGCTCTGCATCTGCCCGACATAGTCGAGTTCGTCTGCCGCGGGGGCTGGCCAGGTCTGCTCGGCGATCGACCGCCGGTGGCGCAACGGCGCCTTCGCAGCTACCTCGACGAGATCAGCAGGACCGACATCTCCCGTGTCGACGGAGTCGCCCGCGACCCCGACGGGGTGCGCCGGCTGCTGCTGTCCTTGGCGCGCAATGCCTCCACTGAAGCAACGCTCAAGACGCTGGGCACCGACGCCGGCATCAATGGTGATCGGCTGCATACCGAGACGGTCAAGAGTTATCTCGGGGCGCTGAGGCGGCTGTTCGTGGTCGAAGAGCTGCGGTGCTGGCGTCCGCACCTGAGGTCACGGGCGGAGCTTCGCAGCAGGCCCAAGCGCTACTTCGTCGATCCGTCGCTGGCCGTGGCTGCGCTGCGCACGAATCGAGACGCCCTGATGGGCGACCTCGGCTTCTTCGGTCAGCTGTTCGAGTCGCTGGTGCTGCGCGACCTGCGCATCTACGCCCAGTCGCGTGACTGGGAACTGTCCTACTACCGAGACAGCTCAGGCCTCGAAGTCGACGTCGTCCTCACCAGCCTCGACTACCAGCAGTGGGCAGCCGCGGAGATCAAACTCGGCGGCGAGGCCTTGGTACTGCAGGGCGCGGAGGCGCTGCGCAAGCTCCGCGACAAGGTGGACACCTCCCGCATGGGCGAGCCGGCGAAGCTCATGGTCATCACCGCCGGCGGCTACGGCTACGAGTTCCCCGACGGAATCGCCGTAGTGCCCATCACCGCCCTGTCCCCCTGACCGGTTCTTCGTCAGGACAGACGCCGCCTCGCCTTCGCCGTGCCGCGGCCCCGGTCCCCGCGGGTCGCCGATGCCGTGTTATTCCAGCGGCGCGATTCCTGCCGGCGGCCTACCGCTGCGCAGCGCCTCCCACGCGGCCCGAAGCTCAGTCCGGTGCAGCGCGGACCACTCGTCGACCATGTCCTGAGCACGTCGAGGAAGCGAACCGCGCAAGAGCTGAGAGTTCTCGACATCGACCAGCACCTCGTGCTCGCCGTACCGGGCATGGAAGTGCGGCGGTGGGTGATCACGTGCGTACATCGTGATCACGATGCCGAAGAATCGGCTGAGTTCTGGCACCGCTAGCGCACGGCTGCTGCGTTTGAGTCGCTGCGGAAGTCGTTGAACGACTGGCCGGTCAGGTCCAGGTACAGGCTGAGCGGGCAGACATCGACCCCATCGTCGTTACCCCAGGCCACCGCGCCGCTGTCAGGGACGATGTGAGCGCTGCGCCAATAGGCCGGGTCGGACCATGCGGAGAAGATCCCGCCGGTCTCGGCACTGTCTGACAGGTCGACCTCGCCGGCGGCACCGTCGTCGAACCGCACCCAGATGGCGTACGGCTGGCGGACCTCGAGTTCGACGACATACGGCGAAAGCACAAGCCCGAGCGTAATGATGACAGGCGCCTTGAAGAAGCCGTTTTTCGCCGTCCTCGGGCCGAGCGCCCGACGCCGGTGCCTGCACTCGGACCCCGGCCGGGGCGGCGTTAGGCTGAACCTATGACCGACACCGCTCAGCCCGCCGTTGGAATCGACCTCGGCAAGTACAAGCTGGGGTGGAGCGACGAGGAAGACTACGTCTTCAAGCCGCGCAAGGGCTTGAACGAAGAGATCATCCGCGAGATGTCCGCGCTCAAGAAAGAGCCGCAGTGGATGCTCGACTTCCGCCTGCGCGCCTACAAGATCTTCCAGCGCAAGCCCATGCCCAACTGGGGCGGGGACATGTCGCAGATCTACTTCGACGACATCTACTACTACATCAAGCCCACCGAGGGCCAGGTCGACGCCTGGGAAGAGCTGCCCGACTCTGTCAAGGACACCTACGAGAAGCTGGGCATCCCCGAGGCCGAGCGCAAGTACCTCGCGGGGGTCACCGCCCAGTACGAGTCTGAGGTGGTGTACCACCGCAACCGGGAAGACCTCGAAGCCCAGGGCGTGCTGTTCAGCGACATGGACTCCGCCGTCAAGGAGTACCCCGAGCTTGTGCAGCGCTACTTCGGCACGATCATCCCGCCGGGCGACAACAAGTTCTCGGCGTTGAACTCGGCGGTGTGGTCGGGCGGGTCGTTCATCTACGTGCCGCCCGGCGTCGAGGTGGAGATGCCGCTGCAGGCCTACTTCCGCATCAACGCAGAGAACATGGGCCAGTTCGAGCGGACGCTGATCATCGCCGACGAGGGCGCCACGGTGCACTACATCGAGGGCTGCTCGGCCCCGGTGTATACGACCGACTCGCTGCACTCGGCCGTCGTCGAGTTGGTGGCGCTGCCGGGCGGGCGCATCACCTACACCACCATCCAGAACTGGTCGAACAACGTGTTCAACCTGGTCACCAAGCGCGCCGCCGCCTACGACGAAGCCCACGTGGAATGGATCGACGGCAACATCGGCTGCCTGGCCGAGGGCTCGCGTGTGACCACACCGGCAGGCACCAAGCCCATCGAGGCAGTGGTGCCCGGCGACGAGGTGCTGTCCTACGACGAAGCAGCCGGCGAGCTGTGCTGGCGGCGGGTGACCGCCAAGCGCTTCTCCGGCATGCAGCCGGTGCGCACCGTCGGCGCTGGCGAGCGGAAGCTGCGAGTCACCGACAACCACCCCTTCTACTCCTACACCTACGACCCCTCACGCCCCCGCAAGCTCGGGCGTTACCAGCTTGCCTACGTGCGGGCCGACGAGCTCTCCAAGGCGATCATTCCGGTGTCGAGCCTGGACTACGGCGTCCCCCACAAGCTGACGCTTCCCGACGCACAGACGGTCTTCGCCAGCAGCAACCAGTACAGCGACAGCTTCGAGGCCACCCGGCGCTGTCCCGGCCGCCTCGACGTCGGCGAAGAGACCACCGACAACCTGATGTGGCTGTTCGGCCTGTTCACCGGCGACGGGTCCATCGAATCTGAGCCGTCGAAGTCGGGCGGACGCCGATGGGCCAAGGTGATCTTCTCGGTGCCCCGCGCCGACCGTGCCCGTCAGCGCCTCGTCGACGTGATGGGCGCCGTGATGCCCGGCACCGAACCGAACGAGCGGGCCGATGGCGTGACGCTGACCTGGAGCAGCGTCGATCTCGCCGACCTCTTCGAGGCCAACGGCTTCACCAGCGGTGCGGTCCACAAGCGAGTGCCCGACTGGGTGATCGATCTGCCCGAGTCGCAGCGGCTGTCGTTCATTGCCGGCTGCCTCGACTCTGACGGGTGCGCCCTGGCCGGACGGCGAGGCTTCTCGATCAAGTCGGTCAACTGCGAGCTGCTCGAAGGCATCGGCGAGATCCTCACCAGCCTGGGCATCGCGGCCCGGTTGCACACCGAGTTCAGCGACGAGCGAACAGTTCGCATCCTCGGCTACGACGCGACAGCGCGCGGATCGCACCGGATCGAATTCCCCTGCGACGCCCGGCTGTTGCCGGCGGTGTCGCCTGGGCTGCGAGAGGCTGCGCTGCGCCAAGAGCCGGTGACGCTCCGGCATTTCCGCCACGTCGGCCGGTCTCAGATCGTGCTGCCCGACAGCGTCGAGATCCGACCGATCAGCATCGACGACCCCGCCGACGCCGAAGTGGTGCCGACGTGGGACATCGAGGTCGAGGGAACCGGCAACTTCGTCTCCGAGGGCTTCATCGTCCACAACTCCCGCCTGACGATGAAGTACCCGGCGGTGTACCTGATGGGTCCCAAAGCCTCGGGCGAGGTGCTGTCGGTGGCCTACGCCGGCAACGGCCAGCACCAGGACGCCGGGGCGAAGATGGTCCACGCCGCTCCCGAGACCACCTCCAAGATCGTGTCGAAGTCGATCTCCAAAGACGGCGGGCGCACCACCTACCGCGGTCTCGTGCGAGTGGAAGAAGGCATGAGCGGCTGCCGCAGCCACGTCCAGTGCGATGCGCTGCTGCTCGACCAGGACAGCCGCTCGGACACCTACCCGTACCAGGAGATCGGCTCACGTGACGCCGAGATCGGCCACGAGGCCACGGTGTCGAAGGTTGCCGACGAGCAGCTCTTCTACCTGATGAGCCGCGGGCTGTCGGCCGAGCAGGCCATGGGCATGGTGGTGAACGGCTTCATCGAGCCCGTGACCCGCACGCTGCCGATGGAGTACGCCGTCGAGTGGAGCCGGCTGATCGAGCTTCAGATGGAGGGATCGATCGGCTGATGCGCAGTCCAAGAGACTTCTTTGCCCCGCTCGCGCTCGGGGCGCCACAACCGCTGCACGAGATCCCCTTGCGGCCCTCGCGCATGATCCACTTCTTCGACCCGTCGAATGAGCGGATGCGGGCCAAGGTGCCCGACATCGCCCCCACCGTCGACGTGCTGCTGGGCAACCTCGAAGACGCCGTGTCTGCCGACAACAAAGACGCCGCCCGGGCAGGGCTGATCGAGGTCGGCAAGGCCTGGGAACGGGGCCACACTCAGCTGTGGACCCGGGTGAACAGCCTCGACTCGCCATGGTTCCTCGACGACGTGTGGGCCCTGTGCCACGAGATCGGCGACAAGCTCGACGTGATCATGGTGCCGAAGGTGGAAGGCCCCGAAGACATCCACTACGTGGATCGGCTGCTGGCCCAGCTCGAAGCTCGGGTGGGCATCGAACAGCCGCTGCTGGTGCACGCCATCTTGGAAACCGCCCGAGGCGTGGCCAACGTGGAGTCGATCTGTCTGGCGAGTCCCCGCATGCAGGGGCTCTCGCTGGGGCCTGCGGACCTCGCCGCGGATCGCCGCATGAAGACCACTCGGGTCGGCGGCGGGCATCCGGGGTACCTCGTGCGCACCGACCCGGTGCCCGGCACCGACGACGACGCCCGCACCGCCTTCCAGCAGGACCTGTGGCACTACACCTTGGCCCGCATGGTCGACGCCTGCGGCACCGCCGGGATACTGCCCTACTACGGGCCGTTCGGCGACATCGCCGATCCCGTCGGCTGCGAGGACCAATTCCGAAACGCCTACCTGCTGGGCTGCGTCGGGGCGTGGAGCCTGCACCCCAGCCAGATCGCCATCGCCAAGCGGGTGTTCAGCCCCGAGCCTGCCGAGGTGGCGTGGGCGCAGCGAGTGGTGACCGAGATGGGCGACGGCACTGGCGCCGTGATGATCGACGGCAAGATGCAAGACGACGCCACCGTCAAGCAGTGCCGGGTGGTGCTGCAGCTCGCCCGTGACCTTTCTGCGGCCGACCCTGAGCTAGCAGCCGCCTACGGGCTCGAGACCGCCTGAGAGGACGCGCGGAAACGTGAACCTTCTCGTTGTCGCACCAGTTGATTCCCGCTCTTGTTCGCTGGCGCTCACGGGCCGCTCGGGCCACGGCTCCGCCTATCGGCGCAGCCTCCAAGCAGGCTTGGACTTCCCATGAGCACTGCCGATGCTTACCCCCGCCCGCGCCGGTCGGTGCTGTACATGCCGGCGGCAAATGCCCGGGCGCTGGAGAAGGCTAAGACCATCGACGCGGATGCGCTGATATTTGATCTCGAAGATGCGGTGGCGCCCGATGCCAAAGAAGCTGCCCGCGAAGGTGCGTGCGCAGCGGTGGACTCCGGCGAGTACGGCCACCGTGAATTGACGATTCGCTGCAACGGGCTCGATACGCCATGGGGTCGTGACGACATCGCTGCTGCAGGTGCTGTGGCCCCTTCGGCGGTAGTCATACCCAAGGTCTCGAGTGTCACGGATTTGGCAACCGTGTCGGCCCTGCTCGACGGAGCGGGTGCGCCCGACTCCACGCGCATCTGGGCGATGATCGAAACCCCGGGAGGCATTGCCAAGGCCCGTGCGATCGCTGGCTTCGAACGCGTCGACACCGTGGTCATGGGAACGAACGACATGGCCAAAGAGCTGCGGGCCACGATCACGCCGGACCGGGCCGCGCTCGTGCCGCATCTGGCAACTTGCCTGGTGGCCGCACGGGAGGCCGGCGTCACCGCGCTTGACGGCGTGCACAACGACATCAGCGACGCGGAAGGGTTCGCAGCAGTGTGCGAGCAAGGGGCCACTCTCGGCTTCGACGGCAAGACACTCATCCATCCGAGCCAGGTCGAACCGTGCAATGACGCCTTCTCGCCCAGCCTGGACGAGCTCGACTTTCACCGCCAGGTCATCGAAGCGTTCGAGGCGGCGGTTGCAAATGGCCGTGGGGTGGTGACCGTAGACGGCAAGATGGTCGAGAATCTTCACGTAGACGAAGCTCGGCGGGCCATCGCGCTCGCCGACGCGATTGCGCAGCGCTGAGGGGAGCAGTTGCCATGCCGATGCGAACGAACTGCCGCCACTACGAGAGCCGCACGTATCCGAACGGCGACACGGTGCGCAAGTGCAATCTCGACCTCGCTCCTGAAGCTCCCTGGCGCTGCCCCGAGGACTGCCCGTCCTATTCGCCCCGGCGCCTCGATGCCGGCTGGCAGCACGGGTCGCTGGGTGTTCAGAACTTCGCCAAGGAACCTGCCAGCATCGGCGAGGACGACTCCATCGCGGCCCTGCTGGACGAAGCCGAGGACATCGTGAACACCGCAGGGCCGCGCATCCTCGAAGAAGTTGCTGCGGAGCGGTCGAAGCGCAAGGGGATTCGCGGCAGATCGAAGAATCGCAAGGCAGCGCGCAAGGCAAAGCGCACTCGGCGGCGTCGCGACCGCGACGACCGCAAAGACGGCGAAGTCTGATCACGGCTCGGTACGGCCCGTCGCGGCCCGCTAGGCCCTGACGGGCGCGCCGGTAGCCTCCGCAGCGTGTTCACCCCTGATCTCGTCGACGCGCTCGACGGCTCCGACGCTTTGACCAAACGGCGCCGCGCTGCAGCTGATCGGGCGGTCGCCACCGGCATGCCGTCGTTCACCGAAGAGGTGTGGCGCTACACCCCCATCGACGACCTCGAAGCCGGGCACTATGCGTTCGGGGCACCCGGCGGTGCCGCCGGGCCGCCGGGCTTGATGGCAGGCGTCGATGGCGATGCCGCAGCGGTCGTACACATCACCAACGGTGCTGTCGCAGACGTCTCGGTGCGGGCCGATGGCGTCCGCGTGAGCACGCTCGGCGATGGCGCTGACGACCTCATCGGCACGGTGGCGCCCGAGGGTCCCGACGTTTTCGGTGACTGGAACTTGGCACTGGCCACAGCGCCGGTGGTCGTCAGCATCGATCCGAAGGCGGTCGTCACTGCGCCGATCGTCGTGCACGTCCACACCGATGTCGAGGGGCTGACTTGGTTCCCTCGGCTCGTCGTGATGGCCGGGCGCACCAGCGAGGCGACGGTTATCGAACATCACACCGGCGGGGAGACTGCGGCGCTCATCTGCCCGCTGACCGAGCTGAGCGTGAGCGACGGCGCGCACCTCGGTCACGTCACTGTGCAGGAGCTGGGCGGCGCCGCGTGGCAGATCGCCAACCTCTGCTCAGATGTGGGCCGCGACGCCAACCTGCGGATCGGCCATGTGGCCATGGGCGGCGCATACGCCCGAGCCCGCATCGGCACCGACATGACCGGCCGGGGCGGCCACAGCGAGATTGATGCCGTGTACTTCGGCCGCAACACCTCCACGCTTGACTTCCGCACGTTCCAGACCCATGTGGCGCCCCACACCACCTCAGACCTGCTGTTCAAGGGGGCGGTCGACGATCACGCTCGGGCCGTCTACACCGGTTTGATCCGCATCGAAGCAGACGCCTCCCACGTTGTTGCCAACCAAACGAATCGGAATCTGAAGCTGTCGCCGAATGCGTGGGCCGAGTCGGTGCCGAACCTCGAGATCGAAAACAACGACGTGCAATGCAGCCACGCTTCCTCCATCGGCCCAGTCGACGCCGACCAGCGCTTCTACCTCGAAAGCCGGGGTGTGCCGACCGACGTGGCCGAGGCGCTGGTGGTGCGTGGCTTCTTCGACGAAGTGCTCGACGCGCTGCCGTCTGAGCAGATCTCTGCCTCGGTGCGCCAGCGCATCGACGAGCTGGTGTCCGACGCCGACTTCGCGGTGGCGCAATGAGCCCTATCGCCATAAGCCCAGTCGCTGCGGAGGCGGGGCGATGAGCGCTACCGCCATGGAGACGGTGCAATGAGCACTGCAGATGAGACCCGCGCCGTCGTCCTGTGCCAGCGCGATGATGTGCCCGACGGCGAAGCCCGTCGCTTCGACGTCGACGGTCATCGCATCGCGCTTGCACGCATCGGCGACGACTTCTACGCCATCGGCGACCGATGCAGCCACCAGAACTACTCGCTGGCCGACGGCTGGGTGTGGCCTGGCGAGTGCGCGCTGGAATGTCCCCAGCACTCCTCCAGCTTCGACCTGCGAACGGGGCGGCCGAACTGCTTCCCCGCCACCCAGCCGGTCCCCGTCTACGAAGTGCGCACCCAAGGCGAGGGCGTGGCGGTGGTGCTGCCATGAACGACAACTCCACTCACACACTGCGCATCGAAGGGCTCTGCGCCTCTGCGGGCGGCCAGGAGATCCTCCAAGGCGTGAACCTTGCGGTGTCCTCGGGGCGGGTGCATGCGGTCATGGGGCCCAACGGCTCAGGCAAGAGCACGCTGGCGCATGTGGTGATGGGCCGGCCCGGCTACGAGGTCACCGGCGGTTCGGTGACCCTCGACGGCGTCGATGTCTTGAGCCTGGCGCCCTGGGAGCGTGCGCAGGCCGGTCTGTTCTTGGCCATGCAGCATCCGACGGAGGTGCCCGGCGTCTCAGCCGCACAGGCACTGGCCGAGGCGCTTGCGCTGCGGGCCGGCGACGACAGCCCGAGCGTGGAGCAGCTCGAGCGCACCCGCGGGCTGCTCGAAGCCGAGGCGGCTGCCGTGGGGCTCAAGGCCGAACTGGTGGCGCGGCCGCTCAACGTCGACATGTCCGGCGGCGAGAAGAAGCGGAACGAGACGGTGCAGCTGGCGGTGCTGCAGCCGCGCATTGCCATCCTCGACGAGATTGACAGCGGCCTCGACATCGACGCCTTGCGCGCCTGCGCCAACCGCATCGAGGCACTCACCGAGGCGGGCCTGGGCGTGCTGGCCATCACGCACTTCACCCGGGTGTTGGAGTACCTCCGGCCCGACGAGGTTCACGTGATCGTGGACGGCCGCATCGTCGACTCCGGCGGTCCCGAGCTCGCCGACGCGCTCGAGGAGGACGGTTACGCGCCCTACCTTCCCGAAGAACCCGATGCCGGGGTGGCGGTGTCGATCGGCGGGCTCGGCAGCCCGCTCGCGGCGGAAGCGGGGCCGTCTCCCGCTGAGGACCCGTTCGCTGACCCCTGGGCCGACCCGCTCGACGAGCTGGGCTGAGCGCCGCAAAAGCTTGGCTTGACGTGAGCGGCAGAGTGCGCGTTCGATGGGCCTGCCGGGTCGTGTTGACTGGGCACTCAGCAACCAGGAGGGGGATCGATGGCACGTGAGCTGTTGTCCCAGGATGAACTTGCATCGCTGGCAGCCGAGCTCGCGGCGTGGGAGGTGTCGGGCAGCGAATTGCGCCGCACATTCCGCTTCGGGAACTTCGTGGAAGCGTTCGGATTCATGGCTGCCGCGGCTTTGGTGGCCGAGAAGATGGATCACCATCCCAACTGGTCGAACGTGTACAGCACGGTGGAAGTTGCGCTGAACACGCACGACCGTGGCGGCGTGACCGAGCTGGACGCTGCATTGGCGCGGGCGATGAACGGCCTGGCAGGCAGCGCAGGCTGATAGCTCGTCGATGGCTTGGCTGCGCCTGAGGCGCCGCACGAAGGCGGATCGCCCCGGGCGATCCGCGTCTACGCCCATGGTGGAGGGAACCGTCGAGTCGAAGCCCGGCGCGCGCCGGTTGCTGCATCAGCTTTTCGAGGTATGGGTGCGCTTGCGGCCCGCACGCGTCACGCTCGGCGTGCGTGGCCTGGCCGTCGACCCGAAGGGCCGCGTCTGCTTGGTGCGCCACACCTACCGTGACGGTTGGTTTCTGCCCGGCGGCGGCGTGAAGCCCCGCGAGACGCTGTCGGCGGCGGCGGCCAGGGAGCTGCGCGAGGAGACCGGGATCGTGGTCACTGAGGCTCCCCGCAGCGTGCTCGGCGTGTACTCGTCACGCCACGGGCACCGCAGCGACCACATCGTCGTATTCGTGGTCACCGACTGGCGGGTGGAAGAGTCGGTTTCACCGGAAATCGCCGAGGTGGCGTTCTTCCCGCCCGACGAACTGCCCCCCGGCACCACGCCGGGCACCTCACGACGCATCTCCGAATGGATGACCGGCGTCCCCCCCGGCCACCGCTGGTAAGACTGGGTGTCGTGACACTTCATCAGGGGGAGCCCGAAGACCAAGACTCGTTTGATGTTTCCCGCAGCGACCTCGCCCCGCACGTCTGGACCTCCATCAGCGACCTCGCCCCACGCGCGAGGCATGAGGCACGGCTGCTGGGTGATCTGCTGAGTCATGATGAGCATGCAGCGTTCGTCCGTTCGCTTGACGACGACCCGGACCTCGCCACGACATAGGTGATGAGGCTGACCCCGCACGTCTGGGTATCCGTTTTGCACATCGATCCGCAGTTCTGCAGCATCCCGATCTGAGGATTTGCAGGGCTCAAGTCTGTGGAAACGTCGGGCTGAGATACGTGGGCACGCAGGAGCGTACGCACAGGTGCAGTTGTTCTTCAAGGTCAAGGTTATACTGATTGGTATGACTCACAAGGTGGGGCCGAAGGGCCAGGTGGTGATCCCGAAGGAGATCCGTGATCGGCTCGGCATCAGGCCGGGTGACCGTGTGAGCTTCTGGTGCGATGGAGACGCAGTCAGCGTTCGGCGCATCGACGACATCCGATCCTTGATCGGCATCTTCGCTGACGGTCCCAGCCTGACCGAGGACCTGATGGCCGAGCGACGAGCAGACCGCGAACGCGAAGAAGCCCGCCTTGCTGCATTCGGGGTTTCGCAGGCAGAATTCGACGCAGATGCTCGAACTCGCTGATGGCAGTGGTGCTCGACACCTGGCCGGTGATGAGGATGCTCGACGGAGAGCAGCCAGCCGCTGCGCAAGTCGCTGATCTGATCGGTCGCGAGACTCCATGGATGTCGTGGATCAACCTTGGCGAGGCCTACTGCACCATGCGCCGACAACAAGGCGCATCGGCCGCGGGCGAGGTGCTGCACATGCTGACCGGTGGCATTCTGGCCGAGCTGCCGACTCCTGAACGGGTCATCGAAGCTGCGACGATCAAGTCGGCGTACCCAATGTCCTACGCCGACGCATTCGCCGCTGCCACCGCCATCGCGCACGACGCCGAGTTGTGGACCGGTGATCCCGAACTTCTCGTACCCGACGCCCCTTGGCGCTGGCGCGACCTGCGCCAAGTCTGACGACCCTCGGCTTCTAGCCGAATCCCGGTGGAGGCGAGAGCAGCTTGCGCCGGTTATCAGACCTCCGGCGGCTGCCCTGTCAACCCATTCGTCGCCGTAACGCTAGAGGCGGGGGGTGCGGGGTGGGTGGCCCATGAGGATGCGGCCGTAGGCCTCTAGTGCGGGATCGAGCGCTGTGATCGCGTGCATGTTGATGGCCTGCAGGTCGGCTTGGAGGCGGCCGATCCGGTTGGTGTCTCGCACGCCTCGGCCGCCGGTTGCCAGGTAGAGCATCTCGACGGCTTCTAGACAGCGGCGGACGGCGAAAGCACAGTCGAGCCGCACTCGTGCCCGCAGCGGAAGCTCGAGCGGTTCGCCGTTGCGGGCGCCCTCGATGAGAAGTTCGGCGGTGCGCCGCATCAATAGTTCGCCTTGGTCCACCAGCGCATGGGCTTCGGCGAACTGGCGGTGTGTCAGCGGCCAATCGGTCTGCAGAACGTCGACGTGGCTGATGACTTTGCCGTCGACTTCTTCGGCGAATGCAGCCAGCGACGCCCGAGCGGCCCCGAGCGCCGGCGGAACCAGCGCGTAGGCCAGCGTCGGCATGAGCGAGCTGCGCTGGATCCAGCCGACGTTGCGGGCCATGCCCGGTGTGTCGCCTGAGGCCAGCACCTCACCGGGCACGAATCGGTGTTCGGGCACGAAGGCGTCCTTCACCACGATGCTGCTGCTGCCGGTGGCACGAAGCCCATTGGCGTGCCAGTCGTCGAGCGCCGAGACATCGGTTGCGGGCAGGACGAACATGCCCGAAATCGGCCCGTCGCCCTCGGGGGACGGGAAGTGCCCTCCCAGGACCACCCAGTCCGCGTGATCGATGCCCGAGCCGAACGGCCAGAAGCCGTTGAGCGTCCAACCGCCGTCGACGGGGGTTGCGTCGCCGCGGTCGACGAGCACCCCGGCGACGTACTGGTCGGCGCCTGGGCCGTAGATGTCTTCCTGGCAGGCATCGGGCCAGTGGCCCACCAGCCAGGCGTGCGCATTGCCGACGCAGGAATGCCACGCGGTCGAGGGGCAGCCTTCAGCCAGCGCTGCGTTCACCTCGAGGTAGGTGATCCAGTCGAGCTCCTGGCCGCCGTTGGCACTCGGTTGACCGATGGTGAGCAGCTCAGCGCCTCGCAGCTCGTCGATAACGTCGGCTTCGACCCGGCGGGCCCACGGATCAGCCGCGGCCCGGGCGGCCAGCTTGGGAGCGAGGTGCCGCGCCCGTTCGATGAGTTCGGCGCGACGGTCAGCTTCCTGCGACATGGTCCCCATCCAAGCAGGCCCCTCAGACTCGATGCACGCCTAGTGCCGCGTCAACAAACGTTTGCGTGGTTGCACCACCCAGCTCGGCCAGGGCCAGGCGCACTGGGAACTCCGGCGCAGCGTCGCACATCGAAGGTTCCCTGACACGGCACTAGCAGAACGAGCAGGCGAGACGATGCGTCGGAGGACTCAACTCGCGTCGACCGTCTCGTCGAGGCCGCTTGCGAGCGCATTCCAGCCGAGGGTGGCGCATTTGATGCGGACCGGGAACTTCACCACGCCTCGCAGTGCTTCGAGGTCGCCGAGTCGGAGTGCCCCGCCGTTGGCGTCAGAGCCGCCGTCAGCCCCGCTGCCGTCGAGTGATTCGCTGCCGTCGCCGCCGATGGTTTCTTCGTGGATCGACATCATGGCCTTGAAGGCCCGCGTGAGGTCGCGGATTTCCTCTGCCGATCTGCCGATGACGGCCGCAGACATCATCGACGCCGATGCCTGGCTGATCGAGCAGCCCTGCCCGCCGACTCGCAGGTCGGTCACGGTGTCGCCGTCCATCTCGAAGGTCAGCACCACCTCGTCGCCGCACAGCGGGTTGAAACCCTCGCTGCGGTACGCAGGCGGACTCTCCAGTTCGCCGCGATTGCGCGGGTTGCGGTAGTGGTCGAGGATGATCTCGCGGTACAGGTCTTCGAGCCCAGCCATCGGATCTTGTCTCGTCTCGGTCCTGTTGCCTCTAACGGCCGAACAGGGCGCCGACTTCGTCGAGCGCCTCAGCCAGCGAATCTACGTCTGAAGTGTCGTTGTACACGTACAGCGAGGCCCGTGTCGTGGCGGCGACGCCGAGGCAACGCATGAGCGGCTTTGCGCAGTGGTGACCCGCACGCACGCACACGCCGCTCTGGTCGAGCACTTGGGAGATGTCGTGGGGGTGCACGTCGCGGTAGACGAACGACAGCACGCCGCCGCGCTGGGCCGGCTCTGAAGGGCCGTGCACGGTGATGTCGTCGCCGTGGCGGTCGGTCAGCGCGCGTAGGGCGTAGCCGGTGAGGCTGACTTCGTGTGCCCGCACGGCGTCCATGCCGAGCCCTTCCAGGTAGCGCACTGCAGCGCCGAGGCCCACGATCTCTGCGATGGGTGGGGTGCCGGCTTCGAACTTGTGCGGCACCGTGTTGGGCCGGAAGCCCTCCTTGGTGACGTCGAGGATCATCTCGCCGCCGCCGAGGAACGGCGGCATGGCGTCGAGCAGCTCCGAGCGGGCCCACAGCACGCCCACCCCGGTCGGGCCGCACATCTTGTGCCCGGTGAACACCATGAAATCGGCGTCCAGCGCACCCACATCGGTGGGCAGGTGCGGCACGTACTGGCTGGCGTCGACGCTGATCAGCGCGCCGGCGTCATGGGCGGCGGCCGCAAGGCACCCGATCGGGTTGAGCGTGCCCAACACGTTGCTCATGGCGGTGACCGACAGCAGCTTCGCCCCGTCCAGCAGGCGATCCAGATCGGAGAGGTCCAAGCAGCCGTCAGCGGTGATCGGGATCCAGCGAATCTCGAAGCCCCGCTCGGCGGCCATGATGTGCCACGGCACGATGTTGGCGTGGTGCTCCATCTCGGTGAGCACGATTGCGTCCGCGGGGCCCAGATTGGCGCCGCCCCACGATCGGGCAACCAGGTTCATGGCCTCGGTGGCGTTCTTGGTGAACACGATCTCATCCGCGCTGGGGGCCGAGATGAAGCGAGCGACATCGGCTCGGGCACGCTCCATGAGCTCGGTCGCGGCTGCAGCGATCTCATACGCGCCGCGATGGACGTTGGCGTTGACCGTGCGGTAGTAGTCGTCCATCGCATCGAGAACGGCGGCCGGCTTCTGCGACGACGCCGCAGAGTCGAGGTAGACGATCGGGTTGCCGTGGATGCTGCGCTCAAGCAGCGGGAACTGCGCCTTGACGGCCCCGTCGATGTCCCCGCCGGCGCCGACGATCACGCTGCGGCCTTGCGTTCGAATGGCTCGTAGCCGTCGCTCTCCAACTCGGCGGCCAGTTCGGGACCGCCCGAAGCCACGATCCGCCCGTCGACCAGCACGTGGACGTGGTCGGGCTCGATCTCGCTGAGCAGGCGTTCGTAGTGGGTGATGAGCACCACGCCCATGTGCGGCCGCTCGGCGCGGACCTGCTGCAACCCGGTCGCCACCACCCGCAGCGCATCGATGTCGAGGCCTGAATCGGTCTCGTCCAGAACGGCCACGTCGGGTTCGAGCAGTGCGAGCTGCAGGATCTCGTTGCGCTTTCGCTCCCCGCCGCTGAAGCCCTCGTTGAGGTAGCGGTCCATGAAAGATTCGTCCATGCCGAGCCGTGACATCCACTCGCCCATGGCGACGTAGATCTCGATGGCGGACACGTCCTCGCCGCGCCGTGCCGAGACTGCCTGGCGCAGGAAATTGCGCACCGACACACCGGGGATGTGCTGTGGGTACTGGAACGCGAGGAACAGGCCGGCTTTCGATCGGGCGTCCGGGTCCCACTCGGAGATGTCGTCGCCCCGGTAGCGGATCTCCCCGCCGGTTACCTCGTACTCGGGAGACCCGAGGATCGTGGTGGCCAGCGTCGACTTGCCCGAGCCGTTGGGGCCCATGATGGCGTGGCACTCGCCTGCGTTGACCACCAGATCCACGCCGCGGAGGATCTGCGGGCCCTCGACCGCCCGGACGCCCAAGTCGTCGATCTCGAACAGGGGTGTGCCCGACGCTGTGCCGTCCAATGCCATCAAGCGCAGTGTATGGCTGGCCCCAAAAGCCCCAACAAGCGCGGCAGGGATTGCGTCGGGCCGATTGGCGGTTGCTCAGTCCCAGAGGCTATTGACCACGTCGAGCCACAGCTGGGTGGTGAGCGCAAGCGATTCGATGTCGATCCGCTCGTCGTTGCCGTGGAACCGTGCGCCGTAGTCGCCGCCGTCGAGCTCGGGGCTGAACAAGCCGGCGCCGTACGCGATGGCACCCATGTCCCGGTACACCCGAGAGTCGGTGAACCCGATGATGAGCTGCGGGGTCAGCCGGGCCGTGGGGAAGCGCCTCCCGACGGCGACTTGCAGAGCGTCCCACAGCGGCGTCTCCACCCGGCTCACCGACGCCGGGTCGTTCATGATGATCTCGACTTCGACGTCGTCAGCGAGGTCGCCGAGTGCCTCATCCAGATGCGCTTGCACTTCGGCGGCGCCTTCACCGGGCAGCGTGCGTACGTCCACTTCGATGTCGACGTGATCGGGGATGACGTTCGTCTTCATCGTCGTGGGCGCGCCGATGACGTTCGGCGAGAACGAGGTGTGAGTGCACGAGTAGAGATGCGCCGCAACCGAGGCGCTGGGGTGGGCGTCCAGCCAGTCCTCGACGAGGTTCTCGTCGAGCATGATCGCCCGGGTCTCGTCGTCGACGCCGAGTGTGTCGACCTGCTCGCGCCACAGCTCGTGGAACCGCGGCGGCGGGCGGTACTGAGAGATCCGGTGCACGACTGCAGCCGCCCGAACGAGCGCGTTCTCCTGCCGGAACGGCCGTGACCCATGTCCGGGCACGCCGCGTACTCGCAGGCGCCGCCAGGCCACGCCCTTCTCGCCCACGTTCATGCCGATGAACGGGGCGTCCGGCGAGCCTGAATGCAGGCCGCCGTTCTCGGTCAGCACGTAGTCGGCGCCGATCGCGTCCCAGTGATTCTCGGCCATCCAGCGGGCTCCGTAGGCCGAGCCGGCCTCCTCGTCGGCGCAGGCGAAGTAGATGAGATCGCCCTTGGGCCGGTAGCCGGTCTCGGCCATGTGCCGGAATGCGACGGCCATGGACGACGTGAGGTTCAGCATGTCCACCGCGCCGCGGCCCCATACCTCGCCGTCGATGAGCTCCCCGCCAAAGGGATCGCGGCTCCAGCCGTCGGCGTTGACCGGCACCACGTCGGTGTGGCCCATCAGGCACAGCGTCGGTGCATTCGGATCGCTGCCTTCGATGCGGGTGGCGAGCGATCGTCGGCCCGGTGCGGCGTCGAACACCTCCAAGTCCAGTCCGGCACCTTCCAGGTAGGCCTGAATCGTGTCGGAGTTGCGGACTTCGCCACCCGACTCCGCCGTGCCGTCGTTGACGCACTCGTTGCGGATCAGGGTCTGCAGCAACTCGACGGTCTGGCCGGTGCGGCGGTTCTCATCGCTGGTCCCCGCAGTGAATGACTCGCTCATGGGCTGCAACCTAGAGGCTGGGCCGCAGGCGAAGCCGTGGCCCGAGCGGCCCGTGACCGCAGCGAACAAGAGCGGAACACGACACTTGGCCGGAGGCAAGTTTCACGAATCCCTGTTTCGGTATGGGTGCCTGTGGTCGAATGACCCGATGGACACGAACGCTGAAGGGGATGCGGGCATCTGCGGGCTGACTGCCACACGTATGGCGGCGATGCTGGCGAGCGGCGAGATCTCGGCACGCGAGCTGCTGGCAGCACACCTCGAACGCATCTCCGAGGTCAACCCCGCCCTCAACGCCATCGTCACGTTCACACCGGAGCTGGCGGCCGAGCGTGCGGCCGCGGCCGACGAGGCGCACGCCCGTGGGGAATCACTCGGGCTGCTGCATGGGCTGCCGGTGGCGCACAAGGACTTGGCGCTCACCGCCGGCGTCCGCACCACGATGGGATCGCCGCTGTTCGCCGACTTCGTCCCCGACATCGACGCCTTAGTGGTGGAGCGTCAGCGCGAAGCCGGCGCGGTGATGGTCGGCAAGACCAACACGCCCGAGTTCGGTGCGGGCTCGCACACGTTCAATCCGGTGTTCGGCATCACCCGCAACCCGTACAACGTCGACAAGACCTGCGGTGGCTCCAGCGGGGGAGCGGCAGTGGCGCTGGCCGCCCGGATGCTGCCGCTGTGCGACGGATCGGACTTGGGCGGATCCCTGCGCAACCCGGCGGCGTTCTGCAACATCGTGGGCTTCCGCCCGTCGCCGGGACGGGTGCCGTCGACCACCTCACAGGACGCTTGGTTTCCGCTGGCGGTCGAGGGCCCGATGGGCCGGACCGTGGCCGACGTGGCGTTCTTCCTTCAGGCACTCGCCGGCCCAGATGACCGCTCGCCGGTGTCGAACCAGGAATCGCCGGCGGTCTTCGCGGGTTCGCTGGAACGGGACCTGCGCGGCGTCCGGGTCGCTTGGTCACCCGATGCGGGCGGACTGCCGGTCGATCCTGCCGTGCGGGCCGCCACGGCGAACGTGCCTGATGTGCTCGCCGATCTGGGCTGCGAGGTGGTCGAAGCCTGGCCCGATCTGTCCGATGCCCCGCAGGTATTCCAGGCACGCCGGGCCTGGGTGTTCGCTGTCGGATTCGGGTCGCTGCTGTCCGAACACGGTGACCAGATGAAGGAGACGCTGGTCTGGAATATTGAAAAGGGCCTGTCGATGTCGATTGCCGACTACGCCGACGCTTGCCGCCGCCACACCCAGCTGTTCGCAGCCGTCGACGATTTCATGTCGGGCGACGGCGGCTTCGAGTTTCTTGCATGCCCGACCACCCAGGTGCCCCCGTTCGATGTCGAGGTCGAGTACCCCACCGAGATCGAGGGTGTCGAATTCGGGACCTACATCGACTGGATGCGCTCGTGCAGCGACATCACGGTCACCACGCACCCTGCGATCTCGGTACCGGCCGGCTTCACCGGCGACGGCTTGCCCGTCGGCCTGCAGCTCGTCGGCTGCCACCGCGCCGACCGCTCAGTGCTCGAGCTGGCCTACGCCTGGGAAACAGCAACCCGCCACATCGACGTGCTCCCGGGGTTGCAATGATGGATCTTGGAAGTCTCACGTCTGGCGGCTTGGTACATCCCTCGTCTACTACAGGAGCGATACACGGCATATGTTTGGTGCGTCAGAAACGCTTCTGATGGGCCGACCTCCCGTCTCTTCAGGTGTCCAAACTATTGTTGCGTTTGACGGCGCCAGTTTTCGACTGCTGCCGGAATGGCTCCATCAGATTGGGGAGTTGACCACTCACTCCAGAAGTCGACAGTTGCACTTCTAGGCTTGTGCTCTGGCTCCGATACGAATATGCGTGTTGGAAGCAAACTTGCATCACCGACGACCAGTGCCTCACCGGTATCCAATACAGGAAGAGCGCCAACAAAACCTCCAAGACTGTCCGGCAGCAATCGACGCACTACGCCCTGGTCTTCCGCATTCGTTAGCCGCATCGACACAAAATTGTTGCACTGGCTCAGAACTGTTCGGTTAACTTCAGAAGGGCGTTGGCTAATTACTACCAGCCCGATGCCATACTTGCGTCCTTCCTTTGCGATACGCTCAAACACGGTATTTGATGTAGCTTCGACGGCGCCACTTTGCCGTTCGTTGGGCATATACAGGTGTGCCTCGTCGCAAAATAGGGCAATCGGGTGTCGTTGATCGGCTGGAGCCCACTGTTGCAGCGAAAAGGCCAGGCGAGCGACCAAACTCACCATCAATGGCAAGACATCGGAAGGAACCTCCGAGAAATCGATAACTTTGACACCGCCCGAGCACTCTGATTGGACATGCGCGCCCCCTAGCAAGCGGATTGCTAATTCTTCTAGCCAATCGTACTGGAGAACATCAGGAGCGCCCTCAAACATGAATCCCATTCGACGGTCATTCCGCTTATTTCCGAGCCGCTCTATGAGCCTAGTAAGTCTGCCAAAATGTGGACCTTGCTTTTGGCCACGAGCTCCCTCAACCATTTCGTGGTCGAGGTCTTCAAGCCTTTTGAGAACGGCGTCAAGATCAAAAGGTATTGGACTATCAATCGTGATGTCGGTAGAGCGCTCGTCGTCGACGTGATCAAACAGATATTTTAGCTTGGCGTCTAGGACAATGTTTGACATAAGGCTTCGCTGATTGGGAGCATTCTGATCACTGCGATCGACAAAGACAGCGCCCAGGGACTCGTGATCGAGGAGCCAGAATGGTAGGTAGATAACCTCCTGGCTTGAATCGCCGCTTGTGTCCAGATCGTTCGGACCGGCGATTCTGTATCGCGTTACGCTGTCTCCAGCGAGAGTGCTGTATTCGCCGTGAATGTCCAGCAGAAGCGCATTGGCTCCGGTCAATAGAGCGACTTGCTCGACAATGCGGGCGACGGTCCATGATTTGCCGGCGCCGGTGCTACCCACAATGAGTGCATGCCTTTGAAAGAACTTGTCGCCGTTGAGATATGCGTATGCGTTCTTGTCCAGAGTATAGACACCCAATTCGAGGCGTTGTTCCTCGGAGCCAACGCTAGCGATGATCTGCATGAATCCGCTTAGGTCGTTGCCTTCGATCGCAAAACAGCACGCGTCGATCTCTGGAACTGTTTCGAGAGTTCGCGAAAAACTGTCGTTGACGTCGCCGTAACCCGCGACATGAGTCCCGATGAGGGTGACTTTTACCGTGTTGTCTTCGTCGCTCGCTTGGAGCCCAGATTCTCGAGACTCGGACTCATCGCCTGTCTCATCTTGTACAGTTCGAGCGAGCCTGACGATCTTATGTACGATGCCAATAAGATGTTCGCCAGGCCTACTACTGTGCAAGTACACGAGTCTATTCACTTGAAGGCGTCGCAACCGGTCGATATCGGTGACGTGAACCGTTACGGTAGCCGTGTCAACTGCACTCACTTGGCCCAGAGCATCGCTGTCATCTTGGTCGAACAGTTTTGATTCGGTCATTCTAAATCTTCCTTGCCCTATGTAATGTTCTCGACGAAGGCGCCTAAGTCCCAGAGGTTGACATCTTCTATGTCCGAGACAGGATCGAATAAATTGCTGATGACGTGAGTCCCGTTGATGTCACCGACGCCGCACTCGAGAGCCAAGAATTGCCCATCGCGTGGATTGTCCAACATCGCCCGCGCCTGGGACGTGAGATGGCGCGCGAGAATCAGGAGTCGAGCCTCGCCTGAACGCCAGCGACTGAGTAGCCGTGGGTGAATGTGCTGGTCATTAAATCCATAGCCAACGCACATATATGTGCTCGCAGTGTCCAATGCACTATCAGCACCGGACAATATGGATCGAAACGGTTCTTGGTGTGTTTGCTCATATTTGTGTAATCCTGGTGTAATAATGGCCGGCCTGCAGCCCGTCGGAATATCTCGGGCTGCCGTGATTGAGATTACGTCTCCGTCAATCCGAAAGAACCAGTCAAGTGATCCATGAACCTTCCAAACATTGACCTTCTTGAGGCCAGGGGCATTGCCACTGAGGCGCGGAAGAGAGATCTTGTAGGGTAAGTTTGCATGACGTTGCCGATAGTATCCTGGCGGAAAGCCGGAATAGTGCCATCGATTGGCTATGTCTGCGCTGTATTCGGCGAGCCGGTCATAGTTGGTCGTGACTACCGACACCTCTTGTTCGCTAGTGGAGAAGAAGAAATCGTATAGCCGAGCTAGTGGAGTCCTTAGTCCACTGGAGATGATTTCGTTGAATGCACTGCAATCTCGTTCTTGAATGAAACCCCACACGACCCTGACGATGTAGTCTTGAAGAGAATCGGGTAGGTTTTGTCGCGCCAGAGCCTCCTCGATGTCACTGTCTTCTAGGCGTTCGATCAGGCTTTGCCACGCGCCTAGTTCCTCGCTAGACCAAGACGGGTCAGGGGATTGTAGACGAACAAATTCTGTCACGTCACCAGTGCTCGGCAATTCATGAGCTATTGAAGCACCGCTTCCCAATACAATCACAGGAACCGTTTGAAGGCATCTTCTCGCCGCCGCTGCCACGAGTTCGAGTGGCGTAGATTGGTCGTAGTTGGTTTGCATACGCGCGGTCCTGCCCTCGTTGATCCATTGTTTAGTGGCCCGGTCTTGAACTCTGGCCTCCATGAACAGAGGGTTCGAGGCACCATTGTTCTCGCGTAATGTCAAGTGAACGTAAGTGCTGTCGATCGAGCCCCAGAATGTCGACCAGCATGATCTCATCGAGATGATGTCGTGCTTCGTCACGCCATGACTCATTAGCAGGTAAGAGTGATGTCTCGGCGTACGCGCTGGATGTGGAGTAGGCCAGTGCCTGCTGCGTTGCGTCGAAGCGACGAGGATCAGGTACGAGCAGATCACCGATGCGCGTAAGTGTGAGTATCGCTCGCCCGGACTGCTGTCGGCTACCGAGGAACCAGAAGTTGATGAGGCCAAGGGTCGAATTGAGCCACAGGGCAACAAACGGCTCCCATGAATCATCGTGCAGGATGAACGAGGGCCACGCGCGACCGCCGATCACTGGTTCCGCGGTGAGGCTTGCGGCTAGCGGCTGACTGTTGATTTGGAAGTCCAAGTTGCAGTGAAGGCGTGTGGCGGTATTCCAAACTTGCAGTGCGAGCTCGCGTCGATCGTTATCAATGCGGCCTTGAGTGTCCGGCGCCACCTGCAGGCATCGCTCTCGCGTCGCGTCGTGTCCCCAGAGAATTGGATATGCGGCAGGCTCGTTCTTGGTTAGATCTTGGATGACGAATGGCCCGCGAGCGGTGTTGCCCGTTGACTTGATGTCGAGGTGGTAAGGGCCTGGAACCCCGAGTTCTCGCAGTGGTACAAGGGGTATTGAGACGTCGGCCATGCGGGGCAGGTGGAGTCTTCCTTCGGTGAGGGCCAGTGCCGTCCGAGCAACATCCGGTTCTCGGACGGCGGCGCAGCCGCCGTGGTCCAGCGAGGCCCGGGTACAGGTCCCTACAATTTCGTCCCCCACAACAACGCTTCCGGCGGAATCGGTGCGCAAAGTCGACAAGGCGCGAGCGATCTCCACGCCAGCGACGATTCCAGCGGGACGTTCATAGAGACTCACCCACAAAGCTAGATCCTCGGGCTTGGGGTCACCAGCACCGCCGACAGTGGCTTCGGAGTTCGCCGACGTTGGCCCGTCGGGTGGTAGGCGCTTTGGTGCGCTGCGGCGTGTAGCTACAACAAGCACCTCAGCCATACCTGTGTCAGCCGAGAATGCTCGATCCGTGCTGCCGACTGCGGCAATAGAGATCACAACGACATCGCGGTATTCCCGGGCCAGGATCTGCCTTACGCCGTCCCACGACGCACCGGAGGTGAAAGCGGCAGGAATCACCAGGGCCAAGACGCCGCCCGGCTTGGTCTTTAGGTGTGCGAGGTCGATGAAATTCGTCGCTAATCCGGCGTTGCCGTGGCCGACCTGCCTATGGGGAAGTCTCTTGCCGAGTCGTTTGAGCTCTCGGGACATCGCCCGCTGCTCAGCCTTAGTGGTCTCGAACCCAGCGAAAGCAGGTACGGGCACTCCTTGTTGTTCCGCAGTTTCCTTGGTGGTCGGCCGCGTGAACGGCGGATTCATGATGCAGAGATCCAAGGAAGCAGCCGGCAGGTCGAGTCGGCCGTAGCCGTCTGGGCCGTGGCCGGATACGAGACCGCTACCGCTCAGCGCCTGCTCACCTGTGCCGAACACGCTGAGTTGGACGTCGGTGCCAAGAAGATCGAGCGAGCCGATTGATGTCCGAGGTTTGTCATCGCCTGGCACGGTGTGTCGGCCATACGGCATCGTGTGAATCGCGGTCTGGGTAAACGTGATATCGGGGTGTGCCGCCGACAGCTGCGCGACCGTGAGGTGTGTGGCCGCGGGCATGATGTCGGCGCCGACGAGCACGTCCTCCACCATGTGGCGGTGGAGCGATCGGTCATTGACTCCATGGCGTCGAACCCGCGTCGCTACTCGTCGGTATGCGGCAGATAGCAGCGTGCCAGTTCCACAGGCGAGGTCGGCGATCTTCAATTCACCGGCCAGATGGTCCCCGTCTGGCTCGATTCTGAGTCGTGCGACGGCCAGCTCAGCCAGCATCGCAGCGGAACTCGGCAGCGTGTAAAAGGTCGCTAGAAACTTGCGGTCTGTGATCAGGCGACCGATGGCTTGCCCTGCGAGGTCTCCGGTCGTGACGGTGCTCAAGCCCTCGAGGTCTTCTGCCAAGCCCATCATGCGGAGCAGGACGGGTGAAGCGCTCGGCGACGGCAGTGCTGAGAGGATGTCGAGAGCCAGAGAGAAGATCGGCCAGTAGTCGACTTCGTGCATAATGCGATGCCACTCATCGACAAACTCGAGCTGGCTCACGTGCGGCCTGCCGAGCGCGAGACCCTTGGCACGCATCTGCGTGAAGTTCTTGATGGCGTGAGCGTCTGCAATCGCACGATGCACGATGCACGCATTGGCCAACACGGTCATCGCCATCCGAATGGTCTGGAGGCTTGGCTCCTGCTGTAGGCACTGCGCGATGTTTGCGAGAGCATCAGGTCGCTTCTCAGCTTCGAATATCACGATGTAAGCGGATTCGGTGACGGCTTCTTCGAGCAGAGTTGCTCCTCGCTCAACTGCCTGCTCCGAAATGGCTGTTGTCTCGATGAATCCAACGACATCGTCGAGCGACCCTTCGATCCAGCCGGTTGCTGGGTACCTCTCGGCGGGCGATCCTGCGTGGGCTGCGCCAGGGTCAGCCGACGATGATGCGTCGCCGCTGAGACAGGAGACAAAGGAGCAGTACGAGTAGCGCGTTTGCGCATCTCCGAGAGTTCCCGTGATCGCGGATTGGTCAAGTGCCCCGAGGAATGCCGGAACCCGCAGTGCGACTACATGCTCAACGAGAGCGCCGGTGGCGAGCTGGCTGCCGAGCCTGGCCAATGCATCACCCTCGACGCTCGATGGGGGACTGTCGTCATACTCGATCTCGATGACGGTCGCAGTGCTGCTGCTCGCGTGCAAGACGACGTCGGGCCGCTTGGACTTGGCGCCGCGTATGACACCTGATTGCTCAGCATTGAGGTGTCCCTGCCACCCAGGGGACCGCTGCAGCAGCGCCTGCGCAAACAGCGAGTTGAATGCCCCCTCCTCGGTATGTGCCGCGCCAGCCACGAGAAGCAGTCTGGCGCGGAGGTGTGACACTTGAGCGGACCTGCACGTTCACGGAGATGAGTTGGATCGGCTGCCCGTCGGCCTGCAGCTCATCGTCCGCCACCGAGCCGATCGTTCAGTGCTCGAGCTGGCCCATGCCTGGGAGGCGCCAACCCGCTACTTCGATGTGCTCCCATCGCTGTCCGGATTGTCCTGAACGCCGAAATCAGCCCGTTGGGCGGGCAAGAGACTCGCTAGCCTGCCGCCCGTGTCCGAGGCGGGGTCAGGCGGGTCTGTGACGGCCATCGAAGCCCACGGGCTGGTGCGCGCCTTCGGTGCCAAGCGTGCGGTCGACGGTGTGGATCTGCTGGTCCGCGAAGGCGAGATCTTCGGGTTCCTCGGTCCGAATGGCGCAGGCAAGAGCACCACGGTGCGGATGTTGTGCACGCTGCTGAGCCCGACCGCCGGCGAGGCCAGGGTCGCCGGTTACGACGTCGCGAAGAACCCCGGTGAGGTGCGCATCCGCATCGGCGTGGCCATGCAGGAGGCAGCGCTCGACGAGAAGCAGACCGGCCGCGAAATCTTGGATCTGCAGGCCCGCCTGTACGGGCTGCGCTCCGCAGACCGGGCAGCGTCCATCGCGCAAGCGATCGATCTGGCTGACATCGGCGACGCCATCGATGCCCGCATCGCCACCTACAGCGGCGGCATGAAGCGGAGGCTGGATCTCGCAGCGTCGCTGATCCATGCGCCCGAGGTGATCTTCCTGGACGAGCCCACCACCGGGCTCGACCCAGTCAGCCGAGCCCAAGTCTGGGACGAGGTGCGGCGGTTGAACAGCGAGCTGGGCGTGACCGTGTTCCTCACCACGCAGTACTTGGAGGAAGCCGATGCGCTCGCCGACCGCGTGGCGATCCTGGCCGATGGCCGGATCGTCGAGCAGGGCACACCGACCGAGCTGAAGCGGGCCGTCGGGTCTGACGTCATCGTGGTGGATCTGGAGCCCCACGACATCAGTCGAGCAGCGGAAGTGGCATCGTCGGTGCCCGGAGCAGATGGCGTGACCGCTGGCCGGCTCGGCGTCACGATCTCAACGTCCGACGGCGCCGGTCTCATCGGAGCGGTCGCCGTCGCGCTCGCGAGCGCCGACGTTCATCCGACAGCGCTGACGGTGCGCACACCGTCGCTCGACGACGTGTTTTTGCAGGCGACCGGCTACCGCATGGCCGCAGCCGAGGAGGCTGCGGCGGAGAGTGCAGTCGCAGCCGAGGAGGCTGCGGCAGAAGACGCTGCCGCCGCGGAGGATGCCGCAGCCGGCGCGAACTCGGCCGACGCGACCGACCGGCAGCAGGCAGCGGCAGGAGGCGGATCGTGACCGACACGACGCTCACTCCTGGCGGCGGTCTCACGAACCGCGTCGGCTTCCTGACCGACATTGCGACCATCGCCCGACGAGCCGTGCGCAGCGTTCTGCGGGAGCCCGAGTTCCTGGGTCCTGCACTCATCATCCCGGTCTTCTTCTTCGTGGTGAACGTCGGAGCGCTTGAACCCTTCGTGGAAGCTGGAGCGGCAGCAGCACCAGGCGGCGGAGCGGCGCCGGGCGGCGTCGTCGACTACCGGGCGTTCCAATTGCCAGTGGCGATCATCTTCGCCGTCACCGGGATCTCGCGCGCCAGCGTCCTGGTGATCGACATTCAGTCCGGTTATCTCGACCGCATGCTGGTGACGCCGATCCGGCGATCCACACTGCTGCTCGGGCTGATGGTGGCCGACATCGTGATGGCGCTCGGGCTGGCGCTGTTCGTGATCGTCATGGGCTTGGCGTTCGGCGTGTGGTTCGAGACCGGCATCCTGGGACTGATCGTGTTCTTGCTGCTGTCCGTCGCGTGGAGCCTTGCGTTTACGGGCTTCCCCTACACCGTCGCGCTTCGGACAGGGAACCCTGCCGCAGTGAACTCGGCGTTCCTGATCTTCTTCCCGTTCGCGTTCTTGACCCCGGCCTTCCTGCCGCGGGAGCTGATGTCTGGCTGGCTGCGCGCTGTCGCGGCGTGGAACCCGGTCACCTACTTGCTCGAGGGCATGCGCACGATCTTGTCGACTGGTTGGGACGGCGTGGCGATCGCCAAGGGTGCAGCGGCAATCCTCGGGCTCGCAGCAGTCACCTTCTTCATGGCGTTCAGATCGCTGGCGCGTCGGGTCGCGACCGGCTGAGCAGGGCCGGGCTTACCAGCCGCGGTCGATCCACTCCTGCAGATGCGGCGACTCGGCACCGATCGTGGTGTCGAGGCCGTGGCCGGGAAGCACCATCGTGTCCCCGGGGAACGCTGAGAACATTCGGTCCTCGATGCTGCGGATGATCTGGTCGAAGTCGCCGCCGAAGCCGGTGGCACCAGGCCCGCCCGGGAACAGCGTGTCGCCAGTGAACAGCAGCGGCGTGCCTTCGACGTGGAAGCTCATCGAGCCCGCGGTGTGGCCGGGGTTATGGATGGTGCGGATCCGCAACCGGCCCACTTCGATGACGGAGTCGTCTTCCAGGATGATGTCGTAGCTGGGCATCATCGACGAGTCCTCCGAGGTGATGCCCACCTCGATGCCTGCATCGCGAATCGCCGGCACGGCCTGGATGTGGTCCCAATGGCCGTGCGTTTCGACCACCTTGGTCACGCCGAGCGTCCGGCACACCTCCAGCAGCCGCTCGTGCTCGTTCGCGGCGTCGATGAGCATCGCTTCGCCGGTCTCGGTGCAGCGGATGGTGAAGACGTTGTTGTCGAAGTCGTCAGGGAAGCCGCTGGGCAGATCGCCCTCGAGTGGGCGCACGACGTGCTTGTGGACCTCGATGCCGGTGGCGGACCAATGCAGAGCCATGGCTGCATCCTAAGGAGCCACGCGGGCAAGTTGTGTGCCCGCAGCAGAGGCGGCAGGGTCCTCTGCTCCAGCAATCCAGCAGGTTGCAACGTCGCAGAGTTCCCTGCCGCCTCCGCTGCTCGTACCGCTGTGCGTTTGCTCTCAGGCGGGGTCCACCCGCACGGCGACTCGGTGCCAGCCTTCGGCGCCGTCGGGACGGACGTCCTTCGGGCCCTCGGGCTGCGTCATGCCGGTGCCGTCGATCGCCCGCACCTGCAGCGAATGGGTGCCCGCAGTGGGCGTCCAAGCCCGGTGCCACTGCACCCAGCTCTCGTCGCCGAGTGCCTCGCCCAGATCGCACTGCTGCCACGGTCCGTCGTCAACGCGCACTTCGACGGCGCTGATGCCACGCGTCGGCGCCCAGGCGATGCCGGCAATGGCCGTTTGCGTGCCTGCGACGGGGCGGTCGCCGCTGCCGGGCACGTCGATGCGGCTCTGCGTCTTCATCGGGCCGCGCTTGGACCATCCCCGCGGTACCCAGTAGCCGTCGAAGGCATCCCATGTGGTGAGGTTGATCTCCTCGATCCACTTCACTGCCGAGACGTAGCCATACAGTCCGGCCACGATCAGGCGTGCGGGAAAGCCGTGCCGAGTGGGCAGCGGCTCGCCGTTCATGCCAACGGCCAGCAGCGCATTGCGGCCGTCGTACAGCAGCGGGGTGGGAAAGCCGGCAGTCCAGTCGTCGACTGAGCGGCCCACGACCTGGTCGGCGCCTTCCTGCACACCGGCCCGTTCCAGCAGGTCCACCAGTGGCACGCCGGTCCAGACGGCATTGCCGACGAGGTTGCCGCCGACCCGATTGGACACGCACGACAGCGTGACGACGTGTTCTTGGAGGTCCATCGCCAGGATCTCGTCGAAGGTCAGCTCGTAGGGATTGTCGACCATGCCGGTGAAGCTGAGCTTCCAATTTGCCGGGTCGACCTGTGGCACCGTCAGCGCCGTGTCGATCCGATAGAAGTCGTTGTTGGGTGTCACGTAGCTCGAGATGCCGCTGACCTCGTCGAGTGTGTCCAGCGCAGCAACCCGGGTGGCCACCGAGGGTCCGGCCGCGGTGGTTGCTGCCGGTTCGGCTGCAGTCGCAGCACCTGTGGTGGCGGTGGTGGCGGGAGGTCTGGCCGAACTCAGGTCGATTCCGGCTCGGGCGGTCTCTGCCGCCGAGGGGCCGCGCACCCCTCGACCTAGCGCAACGAGCCCCACGGCTGCCACGCCGGCGCCGCCCACGCTGAGCAGGAAGGCTCGGCGGCTGGCATCGCCAGCGCGGTCAGGAGCCCCCATCGTCGCAGGTTCGGTTGGCTCGAGATCGCCATCGTCGGGTCGTGCCGGACGATGAGCGGGGGCGAATCGCAACAACAGCCGTAGCGTGAGGTAGCCGAGCGCTGCGGCGGCCACGGCCACCACCCACGAGCCCACGAACGGGCTCATCGGGTTGCGGGCGGCAGTCCAGCCGCCGATCACGCCGAATGCGGCGAATCCCGCAACCGGCACCCAGCGACGCCGCGGTGCCATCGCGCACGCGCCCAGCAGGCCGCCGATGATCAGCGACACGCCCACGATGCCGATGGCCAGCACCGCCTTGTCCTTCTCGCCGAACAGCGCGATGCTCAGCTGCACGGCCCAGTCGGGCGAGTAGTCGACCAGCGCCTCGCCGACGGCGACGACCAGTGACGGGATCGTGTCGACCAGCCCGTCGATGAACTCGCCGAATGCCAGTGCCACGGCTGCGCCTGCGATGCCCGCCAGCAGACCGGCGCTGGCGCCGGGCCGGCTGATCAGCCGGCGCACCGCGCCACGGCCGACCGTGGCGGTCGCAGAAGTGTCCGTGTCTGAGGTGGGGGGATCTGGGGCCTGGCTGGACCCGTCGCTCATGGATGTACCGCCTTGCCGGCTGCCGTGCTGATGCGCGTCGAACTGTTCACGAAAGCTAACGCCCGACTTGCGCCCGGGGTTCCACCCCTGTTCGTTTGCGGCGACGACCCGAGGCTGAGCCGATTGAGCCGTTGGGTGATAGAACTTCGCCTGTCCATTGCGCCGGCCGTGCCGGTGCTCAGGCTGCACTGGCTGCACCAGGCCCCGGAGGCGCGTCCGTGAACTTCGCATTCACCGAGGAGCAGGAAGAGCTCCGCAATTTCGTCCGCTCGTTCCTGGAGGAGAAGTCTCCGGAGACCACCGTGCGGGAGCTGATGGAGACCGATGACGGCTACGACCCCGCTGTGTGGTCCCAGATGGCTGAGCAGCTCGGCCTGCAGGCGCTGATCATCCCCGAAGAGTACGGCGGGCAGGGTGCCAGCTACGTGGAGCTCGGCATCGTGCTCGAGGAGATGGGCCGCAGCCTGCTGTGCTCGCCCTACTTCTCCACGGTCGTGCTGGCCGGCAACGCCATCTTGCACTCGGGCAACGAGAAGGCCAAGGAGGAGCTGCTCGAGGGCATCGCCTCCGGCGAGATCATCGCCACCTTGGCGCTGGCCGAGGCCGGCGGCACTTGGGATGCCGATGGCGTCGAGGTGGAAGCCACCGACACTGGCGATTCGGCGACCATTTCCGGCGAGAAGATGTTCGTGACCGACGGCGGCACAGCGAACCTGTTCGTGGTGGCGGCCCGGTGCAATGGCGGCATTCACCTGTTCACGGTCGAGGGTGACGCGGCCGGGCTCAGCCGGGAGAACCTCGCCACGATGGATCAGACCCGCAAACAGGCTCGCATCACGTTCGACAACACGCCTGCGAAGCACCTGTGCGACACCGACAACTTCGCCTACGTCGACCGGGTGCTCGACCTCGCTGCGGTGGCTCTGGCCAGCGAGCAGGTCGGCGGAGCGCAGTTCGTGCTCGACATGGCCGTGCAGTACGCGAAGGACCGTGTGCAGTTCGGCCGCCCGATCGGCTCGTTCCAGGCCATCAAGCACAAGTGCGCCGACATGCTGCTCGAGGTCGAGTCGGCGAAGTCGGCCGCCTACTACGCGGCTTGGTGCGCAGCAGAGATGAATGACGAGCTGCCGTCGGTGGCGTCGCTGGCCAAGGCCTACTGCTCTGAGGCGTACTTCCACTGCGCTGCGGAGAACATCCAGATCCACGGCGGCATCGGCTTCACCTGGGAGCACCCCGCGCACCTGTACTTCAAGCGCGCGAAGAGCTCCGAGCTGATATTCGGCGATCCTGCGTACCACCGGGAGCAGCTGGCGCAGCGCATCGGCCTGTAAGCCCGGCAACCCACAACTCAACGCGGCAGGTGAGCCGCATGGCACCTGTACAGCCGAGGAGGCAACGGTGATCATCGCGGTCATCGTCATCTCGCTCATGATCGGTTTCGTCGTTGCCGCCGGCGTGGTGGGCGTGCAGGCCCAGCGGCTGGGCCGCCAGCGACGAGAGCCGGTGTGGCGCCTTGCCGAAGCGGCGGAATTCGTCGGTCAGCTGGTGCCGTTCGATATCGCCGCGGGGCTGAGAGCTGACGAGCTCGAGGCGCTGCTCCGGGCGCATCTCAACCAGCTGCAGTTCGGGTCTGATGCGGCGCCCGACGACGCTGAGGAGGCCGGCGACGACTCGGGCCCAACGGTCACCGAGGACCGCTCCTCTGGCGCCGATCTGTACCGCGATGTCCGTCGAGCGGGAGTCGAAGTGACGCTCGAGCAGGTCCAAGCCGTCGTGGACGCGCATCTGGAATACTTGCGCCGGATCGGCGCGCTCGCTGCGGTGGATCCCGGCGGCAGAATGTGACCATGGACATCCCCAGGGAGCTTGCCGGCTGCCGGTTCGTCGGCGACAAGCGCAGCCAGATCGTCTACGACATGGAGCTGGAATCCGACGATCGCGCTGTCAGCGAGCAGCTCGCCGCGGCTGTAGCTGACATCGTGACGGCGCAGTCGTATGCCACCTTCGGCCCCGACGAGCTTCCCGAAGCGCGCAACCGCGGCTATCGCCTGTCGCGGCTCTGCCGTTAGAGACTGCTGATGGCGTCGGCAGCCTGGGAGCGCGGCGCGAGCAGCCTGCCCGCTGCCATCCCGGTTGCTTCCCGCTCTTGTTCGCTGCGCTCACGGGTCGCCCGGGCCACGGCTTCGCCTGACGACTCAGCCTCTCGGGCGCTGCGCCAGCACCGTCGGCGACTCCGAGCCGAGCTGTGAGCACCACCGTCACCGAGGTCACTATCGAGGGCAGCCCGAATCTTGCGGCCCTGATGGTCCGGCCGTCTCGTTCGACGGGAAGTGGGCCGGCGGTGGTCCTGTGCCACGGGTTTCCCTCCAAGCAGCGACCTGGCATTCCGAATCGCACGTACCAGCAGTTCGCAGAGCGCATTGCCGAAGCGCAAGGCTGGACCGTGCTCGCCGTCAGCATGCGGGGCTGCGGGGAATCCGACGGCGATTTCTCCCTGCTCGGCTGGATCGACGACGTCGGGCGCTCCATCGAGCATGTCCTGCACGACGGCTGCCGGGGCGTCTGGCTGGTGGGTTCCACGACGGGCGGCTCGGTGGCCATGCTGGCTGCCGCCCGCGATGCCCGGGTGCGCGGCGTCGCCGCAATGGCACCCCGGGCCGACTTCGACGACTGGGCCAGCGATCCCAAGGCGTTCGTGCAGCACTGTCGAAATGTGGGCGTCATCAGGTCCGAAGACTTTCCGCGCTCGGCGAGCGCGTGGAACCGCGAGCTGAAGCAGAACCGGGCGGTCGACGCCGTGAAACGACTCACTGACCGGCCGCTGCTGATCCTGCACGGCATCAACGACCGCCAGGTGCCCTATGAGGAGGCCCGCCACCTGGCGGAGCGTCATCCCAGTGCGGAGCTTCGCCTCATTGCGGGCGCCGATCATCGCATCCGTCACGACCCCCGCGCCGTCGCCATCCTGCTGGGCTGGCTCGAGCACCAGGCCGCTGCCCAGTACGCCTAAAGCGTCGCGCCCCGCTGCGAGGGTTTCACGCGCGGCGGGCGATCATCATGTTGGCGACCGAACGCACCACCGTGGTGCCGTGCTGGTTGACCAATTCGTGGGCCATCTTGATGATGCCCCGGTCGGGCTTGGATCGGCTCAGGCGAACCTCCAGCACTTCGACCACCAGCGTCACGCGATCGCCTGGGTGCACCGGCGCCAGCCAGCGCAGCTCGTCGAGACCCGGTGACCCCATGCTGGAGGGCCCCAGCAGGTATTCGCCCAGCATTCGCATCATGATCGAGCCGGTGTGCCAGCCCGAGGCGATCAGCCGGCCATAGACGGTATTGCGAGCGGCCTCAGGATCGATATGGAACGGCTGCGGATCGAACTTGCGCCCGAAGTCGATGATCTCGGCCTCATCGATCGTCGTCGAGCCGAAGGTGAACCGCTCGCCGGTCTTGTAGTCGTCGAACCATCGCTGCGGGCACGGGATCTCGCTGGGCATCGTGACAGTGTGCTCTGTGCGGCCCGCGGTAACGCCTCAGCCTCCGAGTTCGTCCGGTTGTGTCCCGGCCCCGGCCGGGACAGATCGCACAGCCCGATCAGTGCGTTGCCGACGACCACGGGTCGGCGCTGTCGGTGGCCAAGCCGTAGCGCTTGATGGCCTCTGCGGCGACCTTGGAATCGATCTCGCCGAGCTCTGCGAGTCGCCACAGCACCGCCACGGTGATGTGCTCAGCGGTCACCTCGAAGTGCTCGCGCAGGCGGCTGCGGGTATCGCTGCGACCGAATCCGTCAGTGCCCAGCGAGGTGTAGTCGCGGCCGATCCAGCGCGACACCTGGTCGGGCACTGCCCGCATGAAGTCGGTCACCGCAATCACGGGACCCCAGCCGTCGGCCAGTTGCCGGGTCACGAAGGGCACGCGCGGCGCCTCGTCGGGATGCAGCGTGTTCCAGCGCTCGCACGACAAAGCTTCCTCGCGCAGCGCCTTGTAAGACGTCGCGCTCCACAGGTCGACCGCCACGTCGTGCTCGCTGGCCAGCAGCTCGGCAGCCTCACGTGCGGCGCCCTGAGCCGCGCCCGAGAACATGATCGTGCCCCAGTGCGCGCGTCCGGGCGGCGCCGGGGCGAACTGGTACATGCCGGCCAGAAGGTGCTCGACGTTCAGATCGTCCGGCTCCGGCGGCTGGACGTAGTTCTCGTTGTAGATGGTCAGGTAGTAGAAGATGTCCTCGCCCACGCCGTACATGCGCCGGATGCCGTCGCGCACGATGGCCGCCAGCTCATAGGCGAACGCGGGGTCGTAGGCCTGGCACGGCGGCACGACCGAGGCCAGCAGCGGCGAGTGGCCGTCCTGGTGCTGGAGGCCCTCGCCCATGAGGGTGGTGCGGCCCGCAGTCGCCCCCATCAGGAAGCCGCGCCCGCGCATGTCGGCCAGCGCCCAGATCATGTCGCCGACCCGCTGGAATCCGAACATCGAATAGAAGGTGTAGAAGGGCACCATCGCGACGCCGCGGGTGGCATACGAGGTGGCGGCGGCGGTGAAGCTGGCCAACGCTCCCGCCTCGGTGATGCCCTCTTCGAGAATCTGGCCGTCGATGTGCTCGGTGTAGGACAGCAGCAGGTCGTGGTCGACGGGCTCGTACAGCTGCCCCTGGCTGGCGTAAATGCCGAGCTCGCGGAACAGCGAGTCCATGCCGAACGTGCGGGCCTCGTCGGGGATGATGGGCACCACGCGGTCGCCGAAGCCCGGCTCGCGGGTCATGGCGCGCAGCATCCGGGTGAATGCCATCGTGGTCGACACCGCCATCTCGCCCGAGCCCGCAGCGAACTCCGAGAACGGCTTCGAACTGGGCATCGGCAGAGCCTTGCGGCACCAGTTGCCGACGCGCTTGGGCAATGGGCCGTTGAGCGCCTTGCGGCGGGCCATCAGGTATTCGTGCTCCGCGCTGCCGGGAGCAGGCCGGCAGTAGGGCGGATCGTCGGGATCGAATTCTGCGTCGATCTCGTTGTGGAGCCGCAGCCGCTCCCGGATCGTCATGAGCTGGGTGCGGGTCAGCTTCTTGATCTGGTGAGTGGCGTTGCGCGCTTCGAGGTCGGGCCCGAGCGACCAGCCCTTGACCGTCTTGGTCAAGATGACGGTCGGGCTGCCCTCGTGCTCGACGGCCGCCTGGTAGGCCGCATACAGCTTCTTGTAGTCGTGGCCGCCGCGGGGCAGCGTCTGGAGCTCTTCGTCGGAGAGATGCTGCACCATCTCGCGAAGGCGAGGATCGGGCCCGAAGAACCGCTCGCGGATGTAGGCCCCGCTCTCCACCGAGTAGCGCTGGTACTCGCCGTCGATGGTCTCGTTCATCTTGTTGAGCAGCACGCCGTCGCGATCTCGGGCCAGCAGCTCGTCCCAGCGGCCGCCCCAGATCACCTTGATGACGTTCCAGCCCGAGCCTCGGAAGTTGGCCTCGAGCTCCTGGATGATCTTCCCGTTGCCGCGTACCGGGCCGTCGAGCCGCTGCAGGTTGCAGTTCACGACGAAGATGAGGTTGTCGAGGCGCTCTCGGGCGGCGAGGTGCAACGCGCCAAGCGTCTCGGGCTCGTCGGTCTCGCCGTCGCCCACGAAGCACCACACCTTCGACTCAGCGGTGTTGTCGATGCGGCGGTTGTGGAGGTAGCGGTTGAAGCGGGCGTGATAGATCGCCGTGATCGGCCCGAGGCCCATTGAGACCGTCGGGTATTCCCAGAAGTCGGGCATGAGGCGCGGATGGGGATACGACGACAGCCCGGTGCGGCCGATCTCGCGCCGGAAGTGTTCGAGGTCAGCGTCGTCGAGGCGACCTTCGAGGTAGGCCCGGGCGTAGATGCCGGGCGCGGCGTGGCCCTGGATGTAGATGTGGTCGCCGGGCTCGCCGTCGTCCTTGCCGTGCCAGAAGTGGTTGAAACCCACGTCGTAGAGCGCGGCCGAGCTGGCGAACGTAGACAGGTGGCCGCCGATGCCGTCTGCCCAGGAGTTGGCGTGGGTCACCATCGCGACCGCGTTCCAGCGGATGAAGGCGCGCAGGCGCTTCTCAATGTCGTCGTCGCCGGGAAACCACGGTTCGTCCTCGGGGGCGATCGTGTTGATGTACGGCGTTGACACCGTGGCGGGGAAGTCGACCTGCATCTCGCGGGCCTTCGACATCAGCCGCCGGATCAGGAAACGGGCGCGGTTCTTGCCCCGTTCCTCGACGACGGCGGCGAAGGACTGCAGCCAGTCGTCGGTCTCGTCGGGATCGATATCGGGGATTTGCTCATGCAACCCGTCAAAGAGCATGGGTTCTAGTGTCGCACTTGGATGAGCCAGAATTTGAACGCGGCAGCGCGAGACGTATTCACCGACGGGTCGTGCCTGGGCAATCCGGGCCCGGGCGGCTGGGCTTACGTGGTGGATGGCGGGCCTTGGGCATGCGGCTTCGAGCCCAAGACCACCAACCAGCGGATGGAGGTCGCCGCCGCCGCGCAAGCCGTCGAGGACCTCGACGGGCCGCTACGGATCGTCAGTGACTCCACCTATGTGGTGAAGTGCTTCAACGACGAATGGTGGAAGGGCTGGCATCGGCGCAACTGGCTGAACACCGCGAAGAAGCCGGTGGCCAATCGGGACCTGTGGGAGCCGTTCATCGAGGCCGTGCTGGCGCGAGGTGACGTGACATTCGAGTGGGTGAAGGGCCATGCAGGCCAGCGGCTGAATACCGCCGCGGACGCTTTGGCGGTTCATGCAGCGGGCAGCGGTGCCGGCCAGAGCGGCAATCGATTCGATGACGACGTGCTCGAGCGGCTCGCCGACCCGCGGTCGGGGCCGCACCGTGCACCCAAGGGCACCGTCAGCACCGATGAGCCGACATCGGGAAACCGGGAGATTGCGGGTTACGCAGTGGCCGTGCTCGGACACCGGCCGCCCGAGCTCGGCGGGTACAGCGAGAACCCCGTCTCACGCAAGGTGCTCCGGAAGCTGAGCGATGTTCTTGCCGCCAAGCGCGAGATGCATCCCGATCTCGTCGTGGCAACGGGCCTCGGGCTCGGGGCGGAAACCTTGGGTGCTGAGGCTGCGCTCACAGCCGGTGTCCCCTTTTCCGTGGTGCTCGCATTCGAGGGCGTTGAGCGGCGGTGGCCGGGGCCGTCGCGCCAGCGGTTCGCCGAGCTACGCCAGCAGGCCATTCAGGAATTCGTGCTCGGAAACCGGGTGCCGGTCGATTCCGAGACGTTCGGAAAGGCGATGCGCCGCCGGGACACGTGGTTCATGCACAACTGCGATGAAGCGGTGCTGGTGCGCCGAAGCGACGACCGCACACTGGGCGATCTGCAGCGGCGCTTGGAAGAAGCGCTCGACGACGTGTGGGTGATCGAACCCGACTGAGGCGCCTCAGCCAGCCGGTTCAATCGCGCGACTCGGCTGCTGAGCCGAGCCGGTCGCCGAGCTGGTCAGGATTGATCGCCGGCGGGGGCCTCGACGAGTGCAGCGAGTCGTTCGAGCGTTTTTTCCATTGACGGCACGTTCTTGCGGTGGGCTCTGATGAGCTCAATGCTGCGCGGCAGCTTCGCAGTGGACCAATCGAAGGTCTCACGCACGAGCGTTCCGCCGTCGGGTTGAGGTTCGAGCCGGTAGCTCCAGCGTTGGCCTTGCCAGTGCGCCCAAGTGATCAGGCGGTTCTCCTTGAATTCCAGGACCCGGTTCTTCACGGTGTAGGAGACGCCGGCCTTGATGCGCATCGAGAACGTGCTGCCGAGCGTCAGCGGGGCAGTGCTCGTGGTCAGGCGCGACAGCGTTCCCGAGCCGTCGATCTCGCAGTGCCGGCTGGGATCAGCCAGGACCGCAAAGATGCGCTCAGCGGGCGCCCCGATCAGGCGTTCAACGCTGACGCTGCGCTGTTTCGACGTGGCCACGATTGCCCTCAGGCGGGCGACAGAGCGTCCTGAACGATGTCAGGCGGTGGGGCACCGCCGCCGCGTTCGACGGAGCCGTCAGCTCGTATCAGGACCCACCGAGGCTGGTAGCTCACTCCCAGCTTGCCCCAGAGGTCACCGTCCTCGTTGGCGACTTGCGGAATGTCGCCCAGCTGGTGCTTGGACACGAAGTTCCGGTAGGAATCCTGGGAGTCTCCGCCTGGGACGCCCACCAAGACGAGGCTGTCCCCGTGCTCTGCCTTCAGCGCTGCGACCGCAGGCGCTTCACGGTTGCACGCCGGTCACCATGGCGCCCAGAACCACAGCAGCACGTCGTTGCCGGCCGTCGCAGCCAGATCGAACTGCTGACCGTCGAGCAGTTCGCCGTCGAGCAGCAAGATCTCTGCTCGGGTCTCGGAGGCGGCGGCGGCAGTCGTCCCGCTTGCAGCGGCCGAGGTGGCAGCCGGAGCTGCAGCGCTTGTGGGCGCCAGGGCGTCGGTTGGCGTGGCGGCTCTGGGCTCGGTCGCGCTCGGCTGGCGCGACGAATCAGCGTCGTCGCTCCCGCAGCCGGCCAGAACGCCGGCGGCGATCAGTCCGGCGACCAAGACCGAGGCGGCTCGGGACATCAGGCGCGTCATCCCGCCGAGCCTAACGCTGGCCCGCCAGACGGTTATGCGGGTTGCCGCGGGTTACATTCGACCCGGTGAGCACCCGGACGCTGATCGCTTTGGCTTTCGCCACCGGAGTGTTGATCTTGGTGGCGTTCGCGGTCCGGGTGCTGCTGTGGCTGTGATGCGCTGACCCGCGGGTGACGGGCTTTGAATGCCCCGACTGCGGGCGCCGCGGTGCCAGGGAGCGCGCCCTGAGGCGTACCCTCGTCGCGCGATGGAAGATGAAGCGAATTCAGGCGAAGCGAGCGGCCCGGTTCGTTACGACCTCGTTGTGATCGGCGGCGGGCCGGCGGGCTACGGCGCGGCCCTGTACGCCGGTGCCGCGGGAATGAAGGTTGCGCTGGTCGAGCGGGACAAGGTGGGAGGCACATGCCTGCACCGGGGTTGCATTCCCGCCAAGGAGCTGCTCGAGACCGCAGCGGTGTGGCGCACGGTGGGCGAGGCAGCCGAATTCGGCGTCAACGTCGAGCCGCCCGAGCTGGACTTCGGTGTCTCCCAAGTCCGCAAGCAGCGCATCGTGGACGGTCTGGAGACCGGGGTGAAGGGGCTGCTGCGACGTCGCAAGGTGACCGTGTATGAGGGGACGGGCTGGCTGTGCGCCGACCGTTGCGTCGAGGTTGACGCAGGCGAGTCCGGCATGCTGACGCTGCAGGGAGATCACGTTCTGCTCGCAGCAGGCTCGGTTCCGATCACGCTCGGTGGATTCGACCGCGACGGGGCGCTGATCATGACCTCCGATGAGGTCCTGGCGCTGGACGAGGTGCCCCCTCGCGTTGCCGTGATCGGCGGGGGCGCCATCGGCTGCGAATTCGCCTCGATGCTGTCCGATCTGGGCGCCGAGGTCACCGTGCTCGAGTACGCGCCCCAGATCATCCCGGGCGTCGACGCCGACATTGCCAAAGCGCTGTCTCGGGCATTCTCCAAGCGCGGCATCACCGTGCTGACCGGCTGTCAGGTCACTGGCCACACCCCGGCCTCGGGCGGCGGAACGACGGTGCAGTACACGACGACTGCCCGGTCCGGTGGCGACAGCGAGGAAGCTTCGCTGGAGATCGACGCTGTGGTCGTGTCGGTGGGACGCCGGCCGTACCCCGACCATCTCGGCCTCGACGGCACCGAAGTCAAGCTCGACGAACGCGGCTTCGTCGTGGCCGACGAGAAGTGCCGGACCACCATGGCCGGCGTGTATGCCGTGGGCGACCTCATCAACACCCCCCAGCTGGCCCATGTGGGGTTCGCCGAGGCCATCGTGGCGGTGAAGGACATGCTCGGTGAGGAACCGGCCCCGGTCGACTACGGCAACGTGCCCTGGGCGATCTACTGCCATCCCGAGGTGGCGTTCGCGGGGCTCACCGAGTCGGCGGCTCGTGAGGCCGGGTTCGATGTGGCGACGTCCAAGCATCGCTTCACCGGCAACTCTCGGGCCATGATCGTCAACGACACCGAGGGTCTCGTCAAGATCGTGGCCGAGCGTGACCCCGACGGCGCCGCTGGGCGCGTGCTCGGCGTTCACATGATGGGTCCCTGGGTCACCGAGCAGTTGGGTCAGGGATACCTGGCGGTCAACTGGGAGGCCACGGTTTCGGAGGTGGCGGCGTTGGTGCAGCCGCATCCCACCCTGTCGGAGTTGTTCGGCGAGACGATGCTGTCGCTCACCGGACGAGGTCTGCACGGATGATCCCGGCACCGGCTGCCAAATACCGGAATGAGAGGCTGAGCCGACATGGCTGATCTGGTGCTGCCGCAGCTGGGCGAGACGGTCACCGAGGGGACCATCACCCGCTGGTTCAAGAACCCGGGCGACTCGATCACGGTGGGCGAGACGCTCTACGAGGTGTCCACCGACAAGGTGGACAGCGAGGTTCCCTCGCCGATGGAGGGCGTCATCAGCGAGATTCGCATCCCCGAAGGCGAGACCGTGGACGTCGGAACGGTGCTCGCGATCGTCGAACTGGCCGAAGGTGCCGTCGAGCCGCCGCCTGACGCTGCCGTCGGGGTGCCCAGCGCTGCGCCCCCAGAACCCGCCGCCGCGCCGGCGCCGACCGATGCGCCCGCGGCGCCCGCTGTAGCACCCGCCGGTGCGCCTGCCGCCGCTGCGCCGGCAAATGGCTCGGCGAACGGGCCCGCGACCGACCACGGCAGCCACTTGCTCTCGCCCGTCGTCCGGCGCCTGGTTCGAGAGCACGGCCTGGACCCCGCCGCGCTTGTGGGAACCGGGGTCGGCGGCCGGATCACGCGATCCGATGTGCTCAACGCCATCGACGAGCAGCAACGCGCTGTCGCTGCGAGCGAAGCTCCGGCAGCGTCGGCGGCGAGACCGGCGACAGGCGAACGTCCGTTGGCACCGAACGCGCCGTCGGTGCCGGCGCCGGTCGCCGCCGCGGCCGCTGCTGATTGGACCGACGGCGACTCGCGCTTCGAATCGTTCAACAACATCCGCCGCCGCACGGGCGAGCACATGGTGAACTCTGTGGCCACCTCGCCGCACGCTCTCACCGTCGTCGAGGTCGACTACGAGAATGTTGAGCAAGTGCGCAGAGCGCACCGCGAGGCCTGGCGGGCCTCGGAGGGCTTCAGCCTCACCTACCTGCCGTTCATCGTCGTCGCGGTAGCGGACGCTTTGGCGAATTGGCCGCGGCTGAACGCATCGGTGGAAGAGGGCGGCCTTCGCCTCTGGCGCAGCCGCAACATCGGCGTCGCCGTCGACCTCGACTACGACGGGCTGATCGTGCCGGTGCTGCGCGATGCCGACTCGTTCAGCTTGCGCGGGGTCGCCCGCACGATGAACGAGCTCGCCGCCCGTGCCCGGGAGCGACGCCTGACGCCCGACGACATCACCGGCGGCACCTTCACCATCTCCAACAACGGCTCCTTTGGCACCTACACGACGGCGGCCATCATCAACCAGCCCCAGGTGGCCGTGCTCTCGACCGACGGCGTCGCCAGACGGCCTGTCGTCGTCACGGACCGGTTCGGCAACGAGAGCATCGTCGTGCACTCGGTCGGTCACCTGGCGATGGGCTGGGATCATCGTGCGTTCGACGGCAGCTACGCCGCAGGCTTCCTGGGGCACATTCGCCAGATGCTCGAGCAGCACGACTGGGGAGCGGAGTTCTAACCGGATGTTGCGAGTGCGCTGGCTGGGGAGGGTTCGCTTCCGCGAGGCCCTCGACCTCCAGCGACGCCTGTGGAAGCACAGCTGCGATGACTACCTGCTGTTGCTCGAACACGATCACGTCTTCACTGCCGGTCCGAGTGCCGATGAGGCGAACCTGCTGGTCGATGCTGCTGCAGTTGGCGCCGACTGTGTGCGTATCGACCGCGGCGGCGACTTCACCTATCACGGTCCCGGCCAGCTCGTCGGCTACCCGATCCTGACGCTGCCGGGCCAGCGGGGCGGTGGCTTGGCCGAGACCGCCGCTTACGTCCGCGATCTGGAACAGGTGCTCATCGAAGCGCTGGCCGACGTTGGGCTGCCAGGTTGCGGCCGGCTGCGGGGCTATCCGGGCGTCTGGGGGGACCTCGAGGGCACGCCTCGCAAGCTCGCTGCGATCGGCGTTCGCCTCAGCCGCGGACGAACCATGCACGGCTTTGCGCTGAACGTCGACACCGATCTGGCGTGGTTCGACCGGATCATCCCGTGCGGCATCCGCGAGTACCGACCCACGTCGCTGCGGGCCGAGGGCTGTGAGGCGACGATGCGTGAGGTGGTCGACGCGGTGGTTGGTCGAGCCGCCGAGCGCTGGTCGCCCGCGGGCGACCAGCGTGCCGATGTGGCGTGGCGACACCGCCCATCCGATCTCAGCGCCTTCAGCCGCGGTCTCGGCCTCGGACAGCCGCCCAAACGACCGTCTCGTGGCTCCCGTTTCTCGGCGCCGGCGAGCGCAGACACACAGGGCGGACACGATTCGGGCCCGGTCCCAGTCGCTCCACTGCGCAGCCGCGCCCGTCTCGCGGAAGCCGGCGTCGGGAACGGCCTGCAGATCGCCGAGCGGAAGCCGCCGTGGCTGCGAGCCCCGATGGATCTCAACGAGGGCTACCTCCGGCTGCGCCGAGTGATGCGCCAGCACGACTTGGTGACAGTCTGCGAAGAGGCCGGGTGCCCGAACATTTTCGAGTGCTGGGGGGCGGGCACGGCGACGTTCATGATCAACGGCGAGCGGTGCACGCGGGCATGCGGATTCTGCCTCGTCGACACCCGCCAGCCCGCGCCGATCGACCCCGGCGAGCCCCGCCGGGTCGCCAGCGCGGTCGCCGAGATGAGGCTCGAGCATGCAGTCGTCACCGCTGTTGCCCGCGATGATCTCCCCGATGGCGGGGCTGCCGCGTTCGCCGAGACCATCGCCGCAATCCGGGCCGAGTCGCCCGGCACGACTGTCGAGGTGCTGGTGCCCGACTTCGGCGGCGACGCCGAGTCGCTGCAGATTGTCCTCGACGCGGCCCCGGACATCTTGAACCACAACATCGAGACGGTCGCCCGGCTGCAGCGGGCCGTACGTCCGTCTGCTGCCTACGCCCGCAGCCTCGCGCTGCTGGCCCGCAGCGCCTCGGCAGGGCACGTCACCAAGTCGGGCATCATCGTCGGCATGGGCGAGGAAGACGCAGAGGTAGACCTCACCGTGTCCGATCTGGCGGCGGTCGGCGTGAGCATCGTGACGATCGGCCAGTACTTGAGGCCCACCAGCCATCACATTCCCGTGGCCCGCTGGGTACCGCCCGAGTCCTTCGAGCACTGGCGAGAGGCAGGCGTGGCGCTCGGACTCGCACACGTCGAGTCGAGTCCGCTGACGCGCTCCAGCTACCACGCCGCCTCGGGCGCCGCGGCAGTGGAGCTCGGCGCCCGCACCCGGCCCGTCCCGGCGTAGCGCGTCAATCAGGCAGCGAGAGGCAGAACGGCGATGATTGCGCCGCGCCGCCGCGAGTTCACCCGAACCGTTGCCGTCTCAGACTTCGAGCCTGGGCTGGCCGTACTTGCGTTGGACAGCTTGCTTGGACACGCCGAGCATGGCCCCGATCTCGGTCCAGGACCGATTGGCACGGCGTGCCGAATTGACAGCTTCCGCGAGCTGCCGATCGAGATCGTCGCGTTGTAGTGAAAGATCGGCGATCGCTTGCAGCGCAGCAGTGTCAGCTTCCACCAGATCTTCCGGCTGGATTCGATCGGCCCAAGCTCCCAGTGCTTCTGCCCGTTGCTGCCGTGTCTCGCTCATGTGGGAAACCAACCCTTCAGAAACTTGGCCCTCGCCTGCATCGCATGGATGATTGATGCACCGTCCTCATCGGCGACGATGCCTACCCCGGGAGGGGCACCGTCCCTGGCCGGTCCTATGAACATGGTGACTGCAGGGTCGTCGGTTTCGAATGCTCGCCAATGTTGGCGATACGCGTGGTGCATGTCTTCGTCGGAGATGCCATGTTTGCGGGCAGACGCCTCTACCTCAACGGATCGACGATAGCCGAGCGGCGGCCGTGCGTCAACATATGTTGACGCACCAGACCTCGTCGCCCGCCTCACCCTCGCCGGCTGACCGGGCTTCGTCGGCACCCAGTGGGGGCGCATTGATCCCTACTTTGGTAGGATCGCCGCGTGGCCACGTCGAAGCGGAAGGTCTCGATCTCGCTCGATGAGGACCTTGTCGTAGCGCTGGAAGCGCAGCACGAATCGCTCTCGTCCCAGGTCAACGAGGCAGTACGGATCGAGTTCACACGCCGCCGCCGTCAAGTCCTGCTTGACGAAATGCTGGAGGAATTCGAGCGCAGCGAGGGCCCAGCCGACGAGGCCTTGGTTGACAAGTACATGACATTGCTGGCGTGAGCCGGGCGCTCGTGCTTGATTCAGAGGCATTGTCCGGCCTTGCACGCCCGCAAGGACAGCGCTTCGCCGAGATCAGGGCTGCGTTGGAAGCCGCTCGTCGACTTCGACGCGATGTCGTGGTGCCCGCGGTGGTGTTGGCCGAGTTGTATCGGGGGCCGAGGCTGAACCAGGTGGTCGATGCTTGCCTCAGCCGCGAGACAGGTCTCGAAGTTCGAGAAACAGATCGAGACTTCGCTCGTCTCGTCGGCAGCGTCCTTGCGGCGGCCAACGCAGACTCGGGCGCCCTCGTCGATGCCCACTGCGTCGCCGCCGCGGTCGAGGCAGGCGGTGGCGTGGTGATGACGAGTGACCGTCGCGACCTTGAGCGGCTCGCAGCGCCCTACCCCCATGTCCACATCGCGCCAATCTGACCGAGCCGCCGCCGCTGTGGACCTCGACGCCCGGACTTGGCCTGTCCCGGCGTAGCGCGCCAAGTGCGGGCAGCGCAGCAACTCAGACGCAGAAAATGCTCCGCGAAGCAAACCCGGTGCCTACCTATGCTGCCGACAAGTATCGAACTCGACTTGCTTGATGAGGACGCGTGGCTGCAGTTGTTGATGATCTGCTCGAGGCCGGGCCGCTGACGCGTGCCGAGCAGCGCCGCGTCGCCCATGCCGATGGACCATCCCCGGATTCTCGTTCTGAGCTTGGGCAGTACTTCACGCCCGCCCCGATAGCGAGGTTGCTAGCCGACATGTTCGAACCGCCGGAGGGACCCGTGCGGGTCCTGGATCCCGGTGCCGGCGTAGGGTCGCTCTCGGCCGCGTTAGTTGAACGGGCAGCCCGCGAGGCATGGCGATGCTCGCTCGATGTGACAGCGGTAGAAGTTGATGATCGCCTGATAGATGGTCTTGAGGCGACGCTCGGCGAGTGCTGCGAAGCGATGCCTTCCGTGCGCAGTTGCGCCGTGAATTCAGACTTCTTGACCTGGGCCGCGGCCCAAGCGGCACCGGAGATGTTCCGACAAGAGCCTCAGCAGTTCGACCTCGTCATCATGAATCCGCCCTACGGCAAGCTGCGCACCGCTTCGGCGAAGAATGAGCGGCTTCGGCGCCTTGGTGTCCACACGAGCAACCTGTACGCGGCCTTCGTCTGGCTCGCCAGCCGCTTGCTCGCTCCGGGCGGTCAGCTGGTGGCGATCACCCCGAGGAGTTTCTGTAACGGTTCATACTTCAGGCCATTCCGACGGGCGCTGCTGGACAACTGTGCGCTACGGGACATCCACGTCTTCGAATCCCGCGACACCGCCTTTCGCGACGGCGCAGTGCTCCAAGAGAACATCATCTTCAGGATCGTTCGGTCCGCCCAGCGTCCGCCGGTGCAGATCGCCGCCAGTTCGGGTTCGGGCCTCGACGCACCCCGCCGGCACGAAGTCGGCCCCGACTCCGTCGTCCACCCAACCGACCCTCGCCTCTTCATCCGCATACCCGAGGACCGTGCCAGCGTCGAGCTGGCGGAGCACATGGGAGGCCTCCCGCAGACGCTGGCGGGGCTGGGTGTCACCGCCTCAACCGGGCGAGTCGTGGACTTCCGGTCGCGAGAGCACCTGCGCGATGACTTTGACGGCGATGTGATCCCGTTGATCTACCCGGGACACTTGCGGCGAGGCAGGATCGACTGGCCAGGCGAATCCAACTCCAAGCCGTGCGCGATTGCGGCGGCACCGGCAACCGAAGGAATGTTCCTGCCTACGGGTGAGTACGTGTTGGTAAAGCGCTTCTCATCGAAGGAGGAACGCCGACGCGTCGTGGCGGCAGTGCTGGAACCCGGGGACCTTCCCGGCGATGTCGTAGCGATGGAGAACCATGTCAACGTGATGCACACCGCGAACCGCGGCTTGGAGCGCGATCTCGCATGGGGGTTGGCGGCCTACCTCAATTCAACGGTTGTCGACCGGTACTTCCGGCAGTTCAACGGGCACACACAAGTGAATGCGGCCGACTTGGAGTCACTTCGATACCCAGACGCTCAATCCCTGCTGGCCTTGGGCGACGAGGCACGCGCAGTCGATTTCGATCAGGCAGCGACGGACTTGCTTGTGGAACGCCACGTCCCGGCCCTCGAAGGCGTCCGGTGAACTACCAGGCGACCCAGCGCATCTCCGAGGCGCGGTCGATACTCACTGAACTCGGATTCCCGCCTGCGCAGCGCAATGAGCGCTCCGCACTCGCCTTCCTCGCACTTCTTGACTTGCAGCCCGACATGCCGTGGACAGCGGCGACGACTCCGCTGCGAGGCATCACCGAGATGATGAAGTTCATGAGCGCCCACTACGACAAGAACTATGCGCCCAACACTCGAGAGACAGTTCGACGGCAGACAATCCATCAGTTCTGTGTGGCCGGCTTGGCGACAATGAATCCGGACGACCCTGACCGCCCGACCAACAGCGGCAAGACCGTCTATCAGGTCAACGGCATCGCGTGGACGCTGGCCAAGGCGTACGGCACCGACGCTTGGTCAGAGTGTCTCGCCACCTATCTTGAGCGGGTCGGCACGCTTGCCGACCATCTTGAGCGTCAACGCCAGCTGCGTCGGATCCCGGCGCGTTTGCCTAATGGCACTTCGGTCGATCTCTCACCAGGAGGCCAGAACCCGCTCATCAAGGAGATCATCCAAGGGTTCTGTCCAAGATTCACGCCCGGAGGCATCGTTTGGTACATCGGTGACGCCGACGAGAAGTTCGCGGTCTACGACGAGCGCGCATTCGCGCATGCCCGTATCAATGTCCCCCATCACGGCAAGATGCCCGATGTCATCGTCGAGCACGTGGAAGAGCCGTGGCTCGTCGTCGTCGAGGCAGTGACATCTCACGGACCCATCGACTCGAAGCGGCGGGCCGAGCTGGACCAGCTCCTGCAATCGCCGCGTCTCGGACTCGTCTATGTAACAGCGTTCTCAGATCGCGCCACTTTCCGTCAGTACGTCGCCGACATCGCATGGGAAACCGAAGTCTGGATTGCCGACTCACCTGACCACCTCATCCACTTCGACGGATCCAAGTTCCTGGGTCCGTACAACTGAGGTCGGCGCCCCGTGGGTGAAGGTGCTCCCGTCGATGTGGCAACGGTGCTCTGCCAGTGGGCCACCGGGGGCCTCGCGTACCTGTGGGTGACCACCCGACGGGGCGAAGTTGGGCTCGGGTACGGCTGGCTTCTGCGGTCGCTGTACGGAGTGATTGCCGTCATGGCGGCCGTCACTGGATTCGTGTTCGAGCCCAGTGCTGTACGCGACCTGGCATCCGTCGCGATGGCTGTGTGCGCGGGCGCGACGCTCGTGCGTTCGGCGCTGCCCAACGCGGTCGCAGCGGATTCCCGGCTGCCTACGGGAGGCATGGAAGGTGACGGTGCGGCATCATCTACAGCGTCCCCGCAAAGGACGCTCGAGGGCTTCGACCCGCGTTGGGATCTTGCGGCGCCGCTGGTGGGCGTGGTGGGCGTGGTGGCCGCGGGACTCGGTGCCAACGGCGACGTCAACCCGGTCCTGCACCTAGCGCGTGTGGTCTGTGGCGCAGCCTTTCTCGGTGCGGTCAGCAATTCGATGCTGCTAGGCCACTGGTACCTCGTGCAGCCTGGTCTGCGCAGGGAGCCGCTGCGTGAACTGGTACGGCATCTCGGTGCGACCTGGCCAATCGAAGTGGGGCTGCTGCTGGTGCCCACCGGAATGATCGCCGTGCTGACCGGCAGCATCGACGACGGCTACGGCGGGCTGCTGGGCTGGTTCTGGATCGCCTGCGCCATTACGACCATCGCGCTCGCAGCCGTGGCTATGGCTGCGTTGCGCGAGCGCCAGTACGCAGCCGTCATGGCGGCCACCGGGCTGCTCTACCTGGCGATCCTGACCGGATTCGGCACCGACCTCGTCGCCCGCCTCACCCTCGCCGGTTGACGGGTCGACCGGGTTCGTCAGGCGCCGGTCCATTCGGGCGGGCGTTTCTCGACGAAGGCACGTCCGCCCTCTTTGGCGTCGTCGCTGTCGCCCACGATTCGGCGGATCGACTCGCCCATGCGCAGGGCTTCGGTCCAGCCCATGCGCTGGCTGCGCCAGGCCACTTCCTTGACAGCGCGCACTGCGAGGGGCGCACCCTGGCACAGTCGCTCGGCTAGCGTTCGGGCTTCATCCATAAGCGAGTCGTGCTCTACCACCTTCCATGCGAGCCCCAGCTCGCGGGCCTGCTGCGCGTCGAAGTTCTCGCCGGTCAGCAGGATTTCCATGGCGTTCGCCCAGCCGATCTTGTGCGGCATCCGCATTGAGCCCACGATCGTGGGCACGCCGATCCTCACCTCGGGCATGCCGAAGATCGCTCGGTCCGATGCGATCAAGAAATCCGCTACCAGAGCCCCGGTGAGCCCGTAGCCGATGCATGCGCCGTTGATGGCCGCAATGATCGGCTTGTACAGCTCGAGACCGCTCTCGAGGCTGTTGATGGTGGGAATCTCGAAGTACGACCCCGACCACGTCCCCGCGGAGCCCTTCGTCGGGTCGCGCAGGTCGGCGCCGGCGCAGAATGCCCGGCCCTCCCCGGTCATGATCGCCACCCAGGCCTCGGGATCGTTGTAGAACTCCATCCACGCGGCATTCAGGCACTGGCGCATTTCGCCGTTGATGGCGTTCATCGCCTCGGGCCGGTTGTAGGTGATCGTGGCGATGCGCCCGTCGAGCCGGTACGTCGCAGCGGCGTCAGGGCTCGAGATGTCGGGCACAGGGCCTTTGTAGGAGGGGTCGGTCATGGGAGCCGTTCTAGCGCACAGGCCAGCATCTGCGAGCGGATCCGGTGACGACGAATGAGGCACCTGCAGCCGCAGCGTGGGGGAACTGCGAGTCGGGTGGCGTCGAGCGGGATGCGCGGTGCTTGTGTCCGCGCCAAGGGCTCAGCATTGACAGGACCCGCGCCGCGGGCTGCCTTGCGGGTCTTGGTGGCGGCCCGCCACTAGCGTCGCTGCCGCTTGCACAGCACTCGCGACGGATGGGGGAGCCAAGATGCGCACCGGCCAGCAGTACAAGGAATCGCTCGCAGACGGACGCCTGACCTACTTCGAGGGCAAACAGATCGACGACCTCGAGACGCACCCGATCCTGGGCCAGACGGTGGATGCCACCGCGGCTGGCTACGACCGCTTCTATGACCCGGCGCCCGACGCGTCCTCGCCGCTGATGACGGTGCCGCGCAGCGCGGACGATCTGCGCGAGATGATCCCGCTGCTGCATTCGGCAGGGATGATGGCCCATGTCACCTATACCTCCATCCAGACGCTCAAGACTGCGGCGGGGCGGATGGTCGACACCAAGCCCGAGAACATCGAGCGAATCGATGCGTTCATCGACGAGGCGCAGCGTGACGACGTGCGCATCACCCAGTGCATCACCGACGCCAAGGGCGACCGCAGCCGTCCGCCGGCCCGCCAGGACGACTTGGACTCCTACGTGCGGGTGGTCGACCGCCAGCGAGACGGCGTGGTAATCCGGGGCGCCAAGCTGCACATCACCGGCGCTTCGTTCGGTCACGAGCTGCTGACCATTCCCACCAAGGCCATGAAGCCCGGCGAGGAAGACTGGTCGATCGGCTGCTCAGTGCCGGTGAACGCTCCAGGCGTCAAGATCATCAACACCACCTACGCGCCCCGCCATGAGGACCCTCGGGCGTTTCCCGTGTCGGGCGAGCACCACTATCCCGAGGGCTTCGTGATCTTCGACGACGTGTTCGTGCCACACGAGCGCGTGTTCCTCGACGGCGAGACGCACTACGCTGCAGTGTTCGCCCATGCGCTGGGCCTGTGGGAGCGTCTCGGCGGACTGTCGGCGTTCGTGGAGGAAGCAGACGAGCTGGTCGGGCTGGCGCAACTGGTCGCCGAGGCCAACGGCACTGCTGGCATCGGCCACGTCAAGGAGAAGATCTCCGAGATGATCATCCACGCCACGCTGATCCGGGCCACGCTGGAAGCCGCCATCGAACACTGCTCGATCGGGCCCGAAGGCGCGGCATTCCCCAACGAGCTCTACACCAATGCGGGCAAGTTCCACGCAGCAGCGAACTACAGCGCCATGGTGCGCCACCTCCACGACATCGCCGGGGGCGCCGTGCTGACCTCCCCGGTGCCGGCCGACTTCGAGAACCCCGATGTCGGACCGCTGGCCCGCAAGTACATGGCCACCCGTGCCGATGTCGAGGGCGAGTACCGCGCACGCCTCATGCACACCATTCGCGACCTCACCGCCGATTCCTATGGCGGCTGGAAGTTCGTGACCAACCTGCAGGCCGGGGGCGGCTTGTACGCGCAGCGAATCGTCACCCGCCGGCACTACGACCTCGAAGGCGCCAAGCAGAAGGCCCTGGCTGTTGCCGGGCTGATCGAGTGAGTGTCGCCGAGGCGCAGGAATCGGTGATCGTCTCGACAGCGGCGCTCACTCAACGGTTCGGATCGACGGTGGCGATCGACGCCTTGGACGTGCGCATCCGCCCCGGCATCACCGGGCTCGTGGGTGCGAACGGCGCGGGCAAGACCACGTTGCTCAGCGCGCTGCTCGGCTTGCGCCCGCCGACGTCGGGTTCGGCAACAGTGCTGGGACTCGATCCGCGCGCTCAAGGCGCTGCTCTGCGGGCCAAGGTCGGCTTCGCCCCCGAACGTGACCTGCTTCCCGATGAGATGCGTGCCGTGGACTTCGTGCGCCACCTGTCGCAAGTGCGCGGCCTGCCCCGCAGCGAGGCCCGTACCCGCGCATCGGACAGCCTGTGGCTGGTCGGGCTCGGCGAGGAGCGCACACGCACCCTCGGCACGATGTCCACCGGTCAGCGCCAGCGGGTCAAGCTCGCGCAGGCCATTGCGTCCGACCCCGAACTGGTGCTGCTCGACGAGCCGACGTCGGGGCTCGACCCCACTCAGCGCAGCGAGATGCTCACGCTGATAGGCGAGATCAGCAATGAGTACTGCGTCAGCGTTGTGCTGTCGTCGCACCTGCTCGAAGAGGTCGAGCGGGTCTGCGATTACATCGTCGCACTCGACGCGGGACGTCTGGTCGCTGACGGGCCGATCGAAGAGCTCGTCGGCGACGGCGACGGCATCACGCTGGAACTTGTCGACATCGCCGAGCCGGCGGGAACGGTCGACGTCGTCGAGAGCGCGCTGCGCCGTGGAGGCATCGAAGTGGAGCGGGTGGGCACCACGCTCCGGCTCGGCGGCAGCGACCCCGATGAGCTGAGCGACCGGGTCCGCGACGCAGTTGCGGATGCGGGGGCGCGCATCCGGCGCCTTGAGGCCCGCAGGCGCACGCTGGCCGACTTGTTCGAGGCGTCGGCGAAATGAGCGACGCAACAGGAACCCCCGACCTTCCTGAGCAGGTGGCCGACGACGGCGCTGCACAGATTCTCGACCAGCGTTACCGGCCCTACAGCGGCGCCCGCCACGGTCTTGGCGGCGCCATGCGGGCCGTGATCGGCTCGTCATTCAGGTTCACGCTCGGCTTCGGTCGTCCCGCACGCCACAAGTTCTTGCCTTGGCTGGCCGTTGTCGTCGCCTTGGTTCCCGCGATTGTGTTCGTGGGCATCGCGACGGTGCTCGACATCGATCTGATCTCGGAGAACATCCTGCCCGAGTACCACGAGTACTACGGCTTCATCGAGGCGGCGCTGTTCTTTTTCTGCGGAATCGTTGTTCCGGAAATCCTGGTCGCTGATCGCCGTAACGGGATGCTGCCGATGTACCTGGCCACCCCGCTGCGATTGTGGAGCTATCTGGCCTCGAAGGCCGCCGCTGTCGCAGCGACGCTGGCGGTGATCACTGTCGGGCCGCTGGCGTTCCTGCTCGTCGCCTACACCATCGAGGGATCCGGCCCTGCTGGGCCGGGCGACTGGCTGATCGTGCTCGTGCGCATCTTGGGCGCCGGCATCGCCATCGCCGCCACCATCGCCGCTGCCAGCCTGGCCATCTCGAGCCTGACCGATCGGCGGGCGTTCGCCGTGATCGGTGTCATTCTGCTTCTCTTGGGCTCGCAGCTCGTCACCGGCGTGCTCGTCGAGGTGGCCGAGATGGACCCCCGCATCTACGCGTTCAACCTCGGTGAGATGGGCGAGGCACTCAAGGATCGGATCTTCGGCGTCGGATCGCCGATGCTGGGCGAAGACGAATCGTCGCCGGGGCGGCGCATCAGCGAACTGTCGACGCTGTTCGTCGTGGCCGTGAACGCCGCGTGGGTGGCGGCCGGCGGCGCCGTGCTGTGGTGGCGCTATCGCCGGATCGAGGCGAGCCAATGAGCGCCCGCCCCCGCCCGACGCCCGCACCGTGCTTCGGCGAGCGCGGGGACGCTGCGGCCGAGCTGCGTGCTGACGCCACCGAGGTCCCTGCGCAACCGTCGGGCATGGTCGAGGTGCGCGGTGTCTCGAAGTTCTTCGGCGACGTCGTGGCGGTGTCGGACGTGACGTTCACCGTTCGCGCCGGCGTCACTGCCCTGCTCGGCCCCAACGGTGCAGGCAAGTCGACGCTGTTTCGCATGATGTGCGGCCTCACCCCGCCGTCGAGGGGCACCGTGCGCGTGCTGGGTGCCGATGCCCGCAAAGATCGCGACGTCCGGGGCCGGATCGGGCTGTCGCCCCAGCAGGACGCCCTGTTCGACCGGCTCGACGCGCTCGATTTCGTGAAGATCGCAGCCGCTACGCACGGCGTCGTGGATCCGGGCGCGGCTGCGCGAGCGGCGCTCGGCATCGTCGAACTCGACCCGGACGACGATCGACCGGTATCGGGCTACTCCAAGGGCATGCGCCAGCGCACCAAGCTGGCCGCGGCACTCGTCCACGATCCCGAGGTGCTGATCCTGGACGAGCCGCTCAACGGGCTCGATCCCGTTCAGCGGCGGCGCATGATCGACCTGCTCGAAGATCTCGGCGCGCAGGGGCGCTGCGTGCTCGTGTCGTCGCATGTGCTCGAAGAGGTCGCCCGGCTCGGATCGCGAATTCTGGTCATTGCCCAAGGCCGCCTCGCCGCCAGCGGCGACTACCGCGAACTGCGAGAGCTGATGGACGATCGCCCGCACCGCGTCAGCATCGATGCCGACAGGCCACGCGATCTGGCTGCGGCGCTGGTCAGCTCGGGCACTGTCGTCGGGGTGCGCATAGATGGGGATGTGGTGGTAGCCGACACGCTGGATGTGGACCGGCTGGGGCGCGAGATCGCGCCCCTGGCGAAGGGCCTCGGCGCTCGCCTCCGACAGGTCATCCCGCTGGACGAAGACCTTGAATCGGTCTTCCGCTATCTGGTGGAACGACGATGAGCGCAACGCTCGACACCGCGTCGTCCCCACCCCAGCGGCAACGCGTCGGTGCCCTGGCGGCGACGGCGTTGTGCTATCGGGTCCTCATCCGACAGATCGTCTCGCCTGGCCGTCTAGCAGCGCTCGGAACGCTCGGTGCGATCATGATCGTGGTCGGCTGGGTAGTGGGCAATTCAGCGAGCGGCGAGGAGCCCAACAGCACCGGGGTGCTGTTCCACGGCGCCAGCTATGCCGACGGATTCGGACTCATCGTCATCGTGCCGATCGTGTCGCTGGTCTTCGCCGCGGCGGCGCTGGGCGATGTTCGCGACGACGGCACGCTCGTGTACTTGTGGCTGCGGCCCATCGGCCGCGCCCCGCTGGTGATCGCCGCGGCGGCTGCGGCGGTGACGGTCTCGCTGCCGCTGAGCGTCGTTCCGACCGCGTTAGGCGGCTGGTTCGCGGCTGACTTCGTGGCCGACTCAGGGGGTGTCGCGCTGGGTGCGCTGGCCGCGGCGGCGTTGGGGGCAGTCTCCTATTCGTGCCTGTTCGTGCTGCTGGGGCTGCTGTTTCGTAAAGCCGTCCTGTGGGGGATCGCGTATGTGCTGCTGTGGGAGGGCTTGGCGGTGGGCCTCGGCGACTTCGCCGAACGTCTGTCGCTGCGCGGGTACGCCCGCTCGGTGCTCGCGCAGATCTCCGATGTTGACCTTGGCTTCACGACGTACGGGCTCATCACGGCGATCGCCGTTCTCGCTGGCGTCTCCGTGGTCAGCCTGGCGTTCGCCACGGTGCGACTCGGCCGCCTCAACGTGGATTGACCTCACTCGCCGGGTCAACCCGACGCTGAGTTCCCGTGTGCCGGGTACACCCGACACAATGGGCAGGTGCGGCTGGTCATCCAGATTCCCTGCCTGAATGAGGCGGAGACGCTGGGCGACACGCTGACTGCGCTGCCACGCGAGGTGCAAGGCTTCGGCGAGGTCCTGTGGCTGGTCATCGACGACGGCTCGACTGACGACACGGTAAGAGTCGCCCGCGACCACGGTGTCGATGCAGTCGTCAGCCTGACGCAGAACAAAGGGCTCGCAGTGGCCTTCGCTAGCGGTCTCGACGCCGCACTGCGCATGGGAGCCGACGTCATTGTGAACACCGACGGCGACAACCAATACGACGCCGCCGACATCGCCAAGCTCACCGAACCGATCGTCGCCGGGCAGGCCGATCTGGTGATCGGCTCGCGAGACATCCGCAACCACCCTGAATTCTCACCGCTCAAGAAACGGCTGCAGCGGCTCGGCTCGTGGACGGTCCGGCAGGCTTCGGCGACCGATGTGGCCGACGTCGCCTCCGGATTCCGTGCCTACAGCCGGGAGGCTGCGCTCGCAGCGAACGTCGTGTCGCGCTTCACCTACACGCTCGAAACCGTGATCCAGGCCGGCAAGTCAGACCTCGCGGTCACCGATGTGCCGGTGCGCGTGAATCCCACGACTCGCCCGTCGCGCTTGTTCCGCTCCAAGCGCCAGTACGTGCGCAGGGCCGCGGGCACGATCGTCCGCGTCTATGCCATGCACGAACCGCTGCGAGTGTTCGCCGTGCCCGCTGCGCTGTTCGCCGCCGTCGGTGTGTTCCTGTTCGCCCGATTCGGATGGTTCCTGGTGACCTCCGACGGCTCAGGTCACGTGCAGTCCCTCATCGTCGGTGCCGTCGCGCTGCTCGTGGCCATGCAGCTGGTGATGCTCGGCGTCCTAGCAGACCTGCTGCGCGCCAACCGGGTGATCGCGGAACGAACGCTGCGCCGAGTTCGCACCATAGAACTCGACGTCGGGACACTTCTGAATGAGCGGCAGGCGGCGGAACGACGACGCTTCGAGAACGTGGCCGGTGAGGGAACAGATAACTGAGCGGTGAGGGCGGCAGGGGCACCTGCGACGTTGCGACCTGCCGGATCGCTGGAGCAGGGGACGCTGCCGCCCTCACCGCGGGCGCGCGTCCAGCCCCAGCCGAGTTCAGGAAATAACGACGACCACGTCGCCGGCTCCGACTGTGGCGCCGGGCTCTACCTTGATCTCGCTGACGGTCCCCGAGCGGTCGGCGTTGATGCTGTTCTCCATCTTCATGGCTTCCAGCACCACGACGCCCTCGCCGGTCGTGACCTCTTGGCCGATCTCGACGAGGATCTTGACGATCGTGCCCTGCATCGGAACGGTCACCTGACCGGTCCCGGCGCCGGCCGAAGCAGCACCGCTCGCGCGCCGGGGGCGCGCTGCCGTGTTGGCGGCGCTGGCCGGCGGTGCTGAATCGGGCACCCATGCGCTCACCGAGAATCGCTTGCCGTCGACTTCCACCACTGCATCTCGCCGCACGAGCGGCACGTCTTCGCCGTCGGACCCCCCGGTGGGCTCGGCGTCGATCTTGCCGCTCACGCCGCTCAGATCAAGCCGTTCCTCCACCCACTTGGTGCTGTGGGTGCCGGCCTGAAAGTCGTCTGAGGCCATGATCTCGACGTGTGCCGCGGCGGTCGTTGCGACGCCGCCGACGCTCAGCTCGCCAAGGGCCCGCTGCATGCGGCCGATGGCGGTCGGGCGATCTGAGCCCCACACGACCAGCTTGCCGATGAGGTTGTCGTAGTACTGGCTGACGGTGTCGCCCGCCTCGTAGCCGCCGTCCCAGCGGATGCCGAACCCGTCGGGCACACGCAGTGATGTCAGCGTGCCCGGAGACGGCAGGAATCGGCCGCCCGCGGGATCCTCGGCATTGATGCGCGCCTCGATCGCGTGGCCGACCGAGGTCACTTCCGACTGTGTGAACGACAGCGGCTCTCCGGCCGCAACGCGGATCTGCTCGCGGACCAAGTCGATGCCGGTCACCATCTCGGTGACCGGGTGCTCCACCTGCAGCCGGGTGTTCATCTCCAAATAGAAGAACTCGCTGTCCTGGTACAGGAACTCCACGGTGCCGGCGTTGGTGTAGCTGCAGCCACGGGCCACCGCCACCGCGGCATCGCCCATCGCCTTGCGAACGGCGTCATCGAGCAGCGGCGCGGGGCTCTCCTCCACCAGCTTCTGGTGCCTGCGCTGCGCGGAGCAGTCGCGCTCGCCCAGCCACACGGCGTTGCCGTGGCTGTCGGCGATGATCTGCATCTCGATGTGGCGCGGCCAGGTGAGGTACCGCTCCATGTAGCACTCGCCCCGGCCGAAGAAGGCTTCGGCCTCACGCTGTGCGGACGCCAGGGCAGCTTCGATCTCGTCGGGTCCGTTCACGACCTTCATGCCGCGGCCGCCGCCGCCGTAGGCCGCCTTGATGGCGATGGGATAGCCGTGGTCGGCGCCGAACGCTTCGACGTCATCGCTCGAAGCGATGACCTCGGTGGTGCCGGGAACGCCGGCAACGCCGGACCGTTCGGCGGCAAGGCGTGCTGAGATCTTGTCGCCCATCACCTCGATGGCCTCGGGCGGCGGTCCGATAAAGGTCACGCCCCGCTCGGTGATGGCGCGGGCGAAGTCGGCATTCTCGGAATAGAAGCCGTAGCCGGGATGAACTGCGTCGGCGCCGCACCGCGAGATGACATCCAGAATTGCCTCGGTATTGAGGTAGCTCTCGGCTGCTGTCTGGCCGCCCAGGGCGAACGCCTCGTCCGCGAGGCGCACATGCAAGGCGTCTCGGTCCAGTTCGCTGTACACGGCGACCGTCGGAATGCCCAGCTCGCGGCAGGCCCGGATGACTCGCACCGCGATCTCGCCCCGGTTGGCGATGAGGAGCTTGCTGAACACGAATGAAGTCCTAACTGTGAGGTCCTGGCTGCGATGGCCTGTCGGTGCAGGCCGACCGCTGCCAAGTCGGGCCAGTCGGCATCACTTCATTTTCGACCGGCAGCGGGCAAGTCTGTCGGCTGTCGCCGCGAGTGCCACCGCTACGCTCGGTGTGTGCTTGGTTCGCACGACGCCAGGGCCATCGAGTCCCCGCATTTCGGGTCCGTACCCCGCACCCGCTTCACCCACATCGAGTGGTACGACGAGATCGGTTCGACCAATACCGAACTGCTCGATCGGGCCCGCCGGGGAGCGCCCGAAGGGGTGGTGCTGATCACCGATTTGCAGACCGCCGGACGCGGTCGCCGCGGTCGGCGTTGGACGGCGCCGCCGGGCACATCGTTGATGATGTCGGTGCTGCTGCGACCGCCGCCGGGTCCGCTGCCTCCGGCTCGAGCGGCCTTGGTGACGCTGGCGGTTGCGCTGGCCGCCGCTGACGCCTGTGAGCAATCCAGCGGCGTCAGGCCGCGGCTGAAATGGCCCAACGACCTCGTGATCGCTGACCGCGGCAGTCGTGACTCGGCTGGTCGTGACAGTGCTGGCCATGACTCCGCTGGCCATGACTCCGCTGGCCATGACTCGGTTAGACGTGATCGCAAGCTGGCGGGCATCTTGGCCGAGTCGATCAGTACCCAGGGAGTGCTCAGCGCGCTCGTCGTGGGCATGGGCCTCAACACCGGCTGGCCGGAGGTACCGCCAGACCTCGAGGGCATCGCGACGAGCTTGAACCTGGAAGCGGGCGCGCCCGTAGACCGCACAGCGCTGGCCCGCCGGGTGCTCGAAGGCCTCGAGGCTCGCTACGAGCTGCTGTGCAGGGCCGATCACGGCTTGGGCGGCGGTTCGGGCGCTGCCGCTGTGCTGGACGAGGCGCGCCGGAATTCCGCCACGCTCGGCCGCCGGGTTCGCATCTCGTTCGATGCGACGATCAATGGGCCCGCAACCGACGGACCCGCAACCGATGGTCACAGTCTTGAGGGACTCGCGAGCGATCTCGATGCCGAAGGACGGCTGCTGGTCGCCGACGATGGCGGGACCATCCACACGGTGGCAGTCGGAGACGTCGTGCACCTGCGTTCGGCCCCTCACCGGCAGTGACCACCAACCGAACGCCTTGCGAATATCTCCTGCGTCAAGTGCCGTCGTCAGGTAGAACCGCACTGCGGGCGATGCTCACCGCCGTCCGCGCCCCATCCCCGACTAAGCGAGGACGCCGTGCCGCTCACCGTTTCGCCTGATGCCTTCGAGGTTGTCACCGACCCCGCCGCCGCCCCGCCGACGGCCGCCGCGGACCGGCCGGTGCGCAGCGATGCCCTCGACACGCTGGGGGCCACGCCGAACTACTTGGCCGCCAGCGGCTTCGACGGCTCTGCGGGCAGCACGGCACTCATGGCCGGCATCGCCGGCACTGCGAACGACACGATGCCGATCGCCGTCGGGCTCGGCGCTGAAGATCTCACTGCCGCCGATGTCCGCACAGCGGCGGCGAATCTGTGGCGGGCAGCGTCGAAGGTCGAGTCGCTGACCTCGGCGTTGGCTGCAGTCGCGGCCGACGACCTCGGCGCCGATGTTGCCCTGAGCGCGGTGGCCGAAGGCATGCTCCTCGCCTCCTACGGGTTCTACGAGCACAAGGGCGACCCTCCCGAAGCTGACGCGCTCGGCCGCGTCGTGCTCGCCGTGCCTGACGGCACCGACACAGCGGCTGCCCTCGCTCGTGCCGCGGCGGTGGCCGGCGGCATCGCCCTGGCCCGCGACTTGGTCAACCAACCGGCCGGAGCGCTCACGGCGAGCGGGCTCGCCGATGCTGCCGCCGAGGCCATCGAGTCGGCTTCTGCCGCCACTGATCCGGCGGCGGGCACTGCTTCAGTCGAGGTGTGGGACCGCGAGCGGTTGGCCTCGGAGCGATGCGGCGGGCTGCTGGGCGTCAATGCGGGTTCGACGGAGCCGCCGGCGCTCATCCGCATGCGCTGGCAGCCGACCGCCACGCCGCGCGCCACGGTTCACCTGGTCGGCAAAGGCATCACATTCGACACCGGCGGGCTCAACCTCAAGTCCTTCGAAGGCATGGAGTGGATGAAGATCGACATGGGGGGCGCCGCGGCGGTCATCGGCGCGATGAGTGCCATCGTCCGATTGGCGCCCGACATCGCGGTGACCGGCATCTGCTGTTGCACTGACAACCAGCCCGGCCCTACGGCCACCAAGCCCGGGGATGTGCTCCGCATCCGCAACGGCAAAACGGTCGAGGTGCTCAACACCGACGCCGAAGGCCGGCTCGTCCTCGCTGACGGACTGTCGCTTGCCGTCGAGGAGGAGCCCGACCTGGTCGTGGACCTCGCCACGCTCACGGGTGCCTGCATGGTGGCGCTGGGCGACAAGTACGCCGGGCTCATGGGCAATGACCCGGCGGCGATCGAACGCGCCCAGGCTGCGGCGCGCGCTGCTGGGGAACGTCTCTGGCACCTGCCGCTGCCTCCCGAATACCGCGAGCAGCTCGACTCGCCGATCGCCGACTTGCGCAACATCGGCAAGAACCGCTACGGGGGCACACTCCACGCGGGGCTGTTCTTGTCGGAATTCGTCGGCGAGACGCCATGGGTGCACTTCGACATCGCTGGACCTGTGCGCACCGATGCCGACGCCGGCGAACTGGCCAAGGGGGCATCGGGCTTCGGCGTGCGCACGCTGGTGGAGCTGATCTGCGGCTGGTGACGGGCCCCGCCGTGCCCTCGAGCCGGCGATGGCGCGAACGCAGCCAGAGGGGCTAGGTGTGGCGACGTGTGCGCTGACGCACGCAGCGTTCCGCCCACGCCCATGCGGTCGCCTCGTTAGCGGCGCTCGGCGCCAGCCCGAGCGTCACGAGCCGCTCGGCGGACTCGTGCAGACCGTGACCGAGCGTCAGCATGCAGATCGCGAGCAGCCGCGTCTCGCCGACGGAGAAATCCGCATGACCGTCGATCCGTGACCAGTGGCCGACTTCCGCGCGCAATTCCGGCGGCATCCGCATCTGCAGCCGGCGGGGCACCGGTGGCACCCGCGTGCGGACGATCAGCACCGCGTCGTCGTCGAAGTGCGCCAGGTCGAACATGCCGCAGCGTTCGATGGTTCTCATGAAGGTGCTCTGACGGCCGCCGCGGTGCTGCAGTCCCAATCGCCGGGCGGTGGAGTCGAGGTCCAGGCGGAGCTCCTCGCCGGGCGCCAGCTCGTCGAATTCGCGCGCGAGCAGCCGCAACAGCCATACGGCGCTCGGGCCGAGAATCGCAACCCAGAATCGCTCCACGTAAATCGAGCGCGGATCGTGGCCGCGGCGCCGCAGATTGGGATCGTCCCACGGCCGCACCCGAAGGACATGCACTGGATCACCCGACGAATCGTTGAACGCTGTGGGGCTTAGCTCGGTCTCGGCGCCGCCAACCAGCCGCAACGCGGCCGCAGCGGGCGGATCAGGCACCGTTCGACTTTGGGGGACGTCGTGTATCTCATCAGCTCGCACGGGTGCTCTCCTTCTCGACGGCGTGCCACGTTGGGCCGCGGTTGTTGTTCGTTGCCGAACACATTTTTGTATATCAAAAAATACTAATACAACATGAAACATACTGAGAGCTGCACATCGCTCGTCAGATCAGGCCGCTTGCCACGAGAGTCCGCGTCGATGGGTGAACCGTCTCGCTGCCGCACCAGTTGTTTCCCGCTCTTGTTCCCGATTTCCATTGACTCGGCGCTCACGGGCCGCTCGGGCCACGGCTTCGCCCTGTGCTTACCGCTCCAGCTCGCTTCGCTCGCGGGCCGCTCGGGCCCGGGGCTCAGCCTCTAGGCCAGACTGTGACCGATGAGCCCAGCCGAGAAAGTCCCAGCGTCCGATTCGAGCACCGACGTCGATGACGATGTCCGAACGGTGGCGCGATGGATCGACGAGGCGAGCGCCATCACGGTGCTCACCGGCGCCGGGATCTCCACGGACTCGGGAATCCCAGACTTCCGCGGTCCCAATGGCGTGTGGACCAAGAACCCGGCCGCCGAGAAGCAGGCGACGCTGCAGAACTATCTGGCCGATCGTGAGGTGCGGGTGCTGGCCTGGCGGGCCCGTATGGATCACCGAGCGTGGGGCGCAGAGCCCAACGACGGTCACCGAGCCCTCGTGCAGTTGGAGCGTCGCCGCAAGCTGGTGTCGCTGCTGACGCAGAACGTGGACGGTCTGCATCACGACGCCGGGTCCGATCCAGACAAGATTGTGGAGGTGCACGGCACGATCCGCGAGGTTGCGTGCTTGGAGTGCGACTACCGCGACGAGATGGGCACCGTGCTCGATCGGGTTCGGCTCGGCTCCGACGACCCGCCCTGTCCCGACTGCGGGGGGATTCTCAAGAGCGCCACGATCAGCTTCGGCCAGCAGCTCGTGGCGCGAGATCTCTTGCGAGCCCAGATCGCAGCCGAGAATTGCGATCTGATGCTGGCCGTGGGAACCACGCTGGCCGTCTATCCGATCGCTGCGGTGGTACCGACGGCAAAGTCCGCAGGCGCGCGAGTGGTGATCGTCAACGCCGAACCCACCGAGATGGACCACCTTGCCGACATGGTCCTGCGCAAGTCCATCTCGGAGGTCCTCCCCCGAATCTGCGGCGGCACCCCCCGCCAGCGTTCGGTGTGACCAATTCCTGACCAACTGGCTGGCGCGTAGGGGCGGCGCGTGTGGGAGATCACACCGCACGTAACTAAAACCTGACCAACTGGCTGGCGCGTAGGGGCTGAGAATCGCGGCGCGTGTGGGAGATCACACCGCACGTAACTAAAACCTGACCAACTGGCTGGCGCGTAGGGGCTGAGAATCGCGGCGCGTGTGGGAGATCACACCGCACGTAACTAAAACCTGACCAACTGGCTGGCGCGTAGGGGCTGAGAATCGCGGCGCGTGTGGGAGATCACACCGCACGTAACTAAAACCTGACCAACTGGCTGGCGCGTAGGGGCTGAGAATCGCGGCGCGTGTGGGAGATCACACCGCACGTAACTAAAACCTGACCAACTGGCTGGCGCGTAGGGGCTGAGAATCGCGGCGCGTGTGGGAGATCACACCGCACGTAACTAAAACCTGACCAACTGGCTGGCGCGTAGGGGCTGAGAATCGCGGCGCGTGTGGGAGATCACACCGCACGTAACTAAAACCTGACCAACTGGCTGGCGCGTAGGGGCTGAGAATCGCGGCGCGTGTGGGAGATCACACCGCACGTAACTAAAACCTGACCAACTGGCTGGCGCGTAGGGGCTGAGAATCGCGGCGCGTGTGGGAGATCACACCGCACGTAACTAAAACCTGACCAACTGGCTGGCGCGTAGGGGCTGAGAATCGCGGCGCGTGTGGGAGATCACACCGCACGTAACTAAAACCTGACCAACTGGCTGGCGCGTAGGGGCTGAGAATCGCGGCGCGTGTGGGAGATCACACCGCACGTAACTAAAACCTGACCAACTGGCTGGCGCGTAGGGGCTGAGAATCGCGGCGCGTGTGGGAGATCACACCGCACGTAACTAAAACCTGACCAACTGGCTGGCGCGTAGGGGCTGAGAATCGCGGCGCGTGTGGGAGATCACACCGCACGTAACTAAAACCTGACCAACTGGCTGGCGCGTAGGGGCTGAGAATCGCGGCGCGTGTGGGAGATCACACCGCACGTAACTAAAACCTGACCAACTGGCTGGCGCGTAGGGGCTGAGAATCGCGGCGCGTGTGGGAGATCACACCGCACGTAACTAAAACCTGACCAACTGGCTGGCGCGTAGGGGCTGAGAATCGCGGCGCGTGTGGGAGATCACACCGCACGTAACTAAAACCTGACCAACTGGCTGGCGCGTAGGGGCTGAGAATCGCGGCGCGTGTGGGAGATCACACCGCACGTAACTAAAACCTGACCAACTGGCTGGCGCGTAGGGGCTGAGAATCGCGGCGCGTGTGGGAGATCACACCGCACGTAACTAAAACCTGACCAACTGGCTGGCGCGTAGGGGCTGAGAATCGCGGCGCGTGTGGGAGATCACACCGCACGTAACTAAAACCTGACCAACTGGCTGGCGCGTAGGGGCTGAGAATCGCGGCGCGTGTGGGAGATCACACCGCACGTAACTAAAACCTGACCAACTGGCTGGCGCGTAGGGGCTGAGAATCGCGGCGCGTGTGGGAGATCACACCGCACGTAACTAAAACCTGACCAACTGGCTGGCGCGTAGGGGCTGAGAATCGCGGCGCGTGTGGGAGATCACACCGCACGTAACTAAAACCTGACCAACTGGCTGGCGCGTAGGGGCTGAGAATCGCGGCGCGTGTGGGAGATCACACCGCACGTAACTAAAACCTGACCAACTGGCTGGCGCGTAGGGGCTGAGAATCGCGGCGCGTGTGGGAGATCACACCGCACGTAACTAAAACCTGACCAACTGGCTGGCGCGTAGGGGCTGAGAATCGCGGCGCGTGTGGGAGATCACACCGCACGTAACTAAAACCTGACCAACTGGCTGGCGCGTAGGGGCTGAGAATCGCGGCGCGTGTGGGAGATCACACCGCACGTAACTAAAACCTGACCAACTGGCTGGCGCGTAGGGGCTGAGAATCGCGGCGCGTGTGGGAGATCACACCGCACGTAACTAAAACCTGACCAACTGGCTGGCGCGTAGGGGCTGAGAATCGCGGCGCGTGTGGGAGATCACACCGCACGTAACTAAAACCTGACCTGATAGGTAGGATTTAGGTCCTGAGCCTGGTCTGATGACTGGGCGCTCCCGAAAGCGACGGCTTGGGAGGCCTCTGATGCCCTCGTTCCGCGAACTGCTGACAGCGACAAAGCGCGAGATCACCGAGATCGACACCGCCACAGCGGCGCAGTGGATCACGGACCGCGAGCCCGTCGTGCTCGACGTGCGCGAGCCCGACGAGTACGAGCAAGGTGCTCTCGCCGACGCGATCCACATTCCGCGCGGGCACCTCGAGGCTCAGATCGAGAACCGGCTGCCCGACCACGATGCGGAGATCATCATCTATTGCGCCGGCGGCGTGCGTTCAGCGTTCGCTGCGAAGACCCTTGCGGAGCTGGGCTATCCCAACTCCGTCTCCATGGATGGCGGTTTCGGCCGCTGGAAGGACGAGGGCCGCCCATGGTCGACGCCCGCCTCGCTTGGTGCCGAGCAGCGAAACCGGTACCAGCGTCACTTGCTGCTGCCCGAAGTGGGCGAGGCCGGGCAGCTCAAGCTGCTTGACGCCAAGGTGCTCATGCTCGGCGCAGGCGGCCTCGGCTCGCCCGCCGCGCTGTATCTGGCTGCCGCCGGAGTCGGCACCCTCGGCATCATCGACATGGACGTGGTGGACGAGTCCAACCTGCAGCGCCAGATTCTCCACAACGTCGACCGTGTCGGCGATCGCAAGGTCGACTCGGCCAAGAAGACCCTGACCGCGTTGAATCCCGACGTGAACGTGGTCACCTACGACACGCGGCTCGGCGCCGACAATGTGCTCGAGATTCTCTCGGGCTGGGATGTGATCGTGGACGGCGCGGACAACTTCCCGAGTCGCTACCTGCTCAACGACGCATCGGTGAAGCTGGGCATTCCCGTGGTGCACGGCTCGATCTTCCGCTTCGAGGGTCAGGTCACTGTGTTCGACCCAAAGAACGGCCCGACCTACCGCGATTACCTGCCCGAGCCCCCGCCGGCGGAGCTTGCCCCGTCGTGCGCCGAGGCCGGCGTGCTCGGCGTGCTGCCGGGAATCGTGGGCTCAATTCAGGCGCTCGAGACCATCAAGCTGATTCTCGGCACCGGCGATTCGCTGTCGGGCCGCATCGTCGCCTTCGACTCGCTCGAGATGACCTTCCGCGAATTCCGGTTGCGGCCCGACCCCAACAATGAGGTCACCTTCGCCAATCGCGAGCGCATCACCGTGGGCGAGCTGGACGGCCTCTGCAGCCCCACGCTGAGCTGACCCCAAGGGCTGTGCCCCGGGCCCGCGCGGCTCGTGGGCCCAATCGCACAAAGACCCCAATCGCACAAGGACACAGGATCAGAGCGGAAAGCACTGGGCGCCGCGACGACAGTGAGGCCGGGGGGCACCGGTACGCTGCGGATCCATGGCCCAGAAGCGCTTCGTCGTGATCGGCGGCGGCCCGGCGGGCCACTCCGCAGCCACCTACGCGGCGCGCTACGGCGCCGACGTCACGCTTATCGAGCGCGACATCGTGGGCGGCTCCGCGCACCTTCGCGACTGCGTGCCGTCCAAGACCATGATCGCAACCGGCTCGGCGCTCAGCTTCGCTGGCCATCTTGACGAGTTGGGGCTCGCCAATGTGTCCACGTCGGTCGACACCCCGCACCTTCGCCAGCGCATCGGCGACATAGAGGACCGCCTCGCAGACGTCGCCCGGCAGATGCTGGTCAGCCAGGGCGTACGCATCCTGTCGGGTTCAGGCCGCCTGCTCGGGCCCAACGAGGTCTGCGCTGACACGGCGGACGGCGCGATCGAGCTGTCGGCCGACGTCGTCGTGCTGTCGACCGGCAGCCGCCCCCGCATCCCCGAATGGGCAACGGTCGACGGGGAGCGGATTCTCACCACCCGCGACGCGTACCCGCCCGCCGAGCTTCCAGAGCACCTCGTCGTCGTCGGCTCTGGGGTGACCGGCGTGGAGTTCGTGCACATGTTCACCTCGCTGGGCTCGCAGGTCACGCTGATCGTGAGTCGTCAGCAGGTGCTGCCGCACAAGGACCCCGAAGCCGCTGCAGTGCTCGAGCAGACCTTCAGCGACCTCGGCGTGGCCATGCTCAAAGGGGCGCGTGCGGTGAGCATCGAGCGCGAAGGCGACGCTGTCGAAGTCGTCTGCAGCGATGGGCGGACTGTGCAGGCGTCGCATGCGCTGATTGCGATCGGATCGATCCCCAACAGCGACGGCTTGGGGCTGGAGAACACCGACGTGCGAGTCGACGACGAGGGGTACGTCGAGGTCGATCACAACCTGTGCTCGTCGGTGCCCAGCATCTACGCGGCGGGCGACCTGTCAGGCAAGCTGCCGCTCTCGTCGGTCGCCGCCATGCAGGGCCGCAAGATCGTGGAGCACGCGGTGGGTCTGCACGAGTCCCGTCCGCACCGCCATCTCGACTACGACAAGGCGGCATCGGCAATCTTCACCGAGCCCGAGATCGCCGACGTCGGGCTCGCGGAAGCCGAAGCATTTGCCACGGGCCGCAAGATCCGCGTCACCAAGGTGCCCTTCGGCGCAAATGCCAAGGCGCTGATCGAGGAGAATCCCCGCGGCTTCGTCAAGATCGTCTCGGACCCGCTGACCGGTCAGGTGCTGGGCGGCTCCATCGTGGGCCGCCACGCAGCCGAGCTGATCTCGGTGGTGGCTCTCGCCGTCAGCGCAAACCTGCGGGTCCAGGACATCGCCGAGAGCCTGTTCGTGTATCCGTCCCTGAGCGAGGCCCTCTCCGAGGCAGCTGAGTGAGCCACCGCAGTCGGCGCACTCGCCTCGTCCTTGTCGCGCTGGCAGTGCTGACCCTCATCGGGGCAGTCGCGACTGGTGCATCTGCATTTGTGCTGCTGCAGCTCGGACGGATCGAGCGGCACGAGTTGGCCGACGTGCTGACCTCTGCCCCCCGCCAGCCCGTGACTGCGGCCGACGTGGTGATCGACCAGCCAACCTCGATCGCTGCGAATCCTGACAGCGAGACAGATGCGGGCGCTGACCGCAGCAGCGAGGGCACGCCCGGCGACGGCGTCACCTCGGTTGTCGACCCGGATTCACAAGCGGAGTCAGCTGGCGGCGTCGACCTCTCCGCCGGCGAGCCGGTTCTGCCGCGCGGCCCCACTGGGGAGAACTACCTGCTCGTCGGCACCGACAGCACCTTGGGGCTCGCGCCCGACGATCCGCTGCGCAACGGCCACTCGGATATCAGCCGGCTGGCAGACGTGATCATGGTGATCCGCCTGCGAGGCGACGGCACGGCGGCGATGATGTCGATCCCGCGCGACCTGGCGGCGGAGATCGCGGGCACGAGCGATATTGCCGGAACCGGCGTCGTCGCCAAGATCAACAGCGCGTACAACCGTGACGAAACCACCGCAGCGCGCGCTGCTCGCCTGATCGACACGGTCGAGGAGAATCTCGGCATCACCCTGCAGCACTTCATCGAAGTGGACTTCCAGGCGTTCTTGCGGTTGGTCGATGCAGTCGGCGGTGTCCAGATGACCTTCAGCCGAGCGTTGCGCGACCAGCCGAGAGAAAACGCGACGGACCCGACCGACAGCCGAAGCGGGTTCTTCACCAGTGCGGGCACCCATCTCCTCGATGGCCGCCAGGCGCTCGCGTACGTCCGCAGTCGCCATCTCGAAGAGCAAGCGGCCGACGGGACCTGGCAACGGCACGGTGTCTGGAATGATCTCGCCCGCAACGACCGCCAACGCGACTTCATGCGCATCGCCGCCGAGCAGGCTGCGCCCGGTCTGCTGGCCAACCCGATCAACCTGCTCTCGATGCTGGATATCGCGGCTGACCATCTGTCCACGTCAAACACGCTCAGCATCGTGAGCGACGGTCGGAGCCTCGCAGACAAATTTGCGGGGATCGACTTCGATGCCGACATCGAGGAGTACGAGCTGAGGCTGGTGGATGTCCACGAACCTGTGAGATGGTCGCTCGGGCTCGACCCGCAGCGTTCCGAGCACAACCAGCGTGTGCTGGACGTGTTCGGGGGCATCGGCTGGGACGACATCGTCGAGTCGCGCGTGAAAGTGCAGGTCACCGGCACGGGGCGGCATCTGTTGGCTGCGGAGCTGAACGAGCTCGGATTCAAGGCCGCCGCAGCAGGGGAACTGCCCGAGGGCATATCAGACCCTCCGCAGGGTACGGTGGTGTACTTGGCGCCGCAGGGACGGCTCGCGGCCGGCCTGCTGGCCAGTCGCCTGCTGCCTGTGCCAGACTTCGCCGGCCATGCCGAGCTCGAGGCAACCACGGTGATCCTCCACGTCGGCGACGAGTTGCCTCGCGTGGATTCGGGTTACCGGCGGGTCGATGTGCCGCCGGCCGATCAATTGGTGCCATGAGCGATACATCGTCCCAGCACCGCATCCTCGTTGTCGGCGCCGGATACGTCGGCCTCACGACCGCCGCGTGCTTTGCCCACCTCGGTCACGACGTCATCTGCGCCGACATCGACCGGGCCAAGGTGGCGTCGCTGTCGGCGGGTGTCGTGCCGATTCGCGAGGCCGAACTTGATCGACTCGTTGCTGAAGGCATCGCCGAGCGGCGCCTCCGCTTCGTGATCTCGGCCGAGACCGTCGCGGCCACGTGCGACTTCGCGTTCATCTGCGTGCCGACACCGCTGCGAGCTGACGGCGAGACCGAGCTCAGCTACTTGCTGGCAGCGCTCGATTCGGTGGCATCCCGCCTGCAGCCCGGCTCCGTCGTGGTGACCAAGTCGACGGTGCCGGTGGGCACCGCTCCCAAGATTGCTGCGGCGCTGGGGCGAACCGATGTGGCGCTGGCGTCGAATCCCGAGTTTCTGCGAGAGGGGTCGGCAGTCCACGACTTCCTGGCACCTGACCGCATCGTCATCGGGGCCGACGACACCTCAGTGGCACGCCGGGTGGCGGCGCTGTATGCCGACGTGGAGGCGCCGGTGATCCTCAGTGATCCGACATCGGCCGAAACCGTCAAGTACGCGGCAAACGCATTCCTGGCCGCCAAGGTCTCATTCGTGAATGCGCTCGCAGCGGTCTGCGAAGCCGTTGGCGCCGACGTCGACACCGTCCTCGCAGGGGTAGGCACCGATCACCGCATCGGCTCGGCATACCTCCAGCCCGGTCCCGGTTGGGGCGGATCGTGTCTGCCGAAGGACACTCGTGCATTGGTGTCGGTCGCCCATGACGCGGGTTACGTATTCGACCTGCTCGAAGGCGTCATCACGGTCAACGAGCAGCAGCTCGAGCGTGTGGCCGCCAAGGTCGCCCGCATGGTCACCGACGGACCAAGCGGTCGGTCCGATCCGGGTGCTGATGAGGTGGCGCAGCGCTCTTCTGACCTCGACGGAGTCACCGTGGCCGTGCTCGGCCTGACGTTCAAGGCCGGGACCGATGACCTGCGCGGTTCCCCGGCGCTGCGGGTTGCCGAACGGCTCAGTGGTCGGGGAGCGCGCCTCGTGGCGTACGACCCGGCGCTCGCCGATCTCGACAATCGTCCCGACATCGCCGCGCAGCTGCCGCCGACCCTCACCGTGAGCGACTCGCCCTACGACGCCCTCGCGGGTGCCGACGTGGCCGTCGTGCTCACCGAGTGGCCCGAGTTCGCCGACCTCGATTGGGAGCGGGCGGCTTCGGTGATGGATGCAGCTCGCATCGTGGATGCACGCAACCTGCTGGACCCGACCCGGCTACGCGCAGCAGGCTTTGTCTACGAAGGTCTCGGCCGCCGCTAAGCGCCAGAACGAAAGAGCACCCGCGTCATAGCTGCGGGGCGGCAGGGAACTCTGCGACGTTGCGACCGGTGCCGGCCCGTATGTTTGCGACGCACCGACGAGGCGTAACAAGAAATGCGGGCGAGTACGAATCTCTCGCTTGCCGGATCGCGGGAGCAGAGGGTCCTGCCGCCCCGCAGCGGGGGCACCCGCGCGGCGCACTCACTCATCGTCGCCAAGCGCCGGTAGCTTGTCGCCCCGTATGGCGAGATCAGCCGCTGCCAAGAAGGTTGCCAAAGCAGCGAGCGCCGGCGGAAGCGGTAGGAGCTTTCGCCCCCGGCGCGACATCCTGTTTCCAGCGGCGATGCTCCTCGTCGTCGCACTCGGCGTCGTGCTGATTTTGGTGGCCCGCAACGAACGCTCTGCGAATGCTCCCGCGGGCCCGCCGCGCTTGGGAGATCACTGGCACTCGCTCTACGCGATCTACGACTGCGACGACTTCATCCTCGACGTGTACGCCAACGACGTCGATGACCAATCGGGCATCCATACACACGGTGACGGGCTCATCCACATTCATCCGTTCCACACCGGCGTGACGGGCCAGTTCGCCACTCTGGGCGCGTTCATGCGTGAGATTGAGGTCGAGTTGACCGACTCGACGCTTGAGCTGCCCGACGGGACCATTCTCGACGAGTCCGACGACGGCTGTGTTTCACCGGATCCCGAGAGCGACGACGCCGGTGTTGCCGAGCCGGGCGCGGAGCTGCGCATCATGCGCTGGGAGACCCTGCAGGCCGAAAAGGCGCTGGCGTTCACCGATGAACTGCGCGACGTGCGCTTCCTGGGCGACGGCCAGATCTTCGTGTTCGCCTACGTCCACCCGAGCGTCGACAACGCCGACATTCCACGACCCGACGACGACTTCCTGCGCTCCTATCTCAATCTGCCGCCCGAAGATCAACCGTTGATCGACGACTCGAACGAAGAGGGACCGATTCCCGACGGGGGCGAGAACGAGCCAGCCGAGGGTGATCTTCCCGAAACGTCCGAGCCCGCCGAAACGTCCGAGCCGGCCGAACCTCCCGAGCCCACTGTCGAGGAGAACTCGATCGGCAGCGAGCAGTCGGGCACAACATCCTGAGGACCGCACCGCGGATCTCGCGATGAAGGCGATCCTGCTGTTGGGTGGCTTCGGCACCAGACTGCGTCCGCTGACCAACGACACCCCCAAGCAGATGCTGCCTGTGTGCGGGCGTCCGATGATCGAGTGGGTCTGCGAGCACCTGTACCGGCATGACGTCTCCGAGGTGGTGCTCTCGCTGGGCTACCGCGCTGAGGCGTTCACCACCGCCTACCCCCACGGGCGTATCGGCCAGCTCGAATATGAGGTGGCAGTCGAGCCTGAGCCGCTCGGCACGGCGGGCGCCGTGCGATTCGCCGCCGAGGCGAGTGGCATAACGGGACCGTTCTTCGTGCTCAACGGCGACGTCCTGACCGACCTGGACCTGGGTGCCCTCGCGAGCTTTCACCGCAGTTCGGGAGCCGAAGCCACCATCGCGCTGCAGCCAGTCGCCGATGCGACGCCGTACGGCCTCGTGGTGACCGATACGTCAGGGCGGGTGCTGTCGTTCTCCGAAAAACCGGACCAGGGCTCGCTGCCCGCCGCGCAGCCGCATTCCGAACGACCCACGATCAGCGCTGGCAGCTACGTGCTCGACCCAGCGGTGCTCGATCGCATCGCGCCTGACCGGTCCGTCTCCATCGAGCGGGAGATCTTCCCCCAGATCGTCGCGGACGGAGCGCTGGCGGCACTGGTTTCGGACACGTACTGGCTCGATACAGGTACGCCGCAGCAGTACCTGGCTGCAAATCTCGACATCGTTGAGGGCCGGCGCCCTCATGCCCGGGTGCCGAACGGCACGACAGCGGCGTCAGCGGGCATCCATCCAACTTCGCGCATCCAGACGTCGGTCATGGGATCTGGGTGCCAGATCGGACCCGATGCGGTTGTGCAGCGCTCGGTCCTGAGAGAGGGCTGCTACCTCGACGCCGGAGCTGTCGTGGTCGATTCGGTGCTCGGCCCTGACGTCGTCGTGGGTGCTGGAGCCCTGCTCAGTCAATTCTCAGTGGTCGGCAAGGGCGAACAGGTCGCTCCGAGTGCGGTACTGCGCGCCCAGCGCCAACCGCTCCTTGGCCACGAGCGATAACGGACACGAGCAGATGTCATAGCTGCGGAGGCGGCAGGAGACTCTGCGACGTTGCGACCGGTGCCGACCCGTAAGTTGGTGACGTACCGACGAGGCGTATCAAGAAATGCGGGCGGGTATGGATCTCTCGCTTGCTGAATCGCCGGAGCAGAGGGTCATGCCGCCTCCGCAGCGGGCGCGCCTACCTACCGGAACAGGTCTTCGGCAGGCTCGCGGATGATCTCCGAACGCACCGAAGCGCGCCTCAGCCAGCTCGGGTCGACTCCCCGAACGATCGCGACCGGCACACCCCGAGCCTTGCCGCACACCAGATCGGCAGCGGAGGCGATCTCGTCGGCGACGCACACTTCGGTGACCATGAGCTCGCGGCCCAGTGCATCGTTGGTGCCTTTGAGATCGACGACCGCAGCGATGCCCGCGCATCCGATGGCCACGTCGGTGACGCCGCGCCGCCACGGACGCCCGAATGTGTCGGAGATGATCACCCCGACGGTGCAGCCCGACAATGCCTGGATGCGGTCACGGATCTTGTTGGCGGAACGGTCGCTGTCGTCGGGCAGCAATGCGGCGTAGCCCCGCTCGACGTTGGACAGGTCGATTCCTGCGTTGGCGCAGATGAATCCGTGCTTGGTCTCGCTGATGATGAGGTCGCCACGCCGTCGCAGGATGCGAACCGACTCGCGCTCGACGAGGGGCTTGTGCGACAGCGGGTCGTCGGGATCGATCTGTTCCATTGCTCCCTCGGCTTTGGAGACGATCTTCTGGGTCACGACGAGCACGTCGCCATCAGCCAGACCGGCGGGTGTCGTCTCGCAGGCACTTGCAATGACCGCTCCGAGATCGGCGCCGAGTGTGATCTCGCCGATGCCTTCGACGGGGTGCAATTCGATGGTCACGTGATTCCTCTCGCGCTTGCGGCCTCCAGCGTCGTCCGGGCCAGCGAGGCTGCACGTTTGGGGTCGGCCATGATGGTGTCGGTGACGACCGGCGTCATCCCGGCTTGCGCCACTTCGCCAGCGAGTACGGCATCAGCGTGGTCGATCACCAGGGTGCTGGCGAAGCCGGCGTAGAGCCGTGCGACCCCGACGACGCTGGGTTCGTGGCCCAGTTCACTCATCATCGCGCCCGCTGGTCCCTTGATCGATGCGCCGCTCACGATGGGCGATACGGCGACGACGTGCTCACGACGGCTGGCGAGCATCTCGCGCACCTGTGGCACGCCGACGACCGGGCTGATCGAGACGAAGGGGTTCGACGGCGCCACGACGACGGTCTCTGCGTCTTTCAAAGCATCGAGCACACTTGGCGCTGGCTTAGCGGTGTCGATGCCGGCGAATCGAATCGAGCTCACAGCGATGCCGTGCTGGTGGGCGACGAAGTACTCCTGAAAGTCGATCTCGGCGGCCCCGTCGGGCTCGGCGGGGGTGATTCGGGTTGCGATGGCGTCGTCGCTGACCGGCAGCAGTGTCAGCTCGAGGCCGAAGCTGGCAGCGATCTCAGCGGTCACCTGTGACAGAGATGCGCCCTCGCTGCGGCGCTGTGTGCGGAAGAGGTGCAGCGCAAGGTCCAAATCGCCGAGCTTGAACCAGTCCTGCCCTCCCAGGCGCCCCAATTCGGTGAGCACTCGCCACGTTTCGCCAGCCCGCCCCCAGCCGGTCTCGGGATTGATCTGGTCGGCGAGCGTGTAGGTGACGGTGTCGAGGTCGGGGCTGATATTCAGACCATGCAGCGTGAAGTCGTCGCCGACGTTGACAATCGCCGTGACGTCGGTCGCTTTGCGGACGCGCAGCAGCCCGCGCAAGAACCGCGCCGCCCCCACCCCGCCGGCGAGCACGGCGATCGTCGCGCTCTCGCCGGATGTCATCGGGTGTCGCGACTGCATTCCGCGCGATTCGGTCATCGCAGCTTGCGCCGTTCGACTTCGAGATCGTGGGCAACCATCGCGGCCACCAGGTTCTCGAATGGCATCTCGGGTGCCCAGCCGAGCACCCGGCGCGCCTTCGTGGCGTCGCCGACCAGCAGGTCTACTTCTGCGGGCCGGAAGAACCGGGGGTCGATGCGCACATGCCGTTCCCAGTTGTCGATGCCGGCGGCGCAGAAGGCGAGTTGTACGAATTCCCGGACAGAGCGCGCCTCGCCGGTGGCAATGACGTAGTCGTCGGGTTCGTCCTGCTGGAGCATCAGATGCATCGCTTGCACGTAGTCGCCCGCGAATCCCCAGTCGCGCTTGGCATCGAGGTTGCCTAGGGCGACCTCGTCTTGGAGGCCAAGGGCGATGCGCGCAGCCGCGTTCGTGACCTTTCGAGTCACGAACTCGAGGCCGCGGCGGGGTGATTCGTGGTTGAACAAGATGCCGCTGCATGCATAGAGCCCATAGCTCTCGCGGTAATTCACCGTGGTGTGATGACCGAACACCTTCGCCGAGCCGTAGGGGCTGCGCGGATGCAGCGGCGTCAGCTCGTTCTGCGGTGTCTCTCGCACCTTGCCGAACATCTCGCTCGACGAGGCCTGATAGAAGCGGATCGGATTGTCCGGCCCGCCGACGAGGCGGATCGCCTCGAGCAGGCGCAGCACGCCCAGGCCGTTGACGTTGGCGGTCAGCTCGGCCTGCTTGAACGAGAGCGCCACGTAGCTGATCGCGCCGAGGTTGTACACCTCGTCGGGCTGGGAGTACTCCAGCGCGGCGATGAGCGACGGCAGATCGGCCAAGTCGCCTCCCACCAGTTCTACGAAGGGCAGGCCGCTGGCCAGCGTCTCCGCGTGAGGATTGCGCTGCCCGGTGACGACGCCCACTACCCGGTAGCCCTTGGCGTGCAGCGCTTCAGCGAGATACTGGCCGTCCTGACCGGTGATGCCAGTGATGAGCGCCGTAGGCACGGGAGCGGCTCCGTGGTCTGGTGTCGTTGTCGGTGATGCGCGTGTCGGCTCGGCGCGGCCATCGTCGCAGCAGCCGTGAATCTCGCCTGCCATGCCGCGCCGACGCACGGCACCGCCGTAGGGTACGTCGCCCCGACGGCGTGCGACCCGACCCGGCGTGGGTAGGTGCCCTTGCCTGGGGCGCAGTGGCCGGTACCTTGCCATAGGTGGCCGTTCGCGTTTTTCTGAGTCGTTGCGCGCGTCGGCACAAGGGCAGGCGGCGTCTCGGCGCCTGCTCCTCAGCAGCGCTGCTGATCAGCGCCATGCTCGCAGTGATCGTCCCCGTGCCGACCGCTGCTGCCACGAGTGCATCTGCTGAACGCCTGTGGGGGCCCGACCGCTACGCCACCGCAGCGGCGATTGCACGGGCCTATGTGAGCGAGGCCGGCGCCGTCGACACGGTGATCGTCGTGAGCGGACTGGGGTTTTCGGATGCGCTGGCCGCCACACCGCTGGCGCGGGTGCTCCACGCTCCGATCCTGTTGACAACTCCCGAAGAGCTGGCCGCGCCCGCCCGCAAGTTCATCGGCGGCCTCAGCCTGTCCAAGGTGGTCATCATCGGCGGATCCGAGGCGGTGTCGTTCGCCACCGAGACCGAGTTGGCCGCCCTCACCGGTGTCGTCCCGCAGCGCCACGCCGGGGCGAACAGTCTCGCGACGGTTGCAGCAGCCGCTCGAGCCATGGGCCGCGAGCGCGTCGGCGACTACTGCGGCGACGGCAGGCGCACGGCGCTGCTGGCCACCTCGTCTACGTTCGCCGACGCTTTGGCGCTGTCACCGCTGGCCTATGCAGGTCCTCATCCAGTGCTGCTGACCGAGCCCGAAGCGCTCTCCGATGAGGTGCGCGAGGTGCTGATCGAGTTCGGCATTGCCCAGGTGATCATCGCCGGCGGCACGGCTGCTGTCTCTCAGCAGGTCGAGGACACGCTGCGCTACGACTTGGGCCTGAGGATTGTGCGACTGGGGGGCGCCGACCGGTTCGAGACAGCCGTCGAGGTTGCCGAGGCGCTGACACCGGGCTGCTTCGACACCGACCAGTTCGGCCTAGCGGACGCTTGGAATTTTCCTGATGCGCTCGTGGCCGGACCGTTGCTGGGCCATCGCGAGGCGCCATTGCTGCTGGCGGCCGGCGACGGTGCCACGAGCACGCACCGCTTCCTCGCCGGACCGACACCGCATCGCGATGCAGTGAAGGTGACGGTCCTGGGCGGCCAGGCGGCAGTCTCAGAGGCATCGGCGCGGGCGGCGCTCGCCGCGCTGGGGCCCTCTGCAACGCAGACGTCGGCCACATGCCTGATCGTCGACGCGCCCGCAGGCGGCACGAGCGCCGGGCAGAATGTCCAGATTCCGCCGTCGGATGCCGCTCCCGGCGATGCTGTCGCACCCGGCCTGATCGTGGTGGAGGGGCGCGGCTTCGGCCACGGCAACGGCTTGAGCCAATGGGGGGCGTTCGGCTACGCCACCGAGTACGGCTGCAACGGCGAGCAGATCGCACTCCACTACTACGGCAACACCCGACTCGTTGATGCGAGCAACAGCGAGATCACCGTTCATCTTGCGCGCAATGCGCGCAAGGACATGGTGGTGACGTCGGGTGCGCCGTTCAGCGTGGCGTCGCAGTCGTTCGCGGCCGGCGAGACTGCCCGTGTCAGCGTCCGAGACAACGCCTTTGCTGTCCACCGCACCACTGGCTGTGAGCCCGAAGGCGATGTGGAGATGGCCGCAGGCATCGCCGGCAGCGTCGGACGCAACGGCGACCGCTACGTCGAGGTGCTGCCGGCCAACGACGATCCTGCGGCGGACGATCTCGTGCAGATGCTCACGATGATCTACTGCTCTTCGGGGCGCGGCGGCAGCGAGAACATGCGCATCGCGTACCGGGGCGTCCTGGGCATTGTCAAGCAGTCCGGTCGGGCGTACTCGTTCAACCGGCTGCCGCTCGAGCAGTACCTGCGCGGCGTGGTGCCCCAGGAGTCCCGCCCGGAGTGGGGAGCAGCGCAAGGGCCTGCGGGCACGGGCCTCGCGGCGCTCGAAGCCCAAGCGATCGCTGCGCGCACCTACGCGCTCTACTGGTCCGACTACCAGGTCGGGCGTGGCCGTTTCACTGACATCTGCGATTGGCCCAACTGCCAGCTCTACAACGGCGCGGCCGACGGCCGCGGCAGCGTGCTGCAGGCCAACGACTTCGGGGCGAAGCTGGCGTACTCGAACGAAGCGATCCGCAACACCGCCGGCGAGGCATTGGTCAACACTGCCGGTGACTATGCCTTCACGGAGTTCAGCAGCGCCAGCGGCGGCTGGACTGCGGGACCCCCGGCCTCGACGTTTCCTGCGGTCGAAGATCTCGGCGACGCGGTGTACGCGGAGCGCGGCAACGGGGGCCACGCGTGGACGATTTCGCTGCGACGCGTCGATGTTGAGCGCGCCTTCGCGCCGCTGTTTCGATCGGCAGGCAAGGAACTCGGTCAACTGATCAGCGTCGATGTGGTCGAGCGCAATGGATACGGGGAGTGGGGCGGCCGGGTGCGAGGTCTGCGGGTAGTGGGCACAAGCGGCGAGCACACTTTCTCATTCGATCGCTGGGCGCGCGATCCGTTCCGCAAGGCATTCCCGGCGCTCGTGCTGTCGGACTGGTATCGCTTCCCGCAATTCGACGGCGGCCAGGCGCCGCGTGAGCCGGCGCCGTCGATTGCCGAGGCGCCGCTGTGGGTGCTCAAGGCCGACGGTTCTGTGCGGGCCTATGGACTGGCCCGCCACCACGGCGATGCGTCGGAACTCGAGCTTGACGCGGACTTTGTCGACATCGCGACAACGTCGACCGGCAAGGGGTATTGGCTTGTCACCGAGTCGGGATCGGTGCATGCACACGGCGATGCGCGGCACCATGGCGACGCATCGGGGACGGATTTCGCGGGCGATGTCGTCGCCATGACTCGGCACCGGACAGACGCCGGATACTGGCTGGCGACTTCGGGCGGAGAGGTGCTGCACTTCGGCGATGCCGCCCATCACGGCGACGCCGCCGACGCCAGCGGAGCCGTTGCCATCGTTGACATCGAGGCGACCCCTGCAGGCGACGGCTATTGGCTGCTCAGCGCGAGCGGCAACGTGGAGGCGCTGGGAGGCGCATCCGATCTGGGCGATGCGGAGATGGTCGCGGTCGCCATGGCCGCTGCACCTGACGGTGAGGGCTACTGGCTCTTGAGTTCGGCCTCGGAGGTTGCAGCCTTCGGCTCGGCGAGGGGGCTCGGGTCTCGCGGCAACGAGCCGAACCGCCTGAACTCGGTGTCGCTGGTGTCCGCTGGCACCGGTGAGGGTTACTGGCTCGTGTGGAGCGACGGCACCAGCTTCAACTACGGCGACGCTCCGGACTACCCCACGAGTCGCGCCGGTCCAGGAGTCGTAGCCGCTGAATCGGTGCGGTAGAGCACCGTGCGAGATGTGACCGGCCCATGAGCTCGCCGAGCTCTCAGGAGACTCCACCATCGGCTGCGACCGAGCCGGCGGCCCCCGCACCCCAGCCGGCGGTCGCCGCGATCGTCACGGCGGGCGCGCAGTGGTCCGACACCGAGTTCACCTTGGGGGCATTGGCCGCTCAGGACTATCCACGGCTCGCCGTTCTGGTGCTGTGCGACGCGGACGGTGTTCAGGGCGAGCGGGTCCGAGAGCTGTATCCCACCGCCGCAGTCGCCGATGCGGTGTCGTCTCGGGCAGGTCGCGGCCACCGAGCCCAGCACGGGCGAATGGGCGCGGCCAACAATCGGGGGGCATCGCTGGTCCGCGGAGCGGACTACCTCCTGTTCCTCTCCGGTCGCGTCGCGCTCGCGCCCGACGCCGTCAGCCTGCTCATCGAAGATGCCGAGACCGTCCCGGGACGGATCGTCGGCGTCGCCGGCCCCAAGCTGCTCGACGCCGAGGACGGCTTGACGCTGCGCGATCTCGGTGGCACAGCGGACCGCCTCGGGGTCCGGATTCCCGTGGTCGGCCCCGACGAGCTGGATCAGGAACAGCACAACGAGGCCCGTGACCTGTTTGTGGCGCCCACCGAGGCGATGCTCGTGCGCGAAGACATCTTCCGCATCGTCGGCGGATTCGATCCCGCGCTCGAAGGCGACGGCGCCGTGGTCGATCTGTGCTGGCGAATCCAGCTCTCGGGCGCACGGGTCCGGATCGTGCCGTCCGCGACCGGGACTCTGCGGACCGGTCCGACCGCCCCACACCATGGGCCCTCGGCACGTCAGCACGAGCACCGGGCCCGGCTGCGCACCATCTCGAAGTGCTACGGCTGGGTGCACCTGCTGCCAGCGGTGGCGCTCGCAGTCGTGCTCGCGGCAGGCGAGGTGTTGTTCGGGGCGCTGCGTGGACGGTTCGCTCAGGCCTCCGACGTGGCGCTGGCGTGGCTGTGGAACGCGCGGCACATCGGGGGCACCTTCGCGCTGCGAGGCGCCGCCAAGCGGTACCGGCGGGTGCGAGACGTGGATCTGCGGCGACTGCAACAGGGCGGCTCGGTACGGGTCGCCGACTGGTTCCGCTACCGCTTGAGTCCCGAAGGAGGGCTGGCCGCACGGACCACGATCGACGAGAGCATCCTGGGCACCTGGCGACGCAACGCGCATCGAACGGTGTGGGTGGTCTGGCTGGGAGTGATCGGCCTGATCACGTTCGGTTCTCGTCACCTGCTGACCGGCGGGATTCCCGCATACGGCCAGTTCACGGCATTTGCCGACGTCGGCACGATGGCCGGGGCGTACCTGGATGGCTGGCGCGACAGCGGGGTCGGTGCAGCCGGGATCGGTCATCCGGCGATGGGCTTGCTGAGCCTCGGTGGAACCGTCCTCCTGGGCGCAGTCGGTCTGTTGAGGAACATTGCCATCTGGGGTCTGGTGCTCACGGGCCTGATTGGCATGTGGAAGCTCTGTGACACTGGGTCGCCCCGAGACGGACCGAACCGCAATGGCCGATTGGTCGCTCTGGTGCTGTACGCCGCATGCCCCTTGCCGTACAACGCGTTGGCCAGCGGCCGCTGGGACGTGTTGTTGGCCTACGGAACCGCGCCAGCGATCGTGCTGCTCGCGAGCCGGCTGGTCGGCGCTTCGCAAGCTCCGCAATCACGCGACGGAAGCCGGCGCGCCACCGTCGCCAGGGTGGCTTCGCTCGCCTTGCTTCTCGCCGTGGCGGCAGCGTTCGAGCCGTTCATGCTGGTGCTGGCGTTGGCTGCGGGGCTGGCGCTCGCACTCGTCGAGTTGCTGCGGCGCGTGGTACGCCGCGAGCGGCTCGGTGCGCCGGTCGCCGGCTCGCTGCAGGTCGCGGTCGCGGTGGCGCTCGCCGCGATTGCGCACCTTCCCTGGCTGATTGAGTTCGAATCGTTGCGGGCATACCTCGATGTCTCACTCGGCAGCCGCACGCCGTCGACACCGTCGTCGCTGGCCGAGCTGCTGCGTTTCCAGACGGGCCCACTCGGCGATTTGCCGCTCAGTTGGGGTCTGATGGCTGCCGCGGCGATACCTCTGCTGGTTGCGCGCGGCGGGCGGTTGTGGTCGTCGGTCCACGGCTGGGCGGTGGCGCTGGTCGGTTTCGCCTTTGGATGGGTCATCGTGGCCGGTTGGGCGGACACCCTGGCGGACGGTGTGGGGCTGGGACACTCGCTTGGGGAGGTATCGCTGGCGTTCGGCGCCGTCGGCCTGTGCCGGACAGCGGCGACGGGCCCCGCAGCTCTCGCAGCCGCCGGCGGCGACGTACCACCCCGGACGCGCAGCGCGATGGTCTTGCTCAGCGGCATTGCTGTAGGCGCCATGGTGCTCCCGACCGCGTGGGCATCGATCGACGGCAACTGGTCGGCACCGAGTTTCGACCACCGAGTGCCTCTGGGACTCGTCGACGACCGCGGTGTCGGACCTGACTACCGGGTCCTGTGGCTCGGCGCTCCGGAGGTCTTGCCGCTGCGTGGTACCGATCTCGGCGTCTCCGGACTCGCTGCTGCGACGTCAGTGCGGGGCTATCCCGATGTCCGGCATGCGTTTGCGACGCCGCAGACCCCCGGCAGCGAACGCTTGGCAGACGCCGTTCGGGTCGGGCTGGCGGGTGACACGCTGCGACTGGGACGGCTGCTGGGATCATTCGGCATCAGGTATGTCGTGGTGGTGGAACGCTCGGGACCCTCCTATACCGACGGCTGGGACCGGCCGGTGCCGCCTGCGGTGTCCGAGGCGCTCGCTTCCCAGATCGATCTGCGCCCGCTGGCAGCAGACCCGTCGGTCCAGGTGTTTCGCAATGAGGCCTGGTGGTCCTCGCGGTCACAGTTCGAAAGGCCGATCCCGACGGACTTCGCCACCGACCCGGTGGACCTCGTGGTCAGCGACTTGACCGACGGCATCGGTGTGTTCACCGATTACCGGTCCGCCACAAGTCAGCTCGGACCGGTGGGCATCGGCCCGGTGTTGGTAGCCGAGACCTACGACCCCGGCTGGCGCCTCGAAACTTCTGGTGAGCGGACTGAGCCGACCCCGGCTCTGGGCTGGGCGATGCGCTTCGACCCACCCCAGGGCGGCCAGGCCGAATTGCACTTCGAGCGATCGAGCGCCGCGGCCTCCCGGATCACCGCCCAGGTGCTGATCTGGCTGGCGCTGATCTGGGTGGCGATCGGCCAGCCCACCCCGCTCGCAGACCGCTTCTCTGCCCTCGTGCGGGGGTCTAAGCGGCCGTGAGCGTCCTGCGCTGGCTTCCTCGGCTGCTGATCCCGCTGGCAATCGCGGCGGCGCTGGTGATCGACGCGCGCGACGACCGAACGCCGCTGTCAGCCGCCGTCGAAGACCCCGAAGCGCTGACGCAGGTTGTGGTCCCGCCCCCCGATGCGTTGACGTCGAGCTGGTTCTGCCCCGTCGTCGGCATGCGGGCACCCGTGCAGGGCTTTGGAGAGGTCACCTCAGAGGTACTGCTGACGAACATGACCGCCGAGGCGGCATCGGTGTCGGTCGAATTCCGTGGTCGCACGACAGGTCGGCAGTTTGTGACCGCAGACGTGGCACCTCACAGCACCGGGGTGGTCACCACTTCGGATTACGTGCGTGACGAGGTCATCGGGGCCCTGGTGGAAGCCACCTCGGGCGGGCTGGCCGTGACGCGGCGACTGATCTCCCCGCTTGGCGTCGACGAGGCTCGCTGTTCGAGCATTCTGGCCCCGAACTGGTTCGTCCCCGTCGGCGACACCCAGGCCGATGCGTTGGGGGTGTTGGCAATCATGAATCCGCTGCCGCGCGATGCGATCGTCGACGTCACGTTTGCGTCGGAAGCGGAGTTCGGACCGTTCGTAGCGCCCGCGTTGACCGGCGTGGTGGTGCCGGCGTGGAGCACGGTTGCCGTCGATGTCGGCGAGCATGCCCGTCGTCGAGACGTCGTGGCCGCATCTGTCAGGGCCCGTACCGGCCGCATCGCGGTGGATTCGTTCGTGGCCTACGACGGGAGCGTCGGGCGGCGGGGCCTGGCAGCGGAGTTGGCCTCTGTGGCCGCCGGCGACCGGTGGCTCGTGCCCGTGGCCGGCATCGATAACCGGACACATCTGTGGTTGCGGGTCTTCAATCCCTCTGACGGCGTTGCGGAAGTCGCTGCGTCGGTCGCGTCCCACGACGCTCGCAGCGACCGTGTGGCGTTTGCCGTTGCATCGCACGATGTCATGGAGCTGAAGGTCGAACCCCCAGGCGAACTTGCACCCGGACTCGCGACACTGCTCGCGCCGGCCGGTGCCCCCTTCGGAATCGCCGTCGAATCACAGAATGGCGTTCCCATCGTCGTGTGGGCCGAGACACTGGTCGGCAGCGCTGCCAGCCCGCTGACCGACATCGGTGCCGCGTCCGCCAGCGTCTCCGCTGCTGGGGACGCCGCAGTTCCGGATTCCGGCGGCCAGTCCACCACGGTGGTTGCGCAAACGGGCGGTACTGAGGGTGCCGACGCGCCGGTGGGCGATGCTGCATCCGACGAAGGCGATGACGAATCGCCAGTCGAGATTGTGCCCCCGGTGCACCGAGCACAGTCGGGTCTGGCGTTCGTGCCCGGCATCGTTCGCACCAGCGACCGGTGGCTCGTGGTCATCGCTCCCGAATCGGGAGGCGAGGCATTCCTGACGATCATGACCGATCCATTCGCGGCAGCCGACGGGGATGGCTCGCAGGACGGTGATCCGTCGGTTTCGACGAACAGCGATCGCCGCGTGGTGGTCGGAACGCTGGGCCGCGAGACCGTCGCCCTCATCGACGTGCCAGCATCGGGCGTGGTCACGCACTGGCTGGCGAGCGGCACGACCCGTCTGCTCGTCTCCGACACGCCGTTCGCAGTGCTGCTGTGGCAGGCACGGAGCGGGAGCGAGGGGCTGAGCGCGGCTCACCCTCTGGTGTGGTGAGGGGCTGATGGAGCGTCTCATCATCGCTGCGCTGCTGATCGTCGCCGCGATCGCAGTCGCCTGGCTGCTCCAGCGTCGCCGCGGCGCGCATGGCGCAGCGGTGCCACGGTCCGAACTGCCTGCGGCCGTCGACCTCGGTGCGGTGGGCATAGCGGTCGGCCCGGCGTTGGTGGTCTTCACCGAAGAGACCTGCCGCACGTGTTCCGCAGCGCTCGCCGTGGTGCGCGGCCCCGCGGGTGCGGGCCTGCCGGTCGCCGAGGTGCCATACGGCAATGATCGAGAGCTGCATCGTCGCCACGGCATTGACACCGTCCCCACGACAGCGGTGGTCGATGTCGGGGGTCAGGTCATCGACGGCTGGGTCGGCAGCGTGGATCTGTCCGCACTGGCGGCGGCACTCGCACAGGTGGTGCGGGGCCCCGAGCCCTCACAGGGTTAGTCGGCTACGTGAGGCGGGGGAGCCGTTCGCTCGATGAGCGGGACGTCGGGCGCAGCGTCGTCGTCGGTAGCGACCGGATCGCTTGCGTCCGATTTGGCTGGGGTCTCGAGCTTCCCGTTGCTGGCCCCGTCTGACCCATCGGGCGTCGGCTCGGCCACGAGCGCCCCGATCTGGGCGCCCGTGACGGTCTCGTGTTCGAGCAGGGCAGCCGCGATCCGATCCAGCGCAGGGCGGTGATCGACGAGTGCTCGGCGCGCACGATCCTGCTGCGTACGCAGGATCCGTTCGACTTCCTCGTCGATGACCCGGGCGGTCTCGTCGGAGTAGTCACGCCCCGACATGAGGTCCTCGCCGAGGAACACCTGTGCGTGTGATCCCCACGCCATGGGCCCCACACGGTCGCTCATGCCCCACTCTGAGACCATCTTGCGGGCCAGCTCTGTGCCCTGCACCAGGTCATTTGCGGCGCCGGTCGAGGTCACGCCGAACACCGTCTCCTCGGCCATGCGGCCGCCGAACAGCACGGCCAACCGGTCTTCGATGTATTCCTGGCTGTAGGCGTGGCGTTCCTCAGGCAGCTGCATGGTGACGCCCAGCGCCTGGCCGGTCGGCAGGATTGTCACTTTGTGAACGGGATCGGCATGCGGGAACAGCGTGGCGATCAGTGCATGGCCGCCTTCGTGATAGGCGGTGACTTCCCGCTCCCGTTCGGAGAGCGCCACCGACTCGCGTCGCTGGCCCATCAGCACCCTGTCACGCGCCGCCTCGAAGTCCGCCAGGGCGATCGACTCCGAGTCGCGCCGCACGGCGTGCAGTGCCGCCTCGTTGACCAGATTGGCCAGGTCGGCACCGCTCATGCCGGGAGTGCCCTTCGCCAGCGCATCGAACGCCACGTCATCGTCGGTCTTCTTGTCCTTGGAATGCACAGCCAAGATCGCCAGCCGCTCTGAGTACTCGGGCAGCGGCACAACGACCTGGCGGTCGAACCGGCCCGGGCGCAGCAACGCGGGATCCAAGATGTCTGGCCGGTTGGTCGCAGCCATCATCACGATGCCGCCGCTCTCCTCGAATCCGTCCATCTCGGCCAGCATCTGATTGAGCGTCTGCTCGCGCTCGTCATGCCCGCCGCCGAGGCCTGCGCCCCGCTTTCGGCCGATCGAGTCGATCTCGTCGATGAAGATGATCGCTCGGCCCATCTTGCGGGCGCTCTGGAACAGGTCGCGCACGCGGCTGGCGCCGACGCCCACGAACATCTCCATGAAGTCTGAGCCGGTCACCGACAAGAAGGGCACCCCGGCCTCTCCTGCCACCGCCCGGGCAATGAGCGTCTTGCCGGTGCCGGGAGGACCGACCAGCAGCACGCCCTTGGGGACCTTGGCGCCGATCGCCGTGAAGCGCTCCGGAGTCTTGAGGAAGTCGACGACCTCGGTGATCTCCTGCTTGACGCCGTCGTACCCGGCAATGTCGTCGAACTTCGTCGAGGGGCGCTCGGTGGTATAGGTCTTGGCCTTGCTTCGGCCGATCGACATGATCCCCGACATCTGCCCTTGAGCACGTCGCTGCATCCACCAAAAGAGCAGGAAGATCAGGCCGAAGGGCAGCAGGAAGGGCAGCAGGCTGACCAGCAGGTTGGGCCGGTCGGTGTGGAACTCGATGGAAACCCCGCGCTCGCGCAACAGACGGAGATCGTCTTCGGGCAGCTCGACGGGACCCTCTGAGGAGAACTTCGAGCCGTCGATGTACTCGCCGCCGATTTCTCCGGTGCCGTTGGTGATCGTGACGCTGTCGACACGTCCCTCCGACACCTGAGCGATCAGGCCGCTGTAGTCGACGGGGTCGCGATCGTCATTCCGCAGCAGGCCCGGCAGGAACATCACCGACAGCAGCACCATGGCGAGCAACCAGATTGACCAGCGGGGCCAGCGTTCGCTTCGTCGGCGGGGCCCCGTTTCCCCCGACGAGCTTGGCTGCGGCACCTGGTCGCTCGGGCTGTCTTCGGCTGGCGCGTCGGGAGGCGCGGTGGCGCGCGGTTTTCGCGCGCGGGAGTGCCGCTGGCCCGAGGGCACCTCAGATGCCATGTGCTCATGCTATGGCGGCGCCCAGTCGACCAGTAGCCGCGCTGTGCCGCCGGCACGCCAGCGAAGCCCCCGAACGCCAACAGCAGACCGCACCCGAGCCCGCGGCAGACTGACAGTGGCGAACCGCGGCAGTGGGCCTGGGCCGCTCGCCGTAGGGCGCGTGTCGTGATCGTTAGCCTGCGCGCGTGCCGACGGTGACCGTGCGCCTCACTCGCGCGCGGTCGATGCTGCGGGCGTGGCTTGAAGCTGCGGTCGTCGTGGCGAGCTGCGTAGCCGTGGTGGCGTGGCTCGATCCCGGCGGGCTGGTTTCCACGGCCACGCCCACCGGCGGGGATATGGGCGCCCACGTCTGGGGTCCGGCGTTCCTGCGCGACGAGCTGCTGCCGTCGGGCTCGCTGCGCGGCTGGTCGACCGACTGGTACGCGGGCATGCCGGCGGGGCACTTCTACATGGTGGTGCCGTACCTGCTGGTGGTCGTCGCCGACGCGGTGCTCCCCTCCTACAACGTGGCGTTCAAGCTGGTGGCGATCAGCGGGGTCGCCACGATGCCCGCAGCGGCGTGGCTGATGGGCCGACTGGCGGGCTGGCCACGCCTGCTGCGCTCGCTGCTGCCTGCTGCGCTGCTGCTGTTCGTCTTCGACGTGAACTTCACCATCTACGGCGGGAATGCAGCATCGACGCTGGCAGGCGAATTCGCGTTCTCGATCGCGCTGTCGGCGACGCTCGTGTATCTGGGCATGTTCTGGCGCTCGCTGGAGCGGGGGACAGGGCGCGCGCGCGCGAGCTTGCTGCTGGCGTTCGTGGCCCTGTGCCATCCCATCCCGCTGATGTTCGCCGTCACGGCCAGCATCTTGATGGTGGCCGTGCGCGGCCTGCATGCGCTGCCTGAACGCATCGGCCGGCTGCCGGCGATGGGCGCGGCGGTCGCCGCGATCGTGCTGTGGGCGGCTGTGTGGAACGTCTCTGAGGCGCCGTCGGCCCGGCTCGCTGTGCCCGTCGCCGCGGTCGCGGCCCTGCTGGCCACGCAATGGCGCCGGTCTGCTCATGCGCTCGTCATCGGCATCATCGGCGGGGCGCTGTCGGCGTTCTGGACCGTGCCGTTCGTCGTCCGGCGGGCATACCTCAACGACATGGGCTGGGAACGGCTCGCCTCCGTGCGCGAGCACCTGTTCTTCACCGACGAGATCAGCGGCGACGGGGCGCACCACAGCATCACCTGGCTGCTCGTACTGGCAGGTGTCGGCGCCGTGGTCGGCCTTGCGCGCTGGTATCGCCCAGCGCTGACGTGGTCGGCCATCGCCCTCACGATGGCCATGGGTTTTATCCACTGGCCGCAGCACCGGCTGTGGAACGCGCGCATCCTGCCCTTCTGGTACCTGGCGGTGTACGTGCTGGCGGCGATGGGCCTGTGGCTCGTCATCGATGCGCTGACCCGCCGTGATTCGAGTCGCCCTGACACGAGCGGAATCGGGCTCGCTGCGGCGGCGCGCTGGGTGCGCACGCTGGTTCCGGTTGCTGCCCTGGTGGCGGCGGCAGGCTTGTTGGCAGTGCAGCTCGGCGATGCGCCCGGCACCAGGCTCGATGCCGACGGCGCGTATCGCTGGGGTCCGTTCACCGTTTCGCCTGATGATCGCAATTTCGTCGGAGGCTGGGCGCGCTGGAACTTCCGCGGCTATGAGCAACGCCCGGACTATCCCGAGTACCACTCTTTCGTCACCGCGATGAGCGACATCGGCGACACGCCCGGCTACGGCTGCGGGCGCCTGCTGTGGGAATACGACCGAGACATCGTGGGCGCGTACGGCACCCCGATGGCCCCGATGCTGCTGCCGCACTGGACCGACGGCTGCATCTCCTCCTTGGAGGGCCTCTACTTCGAATCGTCGCCGACGGTGCCGTTCCATTTCCTCATGCAGTCGGAGCTGTCGGCAGCGCCGTCGCGTCCGATGCGCGGCCTTCCCTACAACTCCTTGAACTTCGCCCTCGGCGTTCCTCACCTGCAGATGTCCGGCGTTCGCTACTACGCCGCCTTCAGCCCCGAGGCCACTGCGGCGGCGGACGATTCGGCTGACTTGCAGATCATCGCCTCGGCGGGGCCTTGGTCGATCTACCTGGTTGCAGGCAGCGACGTGGTGTCACCGCTGCACTTCGAACCCGCGGTGGCACCCGAAGTGTCACAAGCCGGACGGGCCTGGACCGATCCGGCCGCGATCTGGTGGAACGACCCCGCAGCATGGGATGTGCCGATTGCGGCAGAGGGGCCGCAAGACTGGTCACGGGTGTCGCTGCTGTCGGCCCCGAATCCTCACGCAGCGCCGCCCGCTTCACTGACTCGCTTCAGCGCAGCACCGCTGCGAGCACTGCCACCGGTGCAGATCGGCGACTTCGAGTCGGGACGGGACTGGCTGTCGTTCTCGGTGGACCGGACCGAGGTGCCGGTGCTGGTGAAGGTGTCGTACTTCCCGAACTGGTCGGTGAGCGGCGCCGACGGACCCTACCGGGTGACTCCCAACTGGATGGTGGTGGTTCCCACCGACGAACACGTCAAGCTCACCTATGGCGCCACGGCGGTCGAGTACCTCGCCTGGCTGGCAACGCTGCTCGGCGCGGTCGCGCTCGCGCTGGTCGCGGTGCGGCCCCCGGTTCGGTTTGAACAGCGTCGGAGGCCCCGATTGCTCGGCCCCCGAGCATCGCTGCTCCCGGCGCAGGAGTCGGCGGCAGCCGTCAGCGTGGCGGAGCCCAGCGTCGCGGCAGCGCCCGGCGTCGGTGATGCCGCCGGCCTCGAAGACCCCCTCCCCGCGGTCTCAGTGGTGCTGCCGGCCTTCCAGGCGGAGCACCTCGTCGGCGCCGCAGTGTCGCAGATCAGTGCCGCCCTGGGTCGAAATGAGGCTCCGGACGACCGACTCGAGATCGTGGTCGTCGACGACGGTTCGACCGATGGCACCGCCGAGGCCGCCCGGAGAGCCGGTGCTGATGTCGTGCTGTCGTCGGAAGCCAATCTCGGCAAGGGAGCCGCGGTGCGCACGGGAATGCTCGCGGCGAGCGGCCGCTTGCGTCTGTTCACCGACGTGGACCTGGCCTATCCGCCCGGCCAGCTCACCGAGCTCGTCGATGCACTCGACCGCGGGGCGGATGTAGCGCTCGGGAACCGGCGCCATGCGCAAGCGCGCACCATCAGCCCTGCGGCGCCCGCTCGCGCGATCGCGAGCCGGATGTTCAACGTATTCACCCGCCTCGTGCTGCTCCGCCGCTACCGCGACACGCAGTGTGGCTTCAAGGGTTTCACCGCTGAGGCTGCGCAGGAGATCTTCAGCCGTGCCGTCATCGACGGCTTCACCTTCGACGTGGAGGTGCTCTACCTTGTCGAGCACCTCGACCTGACATCGGTCGAGGTTCCCGTCGCCGTCGACCATTCAGCGGACACCACCGTCCGGCTGGTCGCCCAGTCGCTCAAGGTCGTGACCGATATCTGGCGTATCCGTCACCGCGCCGCAGCAGGTGCCTACGACACACCCCTAGGGCCAGCAGAGGCCCCTTAGGCCTGGGCGTCTTGAACCTCAGCCGCCGGACTGCTGGGCGGGCTCTTCGGGTGCGGCCTTCGCTCGTTGCTCGCGACCACGGCCATGAGCGGAGCGGGCCGTGACGAGCCCGGCGTCCGCTCCTTCGGCGCCGCACGGTGCCGAGAGCGAGATCGCGGAACCGTCACGCCGCTGGGGCGCTGCTGAGAGAACAGGCCCGCTTCATCTAACAGCACCCGGTCCTCGTATTCGTCGAACCACAGTGCTTCGGGGTTCCGGCCGACGATGGTGACTTTGCCCCGGTCTGGGGCATGGGCCGGATTGCGCAGGACCTTGAAGATCACCACGCCGTCCTCGGCACCCCGCAGGCCGGCGATCGGCCCATCGGTCACGGCGGAGACTTCCGTCTTGCCCTTGTAGTGCACGATGGTCAGACGGGCGTGCGACTCCACGCCCGACAGCCCGCGTTGCGAGTCGTTGAGAAGCTGCCATGCGGTCTCGATGGGCACGTTGAACGCCTTGTAGGCGACGATGTTCCTTCCGCAGAAGAAGTAGTGGTTCTCGACACCGACGCTCTTGAGCGTGCGCTGGAGGATCCGCAAAGCGTCGGCGTCGTCGTTCACGCCTGCGATGATCGGAGTCTGGTTCTCGACGCTGATCCAGCCGCGTTCAACCAGCGAGTCGACCGCTTGCCGGGTGTTCTGACGCCACTGAAGGAATCCCTTGTCATCGGCAATGTACTGACCGTCGGAATCTTTCAGCAGGAATTCGTCTGGATGGTTGAAGTGGATCATGAACCGCAGCGAAACATCCGGATAGATCTCGTGAAAGCGATCGATCATCGCAAAGAAGGCTTCGTCGAAGCGGTCCGGGTAGAAGGCCAGCTCCTTGGTGCCCACGCGGACGGCTTCGGCGCCCGCCTCCGCCAAGGCCGTGAACCATGCTGCCAGCTTGGAGTTCGGCAGCACCATAGGGTCGCCGCCAGACAAGAGAACCTCACGCAGCTTCGGCCTGCCGGTCTCGGGATGAGTTCCCCCGTTTGCCGCAACGGCGTCATTGTGCGACCGGATGTACTCGGTGATCTCGCCGACTTGCGCAAGGCCCTTCTTCTTGACTGTGCCGTCGGAGCGTTCAATCTCTTTGCGCCCAATCAGTTCCTCGCGATAACAGAATCTGCAATGAGCTGAGCAAGTAGAAATAACGTAGAGCAGCGCCATTTCATACTTGTGTAGCAGTCCTTCGATTGGGCTGTAGTCAAGCTGGTTCGCCGGGTCCGGGTCGCCTTCGAGATCGGTCGTTTCGTCTGGTGAAGCCTTTACCAGTTTTTGTATCGCTGAACTTGACGTAGCCATTTCGAAATAGTGGCGGGTCAGCTTGACGGGCATCCTTGCTTCAACATCGCGTTCGGTTCCGCGTAATTTGCCTAAGTCGTTGAGTTCTTCCTTGCTATAGAAGTTGCGGAATTCCTCAGGCGCGGACCCACTCATGAAGGGTTCGAGACCATTGACGATCTGACGGTCGTACCTAGGGTTCTCGACCTCGTCAAGTACCAATTGTTCTCGTTCTGTTGGCTGATATTTCCTCATGATCATCGCCTCGCTCGCTCGCTTCAGGCAGGTTCGCATCCCACTCTCTGAAGCCACCCTAGGGAAACGTGGGTGCAAATTGCAAGGGCGTTGCCTGAAGACGCCGCGCACCGCTGCGCGGTCACTTAGGCTCTGCAAGCGTTATGGCGGGACGTATTGACGCAGTGCCGACCGAGATTTTGGACGGCATCTTTGGGGCATATGACATACGTGGCATTTGTCCTGACGAGCTCAGCCCGTCAGTGGCGCGTGGCGTCGGTTACGCCTTCGCGGAGTGGTCCGCTATGTCGCAGCTCGTGCTCGGGAGGGACATGCGCTCGAGCGGCGTCGCGCTGGCCACGGCGTTCGCCGACGGCGCGCGGGCCGCAGGGGTTGACGTCATCGACATCGGGCTGGCATCAACCGACTTGCTGTATTTCGCGTCGGGCCACCTGAACCTGCCGGGGGCGATGCTGACGGCCTCGCACAACCCGGCGTCCTACAACGGCATCAAGCTGTGCAGGCCGGGCGCCGCACCGGTGGGTGCCGGCAGCGGGCTCGATGAGATCGCCCGACGGGCGGCACAGGGCGCGCCGGCATCTCAGGGCGGCGGCGGGCACAGCACCCTCGATCTGCTGGACACGTTTGCAGCCCACGTCCGTTCGTTCGTCGACGTCGCCGCGCTCGAGCCCTTGCGTGTCGTGGCAGACACGGCGAACGGCATGGGAGGCCTCGTGGTGCCGGCGGTCTTCGAGCCGCTTCCATTCGAGTGGGAGCTGATGTACGGCGAGCTCGACGGCACGTTCCCCAACCATCCGGCCGACCCGATCCAGCCCGAGAACCTGGTTGATCTGAGCGAGCGCGTGCGCGGAACCGGTGCCGACGTGGGGCTTGCGTTCGACGGCGATGCAGACCGGGTGTTCCTAGTCGACGAGCACGGCCGGGCTGTCAGCGGATCGCTGCTCACAGCCCTGGTGGCCCAAGCCATGCTGCGCCGCTGTGGACCGGGTCCGATTCTGCACAACCTGATCTGCTCACGTGCAGTGCCGGAGGCGATCACCGAAGCGGGCGGCCAGCCGATCCGCACGCGCGTGGGGCACAGCTTCATCAAGGCAGAGATGGCGCGAACTGGCGCCGTCTTCGGCGGCGAGCACAGCGGTCACTACTACTTCGCCGATAACTACCGGGCAGACTCGGGCCTGATCGCCGGGCTGATCGCGCTGGAGCAGCTGAGTGCCGCGGCGGTGCCGCTGTCGGAGCTGCTGGCACCTCTTGATCGTTATGCATCCTCGGGCGAGATCAACATGCGCGTTGCAGATGTGGACGAGGTGATGCGCCGGGTGGCAGCACACTTTGCGAGTCACCCCCACGACCGCCTCGACGGTCTGACAGTCGACGGCGGCGAGTGGTGGTTCAACCTGCGACCGTCTAATACCGAGCCCCTGCTGCGACTGAATCTCGAAGCGCCGGACGCTGCGGCAGTAGCGGCGCGAGCGAGCGAGATCATGACGTTGCTGGCATGATCGCCGCATGGATCAGCGGACGTCGCCGCACAACGGGTTCGCACCGCGCCCGGGAGGCACACGTGGGGCTTGACCCGGTCTTGGCTGAAGTCTTGGCGTGTCCCGAGGACAAGGGGCCGCTCTACTTCGTGCTCGAGCAGAGCCTGTTGTACAACCCGCGTCTCGGGCGGGCCTATGCGGTCACTGATGGCATTCCGGCACTGCTGATGGACGAGGCGATCGATGCCGACCCCACCCTTGCTGCAGCGCTCAACGAGCGGATTGCAAGCGGCGAACTCCGACCTACATTTCAACGGTGACCGGCATCGACTCGATGGGAATGGCAGCGGCTGTGCAATCGCTGCCCTCCCAGCTCGAAGCTGCGCTCGCGGCGGCCGAGAACGTGGCGAGCCCTGATCACTCCACATCGGTCGGCAATGTGCCGATATCTGCGGTGATCGTGATGGGCATGGGCGGTTCGGGAGTCGCGGGCGACATCGTCTCGGCGTTAGCGGCTCCGCTGATGCGCGTCCCGGTTACCGTCGCCAAGGGCTACGAGTGTCCGGCGTTCGTCGGACCATCCGCCCTGGCCATCGCGGTCTCGTTCAGCGGCAACACCGAGGAGACGCTCGAAGCGGCTGTTGCGGCGCATGACGCCGGCGCCTCGGTCGTTGCGGTGACCTCAGGCGGGCGCCTGGCCGAGCTGGCCCGTGAGTGGGGCGCGCCGCTCTACGAGGTGGACGGTGCCATTCCAATGCCGCGAGCGGCCGTCGGCGCCATTTCGGTCGCACCGCTGGTGGCGCTGGAGCGTGCTGGTCTGCTGTCGAGCGTTGGGGAATGGGTCAGCGCGACGGTGGCGCAGCTGCGCGCACGTCAATCCGACCCCGCAGCCGGCCCGGTAAATCTCGACAGGCTCGTTAATGCGATCGGCAACGGTGAGATGCTGCCGGTCTTCTACGGCGGTGGCGGGCTCGGGGCGGTGGCGGCTGGCCGTGCCAAGGCCCAGATCAACGAGAACGTCAAGATCCCTTCCTACGCCAGCGCGATGCCCGAGCTCTGCCACAACGAGCTCGCAGGATGGGATCTGGCAGGCCCGCCGGACGACGGCTCGCCACTGGCGGTGATCGCGCTGCGGCACGGCTTCGAACACCCCCAGACCCGGCGACGCTACGACTTTGCCCGTCGCGTCCTGGAAGGAGCCCGCACAGCGGTGCCGTACTGCGAGTTGCACGCGAACGGCGACGGCGAGATGGCGCAGCTGTTCGACCTCATTTTCCAGGTCGACGTCCTTAGCCTTCGCATTGCCGCAGCAGCCCAGCGCGACCCTGGGCCCATCGGCGTGCTCACCGACCTCAAGGAATACCTTGCTCAACAATGATTTTGAGATAGCCGATCTCAGCTTGGCGCCGGCAGGACGGCTTCAGATCGAGCTAGCCGAGACGGAGATGCCCGGGCTCATGGCGCTGCGTGCGCAGCACGCCGATTCCCGGCCCTTAGCCGGCGCGCGGATCACCGGCTCACTGCACATGACGGTGCAGACCGCCGTGCTGATCGAGACGCTGACAGATCTGGGCGCGCAGGTGCGCTGGGCGTCGTGCAACATCTTCTCCACCCAGGACGAGGCGGCGGCAGCAGTCGTGGTGGGGCGCGACGGGACGGTGGACAGCCCACGGGGCGTGCCCGTGTTCGCCTGGAAGGGCGAAACGCTCGCTGAGTACTGGCGCTGCAACTACCGGGCGCTTCGCTGGCCGGAGGGCCCTGGTCCCACGCTGATCGTGGACGACGGCGGGGACGCCACGCTGATGGTGCACCTCGGGGCTCGCTACGAGTCCGAAGGGTGCGTGCCGGCACTGCTTGGCGATGGACCGAACGCGGCGTCGCCCGACGAGGTGGCGGTGCACGAGCTGCTCGATGAGCTCCAGCGCACCGAGCCCGGACTGTGGGCGGAGATCTCGGCGGGCCTTCGGGGCGTCTCTGAGGAAACCACGACCGGCGTGAACCGGCTCTATGAGATGGCAGCGCGCGGGGAGCTGACCTTCCCCGCCTACAGCGTCAACGACTCGGTGACGAAGTCCAAATTCGACAACCTCTACGGCTGCCGACACTCGCTGCTCGACGGCATCAACCGAGCGACCGACGTGATGCTGGGCGGAAAAGTGGCCTTCGTGGCGGGCTACGGCGATGTCGGCAAGGGGTGCGCCCAGGCGCTGCGTGGTCAGGGCTGTCGGGTCATCGTCTCCGAGATCGATCCCATCACGGCTTTGCAGGCCGCCATGGAAGGCTTCGAAGTCGATCGGCTTGAGAACGTGCTCGACATCGCCGACATCTACGTGACCGCCACGGGCAACCGCGACATCGTCTCGGCCGAGCACATGTCAGCCATGAAACACCAGGCAATTGTGGCCAACATCGGTCACTTCGACAATGAGATCGACATGGCGGGCCTGGCTGCGATGTCCGATGTCCAGCGACGTTCGATCAAGCCGCAGGTCGACGAGTTCGTGTTCCCGGGCGGGAACTCGGTGATCGTGCTGGCCGAAGGCCGATTGGTGAATCTTGGCTGTGCTACCGGGCATCCGAGCTTCGTGATGTCGATGAGCTTCACGAACCAAGTGCTCGCCCAGCTCGAATTGCATGCACGCGCGGAAGAGCTTTCCACCGATGTTCATGTGCTTCCGAAGCGCCTGGATGAGGAAGTGGCCCGCTTGCACCTCGACAAGCTCGGGGCCAAGCTCACCCGGCTGACGTCCGGACAGGCCTCTTACCTCGGTCTGGACGTCGACGGTCCGTACAAAGCAGACCGTTACCGCTACTGAGTTGCCGCTACAGCCGAGAGAGCGTCGTCGCGCCCGCGGCGAGGGCGGCAGTGGCCTCTGCTCCCGCGATCCGGCAGGCGAGAGATCAGCACCTCACCGCATCTCTTGGCCGGCGTCGTTGGCGCACTACCCATGTACCGGTTAGGGAACCGGTCGCAACGTCGCAGAGTCCCCTGCCGCCCTCGCCGCTTGGTGTGCTGTTCGTTCACCTCGTCGCCTCTTAATTCTCTTGGAGGGCGATGTCCGCAGCCGTATGGTCCAGCGGGTGCTGTTTGAGGTGCGGTGTCCTGGGTGCGAGGCACTCGGGTGGTGTCCCTGCGCCGGGTGCATCGCAGCGCTCGCCGATCCTGAGCCGGCGTGGATTGCGGGTGCGCAATCGGTCGCGCTGCTGTTCTCCCACGACGATGTCGGGCGCGAGTTCGTTCATGCGCTCAAGTACCGGGGCGAACGGGCCATTGCCCGCTGGCTGGGCGATTCGCTGGCTTTGGCACATCTTGCCGCGCGGGACGCCCCCGCAGCGATCGACCCCGCAGCGATCGACCACGCAGCGATTGACACAGTCACCTGGGCGCCGACGACCGCAGCACATCGCCGCGCGCGCGGCTTCGACCAAGCCGAGACACTGGCCCGCAGCACGGCTCGGGCGTTGGGAGTGCGTCCGGCGAAGCTGCTCCGGCGCGTCGGTTCGGCAGCGCAGTCGGGCGCCAGCCGCGAAGTGCGATTGGCAGGTCCTCGCTTTGAAGGCCGCTCGCGCGCCGGCGGATGCCGGGTCCTGCTCGTGGACGACGTGGTCACCACCGGCGCCACGCTGCGAGCGGCAACGGCTGCGCTGGTGGGTGCGGGGGCACAGGCCGTCCATGTGGCAGCGTGTGCTCGACGGGGTCGTGACCGCGTCCCCGCTGCTGCCTAACATGGCACTCCCTTCAGTTCGAGCAGGGCGACAACCGCCGTGCGCCTGCTCAGAAAGCCGAGGCGATGCAAATCACCATCACGGGTCGCAAAGTTCAGGTGCCCGACGATGTTCGGGCTGCGGTAGAGCGGAAGATCGGGGCACTGGATCGATTCGTCGCTGGGCTGGATCGTGCCGAAGTGGTATTCCGGGAGGAGAAGAATCCGCGCATCGCTGAGCGGGAGCAGGTGGAGGTGACGCTGCTCGGCCACGGTCACCATGTGCGCGCCTCGGTCGCTGGTGTCGATCAGCACCAGGCGGTCGATCTCGCAGTGGGCAAGCTCGGCAAGCAGCTGCGCAAGCTCAAGACCCGCGTCGTGCGCCGGCACCGTCCCAATCTGCACCGCGACGAGGCCCATCATCCGCTCGCCCGGCTCGAGAACGACCTCGTCAACGGTGCTGCGGCGCCCGAGGCGGCGCCAGCGCCTGATGATCCCGAGTGGGTGCCCCGCATCGTCCGCCGCAAGACGTTCGACTTGGAGCTGATGGATCCCGCCGAAGCCGTGACCCGTATGCAGCTGCTGGACCACGATTTCTTCCTCTTCGTGAACGCGGAGACCGGCAAGCCCGGTGTGGTGTACCTGCGCTCAGACGGCGACGCGGGCCTCATCGAGATCGACGACTGAGGGCCGGGCCGCGACAGAAAATTCTCGGCTCTGGTGTCGGGGGGCAGCGGTAGCCTGCGCTCGTGGCTCTGTTTCAGCGCGTGCTCCGTGCCGGGGAAGGCAAGAAACTGCGCTTGTTGGAGCAGTTGGCCCCCGAGATCAACGCTGTCGAGCCGGAAGTCGAGCGCCTCTCCGACGAAGGGCTGAGGGCTCGCACGGGCGAGTTTCGAGCTGAACTCGACCGCGGCGCCGATCTCAACGACATCTTGGTGGATGCCTTCGCGGTCACCCGCGAGGCGGCGCGACGGGTCATCGGCCAGCGCCACTACGACGTGCAGCTCATCGGCGGCGCGGCGCTGCACTTCGGCTGGGTGGCCGAGATGCGCACCGGTGAGGGCAAGACGCTCGTGTCGACTTTGCCGGTGTATCTCAATGCGCTTGCCGGTAAGGGCGTCCACGTCGTCACCGTCAACGACTACTTGGCCGCCCGCGACGCCGAGTGGATGGGGCGCATCCACCGCTTCCTGGGTCTCGATGTGGGGCTCGTGGTGCCCGGCCCCTACGACGCTGCGCACAAGCGTCGCCAGTACGGCGCAGACATCACCTACGGCACCAACAACGAGTTCGGATTCGACTACCTGCGCGACAACATGGCTCCGTCACGGGACGCTCAGGTCCAGCGGGGGCACAACTACTGCATCGTGGACGAGGTCGACTCGATCCTCATCGACGAAGCCCGCACACCGCTCATCATCAGCGGCCGGGTTGCCGACGCCGCCAAGCTGTACCAGCAGTTCGCACGCATCGCCTCGACGATGACCCGCGACGTCGACTACGAAGTCGAGGAAGACAAGCGCAACGTGGCCGTGCTCGAGCCGGGCATCTCCAAGGTCGAGCGGGCGCTCAACATCGACAACCTCTACGACGAGGTCTCGGCCAATCTCGTTCACCAGATGAACGCGGCGCTGCGGGCCAAGGAGCTCTACCGCCGCGACAAGGATTACGTCGTCTCGCACGGCGAGGTCAAGATCGTCGACGAGTTCACCGGCCGCATCCTCGAAGGGCGCCGCTGGAGCGAGGGACTGCACCAGGCGGTCGAAGCCAAGGAGGGGGTGCCGATCAAGGAAGAGAACCAGACTCTCGCCACCATCACCCTGCAGAACTACTTCCGCCTCTACGACAAGCTCGCCGGCATGACCGGCACCGCCACCACCGAGGCCGCGGAGTTCAATGGCACCTACGGGCTTGACGTGGTGCCGGTGCCGACCCACCTGCCCGTCGCACGGGACGACCAGGGCGATCTCATCTACAAGACCGAGGCGGCCAAGCTCGAAGCCGTCGTCGACGACATTTCCGAGCGCATCGGCTCCGGGCAGCCGACGCTGGTCGGCACGGTCAGCGTCGAGAATTCCGAGAAGCTGTCAGCCGCGCTGGAGCGCCGGGGAATCGACCACAACGTGCTCAACGCCAAAGAGCACACGCGCGAGGCCGAGATCATCGCGCAAGCCGGCCGGTTGGGCTCGGTCACCGTGGCCACCAACATGGCCGGCCGCGGCGTCGACATCCTGCTCGGCGGCAACCCCGAGGGGATGGCGCGCCGAGACCTGCTGCGCGAGAAGATCGATCCCGACGATCCAGCCAACGCAGCAGATCTGGCGGCGCGCGCCGAGCGCTACGAGCCCGAGTGCAAGGTCGAGGGAGACGCCGTGCGCAAGCTGGGCGGCCTCTACGTGCTGGGCACCGAGCGCCACGAGTCGCGACGCATCGACAACCAGCTTCGTGGACGTGCCGGTCGCCAGGGCGATCCCGGGGCGAGCCGCTTCTACCTCTCGCTGGAAGACGACCTGATGCGCCTGTTCGCGACAGGCGCCGTGAATTGGGTGATGGACCGCACGCTGCCCGATGACGTGCCGCTCGAGGCGAAGATGGTCACCAAGGCCATCGAGCGGGCTCAGAACACTGTCGAGCAGAAGAACGCCGAAGTTCGCAAGAACGTTCTCAAGTACGACGAGGTGATGAACGAGCAGCGCAAGGTCATCTATACGCGGCGCGAGCAGATCCTCGGCGGCGACGACCTGCGCACCGAATCGCTGGGCTATCTGCGAGATGCCGCCGAGGCAGCGGTGCTGGATCACTGTGCGAGCGAGGTCCCCGCCGAATGGGACATCGACGGGCTGCTGGCCACCATCGGCACCTATTGGCCCACCGAGCTCACGGCCGCTGAGCTCTCAGGCGACGGGCTGTCGGGAAAGGGCCAGCGCGACTGGAGCGTGGACGACGCGGTCGAGCTGGTGTGCGCCGACGGTGAGCACCACTACGAGGCGCGTGAGGCCGAGATCGGGCCCGAGGCGATGCGCGAGGTGGAGCGCCAGGTGATGCTGCGTCTCATCGACCAGCGCTGGCGGGAGCATCTCGCCGACATGGATCATCTGCGCGAGGGCATCCACCTGCGCGGCATCGGCCAGAAGGACCCCGTGGCGGAATGGCAGCGCGAGGGCTTCGACATGTTCGGTGCAATGCTCGAACGTGTCTACCGCGACTTCGTGACCTACGTGATGCACGTGCAGATTGCGCCATCGCCAGTTGACGGTGCAGCAGCTTCCGGCGCTGCGTCGCCGACGGCCGGACCTTCGGCTTCGACACCAGCAGGCGGCACAAGCCGGACAACCGACGTGCAGTACACGGCGCCAGACCTCACTCCTTCGACGGTTGGCGCCGGCAACGGGGCATCCGAGGCCGGTCCCGCACCGTCGGCGCCACGGGGCCCCAGCGGTCCGTCGCAGTCACGCCGGATTGCCGCTGGGTCGGCTGGCACCGTGGTCAAGACGGCCCAGGAAAAGCTGGGTCGCAACGATCCCTGCCATTGCGGATCGGGCCGCAAGTTCAAGCACTGCCACGGCCGCTGAGAGGCTGAGCCGTCACGATGAGCCGAACCTTGAGCGACCTTGCCGACGCGTTGGCCGACCTCGATCGGCGCGTGGCCGAGGCACATCAATACCTGGGGATCGACGAGGCGCGCACCACCGCAGACGGACTGGAGGCTGAAGCCTCCGAGCCGTCGCTGTGGGACGACCCCGACCGCGCCCGTGCGGTCACGACTCGGCTGTCGCGTGTGCGCGACGACATCGAGCGATGGGAACGGGCGCGCGCAGACGTCGAAGACGCTGCGGCGCTGGCCGAGCTGGCAACCGAGGAGGGCGACGCCGACCTGCTTCCCGAGATCGACGAGGTCGTCGAAGCGGTCGAGCGCCGGCTTGCTGACATCGAGCTGATGGCACTGTTCAGCGGCGAGCACGATGACAACGACGCGGTGTGCGAGATCAACTCGGGTGCTGGGGGCACCGACGCGTGCGACTGGGCCGAGATGCTGCTGCGCATGTACCAGCGCTGGGCCGAGCGCAACGACTTCAGCGTCGAGCTGACCGAGGCAACCGACGGGGGGGAGGCCGGCATCAGCTCCGCGACCTTTCTCGTGAGGGGGCGACACGCCTTCGGATTCCTCGCAGCCGAACGGGGTGTTCACCGATTGGTGCGCATCTCGCCATTCGATGCGCAGTCCCGCCGGCACACGGCGTTTGCCTCCCTGAAGGTCGTCCCGTTCTTCGACGAGGTCTCCGACGAGGTGCCGATCGACGAGAGCGAATTGCGCATCGACACGTACCGCTCCTCTGGGGCGGGCGGTCAGCACGTGAACGTCACCGATTCCGCCGTGCGCATCACGCACCTGCCGACGGGCATCGTCGTGGCGTGCCAGAACGAGCGCAGCCAGCACCAGAACAAGGATCGGGCCATGCAGATGCTGGCAGCGAAACTCGCCGATCTGCAGAGGACCGAACGCGAGGCCGAGGTAGCCGCGCTGGCAGGCGAGCAGCGCGATGTGGCGTGGGGCAGCCAGATCCGTTCCTACGTGCTGCACCCGTACCAGCAGGTCAAGGACCTGAGAACCGGATTGGAAATCGGCAACGTGGATGCCGTGCTTGACGGTGAGCTGAACGGTTTGATGGAGGCGTGCCTGCGCTGGCAGCGCTCTCAGCAGGGAACGGACGGACCTGTCTGAGTTCTAGGGGTGCCTGAGTTTCGGCGGATTGCTGGCGTACCGTTGGATTCAGCTTGTTCTCACACGGCCCTGCTGAAATTCGACTCGCCGGCATCCAGTGCAGCGATGCCGGTGGGCACAAACCGGCTGCACTACCTGAAGGCGCGCATGATCCGCTTCGACAACGTCACGAAGATCTACAAGGGCGAGACGCGGGCGGTCAACGCCGTGACGCTCAACATCGAGAAGGGCGAGTTCGTCTTCCTCGTCGGGCCGTCCGGCTCGGGCAAGTCCACGATGCTGCGCCTGATGACGTGTGAGGAGAAGGTCACCGACGGCAACATTCACGTGGCAGGCAAAGACTTGTCCAAGCTGAACAGCTGGCGCGTGCCCTATCTGCGACGAAACATCGGCTCGGTCTTCCAGGACTTCAAGCTGCTGCCGAACAAGACCGTCTACCAGAACGTGGCCTTCGCCCTCGAAGTCATCGGTCGCCCCGAGAATGTCATCCGCACGCAAGTTCCCGCCATCTTGGAGCTGGTCGGCCTCGAGGACAAGCACCGGCGCTTTCCCGATGAGCTCTCGGGCGGCGAGCAGCAGCGGGTCAGCGTTGCCCGGGCGTTCGTGAACCGGCCGCTCATCTTGCTGGCCGACGAGCCCACCGGAAACCTCGACCCTGACACCTCAGAGGAACTCACGTCGCTGCTGGACCGGATCAATCGCACCGGCACCACCGTGGTCATGGCCACGCACGATCAAACGATTGTGAACCGCATGCGGCGCCGCGTGGTGGCGCTGCGGCACGGCGCACTTGTGCGTGATGAGCAGCGTGGCGCCTACGGCGGCGAGACCGGGCCTGCCGAGGCTGCCGCGACCGGGCCTGCCGATGGGGACAATCCGTGAGCCGGATCCGCTACTTCGCGCGGGAGACCTGGACCAACATCCGGCGCAATCTCACGCTGACGTTCGCCGCGATTCTCACCGTGGCTGTCGGCGTGATGCTGGTCGGCATGGGGCTGATGGCGGGCTATGCCAGCGGCAACGCGCTTGACCGCTGGGAGGGCGGCGTCCAATTCGAGGTGTTCCTGAACCCCCAGATCGATCCCAGCCAGATCGATGCGCTCGGCATCGAGCTGCAGAATCATCCCGAGATCGACCGCATCGAGTTCTTCAGCTCTGAAGAGGCCTACGCGCTGGTGTCCCAGCAGATGGCCGACCAGCCCGAGCTGCTCGCGCAGGTGTCGCCTGAGGCGTTGCCCGCGTCTTACCGCGTCGTGCCCCGCTCGGTCGAGTCGGAGCTGATCGAGTCGCTGGCTGCACAATTCCGCCAGCGGCCAGGCGTGATGTCGGTCCAGACCGGTCGGGAAGAAGTGGACGCCATCCGGACGTGGTTCACCTCGTTCCAAGGCATCGTGCTGCTGCTGTCGATCGTGCTGTCGGGGGCCAGCGTCATGCTCATCTTCAACTCGATCCGGGTGGCGATGTTCGCCCGGCGGCGCGAGATCGAGGTCATGAAGCTGGTCGGTGCCACGAACAGCTTCATCCGATTCCCGTTCATGCTCGAGGGCATGCTGCACGGACTCATCGGAGGCATCATCGGCGCGATTGCTGCGGGCGCGCTGCGAGGCCACGTCGAGGGGTTGTTCTCGCGTTCGGAGATCTTGGCGTTCTTCCGGTCGTTCGTGGTCACGTCCAGTCAGTTCACGACCGTGGTGTTCGTCACCGTGATCGCCGGCGTCGTCGTCGGGATTCTCGGCTCAGCGTTCGCAGCAAGTCGCTTCCTCGACGTGTAGAGCGGCACGGCATCGAAGTCCGTTCGACGCACGCAACGGTGGGGCGTGTAGAAAAGCCGCCGACACCGCCGTCCGCCTCGAAGGGCGGTAGCTAGGTGAGGAGACGAAGTGCCGGAGTTCGAGACGATCCTGTACGAGGTTGACGATCGCGTCGCGACCGTCACGCTCAACCGGCCGGAACGACTGAACGCGTTCAACAGCCAGATGCTGCGTGACGTCATGGACGCCATCGACCTGGTCGATGCCGACGACAATGTGCGCGCCGTGATATTCACCGGCGAGGGTCGCGGGTACTGCGCTGGGGCGGACCTCAGCGGCGGTTCAAACACCTTCGACTTCGAGAGACAGACCGACGAGCAGAAGGCCGCGCGGGCGTCGGAACGCAGCTCCAGCGGCGACATGGAATGGATGCGCGACGGCGGGGGATTGCTGACGCTACGCCTCTATGAGTGCAACAAGCCGCTGATCGCTGCGATCAATGGGCCTGCGGTCGGCGTGGGCGTCACGATGACGCTGCCGATGGACATCCGGCTGGCGTCGACGAAGGCCCGCATCGGCTTTGTGTTCGCCCGGCGCGGCGTGGTGCCCGAGGCCTGCTCGTCGTATTTCTTGCCACGCGTGGTCGGGCTGTCGAAAGCGCTGGAGTGGTGCTTCAGCGGCCGCGTCTTCGATGCAGACGAAGCCCTCGAAGGCGGCCTCGTGCGCAGCCTGCACGAGCCTGACGATCTGCTGCCCGCGGCCCGGGCGATTGCGGCCGAGATCGCCGAGAACACCTCAGCGGTCTCCGTGTCGGTGATCCGCCACATGCTGTGGCGAATGCAGGCCGCCGAACATCCGATGGAGGCGCACAAGATCGACTCCCGGGGGATCTATCACCTCGGACGCGGCGCCGACGCGCATGAAGGCGTGGCCTCGTTCCTCGAGAAGCGACCGCCTGATTTCACGCTGCGCCCGACCCAGGATCTGCCCGACTACTTCCCCTGGTGGGACGAGCCCGAATTCAGTTAGCGGAGGCTGAGCCGCAGGCGAAGCCGTGGCCCGAGCGGCCCGTGAGCGCAGTGAACAAGAGCGGGCAACAACTGGAGACGGGTGCAGATTGTTCAATTCCACGCGTCGCCGCCCGGAGGGGGATCGTCGCCCCAGCCGGTGAGCGCGATGCCCGCGACGCAGGCGCCGACTGCGAGCCCGAAGGCGGGACCGAAGCTGTCGAACCAGTCGGCTGTTGCGCCGCCGAGCTGCGGCCCTGCCGCCAAGCCGAGGCCGAACACGATTGTGGCAACCCCGTAGGCGGAGCCGAATTCGTCGCCCGAGAGGTTGTCGCTGACCCGGGCTGCGATCGAGGCGATGATGCCGGTGAACGCCGTGCCGAAGATGAACGCCGACCCCCACGCCAGTGCCTGCCCGCCCACGGCGAGCAGGGGATACGCCGTCATGAACACGACGGCGACCAACGACACCGCGAACCCGATGGTGACGGTGCGCCGCCTGCCGAGACGGTCGGCTGAGCGCCCGAAGATCGGACCGCCGGCGATGCTGCCGATGCCGATCGACGAGAAGGCAATTGCAGCGTCCCGAGCTTCGAAGAGATCCGCGTAGCTCTCGAGGTGGTCCACGATGAACGTGAGCACCGTCGTGACCACGAAGGCGTGCAGCGTGTAGGCGGTGATCAGCCGCCCGGCCTGTGGGACTTTGGCGAGTGCCGCGCGGGCGCCGCCGAATCCCGTGCGACCCGGTGTGCGTGACCATCTGCGCACAGCGACGGCGAGGGCGACCAAGACCGCTGCGCCGATGATGAACTCAATCCGGTACACGTTGCGCACGTGGCTGAGATCCGCTGCGGCGAGCGCGGCCTCCCCGGGTTCAGCGCTGTCGGGACGGTTCAGAAATCCGTCGATGGCGGCTGCCGCGACCATGCCGCTGCCGACGCCGCCCGTCATCCAGCCGGCCGCAGCGCCTCGGCGCTCGGGCCCCAGCAGCTCGGCGGCGAGCCCGGGGGTTCCTACCCACACGCCGGCCGCACAGAAGCCCGTCAGCGCCAGCGCGAAGGCCGCGACACCCACGTTCGGGCTCCATGCCAGCAGGGCCAGGCCGGCCACATTCCCGGCGACGCCGATGCGCACAGCGCCGCTCAGGCCGGTGCGGCCCACGGTCAGCGCTACGACCAGCGAGCCCAGGACATACAGCAGCAGATTCAGCGAGCCGAGTGCGCCGGCGACCGTGTTGGACAAGCTGAACCCGTCTCGCAGGTCGGCGAAGAGCAGCGAGTAGGTAAAGCGGCCGAATGACTGCGACACTCCCGCTGCCGCTGCCAGCGTCAGCAGGGTGCCGATCCGCCGTGCGCGACTGAACGCGTCGGTATGGGCCGCAGAGGTCACGACGATCTCGTTCGCTGGCTCATGGCGCTCGACTTCGAGTCTCGCTTGCGGGGATGCGAGCGACTTAGTCGTGCGGCCAGGTGACGGCGGGAACCGGGGGGCGCTGGTGGTGGATCGTCTCGGTGGTAATCACCCGGCGGGGCGAGCGCTGCATGTCCGCGAACTTCGCGACGTCGGCGCGGATGACTTCTCGGTCGTGGTCGTCGCCGAAGAACCGTTCTCGCATGTCCTCCAGCGAGGCGAACGAGACCATGGCGAAGCCGTCGAAGGGCGGCCCGTTGAGCGTGGCGACGACGCTGAGCTGGGTGTAGTCCCACATGCCTGGGTGGTGCCTCAGTGCAAGCGGGGCGTGGGTGTCGCGCCAGTGGCTGTCGCCCTGCGCGTGGGTCAAGTCGGGGTGATGGACCATCGGGAAGATCGCGGTCACGCCCGGTGACGCCTCGCCGGGGTCGGCCCCCAGGGGGCGCTCGCGGATGATGCGTGAGAACGCCAGGTAGGTGCCGACGGTTGCGGCGCGGGTGAGCGCGTCGGCGGAGTCGGTCATGGCGCGCACCAGCGTGCGAAACGGCAGTTCGCGGCCGTCGTCGGGGTCGGCCGCATAGCACACGCCGCCCACGCTGGCTGCTACCTCGGCGGCGGCCTCCGGATCGTTCCCCGTGACGACGAGCTCGTGCATGCCTGAAACCTAGTGCTGGCCTTGGGGCACCGCTGAGACCTGTCACCGGCTTCGAGGGGTGCCCTGCGGGTTGGGTGGACCGATCTGGGGGGCAGGATGGGGGCGTGCTCGAGATGGATGAGACCCCGTTCGCCGAATTGGTGGAGCAGGCGCTCGAAGAGATTCCCGATGCGCTGCGCTCGTTGATGGACAACGTCGCCATCTTCGTGGAGGACAGGGGCGACGAACCGGACCTGCTCGGCGTCTACGAGGGAATCCCGCTGACCGAGCGCCACGACTACGGCGGGCTGGTGATGCCCGACAGCATCATCATCTACCGGCTGCCGATCCTGGAAATGTGCGAGACGCCCGACGATGTCGTCGAAGAAGTGCTGGTGACGGTCGTGCACGAGATAGCGCACCATTTCGGCATCGACGACGATCGTCTGCACGAGCTGGGGTGGGACTGACGCCGACGGCCTCGCGTTGTCAGATCCGGCCGAGGCCGAGGTCGAGCCGGCCGCGTGCCACGTTGGTGGCGAGTACCTCGGTGGGTCCTTCCGCGAGCCGCAGCGCCCGCACTCGTCGCAGGATGCCGGCGAGCGGATGTCCCTCGACCAACGCCGTTCCGCCGACGAGTTGAATCGCGTCGTCGCAGATCCGGCTGAGCGTCTCGGTCGCCAGAGACTTGGCGGCCATCACCTCGTTGACAGCGTTTTCGCCGGCGTCGAGCAGGCGTGCTGTGCGGTAGAGCGCGCTTCGAGCTGCATAGGCAGCGATCCGCATGTCGCCGAGCGCCACCCGCTCGAGGTCGGTCCCAACCTGTGTCAGGCCGTCGGCATCGGCCCGGAGGTTTGCTCGCTCGACGAGCGACTGCTCCACAAGATCGATGGCGAAGCGACACTGGCCGATGCAGTCGGCTGCGATGGCCATCCGGGTGGCGCTGATCTGGCTGAGCGCTCTTCGCAGACCGCGCCCTGCCTCGCCGATGAGGTGGGTGGCCGGTACTCGAACGTCGGCGAACGTGAAGACGGCGTGGTGGCTGCCGTCGAGCGTGCCGAATCGCCTCTCGAGCGTCACGCCTGGTCGGCTGGCCTCGATGAGCACCATCGCTGGGCCGATCCCGTCGACCTCGACCAGCGTGTTGATGAAGTCGGCATCGGCACCGCCGGTCACATACGACTTCTGGCCATTGATCACCAGCTCGTCGCCGTCGAACCGTGCCCAAGTGTGACGTGGCGCGTCCCCGGGTTCGGTGAATCCGAAGCCGCTGCGCATCTCTCCGGCCAGGTACGGCAGCAAGAACTGCGAACGCAACGGTTCCTCGACGTTGGCGAGTACTCCCGGTGAGGGACCGAAGATTCCCGGCAGGTGGCCGACATTGCGGCTGCCGAGCGTGTCGCGCACGATGGCCAGCGCCTGCGAGCCGGCTCCGCTGCCGCCGAACGCCTTCGGCTGCGTCATGCCGAACACGCCTGCCGCTTTGGATGCCTGCCGGACAGCTGGTTCACGGTCCTCCGGCAACACCCGAGCAAGGAGTGCCACAAGTTCTTGGGCAAGGCGCTCAGCCGTGCTCAGCACCTCCGCGTGCTCCGAGTCGAGAAAGTCGGGCATGGCCGGGGACTCTAAGCGGTATGGGTGCGGACCCAGTCGGTGATGAGATCAGCGGCCTCGGCCCTCGCGCCGGAGGGTTCAGCTAGGTAGTGGTCGCCGGCGATGGTGTGCGCCGGCACATCGGGCGATCCGGGTCGGCTGCGTAACGCGTCAACGATCTTGGCGGTGTCGGAGGAGAAGATGCCCGCGTCGGCATCGGCGTCGATGACCATCGCGGGGAGGTCGATGTGCCGCGCCTGCTCGGTGCTGCACGGCGAGTCGCTGAGGCTCCACATTGACAGCCAGGTCCGCAAAGAGCTCACCGTTCCGACGCCGAAGATCCCGTAGTTCGCCCGTCGTGGATCGCCGAGATAGCAACCGGGGACCTCTCGCCGGCTCGGGTCGATCGAGCTGTCGAGCATGCGCAGGTCCGCCCACAGCCGAGGCACCACGAACAGGCGCTCGCGGTGTCCCGTCGCCGCCAGCCGATCCAGCTCGTCCTTGCACCAGGCAGTGATGCGCTCGTTGCGCGCACGTTGAGCGCTCCGATACGCGGCAATGAACTCGTCATCGAACGGGGGCTGCCGATCCGCGGCGAAGGGGTCGAGTTCGGGGTCGACGCTGAGCGGATCGTTCTCGTCGGTGACCGACGGGTCCATCCAATTCGTCAGCACCTCGGCGCGCCCGGTATGCGCCACGATCGAGACGTAGAGGTCGCCGCCTGCCAGATCATCGATCGCCGGGCTCAGACTTCGCCGGCTGTATTCGGGCACCAGGTTGGGTGCTGTGGCCTGTGCCTGGTAGGTGGCCATGAGCGAGCCCCCGCCGCTGTTGCCCAGCAGCACAACGCAGTCGACGCCCTGGCTGCGCAGCCATCGGACCCCGACATCGATGTCCGCAAGCGCCAAGTCGGCCAAGAAGTACGGCTCGGCACCCCGAAAGCGGGTATTCCAGCCGAGGAAGCCCATGCCGCGCTCGGCGATGTAGGAGGCGAGGTAGTGCTCGCTGAAGTCGATGTTGTAGTGGGTGGCGATCAGTGCGGTGCGGGGCTGATGGCCCTCGGGCCGGTGGTACACGCCCTGACAGGGGTGCCCGCCGACGCCGGATCGCGGGGCGCTCGCGCTCGGCAGCGCGACGAATTCTCGGGTGATGCTCATCTGTCGTCAGGCTCGGCGGTCAGGCCGAGGCGTCGGTGGGCACTGGTGCGCGCATAACTGCCAGAGCCCCGTCGGGGTCGGGCTCGAAGCCGCTTGTGTCAGCGCAGAGCTCGACCATGATGCCGTTCGGGTCGACGAAATAGAGCGAGTGACACCAGCCGTGGTCGATCTCCATGAGCGGCTTCACCCCGGCCTCGGTCACGCGGGCGCGGACGGTGTCCTGCTGTTCGGGCGTGGCCCGCACCGCGACGTGGTTGACCCACACCGGCAGACCCACCGAGGCGCTGAGGTCCGTGTTGAAGTCGGGCTGCTCGCCCATGTTCGCGATCTGGAAGAACGCAATGCACTCGCCGTCGCCGATGTCGTAGAAGACGTGCTTGATCCAGCCCGTCGGGCCGCCGTCGGGGGAGCGGCGCTCGTCCTGCTCGGCGTGGACCAGCGGGAAACCCATCAACTCCTCATAGAAGCGGTGCGTCGCCTCCAAGTCCTTGGTTGCGTATGCGACGTGGTGAAGTCCCATGGCTCCCCTGGTGTCCCTTGCCGTTGTTCGTTTGGCGGTTGCCAGTCTCGCTGTTTGCGGGCTGTCTGTGTGCAGGCCTGCCTGATCGGCGACTGCGGCCACCTCAGGCTGTCACATCCCGACTGACAGCTGTGGCCGCTGCGGAGGAGGCAGGGCCTCTGCGCTCGTGCACTCAGCGGAGCGGGAACGTCGCGACGTCGGCGTACTCGCCCCACGGTGTTGACTCCACCAAGCTGATCTGGGATACGTCGAACGTGTCGTTTAGCTGCGGCCAGTCCGCCGACGGCTGCCGCCTGCGGAATCGGGCCACCGTCATGTGGCCGACGAAGGGATGGTCGGGGAGCGGATCGCCGATGAAGCGCGTGGCTTCCCCGACGGAAGCCGCCAGTTCGTCGACTCCTTCGGCGGGCAGCATGAGCACGCCTCGACCGAGTCGCTGCGGGGTTGGGCCCAGCGTCACGCGAGCGTTGGGGAACGAGCTGGACGTCAGCGCGCCGAGGACCTCGTCCTGATCGCATTCGCCGAGGAAGCGCAGTGTGATGTGCAGCCGGTGCGCTTTCGTCCAGCTGACGCCTGGTGCGGCTTGTCGTGGCAGTTGCGCCAAATCCTCCACGACAGAATCGGGTGGCCACACGGCGACGAACAGACGCGGCACGGCGTGAAACTAATGGCCAGTTGCGGCATCGAAGTCCATGCCGAGGCGGATTACGCTCGCCACCGTGGCCCGATTCCTGCAGCGTTCGACGGTGCTCTTCGCCTGCGGTCTCGCCGGTGCAGCTCTTGTGGCCAGTTGCAGCAGTGACAGCGACGAGACGCCGCAGACGCTGGTCCAGGATTCGGCGACAACCACCGCCGCGATCACGCCGACGACGGATGTCACGACCAGCGATGATGCGGCTCGTAGCTCGCAAGACGATCGTGACGACGACAGCCGCGACGATGCAGTCGACAACCGTGAGCTGGGCGATGTCGATGGAGACGATCGTCACCCCGACGATGACGATGCCGACGGTGGTCATGAAGGCCGCGACGGCGATGGTGGCGACGGCCGTGAATCCCGCGATGACGGTGACGACGGCGACGAGAGCGACGAGAGCGACGGCGAGTCGGGTGGCAAGGACGAAAGCCGGGACGACGACAGCGACGACGATGCCGACGACGGCCACGAATCGGGCGATGACGACAGCGACGACGGCAACGGCGACGACGACGGCGAATCAGGCGATGACGACAGCGACGACGGCAACGAATCGGGCGATGACGACAGCGACGACGACGGCGAATCGGGCGATGACGGCAACGGCGACGACGACGGCGAATCAGGCGATGACGACAGCGACGACGACGACGGCGAGAGTGGCCAAGTAGAGGAAGCCGACCAAGAGAAAGACGAGTCCGACGACGACGAGGCTAGCGACGAAGCCAGCAAGGAAGAAGAAAGCACCGCCACGCAAGCCGAGCCGACCGAAGATCGCCCTCGAGTGCTGGCGCTGGCCGTCCCCCAACTGAACGGAGCGACCCTCGATGTCGGCGCATTGGCCGGCAGGGATGTGCTGCTGTGGTTCTGGGCGCCGTGGTGACCGACGTGCCAGAGGGAAGCGCCTGCGGTCGCAGCGCTGAAGACACAGCACGGAGACAACCTGGTGCTCATCGGCATCCCCGGGCGTGACTCCCAGTCCGCAATGAACGGTTTCGTGAGCACCTACGGGGTCGGCAACATGCCGCACCTGCCCGATGAGCAGGGCGATCTGTGGACGAGGTACGGCGTGAGCTACCAGCCTCGCTGGCTGCTGATCCGCACCGATGGCACCGAGCAAGCCGGCGGCGGCGAAATCCCCGCTTCAGTCGTGACCGACGCCCTCACTCCCGGCTGATGCCCCCTGGCTATCAACTTGGTACGGGTGACCTCGACACACCTGCTCCGTTCCTTGAGGGAGTGTCAGGGCGATTGGAGCGCCATGAAGGGGTGGCGAACGTGATCGCCGAGAGAATCGAAGCGCTCGATGTGGCCGCGTCGGTAGCGAGCCGCGACTTCCGGTGACAGCGACCTGAGGCCGGACATCCGGGGTCAGCGCCGACACCGGCGACGGCGCGCGGGTGCGATCCTCGACGGCGGGCAGTATTGACGCGAGAGCTTTGCGGCCGGCGGCGTTCAGTCCACGCCGATGAGCCGGACACGGGATAAACAGATGCCCCGACATGAAGCCATACCCAGTGAGGCGCTTTGCCATTGTGATGGCACTTGGCATCGTGGTCGCAGCGTGCGGCGGCGATGGCGGCACCAGCAACGAGACCGATGACGGGTCGACGAGCGCGGCAGCGGCCGGCGAGGCCGAGATCGCAGAGACCGAGATCACAGACAAGGCCGCCGAGCAATCCGACGCAGCGGGCGCGGTGATGATCACCATCGAGAGTTGGCGATCAGATGACGCTGCAATCTGGGATGAGCAGATCATCCCGGCATTCGAAGCGCAGTTCCCTCACATCGATGTGGCGTTCACGCCGACCGCCCCCATCGGGTACGACGCAGCGCTCGACGCTCGGCTCGCCGCAGGCACCGCAGGCGACGTGATTGCCTGTCGCCCGTTCGACACCTCGCTGGCACTGTTCGAGCGCGGCGATCTGGCATCGCTGATCGACTTGCCGGGCATGGAGAACTTCAGCCCGGTCGCCAAGATCGCCTGGTCCACCGACGACACAAGCACACCGTTCTGCGTTCCGGTGGCGTCGGTGATCCACGGCTTCATCTACAACAAGACAGCGTTCGACGAACTCGGGCTTGTCGAACCCCGCACTGAGGAGGAGTTCTTCGAGTTGCTGGAGGCCATCTCCGACGACGGAAGCTACGTTCCCCTGCTGATGGGCACCGCCGATCGGTGGGAAGCGGCGACCATGGGCTTTGAGAACATCGGCCCCAACTACTGGAAGGGCGAGCAGGGCCGGCGAGCGCTCATCGGCGGCACCGCCAAGCTGACCGATCAGGCCTACGTCGACACCTTGACGACGCTGCAGCGATGGTCGGAATATCTGCCCGACGGTGCATCCGCACTGACCTACGCCGATGCTCAGAATCTGTTCACTCGGGGCGGCGCAGCGGTGTATCCGGCGGGTTCGTGGGAGATAGCGGGCTTCACTGCCGAGTCCGATTTCGAGCTCGGTGCGTTCCCCCCGCCTCCTCGCGCCGGCCAGGACACCTGCTACATCAGCGACCATACCGACATCGGCTTGGGACTGAATGCGGCATCGGGCGCCCCGGAGGCTGCACGGACGTTCTTGGCGTGGGTGGCGTCGAGCGAGTTCGCCCGAGTGCTGGTGAACGCGCTGCCGGGGTTCTTCAGTCTTCAGGACTCGCCGGTGGCTTCGCCAGATTTGCTCGCGCAGGAGTTCGCGTCATGGCGCGACGACTGCGAATCGACCATCCGCATCTCGTCTCACATGCTCTCCCGAGGCGAGCCGAGGCTCGAGGACGAACTGCGGGCAGTCAGCGTCGGCGTGCTAACCGCAGGCATGGATCCCCTCGACGGCGCACGGCGCCTCGGGGCGGCACTCGACGCCTGGCACACACCGGCCCGTTAGGCGACCCTTCGCAGCTGTTTGGCGAACGACGACGCGTCGTGGCCGCGGACAGGTGCCACGGCGGGGTCCGCCGGCTCAGCCCTCATGCACCGCCGAGAGGAATCCGCAGCAGCCAGCCGGGGCGGATCATGTCGCCGTGGGCGAACACGCTGCCGTCGGCTTGGCGCAGCCCTCGATTGGCGAGCACGATCCGGTTGTAGAGATCCGAGTCGCCGTAGAAGCGCCGTGCGATTCCGGCGAGCGTGTCGCCGATCGTCACGCAGTAGGTGACGTACGCGGCATCGGCGGCGTCGGCAGCGCTGGGTGCCGCGATCGGCGTGGGGACACACAGCGTCCAGCCGGCCCGGATCATGTCCGAGCTGTCGAAGATGGCGCCGTCGGCCTGGCGAAGCCCCCGATTGGCCTCGTAGATGCGCTGCCATGCTGTGGCGTCGCGGTAGAACGCGAGCGCCATGCCGCTCAGCGAGTCGCCCGCCTTCACCGTGTAGCTCACGCAGAACCCGTTGTCGGTCTGCCCGGCCGAACCGACCGATGGCGGCTGCCCATCTGGGTCCACCGGTGCGGTGTCGCCGCGAGTCGCATCGGCGCTGCTGTGGGGGTCGGCGTCCGGTTGGTCGTCGCTGTCGCCGCCGTCGGTCCCATCCATGCCGCCGGGGCTGTCGCTGTTGGGGTCGTCGACGTTGTCCGTGTCGCTGTCGTCGGGGCTGTTGCTGTCCTTGTCGCCGTCGCCGTCGGGGTCGGGGTCGGCTTCGTCGCCAACCGTGTCGTCGTCCTCGCTGCGCGTGTTGCCGCGATTGGCGACCAATGCGATTTCGGTGCTTCCCACAGGTTCGATGGTTGCCACCGACCCGGCAGCGAACGTGCGCTCGCCGATAGTGACCCGGAGGGTCTTGGCGGCGTCAGCGGTGCTGGTGCGAGTCGAGGTCACCCGGACCTTGGCGTCGGTGTCGTTCGCGGGCAGGTCGAACACCATCCGGCGTCGGTTCTCGCCGAGCGATTCCCAGCCGTCGCCAGTGTCGGCTTCCACGATGTAGTCGACGGACAGGTCGGCCGTGCCGTCGGTCTCGATGAACACACGCACGAAGTTCTCCACCCGCCGCGCCAGCTGCACCGTCATCTCCGTCGACTCGCCCGGCGAGATGACCGCAGGGTCGGCCGCGCCGAGGCGAATCCGCACTTGGGCTTGCGCGGCCTGCACCGGGGCGCCTCCCGTGCTCGAACCGATGCTGCTGCGGCCTGGGCTGGGGTCTACGGTCGGCGTGGGGTCGAGGGTCGGCGTCGTGTCACCCGTCAGCTTCGGCTGCTGCGGCGGGTCGTCGTTGTGGATAGTGAGCGTGTGCCGGTTCTGTGAGCCGACGGTGTAGCCGGTGCCGCCCGCGAGTTGCACGACGACGGTCTCGCCGGAGTCCATGACGCTGTCGTCTATGAGGGTGACGCGAATGGCGACGCTGGTCGCGCCGGGGTTCACGCTGACAGTGCCGGAGGACCCGCTTGCGCCGATGATGGAGTAGTCGGTGCCGAGGGTCGCTGTGCCCGAGAGGCTGTAGCCCAGCGTGATGGCCGATGCGGGCGCAGGCGACAGGCTGACGGTGATGTCGTGGGTGCCGCCGTCTTCGTCCGCGCTTGACGATGCGGCCCCGAACTGTGCCGATGGCACGTCATTGTCCGCAAGGCTCACGGTGACGCGTGACGGCGAGCCGGCAGTCACCTCAGCGGGCAGGACGCCGAGTTCGACGATGACGGTCTCGATCACCTCATCGTGGCTGTCGTCGGTCGCGGTGAGCGTCGCGGTCCCGTCCAGCTGGCCTGCGGAGATGACGATGCTGGCGCCCAGGCTGTAGTCGGCAGCTTGTGCTGTGGAAGTCGACGCCGCCCCGATGGGGATGGTCACCGACTGGCTCAGCCTCGAGCTCAGCGTGGCAGTCACCGACACCGAACTGCCTTCGGTCACCGACAATGGCGCCGACAGGCTCACCGAAGGCGTCGGCGGCGGCTGAGCAGTGTCGTCGTCGACGACTGTCACCGAGACTGCGCCGATGCTCAGGCTGGTGGGATATCCGCCGGCTGTGTCGGCGGAGGCGACGGCGTGGGTGATGGCGGCGATGCGCTGGTTGCCGGGGTTGACGATGCTGTCGTCGACGCCTTTGACGGCAACGGTCTGCGCCACTGACCAGTTCATCGGTGTGAAGGTGAGCGTCACGTTCGGGGCAGAGGCGCCGCCGTTCGTGCTGACCTGCGCGCCGGGCGCGGCCGAGGCCGTGACTGCGACGTCGGTCGTGGGCTCGGTGTCCAGCACGACGGAGTACGAATCGGTCAAGGTGGTGCCGTCCTCGCTGACCGTCGTCGATCCGTCCGATTCGGTGACGGTGACTCCTGCGGTGTCGTCGTCGTGAACAGTCACGCTGACGCTTCCGCCACTTTGGCCGTGGTAGCTCGAGTCGGCGGAAGTGAGCGTGTGCGAGATGCTTGCGGTTCGGCGGTTGCCCGGGTTGTCGATGTAGTCGTTCTGGCCGGAGACCGTGACGCTGCGGGCCGTCGACCAGTCCGACGGAGTGAACGTCAGCGACACATTCGGCAAGGCGGCGCCGCCGGCCAGTTGAACTTTGGCGGCTGAGGGAGTTCCCGACGTGACGGTGACGGTCACGTCGGCGGACGGTCGCCGCGTGAGCGCGATGGTGTAGGTGTCCGTGCCGCCGTTCTCGCTCACCGACGTGCTTCCGCTTGATTCGCTGACGGACAGACGACCCCTGTCGACCGTCTTGTCGTAGACGTCGGTTGAGCCGCTGGAACCGCTGCCGAGGGTGTACTTGGCAGCGTTCGGTACCAGGGACAGCCCGATCGTTCCCGGACTTGACGCCAAGCGCCCCCTGGTGCTCGAACACAGATCGCTCCCGTCGCTCTCCGGATTCTCGCTCGGACCGGGCCTTCCGTTGTTGCCATTGGGGCAATAGCGGATGTTGCCGTTGCTGTCGCGATACTGGAAGTTGATCTCAGCCCTCGTTTGCAGGCTGACCCGTGCTGTGGGCTGGTTGGCCGAGATGGTGATCGCCGTGGTCGTCCCGTTCGTGGGGTCGCCGGTGTGGGTGTCGTGATTCTCGCTGATCGAGTAGCGCAGCGTGAGGTCCGCAGACGGCGCTGGGTCGGCGCGGATCGTGAAGTGGGCGACGCTGCCCTCGTAGATCCAGTCGTGCTCGGCGGTGACGGTGACGATCGGCTTGGTGACGGCGGCCGCAGCGGTACCGCTCAGGGGCACGAGCACCAGCAGCGGGGCCGCGAGCGCAGCCGCAGCAGCGGCACACGCGGCTCGACAGCTTCCGCGGACGCGTGGCGGGCGATGAGAGGTCATTCGGCGATCTCCACGGAAGCCACGAGGGGGGCTGCCAGCCGTCGCGACGAGTACCGCGCACAGCGGCGTATGTCAATCGTCGATTTCGATGCGACAGGCGCGAGTCGTGTTCAGCCCAGCGGGCGGCCGAAGGGCAATTCGTCTTGCCATGTGCGCAGGAAGGCCTCGGCTCGGTAGCACGCCGCCATGAACGGGCCGTCGGGGTGGCCGGCGGTCTCGGACATGACAGCGTTCACGGTGTCCGATGTCGCCGAACGCAGGTCGTCGTGAGTGAGCACCGGATCGGCCCACCAGCCCAATGCCGGACCGACGGCGGTCACGAAGTCAGCCGCGACTGCGGTGCCCGCAGCGCGCAGCACGGCCAGTGCCTTGGACGACACTGCGGCCGGCGAGAACGCCACGACCGGTGTGGCACCGGCCATCGAAGCGCCGTCACCAGACATGGCGCCGGGCTTCGAGCCGCAGAACAGCACGTCGACGTCGTCTCTCCAGACCGTCCACGGTTTCGCCGGTTCGCCGTCGCCTGACAGCGTGGCCACGCACATGTCGCCGTCAGCGAGCCACGCTTCGGTGAGCGCCACGGGGTCCAGCATGCCGCCGTCAATCCGGTCGCCAGTGCAGCCCTTCGCGGTCGCGACGCGGACGACGGCGGCGCCGGCCGCCGCTGCCTCGCGTGCGATGCCCATGCCCGCAGGGCCGAATCCCTCGACGGCGATGCGCTTGCCATCGAGGCCGCCGACGAGGCTGGAAGCCGCTGCGGTAGCGCCGACGCCGATGAGCTCGTGGTTGAACGAGATTCCGTCGCGGTCGTCGTTGCCGATGAGGTTGCGCTGATCGTGGGTCAGCACCGGCGCCAGCACGTCAGCGTCGAGTCGCAGGCCGGGGCTGGTGGAGAGCCTGCCGGTGGCGAAGTCGTCGACGAGCTCCGATGCCAGCGCCTCAACAGCGGTGGCAGCCTCGGACGGGTCGGACTTCAGGCCGATGCTCGCGCCGCTGCGCTGCTGCTCGAGGGTGGCGAACACATAGGTGAGGTGTCGCACGAGCATCGTCGCATTGCCGGGGATGAGGCGGCTGCCGAGTCGGGTCTCCCCGACGTAGTGCTGGGCGCCGGGCAGGTCATAGATGACAAAGCCGGGTGTCGATTCGAGCTGGCGGGTCTCCACAGGCCAAGTCTGCCACTGCCCGCCCGACAATCCCTGAGTGCTCGCAGATGGAACTGCGTCCGCGGGGCGGCCGGTGTCTTGACATGCACTATTTGTAAGGTAGTGTTACTAACAATATGGCAGAGGCATCGGGTACCGCCGTGCTGAGACTGCTCAGCGGGCAGCGAATCGCCGACGCGCTCTTCGCTGCGCATCCGGGTCGGATGTCGCGTGCGGATATCGCTCGCGCCACCGGGCTGTCGAAGCCGACGGTGTCGGCGCTGATGGCCGACATGGAGTCGGTCGGCCTGGTTCGGATGGCCGAGGCGAGTGCCCGGTCGGGTTCGATTGGTCGACCCGCATCGCTCTACGAGCTCGTTCCGTCGGCCCGTCACTGCGTCGTGGCCGATATGGGAGCGACGCGGATGCTCATCGGCCTGGCAGACCTGCTGGGCAACGTGGTCACAGAGGTAGAGCTCGAAACTGGTCCCGATGCGCATACGGCGTTGGAGCGGCTCGTGACGGCGGCGTCGTCGATGCTCGCGGAATCCGGACGGCCCTGCCATGCGGTGTGCGTCGGCGTGCCGGGGATCTACCGGCCCGAGCAGGACCAGGTTGAGCAGGCTCTCAACCTGCCCGGCTTCGACGGTCTCGAGGTCGGCGCCTACCTGAGCGAGCGCTTCGGTGTCCCCGCGTTCGTGGAGAACGACGTCAACTTGGCCGCCTTGGGCGAGCTTGCTCGCTTGAGCGATGAGGAAGCAGGCGGAGACTTCGCTGCGGTGTTCGCTGGTACCGGCATCGGTTTGGGCTTGGTGGTCGGGGGAGAGCTGTATCGCGGCGGCACAGGCTCGGCGGGCGAGCTGGGCTCGCTGGCAGTGGCCGTTCCGCAGCGCGATGCGACCCCCGTCACGCTCGAAGACGTGGCGTCGGCCCCGTCGATCCGCAAGCGCCTGGGAAGGGCCATCGAGGATGGTCGCCCCTCGACGCTCGATCCAGGCGCCGACATCGCAGAGATTCTCGCCGCAGCGGGACGTGGCGACACAGCGGCCACCATGGTGCTGAGCGAGGTCGCGGGCGCGATGGCGTTCGCGGTATCGCATCTGTGCCTCATCGCGGATCCGACTCGCATCGTGTTCGGCGGACCGGTCGGCGCTGATCTCGTCTTCATCGACGCCGTGCGGGATGGCCTGTCGAGCCTCGTCACGACGGCTCCGGAATTGATCGCTTCCAGTCTTGGAGATCGGGCAACGCTCATCGGCGCGGCGTCCATGTCCCTGCGGCACGTGCGCGAATCGCTGATTACGGAATTCCTCGGGGAGCAGCAGTGAGCCCGGCGCCCGACCGCGCCCCACCCGCCCCCGCCCCCGCGACCGCGCCAGAACGCGCCGCGGCGACCGTCGACGGCGACGAGGTCGTTCGGTTGGTGCGGGAAGCCACCGCCATTCCCAGCGTGACGCCCAACGAAGGGCCCTTCGCCGAGTGGGTGCTTGACGCCATGAACGCCGCCGGCGCTTTCGACGACACCGGTTCGGCTGCGTTCGAGCCCGGCAGGCCCAACGTGTGGGGCTCGGTGGGGGGTTCGGAAGGCCGGTCCCTGCTGCTTGCCGGCCACCTGGACACGGTGGCCACGCAGGATTGGTCCCAACACTGGAAGGGCACCGAGCGCGCGGATCCATTCGGCGCTCATGTGATCGACGGCGAGATCTGGGGCCGCGGCGTGGCAGACCAGAAGGCAGGGATCTGCGCCATCGTCGAAGCGGTCAGCGCGGTCCGGCGTGCCGGGCTTCGGCCCGCCGGCAATGTGTCGGCGCTGTTCGTGTGCGACGAGGAGTCGGGCCAGCCCGGCAGCGGTGTGTCGGCCGGCATACGTGCGGCTGTGCAGGGACGCAGCGGCCCGGTCCCGAGCGCGGACTTTGCGATTTACACCGAGCCCACAACTTCCGCGATCTACACGGCGCAGATGGGTTTCTTGATCGCCGACATCACACTCACCGGAGTGTCGGCCTATTTCGGCCGGCCCGAGCTGGGCGTCGATGCGTTGCGGGCAGGTCATTCGCTGCTGGCGCGGCTGTGGGAATGCTCTGAGGGGCTGCGGAAGTCTGTGCCGTCTCACGAATTGCTGGGTGAGGCGTTCCTGCTGGTCACGTCGGTCTCTGCTGGCGGCAACATCGCCGTGCCGGGCCGGTTCGACCTGTCGCTGATTCGCAAGCTCCTGCCGGGCGAGAGCCTCGACGATGCGGCAGAGCAGATCCGCTCGATCGCTGTGGACGCAGCGGAGGCCCACGGTGTCGACTGCGCCGTCGAGTTCAACGCCGCTCGCGACCACCCGGTGGGCGGCACGCCCGACGAGATCGGCGCCGGCCATCCCGGAGTGCGGGCGCTGGCTGACTCGATCGAGGCCGTGACCGGCGAACCTGCACGTGTCGACGGCGCTCCCTACTGGTCAGAGAAGTCGTTCCTGGCAGACCTGGGGATTCCCAGCGTCTATTTCGCTCCGGGCGACATCTCGAATTGCCATACGCCATTCGAGCGGCTCGGCATCGACGAGCTCGTGACGGCGACCCGCACCCTCGCGCACTTCATCGCTGCGTGGTGCGAGACCACTGATCCATAAACGGAACCCTGGGAGGGGACATGATCAACAACACACGGACACCCCGGCTGCTGTTGTGGGTGTCGCTGATCGCGGCATTCACACTGTTCGCCGCGTCGTGCGGCGATGACGGCGGTGACGGCGACGGTGCAACTCCGGCGACCGCCGCCGCGCCAGCAGCGACGGAACCCGAACCGGAACCTGAGCCCGAACCCGAGCCGGCACCCGAGCCGCCGAAGACACAAGGCCCCGGCGGCGAAGAAGCCATCGCGTCGGGCCAGATCACGCTGAGCGACGACGAGATCGCCGAGGTGCAGCAGGGGGGCTACACAGCGGCGCTGCTGTGGCACACGGCCGGCGCGTTCACCGACGCGGTGAGCCAGGGCGCCCGCGACGCATTTGCAGAACTGGGAATCGAGGTGGTCGCCGAGACGAACGCGAACTTCGACGCAGCCCAGCAGGCCAATGACGTCGAAACGGTCATGGCCCAGCAGCCGGACGTCATCATCAGCCTCGCCATCGGCCCCGATGCGGGTGCGGAGGCGTTCCGCCCGGCGGTGGAGGCGGGGGTGCAGCTCGTGTTCCTGTCCAACATCCCGCAGGGTTACGTGCACGGCGAGGACTACGTGGGCATCGTGACTGATGACTTGGCCGCCATGGGCATCACCGCGGCAGACCTGCTTGCTGAAGCCCTCGGCGGCGAAGGCGAGGTGGGCTACATCTTCCACGATGCTGCGTACTACGTCACCAACCAACGGGATCAGGCGTTCAAGTCCTGGATCGAGATCAACTATCCCGGCATCACGATCGTCGCGGAGCAGGGGCTCGCCGACCCGGCCGCCGCTGAGGAGATCGCCACGGCGATGCTGACCCGCCACCCTGATCTGGATGGCATCTACGCCCCGTGGTCGGCCGGCCCAGCCGACGGGGTGCTGGCCGCCCTGCGTGCTGCGGGCGCCTCCGATGTAGCGCTGGTGACGATGGACCTCGACACCAACGTGTCCCTCGATCTCGTCGAGGGCGGCAACGTCGTGGGAATCGCAGCCGACGAGGCATACAACCTCGGTCGCACGATGGCGCTGGAAGGGGCCTACGGGCTGTTGGGCAAATCGGCACCGGCGTTCGTCGTGGTGCCTGCGATCGGTGTCACCGCCGACAACATCGTGGAGGGCTACCAGCAATCGCTCGCGGCCGATCCCCCCCAAGAAGTGCTCGACGCGCTGGACCGCTGACGAGGAATCCCTCCCCGTGGCTCGTGCCCCGTCGGCGAGACTCGTCGGCGGGGCACGAGAATTCCATCGTCGTCTACATGAGTGAGTTGCGGTCGGTCAGTTGACTGAATCTTCGATCAGACGGTTCGCCCAGCGCAGGCAGTTCGCCGCGCCTCGCCAGTATGTGGTCTATGCCGCCGCGGGCCTCATCTTCGTCCTGTTCGCTGTCGTGCTGCGTGACGACGGGTTTGTCACCGTCTCGAACCTGTTGAACATCGGCCGTCAGGCGGCGCCGATCGCTGTGATGGCGGTCGGAATGGCGTTCGCGCTCGGCGCAGCCGAGATCGATCTGTCCATCGGCTCGGTTGCGGCGCTGTCGTCGCTGGTGGTGGCTGACGCTGTCGGCAGCTTCGGGTTCGCTGCCGGTGTCGCGATCACGTTGGCGATCGGCGTCGGGATCGGGGCCGTCAACGGGCTGATCGCCGTCAAGGTCCGCATCCCGTCGTTTCTGGTCACGCTGGGGACGCTCGGCATTGTCAGCGGCATCGCCCGCAACCTCAACAACCTGCAGTCGCTGCCGATCCGCAACGACACCTACCTGAACGTGTTCGGCGCCGGATCGCTGGGACCGATCTCGTCGCTGCTGATCTGGACCGTCATCGTCGGTGCCGTCGGCCATCTGGTGCTGCACCACTTGCGCTGGGGCCGACATGTGCTCGCCGTCGGCGCAGATCGTTCCGCTGCTGGGGCGTTGGGGATCAAGACGGATCGGGTCCGTATCACCGCGCTCGTCGCCAGCGCCTCGGCTGCCTCGCTTGCGGGGATGCTGCTGGCCGGCCGGCTCGCTATCGGCCGCCATGACCTCGGCGAGAACCTGCTGCTGACGGTGATCGCCGCGGTGGTCATCGGGGGTACCAACCTCTTCGGCGGGCGCGCCTCGGTCGCAGGCGCCATCACTGGATCGATCGTCATGGCGATGCTCAACAACGGCCTGATCCTGATGGGTTTGCGCGTCGCTGATCAGCTCATCGCCCGTGGGGTGATCATCATCCTCGCCGTTGCGCTGAGCATGCGAGAGCACAAGGAGGCCTGAGGTGTTCCTGCGCACGCTCCTGCAGCGCAACCCCGGATTCGTGCGCGCTGCCGTCGATCTGCACCAAGCCGGCGTGATCCCTGCCAACAGCTACGTGCTCGACCTCGACGCGATCGAAGCCAACACAGCCGGTCTGTGCAGCCATGCCCGAGATCTGGACCTCACCGTGTACGCGATGACCAAACAGATCGGTCGCGCACCCGCAGCACTCGACGCGATCGCGGCAGGAGGCGCCGACGGGTTCGTCGCGGTGGACATGGCGTGTGCGCGCCCGATTGTGCGCCGCGGCCACAGCCTCGGTCATCTCGGCCACCTCGTGCAGGTGCCTCGCGGGGAGGCTCCCGAGGCGGCCGGCTTGGCGCCCGACTACTGGACGGTGTTCTCGCGCAACAAGGCGGACGAAGCTGCCGCGGCCGCTCGCAGCCGTGGCCGCTCGCAGCCGCTGCTGGTGCGCGTCTTCGACGATGGCGACGAGTTCTACGCAGGTCACGAGGGAGGGATTCCGCTGAGCGACCTGCCGGCCATGATCGACCACATCGCCTCGCTTGACGGCGCGACCTTCGCCGGGCTCACCACCTTCCCTGCACTGCTGTACGACGGGTCGTCTCAGAGCGCTCGCATCACCCCGAACATGAGCACCCTTGCTCGGGCCGCCGCCGTCGCCCATCGCCGTCATGGGGCCCCAAGCCAGCTGCAGCTCAACGCCCCCGGCACCACCTCAACCGAGGTGCTGCGGTTGCTGGCCGAGGCCGGTGCGACCCAGGTGGAACCTGGCCACGGCCTCAGCGGCACCACACCGCTGCATGCGGTGCGCGAACTCCCCGAGCTGCCTGCAGTGCTCTACCTCAGCGAGATCGCCCACCTGCACCACGGAGTTCCGCTGTGCTTCGGCGGCGGCCTGTACATCGACCCGGTGTTCGGCGACTACCAGGTGCGCGCTGTCGTGGCCGACGATCCTTCGGAGATCGCGACGCCGCCCGTGCCGGTCGAGATGCCCAGCCCGGCTGCGATCGACTACTACGCCAAGCTGGTCCCCGCGGGCGAGCGCACCTTCAAGGAAGGCTCGACGGTCATATTCGGTTTTCGGGTGCAGGCCTTCGTCACCCGTGCGTTCGTCGCCTGCGTCGCCGGTGTTGCCCACCGCAGGCCTCGCGTCGTCGGCGTCTGGAATGGCTTCGGCGACCCGGTCCAGTTCGAGGAGCCGGCATGAACGCCGGAGCAACGGTCGCCGCCCTCGAGGTGGAGGGCCTGTGCAAATCCTTCCGGGCGGTGCAGGCCCTGGACCACGTAGATCTCGTGCTCCGCTACGGCGAGGTCACAGCCCTGCTGGGCGATAACGGCGCGGGCAAGTCGACGCTCGTGAAATGCGTCGCCGGGGTGTACGCGCCCGATGCGGGAATGATGAGGGTCGACGGCGCCGAGACGTCGATCACCACCCCCGACGCAGCCCGAGCGCTGGGCATCGAAACCGTCCATCAGACGCTGGCCGTCATCGACACGCTCGACGTCGCAGAGAACCTCTTCCTCAACCGCGAGCACACCCGTGGGGGGCCAATCGGCGCGTGGCTCGGCGTGCTCGACAAGAAGCGCATGCGAAGCGAGACCGAGCACATACTCGAACGGCTCGGCATTCGCATTCCGTCGCTGCGACATTCCATGGGCGCGCTGTCAGGCGGCCAACGCCAAGCTGTCGCCATCGGACGAGCCACCGCCTGGGGCCGCCAGATCGTCATGCTCGACGAGCCCGCAGCAGCCCTTGGGGTGGAACAGGCGGCCCGAGTGCTCGACCTGATACGGAACCTGCGCGACGGCGGAGCGGCGGTGCTGCTCATCACCCACAACATGGATCGGGTCAGCGACGTCTGCGACCGGGCGGTCGTGCTGCGCCAAGGGCGCAAGACCGCCGAGGTCGCCGTCGCCGACGTCACCAAGGACGACCTCGTCGCCTACATCACCGGCGCCAAGACCCAGCAGGTCTTCCGATGAGCACCATCGCCGCCGCCGACCCTCTCAACGACTCGCCACCCGCCGATCGCGACGGCCTGGCCGCGCAACTCGGCATTGACGTCGGCGGCACCAGCATCAAGGGAGCCATCGTCGACCTGCACACCGGCCAGCTCGCGGGGCCGATCCACAGCGCGCAGACACCGGGCACGGCGACACCAGAACAAGTATCGGCACTCGTCCGGCAGATGGCTGCGGCAGAGCACTGGACAGAGCCAGTCGGAGTCGCATTGCCGGGCGTGATCGTCGGATCGTGTCTGCGCCACGCACCGAACCTCTCCAGTGCGTGGGAGCGTGAGGGCGCACTGGATCGGCTCCGGACGCCAGGCGACGCGGAAATCGTGCTCATCAATGATGCAGACGCCGCCGGACTCGCCGAACTCACCTACGGACAACCCGACAGACCCGACAACGGTCTCACCGTCGTGCTCACGTTCGGCACCGGCATCGGAAGCGCCCTGCTCCACGACGGCAACCTCATCGCCAACTCCGAACTGGGCGGACTCGCGGTTGACGCCGTCCGGTTCGAAGATGTCGCGTCGGGACGTGCCATCTCCGACGACGAGCTCACGCCTGCGGGGTGGGCCGAACGCGCCCAGCCGTACTTCGATCAGCTCGAAGCAATGCTCAACCCGGGTCGGTGGGTTCTCGGAGGCGGGCTCAGCGAGAGCTTCGAGAAGTATTCGTCTCGGCTGAAGTTGTCCAAGCCGGTGGACATTGCGCACCTCGGCATGCATGCCGGAATCGTCGGTGCCGCAGCCGCCGTCGAACGGTCTGGCCTATCGGGTAGGCCATCGGATCGGCGATGAGAATCGTCGTGGCCCCCGACCGGGCTGCGGCGGCGCAGCACGCGGCGGACATCGTCGAACGATTCGTCAACAGCGCCGTAGCGACAGCGCTGGGCATCGCCACCGGCGAAACCATGGAAGGACCTCTCGCCGAGATCGCCGGACGCTGTCAGCGGGGGGCACTGAGCTTGGCTCATACCGAGGTGTATCTGCTCGACGAGTACGTCGGCCTCAAACCCGACGATCCCTGCTCATTTGCCAGCACCGTCAACCGGCTGCTTGTCCAGCCCACCGATCTCTCGCCGGGCGCCATGCACGGGCCCAACCCGCACAACCCGGACCTGTACGCCGAGTGCGCCGACTACGAACGACGTGTACGCGCCGCCCGCATCGGGCTCCAACTGCTCGGCATCGGAACCAACGGTCACATCGCCTTCAACGAACCAGGTTCGTCTCTCGCCAGCAGCACGCGCGTGGTCCAGCTCAACGAGCAGACCCGCAGCGACAACGCCCGCGCCTTCCCCGACGGCACCTGCCCGCCAAGAGCGGCAATCACACAGGGAATCGCCACGATCCTCCTGGCCCGCAAGCTGCTCCTGGTCGCATGCGGACAACCAAAAGCCCGCCCGGTCGCCCGGGCTCTCGAGGGACCGGTCACCAGATCAGTGCCTGCCTCGGCGCTGCAACTGCATCCCGACGTCACCGTCGTCGTGGATCCTCCAGCCGCAGCACTCTTGGCAGATGAGCCCAGTCAGCCTTGCCGCCAAGCCTGAGAAACCGAAATCCCGCGCGGTGTCTAGCCTTGGCCGTTGTGCGGCGAGCGGCCATTGTCCTGTGTGCATCGGTTCTCGTCGCCGCTTGTGGCGGCGATGTGACAACACCGACCACCACTGCGCCAGCCGGCACCGAATCCGCTGACGCGCCCGTGGTCACCGCGCCAGTTGATGCGCCGGCTACTTCGGCGGAGGCCACGTCCGCTTCAGACGCGCCGCCTGGCCAGACGGAGGTGTTCGGCACGGCGCTGCCGCAGTTCGAGCAACTGGAAGACGACCCCGCCGTCGGGCGAACGCCGCCGGTGGTGGTCGGCCCAGACCTGCTCACCGGCGAATCTGTGCGCATCGAGAGTCAAGGACGGCCGATGGTCGTGGCCTTCTATGCCCACTGGTGCCCGCACTGCCAAGCCGAGGTGGACGATCTCACCAAGTGGCTGGAATCCAATGAGCTGCCCGCCGGCGTCGACTTCTACGCCGTCTCGGTGCTCGAAGATCCCACCCGCGGCAACCATCCGCCGGAGAAGTGGCTGCGAGACAAAGGCTGGCAGCATCCCGTCGTTGCCGACACGCCGGCGCTGTCAGTCGTCGATGCATTCGGTCTTCAGTCGGTGCCGTACCTCGTTGCCGTCGATGCAAACAACGAGGTGGTCCTGCGGTTCGCCGGCAACATTCCCGGCGGCCCGCCGGAACTCGCCGCATTGTTCACCTTTCTGCTCGAACCCCCCTCCTAGAGGGTTTGAGCTGCGAGACGCAGATGCCATAGCGGGCGCACCAACGCGCGCGACCACGAGCAGGGCTGCCACTCTTTGCCTATGGCAGAGGGCGAAGCTGCGCCGCGCCGCGCCCTGAGGCGCACCGGCACGCAGACTTGGCGCGCCCTCGCAGGGGCCGCCCGCGGGCGGCCTGCTGGCCGCGCATTACTCCGTCCGGTGGCCAGGCTGCACCCGTTCGGCTTCTTGCGCGGCTTGCTCGGCCCCGACATCACCGGCGCCCGCCAGAGCCTCACGGCGCTCGCGGTCAGCAGCTTGACCGCCACAGCGGCAGGTGTGCTGCTGGCCGCGGTCACCGGGACGCTCGAGCGCCTGCCGGGCCTGCTCGTGCTGGTTCCTGCTGCGATCGGCATGCGGGGCGACATCTTCGGCGCGCTCGGCAGCCGTCTCGCCACGACCATTCACGCAGGGACGTTCCGCGCGACGGCTCGGAGCGACACGATCGTCGGTCAGAACGTGATTGCCGCAGCCGTGCTGACACTCGTGACGGCGGTGGCGCTCGGCGTGATGGCCAAGGTGCTGGCGCCGGTGTTCGGGCTCTCCGACATCATCGGTGTCACCGATCTCATCGTGGTCTCCGTCGTCGGAGCGCAGCTCGCTTCCATCGTCGTGCTCGTCGTGACACTTGGGCTCGCAGCGAGTTCCACACGGCGAGGCTGGGACCTGGACAATGTCAGCGCGCCCCTCATCTCCGCGATGGGCGACGTCGTGACGCTTCCGGCGCTGTTCCTGGCCAGTTACCTCGTCGGGATCACCGCCCTCACGCCGCTTATCGCGATCGTCAGCGCCATCGGGGCCGCTGCTGCGATGGCTTGGGCGTGGCGTTCGGGACTGGAACAGCTCTGGCAGATCCTGCGCGAATCCATACCGGTACTGTGCGTCGGCGGCCTCGTGCTCATCGTGGCCGGCGTGGTGATCGAACACCGTCTCGATGACTTCATCGACAAGCGGGCGGTGCTCATCTTGGTGCCCGCGTGTCTGGCAGCCGCGGGTGCCATCGGCGGCATCTTGTCGAGCCGGCTGTCGACCAAGCTGCATCTCGGCGTCATCGAGCCCCGGGCGCTGCCTCAACGCGGCGCTCGGCTCGACATTCTGTTTGCCTTCACCCTGACCGTGCCGGTGTTTGTGCTGAACGGCGTGCTCGCCAGCGCAGCAGCAACCGTGTTCTCGATGTCGACACCGGGTGTGGCTCGGCTCGTGGCCATCTCGCTCATCGGCGGCATGATCGCCACGGCGCTGGCCGGGGTCATCGCCTATTACGGCACGGTTGTTGCCACTCGTATCGGCGTCGACCCGGACACCTATGGCATCCCGCTCGTCAACAGCACGGTCGACCTCGCCGGTGCCGCGGCGCTCGTGCTGGCCGTCAGCTGGGTCGGCCTGTCATGACAGGCGCAGTGCAGCAGCCTGTCATGACAGGCGCAGTGCAACGGCCAGTCGTGACAGGCGCGATGTGGCAGCTGTCATGAATTCAATCTTCCTTCCCGTGCCGCTGTGCCTACGCTGTGGGCGGCGGCGCAATCGTGTCCCCAAGCTGAATGGAGCTCGTCGCGTCGCCCGCTGACGATCTGAAATGCGATCAGACCCTGAAGACAAACCCCGAAATCTGAAATCCATGCTCGCGGAGGCCAAGGACGCGTCCGAGCTCATGGTCGATCTGGCCTACGCCGCGCTCTACTTCGACGACGAGGGCATGGCCGACGCGGTGCTGGGTCTCGAAAAAGACATGTCCGCCTTGGTGCACGAGATGCGGTCGCTGGCGATGCTGGCTGTGCGGCACCCGCGCGAGGTGGACGGAATGAGCTCGGTCCTGCAGGTGGTGTCATCCATTGAGCAGATTGCCAATGCGGCAGTGGACATCTCCAAGACGGTGCTGCACCACCTGGGCATTCCTCGTGCGCTCATCGTGGATCTGGCGCAAGCGGCCGAGGTATCGCACCGGTTGGTCGTAGCCGCCGGCAGCCACTTGGCGAACCGGCCGCTGCGTGACATGGAGCTGCCGGTAGCCGTCGGCATGCGCGTGGTCGCCATTCAGCGAGGACGTCACTGGCTGACCGACGTCGGCGGCGACAGCATCGTGGAGCCCGGCGACGTGCTGTTCATGCGCGGCGACCCAGCGGGCATCGTGCGGCTGCGGGAACTGGCCGCCATGGAGCGCTGGAACCCTCCCGAGCCCGACGAAGAGCATGCGCTCAGCGACCTCGATCGGGCCGTCGACACGCTGGTCGAGATGAAGAACCTGTCCGAAGCGGCCATCGGACTGGCATATTCCTCGCTCGTGTTGCACGACCTGTCGCTGGCCCGCGAGGTGCGGTCCATGCAGGAGCGGCTTGACGGCATGAAGGTCTCCATGCAGACGTGGGTGCTGCGCGCAGCGGCGGATATGGCCGCCGATGCCCCAGACGCCGATCCCGCGGGCCTGCGCGGCCTGCTGCACGTGGCCGAAGCAGCGGAAGACATCGGTGATCAGGCTCGCAACATCACCTCCCTCGTCCTCGAAGACGAGGACATACACCCCGTGCTGGCGCTCGCACTCGGCGACACCGATGACGTGGTGGTTCAGGTGCCGGTCGCACCCGGCTCTGAGGCCGACGACTCGACGCTCGCGTCACTGGGTTTGGCGGTGGACCCCGGTTATCACGTGCTGGCCATTCGCCGTGCCGCCAGCTACATATACAACCCGCCGCGCACGGTGCGGCTGTGGGTCGGAGACGAGCTGCTCGCATCGGGGCCCGAGGAGGGGCGCGACCGCCTCGCTGCGATCTGCGGCTACTCCATAGACGTCGATGAGGAAACCGGGCACATCGAGCTGACACCGACCGGATGACCGCCGTGACTCTCTCCGGCGGCCTCCGACAGACAGTCGGCGCAGCGCTCATGCCGATAGCTTGACCGCCGATGTCGCAGGACACAGGTCTGTCAATTCTCGCGGTTCATGCTCATCCCGACGACGAAGCATCGAAGGGCGCGGGCACGGTCCGCCGGTACGCCGATGAGGGCATCCGCACCACGCTCGTGTGCTGCACCGGCGGCGAAGAAGGCGACATCCTGAACCCGGCGATGGACCGGCCCGAGGTGAAGGACAATCTGGCTGAGGTCCGGCGCGCAGAGCTGGATGCGTCCGCAGCGGAGATCGGATACGACGAGGTGGTCATGCTGGGCTACCGCGACTCCGGAATGCCCGACACCGAAGCCAACGCCCATCCCGACGCTTTCGCCAACGCAGACCTCGACGAAGCCGTTGCCCGGCTCGTGACCGTGATCCGCCGAGTGCGCCCGCACGTCATCCTGACCTACCCGCTGGTGCAATCGCGCTACCCGCATCCCGATCACCTGCAGGTCACCGCAATCTGCATTCCTGCCTTCGCTCACGCCGGCGAGCCGGCCTGGCGCCCCGAGTGCGGACCGGCCTTCACGCCGATGAAGATGTACGCGCCCGTCTGGTCCCACAAGCGGATGCGCCTCATCCACCAAGCCTTCCTGGACCTGGAATTGGAGTCTCCGTTCGACGAGAAATGGCTCGGAAGGCCGAGTCGGGACGACCGCATCACCGCGGTCGTCGAGGTCGACAACGCGGTGCGGCGCAAGGCGCTGCTGGCCCACGCCACCCAAGTCGACCCCGACTCGCCGTTCTGGTTCGGATTGCCTGACAACGTTGCCGATTCGATCCATCCGTACGAGGAGTACATGTTGCTCGAGTCGCGCATCTCGACCGAGCCGATGGAGAGCGATCTGTTTGCCGGACTGCGCCGGTGAGCTTCCTCGACGACGAGTTCCTGGCGACGTGGGCAGACGCTGGCCATGAGCCTCTCGGGACGGTGTCGGGCACGATCGTGATGAAGACTGCCGGCGGCCCCGACGGCAAGGTCGCCGTCAGCCTGTTGTTCGAATCCGGCGTTTTGACGTCGGCGTCTGCGGGAACCACCCGGGGTGCCGACCTGACGCTCGAAGCCCCGTGGCAGCTCGCAGCCGACGTGGTTTACGGCGATGCCGATCCCGCCCGGTACTACATGGCCGGGGATCTCAAGGTGTCCGGCGATATGGCGCTGTGGCTGGAGCTCCTGCCGGCATGGCGCGCCGCGGGCTCACTGGGCGCACCAAACTGAGCAGAGCCGGCGTGGGTCAGCCAGCGCCGGACCGCTGTAGCGCCCGCAGCTCCCGATAGCCCACGAGCCAGATCCCGCTGCGCTCGATATGTGTGCGCAGCTCGGCGTTGTCACGCAGGTGCAGCAGGTCTTCGACGCGCGAACCCCATTCGGCGGTCAGCGACCTCCTACGGTTCACTGTTCGTTGCAGCCGGGTATGCGTTGATCGTGCCGATACTAGTACATCTGGCCCAAAACGCGACACTAGCTGTGGTGGGGAACCGAACAGCATGACATTGCTACCGACGCTCGTACTAACGACTAGCGTTGCTGCCGCTTGGTTTGCAATATATCGACTGCCGTTAGCCGATCGACAGCGCGCGAATCGCGTTGCCTTGGTGTTGGGTACGATCACTTCGCTTCGCCCCGCGTTGGCATACGCCATATCTGGCACGATCCTCTATGCCGCTCTAGGTATGGGAGCATGCATAATTGTTGCTGATCTCGCACGCATATCGTTCACGGATCTTTTCCTAACGAATCTCAGTTTAGAGCTGCTGGCTTCAACATGTCTAGGTCTGATCGGTAGTTTGTCTTGGGTAGCCATGGGTGTGGGTACTGTGATGGCGATTCGACCGGCTACTGACCTCCGGAATTCGATTTGTAAGGTACGTTGGTTGGCCGTACTCGATGCGATCCCGCTGAGAGTGCGATTTGCTGCACCGATGCTGGGCGCCTTGGTTGAGGAAATCTACTTCCGTGGCGTGGTATATGCAGCAGTTGATGCCGCGGGTGGCAGCGCATGGCTTGCTTTTGCGACGGGCGCGCTATTGTTTACGGCAGGCTAGGTCATGTTTTGCGATAACAAGGTGGCTGCCTTGGTGATCGGTTCGGCGAGCCTAGTTATTTCGGTCTTCGGTGGTATTCTGGTGGTCGCCTACAACAACGTCCTCCCGGCCCTGGCAGTTCATATGTCATTTGCATGCTACTATTCAAGTATGTCTTTCTATTCTGGCGAGATGAGCCGCCAATCGTGACCTGTTCGGTTGCCACCTGCTTTTTGCGCCGGGCCGCCCGGAGACCGTGGCCATCGTGAAGCTCAATACATCACCGCCCCTGCGGGCACGAAAGGTAAGCGTCAAATACGGCGATCTATATGGTGTACGTGACGTGGATGTCGATCTTGATCCTGGCGAAATCCTGGGCATCATCGGACCCAACGGCGCGGGCAAGACATCGTTAATTGAGTGCATTGAAGGATTACGTAAAGGATCGGCTGGCGAAATCAGGCTCTTCGGCCTGGATCCCATCAAGCATCGGGGCAAGTTGGCCGCTCGGATCGGTGTACAGCTCCAGCCGACATCTTACCCGTCGCGTACAAGAGTGAATGAACTATGCGAATTGTTCACCGGCTTCTATGAGTCTCCGCGTTCCTTCGCCGATCTGCTCGCTCAGTTTGGGCTAGATGCACGGCGAACCGAGTACGTAGACAGGCTCTCAGGCGGTGAGCAACAGAAGCTGTCACTCGTCTTGGCCTTGATTGGACGACCCGAGATTCTGTTTCTGGACGAACTCACGACAGGCCTCGACCCGGTGGCGCGCCGTGCGACCTGGGAGATACTACGGACGCTGAGCGAAGCCGGCACAGCGATTGTGCTCACATCGCACCATATGGATGAAGTCGAAACACTCTGTGATCGCGTCATGTTGCTCGTAGACGGCGCCGTACGCGAGAGCGGAACGGTAAAGCACTTTATCGATCAGTGTTCAGATTGGAATCATTACGTTTTGGATGCGAATATTGGTGACAGGCTTGATCTCGATACGCTCCAGCGCCTCAATCATGTCACGGCAGCAGAACGTCAAGGCCGTCGTATCGTCCTGCGTGGGCCATATCCGGCTGGCCACGACGCGATAGCGGCCGCCGTGCGTGACCATGGAGGCGACCCAAGCCAGATTCGTCATAAGTCACCGAGTATGGAGGATGCCTTCATCTATCTCACGGGTTTAGCGCCAGAGGAAGGCTCCAATGCTCGTTAGTGCTATCCGCTTTGAGTGGCGTCGAATCCTGCGCTTCTTTCCCACCGTTTTCTTCTCGCTGGCATTTCCAGTTATGATGTTGCTGATTTTCGGTTCGATATTCGGCAACGGGCCAGCCGAAATATTCGATGGCCTCGGTACGGTAGACATCACGGTCCCCGCCTATATGGCATTAGTAATTGCTGTTACCGGAGTGATGAGTTTTCCGCTGACTATGGCAGAATATCGTGACAAAGGAGTTCTGCGTCGCCTGTTGGTGACGCCGGCGAAGCCATCGACGTTACTGTTGGCACAGTTGATCGTCAATCTGGTACTTACACTTGTGGGACTGATCCTCTTGGTGGTGGTCGGGGCCCTTTTTCTGGATCTTCGCATGGCTGACAACTGGTTCGGATTGGTACCGGCACTGCTGTTGGTGTTGATGTCAACCTATTCGATCGGTTTCCTCATCGCATCATATGCACCGAACGAGCGAACTGCCACCGTTGTCGCTATGCTCGTCTATTTTCCCATGATCTTCTTGTCGGGTGCTACATATCCCTTAGAACTGATGCCGCCGGCGTTCCAGACCGTAGCTAAAGCACTGCCGTTAGCGTGGGGTATCGATCTTTTGCAAGGCGTCTGGCTTGAGGCTATCGATCCAAACTGGACTACTGGAACCGCGATCTTGGCGGGATCTACATTCGTCTGTTCTGTGCTGTCAATCCGCTGTTTTCGATGGGATTGAACACGTCCTATGCGCGATAACCTAGCTAGTTGGCCTCGTATCGAGACGTTTCATGCGGCGTATGCTGCCGCGCTAGCTCGGTCATTTGAGGCTAAGAGAGCGGATGCCTTGGTGGTAGATAACTTGGCAGCCCTGTTTCTCGCCGACTCACCAGTCGCCTACTCACGGTTGGTTGCTCTGCTTGGTGATAGCGCAGATCTAATTGCATTGAGATCGCTTATGTTCGACAAGCTCATTGCTGATTCGATTAGTGAAGCTCGCATCAGTGATATCCTTAATGTGGGCGCAGGCTTCGATACCAGACCCTACCGAATGCGCTTTGCCGATGAAGTTAGACTTATAGAGGTTGATGATCCCAGAGTCCTTGAATGCAAAACGCAGTTGTTGGTGAATCACTCGTCGACGACGAGACTCGTGCGATGTGCACTTGATGTGGGATGCTCGGGTTGGTTTGACGCGCTCCTTGAACATGTACCGGACATTGACGGCGCTGCTGTCGTTGCAGAGGGATTCTTCATATACCTTAGTCGTCCTGAGGCCCAGGTTCTGATGGAAGAACTTGCGCGGTCAGGACGCTGCCGCTATCTCGTAGGAGATCTTGTTTCGCCCGGCCAGCTGCGGAAACTGCGGGATACTGCAGAGCGTTTAGGAACTCGATTCGGTTTTTATGGGTTAGAAGACTTGCAGATATTCGAGCGCGCCGGGTGGCTCTGTATTGACTACTGGCCGATGATGACGGCTCTGCGGCGATATCGTCCTCGAAGTCCGATCGCGGCGATGATGCCCACAACAGTTTCGAGCGCTGCTGAGCGGGGTCTTATTGATGGTGTCGCCGTCTTCGAGCTACTCTGAAATCTGGTGTGAGACTTTCAGGTAGCCTCTCTGGTAACTAGTTGAAGCTAGCTCAGGGTGCTGGCTTCGGACCGCTGCAGCCCCCGCAGCTCCCGGTAGCCCACGAGCCGGATCCCGCTGCGCTCGATATGTGTGCGCAGCTCGGCGTTGTCACGCAGGTGCAGCAGGTCTTCGACGCGCGAGCCCCATTCGGCGGTCAGCGACCGCAGCTCAGGCAAGTCCGCGGCGGGTTGCAGTTGCAGCTCGGTCAACCCCGGTTCGAGCGAGTCCAGCAGCGCCTCGATACGCCGGTATCGCCCCATGGCTCCGGGCGCAATGCGCACGACCCGATCTGGTGTCACGACGCCCTCGGACTCGATCAGGTCTTCAGCAGGAAATCCCAGCTGACGTCGAGCCTCGGTAGAGATGAGCCGCACAGGCAGCCCGAACTCGACCGCAAGTTCCAAGTACACGTCGAAGAACTCGGGACGCACGCTCAGCACGTCGAGGTGGCTGTCGAGGTGTGTGACGTCGAAGCCCCACAGGATTGCCCGTTCGATCTGCGCTCGGCATTCCCGTCGGACCTCATCGAGATCGGCGTGGTCCCACACGTCGCTCACGGTGCTGGGCATCCCGCCGTTGCCGTCGAGCAGCGACGGGGCGTAGGTGATCGGTCCCCACCGGTACAGCTCGAACTCGGCATTGAGCGTGAGCGAGACGCCGATGTCCTCGCCCCGGAACCTCGCCGCGGCCTCGCGCGACCATGGGCACGGCACGAGCAGCGTTCCGGTCGTTGCCAAGCCGTCTCGCAGAGCGGCGTACACGCCTTCGTTCATTGCGTGGCAGCCGCCGAGTCCGGCCGCGCTGATGATCAGCAGTCTGTCGTCGGGGCCGTATCCGAGCCGCTGCGGCAGCGGTGCCACGCCGACACGCTAACTGGCGCCTTCGAGCTGCCGGTTCGGACCGCCGCAGTCGGCCCAGATTCCCCTGCGGGCAGCGCGCGCCTCGGCCTCGGCAGCGTCGAGCACGGCCCGGTGCTCGGTGTTCGGCTCGAAGTGCATGGTGCCGGCGTAGCCGTCGAGCACGAGGTAGCGATTCACGAACAGTCCGTCGGCTGCCCGGTAGACGTACGCCAGTACTCGGTCATACCGGTCGTACAGCTCGATGTCGCGCTGCAACAGCACATCGGTGCCAGGCGGGAGCAGCTCCGCCGTTCGCTGAGTGGCCGCATCGCCGCCGCACTCCGCCGGCAAGTAGCCGCCGGTTTTCTCCGGCGTGTCGATGCCGAGAAATCTCACGGTCGCACGGCGCCCGCCGAGATCGACGTCCATCGTGTCGCCGTCGATCACTGCCAGCACGACAGCATTCGACTCGAGAGCGGAACTTGCGACTTCCGCTCCGGGTGCCGGTTCGCCCTGCTGGGCCGAACCGGCGGCGGCTTGGGGCTGCGGCTGTTGAGGGGCGCTGCCGGCGGGGCTGACCGAGGCCGTGTCCGGCAGGCGCTGTGCCGACGACGTCTGCGCTGCCTCGTCGGATGCGCCGAAGTACTGCCACCCGCCCCACGCTGCTGCACACGCCGCGGCGAACACACCGATGCGCGCGACCGCTGTGTTGCGACGCCGTCGAGCGGGCCGAACGTCACGGGCACCGGGCCCGACACGATGATCGGCATGGTCGGGCGATGCTGGCCAAGACATTGGACGAGGGCGCCTCGGTATGTCACCCGGCGGTCGGCGACCAACGCGTTGGCACGTCTCGCCTTGGCGGATTCGACGATGCTCGATTGGCGCAGATCAGAGTCGCTCGAGAAGGGTGCCGGTGCCCAGCCCGCCGCCGCAGCACATCGTGACGAGCGCGGTGCTGCGGTCGGCTCGGTGCAGCTCGTGCACCGCCTTGGTCAGCAGGATCGCACCGGTGCCGCCCAGCGGATGACCCAGCGCGATCGCGCCGCCGTTGGGGTTGACCCCGTCCATGTCAGGGTTCACCTCACGCTGCCAGGCCAGCACGACCGACGCGAATGCCTCGTTGATCTCGACGATGTCAATGTCGGACATTTGCATGCCGTTGCGTTCGAGCAGGTAGTTCGTGGCCTCGATCGGCCCCGTCAGCATCAGCACGGGGTCGCTGCCGACCAGGCAGGTATCGACGATGCGGGCGAGCGGTCGCAGACCCAGTTCGGCGGCTCGGCCGGCACGCATGAGCAGCACCGCGCCCGATCCGTCGCTGATCTGCGAGGAGGCGCCCGCTGTGTGCACGCCGCCTTCCATCACCGGCGTGAGGCCCGCAAGCCCCTCCGCCGTCGTGGGCCTGATTCCGCCGTCTCGCACGACGTGGCGAACCTCATCGGTGGGCTTGCCGTCTTCGTCGAGCACCGGCGCATCGATCTCGACGATCTGGGTGCCGAAACGATCTTCTTCCCACGCCCGGGCGGCGTTGTTCTGGCTGCGCAGGCCGAAGGCGTCGCATTCTTCCCGGCTGATGCCCCACTGCTTGGCCATGAGCTCGGCGCCCTGGAACTGCGTGGTGTACTCGTAGTGCTCCTTGTAGCGGGAGGTCGCGGTGCGCTGCCCCTTCTTGTAGCTCGAGCCCATCGGGTTGCGCGTCATGGACTCGACACCGCAGCCGATGGCAGAGTCGACCACGCCGCTGGCCACCAAGCCATACGCCAGCGTGGTTGCCTGCTGGCTCGAACCGCACTGTGCGTCGACCGTGGTGGCGGCAACCGACAACGGGTAGCCGGCGCCGAGCCACGCCGTGCGTGCGATGTTCGCCGTCTGCTCGCCGGCTTGGCTGACACAGCCGCCCACAAGCTGGCCGATGCTGGCGGGGTCGACTTGCGTGCGCTCCATCAGCGACGTCATCACATCACTGAGCAAGTCGGACGGATGCATGCCGCTCAGATCCCCGCCGCGTCGGCCGACGGGGGATCGGACGGCGTCGACAATGACGATGTCGTCGGAGTGCGGGGTCACAGATGCGCTGCTCATGGCCGGCACTGTACTTGCGACCCTGCACAGCCTGCCCAACGGATTGCCCGACGTCGGCCTGCCTCCGCCAACATCAGGCGGCGTCAAGGTCGATTTCAGGGGGAGGTGCCGTAGCGGCCAGCGCCAGCCGTGCCCGGGCGACGCCACGCAGTCCTTCCTGACGGGTCGCGCGGGTCAGCCGGTGGGGCATCCGGCTGGTTGACACCAGTCTGAGCTGGGGTACGAGATCAAGCTGTTCTGTCATGTGCCCAGTGTGATCAGGGGGTGTTACACGAAAGCCTGCATCGGGTTGCGCCGTACTGCCGCGCGGCCGACCAGATGTCACAGAGTCCAGACGTCACAGCAACCAGACGTCACAGAGATACGTCTCGTCACGGCTCACTAGCCTGCGCGCCGTGACCGACAATCGACACGGCTGGCGCTACGGCATCACGGTTCCCTTCGGCGATCCCCTCCACGCCCAAGCCGACCTCTATCGCGAATTCGCCGACCTTGGCTACACGGAGTTCTGGAGCTCTGAAGCGGACGGCACAGACGGGTTCACCCCGCTCGTCCTGGCCAGCCAATGGGTACCTGAGGTGCGACTGGGCATCGCCATCATCCCGGTGTTCACCCGTGGGCCTGCCCTGTTGGCCCAGCAGACGGCGTCCATCTGTGAGGCCGCGCCCGGTCGCTTCGCCATGGGCATCGGCGCATCCTCCAACGTCATCGTCGAACGCTGGAACGGCATCCCCTTCGACGAGCCGTTCAAACGAACGCGTGACACGGCGCGGTTCTTGCGCCGGGCCCTGACCGGCGAGCGGATCAGCGAGACCTACGACACCTTCGAGGTGCAGGGCTTCCGTCTCGGCCGACCGCCCGAGGTCCAGCCGCCGATCCTGCTGGCCGCCCTGCGCCCCGGCATGCTGCGGCTGGCGGGCAGCGAGGCTGACGGCGCGATCATCAACTGGCTCTCTGCCGACGACGTTGCCACGGTCCGCCCCTACGTCGACGAGGGCGGCGAGGGCAAGGAAGTGGTGGCGCGCATCTTCGTGTGCCCCAATCCCGACGCCGACACGGTCCGGACCGGCTTCAAACGGGCGATGGCTGCGTACCTGAACGTGCCGGTCTATGCCGAATTCCATCGTTGGCTCGGCCGAGGCGAACTGCTCGCCGCCATGTGGGAGCGGTGGTCTGAGGGCGACCGTCGCGGCGCGCTCGAAGTCATCGATGACGACCTCGTCGACGAACTGCTGGTGCACGGGCCCCCGGAAGCGTGCCGGGAGCACATCGACCGCTATCACGCCAACGGCGTCGACGTCTCGGCCATCTCGATCATGCCCTTTGGCGGCATCGACCCAGTCCAGGCCGCCCGAGACCTTTCGCCCGCAGCCCGTGGCTAGCTCGCACGAATGCCCGCCAATCGGGGCGCGTAACCTCCCGATGAGCCCCCAAACGGACGCACCACAGGAGCAGTCATGGATTTGGAGACGATCACCTACGACGTTCGCGACGGCGTTGCCCATGTGCGGTTCAACCGCCCGGAAGGCGCCAACGCAGTGAATCCGCAGTTCTCGCGCGAGCTGCGGGCTGTCATGCTTGCAATCGAGTTCGACGACGCGGTCAAGGCAGCGTCGGTCACGGCGGAAGGACGGGTGTTCTCCGCAGGCGGCGACCTCAAAGAGTTCCATGCGGCAGGCGACGGCCTGCCGCAGCTCGCATCGGACATGGTCATCGACCTCCACGCAGCGATCAACAAGATGAACCGCACGCCGAAGCCGTTCGTTGCAGGTGTGGGCGGAAGCGTCGGCGGAGCCGGCATGTCGCTGGCCGCCTCATTCGACCTGGTGGTCGCAGGCGAATCTGCAAAGTTCACCATGGCCTACACGCGGGCCGGCGTCACGCCCGACGGCACGTCGTCGTACTTCTTGGCGCGCCACATCGGGCTGCGCCGGATGCTCGACCTGACCCTCACCAACCGGGTGCTCTCCGCGCAGGAGGCCGAGCAATGGGGGTTGGTCAACCGTGTTGTTCCCGACGATGAAGTCGACTCAGCCGCAGCCGAGCTCGCCCAGGCGCTGGCCGACGGCCCGGCCTGGGCACTGGGCCACGCCAAGCGGGTGGTCTACGCCGGCATCGACTCGCCGCTGGAACAGGCAGGCGAGTTCGAAGGCAAGATGATCACCAACGCCATGCAGACCCACGACGGCCGCGAAGGCATCGCAGCGTTCGTGGAGCGTCGCGCGCCGAACTTCACCGGGAGATAGCGCCGTCTCGGGCAAGGTACGCGCCGCTCGGGACTGCCTGAGTCGCCAGCCGCAAGCAGCGAGAGAGTCCGCGACCGCGCAGGCGCCTGCTGATACGCCATCGACCCTCGCCCTCAGATGCAGGGCGGCAGCTCAGCGTCGGCACGGCGCATCAGCGTTGGGCACATGGGGGCAGCACCGGTCCTAGCGTCGAACGCTTGCGCGCACTAGACAAGGCGCGGGCGACATCGGTCGTGTCGCCGTTCGCGCGCGAGGAACACGCACCATGCCGCCACAGGAGATCACGCCGGAGCATTTTCCGTGGCTGGACACCAGCCGGTATTCCTTCTCACCGGGCATAGACGCACATGGCGCGGCGTGGCTGGCAGGGCAGACGGCAGGCGCGTACGACGCCGAATCGGGCCGCGTCACGGTGCGCGGCGACGGTGCCGAGCAGGCCAGCGTGTGCTGGGCCAAGGTGGAAGCCGTGCTCGACGCGGCCGGCCGGGATGTCAGCGACTGCTCGGAGGTGACCGAATACATCACCGTGGAAGGGGCGCCCGAGAGCGATGCGATCGCGGGGCAGCGGCCGCACAGTCTCGGTTCGTCGGTGGGCGGGGTCCGCCCCTCGACGTTCATCGTGGAATCGCTCGTGCGGCCCGAGGCACTGGTCGAGGTGGAGGTGGTGGCGGGCCAGGTTGACGGCTTGGTCCGTGTCCCGCAGGTGATGCCCGTCGACGACGACGGCAACGTGGTGCTGCCCGGCGATTTCGTCGGACAGTGCGAGTGGGCCCTCGAAGAGGCCGGCCGTCGGCTCGAGCCCCACGGCATGGATCTGTCCAACGTGGTGCGGGTGGTGCAGCAGACCACCGCAGCCACCCGCCGCCAGTACAACGAGACCGCAGAAGCACGGCGGCGGCTGCTCAGCCCGCAATTCCCGTCCTCAACCGGGTTGCTGATGGGGCAGCTGCCTCATCCCGATGCACTCGTCGTGCTTGACATGTGGGCGTCTGCGCATCCCAAGACGGTGGTGCCTTTCCGGCCCGAGGCGTACTCGTCGCTGACCTTCAGCCCCGCAGTGGAAGCCGGCGGACTGCTGTTCGTCTCCGGTACGACGGCGTTCGACATGTCATCGGGCGAGACGGTGGCGGAAGGCGACATCGGCGGACAGGCCGAGTTCGTGTACGGCGAGATCGCCGCGATCTGCGAGATGGCCGGAACTTCCATCGACAACCTCGTCAAGACCGTCGAGTACGTGACGCCCGACGGAGTCGAGGGCTACCGCGCTGTGGGCGATGTGCGTCAGCAGGTGCTCGGCAGGCCGTTCCCGGCGTCGACCGGAGTAGTGGTCGGCGGCTTGCTGAGCCGCCGTTGGCTGATCGAGGTGGAAGCCATCGTCTCGATGCCCTGAGACTTGGCCCGAGCAGTCTCATGAGCCAGCTGCTGACCGAACAAGTGCGTGCAGCACTCGGTTGGACGGTGACCTACACGGCACCGGAATCGCTGAGCCGGGCCTCGATCCGCTACTTCGCACTGGCTATCGGTGCCGATCCGCAGCGTTGGCGTGACGAGGCGCCGCCGACGCTGATCTGCGAGACGGCACAGCTCACCGGGCGCGCTGTTCCCGACCGAAACTCATATCTCGGGCACGTGTGGGAGCTGCCGCTGCCGGTGCGCTGCGCCATGTTCCGCGGCGGCAACGACTACCGGTTCGATCGGCCTGCGCGGTTCGATGACGTCATCGACACGACGTGGACCTTGACCGATGCGACCGAGCGCCGCGACCGCGACGGCGACCCGCTGTTGGTCGTCACCGCCGAGGCGGTCTATTCCGTCGGCGGCGATCGGTTGGCGACCAACGCCGAGACGATGATCTTCCGCCCGCTCGGTGCCGCTCAGCCCGATCGCGATGCCCGACCTGAAGAAGCGGACCACGAGCCCGCAGCGGACACCGCGCCTGCGACATCGCAGCCCGATGACGACGCCCCGGACGCCGCTGGTACTTCGGATATACCAGAACCGCTGCCCAGAGCCGCGTTGCGGCCCGGTCGGCCCCTTCGGCCGCTGCGCAGGCGCATCGCGCTGGCAGACATGGTCGCCTACGGCGCCGCCACCTGGGACTGGCACCGCCTCCATTACGACGAGGCTCACGCCCGCCGTCTGGGAGCGCCGGCACCCGTTGTCGACGGTCAGATGCTCGGCGCACTGCTGGCCGAGTGCGTCGTGCGAGATGCGGGTGCTGGCGCCCGGCTCGTCCGGCTCGCGTACCGCAATCGTGCACCGGTGTACGCCGGGGAGACGGTGGTCTGCTCCGGCACGATTGCGACGTCCGACGATGCAGGCTTCAGCGTCGACCTGTCGGTCTCAGTCGGTGACCGGATTGTGGTGGCGCCCGCCTTCGCCCAGTTGGCCTGGACCTCGGGCTGACACCTCTCGCAGCCCGCTGTCGCCTTCGCTCAATTCCCGAGCCAACCCGCCATAACCTTGCTGCGAGCCATCTCGGAGGACACTCAGGTGCCACTCAGCGACGACGAACTGCGGACGCGCCTGCAACTCGGAGAGGATTCGCGCTGGGAGTTCAAGCAATTCGAATTCCGCGAAGACCGGCCCACGTCGCCGCAGCGTGACGATCTGGCGCAGGAAATTGCGGCTTTCGCGAACGCTCAAGGCGGCGCGCTGCTCTGCGGCGTCACCGACGATGGGACCATCCAGCCGATGAGTCGGCCGCAGCTCGACAGCGTGGAGACGCTCATCGTCGAGATCAGCCGCGATTCGATTGAGCCGCCGCTGGCGCCGCAGATCCACCGTCGGGAGCTGGATGCTCGGATATTGCTCATTGTCGAGATTCCTCCAGGGGCGAGTGCTCACGAAGTCAAGGGCCGGTGCTTCGTGCGTATCGGCAGCTCAGCGCGCCTGATGACCAGCGACGAGCGACATCGCCTCGCCGAACGCCGCGCACAGTCGCGGCACATGTGGTTCGACGAGCAACCGGTGTCGCATACTGGCATTGCCAGCCTCGATCCGACACTGTGGCGTCCGTTGCTCAGTGCGCGGGGCTCTGCCGATCCCGAACGCGCGTTGCGCCAGATGGGCATCTTGAGCGACGATGCACAAGGCATTCCGCGGGCGTCAGTGGCAGGAGTCCTGCTGTGCAGTCAGACTCCGCAGGACTGGCTTCCCCAAGCCCGCATCACGGCAACCCGATACTCAGGCAGATCGCAGGCATCTGGTCAATCTGACACTCGCGAAATCGACGGTCCGCTGCGGACCCAGATAACCGAAGCCATGGCCTTCGTGCGGCGCCACAACCGGGTCGCAGCCCGCAAGACGCCGGCCCGAATAGACATGCCCGAATACAGCACGAGAGCAGTGTTCGAAGCCGTCGTGAATGCCGTGGTGCATCGCGACTACTCCCTGACGGGCAGCGCGATCCGCTTGATGATCTTCAATGACCGTCTCGAAGTGGTCTCGCCCGGCAGCTTGCCCAACGGGCTGACGCCGGAGGGCTTGGCGTCACGCCAAGTCACCCGCAACCAAGCCCTGGCGTCTGTCGTGCAGCGCGTCGAGGCCACGGACATCGAAGGTGCCGGGGATCGGCAGTTTCTCATGGAACGACGCGGCGATGGTGTGCCGATCATCTTGGAAGAGACGCGCGCTGTGAGCGGCAAGGAAGCGACCTACCGGCTTGTCGATGACACGGACCTCATTCTGACGATTCCCGCCGCGACCCTCGAGAGTTCTCCGGCCGCGGCCGTCGTCAGCGTGTACTCGAATAGCCGGCCCCAAGGGGGAGTCGATGTGGTGGCGTTGTTCCCCAACAGGACGTGGAACCGGGTCACCACCGACGACAACGGCGAAGCAGTGCTCGACTTGTATGCCACGCACCTGCCGATGACCGTTTTTGCCGCCGCGCCGGGTCGCTGCGCGGGTCACATCGAGCGGTGGGTACCTGCCGAGGGGGCGCTGACTGTCGAGATGGACGGTCTCGACGAGGGCGGTTCGGCGATTCTTGCTGAGGCAACGGGGCAAGTCCCGGGCTTGAACGGGCGACTGAACCTGAAGCTGGATACGCACGGCCGCACTTACGTGTATGCCGACAACGTCGCTGTCAACGACGGCCAGCCCCAACCGGTGAACTTCATGTACGGAGAGCCGCTGGAGATGGTCGACGCCGACGGCAACCGATTCGAGATCGTTGTCGTGGACATCGTCGGACGCTCGGCGCTGCTGCAGTATCGCCGCCTGCCGCGGCCATAGGCGAAACTGACGCAGCCTCCGCTGCGGCAGCCGGCATGGAACGGCTGGACTCAGCGCCGGGACCTAGCATCGGGCGCCGACACGGGGCCGAAGCAAGGGGGCACAACGTGGACTTCTCCATGAGCGACGAGCAGGCGCTGATCGTCGAGACGGTGCAGCGCTTTGTGGAGAGCGAGATCATCCCGCTGGAAGCTGACCTCGATCCTGACGCCGGCGAGCTGAAGCCCGATGATGCCGCCCGCCTCACCCAGATGACCCGTGACATGGGCTTCTACGGCCTCGACATCCCCGCCGAGTACGGCGGACCGGGCCTCGACACGACCACCCGGGCGCTCATGGCCATCGAGATGTCCAAGCACCGGGCCGGGCTCTACAACCCGTGCTACGGGGTATTCGGCGGCGCCGGGCTGGCGCAGCTGTACGAGGCCACCGACGAGCAGAAGGAGCGGTGGCTGTACCCGACCCTGCGCGGCGAGAAGATGGGCTGCTTCGCCCTGACCGAGCCGTCTGGCGGCTCCGATCCCGGTCGGGCCATTCGCACCCGGGGCTTCAAGGACGGCGACGAGTGGGTGTTGAACGGCTCGAAGCTGTTCATCTCCGGTGCCGACAAGGCCGACTATGCGCTGCTGTTCGCTCGCACATCCGACGATCCGGGGCGCAACGGCGTCACTGCCTTCATCGTCGACACCGACACGCCTGGATTCAACGTGCGCCGAGTGGTGCACACGCTGCGTGCGACGCGCTATGCCACCGAGCTCGAGTTCGTCGACATGCGGGTGCCCGAGAGCCACGTGCTGGGCGAGGTGAACGGCGGGTTCGGCATCGCCAACGACCGGCTGAGCCGCCAGCGCATCCCGTACGCGGCGGGCTGTTTGGGCCCCGCGATCATGGCCCAGGAGATGGCGATCGATTGGGCCCGCAGCCGTGAGACCTTCGGCTCGGTGCTGGCTGAGAAGCAGGCGGTCCAGTGGATGATCGTCGACAACGAGATCGACATCCGCCACGGGCGCTGGTGCGTGCTGGAGGCTGCCCAGAAAGCCGACCAAGGCGAGCGGTTCCGCACCGAGGCGGCAATGGCCAAGCTCGTTGCCTCCGAGGCCGCTGGTCGGGTGGTCGACCGGTGCATCCAGATTCACGGCGGCATCGGCGTCACCAAGGACCTTCCGCTTGAGCGCTGGTACCGGGAGTTGCGGATCCGCCGTATCGGCGAAGGCCCCAGCGAGGTGCAGCGCTTGATCATGGCCCGCGACATCCTCGGCGGCAGCTTCAAGTGAGCGATTCGGACGCGGGGTAGGAGCCCCGACCCGGCCGCCGCCGCTCATCACTTCGAGCCATGCATCATCGAGCATATGGAGGGTGTGGTAGCCACTGGTCAGCGGACGGCTTGCAACGAGCCGTCTCACCACAACTCGATGCTCGACAGGAGTCCACGACGCGTCATCAACGCCACAACTGTCCCTCTGGTGACAACTGTAACCTCTCAGGTGTGGACGCATTCTTCAGCGGCATTCGACGGGTTCAGATTGTGTTGCGAGCACAAGTCGTTGCCAACTGGACTACGGATGTCTTGTAGTTTTGATGTCCGCGCGCAAGACGGCGAAAGACCGTGTCGGTTGGTGCCTAACAGCATCCTTGGTCGGCCTGTGTGTTTTGCTGCTACTTGGCTGCCGCACTGGCGATGAAAGAGCCTCTGCACCGTCATCGGTATCGGGTAGAGATCTCGCCACCAAGGCAGCGTCGTGGCGTCAACAGAATACGGGGCACCAACGAGTTCTCGCCAGCGGTTGGAGGCTCTGTTGAGTCCGACTAAGGAAGTCACGCGGCCTTCCCGACATCCTCCAATAGATCCGAACGCGTCAGGGACAACCGAAATCGGCTCTGTTCCAGTCGCGTTCGCCGCGGCTGAGTTTCGCATAATGCATATCCCGACGGAGGATTATGACAACATGGGTTTGCCTGGATACTTACGCATCGAGGATGATTGCGTCTATTTGGACTCATTCCATTCTCCCGAACCGGGTCTATCGAGCTCACTACGGAGCGTCCTGTCATTTCCACGCAGCCGTACTCGGTATGACGTGGCCCGTGAGAGGATATATTTCGTGGAAGATGACGGAAGTGCGCGAGGCCCCTTCGAAGACGGCGACTTCGTCCTGGCTGGTGGTTCGCCCCGGGAACTGACTGACGAAGTCTGTATTGGGCAAGCGGCCTTCGTCTCACATGGACTGTCCCGATGTGACAAAAGCAGTCGGCCTCGGCTATGCACAGACAGCGACTATGCATCGTTATTCGCATTGGATGAATCCGAGGCACAGTGTCGCTTAGACCGGATTCCGGAACTCGTATCGTTGCTCGATGAGCTGCGAGTCATCGAGGCTGATCGTGTCGCCGCTTGGGGTATCTGTCACAGACCATTCTTCGGCGCTCGTTTGTTTCTTATCGGTGGGACCGAGCCAAGTGAAATCGCGCAGGCAGTTGTTGAAGGCTATGACGATATTCGGATATTGGTCGGAGCTTCGGACCGGCACCGAGATTTGATGAAGACCCCGGCTGAACAGATGCAAAATGGTTCGGCGCGAAGTTCGATCACCGGTTGCGAATAACTGAATGTCGGCGTGGAGGGGTGCTTGCGTCGAGCGCTCTACTGCGCCTTCATTCTGTTCGGACACGGTAGCCGCCCGAGGCTGGGTCTGTCAGGTTCGTCAAACGCCACCTTGTCAGGCGGGGGAGAGGCGACCGATTCGCTGTGCTTGGTCGGTCTGGGGCTCGGGCAATTCGCCATGGTCGGCGAGGTGCAGCATCAGCAACTCGTCCCAGCGGCTGCGGTAGTTCGACGTGAACTCGTAGCGAAACTGGGTGGCAGCTTGGCCGAGCTGTTCGGTCTCGCGGCGGAGCGCTGACTGCATCCCGAACGGCTCTCGTGCGCCGGCAAAGCCGACCGACAGCACTGTGCCATCCGAATCGGCGACGTGGTACACGCCGAGCTGCGACGGCAACGCTTCGATTGCAGCGTTGTCGAGTCGCTGCCAGGGCTTGTCGAGCCGGATTCCCATTAAGCGATGACCTCTCTTCCAAGGATCGTGTTTCTGACGTCTGATTTTTTCGGTCGGCGTCCTGCGCGTTTCGGGATTACGCAGCAGCTGCCACGACGGGCACGTCCGCCGCCGCGGTACCCATCAGGTCCTCGAAATTCAGCCGGAAGAACCGCTCCTGCACGTCGGCGGGCAGGTGCTCCACCTCGCGGTCGAAGCGCCTCAGCGGGTTGCGGCCGCCCTCCACGTGGGGATAGTCGGAGCTGAACATGCAGATCTCCGGTGCGGTGTTCTCGATGATCCAGCCAGTCGGCTCGGTGGGATAGGGGGTGACTCGGACCTGGCGGTGCACGTACTGCGAGGGGCGCAGGCTGAGATTGCCGAGCCGCTGCTCGTGACGCTCGAACGCATCGAATGCCGCTTCGAGCTGGCGCATGAATCCCGGCAGCCACACCGCTCCCAGTTCGATCACGCCGATCTTCAGGTCGGGAAACCGCTCGAGCACGCCGTCGAAGATCAGCATCGACAGCGCCTGCAGCGGTGCGGCGGAGATGGCCATGTACGACACGGAGCGGAAGTTCTCGCCGCCGCCGTGGAAGTCGGGCTCGGGCGGCAAGCCGTTGTTGCGATGCTGAGGCGGCATCACCAGGTCGGGCGTGGCCACGTGCATCACGACGGGGATGCCTGCCTCCTGGGCGGCTGCCCAGACGGGGTCGAAGCCGACGTGACTGTGGGCGTGGAGCTTCGGCATGCGGTTGGGGATGAGCAGCGCCGCTGCGCCGTCGTCGATGGCCTGACGGGCATGGGGGCCGGCGTGTTCGATCGACTGCAGCGGCACCGAGCACACCGGCAGCAGCCGCGGATCGACCGAGCAGAATGCGATCTGGGCCCGGTTCGCCGCCGTTGCCGTGGCGTAGGTGAGATCGGGTTCGGCGGTGTGCTCCATCTCCTCGATCAGCGTGTTGGGCATGGAGGGGAAGATGAGCTGGCTGGAGAATCCCAGGTCGTCGAGGGCTTGGGACCGGTCAGCGGGATCCCAGGCGCCGGGCGCGATGTAGTTCTTGCGCAGCATCACCTCTGCGGCGGCGCCGGCACGGAACTCCGGGTCGGCCTGGCGAGCCCGGGCCGTTTCGATGTCGGCGAACGCCTTCTCGTTGTCGCCTATGGAGAAATGGTCGAGCGCGTACCGCGCCACCTCAGCGGAAGCGAACGGCTCCAGCCACTCCGGCGGCTCCATGGTGTGCGCGTCCGCATCGTGGATGATCCGGTCCTCGACGTAAGCCATGGCAGTGCCTCCCTGTATTCCCAGCGGCGCATTCGACGATACCGCTCCCATCGCCGCCGCTTCCGGGCTCGGATCGGCTGGGCAGACGCGCGCTCAGCATCACGGCGGTCATCGCACGACGACTGGAGAAGGGGCGCCTGCCTGGGCGGCTTCGAGCCAGCGTGTCGCGCAGAAAGCACCGTGAGACCCGAAAATTCCTCGTGACAATTCGGAGTGTGCGCATAGCCTCGCCGCACGTGGCGGAGGTGCAGTCACAAGCATGATCGAATTCGTCGTGGTCGGAACGCCAAGGAGTCATAGGGCTCGTTCCCGATCACAGTGGCAGGCCACCGTGAAGAACGCCGTTCCAGCACATGTCGGTGTTCTCGCCGGAGCCCTACGGCTGCGCATCGATTTCTTCTTCGAGGACACAACCGACCTGGATGCAGACAACATCATCAAGTCAATCCAGGACGCACTCGAGGGCATCGTCTACGTGGACGACGAGCATGTCGTGGATGTCTGTGCCAGAAAGATCAACCAACAACATCTGCCGCCGATCATCGATCCGTCGACGATGCTGAGCGACGCCCTTGCACTGCGTCCAGGCGACTTCGTATACATACGCGTCGCCACGGCCCAACCGGAAGTGACATTCTCATGAGCATGGCAGGCGAGGCCCACGAGGCGCTGCTCGACGCCAAGGCGAAGTACGAGGCCGAGGGCTACATGGTGAGCCTGTCCGAGAGTTTGCCGAGACCCTTCGATGCGTTTACGGCGGACGCGATCGCTCGCCGGGGCGATGACGTCGTGGTGGTCGAGGTCAAGTCGGCGAACATGAATGATTGGTCACGCGGGAGGCTTGAGGAACTCACAGAGATCCTGCGAACCGAATGCGGTTGGCGTCTCGACATCGTCACCTACGAGCGCGAGCCGTCCCCGTCGATGCCGGATCTGAAACTCGTGGACCAGCGAGTTCGTGAGGCACAGCAACTCGCCGAGGCGTCGCCTGACGCCGCCTGCCTGTTGCTGTGGTCAGCAGTCGAAGGCGCCTTGCTCTGGGAAGCCAACAAGCGACAAGTCGCCCCGACGCGTTCGTTGCCGCCGCGCAGCCTCGTCAAGCAACTCACCATCGACGGCGTGCTCAGCGACAATCAAGCGTCAGAACTCAGGGACTTTGCGATACGTCGTGACGCGATTGCGCACGGAATGGCCGCCAATCCGCCTGCTGCCGAGCAGTTTGACTGGCTCTGTCGATTCGTCATCGCTGTTGCACGGGATCAACACGCCGACCTGCATGACATGGCGGAGTGGTTTCGCGCGAACTACGCCTTGCCTGAGGATGTTGGCGTGCCGTACGCCAGTGATCTCGGCAGACATATCTGGGACAACAATGGTCCTTACGACGCCGAGGATGTCCTGCGAGATCAATTCGAAGATGCCCTGGACGCGGACATTCATGAGGCGGTGCAGATGCTCGAGCGCGACGGGACCATATGGGCGCAACGAGACCAACCTTGAGGTCTGGCATGCCGGGTCGGGGGTCGGCCCGAATTTCGTCGTTCAGGTCGACGTGGGCAGCAGGAAAGCAGACATCAGATCAATCCGGGCACGAATGCCTTCCTTCGAGACCTCGATGAGTCCCGCGTCCTCAAGTCGGTTGAGGTCGCGAGCGAGCGTGCGAGGCCCGGTGCGTGCATACATCTGCGCCAGTTGCGGGGTCAAACCGGCGACATCTGGCCGTGGAACTCTCACCGCTGGCTCCAACGCCATTACCAGCGCGCGTTGGCGTTCCGATGCGGGACTTGTCGGGAACCGTGCCATCGTTTCCGCGACGTAGCCCTGCCACGCAAGACCTAGGTGCTGCGCTCTCACAGCCGCCGAGTGCTCGACGAGTCCGTCCACGAGCCCTTCGATTCCGTATTCCAAGAATCCCAGGACATCTCGTTCGCGACTGGCCGCCGCGAGCCGCGAGTAGTACCTGTCACGCGTGAGGTTGAAGTGATTGGCCATCAGATTCGCCGCAGCCAGCGGGACCCTGCCCGATCTGGCGAGGATCAGGTATTCAAGCAACCGTGCAGTACGGCCGTTGCCATCGCCGAACGGGTGGATCCAAGCGATGTACAGGTGCGCGAGCAAGGCGCTCAGCACGGTGCGAGCGAAAGCCTCGCGGCTGTCGTCACCCTCGCTGCCGCTGGGTCGGAAGTCGTCGCCATCGAGCCAGTCGGCTAACCGTTCCAGCAGGTGCCAGCAGTCACGTGCGGAAGGACCGACATATGAGCCGACGACAACTGAGTGCGTTCTGGTGGCACCCGGTTTCAGCGCAGCGTCGGGGTCGACTCCTTCAAGCACCCATCGGTTCAGATCGCAGATCAACTCGGCGCTCAGGCGGAGGTCGCCATCTTCGGTCACCATGTCGTCGAGTCGTTCGAACGCTTCGAGGACGTTGCGGACCTCGCGCTCCTGATACGCGCGGGATTGGGGTGCGGAGAAATCTCCGGCGTAGATGCTCTGCACCTGCTCGAGGGTCAGCGTGTTGCCCTCGATGGCCACCGTGGCCTGGGCTCCTCGGATGAGTGCATGTTGGTGAAGCGTTTCAGCAACGGCCGGGGCGAGGGGTGTTCCTGAGAGTTCTGCGCACCTCGCGTATGCCTCGCCAATTTGCATCCACGAACGAGCGCCCAGCCGGTTCGCGATACTCGCATCGAAGTCGATCCATGGATGCGTTCTGAGGTACTCACAAGTCTCGTCGCGGCAGGTCACCACAGTTCCGCCTGATAATGAGCGCTCATCGGTGCAGTGTAATCAGGTGTAATGCACTATTGGTATCTAGTTTTGACCTAACCAATGTCAATCAAGGTGTCACTCGGCTTGGCCGGTATGACCTGATATTGGGCGCCGCAATTCAGTTCTTGTGGAGTTCGGGGTTGATGCCTTCCCAGCGACTGGGGTCGGCGACCCGCATCTCTATGGCACCGCTGGTGCTGTTGCGAATGAGCAGCATCCCCGAGCGGCCCGAGATGTCGCGACCCTTGACGACCGAGCCATCGGGCAGAGTGACCCGGCTTCCGGCAGTGACGTACAGGCCCGCCTCGACGGTGCAGTTGTCGCCGAGCGCGATGCCGATACCTGAGTTTGCGCCCAGCAGGCAGTGCTCGCCGATGGACACCCGTTCCTTGCCGCCACCCGACAGCGTGCCCATGGTGGAGGCGCTGCCGCCGAGGTCCGAGTGCGCTCCGACGACGACGCCCGCAGAAATGCGACCCTCGACCATCGCAGGCCCGAGTGTTCCGGCATTGAAGTTGATGAACCCTTCGTGCATCACCGTGGTGCCATCTGCCACGTGAGCGCCCAGCCGCACTCTGTCGGCGTCGCCGATGCGCACGCCCGACGGGATGACGTAGTCGACCATGCGAGGAATCTTGTCGACCGCGGTGACAGTCACCGCCTGGCCACTCGCAGCCGCCATAGAGCGCAGGTCGTCGACGCGTTCGGGCAGTACCGGCCCGGCGCTGGTCCACGCACAGTTGGTCAGCAGGCCGAAGATGCCGTCGAGGTTGGCGTCGTGGGGCTTGATCGCCCGGCGGCTGAGCAGATGAAGCCGCAGGTATGCATCAGCCAAATCGGCGGGCGGGGTGTCAAGATCGTCGATGGTGACCGTCACCGCCTCGCCCGCGATCACGCCGAGTTCGACGGCCAGGCACGACCGGGCCGGTGGCTTCTCGGCGGTAGCCCCTGCCGGGAACCATGCGTCGAGCGGTGTCCCTGTCGCCGCGTCCACATAGCTGTGCCCAACTGCGGTGATGCTCCCCGAGATGCTCATGGGCGCATCCTGCCAGCACGAGCCGCCAACCCGTCGCTGAATTCCCTTCGCGAAGACGCTGTCTTCGCTCGCGCGACGCTTCCCGCAAGACGCCCAGTCATAGGCTCGACCCGGTGGTTCGTCAGCGACGCTCGGGGGTAGTGAGGTGGCTGTTCGTGTCGCTCGGCGTCATGGTCACGGCATGGGCATTGACGGGTTGTGGCGGCGATGAGAGCGGTGTGGTCGCGGCTGAGGGGAGCGACGGGGCCGAGCAGGTTGTTGACGTCGAGGCGCAGCAAGGCACTTCCCAGCGGATCGAAACGGTCGATACCGATGCCGCGTCCTCGCAGCCAGCAGTGCAGTCCGATCAGGCGGATGCAACCGGAAGTCTCGACGACGGCGCAGTGGCCGCGGTTCCCTCGCCCGAGGACATGTCCACCGGTCCGGTCCTGCAGTGGACCGAGATCGAGCTCGATATTCCCTATGGCATCGCCCTTCATGCGACTAGCGACGGCAGAATCGTGGCGGCGGGAGGGCGGCTCCCGGGCGAGTCCTTCGCTGGTGCATCGCATCTGCTGGTGACGCAGGATGGTGCTGCTTGGACTCGCGTGCCCTTGCCGCATGAGCTTTACCCGTTGGGCCTCGACATGTCCGATCAGCGCATCGCCGTGAGCGGAGTGCCCCTTACAGCACCCCCTGTCGGAGGCGATGAGGCCGAAATGGGTGTTCCGGTCTTTGTCTCCGGCGATGAGGGAGCGACGTGGACACGGGTGCAGCTCGACACTCAAGCCGCCCGCAGAGATCTGCACGACGACGCGACGGTGGAGTTGAGTCTGACTTCGGTGTACGTGTCCGGCGACTACGTCCTGGCTGCCGCACAGGGTCAGGTCCGGCTGGATGTCGCGTCATTACTCGTCAATGCGGGGCTCGTGGCTGCCGATACTCACATTGTCGGGTGGACGACGGTCGGCAACTCCGTGCGCGTCTGGCTCGACAACGGCGACGGAACTGAGGCCGAGTTCGACTTCTCACATGACGATCTGGCGCTGACGGACTCGCAGATAGCAATGCTCAGCGACGCACGCGAAGAGCCGCTTCACGGCTGGCGGGTGTTCTTGTTCGGCGGCAGCGGGCCAAGTCTTGCTGCTGTCGTTTCATTCGACGGATGGCTGCATGCGGGCAACGCATCAGATGACGGCTTCCGCCTGATCCTGTCTACCGGTGACGGCGAGAGTCTCGTGACATCACCCGACGGCGAGTCGTGGAGTGTCCATCCGCTCGGTCACGCCAGGACTGCCGAATCTCATCAATCGCATGCGTTCGCAGGGGACGGCACTGTGTGGACCGTCCGTTTCTCGACTGCCCTCGATGGAGGCGGCGGCGGTTCGATACACCGCTGGCGCGTCGGCGAGCAATCCGCCCAGACAGCGAACTTTCCGAGCATCGACGCCTTGGCGGACATCGCGGCGGGCCCTCCAGGACTCGTCGTGACGGGTTTCACGGAGTTGGAGCAGGTCGAAGAGGGAAACGAGGAATTCTGGTCTGACGGGCGGGTGACGAAAGAGGGTTACGAAGTGCGCGTTGGCGAGCCCGAAGGTGGGTTGACCTTGTGGGACCTGTCGAGGGGCGAAGCGGTGTACGTCTTCGGTCCCGAGGTCGTCGGGGGCAGCGAGGCGCCGCCGGGCGTGCGTATCGAGGGGATCGGCGACCTCGGCACCATGACCTTCGAGGATCCCGAGACCGGCGAGGACCTCGTTACGTTCACCATCGAAGAACTGCTTCCGGTGCTGGACCTCCCAACGCCGATGGAATCGGATGTGCCCGACGTGTGGGTGGGCTGGTCGGCAGACGGTGTTCGGTGGGGATGGGAATCGGCTCAGGACGCTTTCGATCTCGGCGACCAAGCAGGCGCGCCCAGATTCGCCGTCGGAAATGACTTTGTAGTCGCGATGGTGACGATCATCCCGCCTCTCGAGTTTGACGAGGGAACCGACTTCGGCAGCCCACTTCCCGCACCGCGTTGGTTCATCGCCCAGATTCCGTGACGCCTCCGGGAACTGCTCGGCGGCGCGTGGGTCTTCTGCTTCTTGTCGCCGCAGCCGCATCGAGCCTCGCGGGCTGCACGCCTAGCAACGTGGCGGTCCCGGCGCCCGCCGACCTGTCCACTGGTCCAATCCTGCAGTGGACCGAGCTGGACTTCGAACTCGAGTCTGTGTTGTTTGCGGAGACCACGAGCGACGGTCGCGTCGCGGTCGGCGGTCGTGAGCCCACAGGAGCGTTCGCCGTTCGCGTTACCGACGACGGACAAGAGTGGACGGCGCTGCCGGTGCCCGACGGTGTCGTACCCCTCGCCGCGGACGCCGACGGCGATCGATGGGTCCTCATCGGTGCGCCCCTCGGCATTCACAGCGATGACGCCGAGACCTTCGGCGACGTGTTTGTCAGTGACGACAACGGTGTGAACTGGACCCAGGCGACGCTCGAGCAGATGCCGGGCGCGCCGTTGCCGGAATACGCATCTCGGTCAATGCGTGTGGTGGAGGCGCTGACATCGGGCCGTCAGATTGTCGTTGCTGTGCTCAGCTTCACCACGTTCGATCTCGCGTCACTCCTTGCTGACCGAGGTCGGATCCCAGACGGCATGTTCGTGGCCTACTGGACACTGGACGAGGATTCGATCGCCGTTGAGTTCCGTCGCTTGGGCAACAACGCGGATGCTCCCGACGTATCCGAGGTCCATCTGTCGTATGCGGAGCTAGCGCTCAGTCCCGAGCAGGTAGACGCCATCGAACGTGACCAGAGCGATGCACGCATTCATCTCTTCGGCGGTGAGGGCACAACCCTCGCTCACATGGCGGCAACAGGAGGCTCGGACGCAGTCGGGAGGTGGACAGAGGGCGGTTTCACCGTGCTGACTGACGACTGGTCACACGTGGCACCGCAGCCGCAGGCGCCACCGGGGCCAGCATCCGACGGCGTCATCTTGGTCGTCACCACCGAAGAACTGATGAAGCTGACCTCGCCTGATGGCCGCGAATGGCAGTCCGAACCGTTCGTGCAGTATTCCGAGGGCTCGAGTCGAGAGACATCGGCAGTCGACCCGACAGGCGCTGTGTGGTCCTCGTGGCGGGAAGGCTCCGAGCGCGGACGGGTGCGCATCACCCGAGAATCCGCCGGCCAGCCTCCCGTTGGGATGGCGGAGTTCGACCGCCTCAGCTCCACTGATTTGTTGGGGGTGGGGTCGGCCGGCCTTGCGGCGACTGCCAGATTGGTGATGCCAGATGGCTGGTCGTACGCCCGAGCCGGGCGAGCAGCGAAAGACGGCTACGAGCTTCGCTACGACGAACCGCCCGGGGGTGTGACGTTGTGGGACGTGACCTCGGACAAGGCGGTGTATGTGTTCGAGAGTCGCTTTGTCGACGGCCTCGACACGCCCGACGGCACGCATCAGCGGGGCGAAGGCTCGTCATACACGCTGGTCTTCGACGATCCCGACTCGGCCGATGAACTCGTCTCGTTCGACGCCCTCGATCTCCAGCCGGTGTTCGGAACGTGCTGGTGGACGTCCGGCCGACCGGGCGTCTTTGTGCAGCGGCAGGGGCTGCGGCTGGAATGGGCCGCAGGCACCTTCCCGGAATTCTGGCCGTGGGTCGGCTGGTCCGCGGACGGCGTCGACTGGGGCTGGCAAGCGCTCCCCGAAGCGTTCGACACCTGTGATGCTGGAGCAGAGCTCAGCCTCGCGGTCGGCACCGAATACGTCGTCGCAGTTCTGCAGCCTTCCGCACCGTCCCGGTTCGCCGCCGCAGGCGCCGATGACGACGCCGACACGGATCCGCCAGCGGCACCTCGCCTGTTCGTCGCCCAGCTGCCCTGACCGTTTCTGGAGAAATGGGCACCGTTGGATGCGACGCGTTTCTGGCGCCCGACGGTGCGAGAGCTGCTGATCGGGGTGATCGGTGCGAAGCTATTCTCGGCTCAGTGACGTGTGGTCGAGGTACTGAAGCTGCGAAGTGCCTGATGGCGGCGCTCGGCGTCATGGCTACGGCTTGGGCCTTGGCGGGATGCGGCGGCACTGAGAGCGGTGTTGTCTCCGCCGAGGGGAGCGACGGGGCCGAGCAGGCTGTCGAAGTCGAGGCGGAGCAAAGCACCGCTCAGCGCATCGAGACGGTGGACGCTGAAGTCGTGCCGTCACGGGCGGACGCGCCGTCCGATAACGCAGATGCGGCATCGAGCACGGGCAATGTCGCTGCTGCGGGAGCTCTGTCGCCCGAGGACATGACCACCGGTCCGGTCCTGCAGTGGACCGAATTCGACCCGGCCATCGACGGTTCTGGCACGTTGTTCTCGATCGGCGACGGCCGGGTCGTGATCCGCGGCGAAGTGCCGTCGGGTGAGTCGCAGCTCTTGAGCACTTCAGACGGCTCCGATTGGTCGGCGGTGCCGCTGCCGTCTGGCCTGTCGCCGCACACCCTCGACTTGACCGGTGCTCGCTGGGCGGTCGCTGGATGGTCGTACGACGATCCGAGTGACTTCGACCTCAGCGGCCGGATCTACATCTCCGACAATCGGGGCGTCAGCTGGACCGAAGCGACGCTTCAGATCGACCCGCCCGACCTGCCTGAGTACGCAATCGCATACGTGAGGGTGATCGCAGTCGCCACGTCAGGTGCGCAGGTTGTTGCGCTCACCACCACCCATCTCGACCTGGATATACAAGCGCTCCTCGCCGATCGGGGACTGATTCCCGCAGGCGCAGAGGTACACGGAATCTCGGTCGGCGGCGGTCAGGTCGATGTCTGGTTGTTCGAGGAGTCCCCGGAGGCCGACTCGCACGACGAGAGCCCGCAGCGGACAGGCGAGAACGAACTGAGGTTCACGGTCGATGAACTCGACTTGTCAGCCGAACAGCTTGCAATCATGGGGAGTCCGATCTCCGGTGAGTCCATCCGCGTCTACTCGGGCACGGGCGCGGAGCTCTCCGAAGTGGCGACGCTCGAGGGGTGGCGCACCAGCGCTGTCGGAAACGACGACGGCTTCGTGCTGCTCACCCTGACCGGCAGGGAAGAGGTCAGAAGGCTCACGTCGCCCGACGGTGAGGACTGGACGTCTGAGTTGCTCGATCCGTCTCTGGTACCAGGCTGGGTCAATTCCACGGCCCTCGGGGCTGACGGCGCCGTGTGGATTGTCAGCTCCGACGGAACCGAGAGCCACGTCACGAAATGGGGCACGGACGGAGCAGACCACACGACCACCTGGCTCGGGAGGCTCAGCAGTTCGGGCGAGTTCAGCGTTGGCCCCGCGGGCCTCGCGACGTTGGCGTTCCCGCCGCCGCCTGATCCCCCGGCGGGCACCAGCGACGATTCCGGCCTGCCAACTGGTCGGGTCGCCAAGGACGGCTACGAGCTGCGATACGGAGAGCCAGAGGGCGGGATTTCTCTGTGGGACATGGTGGCCGACGAGCCGGTGTACGAGTTCGGCCCCGAGATCATCGAGAGCGGTGAGCTTCCCGAGGGCGTGCGAGAGGTGGATGACGGCGACATCTTTGAGCTGACGTTCGAGGACCCCGTCACCGGCGAGGAACTGGTGACCTTCACGCTTGCGGATCTCGAAGCCGTCGTTGGTGCCGCGCTGGACTCGCCAGATTGGCCCGACATGGACCTGTGGGTGGGATGGTCGAGCGACGGCACTGATTGGGGATGGCAGGACGCTCGGGAAGCCTTCGGCCTTGGGGATGTCGAGGCGCACGTCGTCGTCGCCGTCGGCTCGGACTTCGTGATCGCGTCGGTGCGGGCCTTCACCTCGGTTGGAGCCAGCGACTCTGGGTCACTCAGTGGCGCACTCAGTGCCGACGGAAGGGACTCCGTCTTCGAGACGGAGCAGTCCATCGAGCGAAGCGCAGCGTCCGTGGGCCAGCGTTGGTTCGTCGCCCGAGTTCGGTGAACCGTGCAAGCGGCTGCGTTGAGGTTCCGCTCGGGCTACGGGTCCTGCCAGAAGCGGTGGTCATTGCGGCGGCGCTGCGGCGGGTGGCCGTGCGCCGGTAGTTTCGGGGCATGAAGACTCCTGTGTGCGAGATGCTCGGCTGCGACGTTCCGATCGTCGCCTTCACACATTGCCGGGACGTAGTGGCGGCTGTGACCAAGGCGGGCGGCTTCGGCGTGCTCGGCGCAGCGGGTCACACGCCAGAACAGCTCGACATCGACATGGGCTGGATCACCGACGAGGTGGGCGGCCGGCCCTTCGGCGTGGACATCATCGTGCCCGCCAAATACGAGGGCAAGACCGAGGGCGAGCTGTCGGTCAAGGACCTCAAGGCGATGATCCCGCCACAGCACCGTGAGTTCCTCGACGACATGATGGAGCGCTACGACGTGCCGCCGCTGCCGGCTGAAGACAAGCCCGGCGCAATCGCCGGCGACTCCGAGCCGCCCATGACCTACGCGCAGGCAGTGCCGTTGATGGACGTGGCGTTCTCTTACCCGATCCGGTTGGCCGTGAACGCGCTCGGCCCGCCGCCGCCCGACATGATCAAACGGGCGCACGACAACGACGTGCTGGTGGGAGCGCTGGCGGGCAAGAAGGTGCACGCCGAGCGCCATGTTGCCGTCGGCGTCGACATCGTGATCGCTCAGGGCCACGAGGCCGGCGGCCATACCGGCGACATCGCCTCGATGGTGCTGGTGCCCGAAGTGGTGGATGCCATCGCGCCGGTGCCTGTGCTCGCCGCGGGCGGCATCGGCAACGGCCGCCAGGTCGCAGCCGCGCTGGCACTGGGCGCGCAGGGCGTGTGGTGCGGTTCGGTGTGGCTCACCACCCAGGAAGCCGAGACGCACCCGGTCGTGAAGGAGAAATTCCTGGCGGCCGGTTCGTCGGACACTCTGAGGTCACGGTCTCGCACCGGCAAGCCAGCACGTCAGCTCCGCTCAGCATGGACCGACGAGTGGGAGGGCGAGAACTCGCCGGGAACGCTGCCGATGCCGCTGCAGCCGATGCTGATCGGCGCGGCCAGCCGCCGCATCGATCGGGCCGCCATGAACCCGTCCAACACGGGTGCGGTCGAGCTGGCCAACTACTTCGTGGGCCAGGTGGTCGGGCAGCTCAACGAGTCGATCTCGGCCACGCGGGTCGTCGAAGAGATGATCAGCGAGTATCTCGACGTCATGGAGCGCTTCGAGCAGCTCAACGCTTGACGCCGGGCTCAGCAGACATCGCAAAAGGGGGACAGACATGGAGACGATGACGGGACGCGTCGCGGTGGTGACCGGGGCGGCTTCGGGAATCGGCAAAGCCCTGGCACTGGGGTTTGCCGGTGAGGGCGCCAATGTGGTGCTGGCCGATATCGAGGAGGCGCCGTTGCGTGCCGCCGAGGCCGAGGTTGCCGACCGGGGCGTCGAAGCGCTGGGCGTCATCACCGACGTGACCGATGCCGACTCGGTCGGCGCACTGGCGCAAGCCACCATTGACCGCTTCGGCGCCGTGCACATGGTGTGCAACAACGCCGGCGTCGGCGGGGGAGGGCTGATCCGAAACCAGCAGCTCGTCGACTGGCAGTGGGTGGTCGATGTCTGCCTGTGGGGCGTGATCCACGGCGTCCACCATTTCCTGCCCCATCTCATCGAGGCGGAGGAATCCCACATCATGAGCACTGCCTCGGTGGCGGGGCTCATGTCGGTGCCGGGGCTCGGCCCGTACAACGCCGCCAAGTACGGCGTGGTGGCGATCATGGAGACGCTGCACCTCGAGATGCAGCGTGACCGCAACGCCGATGTGGGTGTGTCGGTGCTGTGCCCTGGGGTGGTGCGAACCAACATCGCGACCGCGCAACGGAACCGTCCAGAAGAGCTGCGTCGTCAACGTCGGCCGCGCCCCGAGGGCGAGGCACCGTCGGAGACAGCGGATGCGCGCCGCCGCAACGCCAACATCGCTGCGGCGCTGGAGCGCGGCATGGATCCATCGCAGGTCGCCGCGAAGGTGATCGAGGCGATGTACGAGCGGCGCTTTTGGGTGCTGTCCCATCCCGAGCTGCTCGCTGAGGTCAACCACCGCAACCAGCAGCTGGCGGACCTCGAGAACCCGACGATCTTCACGAGCTTCACCGACGGCGAGGACTAGCGCCCGCCTGGCTCACCCTTCAGTGCGAGTGGTGGGGCGCAGGCTCGTCCGCCGCAGCGTCTTGCTGATCGGGCGGAGGACGACGCAATGCCCTGACCACTCCGGTCACTGCCAGCGTCACCAACAGCATGATCACTGTCGCAAGCGCCATCGTGGCACCGGCGGCCGTGTCGTGGTGGTAGCTGACGAGCAACCCAACCAGCGCGGCGATCGCACCGAGCACGACTGCGGTCATCATGATGCGCGGCACTCTGCGCACCAGCAGGCTTGCCGTTGCCGCCGGGGCCACGAGGAAGGCGAACACGAGCAGGCTGCCCACAGCTTCGAATGACGACACGATGGCGATGGCCAGCAGGGCCAGCAGTGCCGCGTGGGCCAGTTTCGGCCGCATCCCCGCGAGCTGCGCCTGGGCCTCGTCGAACGTTGCGACAAATAGGGCCCGGTGCAGGAGGACGGTGCATCCCACCGAGACAGCGGCGGCGATGGCTTGGCGCCGGAGGTCGCCGCTGTCTATGCCGGTGATCGAGCCGAACAGAAAGCGGGTGAGGTCGCCGGAGTAGGCCCCTGCGCCGCTCGACATGATCACGACCGCCAGCGCCAGGAACCCCACAAACAGCACACCGATCGAGGTTTCCTCCGACAGCGGCGAGAAGTTGCGTATCAGATGGACGCCGGCCACCATCAGCAGAGCTGCGGCCAGCGCCCCGAGCGTCGTGCTGAAGCCGATGATGTACGCGAACGCGATGCCTGGCAGCACGCCGTGGGCGAAGGCGTCGCCGAGGAACGTCAGCCCTCGCAGCACTACCCACGTCCCGACCACCGAGGTCGTGAGCACTGCGAGCAGCGCCGCCCACAGCGCCCGGCGCATGAAGACGTTGTCAACAAACGGCTCGACCCACCACCCGGACGGATCGGTCAGGAATTCCACATCGCTCCTTGAAACCGCGCCTCGTGGCGCGGTGCGCACCCGCCCGGAACCGTATTCGCTCGTGGGTCACCCGGACGCTGAGATGCCGGGTGTGTGTCAATGACGGCGAGGTGTTCAGCCGTCCGATTGAAGGGCTGCGACGATGGCTGCGGTATTGCTGGTCAGCAACCCGATGTAGGTGTCACTGGGGCTGCCGGCCGGCCCGAGGCTTCCGGTATCCAGGCTGACAACCTGGACATCGCCGATCTCGGCGGCCAACTGCTCTGCGGTCTCGGTGGAGTGGGTTGTCTCGCTGAAGATCGCGGCGACGCCCTCGTGCTCGATGATCTCGGCGAGCGCTTCGAGATGAGCGATGCTGGCTTCCGCAGCCGTCGTCGCGGCCGGGATCACGGAGCCGACGACGCGGAAGCCGTAGCGGTCTGCGAAGTAGCCGAGCGCATCGTGGTTGGTGACGAGCACCCGGTGGCTGGGCTCGAGATCGGCCACGATGTCCTGTGTCTCGTGGTGTGCGTCGTCGAGCGCCTCACGGTATTTGGAGGCGCAGGCTTCGATTTCCGACTCGCTGAGACCGGTCGTCTCGGCGATCTCATGGGCGAGTTCATCGAGGGTGCCTGAGATTCGAACCGGGTCGAACCAGATGTGCGGATCGGCACCGCCGGCGTGATCGTGGCCGTGCTCGCCGTCGTCGTCGTGGTCTGACTCGTCGTGATCGTCGTTGTCGTGGCCGTCGTCGTCGTGGTCTGACTCGTCGTGATCGTCTTCGTCGTGGCCGTCGCCCGAGCCGGATTCGCCGACGACTATCGGGTCGAGATGGTCGCCGATGAAAAACACCGGTGTCCCGTCCGCCGCCACAGCATCGAGGGTGTCCTCGAGCGACTCCTCAAGACCCAGGCCATTGGCGACGACGAGACTTGCGTTCGCCATGTCTGCTCTGTCGCGCAGCGAGGGCTCGAACGTGTGCGGATCGGCTCCGGGCGGCATGAGGGACTTGACATGCACCAAGCCGTTGCACGTGACGTTCTCGACGACATCGGCCCAGATGTTCGTCGTTGCGACGATGGTGGGAGCGTCCGAATCTGCGGCCGCATCTGATGAGTCGTCGCCACCCGTACATGCAGCTGCGATCAACGCACATGCGGCGGCTGCCGCCAGGATCCGGCCGGATCGTCGGGTCGCGAGCCGACGGCGGCAACGGGGGTCGAGGGGGGGCACACTGATGGAGTCGTGTTCGGGTACGCGCACGGCGAGAACTATAGTGAGACTCATTCCCATTATCAATCCAAGGCCCACCTGAGCCGAGAAAGACAGCGCTGACGTGTTCACACTCGATGACGTCAAGGTGTCCTTCGGCAATCGACAAGCTCTCACCGTCGAGAAGATGAGACTCGATTCGGGCGCCGCGGTGGCTCTCATGGGCTCGAACGGTTCGGGCAAGACGACGCTGCTCCGAGTGCTTGCCGGATTGCTCACGCCGACGACGGGGAGTGTTCGCAAGGACTACGAGATCACCGTCGGCTACGTCAGCCAGCACCACCACCCGCACGCATTCATGCCGATGACGGTGAGCGAAGTGCTGATGATCGGGCGCTTCAGAGAGCGCGGCCTGCTGGGTCGCATGCGGAAGGCCGACCGGGACGCGATGGACGTCGCAGCCGAAAGGCTGCAGGTGGCAGACCTGCGGCGGCGGTCCTTCGGCCACCTGTCGGGCGGGCAGCGCCAACGGGTCCTCATCGCTTCTGCACTTTCCTCACAGGCCGACTGCTTGCTGCTCGATGAGCCCATCACGGGCCTCGACATCCCGAGCCAGGACATCGTGCTCGAAGTGGTCGATGCCGAGCGGATGCGCAACAAGCTGGTCGTGCTGTCGACGCACCATCTCAGCGAAGCGCGCCTATGCGAGCGGATCGTGCTGCTGAAGGGCGCTGTTCTGGCGGACGGCACGCCTGCGGAGGTGCTCAACGAAGAGAACATGGCCGCAGCGTTCGGGGCCAACGCACTCACGCGCCTGGAAGTCGGCGAGGGCGACACGACGTCATCGCTCTTGGTCCTCGAAGAGCCAGGGCACACGCACGATGCCGAATTCGGCCGCTCCAGTCACATCGCCGGAGAGTCGGTGTGGACGCTCGGGCCGAGAGCACGGCCGTGACGGGCGTGGCGGCGCGTGCGACGCCCGACGCTGGCGGCGAAGCGCACGTCAGCAGCACCCCGCGCACCTGGTCGAGGAATCTGGGCGAACTTCACGAAGCCGTCGCAGGCCGCCTGAGCGAGGCCGAGCAGCGCTACACGAGTGGCCGCCGCCGACTCGTCGAGGCGCTCGCCCGTGCGGCCAGGCCGGTCAGGCTGCCGGACATCGAGTCAATGGCCCCCGATCTCGCCCGCAGCACGGCCTATCGGAATCTGGAGGCGCTGGAACGATGCGGAGTGGTGCAACGCCTCGAGACAGGAGGCGAGCGCGCCTACTTCGAGCTGGCGGAATCGCTGCTCGGCCATCACCATCACCTGATCTGTGTGGCGTGCGGTGCGATCACCGACGTCGAACTCGACAGCGAGACTGAGGCGCGCATCGACGCCTCGCTCGCTGCAGCTGCGAGCGAGGCAGGATTCGTGCCGCTGCACCACAACCTGGACCTTTTCGGTCGCTGCGCCGACTGCGAAGCTGCTCGCTGAGGCCGGTCGCTGAGGCCGGCGGGCTGACTCGGGGCGTGCCAAGAGATTCGGAGTGCCTGTCATAGGCTGAATCGCATCGCACACCAGCATCACCACGACTTGCGGGAAGTGTCCCGTCGACGGCTCAAGGCTGCGCTTGCGCTGACCGTCGTCATTGTTGCGGCCGAGGTGGTCGGCGCCGTCTTCTCTGGAAGCCTGGCCCTGCTGGCCGACGCCGGTCACGCATTCACCGACTCAGCCGCCATCGGTCTGGCCCTGCTGGCCACGTGGGCTGCGCAACGCCCCGCCTCCATGAAGCGCACGTTCGGTCTTGAGAGAACCGAGGTGCTCGCAGCGGCCGCCAATGCCCTCATGTTGTGGGTGATTGCAGCGTGGATCGGCTGGGCCGCCATCGGACGCTTCATCGACGGTTTCGGCGGCGATCCGGTTGAGGTTGCCGGCGGTTGGGTGCTGGCGGTCGGCGGCACCGGCCTGGCGGTGAACATCGCAGCGGCGTACCTGCTGCACGGTTCCTCACCCGGCAACCTGAATGTGGAGGCGGCGTTCCGGCACGTCCTCGCCGACCTGATGGTGTCGGTGGCTGTGATGATCTCTGCCGCGGCGATCCTCATCTTCGGCTGGTGGTGGGTCGACCCTGGGTTGAGCCTGCTGATCGCAGCGCTCGTCGTGCTGAGTTCGTGGAAGTTGGTGACGTCGGTCTTCGAAGTGCTGATCGACGGTGTGCCCTCCGACGTGGATCTCGACGAGTTGTGTGCCGACATGGAAGATGTGCCCGGCGTCACGGTGATGCATGACATCCACGTGTGGGCCGTCACCTCGGGCTACGTCTCCATGAGCGCTCACGTGCTCACCGACCCCGACCACGGTGCCGACCACGGAGCCGTCCTCGCCGAGTTGCGACAGGTCGCGAAGGATCGGCATGGCATCTCGCATGTGACGCTGCAGCTCGAGACCTCAGAAGCCGACTGCACCGAGGATCATCACCTCGACCGCGCCAGCCTCCGCGAGCACGCCTAGCCGGGCGAAAGGGGAGCGAACGCTGTGTCGGCGCGTTAGGCCGAGGCGCCGGTGTTGACGACCGGGGTGGTCTGCTGTTCGCTGGTGAGCACGACCAGCAGGTTGGCCACCATGGCTGCTTTGGCCTGCTCGTCAAGTTCGACCACCGAGCGCTGCGCAAGCAGCTCCAGCGCATCCTCCACCATGCCGACGGCCCCTTCCACGATCGTGCGTCTCGCAGCAACCACTGCGGCAGCCTGCTGGCGGCGCAGCATGGCCTCGGCGATCTCGGTGGCGTACGCCAAGTGGTTGAGCCTGGTCTCGATGACTTCGACCCCGGCCCGTTCGAGGCGTTCCTGCACCTCTTCGTGGAGCGTGGCGCCGACGATGTCGGGGTCCGAACGCAGCGACACCCGGTCGCCTTCGAAGTCGTCGTAGGGGTACTGCGTTCCGAGATGGCGAATGGCGGTCTCGCTCTGGACGAAGACGAAGTCCTCGAAGTCGTCGACCTCGAACACTGCAGCGGCGGTGTCCACCACTCGCCACACGACCACCGCAGAGATCTCGATGGGGTTCCCCTCGGCGTCGTTCACCTTGGACACGCTGGTCGTGAAGTTGTGTACCCGCAGGGAGATCTTGCGCGACTCCATGCGGGTGAAGGGATTGGCCAGATGCCAGCCGGGCCGCTCGACGGTGCCCCGGTACCGGCCGAACAGAATGAGCACGAGCGCCTCGTTGGGCTGCACGAGGTATTGGCCCGGCAGAGCCCCGACGAAGAAAATCGCTCCGACAGGCAGCAGGAACACGAACGGCCACGCCACGACGGCCACGCCCACGATGCCCGCTGCCACCACCACCAGCCCTGCCAGCGCTATTAGCACGCCGAGCACGCCCGGCTTGGTGCGCGCAGAGTGGGCCGTCACGGCCTGCGAGCCAGTCGTGCTCGGAGCAGCGTCGGAATCGGTGGCATCGGTCATGGGCGCCATCCTGCCACGGCGGCCGGGGGCGGCGTCGCGGGGCCGTTCAGTCCGCCCCGCTGCGCCCCCGCACCATTCCTGCTCTATTCCTGCACTATTCGGGTTCCTTGAGGGGTACCTACAAGTGTTCGCATCAAGCCTCTGACCTGCGGTTTCGCGTCGCGTTGCAAGTGCCCGACACTATTCCTGCACTATTCCGGTTCCTTTGGGGGTACCTACAAGTGTTCGTCTCGGGCCTCTGACCTGCGGTTTTTCGTGACGAGCCGAGTCGTCATGTTCTCTTCGCGTTCTATTCGGGGGGTCTCATCGGTGAAGTGGTCGTCCTCGTTTGTCGGGCAGGCGGCCAGCGGCGGCCGGGTGGGGCCCTCCACGATCGTTCGTATCGCGGACGCCGGCTGCATGGTCATGCATGAGACGCTCACGGCCCGTGTGCGAACGCGGCTCCAGGGTCAGCAGCAGCGTTTCAGGCGCGGGCTTGCTCGTCGGTGACGACGGGGGGCTCGGTGGACCAAGGGAAGTTGATCCACAGGTCGGTGCGCTGCCACACCCAGTCGCAGGTGACGGTCGACCACGGCTTCTCGTACAGCACAGCGGTGCGCACGCTGCGCACCCGAGGCAGGCAGAAGTCGTACACCAGCTTGAGCGTGTGGCCGGTGTCGGCCACGTCGTCGGCGATGAGGATGTCGGAGTCGCGGTGGTCGACCAGGTCGGGCGTGGGCGGCAGCATGATCGGCACCTGGAGCCGCTCGTCGACGCCGGTGTAGTACTCGCAGTTCATGACGTAGATGTTCTTGACCGACAACGCGTAGCCGAGCGAGCCCGCGCAGAACAGCCCGCCCCGGGCAATGGCCAGGATCATCTGGGGCCGGTAGCCGTCATCGGCGATCATCTGCGCCAGCCCACGCACGGCCATGCCGTAGCGCCGCCAGTCCATGACTTCTCGTTCCTGCGCGTCAGTCGCCTCGCCCACGTGCCCTCCCCGGTCTTTGCGTCCCGACTCACCCCGAACTTATGCGCGCAATCGACCACCCGCACTGTTCCCGCACTATTCCGGTACCTTTAGGGGGTACCAACAAATGTTCGTATCACGTCCCTGACCTGCGGTTTTGTGTGTCGGCAGCCGCGCTCCGCCACTATTCCCGCACTATTCGGGGTGGGGGTGTAGCGAGTCCCATGACCGGCTCATGGAGCTTCGCGGCGCGCCTCATTCGAGGGAGTGGTCGGTGCTGATTGGTCAGGCTTGGTCGGGGAAGGGGTCGTCCCAGTCGGCGGGCAGGGGGATCTCGAATGCGTTGAGCGTGTGGGAGATCAGGCAGTAGTAGCCCACCGTGGTGACGAGCTCGACGAGGCCTGCTTCGCCGAAGGCTTCTGTGGCGGTGGCGTAGGTGGCGTCGCTGAGACGGTGCTCGCGGAGAAGTTCGGCGGCGACGGCGTGGGCGGTGGCCTCGTCGCCGGTGAAGCTCGGCGCGTCGCCGACGCGCAGCGCTTCGAGGTCGGCTGGGTCAAGGCCGGCTTCGAGGCCGAGGATGCGATGCGCAGCGAATTCGAACTTGGCCCCGTGGAAGGCGCCCACGGTGCAGATGGCCGCCTCCTTGACGCTCTCGGGCAGCGACGACGCGAACCGCACCGCGGCCCCCAACGCTTGGGCTTCGATGCCCACACTTGGCGCCCGCACCCATACGCCGTAGGGCCCGACGAGGCCCTGCAACTTCGGGCCCCGCCCCGAGGCCGCTCGAGGCCCGCCCCGAATGGCGTCGAGCACCGCTGCCTGCTCCGGTGTCAAGTCTTCAGGTGTGATGTCGTCCAACCGCATGATGTTCTCCCCTGAGCGTTCGCCGGTAAGTGCCCCTACTCTCGCATCGCTCGCGGCGAATTGCGGCGTTGGTGTCGCCAGCCCGTGCTTCCGTCATCTCGGGAGGCGGTGCGCGCCGAGTCAATCGCGCCGTGACTGATGTAGCTGCTTCTCGGCAGGGGATCAGCGAGGACATCCCCCGATTCATTGCGGAGATCCGCAGCTGTCTCGAGGGCCGACGGTGATGCACTCTGGCCGCGGCGAGTCATTCATGGGGTCCCTGGTGTTCGGAGGTGCTTCGCTTACGCTCGCCGCAAGGCCAGTGGGGCTTTTCCGCGGACCCACACCGCACCGCCCCACAGACTCATGAAGAATCGGGGCTATTCGCGTGATGCCCGACTCAGTGTTGGTGCATCACTGGGCGCAGGACAGAAAAAGGGACCCCGTGCGGTCCGGGGTCCCGTCGCCGCGGTATGTCGGTTGCATTCGGCTCGCGCCTACTAACCGGACCATTCGACGAAGCCCACTGTAGGCGCGGGCACGAAGAGATGCAACCGGATCGCAACCCTCAGAACAGGAGGATCTGGTTCGTGAATGTGCGCCACGCATGGGTGCGATATGCGTTTCCGTCGGCAACGGCGCTCAGCGATGAGAGTCGGCGACCGACTGCTGCCAACCGCTGATCGCCTTCGAGCACCCTGCGTCGAATGCCTGCGATGAGGTCGGCGGCTTGGATGGCTTGAGTCGTGTGGGAGCTGGCGTAGTAGACGCCGGGATGGATGTTGAGCCGGTAGGACGCGGCATAGCTCGCGACGCTTCGGCTGGCGTGTTCGTCGAGTTGATGATTGGACCAGTCCGACACCACGATTCCGGTCGCCTGCTGCGTCTTGCACTCCACGGCGAAGTGTTCGACGAGGGCCTGAAGCTGCAACGGGACGGTGGTCTTGAGCGTCATCGGATGCAGCATGTTGGCCTTGCGGATGCCTGCGGTGTACGAAGTGCATGACAGTCGCTCGAGGATGCGGGTCAGCTCGTCAATGAAGTCGCGGTTCTTGCGGCGCCTCCATGCATTCGGTGAGATCGTGTCTGTGGACTTGACTTCCCAGTCCGTCGGGTTCCCGCGATTTGGATAGAAGCGCGCCTTGGCGCCCACGATTCTCCGACTGAGATCGGGGACGTCTTCGGCGGCGATCGAGAAACCGCCGATGACCACCGCCATGGTGCCGTCGTTCGCCGCAGGCTTGCCCGAGTCGTCCAAGAACAGCAGTCGGGTCGCCATCGACGTGACACTACGAGCCCGGCGTTCGCGGTCTGCTGAGAATTTCTCGCTGCCCGGATCCGCCGCTGCGATGTGGGCTGATGGCACCTCGCTCCGGCTGCAGCGAAATTCGTGGGGTCCCCGGTGCTCGGAGGTGCTTCGCTTACGCTCGCCGCAAGGCCAGTGCTGCCACCGACCCGGGGTCATGAGTGAACGAGATCTATCTCGACTACAACGCCTCCGCGCCTTGCGATCCGCGGGTGGCGGACGCTGTCACGAAAGCCATGACCGACGGGTTCGGCAATGCGTCGTCAGCCCATCGATTCGGCCAGCGGCAGGCCGCAGCGGTCAGTGAGGCCCGTGAACAGGTGGCGGCTCTCGTGGGCGGAGCACCGGGTGGGGTCGTCTTCACCGCCGGCGCTACGGAGGCCAACAACCTCGCTCTCGGCGGATTCGCCCCGGCGAGCCACGGATCTCAGCCGGATACGACAACGATGCTGGTGGTCTCCGCGGTGGAGCATGCATCTGTCAGCCGAACGGCAGAGGCTCTCGCCGCGACCGGTCGTTGCAAGCGCCGCACTGCCGCCGTCACGCCTGGCGGGTTTGTTGACGTCGACGCGCTGGCTGACTTGCTGGCAGAGACGGGACGCCCCGTGATGGTGTCGGTCATGGCTGCCAATAGCGAGACGGGCGTCCTCAATCCCATCGAGGAGATTGCCCAGATCGTTCATCAGGCAGGGGCGCTGTTCCACTGCGATGCCACCCAGATGGTTGGTCGGCTGCCGTTCGATATGACGACGCTCGGCTGTGACTTGGTCTCGCTGAGTGGTCACAAGATCTGCGGCCCGACGGGCGTGGGCGCCCTGGTCGGGACTCGTGAAGCCCTCGCTGCTTTGCACCCGATGCTGTGGGGCGGTGGCCATGAGCGCGGCCTTCGCTCGGGCTCGCTGAATGTCGCGGGCATCGTCGGCCTGGGAGTCGCTGCGGAGCTTGCAGCCAATGAGCTGGAAACGGAAGCCGAGCGAGTCGGCGCGTTGCGAGATCGATTCGTTGATGCGCTGATCGACGCTCTGCCTGCGGTCGAACAGAACGGCGACATCGAACGTCGGCTCCCCAATACCGCCAACCTCCGCTTCGCCGGAACGGATTCGGATGCCGTGCTCGTGAACATGGACCCTGTCGCAGCATCCGCGGGGAGCGCCTGCAGCACCGGTGCGATCGAACCGTCGCCGGTACTGACGGCGATGGGGCTGTCGCGTGAAGCGGCGTTCGAGTCGGTGCGGTTCAGCGTCGGACGATTCACCACATCGAGCGAAATTGCCGCCGCCGCCGAGAAGGTTGTCACAGCCGTTCGTTACGTTCGGCTCATGACTACAGAGGCAGCGTGACGTGCAGCTGAGCGAGGCCGCGGAGCCGGTATTCGCACGCCATGAGACATTCCATCCTCGCTACGGCTGGTTCAGGAAGGCGTATGTAGCGGCTACTGCTGACCCGCGTGTCTTTGCGAGCGAGGACGCTCCGGTGCGCCTGGGCGTGGGCAAGAACATGGTTCGCGCCATTCGTTTCTGGGGGCTCGCGGCCAAGGTGGTTGTCGAAGTTCCTGATCCCGACGCTCGGTCGGGTCGCAAGCCGACCATCGTGATGCCGACTCGCTTTGGCGAAGCGCTGTTTGGTGAAGACGGCTGGGATCCGTGGATGGAGGATCCGGCATCGCTGTGGCTGCTGCACTGGCGCCTGCTGGCTCGCCCGTGCCGATTGCCAGTGTGGTGGTTGGCGCTCTGCGACTTCAATGCGGTGGAGTTCGAGGTGGAAGATCTCGGCAGGTCCGTGATGACGCAACTGCGTTCGGTGCCCGACTGGAAGGAGCCGAGCCAGTCCGCGGTCGAGAAGGACCTCAGCGCTTTCATGCGCACGTATGGCCCGACGTCTCGTACTAGCCGAGCGACTGTCGACGATGCAGCAGACTGCCCTCTGCGGGAACTTCGTCTGGTCGGCCGGTCCGAGGCGACCGGCGCCCACCGCTACAAGCTGGGTTTGAAGCCGACACTGGCATCTGCGGTTGCGGCACACGCCGTGCTGGACTGGATCGCGCGCACCGGCCTGACGGGCCAGACGATCACACTCGAACGAATCGTCGCGGAGAGCGGCTCGCCGGCGAGCGTGTTCAAGTTGAATGCCGCCGACTTGTTCACGGCTCTAACCCCGGCAGTCGAGGTCGCGGACTCGTTGGACTTCACGACACCGACAGGGGTGCCCCAGCTCTCATGGAAGGGCGACGCTGCTGTGGTTGCGGCCGAACTGCTGTCCGAGCACTACGGCGTCGTGCCCCCTGATCCAATTGCCGGGCCTCTGGGCGACGAGCCGACGGTTCGCGCAGACGAACCGAGCGACAACGACGTAACGGAAGATGTTCTGACTCGTTTGCATGTGCGGCAGGCGCGACGCGACGGGGGGCCGGGGCGGTGACCGTGCTGGCTGACGTGCTCAGCGTCCGGCGTCAGTTCGCCCGATCGGCGAACCTCGAACGCGACGCCGAGAACGCCGAACCGCTCGACGGCTACATAGTGACGGCGCGGGCGCTCGATGTGGTCGAACGCATTGCGTCTTCCGCGCTCGGGCCCGCTGGCGGTGCGTGGTCGGTCACAGGACCGTACGGCTCTGGCAAGTCGTCGCTGGGTTTGCTGCTCGATGCGGCGTTCGGACCTGCGGGTATCGCACGAGATCGCGCGCTCGACAAGATCGCAGAAGCATCGCCAACGGCCAAGAACAAGCTGAATCAGGCGCTTTCGGCGCACCGCAGCCGTTCGCGAGGCTTCTATCGAGCGCTGGTCACTGCCGATCGTGAACCAGTTGCACGAACGGTGCTGCGCGGTCTTCATCGAGCAGTGACGCGCCGCTACGGCAAGGTTCCAGGTTCAGCCGAGTTCCCGGCATCGTCCTTGCTCAAGCTTGCGCAGCGGCGAGTCAGGCGAACCGAAGACCCGGTTGACCCATCGGTGAGCGAACTCGTAGAGATTGCGCGCTGCATGGCCTCGCAAGACCCACTGCTCATCGTCATCGATGAGTTCGGAAAGAACCTCGAGGCCGCAGGCGGCAACGAGTCCAGCGACACCTATCTCCTGCAACGGCTGGCCGAGGCCGGGCAGGGCGCCGGGCTGCCGATCTTCGTGGTCACCCTGCAGCACTTGTCGTTCGAGGAATACCTCGCCGATGTCGACGATCGTCGGCGTCGCGACTGGGCGAAGGTGCAAGGCCGCTTCGTCGATATCGCGTTCACCGAATCGGCCCCTCAGACGCGAGCGCTGATAGCTCAGGCGTTCCGAGTCAGCGACGAACAGCTGCACCAGCGCATCGACAAGTGGGCCACGCACCATGCGAAGTTGCTTGCGTCGGCAGGCATCACCGATCTCAGTGACCCAGGAACGATCGCGGCGTGCTGGCCGCTTCACCCCGTCTCGACGCTTGTTCTGCCCGAGCTGTGCAACCGATTCGGCCAGCACGAGCGAACGCTGTTCTCCTTCTTGGCCGGCAGCGAGTCAGGGACAGTGGCTTCGCTCGCAGCGGACATCAAGGTCGACTGCTCCGACGACGTGCCTTCGATCGGCCCCGAAGCTGTTTACGACTACTTCATGGCCACGGGCGGCGCCGGCGTCAGCGCCGTTGGTCGCTCAAGCCGATGGACCGAGATCGCAAGCCGGCTGCGAGATGCCAACGGGATGTCGTCTGCGGAGCAACGCGTCGCCAAGACAGTGGCGCTACTGAACCTCGTCTCCGCTTCTGGCGCAGTGCGGGCCAGCGCTCCTGTCCTCGACCTCGTCGACTCTGGGTCGAAGGATGTGCTCGCCGGCCTTGAACAGCGCGGTTTGGTGACGTACCGATCATTCGCCGACGAATACCGAATCTGGCAAGGATCCGACGTCAATATCTCCGAGCTGCTCGAAGCGGCATACGACCGAGCCACTGATCGGCCGCTGCACCGAGTGCTCGGCGCCGTCTACGAGCTCGAGCCAGTAGTTGCTGCTCGACACAGCGCCCAGAACGACGTGGTGCGATTGTTCAGCCGCCGTTTCGTGAACGGCGACGAGACCGTCGTGCCGCCGGCGCCGCTCGATCCGATTGACGGTGAGCTGCTGCTGGTGGCGAATCCGGGCGACGGACTACCGAGGCTCTCTGAGGAAGCGCTTCGCAGTTCTGGCCGTGCACTGGACGATTCGGACCGGGTGCGTCGGCTGCAGTCAAAACCGGTGGTTGCGGCTCTGCCCGAAGATGTTGCAGCGCTAGATAGCGCTGCGCGCGCCGTGGCTGCGTTGAGCGACGTTCTGTCGGCTCCACAGGTGGAAACTGACTGGGTCGCCCGACGCGAAGTGGGCGAGCGGCTGGCGTCGGCGCGCGTACAGCTTGAAGCGGCGGTGACTTCAGCATTCAGCACAGACAGTTGCCGATGGGTGCTGCTCGATGACGACGCCGGGGTTGTGCTGCGACCAGGACGGGGGAGTGCGCCGCTCTCGGAAGCGGCAGATCTCGCCTACCCAGATGCGCCGCGTGTACCCAACGAGATGCTGAACCGCTCCGATCTGACTTCGCAAGGAGCCAAGGCCCGTCGGATCTTGCTGGAAGCCATGATCGAGCGCAGCGCCGAGTATCGGCTCGGCCTCAAGGGTTACGGACCCGAGGTCGCCATGTACGAGGCGGCGCTGAAACATGCCGGACTGCATCGCCCCAAGAAGGCCGGCGGTGATCTCATCTTCGGCAAGCCGCGAGTGCGCCGCGGCAGCAAGCCATCGCAAAGCAGCCGACAAATCGAGCGGTTGCGCCTCATCCCTGCATGGCAGGCGATCGAACAGGTATTTGAGTCCGCGAAGACCAAGCGCCTCAATGTCCGAGACCTGTACATGACCTTGGCATCGCCTCCGTATGGCGTGAAGGCCGGTGTCATCCCCGTGATCGTCACCGCCGCGTTGCTCGCACGTGCCGACCGCATGGCGATCTACGAGCACGGCACCTTCCAGCTCGGCCTGTCGGCTGACCTCTCGGAACGCATGGTGCGCAATCCGGAGCACTTCGAGGTCAAGCACTTTGCGAACGTCTCCGGCCCCCGCAAGGCCGCACTCGATGCGCTTGGGGCACGCTTTGGCATTGACGCCGGCATCGGCAATCGCCGGGTCGGTAATGTGCTGTCGGTGACCCGGCACTTCGCGGCTCGAACTCGCAGGCTCGAGAACTGGACTCGCTGCACGTCGCACCTGAGCGATAGGGCGCTCGCTGTACGAGACGCGCTCACCGAGGCGACTGAGCCAGACGTGCTGCTGTTTGAAGCGCTGCCCGATGCTCTCGGATACGCCCCCATTCCTGCGACTGCGACGGATGCCGCTGTCGGCACACCTGAGATGGGGGGGGGGGGGGGGTAATCGCGATGAATTCGCGAACAACCTCGCGCTCAGCCTCGACGAGCTCACCGGACGCTGCCGCGAGTTAATTCTCGAGCTATGCGCTGAACTGCTCGCAGCCGCCGGTGAGCGTGCTCGCGTTGCAGTGTCGGGTCCAGCAGTCGGACTCATAGATGAGGTGCTCGACCCGCAGATGCGCAGCTTTGTGCTGGCGCTCTCCAACGACGTCTACGAGGACGACCACGATTGGATGGCGTCAGTCGCCACCGTGCTCGCAGGCAAGGCACCGACCGAGTGGAACGATCGAGACTTGGCGGCTGTTCGCGCGCGACTGCCGCAGAGGCTTGCGGCGTTCAACCGGCTGAGGGCGCTGCATGCCGAGCGGCGAGCAGCCGACGGTCTGCCATTCGAGGCATTGCGCATTTCTGTGACCGATCCCTCAGGCGCCGAAGAGGCGCGCCTCGTTGGCGTCGCACACGATGAGCGATCCGCCGTTGAACCCGCAGTCGACGACCTGCTTGCCAGAATCACCGAAGCAGTCGGTTCACCGCAACGAGCCCACAACGCAGCACTGGCGATTCTCGCAGAGCGCCTGCTGGCCCCGGCTGGCGCCGCGCGGACCGATGCCGACCCGCCGTCGGCCAAGATCGCAGAGGGCGTGCTGTGACCGCGCCGGTTCGCCACATCTGCGGTATTTCCGGTGGCAAGGATTCGAGCGCACTGGCGCTCTATCTGCGCGAGCGGGTGCCGGAGATGGAGTACTTCTTTTGCGACACGGGCGCCGAGCTTCCCGAGACCTACGAATTCTTGACACGCCTCGAAGTCATCCTGGGCAAGCCGATCATCCGTCTGAACTCAGAGCGGGGGTTCGACCACTGGTTCGAGGTATTCCGCGGGGCGCTGCCGTCACCGCAGATGCGCTGGTGCACCAAGGTGATGAAGATCAAGCCGATCGAAGCGTGGATCGGCGATGAGCCCGCAATCTCCTACGTAGCCATCCGAGCAGACGAAGCGAACCGCAAGGGCTACATCTCAACGAAGCCGAACATTGAGAGCCGTTTCCCATTCGTCGACGACGGTATCGATCACGACGGCGTCATGCAGATCCTCGACGATGCCGGCATCGGCCTGCCCGCCTACTACGAATGGCGGACGCGCTCAGGTTGCTACTTCTGCTTCTACCAGCGAAAGGCCGAGTGGATCGGCCTCGCCGACCGCCATCCCGAACTCTTCGAGAGAGCCATCGCCATTGAACAGAAAATGTTGCTCGACGCTGGCGTCGACGGCAATGCCGACTTCGGCGATCGAGCCATGGCAGGCCGCCAATACACATGGAGCGGAGGCGAAACGCTCGTCCAGCTCCGCTCCCGCCGTACCGAGATCCTCGATCGCCACGCAGCCGCTCTAGCCCGCGCCAAGACTGCCCGACGCAATATCCCGCTGATCGAAGTCCTCGCAGACGCATTCGACGAAGAAGACTCAGACGAGCAATGCACGGTGTGCGCGCTGTGAGCAGTGGTCGGTCCCGGTACAGCAACGGTGACGCAGTTGGGAGGCGGGTAGAGCCGGCCAGCTCAACGCCACTGTCGGCACTTCGTCAGGACAACGACTCGGAAATTGCCGACATCATTCGCGATGCAACCAGCGCAGTAAGGCAGCTCATCGCCGAAGCCAATGACGTCGATGTAATCGTGCTCAAGAACCGCATCGCCGCTGCAGAGCCGGCAACCTTGGCCGAAATCGGCCGTTGGGTTCGTCGGACCGGAGAACGGGTCCGCGGCATCGAATCGAAACTGCGGTCACGGATCGACGAAGCGCTCGGGCCATTTCTTGGCCAAGTTATTTCGCCTCTGACGGACTGGTTGGGCGATTTCGCGGATGATGAACGCCTCCGAGGCGCCATCGCTGCGCTCACGGGAGGGGCTGACGACCTCGCGGGCCGCATCATCTCGCGACGACTCATGGTGGAACTCGGCTACCAAGATAATGGCGGAATCTGGACGAGTCGCAGAGCCGTTGCCGCAGCACGTCAACTTGCGGCGCTGGCGAGAGAGTTCAGCGATGATTTCGGATGCGTTGCCGAGGAACGACTGCGCCGCTCGGAGTTGGGCCAACGCTGGAGTGACGACTGGGCAGAGATGCTGTCGGTCGCCGGACTGACGAGGGTGTGTGGCGTGCTGGTCCTCGCGTCGACTCGCCGGGCACAGGTCGCGGCCGCACTGATGTCGATTGGCCGACCGGCGACGAAGGCGGAGATCGAGGATCGGCTGCGACCGGAGATCGAAGGGCCAATGTTTCGGGTGGATGCCGTGCTCGCGGGGATGGGGGGTGTAGTTCGGGCTTCCAAGACCACCTGGGGCTTCGACGATTGGGTTGACGACGTATACGAGGGGATCCCAGCCGAGATTCGCCAACGCATCAACGAGGACGGCGGTTCCACCAGGCTAAGCCGTTTGCTCGACGAGATCCCGCGGTTGTTCGGAGTCAAAGAGGCCAGCGTTCGGGCTTACGTGGAGACACCGGCCTTCGTCGTCGAGCATGAATGGGTCCGGGAGGCCACACACGCCCCCACTGTGCAGGGCGTCATCGATGACATCGCCGACGCTGTCACGGCCGCGGGCGAACCCGTGTGGACGTTCGCGGTAGAGGACAGATTCCTACACGGCTACAGCCTCACGAACGTTCCGCCTGAGGTATCGGTCGCGCTCGGCGCAGGCTTCGGACGGAAGGCGTCGGCTGCGGTCAAGTCGCCAGCGGGATGCCCTGCCGTGTCGGTGATTTGGCGCAAGACATCGATTCACGGACCCGAGATTGGCCGAATCGCGGCGGCGCTGAGGGGTCTGGGAGCGAGGGCAGGGACGAGCGTCGGGCTCGTGGTACACGGCTCAGCTGAAGTTTCCTTCCTCGGCCCGGAGCAATTCAAGCATCGAACTCGAGCAGCTCAAATCTCGGTTGCCGCGGGAGACGTTGAATTCACAGCGTCAGGTCAACGTTTCAGCGGAGTTCGAACAGCACGGCGGTTGCAGGCGCATGTTGCCGCGCCTGCGAAGCGGGATTCAACCCACCTCGAGGTGGCACCTGCCCCGAATCAATCAGTTGGGGCACACGCGATGGCTCGGCCTCATGAGCGTTCGCTACCTCCGCATAACGACGGAAGCCGGTGAGGGCATGCCTCTCGATGGTTGGTCCCTCGAACCGGCTGATTGGCGCCAATTGGCCGAGGTGCTTCGGGGCGCACAATGGAGGCGCAAGCCACTCAACAGCCTGTATCGGGACAGCATCCCGACTCGCCCGGGGGTCTACTTGCTGCTGACAGAACGAGAGCGTCTCGCGAGGAACTATCAGATTCCCGCAGACTTGGTCAATGCCATCTACGCGGGTCGTTCCGACAACCTGCGGCGCCGCTTTCTGCAGCATGCGAATCCGGAGTCACCGAACCCCCTGATCGTCCGTTGCCATACGATATTCGGCTATTTGAACTTCGCATTCACAGTGGTACCAGATGCTCACTCTGATGATTCTGCGACGTGGCTTCGTGATGCCGAGTCGGAGTTAGTTCGGGTGCTGTCGCCGCCCGCGAATCGCAGCATGCCGCGAGGGCGGCCCCTCATCGCTCGACTTGGCGAGCCTCAACGTGTGTGAGTGCTATTGGGTTCAGCCTCATGGCGAAGCCACAATCAGACCTAAACTAATCTAGGAGTAGGTGAAGTGACTCAGATATATCCGGCTATTCGGGCAAAGATGGGAAGCTGGGAATACTACATGGTGCGGATGTCCATGCGCGAGCTTGCCGAGAACGTCAAGTTCGCCGAAGAAATCCACGGACCCACCGAACTTTCGGCGGCAATCCAACGTCAACTCAAGCGTTCACGTTCCCATGGTGAGATCGCAAGCTATCTCGCAAAGCACAAGGACAGGTTCTTCAACTCGCTTGTCGTCGCCGCGTTTGACGGTGAACCTCAGTGGTATCCGGTCAGCATCGAAGATATTCCGGAGTTCCGGATCTTGCGTGGCGATCGGCGTTTGACAGAGGCGTTCGGGGTGCTGACGTTCGATGGCGGACAACAGTACTATGCCCTTGATGGTCAGCACCGGCTCGCAGCAATCCGTTCGCTTGTGGACGGCGAGAGTGATTGGTCGGCGCCACAGGGATTCCGTGACGAAGAGGCCTCGGTTGTCATTGTGACTCCTCGATACCACGAAGATCTTCAAGAGTTTATGGTCCGTTACCGTCGGCTCTTTGGACATCTCAATCGCTATGCGAAGAATATGTCCGAGTTTGAGAACATTGTAATGGACGAGGATGACTCATTGGCGATCATCACACGTCGCCTTGTAACAGAACATCCGTTCTTTCGCGCTGGAAGTGACCAGTTCACCTCTGATCGAATCAAAATGGAACCTGGAAAGAACGTACGACCAGGATCGAGCCACTGGACGAGTCTGGAGATGCTGTATCGACTCAATATTGAATGGTTGTATACACCGGATCGCCGTAATCTTGGCTGGGGCGCACACGGCGATAAATTCGGCGACTACAAGCGTTTTCGGCCAGACGACGACGAGATCGAAGCACTTGGTGCAGAATTGACGATTTGTTGGGATGGCTTGATAACCGCTTTGCCGGTCTTGTCTGAAGACCCGGCGCGCATGCGCGATCACGGGGCCGACCTTGAGGGCGACACGCGTGACAACGTTCTGTTTTGGCCGATCGTTCAGCTGCTCGTAGTGGGATTGGCGCGGGACATGCTGAACGAGGCGATTGCACGACAGCAGACATCAGGTGTGGCTGCGGAACTAGATGCCGTGGCGGCTGAGGATGCGCTCCGGCCGCTCGACCGGATCAATTGGGAGGCTCACTCAGCGCCGTGGAGGCACCTGCTCCTAGTTCGCGCCGAAGACGGGGCTTGGCGCATTACCAACGAAGACCGCAAGGCTCGCCTGCGGGTAGCCGAGCGGATCCTGCGATGGCAACTTGGGCTGGACCAGCATGCCGAAGACGACATTTCCGGCAGCACCGGGCTGCGCGCCGCGTGGGAGATGATGCTTCCGCTTGACGCCGGCGAGGAGGTCGAGTCGCTGTGGACAGAGATCGAGGCCGGGCTCCTCGTGTAGGAACGCCCGTGCCAGTCACTACCGAACGATGCTGTGAGCAGCCTGTTCCTGCAGGGATATGAGCGCGCTACGTCATGTTCCGGCCATGAAGCGCGCCTATGTGCGCCCGTGGCCAGATTCGGATGTCGTGCTCGCGCAACTAGAGCATCGGGGCGAATGGGGATTCCTCAATATTTGCTACGAGCAGCACACCGAGATTGCTGTTCCATCGGGCGATCGGCGACTCGTAGCGGCCGTTCTTGAGCTCATTGCGAATGACGCTGCAGTTGCCCGAAAGGTTCGCGGTTTGCGCGAGGGAACCTTGGAATGGACATTCAATTGCGCTCCGGGGCATGAGCGTGACTACGACCGCGCATTGCGGCGCGTAGTGCCATTGTTGTTACCGCGCAGAGTTCAAGACTCCCTGTATCCGTTCCAACGAAGCGGTACCGGTTTTCTTCTGCAACGCAACCGCGCCGTGCTTGCCGACGATATGGGCCTTGGCAAGACGGTACAGGTGATCGCCGCCATCCGGAGGCTGTACCGCGCTCGAAGATTGAGAACGTGTCTCGTGGCGGCGCCGCGAACACTGATCGCAAATTGGGATGCTGAGTTTCACCGATGGGCGCCCGAACTGACGGTCCTTGGGCTTGACCGGCTCGGCGGCGGTTTCGCGGACAGTGACTGGCACCGTGCCGCAGCCCGAGCACACGCAGTGCTCGCCAGCTACGAAGACGTACGCGATCTCTGGCGACACTTGGCGCGTCAACCTCCCAGTTTGATCGTGGCCGACGAAGCGCACCGACTACGCAAATCGGACTCTCAGTTGAGTCAGGCCATGCGCCGACTCGTCACTCCCCGCCTGTGGATGCTGACCGGCACGCCCGTTGAGCGGGACGCAGCTGACCTGGCCTGCCTGTTGTCGCTGTTGGAGCCTCGTCTGTATTCGATCGACGATGACCGGCTCGGACTAGAAACGATGCGTGCTCGCGCTCGTCCCTACTTGCTGCGACGCACGAAGGAATCTGTGCTTCCCGAGCTGCCGACTGCTGTCGAGCACACAGTCGAGTGCGAGATGCTCCCGGCGCAGCGCGCTGCTTACAACGAGGCGATTCGGAGCCTGTCGTCGAGCGGCCCGGGCGACTTCCTGGCATTGTTCGGCCGACTGAGAACCATCTGTGATTGGGAGCCGGTATCCGGCGACAGCGCGAAGCTGGATCGTGCGAGCGGTCTGGTGCAGGCCGCAGCTGCTCGCGGGCGCAAGACCGTGGTGTTCTCCTTCACCATCGATCCGCTGCGGCAGCTCAGCGAGCGACTGCGGCGTTCTGGAATCGGTTGCCAACTCCTGATTGGTGAGCAATCGCTGGCGGTGCGTGAACGCGCGATCGCGAAGTTCAAGAGCGATCCTGAGTGTTTCGCGCTCGCTGCCTCGATGCGCGTCGGTAGCGAAGGACTGACGCTGACCGAGGCGACTCAGGTCGTTTTCATCAACCGGTGGTGGAACCCGTCGGCCAATGCGCAAGCTGTTGATCGTGTCGTACGGATCGGGCAAACGCAGCCAGTGGACGTCCACTACCTCACTTGTGCCAACACCGTGGAGGATCGGCTTCAGCCGATGCTGGATCGCAAGTCGCTAACGTTCGACGAGCTGATCGACAGGCTGCGCCACGACCGGCAGTTGGTTGCCGATTTGCTTCACTGACGCGGCTGCGTTGGCTTGCTGCGGGACTCGTCATTTTCGTCGGGACGTCGCCTCCCAGAGCCCAGTGTGTCCTTGGGCACCCGGGCACACTCGATCTGGGTGACCGACTGGGGTACCTCAGGACCACTGCTTTGCGCGTGGTTCTGCTTCGCCGAGGTGCGCTGTGAGGCGGGTGAAGTCGTCGAGATCAGAGGTGATGATGGTGTCGTCCAGACGCATCGCGCATGCGACCAGGTGAGCGTCGACCACGTCGGACGCCCCCGAGCGGCGCAGCAGCGTTCCGACCAGCGAGACCTGCGCTGCGGTGAACGGGCGTACGTCCAGCCCAGCCACGAGCCGAGACAAGCGGGCTTGGCGCGAACCGTCCCGCCACACCTGAGCGACCGCCGGGGCTGTCGTGCGCAGCGTCTCGCCCGCATGACGTGCGGCCTCGATGAAACCCTTGGCAGCAGGCTCGTCTCGATCAATGGCGACGAGAATGCCGGCGTCGAATATCACCTTCGGCTGAAGTGGCGCTCACGCATCGCAGCCACGTCATCCGGATCGGGTGGTCCCGACTCAGCTGACCACTCTTCCATGAATGCGTCCAGGGCGCGGCGGCGACGGTGATCCTCGGCCAGCATCGCGATGGCCTGCTTGATCGCTGCCGACCTGCCGCCGAACTCGGGCGCAATCTCGTCGAGCAGCGTCCGATCAGCGACGTCGAGGCGCACTGTGGCTGTCGCAGCCGTCGTTTCGTCGGCACCCTCGGTCTCCATGTCTTCAACGATAGCCGCCATGATCGCTCCTGTTCCTGTCACTCTGCATGATGATTTGAAACTAGATGAAACATCACGATATATAAAGTTGTCGATTCTGCGCCGGGAGTCGACCTGCGGCGGCGCAGTCGTAGCTCAGGGAGCGAGGGACTCATCTGAGAGAGCTTCCGCAGAGTTCTACGATGGCCTGCGTGGGGCCGCAGGATGATCGCACGGAGAACTCAGAGGACTGGTTGGCACGTGTGGCCGACATCAGGCAATGGACGCAGCGAGGCAAGCGAGCTCCGCACAAGCCGCTCTTGCTGTTGCATGCCATCGCCCAGCTGCACAACGACCGCGTCTCGCGGTTGGTCTATGAACAGGTTGGGCCGAAGCTGCGCGCTTGGCTCGACGATTTCGGTCCTCAGCGTGCAATCCAGCATCCCGAGCAGCCGTTCTGGCGATTGCAGAACGATGCCGGCTTGTGGTCTGTGAGTCACACGGTGCCGATCCGGCCGGACCAGCTCAGCGACGGGGCACTCCGCAAGGCGCAGGCCGTCGGTTCCCTCTCGCCGCAATTCGCCTCGGCGTTGCTTGACGACCCTGCGCTGATGCTCACGGTGGCGCGGTCGCTGCTGCTGTCCAACTGGCCCGAGAGCCTGCACACCAGCATCTGCGAGAGCGTCGGCTTGGATCTCGACGGGATAGAGGCATCGCTTGCCCGACAGCGGACCCGCGAACTCCCGATCCCTGAACGTCGCCGGGACCCCGAATTCCGGATCAAGGTGCTACGGGCCTACGAGTATCGATGTGCCATGTGCGGCTTTGATGGCCGACTCGACAGCACCACCGTCGGCCTCGAAGCCGCACACATCCAATGGTGGGCCGTGAACGGCCCCGATGTCATCCCCAACGGATTGTGCCTGTGCGCCATGCATCACCAGCTCTTCGACCGCGGAGTGCTGGGCTTGACCAGCGACCGAGAGGTCATGGTTTCTGCTCAGTTTGTGGGCCGAGACCGCGCAGCCGAAGAAATGGTGTGGTCGCTGAGCGGCAAGGAGCTGCTGCGGCCCCGAGACCATCTGGACGCCGTAGCCGAGCCGCATCGGCGCTGGCACGAAGATCAGGTATTCCGTAGCCCGGCCCGCTGATAGCGCGGAGACTCCCAAGCGGGCCGGCGTTGGCTGATCTGCGACGAGGTCGATTGGGCCTGCTGCCGTGTCGCTGAGCTGCTGGGGCATGGGTCTGGCGAATACGCCTCACGCCCACAGGCTGCAGCCGAGGGCGTCGGCGATGCGGCCGGCGACCCCGCTATTGGGCCGGTGGGCCGAGTTGCAACGCGGATTCGATACTGGTGAGTTGCTCAGTGTGACGTTGCGAATCGGTCTCGAGGCGGGCAAGGCGGTCTGTGTGATCCAGCAAGGTTGCATTCACTTCGGCGCGAAAATCCTGGATCTCGGTGCCAAGGCGTGTATCGACTCCATTGATTTCAGCGCTCAGTCGTGCTTCGACCCCATCGATCTCCATGCGAAGGCGTGTTTCGATCCCGTCGATCTCGGCGCTCAGTCGTGCTTCGAGACCGCCCATCTCGGTTCGTAGGCCAGTCTCGCTCCCGCTGACTTCGGTACGCAGTGCGGTGATGTCGGCGCGCAGCGCTGTGTAGCCCGCTGCGGCCACGGCGATGAGACCCGCGAGAATGGTGGTTGCCAGCGCGGTCAGCAGCGTAGAACGCCACGGGCGGTTCTGGGCCGCGACCGCCTGCGCTACGAGCTGGGTGAGACTGTCGGCATCGAGTGCAGCGGCGCCCGGCACTTTCGGATCTGCCGACAGTTCGGACTCGGCACCTACAGCCTCCGGATCCATGCCGGTCACCATAGCCATGGCGGCTCCTTCGGTTGAGCGGTCGCAGCACCGGGTATAGCTGAGAGGCCTCGTCAATCCGCAGTGGTTTTCGAGCTCGCCTGCGGACGTCTGTGACCGCGGACCCGAGCGTTCGGCTTCGCAGTAGCCGAATTGCAGGACACCGACGTTGAAACGTCGCAAGACTGTTCTCCGCGGAACTCGTGCATCCGCTGTCTCGAGGCTCGGGTCATCGGGACCACAACGCGCTGATGGGCAGCGCGACGATGCGGTCGGCGAGCCGGTAGCTGATATCACCGGTGTACAGCACTATCCCCAGGGCGAACTCGGCGCCGATGGTGTCGCGCATCCACGCAAGGTTTCGATAGTGCCGAGAGTTGACTGAGCGGCCGGCCTTCACCTCGAAGCCGAACACGCGGCCATCCGCAGCTTCGGCAATCACGTCGATCTCGCGCCGGCCGTCGGTGCTGCGAAAGTGGCTCAAGGCAACGGGTTCGTCAGAGAACGACGACTGCTTCGCCAGTTCGTTGACTACGAAGGTCTCCAGCAGCGGCCCGCGCATCCGCTCAGCAGGATCGAGAAGTTCCTCCGAGCCGAGCGACAGCAATGACGCTGCAAGACCGGTATCGGCCAAGTAGATCTTGGGACGGCGCCGAGCGCGGGTCACGGCACTGGCGGCCCATCCGGGCAGCGTGCGCACCAGGTAGAGCATCCTCAGGTGGGCGAGGTAGTCGGCGGTGGTGTCCCTGCTTCCGAAGCCGAGATCGCGGCGCAGGTCTTCGACGACGAGTTCAGATGCCGTGCGCGCCGCCGCTGCTTCGAGCAGACGTGGCAGGTCGTCGATCTTGCGCGCACCGGTCAGTTCTCGCACATCGCGAGCGACGACCGCCCGTATGTAGTCATCGAACCATATGGAGCGCAGGCGTTCCGACATGTCGGTGAGCGCCGGGTAGCCGCCTCGGGCCACCCGTACTGCGTACTCGCGGGGTGTGTGGTCTGCGATCTGTCGGCCAGCGAGGATGCGGTCTTCGAGTCGCGTGCTCTCGACCGCGCCACCGGTGCGACCACGATGAGCGTTGCCCGAGAGAAGCTCCGCCAAGAGCCCGTCGGTGCGCTCGCGTTCAGTCTCGCTGAGCGGGCCGAGATCGACGAAAGAGGCCCGTCCGGCAAGCGATTCGCTCAGATGCGGAACTGTCAGGAAATTCGCAGACCCGGTGAGCAGAAAGGCGCCCGGCGCGGGGTCGGCGTCGACAGCGATTTTGATCTCACGGACCAACGCGTCGCCCCCACGTTGCACCTCGTCGATGATGACCGGGCGACTGCGGATCTCGATGAACGAGCGTGGGTCTTCGACGCTCGCATTTCGTTGCGCCTGATCATCGAGGCTGACGTAGCTGCCGTCATCGCCGAACAGACGTGCCAGCGTGGTCTTGCCGGTCTGCCGGGCACCGTGCAGAACGACCACCCGGAAAGCGGCAAGTCGTTCGCGCACCGTGCGCTCAATCTGGCGTGGAACGAGGGGATGCTCTGCCATGGGTGTCTCGCCTACGGTCGGCATGCGGACGAACCGGTGACATGTTAGCGCTTCTATCGGTCATTTCTTGCATTCGTTATTGGTTGTTTCTCGCGGTTCATACTGGGCGAAGTGCTCGCTCCCGACCGCCTCGGCTACACCGACCTGAGCACCCCTATGAGGTGAGGGTTCAATCGTTGTTTGCCGGCTCTGGTAGTCCCGGCCGTCATGGGGTCTGCGAGTCGTGCTTGTACAGCGCGGAGGCGAGCAGGCCTGATGGCACGGCAACTACGCCGAGGCCGATCAGCACGATGAAGATGCTGAGCAGTTTGCCGCCGAAGCTGGCCGGCTGGTAGCCCTCGGCGCCGGCGGTCAGCGACAGCACCGCCCAGTAGAAGCTGTCGAAGATGCTGGTGTACAGCGTTTCGGGCTGATCGTGTTCGAGTTCGTAGATGCCCACCGATGCGATGAACATCAGGATTCCCGAGGCCGACAGGTAGACCAGCAGCTCGTCGGCGATGTCGCGGAACGCTGCACGGAACCGGTCGATGGCCTCGCTGCCGCGCACCAGCTTGAGCACGCGGAACACGCGCAGCAGGCGCAACAGGCGCAGCGACGTGCCGGCCGGGACATTCGCGAAGCCGCCGAGCACTGCCAGCAAGTCCACGATGCCGTAGAAGGAGAAGACATACCGCCACGCCGACGGTGCGAGCACGATGCGCATCACGTACTCGACGCCGAACAGCACCCAGATGACGAGTTCCAGCGTCCACAGCCACCCCGGCAGACCGCCATCGGCCGCGGCGTAGTGCGTGTCGGCCACCAGGGTAGCCATCGACAGCACGATGGCTGCCGTGATGAACACGTTGACCCGGCGGCCGAGCCGGGTATCCAAATCGAAGATCTGACGCACGCATCGCTCCTCTCGCTGAGCTGCTGGGGCGTGAGTCTGGCGGCGTGCATCACGTCCGCAGCGTGCAGATGGGAGCGTTGCATTTGTCGACGTGACCATGACCACATGTCCAGCCGTCGAGCGCGGACGGGGCGGCAATAATGGAGGCAGGGATGCAGGGAGGGCGAAGTAGGTTCGGCGGGTCTGCCGCCGTAGGCAGCCGCAACTGCGGAGACATCATGGGTTTCACCTACACCGACGTCACGGTCTGCAGCCCCGCCGAGCCTGAGCGCTCTTGGGAGGGATGTTTTCTTGTAGACACCGGGTCCACCGACACGCTGGTGCCGCGAGACCGTCTGGAGGACCTGGGCTTGCGGCCCTACGGAAGCGCTACCTACGAACTCGCCGACGGCAGCAGCCAGATCGCCGAGTTCACCGGCGCGCGGCTCGAGTTCATGGACTCGGATGCCTTCGTGCGGGTGGTATTCGGACCGCCGGGCTGCGAGCCGCTGCTGGGCGTGCTGGCGCTTGAGTCGGCCCGTTTCGAGGTGGATCCCGTCAGCCAAGAGATCAGACGCGTCAAGCGGCTTCGCCTCTGAGCAGTCCGGTACTTCGTCGCTGCATCTGCAGACTGCACGTCGCTGCCCCGAGTGCCGCCGACGGTAGAACTGGCTTCTTGCCCGAATTTGACGGACGCTCCCTTATCAAGCGGCGAGCGCGAGGGGCCTGGTTTGGGGTCTGTTCGTCGCGCCATATTCGGCGGGTGACGCGGCCGGCCTTCACCTCGAAGCCGAACACGCGGCCGTCCGCAGTTTCGGCAATCACGTCGATCTCGCGCCGGCCGTCGGTGCTGCGAAAGTGGCTCAAGGCAACGGGTTCGTCAGAGAACGACGACTGCTTCGCCAGTTCGTTGACTACGAAGGTCTCCAGCAGCGGCCCGCGCATCCGCTCAGCAGGATCGAGAAGTTCCTCCGAGCCGAGCGACAGCAATGACGCTGCAAGACCGGTATCGGCCAGGTAGATCTTGGGACGGCGCCGAGCGCGGGTCTTCGATGCTCGCATTTCGTTGCGCCTGATCATCGAGGCTGACGAAGCTGCCGTCATGGGGTCTGCGAGTCGTGCTTGTACAGCGCGGAGGCAGCAGGCCTGGTGGCACGGCGACGACGCCGAGGCCGATCATCACGATGAAGATGCTGAGCAGCTTGCCGCCGAAGCTGGCGGCGATGCGGCCAGCGACCTCGCTATTGGGCCGGTTGGCCGAGTTGCAACGCGGATTCGATAGCGGCGAGTTGCTCAGTGTGACGTTGCGAGTCGGTCTCGAGGCGGGCCAAGCGGTCTGTGTGATGTTGCGAGTCGGTCTCGAGGCGGGCCAAGCGGTCTGTGTGATGTTGCGAGTCGGTCTCGAGGCGGGCAAGGCGGTCTGTGTGATCCAGCAGGGTTGCGTTCACTTCTGCGCGGAATTCCTGGATCTCGGTGCGAAGGCGTGTTTCGAGCCCGTCGATCTCAGCGCTCAGTCCTGCGTCGACATCGCCGATCTCGGCTCGCAGGCCAGCCTCGACGCCGCTGAGTTCGGCACGCATTGCGGTGATGTCGGCGCGCAGCGCTGTGTAGCCCGCTGCGGCCACGGCGATGAGGCCCGCGAGAATGGTGGTCGCCAACGCGGTCAGCAGCGCAGAACGCCACGGGCGGTTCTGGGCCGCGACCGCCTGCGCTACGAGCTTGGCGAGAAGATCGGCATCGACTGCTGCGGCGGCGGGTGTCGCTGCAGCCAGCGGCTGCTCGGCCTCGACATCCCCAGCCTCGGGATCCATGCCGGTCACCATAGCCATGGCGGCTCCTTCGGTTGAGCGGTCACAGCCCCGGGTAGAGCTGAGAGGCCTCGTCAATCCGCAATGGTTTTCGGGCCGGCCTGCGGGCGTCTGTGAGCGCCGATCCAAGCGGACGGACCGACGGCCGGTCGGTGGTTACTGTGGCCTCGTTGCCGGGTTCGCCCCGGCACTCGGACGCAGTTCACGCGCACGGACGAGCCTGCGGCGAACGACCCAAAGTGAGCGAGGGAATCCATGGAACTTGGCGAGGCAGCACTGACGTCGATGACGACGAGGTACTTCACGACCGACCCCGTGTCGGACGAGACGCTAGAGCAGGCGTTCGACTATGCGCGTCACGCACCCCAGGGCGGCAACCGCCAGCCGGTGCGCTTCATCGTCGTGCGTGACGGCGAGAAGAAGCGGCAGCTGCAGGAGTGGTACCTGGAGCCGTGGAAGGCCTACCTGGGCATGGCCCGCAGCGGCGACATCGAGATCGTCGGAGAGAAGGCGAAGCGTCTGCTCGACAGCGCTGACTACTTCGCCGAGCATTTCGCCGAGGTGCCGGTGATCGTGGTCGCGTGTGGCTACATCGACGGCGTCCATCCCACCGACACCGAGCTTGGACGCCTCAGCGTCGTGGGCGGCGGCTCGATCTACCCGGCCGTGCAGAACTTCCTGCTCGGCTGCCGCGAAGCCGGCCTCGGCACCGCGCTCACCACGCTGCTGTGCATGTACGAACCGCAGGTCGCGGAGATGCTGGACATCCCCGAGGGCGTGGCCACTGCGGCCCACATCGCCGTCGGCTACCGGTCCACGCCGTTCCCGCGCAAGCTCGACCGGCTGCCGCTGTCGGAGATCGTCTTCGACGAAGCCTGGGGCAACTCGACCTATTAGCCGCCTGCGCGCACTCCTGATGCCTTCGCCGCGGGACCAGAGCATCCCGGCGACCGTGTTCCTTGCTCGGCGCTGTGGTGCCGACGGCGTCCCTTCGAGGACATCGTGCGTTGGCAGACCGCCCACCTCGCCGCGTACGCCGCCTGCGCCGCAGTGATGTCGTGGCCTTCCCGCCGATCTTCGGCTTCGCGTGAGCCACATTGGCTTGCTTTCGAAACCGCTCAATCATCCGCCTAGCATGCTTGAGATGCGGATTGACCGATGCTGCTTGCCGAGTCGCATTCAGCGACGCAGTGCTCTGCGGCGCTGCGCGGAACGGCGAGACGCGCGGAAATGTTGACTCGTCTCGAGGTTGACGGCTTCAAGAATCTGCTCGACCTCAATGTCGAGTTCGGGCCATTCACCTGCATTGCCGGGGAGAATGGCGTTGGCAAGTCGAACGTATTCGACGCAATCGAGTTCCTTAGTCTGCTGTCGTCGAATCCGCTAATGGAAGCCGCCCACATGGTTCGCTCAGCAGGCGAGCGCGGGTCTGGCGACCCTCTTGACTTGTTCTGGCGGGGATCCGTACAAGAGCAGCGGCGGATGCGATTCGCCGCAGAGATGATCATTCCTGCCGAAGTACACGACGATTTCGGAAGGGAAGCTCGCGCCTCAATCACTTTCATCCGCTACGAAGTCGAAGTTGGCTACGAACGGCCAACTGGGCGGGACAAATCCGGCGGCCTCGTGTTGCTCCGCGAAGCGATGACTCCGATCAGAATCGGCCAAGCACATCGGCATCTCCGCTTCCCTCATTCGAAGAAGAACTTTCGGGACTCGGTGGTCTTCGGCCGCCGAGCAGCCGCGTTCATCTCCACTGAGGATCGTGATGGCGAGGCGGTGATCGAGATTCACCAGGACGGCGGCAGCCGCGGGCGTCCGAAGCCGGCGTTGGCGGCACATGCGCCTGCGACGGTCCTCAGCACTATCACCGGTGCCGACAATCCGACCATGCTTGCAGCCCGGCGCGAGATGCAGAGCTGGCGGCGCCTCGCCCTTGAACCGACGGCGTTGCGAGCAGCCGACCGCTACTCGGACCGTCGACGGCTCACTGCGGCAGGCAGGCACCTTCCTGGAACCCTGCATCGGGTTGCGAACCGCCATTGTCAAAATGCAGCAGACAATTCCGCAAGCGGCGAGGCCTACGCCCGCATTGCTGTGCGACTCGGTGCGCTCTCGGGCGTTGGGGCACGCCACGTGCGGGTAGACGAGAATGACACAAACGAGCTGTTCACTCTGATGGTGACCGAGCTCAATGGCATCGAGCTGCCAGCTCAGGCACTCTCTGAAGGAACGCTCAGATTCCTTGCGCTGGCTGTTCTCGAATCCGATCCCGACGAACGCGGCCTCATTTGCATGGAAGAACCGGAAAACGGTATCCACCCAGGCAACGTTTCTGAAATGGTGGATTTGCTGAGGGACCTGGCCGTCGATCCGGATCTACCGGTAGCTGACGACAACCCGGCCCGGCAGGTGATCGTCAATACGCATTCACCGGCGCTTGTTCAGCACATTGACCCCGACGAGCTTCTGGTCGCCATGTCGAGCGTTCGCGGCGAAGCAGGCGGCATGCCTGAGCGCGTCCTCCGGCTGGTGCCATTTGCAAATAGTTGGCGGGAGAAGCATTCCGAGTCCGGTGTCGCGACGCATCTGGACCTCTTGCCGTTCCTGACGATCGCCAGGGGTGCCCAGATCTCGCTCGACGATTACGGGCTCGAAACGCAGACCGCGTGATCCGACGCGCCATTCTGTTCACCGACGGCGTGTCAGATCGACCGCTAGCCGCGCACCTCGAGGCGATGTGTGTCGAGCGCGGTGTGCGTGTCCACGTGACCGCTCCCGAGTTCGAGCGCTTGCCAGACCCGCCGGGCCGGCGCATCAGCGACCGACTCGAGTTCTTGCTGCGAGGGGAACAATCACCGGATTTGCTGTTTGTTCATCGTGACGCTGAGAAGCTGAGTGTGGAGCATCGGCTGAATGAGATCGATGCGGCCGTACAGCAAGTGCTTGCGGGCCTTCCAACCGTGCCGGTCATCCCGGTACGCATGACCGAAGCTTGGCTGCTCGCCGACCAGCAGCTGATCCGTCGGGTAGCAGGCCGTCCCAACTCGACGGATGACCTTGAGATCCCTGGACTGCATCGACTTGAGAGCCTTCCGGACCCAAAGGGGGTACTGCAAAAGGCATTGGCCATCGCCTCCGGTACCAGCGGCTGTCACCGAAAGCAATTCGATAGGCGATTCAGTTCGCACCGCCGGCTGCTCGTAGAGCGGCTTGACCGATCAGGCCCGGTCAGCCATCTTCCGCGGTGGCAGGCGCTGGAGTCTGATCTCGGTCGCGTCCTAGGTGCCCTGTAGCTTGCGCACTGGCTGGCGATGAGGCGCGCCGGAGCGTCGGGGACGGGGAGCACGACATGGCGATGACCGACGAGCAGCGGCAACAAGCGGCTGCGGCACTGCTGCATGCCGAGAACACCCGCGAGTGGATCGACCCGATCACCGACACCTACCCGGGTGCCGACAACGAGGACGCCTACGCCATCGGCCAGTACGTCACCGACGCCAAGGTGGCGGCCGGTCGGATCGTCAAGGGCTACAAGGTCGGCCTCACCTCCAAGGCCATGCGCTCTACGTCGGGCGCCACCGAGCCCGACTACGGGACGCTGTTCGACAACTGGTTCCTCGACGAGGGCTCCATCGTGCCGGCGTCGATCCTGAACGTCCCGCTGGTGGAGATCGAGATCGTCTTCGTGCTGAAATCGGAACTAGGCGGCCCCGACACCAACGCCATCGACGTGATGCGGGCCACCGACTTTATCCTGCCCGGCATCGAGGTGGTGGACCGGCGCTACAACCGGCGCAGCACCCAGGCCGGGGTGGCCGACAGCATCGCCGACGCGGCATCGTGCGGGTTCATCATCGTGGGCGGCCGCCCCACCAAGCTCACCGACATCGACATCCGCCACATCGGCGGTGCGCTGTACCTCAACGGCGACCTAGAAGAGTCCGGCACCGCCGCAGCCGTCATGGGCAACCCGCTCAACTCGGTGGCCTGGCTAGCCCGCAAGCTCGACGAGTTCGGCGTCACCATGTCAGCGGGCCACGCGATCCTGTCGGGCTCATTCATACGCGCCCGCACGATTCGCCCCGGCGACGCCATCGTCGCCGACTTCGGCCCCCTCGGCCAGATCAGCTTCGGGGTCGGAGACGCCGAAGGTTGACACAGCGGCGTCGGGCTGTCCGAAGAGGGCGACTGAAGCTCGGCAGCTCAGTCTTCGACGTAGGCCTCGAAGGTGCAGGAGATCTGCACCGGCCCGCCGCCTTCCACCTTCATGTTGTGGCGCGACGGCCGCGACTCAGGGTCGGGGAAACGCTCCAGCCATGGCCCGTTCAGCGCTGGGCGTGACGCCGCAGGGTCGGTGACGTAAAACGTCATCTTGGCCATGTCGTCCCACGTGGCGCCGGCGCCCTCGAGCATCTGGCCGACGTGGGTGAACAGATTCTCGATCTGCTCCCCGAGCGAGTCGGGCACGTCGCGCGAGCCCGGATTCGTCGGCGGCGTGATGCTGGACACCACCAGCGGACCGATGCGCGTCGCAGCGGGAATCGGGTTCGCGTGCTGGAAGCTCTCGATCTCAATCGACTTGCGTGCCATGACGAGTTCTCCTCCGCGGCTGATGTTCAGCCCGCTGGTCGGGTCGTGCCCGCAAACCTACGCGAGGACGCGCACGGCACCGTCGAGTTCATCCATCAGCGAGTGGGCTAGGTGCCCTCGACCGCAACCATCTGGAATTCGGCGGCACCGGCTCGAACGTCACGAGCGTGGCGGTACTTCTCGGAGTCGTAGAACGCCCTTGCTGAGTCCATGTCGGGGAACTCCAGCACCACGAGGCGCCGGTTCTCCTCGGGACCTTCGAGGGTCTCCGACTCGCCGCCCCGCACGATGAACTTCCCGCCGCTCTCGGCGACGGCAGCCGGCGACAGCGCTTTGTACTTCTCGTACTGGTCTGGGTCGGTGACGTTGACCCGCGTGATCACATATGCAGCCACGGTGTTCCTTTCGGTGCAGGTACTGAGCCCGCTCGCCGACGACTTCGGTGCGCCGGCTGCTAGGAGACCGAATTCAGGATGGCTTCGCGTCCGTGCTTGAAGCCTGCTGACTCGGGGGTGTGATTGAGCGCCAGCTCGGACTCGACTTCGCCGGCGATGCGGGAGTGCCACATCTTGCGCGGCTGGGACATGTCGAACGGCACGCCTTGGTGCATGAGTCGGCGGTTGTCCCAGATCACGGCCTCGCCCGCAGTCCACGCGTGCTGGTAGATCCGCGGCGGCTGGCAGGCCTCGCGATTGAGCCGATCCAGCAGCGCCACCGACTCGTCGGGGTCCATGCCGACGATGTCGTGCGCGTGCCGGCCGATCAGCAGGTTGGGCCGGCCGGTGTCGGGGTGATACTTCACCAGCGGCCGGACCGAGATGTCCATGTCGTGGTAGCCGTACATGCCGTAGGTGCCGTCATCCTTCTTCTTCGGCAGCAGGCCCGCCCGACCCTGGCTGTAGTAGAGCGAGTGGTGCGCCTCCAGCGTGTGCACCAGCTCACGGTCTTCGTCGGAGAGCACCTCGTATGCAGCCCGCATGTCGGCCCACCCGGTGTCGGCACCGTCTTTGGGCACCAGCTCGGCGGTGAACACTGCGCCTTTGGCCTGCAGCGGCATGTAGGTGCTGTCGTGATGCCAGCCCCAGTTGCCCTTCAGCGACTTCACCAGATCGTCGGCGGGTTCGTAGTGGACCTTGCCGTCCTTGCCGACATTCGAGATGGCCGCGGCGTGGAACTCCAGGTCGCCGAAACGCAGGGCGAACGCGTCCTGCTCGTCGTTGGTCAAGAACTGACCCGAGAAGATCAGCAGCGCGTACTCCAGCCACACTTCGTGCAGGGCCTCGAAGGTGGCGTCGTCGATGGAACGGAGCTCGATGTCGTGCACCCACGCACCGAACGTGCGATCGAGCGGTTCGATATTCAGCGTGACAGCCGTCATGGCCGGATCGTAGCACCGCGCCCGAATTAGCTTCAGGGTGCCGCTTCTGCTGCTAGAAACCCGACGACGGCACACGGCCCACGGCAGCGCATCTGCAATCTGGCGAGCGCGCGGCGCGCAGGCAAGACTCACCCGGGGCCAAGCGCCCCCAAGCACGACAAGGAGCTGCGCAATGGTCGATGTCGGCTCGGCTCCGCGGAATGCGCGCTCGTCGGCCCCGGCGGGCGATGACTGAGGACCCGCCGTCAACGACTCGCAACGCGCCCCAGGTCTTCCGACTCCGGTTCGCTGACGGTGCGCCGCGGGCGATGCCGATGGACGGGGGCCGCCGTGCAGGCGACACTGTCGCGCCGCGCGTCGAGCACATTGCGCCAGTTCGCACGATGCCGACCGCGTCTCGTCCGCAGTTGCTGAGGCCGACCGCGACACCCACTGCGGCGCCGACCCAGATTCCGGCCTCGGCACCGCCCGCGACCCCGGCCCCGACTCCGACACAACACCCAGGGCAGCGAGGCCCTGCTGATGAACGCGTCTCGAGCCGGGCCCGCTTGGCGCTCGCCACCGGGTCGCTGGCATTCGTGCTCGGCACGGTCAACGTCACGGTGACGAACGTTGCATTCCCCGACATCGTGCGGGCGTTCCCCGGCGTGTCAGGGGCGGTGACGGGCTGGATCGTGAGCGGCTACGCGCTCGCGTTCTCCTCCACGATCATCATCGGCGGTCGGCTCGCGGATCGCTACGGCCGACTGGTGGTGTTCCGCCTCGGCGTGCTCGGCCTCTTCGCGTCATCGATCGCCGCAGGGCTGGCACCTGGCATCGAGCTGCTCCTCATAGCCCGCGTCGTGCAGGGGCTGTGCGGGGCGCTGACCGTGCCGTCCTCGCTCGCGCTCGTGCTGCCGCAGTTCCCCGCGGCGCGCCAAGCGAGCGTCATCGGCGTTTGGGCCTCCGCGGGGATGGCGGCGTCGGGCATCGCGCCCGGCATGGCCGCCGGCATCCTCGAGATCGCCAGCTGGCGCTGGGTGTACCTGACGATTGCTCCTATAGCGGCGCTCGCATTCCTCGGTTCGATCTGGTTCCTGCAGGAGACAGCCAAGCCGGATCGCAGCAGGCCCCTCGACTTGCTCGGCGTCGCCATGGGGACTGCTGCGGTGTTCTTCGTCGTGCTGGCAACCCTGCAGGGGCGATTCTGGGGATGGGGAACGATCGGAACGCTCTCGTGCTTCATCGGTGCCGCGGTGCTGCTGCCGCTGTTCCTGTGGCGCTCCGCCGGTCACGACGAGCCGCTCTTCGATCCGCGACTCTTTCGGGTTCGCAGCTTCGCCGTGGCCAACATGGCGGTGTCGTTGGCAATGATCGGCGCTTTCACGAGTTGGTTCCTGTGGCCGCAATATCTGGTAGGGGTCTGGGACTACAGCCTGTGGGCCGTCGGTCTGGCGTTCACCCCGGCCCCGATCATCTCGGCGGTCATGGCGGTGCTCGGCGGCCGCTGGGCCGACAAGCACGGGTTTCGGGGGATGATGGCCCTCGCATCGGCTGTCGCAACGGTCGGCCATCTGTGGCTGCTGTTCTTCTTGGACGAGAACGTGCGCTTCTGGTTTGCGTTCTTTCCTGCGACCGTGTTCTTCGGCCTGGGCATGGGCCTGCTCGCCAGCCACCTGAACTCCGCGGCACTCGTGGACATCAAGCCGGACGCGCTCGCGACTGCGAACGGGGTGCATCAGTCGCTGCGCTACAGCGTCGGTGGCATCGGTGTCGCTGTCGCCATCGCGGTGCTGGGCGGCGCCCACGAGGTGCATCTCTACAACTGGCTGTGGCTGCTGCTCGGCGGCCTGCAAGCGCTGTGCATTCCGCTGATGGGGCTCGCCTATCCCCGCAAGCGCCCAACCACTGCCTGACCGGCGCGGTCGCACTTGTGGCGGTGCCCGCTACAGCAGCTCGTAGACCTCGTAAGCGAGCTTGCCGTCGTCGAGCGAGCCGACGCCGACTGCCTGCACCTTGTTGAGCCAGGCGTAAGGGCCCTCCATCGACGTCTGGAATGTCGGAGCCGACCGGGGCGTGCCGTCGTCGAGGATCTTTCCCTGATACTCCATCAGGATGTCGACCTCGTCGTCGGTGCGGATCGAGATGCGCACGTCGAGGCTCATCGTGCCGTCGGCCGAGCGGTACAGCCAGTCGCCTGACGGGCCCAAAATGGTGCCGTTGATGCGCTCGCCGGTGACCGTGCCGCTGTCGACCGAGGCGACCATCCGGGTACCAGCGGGCCCGCCGCGGATGCGGGTCGCATTCGATAGGTCGGCCTCAATGTCCATTCTGAACAGGTGTCGTACTGGCAGGGATGTCTCTGACATCTGGGTGCTCCTTGTTTATGGGGATTGGGGCTTATGGGGATGGGGGCTTATGGGGATGGGGGCTTGGCGAGATTCTGGTTGCGGGGAACGAGTCGGCGGGCCAGCAGCGGCCGCCGCCACTCGCGCCGGGAGCTACATGGTGAAACGCAGATTGCGTGCGGCGTGGGCGCCGAGTTCGGCATCGCCCGACCACGTGACCAGGCCCGCCGCAATAGGCACCTCAGGGTCGATCCGCCCGCAGGTGAGATCCATGAACGCCATCGAGTCGCAGTGCAGCGTGACGGTCGGGTTCTCCACGTGGTCGACCTCACGGGCCCGGCCCTCCACTTGGACGTAGATGTCGCGCTCCACAGCGCCGGTGATGTCGAAGCGCATGGAGGCGCCATCGGGAAGCCCCACCTTCTTGCCGGCGATGTAGCCGACCGACAGGTGCACCTCGTTCAGGGCCATCTCGGCGGCGGGACCGCCGTTGTCGGTCGGCATCCCCAGCGGGGTGCGGCAGTCACGCTCGTGCATCCAATGGTCGAATTCCCGGATCGCCATGAAGCGGCCGTAGGTTCCGGGCCCGACCGGGGTGATCGACCCGCGGTCGAAGACCTCGTCGTCGAGTGCCTCGAGTTGTGCAGCGCGCCCATCCCACACTTCGGCGGCAAACGCTGTCAGCTCCGCTCCGCTCATGGCCGTCGCTGCAGAGACGTAGCCGGCGATATCGCCGAACGGAGGCGGCGTCTCGACCGACTCAGGCAGCCAGCCCGACAGGGCCTGCTCCACGGACACCTGATGGGCGAGCACGCCGTGGACGGTCCAATCCGGGCAGTGCGACTGCACCTGCCACTGATCGCCTTCCAGCGAGCCGTAGAACTCCTTGCAGCTTGCCCAGCAGGCCTTGAGGTTGTCGATGATGAGTTGCGGCTGACTCATGGTGTTGGTCCCGTCGTTTGTCGTGCTTGTGGTGATCGAGAGAGGTGCTTCAGTGCTCAGGCGGTCTCGGCCCGGATGCGTTCGATGATCTCGCCCAGCCGGTCAATCATGGCCTCGACCGAGCGGGCACCGGCCTGGAAGATGGCGGTCACGTTCACGGAGGCCCAGTCGAAGCCGAGCGCATTGAGCACGGCGGCGCGCTCGCCGATCGCGTCCAGGTCCTTGTAGAAGCCCTTGTCGGCGTCGGTACGTGGCGGCGGGGCCAGCATCAGCTGCATGCCGATCGACGCCGGATCTCGGCCGAAGTCCTCCTCGGCTCGTCGGCGGATCTCCGTCATGCACTCGAGCGCCCGCTCATCGCTGACGCCTGACGCCATCCACCCGTCGCCCTTCTGGGCGGTGCGGCGCAGTGCAGCAGGGCTGTCGCCGCCGATCCACAAGGGAATCGCGGCACCCTGCGGCGACACGGGCTCCATGCCCATGTCGTGGCTGTTGTAGTGCTCGCCGGCGTAGGAGATCCGGCCGCCTGCCCAGTAGGCCCGCATGAGGTCGATGGCCTCGTCCATGCGCTTGCCGCGGGTGTGGAAGTCCTCTTCGAGCGCGTCGTACTCCGAGTCCTGCCAGCCCACGCCGATGCCGAGGCGCACACGGCCGTTCGACAGTGTGTCCAGCGTCGAGATCTGCTTGGCCACCAGCACCGGTTGTCGCTGCGGCAGCACCAGCACTTCCGTCGACAGCGACACTCGCTCGGTCACTGCCGCCACGTTTGCCAGCAGCATCAGCGCTTCGAGGATCGGCATGTTGGCGGGGTAGATGGTGAAGCGGCCCTCGCCGGGGTGGCCCATCACGACATGGTCGAATGCGGCAATCTCGTCGTAGCCCAAGTCCTCGATGGCCTTCGCCAGGTCGAGCACTCGCTGGGGTCCTTCCCGGAACGCAATGGACGGGAAGTCGACGGCGATCTTCATGCGCTGCTCTCCTCCATCTCGGTCCCGGTGACTACTCGGGACTCAAGGGCAGGCGGACCCTAGCTGTCGCCGGCATGAGCAGTCTCCCGTCGGAGGTGTGCTCAGCGATCTCGAGTTCGACGATCCCCGTCTCGGCATCCACCGACGTCACGGTGCCTGAGAACACGAGCTCTTCGCCGGTCAGACCGCTGGCGCGGTTTTGCCAGGTGACGCCCAGCAAGCGGGCGGCAGGGCCCGCCCAGTCGGTGACGAATTGCGTCAGCCACGCGCCCTGCAGCGGACCGTGCACGACGATGTCTTCGTGCCCCTCGAAGCGGGCGTACTCACGGTTGTAGTGAATGCGATGCGGGTTGTGGCTGGCCGCGCTGTACAAGAAGAGCTGTGCCTCGTCGGGGAATTTATGCATCGTGGGCAGTTCCTGCCCGGCCTCGAGGGTCGCCAGGTTCGGTGCCGCGGCGGTCACGTCAGTGGAGGTGCTCATCGTGCAATGCCGATCATGCGGGAACGGGCGACTTCGTCGCCGAATTGATTGACGAACGTCGTCTCGCGCACTTGCCGGACGAAGGGCCCCTTGCGGCCCTCCTTCTGGTCGACCGCGGCTAGCCGGACGGTAGCGGTGATCTCGTCGCCGACGCAGACCGGTTCGAGGAAGTCCCATTCCTCGCCGCCGAACATCACCCGGTCGACCAACAGCGGTATCCGGGTGCCTTCGCGGTACAGACCGTCGGTGCGCAGCTCGGACGCCGTTCTTGGCTGCACCACAGCGTGGGTGACGTAGGTGGGCGGCGCCACCAGCGTCCGGTACCCGGCCGCCTGGGCGGCGACCTCGTCGAAATAGATCGGGTTCTCGTCGCCGACTGCATAGGCGTAGCGCTGTGCTTCGCGCCGGTCGACGACCACGGTGACCGGCCCCGACAGCACCTCGCCGACGCGTTCCAACGTCTCGGCTGGGATCAGCGACTCGCTCATGTGCGCGACATTAGAGGCTGAGCCGGTAGGCGCAGCCGTGGCCCGAGCGGCCCGTGAGCCCAATCGCATCAGAGCTGGGAACAAGAGCGGGAGACACCTGGCGGCGCGACGGAGGGTCCACCTGCAGAAGCGTTCTGTGAGGAGGCAGTGCGCTCAGGCGCAGGAGTCGGTGCTGCCGCAGCGCGCTCCGCCTCCCCGCGCCGCCCGGTCGCCCCGTCGCCAGTAGCGTTTCCCTCAGAGCAGGAGGAAGAGCCGTGGCGTTGTGGTCGAGGAAGCTGGAGGTGCCCGACGCCGAGGGCGCGCTGCCCGGACGAAGCCAGGCGATGCCCGTGGCCCCGGCGCACGCCGTGCTCGGAACGCCGATGACGCCGCCGTTCCCCGATGGCTTCAAGCACATCGTGGTCGGGATGGGCTGCTTCTGGGGTGCCGAGCGCATCTTCTGGCAGTTGCCCGGCGTGTACACCACCGCCGTGGGCTACGCCGGCGGGATCACCCCCAATCCCAGCTATGAGGAAGTGTGCTCCGGCATGACCGGTCACACCGAGGCCGTGCTCGCCGTGTTCGACCCGGCGCAGACCAGCCTCGAGGTGCTGCTGAAGGCGTTCTGGGAGGGCCACGACCCAACCCAAGGCATGCGGCAGGGCAACGACATCGGCACGCAATACCGATCGGGCATCTACGCAGCCGACAAGGCCGAGCTGGAGTTCGTCATCTCGTCTCGGGACATGTTCCAAGCGGTGCTCGACGGCGCCGGGCTCGGGGGCATCACCACCGAGATCTGTCTGGCCGGCCCGTTCTTCTATGCCGAGGACTACCACCAGCAGTACCTGCACAAGATCCCGTGGGGCTACTGCGGACTCGGCAGCACCGGCCAGACCTGCCCGGTGGGTGTCGTCACCGCCGACTGACTAGCTGAACGAGCTGGCGAACGCAGCCATCGTCTCACCGGTCACGGCGCGCCGGTCCTCGCCCCACGGCAGCGGCATCAGCACCGGGTACTCCACGCCTGCGTCCACATACGCCTGCGTGAACTCGACGATTTCGGCTGGCGTGCCGATGAAGTCAATTGCCTGGATCATCTCGTTCGAGATCGCAGCGATCGCGCCCTCGCGATCGCGCTCGGATTGGCGGGCGCGGGCTTCGTCCACCTCGTCGCCGAAGCCCGCCGCACGGAAGGCGTTGGCGTAGCCGTCGGCCAGCGCGTAGTTCAGCAAGTCGCGCTGGGCCGACCGTGCCGAGCGCTCCAAGTCGCCCGCGGCGGCATGGACGTAGCAGATGATCTGCGCCTCGCCGCCCTTGCGAACCTCGGCGACGACACTCGGCACGTGGGAGGCGGGCAGGTAGTTGAGCAGCACGCCGTCGGCCACCTCTCCCGCCAGCCGCAGCATCTGCGGATTGAGCGCCGCCAGCACGATCTTCGGGCGCCGCTCGCCCAGCCGCATGGCCAAGCGGAACCGGCGAACCTGCCAGAAGTCGCCCTCGAACGTCACCGATTCGCCGCTCAGGCACTCACGCAGCAGCGCCACGTATTCGCGCATCATCGCGATGGGGCGATCCGGCGGCTGCTCGCCGTGCTGGCGCAGGATGCCTGGCGCCGACACACCGAGTCCCACCAGCACATCACGGTCGGCCTTCAGCGATTGCAACGTGGAAGCCGTCATGGCGACCAGCGTGGGTGCACGCAGCTGGATCGGAATGATGCCGGTCGCCAGATCGATGCCAGGCGCCGCGTGGGCGACTGCACCCAGCAGCGAGAACGCATCCGTCCCCGTCGCCTCGACCGTCCAGATCGACGAGTATCCCTGCGCCTCAGCGGAGCGGGCGATGTCGGTGACAGCAGCGGGGCCCAGCACTCCCAAGCTGCCGACGGTCACACCGTACGGCTGGGCTCGGGCCCCCTTGGTCTTGGTCGAACCAGTCGTGCTCATGGCGGCGCACCGTACCCGCCGACCGCGCGGTCCGCCGAAGCCCCTGCGGCCGAATGCGGGCGGCCCGTGAGGCTGAGCCGCGGGCCCAAGCGGCCCGTGAGCGCCGAGTCGATGGAAATTGGGAACGAGAGCGCGAGACAACTGCTGCGACAGCCGGAGGGCTCGCCTGTCCGTGCGGCCTCTTGTGACGTTTTGGGAAACTGACGGTGACGGGCGCTAGGTGCGAGATAGGGTGAGGTTCACAGCCAGCAACGCCGTCTGCGCAGACGGCGGGAGCGGGGAGGGCACAGAGATGACCGAGACAACGGAACCGACTCGGACCGCTGAGCCCCGGATCATCTCCGACGCTCTCGAAGTCATCGACAGCGCGCTGGGCGACTTTTTCAGCCGCGAGCTCCTCTCCTCGGTCGAGGTCACCGATGTGCTCCTCGACGTGCGGACGCTGCTGCGCCGCGGCGACGACGCTGCCGATCTGGCAGCGGGCACTAAGGCCGATCAGGACGTCGCCCGGGCCTGAGCGGCAGTCACAGCAGATTGCCCCGCAAGCCGGCCCCGTACCTGATTTATTTTGCGGGCGCCGACGCCCGCTCAGCGCCGCATGAGCCGGGCGGCAACGCGCCCGATGATCTCGCCGATAACCGCTCCAGCAATGACGTCGCTCGCATGGTGCAGGCGCACATGGATGCGTGAGGTGGACACGATGACGGCTGCCAGCCGGTAGAGCAGACCGAGACGGGACCGCTGCGACAGCACGACCGAAGCGCAGAACGCAGCCGACGCATGCCCTGAAGGGAAGCTGGAGCTGATGGGCTGGCGCAACCGGTGTCGAGTCGGGTTGTCAGCCGCGGTGGCAGGCCTGCTGCGGGCGAAGAGCCGCTTGATGCCTTGGTTGACGACCAGCGATTCGAGCGCCATGAGTGCGCTGAACCGAAACGCATCGGAGGCTTCCCGACGCGGCCCCAAAGCGCGAATGGCGCCCAGCACATGCCACAGCTGGCTGAACTCCCCGATATCGGAGGCGCCGTACATGACGCGGTCGACCAGCTTGCGACCCCGCAAGCCCTCCCACCACCGGTCTACAGCATTGTCGAAGCGGGCGATCTGCCGTGCCGCTGAGCTGAGGACATCGGGCGGCGCCCCGTTGCCCGGCGCATCGAGCGCTTGCCCGTTCACCACCGCATCATGGTCGAACGGCGTGGCCGCGTCCGGCCCCGACGGCGCCGACATCACCCCGGTCCTGGAAGGGTGATCGGCGCAGCAGTGGTGGTCGGCAGGAGCGGCGGGAGAATGGGGTCGGTGGCAGGCGCAATGGTGAGCGCCGGACCTGCGCTCGGATCGGGTGGCGGCGGGATCAGCAGGATCTGGCCGACGAAGATCTTGGTGGGGTCGGCAATGTTGTTCACCCGCACGAGATCGTTCAGGTGAATGCCGTGATCGTCGGCGATCTTGATCAGAAATTCGCCCGGCTTCACGGTGTACTCCGTCAGTACTGGCGGCTCAGTGGTGGTCGACGGCACCACTGGTGCGGGAACGGTCGTGGCCGCGCTTTCGGTGCGGGATTCGCCCGGCAGCAGGGAGCACCCAGGTGCCAAGGCGACCGCGGCAAGCGCGATCGCCGCCGTCATGACACCCCAGCGCCTCGAGCAGTAGAAGTCACCGGCCGCTGTCACTGCGAACTGTTTGCGCCGACCACAGTCGCCGGAATGACGAGCTGCTCTCCAATGAGGATCACCGTGTCTACTTTGCCGTTCTCTTCCATGATCGCCTGCACGGATACGCCGTATTGGTTGGCGATCTTGCCGAGCGTGTCGTTCTCCTGAACCGTGTAGAACCGAGGCTCAGGAAGGGGCGGGGCCATGGTCGTCGTCGTGAGCGGCGGGTGCAGTGTCGTCAGTACGGGGAGCGTCGTCGGGATCGGTTCGGCGTCTGGCTCGGAGCCGCAGGCTCCCCCGAGCGTCGCTGCTGCCATCAGCAACGCTGCGATCCTTGCGGCGAACGCGGGGGTGGATGACTTGGGGACGCACGCAGCACTCGCCGCAGTACGCACTCGAGGCATGGCTCAACGGGCCTGAACGGCCGCAGTATTTAGCTGCCGGGGCCAGTTGTCGGGGCTGAGCCTGTTGGCCGTATCTGCCGACAGGAAAGGCTGCGGCTCGTCGGGGGTCACGGTGAGCAGTTCGGCACCGTCGTCGGTGACCACCACGGTGTGCTCGAACTGCGCGGTTCGACTGCGGTCGGCGGTCATTGCGGTCCAGCCGTCAGGCCAGAGCTGAGCACGAGGTGTGCCCGCCGTGATCATCGGCTCCACCGTGAAGGTCATGCCCTTCACCAGCTCGGTACGCGCAGCGGGGTCGAAGTAGTGCGGGATGTTTGGCAGCCGGTGGAAGATCTGCCCGATGCCATGGCCGACGAACTCGCGCACGACGCCGTAACCCTCCGCTTCGGCCCGAGCCTGGATAGCACGGCCGATGTCGCACACCTGAGCTCCCGGCCGGACCGCCGCGATGCCGTGATACATCGACTCGCGGGTGACTGCGACGAGCCGCCGGGAGGTCTCGTCCACATCGCCCACCAGGAATGTCTCGGAGTGGTCACCGTGCACGCCGCCGACGTAGATCGTCACATCGCAATTCACGATGTCGCCGTCGCGCAGCTGCCGGTCGTCTGGGATGCCGTGGCAGATGATCTCGTTGGCCGAGGTGCACAGCGATTTCGGGAATCCGTTGTAGTTGAGCGGGCTCGGGTAGCCGCCCTCGGCGATGCACGTCTCGTGGCAGACCTCGTCGAGATGATCGCTGGTCACGCCCGGTGCGATTTCCGCTGCCACAGCACTCAGCACTCGCCGCGCGGCTGAACCCGCCAGCCGCATCGCCTCGATGGTGGTGCTGTCCGACGGCGCCACGCCGCTCGGGGCCGTGCCGGACTTGCCGCTGATCGCGTAGGGCGGCAATGCAATATGCGGGGGAACAGCTCGGCGGGGCGAGATCATGCCAGCGACCACCGGCTCGAAGCCAGGAGGCCTCATGCGCGCTGCTGGCACCCGACGCTTGCGCCTGCCCATTGTGGTCACGCTACCCGTGGGTCACAGGCGCCCCGTCGTCGAGCGTTGAGAGCCGCGGATCCTGCCTCCGCTCCAGCGGGTGCGATCAGTCGCCGAGTTCGCCGAGCACCTCATCATTGTGCTCGCCGAGCTTGGGAGCACGGCGGTAGATGCCGGGCGGTGTGGCGCTCATGCGGATGGGCGGCGCGATCTGCACAATCGGCCGGCCCACCGGCTGCTCCACCGCCACCAGCATGTCGCGGGCCGCAACATGGGGATCGGTGAACAGGTCGCGGGGGTGATTCACCGGGCCGCACGGCACTTTGCCGCCGACTGCCTCGAGCACCTCGGCGTTGGTGTGCGATGCAGCCCATTCTGTGATGGCGCTGATGATCATGTCACGGTGATGAAACCTCGCACGAAGCGTCCGGGTCTCGTCTGCAGTGGCCCACTCCGGCCGACCGATGGCAACTGCCAGCTCTCGCCAGTGGTTGTCGGTGGGCGCACCGATGGCAACTGCCCCATCGGACGTATCAAAGATGTCGAACGGCACGATGTACTGGTTCTTGTTGCCGCTGGGCGGGGTGTCGGGCTGGCCCATCACGCTGTAGCGGGTGACCCCGACTTCGCTCAAGGCCATCACAGCGTCGACCATCGACACGTCCACGAATTGGCCCTCGCCCGTTCGCTGCGCGTGAAACAGCGCCGCCAGCACGCCCATGGCGCCGATCGTGCCCGGGTAGGTGTCGCCGATGTAGGGGCCGACGACGTGACGGTCGGCAGGGCCGCTCCCAGTGGCCGAGACCATGCCGGACATGGCCTGGGCGACCACGTCGTAGGCGGGCCAGTCCACGTAGGGGCTCTCGCCCGAACGCGGGTCGCCGAAGCCGCGGATGGCGCCATAGACGAGCCTCGGGTTGCGCTCATGGAGCACCTCCCAGCCCACTCCGAGCGCGTCCATGACCCCTGCGCGCATGTTCTCGACGAGTGCGTCCGCAGTTTCGACGAGCTGCAGGAATTGCTCACGCTGGTCGTCGTCGGTGAGATCGAGTTTGATGCCCCGCTTGTTGCGGTTGTAGTTGGCGAACCCGGCGCCGAAGTTGCGCTCGGTGTCCTCCCGAGTGAACGGCGCCATCTTGCGGGCCAGCTCGCCCCGCGGCGGCTCAACCTTGATGACATCAGCGCCCAAGTCGGCCAGCATCATCGTCGACCACGGCCCCGCCAACGCATGGGTGCAGTCGATGATGCGAACGCCTTGCAGCGGCCCCGAGTTCTGGGCGGCCATCGGGGCTACACGCTCGTGTGCGGTCAGGTGCGCCTCATCGGGCGGATCCAGCATTGCCATGTCGTCGTCTCTCTGATTCGGCGCTGAGCTCAGGCGAAGTTCGGACGGCGCTTCTCGACGATGGCGGCGTGACCCTCCCGCACATCAGCACCGGTGAAGCCCAGCATCTCCAAGGCAGCAGAGGTGTCGAAGATCGGCCCTGCCATCCGCATCCAGTTGTTGAGGCTGTACTTCGTCCAGCGGATCGCACTCTGGCTGCCCTTGGCGAGCTTGCGAGCGACGGCGAAGGCCTCATCGATCACGGCGTCATCATCGACCACCTTGCTGACCAGACCCATGTCGTCGGCCTCGGCACCGGTGATCGTGTCGCAGGTGAGCAGGTAGTACTTCGATTTCGCCATGCCGCACAGGATCGGCCACACGATCGCGGCATGGTCGCCGGCGGCGACGCCGAGCTTGGTGTGCCCGTCCACGATGCGTGCGTTTCGTCCAGCGATGGAGATGTCCGCCATGAGTGCGGCCGCCAATCCGGCCCCGACCGCCACACCTTCGATCGCCGACACGATGATCTTGGAGCAGTTGATCATGTTGTAGACGATGTCGCGGGCCTCGCGAAGGGCCCGCTGGCGCGTCTCGAAGTCGTCCATGATCTCTTGGATCATGTCCAGGTCGCCGCCGGCGGAAAACGTGCCGTTGGCCCCCCGGATCACCGCTACCCGGGTGTCAGGATCGTCGTCGACCGCCCGCCACACATCAGCGAGCGCCAAGTGCTTCGGCGCGTCGACCGAGTTCAGCCGGCCCGGCGTGTCGATCACGATCTCGAGCACGCCGTCGTCGTCAGGACCCGTGATCGCAAGCGCGGAGAATGGGGCGTAGCGGTCGTTCATGGCGCTTGAAGCTAGTTCTTTGGGGCGGCAGTCGCCCGGGTCTGCGACCAGTTGTGAAGCGGCCCCGTAGCAGTGATGCGCTGCGTTAGTTGCGTGGGGTGGCAGCCGCCCGGGCCTGCGGGTCCGCTGCACTGAGCAACCGGTATGCCGATTCGATCTCGCCGGCGGGCGCAAAGATCCGTTCCCACGGGTGCAGCAGCCGGTCCCGTCCGTAGCGCGGAATCACGTGGACATGGAAGTGAAACTGCGTCTGGTCCGCGGCCGCACCATTGTTGTTGAGCAGGTTCACTCCTGCGGGCTGCAGCCGATCGCGCACCAGGCCAGCCACCCGCCGCGCTGCTTGCATCACGTGTGCCGCATCGTCGTCAGTGAGGTCCCAGACGTCGGTCACATGCCGGCGCGGAATGACGAGGCTGTGACCAACAGTCATCGGCAAGCGGTCCATGAAGGCCACGGCGTGCTCATCTTCATAGAAGCGCAATGCTGCAATATCGCCTGCGACGATCGAACAGAACGTGCAGCCCGGCATCCGGTCCGCAGCCGGCGCGTCATCGTCAGAAGGGTTCAGCACGAGTCGAGAAACCGGGGCTTAGTGGTACCGGAGCTCGACGTGGTCGACGACGTGATCGTGGCCTTTCGCGAGCACGAGGTCGGCTCGAGCCCGTGTCGGAAGGATGTTCTCCTGCAGGTTCACAAGGTTGATCGAGCGCCAGATCGTACGAGCGACGGCGTCCGCAGCGGACGCGGGAAGATCGGCGAACTGGGCGAAGTAGGCGGACTGCTCCCGGAACACCGTCTTGCGCAGCTGCTGGAAGCGTTCGACGTACCACCTTTCGAGGTCTTTGGCCTCGGCGTCGACATAAATGGTGAAGTCGAAGAAATCCGACACGAACGGCGTGCTCGACGGAGGCCCGGTCTGCAGCACGTTCAGTCCCTCGACGATGAGGATGTCCGGCTGGTTGATGAGCTGGACTTCGTCGGTCACGTCGTACAGGCTGTGCGAGTAGACGGGCGCAGCGACATCGGGCTCGCCGCTCGAAATCCGTTGGAGGAAATCGCGCAAGTCGCCGCGTCGGTACGACTCCGGGAATCCCTTGCGTCCGAGAATGCCGCGCGCGGTGAGCTCGGCGTTCGGCAACAGGAATCCGTCCGTCGTGACCAAGTCCACCTCGGGATGATCAGGCCAGGACGCGAGCACGGCTCGCAGGATGCGTGCCGTCGTGCTCTTGCCTGCGGAGACGCTCCCGCCGATGCCGATCAGATAGGGCCGCGGCGGCAGCACCCTGCCGAAGAAGCCCTCGGTGGTGGCCCGCAGCTGGCGTTTAGCTGCGACACGCAGGTTCAACAGGCGTGAGAGCGGCAGGTAGATGTCGCGCACCATGTCGAGCGTCACTGGCTCGACGAGGCCCGCCAGCGTCTCGAGTTCGGCTTCTGTCAATGACAGCGGTGTGGCGTCTCGCAGCTTCGCCCACTGCTCGCGGGTGAACCTGCAATGCCGGTCATCGATGCCCAGATCGAGCGTTCTGTCGAACGTCATGGGGTCCGTCACCCGCCTAGCTTGGCGAACGCATGGCCTCGACCGCAACTGGTCCCGACCCTGGGTCGTATGCACCCCGTGCTGTCGTGATGCCCCGGTGCCAACGACGGGGCGTCGCGAGGGCCGCTCGCGGGTAGTCCTCGAACATCCAGCGTGCAAACTGCCGGCGTGTCCAACCGGACCAGTCGACCGCTGCGAGCGAGAGCTCGGCCAGACGTTCGTGGGCCAGGACGCGGCTGAGGCCTCGCGCCAGCCGGTGGTCCAGGGTGAACTCGGCCCGGGCCTCGCGTACATAGCGAGCAGTCACGCTGTGAGGCGGGCCGCCACGCGCGATCGCGGCCGCTGCCATGCGTCCCATCTGCAGGGCCTGGCCGATTCCTTCGCCGGTCAGCGGGTCGGCGGCCGCCGCCGCATCGCCGCACAGCAGCGTGCGCCCGCGCGCGAGTTCCAATTCCTCCAACCGCGCCGGTATCGGCCAGGCGCGAGTTGATCCGTCGGGTACGTGGTGCCCGAGCACGCCGGCGATGTGAGGGCGCTCGGTAAGGCTCGCCCAGACAGCTGCGATCCCGCTTCCCGACAGAGTGCCCGTGTCGTGGGGACCGCCGTCGCTGGAGCGTCGGGGCACGCCGAAGCCGACATTGACGTGCCCGTCGCCCAGCGGGAACGACCAAGCGTATCCCGGCAGCAGGTCAGGCTCGAACCACACCCACATGTCGCGAGCTGCAGCGCCGTGGGCCCGGAGGTAGCCGCGGAATGCATGCCAGTCGCCCCGGTAGCGATGGGGACCGATGCCGAGCGCCTTGCGAACAGTGGAATAGACACCGTCGGCGGCCACGACGAATCTGGCACGCACCACGCTGCCGTCGCTGAGCCGGACCCCGGCCGTGCTCGCTGACGCTCCCGGATCATCGAAGCCTTCGAAGGCGACGCCAAGGCGAACGTCGGCCTGAGCACGCACCGCAAGGTCGACAAGACCTGCATCGAGTTCGGCTCGCCGGCAGACGCTTGCGAACTGCCCGCATCCCATCGGCAGCGGCAGGCGCATGACACGCCCGCGAGGCGTGCGAACCCACGCAGCGGCCACACCCATCCACGAGCTCATCTGTTCGGGCAGCAGGCCCAGCGAGTCGAGCTCGCGCAGCGCGAGCGCAGTGAGGCCGTCGCCGCAGCACTTGTCACGCCCTGACGCCGCGCGGTCCACGAGCATGACCTCGAGCCCTGCACGCCGGGCCCACACGGCGGTGGATGCGCCTGCGGGTCCGGCGCCCACGATCAGGACATCAACGCCAGTCATCGACTCAGGACGCGCCCGGTTCGACGGTCTCGGTGACTTCGTCGGCATCGTCGGGCTGTTCGGGCTGTTCGGGCTCGTCCTCGGATTCTGCTGGGTCGCCCTCGCCGTCCTGGTCGGGCTCGCTCTCAGATTCTGTGGGCTCGCCCTCGTCGCCCTCGTCGGGCCCGCCCTCGCCCTCGCCGTCGCCGTCGTCGCCGGTCTCGTCGCCGGGGACCAACGTGGCGAGGTCGACGCCGAGGCAGGGATCATCCGGATAGCGCGGCAGTTCTGATTCGCGTTCGCCGGGCTGTTCAACGCATTCGAGCGGTGGGCATTCCACGACCGACCCGTCTGCGCGCTCGCTGCCGTCGTCGACCAAGTCTTGTTCAGCCTCTTCGGCGGCGCCTCCTGCGTCCTCGGCCGCCTCGCCGTCGGGCGCAGACCCGTTGCTTCGCGAGTCCGAGGTCGCCAGCAGGGGATCCACGCACTGTCTCGGCACCGAACGCGTGCCGTCGCAGTCCCGCCCCTCCTCGGGGCGGTACCGAGCATGGAACGTGTCTGTGTCCGCGGTGCCGTCGGAGAACACTCGTGTTCGCTCCGTGCGGACTCGTCGACAGAATTCCCGCATTTCCTCTTCGGGCTCACCGATGGTGACCTCGACGTTGCGGGTGGAGTACAGCTCGACGGTGATGGAAGTGTCGGTGTATGTCGGCCAGATGAGCAAGCCGTATGGCGTCGGATTGGCGAACCTGAGATCGGGCTTGGGATAGGAGATAGTGGGGTCGAGCCCGAACGGGTAGCGGCTGAGGTACAGCGAGTGCGTCTGGTACTCCTCGATAGTCATTCCCGCCCGGATCAGGGCATTGAAGATTGTGGTGGCGAATTGCGACACCCCGCCGCCGATGTCGTCGACGACCACGCCCTTCTCGATGAAGCCGCCTTCCACGAAGCCCTTCGCCTCAGTCCGTCTGCCGACGTGCCCGTTCAGCGAGAGGCTCTGGCCGGACTCGACGATTGCGCCCCGCATGAGGTCGGCGAAGCGTTGGATGTTCTCGACGCGGCCCTGGCAGCACGCGTGCTTTGTCGTGAACGTGGCGACGAGCTCGACGATGCCCAGCGATTCCAGATACGCCTGCTCCTCCCGGCTTACTGCAGGGCGCGACGGCAGCGCGAGCGGGCCTTCGACGCGCGCCAGCAGTGCTTCGGAGATCAACGCGCCCACATCGTCGGCGCAGCATGTGACGCTGCCGTCGCTCGCCACCACCGTCGGCACACCACTGAAGACGGCCATGGCGGCAGTGGTGAGAGGCGCCGAGGCTGCGGCAAACACCTCGTCGAGGTACGGCCCGATCTGCGCGTCGTCGAACTTGATCAGGGGAGGTGTCGCGTTCGCGTCGAGGTGGAGCCAGCCGGCGATTGTCTCGATGGTGAGTTCGTGGGTCGCATCCCCGTACGCGACGATGAGGCTGCGCCCATAGTTCTGGTGCGCCGTATTGACGGCCTCCTGCATTTCCGGCGTGTAGGCCAGCGGCTCGCTCTCGGTCAGCTCTGCGGCGATCTCGATACGCGTGAAGGAGCGCGCGATGCCAGCAAGCACCTGGTCCACGATGGCATCTGCGTCGACAACTTGACCGGGACCGCCGAGATCGACAGCGAGCGTGCCATTGACGACGACAACGGATGGGGGAGTCGCGGTCACGCCGAGGTCGGTGGCGTTGGCCAGCGTGGCGTGGGCCCTCGACCGGTCGACGCGGTAGCGGCGTTCGGTGAACTGAGGGTCAGTGGACCACGCAACCCACGACTCTTCGGCTCCGTCGGCGACTTCGGTGCCGCCTGTCCGCAGTTCCCGCACTGCGTTGTAGGTGGCGTCGCCTTCCAGCGCAATGCCAAGGTCGGCAACCGTGATCTGCACCTCGCCGGTATCGGTGCGCACCACCACAGGCGTGCTCGCCAGTTCAGTTGCGAGTGCGGCAATTCGCAGATGGACCGTGTCGGGGCTGACCTCGGTCGGCGCTCCGGGCGCCGCCGTGGGAACGACGGCCGCGGCGCTCGTCGTTGTGGGTGCGGCAGATGTTGGGGGCGCCGTCTCGGGAGGAGCATCTGCGGGGTCTCGCAGCGCCAGTACGGCCGTTCCAAGGATCGACGCAACCAGGATTGCGGCCGCAGTGATGATCGACCAGCGAGGGGCCCACGTCGGCCAGTGCACGAGGGTTGATCGTACGGGTCACTCGCGGCCTGCGGGCGGCGCGGCAGGCGTGCGATACTCCGGGCCGTCGGCACCGCCTTGCAGGCTGCGCGAGGGTGCCGCTTCGTTCCGGCAGCGGTATCAAGGGAAAGGACTCACCACACCATGAGCAAGCTGTGCGAAGGTCGGATTGTCATCGTGACCGGAGGTGCCCGGGGCATCGGGCGTGAACACTGCCTGATGCTGGCCGAGCACGGGGCGAAGGTGGTCTGCAACGATTTGGGCGGTGCCCGCGACGGCACCGGCGCCGACCTGGGTCCCGCCGATGAAGTCGTCAGCGAGATCCAGGCGCTAGGCGGCGAAGCGGTTGCCAACGGCGACGACGTCTCGGACTGGGAGGGCGCCCAGCGGCTGGTGAATCAGGCCATCGAGACCTTCGGCGATCTGCACGGTGTTGTGAACAACGCCGGCATCCTGCGTGACCGGATGCTCGTGAACATGACCGAAGCCGAGTGGGATGCGGTGATCAAGGTTCACCTCAAGGGCACGTTTGCGCCCGCTCGCTGGGCCAGCTCGTACTGGCGGGAGAAGGCGAAGGCAGGCGAGCAGGTCAACGCGTCGATCGTGAACACGACCTCGGTCTCGGGCATCTACGGCAATCCGGGACAGACCAACTACGGCGCAGCCAAGATGGGCATTGCAGCCTTCACGATCATCGCTGCGCGTGAATTGGCGCGCTATGGCGTTCGGGTCAACGCAGTTGCACCTGGTGCACTCACGCGCATGACCGAGGACTTGGGCATGGGCGAGGCCTCCGAGGAAGACCAAGCCATGATGCACCCGCGGTACATCGCACCGATCGTGACGTGGCTGTGCTCAGCGGAGGCGGCCGGCGTCTCGGGTCGAGTCTTCGAGGCCTCCGGCCGGATGCTGGCGATCGCCGAAGGATGGGAGCGGGGCCCGACCATCGATGCCATCGACGACCCGACCAAGATCGGCGACGCGGCCCGGCAGCTGGTGCGCGACGCTCGGCTCAACAGCGGCATGAACGGCGCACCCGCCGATGGCGGGGTGGCGGACTGAGCCACTTGGTTCCGCTGGCGCAACAGCCTGAGAGGGCGCGCGGATAGGTGAACCTTCCGGTCGTCACACCAGCTGGTTCTCCGCTCTTGTTCGCTGTCGCTCACGGGCCGCTCGGGCCACGGCTTCGCTTATCAGCTCAGCCTCTGAGAAACTGACGTCAATATCTCTGGAAAGGACATCGAAAATGGGACTCAATCCGGATGCGGTCGGTGCCACGGGCACGCCGACGAAGCGGTCGTGGACATTCCGCGACTCGTTGCTGTATGCCGTCGGCATCGGTGCCGGCGCGGAGGATCCCTTCGGATCCGAGCTGGAGTTCACCACCCATAACTCCAAGGACATCACCCACCAGGCGTTCCCGACCCAGGGCGTCGTCATCGGATTTGGCGCCGGCGGCGCCATGGCCAACGCCGGTGATCTGGACTGGGGCAAGCTGCTTCACGGCAGTCAGGGGATCACCGTCCATAAGCCGATTCCCACCGAGGGTTCCGTCGAGATCACCGACCGCATCGCTGGAATGTGGGACAAGGGTGAGGGCCGGAACGCCATCATTGACACCGAGGCATCAGCAGTCGATCCGGACAGCGGCGATGTCATCTTCGAGCTGCGCAGCTCGGTCGTGATCCGCGGTTCAGGCGGATTCGGCGGCGAGGCGGGCAGCACGACTCCGCTGGTGAGCGCGCCCGACCGCGATCCTGACTACGAGATCTCGTACCGGACCCGTTCCGATCAAGCGCTCACGTACCGGCTCAGCGGCGACTACAACCCGTTGCACAGCGATCCGTGGTTCGCCACCGAGCTCGCAGGCTTCCCCAAGCCGATTCTGCACGGTCTGTGCACCTATGGCTTCACCGGCCGGGCGCTGCTGCACACCTTGTGCGAGGGTGATCCATCGCGATTCCGGTCGATGGATTCGCGTTTCTCCGCACCGGTGTTTCCTGGCGACGAGCTGACCATCGGGGTGTGGGACGACGGCGAAGGCCGCGCGATCTACCGCACGGTCGCCCAGAAGGGCACCGACGAACAGCGCGTCGTCATTGACAACGGTTTGTGCACCTACGCCTGAGAACAGATGCCCAAGCTGTGGAGGCGGCGGGAGACTCTGCGACGTTGCGACCGGCCGGATCGCGGGAGCAGAGGGTTCCGCCGCCTCCACAGCGGGCGCGCGTATCGGCGTGACCGCTCAGAACAGCTTCAGAGCGTCGCTGGTGATGCCGCGTAGCTCGTCGTAGTCGAGCACGACGCAGCGGATGCCCCGATCGGCCGCAAGAACCCGCGCTTGGGGCTTGATCTCCTGTGCAGCGAAGACGCCGTTGACAGGCGCCAAGCGAGCATCCCGGTTCAGGTATTCGAGATAGCGGCACAGCTGCTCGACCCCGTCGATCTCGCCGCGCCGCTTGATCTCCACCGCCAGCGTCGCGCCGTCGCGGTCCCGGCACAGCAGGTCCACCGGACCGATGCCGGTCGGGTACTCGCGCCGTACCAGCATCGCGCCCTCGGCCAGCGTCTCGGGATGGGCGGCCACCAGTTCCTGCAGGTGGGCTTCCACCCCGTCGCGCTCGAGGCCGGGATCGATGCCCATGTCATGCGCAGTGTCGCTGAGCACCTCGGCGAGACGGATCTCGAGACGCTCCCCCTTGTCGTTCGTAACGCGCCACATTTCGGGCTCGCACACGAGCCGGTTGGGCGCGTTCATCCAGTTCAGCGGCTTGTATGCGCCCCCGTCGGCATGGATGGCCACGCAGCCGTCGGCTTTCACCATGATCAACCGAACTGCTTCAGGCAGGTGCGCGTCGAGCCGGCCCGAGTAGTCGACGGTGCAGCGAGCGATGACCAGCCGCACTATCTATGCGGCCGCGGTCAGCTCGTAGACCGACGTGAGCTTGGGCTCGCCCCCATCGCGGCCTTCAGCGTCGAGCACACGCGCCCGACCGGTCTCGGTGAGATGCAGCATGTGCGCGTAGACCGAGCTCGCAGCGGGATACCACAGCCGCTTGTCGTAGGCCTCGTACATCTTCGGCACGAAGTCCGCGATGCGGCACGGCCCCGCCCGGAGGTGCTCGATGATCTGGCGCTCGCGTTCGCTGCGGTGGGCGATGAACGAGCGCACGTATGCCGTCGGCTCAGTGATGGGCGGGCCATGAGTCGGCCAGTAGCGCTCGTGGTCGAACTCCAGCAGCTTCGCCAGCGAATCGAGATAGTCCTGCATCGAGCCGTCCGGCGGTCCGACGACGCTCGTCGCCCAGCCCATCACGTGGTCGCCCGAGAAGAGTGCATTCTCCTGCGCCAGCTCGTAGCAGAGGTGGTTCGAGCAGTGGCCGGGGGTGTGCACTGCGCGCAGCGTCCAGTCGCCACCGGCGACGATGTCGCCGTCGACCAGCGCGACATCGGGGACGAATTCGGTGTCGGCGCCTTCCCGTTTCAGCTCCTCGGGCAGCTCGTCGAATTCGGCCTGATACTTCTCCTGTTCTTCGGCGCTGATGTAGCCGGAGAAGTCGACGCGATCGTCAGGATCGAGTTTCCAGGCGCTGGCATGGGGCCCGTAGCCGTAGCTCAGTGCGCCCGTTGCCGCGACGAGATCGCCCGTCAGGGGCGAGTGATCGCTGTGGGTGTGCGTCACCAGGGCGGCGCTCACCGTTTCGCCCGGCTCGAGCGCCGCGAGGACATCGTCGAGGTGGCTCGCGAGCGGCGGGCCGGCGTCGATCACCGCTACCTCGCCGCGCCCGACGATGTAGGTACCGGTGCCTCGATAGGTGAACGGCGTCGGGTTCTTGCAGATGACCCGACGGATCATCGGTGACACCTGGTCAGCGACGCCATAGTCGAACTCGCCCAGATCCCGGTAGTGCTCAATGGTCACCGGCATCAGCCGCCTCCCCGTTGGTCGCAACGCGTGCGTGACGGTCTAGCATCACATCACGGCCTGGTCGGGTAGCCGCCATGAGGGGGAGGCGGCTGCCCGACCCGCTGTGCTTAGGGGTTCGGCACCGTCGGGAGGGAACATGGCGGATCTGACAGATCGAAGCGGCGGCTACTTCGTGGGCACGAAGCCCTCTGGGCGCTACCCCATCTGGACTCGCGCCAACGTGGGCGAGGTCTTCCCTGATCCGGTGAGGATGAGCACCTTCGACTTCGCAATCCAGAACGACGACGGCATACGCATGTCCGAGCTGGGGTTCCGCGATGCCTACGTGGAGATGGGCGCGTTCGACTACGACGAGTTCGATCCGGACGACTGCGTGTTCTTGGGCGTCTTCGGCGGCTACACCTACCTCAACGCCGCGGTAGGGCGCGTGTTCGGCGCCCGCGCACCTGGCATCGACGTGGACACGGTCGATCGGACCTTCTTCGGCGAGCAACCGGGCATCCCGCCGTACGAACCGCATCCCGATGACGCCAGCGCCGAGGCGTCCCAGCGCATCGGCGAGACCTTCCTGATGCTGTTCACGGCACCGGCGCTGCCCGAAGTGCTTGCCGACGAGGCCAATATCGCCGAGTTGCGCGCGCAGCGACCCGACTTCGCCCAGATGGGCGACCACGAGATCATCGATTGGATGAGCGACTTCCTCGAATCGGGCTACGGCGACGGTGCCGGATTCCGGCTGCTGTTCGCGCGCCACCTGAAGGTGTCGTTTCTGGCGGCGGTGCCTCTCGGCGCGATCGAGCAGGTCTGCGACGCGATGGGCAGGCCCGAAGACACGCTCAAGCTGGTAGCCGGGTACGGAGACGTTGCTTCGGCCGCGCCATCGGATGCCATGTGGGCGTTGGGACGGCAGGTTGCGGCGTCGAGTGCATTGGGTGCGTTGTTCGACGCCGGACCGGCGGGCCTGGCCGACCGCTTGACTGCGGACGGCACCGAGGACCCGTCCGGAGAGATCGCGGCGTTCAACGAGGCATTCGACTCGTTCGTCTATGAGTTTGGCTCGCGAGGACCGAACGAGTGGGAGATGAGCTGCCCGACCTGGGAGACCGACCCCGACCTCGCTTTGGCGGCCATCGACCGCATGCGACTGGCGCCCGCTGACGCCGAGCCCGCGCTGCGGCGCTCTGCGCTGACCGCGCAGCGTGAGGCGCTGGCTGCAGAGATCTCCGCAGCGCTGGAGGCCGATCCCGAGACGCAGATGCAGTTCAACCTCGCGCTCGGGGCAGCGGCTGTGTATCTGCCGGGGCGTGAGCGCACCAAGACGAACTGCGTGCGTTACGTGAACGAGTGCCGCATCGCTTCACGGGTGCTGGGCCGGCGACTTGTCGAGCGGGGGCAATTCAACTCGGTGACCGAGTTCGGCATGCTGCGGCTGTCTGAGGTTCACGAGATGCTCGATGATCCGACCGGCTGGGCAGAGGTCATCGCCGAGCGTCAGGCGAAGTGGGACGACGCCGTGTCGCGCCAGGAACCGTTCGTCATCGTCGGCGACCCGCCGCCGATGGCTGAGTGGCCCAGACGGGGTGCTGCCCAATTGCCGCTGCTCTCGGCGGGGGAGAGGCTCGCCGGCCTGCCCGGTTGTCCCGGGGTGGCGCGTGGGCGTGCCCGTGTGGTGCTCGACAGCAGTGACCCGACGGCGCTGGCGCCCGGCGATGTGCTCGTCGCACCGCTGACCGATCCGTCGTGGACACCGTTGTTCGTCAGTGCGGGCGCCGTGGTCGTGGACGTCGGCGCGGCACTCAGTCACTCCGTCATCGTCAGCCGCGAACTGGGTCTGCCTTGCGTCATCTCCGCGACCGGCGCGACGGGACGCATTCCCGATGGTGCGCTCATCGAAGTGAACGGCGACACCGGCACGATCACTGTGCTGGAGGTGTGACGCGAGGCGTCACTGTGGTGGAGGTGTCTCCCGTCAGCGGGCAGGCCACTGCGGCAGGCGGCGCTCGGTGAGCGCGCGTACGCCCTCGCGATAGTCAGGGCTGGGGATCATCTCGTCGAGCAGCCTGTCCGACTCTGCCACTGCAGTCCCGACGTCTCGATGCTGGTCCAGGTAGATCTGCCGTTTCGTCGTGGCGAGCGAGCTGGGCGCGACCCGCGCCGCCATGTCGTACGCGTATGCGTACACGTGGTCCATGAGCTCGGACGCCTCCACGATCTCGTTGAACAAGCCCCAGCCTTCGGTTTCCGACGCCAGGATCTTGCGGCTCGACAGCAGCAGATCATTCGATCGTGTGATGCCGACGAGGCGAGGCAGCACCCACGACAGGCCGAACTCGGCGGGCAGACCCAAGGGTCCGTGCGCTGTTGTGAGCTTGGCGTCGGCTGCAGCGAAACGCAGGTCGCAATAGCAGGCGAGCACGAGTCCGGCACCTGCCGCCGCGCCGTTCACAGCGGCGACGGTCACCGTCTCCATCGCCATCATGAACGCGAAGTTCTGATCGAATTCGGGTGCAACGCCATAGCCCGGCATCGCCAGGTCGGGGGCCGTGCCGGGGTCGTAGCCACCCTTGTCCTCGTGGCCTTCCAGCGCCTGCGTGTCGGCACCGACGCAGAAGTCGCGTCCCTCGCCGGTGACAACGACCACGCGTACTTGCGGGTCTCGCTCGGCCTGTTCCAGCACCCAACGCATTTCGGTGTGCATCCGGCCCGTCCAGGCGTTGCGTCGATGCGGGCGCGAGAGCGTCAGCGTCGCAACTGGCCCCTCCACGGAGTACTTCGTCGCCTTCAGTTCCATGTGTCCCTCCCCGGCCGGCCTCAGCCGCCCTCGATCACCCTTCGCAGTGCTGCCAGGGAATCTTCGGCGAATTCGGGCCGGCAGATCAGCACATCGGGAAGCCATGGGTCGGCAAAGTTGTACTCCAGCTCTGAGCCGTCGCATCGGCTGGCATGCAGTCCTGCAGCCCGCGCCACAGCGACAGGCGCACAGTTGTCCCACTCGAATTGGCCTCCTGAATGGGCGTAGATATCCGCCATTCCCAGCACCACGGCCATGGCCTTGGCGCCTGCAGAGCCGAGCGTCATCAGCTCTGCATCGAGGGCCTCGGCGATGATGACGGCGGCCGCAGGCGGGCGCGATCTGCTGACGACGAGGCGGGGCTGCCCGTTGTGCGGCTCGGGCAGCGAGGGTTCTGGGTCGGTGCAAAGTGTCTGGCCTACCGCCGGCAGCGCAACAGCCCCAGCGGTCGGCACGCCGTCCTCGACGAGGGCGATATGCACCGCCCAGTCCGAGCGGCCAGGTTCGGAATACTCGCGTGTTCCATCCAGGGGGTCCACGATCCAGACCCGGTCCGCAGACAGCCGGGCGAGGTCGTCCCGCCCTTCCTCGGAAAGAATGGCGTCATCGGGCCGCGCCTCGGCCAGCAGTTTCACGATGTGCCGGTGGGCTTCCAGATCGCCCGCGTCGCGGACCTCCCATGTGCCTGCCCCTGAACTGAAGAGCCGATCGCGGACTTCCACCAGCAATGCCCCCGTCTCGGTGGCCACGCTCGCGGCGAGGGCGTGGTCGTCGGGCTGGGCCATCGGCCAAGTGTGCCGCGTCGATGCACTCTCTCCACAGCGGGCGCCGACCGCATCGATCCACGCAATGCGCCCGCCCGATGCCTGAGTGACAACCGTGTGACGATCTCCGATTCGGACCCGCCAGAGGTCAAAGGGGAGGGCGAGACAGCTAGCCTTCGAGCTGCAAGACGTGACGGGGCGTCTCGTTCATTTCGCCCCTCGCGTCGATGTCTCAAACATTCGACAGGAGGAATGTTCTCCATGAAGAAACCAACTGCGCTGTTGTCGCGACGATCTGCGCTGCGCCTCGGGGGCGTGCTGGCGGCTTTGGCGCTGCTGGGTGCCGCCTGCGGAAGCGACTCCGACGACGAGGTGGCTGACGAACCCGCTGCCACGACCGAAGCGGCGGCAGCCACCGATGCCACACAAGTCGAACTGGTGCAGAGCGAGGACGATCTGCTCGACACAGTCATCGCCCGCGGCGAGCTGAAGTGCGGCGTGTCCGGTGCAGCGGTGGCGTTTTCCGAGACGCAGCCCGACGGCTCGCAGACCGGCTTCGATGCCGACTTCTGCCGTGTCGTCGCAGCCGCCATCTTCGGCGACGCCGAAGCTGTGGAGTTCACGCCGCTGACTGCCGCGGAGCGGTTCACTGCCGTGCAGACCGGGGCTATCGACGTGCTGATGCGCAACACCACGTGGACCCAGGGCCGTGACACCGAAGTCGGCATGGACTTCGGGCCCACCACCTACTACGACGGACAGCAGCTGATGGCTCGCGCAAGCGACGGCTTCACCGGCGCTTCGACGGTCGCCGACATCGGCGGCGCGGTGGTGTGCACGAATGCTGGCACCACGACCGAGCAGAACATCGCCGACGCAGCCGACGCTGCAGGCGTGGCGATCCAGCTGAACACCTTCGAAGACTTCGACATCGTCACCACCAACTTCGTCGAAGGCGCGTGCGACATCGTGACGACCGACGGATCGGCCCTCGTAGGCCGCAAGGCCAACCAGCAGCCCGACGATCAGGAATGGGTGATCTTCCCGCCCACGCCGATCTCCAAGGAGCCGCTCGGCCCGACCTACGGCCAGAACCAGTCGCGCTTCGCCGACGTGGTCAACTGGGCCGTCTACGCCACGATCCTTGCTGACGAGAAGGGCATCACCTCCCAGAACATCGACTCGAGGATGGGCGACGGCTCGCTCGATGCTGAGGCGGTCCGCCTGCTGGGCGGCGAAGGCGAGCTGCAAACGGCCATGGGACTGTCGGCCGACGCCTTCTACAGCGTCATCAGCCAGGTTGGGAACTACGACGAGATCTACTCCCGTCACCTGAACCCGGTCGGCCTGAGCCGCGCCGGGTCCGCCAACGCAGGCTGGCTCGACGGCGGTCTGATCTACGCGCCGCCGGCTCGCTGAGCCAGCAACGGTGAGGGGGCATCGCCCCGCAGCCACAGCTGAACGCACGGCCCCCGATCCGGCAGGATCGGGGGCCGTTGCGCGCCCGGGCCGCCTCCGACGCCGGGCCGTGTGACGTGCCGCTGCAAGACTGCGAGGGGCACAGCAGCCGTTGAGCCGCAGCGCGGTGCTGCGCATGGCATACGGTGGCGGGCAGTGAGCGATGAGCAGGCGATGGGGGACAGCGCACCGCTGAGCAATCTGAGCGCGCGCCCGCCGTTCTACCGGGACGCCACGGTGGTCAAGTGGCTCTCGCAGGTGGTGGGTCTCGTCTTGGTGCTGCTGGGCCTGTTCTTCCTGGCCTCCCAGGCGCAGAACAATCTTGCCGAGCGGGACATCGCCACCGGCTACGACTTCTTGGGCACCGCGCTCGGCAGCGACCTCGGCTCGGGCATCGACACCAACCCGGCCACCAGCGGACGAGCCCTGTGGGCAGGCATGGTCAACACCATCCGCCTGGCGATCGCCGGCATCGCGCTGGCGACGATCCTGGGGGTGCTGGTCGGGGTCGGGCGGCTGTCTCGCAACTGGATCGTGAGCCGCACCAGCAGCATCTTCGTGGAGACGCTGCGCAACATCCCGCTGCTCGTTCAGATCATCCTGATCTTCGTCGTGATCGCGAGCCTGCCTCGGGTCACGATCGACCAAGGACCGATTCACGGCTGGCTCCACGTGTCCAACAAGGGCGTGTCGATCCCTCGCGTGACGATCGGCGACGGCTTCTATCAGTGGATCATCTTCGTGATCGTCGGAGCGGCGCTGGGCTGGTCGGTGCTGCGCCGCCAAGAACGCCGCCACGACCTGACGGGCCAGCAGACCTATCCGTGGCTGAGCTTCACCGCCGTGGTGGCAGTGTTCGGTGCGGTGGGCTGGTTCGCGCATCCTGCGCTGGGGTGGGTGGGCGCCATCTTCGACGCACTCGCCTCGGGCATCGACGCGCTGAGCCCGGGCATCGTGCAGGCGGTCATCTCGCTGTTGGCAGTTGTCGCGGCGGTGCAGTGGATCAGGCGATTCCTCGCCGGCCATCGCACGCCGGCGGGGCTGACCAAGCTCGTCGACGACGACTGGTTCCGCATCATCTTCGCCGGAGCAGGCGCGCTGCTGGTGATCGCGTTCGTGACGCTGGTCTGGCCCGGGCTGGCGAGCTGGGTCGTCAACTCCGGACGCGACTTTTTCGAGGTGATCGCCGACAAGTTCGGCGACGGCCGCACCGGGAGCCCGATCACCGCCTTCCGGCCCGACATCGAGCAGCTCGGCAACTTCCCGAACTACGGCCCGGCGGGCCTGAACCTGATACAGGCGCTGGCGGCGGTGTACTTCGGCGTGGTGCTCTACACGGCGGCGTTCATCGCCGAGGTGGTGCGCGGCGGCATCCTCGCCGTGCCGAAGGGCCAGAGCGAGGCTGCGGGGGCGCTGGGCCTGCGGCGTACCACCATGCTGCGGCGGGTGATCCTGCCCCAAGCGTTCCGGGTGATCCTGCCGCCGCTGGGCAACCAATACCTCAACTTGACCAAGAACACCTCGCTGGCCATCGCCATCGGCTACAGCGATGTGGTCCAGGTGGGACAGACGGTCTACAACCAGACGGGCAAGACGCTCGAGGTGGTCTCCATCTGGATGCTGTTCTACTTGGCCTGCTCGCTGACGATCTCGGTGGTCGTCAACTTCTTCAACGTCCGCATGCGGATCGTGGAGCGCTGATATGGAACAGGGCGACGGCGTGCCGGCTGGGGGGGACCTGTCCGTGGTAGGTGACAGGTCCGTCGTCACGCCTGCAGCAGCCCGTCCCGTCGTCGAGGCGTATCGCTCGCCGGGAGAGTGGATCCGCAAGAACCTCTTCCCCAACCCGTTCAACTCGTTCCTGACCGTCGCCTTCGGCCTGTTTGCGCTGTTCGCTGTGCGGGGGCTGCTGAACTTCGTGTTCAGCGAGGAGCGGGGCTGGGATGCCGTCCGCACGAACCTGCGGCTGATCTTCACCCACGCCTATCCCGAAGAGCAGTACGTGCGGGTGTGGGTGTGCGTCGGCGTGGTGGTGACGCTGGCGGGCCTGTCCTTGGGCGTGTTCGCGGGCCGCGGCGACGGCGTCGAGCTGCGGAGGATCTCCAACGCGCTGACGACTGCGGCCGCCGCCATCGCCGTGGGTGTCGTGCTGCGCGAGCCATCGGTGCTGGTCGGCGCCGACGGCGCGGTCGTGCGCGACGGCGACGACGTGGTCCGGCAGTCGTTCGCCGAGGCGATGGCGGACCGCTGGGCCTGGTGGCTCGCAGCCGCGATCCTCATCGCTGCGGCGCAGGTCATGCGTCGCATGCCGAAACGGCACGACGGATCGCCGCCCACGGTGCAGGCGATCAACTTCGCCGTCGCCGCGCTGGCCGTTCCCGTCCTGTCGGCGTGGATCTATCCATGGGGTCACTACGCCTTCGCCGAGGGGGAGTTCATCGCCGAGCCCGGCCGCACCGTGGCCATGTCCACCAAGCTGCCGTGGACTGTCATGTGGATGCTGACGGTCGCCGCGCTGCTGTTGGGCCGTTGGGTGCGCTCGCACCTCAGCGAGCGGGCGCTGTCGAGCGTGCGCATCACAGTGACCTTGGCCTGGCTGATGGTGCCGTTCGTCCTGTACTGGGTGGTGCTGCGCGACCCCGACCTCGACTGGGCGCGGGTGGGCTCGGTGGACCTGCCGCTGGCGCTGGCATTCGGCATCGCCGGCGGGGCGGTGCTGTGGTGGCTCACCTCCGAAGGCATCGGCGAGCTCGGCCGCATCGCCGGAATCGCTCTGCTTGGGCTCGCGGGGTTCAACTGGCTCGCGGCCTTCATGGGCTGGTACCCGATGCTGCAAAAAGTGCGCATCAGCTTCCTCCTGCTGGCAGTGGTGGCGCTGCTGGCGCACAACTTCTCCGGGGAGAGCCAGAAGCGGCGACGCCTCGTCGCGGCGTGGCTGGCGATCACCGCCGTGTTCCACTACTTCGCCACCATCATGAACACGCCGTCGACGGTGGAGACGCCGACCGAAGCGCTGATCGGCGGGTTCGCCGTCACGCTGGTGGTGGCGGTGTTCACCCTCATGCTCTCGTTCCCGCTGGGGGTGCTGCTGGCGCTGGCCCGCACTTCGCGGCTGCCGATCTTCCGGGTCATGGCGACCTCGTACATCGAGGTGGTGCGGGGCGTCCCCCTCATCACCATCCTCATCTTCTTCGTGGTGATCCTGCCGCTGTTCCTGCCGTCGAACATGGAGATCAGCCTGTTCGCCTCCGCCACGCTGGGCTACACGCTGTTCTCGGCGGCCTATCTGGCCGAGAACGTGCGCGGTGGCTTGCAGTCGATTCGCCGAGGGCAGTACGAGGCGTCCGACGCGGTCGGCTTGAGCACGGTGCAGCGAACGACCTTCATCGTCTTGCCCCAGTCGCTGCGGGCGTCGATTCCGCCGCTGGTGGGCCAGGTGATCGCCACGTTCAAGGAAACCTCGCTTCTGGCCATCATCGGCGTGTTCGACATCTTGCGCATGGCCAACAGCGTCATTCCGGCCCAGACGCAATTCCTGGGCATCAAGCGAGAGGGCCTGCTGTTCGTCTCGCTCGTCTATTGGGTGTTCGCATACACGCTGTCGAAGTGGAGCCAGCGGCTCGAGCGACGGCTCGGCGTGGGCGAACGGTAAGCACGACAAGGAGAGCACGACGTGAGCATCAGCGACGCCACCGTCGCAGTGTCCGAGGAGTTGGCGGCCAGAGACGACATGATCGTGTGCCGCGGTGTCGACAAGTGGTTCGGCGACTTCCAGGCCCTCAGCGGCATCAGCGCGACCATCAAGGAGCAGGAGATCGTCGTGGTGCTCGGACCCTCGGGCTCGGGCAAGAGCACGTGGATTCGCTGCATCAACCGGCTCGAAGCCCACCAGAGCGGACAGATCATCGTGGACGGCATCGAGCTGACCAACGATGTGCGCAACATCGAGAAGATCCGCTCCGAGGTGGGCATGGTCTTCCAGCAGTTCAATCTGTTCCCGCACCTGACGGTGATGGACAACATCACGCTGGCGCCCATCTGGGTGCGCCGAAAGTCGCGGCCCGAGGCCGAGGAGCAGGCCTCGGCGCTGCTCGAGCGTGTGGGCATTCCCGAGCAGGCGCAGAAGTTCCCCGGTCAGCTGTCAGGCGGGCAGCAGCAGCGCGTGGCGATTGCTCGGGCGCTGGCGATGGAGCCCCGGGTGATGCTGTTCGACGAGCCCACCTCGGCGCTCGACCCCGAGATGATCAAGGAAGTGCTCGACGTGATGGAGGGTCTGGCGCGCTCGGGCATGACCATGATGGTGGTGACCCACGAGATGGGCTTCGCACGCGAGGTGGCCGACCGCATCATCTTCATGGAGGACGGCGAGATCGTGGAAGTCGGCACCCCGCATCACTTCTTCACCGAGCCCGCCGAAGAGCGCACCAAGCTGTTCTTGAGCCAGGTGCTGTAGCGCTGTTCTTGAGCCAGGTGCTGTAGCCGACGACCGAAGCAGCGCGCCCGCTGCGCAGACGGCGGGGCCCGCTGGTCCAGCTTGTCGCAAGGTCGCTGAGTCTGCTGCCTCCACAGCTACCGCATCTGTGCCAATCGGCTCAGTCCTTGGGCTCGCCGTACGGGGTGCCGGCTTCCGTATAGCACTCCGGGTGGTAGTGCTCGACGCGATCCCAGCGGTTCTTCACGTACACATTGCAGATGATCTGTTCGGCGCGGATGCGCGCCCGGAACTTGATGAGTTCGTCGCAGACGGCGCAATAGGCCGAGTTGCCGGCATCGACCGTCCGGCACACCGCCCTGCTCTTCCACCTCTTGTCGGTGGATGCCGGGGCGTGCGCTGAGGTCGCGGATGACGAGGCCGAGGTGTCCGTAGCCATGGCGGGACTTTAGCGAACGCTCGCGCGCTTGCGGTGGATATTCGCGCGTTGCGTATGATTCTTACTACGAAACGCGCGATTTTGAGGGACTTCGACCGCGCGATTCGCGCGAAATCGTGATGTCCCGTCATGGCGTCTGCTGTGCGGCGGTGAGAACGGCTACATAGTCGGCGCGATTCGCGCGGGTCGTGATGATCGGCTGTACCTCAGCTAGCGTGCCGGGCCGTGCCTGAGAGTTCACCTGCGTCGGCGGTCGTCGACGCCGTGCTGTTCGACTTCGGCGGCGTCATCACCGAGAGCCCGTTTGAGTCCTTCAACCGCTACGAAGACCGCATCGGCGCGCCGCGCGACACCATCCGGCAGATCAACGCCACCAACCCCGACACCAACGCATGGGCACGGCTGGAGCGCAGCGAGGTCAATGTCGGCACCTTCACTGAGCTCTTCGAAGCAGAGGCCGCTGACCGGGGATTCGAAATGTCCGGCTCAGCGGTGCTGGCGTGCCTGAGCGGCGGGTTGCGTCCGCAGATGGTCCGTGCGCTGGAGATTCTCGCGGCCCGCTTGCCGGTCGGCTGCATCACGAACAACGTGAGAACCGGTCACGGTGCGGGCATGGCACGGGATGCGAACAGCGCCGCCGCGATCGCCGAGGTGATGCAGCTGTTCGGCGTGGTGATCGAGTCGTCCGTTGTGGGCCTGCGCAAGCCCGATCCGCGAATCTACGAGCTGGCCTGTGCACAGCTCGGCATTGACCCGACCCGCACGGCCTATCTCGATGACCTCGGCATCAACTGCAAGCCCGCGGCAGCAATGGGCATGACGGCCATCAAAGTGACCGATCCGGGCGAGGCCCTGCGCGAGCTGGAAGCACTCGTCGGCTTTGAGCTGCGGTGATCGGCAGTCCGCAAGAGGCTGAGCCGAATGGCGAAGCCGTGGCCCGAGCGGCCCGTGAGCGGAGCTCACAAGAGCGGGAAACATCAGGTGACGCAATGGAACAATTCGCCCATCTGACCATTCTCTAGGGGACTGATGGCATCGGAGTTCATCTGCACGCTGCACAAGCTCGGGCGCTTCTACCCGCCCGATCGGGAGGTTCTGCGCGACGTCACCCTGGCGTTCCTGCCGGGAGCGAAGATCGGCGTGATCGGCCACAACGGCTCGGGCAAATCCACCCTGCTGAGGATCATGGCCGGCCTCGACGACGGTTACACCGGCGAAGCGCGCGTGACGCCGGACGCAACAGTCGGGCTGCTGCCCCAAGAACCCGAGCTCGACCCGGCGCTCGACGTCGAAGGCAACGTGATGGCGGGCGTTGCCGAGACCGCCGCTTTGCTCACGGCATATGAGCAGTTGATGGCCCGCTGGGCCGACCCCGACGCCGACTTCGACGCGCTGGGCACACGCCAAGCAGAGTTGGAGGACCGGATCGCGGCAGCCAACGCCTGGGATCTGGACCGCCACGTCGCCATCGCCATGGATGCGCTGCGGCTGCCGCCGCCCGATGCCGACGTGACGACGCTGTCGGGCGGGGAGCGACGTCGCGTGGCGCTGTGCCGCCTGCTGCTGTCACATCCGGATCTGCTGCTGCTCGACGAGCCGACCAACCACCTCGATGCGGAATCGGTGGCGTGGCTGGAGCGCTTCCTGGCCGACTACTCCGGGACAGTGGTGGCCATCACCCACGACCGGTACTTCCTGGACAATGTGGCGGGCTGGATTCTCGAGATCGACCACGGTCGTACCCATCCCTTCGAAGGCAACTACAGCGCATGGCTCGAGCATCGCAACGACCGCCTCCTCTCCGAGCAGCGCCAGTCAGACGTTCGAGCCCGCACGCTGGCCCGCGAGCTGGAGTGGGTGCGCATGTCGCCACGGGCACGACAGGCGAAGAGCAAGGCACGCGTCAGCGCGTATGAGGAACTGCTGGCGGAGCATCGCAGGGCCGCTGTCGAGCAGCATCGAGCCGGCGCGCTGCAGATCACCATCCCGATGTCGCGGCGCTTGGGTTCTCAGGTCATCGAGGCCGATGGACTCGTCAAGGCCTACGGCGACACGCTGCTGTTCGACGATCTCTCGTTCCGCCTGCCGCCGGGCGGGATCGTCGGAGTGATCGGTGCGAACGGCGCCGGCAAGACGACGCTGTTCCGGCTGCTGGCCGGCGACGAGCAGCCCGATGCGGGCAGCATCACGATCGGCGAGACCGTCGACATCGCATATGTCGATCAGTCGCGCGCGGTGCTGGACGACGGCCGCACCGTCTATGAAGAGATCACGAGCGGGCACGACACGCTGCGCATCACGGGCCTCGACGGCGCACGTGAAATCAACGGCAGAGCGTTCGTCGCATCATTCAACTTCACCGGCTCGGATCAGCAAAAGCGTGTCGGAGATCTTGCGGGCGGCGAGCGCAACCGGGTGCACCTCGCCCGGACGCTCACCTCGGGATGCAACGTGCTGTTGCTCGACGAGCCCACCAATGATCTCGACGTGGACACGTTGCGCTCGCTCGAAGCCGCGTTGGAGTCCTTCGGGGGCTGTGCCGTGGTCATCAGCCACGACCGCTGGTTCCTGGACCGGATCGCCACCCATGTGCTGGCCTTCGAGGGCAACAGCGCGGTGCGGTGGTTCGAAGGCAACTTCACCGAGTACGAGGCCTTCCGCAAGCGCGAGATGGGCGTTGACGACGCCCCTGCTCGCATCACGTACAGGCCGCTCGCACGCTGAGTTCGGCAGTTAGCGTCGTACCGGTGCGGATCGCCACGTGGAACGTCAACAGTCTCAATGCCCGGCTGGAACGAGTCGACGAGTGGTTGGACTATGCCGAGCCCGATGTGCTGCTGCTGCAGGAAACCAAGATGGCCGACGAGCAATTCCCCCATGTCCACTTCGAGGCCCGGGGATACGACTCGGTACATCACGGCGAGGGGCGCTGGAACGGGGTGGCCATCGTGTCGAGCGTGGGCATCGACAACCCGGTCGCTGGATTCGCCGACGGCCGCGAGCCCGATCCCGATGCGCGAATCATCTCAGCGTGCTGTGGGGGCGTCACCTTGAGTTCGGTGTACGTGCCCAACGGCCGAGCCGTCGACCACGAGCACTACCGCTACAAGCTGGACTGGCTGGGGCGCCTGCGGGCTCACCTCGAGGCCACCTGCGACCCTTCCGAGCCGGTGCTGGTGGGCGGCGACTTCAACGTGTGCCCTGACGACCGCGATGTGTGGGACCCCGAGAACCCTGAGCCGCGCACGCACGTCACCGAGCCTGAGCGCGATGCCATCGCTCATGTCTGCGACTGGGGCGTGGCGGACATCTTCCGCGAGCACTACGACGCAGCGGGTCTGTACAGCTGGTGGGACTATCGGGACGGCGCGTTCTACAAGCGCCACGGCCTGCGCATCGACCTGCTGCTGGGCACCGAGCCGGTGGCGGCAGCAACGGAGTTCTGCCTCATCGACCGCAACGCTCGCAAGGGCACCAAGCCCTCAGATCACACCCCGGTATTCGCCGATCTCGCGCTCTGAGCTGCCGCGGCGGCAAGGCTCGACTATCGGCGCTGCCGAACGGCGTCGAGGGCGGCGCGGGCGGCGGCAACGTGCGACGCCGCGTTGTCGGGCGACAGCGGCGGCGGCTCGGCGGTGGCCGCGGCGATGAGCGCCAGCCAAGGTGACGGGTCGCGGGTCTCGCCCGTCGCGCCGCGCCCGGCACGGCGCCGCGCCCAGGTGAAATGCAGCAGGTGGGTAGCTCGCGACACGGCCACGTAGAACAGCCGTCGTTCCTCAGGGTCATCGCGGCGCAAGGGCACGAGTCCGTCTTCGACGCCGGCAATCACCACATGACGCCACTGCAGACCCTTGGCGGCGTGAAAGGTTGCGAGGGCAACGGCGCCATCACGCGGGTCGAAATGGGCGCCCGAATGGTCGCTGTCGATCACCTCGGCAGTGAGCTCGCGGTCGGTGGCCGACAGCAGTCCCAGCCAAGTTGCGAAGCCCTCTCCCGTGGGGCCGCTGTGGGCGAATCGGCGCCCGGACGCACGAGACATCTCCGCGAGGTAGGCGTCGGCGAGGTCGAGCACACGCGCGTGCACCGGTTCGAGCCGGTCTTCGGGAGCAGCGTCCATCGCGTCGGCGCGCAGATCGTCGACCGCCGTGGACAGGCTCGTGCTCGCCGTGCGAAGTCGCTCCAGCAGCGACCGTACGGCGGGAAGCTGCAAGAACGGGCTCCGCTGCCCGCTGACCCGGGCAGGAATGCCGCGAGACTCCAGCGCCGCAGCGATGTCGCCGAGTTGTGCGTTGGTGCGGGCGAGCACGCCGAACGAATCCCAGCGGACGCGGCCGATGTGACGGTCCGCGATCCACTGGGCGATGCCAGCGGCCTCAGCGGAGGCGTCGTCGAACGCTGTCACCGTCGGCACCGGACCCGTCTCGTGCGGGCGTGCTGGGGTTTGGGCCGCGCCGCTGACCGCTGAGGCGTCAGCATTTTCGTCGGGTGCGATGACTGCCTGCGCTGCGGCGACCAGCGACGGGTGGCTGCGGTAGTTGAGCGCGAGCCGGATCACGGCTGCACCCTCGAAGTGTCGGTCGAACTCGGCGGTGTAGCGGCTGTCGGCGCCGTTCCACCCGTAGATCGCCTGGTCGATGTCTCCGACGGCGCAGATGTCAGCGGTCCCGTTGTGCACAGCGGCCGGGCCGCCGATCCATTCGAGCAGCAGTTCCCATTGCAACCGGTTGAGGTCTTGGAATTCGTCGACGAAGAAGTGCCGGTGGAGCCAGCGCCGTGCTGCAGCGAAGTGCTCATCTGAGCGCATCAGGCGCGTGCATTCGGCGAGCAGGTCGTCGAAGTCGAGCAGCCGGCGCCGCGACTTGACGCGTTCGAAGTGCCCGAAGAGCTCCGCAGATGCTTGCCCGGCAGCCGGCCCGAGCCGACGCAGCGCCGGCCCTTCCCGATACTCGGCCACCGACAGGTCAGCGGCCTTTGCCCAGTCGATCTCGCGCAGCGCCGTGGCGACGGTGATCGGCGGCCTCGGGCTGAACGTGCGCTGGAGGTGCTCTGACAGCTCGCTGCTGAGCGCAGCCCGGTTCGGCAGGATCTTCCGCTCGGCCCGGCCGTGGTCGATGTCGTATTGGCGCACCTGCGCGAGTGCAATGGAGTGGAATGTGCCCACCGGCCCCATGTCGTCGACGTCGAGCTGCTGCAGCCGAGCACGGAGTTCCCTCGCAGCCCGGCGGGTGAAGGTCACGGCCATGGCGCGCCGTGCTTGCATCGACTCGGTGGCGGCTCGCCAGGCGATCCGGTGCGTGAGCACGCGGGTCTTGCCGCTTCCCGGCCCGGCTACCACCAGCAGCGCCGCGGCGCCAGAACGCACCGCTGCACGCTGGGCGGCATCGAGGCCGTCGTCGGGCGGTAGCGCCTCGCCCGGGCCCGCCACCGAGGCCGCACTGTCGCCTGAGCTATGCATCGGAGGCATCGTTCATTGCGGCGAACCTAGACCTCAGTCACTGCGCGGATCGCACGCGCGGCCAGCCGCGATAGGCGAGGCATGTGCGGCTGGTCTATGCGATTCGCACGCGCAAGCCGCTCCCACGCGTCGCTGCTATGCCCTTCGTGGTCGATCGTGAGCGTCAATACGCTGCGAGTGGTGCGCATCGTCAGTCTCGTTCCGAGCGTCACTGAGACACTGGCGGCCTGGGGTGCCGACCCGGTCGCCTGCACCCGCTACTGCGAGCGGCCCGATCTGGAACACATCGGCGGCACCAAGAACCCCGATGTCGATGCCATCGCTGAGATGCAGCCTGATCTGGTTGTGGCAGACCGCGAGGAGAACCGCAAGGAAGACTACGACGCGCTGGTCGCTGCCGGCATCGAGGTCGAAGCGCTGCACATAGCGTCGCTGCGAGATGTCGAGCCTGAGTTGAGCCGCCTGGCAGCACGTATCGGCGTCTCGTGGACTGCCGAACCGCTCCCGCCTCGGCGTGACGCGTTTCGGCTCGCGTCGGGCGGCGCCCTGCGGGCATTCGTCCCGATCTGGCGCCGGCCGTACATGACGATCGGCGCGCAGACCTACGGCGCCTCGCTGCTGGCGTGGTGCGGAGTCGACGTGGCGTTCTCCGACCGGGGCGCCTATCCGACACTCGACGCCGATGATCTGTCGCCGGAGCGTTTCGACATCGTGCTTGCGCCGACAGAGCCCTATCGGTGGCGCCAGCGTCACCTCGACGAGCTGTCGGAGCTCGCGCCGACTCATGTCATCGACGGCCAGGATCTGTTCTGGTGGGGCACACGCACGCCCGCCGCAATCGCACGGGTGGCAGCGGCAACCACGCGGGCGCTGTGCCAGCTAAACGCTCCGCCGGCCCCGCTTCTGTGTCCGTAGATCCCATGCTCGCTCCAATCCTTGGAGCCTGCGCGAAACAGTTAAGATGTGGGCAGGGAGCGGTGCGAGACAATGTAGCGATGCCGGTGAGCGGGCGATGTGGGCGGATTGATTCGCACTGGGACGTTCCTATAGATGTCAAGTGCGGGTTTTGAGGGTGGCGAGGTCGGCTCGAAGGGTGCGGTAGATCTCTCGTGCGACGAATCGTTTGAGGCAGCGGATGGCTTCTTTTTTGGTTTTGCCTTCGCTCACGCGGCGGTTGAGGTAGCTGCGGGTTCGTTCGCAGTAGCGGAGCCGGACGATGACGATCATGTGCAGTGCCCGGTTGGCGTCGCGGTTGCCGGCGAAGTTGAGCCGGTGACGGCTGGTGCGTCCGCTCGAGGCAGGGACCGGCGCGACGCCGCACAGGTGAGCGAACGACGCTTCGGAGCTGAGCCGGTCGATGTTCTGGCCGGCGGCGACGAGCAGCGTGGCGGTGTGGTGGGTGCCGCATCCCAGACGCGACAGGGTCGTGGGCGCTGCTGCGGCGACGAGCCGGTCGAGTTCGTCTTCGAGCTCGTCGGCTTCGGCGCCGAGCTGGGCGATGCGGCGCCCCAGGCTGGCAAGCGCTGTCTTGGCTGCTTGGGCGGGGTCGGCGAGCAGGCCGGGGTGGGGCCGCAGCCGTGCGCACACAGCAGCCTTGCCCCCGAGGGTGCGGCGGCAGTCGAGCTGGGCGCGCAAATCGGCGGGGGCGGTGACGAGCAGGCCGCCGAGCTGGCACAGCGCAGCAGAGCGGGCCTTGACTGCGCTGTTGCGGGCGACGCTGAGCTGACGGATCGCCTCGACGACCCCGGTGGTGTCGGTCGCGGCTGCGGCCGCTTCGCCCGAGAGCACCTTGCGGGCAGCGGCCTCGGCGTCGATGGCGTCGTTCTTGCCGCGGCGGGCGCGAAGATGGCGATGGGGCTGGTCGGCCTCGATGACCGCGCAGCCCTGCTCGCTCAGCGACCGGGCCAGGGCCGCTCCGCAGGACCCGGTGGACTCCACGCCGACCGCGGCGATCGGCCCGAACGACGCGAGCCATCGTCGAGTCGAGCAATAGCCGGCAGCAGTCGCGGGGAACGACTCGGTGCCCAGCATCCGACCCAACGGGTCGAGCGCTGCGGCGACGTGGAAGTCGGTGCGGCAGCCGATCCCGCCGATCACCGCCCGTGGCGGTTCTGGCATCATGTTGTCCTTCATCTCGGAGCGGCTCGCGTGCCGGGACGGGACGGACATAACAGTGATGAGGCATCAGCCAGCACACGTTCCTATGAGGTCACGTCGCTCGTTGCGGACCGGCCGCAGCTGACAAGTCCAAGAAGCGAGCCGCCGACGCCGACGAGTCCCACCCAAGGCACCCACAACACGGGGCCAGTTCGACAGCAGGTCAGACGCCGACGGCCCGCTCCCCGCCCACATCTTCACTGTCTGATGGAGGCTCTGATCCTTGGGAAGGATGGAGCTATGGCAAACAATGGGAGGTATCCCGCTGAGCTGCGTGAGCGGGCGGTGAGGATGGTGCACAGAGTGCTAGCCGGAACATTTCTTCGGTTCGCCGGGAATGCGCTGTGACTACGGTCATCGGCCATGGCGCACAACCAGGCCGACACGCTCTCTGCGGGCAGTAGGCTTAGCGCTGCGGGTGATGTGAGGCGTCGCGTCGATTCGGCACGATGGAAGAGTCAGGCCGACTGACGTGGCGGACCGAGTGATGGAGCCGGTGATCCGGTCGGGTTGTGTGCAGCGGCGGCGACTTGTCCGTGTGGCCGTGTTGATATTCGTTGCGTTGTTGACGATGGCGTGCAGCAGCGATGCCTCATCGGATGCCGGTCTAGAACAGAACGGCGATCTGTCAGGCTCCGTTTACGATCCCACTGTTGATGGCGAACCGGCTGCTCCTAGGAGCTTGGTCGGTTATTGGGGTTTGCGGCGTGTGGGGCAGGGTTGAGGTGTGAGGTCGGGTTGGGGTGGCGGGCTGGGTGCGGACGCGGGTGTGTCACCCGATGATGCCGAGGCGGCCGATGCGGTCGAGGTTGATGGCGGCGGTTCGCCATTCGAGCCAGTGGCCGGCTTTGGCGAGGCCGCGCCACGGCAGGCGTTTGGTGCGGGCTTTGAGGTGGGCGATTTTTCGTTCGGCTTGGGAGCGCTGTCGGTATCTGGCGAGGAATTCGGGTTCGCGGCGTTGGGCTCTGGCGGGGGCGAGGAGCTCTTCGTGGGGGTTGATCTGCACGATGCGGCCGCCGGTGCGTGTGGTGCATCGAGTCTTGAGCGCGCACGCGTTGCAGTCGGCTGCGCTGAAGCGGGCCTGGCGGCGCTTTTGGCCCCGCGGCGGCGGGATCGCGACGGCGACGCCGGCGGGGCAGGTGATCGTCGCTGTTTCGGTGTCGATGCCGAAGTCGGCTTTGGTGAACATGTCGGGGTCTTTGCGGGCCGATATCGGCGGGGCGGGAGCGACCAGGTCGATGCCGCGGCCCGCCGTCGTGTGACGCGTGGGTCCCGACCCGTAGTGGGTGTCGGCGATGATCTCCGCGACCGGGACCGGGTCGGCGTCGATGAGGTCCTCGACCACTGCGGCGTCATGGACGGTCGCGAGCGTCGCTTTCGCCGAGGTGATCAGGTCGGAGTCCGCGTCGGCTGCTATGTGCAGCTTGTAGCCGTCGTAGCGGTCGCTGCGGGAGCGGTGCCCGTGGCGGGCGTCGGGATCGACGGTCGAGATCACCCGATCGGTCGCGGTGCCTTGGCGTATCCGCGCCACCGCCGCGCCGTCGGCGCCGTCGGCGATCTCGACGTCCTGGCCGGCGACGACGCGCAGCAGCTCCGCCGCCGCGGCCACATCGGCGTCGTCGAAGCGGGAACAGAACCCCACGACAGCGTCGGCGTCGCAGAACAGCTCCGCCACCAAAGCCGCCCGGGCTGCGGGGTCGGACCAGTTGATCTGCGGCTTGGCCGCCTCCCCGTAGTCGTCACGCGCCAGCATCGCGGCCAGCTCGCCAGCCGCTTCGGCGTCGATCCCCGACACAGCGTCAACACAGCGGCGGGTCTGAGAACGGATCAGCGTGACAGTGTCCTGAGTCAGCACGCTGTCCTCGATGCCGGTGGAGTCCACGCTGCGGCGATGGCCGATCACCCCGGCGCGCTTGGCTGCGATCTTGACCCGATCCCCCAAGAAGCTCTCCATCCCCGCGCGCACCAGCCGCGCCCGGAACTCCACCAGCACCACATGAGGGATCCCGCGATGATCCAGCGGCAGCCCCAACGCCGCTTTCCACGACATGTCGAACCGCGACCGCCGCTCGGCCTCACGATCGGACACCCCATAGAACAACTGGCACAACAACAACGACGCCACCACCGACGGCGGATGCGACGGACGGCCCCGACCAGACACATACAGCGCATCGAAATCGGCATCGCAGAACAGCTCGCCGCGAGCCCGCCCCAGCGTCGCCAAGAACCCCTCCGATTCCAGCAGACCGCCCACCATCACATCCACATCGAAGAACGAACCCTGATCGTCAGCCGAACCGCGCACCCCTGCATTGTCCCGCGCGCCCCCACACCGAACGCGGAAATCCACCGACTTTCCGACCACCCTCCTAGGCGATCTTTCACTCGACGGGAGCCGGGTTCGGTCATCGACTCGGCAGGTCTGACTCGGTTCGAGTCCTGTCAGGACATGGAGGCATATCTCCAGCAGGAGACCGCCGCGACGGTCACTGCGTTCGGGTATGGGGCCGACGTTGACTATGGCCAGTTCGGCGATGCGACTCACAGAACCAGGAAGTCGACGTATCGGAGCGGTAGTCGGCCTAATTGGATCAATCCGTTTTGGTATGTGCCCGATCAGGTTGTATTCACATCGATCACCGGCGGCGATCGGATGGTAATCGTCTATGGCGACAGTATCCGTGTGGTGGACGTCTCGGGTCGGTCCCCGGTTATTGTCGCAAAGCTGCGTCTTGAGATCGGCTATCCCGAGGCGATCCTGCAGGACCTGCTTCTTCTTGACGACCGTCTGCTGTTGATATTCCAGGGAGGTGCGACCAGCCTTCCCTTGGACACCGCAGCTCCTGACATCGACCGATTCGCCGGCAGCGTGAACCGGGAGGACTTGAGATGGACCACTGTGATCGCGGAGATCGGCCTCGGCGATCCTGAACCGAGAGCCACTCGCTATCTGCGTCTTCGGGGACAATTCGTGGATACCGAGATCAGCGAGGACGGGAAGCTGCGTCTTGTCACCGGTTATGAGCAGCGGAGACTGCCCGGGGAGACTCATCCCGGCGACAACTACGGGATGTCCGCGCAGGAATCGCTGCAGCACAATCGGGAACTCGCTGCGGCGACGCCGCTGGAGAGCTGGATGCCCGAGTACCGGCTTACCGACGGCGACGGCGCAGTGGTCGCGTCGGGAATGCTGGGCGATTGCTCTCGCGCGTACCGTCTGGGGGAGTTCGCTGGACCCGGGGTGCTGAGCATCGTCATGCTCGACATGGCTGATGCCGGCATGGAGCCGCCGAGCGATGTGGTGTCGGTGATGGCGTCCGCGGCGAGCGTGACCTCCTCGCCCGGCAGTGTGTTCGTGACCACGAGCCCGTACCGCTACGAGCTTGGGGCAACAGACGTGCGCAAGGTCCAGACGGACGACCCACATGGGGACGTCCACCGCTACGAGTTCTCAGAGCACGGCTCGCCGCAGTACTCGGCGTCGGTCGGGATCGCCGGATGGGTGGGCGGAGCGCGCGGTGCGCGGGTCGTCGGCGACACTCTCAGGCTGCCCTATTTCTGGTTCGACCATCCCGACGACTCGCACGACGGCAACGAAGGACTCCTCGTCTTCGACATCGCCGACGGCGACCTGAAGCTCAAGCAACGAGGCGAGGTGCTCGCCGGCTCCAGCGCACTCACCTCTGTGGCCCACACATCGAAAGCCGCCGTCTGGACCGAACTGCGTGGCGCAGGCGAAGACGACCACGCGCACGTGGTCGACGTGTCCAACCCGTCAGGAGAAGTGAACGTCAGCAAGATCATTGCGATCCCTAGTGCTTGGGATGGCTTCACAGAGATCGGCGACGACCTGCTGCTCTATGTCGGGGACAAATCCGGTCCCGCCGTCGAAGTCCACAAGCGCACCGTGCTCCTGCTCGACGTCTCGAACCCCGCCAGTCCCCGAATCGCAGGCCAAGCAGCGGACGGTTTCGCAATCGGCCACCACTGGTCAGCGCACCCGACCGACGAAGGCGCCGTCACGGTCGTGCCCCTCGAACCTTGCGATCGCGACAATTGCACCGTCGCCGTCATCACCGCCACTGCTGACGGACTAGCGCAACGAGGCACCGTCGCGCACCGCAATTTCGTCATCACCAGCGAACTCGTCGGAGACATCCTCTACACGATCACCCCCACGGACATGATCGCCACCGACCTCACGACGATGGAAGAGACAGGCCGTCTGACGTGGCGGACCGAGTGACGCAGCCGGTGACCCGGCCGGGCGTTCGGCACCGCTGTCGGTCAGCCGGGGCCTGTCGGACGCTCCCTTGTCAAGCGGCGAGCGCGAAGGGTTGCTTTCGGGCGGTTTCGTCGCGCCACGTTCGGCGGATGACGCGGTTGGCGAGTTGGCGTTTGTGGGCTCGTCTGGCTTCGCGTCGGGTTTTGCCTTCGCCGGCTTTTCTGGCGAGGTAGGCGACGGCTTCGGGCTGGGTGCGCTGCTGGGTGACCGACGCGATGTGCAGGACAGAGTTGATGTGCCGGTTGCCTGTGAAGTCGAGCCGGTGCTTGACGGGATCACCGGCGCCTTTGCCCGATGACAGGGCGACGACGCCGGTGCCGCACCAGCGTGCGAATTTCGATTCGCGGTCGAATCGGGTGGGGTCGCCGACCTCGCACAGCAGGATGGCTGCGGCGATGGGGCCGATGCCTGGCTCGTCGCGCAGGTTGGTGCCGTGACGGTCGAGCAGCTCGTCGATGAGACGCTCCAATCGGCGGATCTCGCTGCGCGCAGCGCGGTCTTGGTCGATGAAGTTCTGGAGTCATTCGAGCCGGTGCCAGCCGGCTGGGGTCGTGGCAGTGTCGGGGTCGATGTGCTCGAGGCGGCGCAGCCGACTCTCGATCTTGCCGGTCGCGGTGAGCTGGTCGCGCACCTCGGTGGGCAGCTTGGAGATCTGGTCGCCGACGTGGTGAAGCATCAAAGTGCGAGCAGCCACAAGGGTTCTGCGATGCTCGAGCACCGCCTCGATCTCGGCGACGAGCGGGTCGTAGGCCTCCAGAGCCTGCACCGGGCCCAGGGTGGGCTCGGCCAGCAGTGCCCTCGCTGAGGCGACCGCGTCGACGGCGTCGGTCTTGTCCAGCTGCCGCGAGCGGCGCTGCGCCGCCGAACGCGACGCAGGGACCTCTCGGGCGTCGAACCTGGCTGCGGCGAGCGCGACCGCGACGTGCGCGCCCCACTTGGCTGATCCCTCGACGCCGACCTGACGGACACTGTGAGCGTCGAGCAGGTCGATCGCGGCGCCGTAGCCGGCGGCGGTGTTGTCGAAGGTGTCGTGAGTGATCTCGACGCCGTGGGCGTCGACGATTCCCACGGTGAAGGTGTCCTGGTGGGGGTCGATTCCCCCGACTGCAGATGTCATGCTGTGCTCCTGCTGGAAGTGAAACTCCGGTGGGTCCGGGATCGGCAGGGGCGCTTCGTCACAACCGAGTCGCCACAGTCGGGCTCCCTACTGGACAGGAGCGCTCCTGCCGGCCCCACGCTCCACGCGACAGGTCAGACAACAGGCACAAGGCCAAAAAATTTTGTGGAGTCATCGCCGAGCGCCGGACCGGCTGTGTTGCGTCTGACTTCGCGCGACAGGTTCTGAGTTTTTTCAAGCAGCATCGGGCAGGGTTGGCGGTCTCAGCGTGTTCATGAGGAATGGATGCTCGATTCTCGCAATGTCGATTACTTGAGGTATTTCGACTCGGATCCGTTCATCGTCGCCGTCAAGTATCTTGGCGGCGCGTTTATCCCGGAGTCCTCGCCGAGTTCGTACATGGTGCTGGTGGAGGCGGACGAGTACCGATGCCATCGCGAGGTCCGCACCCGCATCTCTCCTCTTGAGAGCAGGTGGGACACGCTTGAGGCTTTGTACCGGAGGCCTGAGGTGGTCGAGTCGCCCGGTTTCGCGTGGTTCCCGTGGCACGAGGACGCACCGGAGTGCCCGCTGTGGGTGTCGCTGGCGCCGGACCGTTCGCGATGGGGGGTGCTGACCTATGCTCAGGTGGCACGCGCCCGGGGGCTGCAGGCGCAGTTCGTGGGCCGGCCGCCTGATGAGTGGCCGCCGCTGCCCGAGGCGCCGGGGATGTGCCCGTCACCGCGATGGGAGCATCTCGGCAGATTCCCAGGGGTGCCTCACGATCTAGGCGATCTGACGGTGTACCGGCATCGCGGGGGCTGTCTGATCGCCGAGCGAGGACCGGCCGTTGCGGGGTTCCGTCCCGGGGTTGACGGGCCGTGGGACGTTTATGACTACGAGTCGGACCCGTGGGCGATCTGGGCCTGCGCCACATCCAGCACCACGAGTCCCAGCAGTGATCTTGCGAGCGTCTGGTGCGACAGCGATCTTGCCCACAACGCGCGCATCGCTGAGCTTCACGCAGCTCATTCGCCCGACACCCACCGCATCGATCCCACAGCAAACCGGTAGCAGACGCCAGCGGGCATCGGTGAAGCGCAGCGAGGGGTGCGAGGCGTCTGTCGGCGGCGGGCGGAGCCACTTCTGGGCGGGGTTGCCGGTGCGGCCGCCGACGATGCATCGATTCGATGTGGTAGGCGATGTGGTTGATGCGGTGGCGTACGTGGGTTCCGATGACGGCTGCGGTTGTCGTGGCGGTGGTGTTGGCGTTTGGGTGCAGCGATGAGGGTGCGGACGATGTGGTGGGCGGCTTGTCGGGTCATAATCTTTGGGGTCCGCCGAGCGATGCTGAGGTTGCGGCGGCTCGCGAGCTGCAGTTGGCCTATGTGGGCGGCAGCACTGATGTGTTTCCGCCGATCGATCCTGACGCGCCGTGCCCGAACGGGGTGCCCGACGGCGAGTCGCTGGCGGTGGTGTTCCGGGTTCGGCGGGGCTGTTTGTGGTCCCAGCGCGCCCATGAGGAATGGTTGCTCACTTCTCGCAGTATCGATCACGGGAAGTATTTTGATTCGGACCCGTTCATCGTCGCCGTCAAGTACGTCGAGGAAACTTTCGAGCAGTTCATGCCGACTTGGTACATGGTGCTGGTGGAGACGGACGAGTACCGGTGCCATCGCGAGATCCCCAGCTACATCGAGGTTCTCGTAAGCAGGTGGGACATGCTCGAGATTTTGTACCGGAATCCCGCAGTCGTGGAGTCGCCCGGGTTTGCGCGGTACCCGTGGCACGAGGACGCACCGGAGTGCCCGCTGTGGGTGTCGCTGGCGCCGGGCTATTTCCAATGGGGGCTGCCCACGCGTGTTCAGGCAGCAGACGCCCGGGAGCTGCAGGCGCAGTTCGTGGGCCGGCCGCCTGGTGAGTGGCCGCCGCTGCCCGAGGCTCCGGGGGTGTGCCCGTTACCGCAGTGGTGGGAATTCCAACCCAGCACTGGAATGAGGTTCGACCTCGGTGAATTGACGGTGTTCAGGCATCGCGGGGGCTGTCTGATTGCCGAGCGAGGACCGGCCGTTGTGCGGTTCCGTCCCGGGGTTGATGGGCCGTGGGACGTTTATGACTACGAGTCGGACCCGTGGGCGATCTGGGCCTGTACCAGGTCCAGCAGTGATCTTGCGAGCGTCGGGTGCGACAGCGGTCTTGCCCACAACGCGCACATCGCTGAGCTTCACGCAGCTCATTCGCCCGACACCCACCGCATCGATCCCACAGCAAACCGGTAGCAGACGCCAACGGACATCTGAGAAGTGCTGCGAGGGGTGCGAGGCATCTGTCGGCGGCGGGCGGAGCCACTTCTGGGCGGGGTTGCCGGGGCGAACTGCCGGTGCAGCTGCCGACGATGCGTCGATTCGATGTGGTAGGTGATGTGGTTGATGCGGTGGCAGGTGTGGGTTCCGATGACGGCTGCGGTTGTCGTGGCGGTCGTGTTGGCGGTTGGGTGCAGCGCTGAGGGTGCGGATGATGTGGTGGGCGGCTCGTCGGGTCATGAGTTGTGGGGTCCGCCGAGCGAGGCTGAGGTTGCGGCGGCTCGGGAGCTGCAGTTGGCCTATGTAGGCGGGGCCGGTGTGTTTCCGCCGATCGATCCTGATGCTCCGTGCCCAAAGGGGGTGCCCGACGGCGAGTCGTGGGTGGTGGTGTTCCGGGTTCGGCGGGGCTGTTTGTGGTCTCAGCGTGCCCATGAGGACTGGATGCTCGACTCGGCCACTGTCGAATATTGGAGGTACTTCGACTCGGATCCGTTCATCGTCGCCATCAAATATCTTGGCAGAGGTTCTATTCCGGAGTCCCGGCTGAGTTCGTACAAGGTGCTGGCGGAGACGGACGAGTACCGGTGCCAGAGCGAGGTCCCCGACGTCAGCCCTCCTCTCGAGAGCAGGTGGGACAGGCTTGAGGCTTTGTATCGCGCTGCGAGAGTCGTTGAGGTGCCCGGCTTCGCGCGGTTCCCGTGGCACCAGGACGCACCCGAGTGCCCGCTGTGGGTGTCGTCGGCGCCGGGCCATTTACGATGGGGGCCGCCCACTCATGCCCAGGCGGCACGCGCCCGGGAGATGCAGGCGCAGTTCGTGGGCAAACCGCCCGATGAGTGGCCGCCGCTGCCCGACGCGCCGGAGACGTGCCCCCCACCGCGATGGAAGCAAGTCGCGCGCAGCCCAGGGGTGTATCACGATTTCGGCGATCTGACGGTGTTCAGGCATCGCGGGGGCTGTCTGATTGCCGAGCGAGGACCGGCCGTCGGGGGGTTCCGCCCCGGGGTTGACGGGCCGTGGGACGTCTATGACTACGAGTCGGACCCGTGGGCGATCTGGGCCTGCACCAGGTCCAGCAGCGATGCGGCGAGCGTCGGGTGCGACAGCGATCTTGCCCACAACGCGCACATCGCTGAGCTTCACGCAGCTCATTCGCCCGACACCCACCGCATCGATCCCACAGCAAACCGGTAGCAGACGCCAGCGGACATGGGAGAAGTGCTGCGACGAGCGCCAATCATCAGTCCGCGGCGGGCCGAGCCACTCCCGGGCGGGGTTGTCGAGGCAATACAAGTCAGATCGGTGTGCCACACATATCCGACACTCAATCCATAGGAATGTGACATGAATTCGCTAGGTTCTGACGGCCGAGGCGCCGCCGGCAGCTCGACGCGGCCTCGCGAGGAGGCCTGTCGTGTTCAGGAATCGGTGCCTGCGGGCGTTGGCGTGTGTCGTCGCGTTGGTGGCGTTGCTGCCCGCACCCGCAGCAGCGGTGGATCCGCCGATCGACGGTCTGCCGAGTACTGAAGTCTCGGCTCCTGCCGACTCCGCGGGGGCTTCCACCGGTCAGGCCGCATTGCAGCCGACTGGCGGCAATGCCGTTCCGGCTCAGCGGACCATCGAACCGTTGCCCACGCTGGCGGCGGTGACAAACCTCGAAGGCGAGTGGCGCGCACCCGGTGTCGTGTCCGTCGACTGGAGTGACGTGCCCGACGCTGACGGCTATGAGATCACCGTGCTGGCGAGCGGCGAGTGGCTGCTGCTCGACCCCCGAAGCGATATCGCCGGTGTGGTGATCGAGTTTGACGGTTCGTCTGCCCAGGTCGCCGGGCTGCCAACGGACGCCTCGTCTCATTGGCTCGCCGTGAGGGCGCGCAACGCTCAGGGCTTGGCGCCGTGGTCCCACAGCGTCGAGGTCGACGTTCCGGCGTCGACCGCATCGGGCGCGAGCGAGCTGGCGAGCTTCGACCCGTTCACCACGCCGACGCGTTCGGGGATCGATCTCGAGAGGCTGCGCGAAGGCGCAGCGACCATCACACCTGAGGAGGCGGACTGCGACTCGGTGCCCGCGCTCGATGTCGCAGGCGTCACCGTCGTGGACCCTCCGGCGGATCTCGGCGACTCCGACGCCGCGCCGACGGTCCTTGAGGTGGTGCGCATCGCCGGTGCCTGTTTGGTGGTGGAATACGTCGAGCTGGACGGGCGCACTGCTGCGCAGGTGCGCGAATTGCTCGCGGGCGATGACAGTGTCTTCGCTGCGGGAGTTCCGCCGCGGGACGTGCGCGTAGCTCACGACGACGGCGCGCACGCACCCCACACCGGCGGTCATCACAACGACGGTGCGGGGGAGCAGTGGCATCTGCCGCAGCCGGAGATGGATCGCTTGTGGGCCGGCTGGAAGGATGAGAACCCGGTCACGGTCGCGGTCCTCGACACTGGCGTCGACGAGGATCACCCCGACCTCGAGGATCAGATTGTCACTGGCGGTCTCGACGCCTGCCATCGGGAAGGCTCAACTTCCCACGGCACGCTCATGGCGGGCATCATCGCCGCCAAACTCGACCGCGGCACTACCCCGGATACCTATGTTGCCGGAGTCGCGCCCGACGCGAAGCTCTTGCCGATTCACGTGGCGCCCCCGATGGGTACGCCTACGGCAGAAGGCTGCACCTCTCTCGGGCCCTACACGGCCGCCGTCGCCACAGCGGTAAACAGCGGCGCACGTGTCATCAACTTGTCTCTCAGCGTGGACATCGGGATAGATGGCGACAATACCCAGAACGTAGGTGGCGTTGAGATCAGTTCCAAAGTCACCGACGACACGTTCGAGCTTGCATCGCGTGCAGCGGCGATGCTCGGGGTGGTGGTTGTCACAAGTGCCGGCAATTGCGGTGATCCCAGATTTGTGAGCAACAAAGAAACCGGAGAGCTCGTCCCCCACTACCAGGAACGCGGGAATTGCACCGAACTCAACGAGGACAAAGCGCCAGCGGTGTACAGCTTGCAGGGCGATGTGATTACGGTTGCCGCTATCGATGAGAGCGGCGAGCGGGCTGCGTTCAGCACAGTGAGCGATTCGGTCGACATCGCAGCGCCTGGCACCCACACAGATGACGAGAATGGCATATTGACGACAGCGAAGTGCGTCTCACCTACGGAGTGCGGCACTGGTTACGCCGATGGCACCTCGCCGGCGGCGGCGTATGTCTCGGGTGTGGTGGCTCACATGTTGAACCGTCATCCGGGGGCGACGGTGGGCCAGGTCCGAGCGGCGTTGGAGCATTCCGCGATCGAGCCTCGTGTTCCGGACCCGACTTCGTTGCCGGTTCCATTTCGGACGCCGCGTGGCCGTGACGGCGATTTCAGCATCGTTCCTCAGCCGACGCGGGAGTTCGGACGCGGGATCGTGGATCCTGCGGGGGCGGTGACGCAGTTGGGCCGTTTGCTGTTGGGGGGTGTGACGCCGAAGGGTCCGCATGGCGGGTTCGTGCAGGTGTCGGCGGGCAGCGGACATTCGTGCGGGTTGCGGGCGAGCGGGCAGGTCTTGTGCTGGGGTGACAGCGATGTGGTCGCCGAGACGCCGGTGTTCGCGTTCACGTCGCTGTCGTCGCCGCCGACGGCCGGTTACGTGTGCGGTGTCCGCATCGACGGGGCGGTGCAGTGCTGGGGCGATGTTCCGGCGGTGCTGGCGACTGCGGTTGCAGGTTCCGATATGGCCGATGCGCCCGACGGCAGGTTCACCGAGGTCGCTGTCGGAGACGCGCATGTCTGCGGATTGCGGCCTGCGGGGGGTGTGGTGTGCTGGGGCGACAGCTCGAATGACCGAACCGCGGTGCCGTTCGACAGGTTCGGCAGCGAAGCTGATGACCGTGCGACGGCGATCGTTGCCGGTGCTGCGCACACGTGCGCCATCACCGATTCGTCCGATTTGGTGTGCTGGGGTGATGACTCCGAGGGCCAGTTGCCGCCGTCCACATTGCCGTGGGCAGTGAGGGAGGTTGCAGCCGGTGCCTCGCACACGTGCGTCGTCAATGTGAATTCGAAAGTCTCGTGCTGGGGAGACAACGATCACGGTCAGCGGGGAGCTCCCGGCGGCCAGTTGGAGGGCATCTCCGCGGGCGCGGATCACACCTGCGCACGCGACGCCGAAACCGATTCTGCCGTGTGCTGGGGGCTCAACTCGCTGGGTCAAAGCGATGCACCAGCCGGGCGTGTTGCCCACGTGTCGGCCGGTGGGCGCCATACATGCGCGCTGGACCCGTTCGCGAGCTTGACCTGCTGGGGCGACAACCAATTTGGGCAGTCGAATCCGGCGGTGCTGGCGTCGCTGACGCTGACGGACACCGACAGCGGGCTTGATCTGCTGGCCGGCGATTTCGATTCGGGGACGTTCGAGTACACGGTGGATGCGGTCGCGGACGCGGTGAGAGTGGGCTGGACGCTCAGCGATGGAGCGCGGCTGGGACTGGTGGTGAAGGCGTTCGATGCCGACGGCGACGAGGTGGCGGAGGGCGGTTCGGTGCGGCTCACGCCGGGCGCGGTGCTGAGGATTCGGGTGTCGTCGCTGTGGGGTTTCGGCCCCGAGCGGGTGTACAAGGTGACGGCGGAGGATCCGCCGCGTCTGTTGTCGTTGAGTATGCGCAATGTGATCGGCGGGTTCGACTGCCCGGGTGCGGGCTGCAGGCGGCTATATCTGAATCCGGAGTTCGATCCTGACTTCTTGTGGTACCGGACGTCCGTGCGGCCCTATGTGAGCCTGTTGACGGTGGAGTTCACCGCTGCGGGCGGCACCGTGACGGTGATGCCTGCTGATGCTGATACCGCTGTAGAAGGCCATCAGGTGGCGTTGACCTCCACTACCGGGTTTGCCTCGGTGGATGCAGGCAACTTCCATACATGCGGGCTGCGCAGCGGCGGGTCGCTGCGCTGCTGGGGCGCTAGCTACCCGACAGTGACGGACGTGCCCTCGGGGCGGTACTCGCAGGTCTCAACGGGTTGGGGTCATGCGTGCGCCGTCACGACGGGTGGAAGCGTGCGCTGCTGGGGTGACGACGAATTTGGTCAGTCTCAGCCGCCGTCGGGACGATTCTCTTCGGTGTCGGCAGGCTGGGGCCATACGTGCGGCCTGAAGACCGACAAGACCGTGGCGTGCTGGGGCTACAACTTCAGCGGCCAGTCGCGGCCGCCGGACGGCATGTTCTCGGCGGTTGCTGCTGGGGGCAATCACTCGTGCGGGATTCTCACCAGCGGGTCGCTGCGCTGCTGGGGGCTGAACAGCAGCCGTCAGGCGAGCCCGCCGGGCGGAACGTTCATGTCGGTGTCGGCAGGCTGGCGGCACACCTGCGCTGTCAAGGATGATGCGACCGTGGCGTGCTGGGGCAACAACGGTTCGGGCCAGACAGCCGCGCCGGCGGGCTCGTTCGCGGCGGTGTCGGCAGGGCAGAACCATTCGTGCGGGCTGAAGACCGATAAGACCGTGGCGTGCTGGGGCGCGAACGACAGTGGTCAAGCGCGCGTTCCCGCGGGTGCGTTCGTGTCGGTGTCCGCGGGGCAGCACCATTCGTGCTCGCTGAACGCCGCTGGCACAGTGGTCTGCCGAGGTTCGACCAGCGCCGCGCGGGCGGCACTGGACCATCGCTTGGTGATCACGGTGTCGAGCAGCGTCGAACCGGCCCGCACAACGGTGTACACGGTGCTGATTGACCGCGTCTTCTTTGTGCTCTCACCTGAGGCACAGGGGGGCGCCGACGCGGTTGACGCGGCTCGCAACGCCATCATCGAAGCTGCGGACCCGTCAGCGAAGACCCGCGCTGCTCCTGCGAGCGACAGCGCTGCAGCGTGCACTCCGACCGTGATCCGGTTTGCCGACGCCGAACTGCGCTCGGGCGTGGAGGCCGCTTTGGGAAAGAACGCGGGCGAGCCGATCAGCCCCTCTGAGCTGGCCGGCCTGACCGAGCTGCGGCTGCCGCGCAACGGCGACAATGCGGACGCGCCGGCGATTGTCGACCTGTCGGGCCTAGGAGGGGCGACCGGATTGCGGGTGCTGGATCTGGCCGGGCACAGCGTCTCCGATGTGTCCGCCTTGTCGTGTCTCGGGCGCCTGGAGACGCTGGTGCTGTCAGCCAACCCGATAGCGGACACAGCGCCCTTGTCGGCGCTGACGACGCTGACGACCCTGTGGCTCGACCGCACCGGCATTGATGATCTGTCCGACCTCGCGTCGCTCACCGGCCTGCGGCGCCTGTTTCTGTACGGCAACAGCATCGACGACATCTCAGACATCTCGGCTCTGAGCTCGCTGACCGATCTGTACCTGGACCACAACGCCATCGACGACATCGCAGCCGTGTCAAGCCTGACCGGCCTCGCACGGCTCGGGCTCGGCGGCAACGACATCACCAGCCTCGACGCCGTGCGGGCGCTGCACGGGCTCGAGCATCTCTACGCATACGACAACGAACTCACCGACATCGGCGTTGTGTCGGGACTGTCGGGTCTGGACTCGCTGTGGGCGTCAGGCAACACGCTCACTGAGGTGTCCGCTGTCGGGAAGCTGGTCGGCCTGGACTACGCGGATGTGCGCCGGAACCGCATCAGCGACATATCGCCGCTCGACGCGCTCACCGGGGTGGTGCATGCGGTGCCTCAGCAGGACGGCGTGGTGGCATTCGCCGACGGGGTGCTGGCCGCGGTCGTGCGAGCCGCGCTGGGCCAGGCCAGCGACGAGACGGTCACCGAGGCGCAGCTGGGCAAGCTGAAGACGCTGAGCCATTTCGGCAGCGACTCAGCAGGCCGCATTCGCGACCTGAGCGGCCTCGAGCACGCTGTGTCGCTGACCGAGCTGAAACTGCGCGACCATCGTGTCCGCGACGTCTCGCCGCTCGCGGGCCTGAGATCGCTGGTAGCGCTCGACCTGCAGCAGAACGGCTTCACCGACCTCGCGCAGCTCGCGTCGCTCACACGCCTGAAACTGCTGGGCCTGATCGGCAACGGCATCGCCAGCCTCGACGCGTTGCCGGTGATGGCGGGGCTGGAGAAGCTGTACTTGGACATCAACCGGATCAGCGACGTGTCGAGGCTCGCGGGCTTCACCGGCCTGGACCGGCTCGGTCTTGCCTCGAATGGCATCTCGGACATCGCGCCTCTCGCGCATCTCACTCGCGTGGACACGCTGACACTCTCAGACAACCCCCTCATGGACATCGACGCGTTGGCCGGTCTGACCGACCTGGCATATCTGGAAATGAACTGGACCGGCGTCGCCGACCTCACGCCGCTGGAGAGCCTGAGCAATCTGGTGGTGCTGGACGCCGCTGGCAACGGCATCACGAGCATCGATGCGCTGCGCGGACATGCCGCGCTGGTAGGCCTCTATCTTGACGACAACCAGATCAGCGACATCGCACCGCTGGCCGGCTTGGGACATCTGCGCACGCTGTACATCGCCCGCAACCGCATCACCGACTTCACCTCCCTCGACACCCACGAACAACTCACCGTCCACGGACACGACCAGCAAGCCCCTCCACCGGGAACGCAACCAGACAAGGAATGAGCATGAGCACAGGACCGCTGGCAGGAGTACGAGTGATCGAGTTGCAGGGGATCGGCCCGGGGCCCTTCTGCGGGATGATGCTCTCCGACATGGGTGCGGAAGTCATCCGCGTCGATCGCTCGGCCAGAGTGCGAGATCACGATGCTGACAACCCGCCCATCGATGTGCTGGCGCGCGGCCGTGCCTCGATCGGGCTCGATCTGAAGAACCCTGACGGCGTCGAGGCGTTGCTGCGCCTCGTGGAGCATTCCGACGCTCTCATCGAAGGCTTCCGCCCCGGCGTGATGGAACGGCTCGGCATCGGGCCTGACGAGTGCCTGGCTCGCAACCCGCGGCTGGTGTACGGCCGGATGACTGGCTGGGGCCAAGAGGGCCCGTACCACCTCGGTGCCGGACACGACATCAACTACATCGCGCTCGCCGGGGCTCTCGACCCGATCGGCCGCAAGGGAGAGCCGCCGATCGCGCCGCTGAACCTGGTGGGCGACTTCGGCGGGGGCGGCATGCTGCTGGCGTTCGGCGTGGCGTGCGCTCTGTTCGAGTCCCAGCGATCGGGCCAGGGCCAGGTCGTCGACGCGGCAATGGTCGATGGCGCTGCGACGCTCATGGCCATGTTCCACTCGATGCGGGCACTGGGGGTCTGGAACGACGAGCGCGGCACGAACATGCTTGACACGGGCAGCCACTTCTACGACGTGTACGAGTGCGCCGACGGCAACTACATCTCGATCGGATCGATCGAACCCCAGTTCTATGCCGAGCTGCTGCGCCTGACCGGTCTCGAGGCAGACCCCGAGTTCGCCAAGCAGAATTCGCGCAGCGGCTGGCCCGAGCTCAAGGAACGGATCGCGGCGGTCTTCAAGTCGAAGACCCGTGACGAGTGGTGCGAGATCATGGACGCCACCGATGTGTGCTTTGCCCCGGTGCTGACCTTGGCAGAAGCCCCGCAGCACCCGCACAACGTCCACCGTGACGTGTTCTGCGAAGTGGCCGGAGTGGTCCAGCCGAGCCCGTCGCCGCGCTTCAGTCGCACCGTTCAAACGGTGCAAGGACCCCCGGCGCATCCCGGCCAGCACACCGACGAAGTGCTGGCGATCGCCGGTTACGACACAGACGACATCGCGAAGTTGCGCGACACCGGTGCCGTTGCCTGAGACCCCCGACGGCGCACCCGGCGAGGCGGGCGCCGGCGAGCCCGGGCATCGGGAGCCGACCAGCGCGCCGCTGGGCCTCGACCGCAAGCTGGTGCCGCTGTACACCGAGGCAGCGGCAGTTGCCGAGATCTCGCCGGCCAGTGCCTGCGCCTTGGCGCGGCTGCTGCTGCGCAACCTCATTCGAGCCCAAGGGCTGCGCGGCCGTCACCTGGTACGCGACATCAGTGAGTTGGTGTCCGCCGGCGCACCGGTCGGTCTGCTGCGGGCGCTCGACGTCATCAAGCTCAGCGACGTCGAGGCGCGGCGCCCCGGCGAGCTCAATCTCGCCAATGGCCACGGCGACGCACAGAACCTGCTGATGTTCATCCACCTCTTCACGCAGCACATGTCGCTGCCACCCACGCCGCCGCAGCAGACAGAGCCGCATGCCTCGTTGCCACCGCAGCAGCCGAACGACGCTGCTGGTCCCGCGTCCTCCCGGTGAGCACTCAGCCGATTGTGCCGCAGCGGCGCAGCGCTCCCCGGGCACTGCCGCTTCCGCAGTGAGCACCGACGTCTGGGCGGCGTTGCACACTGTTGTGGGCTGGGTGCTGGTGCTGTCGAACGGGGTCGCGGGACTGTGGGCGCTCGGGGCGATCCGCTGGGGGGCGCTTCGACATCGCAGCCTGTGGTGGCTTCTGGGAGCTGCGTGGGTCCTCGTGTTCGTTCAGCTCACGGCGGGCGTCATCCTCATGCGAGTCGCCGCCGTCGATGCCCCTGCTTTCCACGTGTTCTACGGAGCGTGCTGCGCGGTCGCGGTCTTCTTCGTCTACGCGTACCGCCAGCAACTGGCGCACCGGCGCTACGAACTGTTCGGCCTCGGCGCGCTGTTCATCATGGGACTTGCCATCCGGGCCATGTTCCTCGGCGGCTGACCGTCTCTCGGGCCGAACGCATGAGCGGTGGGGTACAGGGTTCTTGCCGCGCCGACAGCGGGCGCGCTGCGCAGCCCTTCAGAGGCCGAGTCGCGCCTCGAGGAGGTCGAGCTGGTGGCGCATCTGGGGCGGCAGGCGTTCGCCCAGGTTCCGGTAGTGCGCTTCGATCATGTCGATCTCGGCTCGCCAATCGTCCTCGTCGACCCCGAGCAATGTCTCGAGCTCCGTGGGGGTCAGGTCGAGGCCGCGGGTGTCGAGCGCCTCGGGCGGGGGTACCAGGCCGATCGCGGTCGGCACGGCCTCACCGTGGCCGGCAACGCGTTCCAGCACCCACTTGAGCACGCGCGAGTTGTCGCCGAAACCCGGCCAGATGAACTTGCCATCGGCGTCCTTGCGGAACCAGTTCACGTAGTAGAGCTTCGGCAGCTGGGTTCCCGGCCGTGCGCCGATGTCCAGCCAGTGACCGAAGTAGTCGCCGAAGTTGTATCCGCAGAACGGCAGCATGGCGAAGGGATCCCGTCGCACTTCACCGATAGTCCCCGCCGCAGCTGCGGTCTTCTCTGACGACATCTGGGATCCCAGGAACACGCCGTGCTCCCAGTCGAACGCTTCGGCCACGAGCGGAACCGTGGTCGCTCGCCGGCCGCCGAACAGGATTGCCGAGATCGGCACGCCCGCAGGATCCTCCCACTCGGGCGCGATGGTCGGGCATTGCTGCGCGGGGGCCGTGAAGCGAGCGTTGGGGTGCGCTGCGGGGGTACCGGCGTCGGGCGTCCAATGATCGCCGCGCCAATCGATGAGACCTTCCGGCGGTTCTGGGGTCAGTCCTTCCCACCAGACATCGCCCTCGGGGGTCTGGGCCACATTGGTGAACACGCAATTGCCCCAGACCGTCGCCAACGCACTCGGGTTGGTGGCGTCGCCTGTGCCCGGTGCGACGCCGAAGATGCCGGCCTCGGGGTTGATGGCGTGCAGCCGCCCGTCATCGCCGAATTTCATCCAGGCAATGTCATCGCCGATGGTCTCGATCTTCCAGCCCGGAAGCGTGGGGATCATCATGGCCATGTTCGTCTTGCCGCAGGCGGAGGGGAACGCAGCGGCCACATAGACCGTCTCGCCTTCAGGGGGCGTCACGCCCACGATGAGCATGTGCTCGGCGAGCCAGCCTTGGTCCCGAGCCATGGTCGATGCGATCCGCAGGGCGAAGCACTTCTTGCCGAGCAGCGCGTTGCCGCCGTAACCGGATCCGTACGACCAGATCTCACGAGTCTCGGGGAAGTGGACGATGTATTTGCGGTCGGCGTCACACGGCCACGGCACATCGGCCTGGCCCGATTCCAGTGGCGCGCCGAGCGAGTGAACGCATGGCACAAACGGACCGTCGCCGAGCACGTCGAGCGCGGCCTGGCCCATGCGGGTCATGATCCTCATGGAGGCCGCCACGTAGGGCGAGTCGGTGAGCTGGACCCCGATGTGAGCGATGTGCGAGCCGAGCGGGCCCATGGAGAACGGCACTACGTACATCGTCCGCCCGCGCATCGAGCCGTCGAACAGCTTCAGCAGTTCGTCGCGCATGTCGTCGGGGGCCCGCCAGTTGTTGTTGGGGCCGGCGTCGAGCTCGTCGGTGGTGCAGATGAACGTGCGATCCTCGACGCGAGCGACATCGCCCGGATCGGAGCGTGCGAGGTAGCTGTTGGGACGGGTATCGGGGTCAAGCGGGATGAGCGTGCCGGTGTTCACCATCTGGCCGCAGAACTGCTCGTACTCCGCCTCAGAGCCGTCGCACCAGTGGACTGCATCGGGCCGCAGCACGCCGGCCCAATGATCGACCCAATCGATCAGCTGGCGGTTGGTAGTCGCAGGCAAGATGTCCTCCGGGTCCGAGTCTTGCGCTTTCGCGCAATGTGAGACTGGTAACTCGCTCTTCGGCCGGTGCGTCCGCCCCGGCCTCAGATCACGCTGTCTCCCCCCGGGCGGTGATCCAATCAGGTGTCCCCAGATCCACCTCCGAGCCCAGACGCAGCCGTGTGGCGAGCCCCCGTTCGTCCAAGTCGTAGATCACTCGCTGGCCTTGACGCACCATCCGGAAGATGGATCCCTCCAGGGCGTTCGGGGCCAGTTCGTGCTCGGCGCGCGTGACGTCATCGGCGACGATTCCGACTCCCGATGCCGGGTCGTACGACTTGATGACGCCTTGCACATGCGCCTCCAGTGGCTGGGATTCTGCGAGGCCGCCAGAACGGCCTGCGCAATCGAGGGAACGCTACCAACCGGCTACCGCGGGCGCGTTGTAGCTTCGGGGCCGAGAGGCGAAGCCGTGGCCCGAGCGGCCCGTGAGCGACAGCGAACAAGAGCGGGAAGCAAGAGGTGAGACGATGAACGGCTTGTCGGCCCATGCGTCCTCTGGCAGCGACAGCGATCTCCGATCGGCCACCGGACCGGGGAACGCTCTGGATTCTGACGCACTGGCCGAGGCGATGCGGGCGTACTGCACGGCGCTGCAGCAGCACCGCGTCACGATCGACCGGCTCAACGTCTACCCGGTGCCCGACGGCGACACCGGCACCAACATGGCCATGACGCTCGCGGCGGTCACTGAGGAATTGCTGCGTACGGGCACAGGCAGGGCGGAGATCTGCAGCGCCATTTCTCACGGCGCACTCATGGGCGCGCGCGGAAACAGCGGCGTCATCGTGAGTCAGTTGCTGCGAGGGCTCGCCTCCACCCTGACCCCGTCCGACGACCAATCCGACGGTGAGCCGCCGATTGACGCAGCAATGTTGGCCAAGGGCTTGGTCGCTGCGAGTGAGGCTGCTGACAGTGCCGTCATGAGACCCGTCGAGGGGACGATTCTGAGTGTGGCGCGTGCTTCGGCTCACGCCGCGCAGCGCACGCTGGAGGCTCTCGAGAGCGGGGACACCGACGACGGCCACGGGATGGCAACCGTGCTGGAGAACGCCAAGCGAGCCGGTCAGGCGGCGCTGGAGGCCACACCACAACAGCTGCCGGTGCTGGCCGACGCCGGGGTGGTGGATGCCGGCGCCGCGGGGTACCTGCTGCTGCTCGACGCGTTGCTGAGCGTCACCGACGGGCGCCCGCTGCCCGACGAGGTGGAGCTGCCCGCTGAGGTGGCAGCGGTGATCGCTCACGGGAATGCGGGCGCGAGCTTGCGAGCCAGTGGCACCGACGCAGTGGCGTCCCAGCGCGAGGAGCTGCATCGCCATCTTGACCCCAGTGAGAGTGGACACGAGATCGGCGACCCCTCCGGCACCCGCTATGAGGTGATGTTCCTGCTCGCCGCACCCGACGAGAACATCGATCACTTCAAGGTCGCCTGGGATTCCCTTGGCGACTCGATCGTGATGGTGGGCGGCGACGGGCTGTGGAACTGCCACATCCACACCGACGACATCGGCCCCGTCATCGAAGCGGGCATCGATGCAGGACGGCCGCATCGCATCCAGATCACGGACCTGCACGAACAGGTTGCAGGTCTCGGAGGCCACGGTGCGCATGGGGCGCGTGCGGGCGATGGTGCGCACGGTGCGCATGCGGGTGATGGCACGCAGGTCGCGAACAGCGCTCACCGCACTTCGACGACGGACCGAACGCAGGTCGACTGCGCTGTCGTGGCGGTGTCGCCGGCGGCTGGGCTCGACGAACTCTTCGCAGCGCTGGGCGCCACCGAGATCGTGACTGGGGGCCAGACGATGAACCCCTCGACGGCTGAGCTCCTCGCGGCAGTCGAAGCGGCGCCTTCGGGGCATGTCGTCGTGCTGCCGAACAACTCCAACATCGTCCCGGTCGCACGCCAGATCGACGAGCACACCGCCAAGCATGTGGAGGTCGTGGCCACGACCTCGGTGCCGGCGGGGCTTGCTGCCCTCATCGGCTATGACCCCGGTGCCAACGTTGCTGACAACGCTGCATCGATGCTTGATGCAGCAACCGCCGTCGCCGCGGGCGAGGTGACCCAAGCCGTGCGCGACGTGAAGTCTCCGATCGGCCACGTCACGGCCGGCCAATGGATAGGCCTCGACGACTCGGGAATCGCGGCGACCGGCGAGACAGCCGGCGCAGCCGCAATCGGGCTGCTGGCGCACATGCTGCAGCCCACCCATGAGATCCTCACGCTGATCGAGGGAGCGGGCACCGAGCCTGCCCAGACCGACGACATCGCCTCGTGGCTGTCCCAGCACTGGCCTGGTGTCGAAGTGGAGCGCCACTTCGGCGGCCAGGACCACTACCCATACCTCTTCGGCATCGAATGAGCCCACCTCGCAGCAGCCGGCCCGCTGCGCGCAGATCCCCAGGAGCGGCTGCATCGGATCCTGCCGCAGCGCAGGCCCGTGGCGCCTCCGACGAGCCGGCTGCCGCGGACTCGGCGGCCAAGGGCCCGCTGACGTTGCGGCAGCTCGACGCGATCGACGTCGGGCGCCTCAACGGAGTGGGTTCGCAACGCCGCAAGGCCTTGGCCGAGGTGGGCGTTGCGTCCGTGTTCGACTTGCTGACCTACTACCCGCGCCGTTACGTGGATCGCACAGCCCAGGCGCCGATCAGCGAGGCGGAGATCGGATCGGAGATCACTGTGGTGGCAGATGTGCTGTCGGTGTCGGCCCGTCGGCTGCGCGGAGGCCGACGAATGGTGAGCGCTGAGGTGGGCGATGACACCGGCGTGCTGAGTGCCGTGTTCTTCAATCAGGCATGGCGTGAGCGCCAGCTCACGCAGGGCCGCACCGTGGCGCTGTTCGCAAAGGTGGAGAACTACCGAGGCCGCAAGCAGATGACCAATCCCGTGGTCGATGTGCTGGGCGACGATTCGACCGCGGACCGCACCGGCAAGATCGTGGCGATCTACCCGCAGTCCGAGACGGCCGGCATCGTCACGTGGGATGTCGCGAACTGGGTCGCGGAGGCGCAGCGGCGCTGCTCGGTCCGCGGCATCGCTGATCCGCTGCCCCGGCGCTTGCGCTCACAGCTGGGTCTCATCAGCCGCAGCCGGGCTTTGGCCGAGATTCATGAGCCGCCGTCGATGTCGGATCGATGGGCGGCCCGCAACCGGCTGGTGTTCGACGAGTTCTTGCGGGTGCAGCTGATGCTGCGAAGCCAGCGCCTGGCGCGTGAGGCCCACGAGCTCGGCATCGCTCATGATGTCGGAGGGGGTCTCATCGAAGCCTTCCACCGGCGCCTGCCCTATGCACTGACGGGGGCACAGCAGCGCGCGATGGCCGACATCGACGCCGACGTGAGCACACAGCGCCCGATGCACCGCCTGTTGCAGGGCGATGTCGGCTCGGGAAAGACGCTCGTGGCTCTGCATGCGTTGCTCGTGGCAGTCCGCAACGGCCATCAGGGTGCGCTCATGGCGCCGACCGAAGTGCTGGCCGAACAGCACTTCTATGCGCTGCGCGTCCTGCTTGACGGGTTCGAGGTGCCCGACGATTCACGGCTCAGCGGCAAGCGGCCCCTGCGCCTGCGCCTGCTCAGCGGGTCGAGTTCGGCAACGCGGCGCCGCGAGGTGCTGGTGGAGATCGGCACAGGCACCGCGGACATCGTGGTCGGCACGCATGCTCTCTTGGAGGAGTCGGTCAAGTTCGACTCGCTCAGTGTCGTGGTCGTGGACGAACAGCACCGCTTCGGCGTGTCGCAACGGGCGCGGCTGCGCGAGAGCGGTCGTGATGACCGCCGCATTCCGCACCTGCTGGTGATGACCGCGACGCCGATTCCGCGAACGGCTGCGATGACCGTGTACGGCGATCTCGATGTCTCGGTGCTCGACGAGCTGCCGCCGGGCAGGACGCCGATCACCACGCAATGGGTCCAGGGGCCGCTCGCTGCTGAATCCATGTGGGCCGAGGTGCGCAGCGAGATCGAAGCCGGTCGTCAGGCCTTCGTGGTGTGCCCGCTCATCACCGAGAGCGAGAGCCTCGATGCGCGTTCGGCCGAGCAGATGCATGCGGAACTCGTGGCCGGCTCTCTGGCGGGCCTGCGGGTCGGGCTGTTGCACGGGCGACTTCCGTCAGCCGACAAAGAAGCCACGATGGCCGGATTCCGATCTGGCCGACTCGACGCGCTGGTCGCGACGACCGTCATCGAAGTCGGCATCGACGTGCCGAATGCGACGGTGATGGTGGTGCTGTCGGCCGACCGGTTCGGCATCGCCCAACTGCACCAGCTGCGAGGCCGGGTGGGCCGCGGCAGCCATCGCTCGACGTGCTACCTCGTGAGCGACGAAGACCCGACGCCCATCGCCGTCGAGCGGCTGAGCGCGCTGGCTGCGACAAACGACGGCTTCGAACTGGCCGAGCGAGATCTGGAGTTGCGGGGCGAAGGCACGCTGTTTGACGAGCGGCAGTCGGGGCGCAGCGATCTGAAGCTGGCGTCGCTGGCCCGCGATCTGAATTGGGTGCAGGCAGCTCGCGACGCTGCCGCCGAGCTCATTGCAACCGACGGCGATCTCGATGCGCATCCGGCGCTCGCCGACGAGGTCGAATGGTTTGCCGGCCGCCGCGACCCCGACTACCTCCAGCGCAGCTGAGGCGCTGCGCGGATCGCCTCAATGTTGCCGTTGCCAGCTGGTGTATGCGACGGATGCGCATGCCCGCGCTGGTCGTAGTGCCACCTGCCACCGAGCGCGTCGACACAGATCGTCTTCCGCCTGTCCAGCGAGGCTGTGGACGGCACGGCGGCGGGCCGGCACCGGCGTCGCCATCAGGTCGCAGTTCAAACGAGCATAAGCCAGGTGACGCAGTAGACGTCGTCGGGTGTGATCTCTGGCAGCGGCTCGGGCGGGACGTATGGCCGCAGGCCCAGCACGTCGATGACCCCGACGATCTCGACTGCCTGTTCGGCGGGGCTTGTCGAGCTCTTCAGTGCTGCGGTGAGCGTTCGGATGGTCCGTTCCGGGTAGGGCGCCGTGATCGTGTCGACGGTTCGGTCGATCTCGTCCTGCGTCATGCCCGGGGGCGGGTGCCTGCGCACGACTTCGGCGGCCCGGGCCAGTCGCGGCGCGATCCGCGGCTCGAGGTTCGCTTTGTCGGACATCACGTTCCACTTGCTGACGATGTCGTCCTGAGCGATCTCCCACGCCGCGAACGCGCCTTTGACGTCTTCGTCGGCCAGCGTGCGCGGCGTCTCGAAACCGCCGGGCGGGCGAGCGAGATGGAGGCACGCCAGTGATTCGTCCACCGGGGCGCCGCCAGCGTGCTCGCCTGTGCCGACGAATCGGAACACCGGCGCGGGATGGTCGCCCACGCGGGCACAGAACACGTAGCCCGTGCGGCCATCTGACGATGCTGTCTCCATGCCCGAGCCTGAGCCCCACGGCAGGGTGGCAATCTGCTCCGCGAGGTTGGTGTCTTCCATCGCATGGCGCAGTTCCTGGCGGAATTCCTCGCCTGACAGCACCCCCTTCGATGTTCCGCCTCGCTCGAACATCGAGGCGTCCTCGCGGCGGATGCGCTCGATCTCCTCACGGGTCTCGGTGAAGTTGATGTCGTGATGGTCGCCTTGGTCGGGCAGGATCTCGCCGACTCCCACACTGGCCGCAGCCTGAGCGATCTTGCGGTGGAGGCGCTCTTCGAGCCCGAGCAGATCGTCCAGACGGCTGTCGGGGAAGACGCAGCGCAGGTACACCTGCGAGTGGCGCGAGCCGATGCGGTCGATGCGTCCGTGGCGTTGCACCAGGCGCATCGGGTTCCAAGGCAGGTCGTAGTTGACGATGTGGCACGCCTGCTGCAGGTTCACGCCTTCGGCCAGCACGTCAGTGGCCACCACGATGTCGTACAGGTCGCTGTCGTGCCCGATTGGCGCGTCGGTGGTGCGCGGAGCGAAGCCCCACAGCACCGAGTCCTTGTCGCTGGCGCTGCTGCCTCCGGCGACTGATGCGATGCGCCCCCGGTAAGCGGCGAGGCGGTCGTCGGTGTGCGCAACGGCCTCGAGGTGCTCGACGATCCAGTCGACGGTGTCGGCGTAGTAGCTGAAGATCAGCACTTTGCGACGGTCTCTGGTGTCGTCGGCGCCGATGCCTTCGGCTTCTGCTGCTGCGGCGACAGCGGCCAGTTCGTCGACCAGGGCAGCCAGGTTCGGGTCGGCGGCACGCGTCACGGTTCGGGCTTCGGCGGCCAGTGAACGCAAGAGGTCGCGGTCATGCGCGGCGTCTTCGCGCAGCCGTTCGGCGTCGAAGTCGGCGGCGACGTCGCTGACGCCGACCAGGTGGTCCATGAAGGCGTCGCTTTGCTTGTCGTCGAAGTCGTCGGCGTCGGCGGCAATCCAGTCGGCGAGCACGTCGCCGCTGCCGACATGTCCTTGCTCGAGCAGCGACAGGAACGCGTCATGGCTGCGCGCCATCCGCTCGCATGTCTCCGCGAATGCGTGGGGCGAGGATTCGAACCGTTTGAGCAGGCCCGAGCGCAGCAGGCCGGCGAGCTGCAGCTCATAAGTGTCGATGTCGTGGTCCCACCGATATCGCGACGGCGCGTAGCGGGCCAGCGTCAGTGCCCCGGCGTCATCGCGGTCGCCGGTGTCGTGCGCGCGGTCGTCCGCCGGTTCGTCCCCGGCGAGGTCCTCGGCGTCTTCTGTCCGGTCGTGTGCCGGTCCGTTCCCGGCATCGGCGTCGAGGGCTGCGGCGAAGCGGTCGAAGAACCCGGGCAGCACCGCGTCGAGGTCGTAGCTGACTTTGCGGACTCTGGGCGTCGGGAAGACGATCTGCGTCTCAGTGCCGCCGATGCGCACCGTGTCGTTGGGGTAGAAGCGCTTCACGAATGAGCGTGTGCGACGCACCGCGACGGCGTCGAGCACGTCGAAGAGATGCTCCGGCGTCAGATCGTCTGGGTTGAGCGCAACCGCGTTGGCGAAGTGGTCGCGCAGCGAAGCGATGCCCGAGTCGGCAAATGCGGCGTCGTTGTGCAGGAAGTAGCCCAGCAGGTGATACAGGTCCCACAGGCTGTTGTTCACCGGCGTCGCGGTCAGCATCACGAGCTGCTTCGGCGGCGAGCCTGCGAGCAGGCGGCGCAGTGCCTGTGCCCGCTGGGTGGACGGGTTGCGCAGATTGTGGGCCTCGTCGATCACCACCATCGCGTAGTCGTTGATGTCGCGTTGCTCGAGCTTGAAGCCGGTGGCGTGCTCGGGGTTGAGACGCTGATCGGCCATCAGCTCCTCAAACGACACGAGTTCCATCGCAAGGTTGTGCTCGGCTCGGAATGCGCGCCACGGACCGTCACGCAGCGTGGCGGGGGTGATCACCAGCACCTTCTGCCGCCGTTCGGCAGCGGCTTCGCGGATCAGCTCACCGGCCAGGAACGTCTTACCGAGCCCCACTTCGTCCGCGACCAGAACGCCATGGCGTTCGTTGAGGATGCGGCGCGCCCGCCACAGCCCGTCCGACTGGAACGACGTGAGGTGGATCTGCGGTGCGCCCTCGGCATCGGCCTCGGCTTGGAGTTCGGCGCCGTATCGCTCCCAGAGCATCCGCAGGTAGACGAGCTGCGGCGAGTGGGGTTCGAATCGGGCCTCGAAGAGGGCGGCGAGATCGTAGGGATCGGCCTCGTCCCACAGCTCGTCGAACCATGTCTGCACCCCGCTTACCACATGGGGCGCATAGTTCCCCAAGTTCAGTTCCAGGTTGGTGGCCAAGCCGGCGTAGGTGAAGTTGGACGAGCCGGCTACAACGCCGTGCGAGCGGTCGCCGATCAGGAACGCCTTGCCGTGCAGGAATCGGTCGCCGAGGCGGCGCACCTCGACGCCGGGCGTGTTGAGCCACGCCACCAGCCGACGAGCAGAGGCATCGGCAGCGAGAGTGAAGCCGAGATGGTCGCGCTCGAATCGCAGCAGCTGTTCTTGTTCGTCGAGTGCGCTGCGCATGCGTGCGCGGGCGGCCCGGCGCGGCTGTGCCGGCTCGCTCCGCAGCGCCCGCCGACGGTTCTCGGGCGGCTGTGGCTCCGCGCCGAGCAGCAGCCGGACTCCGCTGGTTGCGTCAAGCGCGTCCGCCAGCAGCGAGTAGCCGCCCACATTGAAGTACGCGGTGGCGATGTCCACCGATGCGCCGCCCACGAACCCGGTTGCCGCATGTTCGATGAACCCGTTCAGCGCCTCCGCGACGGTCTGGCCGTCTCGATTGAGCGCCAGTTCCGGCTTCTCAACCACTGTTCGGCAGGCCCCTGAAGTGGTCGAGGACTGCCGCGAGTCGGTCCCGGTAGCGGTCAGGCCGCTTCTCGTCGAACGTCGTGTAGATGACTTCGAGGTCGTATTCGTCGAGCCCGTAGAGATGGGCCACGCAGGCGTCGAGCTCGTGAATCAGGTCTGTCTTGGTCGCCTCATCGTTGGCGGAGCCGACTGGCACACCGACTTCGGCCGCCCACTGCTCGAACCGCTCGTCCACGGCCGCGAGCCGCCCCGCAATCTCCACCACCCGGTCCCGCACCGGGTGGCCCGACCCGGGATCGGCTATCGACGTTCCCATGAGATCCGTGAAGCTGAGGGTCAGTTCCATGACGCGGCGAAGCTGCCAGTCGAAAATCATCGAGGACAGGATTCCCAAGACGTATGCCTCGTCGCGGATTTCGCCACGGATCTGCTCGAAGTATGACGCTGCCTCGGTCGCGATCCGTCGGGGCGGAATCAGCGAGCAAACGAAAGTCCGAGTATCCGTCGTCCGCGCCACTCGACGAAAGGCGATTCTTGCTCGGAGGCAAGCGAGTGTGCCCGGGTCGGCCAAGTGGTCTTGATCAAAGTGGGCGAACGCCGAAGACTTGACTTTGTTCTGCCGCTTTCGTTTTTCCTGCAGATGGCCGGTGATGGCTTCAGCATCGACGCTGTCGTAATAGTCCCCAGTGTCCGGCCGCCACAGATTGAAGCTCTTGCCCGCATAGACCGGCCAAATCGAACTCATTGGGTGTACGCCGCCTCTCCATCGTCCTTCATGAACCGGAATCTGTCGTTGGTTGAATCGACCTCTCGCGCGGCGCGGAATTGCCATCGTCGTTCATGAAGCGATGCCTGTCGTGCGTGGAATGGAGTTCGGAGACCGGACGGACGCTCCACGCCCGTCGTCTCTGACGAATCTCTTCCGGTCGATTGTGGAATTGACGTCTCCTTGGACTGGTCGGAATCTCCAACGAGAGATTGGGGGGGGGGGGGGGGGGGGGGGTGGTCGCCGCATCGACGCTGTCGAATCGCGGGTGCAGTTTCATGCGGCGCCATACGCGAAACGCTTCGCGGGTGGGAATCTGCGGGAATGCTGCGGTGTTGGACCAGCCGAGGAATTCGAAGACCCCGATCAGCTCGGGCTTGCCGTCTACCAGCTCTCGGAAGTGGGCCAGCGAACGGGCCGGCCCGGGATAGATCGCTACGTGCGCTTGGCCGAGGTCGGCTTCAGGGCTGCTGCCGGACGTATCAACTTGGGCTGTCGCTCGTTCCGTCTCTGATGTTGCTGCTGTGGGTACTGCGGCGGTGTTAAAGCCACCCCCGTGGGCTAGTTCGCGGGTTCGGCTTGCGGGCGGCGACCACTGCGATGGTGTATCGGCCGTCGACGTCGTCGAATGCCCACTGTCTGGTATTGAGGCAGCTGACGACCGTGAGGAGCGGGCGGCCGTGGCCAGCACCACCGTGTATGAGTTGTGTACTCCCTCGAACACCCAGCCCCTGTGGTTGATAAGGGTTGAGATCGAGATTTGAGGGTGTCCCCCCCCCCCCCGTCGATGCTGACGATCTCGCGCCGCCAGTTCGCCATGCCCGCATCGGACACCGCGGTGCGCGGCAGGACGACGCCGAGCATGCCGTCCGCGCGGCACAGGTTCAGGTTCGCCCACGCGAAGGCCTTGTAGAGATCGGTCTGACCCGTTCCGAGTCGGGGAAAGGCGGCGCGCAGGATCAGCTTGAGAAACTCGGCTCGCTCGCGCTCCCGTTCGAACTCAACGGCCAGATCTGGCCGATCCGCCTCCAGCTTGTCGATCTGCTCGCGTCGCTGTGCGACCGGCAACGAGCGGACGCCGGGAAGGTGCATTCCGTACCAGACCTCGCGATCGACCACCACCTTTTCCCACGGTGGGTTGCCCACGAGGCAGTCGAAGCCGCTGCGGGCGCCGCGCGAGAACACCTCCGGCCATGTTGTCGGGTAGTGCACAGGTTGCAGGCGCTCGATGGCGTCGCGCACACGCGGGTCGTGCGCGAGCGCAGCGATCGTGCCGGGGGCGAAGTCGAAATCGCGCTGAATCTCGATCATCCCAGCCCGCACCGCAGTCGCCACGTCGAACACGTCGTCAATCGTCCGGACCGCTGCGCGGGCGGCGACGTGTGCCTCTCGTGCTGCTGCCACCTCCGCCTTATCGGCATCGTTCAGTCGGGCGAGCCGCTCCAGCGGCCCCACCACGGCGTCAATCATGTTCTCGAGTTGATGCACGAACAGCGACGGCTGTGACTTGTCGCCCTTGGGCCGCACGGCCAGCGCTCCGTCTTCGGTCGATGCCACGCCGGTGAGGCTGTCGCCGTGGACGAAGTTGTGGTCGAGGAATGACAGCGGGAGACCGGGCACGAAGGTGTGGACCCAGATTGCCAAGCGCGCGAGTTCGACGGCGACGCGGTTCTTGTCTACGCCGTAGATGCAGTGGCGGGCGATCTGGCGGCGCAGCAGCGAGCCGGTCTCAATCTCGACTCCGTCGCCGAGGTCGCCGAGCTGACTCATGGCGGTGTTTCGCAGCCGGTTCAGCTCAGCGGTGACGGCAGGCACGGGATGCAGCGACAGCCACGCCGACAAGCGCGCTTCGATCCGGTCCACTGCTGCCACCAGGAAATGCGCCGAGCCCATGGCGATGTCGGCGCAGCGGAAATCGAAGAACGCTGCTGCGACGCCAGCGTCGTCGCCAGAATCTCGCAATACATCGAGGCGGGCAAGGTGGTCGTCGAGCGCCGGCTCGAGCGCATGGTCGAGCAGGTGCTCGACCGCGAACGGCTTGGTGAAGTACGAACCGGTCGCCTTGCGGGCGCCGGAGAGATTGTGGAAGTACACCTCGCCAGCGAGCACCTCCACCTCGTCGTTCGCGCCCGCCGGGACGTACTGCTCGGCGCCCTTCGCCTGCTTGACGGCCAGGTCGTCGGTTGCCACCGACAGCTTCGACTCCAGCAGTCCCTCATAGATCGTGCCGAACTCGCGCACTGACAGCGAGCGGAAGTCCACTGGGCCTGGCCCCTGCGCGCCGTGGTCGACCAGCGCGGCGGCGAGTGCCGGGCCGAACTCGGCGTTTGTGAGCCGCAGCGCCGCAATCGCAGCACCAGTCGGGCTGACTGCCGGGTCGTCGGAGAACAGCCCGCCGTTGTAGGCCGGAACGCCCCAGTCATCGTTGCCCCAGTTGACCGCATCCCACAGAGCCCGCACGTCGTCCCACAGGTCGGTGGCGCGCTCGTCGAAATGCGCTTCGGCGCAGGCTTCCTCGGCTGTGTCGGCGGTTGTGTCGTTCCGCGTTGGCCCCGGGTCTGCCCCGGTGCTGCGGCCGCTGCCAAGACGGCTGCCCGGGCCGGCGTGGACGCTGTGCTCGGTCTGAGCGAGCCGTTGCGCGAGGCGCGTCAAGGAGTGATCGGCGTAGCGGCCGTTGCTGCGGTAGGGGAGCAGGTCCTTGTCCTCGGCGTACGCCACGAACAGCAGACGGAACAGGATGACCATCACCTGCTCATAGGCGCTGTCGAGGTCGGCCTCGCTCACTTCGCCCGCGGACATGTCGCCGTGTCGCTCGACGCCCAGGCGTGACGCGACTGCACGCGCGAGCGCGGGCACGGTCTCGAAGTAGATGCGCTTGCGCAGCCGGACCGCCAGATCGGCGGCAAAACGCTCGGACGCTGCGAGAACTTCATGCAGCGAACCGTTCGCCGAAATCGCCTCCGCCGAGAACAGCAGGGCCAGATAGCCGGCCTGCTCGGCTGCCAGGAGCGACAGGTTCAGCTCGACGAACGTCTCGGCCCGCCCCTTGCGCCCAACCCCCACGCCGGGTCGGGCTGAATACAGGCGGATTTCCGAGGCGCGGGTGAGGAGCACCCAGTCGATGTTCTCGCGGTCTGCCAGCGCCAGCGCCCGCGACACCGGCGACATGCCGTCGAACCGGTCAGACGGCGCCTCGAAGGGCTCGCTGTCGTCGCAGAACACGGCGATGGCCTCTCGGCGACCGGCAATCGTCAGCACCGATGCGTTCGTCGCCAGTGTCGCGATCTCATAGCCCAGGCCTTCGACCAGCCGACGGCCTCGGTGGGCGAGCAACCCCTTGGAATCGGTGCTCGCAGATGCCCAGTCAGAACGCATCGGCACACCGGCGGTCAATTCCTGGGTCGCGAGCAGTCCCGAGTTTCGCAAGCCGGGAAAAGGCGAGTCCAGTTCGGGCAACGCGGCCAGCAGCAGTCGGGTGGCGGCATGGTGGCTCGGCTCGCGCAGGGCGACTTCGGCCAACCGCTCAGCCTGAGAGACCTCCACGCCGAAATGGCACACCGGCTGTTCGCCCGCCGGCCCGCACAGGGCAACCTGCTCGCCGCCCGGTGCCTCGGGCGATGGATAGAAGGCGACCAGCAGCACGGGGGTTGCCCGCTTCTGCCGTCTGGCTGCCCAAGCCGAGCGCAAGTCGCCGACGGTCGGCTTGCGAGCGGCCGTGGCGACCGCGACTTCGAGGCCATTCGGTGCCGCCTGCACGAACAAATGCGCGGGGACAAGCGAGCTCGGGTGACCTGACGCAGCAGACCATGACTGGGGGTCGCGGTCGATGAGAAAGTCGTCCATGCCGCAGCGGATCGTAGTTTGCGCCGCCCGCCATCTCAGTCGAAGGTGGCTCAACCACTGAGTCCGTCGTGAGCATTGCTCGCGAATACATATACAAACGCGAGCTATGATGTGCGCAGGGTTAGGATCAGCCCGTGTCTGGCTCGGAGTCGGAATCGACGGAGGCTCGCTCCCGAACGGCTCAGCTGTCGCTGAGGATGCGAACGTCCGAGCTCGAGCGAGTCCGCACGGCGGCGCTCGTCTCGGGTGAAACCGTCGCACAGTTCGTGCGCGAAGCGGTGCGCGAAAGGTGCTTGGCAACGCAAGAACGTGTACCCGGCAACGCCGTGATCCCCGCTGGTGAGGCGGCTGCACGCCTGCGTCGGGCCGAGCGTCTCGTGCTGGCCGCCGTGGCCTCCCGTCACGGCATCCGCAGCGTTGCTGCTGCCGCCGCGGCAGCTGGCGTCTCGTGGTCGGCGGCGCGTGGAGCGTTGGACGCGCTCGTTGCGCGCGATGCGGTGCGGCACCGCAGATGGAAGCAGAGCTGGCGGGGCGGAGTGCGTGAAGTGGGCGCATGGGAACTCAACGTCGCCTCGGCAGATTTCGAGGATCTGGTTGCTCAGACCGCGCAGGTGAGGCTGCCGCCGCAATCGCCGCCCGCTGAGCACTCAGGTCCGCTGCCGCCTCAGTTCTGGCCGCTGTTCTGGAATCATCCGGCACCGTCCCAGCTGCGCTTGCCAGACGACGCCGACTACGTGGCGAACCGGCTGGTCAACGGCCCGTCGCCGGTTGCTGCGCTGTGGGCATCAGTGCATCTGCCGACCGACGCGTTGCAAGGCTGCCTGCGGCTGCGATCCACACGGGCGAGACGGCGCCATCTCATCGAGAACCAACTTGCAGCGCGCGTCCGCGAGACACTGCGCCCCGCGGCGGCCTCGTCCGCCGCCACGACACCATGAACGGCGGCGGCGACGACGCAGACGCACCAGATGCGCAGCTGCCAGCCGTGGATCACTGGTCCGACGTGCTTGACGCGCCGACTCGTGCCTGCTGGCCGATCGTTGCCGCTGTCTCGCCACCGTCGGGTGTGCTCATGGGTGGCACGGCGTTGGCGATTCATCTGAGGCATCGCCGCAGCCGTGACCTCGACATCTTCGTTCATGAACGATTCGAGCCCGAAGCCGCTCTAGCCCGGCTGCAGGCAGCAGCGGAAGTGGCCGTCACTGACATCGCGGAGGGAACGCTCGACTGTTGGGTCGATGGGGTCAGGGTTCAGTTCCTGCACGCACGGGGGCAGCGGCAGATCGACCGGCCACACGTCATCGAAGGGCTCGCTGTCGGATCGGCGCGCGACGTCGCGGCCACCAAGTACAAGGTCATCGGAGACCGTGGCGAACTGCGCGACTACTTCGACCTGATGCGCATCGACATCGACGCCGGTCTCAGCCCCGAGACCGGTCTGCGTCTGTACGCAGACCGGTACCAGGTCGGACTCGATCATCCGAGTGTCGGGCACATCGTGCTCGCGCTGGGCTCATTCGCAGACGTGGCTGACGACCCTTGGCTCGCCGAGGCTGCTCCCGATGCACGCTTCGCGGAGATCTCGGCCTACTGGCAACAGCGTCAGCCGCGAGTCGCGGCTTGGCTGGCTCAGACTGTCGGTTGACGAGGCTGCCCGCGACGCGGCGGCTGATCTCATCGCGTCCGACGGCGACCTCGACGCGCATCCGGCGCTCGTCGAGGTCGACCGATCTTGCCACAGTCGCTCAAACATGGGTACGGCGGTTCGCGGATGCGGACGGCAATGGAATGAACCCAAGAGAAAACCAGGTGGATACTGGTTCGAATGCTGTCATCAAATTGCAACAATTGAAGGCGTCCGCCAGCGCATTGTTGTGGCACCGGGTGCATAGAATGAACGTATGTTCACGCAGGTGCAGCAGGCGCTTGAATGCATCGATACGGCGCTCCGGGGTGTTGACACGACAGCCACTGACGAACTGCGTGAGGTGCTGGGCGTTGCCAAGTCGCTCCGCACCAAGGTCGAAGTGCTCGAAACCAAGGTCGCATCGACGGTTGCGCGACGCGAGCGGCATGGCGACGGCGGTGCCGGTCTGCTCAATCAGATCAGCGGTCTGACCCGCGCTGAATCAGCGCGCAACGCACGGGTGGATGCCGAGTTGGCCGAATTGCCTGAGGCGCGCGCCGCGGTAATCGAGGGCGAAGTCAGCCTCGCGAACGCAGCGAAGCTGGCCCAGTCCGCGCGCAAGACCAGCGCCGAGGCGGTACAAGACGACGCGGACCTGCTCCAGATGGCGAAAGAGCTTCCAGCCGACGAGTTCGCCCAAGCGGCCCAACGCTGGACCATCGAGCGCCAGAGCGCCGAAGACCTCGCCGCGCAGCATCGCCGCAACCGGCGCAACCGCAGCGTCCGTTTCTGGAACGGAGAAGACGGCACTGTGCAGCTGCGCGGTGCATTCGACTCCGAAATGGGAGCACGCATCCAAGCGCGCCTTCGGCGTGAAGCGGAACTGCTGCGCCAAGCAGACCGTCGCCGTCAGCGCCAAAGAGAGCCGCAGCACGTCCCGCTCGCCGTGCGCACGCGAGACCAACGCATGGCCGACGCGCTCGACAACCTCGTCGCAACAGCCAATCCGGTGCCATTCGGGCCATGCGACGCCGACGGCGCGCGCAGCGCGGCGACGTCGGCCCAGGCGACAGCCAATCCGGTGCCATTCGAGCCATGCGACGGTCCAGACGCAGTGCCCCACGACGCTGCACCCGGACGTCAAGGCGCAGCATCCAACGATCCGCCCGAACTTCACGACGCAGCATCCGACGCTGCGCCCTCGGCTTCCGCCGACCCGCGGACAGCCCAGATGTGGGAGACCGGTAGCGCTTCGTCGGCCGAGAGAGGCGAATGTCCCGAAGAAGGCCGACCGCACGAAAGCCCGGCTGAGCCTGCGCAGTCGAATTCCCTGCACCCGGCGACACGCACGGAGATCGTCGTGCGCGCCGACCTTCGGTCACTGCTGGGTCAGGCTGGGGGCATTGCCGAGATTGCTGGGTCCGGCCCGATCCCGCCCAATGCTGTCGAACGGCTCATCTGCAACTCCGACCTTTCGATTGTGCTCTGCGCAGACCAGCTCACTCCGCTCTACGAGGCTGTGGCGAGTCGAGCGCCAACCGCAGCCCAGCGTCGCGCGTTGATCGCCCGCGACGGCTCATGCGTCGGCTGCGGAGCACCGCCGGGCGAATGTGAAGCGCACCACATCTTCCCGTGGAAATCGGGCGGCAAGACGCGCATCGACAACCTGGTACTGGTGTGCTGGTCGTGCCACGATCGTATCCACGACAACAACTGGCGGGTCGTCGTCCGAGACGGCCAATATCGGCTCGTCCCGCCCGATTCCGAACATCCCCACAACCCTGCGCCATCGCGCAAGCCGCAACGACGCACGCCAGCGAACGGCCTTGCCGGGGCAGCAGCGGGCACCGGGCGTCTTGACAGCAGCGCAGCGTCAGGTACCGAATCGCGGCAGCGAGACAGGGGCGGCGGCGACAATGCGCCAGCACTCAGTTTCGCAGGCGACGACGGCGGAGGCGACCGGTTCGCTGCCGCGTGACCTCAAGGCAACGTCGGTGGCCCGCCTTGGGTCACGCGCACAACGTCATGCACACCTACATTCAGCGGGGACTGCCGGACACGAGGACTTGCGGTGATGAGATCTGCCGTCTGGCTTGCCGGTCTGGGGTCAAGCGGCGTTTCGCCAATGCGGGGGCAGGGCCGGCCAGTCGGGACTGCTGGATTCCCGCGAATATGAGACTGGTTCTTCGTCATGCGTCTGCCGTATCGAGGGCGAGGGCGTCACGACGGAACCAAGATTGTGACGACTGGTGTGCCATAGCGACGCACCCGGTGTGTGCGCCATCCGTGTTCGGGGCGGGGCTCGATCTCGTGGTCCGACTCGCATACCAGCACTTCGGCATTCACTGCGTCGAGGAGATCGCGCCAGCCCTCGAATCGATAGGGCGGATCGGCGAATGCAAGATCCACCGGGTCGCCTTCGGCGGCCAGGTGCCTCTGAGTGTCGGATCGAACCACCGTCGCTCGCTCGGCGATGCCCAGTGCTGTCAGGTTCGTCGTGATCGTGCGGCAAGCCGCTGCGTCGCAGTCCACGAATGTGACATGCGCGGCGCCACGCGACAGTGCCTCGATGCCGAGCGCTCCCGAGCCTGCGAACAGGTCCAGCACTGTCGCGCCTTCGAGCACTTCCAAGCTCATGAGCATGTTGAAGATGGCCTCGCGCGCCCGGTCCGACGTCGGCCGGACAGCATCGGGGCGGGGGTTCTCCAAGCGACGGCCGCCCAACGATCCGCCGACGACGCGCATGCGCTCACGGTAGAGGCTCAGTTCCAATGCGCAGCCGTGGCCCGGGCGGCCAGTCGGTCACGGTGAACAAGAGCGCTCAGCAATGGGTGCTACAGCAGGTGATTCCACGTGCGGATGGCCTCGATGAACTCCGGGACGAACGTCTCGCGCTCAGCGATGGGTGCTACAGCGGGTGATTCCACGGCTGCGCGCATCGGCTCGGCTGCGTGCGACACTGCGGGAGTGTCGATGACCAAGAGTCGATGACTCCCCAGGCCCACGGGGGCAGCGGCCCCCTCGGCGTGCCCGCAGAGATCACCTGTGTCGATTGCGGTGGGCGCTGCGGCCTGCTGAGCGTGCCTGAGCCGGACTGGGGCTTCCAGCCGGGAGACGTCGTCGCCTACCGATGTGCCGACTGCGGCGACCGTTGGGACCTCATCGTCGAGGACAGCGACATTCCCAGCTGACCCTCGTCGCGAGGGTCCCTCGATTCGCGATTGCGGCGCGGTACGGTCGCCCAACTGGACACGGATCGATCCGGAGGAGCCGTTCTCGGTGGTCATGGCAATGTATCCAGGCTCGTTCGATCCTGTGCACAACGGGCATCTCGACGTGATTTCAGCAGCTTCGGGGCTCTTCGATTTCGTCACGGTGGCCGCCATGCGGAACCCGTCCAAGGCGACGCCGCTGTTCTCCGATGACGACCGCGTCGCGATGATCGTCGAGTCGACCAGCCACCTCGCCAACGTCTCGGTCGTGCAGTTCGGCGAGCTGGTCGTTGACCTCGCTGAACGCCTCGGCGCCGATGTGATCGTCAAGGGTCTTCGCAGCCAGAGCGACTTCGAATCCGAGTTGCGCATGGCGCACATGAATCACTCAGTGTCCGGTGTCGAGACCGTGTTCGTCCCGCCGCGGACCGAGCATCTCTTTATTGCTTCCAACTACATCCGGGAAATCACCAGATTCGGCGGCGATTGCTCGCATCTCGTCCCGCCCGCAGTCGCCGAGCGGCTCGGGCACCGAACGGCGCAGGAGGCAGCCACATGAGCATGTCCGAGGGCGGCGTCGAGGCACCACAGCAGCCAGCCATACACCACGGCATGCTGCAACCGCAGTCTCCGTTCGGCCGGCCTTCGTCCGAGACGGCGGCGCCCACTGAGGAGACGCTGCAGACGCCGGCCGAATCGCAGGCGCGCAACCCCGGGACGCTGGCACCGCGCCCCCCATCGGTCACGGCCGAGCAGTTCATCCGCGAGGCCGTGGAGATCATCAACGCGGCGCGCCCCATGCCGCTGTCCACCTCGGTCATGATCAATCGCGACGAGGTGATGATGTTGCTCGAGTCGGCGCTGGCGGCCGTGCCTGACGAGACGCGCCAGGCTCGCTGGCTGCTGCGCGAGCGCGACGAGGTGCTGGCCCAAGCACGTGTCGATGCCAACCTGGTCATCGACGAGGCACGCAGCCGCGTCGCCCAGATGGTCCAGCGAACCGAAGTCGTGCGCACGGCTGAGCGGCGTGCTCGCCAACTGCTCGACGACGCTCAGATCCAGACCCGTCGCCGACGCCATGAAGTCGACGAGTACTGCGAGCGGCAGCTCACGCAGTTTGCTGGCGCCGTCGACCAGATCCAGATTTCGGTCCAGGCAGCGCGACGCAAGCTCGGCAATCGCGTTTCCGCGCCGGTGACGCCCACGCCGCCGAGCGCCCAGCGAGCGCGCAACGGCGGAGATGCCACTGCCACCGAAGCACCGAGGCCGTCGGGCCGCAGCCCCGAAACGCAACCGGTGGTCTTCGACCAGGACCAGATGTGAGCCCCAGGGACCGCGAGCGGTCCCTGTCCGTGCCCCTGCGCTTGGTTGCTGACGGGCGATTGGAGTGGTCCACAACGGTGCCGGCGTCGGCGCTCGCAGATGCAGGATCCTCAGACGGCGGGTCCACTGACGCCGTGAGCATCGCTGATGTCGAGGTGCCGCTCGACAGCGATGTCAGCGTGGAGCTGGCGTTGGAGCTCATCAGCGGCGGTCTCAGCGTTGCCGGCGAGGTCTCGGCGACTTGGAAGGGTCCGTGCGCTCGCTGCTGGCTGCCCGTCGCCGGGACCCTACGCACGAAGATTCGTGAGGTGTTCACCGCCGAGCCCCGTGAAGGCGAGCAATACCGGCTCGGTCCAGAGTTCGCGGATCTCGTTCCCATGGTGCGGGAGGCAGTACTGCTGGAATTGCCGATCGAGGCGATTCGGTGCCCGCAAGCCGAGGGGTGCCCGAACCTCCCGCCCGAACTCGCAGATCCCCCCGACGACGCAGCGCCTCCGGCCGATCCGCGCTGGGCCGCGCTGGAAGCACTGCGGGCGCGCCAGGAAGAGTCGTCCTGAGATCGGCCGCTCGGAGTCGGCTGGGGAGTGCCGATGGGTAGGCTTCATGCTCCGCTCGAGGAGTCGATCCCATCGAGGAGCCCGAACAGTGGCAGTCCCCAAGAAGAAGACATCCAAGAGCAAGACGCGCTCGCGTCGCGCGGCGGCATGGCGCCTGAAAGAGGCACCTCGAAGCCTGTGCCCACGCTGCGGCGCGGCGAAGCTGCCTCACCGGGTCTGCGGCCAGTGCGGCTGGTACGCCGGCCGTCAAGCCCTCGACATCGCCTGAACATCGATCGGCGTCCGGGCTGATGACGCTGCCGGTCGCTGTCGACGCAATGGGCGGCGACGATGCCCCCAGCGTGGTCGTGGAAGGCGCGCTGGAAGCCGTGCGCGAGGGCCTCGATGTCGTCCTGGTAGGCCGGCGCGATGCCATCGTCGCGGCTGGAGGCGAATCGCTCGACACCATCGAGGCCTCAGAGGTCATCGAGATGTCCGAGGAGCCGAGCCGCGCGGTGCGGACCAAGCGCGACTCCTCGATCAGCCTCGCCGTCAACGCTGTGCGCGACGGCGCCGCCTCAGCAATCGTCAGTGCCGGTAACACGGGGGCGGTGGCGGCAGCGGCTCTCCTGAGGCTGAGACGCCTGCCCGGAGTCGCCCGTCCGGCCATCGCGACTGCGTTTCCCGTACCCGGCGGCGGCACGGCGCGTGTCCTGCTCGACTCGGGCGCCATGGCCGACTGCAACGCCCAATGGCTGCACCAATTTGCCCGCCTCGGCTCGGCCTACAGCCGCATCCGCTTCGGCGTGGCGGCGCCGAGCGTCGGGCTGCTCTCGATCGGCGAAGAACCCGAGAAGGGCAACCTGCTCGTCAAGGAAACCCACAAGCTGCTCGCCGCAGACGACGAGATCGATTTCTTCGGCAACATCGAGGGGCGCGACGTTCTCGACGGTCCTGTCGATGTCGTGGTCACCGACGGTTTCACCGGCAATGTTGTGCTGAAGTCGCTCGAGGGCACCGCCTCGTTCTTCGTCCGCCTGATTCTCGAGCGACTCTCCGAAGGGGGACCGGCTGGTGCACAAGCGCTTCGCCTGCTGGCGCCGCTCGCCGAGGAACTGAGCCCCGACAACGTCGGAGGGGCGATGCTGCTGGGTGTGCGCGGAGTCTGCGTGATCGCGCACGGTTCGTCGAGCCCCACAGCGGTGACCAACGCCATCCGAGTCGCCCATCACATGGTGGAAGCCGACCTGCTGGGCGAGCTGGCCGCCGTCAGCCTCCCGTCCGGTGACCAACTGAGCCCTGAGCCCGAGAGGCCCGCGGGCACTACCGCATGATGACACTGAGCTAGAGCGGGAAGCACACGGCGAAGCCGCGGCCTGAGCGATCGACCCCCGGTAGGCTGGCCGACGCCATGCCCGCAGAAACTCACGTGCGCCAGAGTCCGCCAGAGCGTGACGAGGTCTTCGATCTCATTCGCAATCAGCTCGCCGACATCTTGGAGCTGGATCCATCCCAAGTGGCCGAGTCGTCCTCCTTTGTGGACGATCTCGGCGCAGACTCGCTGGCGTTGATCGAGCTGGTCGAAGCGCTGGAAGAGGAGCTTTCCGACCGCACGGTGGGCTTTCGAATCGAAGACGAAGATCTCGAAGATCTCAAGACTGTGCGCGATGCCATCGACTATGTGATGGAGCGCGTCGGCTGACGTGGAGATTGCTGTCGCCGAACTCGCTGAACTCGACAGCTTCGCGGAGCGTGTCGGACATCGCTTCGCCGACGCCAGTCTTTTGACCGAAGCTCTCTCGCACCGAAGCTGGTGCAATGAGCACAACAGCGATGTGCCGCGTGATCGTCATGTCGCATCCAACGAGCGCCTCGAATTCCTCGGTGACGCCGTGCTCGGGCTCTGCGTTTGCGAGCTCGCCGTAACCCAGTGGCCCGAACTCGGGCCTGGCGAGCTCAGTGTCGTTCGCTCGGCGGTGGTGAGCGCGGTCGCGCTGGCCGGCGCAGCACGAGACTGCGACCTGGGGTCTGCGCTTCTGCTCGGACGCGGCGAGGCAGCAACCGGAGGCGCCGACAAGGAGTCGATATTGGCCGACGCGCTCGAAGCGGTGCTCGGCGCGGTGTTCTTGGACGGCGGTCTGGGTGCGGCTCGCGATGTCGTGAGGCACCTCTTGGGTGAGCGCATCGCCGCAGCAGCCAGCGAACCGGGAGCGCGCCAGGCCAAGAACCGCTTCCAGGAGCTGGTGGCTCGGCGCTTCGGTGCCGAACCCACCTACGAAGTGTCGAGTTCAGGGCCCGCACACCGTCTGCGATTCGAGGCCGAAGCGCGCATCGAAACCGAAGTCTGGGGCCGCGGAGAAGGCTCCACCAAGCGAGCGGCGGAACTTCGAGCGGCCGAAGCTGCCTGCCTGCGGCTCCGGGGGGCTGAGCCGAAAGGCGAAGCCGTGGCCCGAGCGGCCCGTGAGCGCGTATCTGATGAGCACAGCGAACAAGAGCGGGAAACAGCAGGCGCTGCGCCGCGCGAGTTCGGCTCGCAGCGCCTCCGCCTGGACAACCGCGGTGACCGATCCATTGTTGCGGAGGAGCCCGCCCATGGCTGAACTGCCGGAGATCGAGATCGCCAAGCGCGATCTGGAGAAGGAGGTCGCGACCCGCAAGATCAAGTCCGTCGAGGTTCCGGGCACCAAGAAAGCACTGCCGGCGATGCGCTCGAAACAGCAGTTCGCCGACTTGCTCGAGGGCAAGAAGATCACGGCGGTGACTCGGCACGGATCGTTGCTTCACTTCGTGCTCGACACCGACGAGATCATGGTGGCGCGTCTGGGCGCAACCGGTTCTTTCAGGAGGGCCACCTCCCGAACGCCCCAAGACCCCGATACCAAGGTGGTGATGACGTTCACCAAGGGCGGGCAGCTGCGACTGCTCGACTCGGGCAATGAGGCAACATTGCGGGTGCTCACTTGGCCTCGCTACCACAAGGTCCATCCAGAACAGGTAGATCTTGGCTTCGATCCGGTCGACATGCCGATGCCGTGGACCGACTTCGCGCTCATGCTGCGGGGCCGCTCCGATGCCGTCCGCGACCTGCTGCTGGACCAGACGTTTGTCGTAGGCCTCGGACCGATGTACTCCGACGAAGTGCTGCATGCAGCCCGTCTCGGATATGGGCGCATTGCCAGCGAACTGAACACCCAGGAGGTACGCCGCCTCTACCGCGCCATCGTCGAGACGGTTCACAATTCCATCAAGTACCGGGGAACCTCCATCGGCGGCCATCTCGACATCTTCGGCAAGTCAGGTGGCTTCGATCCCTACTTCGAAGTCTTCGGTCGGGCCGGCGAGCGATGCCGCAACGGCCGAGGTGACGTCCTGACGACGGTCATCCGGGGTGTGACCCACCACTACTGCGATTATCAGGTGTAGACGTCGACCTCCACGCTTCGAGCTGCCGTGTTCCTTCGCTCCCTGACACTGTCCGGTTTCAAGTCGTTTGCAGACACCACAACGCTCGCCTTCGAACCGGGCGTCACGGTGGTGGTGGGTCCCAACGGCAGCGGCAAGTCGAACGTCGTCGACGCCATCGCATGGGTGCTCGGCGCGCAAGGTCCCCGCACGCTGCGAGGCCAGCGGATGGACGACGTCGTCTTCGCGGGAACTGATCGCCGGACGGCTTTGGGCCGCGCACTGGTCACCCTGGTCATCGACAACGAGTCGCAGACCTTGCCCATCCAGACCGCCGAGGTGGCGATCACTCGCACCTTGTTCCGCTCGGGCGAATCGGAGTACGCGCTCAACGGGACGCCGTGCCGGCTGCTCGACCTGCAAGAACTGCTGAACGATGCCGGGGTCGGACGCCAGCAGCACATCATCGTGGCGCAAGGCCAGATCACCGGGGTCCTCGCTGCCCGTCCCGAAGAACGACGCGCGCTGATCGAGGAGGCGGCGGGCGTGCTGAAGTTCCGTCGCCGCAAGGAACGTGCCGAGCGGCGCCTGGAAGGCACCGAGGCAAACGTGACGCGCCTCGTCGACTTGCAGCGCGAACTTCGCCGCCAGCTGCGGCCGCTCGAGCGGCAGGCCACCGCCGCCCGCCGCCACCGCGAGATCAGCGCAGAGCTGGCTGGGCTGCAGCTCTACAACGCGGGGCGTCAGCTGGCCGCGAGTTACCAAGCGCAGAGCGCCTCCGATGCTCGACAGGTCGATCTTGCAGCGCAACAGGACGCGGTGGCATCGTCGATTGACGACATCGACCGGGCGATCGACGATGCGCAATCACAGCTTGCCGAGCTGACCGAAGAACCTGCTGATCGGCTGCCGCGAGTGGCATCGCTGTCGGAACGGGCACGCGGTCTCATCGGTCAGACCTATGAACGGATGCGTTCGGTTGAACGTGAGCGCAACGCCTTGCTCGACTCCGATGTGGTGGCGACGCTGACCGATGAACATGCACGGGTGTCAGCTGAGCTGACCGCCCTTGACGCATCTGGAGTGTCGGCTGCGGGGTCGGTGGCGCTGGCGGTCGGGACGAAATCGGGAGCCGGCGACGCCGCAGAGTTCGACGAGTCCGCTGCCAGTGCGGCCACCGAAGCCCACCGGGAGGCCGCAGCGCGCCTCGAAACAGCCGCTGCAACGTTGTCGCGGGCAGATGAGCAGCAGCGAAATGCGGCCGAGGAGCGGCAGCACTGGATCGGAAGATTCGAGGCGTTGGCGTCCGCTGTCGCCGCCGCGCGTACCGACTCCGGCATTGCGGCGCTCGATGGTGTGGCTGGGGTCGTCGGTGTGCTTGGCGACCTGGTGATCATCGACGACGGTTGGGAGGCTGCTGCGGAGGCTGCTGCGGATGGCGCGTTGTCGGCTGTCATCGTGCGCGATGACAGCGCGGCGTCGGCGGCGCTCGCTGCGCTCGCCGACGGCGAAACGAACGGCTCGGTGATCTCGCTCGCCGAGCCGGGGGGCGCTCGCGACCCGAGCCGCCGCAACGGCAAGCCGGCGTCACCAGCTGAGCCGGCAGGAGAAGCCGTAGTCCGAGCCGCCCGTGAGCCTGGTGCCCGTGAGCACGGTGCTCAACAACGTGCAGCAGCAGGCGCCGGATCAGCCGTTTCGCATCTCGCCTCTTGGACTGGGCCGGCAGGCGAGTTCGTGCGTCCACACGTCCAGGTGGCCCCCGACGCTCCCCAAGAGCACCGCGCCGAGCTTGAGGCATTGCTGGACGCTGTTGTCGGCGCAGCGATCTGTGTTCCGGGTGATTGGTCGCGCGCGTATGACCGTGCGTTGGCGGCTCGCGACGCGGGCGTCATGGGCGTCGCGGCTGATGCAGCTTTTGTCACATCCAGCGGCGACCGGTTCGGACCCCACCGCTGGCGGATCGGCAGCACGGGGCCGGCGGCGGCCACGGCGGCACTCGACGTCGCACGCGCACGCATCGACGAGCTGACGCTCCACCAGCAGGCAGCGGCCGCGGCGTGGACCTCGGCGCGCCAAGCGCACCAGGCGGCCTTCGATGCATCCCGAGAGGCACAACGCACCGCCGAGAACCTTCGACGCCGGGCCGCCACAGCAGCAGCCCAGCACGCCGAGCGGATTCAGGCGTTCGAGGACCGAGCTGCCGCACAGGAGCAACGCCGATCAGCGCTGAGCGAACGGCTCAGGACCATTGAGGGGCGTCTGAGGGGCCATGAGAGCTCCCGTGCGGCCGCGTCCGCCCGGCTGGAGCGGGCAGAAGCCATCGTGTCGGGGCTGGATCGTCTGGCGCTGTTGCTCTCGGAGCGCCGCCAGCGCCTCGATGCCGAAGCAAAGCGGCTGCGCTCACGCAACGAGGCCCGCATTGAGTTGGCGCGCCAGCTGACGGAGCGCCTTGATGCGCTCCGGCGCGAGCGTGACGCGGCTTTGTCGCGCCAGGAGCACTTGCGCACGGAACTAGCAGCGTTGGATGTCGCCGATGCCGAACGTCGTACCAAGCGCGACGCCCTCGTTGAGATGCTGCGAACGGAGTTATCCGCAGACCCCGCAGCGGCACTCGCTGCACCGCCGCCGCCGCTGCCTGACGGGGTCACGGCCATCGTTCACGAGCGAACGCTGCGCGCAGACCTGCATCGACTGGGGCCGGTCAACCCCCTGGCGCTCTCGGAGTACGAGGCAGCCTCAGAGCGCTTCGAGTTCGTAGCCACCCAGCTCGCGGACGTGCGCAACAGCCGCAGGGAACTGCACAAGGTGATCCGAGCCATCGACGCCGAGATCGTCGCAACGTTTGCGGCAGCATTCGAAGATGTCGCCCGGAACTTTGCCCGCCTGTTCGGCACGCTGTTCCCAGGCGGCGCCGGCAAGCTCTCGTTGACGGATCCGCAGGAGCTCTTGACGTCGGGGGTCGAACTCGACGTTCGACCCGCCGGCAAGCACATCGGTCGCCTGTCATTGCTGTCCGGCGGTGAGCGCTCGCTGGTGGCGCTCGCGTACCTCTTTGCGGTGTTCCGCAGTCGGCCGTCGCCTTTCTACGTTCTCGACGAGGTGGAGGCGGCGCTCGACGACGTCAATCTGCAGCGCTTCCTGGACCTCGTGGCGGAATTCCGGCGGGAATCGCAGTTGATCATCGTGAGCCATCAACGTCGCACGATGGAGTCCGCCGACGTCCTGTACGGCGTGTCCATGCCACCCGGGGGCTCCAGCGTGGTCGTGTCGGAGCGACCCGAGCATGCTGCGGCCCTGGTCGCCGCGGATGGACCATTGGGGTTCGGCGAGTCCGGATCGAGCCAGCTCGCAGAGCCCGCGACGACCCTTGGGTAGCCTGCCCACTGGTGAGCACCGAGGTCGTTCTTATTGTCATCGGCGCCGTCGCGATGGTGCTTCTCGCATCGGTTCCCTTCGTGCAACGCAGGATGCAGCGCCGCTCGGGGCCGGCATCGTCGCATGATCCCGTCGCGGTGCCGCGGCCTGAGTCGGGGCCTGCGGGGTACCCCACTGCAACGGAGGCTGCGCCCGACGGTTCGGCTGATCGTGTGGCTGAGAAGGCTGAGACTGGGCCGGCTGAGACTGGGCCCCTCAGGCCCGCCGCCACGTTTGCGTCGGGATTGGCGTCGTCGCGCCGGACGCTGCGCGACCGACTGGCTGCCATCCGCGGACGGCGACCTGACGGCGCAACGTGGGAGAGTCTCGAAGAGGCGCTGCTCGGCGCCGACGTCGGCGTCGCAACGACGATGGCCACGCTGGAACGCCTGCGCAGCACCGCCGCCGACCGAGACATTGCCGACGCAGACGAACTCGTGCACGAACTCGCTGCGCAGATGCGCGCATCGCTCGATGCTGATCGTTCGCTGGGTGTGACCGTGCCGGACCGCCCCGATGCCACGCCGGTGTGGCTCTTCGTGGGAGTCAACGGTGTGGGCAAGACCACCACGATCGGCAAGGTGGGAGCACGGCTGTCGGCGCAAGGCCGACACGTGGTGATGGCCGCCGGCGACACATTCCGCGCTGCTGCGACCTCCCAGCTGCAGACGTGGGCCGATCGATGCGGTGCGGAAATGATCTCGGGCAGCGCGGGAGCGGACCCCAGCTCGGTCGTGCATGACGCCGTCAGCGCAGCGGCGGCCCGCGGCGCCGACGTGGTTCTCGCAGATACTGCCGGAAGGCTCCAGAATCGCAAGAACTTGATGGATGAGCTCGCCAAGGTCCGCCGAGTCGCCGATCGCGAGCCCGGCGCCGTCGCCGAGACGCTGCTGGTCATCGATGCGACCACCGGGCAGAACGGCTTGAGCCAGGCGCGAGCCTTCGCCGAGGCCACCGATGTCACCGGAGTCGTGCTCACCAAGCTGGACGGCTCGGCGAAGGGCGGGATCGTGTTTGCCATCGAGGCCGAGCTGGGGCTCCGTGTGAAACTCGTGGGCCTCGGCGAGGGCGCCGACGATCTTGTCGACTTCGACCCCGACGGCTACGTCGACGCGTTGCTCGGCGCCGATCGGGACACCCCGATGCCCACCTCTCACAGCCCGGAACAAGACCGACCAGGGGACTGAGCGATGTTTGACACCCTGACCGACCGCTTGTCGGGCACCCTGCGGGGCCTGCGGGGCCGCGGACGAATGCGGCCCGCCGACGTCGACGAGGCGTTGGCCGAAATCCGCCTGGCGCTGCTCGAAGCCGACGTCAACGTCGGGGTTGTACGCCGCTTTGTAGACCGGGTCCGCGAGCGCAGCATCGGTGGCGAGGTCACGGCCAGCCTGACGCCCGGCCAGCAGGTCACCAAGATCGTCAACGACGAGCTTGTCGACATCCTGGGCGGAAGCCCGCTCGACTTCCAGTTCGCGTCGAAGCCGCCCACGGTGGTGATGCTGGCCGGCCTCCAGGGCTCTGGCAAGACGACTGCCGCAGCCAAGTTGGCCCAGTGGTGCAAGTCACAGGGCCGCAATCCGCTGCTGGTCGGCGCCGACCTGCAGCGACCCGCAGCCGTTGAGCAGTTGCGGACGCTCGCCCGTGGCATCGACGTCGAGGTATGGAGCGAGCCCGGAGACCCTGTGGCCTGCGCCGCGGGGGGACTCGCCCACGCCCGCCAGACCGGCCGCGATGTGCTCATCGTGGACACCGCGGGGCGGCTGGCAATCGACGTCGAGCTGATGGGAGAAGTGGCCCGAATCTCGGACGCGGTCGAACCCCATTACACCCTGCTCATCGTCGACTCGATGGTGGGCCAGGACGCCGTCGCGACCGCCGAGGCCTTTCACGCAACACTCGAAGTGGACGGAATCATCCTGACCAAGCTCGACGGCGATGCTCGCGGCGGCGCGGCTCTCTCCGTTGCCGAGGTCGTCGGTCGTCCGGTGGCCTTTGCATCGGTCGGCGAGAAGGTCGACGACTTCGAGCAGTTCCATCCCGACCGCATGGCGAGCCGGATCCTCGGCATGGGCGACGTGATGACGCTCATCGAGAAGGCGGAGGCCGTCTACGAACAGGACGAGGCAGAGGCGGCGGCCCAGCGGCTGGTCGAGGGCACCTTCACGCTCGACGACTTCGTCGACCAGCTTCGTCAGCTTCGCAAGATGGGCAACCTGCAAAGCATCGTGCAGATGATGCCCGGCATCTCCGATCAAGTCCGCAATGCCGAGATCGACGACGACCGGATCGCGACAGCAGAGGCCATCGTGCTGTCGATGACCCCGGCTGAGCGCGTGTCGCCGGAGATCATCGACGCCTCCCGCCGCGCCCGCATTGCCGCCGGCAGCGGTACGTCATCGGCACAGGTCGCCAACCTGCTGAAGCAATTCACACAGATGCGCAAGATGATGGGCGGCATGATGGGCCTGGGCTCGAAAAGACGGCCGGCCAACCGCAAGGCCGGCCGCAAGCGGGGGAAGGGTCCGACCCGATCGGGCGGCAGCTCTCGCACCGGCGGCGGACGCGCATCGCCCAAGGGCGGGCCGTCGTCAGGCAAGCACGGCATCAAGCTCGATGCTGGGGGAATCGACTGGGAATCGTTGGACCTGAAGCTGCCAGGCCGCTGAGATGGGCAGCCATGGGGTTGCTGGGCATTCGCCCGTCAGAGGCTGAGCCGGTAGGCGAAGCCGTGGCCCGAGCGGCCCGTGAGCGCAGCGAACAAGAGCGGGCAGCAAGTGGATGGGCAGCCATGGGGTTGCTGGGCATTTGCCCGTCAGAGGCTGAGCCGGTAGGCGAAGCCGTGGCCCGAGCGGCCCGTGAGCGCAGCGAACAAGAGCGGGCAGCAAGTGGATGGGCAGCCATGGGGTTGCTGGGCATTTGCCCGTTAGGCTCATCGGTCGGCGCGGCGGCCCATCGGTGCGCCACACCCCGTGTGCCGGCTCGCCGATCCGCAACGAGCCACCACTCGAATTCATCCAACCGGGAGCAACATGGCCGTTCGTCTGCGCCTCAAGCGCACAGGCAAGAAGAAGCAGCCCAGCTATCGCGTCGTCGCGGTCGACAGTCGCAAGCCCCGCGACGGCCGCGTGCTCGAGATCATCGGCACCTACGATCCGCGACAGGAGCCCTCTGCGATTTCGATCGTCAATGAGCGCGCAGTCCACTGGCTCAGCCATGGGGCTCAGCCGAGCGACACTGTCGCCAAGCTGCTGACGATTTCCGGTGCGTGGGACGAGTTCCGTTCTCAAGGATCATCTGGATCGGCCGACGGCGCAACGGCCGCTGCCCCCGCCGAGCCTGCCCCCGCACCGACGCCCGATCTGGTGATCGACACCGAAGAGCCGGGCGCAGACGACTCCCCGGCAGCGTCCGAACAGGCGCCCGCCGATGAGCCGGTGCCTCGCAACGGGGCATCCGAACCGAAAGCAACAGAACTTGGGGAGGCCCAGTGACCGAGGGTCACACCGGCGCAGACACCGAAACCACTTCTGCGGAAGAGGTGCTGCTGTACCTCATCGCCCAGCTGGTCGAACATCCCGATCAGGTCGAGGTCGAGATTGCTGAGTCGGGATCGAAGCTGAGCCTGACGGCAACCGTGAGTTCGGACGACATCGGCCGGGTCATCGGCAAGCGAGGTCGCGTTGCGAACGCCATCCGCACGCTGGTGCGCGCCGCAGCCCATCGAGATGGCGTCCAGGTCGAAGTCGACTTCCGGGACTGACCTGAGTCTGGGCGTCGAGCCGCCAGGCCTGCTGGAGATCGCGACGGTCGGGCGCGCACACGGCCTTCGCGGCGATGTCGTCGTGCACCCGGTCACCAACCGGCTCGAACGATTCGATGTCGGTTCGGCGCTCATCACCGCCCTCGGCAAGCGAGCGGTGTCGCGATCCCGCTTCGACGGCAGCCGGTGGCTCGTGCGCTTTGAAGGCATCGACGACCGCGATGCAGCGGCGGCCCTGACGGGCACGACGGTTCTTGCCGAGCCGCTCTCCGATCCCGATGAGCTGTGGGTGCACGAGCTGTGCGGCCGCTCGGTCATCGATCAGCATGGATTCGACGCCGGCGTCATCACGAGCGTCGTGGCGAACCCGGCCGCGGACCTGCTTGAGCTCGACACCGGACACCTCGTGCCGCTGACGTTCGTCGTGCGCTGCGAGCCCGGTGCCGTGTACGTGGAGGTGCCCGATGGGCTCTTCGAGCTCGGCTAGCCCCCAGCGAGTGTCCGCGCGCCGTTCGGGGGCGAGGCTGCGTATCGACGTGTTCTCGATCTTTCCTGCCGAGCTCGATGCCATGTGCGAATTGAGCATCTTGGGCCGCGCCCGAGCACAGGGCGTGCTCGACATCCGCTGCAGGGATTTGCGGCTTGCGACCACCGACGCTCACCGCACCGTCGACGATGCTCCCTTCGGCGGCGGACCGGGAATGATCCTCATGGCTGAGCCTGTGTTCGTAGCCGTCGAAGAGGTCGCCCCACCACGGCCGTTGTTGCTGCTCGACGCCGCCGGCCGGCGATTCGACCAAGCCATGGCCGCTGAGTTGGCAGCGCTGGGGTCGGCTGCCTCAGGGGGTTTCAGCCTGCTGTGCGGCCGCTACGAAGGAGTGGACGAGCGCATTCGCACCGAGCTCGTCGACGGATCGGTTTCCATAGGCGATGTTGTACTGGCCGGCGGCGAATTCGCCGCCATGGTCGTTGTGGAGGCCGTTGGCCGGTTGGTGCCCGGTGTGCTCGGCAACGCAGGCTCCACTGCTGAGGAGAGCTTTGCGGAGGGGCTGCTGGAATACCCTCAATGGACGCGTCCAGCGACGTTCCGTGGGCTCACCGCACCCGAGGTATTGCGCAGCGGTGACCATGCCCGCGTCGCTCGCTGGCGCGGGGCAATGGCGCTTGTGCGCACTGCCGCCGAGCGCCCTGACCTCCTGGCGGCGCGAGGCGTCAGCGACGCGGATCGGGAGCTTCTCGCAGAGTTCGGCCTCAGGCTCGAAGCGGGCTGCTGAGGAGAGGCTGAGCCGATCGGCGAAGCCGTGGCCCGAGCGGCCCGTGAGCGATAGCGAACAAGAGCGGGAAATGACTGGTGTGACAGCGTGGGGGTTCACCCATCCGCGCGGCCTGTGGGCACTGGTCCGGCCGGAATGTCGTTGCGGCAATTCGCGGGCAGACCACTAGCCTGCGTTGTTCGTCGTCACGCCGATCACGGGAGTCGGATCGCTATGGGCAGCACCGATCTTGTCGAGAGGGGTCGTCTTCGTGACGATCATCCCGAATTCGGCCCCGGCGACACGGTGCGCGTTCACGTGCGCGTCGTCGAGGGCAACCGCCAGCGAACCCAGGTGTTCGAGGGCTACGTGATCGCACGGCATTCGTCGGGTATCAGCGAGACGTTCACGGTTCGCAAGCTCAGCTTCGGTGTGGGTGTCGAGCGGACATTTCCGTTGCACGCACCCACCATCGCGCAGATCGAGCGCGTAGCCGTCGGAGATGTGCGCAGAGCGAAGCTGTACTACCTGCGCGATCGTGTCGGCAAGGCAGCGCGGATTCGCGAAAAGCGCTTCTAGCAGGGCAGCAGCGGTCGCGGGCCGGACGCGGGGCGCGGATGACCGCTCGGCGTCAAGCACTCGGCCGCTACGGCGAAGATCTCGTTGAGCGCTGGTATGCCGAGCGCGGCTACCGCGTCCTCGCGCGCAATTGGCGCTGTGAGGCAGGCGAACTGGACCTCGTGGTCACCGACGGCTCGCAGCTGGTGTTCTGCGAGGTGAAGACCAGATCCAGTGATCGCTACGGCACCGGCTTTGAGGCGATCACGCCTCGCAAGCAGCAGCAGGTTCGGCGTCTCGCAGCCCAGTATGTGCGCCAGCGCGGCGGCTGGGCGGGACCACTGCGCTGCGACGCGGCGTCCGTCATGGGTGGCAAGGTCGAAGTGCTGACGGCTGCCTTCTAGCCGAGCGGATGCCGCCGGTTCCGCGCCGACCAGCAGCCCCAGTGCCAGTGACGCCGCAGGTCGACCGCGTCGAGGGGGACAGCCACGACATGGCCCACGCCGGGTTTGATCGCGTTGCCACAACCGCCACAGACGTACTGCTTGGTCGCCTCATACGGCTGCACCCGACGTACATCGAACCCCGGTTCCGGTTCGAGCCTGCGCACTGGCGGCCTCAACCCACCAGCGCCCACACGACGAGGCCGGCTGCCACGGCCAGGGCGGCGGCCATGAGCACGTAGTCGAGCCGGGTCGTGGAGTGCTTGCGATACGGGTCGTAGCCCATAGGAGCAGTATCGCCCAGCGTCGCGTCCTCGCCGCAGCAGTGCTCCGCGGAAATGCGTTGGGGCGGTCACGCCTGCATGGTCTACGGTCCGTGTCAAGGTCGGCAGGGCAACGAGCACGAGCGGGCATCACCGCATCGGTGCGCAACTGCGGACTGACCTGATCGTGGCCCCGAGCGGGCTTCCCCGTCGAAGCCGGACTGCGCCAGCGAGGCGCTGCGTCCGGCCCGAGTTGCCGGAGGATGCCCATGCTGGCTACCGCAACGGCCGCGACGCTGATCGGCGTCGACGGCCACGTCATCACCGTCGAAGTGCACACTTCCAGCGGCCTGCCGTCGTTCACCATCGTCGGGCTGCCCGACGCTGCCTGCCGCGAAGCGCGCGACCGCGTCCGTGCCGCGGTGCTGTCCTCAGGGCTCAAGTGGCCGCCCGGGCGCGTCACGGTCAACTTGGCGCCGTCGGGCCTGCGCAAGGGCGGCGCAGTGCTGGACCTGGCGATAGCGGTGGCGTACTTGGCCGTCACCGAGCAGCTGCCTGCGGCATCGCTGCGGGATAAGGCCTTTCTCGGCGAACTGGGCCTCGACGGTGCCGTGCGGAGTGTCGTGGGCGTGCTGCCGCTCGCTGACGCGCTCCGCGACCGGGCAGTGGTGGTGGCACCAGAGGCCTACCACGTGGCCCGCGCCGCCGAACCGCGCGAGGTGTACGCCGTCGGCACGCTCGCGCAGCTCGCCGATGTGTTGTCGAATCGCGTGCCGTGGCCCGACCCGCCGCCCGATCCGCCTGCGCCGCCCCCTGTCCCGGTGCCTGATCTCAGCGACGTGGTCGGGCAGCCCTCTGCCCGGCGAGCGGTCGAAGTTGCTGCGGCCGGCGGTCACCACCTGCTGATGCTGGGGCCGCCGGGGGCGGGCAAGACCATGCTCGCTCGCCGGCTGGTTGGCCTGCTGCCCGAACTCAGCCGCCAGTGCGCGATGGAAGCCACGCGGGTCCAGTCGGCCGCCGGATTGCCACTGCCCGCCGGCTTGGCGACGAGGCCGATTCTTCGCATGCCCCACCACACCGCCACCATGGCCGCGCTAGTAGGCGGGGGCAGCGCCGCAATTCGTCCCGGCGAGATCTCGCTAGCGCACCGCGGCGTGCTGTTCCTCGACGAACTCGGCGAATTCCCACCCACCGTGCTCGACGCCATGCGACAGCCGCTCGAGGAGGGCGTCGTGCGGGTGAGCCGATCGTCGGGAGCGTGTTCGTTTCCGGCTCGCTTCTTGCTGGTGGCGGCCATGAATCCGTGCCCGTGCGGGCAGGCCGGCCGGCCGAACTCGTGCCGTTGTTCCGATGTCGCCCGCCAGCGCTACCTCCGCCGCCTCTCGGGGCCGCTGCTTGATCGCTTCGACTTGCGCATCCAAGTGCAGCCGCCCGATCCCGACCAGTTGCTCGATGGCATCCGAGGCGAGCCGACCGCCGTCGTCGCCGGCCGTGTGGCAGCGGCGCGTGAGCGAGCGGCGTCTCGAGGTGTCGAGGCCAATGTCGAGCTGACCGGCACGCAGCTCGAGCAGTTCGCGCCGCTCACGCCCGCCGCTCACGCCGCGCTGCGCGAGCGCCTGCGCGGCGGGTTGCTGAGCGGTCGCGGGCTGCATCGCGTTCGCTGCGTGGCACTGACGCTGTGCGACCTCGCCGGGCACGAGCCGCTCATCGATGCTGAACGGCTCGACGAAGCGCTTGCGCTGCGCGCCAGTGTCGGCAAGCTGCACGTGCCTGCGGCCGCGGCGTGAGCCTCCCACGATGATGTCCGCGCCGGGGTCTGGGCAGTGAACGCGGGCGGCGCTGCCGATGACGAGCGAGCCGAGCTCGGTGCGCTTGTCGAGCTGTGCTCGCTGCCGCACATGGGCCCGGCACGGCTGCGCGCCGTGCTGAACGGTCGCGACGCGCTCGAGGCCATCGATGAGCTGCGCGCCGGTCGAGCTGCGCTGCTGAATGCACTGCGGGCCTGCCGTGGCGTCGACGATTCGCTGATCGCGACATGGCGGCGGCAGGCCGCATCAGCGTTCGACCAGTCGGCGACCAGCGGGCACCCGCCCGGCGCCGGCTTGCTCGATGCCCATGCACGGGCGGGCATCTGGCTGTTGGTGCCGATTCGCAGCGATGCGGCCGAGGCCTGGAAGACGGACCCCGAGCCGCCGGCGCTGCTGTTCGGCCAGGGTGCCGCCATCGATCTGGCGGTCCGGCGCGTCGGTGTAGTGGGCACGCGACGGTGTACGGCCTACGGGCGCACGGTGGCGCGCCAACTCGGTGCTGGCCTCGCCGCAGCAGGGGTGGCGGTGGTCTCGGGGTTGGCGACCGGAATCGACGGCATCGCCCAGCGCGCAGCACTCGAGGAGGGCGGCCCGGTGATCGGCGTCGTCGGCAGCGGGCTGGATCAGGTGTACCCGGCCGCCAACCGGTCCCTGTGGGGCGATGTGGCTCAGCACGGGACGTTGCTCAGCGAGTATCCGTTGGGCCGGCGCGCGGCACCGTGGCAGTTTCCGGCCCGCAATCGGATTGTGGCGGCGCTGTGCGAAGTACTGGTGGTGGTCGAGTCGGGTCCCCAGGGCGGCTCGATGTACACCGTCGATGCCGCAGCCGAGCGAGACCGGCCGGTCATGGCCGTGCCGGGGGCGATCACCAGCGCCGCATCGGCTGGCACCAATCGGCTCTTGGCAGAGGGGTGCGCGCCAGTCTGCGATGTCGACGACATCCTGACGGCGCTGGGCGAGCCCGCCGGTGCGCAGGCGGTGGCGGCAGGCCCCGCTGCACCCGTCCACCCGCTCGATCGCCAAATCCTCGACGAACTCACTGCGGCGCCGCGCACGCTCGACGAACTGGCGCTGCGATCCGGCGCCCCGCTCGGCGAACTGGCCTCCGCACTCGGACGGCTGCAGCTGTCGGGCTGGGTGAGCGAGACGGGTGGATGGTGGGAACGGGCCCGATGAGCGCCCGTTGTTGCTGCGACGGAGTGTGCGAACCGGTGGGGGCCGCCCGGTACCGTGGCGGTGGTGGCTGTGGTGCCGCCGGTGTGGCGAGTCGGCGAATTCGTTCTGTCGCTCACGGCGGCATCGGAGGCCACCAGGCGTGCGTATCGGTCCGACGTGGGCCAATTCGCCGAGTGGGCCGCTCGGGCGGGGATCGACGCGCCGGGCGACGTCGACCGGCGCCGGCTGCGGCGATACGTCTCGTTCTTGTCGGTGCGCGGGCTGTCTGGTCGCTCGGTGGCTCGCAAGGCGTCTGCGTTGCGCCGTTACTTCGGGTGGCTGGTGCGCTGCGGCGCCATCGACGTCGATCCGGCACTCGGACTCGCCGCTCCGGCCGGCTCAGGACGCTTGCCACGCGTGCTCGGTGCGGCGGAAATGTGCGAGATGCTCGGCGACGGCACGGTGCCCGAAAACCCGAGCGAGATGCGCGACCGCCTCGTGCTGGAGCTGCTCTACGGCAGTGGACTGCGAGTGGCCGAGCTCTGCGGGCTCGATCGCGACGGCGTGCGGCCTCACAGCGCGCATGTCGAGGTGATCGGCAAGGGCGGCAAGCATCGTCGGGTACCGCTGAGCGAGCCGAGCGTGGCACTTCTCGCAGCTTGGCGGGACGGCGGCAGCGAGGGGTTCGATGCGCAGCGGCTGCGCGGCCGGGCCGGCCGCGACCCCGCCGCGCTGTTCGTGAACCTGCGCGGCAAGCGCCTCGGAACCCGAGACGTGCAGCGGATCTTGGATCGTCACGCAGTCACGCCGACCCATCCCCATGCCCTGCGGCACACCTACGCCACGCATCTGCTCGACGGCGGCGCCGACCTGCGCGTGGTGCAGGAGCTGCTGGGCCACGAGCGGCTCGCAACGACGCAGATCTATACGCGGGTCAGCAGGGAGCGTCTCAGAGAGGTGTACGAGTCTGCACACCCGCGCGCTTAGCTGGGGCGTTACTCGTCGCAGCGGCCGCCGTGTTCGCTGTGGACGACGCGTCGGCGTCAGCGCAGACGGAGCCGACGCCAGCCCGGCCGACCGGCGCGTACATCTGGCCGGTGCAGGGCACGGTCATCGATCCCTTCCGGCCGCCGGCGCATCGGTACGGACCGGGCAATCGCGGCCTCGAGATCGCGACGCAGCCCGGAGCATCGTTCTGGGCGGCCGCACCGGGAGTCGTGAGCTTTGCAGGGCAGGTAGGGGGGAGGCTCCACGTCACGGTGAGCCATCCCGACGGCCTTCGGGTGTCGTACTCCGGAGTGGCGACCATCGCCGTGCGTCGAGGCGAGCGGGTGCATCAGGGACAACCGCTGGGCACTGCCGGTGACACGCTGCACGTCGGCGTGCGCCGAGGGGAGACCTACCTCGACCCGGCCCCGATCTTCGACGGGGGCGCCATGATCGGCGAGCGCCCCCGGATCGGCCGTGTGCGGCTCGTTGCCGCACCGGTACCGGTGTATCGGCTGCAACTGCGCTGGTTACACTCCGGCGCTGGCAATGCAGTGCTGTGAGGTCAATTCTGCGGCAAGCCCAGGCTTGCGAAGGCCCGGTCTCGCCGGTGCAGCAGCGCCACATCCATGAGCTGACCAGCCGAGGCGACCCCACGGTCGCCGCTGCCCAAGCGGCGTCGTCCTCGGTGCAGATTTTCGAACCGTGGGGAGGAGCATTCATGTCTGCTGTCGTGACCATGTCCGACCTGCTCGCCGCCGGCGTTCATTTCGGCCACCAGACCCGTCGCTGGAATCCGAAGATGGAGCGATTCCTGTGGGGCGAGCGCAACGGCATCTACATCATCGACCTTCGCCAAACGCTCGAACTCCTCGAGAACGCCTACGCCTATGTGCGCGACACCGTGGCTCGCGGCGGAACGATTCTCTTCGTCGGCACCAAGCGCCAAGCGCAGTACCCGATCGAGCGTCACGCCAATGCCTGCGGCATGCCCTATGTGAACCAGCGCTGGCTGGGCGGGATGCTGACCAACTTCCGCACCATTCGCGGACGGGTCGACAAGATGCTCGAGTTCGAGCGGATGCGGTCCGCCGGCGACTTCGACAACATGCCGAAGAAGGAGGCACTGCTGCACACCCGTGAGCTGATCAAGCTGCAGCGCAACTTGAACGGCATCCGGAACATGGCCAAGCTGCCAGATGCCGTCTTCGTGCTCGACACCCCCAAAGAGCACATCGCCGTGGCGGAAGCGGTGCGGCTGAAGCTGCCGGTGGTCGCGGTGGCCGACTCCAATTCCGATCCTGATCCGATCACCTACGTCATTCCGGGTAACGACGACGCCATCCGCTCGACCCAATTGCTGTGCCGGGTGATTGCCGATGCCGCCCTCGAAGGTCGATACATGGCCGAGCGCAGCGGCGTGGCGGTAACCCCTGCCGGTGAGCGCTCGCCCGAGGAAGCAGCCCGCATTGCCGCGCAGCAGGCCGAGGCGCAGCGAGCTGCCATGGCGGAGGCTGCGGAGCGAGAGGCCCGCATCGCCGCCGATCAGGCCCGCAAAGCCGCCGAGGCTGCTGCGGTGCCCGACATGCGCGTTGGCGACGCTCCAGGCGCGTCCGCCGAGGTCAGCGACACAAGTCCCGAAGATGCCGCCGAGTCGCCGGCGCCGGCCTCGCCTGGGGGCGAGGGCGACGGCTCCGAAGACGGCGGTCCGTCATCTGAGACGCAAGGAGCCGCCTGACATGGCAGCGTTCACCGCCAAGGACGTCCAGGCCCTGCGCCGCGCCACGGGTGCGGGAATGATGGATGCAAAGAACGCGCTGACGCGATGCGATGGAGATGCCGCTGCGGCGGCGCAATGGCTTCGAGAGAACGGCATCGCCAAGTCCGCGGCACGATCCGACCGCGACAACAGCGACGGTGTCGTCGTGGCTCGCGTGGTCCGCAGCGGGGACGGTTCTGTCGGCGCCATCGTGGAGTTGCGCTGCGAGACAGACTTCGTCGCCAAGTCCGAAGGATTCCTCTCGATGGCCGACACATTGCTCGGCGACGTGATCGCCAGCGGCCCCTCAGCCGTTGCCGACGCCGCGGGCGTCATCGACGATCTCAAGATCACCCTCAAGGAGAACATCGCGATCGGCACGGTCGAGCGCTTCGCGGCCCCCAGCGGTTCGTGCATCGACGCCTACGTCCACCAGCAGAACGGCCGCGGCGTCAATGCCGTGCTCGTGGAGCTCGAAGGGGGGACTCCGGAGCTTGCGCACGATGTCGCGCTGCACATCGCGAGCAATCGCCCCACCTATACCCGCCGTTCCGATGTGCCGACGGGAGTTCTTGATCGCGAGAGGGCCACCTTCGAGGCCATCAGCCGCAATGAGGGCAAGCCGGAGGCGGCGCTGCCCAAGATCGTCGAGGGCCGCCTCACGGGCTACCTGCGCGAGCACACGCTCATGGAGCAGAAGTTCGTGAAAGACGAGAAGCGGACGATTGCCGATCTCCTCGGGTCGGCCAACGTGACACGTTTCGCCCAAGTCGAGATCGGCCGCTGAGCCCAGCCGTGGCTGCGGCTGAGTCCACCGACCCGCGGCGGGCCCGCCGTTGGGAAGGCCCGCCGAAGTGGAGGCGGGTGGTGCTGAAGCTGTCGGGCGAGGCCCTCGCCGAGGCTGGTGGTCACAACGTCAGCGCCTCGATCGTCGATGCGCTGGCTTCGGAGATTGCCGAGGTGTGGACTTCGCTGGAGGTCGACATCGCCGTCGTCGTGGGGGGCGGCAACATCTGGCGCGGCATGGCGGGTTCGGTCGGCGGCATGGACCGCGCGCAGTCTGACCACATGGGAATGCTCGCCACCGTCATCAATGCGCTCGCGCTCCAAGATGCGCTCGAACGCTCCGACGTGCCCACCCGGGTGATGACCGCCATCGGCATGGCGCAGATCGCAGAGCCGTATATCCGGCGCCGTGCCGTGCGTCACCTTGAGAAGGGCCGCGTGGTGATCTTCGCGGCCGGCACCGGCAACCCGTTCTTCACGACCGACACGGCAGCAGCGCTGCGCGCCGCGGAAGTCGACGCCGATGTCGTGCTCAAGGGCACTCATTCCGGTGTCGACGGCGTCTACACGGCCGATCCGCAGACGGATCCGAGTGCTCAGCTCCTCAGCGAGGTCACGTTTCTCGAAGTGCTGTCGCGGGAGTTGGCGGTGATGGACTCGGCCGCGATCGCCGTGTGCAAGGACAACGCCACGCCGATCGTGGTCTTCGATCTGATGACCAGGGGCAATTTCCGCAGTGTCGTCGAAGGCGAGGCGCTCGGCACGCTTGTGCGCTGAGCGCCGCTGCACTCCCGATGTCTTGTGAGTGACGGCGACTTCCGGCAGGTCGTCGCTACGCTGGACAGGTGAGCGAATTCGCTGCCGAGATCTGTTCGGATGCTCGCGAGCGGATGCGCAGCGCTGTTGAACACGCCCGTGGCAACTTCGCCACCGTCCGCACGGGCCGCGCAACGCCGGCACTGGTCGAGAAGATCCAGGTCGACTACTACGGCGCAGCCGTTCCTTTGCAGCAGCTGGCGGGATTCTCGGTGCCCGAGGCACGCATGCTGGTGATCCAGCCGTTCGATCGGGTCGCGCTCGATGCCATTTCCAAAGCCGTCATGGAGTCCGACCTCGGCATCAACCCGTCGAGCGATGGCCATGTCCTGCGGCTGGTCTTCCCCCCGCTGACCGAGGACCGGCGCAGAGATCTGGTACGAGTGGTGAAGCAGATGGCTGAAGACGGGCGCGTTGCGGTGCGCAACCTGCGTCGCAGTGCTCGCCACGATCTCGATACCCTCGAAAAGGAGAAGGAGATCTCCGCCGATCAGAAACGAAGCTTCGAACAGGAGCTCGACGCCGACACCGCCAAGTTCGTCGGAGACATTGATCGGGCGTTGGACGCCAAGGAGCAAGAACTCCTCGAGGTGTGACCGAGCAGGTGTGAAGGTAGATGTCCGAAACCAGCGAGCATCCGCCGAAGCCCTCCGGCCCTGATCCCCGTGATCCGGCGGCCACGGGCGATCCATTGGGCTCCACCCAACCCTTGGTGAACTTCGACACCGACGACGCTTCGCCGACCGCAGAACAGGCAGAGCCGGCTTCGCCTCCCGCTCCGGATGTCGGCGACGCGGGGCGAGAGCGTCGCGGGGGTTCGCGCCTGTTCCCGCAGCTGCCCGATGATCCACGCCTGGCCGGCGAAGCTCCCGCAGCGGCCGACGACGGGGCGCAAGCCGGCTATGAACCGCTCTTCGACTCACCTGACGAGGTGCCGTCCATCCCGCGCGCGGACCTCGCGTCAGCTCCTGCGAGCACGCCATCGACGCCGACCGAGATGGCGGAGGTGCCAGCGGCTGAGGCTGCCGCCGCATCCGTGCCGGTTGCAGCGACCGCAGCTCCGACGGAAGTACCGTCGGAGGCTGGCGCGCCGACATCTGAACCTGACCGCTTCGCTCAATGGGCTCGGCTCGACGCGTCCGCGTCGCACTGGCGCGAGGGGAGCCAGGACTACGAGGAGCGTGGAGTAGTGAGCGACGAAGCCCGAACGGTTTTGCACAACGGTGCCGCTGATGCAGGCCCCAGCGGCCGCAATCTGCCTGCCGCCATTGCGGTAGGCGCGGTGCTGGCCGCGCTGTTCTTCGGCGCGCTCCGCATCGGCGAAGCTGCCACCGTTGCGCTGGTCGTCATCGTGCTGGTGCTGGCCGCGGCGGAGTTCTACCGGGCCGCTCGACCGCTCGGCTACCGGCCGGCGACGCTGGCAGGCCTCGTCGGAGTCGGCGGCTTGTCGGTCGCAGTGCACCTGCGTGGTGTCGAGGCCTATCCCATCGTGCTGGCCGTCTCTGCGGTGACCATCTTCTGTTGGTTCCTGCTCGGCGTCGAGCGAGATCATCCCACCGCGAACTTGGCCATCACGATGCTCGGTTTGGTGTGGGTCGGCGGCTTGGGATCGTTTGCGGCGCTGATCCTGCGCGAGCCGAACGGCGACTCGATGCTGATCGGCGCGGTGATCGGGACAGTCGTCTACGACGTCGGCGGGTATGTGATCGGCCGAACGACAGGCCAGAGTCGCCTCGCGCCGCGGATCAGCCCCAATAAGACCCACGAAGGCCTCATCGGCGGCATCGTGCTGTCGGTCGTGATCACCACGCTCGTGCTGAATCGCTTCCCTGGCGTGTTCCCGTGGACCGGAAGCCTGCTTGATGCGCTTTGGCTGAGTCTCGCCGTCGCGTTCGCGGCGCCACTCGGGGACCTGACGCAGTCGATGGTCAAGCGCGATGTGGCCATCAAGGACATGGGCAGCCTGCTGCCCGGTCACGGCGGCGTCTTTGATCGCTTCGATGCGCTGCTCTTTGCCTTGCCGGCGGCGTATTTCGCCGGCACCGTCGTCTTGGGATCCGCCGCATGAGCGTCAGTTCTCCGTGGGAGAGAACGCGCCCTCATGCGGCCCGGAACACCTGCGTCGTCGGCTAGACGCGTGAGCGCGACGACCGTCGCCGTGCTCGGTTCGACGGGTTCGATCGGCACCCAAACGCTGGAGGTGATGCGCGCGGAGCCGGACCGATTCCGGGCGATCGCGCTGGCCGCCAACAGCTCGGTCAGCGAACTCGCCGCTCAGGCCGCTGAATTCGCACCGGCAGCGGTCGGCATCGGCGATCCGGAGCTCGTGCCGCAGCTGAGGGCCGCGCTGCCCGGCGCCATAGAGGTGCTCGCGGGCCCTGATGCATTCGCAGGTCTCGCAGCCATCGCGGATGTCGTCGTGAACGGTGTCGTGGGATTCGCCGGCTTGGGCGTCACGCTGTCGGCACTGCGGGCCGGTCGCCGGCTCGCACTGGCGAACAAGGAGAGCCTCATCGCAGCGGGACCGCTGGTGCAGCCCCTCCGAACCGTGCCCGGCGCCGAGCTCATCCCGGTTGACAGCGAGCACAGCGCCCTGCACCAGTGCCTTGCTGGACAATCTGCGCCGCCCGAGCGGTTGATTCTCACCGGCAGCGGCGGACCTTTCCGCGGCCGCAACAGCGCCGAGTTGCGCGAGGTCACCGTCGCTGACGCCTTGGCACATCCGACGTGGTCCATGGGGCCCAAGATCACGGTCGATTCGTCGACACTCATGAACAAGGGCCTCGAGGTCATCGAAGCTCATGAGCTGTTCGATGTGGGCTACGACCAGATCGAGGTGGTTGTCCAGCCGCAGTCGGTGATCCACTCGATGGTGACTTTCGCCGACGGTAGCACCGTCGCGCAGCTCTCCCTGCCGGATATGCGGCTGCCGATCGGCTACGCATTGGCATACCCCGAGCGCATCAAGACGCCGTTCGGCGCCGTGGACTGGTCGGCGATCGGCGCCCTTGATTTCGAATTGCCCGACACCGAGACCTTCGGTTGCCTGCGCTTGGCGTACGACGCAGGCCGAGCGGGCGGCACTGCGCCTGCGTGGCTGAACGGGGCCAACGAGCAAGCTGTAGAGGCATTCTTGGATGGCCGACTGCGTTGGCACGAGATCGAGCGAGTGATCGACCACGCGATGCAGCATCACGATGGAGCAGCTGCGGACAGCGTGGAGGCGGTCATCGCAGCCGATCAACAGGGACGCCGCCATGTTGCTGGCGCAGTGATCGGCCTCCGCCCATGAGGGGTCACGCCGACGAGCAGCACACCCCGGCGCCCAGAGCGGGTTCGCGCACCGTCGGCCGGCTTGCGGCACTCGTGGTGCTCGCATTGCTGGCTTGGAGGTACCCGTTCGCCTTCGGTGCAGCGGCAGTGCTTGCGGGCGTGCTGTTCATGCACGAATTCGGCCACTTCGCCGCTGCTCGCGCCGTCGGGATGAAGGTCACCGACTTCTTCTTGGGATTCGGCCCGCGGCTGTGGAGCTTTCGGCGAGGTGAAACGGCCTACGGATTGCGGGTGCTGCCGCTCGGGGCGTATGTGCGTGTCATCGGCATGTCCAGCAGCGATGCCGTCGAGCCCGGCGATGATCATCGGGCGTACCGAAACAAGAGCTATCCCCGCCGCCTGCTGGTTGTGTGCGCGGGTTCGCTCATGCATTTGGTGATGGCGCTGGTTGCCTATGTGGTGTTGCATGCAGCGCTGGGTGCGCCCGCCCTGGAGGAGGGCCGTTGGCAGGTCGCCGAAGTGATGAGTCAGCGAGATGGGGTGACACTTCCCGCCGCCATCGCGGGCATCTCCGCGGGCGATCGCATCGTGGGCGTCAACGGAACCGTCACCGAAGACTGGGATGTCTTCGTGTCCGAGGTGCAATCCCGGCCCGGCGAGCGGGTGCTGTTGGAGATCGAGCGAGACGGTGCGCTCCTGAATCTGGAGACGACGCTGGCCGCAGATCCCGAGACAGGACGCGGTCTGCTGGGAGTCCGTGCCGGGCAGGCGATCACCTATGAGACCGCCGGCCTGCCCACAGCGATCGCTCGGGGATTTGGCGACCTCTCGGGAGCGATCGTCGATTCGGTGCGCGGCATCTGGTCGTTGTTCGTGAACTTCGGCGATGTGATCGACCGAATCGTGTCACCGCCGGGCGATCCGACTGCGAATGAGAATCTCGGCATGCGGCCATTGGGAGTCGTCGGCATCGTCGACCTGGCGTCGGACGCCTCGTGGGGCTGGTCCGAGCGAGTGCTGATGTTCGCGATGGTCAATGTCTTCCTCGGTGTGTTCAACATGTTGCCGGTGCCGCCGTTCGACGGAGGCCACGTGGCGATCGCGACCTATGAACGCTGGCGCGAGCGCGGGGGACGCGGCCGCTACCTGAGCGATCCTCGGGCGTTGGCGCCTGTCGTGGCCGTCGTGGTGACGGCGCTCGTGTTGCTCGCAGTCGGCTTGCTTTACCTCGACATCGCCAATCCGATCGATCTGTAGCAGGCTGAGCCGAATGGCGAAGCCGTGGCCCGAGCCGGCCCGTGAGCGCAGCGAACAAGAGCGGGAGATGATGAGTGTTGTGACGAGGATGCGAACGAAACAGCGGACGCTGTAGGAAGCTGAACTGCGATGAGCACGCCCGCCAGCTACGCCCGACGGCCCTCGCGCCAGGTGCTCGTCGGTTCGGTCGCCGTGGGTGGGGGGGCACCCGTTTCGGTGCAGTCGATGACCACCACCAAGACCGCTGACGTCGACGGCACCCTTGCTCAGATTTACGCATTGGCCGGTGCCGGAGCCGACATCGTGCGCTGCACGGCGAACGACCTCGCAGCCGTCGAGGCGCTCGCGCACATCGTGCCCCGCTCGCCAGTGCCCCTCGTGGCCGACGTCCATTTTCAGTACCGGCTCGCGCTGGCAGCTCTCGATGCCGGAGTGGCCTGCCTGCGGCTGAATCCAGGCAATATCCGCAAGCCCGACCAGATACGCGCCGTGGCGTCAGAGGCTCGGGATCGTGGTGTCCCCATCCGTATCGGCGTCAACGGCGGCTCCCTCGATCCCGACATCGAGGCGCGCTATGGCATGACCCCCACCGCATTGGTCGAATCGGCCAAACGAGAACTCGGCTACTTCACCGAGGTGGGTTTCGACGACGTCAAGATCTCGGTCAAGGCCAGCGATGTGACGCTGATGGTGGAGTCCTACCGGATGCTCGCCGACGAGGTCGATTTCCCGCTGCACCTCGGCGTAACGGAAGCCGGCCCCCCGCCTGCGGGTCTGGTGAAATCGACCGCGGGAATCGCAACCTTGCTCAATGAAGGCATCGGAGACACGATCCGTTACAGCCTGACTGCCGACCCGGTCCAAGAGGCCCAGGCCGGTCAGCAGTTGCTGCAGGCATTGGGCCTGCGGGAGCGTTCGGGCACTGATCTCGTTGCGTGCCCGTCGTGCGGCCGCGCCGAGGTGGACGTGATCTCGGTGGCCCAACAAGCCCAGACGGCCTTTGAGAAGCTTGACCTGCCCGTGCAGGTGGCGGTGATGGGCTGCGTGGTGAACGGACCGGGTGAGGCCCGCGGCGCCGACCTGGGGATCGCTGCGGGCCGTTCCCGCGGTCATCTGTTCGTCAAGGGCCAAGTCGTGTCCGTGGTGCCCGAGGACGAGATGGTCGCGGCCTTGGTGAGATGGGCCGAGATTGTCGCGGGTGACGGTGTTGAAGCTGCTCTCGCCAGGGCGGAGCACGGCGCTGCCGCAGCAGCGGCAGCCGACCGCGCCGTGCTCGTGAGCGAGCAGGGCGACGACGTCAATCACGCCGCTGAACGCGTCGCCCTCATCCGGCGACGCTGACGGCGAGCAGGTGCGCCGGCGCGCGTCCGATTCACATGCGCTGGTAGCCTCGGCCTCGCAGGACAGTTCCGGCTGGTCGTGGCTCTGCGCACGCGCCCTTGCAGTTCGATTGCAAGCGCTCATTCCGCAGGCACAGCCCCGAGGCCAGCTGGGGCGACGCGGACAGGGAGGTTGCGATGACTCACACCGCTGCGGCCTCGCGCGCCTGCGAAAGCGCCCATCCCTCCGAGATTGCGAAGCTCACCGGTCCCGTGGCGGCCAACGCCGGCTGTGTTCTCTATGACGTGCAGTGGAGAGGCGGAACGTTGGTAGTTCTGGCCTCCGCAGCAGGCGGAAATGCCATCGGCGTCGATGCTCTCAGTCAGCTGAGCCGACAGCTGTCCGCGGCACTTGATGCGGCCGACATGATTGACGGGCGCTACGTGCTCGAAGTGTCCAGTCCCGGACTCGAGCGCAGCCTGCGCCGGCCGGAACACTTCTCAGGCGCTGTCGGCGAGCGGGTGGTGATCCGCACGAGCGGCCCGCTGCGCCAGCGCATCGTCGGCGAGATTCTTGGCGCTGACAGTTCTGCTGTCTCGATTCGCATCGAGGAGATGTCCGCAGATCCCTCGGTTCATTCCGGGGCCCAGCCGGGGATCGGCCAGACGCTGTCGGTGCCGTTCGACGGCATCGCCAAGGCCCGCACGACATTCGAATGGGGTTCACAGCCGCGGCGCAGTCAGGGTGCGGGCAAGGCGCCACACGCCAAGCGAGGCCAGACACCACGCCAGACATCCACAGAAGGGCAGCGACGATGAGCGACGCAGCAACACTCGACAGCCGAGAGATCATGGAAGCGCTTCAGGCACTCGCCATTGAGAAGGGCATGACCGTTGATGTGCTGCTCGAGGCGGTCGCGAACGGCCTTGAATCGGCCTACAAGCGCCGGGAGGGCGCCGCTGAGCAGGCCTACGTAGAAATCGACGAGTCGTTCAACATCACGGTCTACGCGCAGGAGGTCGACGAGCTCGGCAATGTCCTGCGGGAATGGGACGACACCCCCCATGACCTCGGGCGGATCGTGGCCCAGACCGTCCGTCAGGTGCTCAACCAGCGCATCCGCGAAGTCGAGCGCGACATGAAGTACGACGAGTACGCCGGGCGCGAGGGCGACATCGTCACGGGCATCATCCAGCAGAACGACGCTCGCTACACCCTGCTCGACTTGGGTCGCGTCGAGGCGCTGCTCCCTCAGTCCGAGCAAGTGCCCTATGAGCGACCCGAGCCGAACAGCCGCCTCAAGGCGTACATCGTCGAAGTGCGCAAGACCGCCAAGGGGCCGCAGATCGTCGTGTCGCGCACACATCCAGGACTGATCCGCGAGCTGTTCAAGCTGGAGGTTCCCGAGATCTCCGACGGCGTCGTCGAATTGAAAGCGTGTGCGCGCGAGCCCGGCCACCGCACCAAGATCGCCGTCTGGTCGAATGATCCCAATATCGATCCGGTCGGGGCGTGCGTGGGTGCGCGCGGCAGCCGGGTCCGACAGGTCGTGAACGAGCTGCGGGGCGAGAAGATCGACATCGTCCCGTTCTCCGACGACCTGCATGACTTCGTGGCCAAAGCGCTGTCGCCGGCTCGCGTCCGGGAGGTCCGCTTTCACTCCGAAGAGGGCGTCGCAGAAGTCGTCGTGCCCGACCATCAGCTGTCGCTGGCCATCGGCCGCGAGGGTCAGAACGCGCGCTTGGCGGCCCGGCTGACTGGTTGGCGCATCGACATCAAGAGCGAGACGCAGATCGCCGAGGAGGAGGCCGGCTACTCGGGAGAGGAGTGGGCCGAAGGGGAGTGGGTCACCGACGCCGAGACGGGCGAGCAGACCTGGGTGCCTGCGGACGGCAGCGAGGCAATCACCGCAGGCCAGTGGTCTGAAGCTGTCACCGAGCAGCACGATGCCGACGAGACACCCGCCGAGGTTGCGCAGGCCTCCGGCGACGAGACGGCCAGCGACGGCACCGACGAGACGCCCGCAGAGGCCCGCACCGACCCCAGTACCCTTCCATCGGACTCGACGACGCCTTGAGGCCGATGGCCCGTCTCGTCGCGTCCCCGTTTCATTCCCTGAGCCCCGCCGGGCGCCCCATCAACTCTCGACAGCTCTCCCGACAGAAAGACCGACCGCTTGCCGAAAAAAGTCCGCGTTCACGAGCTCTCCAAAGAGCTGGGCATGACGCTCACCGAGGTGCTCGACGTATGCGAGTCGTTGGGCATCGGTGTGAAGACGCACTCGTCCAGCATGGAGGACGCGCAGGCTGACCGCGTCCGGCGCAAGGCCCAGCGCGAGGGACTGATTCGTGACGAGCCGCAGCCAGAGGCCCGCAAGGCCAGCAAATCGCCTGCGAAGTCCGCTGCGGCGACATCGCGCGCGGTACCGCGGGACAACTCCGCTGAGGCGCAGCGATCCCGACCGCCGACCCGGCCCGCCCGTCCGGCCCCGGCTGAGCCGAAACCGCCTCGAGAACCAGCGCCGACCCCGCAGGCCGCCCCGCAGAGCCCCACGCCCGATGCCGAGACGCCCTCCCCAGCCGCCCCTCGACCTGCGGCGCAAGCCCCCTCGGCCCCGCCGCGCCCGCCCGATGTTCCGCCGCCAGGCACCCCGCCGCCGCCGAGCACATTGCCGTCGGCGGGTGCCCCGCCGACGGTGCCGCCGCCGCGGCGTCTCGTCACTTCGAGCGGCCAGGAGTCCGCGCGGCCGGTCCTGCCACCGGCGGGGCGGCCCGCAGCACGAGTCGAAGAACCGCCGACACCTTCTCGGCCGGCGTCCGACGATGGCGCCGGCACGGCGCTGCCGCCGCCGCCTCCCCGTCTGCCGATGCCGCCGCAGTCGGCCGATGGCAAGGCGATCCCGCCTCCGCCCGTGCCGCCCCGTTCCGGATCCGGCAAGCCGATTCCGCCGCCGCCGGGCCCTCCCCGCACATCCAATCGCAGCGGCGCCCCCTATCGCTCCGGTCCTCCTGGTGGATTCCGCCGTCCAGCGGGCGGCGGTGAGCGCCCCCACGGCGGGGCGCCTGGGGGCGGGCGCGCACACGCCGGTGCTCCTCCTGCCGGCGGACGCCCAGGCGGGCCTCCCGGCGGCGCCCGTCCCGGAGGACCGCGAGGCGCACCACGAGGCGGTCCGCGAGGCCGCCCCCGTCGTCGTCGCCGTCGCCAGCGCGAGGAGCTGCAGCCCCAGCAGCTCACCGCCTACACGCCGGTGGACGCACCCGTTCCCGACGGCGAGATCGTCGTCGAGCGAGGGTCGACCGCACAGGAAGTCGCCGCTCGGCTGAATCGCTCAGCCGCCGACATCGTGCGGTTCCTGCTGCAGCAGGGTGAGATGGTGACTGCCACCCAGTCGCTCAGCGACGACATGATCGAGCTCTTCGCCGCTGAGCTCGACGCCGAGGTACGCATCACCGAGCCCGGCGCGGAGCAGGAAGAGGAGCTGCTGCGGGCGCTCGAGGTCGACCTGACCGACGACGGCGCCCAGATCCGACCGCCGGTGGTGACCGTCATGGGCCACGTCGACCATGGCAAGACGCTGCTGCTGGACCGAATCCGATCCTCCAACGTCGTCGAGGGTGAGGCAGGTGGCATCACCCAGCACATCGGCGCGTACCAGACCAAGCGGAAGGATCACCGGATCACGTTCATCGACACCCCTGGTCACGAGGCCTTCACGGCGATGCGCGCCAGGGGGGCCCAAGCCACCGATGTCGTCGTGCTGGTGGTGGCGGCCGATGACGGCGTCATGCCCCAGACTGCCGAAGCCATCGACCACGCACTTGCAGCCGATGTGCCGATCATCGTCGCCATCAACAAGATGGACCGACCCGGCGCCGATGCCGACCGCGTGCGGGCCCAGCTCGCAGAGCGGGGCCTCATTCCTGAGTCCTACGGCGGCGACGTGATCACCGTTCCCATGTCGGCCATGACAGGCGACGGCATCGACGAATTGCTGGATCAGATCCTGCTGGTCGCGGAGCTCGAGGAGCTCAGTTCCCCGGCGAGCGGTCGGGCGGTCGGCATCGTGCTCGAAGCCCATCTCGACCGCGGCCGTGGTCCGGTCGCGACGGTGTTGGTGCAGCGAGGCACCCTGCGCATCGGCGAGCCGATGGTCGCCGGCGCGGCGTGGGGCCGCGTGCGTGCGATGACCGATGATCGAGGGGCCCCGCTCAGCGAGGCGGGTCCAGCGATGCCTGTGCAGGTGCTCGGCCTCGGCGAGGTGGCGCGTTCAGGCGACATGTTCGTCGTGGCACCCGATGAGAAGACTGCAGGCAAGGTGGCGGAGACTCGCGAGCATTGGCAGCGCCAGGCCAGCCTCGCCGGCACCGCGGGCGGAAGCGGTGGCGGCGCGCGGCTCGAAGACATCTTCAAGCAGGTGCAGGCCGGCGAGACAGCCACCCTGAACCTGGTGCTCAAGGCCGACGTGCATGGCTCGCTCGAAGCCGTCACCGACAGCCTGCGCAAGCTCGAACGCCCCGACGTCAAGCTCGCCTTCGTCAGCCGAGGCGTCGGCGGCATCAATGAGAACGATGTGCAGCTCGCTGCCGCATCGGAAGCCACGATCATCGGCTTCAACGTGCGCCCCGACCGCAATGCGCGCCAGACCGCCGAGACCGAGGATGTCGAGGTCCGGCTCTACGAGATCATCTATGACCTCATCTCCGACGTGGGCAACGCCATGGTCGGCCTGCTCGAGCCGGAATTCGAGGAGATCGTCGCGGGCGAGGCGCAGGTGCGCCAGGTCTTCCGCATCTCGGGCGTCGGACCGGTTGCGGGCTGTGTCGTCGAGCATGGGAACGTGCGCAGCGGCGCCAAAGTCAGGTTCCTGCGTGACGGCGCGATCATCTGGAAGGGAGCGATCAAATCCCTGCGTCACTTCCAGGACGACGTTGCCGAGGTGTCTGCGGGCATGGAGTGCGGTATCGGTCTCAGTGACTTCTCTGACCTCAAAGAAGGCGACGTGATCGAGACGTACACCGAGCGCGAGATCGCCCGCGTCGCCTGACGGAGCACATATCCGATGGCACGTCGCTCCCGCCGCCGGCGGCGTTCGATGCCCGCCGCGCACCCCTACGAGCGGACCGATCGCGTCGCGCAGCTCGTGCGCGGCGTGGTCGCCTCGGAGATGGAGCGGCTCGACGAGGCGTTCGACGGCATCGTGATCACCGGGGTGGATGTCGATCGTGAGCTGAGCGTCGCGGTCGTGCACTACGACGTGCGCGATCAGGAATCCGATGAAACCGCAGCTGCAGCCTTCGAAGCCCACCACCACCGTCTCCAACGAGCCTTGGGCACGGCGACCAGCTTGAGGCGCACGCCTGCGCTTCGCTTCCGCCGGGACCGGGGAGTGATCGACGCCGAGCGAATCGAAGACCTGCTGGCCGCACTGTCGGACCCCCAGCCCGAACCGCCGCCCTCAGACCCGCGTTTGGACACTGCCGCAGAGCGGGACGAGGGGTCCTGACGGCCGTGGCGCGACGACGCCCCGCGACCACCCACGGCACCGTCATCGTCGACAAACCGCCCGGTCCCACGTCCCATGACGTGGTGGCCATGCTTCGGCGTCGCTTCGGGGAGCGACGCATCGGCCACGCGGGCACGCTCGACCCGTCCGCGACGGGCGTCCTCGTCGTCGGCATCGGCAATGCGACCCGCTTGCTGCGATTCGCCACTGCAGGCCGCAAGAGTTACGAGTGCGAGATCGTGTTCGGGGTGGCGACCAGCACACTCGATGCCGCCGGCGAGACGATCGAGACATGGAACATGGATCTCGATCCGAGTGAAGTTGCCCGCGTGGCGAAGGGTTTCGTCGGCACCATCTCGCAGCTGCCGCCGATGGTGTCTGCGGTTCGCGTCGGAGGCCGTCGCCTGCACGAGATCGCCCGCTCCGGGCAGACCGCGGAACGCGAATCGCGTGTCATCGAGGTCTTCGGCTTCGAGGTGGCGGCCACCAGGGATCCGCGGGTCTACCGGGCCTCGGTCGACTGTTCGGCAGGCACCTATGTGAGAACGCTCGGAGCCGATCTGGGAAGTGCGCTGGGAGGAGGCGCACACATCCGGGCGCTGCGGCGCACACGCAGCGGTACGTTCTCGCTGTCGGAGGCCGAATCTCCCGACGATGCTGTGCTGCGCCCACCCGGTGAACTGGTGCGAGATCTGTCTCAGCTCCATCTGTCCGACGACGAGACAGCTCAGGCCCGCCAAGGCGCTCACCTGGCCGCTCGTCGCTACGAAGGCCGCGGCCCTTGGGCACTACTCGATGCCGCCGGGGGACTCGTGGCGGTGCATGAACGCATCGACGGCCGCCTGCGCGCCACGGTCCTGCCGTCTTCGGACTCGAGCCAGTAAGCACAGATGCCATAGCTGTGGAGGCGGCAGGGGACTCTGCGACGTTGCGACCTGCCGGATCGCTGGAGCAGAGTCCCCTGCCGCCTCCACAGCGGGCGCACCTAGTCGCAGAAGTCTGTCGTGAGTAGCGTTGCACCCATGGAGGTCATTCGCGACTTGGATTGGTGCCCGGTGCTCGAGCACGGCTGCGTCGTGACCGTGGGTGAGTACGACGGCGTCCACCGGGGGCATCGAACCGTGATCTCCGAGATGCATCGCCTGGCAGCCGAGCGTGGCTGCGCGACCGCGGTCGTGACGTTCGACCGCCACCCGGCCACGGTGGTACGGCCAGAATCCGCACCGCTGCTGTTGTGCGATCTCGACCACAAATTGGAGCTGCTGGCCGAGACCGGGGTCGATTTCACCTTGGTCGTCACGTTCGACGAAGCCCGCGCAGCGGTGCCTGCCGAACAGTTCGCCCTCGAGATCCTCGTCAACTGCCTCACGGCACGCGCTGTCGTGGTCGGTGCCGACTTCCATTTCGGCAAGGGGCGCCGGGGCAACATCTCCACGCTGCGCCAGGTCGGCGCCGAACACGGTTATGAGGTGGTCGGCCTCCCACTGGTCAAGCAGATGACCGGCGACGGCGAAGTCATCTCATCCACGTCGATCCGCGAAGCGCTTGGCGCAGGCGACGTGGAACGGGCACACCGGCTGCTCGGACGGCCGTTCGAGGTACGCGGCGTTGTCACGCTCGGCGACCGCCGTGGCCGCCAGATCGGGGTGCCCACCGCGAACTTACCCACCACCGCTGACCTGCAGATTCCTGCCGACGGCGTATATGCCGCGTGGTACGTGCGTCCTGACGGTGCCCAATACCCGGCGGCCGTCAACATCGGTCGTCGCCCGACGTTCTACGACTTCGCCGAGCGTTCGCTGATTGAAGCGCACTTGATCGGCTTCCGCGGAGATCTCTATGACGAGACGGCCAAGGTTCGCTTCGTCCGCAGGCTGCGACCCGAGCGACGCTTCGATGGCATCGACGAACTGAAGGTTCAGCTTCGCCGCGACATCGAAGACGCTGCGAAGTGCCTGCATACCTAAGAGGCGGAGCCGTGGCCTGAGGGGTCGCCGACGGTCCCGCTGGTAGCCTGCACGATTGACAAGAGACAGAACAGCGCGGCTGGGTCGCCCAGCCGAGACGTCGCAGCAAACCTCGCAAACGCAGTCTGCGTACTCGCAGCAATCGACAGCGCAGCATTTGCTCGGCGCCACAACGACAGGGAATACAGCAACGGCATGAGTGCCAAGAGATCAAGTCCAGCGGCCTCGGTGATCGACGAACATCGCCATTCGGAGGCCGACACCGGATCGCCCGAGGTGCAGGTCGCTCAATTGAGCGCCCGCATTGAGCACCTCACCGAACACCTCCAGACCCATAAGAAGGACCACCACAGCCGCCGAGGGCTGTTGAAGCTCGTCGGACGCCGGCGCAGGTTGCTCGATTACCTGAGCGCCAACGATGTCGAGCGATACCGAGCTTTGATCGCAAAGCTCGGCCTCCGGCGCTGAAACGGTCCTGGGCGACAACGGTCATTCCGCGCACCCCAGCGTGCGCCATGAATTCGTCGCCGCCTCACGCGCCCTGCTGGGGCGCACGTCCCATGGCCAAACGAGACCTCATCATCATCAACCAACAGGCGGGCCGGAACTCGTTGAAGCAGTCCCGCCACCACAACAGGAGCAGACATGGCTGAAGCCATTTCGGTCACCGGTCCCATCGCGGGCACCGACAAGACCATCACCTTTGAGACCGGCGTGCTCGCCGGCCTCGCAAACGGGGCGGTCACGTCCCGCATCGGCGACACGCAAGTGCTCGTCACCGCAACTGCGTCAAACCGTCCACGCGACGGCGCGTCATTCTTCCCGCTCACGGTCGACATCGAGGAGCGCATGTACGCGGTGGGCCGGATTCCCGGTTCGTTCTTCCGGCGAGAGGGGCGTGCATCCGACGATGCGATCCTCACCTGCCGGCTGATCGATCGCCCGCTGCGACCCAATTTCCCCAGCGACTACCGCCACGACACACACATCGTGGGCACGATCCTGGGCGCTGACCACGTCAATCAATACGACATCGTCGCGTTGAACGGAGCGTCGGCGGCCCTGTGGCTGAGCGGCATCCCGTTCGAGTGCCCGATCGGCGGCGTGCGGATCGCCTACTCCACCGATGGCGAGTGGATCCCGTTCGCCACCCATGAAGAGTCCGAGGCCGCCACGTTCGAAATGGTCGTGGCCGGTCGCCAGCTCGACAGCGGCGACATCGCCGTGATGATGGTCGAGGCCGGCGGCACGGAGAAGTCGTTCTCGTACTACGAGCAGGGCGCACCAAAGGTCACCGAGGACGTGCTCGCTAACGGTCTCGAGGCCTCCAAGCAGTGGATCGACGACATCATCGAGATGCAGAAGTCGCTGCGCCGGCTGGTCGAAGAGCAGTCCGGTCCGATCCAGCAAATGGAGTACATCTCCACCAGGGACTATTCCGATGAGGTGCTCGATCGCGTGCGCGAGGTCGCCGGTGATCGCATGCGTGAAGTGATGGCAATAGCCGACAAGGCCGAGCGCGAGGCCGCACAATCGGTGACCAGCATCGCCGTGATTGACGAAGTTGCCGCAGAATTCGCAGACCTCGACGGCGCCAAGGACCAGATCCGTGAGGCGGTCAGGTCGCTGTCGAAGGAGATCGTGCGCGAGCGCATCGTGGCGGACGGGTTCCGCATCGACGGGCGGTCAACCGATGAGGTTCGGCCGCTCTCGTCGGTCGCGGGCTACCTCGGGCGCACCGCTCACGGCTCGGGTCTGTTCCAGCGCGGCGAGACCCAGGTGCTGAACGTCACCACCTTGGGAATGTCCCGGATGGAGCAGATCGTCGACACCCTGAATCCTCAGGACCGGCGCCGGTTCATGCACCACTACAACTTCCCGCCGTTCTCCACCGGCGAAGCGGGCTTCATGCGTGGCCCCAAGCGGCGCGAGATCGGCCACGGCGCACTTGCTGAGCGTGCGATCTTCCCGGTCGTACCGTCCAAGGAAGACTTCCCGTACACCATCAGGCTGGTGTCCGACGTGCTCACGTCCAACGGGTCCACGTCGATGGGGTCGGTGTGCGCATCGTCGCTGTCGCTGATGGATGCCGGCGTGCCGATTGTGGATCACGTTGCCGGCGTGGCCATGGGCCTCGTGTACGCCGACGGCAAGTATGTGACGCTGACTGACATCCTGGGCGCCGAAGACGCATTCGGAGACATGGACTTCAAGATTGCGGGTACCGAAGACGCCATTACCGCGCTCCAGCTCGACACCAAGATCGAGGGCATTCCCGCCGAGGTGCTGACCCAGGCGCTGGCCCAGGCACGGCAGGCTCGCCTGCAGATCCTCGAGGTCATGCGTGCGGCGATCGCCGAGCCGAGGCCCGACGTCGGCGAGACCGCGCCGAAGATCACCAGCTTCGAGATCCCGATCGACAAGATCGCCGAGGTCATCGGCCCGCGGGGCAAGGTCATCAACTCCATCCAGGAAGAGACCGGCGCCGACATCAACGTGGACGACGACGGCACGGTGGGCACCGTCAGCATCGGTGCCACCGATCGCGAGGTCGTGTCGGAGGCCGAGCGGCAGATCCGGCTGATCGTCAACCCGCCGACTCCCGATGTGGGCGCCACCTATGAGGGTCGCGTGGTGAATATCACCAAGTTCGGCGCGTTCGTGAACGTGCTGCCCGGCACCGACGGGCTGCTGCACATCTCCAAGCTGGGAGGCAAGCGCCGGCTGAATTCGGTCGAAGAAGTGCTTGAGCTGGGCGACGTGATCAGCGTCATTGTCGAGGAGATCGATCCCAACGGCAAGATCAGCCTCACGCCGGCTGATCCGACTCAGGTCGGAGGCACCGAGGGTGACGACGATGGATTCGGCGACGACGTCCGCGTGCCGCAGCGTGACCGTGATCGCGCCGATGGCCGTGATCGCGATCGCGGGCGTGACCGGGGAAGCAACGGCAACGGCACACGCCGGTCTCGCACGCCTGCACCCGTCGCCGCGTCGGCGGGGACGTCGGGTGAGGCACCCGCTGTCAGCAGGGATGACGGCGACGACGCTGCCGCACCGGCGCGCAGCGGCACAGTCCGGGAGGACGTGTCGTTCGGCCAGCACTTTGAGCAGATCGCCAAGGGCGTGTACGGCGACCTCGGGCCCGAGCTCGAGCAGTCCGGACGGGGTTCGGGCCGGCGTCGCGGCCGGCGTTGACCAACGCAGCCCGGCAGCCTCGTTGCTGCCGGGCTGACTCGAACGCTTTGCAGCAGCAGCGTCCACCGGCGGGCCTACTCGCCGACGAACCCATGCGCGTCGGTCTTGTTCGCTGCGCTGGCGGGCTGCCGGGCCCCGGCTCGGCCTCCGGGCGCTACTAGCGTGGCGACCGTGAGGGTGCTGGTCTTCGGTGCGGGCGGGCGCATGGGCGCCACCGTCTGCGAGGCGGTCGACGCCGACGGAGGCTTGGAACTCGCGGCCGGGGTGGACCCCGGTGCTCCAGGCCAGCGCGACGTCACCGACAGCATCGACATCGTGGCGTCTGCCGCAGAGGTCGATCCGGCTGCGGTCGATGTCGCAGTGGACTTCACAGTTGCCGCTGCGGCGCGGGAGAACTTGGCATGGTGTGCGGCGCATGGCGTTCATGCGGTGGTCGGCACCAGCGGTCTCGACCCCGACGACTATGAGCGGTGTCGGGAGGCGTTCACCGCGAGCAACTGCCTCATCGCCCCCAACTTTGCGATCGGTGCGGTGCTCATGATGCGGTTTGCTGAGCTGGCCGCGCCGTTCTTCCCGACCGCTGAGATCATCGAGCTCCACCACGACAACAAAGTCGATGCGCCCTCGGGTACTGCCATGCAGACCGCGCGTGCCATGGCGGCGGCCTCGGGCGACTGGGCCCCAGATCCCACCCAGGACGAAGTGCTGCCGGGCGCGCGGGGCGGCAAGGGTCCCGGCGGCATTCCGGTTCACTCCGTCCGGCTGCGAGGCCTCGTGGCGCACCAGCAGGTGATGCTGGGCACGGCGGGCGAGACGCTCACCATCCGCCACGACAGCATGGATCGAGTGTCGTTCATGCCGGGCGTGCTGCTGGCCTGCAAGGCAATTGCCGACTACCCCGGCGTCACGATCGGCCTCGATTCCTACCTGCAGCTCTAGTTGGTGCCATAGATGACCTGTGCCACCGAATCGTTGAGGGGCCGTGGCTCAGTCACTTTCGGCTGAATGCCGTGCCGTCCACCACTTTGTGCTGGTCACCGAGGGTCGTGACCTGCTTGACGACGCCAATCTCGAGGCGCTCTACCTGGCGGGCTGCACCGACGCCAGCATCGGACACCGCACCGTGGAGTTTGATCGCGAAGCCCCGACCCGTTGGGACGCGATACAGCAGGCGATTCGAGATGTCGCGGCCGTCTCGGGACTTCGGGTCGTCGATGTCCGTGACAGCATTGACACCGTGCCAACAGGACCGACTGCACCTTCCCGTCGTCGTTCCCGTTTCGTCTCTCAGTGACGACAACTACTCCTGTGATGAGCCGGCGGAGTCAACGCTTCGCGCCGAGATGCAACGGGCCCTCCGACTGTGAGTTTCGACGAACTCCGGCGAGAGTGCCGCCGCGACGGAATCGGGCCACTGTTTTGGGAGCTGCTTCTCGCTGTCTGTGGCCGGGTGGCGCGCAGGTACCCACCAGTGACCTTCAACCACGGCGAGGGGTGGTCGCAGGAGTCGCTACGCGACCTTGCCTAAGAGGTGACCCTTCAGCGCCTGCTCGTCGAGAACCAGCTTGAGTACGTCCTCGACCTTGCCACGGACGAGGACTCGCTGGCGCGCCTGCTTGCGTTCCAAGTCCGGAGAGTATTGACGCGCCGACGGTCCATAACAGTGGTTGACCGGCTCTTGATGCGAGTCGGCGAGGTGCTCCAAGGCGACGCAATCGAGACCCGTCGGCTCGGCACGGACAGGTTTATCCAGGTCCGGAGCATCGACCGCGAACTTCGCGCCCTCACGGAGGCAGAGGTTCAGCGCGCTGTGGCGCTCATTGGGTACGTGCCCCGGATTCCATCCAACCCGAGCGGCGTACGCGAGTCGAAGGTCTACGACGGCGAGAACCTGCGCCTCCTTCTCGTGGAGTTACTCAACGAGTTCGGGGGCATCCTCATCTCCGAGCTTCGCAGGATTCTTGAGGTTGCGTTGACAGCCTGGCTGCCAACGATCCTTCGCGAAGGCGAGGACAACTACCGCTCCCAGTCGACGCCAGATATCGAGTTCCAACGTGCCGTCATGCCAACCCTGATCGACGAGCTCATCGCACAGCTCGACGACATCCACCGGGTCGTCCTGCTCGGCAAGAGCCAAGACATCTCCGATGGAGAGCTGGCCCGTCGCACAGGCCGTTCGCGGCCATGGATCGCCGACCGCAAGTCCGAGGTCCTCGCGATTGTCGAACGCCAGCTCATTGCAGAATTTGCCGGAAGAGCTTCACGGCGAAGCTACGCGGGTGCTCCTCGAAGAGCTGGCACGGCTCAACGATGAGCCCGATGGACTGGAGGACAGCACGCCATGACCGAAATCCCCGCCGTCGTCAAGTCTGCGGCTGAGGCCTATCGCGGAAGCCAAGGATTTCAGGTGGCGCGCTCGCGCCGCGATAGCGCTACGCATCGGGTCGCAAGAGGCGACTTGCGTATTGTGGAGCCTCCAGTCCGAGAGGCTGCAGCCGGAACGCGGCGACTGTGCCTCGTCGTCGGTGTCGATCCGGCTGAAGATTTCGCGGAGGTCGTGCTGGTCCACAGCACTCCGGAACTCGCAACGAGCGTCGACGGCGTCGTCCCGAGTTGCACGACCGGGGCGCCTTACGACGCCGTCGTCCAAACGGACCTTCGAGGCGTCGCTTGGACCTTCCAGCTTGGTCGTTTGGTCGGCCGCCTGGACGAAGCATCTCTTGAGGCATTGAGCTCAATTGCACTCGGCAATCCGGCAACCGAGCTTGCCCAGGGCAACGAGATCTGGAGTGGATCGGCTCTCACTGGAGCAGGCGACGGCCGATGGACATTCAAAATCGATGAGGGGTCTGCGCTTCGCTCGCTGACTCGCGAGTGCACAGCGGCATTCCTTGACTGCGGCACCGTCGGGGAATTCGACCCTCGCCTGCTGCATCAGGGCTAGCAACCCCGGGGCCGCGCTACCCCTCAGTCGAATGGCAGCACGAGCAGCGCACCCTCGGCGTCGCCCTCGAATTCCTCGATGAGCCCGCGATGCCGAAGCAACAACTCAAGGATGGCGCGAGTCGACGCGTTGCCGGCCCGGACCCAGATCGCCTTCGGCGGCGGACCGTGCAGGAATGCAAACTGGCGAAAGTCTGAGCCTTTCGAGACGATCATGTAGCCATGAGAGGCCGCGTGATCCCAGATCTCTCGATCCGTGGCGGTGTCCAAGCCGTAGTCGACGACATGACGACTGCCCGGGAACGCTGAGTCGACCAAGGCAACCAGCCGGTGCGAGAGGTTCTGATCGAAGAGAAGCCTCACACAGGCGCGACGAGGCGGCGCTCGCGCATTGCGGCGAATTCAAGCGTCGCCCGGATGTGCTGCTCGGTGAGCTCGGGGAAGTCGTCGACGATTTCCTGGCTGGACATGCCGGATGCCAAGTATTCCAAGACGTCGTATACGGTGATGCGCGTACCGACGAAGCATGGTTTCCCGCTCCGTACGTCGGCTCGAGTGACTATTAGCGACGAAGCATCCATCGACCTCCATAGTAGTGACAGCAGCCCGGATGTCTGAAGCCGATTTCTCGACTGACGGGCAAGTACGTCGGCGCGAGTCAAGCGCTGTCTCGGCGCTCAGCGAGGCCGTCCGCTGCCGCTGGGCCCAGCCGGTTGCTCTTGGGCAGGTGCGCGGCCACCTTCGCAGCGTCAAGGTCGTCGAGTGCGTCGCGAATCGAGTCCCGCCGATCGTCACGATTCAGCCGGTGCATGGCTACGGCATGAATGGCAGCCTGCCGTCCGTTCATACTGGTCAGGCGAGTGAGAGCACTGTGGCTGAGATTGCGGGGCGGCGTCGGGTCCGGGTGCCGACGAAGCTGCCTGTGGCGCGGCGGACGATCCGCTCGACTTCGTCAGGGTCGGGACGCTTCCGCGCTGGCTTGACGGTTCGCTCGACCCGCTGTGCGATCTCGTCGGACAGGGCTTCGACCACGTCAGCGTGCTTCGTCACGTCGAGCCAGCCTCGCGAGGCGATATCGGGTGGTGCCGCGAGACGGCCCCGCCCGTCGAGCACGACGGTGACGTGCACGAAGCCTGCTGTGAGGGCCAAGCGCTCGGCGATGACTTCGGCGTCGGGGTCGTCGAGCGTCCCGTCTACGTAGTGATAGGGCGCCGGCACCCCGGCACGGACCTGCAGCTCGGGACCCTTGAGCGTGATCTGCGCTCCGTCGGTCAGAGTCAGCACCCGCTTGGCCTTCATCCCAAGCTCGCGGGCGAGCTGCGCGTGGCGAGCCAGCATGTGGAATTCGCCCTCGATCGGCACGAACCAGCGCGGGCGGCACGCCTTGTGCAGCTCACGCAGCTCGTCTCGCTGCGCATGGCCGGACGTGTGCACGAGCTCGTGCCCGTCGTGAATCACTTCGGCACCTCGGCGAGCCAATCCGGACACCATGCGAAAGACCGAGCGCTCGTTGCCTGGGATCGGGTGGCTCGACAGCACGACCGTGTCGTCGGGGCCGACACCGATCTCGGGGTGATTGCCGTGAGCGATCAGTGACAGCGCAGCATTGGGCTCGCCCTGGCTGCCGGTGCACACGATGCAGACTTCCGACGGGTCGAAGCGGTCGAGCTGCTCGACGCCGAACAGGGAACGCTCGGGAACGTCCAGCACCCCGAGCTGGCGAGCGATGCGCACGTTGTTCACCATCGAGCGGCCGACGGGCACGACGGCACGGCCCTGCTCGATCACGGCGTCACAAATCTGCTGGACTCGGTGCAGGTGGCTGGCGAAGCAGCTCACGATGAGTCGGCGGTCGGGGCGCTGCGTGAACAGCCGCCGGAGGGTGGCGCCGATCTCGGTCTCCGACGCGCTGCGTCCAGGACGGTCGGCATTGGTCGAATCGGCCATCAGCAGGGCGATGCCTTCGGTGCCCAGCGCTCGCAACCGATCGAGGTCGGTGAGACGGCCGTCGACCGGCGACTCGTCGATCTTGAAGTCCCCCGTGTGCACGAGTGCGCCGGCTGGCGTGTGCAGCACGATGCACAGGCTCTGGGGTACTGAGTGGGTGATGGGCAGCGCTTCGACGTCGAACGGGCCGATCTTTCGCCGCTCGCCGTCGCCGATGACATGAAACGACGTGCGGTCGGTCAGGCGGGCCTCGGTCACCTTGTGCTCGGCCAATGCCATGGACAGCGCCGAGCCGTACAGCGGAACCTCGATGTTGCGCAGGAAGTGGGGCACGCCGCCGAGGTGGTCCTCGTGGCCGTGCGTGACGACCAGCCCGACGACATCGCGGGCACGCGAGTTGAGCCAGCCCATGTCGGGCAGCACTTGCTGAACACCGGGCATGATCGCCGGGTCGGGGAACATGACCCCGAAATCGATGACCAGCAGCTTGCCGCCGGACTCGACGACGGTGCAGTTACGCCCGACGTCGCCGAGCCCGCCGAGGAAGGTGACGGTGACGGGCTGTCTCGATGCGCCGTCCGCCGGAGCGCCCGACCGCGTCGAAGTGCTGGACGCCGCAGGGCGCCGCGTGCGCCGACTCAAGTCTGCTTCAGTCGGGCGTAGACCTCGCGGGCGCGATCTTCCAAGCCGTCGGGCGTCGGGCCCATCGGCAGGCGGGGCTCGCCAACCGGCAGGCCCAGTGTGCGCAGCATGGCCTTGGTCGGCACCGGATTGGGCGCCGCATCACCGGTCTCGAAGTCGTAGCTCTCGAGCAGGGCAGCGTTGATCTCGCGCGCTTTGGTGGCGTCGCCAGCCTCCCAGGCATCGAACATGGCGACGTGCTCGGGGATCGACCAGTGTGCTGCGACACTGATCACGCCCACCGCGCCAACGGCCAGCAGCGGCAACGTGAAGCTGTCGTCGCCGCTGTACACCTCGAAGCCCGCCGGAGCCTCGGCGATGACCTTGGCGGTTTCGCCTGGGTTCCCCGCCGCGTCCTTCACCGCCACGATGTTCGGAATCTGCGCCAGCTCCAGCAGCGTCCGCGTGTCGATCTTGCGCCCCGTGCGGACCGGGATGTCGTACATGACGATCGGCAGGTCGGTGGACTCGGCCACAGCGGCGAAGTGCCCCGCGATGCCAGCTTGGGAGGGGCGGTTGTAGTACGGGGTCACCGCCAGGATGCCGTCGACACCCAGCTCGGCGGCCTTGCGAGTCTGGCTCACCGAATGTGCTGTGTCGTTGGTGGTGGTGCCGGCCACCACCGGGACCGTGACGGCCTCGGCGACGGCGCGCCAGAGCTCCCAGTCTTCCTCGTCGGTGATGGTGGGTGCCTCACCGGTGGTGCCGGTGATGACAAGACCTTCGGCGCCCTCGGCTACGAGCCAGCGCGCCAATGCCACGCTTGCGTCCACATCCAGCGAGCCGTCTGCCGCGAACGGCGTGATCATCGCCGGAACAACCCGTCCGAATCGAGCGCTCATGGGGTCGAGACTACTGCTGAGTCGCCGCGACAAGGGTCTTGATTTTGCTGCGGGCGCTTGGAAGCGATGAGGTCAGACGCTGCCCTCGTCGGCCCGATTGATGCCCAGCGTTGCCAGCAAGTCTTCGTGCAGCTCGAACCACACCGTGTGGTAGCTCGGGATCATCGGCTTGGTGAGGTAGTCGAGATCACCGGCCTGCAGTCGGCTCAGGGCTTCGGCGAAGCGTGGCGCATAGTTGTCGTAGCGAGCCATCACGCTGCAAAGCGCTTCGAGCACTCCCGACAGTTCGCTGTGCAGCACTTCGAGCCGCTCGATGATCGCTGCGTCGTAGTCGGGGTCGCTGTGGTCGTTGAGCCGCCCGCCGTCGCCGGGTCCGGCATCAGCCGCAGCCGGATGATCGGCGGGCCAGACCTGCCAGTCGGTGCACAGCTGCAGCATCTTGGGGTTCAGTGCCAGGAACTCCCGGTAGGCCGCCGTCACGGCATCGCGGGCGTTCGCCTCGTCGAGCTCGGCGGCCAATGCGGCCTCGCCGTCGTCCCGGCCAGTGGGCGTCAGGATGAACTTCGGCACCCCGCCGACCTCGCGGAACATGCAGTGGCCTGCCGCATCCAATTCAGCCAGCAGCCACTCGGTGTCGTCGGGCTCGAGTCCGTGGATCGCCGCGACATCATCGATCTCGCCCAGACCCTTGAGCCGCAGTGCCAGCCAAACCAGCAGGCGCGGCTCGGAGCGGTGTGCGCCGCTCGCATCAGGCTCGGAGCGGTGTGCACCGCTCGCATCAGACTCGGAGCGGTGTGCACCGCTCGCATCAGACTCGGACGTGTGTGGGGTGCCGCTCACGCCCGGCTCACTCCACGACGAGATCGGCGAAGCGGTCGCGCAGGGTCTTCTTGGAGAACTTCCCCGTCGAGGTCTTGGGAACCTCGTCGATGATCCGGGTTGCGCTGGGCAGCCACCACCTCGCCATCCGCGGGGTGAGGTATTCGATCAGCTCGTCATGGCTGATCGTCTCGCTCTCGACAGGCACCACGCACGCCATCGGGCGTTCCATCCAGCGCTCGGAGGCCACCGCTACCACCGCGGCCTCGGCCACCTTGGGATGGCTCATGATCTCGTTCTCGATCTCGGCGGAGCTGATCCACTCGCCCCCGGACTTGATGAGGTCCTTGGTGCGGTCGACAAGCCGGATGTAGCCATTCGGGTCGCACGTGGCCACGTCGCCGGTGCGCAGCCAGCCGTCGTCGGTGAAGGAATCGGCCGCGTCGGGCCGGTTGTAGTACGAACCGGTCACGTACGGGCCTCGCACCTGCAGCTCGCCGGAGGTCTCGCCGTCGTGCGGCAGCTCGTTGGTGGTGTCGGGTTCGCAGATGCGGAACTCCACGGTCGGCAGGATCGTTCCCACCGTCGTGCGCAGGTCGGCTTTCGCGTCGTCGTCGAGGTCTTGCTGGCCCGAGCGGACGTGTGCGATCGAGCACAGCGGGCTCGTCTCGGTCATGCCCCACGCCTGCAGGATGGGCAGCCCGACTGTCTCGCGGTACCCCTCCGACAGCGCCTTGGGCACCGCCGAGCCGCCGCACGGGATGGCGCGCAGGCTCGAGGTGTCGCGCCCTTCGAGCTCGCCGAGCACGCCCATCCAGATCGTCGGCACGCCAGCGGCGAGGGTGACCCGCTCGGTCTCGATCAGCTCGGCCAACGGCTTGGGTGCCAGGTTCGGGCCGGGGTTGACGAGCTTCGCCCCTGCTGCGACGGCCGCGTGGCTGAGCCCCCAGGAGTTCGCGTGGAACATCGGCACGACCGGCATGACCACATCGCTCTCGCACACGCCGGCTGAGTCGACCAGCATCGCGGCGAGCGTGTGGAGGTAGGTCGAACGGTGGCTGTAGACGACGCCCTTGGGCTCGCCGGTGGTGCCGCTCGTGTAGCACATCGATGCTGCTTGGCGTTCGTCGGCCACCCGGAATCCGGCAGGCGATGCCGCAGCCAGCAGTTCCTCGTAGTCGATGATCCGCGGGTCGTCGGGAATGTCCGACCCAGCGCCGTCGCCTGAGTCGTCCATGACCACCACGTGACGCACCGTGGTCATCTCGTCGACCAGCGGCCACAGCGCCCCCAGCAGCGACCGGTCGACGAAGATCACCTCGTCCTCGGCATGGTTCGCGATGTAGGTGACCTGCTCGGCGAACAGCCGGATGTTGAGCGTGTGCAGCACCCGCCCCGAGCACGGCGCTGCGAAGTACAGCTCGAGGTGGCGGTCGGTGTTCCAGGCAAACGTCGCTACGCGCCCATCGGGGGAGACGCCCAGGTCGTCGAGCGCTCCGCCCAGCAGCCGGGTCCGTTCCGCCCAGCGGCCGTAGTTGGTGCGTTCGATTCCGGTAGCGGTCGCCGTGACGATCTCCTTGTCGGCAAACAGCGACTCAGCGCGTTCGAACAGCGGGTCGAGGGTGAGCGGCACGTCCATCATCGTCGAGTCCATGACGCCGCAGGCTAGAGGCCACGGGGCGACCGGGCGAATGACTCAAGCCGGCAGTCGTACCCTCCCTCAAGCTGGCCTCGTTGGCAGCGGCTACTCTGCGCGCCTCACCGTCGGCCCGCAGAATCCAGTAAGGGACCAGTTATAGGTCTGTTGCCTCGTAGCCGCAGCAGCTCGAGGTGTGGCGAGGATCTGCGCAACAGCGAACGGAGTGTGCCACCGATGACTTGCGACTACGACGCAATACGTCAAGAGAACCAACGACGATATGGCACGGACATCGGCAGAATAGGACCACTATTGCTTGCTAATCGGTATGGAGACCGTACGCATTTCATCTACGAGTTGCTCCAGAATACGGAAGATGCACTCGGACGTCGGACGAATTGGGATGGATCACGAGGGGTTTCGTTCGATCTTGACTCTCGCGGGCTGCGCGTATCGCACTTCGGAGTACCTTTCGATGAGGACGATGTACGCGGAGTGTGCGGAATCGATGAAGGTACCAAGAATCTCACGGAAATCGGACGGTTCGGGATCGGATTCAAATCCGTTTTTGCGTTCACTGATCGGCCGGAGATCCACTCGGGCACGGAGGCGTTTGCTATCGAGAGCTTCGTGTTACCGGCGGCGGTAGATCCTGTGCAACGTGGAAAGGATGAAACCGTAATCATTATCCCGTTTCTTGAGAGCGACAACGCCGGCAAGAATGAAATCGCGGATGCACTCTCGGGCTTGGGTACGGCCTCGTTGCTGTTCCTCCAAGAGATAGAAGAAATCCGCTGGAGCGTGGACGGCGTCCCGACGGGCCTCTATTTGCGAGACGCTGTGCCGAAAGCATCAGACGTCCGTCGTGTGAATATAATCGGTCAGAAATCCGGAGAGGCAGAAATCGACGACTCATGGTTGGTGTTCTCGCGACCGGTCCGCACCGAGGGCGGGGTGTTGGGTGGGAACGTAGAAGTAGCGTGGTGGACCGAACAGAGTGATGAAGGTCGCAGCACGATCCGACCGGTGAAGCGTTCGCCTCTTGTTGTGTTCTTCCCAACCGTTGTAACAACGTATCTCGGATTTCTGATCCAGGGACCATACCGTACGACGCCCAGTCGAGACAACGTGCCGGAATCTGATGAGTGGAACCGGATGTGTATCGAAGAAACTGGAGTGCTTATTGTCGACAGTCTGAAGTGGTTGCGGGACAAAGAACTGTTGGACGTGACCGCGCTCGCTTGTCTCCCGATACAGTCCCATCGGTTCGAGGAGACAATGTTTGATCCGCTGCTGGAGACTACGAAATGCGCCCTGATGAACGAGGAATTGCTACCAGCGGTCGGCGGCGGGTACGCGAGCGGCCAACACAGTCGCTTGGCGCGTACCGAGGAGCTGCGGGAATTGGTACTGCCTACTCAACTTGCCGAGTTAGATGGTCACTCGGGAGAATTGCATTGGCTTGATAGGACCATCTCCCAAAACAGGACGCCTCAACTATATGAATTCTTGAACCGTGAACTGGGGATTCGAGAGTTCACGCCGATAACGCTCCTGCAGCGCCTGACGACGACATTCCTGGAAGCGCAAAGCGATGACTGGATTGCAAGCTTGTACCAATTCCTTGGCACTCAGCGAGCGCTGCGCGGACGAGTGAGGTCCACGCCAATCGTTCGGCTTGCCGATGGCTCGCATGTGCCCCCATGGGTTGATGACGAACCGCAGGCATTTCTTCCAGGTCCAGTGGAAACCGGCTTCTCCACTGTGCGAACTGCAGTGTGCCAGACGGAAGAAGCACGAGAGTTCTTGGAATCGATCGGTCTTGCGGAGCCCGATCCGGTGGACGATGTGATCCAAAATGTGCTTCCAAAGTACTCGGATGAACGGGTTGAGTATTCCGAAACTGAATACTCGGCAGATGTCAACTCACTGCTTGACGCTGCCAAGGCGGATTCGATATCGCATCTGGAAAAACTATTCGAGGCGCTTAGGCATACACCATGGGTAAGGGCCATAGACGGCACAGGCAGCTTCGGGTTGTGGGCGAAACCCGCTGAATTGTACTTGGCGACGGATCGACTTCGAAAGCTGTTCCGAGGCATCGCTGAAGTACAATTTGTGGATAATGATGTCGCCTGTCTAAGAGGAGAAGAAGTTCGCAATCTCTTGGAGCGCGCAGGCGCGTCACGGAATCTGCGAACCGTCGAGGTCGATTGTGACTTGTCGGCCAATGAACTAACTGAGATACGAAGAAATAATGGTCTGGAGCCTATAAGCTGGGGTAGGCCTGCGGACAAGTCGATTTGGGGGTTGGACGCGCTGCTGGACATGCTCGTTACGCTTGAGCCTGCTGAGCGATGTCAGCGCTCAAGTGATCTTTGGGATGCTTTGATTGACCTGCACGAGCGGCGAGGTGCGAGAGCTTTTGATGCCACTTATATCTGGGGTTGGCACAGCCAAGACAAGAGAGCGTCATTCCATTCGGTGTTTGTGCGAATGCTCAACAAGCAGTCTTGGGTGGCGGATTCGTCGGGCGAGTTACGGCCGCCAGGAGCGGTCATCTTCGAGGGGACCGACTGGAGGCCGAACAGCTTTCTCCAGCAGAGGATCTCATTCAAACCGCCTGCGCTACTGCTATTGGCTCGGGAGGTCGGGATCGAACCCGAGGTATTGGACCTGCTCCGAGAGTTCGGCGTGACTAGCGAAGCTGAACTACGAGCGCGTCTCGGTATCAACCAAGACGCTGAGGAGATGGAGCAAACGCAAGAGACCGATAGTGATCAGCAGAGATTAAGAGAGCGCAGAGCCATGAGCTCAGACGGCGAGATGTCGAATGGCGGTGGATCCGAAGATGGGACTGACACCTACGGCATCCAGGCAGAGCGGCCACCACCCGAAACCGTTCCTCCTCGCCAGTTCTATTCCTATGTCAGCGTCGTCCCGGACAACGAGGGCGATGTCGACCCAGATGGGCTAGGGCACGCTGGCCGAATGGACTTGGAGCGCTTGGCAATTGAGTTCATCCTGGATAATGAGCCGGACTGGCAGCGGACCGAGGTCAACAACCCGGGCTTCGATCTTTATCGCGGGTCCACAATCGATGCTGCGACCCATTGGTGCGAGGTCAAGGCGATGACAGGCTCACTCGATGATCGACCTGTGGTGATTTCGAGAACACAATTCGAACTCGCGCAAGACAGCGGTGACGCTTACTGGCTATACGTCGTGGAGCGAGCGGGAGGCGACGACCCTCACTTGGTGCGAATCCACGATCCGGTGGGCAAGGCGCAGAAATTCACGTTTGACCGTGGTTGGCGCTCCGTCGCGGATGGCGGTCCCGAACGGAGCTTCGACCCGGGAGTTTCCTAACGAGTCGATTGTGGCGACGAGACTCGTCGTGCAATGCCCGACCCAGTGGTGCTCGAGTCTGACCTGTTGGGGTTGGAACGGATGCACTGCTGCACAACGCCGTATAGGCCGATTTTGCGACTCTGCATTTGGAACATGGATATGGATGGAGATCATCTGTCATCTATTTGTAACGAATGAACACCTCTGGCCCGAATTTGGCGCGTGTTTTGTGTTTGTGCTGGTCAGCGGGGGCGCGGCGGGTCGGTGTTTCCACTACATCGTCTCGGAAGGGGGGGTGCGTCAGCCGATGCGGGCTTTGTCCCAGTGGCGGGTGGGGGTGTCGGTGGCCGCGAGGATCTTTGTCTGCAGCGGGCTTCGGCGGGTGGTGACGGTGACGGGTTGGTTGTCGGCGCGCAGGCGGACTTCGCGGATGCGGTCGAGCTCGCGCAAGGCGCGGGCGGCGCTGAGATGCTGGCCGGCTATGTCGGGGTCTTCGATTGCGGCGGTTTGGAGGTCGCGTGTGATGAGGGTCTCGGCGACGGCGGCGTGGACGCACACGGCGATGTGGCCGCGGACGCGTTGTTCGGTCCAGTGCCGTATGGGGCGCAGCCGCAGGAAGTCCTTGAGAGTGCGGAAACGGGCTTCGACGTCGGCGAGCTGCCGATAGGCGGCCACCACGCGTTCGGCGGAGGCTTGCTGGGCGGTGAGGCTGGTGGTGAGCACGTATCGGCCCGCGAGCAGCTTTTCGTAGGCGTGGGCGTCTTCGTCGTAGTGATAGACGAAGCGTCGGTCGCTGATCTCGAGGTCGAACAGACGCCCGACGCCGCTTGGGCCGATGATGCGCTGAGCGGCGCGTCCGATCTTCGCGGCATCGGTGAGCCGGCCGGCTCTGACCCTGTCTTCGAGAGCGAGCAGCGCGGTTTCGGTGCGGGCGACGAGCTCGGCGGTGCGCTTGGTGTCGCGTCGCATGCGGGCGTCGGATTCCACGATCACCGCGCGGGTGCCGTCAGCGAGAATCGCTTCGGCAGCGCGGCACCTCAAGCCGGGCACGTCGGCCCATTCGGTGTCGTCGTCGATGGTCTCGAGGGCCTCTTGGCAGGCTTTGTCGCGATGCAGGCGGGTGGCCAAAACGTGATCGCAGCCGGCCTCTGCGACCGCGGCGACGTTGTCGGCGGAGATCAGGCCCCGGTCCGCGACCACGCAGATCGGGCCCACAGCGAACCGTGCGGTGAGATCGGCGAGCACGTCGGGCAAGGTGGACGCATCGGCGGTGTTGCCGGCGAACACGTGATGCGCGATCGGCACTCCGTCGCCGGTGCACAACAAGCCGATCACGACCTGAGGCCGGTCGGGACGGCGGTCACGGGAATAGCCGAACGCCTTGGACTCGAACCGCTCCGAAGGCGCGGTCGCGCCCTCCAGATACGTCGAGGTCAGGTCGTAGCAGACGAACCGCAGATCCATGCTGGTCAGGTCGCACAGCCGTGAGAACAAGAACTCCTCGGTGTCTTCTTTGAGATCGGCGACTGCGTCCAGGGCCCGGTAGTACTGCCACGGCGACGGCGCCTGCCAGCTCTCGGGCATGACCACATCGGATCGGGCCCACTCGGGCAGCCTGCGCTTGGAGCACGGCGCGACCAGACGGTTCGCGGCCATCGCGAACACCGCGTCGGACAATCGGCCGGCGTCGCGCTCGGCGCCCGCGGCCGCGAACCAGCCGTCCAGCCCGAGACGCTGCCACACAGCCGCCGCGCAAGCCACGCCGCCCGCCGCCGGCGCCGCGTCGGCTTCCAGCGATCCCGCGTCGACGCGTTCGGTGTCCAGGTGCTTCACCAGCGCCGCGACGATGCGGTCCAGCCGGCCCGAGCGGCGCAAAGCGGTGACCTCGCCCAAGCGCAGCAGCGTGCGATGACGGGTCTTCGCGCCGTCGCGCACCGACTCCACCAACGACAGGTACTCGTACGTCTTGTCGCCCCTGCGACGTCTGGTCGTCTTCACGAACATGTCCACACCATAGCGCGCAAACAGCGTCACAGACGACAATATGTCGCCCCTACATTTTCGTCACGAAACACCCCCGCAGAACACAAAACCGCAGGTCACAGGCCTGACACCCACCAAAAACCGTCCCAAGGCGCCAAATTCGGGTCTGAGAATGTCGCTGTCCGACGTTCGTTCGTTAGAATGAACGTATGTTCTCGTGTTTGGAGCAAGTTCTTGAAGACCTCGGTGCTGCGCTCGATGGTGTCGAGCAGACTTCCACCGAGGAACTGCGCCGCACACTCGGGCTTGCGAAACGGCTGCGAATCCGTGTGGAGTTGCTCGAGACCAAGGCGGCCGCGCTGATTGCGCAACGTGAACGCCACGGCGATGGCGGTGCTGGTCTACTGCGCGAGCACAGCGGCCTGTCGCGTTCGGAGGCGGCGCGCAATGTGCGTATTGACGCCGAGTTGACCTCGATTCCTGACGCGCACGATGCCGTCGCAGAGGGACAGATCAGCCTCGCGAACGCCGCAAAGCTCGTACAAGCGGCTCGTCGCACCAGCCCCGACGCGGTGCAGGGCGATCCTGAGCTGATAGCGCTCGCCAAGTCGCTGCCTGCTGACGAGTTCGCCCACGCTGCGCAGCGCTGGGAGGCCCAGCACCAAGACACTGCTGATCTGGCAGCGCAGCATCGCCGCAACCGACGCAATCGCAGTGTGCGGTTCTGGAACGGCGACGACGGCTCTGTGCAGATGCGCGGTTCGTTCGATGCTGAGATGGGTGCGCGCATCCAGAATCGGCTGCGCCGCCACGCCGAGCAACTCCGCCAAACCGACCGGCGCAGGCAGGTCCAGCACCAACACCTACACGAAGCCGACGCGGGGTCCGCAGCCGCCGACACTGCTGCGCGTACCACTGACCAGCGCACGGCTGACGCACTCGACGCGCTCCTCACCACCGTCACAGACGCATCGCACTCTCCAGCCGGGGTTGCACCGCAATCCGCTACGACTGGATCGGAAGCGCCGCCGACGGCTTTGCGCAGACCGCCCGCAGCGGAGATCATCGTACGCGCCGACCTCGGTGCTTGTGCCGATCAGCGCAGCGGCATCGCCGAGATCTGTTGGTGTGTCGCCGAGATCTGCGGCATCGGCCCGGTCCCGCCCAGCACCGTTGAGCGGCTCGCCTGCAACTCCGACGTGTGGATCGAGATCTTCGGCGACAAACTCACCCCGCTGTACGAGACGACGGCCAGCCGGGCGCCTACCGCAGGACAACGCCGCGCTCTCATCGCACGCGACGGAGCGTGCATCGGCTGCGGAGCACCGCCGGACGACTGCGAAGCCCACCACATCCTCCCCTGGAAACGCGGCGGCAAGACACGCGTCGACAACCTCGTGCTCGTCTGCTGGTCCTGCCACGACCGCATCCACGACCACAACTGGCAGGTCACCATCCGGGACAGACGCTTTCGGCTCATCCCCCCAGGCACCACACATCCACCGAACCCGGCACCCTCACGCAAACCCAAGCACCGCCCGTTGCAGCAGTCGCTACCCGAGACCACGCCACGAGGGGCACAACCCGCAGCCTGATCACGGTGGACGAGACCCCCACCGCGATATCAGTTTCGTAACCGAGCCAAGCGATAGCCGAGGACTAGCGATGGGAAACGCAAGCCGAGCATCGAATCGTGCCGGTGTCGAATGTCCCATGTGAGGAACGTTCCGGGCCGCATTTCGTGCCGCGAGCTCCATCAGCCGACAGATGGTCGTTGAACCGATGCACTTGCTGTGCACTGAGTTCTTCTCAAGCGTTTGCGTGCGTAGCCTCGGCGGAGGTGGTTGACGACGGCCGGGACGAATCAACGACGGCCGATGCTGTCGAGGCCGACCCGGCATCGTCGGGCCTAGCGATCACTGACGCAGACCGTCGCAGGATGCAGTTGCTGGCTGCGGTGCCGGTGGGCTTTGCCTTGGCGGCCTACGCCGGGCAGATCTTCTTCGCAGCCCTCATCGCACGCGCGCCGCTGGCGTTGCTGTCGCTCAACGCGACCGACCCGATCCTGCTCGGCGTGGCCCACCAAGCCCCGTTGTGGGCATTCATGACCATCGGCGTGATCCGGCTGTTCATCACCGATCCGTTCCTGTACCGGCTCGGCTATGACTACGGCCCCAACGCCAAGGCCTACCTGGCGGCCGAACTGGGACCCCGCAACCGCATCATCCGGACCATGGACTGGCTCGAGCGCTGGTTTCCCCGTGTGGGGTGGTTGCTGCTGTTCGCCATTCCTGGCTATCCGATGTGCTTGCTGTCTGGAATCGCGCGGATGCGCCAGCTGCCGTTCGTGGTGGTGAACTTGGCCGGTACGGTCACCCGTTTGGCGCTGGTGTGGTGGGTCGCCGATCTGTTCTCGGGGCCGCTTGGCTCGGTCATCGATTTCATCAATCGCTATTCGATTCCGTTCACCATCGTGATGTTCGTGCTGGTTGCGATCCAGACAGCCCGCAATCAGCACCGGGCATCCACTGCCGAGCGAGCCCGCCTTGAGCACGAGGACGAATCTGCCAGCACGCTACGCAGCGAGGCTGACCCTGAAGTCAGCTGAGCGACGGACTCACTGGGTCTCCGAAGACACTGCGCCGCCTCGGTACTCTCGCTGAGGTGAGTGCGCGCAGCGCTGCCGAAGCCAATGGCTCAACCGAAGCGTCGAAGTCGTCGACGCCGAACGACGCTCGCAGTGGGTTTGCCCGCGTGGTTCGCAATGCACTGAGCGGGCGATCGCGCGAGATCGTGGCGCTGTCGCTGTTCGCACTTGCCGTGATCTGCGCATTGGGCCTGCTGGGCGACCGGGCGGGCGTCGTGGGACGCATCCTGGAGAGCGCGCTCGCGGTGCTCGTCGGGGTGTTCCGCTTTGTGGTGCCGATCCTGCTGGTCTGGATCGGCGTTGCGCTCGCCCGCATGACCGCCTCGGAGCGCAGCGGCCGTGCCGCTTTCGGGCTGAGCCTGCTCACGATCGCATTCGCCGCGGCCGCGCACCTGTCGGGCTCCGCCGACGGATTCGGGTCGTTGGAAGACCTGCGAAGCAGCGGGGGAGTGCTGGGCGCTGCCGTCGCAGAGCCATTGCGTCGTCTCATCGACGATCCGGCGACGTGGGCAGTCCTGCTGCTGGTGATGCTGTTCGCCGTGATGATCGTGGCCAACATCGGTCTCGGGCAGATCTTGCGATGGATGTGGACCGGGCTGGTTGCGTTGGGACGAGTGCTGAGCGGCTCGCTGTCGAAGGGTGCCCGCAGCTTGCAGCGCGTCGGTGAGGACCCGGAGCCGCCCTCGTTCGGCGAAGAGCAGTACGACCTCGACTCTCACGACGCCGAGATGGCGGCCGAAGCGGGAGCAGCGATCCCAGGTCTGGATCCGGCCGACCCAGACCCGTATGCAACTGCTTCCAGCGAGACGGTCTCCGACGAAGCAGTCTTCGAGCCGTCGCCGCCGCAGTTCGTGGCGCCTCGGGCCGACGATGGCGTCCCGACACCGGTGCCGACGGCACTCGCCGCTGCAAAGGGCGCCCCGAGCGGCAGTCAGCGGCCCCGCTGGAAGCTGCCGAAAAAGACTGTGCTCAAGCGAAGCGGCGCCCAGCAGTTCGACAAGGCAATGCTCTCAGCAGGTGCCGAGGCCTTGGTGGCTGCGCTCGCGAGCCATGGCGTGGAAACGCAGGTGACCGGATGGGAGCCAGGCCCGACGGTCACCCGTTACGAGCTGAAGCTGGGCCCGGGCGTGAAGGTGTCTCGTGTCACCGCCTTGCACAAAGACATCGCGTATGCCATGGCGGCTGCCGATGTGCGCATCCTCGCGCCGATCCCCGGTCGATCGGCGATCGGCATCGAGGTCCCCAACTCCGACCGTCACCTCGTGGCGCTCGGTGACATCCTGTCTGCCAAGGCGGCAGCCGAGGCCACCCATCCGCTCGAAGTCGCCATGGGCAAGGACATCTCGGGTCGTGAGGTCATGCTCAACCTGGCCACGATGCCCCATGTGCTGATCGCCGGCGCTACCGGCGCAGGCAAGTCGTCGTGCATCAACTCGATCATCACGTCGCTGCTCATGCGTTCCACGCCCGAACAGGTGCGCATGATCCTCGTCGATCCCAAGCGGGTGGAGCTCGGCCAGTACGACAGGCTGCCGCACCTGCTGACTGCTGTGGTGACCGAGCCGCGCAAGGCCGCCAATGCGTTGGCGTGGGCTGTCAAGGAGATGGAGCGCCGTTACGACGTGCTGTCCGAGGCCGGGTTCCGCGACGTCACCGGCTACAACGCCGCCGTGCTCGACGGAGCGCTGCACAGCGAAGAGAGCGAGCTGCTCGGGAACGATCAGCCCTATGAGCAGATGCCGTTCATCGTGGTGGTCGTCGACGAGCTGAACGACCTGATGATGGTAGCGGCCCGCGATGTCGAAGAGTCCATCACCCGCTTGGCGCAGATGGCCCGAGCGGTCGGCGTGCACCTCGTCGTGGCGACCCAGCGCCCGAGCGTGAACGTCATCACCGGCGTGATCAAAGCCAATATTCCGAGCCGGCTGGCATTCGCAGTGTCGAGCCTGGCCGACAGCCGGGTGATCTTGGATCAGCCTGGCGCTGAGCGGCTGGTCGGCCAAGGCGACATGTTGCTGCTGTCGGCGAACTCCAGCATCCCGCGCCGCATCCAGGGCAGCTGGGTGAGCGAGTCGGAGATTTCTCACGTGGTGGCTCACTGGCGCCGCCAGGCGCCAGAGGTCAGCTATGTCGAGGGTGTGGAGGGCACTGCCGATTCTGATGGCGCCAGCACCCTGCCGGGCGGCACCACAGGCGATGCCGACGACGACGAGCTGCTGCGCCAGGCGATGGCGATCGTGGTCGAGACCCAGCTCGGCTCGACGTCGATGCTGCAGCGCAAGCTGAAAGTGGGTTTCGCCCGTGCCGGACGGCTCATGGATCTGCTCGAGCAGCGTGGTGTCGTGGGCCCCTCGCAGGGCTCCAAGGCCCGCGACGTGATGATGACGCCCGAGGAACTGTCGGACGCGCTGGGCGAGTGAGCCCGCGGTCAACGTGCAGGCTGTTCGTCGAGAATCGGTTTCGCCGGAGGCCGAGCGGGGTGAGAGAATGCTGAGCCAGTGCTCCGTCCGCTTTCGCGGTGGCACTCGCAGGGCACATGTGGTGCCTGAAATCATGAAAGTGCTCAAAATAATATGACAACAGCGATTCAATCCTCTCCGACTACGTTGCTGACCGCCGCCGATCTGCTGCTGCTCGGCGACGAGAAGCGCGGCGAACTCATTCGGGGAGTGTTCTGCGAGATGGCGCCACCAGGAAGGGAGCACGGGCGGATCGCCGCGTTGGTGACCCATGAGCTGGTCGCTTATGCACTGGCCGAGCGTGCGGGCACCGTGGTGGGTGAGTCGGGTGTGCAGCTCGAGCGGGACCCTGACACGGTACGCGCTCCCGATGTCGCGTTCACCTCATACGCGCGTTCACCAGCGGGCAGTGTCACACATCGCTATGCCCAGGAAGTCCCCGAGCTGGTGGTGGAGGTTGTCTCTCCGTCCGACCGGCATGCCGCTGTCCACGACAAGGCGCGCATGTGGCTGGGCTTCGGAGCGCAGTTGGTCTGGGTGGTGTTCCCGGCCTCACGCACGGTTGAGGTTCACCGCGTCGGCACCGACCCGATCGAGACGCTGAACGAAACAGATGTGCTTGACGGTGCCGACGTGCTGCCCGGCTTCAGCTGCCCGCTCAGCCGCTTGTTCGCCGACTGAGCGGATCAAGTCGGCCGGCATCTCCCTGCGCAGCAGGCCGGTGTCTGGCGTCGCCGAACGCTTTGGCAGCAACGCCTCGCCGAGTTCGGCCTCAGGTCGAAGTTGCCGCGGCGACACACATATCCCGCGGCGCGCTCGGCGGCGGTGCGAGGCCCCCAGCGTCGTTCGTCGAGAATCCGGTTTCTCGGCGGCATGCAATGGTGCGAGAATGCCGGGGCAGCACGCCGTCCGCCGCCGCCAACGTGCTCGCAAGGCACGTCTGTTCTCCGAACCATTGAAAGTCAATGAAATAAAATGACGACAGTCGTTCAATCCTCCCCAACTACGTTGCTCACGGCTGATGAGTTCATGCGCCTCGGCGAGGGCCTGCGAGGTGAGCTGATACGGGGAGTGTTCTGCGAGATGTCGCAACCCGGACTGAGGCACGGCCAGCTTGCGATGCGGCTCGGCATTCACGTCGGCAACTTCGTTGAGTCACATGACCTCGGCGTCGTTCTCGGCGAGTTCGGGGTGCTGCTCGAACGTGGCCCTGACACGGTGCGCGCCCCCGACGCTGCCTACATCTCCTATGACCGGTTGCCGAAGGGCCGCGTGACCGATCGCTACGCCGAGACCGTCCCGGAGTTGGTGGTGGAGGTGGTCTCGCGATCGGACCGTCGCTCCGAGGTGCACGACAAGGCGCGGATGTGGCTGAGCTTCGGAGTCGTGCTGGTGTGGGTGGTGTCCCCGGCGTCGCGCACTGTCGAGGTTCACCGTGCCGGTGCCGAGGCAGTCGAGACGCTGACTGAGGTAGACAGCCTCGACGGAACGCCAGTGCTTTCTGGGTTCGCGTACCCGCTCAGTCGGCTGTTCGCCGACTGAGCGCAGAAGCTGCGCCCGGCTCGATGACTCGCTTCGGACGCGAGTGACGCAAGGCGACGCAGATCGCCGCCTCGCGTGACGCGCCGTACGGCGGCGCCGTTTGCCGCTGGCTCAGATGCCGACGCGGATCTGCAGGTTGCGGGGGCCCCGCACCTGCACGCCGCCCCATTCCACGCCGCCGCGGCCGACGTTGGTCGCCAGCTCGAAGTTCGGGAACCGGGCCAACCACTCCTCGATGGCGACCTTCAGTTCCATGCGGGCCAGGTTCGAGCCCAGGCACCGGTGGATGCCCAAGCCGAACGCGAAGTGGCGATTCTCGGCACGGTCGATGATGACCTCGTCGGGACGGTCGAACTTCGCAGGGTCGCGGTTGCCGGCGCCGAAAGGCAGCAGCACCTTGTCTCCGTGGGCAACCGGGCAGCCGCCGATCTCGGCATCGTCGGTGGCGGTGACCCGGGCCATCGTGACCGGTGCATAGGCCCGCAAGAACTCCTCGATAGCAGTGGGAATGAGCTCGGGCTCGGCGACGAGCCGCTCACGGTCCGCAGGGTTCATGGCCAAGTGCATCAAGCTGGCCGAGATCGAGCTCCACGTGGTGTCGATGCCCGCGAGCAGCAGCAGGAAGCTGGCGCCGGTGATGTGATGGTTGGCCAGCGGGTCGCCGTTGGGCAGCCGCATGTCGAGCAGCTTGGAGGGCAGATCGTCGGCCCGTTCCTGGCGCCGTTGCTCGGTGAGCTCGCCGAAATAGTGGAGCACTTCACGGGTAGCGTCTGCCCGCCGGTCGAACTCGTCGCCCTTGGACTGCAGCACGTCGACCGCCCAGCGCGTGAACTTCGGCTCGTCGGACTCCGGGAGCCCCAAGATGCGGGCGATCACCCGGACCGGGATGTGCTTGGAATAGGTGTCGGCTGCGTCGGTGATCCCGGAATCGCCCCGATCCGCACCGGTCTCGGCTGCGATGGCATCGAGGCGCTCACGGGCGATGCTGCGCGTGACCTCGACCATCTCGTCGACGGCCGTGGGCCCGAAGAACGGAAGCAGCAGGCGACGGGCGTCGGTGTGGAACGGCGGGTCCGAGGTGATCGGCGGGGCGGTCAGCAGCCCGACGCCTTCGGGTGTCGGCGCCACGGCGATGTCGCGGGAGCTGAAGTTCTCGGTGTCGTAGGCGACTGCTGCGATGTCGTCCCAGGTGGTGGGCATCCAGTGTCCGCCATTGTGGCTGCTGTGTGCGACAGGGCACTCCGGCCGCAGTTCGTCCCAGACATCGGCGGCACCTTGGATGTACTCGTCGCTGTAGACGTCGAAATCCCGCTCTGGCGAAGAACTGTCAATGTCAGCAGTCGTGCTCATGGTGGCTCCCTTGAGTCCCCGCGGGCGCGGTTTGAAGCGCCCCCCAGCGTAGGCGACGGGTTCTACGCTTCGCCGTAGTAGCGGAGCCTGTTCGAGGGACTCAGGGGGCGTACATGTCGGGACATGCACCACACGCAGCCGTCGAGGCGGCACAGCTCAGCGAGGTGGCACCGGGCGTGTACAGCTACGTGCAGCCCGACGGCACATGGTTCATCAACAACATGGGTTTCGTCGTCGGAACCGACAGCGTCATCTCGATCGACGCGACCTCCACCGAGCGACGCACGCGTGCCTACATCGACGCGATCGCGTCGGTGACGCCGAACCCGGTCACGATCCTGGTCAACACGCACCACCATGCCGATCACACACACGGCAACTACCTGTTCGCCGACGCCACGGTGGTTTCCCATACGGCGTGCCGTGAGGTGATGGTGGCGGCGGGCATCCCCGACTACAGCGCCGTCTTTCCCGGCGTTGACTGGGGGAGCCTGCAGTTCCGGGCCCCCGACGTGACCTTCGAGGGCTCGACAGTGCTGCATCTCGGCGATCGTCGCATCGAGCTGTCTGACTTGGGCTTCGTTGCCCATACCGACGGCGACATCCTGGCGTGGCTGCCCGATTGCCGGGTGCTCTTCTGCGGCGACCTGATTTTCCACGGAGGCACGCCGTTCGCGCTGTTCGGATCGGTGTCGGGGACACTCGACGCTCTCGATGTCATCGAGAGCTACGGGGCGGACGTCATCGTGCCCGGCCACGGCCCGCACTTCGGCGGCGATGACATCGCGCGAGTACTCGGCGAGCAGCGCTCATACCTGCGATTCGTGCAGGACGCTGCGGCCGAAGGAATCGCCGCAGGACGCTCGCCTCTGGAGCAGGCTCAGGCCAGTGACCTCGGTGCCCACGCCCGCTACACCGACCCCGAGCGGCTCGCCGGCAACCTCCACGTCGCCTACCGCGAGGCCGCGCCTGAGGGCTACGAGTTTCCCGGCGTCCCCCAGGCGATCACGGACATGGTCGCCTACAACGGCGGCGCCATGCCGCGCTGTCTGGCGTAGGAATCGGCGCCGGCGGGAGGCAGCCCCTCACAGGCCGTGTCGACGACGGCCGCACCATGCAGCGCTGTCTGGATTAGGGCATGTGCGATCAGGCCGTGTCGCCTCCGCAGCGAGCGCATCTCAGCGCGCGGCCTGTGGAGTCGAGTGGAACGGTTGACTTGGATCAGCCCAGCGAGCACTCTTTCATCGCACTCCAAAGGAGATGAAGATGGGAACGTCACTGCGTGATCGGCTGGCCGCCGCGCCGATTACGTGGGGAGTATGCGAGGTGCCCCAGTGGGGTCACCAGCTCACTGTCCACGAAGTGCTCTCCGACATGGAGGCTTTCGGCTTCGCCCGCACAGAAATGGGTCCGTTCGGATTCCTGCCGACGGGCGGCAGCGCCCTCGCGTCGACGCTGGACCGGTACGGGCTCTCGCTGCTCGGCGGGTTCGTCGCACTCGTTGTGCACGACCCTGAACGACTTCGCGTCGAGATGGATCGGGCGGAAGCGATCGCAGCACAGATGGCCGAGGCCGGCGCTGCCTGGTTCATCAGCTGCCCCATCAGCGATCACGACGACTGGCAGCGGCCGCCGCTCTCTGCCCAGCAGTGGAACCAGATGGTCGAGGCGTTCTCGCAACTCGACAAGATCGCGACGGCACATGGGCTCAGCCATGCATTCCACCCGCATTTCGGCGCGCTGATTCAGGACGACGCCGAGACGTGTTTCCTGCTGGAGAACACCGCCACGCAGCTGGTGCTCGACACAGCCCACCTCACCCTCGGCGGCAGCGACCCTCGGGCCCTCGTCGACACCCATGCCGAGCGGATCGGCCTCGTCCATCTCAAAGATGTCGACGCGGCTGTGGCCGCTCGCCTTCATCGGGGCGAGATCAGCCTGATGATCGCCGTCCAGCTCGGCCTGTTCCCCCCGCTCGGACAGGGGGCAGTGCCCTTGGGTGACCTCATCGAGACGCTCGAGACGGTGCGTCCGGATCTCTGGTACGTCCTCGAGCAGGACGCTGCCCTCGACGGCCCGGATCCTGCCGAAGTGGAACGGTTGCGGGATCGGGTCACCACGAGTCTCGAATTCGTGCAAGACTGCGGCAATTCGCCACATCCTCCCCGGGGGGTTCAGGATTCGGCGTCTACATGAGTTCATGCACCTGGGAGGGAGCACAATATGAGGAAATCCCTGAGACTGTTGGCCTTGCTCGCGGTCATGGCGCTGTTCGCTGCGGCTTGCAGCAGCGATGACGCCAGCGACAGCGCGGACGCCACGGAACCAGCGGCGGCTGAGACCACGCAGGCTGCGTCCGACGCGACCGAGGTCATGCTGACGCAGAGCGACTGCGACAACACCTATCACGTCATCACCCACGGCGACAGCGGCACTTTCTGGTCTGTCGTGGAGGTAGCCGTGCGCGATGCCGCCGAGGCAACCGGCTGTGAAGTCGTCTACTTCGGCGCCAACAACGACGCGCAGGCGCAATCGCAGGCCATCGAAGGCGCCATCGCCGACGGTTCGGCCGGCATCGCCATCTCACTCGCCGACCCCACTGGTCTTGAGGCCGCGGCACGCGCCGTGGTCGCAGCAGGCATTCCGCTGTACACGCTGAACTCTGGCGTCAACCAGTACAAGGATCTCGGCGGTGTCACCCATATCGGCCAGACCGAGGTGGTGGCAGGCAACGGCGCCGGTGAGCGGTTCAACGCACTCGGTGCGAGCCATGTGCTGTGCGCACGCCAGGAGCAGTCAAACGTCGGCCTCGACGAGCGCTGCCAGGGCCTTGCCGAGACGTTCAACGGCCAAGTCACCTCCGAGTTCATCGGGCTCGACGCCACGCCGGACGAGCAGCAGGCCACCATCGCAGCGCTGCTGACGGCGGACTCCAGCATCGACGGAGTGCTCGGCACCGGGCCGAATGTCCCGCTGCGGGCATTGGATGCCGCTTCGGACGCGGGCCGCACGCTCATCATCGGCGGCTTCGACCTGTCGGGTGACCTCATTTCGGCCATCGAGGCCGGCGACATCGCGTTCACCGTCGACCAGCAGCAGTACCTGCAGGGCTACCTGCCGGTCATCTTGATGCACCTGCAGGCCACCAACCAGAACACTGCCGGCGGCGGTCTTCCGATCCTGACCGGACCGGGATTCGTGACGCCCGACAACGCGGCTGAGGTCGCGGCGTTGGTGGACGCAGGTACGCGGTAGCACGTCATGGCGGCAACCACCGCCGGCGAGGTCGACGAGCGGCTCGCGCATCGCGGGCCCATCCAGCAGCTCCTGACTCGTCCCGAGATCGGGGCGCTGCTCGGCCTCGCCGGCGTGTGGCTGCTGTTCTGGCTGACATCCGAAGCGTTCGGCACCGTCGGCGGCACGGCCAACTACCTCGACGTCGCAGCGCTGCTGGGCATCATGGCGGTGCCGGTGGCATTGCTCATGATCGGTGGCGAGTTCGACTTGTCGTCGGGATCGATGACCGGCGCGACGGCCGTCTTCGTGATCCTCATGAGCCGCGAGGTCGGCGAGCTCGGCGGTGCCGGCTTCAGCCTGCATCTGGCTGTTCCGCTCTCGCTGTGCTTCGCGTTGGCGATCGGCTGGTTCAACGGGACGCTCGTCGAACGGACATCGTTGCCGAGCTTCATCGTCACCCTGGGGACGTTCTTCATCCTCATCGGGGCGAAGCTCGGCTTCGGCAAGCTGTTCACCAACAAGGTCATCGTCGAAGGGCTCGACGATGCCCAGGGATACGTCTTCTGGGACGACATCTTCGGGGCGGAGTGGATCCGGAACTCCCATGTCTGGGACGGTCGCGACTGGGCCTGGGCAGGCTTGCTCGTCGTCGCAGGCGTCTCATTGCTGATCGGCCTGTTCGAGATGAGTTATGCCCGCCGCGTGGACCCACGCCCGTGGCATGCCGCCGGCGGCCTGTTGGGCGCTCTCGTGGTGCCGCTGTTCGGCTTCGTCATGCTGCTGCGAACAGACGGCACTGCGGCGAACTGGACGTGGGGCGGTGTCATCGCTGTCGGGACGCTGTCAGGCGTGGCTATCTGGTGCAGGGCGCGATATGAGCCCGCGCAGCACACTCATCGCAGACCGGACGCCCGGGCTGCCCGCATGCTGGTGATCGGCACCGCGGCGATCGTTGCTGCGGTCGTTCTGGTGCTCGTGATGAGCGCCGAAAATTCCGACCAGCTTGGCTTCCTCGGCGGCGGTTTCGGTCGTGCGGTATTCGGGCTCGGCATTGCAGCAACAGGTGTGCTGGCAGTGCTGGCGGCCACCGGGCGGGTGCGGACCAGTGCGCCGGTGATCGGCGTCATCGTCGCGATGCTGCCCACGATCAGCTACATGATGACCATCCAGGGAGCGCGAGCAGTGCTGTTCGCGGGCCTCGCCGGCGCCGGCGTGCTCATCTTGACGATGGTCGGCACACGCACTCAGCCGTCGATGTGGATCCCGTTGGCGGTGGCCGTCGCCGTCGCGGTGCTCGCGTTCGTGGCCCAGTCCGAAGCGGAATCACGCAAGCTGCGCGTTGAGCTGTTCTCGACATTGCTGCTGGTGGCGCTCGCGCTCGCTGCTCTGGCCGTGGCCCGCTCGCTCGCTCGACGGCGAACGAGTGCGGTGCCCGCGCCGGAGTCGGGCGCCTGGACGCGCATCGGTGCTGCCGCCGGAGGCGCCGCCACCGCGGTCTTCGGCATCATCGAGCTCATCGACGGCGACGGATTCCTGTACGCCCTCACCACCGGTGCCGCCAAAGGCGCCGTCGTGACGCTCGGCATCTATGCCGTGGGCACCCTGTACCGGATGCTGTTCACCGCAGACGAGGGCGTAGGCCGGGGGCTGATGTACGTCGGGCTCGCGGCTGGCGGCCTCGCGCTCGCGTCGAAGCTGCTGTTCATCACCGCGGCCGAGGCTGAAGCGACACAGGCCGTGACCCGCTTTCGGGTCTCGGTGCTGTTCTACTTGCTCTTCGCCGCTGCCGGAGCGTGGATGCTGGCCCGAACCCGTTTCGGCAGCTGGACCTTCGCAGTCGGAGGCAACAAGGAAGCGGCACGCTCCATCGGCGTCCCTGCGGCCCGGACCAAGACGACCCTGTTCATGCTCGTGTCGGTCTGTGCATGGATGGCCGGCATGCTGATCGCATTCCGCCTGAACTCGGTGCAGGCCAACGTCGGCGACGGTCTCGAGTTCCGCTACATCATCGTCGCCGTTGTCGGCGGCAACTTGCTGACCGGTGGCTACGGCTCGGCAATCGGCGCTGCGATCGGTGCGCTCATCTGGGGAATGATCAGCCAGGGCATCGGATTTGCGCACTGGAACACCGACTGGCGGTTCCTGGTGCTGGGCGGCCTGCTGGTGGTGGCGGTCATCGTCAACAACTACGTGCGCCAGCGTGCCGAGCGTTCGCAGTCTCATGTCGTCGACGAAGGCGAGCCTCCTCCTGAACCACCGCCGCCGACCGAGCCAGAGCCGGCAACGACAGGCGGCCAGTCATGAGCGACACAGCCAACTCGCACCCGCTCATCGAGTTGCGGGGGATCTCGAAATTCTACGGGAACATCATCGCCCTGACGGGAGTCTCCACGACCGTCAATCCGGGCGAGGTGACCTGCGTGCTGGGCGACAACGGTGCCGGCAAGTCGACCTTCATCAAGATCCTCGCCGGCGTGCATCAGCACGACGCCGGCGAGCTGCTGATCGAGGGAGAAGCCGTCCGCTTCGCTTCGCCTCGCGAAGCTCTGTCGCAGGGCATCGCGACGGTGTATCAGGACCTGGCCATGGTGCCGCTCATGTCCGTGTGGAGGAACTTCTTCCTCGGTGCCGAGCCCATGAAGGGGTTCTGGCCGTTTCGCCAGATCGACATCGAGAGCGCCAAGGAGATTGCCAAGGCGCAGCTCGCCGAGATGGGCATCGACATTCGCGACACCGAGCAGCCGGTCGGCACGCTGTCGGGCGGAGAGCGGCAGTCCGTTGCCATCGCCCGAGCCAGCTACTTCGGGGCCAAGGTGCTCATCCTCGATGAGCCGACCTCGGCGTTGGGCGTGAAGCAGTCCGGCGTGGTGCTGCGGCGCATCGTGGAGGCTCGTGACCGGGGCCTGGCGGTGATCTTCATCACCCACAACCCCAATCACGCCTATCCCGTCGGTGACCGCTTCGTGATCCTCAACCGTGGCCATTCGATGGGCAACTTTGCGAAGGCTGACATCAGCCAAGACGAACTCACCCAGATGATGGCTGGCGGCGCCGAACTCGAGGCATTGCAGCACGAGCTGGCGACGCACTGAGGTGATGCTGCCCCAGCGCCGCCCCGGGGCGGCGCGGCAGATGACGACACTGCTTCCGAAACCCGCGCGAGGTGGGATGTGACAAGACAACTGGGCATTGCGGTGGTCGGCTTCGGCTGGATGGGCCAAGCGCACTCCCGGTCGATGATGCGCATTCCGAGCCTGTTTCCTGAGCGGAGCTACGCGCCGAAGCTGGTGGTATGCGCCGAGTCAGTGCACGAACGGCATCAGCTTGCGACTGGGGGATTCGGATTCGCGGAGTCGACAGCCGACTGGCGCGCTGCGGTGGACCGGCCTGACGTCGACGTCGTCTACGTCACTGCGCCGAACATGCTGCACGAAGAAATCGTCACTGCCGCGGCGGCGCTGGGCAAGCACGTGTTCTGCGAGAAGCCCGTGGGCGGCACGCCGGCGCAGACGGTGCGCTGCTGGGACGCCTGCAATACAGCGGGAAGCGTGACCGGCGTCGGCTACAACTACCGCTTCGCCCCACTGGTGCAGCACGCCAAGGGGCTCATTGAGCGCGGCGATCTCGGCACCATCACCAACTACCGGGGCAGGTTCTTCTCGATGTTCGGTGCCGATCCGCTGGGACTGCTGTCGTGGCGATTCGAGTTGGACTCCGCGGGTCACGGCGTGACGAGCGACATCCTCAGCCATGCCATCGATCTCGCGATGATGCTGAACGGCCCGATCACCAGCGTCGTCGGCTCCGGCGCCGGTTTCATCACGCAACGACCGGTGGCAGGTGCGGGCGCAAGCCACTATGCACGGGGCGCCCAAGGCGATCCGACGGGTCCGGTCACCAACGAGGACTATTTCGGCGCGCTGGTGATGTTCGCCAACGGTTCACGGGGAACCTTCGAGGCCAGTCGCACCATTGTGGGACCCGAGAGCCAGATGGCCTTCGATGTCTATGGCACCGGGGGCGCTGTCAACTGGAACTTCGAGACGATGAACGAGTTGGGCGTGTACCTCGCGGACGCGCCTGAGCGCGGCTACACGACGGTGCGAGCGGGAGAACGCCACCCCAACAACGCCGCTTTCGTGCCTGGCGACGCCAACGCCCTCGGATTCGAGGATCTGCTGGCGATCGAGGACCATGAGTACCTGACGGCGGTATCGCAGGGCCGCCCGCACAGTGCCGGGTTTGATGAAGCAGTGGCGTACGTCAGCGTCCAGGCGGCGCTGTTGCGCAGCTGGAGCAGTGGGTCCTGGGAAGAGGTCATTCCGCTCGACTCGACCAACGTTGCAAGCCTCGTGCCTGCCGACGCGGCCGCCCTGCTCCAGCGATGATCTCGTGCTTGGCGAGGCGGTGACGGCTCCAAGAAGGAGGACCTGGTGTGACTGATGTGAGGCTGACAACGGCCGGCGCAATCGTGCGCTACCTCGCTGCGCAACGCATCGCAATCGACGATGGCGACCCCGGCGGTGACGCTCTGGGCGACCCTGTGCCGCTGTTCGGTGGTGTCTATGCGATCTTCGGACACGGCAACGTGACCTGTCTGGGTCCCGAACTCGCGTCGGCGCGCGACGTCTTGCCCATGTGGCGTGGCCAGAACGAGCAGGGCATGGGCCTGGCCGGTGTCGGCTACGCACGGGCGACGCGCCGCCGCCGGATCATGGCGGCGACCAGTTCAGTGGGGCCGGGCGCCACCAATATGGTCACCGCCGCTGCGGTCGCGCACGCCAACCGGATGCCCCTGCTGTTGCTGGCAGGCGACACGTTCAACCATCGCCTGCCGGATCCCGTACTGCAGCAGGTCGAGCACTTCGGGGATCCGTCGATGACGGTGAACGATGCGTTCCGACCCGTCGTGCGTTACTGGGACCGGCTGACCTCGCCGGCACAAGTGCTGGCGAGCCTGCCCAATGCAATCGCGACCATGCTCGATCCCGCCGATTGCGGGCCGGCCTTCATTGCCCTGCCCCAAGACGTGCAGGGCGAGGCATATGACTTCCCCGAGAGCTTCTTTGACCTCTGCGTTCATCGAGTGCGGCGGGCCCGCCCTGATCGCCACGAGATGGCGGCCGCGGCCCAGCTCTTGGCTTCGGCGCAGCGCCCGCTGCTGATCAGCGGGGGAGGCGTGCGCTGGTCGATGGCCGAAGCGGAGCTGTTGCGCTTTGCAGAGCGGCACGACATTCCCGTTGTGGAGACCGTGGCGGGGCGAACCAGCTTTCCCTCGAGTCACCGACTGAACTGCGGGCCGCTGGGTGTCAGCGGCTGTGTGTCCGCCAATGCCATGGCCGCAGCTGCCGACGTCGTGCTCGCCGTCGGAAGTCGCCTGGGCGACTTTGCAACGGGATCGTGGACGGTGTTCGACCGCGCTTCATGCCTCATCGGCCTGAACGTGGCCCGGTTCGATGCCACCAAGCACCGGGGGCTGCCGCTTGTCGCCGACGCCCGGGAAGCGCTCGCCGAGTTGAGCACGGCCCTGGGTGACTACCGAGCGCCCGCGGATTGGGCCGCACGAGCCCCCTCAGAGACGGCCCAGTACCACGCCTACATCGACAAGATCGCTGCGCCCGAGGCGGTGGCATCGTCGAGCGACAGCCTTCCGACGTATGCACAGGTGGTGGGCGCCGTCGCCCGGGCTGCCGACCGCCAGACATATGTCGTCACGGCGGCCGGCGGGCTGCCGGGCGAGACCGTCAACGGCTGGCGCAGCGACGTCGAGCACTCCTTCGACTGCGAGTTCGGCTATTCGTGCATGGGCTATGAGATCTCGGGCGCCTGGGGAGCGAAGCAGGCGATGCCCGACCGTGACGTGATCGCGCTCGTCGGGGACGGCTCGTATCTGATGATGAACTCAGACTTGTACAGCTCGGTGCTGAGCGGTCACAAGATCACCGTGGTGGTGTGCGACAACGGCGGCTACGCCGTCATCAACCGCTTGCAGCTCGCGCAAGGCGGCGAGTCGTTCAACAACTTTCTTGCCGAGACCATGACCCACGAGCCCGATGGCCCAAGCGGAGCGCGCTTGCGAGCGAACGCAGATCGGCCCCGCGTCGACTTCGCTGCGCACGCAGCGTCGTTGGGGTGCACCTCCGAAGCGGTGTCGTCAATTGCGGGACTTGAGGTTGCGCTCGCGCGGGCTCGCACCAGCGATCGAAGCCATGTGATCGTGCTGTCCACCCATCCGACCGAGTGGACCGAAGGCGGTGCAGCCTGGCAGGTCGGCGTGCCCGAGGTCAGCGACCGCCCCGAAATCAACCAGGCAGCGTTGGCGATGGACGAAGCAATGTTGTCACAGCGCCCAGGCCTGTGAGCGCGGGCCAGTGATTCCTGAGCGAGCGCCGCAATGACTGCTGCAGCAAAGACCTTCGGCATCGGTTTGATCGGATGCGGGCGCATCGGGCGCCTGCATGCGGAGCTCCTCGTTCGCGGCGTCGACCGATTGCATCTCGCAGCGGTCTGCGACGCAGTCCCGCAGGCTGCTGCGGTCTTGGGCAGCGAGCTGGGCATTGCGGTGGCAGATTCGCCGGCGGCATTGCTGGGGCGTGCAGATGTGGACGCCGTCGCGATCTGTTCGACGACCGAGAGTCATGTCGATCTGCTCGTCCAGGCCGCCGCTGCGGGGCTGCCCGCATTCGTCGAGAAACCGGTTTCCCTGTCGTTGCCCGAGATCGATCGTGCCATCGAGGCCGCTGAGCGATCAGGCACAGCGGTGCACGTCGGTTTCAATCGTCGGTTCGACCCGTCGCACCGAGCCGTAGCCGATGCAGTGCACGTCGGCGACATCGGCGACCTGCACCTGCTTCGTATCACGAGCCGGGATCCCGCGCCCCCTCCGTTGGAGTACCTCGCGGGCTCGGGCGGCATCTTTGCCGACATGACGATCCATGACTTCGACATGGCGCGTTTCGTGTCGGGCGCAGAGGTCGAGCGGGTGTATGCCGCCGGTGCGGTTCGGGTCGATGCTGCATTTGCCGAACACTCCGATTGGGACACCGCGGTCATCGTGCTCACCCATGCCGATGGCACGATCACGACGATCGACAACAGCCGCGAGGCCGTCTACGGCTACGACCAGCGCGTGGAGGCGTTCGGCTCTGGGGGCGCGATTGCCTCGCAGAACCCGCCCGAGCATGCAGCAGTCCGCTTTGGGCGGGAGGGAGTGACCGCCGCACCGATGCCGTGGTTCTTCACCGAGCGGTACGCCGATGCGTACTGGGCCGAGTGGAGAGCCTTTGCCGAGGTCGTCGATGGTGCGCCGTCACCGGTCACGCTTGCCGACGGCAGAGCGTGTGCGGTGATTGCCGAGGCGGCGACGCGATCTGCGCGAGAAGGTCGTGCCGTGGACGTCGCAGAGCTCGATATCTGAGCGCATCCTGAAGCACCTGCTCAAGCTGAGCGTCGTCAACAACGGCGATCGATGGGCGCCGTGCGGTGGGGATTCAGCGAGCAGGCCCGGTTGAGTCTCGCTCGACCAATTCGGGGCGGAGCACAGACACGAGCGCCGTATCGCGACCGTTGAGGCGGTCGCTGAGCATGCTGACTGCTGTCTGCCCGATGTCTGCTCGGGGCAGCCTCACCGTCGTGAGCCGGGGCACGCCGGCAACTGCGTACAGCGAGTCGTCGTAGCCCGTGATGCTGAGGTCCCCGGGCACGCTCAGGCCGGCATCTGCCGCTGCGAGCACTGCGCCGCGGGCCTGCGCGTCGTTCACACAGGCAATCGCAGTCGGCCGATGCGGGCGGCGCAGCAGCTTGTCGGCTGCTTGGTAGCCGTCCGACTGCAGGAAGCCGGCCGGCTCGAAGGCGATGCAGTCGCCCCACCCGCGACTGGTCATTTCCTCGGTGTAACCGCGGGCGCGCGCCGCAACGTTCGGCAGTTCGGCATCACCGATCAGGGCGATGTTGCTGTGCCCCAGGTCGGCGAGGTGCCGCACGACCGACGCCATCGCCGATGCATCGTCAGTCACCAGCGTGTCGTAACGGTCTGAGCGCAGGTCGTACATGAGCGCAAGCACCGGCAGGACGGCGGCGTAGGCCTCCAGCTCGGCGGCATCGCGACGACCCAGCAGGCCGAGTGCGAGTCCGTCGACGCGGTACTCGAGCATCCGTTCGATGACTTCGAGCTCGCCTCCGCTCTCAGGTGGGCTGGACAGGTACAGGGTGCGCATGCCTCGACGGGCTGCCTCTTGGTCGACCGCGTACATGACTTCGCCCCAGAACGCATCGAACAAGCCCGTGACGACGAAGCCGAGCGTGCCGCTGCTCAGGCTTGCGAGAGCGCGCGCACCGGCGTGCGCCCGATAGCCCAGTTCCGCTGCGGATTCGAGGATTCGTTGGCGGGTGCTTTCGCGTACGGCGCCCTCGCCCCGCAGCGCGCGCGACACCAAGGACTTCGACACGCCCGCGTGCTCGGAGACATCCTTGATCGTCGGGTATCCACCCTGCCGTTTCGCCGTCATGAAGTCCCTCGGTCCCGCGCCGCGTCGATGGTACCGAACCGAAATTCGGGGACGGGAAGCGTTGCCGCGCTGCGGGCTAGAAGGGCAGCTTGAGGCCGGGGCGGGGCCACTCGCCGACTGCGAGGCGGCCGGTGCCCGACAAGGTGACGTAGGCCGTTCGCATGTCGTCGCCGCCGAAGCAGATGTTGGTGGTGGCCGAGTCGTCGGTGGGAGCGAACTCGAGCTCGTCGCCGTCGCGGGTGAAGGTGCTGATGCCGCCGGTGAGGATGGTTGCCACGCTCACGTTGCCGTCGGCGTCCATCGCCAGCGAGTCGAAGTACTTGCGGCCGGCGGGCCGAGCCAGGAACCAGCCCCGTGCCGGGACGCCAGCGGCCACCTTGCCTGGTGCTTCGAGGTCGAAGGCGAACAGGGCGCCCTGGAAGGTCTCGGCGACATACACCCGGTCTTCTTCGGGGGAGATGCCGACGCCGTTCGGCCCGTCCATCGGGAAGGCGATCTCTTCGATGTGGCTGCCGTCGGCCTTGGCGTAGTAGAGCCCGCCGCGGTCGCGATCGCGGGTGCGGGTCTTGCCGTGGTCGGTGAACCAGAAGCCCCCGGTGGAGTCGAACATGATGTCGTTCGGCCCCTTGAGCGACACGCCGTTCACGTCGGCATAAATGATGTCCACCTCGCCGGTTTCGAGGTCGATGCGCTCGATGCGACCGGTCGTGTAGTCCGACGCCACCTCGCCAGGAACCGTCCGCCCGCGCACGGTGATCCACTCGAAGCCGCCGTTGTTGCACACGTACAGCGCCCCGTCAGGACCGAGCGCGGCGCCGTTCGGTCCGCCGCCCGGTGCGGCCAAGATGTCCTTGCGGCCGTCGGAGACGTCGACGCGGGTAATCGTGCCCCGTCCGATCTCGACGACGGCCACCGAGCCGTCGGCCAGCACCACCGGGCCCTCCGGGAAGATCAGGCCGTCGGTGATGGTCTCGAAGTGGTCAGGTCCGAAAAAGCTCATGGCCGCCGACGCTACTGCGCGAGCGTGCCCGGCTTCCTGCCTAGCCAGCGCTGCGGAGTCGTCAGTTCAGCGCGTCTCGCCAGGGACTGGCGTCGATGCCGGGGTAGCGACGCTCGAGGGCACCCACGAGTTCAGGCGTCCAGTAGGGGTGGCCGGGCAGCGGGGCGCCGAACAGGGCCAGCTCGTCGGGTGTGCAGGTGGCAGCGAAGGAGATCCACGACTCGCCGACCGTGACGGGCTGGACGCTGTCGTAGCCGATCCAATCGGCGCCGCCCGGCTTGAACGAGGCGCTCATCAAGAAACGGCTGCCGCCGGGCCGGCTCAGGTCGACGCCCCGATGCCAGACATCGGGCCGGTACGCCAGAAACGATCCCCGCACTCCGGCCGCGCAGATGCGCTCGCCTGCAGGCGGACCGACGTAGGGCCTTGCCGCATCCGCGGGACCTCCGGCCAGCTCTGTCGGTGCCACGTCAGGCTCGACATCGCTCAGGTACAAGAACCCTTCCAGGTTCCACCAGCCGGGTTCGAGCCGGTCGGGCACCACGTTGTGGTTGCGGTCTTGGTGGAAGGGCTGCTCGTAGTTGGTGACGCCGGTGTACTTGCCCCAGATACGGGCTTGGTAGATCCGGATGTCGTCGAGGCCCATGGCCACACGGGCGAACCGGGTCACGTCGGGATGCACTTGGAGCCGGTTCAGCCGAGGCGATTCGTAGGGGAACAAGATGTGCCCCAGGAACTGCTTGGCGCGAAACGCCGGGCCGTCGTCGCCGACCTTGCCGAACTTGTGGCCCTGGTCATGGCTGGTGCCGACGAAGCGATTTCGATGTTCCGCAGCGCCGCCGTGGAACTCATCAGGGCGGGGGTACAGATTCCAGAGCTCTTCGACGGCATAGTCGATGTCGGCGGTCGGCACGAGCCCGTCAACGAGCACCCAGCCGTGGTCGCGCCAGTGCTGCGCTGCTTCCCCGCGGTCGGCAATGCCGATACCAGCGGCGTCGGCATCAGTGCGATCGCCGATGCTTGTCGGGGCCGCATGGGTGCCGTAGTCAGCTCCTGTGATGGCAGTGCCCGACGCATCGGGGCGTGTGGGGATCGCGCCTGCGGCATCTGCGCCGACGCCATGAGGGCCTGCGACGCCTGGGCCCGCGACGTTTCGGGAGGCAGCCACGGTGTCAGCCGGCGCCCTGGGCGTCGTCGACGGTGATGCAGGTGCCCGACACGAAATCTGACTGCGGCGACACCAGGTACAGCAGCGTCGAGTCGAGCTGGGAGGCCTTGCCCAAGCGGCGGCGCGGGAACATCTTGGTGATGTCGCCCATGCGCTCGAGCATGCCGTCCATCATCTCGCTCTCGAAGGCGCCCGGGGCAATCGCGTTGACGTTCACGTGGTAGCGGCCGAACTCTTGGGCCAGCACCTCGGTCATGCGCACCACGGCGCTCTTGGTGATCGCATACATGGCGGTTCCGATCGGCGCCCTGAACGCTGCGCCTGAGGAGATGTTCACAATGCGGCCCGGCAACTCGGCAGCGATGAGCCGCCGAGCCACCTCGCACGACAGGTGGAACAGCGACGTGAGGTTGGTGGCGACCATCTCGTCGACGAACGCCGGGTCCATCTTCAGCGCCAGGCGAGCGTCGGGCTTGCCGGCGTTGTTCACCAGGATCTGCACGGTGCCCAGCTGGTCTTCGGCGGCAGCCACCGCTTCGAAGAGCGCTTCGGTGTCGGTGACATCCAGCGGGATCGGCAGCACCGTGGCGCCACCGCTCTCCAATTCGCCAGCCAGCGCGTTGAGCCGGTCGACGCGCCGCCCGCAGATGGCGACGCTCGCGCCGCACGCCGCGAGCACCGTGGCAAAACGGCGACCCAGCCCCGACGTCGTGCCGGTCACGAATGCCGTCTGGCCGCTGAGATCTGCCGACCACTGCGGCGGGAGGCTGATCTCAGCTTCCGGGCTGCCGGCCCCGGCGTCGTCATTCATGGTTGCCTCCTCGGCTGCCCGGTGGACAGCCCTGCTCCGTGCTCGAGTTCAGCTTCGCAGCGTATTGGGCGCTCGCGACACGCCTCGCGGATGGCGACCCGAGTCTGGTTCTCGCTGCCGATGAGGGGGCGCGTTCGCTGCTGTGGCCTCAGGCGGCGAGCACTCGTGCGGGCTGAGAGCCGATGCCACTGTGGCCTGCTGGAGCCACCGGCCCGCCGACTTCGCCTCGCGTTGACGGGCCGCACGAACCCGGACGCGAGGACGCGGCCGGTGCGGCTCTTGCTGTAGTGTCATGCATTGCTGCTGCGGGACGGCAGCGATCTCGGAGGTCTTGAGCATCATGTTTGGTTTCGGAACGAGCCCCTCCCCCCCCCCCCCCCCCCCCTGCGAGCGGCCGCGGTGACACTGCTTGGGGCGGGCTGACCGCCACACGCAGGCGTGGCCGAAGCCGGCGCGGGTTCGCGGCGGTGCTCGCGCTGGGGCTGGTGTCGGCAGGGTTGTTGGCGGTGACGGCTGCCCCAGCCGCCGCTCAGGACAGCGCAACACACCAAGCCGACCGCGCAACACGCGAGGTGCTCTGCGCCGGCGGTCTGGACACCACGACCGACGCCTACCTGACGAGCGCTGCCTATCTGACATGCCTCGGTGACGACCGCGGAGCACGCGAGGCGGTCTGCGCCGGCGGTCTGGACACCACGACCGACGCCTACCTGACGAGCGCTGCCTATCTGGCGTGCCTCGGCCGCCTCGCAGGCGGAGGGGTCCTCTCGCCTTCCGCCTATACAAGTTATCCGTGGGAGAATTTGGGGCCGAACAACCCAGTGCATTTCAGGCACGACTCGAATGGCAAAGGTCTCACTCGCGGTACCAGCACCAGCGCGCACGGAGCCGCGTTTGAGGGCGCGGTGTCCACATACGTCTACGACGACGAAGGCCGAGGGCATGTCTGCACCACTTGGCCCAGCGGGTGGAGCGACTGCCCCTGACACGCCACACAGGCCGTACTGCTGTTCCCCGGTGCCCGATCCTACGCGTTGCAAACGAGGCTCGCTGCCGCGGCTGCCCTCGGCGTCTGCGTGACCCAAGTCTGGCTGCAGCCCGGTGCCTGCACGCTCACTCGTCGCTTACCACCACTAACCCTTGGAGCTAGCCATCTAGCCTCGCTCTGGTGAGGGGCGCGGGTCGGCCGGTCGGGGCGCGTGACAGTGTGCGCGCTGTTTCGGCGAGCGCGGGCACCGTCTTCGGGGTCGCGCCGACCATCGGTCGCTCTGGCGGAATGGGCGAGTCGCCTGACGGCGCAGCGACGCCAGAACTACGTGCGCGCACTGAGGGCCTGCCGACAGGCGCTGCTGCGGTTCAGCCCATCGGCGGCGGCCTGCCGCTGCTCGTGATGGGCCTGGTCGTCATCTCGTGGGGCCTCGGGCCGCCGATCTCCAAGCTGCTCACGGCGCCGCCCATGGTGAGCGCCTTCATCCGTTTCGGCATGTCCACGCCGTTCCTGCTGTTGGTGCTGGCACTGCGGGGCCGCTGGCTGTCCCGGCGGGTGTTCTTCCAGACGGCGCTGCCGGGGCTGTCCTTCGGCATCAACATGGTCTTCGTCTTCGCTGCAGTGCAGGAAGTGACCATTTCGGTGATGTCGGTGATGATGGCGCTGCAGCCGGCCATGCTGCTGGCGCTGGTGGGGCCGATCTTCGGCGACCGGGTCAGCGTTCGCCAGATCGTCTTCACGCTGATCGGAGTTGCCGGCGCCGCCGGTGTGATCATGGGTGCTGGCGGTGAATTCCGTGCCAGTGGATTCGGCCTGTTCCTCACGGCCATGTCGGTGCTGACGTTCACGGTGTATTTCGTGCTGACCCGGATGGCCAGATCGACCAGCGCAGTCGATCCGATCGAGTGGATGGCGGGCATCAACTTCTGGTCGTTCGTTGCGGCGGTCCTGCCCACGCTGCTGCTGGTGACGCCCAGCCAGTTCTTCGAATTCGGCGGGCTGGACTGGCTGTGGATCGTGATCGTGGCTTTCGTGACCGGGGTGTTCGGACATGTGCTGATGACGTGGTGCCACGGCCACATCGAGGTGGCCCGATCCTCGCTGTACGTGCTCGCCATGCACATCGTGGCTGTGGGGACTGCCTGGCTGATCCACGGTGAGCCGGTCACGCCCATGCAGTTCGGGGGCGGCGCCGTCGTGCTGTTCTCGGTGGCCATGGTGATCCGCACGCCGGCCGGATCGCGCTCGGAGCCCGGAACTCAGGGGAAGCGCCGATAGGTGAGTCCTTCCGTTGCTGCACCTGTCGTTTCCCGCTCTCGTTCGCCGTCGCTGACGGGCCGCTCGAGCCACGGCTTCGCCTATCGGCTCAGCCCCTACGGCTGCTGCACGCTGATCGAGAGCGGTCCTTGGCGCTCGGTCACGGCGCATTCATCGTCGGCGAGACGATCGCGTTCGCAGTTGCGGAGAGGACGAGATTCGCGTGCCGATCTGTTTCGACGGCTTCGGCGCAGGGGTGCGTGGCGTCGTCGGCGGAAATAGCTGCGGCCCCCGCGATCAGGACGCGGGCTGGTGACGCGCCTGACGACACAGCGTCGCGCGGACTCAGTACGCTCGGATTCAGCACAGTGATCGCGCGTCGCCTGCGGGCAGCGTGCGAATGTCGCGATTGTCCCGTCGGCGGCGCGCCGACTGACTCGGGAGCATGGCTATGGGCCGATTCGCTAACACGTGGCGCCTGACGAAGAACTCGTGGTCGTTGCTGAAGCAGGACCGGGAGCTGTTATGGCTGCCGGTGCTCAGCATGCTGACCTTGCTCGCAGTCGTGGCCGCGGCAGCCGTTGTGGGCTTCGTGACCGGCAGCTTCGACGCCGACCAAGGCGCCGAGGGGCTGGGCGGCAGTGCAGCCGTGCTCGGGCTGGTGTTCGTCTTCGTGGCAACGGCGACAGTGGTGTTCTTCGAAGGCGCGCTCGTGGCCGGCGCGCACGAGCGCATGACCGGCGGCGATCCCACGGTGCGCAGTGCCATGAGCAAGGCGGCTTCACGGCTGCCGAGCCTGCTGGGCTGGGCGCTCATCACCATGACCGTCGGGCTGGTGCTGCGCTTCCTGCGGGAGCGATTGGGCTTCCTGGGCCAGATCCTCACCTTCTTGGCGGAGGCTGCGTGGGGTGTAGCTACCTATCTCGCGGTGCCTGCCATCATCATTGACGACTACGGGTCGTTCGCTGGCGTCAAGCAGTCGATGTCGTTGGTCCGTCGCACTTGGGGCGAGAATCTCATCGCCCAAGCGGGCTTCGGGTTGCTCGGCTTCGTGATCGCCTTGCCGATCATTCTGGTAGCGGTGCTGATCGCCGCGCTGGTGCCGGGGGTCGGGATGTTCATCGGCATCGCTATCGGCGTGCTCGGCGTGCTTGCCGTCAGCGTCGTCGTCAGCGCCTTGGGGCTCTATTTCAAGACAGCGCTGTATGAGTACGCCACCGACGGGGTCGCCCACGGCGGCTACGACATCGATCAGATGCAGACGTCGTTCCGCACGAAGTAGCTGTCAAGCGGCTGGAAAAAGAACTCGCCGGATTCGAATGCCGCAGCTACTGTCGGGTCATGGCCGTTCGGACCTTGCGGGCACATGATGAGTGCTGCTGAGCTCGGCGCGTTGGCGGCGATGGCTGCCGCTGTAGTGGGCCCGATGGTCAGCGTGTTCATCTGGTGGTCGAGCCGGGTGGAGTCCAAGATCGATGCGCTCGGACGTGATGTCTCAGACGTCAAGCAAGCGGTCGCCACCCTGCGTGCGGACGTGACGTGGCTCAAATCGCATTCTGGCGACTAGCGATGCCATCACACGCTCGCGGCGTCTCGATCCCGGCTCTCAGCGCCTCAGGCCGCGCTCGGCGGCGAGGGGTGCGGTTAGCGATCGCCTGAGGTTGTGATGCCGTGCTCGGCGGCGAACGCCTGTAAGCCTGCGCTGATCTCGGCGACGTCGCCGGTATTCCACGAGACGACGAGTTCAGTCACGCCGACAGCTGAGTACTCGGCGGCCAACTCTGGAGTCAGTTCATTGGCGGTGAGACGCACCGACACCTCAGCGGGGATGCCTTGGCGGCCTGCGGCGTCGGCGGCTTCGCGGATAACCGGGAGGCGCTTTGCGGCGCTCTCGGGCGTCAGCATCATGGGATGCCAGCCGTCGCCTAGCCGGCCTACGCGCCTCAGCGCCGGCCGGCGGTTGCCGCCGATGAGGATGGGCGGGCGCGGCTGCTGCAGCGGTTTCGGCGAGCTGACCGCGCCCTCGAACGAGTAGTGCTGCCCCTTGTAATCGGCGCTGGGTTGGGTCCACAGCAGGTCGAGCACCTCGATGAACTCATTGCTGAGCTGGCCGCGGTCGTCGTATTCCGCGCCCAGCAACTCGTTCTCCTCGGGCAGGCTGCCCACGCCCAGCCCCACCACCAAGCGACCGCCGCTCAGCCGGTCCAATGTGGCCAGCTGCTTGGCCAGCACCATTGGGTGCAGGTACGGCATGACCAGCACGCTGGTGCCGAGTCGCACTCGTGACGTGTGTGCCGCTATCCAGGTGAGCGTCACCAAGGCATCGTGGTAGGGCCGTTCGCCTAGGCGGTCCCACACGTAGCCGACGTTGAGCACGTGATGGTTCACCCACACCGAGTCGAAGCCGAGCTCCTCGGCCTCGACGGCCAATCCGACCACGTCGGCGGGGTCGTCGACCCCGAAGTTGTTGGGCACAGTGAAGCCGTATTTCATGACTGGGTGCTCCTTTCGCTGCGCCAGCACAGCACATCGGCGTGTGGTGCAGCAGCAGTAGCGATCATTGTGGGCGGGTCGCCTGTGAATGAGACCGGCAAATCATTGGTCCGGCCGGCCGCTTCGTGCCGGGGCACACCGCAAGATCGCCCAGCGGCGCTGTGTGGCCGGTTCAGTCGAGTGCGGCGAACGCCGAGTCGGCGATGTCGCAGGTGCGCCTGATGTCGTCGTCGGTGTGGGCAGTGCAGACGAAATTGTTGTGATAGCTGAGCAGGTAGGCGCCGCGCCGGATGCACTCTGCCACCCAGCGGGCGTGAAACTTCGAGCCTCCCTCGCCGACGATGCGCAGGTACGGCATCGCTGGCACGCCGGTCACGCGCAGCTCGTGGCCGTGCGCTGCCGCCACATCGGTCAGCGCTTCGCCCAGGCGAACCCCGGTCTGGGTCGCGGCGGCGGCCGCATCGGTCGAGCGCAGTTCTCGCAGCGTCGCGAGGGCTGCTGCCATCGGGGCGGCGTTGAAGAACTGGGTCCCGGTAAAGAACGTCTGCCCGGCGGCGTCTTTCAGTGCGTCGCTGCCCGCCAGCGCCGCCACGGGGTGCCCGTTGCCGATCGCCTTGCCGAAGCACATGAGGTCGGGTGTGAACCCGTATGCGACATGCGCGCCGGCGAGATCGATCCGGAAACCGCTGCGCACTTCGTCCAGGATCACGACGATGCCTGCTGCCCTGCATGCCGACTCGACGGCCGTCCAGTAACCGTCCGCCGGCAGCTCGTTGTCTGCGAAGACGGGGTGGTGGTACGGCGACGAGATGAAGCAGGCGATATCGCCCGGGTGGTCGTCGATGGCGGCTTGCACCGCTGCCGCATCATTCCACGGCACCTCGATGACGAACGCTTGGTCCTCCGCAATGGTGCCCTTGTTGCCCGGTGGCTGCATCCACGGGGCCGAGCCGTGGTAGCCGCCTTCGATCTTGAGGATGTAGCGCTTCCCGGTTGCGGCGCGGGCGACCATGACGGCGAGCCCTGTCGCATCGGCGCCGTTCTTGCCGAACAGCGCCCAGTCGGCGCCGTCGACGAGATCGACCAGCTCTTCGGCGAGCTCGACCATGACCGGTGCGGCGAGGCTGACCGTGCTGCCGTCGGCGGATTGCTTCTCCGCGGCCTCTTCCACCGCCGGGTGGTTGTATCCCAAGATGTTCGGGCCGTATGCGCACATCCAGTCGATGTAGGAGTTGCCGTCCACGTCGGTGAAGCGGGCACCCTCCGCAGAGGCGAAGAAGACCGGTCCGTCCTCGATGATGGCGGGTCCGTAATGGCCGTAGACGCCCTTGGGAATCACCGACTGCGCCCGCTCGTACAGCTCGCGAGACTTCGATGTCGGCATCGGTTCGCTCATGACCTACCCCCTGTGAACACCTATAGAGCCTGACATACCGGATTCGGGAACGCAGCAGCCGGGACAGGTCCTTGAGCATGAGCGGGTAGCCACAGATGCCGAAGCTGTGGAGGCCGCCGGGAACTCTGCGACGTTGCAACCTGCTGGATTGCTGGAGCAGAGGGCCCTGCCGCCTCCAGAGCGGGCACACGCATTCGCAGGGCTTCTCGGTCCTTCACATGCGTGACGGTGAGCGAACTCGCCATTCGGCCGGGTCGATCAGCTTGCCCAGGCTCGACCGAACGTGTCGCGGTATGCCATCTCGGCCGGTGGCCGTCGAGTGATCGGGCCGTTGCCTTTGCCGACTGGGTACCCGATCGGCACCATCGCAACCGTGGCCCATGTCTCGGGCACGCCCAGCAATGACTTCACCTCGTCCTCCCGGAAACAGTGCAGCGTCGTGAGCGTGCAGCCCAGCCCTTCGGCCACGCACGCCAGCATCAGGTTCTGCACTGCCGGGTACACCGAGCCGCCGCCCACCATGCTGATCCGATCCAGACCGGCATCGGTGATCGCCATCATTGCTGGGTTGGCGCAGAACACGACGATCGCTGGGGCCTCAGCCAGATGTTCGGCGAGGTAGTCGCCCGCGGCGATGATCCGCTCCCACTTGGCAACTTCGTCGGCGGGGAGACCCTCGAGTCGCTTCGCGAATCCGCCGGTGTACCTCGCCCACTCCGGCGCGTAGATGTCGGCCAGTCCTTGCTTGACGGTCGGGTCGGTCGCGACGACCACGCGCCAGGGCTGCTGGTTACCGCCGGTGGGGGCCCAGCACGCCGCCTGCAGAAGCCGTTCCAGGACATCGGGCGGAATCGGGTCGGTGCGAAGACGGCGCACGGCCCGCAGCGTGCTCATCGTCGTGTAGATGTCCGCGGATTCTGTCTGCGCTGATGCGGCTGACATGGTCACCGTCCTTTGAGGTGTGGTCTCCGTAGTCTGGCAAGCCAGGATCGAGCGGCGAGACGTCGAGGCGGCCGTGCGTTGGTGCGCAGTCAAGCAACGCGGCGATCGCTCAAGAGCGAGCCGGGCTGGTTTGCAGCGACCCGAGACCGTCGCGAAGAGCGGGGGTTACGATCCTGCGATGGGAGTTCTTGATGGCTACGCCGTGCTCGACTTGTCGATATTGGTGCAGGGTCCCCAGGCGGCGTTGACCCTGGGTGACATGGGAGCGTCGGTCACCAAGATCGAGCTGCCGGGCATGGGTGACTTGGCGCGGGTCATTCCCGTGTCGCCCGATGATCCGCGAAATCCGTATTACGAAGCGTGCAACCGGGGGAAACGGTCGGTCACCCTCGACCTGCGCACGCCGGGCGGCAAGAGCGCGCTCGAGCGGTTCGTCGCTGAGACCGATGTGCTGATCCACAACTTCGTACCCGGGACCATGGAGGCCTGGGGCCTGTCGTATGAGCACCTGTCGGCCATCAATCCCCGGCTCGTGTACGCGACCGGTTCGACCTTCGGGCCGATCGGGCCCAAGTCCGGCCGTGAGGGAGCCGATTCGAGCGGTCAGGCAGAGGGCGGGCTCATGTTCGCCACCCGGATCGACGGCGGTCCCCCGATCATGAACGGCGCTGTCATTGCCGACCATGTCGGCTGTCAGAACATGGTCTCCGGCATCCTTGCGGCGCTGCTCCATCGCCGGGAGACCGGGACGGGGCAGCGGGTCGACGTGTCGCTCGTGGGCGGCATGATCTACGCCCAGGCGTCGGAGATCACCTACACCCTGCTGACCGGTCGCAACCCCGAGCGGATCGATTCGGGCCATGCTTTCGTTCCGACTCTGCTTCACACCGTGGAAGCGGCCGACGGCTGGATCCACCTGCTCAGCGGCACCGGGCCGGGGTGGCCCGTATTTGCTAAGCTGCTCGACCGGCCGGACCTCGCCGACGACCAACGCTTCTTGGATTTGATCCTGAGCTCTGAAGCCCGGGCCGAGCTGGTCGCCATCATCGACGAGGTCTTCCCGACGAAGACCCTCAAAGAGTGGGAAGCGGTGCTCACCGGAGCGGGTGTTCGCTACGGGCTGGTCCGCGATTACGAAACGATCGCGGCTGACGAGTCGATGTACGAGAACGGCTACTTGCGACGAGTGGAGCACCCCGACGGCGACCGTGCGGTAATCGGCACGCCGATCCGCATGTCGGCCACGCCGCTCGAACCCAGTGCCGTCGCCCCCGAACTCGGCCAGCACACCGAGGAGGTGCTGCTCGAGCACGGCTACACGTGGGACGACATCACAGCGCTGCGAGAAGAGGGCGTCTTCGGCTGAGCATTCCCGGCCGGCGGATGCATTGACCGGCTTGCCCTCTCGGCGCTGATCTTGCTGCTTTCTGTTCCCGTCCCGTGTGCCCATCCGTCAGGGCTCATGTTCCACCGAGGCCACGGCGTCGCGCGTCGGCGCAGCCTCTCACGCGTATATCGTGCGCAGCGAGCGTGCGATGCGGTCGGTCTGGATCTCGGTGCTGCCGTCCACGTAGTTGGCGATGCGGGCGCCGACGAGGTGGTGACCCCACGGATAGCTGCTGCGCAGGCCTTCAGCGCCCATCGCCTGGATGCATGCGGCGATGTCGGCCTCCGCCGTCTCGGTGGCGAACTTCTTCGCGTGAGCGGCGGGCAGGATTGCGCCTGAGGCGTCGCCGGTGCGCAGAGACTCGGTGACGGCTGCGACGGCTCGCTCGGTGAGCAGCTGGGCCGCCTCAAGTCGGTTCTGCACGTCGGCCAGCTTCCAAGCCAGCCCTTGGTGCCCGAGGATGGACTTGCCGAACGCCTCGCGCTGCGTGGCGTAGCGCACCGTGCCTGCCAGCGTCGCCTCGACCATGGCGCAGCACATGACGGCGACGTAGGTGCGGGCGCCGTTCACGCTGGACATGGCTGCGAGGAATGCTTGCCCGGGTGGGCCGATGAGATCTTCGGCGGGGGCGATGTAGCCGTCGAGCCGGAAGCCGCCTGTGCCGATGAGGTGACCGCCCGCCAGTTCATAGGGGGGCAGCCGTTCGAATCCCGGCCGGGTGCCGTCGATGAGGAACGATGCGATGCCACGGCCCCGAGAGCCGGGTTCGGTCTGCGCATAGCAGAAGATGACGTCGGAGTGAGCGGCGTTGGTGATCCACGCCTTGGCCCCGTCGAGCCGCCAGCCGCCCTCGATGCGTGTTGCGGTGGTGGCGATGTTGGCGAAGTCGCTGCCGGCGCCCGGTTCGGTCAGGGCTGTCGAGCCGAACCGGCGCCCGGCCATGAGGTCGGCGAGGTAGCGCTCGCGGTGGGCGTCGCTGCCGAGGTTTGCCACCCTGGCGGCAACGTTGCCAGTGTTGACGAGGCTGAAGGCGAACGGCATCGACACGGCGCTCAGCACTTCGACGATGCGGCACTTCTGGGCGAAGTTCATCCCGAGCCCGCCGAGCGCGGTGGGCACTTCCATGGCCAGCAGCCCGATCCCTGAGGCCTCCTTGAGGGCCTCGGGCGCCATGCGTTTCTCGGTTTCCCAACGGTTCACATTCGGTGCCACGACCGTGTCCCGGAATTGTGCGACCTCTTCGACGAAGGCCTCGAATGCCGCGGCGTCCATTCCGGCCGCCGGATGGTTGGTTGAAACGTCACCACGGCCGCCGACATCGCCCGCACCGAATCGGGGAATCGTGTTGCGCGGGGTTTCGGTGTCTTCGGCAGCCATCGCGGGGACGGTAGCAGCGGCCGTCACAGCCGAGTCCAAGGTCTCTGGGGCTCGACGACACATGCATGGACGTGTGCATCGCGGCCGGGGTCGAGTCTGCGCGCAACCCAGAGCCGGCAGCGCGCGGTGACGAAGGCATGGTCATCCGGGCAGCTGCCGATGCCACGGCTGCGGGCAACTCGGAGCCGAGCGGGCGCAGCCACCTACGCTGCGATGTCGTGGTTGGGCAGCACTCCGTCGTCGGGGCGTTCGAGGCTGAGCGCTTGTCCGAGGTGCTCAGCCAAGACTTGGACACGCCGCATGAGGGTCCGACTGCGGCCGTGGCAGCGGTGGTGCGACGGGGCGGCGGCGGTCCCGAGATGCTGTTCATTGAGCGCGCTATCCGCAACGGCGACCCATGGTCTGGCCACATGGCGTTTCCGGGCGGCCGGACTGAACCCGACGACGACGACACGTTCGACACGGCCGTGCGCGAGAGCCGCGAGGAGATCGGCTTCGACATCACCGCGCACGCAGGGGTCCACTGGCTTGGCCGGCTCAATGACCTCGAAGGCAATCCGCGTTGGCGCGGTGCCGCCCTGCGGGTGACCCCGCATGTGTGCTGGCTTGAAGGCGACCGTCCCGCCTTGACGCTGAACTACGAAGTGGCGGACGCGCTGTGGGTGTCGGTGGCGGAACTGGCCGACCCGAAGCACCACATCGACTACCTCTACCCGCCGCGGCCCGATGAGCGCTTCCCGGGCATCGAAGTCGGGCACGGACGGGTGGTCTGGGGCATGACGCTGCGGATGCTGCAGGACCTCTTCACTCGAACCGGACACCCGCTGCCCATCACATTCAGTCCTTCGAGCTGACCCGGCGAGCGCTGCATCCAGTGCCGTCGCCGTTAGCGGTTCGCGCGGTCTTCTCCCCGCAGCAGAGCCGACAATCACTGAAATCAGTCAGCTACGAGCCGCGCGAAGGGCCGTGCCCATGGGTGGGGAGACTTCCTCTCATCCAGTGCCCTCGACTGTCAGCGATGGCAAACACGTAGGTCAGGGTCCTGAGTGCGAATGAGATCAGCCGCTCGTTTCCGCAGGTCAGCGCCTGGTGGAGCGGGCTCCAAGTGTCATATGGCTGCAACAATTCTGGCAGCGCACAAGTGTTCGGGTGTGACACCGCATCGGTATGATGAACGTATGTTCTCTCAGGTGCGGCAGGCGCTCGACTCGCTCGCAGCAGCGCTCGACGGCGTCGATGGCGCGCCCACTGGGGAGCTGCGCGAGGCGCTGGGGCTGGCCAAGCCGCTGCGCGCCAAGCTCGAGACGCTCGAGACCGCCGTGGCCGCACAGATCGCGCAGCGCGAACGTCACGGAGACGGCGGCGCCGGAGTGCTGCATCAGATCGCGGCAGTGCCGCGCTCAGAGGCAGCCCGCAATGTGCGCACCGCTGCCGAGCTCGAGCGTGTGCCCGATGCGCAGTCCGCGCTGGCCGAGGGCGAGATGTGCATGGCGAACGCCGCCCGTTTGGCCCGCGCAGCGCGCGACACCAGCCCCGACGCGGTGCAAGACGACGCCGAGTTCGTGAATCTGGCCAAGACGCTGCCGCCCGACGAGTTCGCCCAAGCCTCCCAGCGTTGGACTGCACAGCACCGCAACGCTGCGGACCTCGCTGAGCGGCATCGCCGAAACCGCCGAAACCGCAGCGTGCGGTTCTGGAACGGCGACGACGGAACCGTGCAGATGCGAGGCGCGTTCGACGCCGAGATGGGTGCCCGCATCCAGGCCCGCATTCGTGACGAAGCCGAACGCCTCCGCCAGGCCGACCGTCGCCTGCTGCGCAACGGTACTGCCGCGAGTCCGCAGGACGCAGCCCTCCAAGACACAGCACCTAACAGCACAGCAGGCGACGGCGTGGTGCCCGACGGCGCGGCACGCAACCGCTCGTCTGGCGACGGAGCCGTACGCACCCGCGACCAGCGCATGGCCGACGCGCTCGACCGCATCCTCGCCCACGCTGGCCCCGCGCCCATAACCATCCACGAATCCGGTAGCAGCGACGCCGCTGCAGGCGACAGCACGAACAAATGTTTGTCCTCCAACGCCACATTCCCAGGTGGCTTGCCAACAGATGCGACCGCTGTAGACGACGAAACCAACAGCGATGTCGTGACAGCAAGCGCATCCTGTTGCGGCGACGACGCCGCTACCGGCTGCGGCCACGCCCCCTGCGACTGCACAGGCGCACAGGGGCACACAGCCCACTCGACGCAGATCATCGTGCGAGCCGACCTCGCAAGCCTGCTCGACGAGTGCTCTGGCATTGGCGAGATCGCCGGCGCCGGCCTCCTTCCTGCCGGTGTGGTCGATCGGCTGAGCTGCAACGCTGACGTTTCAGTGGTGCTGTTCGGCGATCAGCTCACACCGCTCTATGAGGCTGTCGCATCACGAGCGCCTACCGCGGCCCAACGCCGCGCCCTGATCGCCCGCGACGGTGCCTGCGTCGGCTGCGGCGCCCCGCCCGGAGATTGCGAGGCCCACCACATCATCCCCTGGAAACGCGGTGGTCCTACCAAGATCGACAACCTCGTGTTGGTGTGCTGGTCCTGCCATGACCGCATCCACGACCACAACTGGCAAGTCATCCGCCGCAACGGCCGCTACCGACTCATACCGCCCGACGCCGAGTCGCCACCCAACCCCGCCCCAGCTCACAAGCCCGTTTCATCGTGCAATCTCGCTCAGTCTCGAGAGCCCGCCCTGTTCCCATAGCAGGATGCTGAATGCGGCAGGTATGGCTGTAGCGGCAAGACCCTGACCTGTGGGTTTGCGATCAGCGAGCGCCCCACAAGCCACTCTTGCGGCATCTTGCCGTTGCTGTGTCAGGAAGCACTTGCGACGGTTTCCATGCCGCCTCCTCCCTTGTCGCTGCGGTTTCCAGCAACTTCGACCGCATTGAGAGTTACCTGGCATGGCACCAGCGACGCGCCGCCGCGATCGGCAGTGCCCCTGAGGACGGCGTAGGCCTGTCCAACAAGGACTTGGGACCAAAAGCGAATGCGGAGCACAGCAGCCACCGCAGCCGCAGCTCCTGCCAGCGTGCGCGTCCCGCATTGAGGAGCGTCCCCACCCGCTGGTCGCTGGTTTTCGCAGCGGTGACGTAAGCCGATTCGTGCGTCGGTAAAGGCGGCGCCCTGGCGATCAGTTCAGAGCCCGGGGTCAGATCTGGGATATCGGGCCGACGGTGATATCGGAGCCCTTGTCCGTTCGATGGACTTCGATGCCAGTGTGAATGCGTTCGCGCAATTCGGAAACGTGACTGATGAGGCCAACGGCGCGGCCGCCCTCGCGCAAGCGGTCCAGTTCGTCCATGGCGAGCTGCAACGCTTCGCTGTCGAGGGTTCCGAAGCCTTCATCGACGAAAAGAACGTCGAGATGCACGCCGCCGGTGCGAGCAGTCACTACATCGGCGACGCCGAGCGCAAGCGACAGCGACGCTTGGAAGGTCTCGCCGCCCGAGAGTGTGGAGACCTCGCGTTCGGCGCCCGTGTGGGCGTCGTGAACGCGCAGGCCGAGTCCGGCCTTGGCGCCTTGCCGTTCGCCCTCGCGGTAGACGCTGAGTCGGTACCGGCCGCCGCTCATGGCACCGAGTCGACGGCTGGCAAACCCGCATATCTGTTCTAAGTAGGCCGACAGCACCCATCGCTGCAGTGACACCTTCGGAGGAAGTCGTCCGCTGCAACGGTTGGCGGCAGCGGTCCAGAGTTCGGCGTCGGCGAGGGCGCTTGCGTACTCAGCGTCTACATTTCGATGCTCATCGGCCCAATCGCCGATTGCATCTCTGGCGCTTGCGATGCGGGTGTGATGTTCTCCGGTCTTCTTGGCCGCTGCGGTCGCCGCCTCCGCGGCTTCTTGGCTCGCGTGCGTATCGGGTCGATCATCGGGCAGGCACTCCAAGTCATCTGCACGGAGGTCGCGTTGAGTGTCATGCATCGCTTGGTCATGGCGCGCCACTTCGTCTCGCAACTCTTCGCGTGCAGTGGCATCAAGCAATGCGGATTGAGCCTCGTCAGAAGTGGTGAACGGGGAGCTTTCGAGCTGTGCTGCGAGCGTGCCGGCCAATGCGTCGAGCGCAGTTCGGGCCTTCGTCTGATCCTCAACGGAAGTCTGCAATTCGTCGAGACATGATTCGACAGCTTGGAGACCGGCCACGGCTTCGTCGAGGTCGAGTTCGCCGATCGCTTGGCTGATCTTGGATCTCAGTTCTCTGGCGTCGCCCTCTGCCGCCTCGGCCGCAGCGAGGGCGAGTGCCGCGGCGGTACCAGCTTTCCCGGACTGTTGCCGTGCCGACTTCGCCTTGCTCTGGTGGTCCGCAAGCACATCCTGCAGTGCTGGCTGCTTGCCGGCCAGCTCCGTGGCAGCTGTTAGCTCGGCGGCGGCAGACTCCGACTGTCTGGCTGCAGTGTCCGCATCATCGGCAACGTCACCGGCCCGTCCGCGCAATTCACCAATCCGGGATTTGATGCCCTGCAGCACGTCGCCCGCACGCTCTTCGGCTTCGACGGCGCGCTCGACGGCAGCCGAGGCGGCTTCGAGATGCTCGAAACGGACGGCGTCGCCGGCAGGCTCGGCTGGGTTCGGATGCTCCGCCGAACCGCAGACGGGGCACGGCTCAGCGTTGACAAGCGAGCCTGCAAGCACGGCAGCGATTCCATCGAGGTAACGACGTCGCAAGTCGAGTTCTTCATCGCGGCGATCGAAGGTTGAGTCTTTTGCGGACTGCAAGGACCTTGTGGCGTCGCTGAGTTCAGGTGCCAGTGATTGAAGGCCGACGGCCGCTTCAGCCCGCTCATGTGCGCTCGTCGCGGCGGCTGTGAGCGCCGAGATTCGATCAGCGGCCGATTTGGCATCGCGAAGCTCCCTTTCAGCTTCTTTGCTCTCGGAATCGTGCTCTGCGGCGGCACGTTCCAGCTGTTCTTGTCGATCGAGGTGGGCGGCGGCGGCATCCCGCTTAGCAGCGGCATCTGACTCTCGCTGGCCTGCGGTGCTGGCGTCGTCGGCGAACTTGCTGAGCTTGTCCAGGTGAAGGGCGATCTGCGTGCCAAGGTGCGCAAGGCGGCTCTGCAACGCTGGGTCGTCGACGGACGGGATGGCGAAAGTGTCGGGGAGGTTCAGCGTCTCGGCCAAGCTCTCGCGCAAGGCTGCGTAGTGCGCTGACACAAGCGCAGCACGCTGAGCGAGTTTCCCGCGCCTGCTCTGTTCGTCGTCAAGCACTTGTCGCAGCGCTTCGGCGTCGTCGGCGAGGCTGAGGGCTTCCCGCTTCGCCTTGATGTCGGCCATGGCATTGACGAGCCTGCTCAGCTTATGCCGAAGGCCCTCGCGCCGATCCCACCGGCCTGCGAGTTGTGTCGCGCAGCTGTGGTCTTCGTTGGCCGAGCGCTGCCTTGCCTCGGCAGTCGCCGCTATCGCAGCGGCATCGCCGGCAACCGACTGCGCTCGTTTCAAGAGTTCGTCGAGTTCGATCTGATCGGCGGGCCATGGCGCATCGGCCGAGTCTGCGGCCCCCGATGGCTCAGCAGAATCGTCGGGTGATCCGCCGCTCTCGTCGAAGGGGAACTCCTCGCTCCACCGATCGGCTGCCCGGCTGCGTAGGCCGAGGAGTTCGCGCTCGATGCCTGCTGCTGTGTCTCGCCGATGCTTGGCCTGTTCGTCCAGCCAACTCGCCGCCGACGCATAGATCGACGTGTCGAACAGCGTGAGCAGCAGTTTCTCGCGCTCATCGGATTTGGACCGAAGCACTTTCTCGAATCGCCCTTGGGGGAGCAGGACGACCTGCTGGAACTGCGAGGCGGTGAGGCCGATCAGCCGGGTGACTTCGGCATTCACCTCGGCAATCCGCTGCGCGACGGCACGCCATTGTTCTCCTTCCCGTCGCTCCAGAGTCGCCTCGGGCTTGTTCTCGGTGGTGCCTTCGCCTCGCTTCTTGGCACGCTCATGCCAAGGAGTGCGACAGATGCGCCAGCGGGTGCCTTGGGCGGTGAACTCGAGTTCGACCAAGGGAGACGCATGAGGCGGGGCATGATCCGAGCGGAGGGCGTCATGGCGGCGCTCTCCGGGCACCTCGCCGTACAGAGCGAAGCACAGCGCGTCGAGCAGGAATGTCTTGCCGGCACCAGTCGGGCCCCAGATCAAGAACAGCCCATCTGCGACGAGCTGGTCGAAGTCGATCGCGGTCTCTGCAGGGTAGGGACCCAAGGCGCAGAACGCGAGGCGGTGCGGTCTCATGTCTCGTTCCCGGCGGCGGCAGCCGCGAGCGCCGAGGCCAGCACCTCCTCCTGGGCATCTGACGCGTCGGCGCCGTGCTGATCTGCCCAGAATCGCCGGATGAGGTCGAGCGGGCTCTCTGAGTTCTCCACGGCGCCGACCACGTCTTGGCTGCCGGGCGACATTCGCCCTTCGGGATGGTGTTCGAGCGCCACGGCGTGCCGAAAACGGGCTTGCAGCCTCTTCATAGCTTGCAACGGCAACTCGGGGTCGGTGAGCTGGAACCGCACCCGAGCCTGCTCGGCATCGTCGAACGCAGGGTCTCGGAGGAGGTCGGCCAATCGGCCGCACAGCGTGCGCAGCGGAAGGCCGACGCCGAGCGGAACGATCTCGGTGCAGCAGCGCCCGGCGGCATCCATCTCGACGATGCGCACCGACTTGATCTGGTCTTCCTCGGAGAACGAGTACGCGAGCGGGCTGCCTGAGTAGGCGATTCGGCCGTTGTCGAAGGGTTGGCTGCGGTGCAGATGGCCGAGCGCGACGTAGTCGAAGCCGTCGAATACTTCGAGGTCGACACGGTCGATGTTGCCGATGCTGAGATCGCGCTCGGAATCGGTGGTCGTGCCTCCATCGACGAACGTGTGCGCCACCACGATCGTGCGAGTGGCGCCCGCAGCGGTGGCGTGTCGGCGGATCAATGCCGTTGCGTGCGCTGTGACGTCGTGGTGATTGGCGCGTCGAGTTCGCTCACGATCCGCGGTCTCAGCATCTTCAGCCTCAGAATCTGCGACGTCGGAGGCCTCGCTGGACAGTGCACCGAGCTTGTTGAGAACCTGGCCGGCAAGTGCTGGCTCGAGGTAGGGCACCGGATAGACGAGAACTGGTGGTCCGTTGTCGTCGGCGTCGATCTGCACGGGCTGCAGACATCGGCCGACATCGCCTCGGACGGTCACGCCCGCTTGTTCGAGGACCCGATCGGCAATCGCAACTCGAGACGGCGAATCGTGATTGCCGACGATCGCCACGACCTTCGCTCCGGTTGCGCGCAGTTGTACCAGTGCGTCGTCGAAGAGCCTCACGGCGTCGGCTGGGGGAATCGCTCTGTCGTACAAATCGCCCGCAATGACCACGAGGTCGACCTTGGCTTCCGCTGCCAGATCGACGAGGCGGTCAACGACTTCTTGCTGCTCGTGCATCAACGACGCGCCATGGAATCTTCGGCCCAGGTGCCAGTCGGAGGTATGCAGGATTCGCACGGCCGCAGAGTACCGAGGGGCTGTCACGTTGAATCCGGAAAATCGAGATTCCCGAGCGCCGACATATCGCAACCGCATGAGTTCGTCGGCCCTGCGCCGGTTCTCGCTGCGTTCGTTAGTGTCCGCACACCGATGGCCGATGGATGAGTGTCAGGACCTGGAGCGGGGGAGAGCTCAATGAGCGATGTATTCGAGTTGGAGCTGCTGAGTTCGGGATGGGGGTTGATCGAAGGGCCCCGGGTGGACCAGCACGACAACCTCTATTTCTCCGATGTGCCCAACGGCGGTGTGCGTCGGCGGAGGCCCGACGGCGAGATCGAGGTCGTGGTGCCGAAGCGTCGGGGGGTGGGCGGCATGGTGCTGCACGCCGACGGCGGCGTCGTGGTGAGCGGACGCAACATCCAGCACGTCACCGACGCCGGCTCGGAGGTGCTGTTCGCTCCCGATGTCGCCGGCTTCAACGACATGCACACCGATGCGGTGGGTCGCGTCTATGTCGGTTCGCTGCGACGCAATCCCTTCGACGAGTCGTCTGCCGACGTGCCGGGCGAGCTGTACCGCATCAACCTCGACGGCTCCGCTGACGAGGTGTACGGCGACGTGCGGCTCACGAACGGCATCGGCTTCTCGCCCGACGGCTCACGCCTGTACCACTCCGACAGCATCCCGGGCCGGGTGTGGGTGTCCGATGTGGACGGCGACGCGGTTTCCAACCGTCGGGAGTTCGTGCGGGAAGGCAAAGTGCCTGACGGCTTGGCGGTGGATGTCGAAGGCGGCGTGTGGGTGGCGCTGGCTGAAGGCGGCCGGGTGCAGCGCTACACGCCCGACGGTGAGTCGGACGTTGCCGTGCCGGTGCCCGACCACTTCGTCACCAGCGTCTGTTTCGGCGGTGCCGACATGCGCGATCTCTATGTCGTGACCGGCGGCGGCACCGACGACGGCGGCTGCATCTATCGCACCCGTGCCCCCGTAGCCGGCGTGCCGACCCCGTTGGCGCAGGTGCGCCTGAACCCGTGAGCGCTCTGCACGCCAGCTCGAATCTCCGCTCTTCCTTCGCCAAGCACGACATGCGCGCGCCAACTGGATCTGCGCTGGGGAGCCGGCGAGCGAGCGTGGTCGGCGATTCTCCCGTAGTGGGGGAGGCGGCATGAGCAGCATCTTTCGCTGGTCCTACGGTGCCCATGACGCGCCGGTGCTGCTGTGCCTGCACGGCATCGGCTCGTGCGCTGATGCCTTTCTGGGTCAGCGCCCGCTGGCTGAGCGCCTGGGGATGCGGCTGGTGGCCTGGGACGCTCCTGGCTACCGCTATTCGGCTGATCCCGACGACGCCCCCGGCATCGACGGCTGGGCTGATGCGGCTGCGTCGCTCATCTCTGCAGAGTCAGGTGGCCCGGTCGCCGTGCTCGGTGTCTCGTGGGGCGGCGTCACCGCGACCCGGCTGGTTCTGCGCCACCCTCAGCTGGTCTCGGCGCTCGTTCTGGCCGACTCGAGTGCCGGCGCTGGAACCAAGCCCGAACAGGCGGAAGCCATGCGTGCGCGGGCGATCGACTTCGTCGACCTGGGTCCCGAAGGCTTCGCCGCCGCACGGGCGCAGCGGCTCGTCAGCCCCGATGCAGCCGACGATCTTCGATCTCATGTCGCCGACATGATGATCCCGTCAATCCGCATGCCCTGCTACCAGTGGGCGTGCGACTCGATGGCCGAATCGAACCACTACCCGGACCTCGGTCGCATCGCAGCGCCGACGCTGGTGGTGGTGGGGGAGCACGACGAGGTCACTCCACCGCGCGCGTCGCAGCGGCTTGCGGAGGGAATCCCCGATGCTCGCTATGCCGAGATCGCCCACGCCGGCCACCTCGCCAACCAAGAACAGCCCGAGGCGTTCAACAACGCCATCGCCGAGTTTCTGGCGGGCGCGACCGGCTGAACGCTCGGCGCGTCGCAGCCGGCTGACGCGCTGGGCTCGCCGTGAGCATCGAGGGGCGGGTAGTGCCTTTTCCGCGATGGGCACACCCATTCGTCCGGCCTTGTAGGCGGCCAGAGATGTCGACTAGCGCGGGGGCAGCCGGATGCCGCCGTCGACCCGGATGACCTCGCCGTTCATGTACGGGTTGGTGATGCACTCCATGACCATGAAGGCGAGCTCTTCGCCGTAGCCGAGCCGCTTGGGGAACAGCACGCTCTGGCCCAGGTGCGCCTTGAACTGATCGGACTGCTCGCCTTCGCCGTAGATCGGCGTATCAATGAGGCCCGGTGCGATCGTGTTGACACGGATGCCGGTAGCGGACAGGTCACGGGCGATCGGCAGGGTCATGCCCACCACGCCGCCTTTGGAGGCCGAGTAGGCGGCTTGGCCGATCTGGCCGTCGAATGCCGCGACCGAGGCCATATTCACCACAGCGCCGCGTGACCCGTCGGCATCGGCGGGTTCGGTCTTGGCCATCGCTGACGCAGCTTGGGCGAGCATGTTGAACGAGCCGATCAGGTTCACGTTGATGACGAAGCGGAACTGCTCGAGGTCCATCGGCACGTTGTTGCGGTCGATGGTGCGCCCTGCGCGGCCCAGCCCGGCCGAATTGACTAACGCTCGCAGCGGCCCCATCTCCGATGCGGCATCGACGGCTGCGCTGGCGTCGTCGACGCTGGTGACGTCGCAGCGCACGAACAAACCGCCCAAAGACGAAGCCACCTCGGTGCCGAGGTCGTCCTGCAGGTCGGCGATGACGACATGAGCGCCTGCGTCGGCGAGCTGGCGTGCGCTGGCCTCGCCGATGCCCGACGCGCCGCCGGTGACGATGGCTGAGGTTCCGCTGAGGTCAAGGCGCGGCATCTGGGAAATCTCCTGGTTGCGTGTGAGCGAGTCTCGTGTCCGCCTTCGCGGACTGCGGGACGCGATGACGCTAGCCGCCGCCGTCGCGACGGCGGCAGGGGCGACTGGGAGCTTGTCGGCGAGGGCTTCCTCCCCGTTCAGCGGCGAAGCGGGCCGCTAGCGTCAATCCCCGGCATGACCGATTCGGCCTCCGAGATCGCGGCCCGTCGGAATTCGGCCGCTGTACCCGCTCCCGGCGCGACCCCAGCGACGAAGCGCGATGGGGCGCTCGCCGAAGATGCACGATCTGCCCACGCCACGCCGGCGACGGGCAGCCATGTTTCAGGCGCACTGCGGTCGCCCGGTGGCGCAGTCGGAACGGGCAGCAGCGCGGGCATGTTCACTTCGCTGCGTGTGCCGGCGTTCCGAGCGCTGTGGTGGAGCGGCGCATTCTCGTTCGTCAGCGTTCACATGCAGTTCCTGCTGCGCGGACTGCTGGCTTGGGATCTCACCGAACGAGAGGGAGCGCTCGGGCTCGTCTACCTTCCGTTCGGCGTCGCATTGCTGCTGGCCACGCCGCTGGGCGGGGTCGCGGCCGACCGTCTGTCCAAGCGGCGGCTGATGCTGGCGGGCCAGCTGATACTGACGCTCACCGCGGTCGGCATGGGCGTGGCGGTGGCAACCGGCACGATCAGTTTCTGGATGCTGCTCGTGGCTGCCGGCCTGCAGGGGCTGATGTTCGGGTTGATCGGACCCGCTCGCATCTCGATGACCACAGAGATTGTGGGTCGTGAACGAGTCGGCAATGCCATCACGCTGTCATCGCTGTCGATGAGCGGCAGTCGGCTCTTCGCCCCGTCGTTGGCGGGCACCCTGGCGGGCACTGCTTTGTTCGGATTTGCCGGCGCCTATTTCGTCTCGGCGACATGTGCCGCGGTCAGCCTTGTGCTCCTGCTGCCGCTTCCGGAGACTCGCGTTGTGGCGCCCGGTCGACCCGCGGCTGCAAGCCACGCAGCGTCAGACGTCGCTGCTGATGCCGAGATGTCCGTGCATTCGCGGCGTGGTGCCTTCGCCTCGGTGGCGTCCGCGTTAGGCAGCGCCCTGGCTGACATCGCCGAGGGCGTCCGCTATGTGGTCGGTCGACCGCGGCTCCGACGGGTGATTGTCGTCTCGACAACGGTAATCATGTTCGGCTTCAGCTACATCGTCTTCTTGCCAGCGCTTGTGGAGGGATTATTCGAACGCAGCGAAGCGGATGTGGGCTATCTCACCTCGGCAACAGCGGTTGGCGCGGTCGCCGCCGCAGCCATGCTCGCGAAGCGCGCCGATTCTTCGAGTGCACCGCAGCTCCTCGTGATTTCGGGATTCGGTTTCGGTGCCACCGTCATCGCCTTGGGCCTCTCGCCTTCCTATTGGGTCGCCATGGCGTTCGCCGCCGGCGTGGGCGCTGCCGCCACCGGTTTCATGACCTTGTCCCAAGTGCTATCGATGCGAGCAAGCGACGACGCACACCAAGGCCGGGTGCAGTCGTTGCTGCAGTTGGCCTTCGCGGCTTTTGCGCTCACTGCCACTCCGGCGGGCGCTCTGGCCGAGTTGGTCGGGCTGCGCACGGTGATCGCTGGCATGGGTGCCGCGGTGATCGTCGCCATGGCGGCCTATGTGCTCACGGGCCGACGCGAGAACCAATTTGCAGAGAACGGTGCCGTGGCAACGCGTGCCCGCTGAGGACCAGAGTCGGTAGGTGCGGTAGCGGGGCTTGACCTGCCGCAAGCGCGGGTATTCGTAGCCCCTTCGGCGACCTGCCCGCGCCGGTCCCAAGTCACCGACCTCAGCGAGATCTGCCCAGTCGCCTCGGGAACCGCCAGAGGGCCTCGCTTGGCGGGCGGCGGGATCAGGTCAGCCCACCTCGGTCAGGATCGAGGTTTCGGACAGGCTCGTGCGAATGTCGGTGTCGGCCACGGTGGGCACATCGGGGCACCAGTGTGACATCGCCGCTTCCAGCGTCGCCTTGACGTCGGCGGCGATTGCCGGGGCGTCAGGTTCGTCGCACTCGATGACGACGCTGTCGTGCACGGTTTGCACGGCATCTGCGGTCGGGTAACGGGCCAGCATCTCGCCGAGGCGTCCATATGCATCGAGCATCACGTCGGCCACGCCGCCTTGGATCGGCGCGTTGCGGTACGCGTTGGCCATCTGGCCGACCCGGGTGTGCAGCGCGCGCTGGAGCAGAAACTGCTGGTCGGCATCGCCCATCGCGACGCCCACCTCATCAATCACTGCGCGCCGCAGATGTCGCTGCTCGAGCACCTTCTCCACTGCTGGTCGCAGCAATCCTCCCACCGGAGCCGACGGGGGAGCGAGCTCGAATCGCTGAAGTACCCGGCGCCATACCGCTGCAGGGCGAGGCTTGGCCGAGCAACCGACCACGGCCGCGGCTTCGCCCAGCACCCAGTCCACCGAGAAGGTGAACTGCTGGCGACGGCCAGCCGGTGTCCGGGAGCTGAACGACAACGGAGCGCCGTCGGACCGCACGACCACCGGTGCCGCGAATGACAGCGCCCATGCCACCTCCGCGACGTTGACCTCTCGCAGGTCGATCTGCGGGCCCTGAGCGAATCGGCCAGCGTCGATCGCCTCTGCACGCTCCGCAGCGGCCACCGCTTCGTGGACCTCCTCGGCACTGTGATGCCGACGCTGCTGATTGCGCAGTGTCCGGCGGGCATCGTCAGTGCGCGGCCACAGGGCTCCCAAGCGCAACGACAGCGGCCAGTCGGCGTCCAGCGAGGTTGCCGCGAAGTGCCCGATGGATCGGTCACGCTCGTCGACCCATGCGGCGATCCCGGGGTACGCGGCGAGGTATGCCTCGATCAGCGCGTCCGCCTCGCCGCGGCTGGTGGGCACGCCGGCATCAGTCAGCCCGCGGGATAGCCCCGCGCCGCGCTGCCCGTACAGGATTCCGAAGTTGATGCGTTTGGCCTTCGTGCGGAATTCCTCGTAGCGGGGCCGGTCCAGCGCCGCCAGGCCCGCCGGACCGCCGAGCTGCACGCCGAACATCCGCTCCGCCGTGGCGGTGTGAATGTCGTGGCCCGCGATGAAGGCTGCCCGCAGGCCCTCGTCGCTGGCCAACTGTGTGGCGAATCGCAATTCCGCCTGACTGAGGTCGGAATACACGAAGGCCCGACCGGGCGGCGCCTTCATGTAGGGCTTGAGACGCGGGGTGAAGTTCTGCGCGTTCGGATTGCGGCTGGCCAGCCGGCCCGTGTTGGTGCCCACCACCTGCAGGTACTCCGGGTGGAGCCGACCATCGGGCCACAGGTGCTCAGACATCGTGCGGCCGTAGGTGCTGAGAGTCTTGGACAGATCGCGATACGCCAGGAGCGCCGTGCAGATGTCGCCGCCGATGCCCGCGAGCACCGACGCGCCGAGTGAGTCGGTGGGCGCCAACGGCCGGGCGCGGCCATCGGCCTTCAGCGTCCACGCTTCAACCCGGTCGGCTGCGAAGCGATTCAGCACATCACGTGCCTGCAATTCGCTGTCTGGATTCCAGTTCGGTTCGAGGCCGCCGCCGAACAGGTCGCCTTGACCGCCGCCGGTCAGCTCAGCGAGCTGTGTCAGCACCTCGGTTCGCCGGATCGCCAGCTCGGCCAGCTCGGCCTCCCACCCTCGTGCATCGAAGGGCAAGCCCGCCCGCTCCATGCGGTCCAGGAATGGCCGGGCCGACTGCTCCAGGCGGCATACCTCCTCCAGCCCAGCCTCCTGGAGGCGTTCGCGCAGGACGTCGGATACCCACAGCGTCTCGACGGCATCCGCCGCGGCGTAGGCCACTTGGCGGTCGTTCAACGGGCCATTGGCGCCGAATGACAACTGCGTCGTGGCCTTGCCCTCGACGCGCAGCCCCAGGTAGCGCTCGGCTGCCCAGGCCAGCCCGTGGAAGAAGCCGAACCCGGTCAGGCCCTGGTGCAGCAGGGCATCGGCAAGCTGCGCGTCCCACCAGCGCAGCGATCCGACGGCCGCTCCAGCCGCGATGGCCGGCTCCATGAGATGGGTGTCGATGACCCGATCGTCGAAGTTTGCATTCCAGGCATCCGACGCCAGATCCTGCACCCGGAGACCGTCGTGCAGTGCTGTGGCCAGTTCTGCCAGATCGTGCGTGGTGACGTCAACGACCCAAGCGCGTTCGGTGCCGTCGGGGGCACGGGTTGCCGCCGAGATCACCCGCAACTGCGGGACGTGGCCGCGTGCCGCCACACCGCGCGGCTCGTATTCGGTCTCGGTGTCGATCGCACGACTCACCGAGGCGGCCAGTGCATCGACGAAGTCGCCGAGCCCATCAGGACCCACCACGCTGACCGGCACATCGGCAGGATCCTTCGTCTGCACCGGGCGTGGATCGAGCCGTCGGGCATCGATTCTGCCGTCGGCGACATCGGCTGCGAGGTCCACGAGCGAACCCTAGGACGGCCCTGTCACAGCCACCGAACTGCCGTTAACGTGCCCGTTCAGCGAGACTGGTAGGTGGACGCAACCGACGCGAAGTGCGTCGACATCTACGGAGGAACCGGTCATGCCAATGCACGATCCGCCCCATCCCGGCGAGGTCATCAAGTCGGAGTGCTTGGAACCGCTCAGACTGACGGTCACGCAGGCGGCGCAGGGCTTGGGCGTGACCAGACAAGCGTTGTCGAGTCTCGTGAACGGCCGCAGCGGTGTGTCGACCGAGATGGCCTTCAGGCTGTCTGCGGCGTTCGGATCGTCGCCTGAGACGTGGTTGCGAATGCAGGTGTCCCACAACCTCTCGACGGCCCGCGAGCAGTTCGCGTCGCTGGAGGTGGAGCGCTTCTCGGACGCCTCGTGGGCAGTCGCGCCCCGCGCGTGATCAATGCAGTCACGGAACCGTCGCGCAGCACTCAGCAACCGAGTCGCGAAAGCGTTCGAACGAAGGGCTCAGGCCTGTCAGCGCCACCCCACTCTCGATAGCGGACGCGATGTGTTCGGCGATCCTCGGCGAGTCTGCTTCCGAGTACGCGTGCCTGCGGTCGCCCCTGCCTGTGCGCTCCCTGAGCTCCTCCTTCGGATTTGCCACTGCGTCCCAGTTGCGGCTTGATCGTTGAAGGGCGTCCTTCCAAACGGAAGGGCGAAGTTGCTCGGTGGCGTCGGGAAACAGCAACCACCACGCCTCAATCTCGTGGACCGGTACGACAGCGTGAGCATTGGGGAGGCCGGAATCGCGGAGTGCTGTTTCCGTCTCCTGTTGCAGCCTGCCTTGCGGGTCGTCGATGTCCGAATCCCGATGAACGAAGATGCACGCAACAGGTCGTTCGTTGCTGTACACAACATCGGCGATTCTGTCTGTCCATCCCAGTACGGACTGTTCCGATGCATCGCGCTGCAGCGACGTCGGTTCGCGGCGGGCTTGGATGCGTCCTTTGAGTTCAGGGCAGAGCGCTTCGATCAGGCGCTTGATGGCCTGGGTGTCATTCATGCCCTCGCCAAAGACGAGTACGACCGGAGCGCGACCACGTTTCGTGGGCCGAGAATTCTGAGCCACGTGATGCCTCAGTCCGGGACGCCGCCCAAGGCTCCGCTGAACCAGAGTTCACCAAGTCGCAGCTTGGACTTGACCTTGATGCGCATCAAATCATTCCTTGAAACCCTAGGTATCAGCGAAGCGCCGGTCTCGGAATCTCTATCGCAGACAACCAGTTCACTGGGCCGAAGTTGATTCACGAAGGTAGGTGCATGGGTGGTCACCAGCAGCTGCGTATGACGCGAAGCCGCCCTCATCCGCTCGACAAGCAAGTCAAGCGCATACGGATGTAAGCCGTGGTCTGCCTCTTCGATCGCCGTGAACGCTGGAGGATCGGGCTCATGCAGCGCGGTGAGCAAGGCGAGGAGCCTGACGGTCCCGTAGGACGCGTCCGCAAGCTCAATCGGCGAGCGCACACCCTTTTCGCGCAGTGTGACAACCATGCCCTTGCCGGGGCCCCCCATTGGCTGAAACTCAATTGCTTCTAACCCAGGAAGGCACTGTCTCATTTCACCTTGGAGGATCTCAAATGACTCGGGATCATTCTTGGACAAGCCATGCAGCGCCGGAGCGAGATTGCTCGCGTCGTCGGCGAGGCTGCCTGGGATGATCCGGGAAGGCTGGCGTGCAGCGTCTACATCGGGCTCAAGTACGCGAATATTCGAGAGGAACTCGGCGAGGAGTCGAATGCCCTCGCCTCCCTCGTTATCGGACCAATCAGGCAAAGTCGCCAATCCGGTGGCCTGTCGGCTGGCGAGTTCTCTTGTTCGTGAAGGAGCCTCATCGACATCGTCCCTTCGAAATTCGACCTTCCGTCCCGTGACAGTGATCCGCCGACCTTGGCCCTTGGTGCGCTTGAAAGCAAACGACTCTTCGCGGCTCAGCAATCCCCGAGGGGTTTGATAGAAGGAGAGTCGGTAATCGTCAGGTGCATTTGCACTTGCATGGCGCGTTACGATTCCTTGGATTCCCAAAGTCACACGCGATCGCGAGGGACGGCCATCCTGACGTCTGACGAAGTCATATCCGCCCCAGTCATCAACAGCTGCTGCGAGATCAAACCGGACGGTCGAGGCCAAGAAACGAAGGACGTTGAGAATGTTGGTCTTGCCGGAGCCGTTGGGTCCTACTAGGACCGTAAGTGGATCGAGCGACAGCGAGACGTCAGCGAGCGAGCGAAATCCCCTCGCCGTCAATTTCGTGAGCATCGGATTGGCCATGTCGAGTCCTCGAGGGCTCAGCCACGCAGCTGCCGGGATCGGATTGGCAGGTATGCGAACGGTACAGGGAACGAGCTACCGGTACGGCACCGCAATGAAGTCGTCGGACGAGCCGGTGCCTGAGGCGGTCTCGGCCTCGATGAGCTCGTGCAGCCGTTTCGCCACCGGTCCGACCGTGCCGTCGCCGATCGGGGCGCCGTCCCACTCGACCACTGGGAACACGTGGGTATCGCCGCCCGACATGATCAGCTCGGCACCGCGGCGTGCCTCGTCGGCCCGCAGCGGCCGCTGCTCCACGCTTGCCAGCAGGCCTTCGTCGCACAACGGCCCTCGGGCCAGGTCGAGCAGCCGGCGCATGGTTATGCCGTGCAGGATGCCCTCGAATGGGGGCGTGACGAACACGCCGTCATTGCTCACGCTGCACACGTTCAGCACGCACGCCTCGGCGATGTAGCCGTCGTCGTCCACGATGATGCCGAACGTACCGCCGCCGTCGGCTGCCTCCAGGTGGGTCAGCACGTTGAGCAGGTAGTTGTTCGACTTGATCTGGGCGAGCAGCGGCGGCTTTTGAGGTGTCTCGCGCACCGTCGCTTCGCGGAAGCCGTCCCTCATCGGATCGAAGCTCCCGGCGCCGAACCCCATTGGGTCGAGCACGACGCAGTAGAAGCATGGCTCCTCGCATTCGGCGGGCATGAACGAGAAGCCGCCGGGTCCGGGCGTCAGCCAGTATCGGACGATGCCGTCGCGGGCGCCCGAGGCAGCAGCCGTATCGGCCACCATCTGCATGAGCTCGCTTTGAGACCACGGAACCCGAAGGCGCGCGCCCACAGCGCTCGCAAGCAGCCGGTCGATGTGGATGCCGAGCCGGTACAGCCGGCCGTTCACCAGCGAGCAGGTGTCGAAGACCCCGTGGCCCCGGTGAACCATGTGATCGTCGAGCGGCACGGTCATGACGGTGGGATCGGTGACGACGCCGCCGAGGTATGAGCTGAACATTGCGTAGCAGCCACGCTTGTCGCGACGCTTGTCCGCCATGCGCTCGACGGCTTCGGCAGCGCTCAGTACCCGTTGGGCAGGACGCAGGCTCGCGTTCGGCTCGCCCGACGTGGCGGCGTCGCCGTTCCCAGAGACCGTCCGCAACGCCACATGTCGATACTACGTGGACTGCCTTGTCCGGCTCAGGTTGATGCCGTAGCAGCGGCACGTCGCAGCCACGCTCCCGGAGACTTCCTCGGCGTGGCGAAGCACCGCCAGGCGATGCCCGATCTCGCATTGCTGCTCTCAATCGACCATCAGGACCTCCTCTCAAGAGAAACCCTGAATGCCAGCAGCCTCCATCAGCATCAGATCTAGGTTCACGGAGGAGCCCCTATGCGCTCTTATCCGGCCGGCATCTGCCGAGCGAGGCTCGATCAGCCGACGAGCTTGGGGATGTCGTGGGTGTCGTATGCGACGGCCACGTTCTTGGTCTCGGTGTAGAAGTCGAGGCTCCAGTCGCCGCCGTCGCGCCCGATGCCGCTGCGCTTGGTACCGCCGAAGGGGGTGGGCAGGTGGCGGACGTTGTGAGAGTTGACCCACACCATGCCGGCGTCGACCGCGTCGGCCATCCGGTGTGCCCGGCCCACATCGCTTGTCCACACGTAGGCGGCCAGCCCGTAGTCGGTGTCGTTGGCGAGGGTCACCGCATCGGCTTCGTCGTCGAAGGCGATGACGGTGAGTACCGGTCCGAAGATTTCCTCGCGGGCGATGCGCATGTCGTTGGTGGCCCCGGCGAACAGCGTTGGGGCCACGTAGTTGCCGCCGCGGGGTGCGCCGTCCCAGCCGGTGCCCTGCATCACGGTGGCGCCCTCGGTCTCGGCGAGCTCGATGTAGCTTCGCACCTGGTCGCAGTGGCGCGGATGGATCAGCGGGCCGATCACGGTGGCGGGGTCGAGGGGATTCCCGATGCGGATGCTGTCGAGCTGGGCCGCCAGCCGCCGGGTGAATTCGTCGTGAATGCTGCGGTGCACGAGCAGGCGGCTCGAACTGGTGCAGCGCTCGCCGTTGAGGCTGTAGATCATGAACAGCACCGCGTCGAGGGCCCGGTCGAGGTCGGCATCTTCGAACACGATCACCGGGTTCTTGCCGCCGAGCTCGAAGTGGAGCCGCTTGAGGGTGGCAGCCGACTGCGCCTGGATGGCCGAGCCTGTCGCGGACTCTCCGACGAACGCGATCGCCGCGATGTCGGGGTGCTCTGTCAGTGCCCGCCCGGCGGTCTCGCCCGTGCCGTGCACGACGTTGAGCACCCCCGAGGGCAGTCCCGCCTCCAGCGCCGTCTCAGCCAGCAGGCAGGCGGTGAGGGGGCTCCACTCCGCCGGCTTGTGCACCACGGTGCAGCCCGCTGCCAAGGCGGGGGCGATCTTCCAGGTGGACAGCATGAACGGCGTGTTCCACGGTGTGATGACCCCCACCGGGCCGATGGCGCGGCGGCCTGTGTAGTTGAGGTGGTGCGCTGAGGGCAGCGCCAGCCCGTCGGATGCGCCCGGCGCCTGGTCGGCGAAGTACCGGAAGTTCTCCGCTCCCCGCAGCGCGGCCGACGACATGAACCGGATGGCTTGGCCGGTGTCTGTCGACTCGACCACCGCTATCTCGTCGGCCCGGGCCTCGACGGCGTCGGCCACTGCGTGCAGGATCCGCTTGCGCTGGCTGCCCGGCGTGGCGGACCACTCCTCGAAGCTGTCGCGGGCCGCAGAGGCGGCTGCGTCGATGTCGGCGGCGTCGCCGGCGGCCACGTCTCCGAGGTGTTTGGCGTCGATGGGGGACAGGTTGGGGAACGTCGAGCCTGAAGCGCTGGCAGCGGGCACACCGCCGATGAGGTGCAGCGTGGGCGCGGCCGCGAAACGGGCAAGGTACAGGCGGCTGGCGGCGAGGTTCGCGGCGAAGCTGGCTGGAGGGCGCATTGGTCCGGAAGGGCGCGCCGTCTTGGTGTGTGCAGTCACGAGCTCGTCCGATTCCGGCGGTCAGGTGCGGGTCGATCCCGCCTGCTTCACCTGTTTCGGGGAGACGCCGTAGGCCTGGGTGAAGCGGCTCCAGAAGTGGGCTGAGGTCTTGAATCCGTTCTTGTGCGCGATCTCGGTGATCGTGCTGGCCGCGGTCGAGGGACTGAGCAGGTCGTCCCTGCATCGGGCGAGGCGGCGCTTGATCAGGTACTCGTTCATCGTCATGCCGTGCTCTTTGAAAATGGCCTGCAGGTAGCGCAGCGACACTCCGATCGACGAGGCGATCCGGGCGGGGGTGAGGTCGGGGTCCGATGCGTACGCGTTCATGTAGGTGCACGCTCTCAGGAAGTGCTTGGTGCGCTTGGCGTTGGGGCTTCCGTCGTCGCCGAAACGGTCGGCGAGCGCCACTCCGAGAAGGTCCAGCGCGCTCGTGGCCAGCTGACGCGACACGGCGCTCTCTTGGCGAAGCGCCAGCGGCTCCAGCGAACGCAGGAACACCGACACCGGGGCGGTGACCGTGGTGTCGGTGGACATCCGCATCGCTGTCAACCGCTCGGGCGAAGGGCATCGCTCCATCAGGAACTGGCGGTCGAATTGGAACACGAGCATCTCGAACTGCTCGCGCATGATGAGGTCGTAGGGGCGGGTCGCGTCGTACAAGGCGAAGTCGCCGGGATCGAGCACTGCTTGGCGGTCGTCCTGCTGGATGACGGCGTTGCCTCGGAGCTGCACTGAGACCAGCACTTCGTCGCGGGGCTCCTCGTTGATGAACCTGGTGGAGCGCTGCACTGCGTGGGGTTCGGCGCGGACGCGGCTGAGGGTCAGGGGACCGAGATCAGCGCTCGCGATCTCGGCTCTGAAGGGCAGCTCGGACGGCAGCGTCTCGGCCTCGAGACGTACGAACGCCGTGCAGATCACCTCGTGCCAGAAGTCGAACCGCTCCTTGGCCGATACCGAGTCGGTTGTCACTGCGATGCTCATGTCGCACCCCACCGCTGGCTGGCGCGCCGACGAACAAGAGACTAAGCGCAGCGAGGACCGGCAGAGCCCCCACGAGCAGCATGTGCGCTGTCAGGAAAGCAACTGCACGCTCACAGGGAAGGATCGGCCGTCCCTCGCTCCATACGTTGCCTAGTGCCGAGGCACAAACCGCTGCGGACGTCCGACGTCCGGAGCCCGACCACACCCCGGGAGTGCTGACCGTGAGCGCTGAGGGCCCATACAAGGTGGCAGCCGTGCAGGCCGAGCCGTGCTGGCTCGACGCCGAAGCCGGAGTCGACAAGGCGACCGCCCTGATAGCGGAAGCCGCCTCCAGCGGCGCCCGGCTGGTCGCCTTCCCCGAGCTGTGGATCCCCGGCTATCCGCACTTCCTGTGGCTCGACGCCCAGGCCTTGGGCATGCGGTTCGTTCCCGAATATCACGCCAACTCGATCGTGATCGGCGACGCCAGGTTCGACCGTCTGGCGCAGGCCGCCGCTGAGAACGAGATCACGGTCGTGATGGGGGCCAGCGAGAAGGACTTCGGCTCGCTGTACATGGCCCAGTTCATCTTCGGCTCCGACGGAGAGGTCCTGTTCACCCGCCGCAAGCTCAAGCCCACCCATGTCGAGCGGGCCATGTTCGGCGAAGGCGACGGAAGCCATCTCCACGTCCTCGATGTGCCCGGGGTGGGCCGGCTCGGCGCGCTCAACTGCTGGGAGCACCTTCAGCCGCTGACCAAGTTCGCGATGTACAGCCAGGGCGAGCAGGTCCACGTGGCCAGCTGGCCCTCCTTCTGCCTGTACCGCGGCGGCGCCCACGCCCTCGGGATGGAGGTCAACATGAACGCCACTCAGCTCTATGCGGTGGAGGGCTCGAACTTCGCTCTTGCGGCCACCACCGTCACGGGTCCCGCGGGCATGGAGCTGTTCTGCGACAACGACCAGCACGCCGCTCTGCTCGGCGGCGGCGGGGGCGGATGCAGCCGCGTCTACGGGCCCGACGGCTTGCTGATCTCTGATCTGCTGGACGAGCACGCCGAGGGGATCGTCTACGCCGAGATCGACCTGTCTGCCATAGCGATCTCGAAGATGGCCGCCGATCCCAGCGGCCACTATTCGCGTCCAGACGCCACCCGGCTCCTGTTCGACAAGCGGCCCCAGCCAGCGGTCGAGATCGTCGGCGAGCCCGAACCGTCGGCACCGGCTCTTGCCGCTGCGGGGACCGCCGACGGCGCGCCTGTGCGGCCCGCCGACTGAGCCCCGAGGCGAGAGGGTCCCGCGATGACCGCCAGTCGGCCCGAGGGCCATGTGCCCAGCGTTCCGGCCTGGAGCGCCGTCGATCTGCCCGAGCGCACCGCTTTCTCGATGATCTCGGTGTGGAGCGGCGTCGACGCTGCGGCCGTCGAGGAACTCAAGACAGACCTGACCAGCGGCGACGACACTCCCGACCACCTCGAGCGGGCCCGCCTCGTCAACACCGACGACCAGGTGGCGGTGTTCCTTGGCTATTGGACCGATCCGGAGTCGCACTCTCGGTGGTGCCGACGCGCCCGGGCTCTGAGCCGGCGCGGGGTGATGTCCGAGACAGCGGTCATCCCCGCCGAGCGCTGGGAGACCCTTCACTCCACCGAGGAGACGACCCCGGGGGTCCGCAACCTGCTGGCGGCCGAGCTCACCGACGTCCACGAGTACTGGGGCGCGGCCCGCGACCGCATACCGGCCAGCGCCAAGGACGATTTGGCGTCGGAGCCGGCGGAGCCGCTGCCCGGGAACCTGTGCCTGATCCGGTCGGGTCAGGTCTGGGGGCGCTGCGGGGACCGGGAACGGTCTCTGTACTTTTCCGACGTCGAGCCCAACCTGTCCGCCGGAATCGACTTCCTGGCCGAGCATCCCGAGACGGGCTGCATATCGAGCCGCTTCCTCCGAGAGCAGACCATCGACGGCGAGGACCTCGAGTCCACGAGCTTCGTGGGCTGGTTCCGCGACCTCAGGTCGCTGGAGGACTGGTCGAAGTCGCACCCGACGCACCTGGCCATCTTCGACTCGTTCCTGTCGATGGTCGCCGACCTCGGCTTCGAGATCGAGCTTCGGCTGTGGCACGAGGTGGCCGTGATACCCGCCGGAGGCGTCCGCCTCGCTGGGACGGAGGCCTCCCCGCTGGCAGGCGCACCGTCAGCCGTGCCCTCACAAGCCACCTACCGAAAGTCCCAAGGAGGACCATGATGAGACTCAATCCACGGCCGAGGCTGATGGCCTGGGCCGCCGCGGGGCTCGCGCTGTGCCTGCTCGCTGCTTCGTGCGGCGCCGACGAGGACGGCGCGCCCTCACAGGACACAGCGCCGGCCGCCGAGTCGGACGACACAGCCGAGCCCGTCAGCGAGACCTCCACCGAGTCCAGCGACGCGACCCCAGATGGCGCGACCGATGACGTCGGCGACAGCGAGCCCGTCGGCACGACGGCAGCGGTCTCGGAGGAACCCGACGGCGAGTCCGCGGCGGCCGACGGAGAGCCGATCAGGGTCGGCAACGTGAGCTCCCTTACCGGCGGCGCGCTCTTTCCTGAAGCGTCGGCTGCGGCCAAGGCCGTGTTCGACCGGGTCAACGACCGAGGCGGCATCAGCGGGAGGCCTCTGGAGCTGATTGTCGAGGATGACGGCGGCGCTCCCGAAGGTGCCGCTGCCGCGGCCCGCAAGCTCGTCGAGCAGGACAACGTCGTCGCGCTCGTCGGGTCGGCGAGCGTGCTCGAATGCGCAGTGAACTCGGGCTTCTATGCCGAGCAGGGCGTGTACTCGATCCAGGCACCGGCGTGGACCCGCTGTGCTTCTTGTCCTCGAACATCTCCCCGGTGAACACTGGGCCCTTCGCGGGCATCACCGTCTCGCTGTACTACGCGTCGGAGACGCTGGCACTGGAACGGGTCTGCAACATCAACCTGTTCGTCATCCCGGACCTCGCGCCGGCGTTCGACGCGGCGGTGGCCCGCTGGGAGTCCATCACCGGCAAGTCCCTGACGTTCCGGGTCAAGGCCGCCACGCTGCAGGACGACCCGACGCCGCTCATGCTGCAGGCCCGCGACGCCGGCTGCCAGGCAGTGGTCATCGACGGCGTCGAGCCGCACGCCGTCGCCGTGGGACGAGCCATCGACGCCCAAGGTCTCCACGACATCGTGTGGGTCGGGCTCACGTCGTACTACACCGACTCCATCGCCTCACAGCTGGGAAGCGCCGGCAACGGGCTCCAAGCCAACTCAGAGTTCGAGCCCTACGGCTCGGACTCGCCCGCACTCGACGACTGGAAGTCTCTGATGGCCACCGCGGACGTGCCGCTTACATCGTTCGCTCAGGGCGGCTACCTGGCGGCCACGATCTTCGTCGAGGCCCTGCGGGGCATCGAAGGGGAGATCAACCGCGAGTCGGTGGCCGAGGCAATGCGCAGCCTCAAGCCCTATCAGACTCCGCTGCTCGGCACGCCCTACACCTTCGGTCCCGGCGACGCCCACGCCCCGAACCAGGCGTCGAAGTTCGTGGAGCTGCGCGACGGGCGGTGGGTGACCGCGGCCGACGAATGGGTGATACTGCCCCGCTGAGCTGCAGGGCCGGCCGTGCTCACCTTGGTCGTCGCCGGACTCGCGGCGGGAGGCGCCTACGCCATCTTGGGCGTGAGCATCGTCGTCCTGCACCGCATGGCCGGCGTGGTGAACTTCAGCCAAGCGGTGGTAGGCGCATTCGGCGCCTACTTCGCCGCAGCAGCGGTCGAGCGTGGCTGGGGCCTGCTGTGGGCGGCCGCGGCCGGAATCGCCGTGTCCTGCGCACTGTCCACAGCAATCGGGCTGTTGTTCGCCCGCCTGTTCGGCGAAGCGGGAGCCGCTGTGCGCACCGCCGCCATGATCGCCACCACGGTGGGGCTGTTCGCTGCGGGATTCCGCCTCTTCGGCGACACGCCCCGAGCGGTGCCCGTGATCCTTGCGGGCGCATCGGCATCGATCGGCGGCGTCGTGGTCACCGCGGCGACCGTGATCGTGGTGGCGATCGCGTTGGCGACGGTGCTGGCGATGGGCTGGGTCCTCGGCTCGACAAGGGTGGGCATCCAAGTGCGAGCGATCTCAGAGCGGCCCATGGTGGCCGAGCTGCTCGGAGTCCCGCTGTTCGCGCGGACCGCGCTCGTGTGGGGCTTCACCGGCTTCGTGTCCTCGGCGGGGATGCTCATCGTCGCGTCCAACCTTCCCGGCAGCTTCTCCAGCCTGGGATTCCTCATCTTCCCCGCCATGGCCGCCGCCCTCATCGGGGCCTTCCGCAGTCTCGGGCTGGCCTTCGTCGGAGGCATCTCAGTGGGCGTGGTCGAAGCGGTGTCCTCGTACCGCGAAACGTGGTCGGAGTTCCGAGGCGCGGTCCCGTTCCTGATCGCGGCAGCAGTGCTGCTGTGGACGCAGCGCAAAGAGGTCTGGGATGCGGCGCGCTGACGTCGCCGCTGCCGCGGCGTACTGCGGCGCGGTGCTGGCCGTGTCGCAGCTGGCCGGGCCGTTCTGGCTGTTCCTGCTGACCAGCGCCGTGATCACAGCAGTCGTCGCGGTGAGCGTGGGCGTGATCTACGACAACGCCGGTCTGCTGTCTCTGTGCCAGATGACCTTCGCCGGCATAGGGGCGTGGACGGTCGGCTGGCTGAATCTCAAGACGAGCCTCCCGTACCTGGCGATGCTCCCGTTCGCCGCTGCGGTGCCCTTCGCGGCCGGCGTGGCCATCGGCATCCCCGCGCTGAGGCTGCGCGGCCAGAACCTGGCGGTGTTCACCTTGGTGTTTAGCGCGGCGGTGGCCAGAGTGCTGTTCGCAGACGGCTTTCCGGGCCTGATCGAGGGCAATCGCGTCAACCCGCCGGGCTTCGCGGACAGCGACGCCGGCTTCTTCCTGCTCTGCGCGGGCGTGCTGGGCGTCATAGCGGCAGCGGTCACCGCGCTGCGACGCACGAGCACGGGCCGGTGGTGGTTCTCGGTGCGCCACAGCGAGAGGGCCACCGCCGCGATGGGCCGCAGCGTCGTCGTCACCAAGATCTCCGCCTTCGCGGCCAGCGCCGCCATCGCCGGTGTAGGAGGGGCCTTGCTGCTTGCTCTCAACGGCATCGTGAGCGGGGCCAGCTTCCAGCCGATCGAGTCAATGACAATCCTGACGTCGGCGCTCATATTCGGGGCGGGGCACTTCGAGGGTGCGCTGCTCACCGGACTGTTCGGCCAGCTCATCCCCAACTTCTTGAGCGATGTCGGGCTCCCCAGAGACATCGCGCCAATACTCTTCGCGGTCGGGGGAGTGTTCGCTCTGAGCCGCGGCGAGGGCGGACTCTCGGCTGCGGTGCGAGCCGCGGTCCGCAAGCCGTCAGCCAGGCGCGGCGCCGGCCAAGCCGAGGCCGGCTCTACATCGGTTCGGCCTCCTGCGACGGCGCGACGCCGAGCCGCGGGCGGCGGCACCGTGCTCGACATCCGGCAGGTGTCGGTGAGCTACGGCGCGGTCAAGGCGCTGCACGACGTCAGCCTGTCCGTTCCCGAGGGAGGCATCTACGGGCTGATCGGCCCCAACGGTGCGGGCAAGTCGACGCTGGTGGACGCTCTGAGCGGATTCGTGACCGGCCACGACGGACGCTTTCTTCTCGACGGAGAGGACATAACTGCGCTCCCGCCCCGGGTACGCGCCGTGCGGGGCCTCAGGCGGACCTTCCAGCAGGGCCACACGCCGCGGGACCTGACCGTCGGCGGCTACCTCGCGCTGTGCGCGACGCGACAGAGCACTTCGGTCGCAGAGGCGCTCGACTGGTTCTCGCTTCCCTCGGCGCAGACCTCCATCTCGGCCCTTGACGTGGGAACGCGGCGGGTCCTCGAGGTGTGCGGTGCGCTGATGCCGTGCCCGAGGATCGTGCTGCTCGACGAGCCGACCGCCGGTCTCGCTGGACCCGACAGGGAGGCATTCGTGGACTCCTTGACGGTGGTCACTGCGCGCTTGGAAATAGCTGTCCTGCTGATCGAGCACGACATCGACGTGGTGCTCGACTTGTGCGACTCGGTCGCCGTGCTCGACTTCGGCGAGCTGATCGCGGCCGGCTCGCCTCGGGACGTACTCCGTGATCCCAAGGTCGTGGCCGCCTACCTGGGTGCAGAGAAATGACCTCGGCCGAGCAGCACGAGGAAGCGGACCCCGGAGTTCCGCGCCCTGCGGTCCTGCGAGTGGAGGGCCTGCGAGTCGACCGGCTCGGCCAGCCAGTGGTCAGAGGAGTCGACCTGTCGGTGGCGCCCGGCGAGGTGACAGTGCTTCTGGGCGCCAACGGCGCGGGCAAGTCGACTCTGCTGGACGGAATCAGCGGCGTGGTGATCCCCAGCGCAGGCCGAGTGGTGCTGGGCGGCGAGGACATCACGCAGTCATCGCGGCGGCGCAGATTCCGGGCGGGACTCTCCTATGTCCAGCAGGGGCGAATGGTGTTCGAAGGACTGACCGTCGAGGAGAACTTCCTGGTGACTGCGGGCCGCGCCGAGCTGAGTCCCGCCTTTGAGCTCTTCCCCGAACTCAAGGCCAGGTCGTCGACCCCAGCCGGACTTCTCTCAGGCGGCGAGCAGCAAATGGTCGTGCTGGGCAGAGCGGTGGTGCGAGAGCCCCGCGTACTGATGATCGACGAGCTGTCGCTGGGGCTTGCGCCCGCAGTCATCGACCGGATGCTGCAGGCCGTAGAGCACATGGCCAGCTCCGGCATCGGGCTGCTGCTCGTGGAGCAGTTCGCCGACCGGGCACTGAACTCGGGGACAGAGCGGTGGTCATGGCTCGCGGTGAAATCGCGCTGCGGGGCGCGGCGTGGCAGATTCAGCAGCAGCCCGACCGGCTGCGCTCCGCCTACCTGCGAGCCGAGAGCCCCGACCTCTCCGCCGACAGCGGCCTCGGGCCGCCCGCGGCCGACAACGGGAGCAGCCGCTCATGAGCGAGAACACCTACCACCAGCAGCCCGCCGAGATCCCGCAAGCGCCGGCGGGGTGCCCTGTGCACCGCACGTGGAGCCCGCTCGATGACGGCTATCTCGCCGACCCCTACCCCATCGCGTCGGACCTGATGTCCGCTCACCCGGTTTTCTATGCCCCCGAGGTGGGCTGTGTGGTCGTCACCGAGATGGCCGACATCGAAGCCGTGTTCTCGGACCACGAGACGTTCGCGTCGACGAACGTTCAGGATCCGGTGTACCCGCTGTCGCCCGAAGCGACAGCGATCCTCTCGGCGGAGGACTTTGACCCCGTCGCGGTGATGTCGAATCGACCCGAGCCGGACCACGGACGCATTCGACGCCACACCCGCCGAGGGTTCTCGAATCGCAGAATCAGGTCCCTGGAGCCGTACATCCGCCGCCGCAGCCACGAGCTGATCGACGACATGATCGCCGCAGGCCCGCCGACGGAATTCGTCTCATCATTCGCGTTCCCGCTGCCGGGCGAGACGATCTTCCGCTTCATCGGATTCCCCGAGAGCGACGACGAGATGCTCAAGTCGTGGTGCGGCGACCGCAAGGCCTTCTCCTGGGGACGCCCCACCTCGGCCGAGCAAGTCGAGATCGCCGAGAACATGCTGGCCTACTGGAGATACTGCCGGGACTTCACTGCGCACAAGCGCCGCCGCCGCGGCGACGACTTCGCGTCCGAGTTGATCGACGCTCACGAGGCCAACCCCGACAAACTGAGCTACCGCGAGGCCGAATCAGTGATCTACGGTCTGTCCTTCGCAGGCCACGAAGCGGTCACCGCGCTCGTCTGCAACACGCTGCTCTGTCTGCTGCCTCGTCGCGATGCATGGGACGCGATCCGCGACGATCACACGCTCATAGCCAATGCCGTCGAGGAAGTCCTGCGGTTCAACTCGAGCCAGATCTCGTGGCGACGCATCGCCACCCGCGACACCGCCATCGCGGGCGTCGACGTGCCGGCGGGCACGGCGATCTTCTTGAACTTCGCCTCAGCCAACCGACAAGAGAGCATCTTCTGTGACCCCGACAGCTTCGACATCCGCCGCCCCAACGCAGGCCGGCACATCTCCTTCGGCAAGGGTGTCCACTATTGCCTGGGAGCCAATCTCGCCAAACTCGAGGCCCAGACAGTCACCGAGATCCTCTCCCGACGTCTGCCGTCGCTGGAACTCGCCGCGACCGGCAAAGATCTCGACTACTTCCCCAACATCACCTTCCGCGGACCCGCCGAACTGCATCTGACCTGGTGAGAGGCACGTCGTGCGAACGAACCGGCACGCCCAGCACAAGCCTGCGATCACTCATAAGCGCAGTCTCCCCAGATTGGCTTCACATTCGGCTCTGCGACGCTGTGACCAGCACGAACACCTGCCGTCGGGTCGCGCCAAGGACCCAAGATTCGGCACGAATCGGCTCGCAGGGGACACCAGCGGAGTCTCGACGCAGCAACAAAAGCGCCCTGCACATTGGCGACACGCTCCAAAATGTCATCTGACCTGCACAAACGCGGCTCAAAGGCGGCGCGGAACGGCCCGGAGAGGGCAGATCGCCAATGTGGAGTACCCCCCGTTTGAAGTGTGGAGCCTCCTTCTGGGGCCTAAGCAGGCCGAGCAAACCCGCAGGTCAGGGGCACCAATCGCTAACTCGCGACCAAGCCGGCTCAGGAAGCCTCTGCGCAAACCGCCGCGCCAATTCAGCAGACGAGACGTGGGCGAGGGGTCGGCGACGGATGAGCGGTGGCCAGCATCCCGCCCCACCCCTGCTGCCGTAGCCTCGCCGGGCAATGGCGGTTCCGGATGGGGAGGACGCGCCTCCGGCGTTCGGGCCGGCGGCTCTGGTCACTCCGGCCAACCTCGTGACGGTCGCCCGCATCGCGGCCTCGCCGGTTTTCATCGTGATGATCGTGTCGTGGGGCGCACGGTGGGCAACGTTCGCCGTCGGGTTCGTGATCGCCATGACCGACTACCTCGACGGATGGCTTGCCCGCCGTCACGGCCCGACGCGCGCCGGCGCATTCTTGGACCCGCTGGCAGACAAGGTATTCGTGCTCGGCGGGATGGCTGCACTCGTGTGGAATGGCCAATTTCACGTGGTGCCGGTGGTCATCATCGCCGTGCGAGAGCTGGCGATCAGCGCGTACCGGTCAAGAGCCGGTCGCCGGGGCATCTCGATCCCGGCCACCAAGCTGGCCAAGTGGAAGACGTTCACCCAGCTCTGGGCCATCGGCTTCGCAGTCATGCCGCCGCTGGCGACGAACGCCCACTGGGTCGCCACGCTCACCTTGTGGGTTGCGGTGGCGCTGACCGTTTGGACCGGCTGGTCGTACCTGCGCTCGGCACGCAGCGTTGCCGCAGCTCAGCTCGGCGACGACGCAGACGGCTGACGCCGACCCGGTAGGCGGAACCGTGGCCCGCGCGGCCCGTGGTGCAGCGAGCGGGCAGGGTGCGCGCAGCCGGCCGCAATTAGGGTCACGCCTTGTGAAGACCGAGATCGTCGCCGTGGGAACAGAACTGCTGCTGGGCCAGATCGTCGACACCAATTCGTCGTGGATGGGCGAACAGCTCGCCTTGGCCGGCATCGACAGCCACTACCAGACGAAAGTGGGCGACAACTGGGACCGCATCGACGCATCGTTCCGGCTGGCGCTTGACCGCAGCGACGCCGTCATCGTGTGCGGCGGGCTGGGGCCGACCCAAGACGACATCACCCGTGAAGTCCTCGCATCGGTGATGGGTGTTGAACTGGTGCTCGATGAGCGGATCGCCGAGCGGATCCGGGCGATGTTCGCGAGCCGCAGCCGCCCGATGCCCGAGAACAACCTGCGCCAGGCCATGGTGCCAACCGGTGCCTCGCCGATCCCGCAGCAGCCCGGCACGGCCCCTGGATTGATGGCGCCGATTCGCTGGGTGCGGGGCGTGGGTGCAGTGCCGCCGGGCGCCGAGCCTCCAGACGGCGCTGAGGTGCTCGACCGCGTGGTCTACGTGGTGCCCGGCGTGCCCTATGAGATGCGCGAGATGCTCAACGGCACGGTGCTGGGCGATCTGCAGCGGCGTGCCGGTGTCAGCGCCACGATCGAGAGCCGGGTCCTGCGGACGTGGGGCCAGAGCGAATCGGGGCTGGCCGAGATGCTGTCCGGCCGCATCGACGAACTCGACGAGACCGGCAACCCGACGCTCGCGTTCCTGGCCAGCGGCATCGAGGGCATCAAGGTCCGCATCACGGCCAAGGGGGCTGACTCTGCTGAGGCGTGGAGTCTGATCGACGCCGAGCAGGCGGTGTTGGAACCGCTGCTGGGCGATTTGGTGTTCGCCTACGACGACGACAACATGGAAATGGCAGTGCTCGGTGAGCTCAGCCGGCTCGGGCTGACGCTCGGCGTCGCTGAGACGATCACCGGTGGCCGAATGGCGAACCGCCTGTCATCCGCCGAAGCGGCCATGCGGGCAGGCACCGCCTTGGGCGGGGCGAAGCTGGGCGATCCTGGCTTGGCGTCGGCAGGCGACGCGGAGACGAATTCAGCAGACTCGGCGGCGTCAGCTCGTTCGAGTGTTCGGACGTTCGCCGGCGGCATCGTGGCCCGCTCAGAGCACTTGGCCGAGTACCTGCTGCATGCCGGTTCGTCGGAAGTGTCGCCCATGGGAGATGGCCTCGTGCCTCCGCTGGCGTCGACCGCCGGTGCCGAAGCGCTTGCACGGGCCGCTCGGCTGCGCACTGGCGCCAGCGTCGGCCTTGCAGTGACAGCAGTCGAGGACCGTGCTTCAGCAACACCCGAGCACCCATACGGCACCGCATTCCTTGCTGTGTCGATTTCGGCGCAAGCGGCGCACGGCGACACACCCGCCGTGGCGCACCGGGACTCCGCAGACGAGATCCGCCTGCCCGGCGACCGCGAGCGGCTTGCCGACTACAGCGCCATCTCGGCGCTCAACTTGTTGCGCCTGATGCTGACCGGCCGCCGATAGCGGGCTGATTCGACAGCTCGAGTCGGGGCTCAAACGGTCCCCACGCGACGACTGCTGCAGGCTTACCGCGAATTCGAACTCTGGATGGCAGGCTGTCCCGATGCGTTTCGGATTCTGGACCAAGAACGACCAAGAGATCTCAGCAATCATCGAGTGCTGCCAGCACGCCGAGACAACCGGCTGGGACGGCCTGTGGTTTGCCGACCACTTCATGCCCAACGAGGAGAACGTGGATCAGCCCGTGCACGAGGCCTGGTCGGTGCTGGCCGCGCTGGCAGTGGCAGTGCCCCGGGTTCGGCTGGGTCCGCTGGTTGCGGGCAACACGTATCGCAATCCGGCGCTGACCGCCAAGACTGCCGCGACCATCGATCACATCTCCGGCGGCCGGGTGGTGCTCGGCATCGGTGCCGGCTGGCAGGAGAACGAGCACGAGGCCTACGGCTTCGAATTCGGCACGCTGCGCAGCCGCATGGACCGATTCGACGAAGCCGTCGAGATCATCAGCTCACTGCTCGGCAACCACCGCACGAACCTGAACGGCGAGCACTACACGGTGACTGACGCGCCGCTGGATCCCAAGCCGGTGCAGTCGCCCATCCCGCTGCTCATCGGCGGGGGCGGGCGCAAGCGCACCCTGCGTACCACCGCTCGCTGGGCCACCGAGTGGAACTACTGGGGCATGCCCGACGACATCGCCGATCTGTGCAGCGTGCTCAACGGGCACTGCGAGGCGATCGACCGCGACCCCGCGGAGATCAGCCGCTCCGCGTGCGCCCTGCTGTTCATCAACGAAGACTCCGCCAAGCTGGACCGCTTCCGCGCCATGGACCTGGGCCGGGCCACCATCGTGGGCACCCCCGACGAGGTCAGCGAGGTTGTGGAGCAATACCGGCAAGTCGGCGTCGACGAGCTGATCATCCCCGATTTCACGTTCGGCCCGATGGAGGCCAAGAAGCACTCGATGGACCTGTTCATCAATCAGGTAGCCCCCAACTTCCCCTGAGCACGCCGCGCGAACGCCAGCTGGCGTACCCCGCACGGCACCAGACCACGAGCCAGACCACGAAGGGAATGCGATGAAGATCGGACTGTTTCAGATCAACATGGGGGCGCTGGGTGATGCGGCCGGCCCCGAGGGCGCCGGGCGAATTGCCGTCGCCGCCGAGCAAGCCGGCTTCGAGTCGGTGTGGACGGGGGAGCATGTGGTGCTTCCCGATCCGCAGGCACCGCCGTCGCCGTTGCCGCCGCTGCACCCGATGCTCGATCCAGCAGTTGCGCTCGCCTACGTTGCAGCGCTCACCAGCGAGATCAAGCTGGGCACCGGCATCATCATCGTCCCCCAGCGCAACCCGCTGGTGCTGGCCAAGGAGCTCGCCAGTGTGGACGTGCTGTCGGGGGGACGGCTGCTGTTCGGCGTGGGCGTCGGCTATCTGGGCGCCGAGTTCGAGGCGTTGGGAATCCCCATGGAAGACCGAGCCCGCCGCACCGAGGAGTACATCGAGGCGATGCGGGCGATCTGGTCGATGGATCAGCCGGCCTACGACGGCGAGTTCGTGAATTTCTCGGACGTGCAGGCCCGGCCCCGGCCAGTCCAACAGCCGGGACCGCCGGTGGTGATGGGCGGCCATACGGCTCCTGCCTACCGCCGCGCCGTCACCATGAGCGAGGGCTGGTACGGGTTCGCGCTCGACTACGACGGCACCCAGCACTGCATCGAAGGGCTGTCCGAAGCGGGCGCCCGCTACGACCGCCCCTCCGAGCTCGGCCGCTTGGAGATCACCGTCACGCCCCGGGTTCGCCCGACACCGGAGATGGTCGAGCGCTTCGCCGAGATGGGCGTCGACCGGCTGGTGCTGCTGCCCAACGGCCAGACCGTCGACGAGATTGCCGCGTTCGTCGACCACATCGGCGAAACCCTGCTGTCCTGAGGTCGCGGCATCGTCTCCGCTGACGCGCCGTCGGGTCAGCGGCGTGCGGGGCCCGACTGGCGGAAGACGGGCGGGCCGGCGGAGACCACGCCGTCGGCTTCGAGCGTGTCGATCGTGGTGTCGTCCAGGCCTGCTAATTCGGCGAGTACTTCGCGGTTGTGCTGCCCGCGGTCGCCGGAGACTGATCCGGGCCGGGCGCCTGCGTCTGCTTCGGCAAAGCGCCACGGCGACTGCGGCACCGTGAGCGGCACCGCCGCTTCGCCGGCCACAACATCCACGAAGGCGCCTCGCTCCTGCGCCCAGGGGGTCTCGGCCAATTCGGCCACCGTGCGCACCTCGGCGGCCATCACCGACTTCACGCCGATCGCGTTCTCCACGGCTTCGGCGCTGTCGAATTGGCTCACCCACTCGGCGAAGATCGCCTCGATCTCTTCCCGATGATTCACCCGGTCCTCGATGCGGGCGAACCGGGGGTCCTCGCGCAGATCGGGACGATCCATCGCTGCGGTGATCACCTTCATGCCGAAGTTGGCGGTCAGGTCCAGCGTCACGGTGACGTGCCGGCCATTCGACAGGGGGTAGATCGCGGCCCAGTTCTGACCTCCCTTGAAGCCGATCTGGGGGTCTTGGCCGGTCATGTCGGTGGCGGCCAGGTCGTTGCACATGAGCGTGCTCTCGGCCATGGACACCTCGACGGCCTGCCCGTGGCCGGTCCGGTGCCGCATGTGCAGTGCCGCCAAGATCGCGCCCAGCGCATGGAGCCCGGTGTAGGTGTCGGCATGGGACATCGGATCGTTGCGGTAGGGCTCATTGCCGCGCCGGCGAGCCACCATCTCGGTGACGCCGGCCTCGGCGTGCAGGACCCCCGCAAAGGCGCCGCGGTGGCTGCGGCTGTTCCCGTGCCCCCAGCCCGACACCGAAGCGACGATGATCCCGGGGTTGACCTCCGCGAGCGCGTCGTACCCCAGCCCGAGCTTGTCGAGCACGCCGGGGCGGTAGTTCTCGAGCACGATGTCGGCCTTGGGAACCATGGTCATCAGTACTTCGCGGCCCGCCTCAGTCGTGAGGTCGAGCGAAACGCATTCCTTGCCGGCGTTGAACTGTGCGAAATAGGCCGACTGGCCGTCCACGTGCGGCACAACGAAGCGGGTCAGATCGGCATCGGGCGGCTCGATCTTCACCACCCGGGCGCCGAGGTCGGCGAGCAGGCGGCCGGCAATCGGGCCCGCGACAGCGCGGGTCAGGTCCAGCACCAATACATCTTCGAGCGGCCGTTCCACGGCGTTTGACGATAGAGCCGCGCGGCGGCCGTTGCCCGGTCTCAGGTACCGCAACCTCGACGTCGAGGCGAAACCCGACGATCTGTGCGGGCGCGGCGGCTGTTGCCCGGTCTCAGGTGCCGCGTCCCGCGCTGCCGGCCGGCACCGGCATCCAGACGCTGGGCGGTGACAGTTGCGCGGGAGAACGCCGTAGCGGCGCAGGGGTGGCCGGCTCGAGCAGCACCGGGTCGGGTGTCAGCCCCCAGATGACCACCACCCCCGCAAGCGCAACGGCCCCGGCGAGCGCAATCGGCAACAGCGTTCCGCCTGAGCTCTCCAGCAGGAAGAACATGGCGATCGGGCCGATCATGCTCCCGATCCCGTAACAGAAGAACAACCGCCCCAGCACCGAACCGATGCCGGCCACGCCAAAGAGATGGGGTGTCACATCGCCCTGCAGCGCAACGAAGCCGCCGTAGCCGATGCCCAAGATGACGGCGAACACCACGATCTGCGCGTAGCGATCCGAGGCGAAGAACCAGATCGCGAACGCAGCCGGCAGCATTGCGAACGAGATCTTCAATAGGCGGATCGACCACAGGGGTCGAGCGAAGCTGGTCAGCAGCAGCCGACCGAAAATGCTCGCACCGCCGACCACAGACAGCAGCCACGCGGCCGCGCCGGCACTGATGCCGACGGACGTCGCGAAGGGGATGATCGCGCCGAAGGTGTAGATGGTGCCGAAGGCCACGCCACACGCCAGTCCTGCGGCCGATCGCCACCAACCAGGCGCGCCACGAGTCGATGAGCTCGGGTTGGCTCGCAAGCGGGGGAGCGGCGGTCGCCACAGCTCGGGCCGTCAGCCCTCTGTGCTGATCTCGCCAGTGAGGTCTGCCACTCGTATCTCGCCTTCTCGTGTCTGCCCGCCGAGTTCGAGAAACTGTTCCATTGCAGGCATGGCCTGTGGAGTCCGCAACAGCCGCTGGAAGAGGTACCGCTCTTCGAACAAACCTTCCCGCAGCGGCAACTCGTCAGCAGCGTTGACAGCCTGCTTGGCCAGCGCGATGGCATGGGGCGGGAACTTCGCGATGCGGTAAGCCAACGCAGTCACGAAGGGCCTCAGCTCGTCGGCGGGCAGCGCCCGGTTCAGATAACCCCACTGCTCGGCGGCGCGCGCGTCGAGGTCGACGCCGCCCAGGATCACCTCCATGGCTCGCCCTCGCCCGACCAGGCGTGGAAGACGCTGGGTGCCGGTGCCGCCGGGCAGGATGCCGATGGGCACCTCCATCTGGTTGATGACGGTGCGATCGATGGCGCCGAAGCGCATGTCGCACGACATCGACAGCTCGCTCCCGCCGCCGCCGACCCGGCCGCCGATCTCGACGATGGTGGCCTTCGCCATCGTGCGGTAGCGCTCGCACATGTCATGGAACCCGGCGTGCTCGGTGGGCCGCTCGGCCTCTCCGTCGGTCGGGTAGCCCAGGATCGCCGTCACGTCGAAGTGCGCGATGAAGAAATCTGGGTTGTCGCTGCGCAGCACGACCACCCGCACCGAGTCGTCATCGGCCACGTGCGTACTGAACTTGGCGAGCTCGCGAAACAGTGCAGGCGTCATCACGTTGATCGGCGGTGCGTCGATGGTGGCAAACGCCACCCCTGCGTCACGTTCGATATGCAGCAGCACGAAATCGTCGTCGGTCATCTGGGCTGGGGTGCTCATGGGTCGCAGCGTGCCACATGACTGTGACATCGCGACGTGCCGAGCCCCGGTTCGCCGGGCACGCCTGAGGTGGCGTGCAGCCTCATCGAACGCGTCCGAATCGATCATCAGGCCGTGCCTGCTGCGTTGTGCGCGACTGAGGTGGCGTGCAATGTCCAGATTCGGCCCGTCTTGCCTTGACACGAACTGATGTTCGGAACTACATTGCTGTTATTCGAAGTGGCCGTCGCGTCAGCGCAGAGCGCAGGGGCGGCGGCTGCCAGTGCAGCGGCGTGCGGCGTACCGAGCGTTGCCGCGGTCCGCAGGAGATCAACCGGCAGAAAATCACCCGAGAATTGTCACACCCCGCTTCTACGGTGCCCCTAGACGGCATCGCACGCTGGGTGCGGCCGAACGGGAGTCCGAGGAGGACGACATGGCTCAGCAAGACACAGATCGGAACCGAGCACTGGACATGACGCTCACGCAGATCCGCCGCCAGTTCGGCGACGGGTCCGTGATGAAGATGGGCGAGAAACACCACATGGCGGTCGAGGCGATCTCCTCGGGCAGCCTCGCGATCGATTTGGCGCTCGGCATCGGGGGCTTTCCCCGCGGCCGGGTGGTGGAGGTGTACGGCCCCGAGGCATCGGGCAAGTCCACGCTCGCCATGCACCTGGTGGCCGAGGCGCAGCGCACCGGCGGCGTGTGCGCCTACGTTGACGCCGAGCATGCGATGGACCCGGTGTATGCGAAGAACATCGGCGTCGATGTCGACGAGCTGCTGATTTCCCAGCCCGACACCGGCGAGCAGGCGCTCGAGATCACCGACATGCTCATCCGCTCGGGCGCCATCGATGTCGTGGTGATCGACTCGGTGGCGGCGCTCACGCCGCGGGCCGAGATCGAGGGCGAGATGGGCGACCACCATGTCGGATTGCAGGCGCGCCTCATGTCCCAGGCGCTGCGCAAGCTCACCGCCAACCTGAACAAGACCAAGACGATCTGTGTGTTCATCAACCAACTGCGCGAGAAGATCGGCGTGATGTTCGGCAGTCCCGAGACGACGTCGGGCGGTCGGGCGCTGAAGTTCTACTCGTCTGTGCGGATCGACATCCGCCGTATCGAAGCCATCAAGGTCGAGGGCGAAGTGGTGGGCGGGCGTACCCGCGTCAAGGTCGTCAAGAACAAGGTGGCGCCGCCGTTCCGCCAGGCCGAGTTCGACATCATGTACGGCAAGGGCATCAGCCGTGAGGGCTCGCTGCTCGACGTGGGCGTCGAGCACGGCATCGTGAAGAAGTCGGGTGCTTGGTACACCTACGAGGGCGAGCAGTTGGGCCAAGGCCGCGAGAACGCCAAGAAGTTCTTGATCGCCAATCCCGAGATCACCGTCGAGATCGACGGCCGCATCCGCTCAACGCTCGGCATCGGAGTCGACGGTGAGGCCGACGACTCCGACGCCGACGTGCTCGACCGCCTCGACGACGCCCAGGCACGGGCCGAAGGCGCCAGCGTCGACTGACACCGTCGACGAGCAGCGACCGCCGGCGTCGGCCCCGGTCGGCTCGTGCCGATCCGCACGGCACAACGGCAGCCGTAACGAGCACTCTGGCGAATCGGCGCTGCATCGCGGTGGTGCCCTAGCCTGATCCGGTCGTAGGCGAGCGGGGCGATTCGGCCTCGGCTTGGTCTCGGATCGGGGAGAATCAGGTGGCGCAGCAGAGCGGGAAGCAGAAGACCGACAAGCCGCAGAACATCTTCAACTTCGACTACTCGCGAGAGGCCGACGGGCGGCCGCCGCAGTCGTACTACGACGACATCAAGCGACGCTTTGCCGAAGAACGCGACCTGCGGCTGAGCTACCGGCCTCCGGGCACGCAGCTCTATACCTCCGACCTCGACGGAGATCTGGCCCGCTACGCCGAAGATCCGTACGCGACCGAGCGCATCGAGCGTCCGCCAGTGCACGACGAGGTCGAGGTGCTGTTCATCGGGGGCGGATTCTCGGCGCTGCTGACGTCGGCTCGGCTGCGCCAGAAGGGTGTCGAGAGCATCCGCATCATCGAACGCGGCGCCGACGTGGGCGGCACGTGGTACTGGAATCGATACCCGGGTGTGGCCTGCGATGTCGTGTCGTACGACTACTTGCCGCTGTTGGACGAGACCGGCTACGTGCCGTCGCGCCACTACGCCACCGGCGACGAGATCTACGAGTACTGCCGGATGATCGCTCAGAAGTACGAGCTCTACGACCTGGCGATGTTCCAGACAACGGTGACCTCGACGATTTGGGACGGCGAAGCTGAGGTGTGGCGCATCGGCACCGACCGGGGTGATGAGATCACAGCCCAGTTCGTCATCTGTGCCAACGGCACCCTCGCGAAGCCCAAGCTGGCGGTCATCGAAGGAATGGAACGGTTTGGCGGCCACTCATTCCACACGTCTCGGTGGGACTACGACTACACCGGCGGCGATCTCGAGAACCTCGCCGACAAGCGGGTCGGCATCATCGGCACTGGCGCGACGGCAGTGCAGGCCATCCCGCAGCTCGGCGAGATGTCCTCCGAGCTCTACGTCTTCCAGCGCACGCCGTCCTCGATCGACATCCGTGACGATTGGGAGACCGACCAGGAGTGGGCGGCGAAGCTGGAGCCGGGCTGGCAGGCGCGCCGGCGCGAGCGAGCAATGGCAGGACCCCGCATCAGCGACGAGCAGAAGGCGCGCCGTGCGGCGATGACCCGCGAGGAGAAGATCCGCCGTCAGGAGAACGCCAACATTGACGCGATGATGCGCATCCACCGGCGCATCGACGAGGTCGTGGAAGACCCTGAGACAGCCGAAGCGCTCAAGCCCTGGTACATGCTGATGTGCAAGCGGCCCTGCTTCCACAACGACTACCTGCCCACGTTCAACCGGTCGAACGTGCACTTGGTCGACACCAAGGGCAAGGGCATCACCCAGATCACCGAACAGGGGCCGCTCCTCGACGGCACGCAGTACGAGCTCGACCTGCTCATCTACGCCACCGGCTTCGAGGTGCAGCAGACCGGCATCTACAACCGCATCGTCGGCGAGAACGATCTCGAGCTCAACGACAAGTACTCCGAGGGCATCCGCACGCTGCTGGGCATCCACACGGCCGGCTACCCAAACCTGTTCATCATGGGCGGCTACCAGGCCTTCTTTGCCTTCAACCTGACCGATGTGCTCAACAGCCAGGGCGAGCACATCGCCGAGTGCATCGACTTCGTCCGCCGGGGCGGTCTGCAGTCGATGGATTGCCTGCCCGAAGCCGAGGAGTGGTGGGTGCAGCAGGTCATCGCCAACCGCGGCAAGACCACTCGCAACCGCGACTGCACTCCCGGTTACTACAACTTCGAGGGTGCCGAGAACCGACGCCAGGACGGCAACTTCAACGGCAACATCAAGCAGTACCTGGGCTTCATGTCGCACGCCCGCGAAAACATGTCGCAGAACTTCGCCTTTACCCGGTCCAGAGGCTGAGCCCCGGGCCCGAGCGGCCCGCGAGCGCGCCCCTAGCCTTGACGCCGTGGCTGCGGGCGAGCATGAGGGCGACGTCGAGGGCCGGCGCAGCTATTTCGTGCGCACCTATGGGTGCCAGATGAACGAGCACGATTCCGAGCGAATCGCAGGCCTGCTCGAAGCCGACGACTTGGTGGCCGCGTCGACGATGGCCGATGCCGATGTGATCGTGTTGAACACCTGCTGCATTCGCGAGAACGCCGACAACAAGCTCTACGGGCAACTCGGGCACCTCAAGCGCCTCAAAGAGGAACGGCCAGACGTGCAGATCGCAGTTGCCGGCTGCCTGGCGCAGAAGGACCAGGACTTGGTCCGCCAGCGGGCGCCCCATGTCGATGTGGTCTTCGGCACTCACAACGTGGCACGCGCCGTCGACTTGCTGAGCGAGGCTCGCGTGTCGGGCCCGGTGACGGAGATCCTTGCCGAGTCTGAAGAATTCCCATCGGCGCTGCCGGTACGGCGAGATGCCCAGCACGTCGCGTGGGTCACGATCCAGATCGGCTGCGACAACTCGTGCGCGTTCTGCATCGTGCCCTCCGTTCGGGGCCGCGAGATCTCCCGCCCGTTTGGCGAACTCATCGACGAGGTGCGTCGTCTGGCAGCCGACGGCGTCAGCGAGGTGACACTGCTCGGGCAGAACGTCAACAGCTACGGCCGCGACGTCACCCTGGCGCTGCGCAGCACCAACGTTGCGCCGACATGGGACCACCTCGCTGATGCCAGGCTCGGTGGCACGAGCGGTTCAGCGGTACCGGGCAGCTCCGCCGGTGCTGTGCTGCGCGGCGCGAACGGTGCACCTCCCCTGGACCATCGCGCCGATGCGGTCTGGCGTGCGGGCGAGGCTTGGGTCGATGGGCGGCGCACCGCCCGCCCGCTGTTCGGCGACCTGCTCCGCGCGGTCGGTGCAGTCGACGGCATCGAGCGGGTGCGCTTCACCAGCCCGCACCCGAAGGACCTGCGAGCCGACGTGATCTCGGCGATGGCCGAAACGCCCGAGGTGTGCGAGCACCTCCACCTGCCGCTGCAGTCCGGCAGCGACAACGTGCTCGCAGCCATGCACCGGGGCTACACCGCCCAGCGCTACCTGGAACGACTCGAGGCTGCCCGCGCCGTCGTCGTCGACCTCGCAGTCAGCACCGACATCATCGTGGGCTTTCCCGGCGAGTCCGAGCGCGACTTCGCTGCGACGCTGGAGCTGGCCGCAGAAGCCCGCTTCGACAGCGCATTCACCTTCGTCTTCTCGCCGCGGCCCGGCACCGAAGCGGTCGAGATGGCTGATCGCTTCGTGGCCCCTGACGTGTCGGCTGAGCGCATGGAGCGGCTGCGAGCCGTCATCGAGCGCTCGGCGCGCCTGGGCAACGAGTCCCGAGTCGGTCGCACCGAGGAGGTGCTGGTCGAGGGACCGTCCAAGCGAGATCCCGGCATGCTCTCCGGTCGGACCCGCCAGAACCGCCTGGTGCACTTCGCATCGACTGAACCGCTGCGAACGGGCACCTATGCCCGGGTGCTGGTGCGCGAGGCCGCCACCTTCCATCTCAGCGGTGAGCTCATCGAGGTCACCGCGCCAGCCCGACACCGCACCCGCATTCCGGTTGCCGCCCGCTGAGTCCGGGCGGTTGAGAGGCACCTCGTGCGCCGCCGCCGAGTCTCGCAGCGAGGCCATGCCTCGCGCGGCCCGTCAGCCTGTCTCATGACGACGGGAATCAAGAGCGGGGAGCACGGCGTCGGGGCCATGGGTGGAGACGGCGGCCACCGGCCACTGGTCATTGTGGGTCCGACGGCTTCGGGCAAGTCGGCGCTCGCACTCGAATTGGCCAGGCGTGCCCGCTCCCGGACCGAGACTGTGGGTCCGCCGGAATTGGTGTCGGTCGACTCCATGCAGGTCTACCGAGACATGGACATCGGCACTGCGAAACCCACTGCGCCCGAGCAGGCGGAGATTCCGCACCACCTCATCGACCTTGTCGAGCCTGCAGAGCGATTCACCGTCGTCGACTACGCCGACAACTTCTCCTCGGCAATGGCCGACATTGCCCGCCGCGGCGCAGTGCCCTTGCTCGTCGGCGGGACCGGCTTGTACCTGCGCGCCGTCGTCGACGGGTTGACCCCGCCGCCGGAGTTCACCGACATCGCCACCGAACTCGAATCCGAAGCCGCCGCCATATCGGTGGCGGCACCGGCACCGGACGGGCTCACCGTCTGCGGGGGCACGGCTGACTCGGCCGCGATTCGCCAAGCCGCAGAAGGTCGAGCGCCCGGCGCGGCCGTGCTGCACCAGCGCCTCGCCGAACTGGACCCTGTGGCCGCGTCACGCATGGAGCCGACGAACCTGCGGCGAATCGTGCGGGCGCTGTCGGTCTGCCTCGGAACCGGCCAGCCGTTCTCGTCGTTCGGACCGGGTCTGCAGACCTATCCCGAGGTTCCCTTCCGGCTCGTGGGGATCGACGTCGACCGCGACACGCTCGACGAGCGCATCGCCGAGAGGTACCGCCAACAGATGGACAAGGGATTCTTAGGCGAAGTCCGGGGCCTTGGGGAGGCACCATTGTCTCGCACCGCAGCGCAAGCCCTCGGCTACAAGGAACTTCGCGCGCACCTCGCGGGGGAGTGCACTCTGGTCGAGGCACTTGACGTTGCTGCCGCACGGACCCGGAAGTTCGCCCGCCGTCAGCAGCGTTGGTTTGCCAGAGACCCGCGGATCATGTGGATCCCGTCCGGGAGCACTGCGGAGATGGCGGACCGTGTGCAGCAACTCGAAGCCTGAAGACAACCGACCACACAAAATCTCAAGTTGAAGTTGAATGTTCAGTCGATGCGGGACTCGACCATGTCGAGCGTGTCGTCGGTCAGCACAGCGGCAACCCTGACGTAACCCACAGCCGAGGGGCCGTAGAACTCGCCAGGAGAGACGAGAATGCCCGCCTCGGCGAGCAGCGTGCGGGTGAACGCCCACGCATCGCCGTCCGGGGCCGCAGCCCACAGGTAGAACCCGCCGCGGGGAAGCGGGGGCTCGGGACCGAAGCGACCCACGATGCGGGCGAGACGCTCCAGCCGCGACCGGTATCGCTCTCGTTGTTCGGCGACGTGGACGCTGTCAGCCAGCGCTGCGACGGCCGCCGCTTGGGCGGGGCCAGGAACCATGAACCCGGCGTGCTTGCGCAGCTCACGCAGGTAGTGGACGAGTTCGGGGTCTCCGGCGTAGAAGCCCACCCTGACGCCGGCCAGGTTGGACCGCTTGGACAGCGAATGAACGGCCACTACGCCATCAGTGTCGGCACGCCGAGAGCGGCGAGTCGCGGCGTCCGCAACCGCGTCGGCACTCCGGGAGCGATCAGCGGCGGTGTCAACGGCCGTCGCCGCCAGGATCGTGTGGGGTGGTCCGTCCCAAGTGAACTCGGCGTAGCACTCGTCGCTGAAGACTGGCACGCCCCGTTCACGGCCCCACGCTGCCGCAGCGGCCAAGTCGTCGAGACCGCCCGCCGGATTGCCCGGCGTGTTGACCCACAAGACCAATGCCCGATCGGCATCAGCCTCGGAAATGGCGTCGAGCTGGATCGACCAGTGCTCGTCTGCCGGCACCCCGACCGCCCGGCAGCCGGCCAGCTCGGCTCCCATCGCGTAGCTGGGGTAGCTGACCTCGGGGTACAGCACGGTGTCGCGCCCGGGTGTGCGCAGGCGCAGCCAGTGCGGCAGCCCGGCCACAAATTCCTTCGAGCCGATCGTTGCCGCGATCTCGGCATCGGCGTCCACCTGCACGCCGAACCGCTGCTCACACCAGCGTGCAGCGGCATCCCGCAGCTCTGGCGTGCCGATCGACGGCGGGTAGCCCCGCTCGGAGTCCGACCCGCCCAGCGCAGCCAGCACGGCCGGCGACGGCGGGTCCACCGGCGTGCCGATGGACAGGTCCACCAGCCCGCCTTCATGCCGGTCGGCCAGCGGTTTCAGCTCGTCCAGCCGGTCATAGGGATACGGCGGCGGAACGAATCGGGCGCGGGTGCTCACCGGATCAGTGTGCCCCGATCGGCGTCCAGACGATCCCGTCGATATGGGAGAAGTGCCGGTCGGCCGAGACGAGTTCTGCCCCCGTCTCCATTGCGTGGGCGGCAATCCAGACGTCATTGGTCGGAATCGGACGACCCTTCGCTCGAAGCGCGGCTGCGATGCGTGAGTAGCGGTCGGCGGTCACCGGCCCGACCTCCACCACAGAGGCGTACGGATTGTCGATGAACGATCGTAGGTCTGCAAGATTCCGCTCCAGACGTGAGCCGCGTCGAAATCCGTACATCAGCTCGCCGACGACGACTGCTGAGAGCAGCAGCTCACGGGCGCTCCTGACGATCTGCGCCACTTCCTGCTGGCCACGCATCAGCAGTGTGTAGGCGTTGGTGTCCAGCAGCAGCCTCACTGCCCCACGCTGCCTCGTCGATGACGGCGAGATCGCGCAGCGCGGCATCCATTTCGTCGGCTTCCTCTGGTGACCAGCTGCCGATGAGATGGTCGAGCGAGTCACCGACGCAGCCGCCGCCGGGGGTTTCCGACAGTCCGGCGCCTTTGCGCAGGAGTCGGAGCGCCGCCTGATTCAGCGAGACACCTTCGCGTTGAGCGAAGCGTCGCATCGCCTCGCCGAGTTCGTCGCCGAAGCCCCGGACCGTGAGCTGCTGCATTGGCCGGCTCCCGGGTGAGTCAAGAATGAGTCACTATGAATCGTAGTCTGAGTCGCCAACGGCAAACTCTGCGAACAGGCTGCGGGCGACGTCGTCGAGGCGGGCGTGCACCAGGGTCCCATCGTCGTCGTGAGTTTCCGAGAGCACCTCGCCTTCCCGGTGCACGGCCGCGAGGGCGTCGCCGCGGGAGTACGGGATGCGCAGCTCCGTCACTTCAGTGAGGTGCCGCAGCCGGTCGCCGACGGCGAGCAGGAGGTCCTCCACGCCGTCACCGCTGTTGGACGAGATCGCATGGGAGCCCTCGTAGCGCCCCAGCAACCGTCCCACGATGCCGTCATCGGCGGCGTCGCTCTTGTTGAAAGCGATCAGCTCGGGGACATCGCCCGCGCCGATCTCTCGCAGCACCGAGCGCACCACATCGATGTGCATCTCCGGCTCCGCCGCTGAGGCGTCCACCAGGTGCACCAGAAGGTCGGCCTCGGCCACCTCCTCCAGCGTCGACATGAACGCTTCCACCAGCGATGTGGGCAGCTTCTTGATGAACCCGACGGTGTCCGTCATGAGCACCGTCTCACCGCCGGGAAGCTGCAGGCGACGGGTAGTGGCATCGAGCGTGGCAAACAGCCGGTCCTCGATCAGCACATTGGCGCCGGTAAGGCGGCGCAGCAGCGTCGACTTGCCGGCGTTGGTGTAGCCCACGACGGCGACCGTGTGATACCTGGATCGGCGGCGCGACTTGCGCTGGTTCAGCCGCGTCCGCCGCAGCCCGCGCAAATCCTTCTCCAACCGCGCCAGACGCCGCTGGATCCGTCGCCGATCCACCTCGAGCTGCGTTTCACCGGGTCCGCGTGTGCCGATGCCGCCCGCCTGCTGGGAAAGCTGCCGCCCTCGGCCGCGCAGCCGGGGGAGACGGTAGCGAAGCTGCGCCAGCTCCACCTGTGCCTTGCCTTCGAGCGTCGTGGCGTTCTGGGCGAAGATGTCGAGTATCACCGCGGTGCGGTCCAGCGCGGTGCGCTTGAGAATCCGTTCCAGGTTGAACTGCTGCGCCGGCGACAGCTCGTCGTCGAACACCACCGTGTCAGCGTCGTGCTCGAGCGAGGCCTCCAGAATCTCGTCAGCTTTCCCGCGACCCACGAACGTCGCGGGGTCGGGAGCATCCCGCCGCTGAACAATCCGCTCCACCGAATCGGCCCCAGCAGTGTCCACCAACCGCTCCAGCTCATCGAGGTTGGCGTCTACCTCATCGGCAGTCCGCTGCGCCAGCTGCACCCCCACCAGCACGATCTGCTCCCGAAAAGCCCGATCAATCAGCCCAGACTCAGCCCCCCCAAACTCCCCAAACCCCCCACGATGGCTCTCGTCGGACGGCTCCGCCGGCTGTTCGGATTCAACCATCAGGCGTCCTGCAAGGGTGCAGGTATGGGCCACTCATGGTCGCCGAGCGGTTCCACCCAGACGCTGAGAATGGGATGACTGTCATCAGTGTCAATAGACACGGTTGCCGTGCCGCCTGGCATTGCAACGACCGTCTCGCTGCCCGGTGCCACGAGACCCCAATCCTGCGCTCGCACAGCCGCAGTGACGGCACCCGTCCCACATGCCTGCGTAAGGCCTGCGCCGCGCTCCCAGACGGACATTCCGAGTGACTTGCCGTCATCGCCGATAGGCCAAATGAACTCCACGTTGATTCCCGTGCTCTCGGGGAAATAGCTTTCATAGAGCTCGCCAAGTCGCGCCGTATCGGCCTTGTCGATTTCAGCCCCGGCGGCGACAACGAGGTGCGGATTTCCTACATCGCCGGTTCCGCGCGCGGCCTCATCGAAGCGAGCGCTGATGAGATCGTCGAGTTCGGTCGTGATGCTCGGTCCGGGGACAACCTTGGGCATGTGGACTTCAGCGAGCGATTTGACGGGCTCGACCGAGCCGCTCTCGGTCATGGCGAATTCGGCACTCAAGGTCACCCGCCGCGCTCCGTCCACCGTGTCAACGGTGAGTTCGAGAAGGCTGTCGGGTGCTTCTTCACCCTCGCCGAACTCCATGCTCGAAACGAGAGTGCAGGCAACCTCATTGGCTAGACAGGCGAGTCCGTTGCCGCTCACCTCCGCTGACGACCCGTCCGAGTTGAACAGCGTCATCCGAACTTGCCTGACCTGGTTCGCGGAATCGGTTTCGAGTGCGTCCTGATCCGCGCTCGGTTGCGTGGCTGTCGTGTCGACGGCCAGGATCAAGCCGTCGGCGCCGATACCGCAGCTTCGATCGCAGAGCTGCGACGTCAGCGCTGACCAATCGAGTCGGAGCGAGTCGAGAGCCGCCTTCTCGTGCGGCTGCATGAGCGCGATGAGAAAGTCGTTGCCGAGAGCTTGGTGTTTGGCGAACCGCAGCGTCTCCACGACTCCATTGTCTCACCTCGCCCATGAATTCCACGAGCGAATTGCCGCGCACCCAGCCGACGTGGTCACGGTTGCGAAAAGTACGATTATCGGCGTGGCTACTGAGCGCTTGACGATCTCGCTGGAAGCAGGCCTCGCGGCTGCCGTGCGCGAGGCCGCCGAGGCTGATGAGCAGAGTGTGTCGGCGTGGCTGGCCGATGCGGCACGCCGTCGGCTGGTCACTCGTGGGCTGCTCCAGCGCGCCTGAACACGGCGCACGGGATCCTGCGAGCGCCCCCGCAGCTAGGTGGTGGGTTCGCGCTTGCCGAATCCCTTGAAGGTGTCGCCGATCGCTGTGGCAACCGAGGCCAGCTTCGAGCGACCCTCGTTCAGCCGGGGCGCGATCTGCTTCAGGCCCTCCACGGTCCAGCGTCCATCGGTAGCAATGATGTCGTCACCCGAGAGCGACCAGCCCTGATACAGGCCCACCTCATTGCCTCCCACGTGGAAGACACCCCCGGTGAACGGGCAGTCTTCCATCGCCAGGTATCCCACCAGCGGGCTGACGTTGGCCGGGTCGTACAGATCGAATTCGGCTGGGTCGTCAGGCGCCCGCACCACCTCTTCGAGCCCAGGCGTCTGCAGCGTCAACCGTGTCCGGGCAATCGGCGCCAGGCAGTTCACCCGCACGTTGTAGCGAGCCAGCTCGCCTGCGGCCACCAGCGTCATGGCCGCAATGCCGGCCTTGGCGCCCGAGTAGTTGAACTGGCCGAGGTTGCCGAGCATGGCGCCCGAGGCGGTGTTGATGACCGAGCCGGTGACCTCCTTGCCTGCCTTGGACTGCTCACGCCAGTAGGCGGCCGCCCAGCGGGTGGGGCAGAAGTGGCCCTTCATGTGCACCTCGACGACGGCATCCCACTCCGGCTCGGTCATGTTGACCACCACCCGGTCGCGCAGGATGCCCGCGTTGTTGACCAGCACGTCCAGGTCGCCAAACGCTTCGACGGCCTGGTTGACCATGCGCTGCGCGCCCTCCCAGTCGGTGACGCTGTCGCCGTTGGCGACTGCCTCGCCACCCATGGCCTCGATCTCCGCCACAACCTCGCCTGCGGGGCCCTGGTCGGCACCCGTGCCGTCGGCGGAGCCGCCGAGGTCGTTGACCACGATTTTCGCCCCTTCAGATGCCATCAGCAGGGCATGCTCGCGGCCGATGCCCCGGCCGGCGCCAGTGATCAGGACGACACGTCCGTCAAGTGCACCCATGTTGTTCTCCCGTCGTACAACTTGGAGCGGATGACCGGGGTCGAACCGGCGACCTCAACCTTGGCAAGGTTGCGCTCTAACCAACTGAGCTACATCCGCGCGGGCGGATCACTGTAGCAAGCGGCCCCCGCAGAGACGCGTGGATCCGGCAGGCCGCTGCCGCGCCCGGGCAAGCGCCCGGATCGGCTATTCCTCGGGAGGCCGCAGATCGATTCTCAGCGTCAGGATCCCGTCGTCGAACGTGGCGGTGGCATCGCCGATCATGGCGTAGTCCATGAAGTCCAGCTCGGCCTGGCGGATGAAGTGGCGTCGCTCCTCGCCGCCGACGGCGGGAAGGTTCCGCTTGCGCACCGCCTCGGCACGCTCCGCGAAGCGGGTGATCATTTCCTGAGGATCGAAGGTTTCGCTCATGTCGTTCTGGCTCTCATGATGGCTCGGCCGCGGTGTTCTCTTCACCTTGCCACCGATCGGGGGCTGTGCGCCGCAAGTACACAACGAATCCGGTGGCGCACGCGACGGTGAGCAGGCCGAGCACAGCTACCAGCACCCACCACACCCCCAAGCCCGAGCCGACAGCCTCGGAAGGCACGTTGGCATGCACGTCAGCCAGCAGCGCCGCGGCGCCGCTGATCAACGGGTGACTCCCGGGGGTCCCGAATCGCTCTTGTAGATGTCATCGATGAACTCGCCCATCGGGGGGCCAGTCTGATCGGGCTCGGTGAGGAAGCCGTCATGGCCGTTGTCACTGTCGATGTCGACGTGCTCGACCCGCACAGTTCCCCGGCGTGCCAGCGCCTCGGTGATCCGCAGCTGCTGGGGCCTCGGGTACAAAAAGTCGGTGCGAACGCTCATCACCATCGTCGGCGCGACGATCCGGTCGAGCGCTGCATCGATGCCGCCACGGCCGCGTCCGACGTCGTGCAGGTCCATCATCTTGTTCAGCACCAGGTAGGTGTTGGCGTCGAAGCGGGGCACGAACTTTGCCCCCTGGTAGTCGAGGTAGCTCTCCACGTCGAAGCGCTGGCCCCCTCGCAGCGGGAGGATCGGGTCTTCGCTGTGGCGGTCGAACCGGCGGTCGAACTCGTCGCCCGAGCGGTAGTGGATCATGGCGATCCGGCGTGCGTTGGCGAGGCCTCGATGCGGCCCGTCCCCATCGGCGGCGTCGTAGTAGCGGCCGCCACGGAACTTGGGATCGTCCAGGATTGCTTGGCGGCCGACCTTGCTCCAGGCGATCTGCTGCGCGGAGGCTTCGGCCGCGGACGCGATCACCACCAGCGAGCCGACCCGTCGGGGATAGGTGATGCCCCACTCCAGCACGGTCATGCCGCCCATCGAGCCGCCGACCACCGAGAGCCAGCGGTCGATGCCCAAGTGCCGTCCCAGCGCCCACTGCGACCGCACGACGTCGCGGTTGGTGACGACCGGAAAATCGGGCCCGTAGCGCTCGCCCGTCGCCGGGTTGACCGACGAGGGGCCGGTGCTGCCTTGGCAGCCGCCGAGCACGTTGGCGCACACCACGAAGTAGCGGTTGGTGTCGAGGGGGCGGCCGGGGCCGATGAAGTCGTTCCACCAGCCTTCGGTGGGCTGCGACGGCGGATGTGCGGGGCCATGCGCGTGCGCGTCGCCGGTCAGCGCATGGCACACGAGCACGGCGTTGGCGGCGTCGGCGTCAAGGGCGCCCCATGTCTCATATGCGAGTACCGGGCACTGCAGGGTGCCGCCGCCCTCCAGCGTGAACGGACGATCCGGGGACAGCTCGTAGAAGCGCCGCTCGGCCGCGCCGAGGCCCGGGTGCCATGCACCCGAGGCGGGCAGCGGCCAGGCCGCCGCACCGTCGTTCGGGGCGCTTGTGCGCCTCGCACTGTCCACAGCTGAGCCTTCGTCCTGGGCCTTCGAATCCGGAGGGCCTACCTCCAGCGGTCAATGTGCCGCTGGATAGGCAAGGGTACCGGTCGTCTCCGGCCTGTCTAAAGGGAATATCAGCGGCCTGCACCCTGCTGCTGAGGAACCTCTTGCCTCCCGCTCTTGTTCGCTGCGCTCACGGGCCGCTGGGGCCACGGCTTCGCCCTGTGCTTCCCGCGCTAGCTCGCTTCGCTCGCGGGCCGCTCGGGCCCGGGGCTCAGCCTCTGGCGGATATCAGCGGCTGGCGTTGTCGTCGCTGGCGGCGAACGCTGCGAGGTCGTCGAGCCGTTCGTCGTTCGAGAACACGTCATGCAACGGCAGCCGCAGGCCGAGCCGCCGCTGCAGCTGGCGGACCTCGAGCTCTTCGTCCCACAGGAACATCGTCACCGCGGTGCCGCTGCGACCCGCCCGAGCCGTACGCCCCGAGCGATGCAAATAGGTCTTGTGCTCGGGCGGAACGTTGTAATGCACCACCACGTCGACTTCGTCGATGTGCAGCCCGCGAGCGGCGACGTCGGTGGCGACGAGTGCGGCCAGCTTGCCCTTGGTGAAGTTGGCGAGCGCACGTTCCCGCTTGACCTGCGGCAGGTCGCCGTGAATGGCGCCCGCTTGCACGCCGGCCTCTCGCAGCTCACGGGTGAGCTGGTCGGCACCGCGCTTGGTGCGGGTGAACAGCAGTGTGCGCCCGTTCGCCTCGATGATGCGTGCAGCGACTTGCACCCGGTTCATCTTGTGGACAGACAGGAACAGGTGGCCCATCTCCGAGACGGTCACCTCGCGTTCGGTCACTTCGTGGAAGACCGGGTCGCGCAGGTGTCGCTTGACGAGCGTGTCGACGACACCGTCGAGCGTCGCTGAGTAGAGCAGTGTCTGGTGCTGGCCGTCGATGTGGCGCAGCACCCACTCGACTTGGGGCAGGAACCCCATGTCGGCCATGCGATCGGCTTCGTCCACGACGACCCGCTGGATGCCCGACACGTTGACTGCACCGCGGTCGATGAGGTCGATGAGCCGCCCCGGTGTGGCGATGACGACGTCCATGCCGGCTGCCAGCAGCTCGATCTGGCGGTCGAGGTTCGTGCCGCCGTAGGTGGCGATCGAACGCAGGTCGGCGGCCTTGGCCAGCGGCTCGACCACGGCGGCGATCTGGTTGGCCAGCTCGCGGGTCGGGGTGAGCATGAGGGTGGTGGGGTGGCCGTTCTTGGCCCGGGGGGTTAGCGCCAGCATCGGCAGGCTGAACGCCAGCGTCTTGCCGGAGCCCGTCTTGGCCTTGCCGCAGACGTCGCGGCCAGCGAGCGCTTCGCCGATGGTCAATTCCTGAATGGCGAACGGCTCGGTGATGCCTTGATCAGCCAGGGTGTCGCACAGGGGCGCAGGTACGCCCAATTCACTAAAAGTTGTCACGGGGGTCTCTTCGAAGGTGGTGGCCCGCAGGGTTGCGGCGCCGCGACCTCGGCTGCGACAACGCTGGGCAGTGGGGCCACACGGCGAACTGCCTTGGCTGCCGAGTGTATGGGACAAGCCCTGATCGCGGCGGATCTCGGGCGAGTGCCGCCGCGATAATCAGCGTTCAAGTCGGGGCGGGGCCACTACCCTGCGGACACCCTGGCGGAGTGGCCGAGTGGTTAGGCAGCGGCCTGCAAAGCCGTGTACGCCGGTTCGAATCCGGTCTCCGCCTCGCCGGCCGGGCCGGGTGCCGAGTGGGCCTGCGGCGATGGCCGGGCGAAGTGGGCACGGTGCTAGCGTGAGTCGCCCTCCGGGCGATTGGCGCAGTTGGTTAGCGCGCTTGCATGACACGCAAGAGGTCACAGGTTCGACTCCTGTATCGCCCACCCCGGGCATGTTTGCGATTTATTGGGTCTGATGTTTGCGAGTTAGCCGGACTCGCGCGTCTTGAGGGCAGTCGACGGCGCGTGCGTTGAATTCCTGGGTCCAAGGGGGCTGCGCCGCCGTTCGGTGAGCGCGGCTGCATGCGTTCAGGGCGCTTTTGGACGCGACAATGCATGAATCACACCGGTTTTGGTGGAGACTCTGGGGGTCCCTGACTTTGGTGGAGGAGGATTACTTGATTCATGCTGCCGGTTTGTGTTGGTGTCGCCGCTTGGTCTTGGGCGACCCGCGGCCATGCACCCGCCAGCCGCCACCAGGCGGGACCTTGCCGACCTACTTGACGTCGAGATGGACCAGCTCGCCCGGAGACGGCCGCTCATAGCGGCGAATCACCTGCCCGGTGGGGCGGTCCATCCACGACAACCGGTTCAGCCCATGACGCTTGAGAACCCGCCAGATCGTCGCCTGGGGCACCCCGGTGCGCATAGACAGATACGCCGGGCCGCGCTTGGTGCTGCGACGCACACGGCAGATCCGCTACTCCACGTTGGAGTCGGTGCGGCGAGGGGTCCGATGGAGCCGGCTGGAACGATCCCGAAGCCCCGCCTCGCCCTCAGCCCGATAGCGATGCCACCACTTCGCGACCGTGTCCCTCGGCAAATGCATCTGGCTGGCCACCTCGACCTAGGTCGTCCCCGCCTCGATCCGCTCGACCAAGATCAGCCGCCCAGCGGGCGTCAAACGAGCATTGGCGAGAGAATTCGAGCCTCCTGATGTGTTCGCGGTTGTTGTCGCCAACACCACGCTCGCACAGGAGGCTCGGCCCATCACCCTGCCACGAACCTCTATGTCCAGTACATTTGGTTTCTTCAAGAACGGAATATAGAAACGTTTTCGACATTGGGGGCATAACTCCCAGGCGATCGCCCAGTATTGTGAGTGTGGGCGTTCTGGCATACCGATTGATACCGAATAGAGCAGCATTTCTTTGTCGAATCGTCGACGATATATGCGAAATGAGTTAAGTCAAGTAATTCAGTGTGTGTGGGCTCGCCGCTTTATTTCTTGCGCAGGCGCTACGGAGGCAAGCTCTCAACTAATGGCATTTCACCGTGAGCGAGTGACCTACTTCCGGGCTATTGGCGGAGTGCATTGACGTTTGGATCGGTGGAGCGTGGGCGGACCGCTATACTGCCGATCCGACTGACGGTCGTGACTCACGGAGGCACCCATTGATGGTGGATACAAGTAGCGAGGCGCCGCAAGACCAGCTCGCTGTGGCGTGTGCTGCAGCGAAGGACGGCTGGAACGAATCCGACTTGCGTCACCGTTTATGGGAGTTCTTTGGACCGTGGGCGCGCGAAGTGCTTGAAATGCCCGACAGTGCTTTGAAGCAAGAAGGCACTGGTCGTGCGGGCAGGTATGACTCGCGTATCGGTCGGGCGATCATTGAGTACAAGACGCCAGGATTTCTCGCTGAAGGGAATGCCGCCAATCGCAGAGATGCTGCCGTGCAGGCGCTTGACTATATCGACGACCCGCAGATGGGTGCGGACGTTGTAGTCCTGACAGATGGCAGAGTATGGGCGCACTACCGTGACGCCTCGTCAGGGGTTGAGATCAACGAGCAGGGAAGCCTTGATCTTGGTTTGGACGCTGGTGAGCGTCCAGCAGTTGATCGATTTCTGTGGCGTTCGAACCATCCCGAGAGTCTGGCGAGGATTCTGAGTCTCGTCGCCACGGTTCGTTCCGAGCCTGTCACCGTCAGCACTATCGCTGACAAGCTCGGCAGCAGCAGGTCCGAGGTGCAGCGTCTGATCGAGGCGCTCGCTGAGCAGCTTCGGCGGCGGCAGCCAGATGACCGCACTGACGTTTCCTTTCGGCAATGGCTCCAGATGTCCGGTGTCTCGTATGGAATCAACGCGGTCGACAGTCCATGGCCGAATCGAAAGAGTGCCGCCGAGATGCTCGGCTCCGAACTCGACAAGCTGCTGCGCGGCTGTACCTATGCGGAGTCGCTTTATGTGCTGCACACCTACATCGCTCTCGCGGCGAAGATCGTCGGCATCGAACTGCTCGCGCTGGGCGCGAACAAACCAGAGAGGAGACCGACGAGCTGGAGTTCGCTGAGCGATGGGGATCTGATCGGGGAATTGCGCCGTGTTGAAGACGGCACTCTGCTGAACGAGCTGCGTTCACCGGGTCTGTTCGCTGGCGATCTGTTCGGCTGGTACGCGTTTGCGCCGCTCGATTCCGCCGAGTTCGTGGCCCATGTGCGTCGTTTGCTGATCGTTCTCGACGAACTGGCGTGGATGCGCGTCGTGAACCGTGCGACTGGTATCACCGGTGACGTGATGCGCGAGTTCTATATGCACACGATTCCGCGGCCATTGAGAAAGGCGCTTGGTGAGTTCTTCACCCCGCAGTGGCTAGCCGAGCACACCCTGAGCCAAGCGATCGCTCTCTCGGACACGAGCGACGGCGAGTGCCGCGTGCTTGACCCGGCTTGCGGCTCGGGGACGTTTCTTGTCGCAGCATTGAGACGGGCGCTGGTTGTGGCAGAGTCGCAGGAAGGCTTGAGTCCCGCTGAGGTTGCCCGGTCGGCGCTGGAGAGCGTCACTGGCTTCGACATCAATCCGGTGTCGGTTCTCATGAGCCGCATCAATTTGCTGCTCGCGTTGGGCGATCGCATCGAGTACTTGACCGAGGTAGTGCCGCATGTCTATCAGACTGACTCGATTCTCATTCCTGATGTCAAAGAGCACAATCTCGACACCGCAGACATCGAGCTTCTCGAAGTCAGCTTGTCGGTCGGCGCTTTTGCCATTCCGAAAGTGCTCGCGACCTTGCATCGGATCGGCATTCTCCGCGAAATGATCGAAACAGGTGTTCGGCTCGGACGCGACATCGACTTGTGGAACGTGCAGATCAAGGCGGCGTATTCGGACGAGGGCATCCCGGAGGGCGATCTTCCCGCAGTGATCGACGCATGCGAAGCCGTCTATCACCAGATGCGTCGCCTGAACGAAGAGGGCAGGGACGGCGTATGGGCGCGGGTGATCGAGCAGTTCTTCGCGCCGACGATGTTCGAACCTGCCGACGTAGTCGTGGGTAACCCTCCGTGGATTAACTGGAAGCATCTTCCCGACAGCTGGCAAGCTCAATCCGAGATAGCCTGGGTTCGGTGGGGTCTGTGGGCAACCAAATCAGGCAAGGGCGGCATCCCACTCAGCGACATCTCCGTGCTGCTCCTCGCTCGAAGCATCGCCGACTACGCGAAGCCCGGAGGGATCGTCGGATTTGTGATGCCCGAGTCCGTACTGATCGCAGATCCCGGCAACAGCCGTATCCGCAGGTGCTCGCTGGGACCGAAAGACGAGACTGCACCTCCGGTTGCGTTCCGACCGGTACACGTTGACGACTGGACTGCGCTCAATCCGTTCAGCCCTGACGCGGCGAACAAACCGGTGAGCATTTATGTCAAGAGCGGCGAAAGCCAGAAGTGGCCCGTCGAGAAGATCGTGTGGCAGCGGAAGCGTCCTGGGTCACGTCTCCGATCTGGGGATTCCTGGGGCGAGACGGCATCGTTGTTGAAGCAATCGTCGAACAAGATCGGACCTTTGGACCCCAACGAGCCGGGTTCCCGCTGGGTTGTTCCTCCCGAGCCGGGGGTGCTGCGGTCGGCGGTGCAGAGGCCCGGATATCGATGGGGACTTGGATTTCATACCCACGGTGCTGATTCGATATTCACAGTCAAGATGCTGAGCGCTGCTCCCGATCAGGGACTGGTGTCGGTGCGACGCGTAGACAACGCTGGAAGCAACAGCGCGATCCCGGAAATTTCTGAGGGCAATGCGGAGATACCCGATCAGCAATCTCTGGAGGCTGCATACTTGTGGCCGCTTATTCGCGGCGGAAACGTGCAGCCATTCCGTGTCGAGAGTTCCAATCAGTACATGATTCTCGCCCATCACCCTGACGACCTTCGCAAAGTTATGTCCGACGCTGACTTAGCAGCGAACGCGAAACGGCTATTGGACTATCTGGCACCATTCAAGACGCAACTTTCGCAACGATTCATCTATCAGCCGCTTGACCCGACGGCGGACCCATATGGCGTTCGCGGCCCGACCGCGCACATCACCCGAACCAAGCCCCTCGTCGTGAGCCGGTATATGGAACCCAATCGTCGTCCGCCAGCGGCAGTGATTCTTCCCGTGCACGACCAACGGCTTGGCTTTAAAACTGTTAGTTACCCGAACAACAAGTGCAATGTTCGGGTCTGCGAGACTGAAGCCGAAGCATACTATATGGCAGCTTGGGTCAATTCCGAACCGGCGCAGTCGGCGATAGCCGCGATTTCGTCCTCAACGACGATCGGACCAAACGTGCTCGAACGCCTCGCAATGCCCCGCTACAACCCCGATGACGAAGCGCACGCTGCCCTCAGCGAGTTCGGCAAGCAGGCTCACGAAGCACCCGACTTCGACGCCCAACAGCTCGATGATCTAGTCAGGGCGACCCTCGGAAGCCAGTGAACGAGAACAATGTGGCAAATCGGGCTTGAACATCTTGGCTGCTAACGTTGAGCACCGCGACAGAGTTTTGTCATCAATACGTGAGCCGAACGGTTAACTGCACTAGAAAATATTGCAGCTGAATTATCCCTGTGCGATGGAGAAGCGGCCGATGCCCACTACACCTGACGAAAATGTCATGCAATACATGTCGTCAGGTCTGCAGGCAATTGCGACACTGGACAATGTCTATTTCGACACGAACAGTGTCCGCACAGACTCGCCATCGGAAGCGGAAGACCTCCTGTCTAGACGAGACGGTGTAGATCCGGTGACCGATATTGTCTCGATACCTGGCACGCGTCTTCATTTGCGAATGAAGCTCTACGCCGTTCGCGAGCATCTGCTTGGCGCTCTGTATTTGATCGGGTCGCAAGCGGAGCGAACGCCTGCTAACCCGATCGAAGTTCTTGCTAGGAGTGCAATGGAAGGGTCCGCAATCTCCCTTTGGTTGTGCAACAATCACATATGTTGGGATGAACGACTGCGAAGACACAGTCAACTGCACCTCAATTCAACCTACACGAGCCTGAGAGAAGCTGGAATTGATCCGAGTCACGCTTCAAATCTGTCGGAACGGCACCCAGCAATTGAGGAGACTGTGGCAGAATGCAATACGATTATCGAATGGGTGATCGGGCGCGGCTGGACCTGTCGAAAGGGAAAGAACAAGGGAAAGCCCCCGACACCAGCCAGGTGGGTCAAGGAACTGCCGAGCTTCACAGAGATAATTCAAAGCGCCGCGGACTTCCTGCCAATTGATCCCGAACTACTGCGAGTGCGCTATTCGATCTCAAGCAGGTCGGTGCATACGGATCCTGTAACAGTTGCAGATGATTCCTCAGAAGAGCATGAGCGGATGAGGGTTTTTCGTGCCCTCAGTGCAACCTCGACAGCCATAATGTTCTATGCGTTGGCGTGGAATTTGGTAGCCGGTTGGAGTGGCGTCCCCTATCCAGAAGACGACATCAAGCGCCAACTGACTGCACTGGATGACTCCGTGCCGAGCGTGTGATGAGCACCGGGGCACTCTGCCGCGCCAACCCGCCGCGTTCTTGTTTGTCCCTGTCTGAACGGACAGCACGGACAAACGAGCGACGCTCTACCCAGTGACCGACGCTCGCCAACGTCTGCTGCGCTCGGCAGCCTGCCGTCTGCGCTTAGGGTTCGCCGCGGGTTAGGTCGCGTGGTTGGGTGTGATGGTGTAGTTCCATTCGCCGTGCCATTGGTGGGGTTGCAGCGGGATTTGTTTCATCTGTTTGTCGGTGATTTTGATGCCGCGTTGGTACCAGTTGGGGTCGTGGGCTGCTTGGACGGTGAGTCCGGTTTGGGTGGTGGTGGAGGCGATGAGCTCGACGATGGTGGCGATGTCGGTGAGTGGTCTGCCTCGCCAGTTCATGGTGATGAAGCTGAAGAGGCGGTGTTCGATCTTGTTCCATTTGCTGGTGCCGGGCGGGTAGTGGACGACGGTGATCTCGAGGCCGGTGTCGGCGGCGAGGCGGGCGAGGAACCATTTCCAGGCGCGTGGCCGGTATCCGTTGGATCCGCCGGCGTCGGCGGTGATGAGCAGCCGGGTCGCGTCGGGGAACCGCTGCTGTCCGAGGGTGTCCCACCAGCGGGCGATGGAGTTGACGGCGAACTCGGCGGTGTCTGCGGTGTCGCCGACGCTGACCCAGCCGTCGTTGTTGGCGAGGTCGTAGACGCCGTAGCCGATGGCCTTGGCGAACTCGCCCAGTGAGCGGTCCGCGAAGTCGTGCACGTTGACGCGCTGCGGCTCGCCGGCGGGCTGCCATTCGGTGCCTTTGTTGGCGTAGTTCCCGATCAGCTCTTTCTTTTTGGTGTCCACGCTGACCGCGGGCTCGCCGGCGTCGAGGAACTCCTGCGCTAGGCCGTTGAGATAGGCGAACTGGGCGTCGCGGTCGGGATGGGACGTGCCTTCGTTCTGCTTGGCGGGCGCCTGCAGCGAGTAGCCCATCTGGTGCAGGAGCCGCCGCACCAGCTCCGCGGACGCCTTGAAGCCCTGCGCGGCGAGCTCGCGTGCGAGCTGATAGGTCGACTTCAAGGTCCAGCGCAGCGCAGAGGTCGGGCTGCCGCGCGTGCTGGGATGCACCAGCTCGTCGAGCGCCTCGGCCAGGCCGGGCTGCTTGACGACCGCCGGGCGGTCCCCGCCGCCCTCCGCCCGCTGACGGTGCGACGGCTCGACCCCGGCGCGCACCTCGCGCACCGCCCGCGACACCGTCGAGGTCGACATCGCCGACGCCTCCACAACGAACGCCTGCCCGCCGCGGCCCAGCGCCTCGGCCAGCGCTCCTGCCGCCACACGCCGCTGACGCTCGCCCAGATGCGGCATCACCGTGTCGAAGAACACTCCCGCCGCGTCCGCCGACAACTCCACACACCCGACACTACACCACACGATTTATCTTATGGCGAACCCTTACGGGACCTGGACATCGTGACGATTCGTGACAGACCGGCAGAGAGCCGCGTGCGGGAATCCTTTCGGCAAACCGTTGCTCGTCAAGGGCAACTTGAGCGAGAATCCGACGTGATCGCTGTCGGAGAGACCTGAATTAGCAACCGGGCATCACGACAGCCGATGAGGTGATCAAGGTGGCGAGGCGGGTTTGCTGTCGGGCGGGTGTGAGCACAGCGGAGTCGCTGACAGCGGACACGCCGTCGCTACGGTGCCGGTGTGGCTGAACGATCATCTCCGCAGAACCGGTACCGGGTCGAATTCCCGACAGACGGTTCGGAGCCGTTCGTGCGGTTGCCTCTCGGGAGCAACTGGACAAGTCATCCCGAGGCTGCGGCGATCGGCGTTGAGCTTCCTGGGCGGCAACGCTCCGGCAATCATCAGCGCGCTATGACAGTCGCCGACTGCGTTGAAGCGGTCGTCGTGGCACGACGGCACAGACGTGGTGATGACGCCCACAACAATCCGGTGGCGGCGAAGGTCAGCGATGGCGCAGGACGTGTCGTCAAGAAGCTCCAGCGCTGTCTCGAAGCTCTCGCTGATGCGAATGTGGAGGGAGCAGCCGAGGCGTTGCGCGACGTATTTGAAGACGCCTCCGAATCGCTGCCAGCGTCAGGGTCTCAAATGCCATCACCGTCGGCGGACTTCGACGCCGCAGCGGCGAGCGATGCGACTGCTTGGGTTGTGCGCAGCGGACGTGAGGGCTTGGACACGGTCGATTTCAATCTGCGCGAAGGCGTGGTGACGCTGGGCTGGGGCGACTGGGTGTTCGATTAGGCAGTCGGCGAGCACGGCGATCGAGCGGCGCTGGACCGTCACTTCGCCGAGCATTTCTCGCGTGAGTCCGTCAAGCACAGGCGCAATGCGCGGAACTCGATTCTGAGTTTTCGCGACAAGATCTCGATCGGGGACATCGTCGTGATGCGCCTCGGAGAATCGCGGGTCTCGACGGGCTGGATCGCGATCGGGCAAGTGACCGGCTCGACGGTATGTGACCCACAGCTGGACTATGGCAAGCGGCTTCAGCGTTCAGTTCGATGGCTGCATACCGACGTACCCGACGACGACAATGTCGGGCCAGACCTCCGCGCGTCTGTCAACGGTCAACGCACCGTGCATCGCGTGCTGGCACCGAATTCGGTGCAACGTCTGGTCAGTCTCGCGGAGCGCGGCTTCGACCCCGGTCCTGACGGCATCAGCGCGCTGCACTTAGCAGGCGAGGCAGCAGGTGTGCTCGACGCCGATGGCAACGTGATCGAGGGTGCGAGCAAACGCGTTTCGGTTCTGCGATACGAGACCGACCGCCGAGCACGAGCACAATGCATCGCCGAGCACGGCACAACCTGCCAAGTCTGCGACATCGACTTCGGAGCGGTCTACGGCGATTTTGCCGACGGCTACATCCACGTGCACCACAAGACACCGGTGCATCAAGCCGCAGCTGACGGCGAATACCAACTCGACCCCATCAACGACCTCGTACCGGTCTGCCCGAACTGCCACGCCATGCTTCACCGCCATCCCGACAAGCCCTGCAGCGTGGAGGAACTGCGGCGGCTGATGGAAGTGGTGCAATCGTGACTCGTGCGGAGTGCACCAGCGGGCACCCTGGCAGTTTGTTCCCAGACTCGCTTGTGGACGGGGCGCGACGCTTTGGCGAATGCGGATGTGCTCCTGACGACCCTGTGAGTCCAACGCGCAATCCCACGTCGACGTTGAGAATCCGGAATCCGCACTCGTCCTCTCCGAGCCTGAACGGTGGTGGTGTTGTTGCCGACGGGAGCGCGCTGCTGGCCGGTTAGGTTTCTTTCAGGCGAGCGAGCAGGTAGTCCATCGACCTGTTGCCCTTGATGCTGTTGCAGTTGTTACAAAGCAACTGAAGGTTGTCGGTTTCGTTGCCGCCGCTTTTAGACACCGGTTTGATGTGGTCCAGCGTCAGGTCTTTGGGTTCGTAGCTGATTTCGCAGCCGTTACACCGCCCCTGCTGATCTGCGTATAGCTGCCTGCGGGTGTAAGACGACACAGCGTTCCCCATGTCGGGCTTGCGATGCCCCATCGCACGGCGGATACCGGCCCCCGCAGCCTCCGCTCCCGCTGCCACCCGCTTGCCCACCGCAGTCCCCGACGCCGCGATGGCTATACCGGCCACGGACGCGCCGGCTGCGGCTCCCTTGCTGACAGCAGGTGCTGCCTTAGCCGCTGCTTGCTTGACGGTCTTCATGGCCTTCGCAGCGGTCTCGTCCACGGGCACGCCAAGACCCTTCAACGCGAGAACAGTCCCAGCACCGATCAGCGCTCCGCCCGCTATGACCGGACCCGCCGCCACTCCGAAAGCGCCACCAGCCATCGCCACCCCGATCCCACCAGCGCCGGTAGCCAACGCCGCCGCCGTGCCACCCACAGCGCCACCCACAGCGGCAGTAGCAGCCGCCGTCGCGACGGCCGCTCCCGTGCCGTCACCCGGCCCCGATTCATCTCCGGCGTCGCTGTCTCCGTCAGACACAGACTCAGACGCAGGCTGGTCGTCCGACCCGTCATCCATCTCGGGGTCGTCCGAACGCTCAGAACGGGAGGACATTTCAGCCAAAGGTAGCCGCCCAGTTGCGCCGAATACGGGGTGCTACGAGTTCGCCGCGCGATCTGATTAAGTCTCGGGGCGCCGAACCGAGTGCGCAAGTCCGCGTCGTTGCAGGGAAATGGGCCTGTCGGACGCTCCCTTGTCAAGCGGCGAGCGCGAATGGTTGTTTTCGGGCGGTTTCGTCGCGCCACATTCGGCGGATGACGCGGTTGGCGAGCTGGCGTTTGTGGGCTCGTCGGGCTTCGCGTCGGGTTTTGCCTTCGCCGGCTTTTTTGGCGAGGTAGGCGACGGCTTGGGGCTGGGTGCGCTGCTGGGTGACTGACGCGATGTGCAGCACTGAGTTGATGCGCCGGTTGCCTGTGAAGTCGAGCCGGTGCTTGACGGGGTCGCCGCTGCCTTCGCCTGAGGAGAGCGCGACGGCGCCGGTGCCGCACCAGCGTGCGAACTCGGGTCTCGCGGTCGAAACGTGTGGGGTCGCCGACTTCGCACAGCAGTGTGGCTGCGGCGATGGGGCCGATGCCTGGCTTGTCGCGCAGGGTGGTGCCGTGGGTGTCGAGCAGCTCGTCGATGAGACGTTCGAGGCGGCGGATCTCGCTGCGGGCACCACGGTCCTGGCCGATGAAGTTCTGGAGCCAGGCGAGCCGATATTTGCCCGCTGGGGTCGTGCATGTGGCAGGGTCGATCTGCTCGAGGCGGCGCAGTCGGGCTTCGATCTTGCCGGTCGTGGCGGGCTGGTCGCGTATCTCGGCGCCAGCTCGGGTGATCTGGTCCGCGACGTGGTGACCCATCAAAGTGCGAGCAGCCACAAGGCTTTTGCGGTGTTCGAGCACTGCCTCGATCTCGGCCACGAGCGGGTCGTAGACCTCCAGAGCCTGCACCGGTCCCAAGGTCGGCTCGGCCAGCAGCGCCCTCGCTGAGGCGACGGCGTCGGTCTTTTCGAGCCGCCGGCTGCGGCGCTGCGCCGCGGAACGCGACGCAGGCACCTCGCGGGCGTCGAACCCTGCCGCTGCGAGCGCGACTGCGACGTGCGCGCCCCACTTGGCGGACCCTTCCACGCCGACCTGGCGGACGCTGTGAGCGTCGAGCAGGTCGATCGCGGCGCCGTAGCCGGCGGCGGTGTTGTCGAACGTGTCGTGAGTGATCTCGACTCCGTGATGGTCGACGATGCCGACGGTGAAGGTGTCCTGGTGGGGGTCGATATCCGCCGACTGGCGGTGTCATGGGGTGCTCCTGCTGGAAGTGAAACTCCGGTGGGTCCGGGAACGGCAGGGGCGCTTCGTCACAACCGAGTCGAGACAGTCAGGCTCCCTACTGGACAGGAGCGCTCCTGCGGGTCCCACGCTCGACGCGACAGGTCTGACAACAGGCACACGGCCAAAATTTTGTGGAGTCATCGCCGAGCGCAGGACCGGACCGCAGCCCCCTGGCTGGAGGCCCCGGCGACATCAACAGTGACACTCGGAAAGTTTGTGTAAGCGGCGTGGTCTGAGGGTCCGCAGCGATGGGCTGTGGACTGGGACCGATCATGTCTGCGGCTGATCAGAATATGGGGGCTGTGCCGGCGGGAGAGGCCGTCGGCGAGACGGCGATGACCGACTGGGCCGAGCTTTTGGTGGCCCAGGCACGCGCTGAGGGCGTGGAGCCGGCCGGCGACGGCGGCCTGCTGACCGGGCTGGTGCGCCAGGTGCCCCCGGATCGGCCTCGAGGTCGAGATGAGCGAGCATCTGGGCTACGAGCGTCACGCCGTTGCGGGCCGCGGGTCGGGCAACTCTCGCAACGGGTCGACCCCCAAGACGGTCACCACCGAGATCGGCGAGGTCGACCTTCGGGTGCCTCGTGACCGTGCGGGCACGTTCTGCCCTGTGACGGTCCCCAAGCACCGGCGCCGGCTGGACGGCCTGTCGGGCAACGTGATCAGCCTCTATGCGAAGGGGCTCACCACCGGCGAGATCCAGGACCATCTGGCTGAGATCTATGACACCTCGGTGAGCCGGGAGACGATCCCGGTAGATCACCGACGAGATCGTCGCCGACATGGCGGTGTGGCAGAACCGCACCGCTCGACCCGGTCTATGCGGTGCTGGGTTCGACGCGATCGTCGTCAAGGTCCGCGACTCCCAGGTCGCCAACAGGCCCGTCTATGTGGCCATAGGCGTGGATCTTCAAGGAGAACGCGACGTATTGGGCATGTGGCTGGGCCCATCGGGCGGCGAGGGCGCCAAGCAGTGGGCCACGATGCTGACCGAGCTGCGAAACCGGGGTCTCGCCGACGCTTTGATCGTGTGCTGCGACGGCCTCAAGGGCCTGCCCTCGGCGATCCGGGCGACCTGGCCCGAAGCGACGGTTCAGACGTGCGTGGTGCACATGGTCCGCAACAGCCTGCGGTACGCGTCCCGCAAGCACTGGAGCCAGATCACCAAGGCCATGCGCGACATCTCTGCACCTCAGCGACCGTCGAGGCCGCCCAGACGCGGTTCGCCCAGTTCGCCGACGACTGGGAGGACACCCTGCCCCGCGATGATCCGGTCGTGGCGCAACTCCTGGGACGAGTTCGTGCCGTTCGGGGAGTTCCCCGCCGAGCTGCGCAGAGTCGTCTATACCACCAACGCCATAGAAAGCCTCAACGCCAGATTCCGACGGGCAGTGCGCCATCGAGGACACTTCCCCAACGAACAGGCCGCGATGAAAGTCCACCTGCCTCATCGCCACCGCCAGACGCAAGAACCGAACCAACCTCACCGGCAAGACCAACGGCTGGAAAGCCATCCTGAACACCTTGATCGTCCACTACGGCGACCGAATCGCCGACCACATCCGATGAAAACCACCACAGCCGGATACACAAAAAATATGACAGTCCCCCCACGCCCGCCAACCGCCAATCGGTGGATTCAGGGTAAGTGCAACCAGCACAACATCAGCCTGGGCGGCGCAGACGGATCGGCGCAACAACCCATCCACGCCACCATGCGGAGAGCTTCCCGGGGACTCGCCTCCACCTAAGTCAGGGACCCCTAGAGCCTGCGCAATGGCCGGTGAGGTTCGATGCCGACGAGCGGCTCGGCGCTGTTGCGACGCAAAGGCGACGGTTTGCGTCATTGAAGTGCAGAATGTGTCGCAAATGCAGTCTGTTCGGTTACGCTCGCCGGCATGGGCAGCATGGTGCCGCAGCTGCACGCCTACTGGTTCCGGACTTCCCAGCAGGTCGATCATTATGAGGCGTACCTGCCGCATCCGCTCACCGGATGGACTCCGAGAATCCAAGCAGAGACCGTTGCGCGCGGCCACGAAGCAGCAAACCGTCTCGCGGCGACGAGCGCACGAATCGCCAGCACGCCCGAAGCAGCCCTGTGCCTCGCTCGCGCGGACGGCATCGCGTCCAGCCGCATCGAAGGCATCATCGCTTCGCTGAGAGAAGTCTCGCTGTGGGACACAGCGCGCCCGAATTCGCAAGCTCGGCGAAGCGGCCGCCTCGTCGACGGCGCCTCACGGATCGCCGTCGCAGCCCACGCCGTCGGCAGCGACCGTCGCGAGCCGATGCGAACCAACGACCTGCTCACCCTGCACAAGACGCTTTTCGAGGACGCGGGCGCCGACATCGACGCAGGGCGGTTCCGCACCGGCCCGGTGTGGGTCGGCAGCAGCGCAACGAATCTGCCGAGCAGGGCACGGTTCGTGCCGGCCCCCCATGCCGAAGTGCCCGCACTCGTCGACGATCTTCTCGCGTGGGCCAGCAGCCGGCAATGCATGGCAGCGGCCGGGCCAGTCGGCGCTGCTGCTGTCGCCCACGCACAGTTCGAGACCATCCATCCGTTCGAGGACGGCAACGGACGAGTCGGGCGGGCGTTCATGCACGCCTGCCTCGCACGGCACAGCCCTTACCCTGCGCCGTTGCCGGTCTCCGCAGCCATCGATGCCCGGAAAATGGCCTACATGGACGCGCTCGGATCATTCGACAGCTACCTCGGCGGCCCCGACGACGACGAACGCTCCCAAAGTGTCACGATCATGATCGAATGGACAGCGACAGCCGTCGAAGTCGCATGCGCCTATGCCGAAGCCGTCGCCGACGAAGTTGACGCCTGCGTCCGACAGGCCGCATCCATGCGTCACGGAACCGCCCGCCGCGCCGTCTTGGACCAGTTGATCTCATCGCCGGCAGCGGCTGTCCCCGACCTGGCAGCGCGACTCGGCCTGTCGCCGAGAACAGCCCAGAGAACCGCACGCAGACTCGAAGACGACGGCCTCGTCCGCGTCACCCGTGAACGATCACCCGGCGAACCGCTCGTCGCAGAAATCCCGTCGCTGATCGACATCGTGGACACACGCACAGCGCTGCTGACAGCCCTGTGGCAGCAGACCGACAACGGACAAGCCCCAGATACTGCAACGGCTCTCCACGACATCGTGCCGAGAGTCGAATTGCCCGAACCCGCGCCCGCAGGGACATGCCCTCATATCGGCGTGCGTTCCCGAGTGCGATGCGTCCTGTCTTCGGGACACAACGGCCCCCACAGATACGTCTGCTGATCCCGTTCGCGACGCGAAGCTGCGACCCGGTTTCGGACGGTTCGACGTGCTGCTGGCAGTCGGAATCGGGACCGAAAAGCGTCAGGCAAACCGGCTAAGCCCGTTCGGCAAGCCGGCTGTCGGCACCCGATACCACAGGTCAGCGAATTTCCCGCAAACCCCCGTCCTCATCCTCGCGGCCGAAATCGCCGCAACAGCCGACGGCACGCACGCCTGAACCCAAAGCGAAGATGCCCGAAGCAGCGCATCATGCACGTCACTGACAGGCTCCACATTTGGCATCGCGACGCTGTGACCAGCACGAACACCTGCCGCCGCAAGCTTCCGAAGACGCAGAATCACGCACGAAACGGCTCGCAGAGGGCATCGGATGCGCCTCGACGCGCCAACAAGAGCGCTCTGCACATTGGCGATACGCGCCAAAATGTCATCTGACCTGCACAAACGCGACTCAAGGGCGGCGCGGAACGGCCCGGAGAGGGCAGATCGCAAATGTGGAGTACCCCCTGTTTGAAATGTGGAGCCTCCTTCTGGAGCCTCAGCAGGCCGAGCAAACCCGCAGGTCAGAGGCACCGGGCGCTAACCCGCAAACAAGCCACCCTGGTCAGGGCGTTGATCTGGTGGCCTTGATCTGAAGCCCACCACGCGGGCCGGGCATGCGCACAGACTCTGTAATAGTCATTGGGCAATGAAGGCGTCGGAGCCAGCAGAGACCGCTCGCGAGGCGCTTCGGCGTCTGCACGAGCTGCATCTGACTGAGTCCGAATCGGAAGCAGTGGTGGAACTGATCTTTGGCACAGAGCTCGGAACACGGCCCGCGACTGTTGCTGTGTCGGGTCGCGATCTGACAAGCGGCCTCAGAAGGTCCGAGATCATCCGCGTGGACGATTTGTTTCCTCCAGACGCGGGCGTCCCGACGGTCCGTGTCTAGCTGTGGGTTCTCGTGAGGTTGTGTGCGCGTGATGCGGGTGGGCCGCCAACAGCGGTGTGGTGTCGGCCTCGATCCGCTCGACCAAGAACAGCCGCCCAGCGGGCGTCGAGCGAGCATTAGCGCGAGACATCGAGCCTCCTTGTGCGTTCGTGGGTCTCTTCCAAGCACCACGCCCGCTCAGGAGGCTCGACCCATCACCTTGCTACCGGCCGCTATGTTCACGACATCTAGCAGCCTGTTGATTCCTCGGCGACTCAGTAACTCAGATTTCGCACCATAGTGCGGTAGCGGGCTTCAGAGATCGTGTAAGAATGATTATCCGTGAGGGGCGCATTCATGACCAATTCCTCTCCAGATCGAAAACCTGCGGAAAACCAAGAAGTGGAATGCGCCGATCTCTTTGTGCGCTTCAGTGCCTGGATAGTCGATTTATTGCTGCTGATCGTCATGTTTGTTCCTGTCTTGATCTTTCTTCTGTTCTATTGGTACGCGACATATGGCAACCCTGTTGGTGGCGGACATAGTTCGGAAGAACTGACGGTAATGTGGCTCGTTCCAATAGGAACACTAGTTGTCTACGGCTTTCATCGGGTCTATCGCCTTGTCGTCAGCGGCCAATCGCGGGGGATGCGGCTTTCTGGAATCGAGATTGTCCGCCTTGACGATGGCAAGCGTATTTCCTTTCCCGGAGCCCTCGTACGAACGGCACTTTCGCCTGCAGTCGCGGCGCTCGGGTTCACTGCGGCGACACTTGCAGGTTTCGAGTATCCCCTGTGGGGAGTGCTTCTGTGGCTGGTGTTTCCGATTCCGGCACTTTGGAATCCAGCGAATCGCGGGTGGCATGATCAGATTGCGGGAGCCGTTGTCGTGACCAAAAGGACCGCAAGCCAGCATTGACGGACCTGGCCACCGTCACGCCCCAGCAGGCAATTTGTCAGACGACGGCATCGTCAAGCCGCTGTCGTGGACACAGAGGTTGGCAGCAGGGCGATGGGCTGAGTCTCCTGCGCGAGCGCGGCATGGTGGACACTGATGCGCTGGTCTGTGGCATGGCGTGTCATGAGGGCTGTACGGTCAGCGGCGAGGGCGGGGCCGATGGTGCGAGCTGAGCGACCGATGCACATCGGCGGCGGTCGGCCGAGGCGTGCGCAGTCGCGGTGGTGGCTGGTCTTGGCGGCCTGCTTGGCGGTGTCGGTGCTGGCAGTGTCGGGGGTGGGGGCCGCTGAGGAGCCTGAGAACGCTGTGGAGTCCGACGGTGATGCGTCTGTGTCCGCAGACTCGGTTGAGGTTGTTCGGGGTGTCGCTCCTGAGTGGCCTTTTGTCGGCATCGCTGAATCACGGTATGACTGGGAGCATGGGGAAATCATTGTGGAGTATTGGGATTCGAACACCGGCGCTTTCCGCGAAGTCCTTGTGTCTGATTTGCCAGCCGACAGTTGGGTACTTGGTTGCCCTGGCAGTCTCTCTGTGAGCCCGCTTGGCGTCCTCTATTCGACTCATACTGACTTAGGCTATTTGGAGGTTGTCGTTCCGTGGGATGATGACGCATATCCGGTCTTTTGGTCGGAACGGTTTATCGACCACTATGCCCCTGCTGGCCAGCTTCACACAGACGGCAGCGATGCCAGGCAACTGGATATCGACATGCAGTACGGCATTCTGCGGGTGGATAACTCGGCCGATGTCGGCTACTACGTGTTGGAGTATATTCTCGAAGGAGCCGGGCAAGAACTCGTTCCCGTCGGTCCGCGCGAGGGCGAGGAAGCCTTTGCGTCCGAACCCGATGATGAAGAAATGACGTGGGGGTCCATTAGTCGAGAGATCGGCTCTGCGGGCTTCTATTACGGCTTCGAGGTGCAGCATTCCGAGCCCGCCTGCATACAAGCGGCTACCTATGTCGTCGACGGGCGGAACGGCGAACTGGTGCAGTGCTCCGTATATTTCGGAGGCCGCTCGCTGGTTTTCATCGGGGCATCTTCGCTCCGCACCCTTGAACTTCCGAAACCTCATTCCAGCGCAGCATGTGATGGCTTCGACTTGGGAAAGCTCGATCCGAGCGGCGAGCACGAGCGAGAACCAGGCTGATGCCCCGCTCACGCGTCGTGTCCCTATCGGTCGCACTGATGGTCCTCTATGGCTGCGCGAGCGAAGAACCCGCAAACACGCCGCCAGCGACGCCTGAGACCTCGACGACTCCGTCGGGCACAACGCCGTTGTCGACGACGCCGACATCCACCGATGCGGAACCGGTGCAGAGCGCGCCTGCGCCCGCTCAGGGCACCGAGGCTGTCCCTGAGACCAGTGCACCCGACACCACCACCGGCAGAGCCGAAGACGGTGTTGCCGATGCCGAAGGCACGCTTGAAGAGCAGGACGCCGTCGCAGAGCCTCGTGCACTGCGCTTCAGCACCGGCAGCGCGCCCGAGTGGCCGTTTTCTGGACTGATTCAGCTCTGGGCCGATGTCTATGACCCGAATTTGGCGCCTTGGGGCGGTTTTTGATGGGTGTCAGGTCTGTGACCTGCGGTTTTGTGTTCTGCGGGGTGTTTCGTGATGGAAATGTAGGGGCGACACATTGCCGTCTTCGGCGGCGTTTGCGTGCTATGGTTTGGGCATGTTCGTGAAGACGACGCGGCGTCGCAGGGGCGACAAGACGTACGAGTACCTGTCGTTGGCGGAATCGGTGCGCGAGGGCGCGAAGACCCGTCATCGGACGCTGCTGCGCCTCGGCGAGGTCACCGAGCTGCGCCGCTCGGGCCGGCTGGACCGCATCGTCGCGGCACTGGCGAAGCATCTCGAGGCCGAGGAGGCCGAACGCGTCGATGTGTCCGCGCTGGAATCCGACGGGGCGCCCGCGGCGGGCGGCGTCGCGTGCGCCGCGGCGCTGTGGCAGCGACTGGGCCTCGACGGCTGGTTCGCGGCTGCCGGCGCGGAGCGCGACGCGGACCGGTTCGCCGACGCGGTGTTCGCGATGGCCGCGAACCGTCTGGCGGCGCCGTGCTCCAAACGGCGTCTATTCGAGTGGGCCCAGGCCGATGCGGTGATGCCCGAGGGCTGGCAGGCGCCGTCGCCGTGGCAGTACTACCGGGCCTTGGACGCTGTCGCGGATCTCAAGGAGGGCACCGAGGAGTTCTTGTTCGCCCGGCTGTGCGACCTGACCAGCATGGACCTGAGATTCGTCTGCTACGACCTGACCTCCACCTATCTCGAAGGCACGACCGCGCCCTCGGAGCGGTTCGAGTCCAAACGGTTCGGCTATTCCCGTGACCATCGCGGCGACCGGCCCCAGGTCGTGATCGGGCTGCTGTGCACCGGCGACGGGATCCCGATCGCGCATCACGTGTTCGCCGGCAACACCTCCGACGCGTCCACCCTCGCGGGCGTGCTCGCCGATCTCGCCGAACGGTTCGCAGTCGGCCGGATCTGCGTCGTCGCCGACAGGGGCCTGATCTCCGCCGGCAACGTCGCCGCTGTCGCCGAGGCCGGCTGCGACCACGTTTTGGCCACCCGCCTGCACCGAGACAAAGCCTGCCAGGAGGCCCTCGAGACCATCGACGACACCACCGAATGGGCCGACGCGGCCGGCTTGAGGTGCCGCGCCGCCGAAGCGGCCCTCGCCGACGGCACCCGCGCGGTGATCGTCGAGTCCGACGCCCGCATGAGACGCGACACCAAACGAACAGCCGAGCCCCTCGCCCGAACAGAAACCGCGCTGCTCGCCCTCGAAGAACGCGTCCGCGCCGGACGGCTCACCGACCCCGCGAAGATCGGACGCGCCGCCCAGCGCATCATCGGCCCAAGCGGCGTCGCCCGCCTGTTCGACCTCGACATCGGCCCCGGACGATTCGTGTATCACTACGACCCCGACGCCCACGCCTACGAAAAGCTGCTCGCGGGCCGCTACGTGCTCACCACCAGCCTCACCACCGACCAAGCTTCGACACAGCGCGTGGCGGCCGCGTACCGCCAGCTCGCCGACGTCGAAGCCCGCTTCCGCACCCTCAAAGACTTCCTGCGGCTGCGCCCCATCCGGCACTGGACCGAACAACGCGTCAGAGGCCACATCGCAGTGTGCGTCTACGCCGCCGTCATCGAGACCCTCATCACACGCGACCTGCAAACCGCCGGAATCGCAGACCCCGACGTGGGCGGCCAGCACCTCACCGCCGCCCGCGCCCTGCGAGAGCTCGACCGCATCCGCGAAGTCCGCCTCCACGCAGACCACAAGCCGGTCACCCTCACCACCCGCCGCAGCGCCTTGCAGACAGCGATCCTCGCCGCCACCCGCACCCCCACCCGCCACTGGGACAAAGCCCGCACCGGCTGACACACCACCCCCCTCTGAGACGATGTAGTGGAAACACCCATCCGCCGCGCCCCCGCTGACCAGCACAAACGCAAAACACGCGCCAAATTCGGGGCTGACGACGAATCGGTCTGGCGCGTCCGCTACTGGCACTGGCCCTCGACACACATCGACGGTTCTGAGGTGCTGCTGCGCGGCTTCGAAACGGACTGCGTCGGCCAGACATCTGTCGTGGTGCACGGCTCTGACGGCATCGAGATCGGCGTCTCGGACGGTAATGCCCAGTCCTCCTACTGGCTCGCGTGGGGCGAAACAGCGCACGCAACAGAAGCACCCACCGAAGAACTCATCAACGAAGCCGCGACACGGGCCTCCAACGTCGAAGTCCGCACCGAAGGCGACCTGCTGCACCTTGCCATAGGGGAGCAGTCACAGACGTATGTCCTGCGCGAGCCCGTGCGAACCGATGGCCAGCGATGGATTGCCCAAGCCCGCCACGACGGCGATGTGCTCGTGATCACTGTGCACCCCGCGCACCTGCCGTGCTTCTCGGGCGTGACGTGGCTCAGCGACGCGCGCACCGGTGAACTGGTCGGCTGCGGCGCCAGCACCCATGTTGTGCGTTTCGTCTCACCAACGCCGCCATCGGATTACGGCCTCGTCCTTCCCGACCCGGACGCGTTCGGCACATACCTCGATCTCTCGTGCGCGCCACCGTTCGATATCAGAGCTGTCGAGCTACTGATCCGATGACCCCCCAATGCCCCGAAACCTCGACGGCGATCTACTGGATCTACTCGCCGCCGCTGGGCCTCGCTGTACGCCAAGTCGTCGCCGTGAATCCGGTGAGGTTCACCTCTTGCACTGCTGGGCGACGCAACGCCATTCTCGGTGCCCCTGCGTGTGAGACATGGTTGTCAGACCCGAGTTTGGCGCGTGTTTTGCGTTTGTGCTGGTCAGCGGGGGCGCGGCGGACCGGTGTTTCCACTACATCGTCTCGGCAGGTGGGGTGTGTCAGCCGATGCGGGCTTTGTCCCAGTGGCGGGTGGGGGTCGCGGTGGCGGCGAGGATCTGTGTTTGCAGCGGGCTGCGGCGGGTGGTGAGGGTGACGGGTTTGGCGTCGGCGGTGAGGCGGACTTCGCGTATGCGGTCGAGTTCGCGCAGGGCTCGGGCGGCGGTGAGGTGCTGGCCGTCCAGGTCGGGGTCTTCGATTCGGGCTGTTTTGAGGTCGCGTGTGATGATGGTCTCCGCGACGGCGGCGTAGACGCATACCGCGATGTGGCCGCGGACGCGTTGTTCGGTCCAGTGCCGGATGGGGCGCAGCCGCAGGAAGTCCTTGAGGGTCCGGAAGCGGGCTTCGACGTCTGCGAGCTGCCGATAGGCGGCCACCACGCGCTCGATGGATGCTTGGTCTGGGGTGAGGCTGGTGGTGAGCACGTAGCGGCCAGCGAGCAGCTCCTCATAGGCGTGGGCGTCTTCGTTGTAGTGGTAGGTGAACCGTCGGTCGCCGATGTCGAGGTCGAACAGACGCGGCACACCGCTTTGGCCGATGATGCGCTGCGCGGCGCGTCCGATCTTCGCGGGATCGGTGAGCCGTCCCGCGCGGACGCGTTCTTCGAGAGCGAGCAGCGCTGTTTCGGTTCGGGCGACGAGCTCGGCGGTTCGGCGGGTGTCGCGTCTCATCCGGGCGTCTGACTCCACGACTATTGCGCGGGTGCCGTCAGCCAGGACGGCCTGCGCAGCACGGCACCTCAAGCCGGGCACCTCTGCCCATTCGGTGTCGTCGTCGACGGTCTCGAGGGCTTCGCGGCATGTCTTGTCTCGGTGCAGGCGGGTGGCCAAAACGTGGTCGCAGCCGGCCTGGGCGACAGCGGCGACGTTGTCCGCGGAGATCAGGCCGCGGTCAGCGACCACACAGATCCGGCCCGCCGCGAACCGCTCGGTCAGGTCCGCGAGCACGCTGGGCAGGGTGGACGCGTCGGCGGTGTTGCCGGCGAACACGTGATGCGCGATCGGGATCCCGTCGCCGGTGCACAACAGGCCGATCACGATCTGAGGACGGTCGGGGCGGCGGTCACGCGAATAGCCGAACCGCTTCGACTCGAACCTCTCAGAAGGACTCGTTGCGCCCTCCAGATAGGTCGACGTCAGGTCGTAGCACACGAATTTCAGGTCGATGTTGGTCAGGTCGCACAGCAGTGCGAACAAGAACTCCTCGGTGCCCTCTTTGAGGTCCGCGACGATGTCGAGGGCCCGGTAGTACTGCCACGTCGACGGCGCCTCCCAGCCCTGGGGCATGACCACATCGGATTGTGCCCACTCGCCAAGCCTCCGCTTGGAGCACGGCGCGACCAGACGGTTCGCGGCCATCGCGAACACCGCGTCGCCGAACCGGGCCGCGTCGCGCTCGGCTCCCGCAGCCGCGAACCAGCCGTCGAGGCCGAGGCGCTGCCACACCGCAGCGGCGCACGCAACCCCGCCCACCGCAGGCGCCGCCTCCGCCGACAGCTCGGCCACGTCGACGCGTTCGGCCGCTTCGGTCTCGAGGTGCTTTTGCAGTGCAGCGACGATGCGGTCCAGCCGGCCCGAGCGGCGCAAAGCAGTGACCTCGCCGAGGCGCAGCAGCGTGCGATGACGGGTCTTGGCGCCGTCTCGCACCGACTCCACCAACGACAAATACTCGTACGTCTTGTCGCCCCTGCGACGCCGCGTCGTCTTCACGAACATACCCGCACCATAGCGCGCAAGCACCGCCGCAGACGGCAATGTGTCGCCCCTACATTTCTGTCACGAAACACCCCCGCAGAACACAAAACCGCAGGTCACAGCCCTGACACCCACCAAAACCCGCCCCGAGGCGCCAAATTCGGGTCAGATCGCGTTCGGCGAGTGGCGCTGACAACGATGTCGAGAGCGCCGGTTCGCTCCTAGGTCGGCCATTCAAGAGCGAGGCGGTCGGCCGGCATGTCGAAGTCCAGCCGGGCGACGCTCAGGATGTCGCGTCCGAGCAACGACGGGACCCGAGCCGTCGTATCGTCCAATGCGATCTTGGCGTGGATGAGTTCCAGCAGCAAACCGTTGTTCTCGGTGCGGAAGTAGAACTCTGCGTCCTCGGTGCCGTACTGGACGGGCGCGCCGGCGATCCCCGACGCGTCGCTCTGTCCAGCGAACGTCGTGTGTTCGGGGAGCGGCTTGCCGTTGGCGTCGCGCAGTCTCTTGCGGTCGGCCCAGTGGATGGATGTGGCGTCCGCGCCGGTGTCCACCAGCAGGCGCATGTCGGCGAAGACGCGCAAGCGAGGAAAGTGAACGCGCGCAATTACATACGGGCGTCGCCTCGTTCCGCTGAACGCGCCCTCCACGCGGCGCATCGGCTCCCTTCGACAAGCAGCCAGGTGGAGTCCTCGACGCCTGCGTGGTGAAGCACGGCACCGCTGACGTCCTCATCGGCCTCACGGAGTTCTGCCAATACGTCGTCCGCAGTGTCTCCGTGCGCTACGACCCGCAAGTGCACGATTCCGATCCACTGATCCGGATACTGCTCCTTCAAGCGCTCGCGGTTGTTCTCCAGGTATTCCTGATCGGCCTTGAACCGGCGTTCGCCTTCAAGGATGGCTTCCAGGCCGCCAACGGACGCGGCCATCTCGCGAACCCGATCCTCGGAAACGACGGTGCTCACCTGATCTCACCTCCGGATCGAGACAGCAGGCAAGGATGGTGCCAGCTAACCCACGCGCGACCGAGCAATGCCTGATGTTGGTCTGTGCGTTGCCTGTCGCACAACACGAGTTTACCGAGGGCACGGTCCGCGCTACGGCCAGAGCTGGGATCTTCGAGACCGCAGCAATTTCGGGAACCTGACCTGCGCTTTCGCGAATCCCGGTGAGCACTCCAAATGCAAGACCGATCTGGGTTCCCCCAGGATTTAGGAGGCGTGCTCTACGAATAACACGGGAGCTGTTCCTGAGACAAGAAGATGGTTCGATCCGGAGTTCCGTGCCGGTGCGGCTGCGGCGACGCAGTGACCTGCGGGCTGCTGTTTCGCCGAGCGGCGGCAGGCACGAGTCGGCGCCGACTCGGCTTGATGCATCTCCTGCACAGCAGTACCACTCGCAGCGTGGAGGCCGGAGAGCGCGAGTCGAATAGTCCGCTGTGAATCAACCGAGTGGGTTTCGCACCCTCCAGAAGGCCTGCGGATCAGTGCGTGATTGGCCCACCCACTCGATGAGGCCCAGGTCTCGGAGCCGGCGCAGGTCCCCGAGCACCGCAGGACGGGACCGGCCGCTCGCATCGACCGCATCGCCGGTGGACAGCCCGTCATGGGCGCGCAGCAGGGTGAGAAGCTGCTTCTGCGGCGCGGTGAGCTGCTGCTCGAGTTCCACGTTCACCGTGAAGCTCGACAGCGTGAGCTGTACCGATGTCGATGTCTGGGTGTAGGTGGGGTCGGCGAGCCCGGCGCCTCGCATCTCGTCGAATATGCGCCTGATTCCCTCGCCGAGTTCCTGTCCGTAGCGCAGCTCGGCGCACACGCGGGCGATCCGCGGATTCTGGGCAAAGCGCATGACCTCGCGCGGATCGCCGAGGTCGGACAGGCCGGGAAAGCGCCCTGGGCTGTGAACCTCGATCCGATCGTCGAAAATCTCGAAGCGAATGTGGTCGCCCCCGTAGCTGTAGGAGCGATGAACCACCGCGTTCACCAAGCCTTCGAGCCACGCATCTGCGGGAATAATCGGCATGTCCACAAAGCGTCCGCCGCGCCCCAATGCGCGTCGAGTCGGGACTAGGCGCGCTGCGGTCTCTCGCGCCGCTTCGAGCTGGTGTGGCAGCGGTCCGTCGATGCGCACGTCGTCGACCATCTGCTGGCGACTCCCCGTTCCTCGTTCACGGCCGCGGTAGCGCACGATGCGAACGTCTGCATGAGGCAGCCAGGTCTGCGGTGCCCGGGCGAACAGCAACGCGGCGGCAACGGTGACCGTGCCGCCGTCAGTCACGAGTCCTCGGGCGGTCAGGAGCCGCCGGACGTCCGAAGAGCCTGTCGCCTGCGCATATTCATCAAGAAGCGCCGCATCGAGGTGCTCGATGCGCAGGTCGGGCAGCGGTGTCGCCTCGTAGGCCGCTTGCCCCTTGTCGGCCAGCAGCTCACGGCGCTGGTCAAAGCGCAGCTTGCGCGTTTCATCGCCGACTCGCAAAAACGCGGTGTCGTCGGTGGTGGTGTGCACAACGCCGGATGCCTGAATGCGTATGACGAGCAGTTGGTCCTGCTCGCCGCGGTGATTGATGCACTCCACGAGCCGGGCCTCGCACGGGACAGTCGGCATCGTGAAGTCCATGGCGGCCTGCTGCCAGCCGGACAGCCACTTGGGCCCCGCAGCATTGATGCCCTCCACCCGTCCGTCCCCGAGTCCGACGACGATGGTTCCGCCGTCAGCATTGGCGAATCCCACGAGCACCTCGCTGAGCTGTCGCGCCCCGAGCCGCGGGCCTTTGCGGTCGAACCACTGGTCTTCGGCCAACTGGAGCAGCAGCGCTCCGCGCAATCGCACCTCGGCGGCCAAGGCGAGGTCGGCGGTCCTGGCTGTCATGGTCAGGCTCCCGATGTCGTGTCCCCTGCTCTAATCTACTCTTAAAGATTTAGAGTAGATTAGAGCAGGCCCGACACCCGAACCGCTCACGCGGGGTTGGTGAGGCGGCCGACGAAGAGGATGGCCTGGGTGTCGTTGTGGATGATCGCCCACAGGAACGGGCGGTCGGCGACGACGGTCAGGTCGGGCGGCGGAGGCATCGACATGTCGCCCTCAATTACCGTCGCTGCTGCGGCTTCGGTGCCCTTCTCGTCGACGATCACCTTGGCGCCGTGCAGCGCTGCGGTGATGAAGATGCCCGGAGCGATGCCGTCGAACCCGGCGCCGGCGCAGAAGCCCCGCGGGCACAGCCACTCGAACAGGTCGGCGGGCGGAAGCGTCTGTTCCCACTTAGGCATAGTGAGGTCGACCGTGCCTGTTCGGGCAATCCCGCTCAGATCGGCCAATGCCGCTGCGTCGAGTGAGGCCTCGACGGCCGCGAGGCCGTCAGACTCATGCGGGACGATGAGCCACATGGCCAGCTCGCGGCGAACGTAGGGCAGCTCCACCGCGTCGGCGCCCTCCAGTTGGACGTAACGGCGGATGATCGCTTCGTCGTCGCGCATGAACGGCACGGTCACCTGCTGGCCAATGCCGGTTGTGAAAGTGCCGTCGCGGGTGAGATCTGCCCAGAAAGGCGTGCGCCAGTCGGCCTTGAGGTACACGGTGTTCACCAGGACCAGTTCTTGGTCTTGCACTGCGGCCTGGTTGACGATCACAGGGATGAGGCCGCGGGTGCGCCCCGACACCCAGTCGTTGATGACGCCAGCCGCAGCGTCGCCGTCGGCGGTGTCGACTGGCTGGATGGTCGCTCCGTAGTGCGCCGCTGCGGTCTCCAAGAACTCGGGCCGCGGCGAGAAGCCATCGTCGGGGAAGAGACGGTTAGCCACCTCCACGATGTTCGGTTCCGCCGAGGCCTCGGACAGCGAGAGATCCACGGCGTTGGCGGCGCCGTGGTTGCCCTGTTCGGGAAACCCGAAGATCTCATCGAGCACCGCGGCGGTGTCTGCCGACGCCCCGGCCCGGCTCAGGCTGAATGCGACGCCGATGCTCAGCGGGCTGGACACAGCGTTGCCCCCCAAGTGCCGGTGGAAGTCCCAACCGGCCGCGTTCACCCCGGCGACCCACTCGGCCATCGGCGACTCGGAATCAACCGCCAGACGGTCAGTGACCGGTTCGAACGCTGGGGGGACAGCGGGCTCAGCAGCGAGCGTGCCGGAGGACTTCGCCGGGGTGGCGCCTGACCCGTTGGCGGCGGGAACGTTGGAGTCCGCCGAGGTGCCACAGGCCGCCACCACGAAGGACAACACGACCAGGAGTGCGAGCAACCTGTTCACGCCAATTCGACGCTACAGCGGCCCGTCGGGTTCCCGAAGACGCTGACAAGCAGTTCATGCTCGCATGCCGAGGCGTCGCGAGAAGTACCCACCCAGCCAGATGACTTCGGAGGGCCGAGCGACGCTGGCCGCTGGAGCTGCACGGTGCTGCAAGCAGGCGAGTCGGTCACGCTGCGCGGCTAGACCATCACCGTCACAGTCGACGACAGCGCAACCCACGCCATCACCATTTCCCGCAGCGACTGAATCAACCCTCCGACAGCGACACTTCTGCAACCATCTCGGCATCCTTCGGCCAGCCTCATTCTCCTTTTTTCGAGGCGAATTTGGTGATAATTTCTCCTTTTGAAAAGGAGAAACTGCGTCATGGCATCATCGTCGGACGACGACTGGAAGCGAACGGCCGCGGCGCAGGCGCCTTCGTCGCAACTTCGCCACACCTTCTTCGCTCGGCTGGAGGAGGTGCGCCGGCCCGCCGCGCTCACCCCGCGTCGCATCAGCGGGCGGACGGTGTTCGCCGGCAAGGCAACTGCCGTGATCGGCATGCGCCGGGCGGGCAAGACGACGTATCTGCACCAGCTGCGCGCCGAACGCACCGACGCCGGCGTCCCGGCCGAGCTCCTTCCTTTTGTCTCCTTGGAGGACGAACGCCTCGGGGGACTCGAAGCGCCGACGCTGGGCGCGCTGATCGACGAGTACACCGATCGGCATCGAGCCACTGCGTTGGAGAGGGCACACACTCCGATGTGCTGGTTCCTCGACGAGATCCAGGTCGTGCCGGGATGGGAACGGCTCGTGCGGCGATTGCTCGATGCCGACGGCGCTGAGGTGTTCCTCTCAGGTTCCTCGGCGGCCTTGCTGTCTCGCGAAATCGCTACCGAGCTCCGGGGCAGGGCATGGCAGGTCCTCATGCATCCGTTCGGTTTCGACGAGGCATTGCGGCATCGAGGCGCAACGCTGCCTGAGTCCCCCCGATTGATGCGCCGCGCTGAGCGTGCGGATGTCGAGACAGCGTTCGTCGAGTGGCTCGAGACCGGCGGCTTCCCGGAGGCACAGGGATTGGACCTCGCGACACGGCGGCGCTTGCTGACCGATTATGTGGACGTCGCCCTGCTGAGGGACGTGATCGATCGTCACGGGGCGACCAATGTGGTCGGGCTGCGATGGCTGGCACGTCAGCTGCTGGCCAACGCCGGTGCAATGTTCAGCGTCGAGAAGTTCCATCGATCGCTGCGTTCTGGGGGCATCGCGATTGCGCGAGACACCGTGCATCAGCATCTGAGCTGGCTTGAGGACAGCTTCTTGGTGCGGACGGTGTGGATGGAGGCCGCATCAGAACGGCAGCGGATGGTCAACCCCCGCAAGGCGTACCCGGTCGATTCGGGCCTCATCGCAGTCTTTGACCGCACAGGGCGGGCGAACACGGGTCATGCCCTCGAGACGGCAGTCCTGATCGAATTGGAGCGTCGCGGCAGCGAGGTCACCTACTTCCGAACGCCCGAAGGCTTCGAGGTTGACTTCTTGGCGCGCCATCTCGACGGGACCACCGAGCTCATCCAGGTATGCGCGGACGCCACCGAAGCGGGCACGGCCGCGCGGGAGTTCCGTGCTCTCGCTGCAGCGGGGCAGGCATTCCCAGCTGCTGAACAGACCTTGCTCACGCTCGACCACCGAGCCCTTCCCGACCAGGTGCCCACCGGCGTGCATGCTCAACCCGCCTACGAGTGGATCCTGAACGCCGCGGTCGAGCCGGCGTGCTAGTGCCAGCGAAGACTGGGATGCTGGCGCCGGCCGCTCGCGCCGTTGGCAGGTGCAGCGCTGTTGCGCGTCGCGTTGCCGTGCCTCATCGCTGAGCGTGCGCCGCGTGAGCCGTGCCAGAATTCGCGGCGCTATGTCAGACGCACACCAAGGCGCAGCGGGGGAGCGGCCGCTCGACGGCATCCGGGTGCTGGACTTCACCCGTGTGGTGGCGGGGCCGCTGGCCACGCGGATGATGGCCGACCTGGGGGCCGAGGTCATCAAGATCGAGCCGACCGACGGCGACCTCAGCCGCACCTTCCCGCCCTATGTGCCCGGCGATGTCAACCCGTACTTCTCCCAGCAGAACGCCGGCAAGCGCTTCTGCTCGATCGACCTGCGTGCACCTGGAGCCACCGATCTGGTGCGTGAGCTCATCGGCCGCTGCGACGCCGTGGTGGAGAACTACCGCCCGGGCGTGATGGCCAAGTTCGGCCTGGGCGCGGAGGAGATGTGCGCCGCTCACCCGGCGCTCGTGTACTGCTCGATCACGGGCTTCGGCCAGACCGGGCCGTGGGCCAACAAGCGTGCCTATGCACCCGTCGGCCACATGGAATCGGGCTACATCGACTACGCCATGCGCGAGACCGGCGCCCAACCCCAGAATCCGCCGTTGGTGGTGGGCGACATCGTGACCGCCATGTCGGCCGCCGCGACCGTCAACGCGATGCTGGTCAAGGCGGCGCGTACGGGCCGCGGCGGCCACATCGACGTCTGCATGGTCGAAGCGATGGTGTACATCCAGGAATGGTCGGCGCTGGAGCTGGCCGGCGGCTGGGAAGGGCCCAATGCCGGTCTCGCCCACGAGTGCCCGATCCTGGTGCTGCCCGACGGGCGGGTGTGGGCCATCGCCGGCAACCCCGCAGCGTGGTTCGACGACCTGCTCAAAGCCATGGGCCGGCCCGAGCTGGCCGACGACCCTCGATTCGCCACGCCTGCCGCACGCATGGCCAACCGCTACGAGCTGTACGACGAGATGACCCAGTGGGCGGCGGGCTTTGCCGACGTGGAGGCTTTCCGGCGCACCATCGAGGCCGGCACTCCGTTCAGCGTGGCCGAGATGCGCTCGCTCACTGAGCTGGCGGAGACCGACTGGGCCGCGCATCGCGGGCTGCTGGCCGAGACTGCCTCGGGCTTCAAGGTTCCCGCGCGCCCCGCGCTCGGCTCGGGCATCGGCACCGACGGCCATGTCGCCGCCCGCGGCGCGGACAACCGCGATGTCATCGGCGAGCTACTCGGGTACCGGGACGATCGGCTCGACCAGCTCGAATCAGCCGGCGTGCTCGTCACCGCCTGAGTCCGGTCGTGCTGTGCCCAGCACCCTCCGTCGCGATGCGCCCGCTCACGGGCGTGCTGGCTGTGACGGCATTGGTGTGCGAGTCTCGGGCCGCTCTCGTTCTTGGCACAAAAGTGTTCGCTATGCGACGATTCTTGTGCCAAGAAGTGCAGCGTGCCCGTAAGCGGAGGTATCGGGGCGCGCCAGTAGCGTGAGCCCGTGCAGATCGGGGTGCTCACCGGCGGCGGCGACTGTGCCGGGCTGAATGCGGCACTCCGGGCGGTGGTGCGCATGGCCGGCCACGAGCTCGACCGCAACGTCGTCGGCTACCGGCGGGGCTGGAACGGCGTGCTCGAGGGCGACACCGTCACGCTGGATGCCGAGGCGATGCGCGGGGTGCTGCCGCGAGGCGGCACGATGCTCGGGACATCTCGCAGCAGCCGTCGGCTGGAGACCGAGGGCCCGACGCCGCTGATCGCGCAGCTCGAGCGCGACGGCGTCGAGGCGCTGGTGACGATCGGCGGCGACGGAACGCTGATCACCGCCGGTCGACTGGCCGATGCCGGATTCCCGGTGGTCGCGGTGCCCAAGACCATCGACAACGACGTGTGCGGCACCGACATCTGCATCGGCTTCGACACTGCGCTGGGCGTCGCCACCGAGGCGGTCGACCGGCTGCACACCACGGCCGAGTCGCACAACCGGATCATGGTGCTCGAGGTCATGGGACGCGACGCCGGACACATCGCGGCCGGTGCAGGCATCGCCGGGGGCGCGGCGGCCGTCCTGGTCCCCGAGGTGCCCTTCAATATCGACGAGATTGCCGAGCGCCTGATCGCCCGTCATGACCGTGATCGCAATGCGTCGATCGTGGTGGTGGCCGAAGGCGCCATTCCCGACAGCAGCGTCGAGACCCCCGACACGGGATCCGACGAATGGGGCAATCGCGTCCTGGACGGCATGGGGCAGTTCGTCGGCGACCTGCTGGCGGAACGAACCGGGTTCGACACTCGCACGACAGTGCTGGGCTACATCCAGCGGGGCGGGCCGCCCACGCCGGCGGACCGGCTGCTGGGCAGCCGGCTCGGCGCGCGAGCCGTGGAGGTGCTCATGGAGGGGCAGTCGGGCTGCCTGGTGGGGGTCCACTCCACCGGCATCGCACACCCGCCGCTCGACGAGGTCGCCGGGCGCACCCGCTACCTGAGCGCAGACCAGCTCGAGCTGCTGGATTACATCTCGACGGCGCCGGTGTTGACCCGCCACAGCCCCTCTCGTCGCTGGTTCTGAGCCTGACCGATCACCTGGCTCGACGGAGGCTCGCACGCAGCGAACAGCCACGATGCTGGCCGGCATTGCGTCGGTATCGACCGACCACGCCGCGCACGCAGCGAACAGCCAGCGAAACGACGCCGCGCGGTAGGGTGAGCGCGACAACACACACCGGGGAGCCCGTGGGGCTGAGAGGGCGACAGCAAGGCTGTCGCCGACCCGAGAACCTGATCTGGGTAATGCCAGCGGAGGAAGCACATGACCGAACACCGAATGCGCAGACCGTTTCGTCTCACCGTGGCTGTCGCGGCCACGATGCTGCTCGTCGCGGCATGCGGCGACGGCGACGTCCCCGAGACCGATTTTCCGGCCCCGCCGCCCGAAACAGAGTCTCCGTCGGCGGCCGCTCCCCAAACCGATGAGCCGGCCGAAGAGGCACCGTCGATCGACGGCACGACGGTCACGCTGATCACTCATGACTCGTTCAATCTGTCGGACGGCACGCTCGAGGAGTTCACGGCACAGACCGGTGTGACGGTGGAGCTGCTCGAGGTCGGAGACACCGGCACGCTCGTGGCCGAGGCGATCTTGACCAAGGACGCACCCCTGGGCGACGTGCTGTTCGGCATCGACAACACGTTCCTGCAGCGCGGCCTCGACGCCGGCATCTTCGAGCGGTACGAATCACCGGCGCTCGCCGGCGTGCCCGAGGAATTGCAGCTCGACCCTCGCCACCGGGTCACCCCCGTCGACTACGGCGACGTGTGCGTGAACTACTGGAAAGATGCCGTGCCGTGGGAGCCCGTGACACTCGATGAGCTGGCCTTCCCCGAGTTCGCCGACCAGTTGGTCGTGCAGCATCCCGAGACTTCCTCGCCGGGCTTGGCCTTCCTGCTCGCCACCATTGCCTTCTACGGTGACCGCTGGGAGCTGTACTGGGAGGACTTGCGGGCGAACGGCGTCGCGGTGACTGCTGGCTGGGAAGACGCCTACTACGGGGAGTTCGTTGCCGGCGGCGGCGACCGGTCGGTGGTCGTGTCCTATGCGTCGAGCCCCCCTGCCGAGGTGATCTACGCCGACCCGCCGACCGACACCGCGCCCACGGGGGTCATCACCGACTCGTGCTACCGCCAAGTCGAGTTCGCTGGCATCCTGCGGGGGACCGACAACGAGGCGGGCGCACAGGCGCTCATCGACTTCATGCTGAGCGAGACGTGGCAGAACGACGTGCCGCTCAACATGTTCGTGTATCCCGTCATCGAGAATGCGACGCTCCCGCCCGAATTCGTCGAGCACACCGCAGTGCCCCCGCATCCGCTGATGCTCGACCCGGCCGAGATCGAGGCCAACCGCGACGCGTGGACCGAGCGCTGGGTGGAGATCGTGCTGCGCTAGCCCATGTTCAGACGCACCCCTGCAGGGCTGCAGCGGCACTCAACGTCGGCCAGTGCGAGCAGGGGCAGATACTGAGGCCGTGAACGCTGTGCCCTCCCGAGGGGCTCTGGCCGGCATGCGGTCGCCGCAGCGCATGACGCGACTGGCGGCGCTGGCCGTCTGGGTGCTCGCCGCTGCTGCACCGCTCGCCTTCGTGGCGGTGTTCTTCGCGTACCCGGTGCTCACCGTCATCGGCGACGGGTTCAGCGGCCTCGGCGATGTGCTGGGCCGCTCCGCGATTCGGGGCGTGCTGTGGTTCACGGTCTGGCAGGCGGTGGCCTCCACGGCTCTCACACTGGCCGTCGGCATTCCTGCTGCAGCGGCGTTGGCGCGCCTGAAACCGAGGACGCGACGAATCGCTCGCGCCGTCATCACCGTGCCGTTCGTGCTGCCGACGGTGGTCGTGGCCGGCGCCTTCGAAGCGGTCTTCGATCGCTTCGGCCTCAAAGACGGCGCCCTGCCGCTGCACCACACCGTGTGGGCGATCCTGCTGGCGCACGTCTTCTTCAACTACGCCGTGGTCGTGCGGACGGTCGGATCGTGGTGGGCCGGCCTCGACGGCCGCAACGCCGATGCAGCAGCCGTGCTCGGGGCGACGCCGGTGCGCGCTTTCCGGCACGTCACCTGGCCGCTCTTGCGCCCGGCTGTCGCGGCTGCTGCGGCGGTCACGTTCCTGTTCTCGTTCACCTCGTTCGGGGTGATCCTGATTCTCGGCGGGCCTGCCCGGGCCACGGTCGAAACCGAGATCTACCGTTACGCCATCACCCGGCTCGACTTCGAGACGGCCGCTGCGCTGGCGCTGTGCCAGCTCGTTGCCGTAGCAGCGCTGGTCACGCTGGCAGGCGTAGCCGAGCGGCGCCGGGCGGTCGCTCGGCGGGCACCGGGGCGCACAGCACCGCGGCGCCGGCACGGTGTGATCGCTGTGAATGCCGCAGTCGCGTTCGGGCTGCTGGGCGTGCCGATTCTCACACTGGTGGAGCGGGCGTTTGCGACCGGCGAGGGCTACGGCGTGGCCAATTTCGCTGCGCTCGCGGAACGCGTGCAGATGCTGCCGACTTCCGCGCTTGCGGCACTGCGCCATTCGCTGGGATTCGCCGTGATGGCAACGGCGATCGCCACGGCGGTCGGCTCGCTGGCGTCGGCGGTCGTAGTGGGCAGCCGGCCGAGCACCGCCGGGCGCCACGTCGCCGTCCGGCGAGAGCCCGTGACGTCGCACGGTGCCATGCGCCCTCGGATGCGCGGCGGGCCACACCGCCGGAACGGCACGGCATGGCTGCGGCGCCTCTTCGATATCGGATTGACGCTGCCGCTCGGCGTGTCTGCGGTGACCGTGGGGCTCGGCATGCTGCTGGCGCTGGACACGCCGCCAGTGAACTTCCGCACAGCGTGGTGGATCATCCCCGTCGCTCATGCCCTGGTCGGCACGCCGTTCGTCGTGCGGACGCTGGTGCCGACGCTGCGTTCGATCGACGACCGGCTGCGAGAGGCAGCGTCTGTGCTCGGTGCGTCACCTCTGCGCACCCGCCGCGAGGTCGACGTGCCGATTGCGTCGCGAGCGGTGGCGGTGGGTGCAGCGTTCGCCTTCGCCGCGTCGCTCGGCGAGTTCGGTGCGACGGCGTTCCTGCCGCGGCGACCGGACACGCTGACCGCCCCGCTGGCACTGTTCCGCCTCCTCGGCACGCCGGGTGAGAGCCTGCGCGGTCAGGCGATGGCGCTCGCGGTCGTGCTCATGGCTGCAACAGCAGCATCGGTGCTGATCATCGAAGGATTGCGGCGCACCGACGAGTCGCTGTTCTGAGCTTCCCCGGCGGCTCAGGCTGACTTCCAGAGTCGGTGCCCTTCGATCCACAGCAGCACGGGCAGCGTGGTGTCGATGATGTGCCAGATGGTGCCATTGCCCCCGTGCGCCCACGTGGCAGAGAACCAGTTGGGCATGAAGGCGATGGTCATGACGACCGTGGCTACGAACATGGCGCCGGCGTTGCGATCTCGCGGACTCGCCGATCGCCGCCGCCAGGTCGTGAGCAGCGCCGCCGCCAAGGCGACCGCCATGAACCAGTTCAAGACGAGCCACAGGTCGGTGTTCGCGGGATCGTCAGGGCTGTCGCCCGGCCCGTAGAACGGGTAGACGAAGAAGTTGACTACCACGGCGGCGGCAACCAGTTTGAAGTAGACCGCCACAGGCTTGGCAATAATCATGGGTTGGGGCTCCTCGGTCAGCACGCTCGGTTCCATCACCATGGTGCATGCTGCGATGAGGAAGCGCCAATAGGTGAACACTTGCGATGTTGCACCAGTCGCTTCCCGCTCTTGTTCCCCATCCTCATGCGATTGGGCTCACGGGCCGCTCGGGCCACGGCTTCGCCTATCGGCTCAGCCTCCTATGTGTCCAGTGCGAGATGGTTGGCGAAGTGGGCGAGCGCATCGGGGTCGTCGATGGCCTCGATGTTCGTCACCGAGCGGCCTTCGACGATGTCTCGAATCGCCAGTTCCACGAGCTTGCCCGAACGGGTGCGGGGGATCGCGGGCACTTGGGCGACGACCGCAGGGACATGTCGAGGTGACGCTCCTGAACGGATCTGCGAGCGGATTTTGCCGGTGAGCGAGTCGTCGAGCGTGAGCCCGTCGCGCAGCTTCACGAACAGCACGACCTGAATGTCGCTGCTGGCCGTCGATCCGTCGCCCGCAGGCACTCGCTGGCCGATGACCACGCTCTCGAGCACCTCGTCGACCTGGTCGACCTGCCGGTAGATCTCCGCGGTGCCGATGCGTACTCCACCGGGATTCAACGTCGCGTCGGAGCGTCCGCTGATGATCATCCCGCCGCTCGGGGTCCATTCGGCGAAGTCGCCGTGATGCCACACGCCGTCGAAGCGCTCGAAGTAGGCAGACCGGTAGCGAGCGTTGTCGGCGTCGTCCCAGAAGCGCAGCGGCATAGACACGAATGCGTTGCGGCACACCAGCTCGCCCTGGGAACCCGCCCCGAGCGACGCACCATCGGCAGCCGCCACGTCGACATCGAGGCCGAGCGCAGCCACCTGGATCTCGCCGCAGCGCACCGGACCCGTCGGGTCGCCGATCACGAAGCCGCCGCAGATGTCGGTGCCGCCCGAGAACGAAGCCAGGTGGACGTCGGCCTTCACGTGGGAGTACACCCAGTCGAAACCCTCCGGCGCCAAGGGAGAACCTGTCGAAGAGATCGTGCGCACGGTGTCGAGCGCATGGGTCTGCGCCGGTCGCAGGCCGGCCTTCATGGCGCCTTCGATGAACTTGGCGCTGACGCCGAACAGCGTGACGCCGCAGTGGTCGGCCACGTCGAACAGCCGCGCCGGACCGGGATGGAACGGCGACCCGTCGTAGAGCACCAGCGATGCGCCGCTGGCCAGCCCGGCGACGAGCCAGTTCCACATCATCCAGCCGGTGGTGGTGAAGTACATGACACGATCGCCCGGGCGGACATCGAAGTGCAGGCGCTGCTCGCTCCACAGCTTGAGCAGCGCGCCGCCGGCCCGGTGAACGATGCACTTCGGCTTCCCGGTGGTGCCCGATGAGTACAAGATGTACACGGGCTGGTCGAAGTCGAGCCGTTCGAAGGTGAGATCGTCGCCGGTTGCGGCGCGGTGAGGCGCCAGCCACTCAGCCCACGATGTCGACGATTCCGGCACGTCGCCGGATGACTCGGCCGCGCCGCGGTCGCCGCGCGAACCGGCTGCGCTGCGGCCGGTGCTGGCGTCATCGCTGCGGTCGTAGGGAGCGATGACGAGCCGCCGCAGCGATGCACCCGAGCTCGCCAGGCTGGAGGCCACCTCGACGGCTTTACCTGCGGTGCGGTGGCGCGTGCCGTTGTAGAAGTAGCCATCCACGGCAACCATCACGGTCGGGGAGATCTGGCCGAAGCGGTCGAGCACGCCGTCGATGCCGAAATCGGGGCTGACCGAGGAATACACCGCGCCCAGCGACGCCGCGGCCAAGAACACGATGAGCGCCTCGGGGCCGTTGGGGAGCATGGTGGCGACCCGGTCGCCTACGCCGACCCCGTCAGCCGCCAGCGCCCGTTGGCACGCCGCCACCTCGGCCCGCAGCTCGCCGTGGGTCATGGTCAGCTCGGTCCCGTCCTCGCCGATGAAGGTCAGGGCGGTGTGAGTGGGTGACGGGCCGCCCGCAGATGCCGGCCGCAGGTAGTGCTCGGCGATGTTCAGCCTCGAGCCGGCGAAGAATTCAAGACCAGGCCCTGGCAGGCCATTGCTTCCCCCGCCCGACCCCTCGCCCAGAAATTCGGGGCCCAGCTCGCCGATGCCGTCGCAGAACTCCCACACGGCGCGCCAGAACGCCCCGGGATGGCGCACCGACCACGCGTGCAGTTCCGCGTAGGAGTGGCTGCTGAGCCCCATGCCGACCTGTTCGGCGAACTGCCAGAGTTGGGTCGAGGCGCATCGCGGTGCGTCGGGCCGCCACAGCACGCCTGCGTCGGCGACTGCGGATTTGTCGCTGTCTCGAGAGCTGCTCATCGAGCGCAACATAGTCAGCCGCTGTCACACGCTTTGGTCTGACGGCCCGCTCGGCAAACCCAGCATCGCCCGGGGGCGTGTGGGCGGAGCCCGTTACCAGAGCAGTCGGCGCTGATCGCCACAGAATCGCCTGCAGGGGCGCGGGTAGGGTCCGCACCCATGGACGAGATCTGCGACGACCTTCAGGCAGAAACCGACGCGCTCGGCGATGTGGTCAGCGACCTCAGCGAGGAGCAATGGCACCTGCCCACGCCTGCGGAGGGCTGGGACAGCCGCGAAACGATGGTGCACCTGGGCATGACCGACTGGGTGGCGACGCTGGCTGTCGTCGATCCCGAGCGTTTCGGCGGGTTCACGGCCGCGGCCGAACGGGGCGAGATGGACCTGCACACCGCAGCGGGTTTCGACTTCGCCTCCATGTCGGGAGCGGAGATCTGGGACTGGATGTGCGCCGAGCGCTCCAAGATGCTCGATGCGGTGCGCCCGCTTGACCGCAAAGACCGGATTCCGTGGTTTGGCCCGTCGATGGGCGCCCTGTCGTTCGTGACTGCCCGGCTCATGGAGACGTGGTCGCACGGCCATGACGTGGCCGACACCCACGGTCGGGAATTGCCGCGCACCGATCGGCTGCGTCATGTCGCCCACATCGGTGTGGGCACTCGTGGCTGGAGCTATGCGAACCGGGGCCTCGAGGCGCCAGACGGTCCCGTGCGGGTGGAATTGGATGCCCCGAGCGGGGCTGTGTGGACGTGGGGGCCAGACGACGCTGCCGACAAGGTGAGCGGCGACGCCTATGAGTTCTGCCTGGCAGTGACCCAGCGGCGTTTCCACACCGAGACGGGCCTGTCGGTCACCGGGCCACTGGCGAAGGGGTGGATGGACATCGCCCAAGCCTTCGCCGGCCCGCCCACTGACGCCGAGGGCCGCCGCACAGAGTGACCGGGGTGCTGATGTGCGCGCAGGGTGCGGTGCGGGTGCGCGCTCTGGGTGGCGCGATGCTGATGTGCGTGCGGGGTGCGCCGTGCTGATCGTCGGTTTGACGGGCGGCATCGGCTCCGGCAAGAGCACGGTCGCGCAGCTGCTTGGCGCACACGGCGCAGCAGTCGTGGACGTCGATGCGCTCGGGCGCGAGATCGTTGCCCCAGACGGCTCGGCCGTCGAAGCGGTGCTCGAACGATTCGGCCGCCATCTGGCGGGTCCCGATGGGGGCATCGACCGTGCTGCGCTCGCGGCGATCGTGTTCAACGACCCTGACGAGCTCGCTGCGCTCAACGCGATCAGCCATCCGGCGATCAACGAGCTCCTCGACGAGCGCGTCGGCGCCATCGCCGCCGCCGGTGCCACCGATGTCGTGGTGCTGGACATGGCGGTCCTGGTGGAAAGCACGCTCGGCCGTGACACAGCGTTCCCCTATGAAGTGGTGGTGACAGTGGAGGCGCTGCCCGACGTGCGCATGGAGCGGCTGATCCAGCGGGGTATGTCAACCGATGACGCCAAGGCCCGCCTGGGGTCGCAGGCCACCGACGAACAGCGCAGGGACGCGGCCAACTTCGTCATTCACAACGGCGGTGGCGCCGACGAGCTTGCCGATGCGACGGCTCAGCTCTGGGATGCTCTGCGCCGGCTCGCTGACGAGCGGGCCGCATGAACGCCGAATCGGCGCCGAGCGACCGGTTGAGCGGCGCTGAGGCGGACAGGTCAGGCGGCGACCGCGAGACCGTCGACAATCCGGCGCCCGCCAGCCCGTCGGCGAACAGGCCGGCCCGCTACCCGCCGCAGGATCACATCCTGCGGCACCTGCGCCTCAGCCATCAGATGACGGGCGACGGCACGCTGACGGCCACCATGCCCATCCTCGACGATCTTGCCGACAGGCCCTTGGCCGACGGCGGCTGGCTGCGGCTCGGCGCCGTCGCCACGCTGGTGGATTCGGTGGCGGGGCATCACGCCGTCCTGCAGGTGACGCCCGACTGGTCGGCCACGCTGCACCTGTCGACGGTGCTGGCCGCACGGGCTGAGGGTTCGCTGGCGATCGCCCGTTGCTCGCCGCTGCGGGTCGGCCGGAACCAGGTTGTCACCGAGACGTCGGTGACCGACGAAGCCGGGACCGAGATCGCTCGCTCCACGTGTACCTATGCCCGGCTGCCCCGCCGGGACGACACCCCGGTGGTGGACTCCACGGCCCGGGAGAACACCGTCGACTACCGCGAGGACCACGAGCTGGATCCCCGACCGCCGCTGGACGACTACTTGCGGATCACCCCGGTGCCCGGCGAGGCCCGCATCGAGCTGCCGATGCACAACCGCATCCGCAATTCGTTCGGCTCGCTGCAGGGCGGGGCGTCGATAGTGGTCGCCGAGGTGATGAGCACGCACCTGGCGCAGATGAACGACAGCAGCGGGCGCCCGTCTCGTTGTGTGTTCGCTGACATGCACTACCTGGCGCCTGGCCGCGGTGGGCCATTCCGGGTCGAGGGCGAGGTGCTGGCAAGCACTGGCCACCTTGTGACAACCCGGACACGCATCTTCGAGACCGCCGGCGAGACCGACCGGCTGCTGCAAACCGCAACCGCAACCGCCGAGTACCTGGACTGAGCTCAGGGTCCGGTCCGAGCTCGAGGTACCGAATCCTCCGGGACCTCCGCGCACCGGGCCGAAAAGGCGAGTGACGTGTGTCACACCGGCCCTCTACCGTGCATGCCATGACCACCTCGCCACTTGGCACTTCGGCTCGGCCTCCAGCCGAATTGCCGCGGGTGGCGGCGTTCGACATCGACGGCACGCTCCTGACTCGCCACGGGACGATCACCGAGCGGACCGCCGCTGCGCTCGGGGCGCTTGCTGAAGCCGGCGTCATTACGGCGCTGGCCACCGGCCGGCCGTGGCCGCAGGCAGCTTGGGTCCTGCGCAGGGCGGCGGGGCTGTCGTACGCGGTGTGCCTCAACGGTGCGGTGGTGATGGATGCTGGGGCCGGGGAGCAGATCGCAGACCGGTCCATGACGCACTTCGAGGCCATCGAAGCTGCCGAGATCGCCCGCAAGCTCCTTCCCGCTGTGAGCCTCGGGCTCGACATGGCCGACGGCCGGCACTTGTGGGAGCACAGGTTCGCTCCCCAGATGCCAGCCGACCTGATCGCAGACCTCAGTGAGTCGCGAGTCGCCGACGCCATCGCAGCAGTCGACGGGCCGGTGCTGACCTGGCTCGTTCACGTGCCGGGCATGAGCACGCTCGACATCGTGGACGAGCTCTCGTCACATATGCCGCTGGGCACCGAAATCCGCCCTTCCGGTTTGGACATGGCAGAAATCGCAGCCGCGGGCGTCAGCAAGTCGACCGGCCTCGAGATCGTCTGCCAGCGGTACGGCATTGCAGCTTCCGATGTCGTGGCGTTCGGTGACGGCCTCAACGATGTCGACATGCTGCGGTGGGCGGGCCACGGCGTCGCGATGTCGAACGCTGCGCAGATGGTCCAGGACGCAGCCGACAGCATCGCACCGAGCAACGAAGACGACGGCGTGGCCGTAGTCGTCGAGGCGATGCTGGCCGGGGAGAGCTGGCCCCCAGTCCCGGGCGGCAGTACGTTCGCTGCGACATCGCCGGACGGGGGGCCCGATGGCTGAAGGGGACAGCGGCACGCCAGCGGGTGAACCACCTGCGCGGAACAGCTCTGGTGACAGCAGGTCCAGGCGACCGTCGATATGGGAGCGGATGCGTCGCGGCATGGCCGACCACAACGCGACGGCACCCAGTGGGCCTATGGGTATTCCCGATGCCCCCAAGTCCTCCTCCGATGATCCCGACGCCATCGGCGATGACGCCGCCGGTGGGGACGACGGCCCGACCACCGAGTTGGTGCTCGAGCGCATCCATCACTACCGAGACACCATTCGCAGTTATCAAGTGCTCATCGAGGGTCAGCGCGTCGGACTGATCCGCGACAGCAAATCCGAGAGCTTCGTGCTGCGGCCCGGCAGCTACACACTGAGGTTGCAGCTTCTGTGGATCTTCAGCCCCAAGATCGTCGTGGAGCTGCCGGCGGGAGGGCAGACGCGGATGGTCTGCGGCCCCAACGGCGGGATCTTGCACGCATGGCGGCTGTTCTTCGCCCCGACCACGGCGATCTTCCTGAGGTTTGCCGAGGAGGCGTGACACCTGCTCCGTTTTGCATACGAATCGTGGCACAGGCTCCGTTTTGCGGAGGAAGCGTGACACAGCCTGAGGTTTGCAGACGAATCCTGAGCAGGGGTCGCCGGTAGGGTTCGGCGCCATGAGCGTGCGGCAGGCATCGGCCAGCGCGACCTCGGGTGATGAGCTCAGGTCCGAGCTCGACGCGTGGCTCGCAGACAACTGGGATCCCGGCATCAGCGTGCGGGAGTGGTGGGGTCGCCTCGCCGCAGCGCGACTGTCCAATCCGACGCTGCCCGAGCCGTTCGGTCGGGGCTGGGGGCGCGACGAGACACGCGTGCTGGTCGAAGCCATCCGCGCTGCGGGCGCCATCGGCTCACCGGCGGGCCTGGGCATGCTGCTGGCGGCGCAAACCATCCTTGAGCACGGCACACCCGATCAGATCGAGCGCTTCGTACCGGCCATTCTGAACGGCACCGAGTCGTGGTGCCAGCTGTTCTCCGAGCCTGGCGCCGGCAGCGACCTCGCCGGCCTGCAGACCAAGGCCGTCCGTGATGGCGACGAGTGGATCATCACCGGTCAGAAGGTGTGGACGTCGGAAGGCTCCCACGCAGATCTGGGCATGCTCGTCGCGCGCACCGATCCCGAGTCGCCCAAGCACCGCGGCCTCACCTGGTTCGCCTTCGACATGGCCCAAGACGGCGTGGAAGTGCGCCCCTTGCGCGAGATGACCGGCAGGTCGCTGTTCAACGAGGTGTTCATCGACGGTGCCCGGGTGCCCCACGCAAACATCATCGGCGAACTGAACGACGGCTGGCGCGTGACCAACACGACCCTGATGGTCGAGCGAGCAGGCATCGGCGGCAGCCACGGCCTTGCGTTCGCAGCGGCGCATCCTGGCACGGTCGCCGGTCATCTCGACCGGCCGGCCGGCACCTTCCGCGGCAAGCGGCTCGCGCTGGCGGCCGGGGGAGTGGGCGCAGGCACGTTCAATCAGCTCAGCGAAGAGGCCCGCACCCGCGGCCGTCGCGGCGACCCGGTCGTCCGCCAGGAGCTCGCAGCGCTGCATACCGACCTCGAGGTGATGCGGCTGTCGGCAATGCGCAGCCGGCAAAAGTCTCAGCGCACCGGCGGCGAAGGCAATCTGGCGAAGCTGCGCATGACCGCGGCGCTGCGCCGGGCCCGGTCGCTGGCCAGCACCATTCTCGGCGCCGATATGACCCTGTGGGGCGCCGAAGCGGCCACCGACGGGGTGCTGCAGGAGATGACGGTGTTCTCACCGGCGCCGTCGATCTACGGCGGCACCGACGAGATCCAACGGAACATCCTGGGCGAGCGGGTGCTGGGGCTCCCCAGGGAACCCGGCCCCGATCCGGCCACGCCGTTCCGGGAGCTTCCCCAGAACGCCACGTCGTGGTAGCGCGCCGTGCTGGCAGGACGCGCCAATAGGTGAACCTTCCCGTGTTCGCACCAGCGTCGAGCGCTCGCGTTCGCTGCCGCTCACGGGCCGCTGCGGCCGCGGCTTCGACATTCGGCGCAGGCTCTCAGCTCGAGGCCATCGGAACGTGCGGCCCCAGCAGGCGGCACAGAATGTGATCCGGTGAGCATCCCCGAACCGCCGCAGGGCACCCAAGCGCCGCATGGCCTCGAGATCCTGCCCGAGAGCGGGGCCGACTTTGCCGGCGTGCAGGAGACGGTGATTGAGCGACGACCATCGTCGGCACCGCGCCTGGCTGCTTTCGCAGCACTCGCAGCGGCACTGGCCGTCGCTGCATTGGCCGTGGCGTGGGTGCGCAGCGGCGGCGACGAGCCCGACGCGGCGATTGCGGCGACCACCACGACAACCGAGCCCCCGGCCACCACCACGACGGCCGGTCCCACTCGGCCGCCGCGCACGACGCTGCCGCCGCCGACGGCACTGGACGGTCCCATCGGCGACTTGCCGCCCGCACGCCCCGCCGCCGAGTTGGTTGCCACGCTCGCCGGAGATCCCACCGGCAATGTCCGCGGCTTGCTGTTTCAGCTCGACCTGGTGAGCGGAGCGGCGCAGTACGTGCCGCTGCCCCGCCTGCCGCACACCTTGTTCGAGCTCGACGGCGAGATCGTGGTCGGTATCGGGCGTGACGTGCTGCGCGTCGATACCGCCACCGGAGACCTCGTCGTCATCGCTGAAGACGTGACCGAGATGCTGCCTGCGCACAGCCCGCCGGGGATCGTCGCGGTGGTGCGCGGCAGCGAGCATCTCTTCGCCCGTGTGGTCGGCCCCGACGGCGTGTTCCGCTCCGCAGTGCAGATGCCCAACGCGGCCGTCGTGCATGGTGCTCTCGGCGACCATGTCGTGGTGTCCATGGCGGGCAGCGTGATGGCGCTCGACGGGCGAAATCAGGCGCTCCAGCTCGGCCCCGGCCGGGTGCTTGCCGTCGGCGACGGGCATGTCGTGCGATTGCAGTGCGAGGAATACGGCTGTCAGATCACCGATACCTCATTCAGCGCCAGCGTGGGCCCCGATCGACGCGACGACTGGTGCGACGACATCTGCGCAGAAGCCTCAGGCCGCTTCGGCGAACGCGACGACCAAGCCGAGATGGAGGAGAACTGCTCGACGCTGTGCGAGGACTACCCGATCGTCACCGGCGCGATCACCGAACGGCGGGTGGAACTGCCAGCGGAGCTGCTTGCGGCGTCGCCGGATCGCTGGAGCGAGCAGGGTCTGATGTCGCCCGATGGCAACCGGATCGCGTTGAGGCTCCTGCACGGCGACGGAGCCCCGGCGGGAGTCGTTGTGGTCGACCTTGAGCAGCAATGGGGTCGCCACTCGCCCGAGATCGGCGTCGATCTCGGAGACATGGCGTGGGCGCCCGACAGCCGGTTCCTGCTGTACACGCTCGACAACGACGTCATGGTGTGGGACGTCGAGGCCGCCGAGGGCGAGCTGCCCTCAGGCCGCGCGCATATCGGCGAACCACTGGAGCAGATCATCCTACGTGGGTCCTGAGCTGCGATCCATCGGCCGGGCTGCCTGCTGGGCCTGCGCCGGGTCTGGAGTGATTCGGGTGCCGGGATGAGCCGGTTCGCTTCGTGGACCGAGTGATCTGGGCTTTGAGATGCGTCGTTCGTGCTGATGAGTGGGCTGGCCGGGACCCGGGTCAGCCGGCCTCTTGGAGCCTCATGAGTTCTACGAGGACCGGGAACCAGCGGGGCCAGCCCATGTCGACGTATGACCGGGCTTCTGCGACGGTGATCGGCTCGATGCCCGGATAGTCATTGGCGCCCAGCGCTTCCAGCGCCCGCTTCCAGCGCGTGACGTGCTCGGCGCCGAGGTGGGTCTCGGCGACGTAGCTGCGGACATCGGTGATCAGCTGCGGGTCAGGGGCCGGCGCCTGCGGTTGGGTGCCGCCCTGTTGCTGAGTTCCCTGAGGCACCTGCTGGGTGCCGCCTTGTTGCTGGGCTCCCTGAGGCGCCTGCTGGGTGCCGCCGCCTGGCTGCTGCTGCTGTTGTGCGTCCTGCTGGGGTTGTTGCTGTTGGGTGCCGACGTCTTGTGGTTGCTGTTGAGGCACGTCCTGCTGCTGCCCGTCCTGCTGCTGTGCATCCTGCTGCTGTGCATCCTGCTGCTGTGCATCCTGCTGCTGTGCGTCCTGCTGCTGTGCATCCTGCTGCTGCTGCTGTGCGTCCTGCTGCTGTGCATCCTGCTGCTGTGCATCCTGCTGCTGCTGCTGGGTGCCGCCGCCTGGCTGCTGCTGTTGCTGTGCGTCCTGCTGGGGTTGTTGCTGTTGGGTGCCGACGTCTTGTGGTTGCTGTTGAGGCACGTCCTGCTGCTGCGCATCCTGCTGCTGCTGGGTGCCGCCGCCTGGCTGCTGCTGCTGTTGTGCGTCCTGCTGGGGCTGCTGCTGCTGCTGTTCGTCGTCGGCCGGTTGGGTGTTGAGGGTGGTGAGATGCTCGACGGGCAGCTCGGTGAGGTGTCGTTTGTCGAGGTAGTGCAGCAGCCGTCCGTCGGTGTTGTCGGTGTCGCGGTACATGCGCACGTACACCCGTCGTGGGGTGTTCCAGTTGGAGCCGTTGAACGAATAGGTCCGCGACCGGTGCGACTCGGCGTTGTAGTTCCGCCTGAACAGGCTGTCGGCGGGGAACGGCGCGTCCCACATCGCGAACGGCTGGGCTCCCTTGTTCCATTTCTCGGTGATGGTGCTCACCTTGAGGCCGACGCTGCTCGAGGGGCGGTGGCTGAGCCGCACCGTGTAGAACACGTCGGAGTCGCCGGGCTGCCAGCGCCGTGTCCCGAGCAGCAGCGGGTTGTCGGCGCCGAGCGGGTTGCCGTCGGCGTCCTCGAAGATCACCTGCGTGTTGGCAAACGTGTCGTCGTCGGCGACGTGGCCGACGATCCCGAGCCGCTCGGGGGCGTCGTTCACCAACGTTGATCGCCACGTCCCGCCGAACGTGTGCTTGACCACGAACGTCTCCCAGAACATGTCGTCGTCGTGCGCGGCGCGTACCGTGAACGACTTGGTGGTCTGCCAGTCCGCCGCGGTCCACGACAGCATCGGCGGGTCGAACGTCACCTGTGCCCGCTGCCATTCCGGCGTGTACAGCAGCTCATAGATCGCCGAGGTGTCAAACGAAGGCGTCACTGTCTGGGTCACCCCAGCCGCTGGGGGGGCGGTCAGCTTCACCGAATAGGTAGCCGACCCGCCCTCTGGCACCCGCAGGCACGGTGCGTTGAACTGATTTGGGCCCGTGCACCCCGACACCGACCCGGTGAACTCCGGGTGGCCCACCTCGTCATCGAGGATCCGCAAGCGCACTGGTGCCACCCTGGTGTTCGGCATCCCGTTCACCGTGATGCGCAGGTCCACCACCCGGTCGCCCTTGCGCAGTTCGTCATCAGGAACTCTGAACAGGACCGTACGCAGGTGCTCCGAGATGTCGGGTGTGAAGAGGTCGTAGTTCAGATTGACGGTCGCGACGTAGCCGATAAGCGACAGCAACCCACCCGTGGACAGCTCGAGGCCGGGTGCCGAAATCCGCACACTCGCGCCGTTGGACAGCCCGCCGGGCACTGTGCCGAGGATCAGTACGCCTTCCCCGCCGGCGAGGTCGGAGTCTTGGCCCTCGCGCAGCAGAACCTCTGGAGTGCTCACTCCGATAGTGGTGATCTGCGGGTCGTTCTCCACGATCGTCAAGGGCGCCCGCCCGACCCGCACTGCGTGACCGCCGCTGAGCACCTCCACCGAACCGATCACCGTCCGGTCGCCGTCGTGCACGTCGTCGTCGCGAGTCTCGATATTGAACTGGTGCAGGGCGTTCGCCGACCCCGCGGTGATCGTGGTGCGGTTGTCGCAGCGCTGCGTGGTCAGCACTTTGTCAGTCGAATCGGTGGTGCTCTGCTTGTATGCCTTGAAGTCCCATCCGCCTGAGTAGCCGAACTGGATCGCCGTGCCGCCCCACAGGCACACCCGAAGCTGCACATCGGCCGACGGCCCCGCAGGATCCGACCAGGCGACCGTGAACACCGCCGTGCCGCCCTCAGTCAACGAACTCGGCGTCACGGCGATCACCACGCCTGCGGCGGTCTGCGCTCCCGCAGCACCCACACCCGCTAGCAGCCCCGACACTGCCGCCAGCACCGCTGCCGCCGCGACGGCACGCCTGAGGGGACGCCGACGTCCGCCGGTCAGACCGTGTCTGTCACCACCGGCACCGCCAAGCCGCTCCGCCGGCTGTCGATCCTGGGGGGGGGGGGGTCGTCGCGTCGTCGAACATCATCACGTCACTCCTCGATGGAACAAACGCAGCCCCGCAGCGGCGTAGACGCGGAGACTACAAGCCACGAGCACCGCGGTCGCGGTTCGACGCGTCGAGCTTGCGCGGCGGCGTGCGCACACACGCGGCCCGGCTGGCGCTTGGGGCCGCCTGTGGGTCCGAAGCGGCGTTTCAGCTCGGGACGAAGCCGAGGGGGCGGTGACCCCAGCAGGTCAGGGTGGCGGAGACGGTCAGCCCGTACGAAATGCTGCGGCCGCTTCAGGTGTTGTCGGCGAGCTGATCGGCGGTGACTATTACGAACAGGCCCGCTGCCTCGATGAGTGGGGGAGCGTCGGGCGGCGCGCCCGCAGTGTGCACGGTGAGTTCGACTTGTGACTTGCGGCCTTCGCGGCTGGTCTCGTGCGCGATATAGGTTACGGGTTGGTCGATTGGTACGCCGCCTCGGTAGTCGATCTCTAGGCGGGCGGTGTAGGCGGCGATTCCCAAGCAGACCATGAGGTAGCCGAGCACGTCGTCGGCTACGGCACACACTGCGCCGCCATGGACCCGGCCCGGGGCGCTCTCGAAGGCAGCACCGAAGGTCACCGTGGCACGGACGCCTTCGCCGTGGCGGCGCATGTCCATGTCCATGGCGGTCGGATTGGCGGGGCCGCTGAATGCTCGGTCGCTGAACGCCATGACCTCAGCGCCGTCGGGCGGTCTCGGATCGGCGTAGCGGCGGGCGAAGTAATCGGCCGGGCGCGGCACTGCTGCTGAGCCGGCTTCGAGCCGCCCGGCGGTGGCGTCGGCCCACGCGGCGATCTCCGCCAGCGTGTCGGCATCGGTGCGATGCCTCACGAAGGCATGCGCTAGCCGCCGCAACGCCCCCGCCGCCGCGCTGCGCTGCGCGAGTTGAGGATCGGGATAGATCAGATGCAGGTCGCTGCGTGCATCGACGCTGGTCTCGTCATGGGGCGACAGGTCGTCCACGGGGCCTCAGCCGCCGAGCCGGCCGGGCTCGCCGTAGGGATAGTCGACCAATTCGCTGGAGAGGTGCTCGAGATCGAACGTCCAGTACTGGCGGATCTCGGCAATCAGCCGATCGCCCCCCTCGACGTGCGGGCCGAAGTCGTAGTGCTCGCTGCCGCGCACCGCGAACGGCACGCCGCCGCTGTGCGCCTCCGGGCCGTCGGCGTCGCTGCGCGTCGCGGGGTCGCTGGAGTCGCTCCGAGGTGCAGACATCGTGCCGGACATCCTCCACTCGATCGCCGCAGTGTCGCCGTCGGTGACCAGCCGCTCACAGTGCCACGATGCGCCCTGCCACTTGGAGGCAATGCGCGACCAGAAGCGACCGATCGTCGCTGCCCCCCGCACGGGTGCGTGGTTGGTGTCGTACACCACGGCGTCATCGGTGAAATGGGCGGCTACGGCCGCGGCATCGCCGGAGGTGCATGCGTCGAAATAGCCGGTGATCCGCGTTTCGATGCCCGCCGCTGCGCTCGCAGCTTCGCCGGTGGTGTTCGTGTCAGCCTGCTCGCCCATGTCGCCAGTCTCACCGATCTGTGTGCAGAAATGCTGCTCGTCACGGCAATTCTGCACACAGAATCGGTCCCCGCCGTTCCCTTTGCAGCGATGCCGCCCGTGACGGCATCTCTGCACGCAGAAGCGAGCGTGCGCGGGGCTGACCTGCCCGCACGCAACAGCGGCGCTATGTCACCGCCCAGGACAGCCAGCGGCCGTCACGCCGTTCAAGGCGCAGCTTGTGCGAGAAGCACTCCGACAGCGTCTCGGCGGTGAGCACCTCGCCCAGGGCTCCGCACACGAGCGGCGCGCCGTCCCGCAGGAGCAGTCCATGTGTGAACGACGGGGGGATCTCGTCGGTGTGATGGGTCACCAGCACGGTGGCCGGCGTCTGGGGGTCTGCGGCCAGCGATTCCAAGCTGGCCACGAGCTGTTCGCGGCCCGCTAGGTCCAGACCGGCGGTCGGCTCGTCGAGCAGCAAGAGCTCGGGGCGACCCATGAGCGTGCGGGCGAGCTGCACCCGCTGCTGCTCGCCTGACGACAGGGTGGCGAACGCCCGATCAGCGAGCCGGGATGCTCCGACGCGCTTCAAGCAGGCGAGCGCAGTCGCCCGGTCTGCCTCGGTGTAGGTGTGCCACCAGGTCTCCAGCGCCGCGTAGCGCGCCGTCATCACGATGTCGAGGGCGCTGATGTCTGCCCGGAATTGGTCTCGCAGCGACGAGCTGGCCAGCCCGATGCGCCGACGGTGCTCCCGCACGTCGACCGAGCCCCAGCGCTCGCCCAGCACGTCGACGGTGCCGGTGGTGGGGAAGCGGTACAGCGACAGGATCTTGATGAGGCTCGTCTTGCCCGAGCCGTTGGGCCCCAGCACGATCCACCGCTCGTGCGGGGCGATGTCCCAGTCGAGCGGCCCCAGCACGGTCGTGCCGTCGTAGACGACCGACACATTCCGCAGCGAGGCGGTCGGCTGGACAGTGGGCTGATGCCGGGCGTCACTCACGAGTGCTCACTTCTCGTTGGGGCGGCCCTCGCCGGCGTGCGACACCCACGTGGCGTACATCTCGGCGTACCGGCCGCCCAGCGCCACCAGCTCGTCGTGGGTGCCCAGCTCCATCACGCCGCCCTCGTCGATGACCGCGATCCGGTCTGCCCGCATGGCCGTCGCCAGCCGGTGGGCGATCAGCACCGCCGTTCGGCCCTCGAGCAGCAGGTCGAGTGCGCCTTCGATCTCGGCCTCAGTGCTGAGGTCGACGCTGGAGGTTGCCTCGTCGAGCACGATCACCCGGGGCCGGGCCACGAACGCCCGCGCCAGCGCCAGAAGCTGCCGCTCGCCTGCCGACAGCGACACGCCCCGTTCGTGCACCGGCGTGTCGGCCCCCGCGGGCAGGCTCTCGATGAGCCGGCGCAGTCCGACCAGGTCGAGCGCGGCGTCGATGTCGGCGTCGAGCTGGGCGTCGTCGTCTCGGCCCCTGCGGCGCAAGCCGAAGGCGATGTTGTCGCGGATGGTGCCGTGGAACAGGAATGGCTCCTGGGGCACCACGCCGAGCTGCTCGCGCAGCGACGACAGCGTCACGTCGCGCAGGTCCCAGTCGTCGATCGTGATCCGGCCCTGCGTCGGGTCGTAGAAGCGGATGATCAGCTTCGCGATCGTGCTCTTGCCCGCCCCCGTCGGCCCCACCAGGGCGAAGGTCTCTCCTGGGCGGATGTCCAAACTGACGTCGCTCAGCACCTCGGGCAGTTCGGGTTCGACGGGTTCGCCGCTGTCGACGTCTCGGCCGTCGCCGCCGTGCTCCGCTCCGGCGCCGTTGCCCAGCGCCGGCAAGCCCATCGGGTCGAATGACGCAGCGAACGGTCCAGCGGGCTGTCTCGCCGCGCCGTCGGCGCCCGCACCGTGGGGTCCCTCGCCGGTGCCCCCGTCGCCGTCGCTGTCGCCCGACGCAGCATCGTCGTCGTAAGCGAATGACACGTTCTCGAGCCGGATGTGACCGCTGACCGGCGGCAGGTCGGCTGCGTCGGGGTCCTGGCGCACGGTCGGCTGGGTGGCCAGCACCCCGCTGATCTTGCGCAGACCCGATTGACCTTGCTGGTAGGTGCTGTAGAGCTGCGCGAGCTGCTGGATCGGGGCAAAGAACGTCGTGACGTACAGCACGAATGCGCCCAGCTCCCCGATGGTGAGACCGCCCCGCTGCACCATCGCCCCGCCGATCGCCAGCACCAGCCCCTGGGCTGCAATGCCGATGGCCTCGGTGCTGGGCCCGTAGATGGCCTGGACCCTTGACATCGACAGGTTGGCGTCGCGGAAGCGAGCGGTCACTTTGCGGTGCCGCACGGCGTTCTCCAGGCGACGACCCGTGGCCGCAATCACCCGGATTCCCGCCAGGTTCTCCGACAGGTCGGCCAATACGTCGGCGATGCGGTCGCGAATCTCGCCGTAACCGGTCTCGCTGCGGACTCGGAACCACAGCGTCAGTGCCACCAGCGGCGGGATGATGCACCCGAGCAGGATCATCGCCAGGAGCGGGCTGTAGAGGAACAGCACGACGGTCACGACGGCCACCGTGAGCACCTGGATGAGCAGGTTGACGAAACCTTCGTTGATGAGCAGCCCGACGTACTCCATGTCGGAGGTCATGCGGCTGAGCAGCACCCCGGATTTCGACGTCGTGTACCAGTCGAGCGAGAGCCGCTGGTAGTGGCTGAACAGGCGCAGCCGCAGGTCGAACATGACCTGTTCGGCGATGCGCCCGTTCAGGCGCTGACGCAGCCGACTGAGCAGGATGCTGATGGCCACAACGCCCACAAACACCAGCACGACCATGTTGAGAGCGAAACGGTCGCCGGCCCTGATGCCGCGATCGATGCCCTGCTGGAAGAGCACCGGCACCGCCTGCATCGCCGCGGTCTCGGCGCCGAGCAGCAGCAGCGCCAGCGAGACGCCCCAGCTATGGGGCACCAGCATGGCTCGAAGGTCGAACGGGCGGCCTCGCCGGGGGTCGGCGCGCTCTGCCACGTGGTCGAAATCGACGTGGGGCTCTGGGTGTTCGGGCTCGTGCGCCAGCAGCCGGTTGGCGCCTTCCTGCATCTCGGTGGGGACACCGGCGAACGGCAGCCCCGCCGCGGCGCTGGCCTGCGTCGCGGTCGGCCCCATGTGCCCCGGGCCGCCGACCATCACCATGATCTGCCGCTCCGCAGCGTGCCGTCGCCTGCGACGGCGAGCGGCTCGGGGTCGTTGGTGTCGCCGCCCGCAGCCAGCACCTCGACGTAGCGCGGCTCGGTGGCCATGAGCTCTGCGTGAGTGCCGTTGGCCGCCACTTTCCCGCCGTCGAGCAGGATCACCCGGTCGGCCAGGCTGATCGTGGACAGCCGGTGAGCGATGACGATGGTCGTGCGCTCGGCGAGCAACTCGGTGAGCGCGTCGTGGATTCGTGCCTCGTGTGCGACGTCGATGGAACTCGTGGCGTCGTCGAGGATCAGCACGGCAGGATCGGCGAGGATCGCCCGCGCTATGGCGATGCGCTGGCGCTGGCCGCCCGACAGGTCGTACCCGCGCTCGCCGACCACCGTGTCGTAACCCTCGTCGAGCTCGCTGATGAAGTCGTGGGCCTGCGCGGCGGTGGCGGCGGCAATCACGTCAGACCGGGCGGCACGGGGGCGCGCATAGGCGATGTTGTCGTGAATGCTGGCTGAGAAGAGGAACGGCTCGTCGGGAACGAGACCCACGGCTCGGCGCAGGCTGTCGCCGGTGAGGACGTTCACGTCGTGACCGTCAATGGAGATCGTGCCGTCGCTGAGGCTGTAGAAGCGCATCAGCAGCCGGGCGAGCGTCGACTTGCCGCAGCCGGTGCGCCCGACGATGGCAACTCGCTCACCGGCGCCGATGTGCAGGTTCAGCCCGTCGAAGACCTGCGGCACGTCGCGTTCGGCACTTGCGGCTCCCGCGACGCCTCCCACCGTCTCGGTGCCGTAGGCGAAGCGGACCTGATCGAAGCGCACCGGAATGCCCGAAGGCCGTCCGGCGGGGCCTTGGCGCTGCGGCAGGTCGACCGCGCCGGGCCGATCGGCGACGAGCACCGGCTCATCGAGCACTTCGAAGATGCGTTCTGCGGACGCCTTGGCCCGTTGGCCGAAGATGAAGATCATCCCGATGAAGCGGAACGGCGCCTGCAGGAGCAGGATGTACAGGTAGAAGGTGGCCAGGTCGCCCACTGAGGCCGAGCCGCCGATGATCAGGTGCCCGCCCACCAGCAGCACCATTGCCATCGCGAGGCGTGGAAGGTTCTCGATGACCGGCGTGTAGTGCGCCCTGGTGTTGTGCTGCATCAGGTTGGCCCAGCGCAGCCGCTGCGTCGCTGCGGCCATCTCCTCCACCTGCCGTGCCTCGGCCGCGAAGGCTTTCACGACCCGCACGCCGTTGACGCTCTCGTGGGTCACGGTGGCGACCTCGGCGTTGCGCGACTGGATGATCCATGACAGCGGGAACATGATGTGCCGCAGCCGCTGGCCGAGCACGTACACGGCGGGCATGATCAGCATCGTGATGGCGGTCAGCGGCAGGCTGATCCATGCCATGACCGAGATCGCCACCACAAAGCTCAACAGCTGCACCGACACGATCGGCGCGAAGGCCAGATACATCTGCACCGAGCGGATGTCGGAGTTGGAGCGCGAGATGATCTCACCGGTCTGCACCCGGTCGTAGAACGCGAACGACAGCCGGCTGAGGTGAGCGAACAGCAGCGTGCGCAGCTGGAACTCGACCCGGTGGCCCATGGCGAAGAGCCCGTAGCGGTAGATGTAGGTGAAGATGCCACGGGCGACGCCGAGCACCACCAGTGCGATGACGAACGCCCACAGTGAGCCCCCCCCGGTGCCGTCGGTGCCGCTCACCGCCGCATCGACGGCGTAGCCGGCCACTCTCGGCGCGATGGCGCCCGCACCCGTCGCCAAGATGGCCGCGATCAGCGCGACGACGACGCGTGCCCGCTGACGTCGCAACAGCGGGCTCAGCCGCCGGATCCAGCTCAGCGAGCGGTCAGCGCGGATCCAGTCCCCGTCGAATTCGTCGTCGGGATGGGGTTGCGCGCCTGGTTCCGCGGGCGCAGTGCTGGGGGCTACCCGCATCCCGGCGAGGCTACCGGCGGCCCTGTTCGGCGAACCGGATCGACCCCGGTACCGTAAGAGGCTGAGCCGATAGGCGAAGCCGTGGCCCGAGCGGCCCGTGAGCGACAGCGAACAAGAGCGGGAAACAACTGGTGCGACAGCGGGAAGGTTCACCTATCCGCGCATCTTCTCAGAGCGTGCACGGTGGCGCTCGGGGGTGCTCGGCACTGGCATGACGCTGGGACTCATTGCAGGACTTGGGATTGTCGTCGCGCTCATCGTCTTGAACGGCGTGTACGTGGCGGGCGAGTTCTGCCTGCTCGCTGTCGACACCTCCCAAGTCGACGTTCGGGCCGCCCAGGGGCAGCGTCGGGCCCGCGGCGTGAGAGCCCTGCTGCGGCGGCTCAATTTCCATCTCGCCGGCGCCCAACTCGGCATCACGCTGACCTCGCTGGTGCTCGGCATCATCGCCGAGGACACCATCGGCGGGCTCATCGAGTGGTTGCTGGGGGGCTGGGGCGCCACGTTGGCATCGGCCGGGGCGGTCGCGGTGGTGGCGATCGCGCTGGCGGCGGTCATCCAGATGGTGTTCGGCGAGTTGCTCCCCAAGAACCTGGCCGTGTCGCGCCCGCTGGGCACCGCGCTGTCGCTGGCACCGGTGCTGCGGCTCTACGGCACGATCGCTGCGCCGGTCACGCTGGCGTTCAACGGCATCGCCAACGCCACGGTGCGCGGGCTCGGACTCGAGCCCACCGAGGAACTGCGCATCGTGCGAACACGCGACGAGCTGGAGTACGTGGTGCGCTCGTCTCGCCGCAGGACGCTCAGCGACGGCCAAGCCGATCTGCTGGTGCGAACGCTGCGCCTGGGTCGCAAGGACGCCGCCGACGCACTGACGCCGCGCACGGCGATGTCAGCAATCGGCGCTGCGGCGACTCTGCCCGAACTGGTCGAGCTGGCACGCGCCAGCGGGCACTCGCGCTTCCCGGTTCTGGGCGCCAGTTCCGACGACGTGCTCGGCGTTGCCGAAGTGCGCGACGTGTTCGGCATCGATGCAACCGAGCGGGACGTCACGCGAGTGGAGGCGATCATGCGTCCGGTCGTGGCGGTAGCCGAGAGCCGCAAGCTCGACGGCGTCCTCGCCGACATGGCGGCGTCGGACTGCCGTTTGTGCGTGGTGGTGGACGAGCACGGCGGCACTGCGGGGATCGTGACGCGCGAAGACATCGCCGAGGAACTCGTGGGCGACATCGCCGATGAGTTCGACGAGCCCGCCGTGCTCACCGCCCGGCGGCCCGGCCAGCCGGTGACGCTGGCGGGCACAACGACGCTCGACGAGCTGGAGGAGGCCACCGGTCTGGCCGCACCCGAAGGCCCCTATGAGACGCTGGCCGGATTCGTGCTCGAGCAGCTCGGCGAGATCCCTGCTGCGGGCACATTGATCTCGTGGAACGGTTGGCGACTGGCCGTCACCGAGATTGACGGGCTGCGCATTGCCGAAGTCGGCGTCAGCATCGAGACACCCCCCACGCGTGACGCGGATGCGAACGGGGCGCCCGACGGAGGCGGCCAGTGACCACGCTGGCCATCGCGGTGGGTCTCGTGCTGATCGTGTTCAACGGCGCGTTCGTGGCGATCGAGTTCGGCCTCATCGGCGCCAAGCGCGCCGCAGTAGACGGCCACGCGGCGACCGGCAAACGCTCGGCCCTGGTAGCCCAGCGCATGCAGTCCGACGTGCTGACCACTCTCGGAGGCGCCCAGCTCGGCATCACCCTGTGCTCGCTCGCGGTCGGCCGCCTCACCGAGCCGGCCATCGCGAGGCTCATCGAGCGGGCAGTGGCCGGAATCGTCGAGATCCCCGATGCGGTGCTGCACACCATCGGTTTCGGCATCGGGCTGGGAATCGTGACCGTGCTGCACATGGTGTTCGGCGAGATGGTGCCAAAAAACCTGGCGCTCATCGGGCCCGAGCGCACGCTGCTCGTGCTGGCTCGGCCGATGGCTGCGTACCTCTACGTCGCCCGCCCGATCGCCGCGGCGCTGCAGTGGGTGGCCAACGGCATGACCCGGATCCTGCGCGTCGAGCCCACGTCGGAGCTGGCCGATGTGGCGACGCCAGCCGAGTTGGCGCTCATGGCGCGTGACTCGTTGGCCGAGGGGCATATCGCATCCGCCGACGTGGCTCTGCTGGAGCGGGCCATGCGCTTCGGGGCGACACAGGTGAGCGACGTCATGGCGCCAGCAGGCGAAGTCGCGGCGGTGCGGTTGGACGATTCGATTCCCGAGGTCGAGCAGGAGTTCGCCCGCACGGGCCACTCCCGCCTGATAGTGCTCGGAGCAGGTCCCGACGACGTGCGGGGCATGCTCCACAGCAGCGATTTGGCGGCGTCGACGCAGCGCGACGCTGCGGACCTGGCCGAGGCCGACCGGCGCGTCGCTGCGGGCCAGCGCCACGGTCGCGGTCTCGTGCGCCGGATGCTCCAACTCGGTCCTCAGGTAGCGCTCGACGAGGCACTGCGCCGCATGCAGCGCACGCGCATCCACCTCGCTGTCGTCGCCGACGCCGGGGGCCGCACTCTCGGCGTGGTCGCGCTCGACGACCTGCTGCGCAGCTTGATCGGCGATCCGGACGCCGCCGACGAGGAGAAAACTGCCGCGACAGGCGGGCCCGGGAGTGGCACACTCCGTTCTGAATAGGCCCGTCTGGTTAGGCTTCGACGCTCGTTGCGAGGCCCCGTGCGGCCGAAGGCCCCACATCATGACTTGGATCGACAAAGCGCTCGACGGCTGCCTGTTTCGCCGCCAGACCCGAAGCAGCCCGCTGCACACTGCGTCATGACTTGGATTGACAAGGCTCTCGACGGCTGCGCTGGGCAAGTCGTGATCAACGATTCCAAGACGCCCAGCGGCCGTGCCCACGTCGGCTCGCTGCGGGGCGTGCTGATCCACGATGCGGTGGCCCGGGCGGCCCGCGAGCGGGGTTTGGACGCCATCTTCATGTACGGCTGCGACGACATGGACGCGGTCGACGAGATCCCCCACGGAACCGGCGAGCACTTCATGGAGCACCTCGGCAAGCCGTTGTGGAGCGCCCCGCCCCCGCCAGGCCTTGACGGCGCGTCGATGGCCGAGGCGTACTTCACCGAATTCACCGCGACGTTCGACAAGCTCGGCGTCGAGGTCGACTTCTACCGAATGAGCGACATCTACCGGTCCGGCCAGCTCGACGGAATCATCGACACCTTTCTGCGAGCCGCCCCCAAAGTCCGCGAGATCTACCTCAAGCTCAGCGGCGCAGAGCGTTCCGAAGACTGGCTGCCCTTCCAGCCGATCTGCGAAGCCTGCGGCCGAATAGGCACCACCTACGCCACCGACTACGACGGCAAGACCGTCGCGTACGAGTGCCGAACCGATCTGGTGACTTGGGCCGAGGGCTGCGGGCACAGCGGTCGGATCAGCCCGTTCGGCGGCAACGGCAAGCTGCCTTGGAAGCTCGAGTGGGCAGCCAAGTGGAAGCTCTTCGGCGTCTCGATCGAAGGCGCCGGCAAAGACCACATGGCCGCCAGCGGATCCCACGAAGTCTCCTCCGCGCTCGCCCGTCAAGTCCTGCAGTGCCAGGTGCCCATACCGGTGCCGTACGAGTTCTTCACGCTCGGCGGAGCCAAGATGAGTTCTTCGCGGGGCATCGGCATGACCGCATCAGAGCTCACCGAACTGCTCCCCCCCGACCTCCTGCGCTACCTAGTCCTGCGAACCCAGCCACGCCGATCCATCAACTTCGACCTCGACGTCCCCAGCCTCAACAAGGCATTCGTCGAATACGAACGCCTCTGGCGCTCCGCAGCAGCCAAAGACCCCCGCCCCAACGAAAGTCAGCTCTACGCGATCTCGAGCGCAATCCCAGAGGCGAACGTGGCCCCGGCGCCCAACTTCAGCCCACCATTCGACTCAGTACTCAGCCTCGTCCAGCAACCCCACGTCAACCTGACGGCCCACGTAGAGGCACTCGGCGTAGCCATGGCCGAAGCCGAAGCCAACTGGCTCGTTGTGAAGGCGAACACAGCGCAGGGGCTCATTCGCAGCCGTCCGGACCTAGCCGGCCAGCTCAAGATGCTGACGCAACCCGAGGCAGCGAAGCAGCGAAGCGCACTGGAAGACCGCCAACGCGACTTCCTCGAACAGCTTGCACAACGCTTGGACAAGCTGTCCGCGTGGGAAGCCCGAACTATCCAGGACGCCGTCTTCGAATCAGCTCGCGATGTGGGCATCGACCCAAAGACCGACGCAGCACTCGTATTCGAAGCCCTGTACAAGGTGCTCTTCGGCGCCAACACCGGTCCAAGAGCAGGCAGCTACCTCGCCTTCATAGGACGAGAAGAATCACTCCACCGCCTGCGCTAACCAGCCGCTCAGCACACATGCCGCCACCGGTAAGGGCACAGATGCCAGAGCTGGGGAGGCGGCAGGAGACTCTGCGACGTTGCGACCGGTTCCAGAGGTGATGCACCGAGATGCGTCGATGACGTCGGTGAGAAATGCGGTGCGGTACGCATCTCTCGCTGCCGGATCGCGGGAGCAGAGGCTCATGCCGCCTCCCCAGCGGGCGCAAAAAGCTAAGCACCCATAGCGTGATACCCACCATCCACATGCACAATCTCACCAGTAGTCCCGCAGAACCAGTCCGACAGAAGTGCAAGCGTGCTGCGAGCCACCGCCTCGCTGTCGGTGATGTCCCACCCCAGCGGAGCACGCTCAGTCCAAGCATCTTCGAACTCGGCAAAGCCGGGAATCGACTTGGCGGCCATAGTGCGGATCGGTCCCGCGGAGATCAGATTCACCCGGACGCCTTGGGGCCCCAGCGACTTGGCCAGATAGCGAGCCGCCGATTCGAACGCGGCCTTGGCGACGCCCATCCAGTCGTAGACGGGCCACGCCACGCTCGCATCGAAGGTGAGCCCCACCACTGAGCCCTTGGCCTCGGCCAGCAGCGGCGCCATCGGCGATGTCAGCGAAGCGAGGCTGTAGGCGGAGATGTTCAGCGCCGTGGCGACATCGTCCCAGGGGGCGTGCAGGAAGTTGCCGCCCAAGCAGCTCGCAGGCGCGAAGCCGATGGCGTGCAGCAGGCCGTCGAGGCGACCCCACCGTTGTTCCAGATCGGCGCGCACCGCCTCGATCTCGTCGGGCACGGTGACATCGCACGGCAGCACGTCGGGCGGGTCGGGCAGCCGCCGGGCGGCTCGCTCAGTGAGCCGGATGCCGCGTCCGGCGCCGGTCAGCACCACCTCGGCGCCGTGTTCTTGTGCGAGGCGGGCCACGTTGAAGGCCAGCGACGCATCGGTCAGCACGCCGGTGATGAGGAATTTCTTGCCTTCCACGATGCCGCTGCCCGCCACGCTCTTGCCTCCGGTCTCGTCATCGCCACGGCAGCCTGCGGTGCCGCCCACCGCCGGACGCTACCGCCGTGCCGTTCACGGGTTCGGCTCCCCGGGCGTTTGCGCGCATGTCCATCCGATCCCGCCGACGCACCGATCACCGGGTTCGGCCTCTCGGGCATTCGCGCATGGCGCCCCGCCATTGCCGTAGAGCGCGCCCGCCCGTACCGTGGCTGCCGTGCCAGCAGACGCGACCGCCAACGGAACCGCGGACGGGGTCGCAGCAGCCGAGCCCGCCAGCAGCGGCGAACCCACCCGCATCGGCATCATCGGCGGCACCGGGCCGGCGGGCGCGGCACTCGCGACCCGGCTGGCCGACATCGGCTGCGAGGTGACGCTGGGCTCGCGTTCGAAGTACCGCTCGATGGAGGTGGTCGACAACATCTTGGACCGCTGGCCCGACCGCCACCTGTGCATCCATCCCGGCGCCAACAGCCTCGCCGCGCAAGAGCCCACGGTGGTGATGGCAACGCCTTGGGACGCGGCAGCCATCACCGCCAGGGGTGTGGCCGAGCACCTGCGCGGCAAGGTGGTGGCGACCATGTCCAACGCGCTGGCCCGCGTCGACGACGAGTTCGTGCCGCTCATCCCGCCGCGGGGCTCGGTGGCGGCGTCGGTCCAGGCCAGCCTGCCCGATTCCTTGGTGGCGGCTGCCCTGCAGCATGTCCCGGCGACCGAGCTCGGCAATCTCGACGAGCCCGTGCACGGCGACATTCTCATTTGCAGCGACCACCGCGAGGCCACCTGGCACATCGCGGAGATTGTCGATCGCATGCCCGGCGCACGTGCGCTCGACTGCGGCAACCTGTCCAATGCCACCGCCATCGAAGCGTTCACCGCCGTGCTGATGCAGCTCAACACCCGCTACCGCACCCGTGTCGCGCTCCGACTCGTCGGGCTGGATCACGTCCCGATCAGCGTGCTGGGCGGCGGTCCGAGCCGCCCTGAAGGCCATGAGACGGCCGATGTGACCGCTGAGACCGCTCAGCCCGATGCCGAGACGGTCCTCGACTGAGCACCCGATGAGCCGAGCCCGCGGCGCTGGGCGATGAGGCTGTACGAGACGCGGCAACGGGCTGTCGTGCCGCTCGCCGCGAGCCCCGCAAGCACGGTGCGCATGTACGTGTGCGGGATCACGCCCTACGACGCGACCCACGTCGGCCATGCGGCCACATTCCTGGCCTACGACGTGCTCCAGCGCAGGCTGCGCGACCTGGGCTGTCGCACCCGCTGTGTGCGCAACATCACCGACGTGGACGACGACCTGCTGGCACGGGCGCGAGCGATGGGCGTGCACTATCTGGATCTGGCGGCAGGTTCGCTGGCCGCGTTCGACGCCGACATGGCAGCGCTCGGCCTGCTGCCTGCCGACGCCGAGCCGCGCGCCACCTCGGCCATATCCGACATCCGGCGACTGATCGGCAGAGTGCTCGACAGCGGGCACGCATATCGCAGCGGCGACGACGTGTTCTTCGACATCTCGACGGTGCCCAGTTTCGGCGAGCTGTGCGGTCTCGACGCCGCGGAGATGGTGGTGCTGGCGCGCAGCCATGGCGGACGACCCGACGACCCGAACAAGCGCAACCCGCTCGATTTCGTGCTCTGGCAGCGTTCGGCACCCGGCGAGCCGGAATGGTCCTCTGCGTGGGGCCTGGGCCGACCGGGATGGCACGTGGAGTGCTCTGCGCTGGCACTGGCGCACCTCGGCGAGACGATCGACGTGCACGGCGGGGGCAGCGACCTGGTGTTCCCCCATCACGAGTGCTCGCAGGCGCAATCGCAGGCCGTGACGCGGCGACCGTTCGTGCGCCACTGGATGCACACGTCGATGGTGTGCCTCGGCGGCGTCAAGATGTCGAAGTCGGCGGGCAACCTGGCGTTCGTGGCTGACCTGCGTGAGCGCTGGGATCCCATGGCGGTGCGGCTGGCGTTGCTGGGCACGCACTACCGGACAGATTGGGAGTGGTCCGAGGGCCGGGTCGCCGACGCAGCCCGGCGTCTGGAACGCTGGCGCGCCGCGGGCCGCGGCGACGGTGCGCTGGCGCATGTGCGTGAGCGCCTCGACGACGATCTTGATACCCCCGGCGCACTCGCAGCCATCGACGCAGCCGTCGAACAAGGCGCGCCGGTCAGCGACGCAGCAGCCCTGCTCGGCGTCGTGCTGTAGCCGGCGGTCGGCTGGGGGAGCGGCGGTAGCGTTGGCGCCGATGGCCGAGGCATCCGATCGCCCCGCCGGCGCCGATTCTGCGGAGGCGCCCGGCGCCACGGCAGCCGAACTCGACGATGTGCGTGACGTGCTTCCCGACGACTTGGATCGCGGCTTCGTCGGCGAGTACAAGTTCCCCGACAACTCGCGGCGCAGGATCACGGGCGCGCTCCTCTTTGCGGCAGGCGTCTGGGCGGCCACGGCGGCACTCGCCGCGGACAGCGAGGCGGTCCTGCTCAACACCGGAGTGGTCACGGGCGGCGTGATGCTCGCCCTCGCCGGCTTGTACCAGTTCGCCGCAGGACGCCGATTTGGGGTCAATGAGAACGAGGCTCTGGTTGCCGCAGTGGCCGACGTCGGCTTCACTGCCGGGCACGCCAGCGCGCAGCTCGGCTGGCGCGGCTGGCTGAGCCGCCCGACCTGGCGGGTGCTCGTGTACTCCGCAGAAGATCCGCCTGAACGCAGGGGGTTGGTGCTGGTGGACGCCTTGGGCGGCGCCGTGCTGGAGAAATGGGTGGAAGACAACCCCGAGACCTGGATCGAGACGGCACCCGCACCCGACGCCGACGAGCCGCACGAGTCTGAGTCCGCCAGCAACGCCGCTCCAGCGACCTCGGGGCCTGCCGACGGGGGCTGACGATGTTCGACGGCGTGTTCCGCAAGGGTGTCGACAGCGTCACGGCGCCGATCGGGCGTGGCCTCGCCGCCATCGGCCTGAGCGCGGACGTGCTCACCGGTCTTGGACTCGTCATGTCTGGCGCGAGTGCGGTTGCCATCGGCGCCGGCAGGCTCGGCCTCGGCACCGTGCTGCTGGTCGTGACGGCGCTTGCTGACCTGTTCGACGGGCCTGTGGCCGCTGCTCGGGGGACGTCGTCGAGCCGGGGTGCCTTCTTCGACTCGACGGCCGACCGGGTCACCGACGGCTTGCTGCTGGGCGGCATTGCCTGGTATCTGGCCGGCGAGCACGGCGCCCAGTGGGCCGTGCTGCCGATGGCGGTGCTCGGCGTCAGCGCAGTGATCTCCTACGAGCGCGCTAAGGCCGAGCTGTTGGGCTTCGAGGCCAAGGGCGGTCTGATGGAACGTGCCGAGCGCACGGTGGTGCTCGCCGTCGCTGTCGCCTTCGAAGTGTTGCTCATCCCCTTGCTCTGGGTGCTGCTCGGGCTCTCGACGATCACTGCGGTGATGCGCTTCGTGAAGGTGTGGCGCCAGGCCAGCGCACGTATGTCGCAGTGAACGCAGTGTCGCCTCGAGAGCGCGCGCAGGTCCTCGTGCGCCGCCTTCCAGGACGGCCCACGAAACGCCGCTGGCAACGACGGCATCCAGCATTCAGCGAGCAGGGGCCGGGCAAGACGCGCCGCGTGCGAAGCCGCAACAGGGCACGCCGCCTGCGAGGGCGGGACAGGGCACGCCGCCTGCGAGGGCGGGACAGGGCGACAGTGCTGGCGTACCAGGTGGGCGCGTCGGCTGCCCGGCTGGCTCCGCTGTGGCTCACCGAGCGTGTTGCCGGGCTCGCCGGGCCGGCACTGGCCCGCCTGATGCCGGCCAAGGCCGCGATGGTGCGGCGGCACCAGGCCCGGGCACAGCGCTGGGTCGCCGACGGAGCCGGGCACCCTGATACCGTCCCGGCAATTGCTCCCGCATCGGCCACAGACTCCCCAGACGATCTGCAGCGGGCCACTGCGGCGGCGTTCAGCTCCTATGCCCGCTACTGGCTGGAGTCGTTCCGCCTGCCGGCGCTGAGCGAGCTGACGCTGGATCGCGGCATCGACGTCCCGGCGTACCACCACGTGGAGGAAGCCCTCGAACGCGGCAACGGCGTCATCTTGGCTCTCCCGCACTTGGGGGGCTGGGAGTGGGCCGGGTTCTGGATGGCCACGGTCAACCGGCTGCCGATCACGGTCGTGGTCGAGCCCCTGCAGCCGCTCGAGTTGTTCGAGTGGTTCGCCGACTTCCGTGAGCGACTGGGCATGCGCGTCGTGCCGCTCGGACCCGACGCCGGCCGCGAGGTACTCGGCGCGCTGCGACGCAACGAGATCGTCTGCCTGCTGTGCGACAGAGACATCAGCGGCGACGGCATCGAGGTGACTTTCGGCGACGAGCGAACGACCCTGCCCGCGGGCCCGGCGATGCTGGCGCTGCGATCAGGAGCAGCCCTGCTGCCGACTGCCGTGTACTTCCGCCCCCGCGGCCGGCACCTGGGCACTGTCCGCCCGCCGATCGACGTCACACGCCACGGGCGCCTGCGCGACGACGTCACCGCAGTCACCCAAAGCCTCGCCGACGAGCTGGCGAACCTGATCGCCGCAGAACCCCACCAGTGGCACCTCTTCGGCCCAAACTGGCCATCAGATCAATCCGCCGACACCGCCGACACAGCCGAGGACTCCTGAGAGTTTGAGCCGTGGCGCGATCGCACTTGTTGGGGCATCTGCGCCGCGCCTAGCGTCAAGTCGGCAGTGAGGTTTCCCGCGCGGATGGCCGGCGACGTTCGCCCGTCCGTTGCGACCGTCCATTCGACAGTGAGGAACGACCGAGTGAGGATCGGGATCATCTCGCCGTACAGCCTGACCAGCGCCGGTGGCGTTCAGGTGCAGGTGCTGGGCTTGGCCCGCGCGTTGTCCGCGAAAGGCCACGACGCCCGGGTGCTCGCTCCGTGCGACGGCGCGCCGCCCCAGACCGGTGTCACGCCGCTCGGCGCGAGCATCCCTACGTTCGCGAACGGTTCGGTCGCGCCGATTGCTCCCGACTTCGCCTGCACGCTGCGCACGGTGCGCGCGCTGCGCGACGAAGCGTTCGACGTCGTGCACCTGCACGAGCCGCTGTGCCCCGGGCCGACGCAGACGGCGCTGTTCCTGCGCAGCGCACCCACCGTGGGCACCTGGCACGCTGCAGGGGGCAGCCTCGCCTACCTCGTGCCCGGAACGCGCTGGCTGGCGACGCGCATGGAAATACGGGCCGCGGTCTCAGCCGATGCCGCCGAGATGGCCCACGACGGCGTCGGCGGCGAGTACGAGCTGGTGTTCAACGGCGTCGAGCTCGACCTCTTCGACAGCGCGAAACCGAAGCGAAACGGTGCGCCCACCATCGCCTACATCGGTCGCCATGAGCCGCGCAAGGGCCTCACGGTTCTGCTTGACGCCATGTCACGGCTGCCCGAGGGCATCCGGCTGTGGGTGATGTCGCGCGGCCCGCAGACCGAAGAGCTGCAGCGCAGGTACCAGCGCGACACGCGCATCGAGTGGCTGGGACGGGTCAGCGAGACCGAGAAGCTGGCGCGCATCAAGGGCGCCGACGTGTTCTGCGTGCCGTCGCTGCACGGCGAGAGCTTCGGCGTGGTGCTGCTGGAGGCGATGGCGGCGCGCACGCCGGTCGTAGCCAGCGACCTAGGGGGCTATCGCAACGTGGTGCGCGTCGGCGACGAGGCCGTGCTGGTGCCTCCCGGCGACCCCGCAGCGCTGGCGTCGGCGCTCATCGACGTGCTCACCCAGCCCGACCGAGCCGCCGACCTCGTCGCTGCGGGCCGCCAGCGAGCCGAGCAGTTCTCGATGTCCCGGCTGGCGGACATCTACCTCGACATGTACGAGCGCGCCATTGCGCAGCGCACTTCAGCTTGACAACGGCACCGAGCGGCCTTCACTCGCTGAGCTTGCCTACCTTGTCGGCGATGCTCAGCAGTAGCTCGGTATGGCCTGTCAGCGCCTCAGCTGTCTCGCGCTGCGATGCCTCGATATTGCGCTGCGATGCCTCGACCCGTCGCAGGGCGGCACGCTGGACTGCGAACGTCGCGTCGAGTGCCTCGCCGACTGGCGGCAGCGAATCGGGGACTTCCTCGTCGGCCATGGCGTCAACATACCGCGACACCTCATCGTCAGCGCGCGCATTTTTCGTGCCTGCTGTGTTGCAAGTGCGCGGACACGGTTGAATGCAACGCGTGGACCCGCTGTTCGCCATCTATCGCAGCCGAGCCGACAAGCTGCTGGCGGAGTTCTGGGCCGTGCACGTCGTCGCAGCCGCGCTCGCGGGTGTCGCGGCGGCACTGTTCACGTCGCTCGGCTGGTGGGTGGTCCCGCTCGCGGTGGTGGCTGCGTGCGGGTTGGCCGCAGGGGAGCTGGCGGTCGGGGAACGGCGCCTGCGCAAGTTGCTCGTCGGCACCAGCTCCAGCGAGCTCGATCCCCCCGACGAACCTCGCTTGGCCAACGTCGTCGACGGTGTGTGCCTGCTGGTGGGCGTTCCCGTGCCGGAACTAGTGGTCGCGCCCAGCAGTGCGGTGAACGCCACTGCGTTCGGCCGGCGGCCTGGTCAATCCACCGTCGTCGTCACCAGGGGCTTGCTCGATTCGCTGAATCGCATCGAGCTCGAGGCGGTAGTCGCACGGTTGGCGACCCAGATTCGTGACGGGCGTGCCGCCTACCTCACCACCCTTGTCACCACGGTCGGGCTTCCGGCGCTGCTGTGGCCCGCCCTGTGGCCGCTGGTGCAGGCCCGCACCGAGCGCGAGGCCAGCACGGGCAGCGACTTCCACGACGACGCCGAGGCCGTGCGGCTGACGCGCTACCCGCCGGGCCTCGCAAATGCGCTGGAGTCGATGTCGTCGGCAGGCGTACGCAGCGACGCGCCGCGGGTGACCTGGCCGCTGTGGCTGGCCGATCCCCGATCCGCGGAGACGGCGGCCACCGACGACCTGCCCGACTACCGGGCAGACCTCGAGACGCGGGTCGCTGTCCTGCGCGAGTTCTGAGCGCAGCGTGCGCATCCCCGGGGCAGCACCGGGGCCGCTCCCTACACTGACCCCATGAATTCAGGCCCCACGAGCACAGGCCAGGCTGGCATCTCGATGCCCTCCCATGCGCAAGCCGCAGAGTCCCAGATGGTGGGAACCGTGCGGGTCAAGCGCGGGCTTGCCGACATGCTCCGCGGCGGCGTCATCATGGACGTGGTCACGCCCGAGCAGGCCAAGATTGCGGAAGATGCCGGGGCGGTCGCCGTCATGGCGCTCGAACGGGTTCCCGCCGACATCCGCCGCGACGGCGGTGTGGCCCGCATGAGCGACCCGGCAATGATCGAGGGCATCCAGGCGGCAGTGACGATCCCGGTCATGGCCAAGGCTCGCATCGGCCACTTCGGCGAGGCCCAGGTGCTCGAGGCGCTCGACGTCGACTACATCGACGAGTCTGAGGTGCTCACGCCCGCAGACGAGACCCATCACATCGACAAGTGGGCGTTCACCGTCCCGTTCGTGTGCGGTGCCACGAACCTGGGCGAGGCGCTGCGACGCATCTCCGAGGGCGCCTGCTTGATTCGCTCGAAGGGCGAGGCAGGCACTGGCAACATCGTGGAGGCCGTCCGGCACCTGCGCTCGATCACTGGCGACATCGCCAAGATCACCCAGGCCGATTCCGCCGAGCTGTTCGATTGGGCGAAGCAGCTGCAGTCGCCGCTCGGCCTGGTGCAGGAGATCGCTGAGACCGGCCGTTTGCCGGTGCCTCTGTTCTGCGCAGGCGGCATCGCGACGCCCGCCGACGCTTCGCTGGTGTGCCAGCTCGGCGCCGAAGCCGTCTTCGTCGGGTCGGGGATCTTCAAGAGCGAAGACCCTGGGCCACGCGCCGAGGCGATCGTCGAGGCCACAACGCACTACCGCGATCCGTCAGTGGTGGCCAAGGTCAGCCGGGGGCTCGGCAGCGCCATGCCGGGTCTCGAGATGGAAGGTCTCGAAACCAAGCTCGCCGATCGCGGCTGGTAAGAGGCTGAGCCGTCCGGCAAAGCAGTGGCCGCGAGCAATAGCCAGTCGCTGATCGGCGTCGTCGCGCTGCAAGGAGCAGCGGCCGAGCATGTCGCCGCCTTCCGGCGCGTCGGAGCGCGAGCTGTCGAAGTGCGTGTGCCCGCAGACCTCGATGGCGTCGATGCGGTGGCGCTTCCCGGCGGAGAGTCGACCACGATGTCGCACCTGCTGCGCACCAGCGGTCTGTTCGATGCGCTGTCGGCCCGTCTGGCCGACGGCATGCCGGCGTTCGGCACCTGCGCGGGCATGATCCTGCTGGCGGCGGAGGTGCTCGACGGTCGACCCGATCAGCGATGCTTCGGCGCCATCGACATCTCTGTGCGCCGCAACGCCTTCGGCCGCCAGGTTGCGAGCTTCGAGGCGAGTCTCGCCACCCAGGGCCTCGACAAGCCCTTTCACGCCGTGTTCATTCGAGCCCCATGGGTGGAGCGCTCCGGTGACGGCGTGGAGGTGCTCGCCGAGATCCGGCCCGCCGCAAACTCGACGGGCCGCGATGTTCACGCACCTGTCCCGGTGCTGTGCCGATCAGGCCCGATCTTGGTGTCGAGCTTTCACCCCGAGCTGACTGCGGATGATCGCATTCACCAGATCTTCCTGGACATGGTCGTTACTGCTGCTGCACCGGGCCGAATGCCGTAAGGCTTCTTTCCAAGAGGGATCCCCAGCAAGCGGCCCCCTCTCCCACGGATGTCTGTTCGAGCACTTGGGCGCCGCGCCCGAGGGCTTGGAAGTACAGCAGCATCGTGTTTGTCGCCAAGACTTCGGCTGAGCTGGCGCGTCGGGCAGACTGTCCGAACTGCTACGAGCGCATGCGTTGCGGCGCACGCTGCTCGGCATGTCTCATGTGGGAGGGGGTTTGTGTCCGGTCATTCCAAGTGGGCGACGATCAAGTACCGCAAGGGTGCCGCCGACAAGGCGCGCGGGAAGCTGTTCGCCAAGCTGATCCGCCAGGTGGAGGTTGCGGCGCGTGAGGGCGGCGGCGACCTCGACTCCAACGCCACGCTGCGCACGACGTACCAGAAGGCCCGTGACAACTCGGTGCCGCTCGACACGATCGAGCGGGCCATCAAGCGGGGCACCGGCGAGCTGGAGGGCGTGTCGTATGAGCAGGTCACCTACGAGGGCTATGCGCCCGGCGGGGTTGCCATGTTCGTGGACGTGCTCACCGACAATCGCAATCGCACCGGCTCGGAGATTCGCAGCGTGTTCACGCGCGCCGGCGGCTCGCTGGCCGAGCCGGGCGCTGTCGCGTGGCAATTCGAGCGCCAGGGCGTGGTGGTGGTGCCCGCGGTGGCATCGGAGCCTGACGCGGCCGATCCCGATGAGGACGAACTGATGCTGGCGGCGCTGGACGCAGGCGCCGAGGACATCGAGCGCGAGGGCGACACCTGGCGCGTCATCACCGAGCCGGCCGACACCATGGCAGTGCGCGAGGCAATCGAGGCGGCGGGCATTGCGGTGAGCTCGGCAGATCTGACCTATGCGCCGCAGAATCTCATCGAGCTGACCAGCGTGTCGTCGGCCAAGCAGGTCATGGCAGTGCTCGACGCGCTCGACGACCACGACGACGTGCAAGGCGTCTACGCCAACTTCGACATCAGCGAATCCCTGCTGGAGTCGATCGCCAACTGACGCAGGCGCCGGGCTCGCAATGCCGATCGCGCACGGGCCGCATGCCTGTCCCATACCCGGCCGGCGAGGCGGCAAAGGCTACGGTTCGTACTGATGTTCGTACTTGGGATCGACCCTGGACTGTCGCGCTGCGGATACGGCGTGATCGAACAGATTCGCGGCTCTGGCGCGCAGCGCACCCGCAATGAGGCAGTGGCGCTGGGCGTTGTGCGCACCGATCCCGCAGAGCCCCAAGCGGTGCGGCTGGCCGCGCACATGGCAGAGCTGCAGAACCTTCTTGGCGAGTTCCAGCCCTCGGTGGTGGCCGTGGAGCGTGTCTTCTTTCAGGTGAATGTCCGTACGGCGATCGGCGTGGCGCAGGTGGCCGGCTTGGCCATGGCACTCGCGGCGGCCGCGGGGATCGAGGTGGTCGAGTACACGCCGACCCAGATCAAGCAGGCCATCTCCGGCTGGGGCGGGGCCGACAAAGACCAGATGAAGCGCATGGTCGGCGAGCTGCTGGCGCTGCCGGGGCCTCCCGAGCCGGCCGATGCCGCCGATGCTGCTGCGGTTGCGCTGTGCCACCTGTCCCAAGCGTCGTGGCAGCTTGCTGCGGCCTCGCCCCGGGCAGGCTTGCGAGCATGATCGGCTCGGTGCGCGGGCGTCTGCTCGACAAGGATCCTGGCGGCGAACTGCTGATCGAGGCCGGCGGGGTGGGGTACCGCGTCACTGTTGGGGCCGCCGCGCTGGCCGGTGCGGGACCGGTGGGCGACGAGTGCTTCGTGTACGTCCACCATCACGTGCGTGAAGACAGCTCAGACCTCTACGGGTTCGCCGAGCTCGATGAGCGACGCTGCTTCGAGGCGCTGCTGAGCGCGCACGGCGTGGGGCCCGCGCTGGCGCTTGCGGTGCTCTCACACCTGCCGCCCGACGAGCTGCGGCGGGCAGTTGCCGCCGATGATGCCGCCGCGCTGGAGCTGGTGCCCGGCATCGGCGCCAAGACGTCCAAGCGCATGGTGCTCGACTTGAAATCTCGGCTCGGCGCGCCCGAGATGGCCGGGGGTGCTACGGCGGTTGGTCCCGGCGGCGACGGTGCGGGCAGCGCCGTAGCCGAGGTTCGTGCGGCGCTCGGCCAGATGGGATTCGGGCCCGCCGAGATCCGTGAGGCCATGGCCGCCGTTGCGGTTGAAGCCGCACGTGACGGGGCCGCCGACACGGGTGCCCTGCTGCGCGTGGCGCTGCAAGAGCTGGGTCCGCGATGAGCGGCATCGCCAAGGGTTGCCCATCGGTGTCGGTGCATGCACGCCGAGGTATGGACCGGTTGCAGCGATGAGCGCTGCGAGCGGGCGCAGCGAGGGTTACCGGCGGGTGGAATCGGCGGCGCAGCCCGACTCAGGCCGGAGCGAGGTCACCGATCCGGCGCGCTCGGTGGCCGACGACGGCGACGCCGAGACAACGCTGCGGCCCCGCTCACTGGATGAGTTCGTGGGCCAGCCCGAAGTGCGAGAGCATGTCGCCATCACGCTGCGGGCGGCGATGGCCCGCGGCCAGTCGCCCGACCACCTGCTGTTCGCCGGCCCACCGGGGCTCGGCAAGACGACGCTGGCGGCGATCATCGCCCAGGAGCTGAACGCGGCGCTGCATCAGACGTCGGGCCCAGCCGTGGAGCGGGCAGGCGACCTCGCGGCGATCCTGACCAATCTGGCCGACGGCGATGTGCTGTTCATCGACGAGATCCATCGGCTGCCCAAGATCGTCGAAGAGGTGCTCTACCCCGCGATGGAGGACTTCGCGATTGACATCGTGCTGGGCAAGGGACCGGCGGCGCGCTCCATCCGATTCGACCTGCCCCGCTTCACCTTGGTGGGCGCTACGACCCGTACTGGGCTGATCTCGGGACCGTTGCGTGATCGCTTCGGCCTCGTCGAACGTCTCGACTACTACTCCACCGACGATCTGACGGCGATCGTGACCCGTGCCGGGGGGATTCTCGGCGTGCAGATCGACGGCGACGGCGCTGCGGAGATCGCCTCGCGCAGCCGGGGCACGCCGCGGATCGCCAACCGGCTGCTGCGCCGCGTGCGTGACTTCGCCGAGGTGCGCGCCGGCGGTGCGGTCGACGTCGCGGTGGCCCGCGAGGGGCTTGCCGCGTTCGGCGTCGACGAACTCGGGCTCGACAAGGTCGACCGCGCCATCCTGGATGCGCTCGCGGTGACCCACGCCGGTCAGCCGCTGGGCCTGTCGACGCTGGCCATCACCGTGGGCGAGCAGACCGAGACGGTGGAAGACGTGTACGAGCCGTTCCTGATCCAGCGCGGGCTGCTGCAGCGCACGCCCCGCGGCCGCATTGCCACCGCTGCGGCCTACGCACACATCGGCGTCGACCTGCCGCCCACCGCGGCGTATGCGAGCAGCCCCGCGGTAGCCGACGCCGAGAACACGTTGTTCGAAGCGCCGGACTCTGCCGCCGCATTCGAGGATGCGGCGCCCGCTGAGTCTGAGGTTGAGGCTTCGAGAAGGGACTCGCTGGCTGCACCCGTCGACGTTGAGCCTGCGGATGCGCCGGTACAGGTCGACGATGCGCCCTGGTGAGACTCCCGCAAGCGACGCGCTGTTGCGACTTCGGCAGGCTTGCATCGCATCGCCCGGCAGCGTTCCGATTCGTCGTCAGCCGTAGCCTCGGCTGGCGATGAGCGGGCCGCGGCTGCGGATGGACGAGTTCGGCTACGAGCTGCCACCGTCGGCGATTGCACATGTGCCCACCGAGCCGCGCGACGCGGCCCGCCTGCTGGTGGACCGCGGCCCGGGCAAGGCCCCTGAGCACCGCCGCATCAGCGACCTCGGGGCGCTGCTGGAGGCGGGGGACCTGCTGGTTGTCAACGAGACGCGGGTGATGCCCGCTCGCCTGCCGCTTCGCAAGCGCACCGGCGGAACGGCCGAAGTGCTGCTGCTCGAGCCCCTGGCCGCGGGTGCCACCGCAGGCTCACTGGCTGCCGCTGCGAGGCGTGCGGCAAGCGAGATCGTGCCGGATCGGGCGGGAGGCGAGTCGCTGCGTGCTGCGGGTGCCCCCGGTGGCGGCTCGGTGTTGTGGGCTGCGCTTGTGCGGCCCTCGCGGCGGATCGCCGACGGCACCGTGCTGGTGTCCGAACGCGACCCGAACGTCGAGGTGGTCGTTGGCACGCGACTGGATCGCCAGCGTCGGGCGGTGAGAGTTCTCGTCGGCGGTGCGCCCCTGGTCGATGCATCGCAGACTCGGCTGCTCGAGCGCGCCGGGGAGACGCCGCTGCCGCCGTACATCGATGCCGACACCGTGCGATCAGCGGTCGCGCAGCGCATCGGAGTGGACGCCCCCGACGGCGACGCAACCCGGGCAGCTCTGGCCGACCGCTACCAGACCGTCTATGCCCGCGCTGATGGATCGGCGGCGGCACCTACCGCGGGGCTGCATCTGACGGAGCGCGTCCTGGATGCGCTGCGATCGAAAGGCGTGGGTGTCGCTACTGTCGACCTGACCGTGGGGTTGGCGACGTTCGCGCCGGTTACTGCTGAGTATGCAGACGAGCACGAGATGCACACCGAGCACTACCGGGTGCCTGCGGAGACGCTTGCCGCCTGCGCCGGCGCCGAGCGGGTGGTGGCCGTGGGCACCACCACCGTGCGAGCACTCGAGGCTGCGGCCCGTCAGCAGCGGCTCGCGTGCCGCCACGACGGTGACGACCCGGGCGCTGACGATCGGCGTAACGCTGACGTGTGCGGCTCGACCGATCTGTTCCTGCAGCGCGGCGAGGAGTTCTTGGTGGTCGACGCGATGCTCACCAACTTTCACCTGCCGCGATCGTCGCTGCTGTTGCTCATCGATGCGTTCATCGGGCCGCGCTGGCGGGATCTGTACGAGGCAGCGCTCGCGGAGGGTTACCGCTTCCTGTCGTTCGGCGATGCCATGCTGCTGCGTCGCGGCGGTGAGCAATGAGCCGCCCGAGCGGCGCCGCTGATGGCACTCTCGGCGCGGCATCTGCCGTCGCAGCGTCGTCCGGAGCAGGTTCGGCCAGCAGGGCTGCGTTCGAGTTGCTGGCATCGGACGGCTCGGCCCGGCGGGGGCATATCACGACTGCCCGAGGAACCATCCAGACGCCGGTGTTCATGCCCGTGGGGACCCGTGGTGCGGTTATCCATCTCGACGCCACCGACTACGAGCACCTGGGCCTCGCCGTGGTCCTCGCCAACACCTATCACTTGCTGGCGCGGCCGGGTGTGGAGGTGGTGGAGTCGCTCGGCGGGCTGCACAAGTTCACCGGCTGGGACGGACACTTCCTCACCGACTCCGGCGGCTTCCAGATCATGTCCCTCGGCCGCCGTCCCGGCGGCGGGGACCAGCACAGCCGCCGTCCCGGCGGCGGGGACCAGCACAGCCGCCGTCCCGGCGGCGGGGACCAGCACAGCCGCCGTCCCGGCGGCGGGGACCAGCACAGCCGCCGTCCCGGCGGCGGGGACCAGCACAGCCGCCGTCCCGGCGGCGGGGACCAGCACAGCCGCCGTCCCGGCGGCGCGGGCACTTCCCCGCAGGATGCGAAATCCAAGGTGGACGACGAGGGCGTGACGTTCCGTTCGACCTATGACGGCACCCGGATGCGGCTGACGCCCGAGGGTGCCGTGGATGCGCAGCGCCGCCTGGGATCCGACATCCAGATGGCACTCGATGTCTGCCCAGAGTTGCCCGCGCCTCCCGCTGAAATCCGCCTGGCGACCGAACGCACCCACCTGTGGGCAGCCAGGGCCGCGTCGGCTATGGATGACGCCCGCCGGCGCGGCACCGCTGGCGGGCAGGCGTTGTTCGGCATCTGCCAGGGCGGGATCGATCCGGGGCTGCGGCGCAGCAGCGCAGAGACGCTGGCCTCGATCGGGTTCGACGGCTACGGCATCGGCGGACTCTCGGTGGGGGAGTCTCGCGGCGAGATGGGTCCCGCCCTGCGGGCAGCCACCGACGTGCTGCCCGTCGAGAAGCCCCGCTACCTGATGGGCGTTGGCGATCCGGCCCGCATCGTTGACGCCATCGCTGCTGGGGTGGACATGTTCGACTGTGTCCTGCCCAGCCGGCTCGGCCGCCACGGCACTGCGCTCACGCCGCAGGGTCGGATCAACATTCGAAATGCCCGATTTGCTCGCGACCTCACGCCGCTTGACCCCCGCCCGGTCGCCGGCGACGGGCGCCCGCAGCCGGGCGCTCGCTTCAGCCGCGGCTACCTCCGGCACCTGATGAGCGTGAACGAACCGACGGCCAGTCGCATCTTGACGTTGCATAACATCGCATTCTTGAACGACTTGGTCGCCGACGCACGCGCCGCCATCGAAGCCGGCCAGTTCGGCGCATTCCGCGAGCGGGTCAATGAAGTCTGGAGATGAGCCGCTGCCGGCGCGGGCAGGCCGGTACGCTGACCCGCCGTGCCGGCCTCGAATCAGCAGCGTGCTGCACTCAGGGTGCTGCGCTTGGGGGCCTTCCGCACCGCGCCACGTGCCAGCAGTTGCTGGCGAGAAGCCCCACCGATCGACGCCACGCCGAGGAGCACGTCATGAGTTCGATCATCTTGCTCGTTGCCCTGTTCGGACTCATGTACTTCCTGATGATCCGGCCGCAGCGCAAGCGCGCCGCAGAGCGCGCCGCGATGCTGCGCGCCGCCGACATCGGTGACGTGGTCGCCACGGTCGGCGGGGTCATCGGCAAGATCGTGGCGGTCGAAGAGCCCGGCGAGGTTGTCTGCATCGAGGTCGACAGCGACGTGGAGCTGCGGGTGCAGCGCCGCGCGATCGGCGAGATCGTGACGCGCGCCGACGATGAGGTCGCCGGCGACCCGCCTCCATCGGATGACGTCGACGCACCGGAGTGATCCCGGCTTGACGCGTCCCGGCCCTCAACAACGCTGCATCTGAAATGCGCCGTTCGCAGATCGTCTCGCTCCTGCTCGCGATCCTGATCGGATTCGGCTCGCTCGCCGGCGTGCTGGCTGCGGGCTGGGCGCCGGTGCTGGGCGTGCAGCTCCAGGGCGGTGTGGAGGTGCTGCTGCGCCCCACAGCGCCGGCCGACGATGAGCAGCTCGATCGTGCGATCGAGATCATCCGGTCGCGTGTCGACGCACTCGGCGTGGCGGAACCCGACATCACACGTCAAGGCGAGCAAGTCGTCGTACAGCTCCCTGGCGTCAAGGACAAGCAGCGTGCCGTCGACTTGGTCGGGCAGACGGCCGAACTGCGCTTCCGTCCCGTGCTGCTGACGTTCAGTGCTTTCGATGAGGCCGAGTTCCGCTCGGCGCTGGACTTCGCCGACGCGTACAACGGCTCGATCGGCGCAGTCGACGGGGCCGTCGAAGCTGCAACCGACTCCGACACAGATACTGAGTCTGCGTCCGCCAGCGAGGCTGCCAGCGACTCATTGGGCGATTCCCCCGCCGATCAGGCGGGCGGGCCGCCCGAGACCCTAGAACCACCCGAGATCATCGAGCCCGAAGCCGCCGAATCGACCGCTGACGACCCGGTCGAGATCGAAGTCGAAGAGCGGCTCGACTTCACCTCTGCCGAGGACGACATCGCCGATCATGCCGTCGTGATCGGCGACCGCGGCGGGCTGACCGGTTACGTGCTCGGCCCGGCTGAGCTCACCGGCGAGGCAGTCGCCGAGGCAGCGGCGACGTTCAACAACGAGTGGGTCGTCAACGTAGATCTCACAGACGAGGGAGCGGTCGGCTTCGACGAGATCGCCGCCAGGTACTTCGGCCAGCAGGTGGCGATCGTGCTCGACGGCGTCGTCGAGTCGGCCCCCGTCATCCGTGCCACAGAGTTCGGGGGCACTGCGGTCATCTCGGGCACCTTCGACGAGCAAGGTGCGCGCGACCTCGCCGTCGCGCTGCGCTTCGGTGCGCTGCCTGTCGAATTCGAGCAGGACGACGTGCGGACCGTGTCGGCCACCCTCGGCGAGGGCACGCTGCGTGCGGGCGTGATCGCCGGCATCGTCGGGCTGATCCTCGTCGGCCTGTACATGCTGTTCTATTACCGGCTGCTCGGCATCGTGGCCGTGGCCAGCTTGGCCATCAGCGGTTCGATCCTGTGGTCGCTCATCAGCTGGCTCGGCGAGAGCCGGGGCCTGGCGCTGACGCTGGCCGGCACCACCGGCATCATCGTGTCGATCGGTGTGCAGGTCGACTCGAACATTGTCTATTACGAGCGGATCAAAGAAGAGGTGCGGCGTGGTCGGGCGGTTCGCTCGGCGGCCGATGCCAGCTTCAAGGGCGCGTTCGCAACCATTGTCTGGGCTGACTTGGCGTCGCTCATCGGTGCGGGCGTGCTGTACCAGCTCACCAGTGGCACCGTCCGCGGCTTCGCCCTGTATCTCGGGCTGGCAACGCTGATCGACTTGGCGGTGTCGTACTTCTTCATGAGGCCGCTGGTGGTGTTCGTCGCCCGGCGGCTGGTGAGAGAGCAGCCTCGGCGCTTGGGCGTGCTGCCGTCGGAGGGCGACGATGTCGCTGCGACTGCCGCGCCAGGTGCGGCCGCCGCGCCCGCGGGAGGCACATCGTGATCGCAACGCTGCGCAGCTTCTACCGAGGCGAGAACAGCTGGGACATCTTGCGTGTGTCACGCAAAGTGCTCATCGGCTCGGCGTTGGCGGTGCTCATCTGCGTGGTGGCGCTGGTCGTGCGGGGTCTGAACCTCGGCATCGAGTTCGAAGGCGGCTCGGTGTGGGAGATTCCCGCGTCGTCGGCCGCCGAGGGCCTCGATAACGGGTCGGAGGCCGCGGCCGGCGAGGACGCGGCAACCGACGGCGCGGCTGGGAACGATAGAGCGGCCGGCGAATCCGAGACGTCAGCCAGCAGCTCCGGCGACGACGTGACGACCGACGTCGTGGCCGCTGTGGCCGCGGCGGCCGGGGTGCCCGATGCGCGTGTGCAGTTCGTGGTGGTGACCGGCGCGCCCGACATCTTCCGGGTGCGCGGCGTGCTGGGCCCTGACGCCGACAGCGCTGCGGTTGCCACAGCGCTGGCCGATGCCGTCGGCGTCGACGTGGAGAGCCTGTCGACTCGCCAGGTCAGCCCGTCTTTCGGCGACGAGGTCGCCGGCAAGGCACGCCGGGCGCTCGTGGTGTTCTTCGTGCTGATCGCGCTGTACTTGTGGTTCCGCTTCGAGTGGAAAATGTCAGTCGGTGCGCTGATTGCGGTGGGTCACGACATCGTGCTGACCGTCGGTGCCTATGCGCTGTTCGGGTTCGAAGTGACGCCGGCGACGGTGGTGGCGTTCCTCACGATCATGGGCTACTCGCTCTACGACACGATCGTTGTGTTCGACCGTGTCAAATCGAATGAGCGGTCCTTGCCGGCGCGCAGCCACTTCACGTACCACGCGCTCGCGAACGTGTCGCTCAACCAGGTGCTGACGCGATCGGTGAATACATCGATCACCTCGGTGCTGCCGGTGTTGTCGTTGCTGGTCGTGGGCGCCGGGTTCCTCGGCGCCGGCACCCTGGCGGAGTTCGCCACCGCACTGCTGATCGGCCTGCTCGTGGGTTCATACAGCTCGATCTTCGTGGCGATGCCGACGGTCGCGTGGCTGAAGGGCTACGAGCCGGGCTGGGCTGCTGCGCAGGTCGCAGCCGATGCCGCCGGCCGCCTCGATTCGATGGAAGCCGCCACCCAGGCGCTCGCCGCAGAGAACTACACCCGCAGCGCCCCGCCGCGCCCCCGCAAGAAGGGCCGCCGCCGCTAGCGCACTCGCCGCCGTCGCCGTGCTCCATACGCGCGCCCGGACGGCTGAGGTTCAGGGGCCGAGGGCTGTGATTGGCACCACCGTGACGCCGTCGGGGCGTTCGTAGCCGTATCCCGCGGCGGTGATCACGAGCCTCTTCGCTGGCTCACCTGCCTTAGATACGTCGATCTGCTCGCATGCACGATTCAGCGTCGCCGCAGCTTCGTCCAGCCGTTCTCCCGAGCCCAGCTTGACTTCCACGGCCAGCCACCTGCCGTCGCCATGAATGACGACTGCGTCCAATTCGTGGCCGTTGCTGTCCTGGTAGTGGTGAACCGTGGCGTCGTTGGCCTCGGCGTAGATGCGTAGGTCGCGCACGACCAGCGACTCGAAGGCCTGACCCAGATAGCCAGTGTCGCGCCATAGACGCTCTGGGCCCGCGCGCAAGGTGGCCGCTGCCAACGACGGATCGGCAAGGTGGCGCTTGGGTGATCGCCGCAGTCGTGCCCGAGATCGCAGGTGCACTGCCCACGCGGGCAGGTCTTCCACCACGAATACTCGCCGCAGTGCCTCCAGGTACGCGGCCACAGCGGCCCTCGACGGCGACCCGTCGCCTGCGATGTCCCCGGACAGTGTGGTTGCCGCCGCTGTCGTGGCAATGTTGCGGCTCAGCGATTCCAGCAGTCTGAGTACCGGTTCAGGACGGTGCAGCCTGCGGCCCAACCGGGGAATGTCCGCTCGGGCGACTTCTGCGAGATAGGCGCGACACAGCGCTTGAGCGCTTGCCACCGGCATATCGACGTGACGGGGCCAGCCTCCTCGACAAAGCGCCTCGACGACGTCTTCGATGGTGGCGCCGGGCGACGCGCCCGAGCAATCGTGGCCCCCGAGCATCGAAGCCAGCGATACCTGCGCTGTGGACTCGCCTGATTCCGCCAGGGACATCGGGCGCATCCGGACTCGCATCACCCGGCCAGCGCCGGAGTGGCGCGTCCGGTCATCGGGGGGATGAGCCGAGCCTGCGAAAATGAATTGGCCCGACCCGGGCTCAGCGTCGACGGCATGTCGGGCGAAGTTCCAGAGGCTCGGCGCCAGTTGCCACTCATCGATCAGTCGCGGCTTGGCTCCCTCCAGCACGCTATTGGGCCGCAACAACGCAGCTTCGGGGGCACCCGGATCGCTGTCGAGCCGAACTTGGCTGTGTGCATGACGCAGGCCGGTCCACGACTTGCCCGTGCCTCTGGCGCCTTCGACGACCACGATGGGCGCCGCAACGAGCGCCTGGGCCATCACCGTGTCGGTGACCCGCGGCAAGTACCCCTGCGGCATCAGCGGCGACGGCTCGCCTTGGTGAGCGATCATCGCCGCAGTGTAACTGGCGTCACGCTGTATCGAACAGATTGCAGGACTATTACCTGACAGATTGCAGGTCTTGTAGAGTACACATTGCAGGGGAATCTCCGTACGAATTGCAGAGATCTTGGGGGTCCCTGCGACAGGGACTGTCGAGTTCTTGTGTATCCGGTCGTGGTGGTGTTCATCGGATGTGGTCGGGGGCTGGACGGAGACGGCCGGCGGTCTGGGTGGGGCTGGGCGTCGGGGAGCGCGAGACCTCGGAGCGGTGGGCGCGACGGGATCTCATTGAAGCCTGCCGCCGGGAACTGCGGAGTTACTCTCTGCCGCAGTGGCGCTTGAGCCGATCGTTGCCGCTGTGAGACGGAATCGCGGGCGCCGCGCTCTGGTCTTCGTGTGTGCAGTGCTGGCTGGCGCTTGCGGGATTGGCGTCGAGCCTGCCAACGACGTCACCGCCACGGCGGCCCCGGCTCCGAAGCCAGTAGCCGCGACGGCCGCGAGCGGTGGCACCGCTGCAGCCGAGCCGTTGGCGCCGCTGTCGAGCGAAGGCACAGGCGCGGCTCACGCTTTGGTGCCGTCAGCGACCCCGCAGACTGCCGGAGCTGACGCTGCGCGGGGTGGCACCAGCCAGGCTTCGCCACCGCTGACGTCCACCGACGAGTCGTCGTCGGCTCGCGGAGATGCGGAGATAGACCGAGCGGAATTCCCTGACGCAACATTCCCCGAAGCGTCGGTTCGCGACCCGCAAGCCGAGGCGGCCGATCTCGAGCGGCGTCGCAGCGTCATCGGCCTCTTCGAGCGGCTGCGCGTCGAAGCAGAGCGCCGTGGCGGCTACCGACGCGATGCAGTCTTTGCCGGATGGCTGTACAGCGCAGGCCAATCGACGAGAGACCATGTGCTTGCCGAGGAACAACTGGCGAACGGCACGTGGCTCTCTGCGTATGACGCATCGGTCGTGGCTGCGTCGTCTGAGTTGGACATCGACCATCTCGTGCCGCTGGCGGAGGCGTGGGAGTCTGGCGGGCACGAGTGGGCAGCCGAAACGTGGACTCGCTTCGCCAACGACAGCGCGGACCCGCGCTCGCTGATTGCGGTGAGTGCGGCGACCAATCGCAGCAAGGGTGCACGAGACCCTGCCGAATGGTGGCCGCCGAGTTCGTCGTATCGCTGCCAGTACGCAGTCGACTGGATCGCCGTCAAGACCCGCTGGGATCTTGCGGTGGATGCTGATGAACAAGCATCACTCGATGTGCAACTCGGCCAGTGCGCCGGTGCCGATTTCACCTTCTCTGCCCCCGCGCCAGCGCTCGTTGTTCGGGCGTCTACGGCACGAGCGCCGACGGAGACCGCATTGCCGGCGACAGGCAGGTGCCACCCTGCCTACGAGCCCTGCATTCCGCACCGTGCCGGTGACGCGCTCAACTGCGGCGATCTGAGCCGCGATCAGCGGCCCGTTTATCTGATCGACGCAGGCGATGACCCGTACCGGCTCGACCGTGACGGCGACGGCATAGGCTGCCAGTAGCACCTGCGACCGCATCAGTTCCGGCTCGTGCGGGACTGCCGCTCCAAGACGGTGAGGCCGTGGTCTGGCTCGTTCCCCACGTCTTCATGCTCACGGACGCTGCGATCTGGTCGGTTGTACGAGCGTTGTCAACGGCGTTCATGTCGGGCACGGCAGAATGAGAGCGTGAGTTCCCGCCGGTTCGACCCTGCTCGGGTCGAACACCACCTGGGTCAGCTTGGCTAGGGCCATGCCTGCGGTGTCGCGCGTTCTGCCGTGGCGGCGCATCGCGAACACGGTCGCGGCCGACATCTCGCCGGTGGTCGAGCGCTACCGCCAGCGCTGGCCGAGGCGGTCGCCCGAACTGGTCATCCGGGCCTATGAAGCAGCCGCAGAAGCGCACGAAGGCCAACGCCGAAAGACCGGCGAGGCGTACATCACCCATCCCGTGGCAGTGGCGGGCGTTGTGGCCGATCTCGGTCTCGACGACACCTCGATTGCCGCAGCGCTGCTGCATGACGCAGTCGAGGACACCAGCGTCGAGCTGGTTGGGCTGGCCGACGACTTCGGCCCCGAGGTCGCGGCCATTGTGGACGGGGTCACCAAGCTCGACCGGGTGCGGTTCGCCTCCAAGCAGGCACAGCAGGCTGCCACGCTGCGCAAGATGCTCGTAGCGATCGCGAACGATCCCCGAGTGCTGATGATCAAGCTGTCGGACCGGCTGCACAACATGCGCACGATCGGGGCGCTCGGTGCCACCAAGCAGGCCGATGTGGCCCGCGAGACCCTCGACATCTACGCCCCGCTCGCCAACAGGCTGGGCATGCAGCAGGTGCGCGACGAGCTCGAGGATCTGGCCTTCGCCGCGCTGTACCCGAAGCGTTACGCCGAGATCGACCGGATGCTCGCCGATCGCACTCCCGAACAGGAGCGCTACGTGGACCGGGTGCTGGAAGAGGTCCGCTCCCAGCTTGGCCGCATGAAGATCGAGGCCACGGTGACCGGGCGCAAGAAGCACCACTGGAGCGTCTACGAGAAGATGGTCATCAAGAACCGCTCGTTCGACGAGATCTTCGACCTGGTGGGCATCCGGGTCGTGGTGCCGACCATCCGTGATGCCTACGCCGCCCTGGGCTCCATTCACGCGACGTGGAAGCCGGTGACCGGCCGGTTCAAGGACTACATCGCGATGCCCAAGTTCAATCTGTACCAGTCGCTGCACACGACCGTGGTCGGCCCGTCGGGCACGGCTGTCGAAGTGCAGATCCGCACCGAGGAGATGCACCAGCGAGCCGAGTTCGGGGTGGCGGCCCATTGGCGCTACAAGGCCGAGCGCAACGGCAGCGGCAGCAAGGGCAGCAAGTCCGAGCGGCACCCCAGCGCAGCCGCCGAGGCCGACATGCCGTGGCTGAGCCGGCTGGTCGAATGGCAGGCCGAATCTGACGACCCGGCCGAGTTCATGCGCACCATTGCCAGCGACCTCGGTCACGGCGAGGTGTACGTGTTCACGCCCAAGGGCGACGTGGTGACGCTGCCGACCGGCGCCACGCCCATCGACTTCGCATACGCCATCCACACCGATATCGGCGACTCGCTCATCGGCGCCAAAATCGACGGCCGGCTGGTGCCGCTGGATCGGCCATTGCGCTCGGGCGACACCGTCGAGGCGTTCACCTCCGACGATCCCGGCACTCGGCCGTCGCGTGACTGGCTCGAGGTCGCTGTCACGCCGCGGGCCCGTTACAGCATCCGTCGCTGGTTCGCCCGTTCTGACCGGTCCGAATGGGTGGCTGCGGGGCGGGAGGCGGTCTCCGACGAGCTGCGCTCAGAAGGGCTCAAGGCTTCGCTGGTCATCGACGGCGACGAGATGAGCGCCGTGGCGCAGCAGTTCAGTCGGGCCGACCTCGAAACGCTGTTCGAAGCGGTTGGCAAGGGCGACGTGGGGGCCCACTCGGTGGCCAAGCGACTGGTCAGCAACCTGCGAGGCGAGGGCGACGGCGCGCAGCTCCCGGCCCGTCCTGCCCGTCAGCGGGGCTCACGCCGCCGCCGCTCCGCGGGCGTGCACGTCGACGGCCACGACGACGCGCTGGTGCGGCTGGCCCGTTGCTGCAGCCCGGTGCGCGGCGACGAGGTCTTGGGGTTCGCGACCAGCGGGCGTGGCCTCTCGGTCCACCGTGCCGACTGCGCCAACGCGGGCGAATTGGCGACATCGTCCAATGCCCGACAGGTCGAGGTGGAGTGGGACGAGAGCTGGGCGGGCGAATACGCCGCAGCGCTCGAGGTCCGCGGCCTGGACCGCAACCGCCTGCTGCTCGACGTGGTGCAGATCGTGTCGGGCCGTCACGGCCTGTCGATTGCGAGCTGCGACACGTTCGTGGGCGACGATCAAGTAGCGGTGATGCAGTTCGAGGTCGAGGTCGGCGATCCGATCCTGCTCGACCAGCTCCTGGCCGCATTGCGCGAAGTGCCAGGCGTGTTCGACGCCTACCGCACGATCGAAGGCCTCGCCCGCACCGAGTACTGAAGGCTCGCGACAGCTAGGACCCACGGCGGCAGGGCCGTAGCCTTCGCTGGTCATGTCCGCTATGCCTTCGACGCCAGCCAGCCCTCCTGACGGCGGCGATGCGGCGGCCCCGAAGTCGTTCCGCACGCCCATCGGGACGCACGACTTGGCACCGCCTGAATCGGGCCGCTGGGTGGCGCTGCTGGGCACGTTCATCGCCGCGGCGGACCGTGCTGGGTTCGGTTACTTGCAGACGCCGATCTTCGAGGACATCGGTGTCTTCGCCCGCATCGGGGAGGGCACCGACGTGGTCGGCAAGGAGATGTACGAGTTCTTCGATCGCAGCGACCGCCACCTGGCGCTGCGACCCGAGTGCACGGCGTCGGTGTGCCGTGCCTTCGCGCAGCACCGCCCCACCACGCCGTGGAAGGTCTGGTATCAGGGGCCGTTCTTCCGCTACGAAGCGCCCCAGGCCGGCCGTTACCGCCAGTTCCACCAGATCGGGGCCGAAACGCTCGGCACCGACGACCCTGACGCCGATGTCGAGATCATCGCCCTGGCTGCGGAGTTCTTCAGGGCGATCGGGCTGCGGCGGGTGCCGCTGCTGGTGAATTCGATGGGCGACGCCGACACTCGCGCCGCATACAACGACGCGCTCAGCGCCTACCTGCAACAGCGGGCCGGCGACGTCGACCCGGCGGATCGGGACAAGATCGAGCGCCACCCGCTGCGCATCCTGGATTCCAAGCGTGCCGCCACCGCTGCAGTCGCCGCCGAAGCCCCGCAGATCACCGACTATCTCTCTGCGGACACGGCGGTCCACTTCGAGCGGGTGCGTGAGGGCCTGGACGCGCTCGGGATCGAGCACGCCGTGGAGCCCAAGCTGGTGCGCGGGCTCGACTACTACACACGCACCACGTTCGAGTTCCGTGCCGCGAGCTTGGATGCTGCCCAGGACACGATCTGCGGCGGTGGTCGCTACAACGGGCTGGTGGAGGCGCTCGGCGGGCCGCCGACGCCCGGCATCGGCTTCGCGCTGGGCATCGAGCGTCTGCTGCTGGCCTGCGATGCCGAGGGCGTGTTCGACGTGCCGACGCAACGGGCGGAAGTGTGGGTGGTCGACACGGCGGGCGGCACCGCTGCACGCGATCTCACCCACGAGCTGCGCTCGGTCGGCATCCGGGCCGACCGCGCCTTCGACGACCGGTCGATACGGGCGCAGATGCGCGCCGCGAACCGCTCGGGTGCAGAGATCGCGCTCATCGTGGGAACCGACGAAATCGATGCCGGCACCGTCACCGTCCGGCCGCTGCGGCGCCCTGACGGCGGCGACGCCGACATGGCGCAGCAGGCCGTGCCGCGGTCTGAACTGCTGAGCACACTGCGAGCCACGTTCGACGCGTTGAACGCCCCAGCGCTGAATACCCCAGCGCCAAATACCCCAGTGCCGGCCTCTGATGACACCTCAAGCCCAGCTTGAACCCCGAAGGACTGACCGAGTGAACACCCTGATGCGAACCGACTACTGCGGGCGGCTGAGCCGCGCCGACATCGGCCGGGAAATCACCGTGTGCGGCTGGGTCTCCCGGCGGCGTGAACATGGCGAGCATCTCGCCTTCGTCGACTTGCGTGACCGCACCGGCATCGTGCAATGCGTGGTGGATCACGCGCACGACCTGCGCTCGGAGTACGTGCTGTCGGTGACGGGCACCGTGCGCGAACGACCCGAAGACACCGCCAACGCCGATCTGGCCACCGGCGAGATCGAGATCGGCGATGCAAGCGTCGAGGTGCTCTCTCGCTCGGAGCCGCCGCCGTTCCAGATCGACGGCCGCACCGAGGTCGACGAGATGCTGCGCATCCGCCATCGCTACCTCGACCTGCGAAACCCTCGCATGCACTCGAACCTGGTCAAGCGGGCACGGGTGAACGCAGCGATCCGCCGCTCGATGGAGGCTGCGGAGTTCATCGAGGTCGAGACGCCCACGCTCGTGGCCTCCACCCCCGAAGGCGCCCGCGACTTCGTGGTGCCCAGCCGGCTGCATCAGGGTCGCTTCTACGCATTGCCGCAGAGCCCCCAGTTGTTCAAGCAGCTCTGCATGGTGGGCGGCATCGACCGCTACTACCAGATTGCGCGCTGCCTGCGAGACGAGGACCTGCGGGCCGATCGGCAGTTCGAGTTCACCCAGCTCGACTTGGAGATGAGCTTCGCCACCGGCGCCGAGGTGCGGGCCGTGATCAGCGAAGCAGTGGCCGAAGCGGCCGAAGAGATCACCGGCGTGCGCCCTGCGGCGATGGATGAGATCACTTGGCACGAGGCGATCGACCGCTACGGATCCGACAAGCCCGACCTGCGATTCGGGCTCAAGCTGGTCGAGCTCAGCGACCTGTTCGCCGAGACCGGCTTCAACGCCTTCAAGGCGCCTGCGGTGCGGGGTATCCGGGTGCCCGGCGGCGGCGACATCAGCCGCAACGCGGTCGACGATCTCACCAAGCAGTGCCAGCGATGGGGTGCCAAGGGTCTCGTGTGGATGCGCGTCAGCGCCGGCGAGCCGCTGGCCGAAGGCGCCCGCAGCGCGGCAGGCGGCCGGCTGGCGGTCACCTCGCCGGTGGCGAAGTTCATGTCCGACGCCGAGATCGACGGCGTGCTGGAGCGCCTCGGGGCCGAGGCCGGCGACATGTGCTACTTGGTGGCCGACACCTGGCGCAGGGCCAGCGGTGTGCTCGGCCTGCTGCGGCTGGAGCTGGGCCGCCCGCCAGTCAACGAGGGCGGCTTGCACTTCTTGTGGGTGGTCGACTTCCCGCTGTTCGAGGATGTGAACGCCGACGGGCTCCCCGTTCCCGCACACCATCCCTTCACGATGCCTCACGTCGACGATCTCGACGCTGTCGCCGCGGCCTCGCAGCGCATGGCCTCGGGCGGGGGGTTCGATGCCGACACGCTGCTGGGCGTGCGATCGCAGGCCTACGACCTGGTGCTGAACGGCTGGGAGCTCGGCTCGGGCAGCGTGCGGATCCATCGGGGCGACATCCAGCAGCAGATCTTCGATCTGCTGGGCATCGAGCCGGCCACGGCGCAGGAGCGTTTCGGCTTCCTGCTCGATGCATTCCGCTACGGCGCTCCGCCCCATGCCGGCTTCGCGTTCGGCATCGACCGTCTGGCGGCGCTGCTGTGCGGCGAGGAGAACATCCGCGAGGTGATCGCGTTCCCCAAGAGCCAGTCCGGCGCCGACCCGCTCACCAACGCCCCGTCTGCCATCTCAGCGGTACAGCTCGACGAGCTGGGTCTCACGCTGGCCGCCGTCGATGAGTCAGGAGACGAATGATGGGAGTCTGGGACGGGGCATCTGCGGGCGACAGACGAAGGGGACGGTGACGGCAATGCCAGAGCATCTCTGGGGTCACCCATGAGCAGCAGCGATCTCGCAGCCGTGGTGGTGACGGTCTGCGTGGTGGTCGCGTTGGCGGCGCTGATCGTCGTGCTGACCCAAGCGTTCGCATTGATGCGGGAGTTCCGGCGCAAGCTCGCCGACTTCGACGCCAAAGTCGGCCCGGCGCTGAGCCAGCTGGCGGACACTGCCGAGATGGCTCAGGCTGAGATCAGCCGCCTGCGGGACCTGCTGAACATTGCACAGAAGGTCGCAGGGATGGCCGACGCTGCCGGGGGTGCCGCTGCGCGCGTTGCCGGAGTGCCGGTCGACAAAGTTCGCTCGGCAGTCGCAGCGCTGCGGGGCAAGGCCGCTGACGAGGGGCGCGAGAATGCTCGCGGCGGCCAGGACACGTCTGCCGGCTCTGCGATCGCATCCGCAGGCCGCGACCACAGGGAGCGTTGACATGCTGAAGCGGTTGCGCTGGCTGACCTTGGGCGCCGGACTGGGCGTGGGTGCCTCGCTGTGGGCGCAGCGGCGGCTGCGATATCTCCTCGACCGTTACGCACCAGTTCGGGGCACCGCGACGGTGCTCGGTTCGGCGCGCCGGATGCGACGCGACGCGACCGACGCTTGGCAGGAGCGGCGTCAGCGCTTGGAGGGCGCGTGGGAGGACGGCAGGCGGCAGATGCGCGACGCCGAACAGCGACTACGAGACGAGCGAGAGCGCCGCTGGGCCGAACGCCGCCAACGCCGCGAAGCCGCCTGAGCTGACCTCGTTGAATTCGGCGGGCGGTGCCGACGCCGCGGCTCGATCAGTGCCGCCCTGACGAGTCGCGATGCCTCGGGGCTGTTACGCCCGGTCGGCCGTCGCGGGCCTTGGCAGCGGGCGCCAAGTCGAGAGCATGCGGTCGAGTTCCTCGTCGGTGAACTCGCGTCTCGCGAACTCCTCCGACCAGCGCGTCCACTTCTCGGTGTTCTCGTCGTCGATGATCGTGATCTCGTCAGCTTCGCTCATAATCTCAGCTTCTTCAGATGGACTCGAAGGCGACCAGTCAGCGCCATAGCGTGGATGACAATGGGTTCGTCAGCGGGGTTGTCGTCGGCTTCAAGATATACCAACTCCAAGAAGTTGCCGGCATGGTCGGGGCTGATGCGGAGCCGTTTCGGGGGATCGTGTCCGGCATCCACGGATAGATCGCCAACCCCGAATTCCCATGCGTGCTTGATCTCCGAGGCCGCGATGCCGTGGCGCAGCGCTGATCGATGTATCCGCACCCGACCCACCATAGGGGGATACTTCCATTTATTTCAGTATATTTTGTTCCCGAACGCCAGTCGGGGAAGCAGGAGTGCTGCCAACGCCGCGAAGCCGCCTGAGCCACGGAGGCCGCGAAGGCTCCTCGGTATCCTCTGGGAATGCGCGCCGAGGAACTGCGTGAAGCCTTCAGCTCGTTCTGGTCGGAGCGGGGTCACGAAGTCCGCGCCTCTGCGAGCCTGATTCCCCACGAGCCGTCGCTGCTGTTCACGGTGGCCGGGATGGTGCCGTTCATGCCGTACTTCCTCGGCGAGGAGGTGCCGCCGACGCGCCGCATGGTCACCATCCAAAAGTGCGTCCGGGCAGGCGGCAAGCACAACGATCTCGACGACATCGGCCGCACCAACCGGCACTTCACGTTCTTCGAGATGATGGGCAACTTCAGCTTCGGCGACTACTTCAAGGCCGAAGCCATCGGTTGGGCGTGGGAGTTCGTCACCGACGTGCTCGGCCTGGAACGCGACAAGCTCTGGGTGACCGTGCACGTCAGCGACGACGAGGCCGCAAAGATCTGGCAGAGCGCCGTCGGTGTTCCGCCCGAGCGCATCCAGCGGCTCGACAAGGACAACTGGTGGGCGGCAGGCGACGTCGGACCGTGCGGGCCCTGCAGCGAGATCTTCTACGACATCGGGTCCGAACATGGCGCCGACGGCGGCCCTGCACACGGTGGCGAAGACCGCTTCGTGGAGATCTGGAATCTTGTGTTCATGCAGTTCGCCGCCGACGGCACCGGCGAGCTGACGCCGCTGGAAGCCCCCGGCATCGACACGGGTGCGGGCCTCGAGCGGATCCTGGCGGTGCTGCAGGGCGTGCCCGCAGCGTGGGACATCGACCTGTTCGCGCCGCTGCTCGCCGAGGCCGAGCGCATCTGCGGCAAGACCTACGGCGCTGATCCCGAGACCGATGTCTCCATGCGCATCTTCGCCGACCACGCCCGCACGACGGCGATGCTCATCTCCGACGGCGTCTTCCCCTCCAACGAAGACCGCGGCTACGTGCTGCGGCGCATCATCCGCCGGGCCGTGCGCCACGCCTGGGTGCTCGGTGTCACCGATGTCGTGATGCCTCGCCTGGTCGAGATCGTGGTGGACGTGATGGGCGGCCACTACACCGACCTGGTAAAGAACCGGCAGTTCATCGCCGACGTCGTGGCCCGCGAGGAGGAGCGCTTCCGCACCACGCTCGCCGCCGGCGTGAAGATTCTCGACGAGGCGACGACCGGTCTGGACTCGGGCGATGTGGCCAAGGCCGTGCTTGAGGGCGAGACGGCCTTCTTGCTGCATGACACGCATGGCTTCCCGGTGGAGGTGACCGAAGAGATCCTGGCCGAAAGGGGCCTGCGCCTCGACCGCGAGGGTTTTGAAGCCGCCATGGATAAGCAGCGGGCACGAGCCCGTGCGGGACGGGCAGGCGGCCCGACGTTCGCAGACGGGCGCTACCGGGAAATCCTGGCGCAATTCGGCGCCACCCATTTCGTGCGAGACAACGCGACGGTGCCCGATGCCCGGGTGCTTGCGGTGTTCGAGCTGCCCCAAGGCGACGAACACGGCACCGATGCGCACGACGGCGACCGTCTCGTCGAAGTGTTCCTGGACCGCACGCCGTTCTACGCCGAGAGCGGCGGGCAGATCGGCGACATCGGCACCATCACCGGCGCTGACGGCGGCATCGAGGTGCGCGACTGCACCTATGCGCTCGCCGGCCTGCACCGCCACGTCGGGCGTGTCGTCGGCGAGGGCGTCGACGCCGGATCGCTGGTGACCGCAGAGATCGACGACGAACGGCGGGCGGCGATACGGCGCAACCACACGGGCACCCACGTCTTGCACTGGGCGCTGCGAGAGGTTCTGGGCGACCACGTCAAGCAGGCAGGCTCGCTGGTGTCACCTGATCGCCTGCGATTCGACTTCAGCCATTACGAGGGCGTCAGCCGCGATCAGCTGCGCGAGATCGAGCAGGTAGCCAACGCCGAGATCATCGCCAACGGCCGCTGCCGCCACTACGAGACGTCGATGAGCCATGCGCAGGCCATCGGCGCCATTGCGTTCTTCGGCGACAAGTACGGCGACATCGTGCGGGTGCTCGAAGCCGGAGAGCATTCGGTGGAGCTCTGCGGCGGCACCCATGTGGCCGCGCTGGGCGACATCGGTCACCTGCGCATCGCGTCCGAGTCGAGCATCGGCTCGAACATGCGCCGCATCGAAGCAATCACGGGCCTTGCGACCGTCGATCGGCTCGCCGACGCCGAGGACACCCTGGACTCGCTGGCCGAGATGCTGAACGCGCAGCCCGACGAGATTGCGTCCGCCGTGCAGCGGCGCCTCGACGAGACCAAGGAGCTGCGCCGGCAGGTCCGTGACCTGCAACGTGCGATGGCGTCGTCGAGGGCCGACGAATTGGCAGCCGCAGCCGACGACGGCGTCGTCATTGCCGACCTCGGCGACCTCGAACGCGACTCGCTGAGGGATCTGGCTGTGTCGGTGCGCGACCGCCAAGGCATCCGTGCTGTCGTGCTGGCCTCCGCGCCCGCAGCCGGGGGAGTGGCCTTGGTCGCAGCGGTGGACCCGGCCGGCGATCTGTCTGCAGGCGACCTGTTGCGTGACGCCGCCCGCACGGTCGGCGGCGGTTTCGGCGCCAAGGGCGACCCGCCGCTCGTCGTGGCGGGCGGCCGCAACCCCGACGGCATCGGCGACGCCCTTGCCCAGGCCCGAGTGGCGGCACTCGGGGCGTGAGGCGCACCGCATCCCCGGACTCGACAGGCCAGCCGTGCCGGGCCCCATGATGCGGGCGATCGGCGTCGATCTGGGCTCGGTGCGCATTGGTGTGGCCTTCGCACCTGCGGACGCTGCGGTGGCAGTGCCCTATGAAGTCCTCGAGCGCAGCGGCACGCGTGCCCGTGACCACGAAGCGCTCGCAGGTATGGTCGCTGAGGTGGCTGCGGAGGTGGTCGTCATCGGTCTGCCGACCTCGCTTGACGGCAGCGAGGGACCGTCCGCCGCCGCCGCACGGGCCGAGGCCGGTGAGATCGCAGCAGCCCTCGATGTGCCGGTGGTCTTGCATGATGAGCGCTATACGACGGTGACGGCGGAGCGCATCCTTGCCGACCAGGGCGTGCGCGGCCCTGCCCGTCGCAAGGTCGTCGACAAGGTGGCGGCCGCCGTCATCTTGCAGTCGTGGCTCGACGCACGTGACTGACGGCCGCACCGAAGCTCCCCGTGGCGGTGACGAGCCCAGCGGCACGACTGCCGACAGCGGCCGTGCAACTGCGTTGAGAACGCCGCCGGCGGTGAGACGGCTGGCGGGACGGCTCGTCGGCATGGTCGGCCTGGCGCCGCAGGGCTCCTCGCCGGGTGCTGAGCCGGGCCTCGCGCCGGGTCCGGACGTCGGCGCGGAAACCGGCGCGGCTTCATCACCGGAGCGGGCGCGACGATCGGCGGAGGCGAGGACGCCGGGATCGCAGCCGGCGCCTGAGGTCGGCGCGGAGCATCCGCCGCCGGTCGGGGGTCGCCGGGGCGTCGACTACGAGGTGGTGAGCACACGGCGCGGTCTGGGCACAGCCGGAGCGCTGCTGTTCCTGGTCGTGCTCGGCATCGTCGCTTGGATGGTGGGCAGCCGCGGCTACCGCTGGGTGGCCGAACAGCTCGACCCGCCCGGCGATCCCGCCGGCGAGATCGTGCTGACGCTGCCGCCCGGATCGAGCACGGCGAGCATCTCCGACCTGCTCGCAGAGCACAGCGTCGTTCCCAGCTCACGGGCCTACGAGTGGTACGTGAGGTTCAAGGGCGGCCCGGCGTTCCAGGCCGGCGAGTACACGTTCCAGTCGAACTCATCGGTGTGGGAGACCATGGCCGTGCTCGAGGCCGGGCCGAGCCGTGTCGCGCAGGCCGCTCAGCAACCGCTCACGATTCCCGAGGGCCTGACCGTGGCGCAGATGGCCGCGCTGCTCGACGAGGTCGCCGGCCTGAGCTTCAACGGCAGAGACTTCCTCGAGGCCGTGCGGGCGCGGCCGGTCCTCTCGCTGGTGGCACCGGTGCCTGCGGTGCTGCCCGACGGAGTCATCGATCCCGCCGAAGGCCAGCTCTTCGCCGACACGTACTTCTTCGACTCCCAGACGAGCGCGGAGCAGCTCGCCGCACTGATGGTCGACCGGCTCGATGCCGTGCTCACCGAGCTGGGTTACGACGAAGCCCCGCGTCGGGTGGGCCTGACGCCGTACGAGGCGTTGATCGTGGCCAGCATGATCGAACGCGAGGCCCAACTGCCCGAAGACCGGGCCAAGGTGGCGCGGGTGATCTACAACCGGCTGGCCCGGGGATGGTCGCTCGGCCTTGACGCCACCGTTGTCTACGCCGTCGGGACCCAGGAGCTGACCGCCGAGCTGCTGGCGGTGAACTCCCCGTACAACACCCGGGTGCTCGTCGGGCTGCCGCCGACGCCGATTGCCGCACCGGGTAGGGCGTCGCTCGAGGCAGCGCTGAATCCGCAGGACGGGCCGTGGATGTTCTTCGTGCTGACGTCGCCGGACGGAACCCTGTCGTTCTCGGAGACCGACGAGGAATTCCAGCGCGACAAGGCGGTCTGCCAGGAGCTGGGGCTCTGCGGCTGATCAACCGTAGCTGTCGGTGGGAGATGCTCACATAAGATTGCAGTGTGCTCATGTCGGGCGGGCCATCGGGTGGGGAGAATATGCCGATGGTCGTTCCAACAGGCAGCACACGCCTTGCAGGCGTGATCGGTGATCCGGTACGCCACTCGCTGAGTCCGGCGCTGCACAACGCTGCATTTGCCCGCTTGGGCCTTGACTGGACCTACGTGGCGTTCGAGATTCCTGCTGGCCGCGCCGCCGCTGCGCTCGGCGCGATGCGAGTGCTCGGCATCGAGGGCTTGTCGGTCACCATGCCGCACAAGGACGCTGCCGCCGCTGCCTGTGACGAGCTGTCGCCTGCTGCGGAGCTGCTCGGGGCTGTCAACTGCGTGCGCCGCGACGGCGACCGTCTGATCGGCGAGAATACCGATGGTGCTGGGTTCCTGCGCTCGCTTTGCACCCAAGCAGGTGCGGACCCCACGGGATTGCACGCCGTCGTGCTGGGCGCTGGCGGCGCGGCGCGGGCGGTGATTGTTGCCCTGGCGGACGCGGGGGCGTCGGTGACCGTCGTGAATCGATCACCGCATGCCGCCGAGCGGGCGGTCGCATTGGGGGCAGCGGCGGGTGCTGCGGCGGCTGCGGCACTGGGTGCGGCAGCGGGCGGCGCAACAACCGGGGCGTCCGGCGGGCCGTCAGGCTCGGCGGTGGTCGGCCCCGCCGAAGCGGTGCGCGACGCCGATGTCGTGGTGAACGCCACGCCGCTCGGCATGAACGCGGGCGATCCGCTGCCGTTCGATCCGGCGTTGCTGAGCGGCGGCCAGATCGTGGTCGATCTCATCTACCGGCCTGAGCGAACGCCACTGCTCGAAGCAGCCGCCCAGGCAGGCGCCACCACGCTCAATGGCACCGGAATGCTCTTGTTTCAAGCCGCCGAGCAGTTCAGTATGTGGACCGGCCACGACGCTCCCGTCGACGAGATGGCAGCGGCTGTCGGCCTGCGCATCGCCGGGTAGCACCCCGGACCACAAGCGGCCCCTGTGGCCGCGGGAGACCGGGGAGTCGTCAGCATGAGCATCGAGACCGCTGATCGAAGTGAACGACGGACCCGCCGCCGGGTCGGCTCGTGTACGGGCAGCGACACGTCCGCTGTGACAACGGCCCGATGATGGCGGGTCATGTCGTCGCGGTTGCGACAGCCGGACTCGGCGGGATTGCAGCAGGCGTCGTGATCATGCGCTGGGCACAACGCGGCTTCGGCGTCGGCCTGCATGGGGCTTCGGCGATTGCGGGGTGCGTTGTGACCGCAGCGGCGCTGGCGCTGCGCTTCCACCACAGCGCCTACCTCGCTCCGTTGCTCGCATTCGGCTGGGCAGGCGCGCTCATCTCGGGTATCGACCTGCGGACCCATCTGATCCCGACGCGTTTGTTGGGCGCCTGTGCGGCCGTCGCCGTCCTGTTGCTGTGCTTGGCCGCAGCGCTCGACGGCGGTCTCGCGGGCTTAGAGCGTGCCTGCGTCGCAGCAGCCATTGGGGCTGCGCTCGGCTGGGGATCGATGCATGTCATCTGGCGAGCTGCTCGGGGCGGGCTCGGGTACGGCGACGTGCGGCTGGGCGGATATCTCGGCATGCACCTCGGTCTCGGCGGGTTTGTGATGGTGTGGTGGGGCCTGCTGGCCGGTTTCGCCGTAGCAGCGCTCGTCGGCGCAGTCGGGGTGGTAGTGCTGCGCCGCGGCGCCGACTACCGGTTTGCTCTCGGACCGTCGCTGATCGCTGGCGCGCTGGCAGCCATTTGGTGGTCTGCGCCGACAGGTCTCGCCGTTTGAGCCCCGACGCCCCCGCCCACAGCCGCTCGGTGCAGCGTCGGTACCCTCGCCCGTGATGTCGAGGCCCATCATCGTGACGGTGCCGCTACGAGAACGCGCCTACCCCGTGCTCGTGGGCGATGGCGCATGTGCCGAATTGGCGAGCGTCGTCCCGGTGGGTTCGAGCCGGGCTGCCGTGGTGACCCAAGCGGGCATCGGAGTTGCTGTCGATCCTGGCATCCCTTTCGAGACGTTCGCTATTCCCGACGGCGAGCAGGCCAAGGAGATGGCGACAGTCATTGGTCTGTGCCGTGAGTTCGCCCGTTTCGGCCTGACAAGACGTGACGTCGTCGTCAGCGTCGGCGGCGGTGTGGTCACCGACGTGGCGGGCTTCGCTGCGGCCGTGTACCACCGTGGCGTCGCTGTAGTGCATGTCCCGACGACGCTGCTGGGTCAGATCGACGCTGCTATCGGCGGTAAAACAGGAGTGAACCTGCCGGAGGGCAAGAACCTCATCGGCGCTTTCTGGCAGCCGAGCGGGGTACTGTGCGATACCAGCCCCGAGGTGCTCGGGAAGCTGCCCGCACGCGAGATGCGCGCGGGCTACGGCGAGTTAGCCAAGTACCACTTCATCGGCTGCTCTGCGGAGGCAGCGAACCTCATAGGGGAAGCGAGTCTGACGCTGTATCTGATGGGCAACCCTCAGGTGGATGGCGATTCACCGCTGTTTCGCAGCCTTGCAAGGCTGCGCCGGGGTTGGCCACACGAGGACGAGTCATCGGGTCGGCTGCCAGAAGGCGAGCTGGCGGCACGGCTGCGGGGCGGCACAGCGCTCGAAGAACTGCAAGGTGCAGAACTGGTGGCCGCGTGCGTCGCCATCAAGGCCGAGGTGGTGGGTTCGGATGAGACCGAGAGCGGCCGGCGGGCGTTGCTGAACTACGGTCACACCCTGGGTCACGCGCTCGAAATCGCCGGACGGTTCGATCTGCGCCATGGCGAGGCCGTGGCCATCGGGCTGCGGTATGCGGCAGTGGTGGCCCGCCTGCTCGGACGCATCGATGACGATCGGGTGGCCGCCCACGAGCGGGTGCTGGAGTCCTACGGCCTCGATACGGCGCTGCCTGCGGGCATCGACCACGACGAGATCATCGAGCTGTTCGGCCGCGACAAGAAGGCCGCCGACGGCATCACGTTCGTGCTTGACGGCCCCCGGGGCCTCGAAGTGGTGCCCGGCGTCGACCCCGGCGTGCTGCGCAGCGCGCTCGAGCGGATGTGAGTGCTGCCATGCCTCGCCACGTCGTGCTGCTGCTGTCGGGTCCGAACTTGAACCTGCTGGGCACCCGCCAGCCCGAGATCTACGGCACTGACACGCTGCTCGACCACGTACAGGCCGCTCGCCGGGCCGCCACCGGGTGCGGCTGGGACCTCGAGCACTGCCAGAGCAACCACGAAGGCGACCTCGTCGATGCCGTGCACGCGGGCATCGGCCGGGTCGAGGCGATCGTGGTGAACCCCGGCGCCCTCACCCACTACGGCTGGTCGCTGCATGACGCGCTCGCAGCCTTCGAGGGGCCGATCGTGGAGCTGCACCTGTCCGAACCCCGCGAGCGCGAGCCGTGGCGGCACCACTCGGTGGTGGAGCCGTTGGCGACCGCCCGGGTGGCGGGCCAAGGCGGCGCCGGCTACCCCCAGGCGGTCGCGCTGGCCATTGAGGCGGCGGCTGGCGAGGCCCCCACCGCCGTGCCCGACACCGGCGACGCAGCCGACACTGGCGATTCTGGCGACCGGTGATCGTGGCAGGCCGTCGTGACGGCTAGCTGTGCTTGTACCGTCCCGCTGCGAACCTGTGAAGCACCCAGGCTGACTCCGAGGCGTTGACATGGCCATTTCCACTGCCGACTTCCGCAACGGCATGACGCTCGATCTCGCCGACGGGCTGTTCCAGCTCACCGAGTTCCAGCACGTCAAGCCCGGCAAGGGCGGCGCTTTCGTGCGGACCACGCTCAAGAACGTTCGCACCGGTGCCACCTTGGAGCGTACGTTCCGGGCGGGCGAGCGCATGGAACGCGCCGTCATCGACCAGCGAGACATGCAGTACCTCTACGACGACGGCGACTCCTTGGTGTTCATGGACACCGACAGCTACGAGCAGCTCCCGGTGAGCCGGGCGGCCGCCGGCAGCGCCACGAACTTCCTCGTGGAAGGCGAGATGGCCACCGTGGTGCGCTACGGCGACGAGGTGCTCGGCGTGGAGCTGGCTGCCTCGGTGGCGCTGGAGGTGGCCGACACCGACCCTGGCGTGCAGGGCGACCGGGTGTCGGGCGCCCGCAAGCCGGCCACCATGTCCACCGGGCTGGTGGTGCAGGTTCCCCTGTTCATCGAGACCGGCGAGCGGCTGAGAATCGACACCCGCAGCGGCGACTACATCGAGCGGTCCCGCGGCTGACGCCGCAGGGTCGTTGATCGGGGCCGAGGCCCGCTGCCATGAACCGTCCCGCCGACCCGTTCGCCGCTCCCGACGAGCCGACTCGCCGCCGGGAGGCGCGCCAGCGCTCGGTGGAACTGCTGTACGAGGCCGAGATGAAGTCGTGCGAGCTGGCAGACGTGCTTGCCGAGCAAGTCAGCGACCTCGATCCGTTTGCACTCTTGCTGGCCTCCAGCGTCGCCTCCCAGCGTGACGCCCTGGTCGAGCGGCTGGCCGGGCTGCTGGCTGAGGGCTGGACGCCCGAGCGCCTTGGCATTTGCGATCGTCTGATCCTGCTGCAGGGACTCTTCGAGCTTGAGCGAGGGTCTGCTCCCGCCGCCGTGGTCATCAATGAAGCCGTCGAGCTGGCGCACCGCCTCGGCGCCACCGATCGCAGCGGCGCCCTCGTGAACGGCGTGCTCGCTGCGGCCCACAGCAGATCATGACGGCCAGAACGTGATGGCCAGATCGTGATGTACAGGTCGTGAGTCCGGCCGGCGGCCCGCTGCCGCCGCGGCGGATCGGCGTTCGCGCACGCAGGCGGTCGTGACCGAGGCGTTTCCCGTGCTGTTTCAAATGAAGTGAAAATAACTGGCATGGCATGACACGACTCGCCTAGAACTCGCCATGACTCCCCAGCAACGGCCCCGACGAAGTGAGGCGGCTGCGGGAGCGAGTTCTCAGGAGTGGTGCGATGGTCATGTTTCGATGCCCGAGGGTGAAGGGTGGGCGCCGAGCGCGTGCCGCAGCGGCTGTGATGGCGGTGCTTGGGGCCGCATGCAGCCCGGGTGACCCCGAACCAGTCGATCTCGACCCATCCATCTCAGCAGCGCCGAGCGTTGCCACCACCGAGGTGGATGCCGAAGCGCTGCAGCCGCAACCGGCCACCGATCCACGGCCGCTGCCGCAATCGGCCACAGATCCACGCAGGATCATCTCTGGCGACGGCAGCTTCCCGGTCTACCTGCCGACGCAGCAGCCGCCGGATCTGCCCTCTGCGATCAGCATCTACGGCGGGCGCATCTGGGTGCCGTGGCCGCCATATCCCGATCCGGCGGAGACCGACGCGCAGCAGGTGTCCGGTTCGCACTCGGAACTCGATGCCGACGTGCAGGCGGGTCGCCGCTTCGTCGTTGAGCGTCGGGCTCGATGGGACACGATGCCGCCATATCTGCCTTCTGTGCAGGCTGCATTCGCCGAGGGCACGCGGGTTGCGCGGCGGCGTGCGGGCACCGAGTCTGCTTGGGAGCTCGTCGTGGACACCGCCGGTCTGAGCCACGAGACGCGACTGACCGAGGATCGGTCGGCCGCCTACGACCACGTGTCACTGTGCCCGCCGCACCCGACCGCAGAGGTGCTGGGTGTCGACGTCGGCGATACCCCAGCCGAACGCGATCGGGCCGGCGCTGCAATCGCGGCCTTCATCGTGGGAATGCGCTCGCCCGGCGGCCGCCCGATGCACTCATGGGGAACCACGGTCAACAACGTGGCCCTGCTGCTCGTGTACAGCCCCGGTGAGCCGATGGAGCTTGCGCTCGGCGGTCACAGCCACGCCGACATCGGGCTGTTCCCAGGTGACTGGTCTACCCAGGCCAAGCAGTGGCTGACCCGGCGGGCAGCCCAGGGTGCCGTCACAGACTCGCTGGTCGGCCACGCGGTGCTGAGCGTTGGTCCTGAGACGCTGTGGGAAGCGTGCAGCGATCTGGCCACGATCATCCCCGGCGTGTACACCGCGTCCCACCGCACCCAGCGGCTGGAGTCGCTGTGGGCCCGCGGACTGCGGCTGGAATTCACCGCGCCGCCTGTTGAGCGGGCATGGATCGCCGACATCAGCTCTGCGGGCCATGCGCTCGCAGTTGTCTGCCATGAGCCTGGGCAGTCGTTTCTGATCGATGCCTCGACAGGTGAGCGACTCGATGCCGGCGCCGAACACCCAGCGCAGGTGGAGGCCATGTGGCTTACCTGGTCGCGTCACAGCTACCGGGTGCTGCGAAATGCACTTTTCGAGGGCGCCTGTGAGAGCGAAGCCTTCGGTCGCGCTGTGCAGTGGCTGGCTGAGGCCAAGGACACCCGCGCTGCCACGGTCGATTGGACCGAGCCGCGTGCTTGGGGCTCGGGCGTGCGCAACCAGTGGATCGCCGTCCGCGAATGGGTGGAGGTGCCCCAGTCCGAGGCGTGGCAGGCGCACCGCGATAACGGGTGGCACTTGGCGTTCTGGTGCCAGACCGGCATTCCCAACGGCACATTGGTCAACGGCGAATTGCGGCGGCCTGAGCTAGAGCCGCATTGCACCCCTGCGCAATGGAGCGCGATGGCCGAGGCAGCGGCGGACGCGCCTGAAGTGACCACAGAGCTCTCCGCCACGATCTGGGAAACCGGCGCGAGCTGGCACGAGCGCATGTATCTCTCGCCGTTCAAGTCGCTCGAGCAGGTGCTCGGATGCCCTGCGGATCCCGACCTCATCGAAGAAGCGCTCGCACGGCCGATTGAGCGACAGGCCAAGAAGCCGTGGCCGCCGGGCTCGCTGCCGCTCACCGAGGCCGGGCGTGCGTATCCGCGGCCGATGCCGCCGTGTCCGCAGGCCGGCTGGCCGCCGCAGACCGACCGCTACTGGTGGCCCGCCTCAGCACCGTTGGCCGAAGCATCGCCGGCTGAGGCGTCGTCATGAGCGACCCGCGTGGCTTGGCGGCCGAGCCTCGTGGGGGACGTGGAGGCGGCGTGCGGCACGCGGCTTGGTGGACGCTTGCCGTCCTGGGGGCGGCGCTCCCGCTGGCAGTGATGACTGAGAGCGACGATGCTGCCGCGGCGCAGACATCGGTGGCGCCGGTGCTGAGCTGCGGCGGGGGCATGGTGCTCGACAGCGCCAGCGGGACATGCCTCACCCAGCGCACCGAGACCGCGCTTCGCCCCTCGTCGTGCCCGGCTGGCGCCACGAGGGTCGGCGGCGAGTACGGCGGCCATGTGTGCCAGACCAAGGTGACCACAACGGTGAACACCGGGCGGACGCGGCAGGTCTACAGCCACACGACCTATTCGAAGGTGTGGATACCGACAGGCACCGAGACCGTCCAGACCGGCACGAATCGCGCTTGGGTACCGCCGCGCACGACAGTGGAGCCGCTGGTGCCTCCCGTGCGAGTGCGCACCGGCACGTCCCGGCGGTGCGACTTCGATCCCGTCCTCGGCGCACAGTTCAACTGCCGGAATGTGCCTGTGTACGGGTACCGGACGTCGCAGACGGTCACCATCCCGGGCTATTGGAGCGAAACGCCCATCTACGAGACGCGTGAGACCGGCTACTGGGATCGGGTGCCGACGATCCATTACACGACCGTGCCCGTCTATGAGACGGTCGTCGAGTGGGTGACCTCGGCGGTGACGCCGGGCCCGTGCCCCGCCGGATGGCGGTCCGCGGGGAGTCAGTGTTCGCGCACCGTGCTGGGTCCGCCGTCAGCGGCGCCGGCCCAGAGCTGCCCGTCGGGCACTGCGCCCCTCTATGGGGATGCGTTCGACGGCACGGGTCCTTCGGTGCTGACATGCCAATTGACTGCGCCCAGCTCAGAACCTGACACCGCCAACGAACAGGAGGACAGCGGCGGCTCGGAGACCTCGCCAGACGGCGCGCGTCCGCTGCACCATCTCGCCGGCGAGAGCGATGAGCGGCTCGCCGAACTGGGCATCCACCGGTGCGCTGACGGGCTGCTGTCCTACGTGCCCTGCGACGAGCTGCCGGGACGTACCTGGGAGAGCGACCCCGGCACCTGCGACGGCATCGACGGCACGACGTACCGGCCCGACCATGGAGGGAGCTGCGTCACCGAGAGCGACCTGCTCAACAAGTGCACGACGCCCGGCGACTGCTCCGAGACCACCATCCGCACCTACTGCCCTGCGATCGGGGAGCTGGCAGACACGCAGATACAAGAGCACGCCCACCCCGATCGCGGCGCGGAGACCTACCGGGTGTGCATCTTCGACTGTTCGAGCTTCGCGACGCTGCCCCCGTACGTGCAGTCGCGCATCAATGGCTCCTACGACTACGCCTGCCTGCCGGCGCCCGAAGAGGAGCCATCGCCGACCACCACCAGCACGACGGCCCCGACCACGACCACCACCACCGAGCCTGGCGAAGAAGACAGCGACGGCGACGACGACCGTGACGAGGACGACGACCCGGGCGACCCGCCCGATGTCGACCAGCGCGATACGACCGAGCCCGACACGACCGAGCCCGACTCCACTGAGCCTGACACTAATGAACCCGATACCACCGAGCCCCCCGACGACGAGTGCGCATCGGTTCCCCCGACTCGTGCTGCCGCCGGCGCCCTCAGTGGGCTGACGTTGGTGTCCCATGTCCGCGCGGCCAGCCCCGGCACGTCGCCGCAGCGACACCTGCCCGGCGGCGGGCGCTACCTGCAAGTCGCCCCCGGTCGCGGCTGGGTCGAGGTCGGCGGCTCGGTCGAGGTCTCCGAGCGGGAGTGTCGGTGGGCCGCGACATGGGTGCGTGCTTCGTGGGAGGACCTGCGGCCGTGGGAGGCCACCGATCGTCAAGCCATGGAGGCGAGTGCCGACACGCGGCACCTGGTGAAGCGGTGGGATTCGCTCAGTGCCGACCAGCAGCAGCTCGTGAAGCGGTGGCGGCCCAATGCCGTACGGGCCGGGATGGCATGCACGGTCGGCGACGCCTCCGGATCGGGCGCATCGACGTCGTGCGGGTGGGTGCTCGCACATCCGGCGGCATACGAGTGGGGAGCACAGATGTGCTTTGAACTCAAGGAGGGGGAGGGCAGATCGCGGTTCGCGCCGTCGCGTGGTCGCAAGCCCGCTGCGACCCATCCGTGCTGGGTGTCAGTCGCCTCAGGGGTGGACTGGATTCGCTCGGTCGGCGACTACGCCGACGGGCGCGTGACCATTGCCCAGAGCGGGAGCGGCTCGTGACTCTCGCGGGGCCGGCGGGCTACGCGGGCGACGATCAGCCCCCGCGGCGCGGCGGCCTGGCTCGGCACGGCCCTGAGCCATGGCGCCTCGGGGCTGCAGTGCTGATCGTTGCCACCGTGGTGGCCGCCATCTGGCTGTGGGGTCGCCCGCACGCGGCGCCACCGGCCGCGCTTGTGGCAGTCGCGTCCGAGCCGTGGACGGCGGGCCAGCCGCCGGGCGCGTTCGAGGTCGTCGAAGTGGCAGCACAGCTCGCTGATCAATTTGCTGATCCCGACTCCATCGCGGGAAGCGTCGCAACCCATGACATCCCGTCGGGAACGTTCGTAACGCCTGGCTTGCTCGGACTCGCGGGCGATGTCAGCGGCGCTCTCACCGCGATGCGCTTCGCGGCGGACACCACGGCATGGCCGGCACCTGGTCCGAGCGCTGGCAGCCGGGCCGTGGTATCGGGCGTGCTGGGGGGCTGCGCGCTCGACGTGACCACCTTGGCAGGCGGTGCCGAGGGGAGCATCGTGGTTCGCGTCGACGCGCCTGGGGCTGCTCGCTACGCGAACGCTGCCGAGCTCGACGGGCTCGTGGTCTGGCCGGCGCCGCCCGATGGCTGGCCCGAATGCCGATCGCCGAGCGCTCGCACCGGCGTCGGGTCCGCATTCGGCGGCCGGACGCCGACTGGATTCGCCAGCGCGGCTCCGTCGGGGGCGCCATCTGAGGAAGCTGCGGGGGGCTGAGGCGTGCTGCTCGTGCTGTGCGACGACGCCATGAGGCCTGCGGCGCGTGACTGGTGCCGTGACGCATTGCACACAGGGCTGTCCGCCGCTGCGGGTCGGGCCTTCATCTGGTCGGACATGTCTTCGACATCGCTCCCTGAGGCCTCGGGCGAGCCGTGCGTGGTGTGGCTGACCAGCAGTGCCGAGCGCGATGTCGTCGCGGCGGCTGCTGCGGCAGCCAGCGAGATCGTGCTGCTGCTCGCTTCCTCTCTCGGATTGTCCGCAACCCGATCCAGCGACGGCACCCAGGCGACGCAATCCTGGCATGCCGCGTTGGCGGTCACGGTGCCGCGGGTCGCTGTCTGGCTGCCTGCTGCCGACGGGGATCGGGGAGATCCCACGGGCGAGCTCTCCGAAGCGCTCGGGGCGGATCGGGTCGTGCGCATCAAGCGGATGGGCAAGCGCAGCGCCTACCGGCAGATGCACCGGCTGGGCCGCTCGCTGACATCGGCTGCATGCGCACCCCAGCGGCTCGACCGTTCCGACGGCGCCGTGCGGCGGCGCAATGCCGCCCGCGCCGCCACCGATGCTCTGGAGGACCTGCTGGCCGAGCCAGACGTCGAGGAATTCCAGATTCGCGGCGGGGAATCCATGCTGGTCCAGTACGCCGGGGGTCGTGTCGAGCGCCGCCCGTCGCCGTTCGCTGCCGACGAGGACCTCGTCGAGGCGGTGCGGTTTCTCGCCGGCTACTCCGGCGACCGCCCGCAGCGTTTCGACGAATTGGACCCGCGCCTCGATGTGCGTGTCGGGGATCGTTGGCGGCTGCACGCCGAGGCATTCGTGACCAGTCCGCCGAACGTGGTGCTGCGTTCCAATATGGCCGGTCGGATCCGTCTCGACGATCTCGGTGTTGCTTCACCGGAGCTGGGCAGCGTGCTGATCGAGGCCATCACCGGTCGGGTGCGGGCGAATGTTGTGGTGGCAGCGGCTATGGGCGGCGGCAAGACGACGCTGTGCCAAGCGCTGCTCGCCGCCGTGCCCGATCACGAGCGCATCGACACGATCGAGGACACCCCCGAGCTGCGCCTGCACGAGTACGGCATTCACCCCAACACCTACGAGCGATTGACCCGCGATCCCAACCAGGACGGTCACGGGCGCCATTCCATGGCCGATCACATCCGGGATGCCAAGCGGGCCAATGCCGCCAAGCTCGTGGTGGGCGAGATCCGCGGCGAGGGCTGCGAGGCGTTGCTCGACGCCATGTCGTCGGGGCTGGACGGCTGCCTGGTCACGCTGCACTCCCAGCCCGGCAAGGGCGTGCTCGAGAAGCTCGTCGCCTACGCCTGCTCGGAGGGCGCCGAGCCTGACTACGCCCGCCGCCAGATCGCGGCGGCAGTGGATCTGTGCGTTTGGCTGGGCCGCAATGACGCCGGCGAGCGCGTCGTCGCAGACGTCACCCAGCTCACCGGCATCGACGAGCTGTCGGGTGTCATCTCCACGACGTGCCTGTGGGCCCTGCGTCGGGGTGATCGCTGGGCGACGCCCCGAGGCCGTCCCGTGGGCCGAATGACGCAGATCTACGGCGCCGCCGGCGTCGCATTCGCCAGCGAGCCCCTGCCGCACGGCCCGACGCTGTTCTCCCAGATCGTCGACACACCGGCACTCGACCCGGCGACGGCCGACGCACTCGCTTCTGAGCGACCGCTCTCGCCTGCGTCTGCCGAAGCCTTGATTCCCGAGCCCGCACCCGCTGGCGGCCCCGCGCTCCGCCCCGGCATCGGCAACCTGGCCCCATCGCCGCAGCCGTCTGAAGGGCCGCAATTCGATGCGGGCCCAGTCGCAGCACCGGCGCCGGCTGAGCCGCAGCCAGATCCGCCGATGTTCGATGCGGCGCTCTGCGCAGAGACGAACGGGGGCGACGCCCTGTGGGATCCGGGACCGCTGGTGCCGATTGATGACCCGCCGCCCTACGAGCCCCTCGTCGACGAATCGTGGTCGCGCAGGTCAGTGTCCGACGGTGTCGGCGACGACCGCCGTGTCGAGGAGGCTGCGTGCTGAACTTCGCAGCACTCGGCGCGGTCGGTGCGGGCGCCGCACTGTGGACCCTGTTTTCTGACGTCGTCCCGGTTCGGCGTGCCGAGCGCACCTCGCTTCGCTGGCCGTGGCTCCTCAGCGGGGCAGCGGCCTTCGTCGCGGGCTCGCTGCTCGGGCCCGCCGCGGCCGGCTTGACGGCTGCCGTCGTGGGCGTCGGCGCGTGGTGCGCTGCGACAGTCGTGCGCAGCCGCCGGCGCGTGGCTGCAGCGGAGTCGGTAGCGCAGTTCGCAGCGGTCCTGGCGAACCAGGCGCAGGTCTCTCGAACAGTCGTGGACGCGCTTGAAACGTCGGCGCCGCTGGCCTCCGGACCGATCGCCCAGACTGCGGCCAAGTTCGTGGCGGAATGCCGCAGCATCGGTGTCGAGGCGGCAGCCCAGCGGTTCGCGGCCGGCGACGAGGGTGAGGTCGCAGCGTGGCTGGCGGATGCCGTGGCTGTGGCCGCGTCCAGCGGCGGTGAGTGGGTGCCGATCCTGGAGGTCGTGGAGTCCGAGGCGGCAGAGGCCGCTGCAACCGCCCGACACTTCCACCGCCACGTTGCGGCAAACCTGCCCCAGCTCGGCCTTGCCGCCGCGCTCGGCGCGGCCGTCGCGTTGGGCAGCGCCCTCGTGAGTCCAGATGCCTGGGCATGGCTGAGCGGGCCGCAAGGCCAGCGCGTCGGCCTCGCCGCAACCGTGGTCGGCGTCGCCCTGTGCGCCCGCCCGCTCGCGTCAGCGTGGGAGATGCTGCGATGAGCGGCACCCTCCTGCTTCTCGACTGTTCGCCTGCTGCGGCCCGGGAGATCCTCGAGTGAGCGGTCCGCTTCCACCGCTCGGCACTGTCGCGCTGTGGGCTCTGGCAGGGTTTGGCGCGTTGGCCGCGCTCGGCACGCTCTTGGCGACTGAACGCAAGCGCCGCAACCGCCGGAGCTTGGCCGCGTTGGGCTGGAGCACCGCTCGTCTCACGATGCTCACTGTCGCTGTGGCAGTCGCGGCCATCGCGGTGGGCTTCGTGGCCGGGGCACGGCTGCCTGCACAAGGCGCAGCCTCGCCTGATTCAGCCATGGCGTGGTCGCTGCTGGTTGCCGTTGTGGCGTCGTGGGTTGTGCCGGCCGTGATCACCAGTGCTGTGCTGTCGGGTCATCGCCGCCGGCTGGACGGGGCCGTGCTGCTGTGGCTGCGCCGCATCCGCTTGTTCGTCGCAGCCGGACGGCCCATCGGCGTGGCCGTGCTCGACGCGGCGGAGCGAGTCACCGACCCGGCATTTGCACCAGCCGCCGGTGCCGTCAACGCAGCGGTTATCGGTGGCCGCGACCCGCTCGCTGCGGTAGCGGCGCAACTCGCCGATTCGCCGACCGCCTCGCTGCTGTGCACGGTGGACGCCGCCGAACGATCCGGTGCTGCCGCATCGCAACTGCTCGACCGCGTCCTGGACCGTGTGGTGCGAGCCATCGACGACCGCCGCCGCGAAGCCATCGACCGCCTCGGCCGAACCGTCGGCGCATCGGCCTCGCTGCTCGCCGTCGTGGCCTCCGCCGTCGTCATGGTCACCATCGTCATGACCCTGCCGAGCGTGTGAGGCCGCTCGCCATGCCCTGCCGTCGCCATGAGCACTGCCACCGCGTCTTCGCGGACGACGAGCGAGCGCCTCTCATGGCATCGCCGGCGGGGTGCGCCTGCGCCATCCCGCCTGCCGGATTCGTTCCCTGAAACCCGCAAGTCCCAAACACCCGAAGAAACGGCCAAGGAGCCAACTCATGGATTCACCAGTCACCAAGCTGATCTTCATCGCCGCCGCGGTCGCCGCCTCAGTACTGGTGGTGACGGTCATGTGGACCACGCTGGGCAACAACGCCCCTCAGTCCACTGACGACGAAGTCAAGTACTCGAAGATCCAAACAGAGGCGCTGTGCAAGGCCGTGGGCGGCACTTGGGCCAGCAATGCGTGCAGCTAGCAGCCCCTGTGTACCGACGAGTTCTTGCCTTCGCCTGTCGATGATGGGGTAGGCGGGTATGGACGGCCCAATATCGATCCTGCGCCTGTTCAGCGTGTTGGCGGTGTTCATGGCGCTGGTGATCTCGCTGTTCACCCGACAGGTCGGCGCTGCAGCGGCGCAGGGCGCGGCCGACGCCGCGGCCATCGCCGTGACCGATCTCGTCCCGCCAGACTGGGACTGCAGCGAAGCGAGCCTTCCCGTCGATGCAACGACCACAGCGGCACAAGCAGCAGTGGACCGCACGGCGCAGCTCGCCGCTGTCCAGCCCACGGCTGTCGACGTGCGGGCCGATGGCACATGCTCGGTCATCGTGTCGGTCCGTGTCGCTTCCGACGGCTGGCTTGGATCGCGCGGCGCTCTCGGCGTGGCCTGTCGCCGCCCGCCATCCGCCACCGGCGCCGCGCTTCGAGCTCCCGTGGCACCGCCATGCTGAGCACAGCAGACAGCCATCCGGTCTGGGAATGGTGTTGCCGGTCGCCTCGTGACCGCACGGCTCGATGCTGGCCTGCTCGGCGCCGACGCAGCGGAGACGTGTCGTTCGGTGGCCGCACCGTTCGTGAGCAACAAGTTCGGGCCATGTCGTCTCAGGGGACGCGGGCTCATGGATGAGAGCGTCGGGATGCTCAGTGCGGCGGCCGTGCTGGTGTTCGGCATCTGGCTGGTGGACTACTCGGGTGACGCGACCCGTGCTGCGGGCAGCGTCCATGCGGCCAGCGTCGAGGCGGCGCATTACGCCGCGAGCGCCCTCTCGTCGCCGCCGGATATCAGCGCTGCCGAGCTCGACGGCCATGCCGCAGATATCGCGGCGCGCGTCGTCGGTGCTGCGTCCGTGTCTGACTGCGACATCGCCGATGCTCGCTTCGACGTCGCCGCGGCAGTGCACCGCCTGCCAGGTGACCCTGCACCGGCAGCACTCAGCGTCGAAGTGACCTGCCCGCTGGCGGTGTCGCCGCTCTTCGCCGACACCGTCCGCGCCCGAGTCGCCGTGCCCGTGCCAGCGCGCGCAGGTACAGGGTCGTGACCTCGCTGCCTAATGCCGCCGGGCACGCCGGTGCTGCGACGGCCGCAGTCTTGCGATTGAGCGCCCCGACATGAGCACGCCCCTCGTGGCGCTGGCGCTGGCTGCGATGTGCGCACTCTTCAGCGCTGCCGCAGCAGACACCGCCCAGGCCATCGGGCTGCGCAACCACGCCGCGAACGAGGCCCGACGGGTGGCGACGGTCACGCTCGACTCGTGCGCCGTCGGCAACGCCACGTCCCAGAGGTGCACGCTTCCGCCGGGTTGTGCCGCTCCGGCCTGCGGAGTGTGCCGGCACGGCGACGCCGTGCGAGCCGATGTGTCGCTGGACTGGTCGCCCGTGATCCTGCGAGGCCTCGCCCCAGCACACGGCCGCCACGCGCTCGACCTCAACAAGCTCAACGTCGGCCACCTCGCTGGCACCAGTCTCGCCGTCTGCACTTCGCCGAGTTCCACACCCTGACGCAGTGATCCCGTCCGTCGCAGCGAGCGCGTATAAGCACGGGATTTCTGAAGAGGACATCTTGCACGCCTATCGCAATCCGATCCGGTTGTACTACCAACACCATCGAGTGCTGCTCGTCGGCGGCGGTTGGGGCGGGAACATCTTGGAGATCGGCGTCGAAGAGTGCGAGGAGCGAGACGTCATCATCCACGCGATGCCGGCGCGGGATAAGTTTCTCCAATGAGCACAGCCCGCCGTCCGGCTGAGGAGATCCACTCACGGGCTGATGAGCTGGCGGTTTGGTTCGAGGGCTTCGATCCTTCCGAGGCGCACGAGGTCCCCGTCGCCGAGTACCTGCTCGAGCGAGCTGCGCGGGCCCAGACCTTGTGCGAGCGTGAAGTCGCCTTGGCAGTCGGCGAGGCGCGCGCCGGCGGTGCCACTTGGTGTCGGATCGGCGAGATTCTCGGCGTGGGCGAGCGGCACGCACGCGAGACGTACGGTTCCGGCGAAGATCAACCGGCCGAGACTGGCACGGCGCACCCAGTCGAACTCTGACGACGAGATTCACCCTGCTCACACCGGGCTCTCATTCGAGCTCTGCTAGTCCGGAACGATGTTGAGCGGTTCGCCGGCGAGGGATCGCAGTGCGCCGAAGTGCCTGCGGTCCAGCGTGAGGATGGTGTCGGTCCCGTAGCGCGCGGCGAGCACCACCAGCGAAGCATCGGTGATTCCGATACCGAGGCCTCGGTATCGAGCGATGAGATCTGCGGCCAGCGCGATGTCGGCGGCGCTCATCGCAGCGAGTTCGTAAGCGCCTCCGGCCAGTTCGGCCAGCACAGCCAACTCGGCGTCGACGCCCTTGCGCGTGGCCACGAGATAGTCGAGCTCGGCCACGACGTACGGCGAGACGATCATCAGCTCGCCGTGGGCTTTGAGCCATGCACTCACGTCATCGTGCTGGGCGCCCGATTCGCTGTAGAACGCGACCAAGGCGCTGGTGTCGGCGACGACGGTCACTCGCCGAAGCCCGTGAGCAACTCGTCGACTTCGAGCGCCCATGCGCTGTCGCCCCCGATGATGCCCGATCGGGGGGCGGGCCGCGTCACGGCGTCGGCGACGGCTTGGCGGATCACCTCGGCTTCGGAGCACGACCGAAGCCGGGCCTCGCGTTCTATACCGGCCTTGATCTTCTCAGGAAGGTAGACGGTGGTCTTATGCATGCCATATATGGTACCAGTGCCAGCACATCGTGGGCCGACACTGTCAGAACTCTGCATGAGGCGGCTCATACACGAATTGTCGATGAGTCGCTCTGCAAATCCTGGGTTAGTGGTCACGTAGATTGTTGGTTAGCCACAATGCAGATTGCGGGTTAGTAGGCATGCAGATTGTCGGTTAGCCACTATGCAGATTGCGGGTTAGTGGGCATGCAGGTGGCCGTTCAGCCAAGCCGAACTGCGGGAATCCGCCGAGCAGTGCCCGCACAACGTGGTCGAGCAGTGGTCGGCCCGCCTTCGGAGCGCAATTGCACGCTGGGTCGGGGGAGGCCCGCGCTAGGGTGCGGTTCTGACCGTGAAGCGGGTCCGGTGAGGCCCGTACGGACAGGAAGGACCTGCGCGTGGCAGACCGCGAGCGACGTATGACGCCCCCCTTTGGGGGCGTTTTCGTTGCCCGGACCACCATTCTCGATTCCAGCGGGATCCACCGGGCGCTCACCCGCATCAGCCACGAGATCATCGAGCGCAACGAGGGCCTCGACAACCTTGTGGTAGTGGGCCTGCAGACCGGCGGCGTGCAGGTTGCGCTGCGGATCGTGCGCCTGCTGTTCGAGATCGACGGCACCGACGTGCCCTTCGGCACGCTCGACGTGGTGATGCACCGTGACGACATCGCGCTGCGCCCGGTCATGGCCGAAGCCGTCACCGACATCCCCTTCGACCTCGACGCCATGACCGTCGTGCTGGTCGACGACGTGCTGTTCACCGGCCGCACCATCCGCGCCGCGCTCGACGCCCTGAACGACTTCGGGCGGCCCCGCGCCGTGCAGCTCGCCGTGGTGATCGACCGCGGCCACCGAGAGCTGCCCATCCGCCCCGATTTCGTCGGCAAGAACCTGCCCACCGGCCGTGACGAGATGGTGGACGTCACGCTCGAGGGCGTGCTGCTGGGGGAGATGCGCAAGTGAGCGGACACCTGCTGACGTTGGGCCAGCTGGGCACTGACGGCATCGCCGAACTGCTGTCGCTCACCGATCGATTCGTCGAAGTGGGCCGCCGGCCGATTCCCAGAGTGCCAGCGCTGCGGGGCCGCACCGTGGCCACGATGTTCTTCGAGGAATCCACGCGGACCCGGCTCGCCTTCGAGACGGCTGCCAAGCGGCTCTCGGCCGACGTGCTCAACTTCTCGGCGGCCTCGTCGTCGCTGGCCAAGGGCGAGTCGATCCGCGACACGTTCGAGACCGTCCAGGCGATGGGCATCCATGCGGCGGTAATACGGCATCGCAGCGCCGGGGTGCCCGCCCAGATCGCCCGGTGGGCCGATGACGGCGTCGCTGTGCTCAACGGCGGCGACGGGTGGCACGCCCATCCCACTCAAGGCCTGCAAGACGCCTACACGCTGTGGCGGCACTTCACCCCGATGACCGACGGCCAGCCAGGCGCCCCCGATACTGACGAGCCCACGCTGGCCGGGCTGCGCATCGGCATCGTCGGCGACATCGTGCACAGCCGCGTGGCTCGCAGCGACATCGAGGCCTACACCGCCCTCGGCGCCAGCATCGTGCTGGTCGCACCGCCGACGCTGCTGCCCGCCCAGCCGCGTGATTGGATCGACTGCTGGCTCCCGACCGAAGCAGCCAAGCGTGTCGAGATCACCCACAGCCTCGACGACGTGCTCGACGAACTCGACGTGGTGGGTCTGCTGCGCTGCCAGCGCGAGCGCATGATCGACGGGCTGATCGGATCGGTTCCCGAGTACGTGGCTCGTTACGGACTCACCGCCGAGCGAGCCCAGCGCCTGGCACCCGACGCGGTCATCACCCATCCCGGTCCGATGAACCGCGGCATCGAGATCGCCGGCGCGGTCTTCGAAGACCTTGCGGCGAGCCGCGTGCTGGTCACCCAGCAGGTGTCCCACGGCGTGGCCGCCCGCATGGCCGTGCTGTTCCGCCTGATCGGATCGGGAACAGCGCTGCCGAGCGCAGACATCACCGGGGCCGAACCCGCCGCGGCGTCAACGAGCCAGGGCGGTGCTTGAAGTGTCGGAGACGCCGCTGCCGACCGCCGGTGAGCCGTTTGTGCTCGCGGGCGGCGAGATCGTCGAGCGTGCTGGTCGCCGGCGTGCGGACATCACCGTCGCAGACGGACACATCGCCGCAGTGGACCCGCCCGGCACAGACCGCCACGGTTCCGTGCACGTCGTCGATGCAACCGGATGCGTCGTCGCCTCGGGTCTGATCGACTTGTTCGCACGTCTCGGCGAGCCGGGTAACGAAGAGGCCGAGACCGTCGCCACCGGCGCTGCGGCCGCAGCACTCGGCGGGTTCACCGCCGTGCTCGCACAGCCCGACACCGACCCGCCGCTCGATCGGTTGGGACAGCTTGCCGAGCTGCGCCGCAACGCTGCCGCGGGATGCTGCGCCGTCATCGCGGCTGCCACGATCACCGCCGACCGGGCCGGGCTGCGCCTGTCGCCGATGGCAGAGTTGGCCGACGCTGGTGTCCGCTGGTTCACCGACGTGTGCCCGCTGGCAGACATCGGCCTGCTGCGCCGCGCGCTGCAGTACGCCGGGCCGCTCGGCGCAACCGTGTCGGTGCGCCCAGCCACGGCGCATCTTCACGGAACGGCCGCCGTTGCCGAGGGCGCAGTGTCGGCACGGATGGGCCTGGCGGGCGAACCCGCAGCCTCCGAAGAGCTCGCCGCCGCCGCCGCCATCGGCGTTGCACGGCTCACCGGAGGGCGCCTGCACCTCGACCGCATCAGTGCGGCCCGCACGGTCGAGTTGGTGCGCGCCGCCAAGGCCGAGGGCTTGGACATCTCTGCATCGGTCACTGCCGAGCACCTGCTCTTCGTCGACGCCGATGCCGACGGCTACGACACGCTCATGCGCGCCGAGCCGCCGTACCGCACCTCGGACGATCAGGAGGCGCTCATCGCCGGTGTCAGCGACCGCACCATCGACGCCGTGGTCAGTGGCCACTCCCCGGTGCCGCCGCAGGCAAAGGATCTTCCCTTCGACGAGGCGTTGCCCGGCGTGGCGGCGCTGGAAACCTGCGCTGCAATCGTCTTCGGCCACCCCCGGATCAGCCTCGAAACAGCGTTGGACGCGCTCGCCTGGCGACCCGCCGAGCTGACTGGCGCCACGCATCTGGGCGGAGGTGCGATCGAGTCCGGGCAGCCGGCCAATCTCGCGGTGCTCGATCTTGATCGCCCGTGGACCTTGGCCGAGCGAGGTTCGGTCTCGATGGCGCGCAACACCCCGCACCGAGACCACCAGATGGACGTGATGGTGACGGCGACAGTCGTTGCCGGACGTCTTGTCGTGGCCGGCGGTGCACTGCGCAGCCCTGCCGGTACCGTCGCTGCGCTCGCCGCAGGAACGACCCGATGACCGCAGCCGCAGACAACCTCGCCGCACCCGCGCCCGGTGCACTGGTCCTCGCCGACGGAACGGTCTTCGAGGGCGAGACGATCGGCGCGCTCGCTCCTGAGCCGGCGGGGACGGCCTCGGGCGAAGTCGTGTTCAACACGGTGATGACCGGCTACCAGGAGGTCATCACCGACCCGTCGTACGCGGGCCAGATCATCGCGTTCACCTATCCCCATATCGGCAACTACGGAACAACGGCCGCCGACGCGGAGTCTCGCCGTCCCTTCTGCCGTGGCGTCGTTGTCCGCGATCTGGCCCGCCGCCGCTCCAACTGGCGTTCCGACAGCGACCTCGACGCCTACCTCACCCGCCACGGCATCGCCGGCATCGCCGGCGTGGACACGCGGCGGCTCACACGACATGTGCGCGACTGCGGCGCCATGCCCGGAGCCTTCGGCCCCGCGCCCGACGATGCGGCACTGGATCGGCTCGCTGCCGAAGCCCAAGCCGAGCCCGGCACCGCGGGGGTCGATCTCGTCAGCGAGGTCACCACCGCCGAGCCATACACCGTCGGCGACGGGCCGTGGCGCGTCGTCGCCTACGACCTGGGCATCAAGCGCGCCATTACCGCGAATCTCGGGCGCATCGCAACCGTCGAGGTCGTGCCGGCCGGCACCGCCGCGGACGAGGTGCTCGCCCGCGAGCCCCACGGCGTGTTCCTCTCGAACGGCCCCGGCGATCCCCAGATGGCCGGCAGCGTCACCACCGCGCTGGGCGATCTGCTCGGCGAGGTGCCGATCTTCGGCATCTGCCTCGGCCAGCAGGTGCTCGGGCTCGCGCTCGGAGGCCGCTCCTACAAGCTGCCCTTCGGCCACCACGGCGGCAACGTGCCGGTGCGTGACGAGTCCACCGGCCGCATCGAGATCACCAGCCAGAACCACAACTTCGCCATCGAGTCGGGCTCGGTGCCCGGGGTCGACGAGACCCACGTGTGCCTCAACGACGGCGCGCTCGAAGGCTTCGCCTGTCGCGACCTGCCCGCCTTCTGCGTGCAGTATCACCCCGAGGCGAGCCCCGGCCCGCATGACTCGCGCTACCTCTTCGATCGCTTCGCCGACCTCATGTCGTCGTTCTGGGGCAGCGCTCGCCGGCCCAACGGTGCTGCCAGTCGTCTCGGAGGACGCGCCGATGGGTGAACCCTCTCGTTGCCGTGCCTACTGTTTCGCGCTCTTGTTCGCTGTCGCTCACGGGCCGCTCGGGCCACGGCTGTGCCTGTCGGCGCAGCCTCTTGGGGGATCGAACTGATGCCGCGCCGCGACGACATCAGCTCGATCCTCATCATCGGCTCGGGGCCGATCGTGATCGGCCAGGCCTGCGAGTTCGACTACTCGGGCACCCAGGCTTGCCGTGTCCTGCGCGAAGAAGGCTACCGGGTGGTGCTGGCCAACTCGAACCCGGCCACGATCATGACCGACCCCGAGTTCGCCGACGCCACCTACATCGAGCCGCTCGACGCCGCGGTGCTCGAGGCGATCATCGCCCGCGAGCGCCCCGACGCGCTGCTGCCCACCTTGGGCGGTCAGACGGCACTGAATCTCGCCACCGAGCTCGCCAACAGCGGCGTGCTCGACCGCTACGGCGTCGAGATGATCGGGGCGTCCGAGCAGGCCATCGACACCGCCGAGGACCGCGACCGCTTCCGCCACGCGATGACCGAGATCGGCCTGAAATGCGCCCGCTCGGCCATCGCCCACAACATGGACGAAGCCAGCGAGGCCATCGACGAGATCGGCCTGCCGGTCATCATCCGCCCCGCCTACATCCTGGGCGGGGAGGGCACCGGCTTCGCCACCACGCCCGAGGAGTTCGCCGCAGCCGCAGCGGCGGGCCTCGACGCCAGCCCGATCAGCGAGATCCTCATCGAGCAGTCGGTGAAGGGCTGGAAGGAATTCGAGCTCGAGGTGATGCGCGACCGCGCCGACAACTGCGTGGTGATCTGCTCCATCGAGAACTTCGACGCCATGGGCGTGCACACCGGCGACTCGATCACCGTCGCCCCCACACAGACCCTGTCAGACGTCGAGTACCAGGAAATGCGCGACGCGGCCTTTGCCTGCATCCGTCGCATCGGCGTCGAGACCGGCGGCTCGAACGTGCAGTTCGCCGTCAACCCCGCCAACGGCACCCAGATCATCATCGAGATGAACCCCCGAGTCAGCCGCAGCTCGGCCCTGGCGTCGAAAGCCACAGGCTTCCCCATCGCCAAGATCGCCGCCCGACTCGCCGTGGGCTACACGCTCGATGAGATCACCAACGACATCACGGGCGAGACGCCTGCCAGCTTCGAGCCGACCATCGACTACGTCGTGACGAAGATCCCGCGCTGGGCATTCGAGAAGCTGCCCGGCGCGTCCGGTGTGCTCGGACCGCAGATGCAATCGGTGGGCGAGGTGATGGCCATCGGCCGCACATTCCCTGAGAGCCTGCAGAAGGCGCTGCGCAGCCTCGAGCAGGGCCGCTTCGGCCTCAACGCCGACGCAGGCGAGGCGCAGTACGCCAAGCGCTCCACTGCCGAGCTGGCAGATGCGATCTGCACGCCCACGCCCGAGCGAATCTTCGAGATGGGGGAGCTGCTGCGCCGCGGCGCTGATCCCGACGAGATCTGCGCCGCCACCGGTGTCGACCCGTGGTTCGTCGACCAGATGCTCGCCATAGTCGACGAACGTGCCGCGCTCGAGGCCGCCGGCAGCCCGGGCAAGCTCGGGCGCCGCGCTTGGCGCCGGGCCAAGCAGCTCGGCTTCGCCGATGCGCAGCTCGCATGGCTGTGGGGAGTGAGCGAAGCCGACGTGCGCGCAGCGCGCCTCGATGCGGGCGTGCGCGCCACGTTCAAGACCGTCGACACCTGCGCAGCCGAATTCGACGCCCGCACGCCGTACCACTACTCCACCTACGAGGACGAGGACGAGATCCGTCCCGGCACCCGCCCCCGCATGATCATCCTGGGCTCAGGCCCCAACCGCATCGGCCAGGGCATCGAGTTCGACTACTGCTGCGTGCATGCCAGCTTCGCCCTGCGCGAGGCCGGCTATGAGACCGTGATGGTGAACTGCAACCCCGAGACGGTCTCCACCGACTACGACACCTCCGATCGCCTGTACTTCGAGCCGCTCACAACCGAGGACGTCCTCAACATCATCGATGCGGAAGACCCGGTCGGCGTCATCGTGAGCCTCGGCGGCCAGACGCCGCTCAAGCTGGCCGCTGAGCTCCCTGCGGCGCTGGTCTGCGGCACACCCGCCGACTCCATCGATCTGGCCGAGGACCGCGAGCGCTGGAACGCGCTGTGCGCGGCGCTCGCCATCCCGCAGCCGCCCGGCGGCACCGCGGCGGGTCCGGCCGAGGCGGCGGCGATCTGCGCGCAGATCGGCTTTCCGGCGCTCGTGCGCCCCAGCTATGTGCTGGGCGGTCGGGCCATGACCATCGTCTACGACCACGACGAGCTCGCCGCCACCATGGCCGAGCTGGCGGAATTCTCCTCGCTCGGGCGCGAAGGCGGGCTGTCGGCGCAGCGGCCGGTGCTCGTCGACCACTTCCTCGAAGACGCCATCGAGGTCGACGTCGACTCGCTGCGAGACCGCACCGGCGCCTGGATGCTCGGCGGGATCATGGAGCACGTCGAGCAGGCCGGTGTGCACTCGGGCGACAGCGCCTGCGCGATCCCGCCGCAGAGCCTCGGCATCGAGACCCAGCAGACCATCGTCTCCCACACCCGCCAGCTTGCCGAGGCGCTGGGCGTGGTGGGGCTGCTGAACGTGCAGTTCGCCGTGAAGGCCGGTGAGGTCTTCGTGATCGAGGCCAACCCCAGGGCGTCACGCACCGTCCCGTTTGTGGCGAAGGCAACCGGGGTGTCGCTTGCGAAGGCAGCGTCGCGCGTGATGGCGGGCGAGACGCTGGACGAACTCGAGGCGGCGGGGATGCTGCCCGGGTGGGCCTGCAACGGCCAGCTTCACGCCGCGGCGGGAGCGCCGCGCCATGTCTCGGTCAAGGAAGCCGTGCTGCCCTTCGGCCGGTTCCCCACGGTGGACACCGTGCTCGGCCCCGAGATGCGCTCGACCGGTGAGGTCATGGGCATCGACGCCAGCTTCGGTCTGGCATTCGCCAAGAGCCAGATCGCTGCGGGAGACGCACTGCCCTCGAGCGGCACTGTGCTGCTCACCCTCGCCGACCGCGACAAGCCCGAAGGGCTCGAGGTGGCACGCGTGCTGATCGGGCTCGGCTTCGAGATCGCCGCCACATCGGGCACTGCGGAGTACCTGCGCTCCAGCGAGGTCAGCGTCGCTGTCGAAGTGGCGAAGCTGTCGGTGGACGGCCACGAGACTTCGCCCGGCGAGGACGCTGTCCAGCTGATCTCAGCCGGCCGGATCGATCTGATCGTCAACACGCCACGCGGCCGTGGCGCCCAGCTCGACGGCCGCCACATCCGCGCGGCGGCGAGAGCCCACCACATCCCCTGCCTGACCACGGTCGCCGCCGCCCGAGCCGCTGCGACTGGCCTGCGCGAGTGGCTCGCCAGCGACTTGCAGGTGCGGCCGCTGCAGGAATTCCACGCAGAGTTCGATGCGTCGATGCGGCGCGACCATGCCTAGAGGGCGGGCCGCCCTGCCAATCGACATGACCGTGCGGATCGGCAGCGTGGAGCTGCCCAGCCCCGTCATGACTGCCTCTGGCACTGCCGGCTACGGCACCGAGATCGGCGCCTACGTCGACCTTGCCTCGCTGGGCGCGGTCGTGACCAAATCGCTGTCCCCGTTCGACTGGGCAGGCAATCGGGCGCCGCGGGTGGTGGGCACGCCTGCGGGAATGCTCAACGCGGTGGGCTTGCAGAACCCCGGCGCGCAGGCATGGCTCGAGCATGAATTGCCGCGCCTGCAACGCACGGGCGCACGCGTCGTAGCCAGCATCTGGGGCCGCACCGTGAACGACTACGCCGCCGCAGCCCGAACGCTCGCGGGCGCCGGCCTCGCTGCACTGGAGGTGAACGTGAGCTGCCCGAACCTCGAAGGCCGAGGCCAGATGTTCGCCTGCGACCCCGTCGCCACCGCTGAGGCCGTCAGCGCATCCGGCGCGGCAGGCGTGCCGGTGTGGGCCAAGCTCACCCCCAATGTCACCGATCTCGTCGAGATCGCTGAGGCGGCCCTGGGCGCAGGCGCCGAGGCGCTCACGCTCGTCAATACCGTTCTCGGGATGTCGATCGACCCCGAGACCGCGCAGCCCACGCTCGGCAATGGCGGCGGCGGGCTGTCGGGCCCGGCCATCCGGCCCGTGGCGGTGAGGGCCATTTACGACGTGCGGGCGACGCTGGGCGACGTGCCGATCGTGGGTGTGGGCGGAGTGGCCAAGGGGGAGCACGCCGCCGAGCTCATGGCAGCCGGCGCCAGCGCCGTCCAAGTCGGCACCGCATCGTTCTGGGACCCCAGGGCGCCTCGAAACGTGGCAAACGAGCTGGCTCGCTGGTGCCGGCGCCACAAGTTCTCCCGCGTCGCGAGCCTGACCGGCCGCGCCCACCGGCCCGGCATCGAGCCGCAGCCGTGAACTTGACCGCACGCGACCGCTTGGCGCTTGCGCTCGACGTTCCCGACCACGCCGCCGCCATGGCACTCGTCGAGCGTTTCGGGTCCGACTTCGGGGTGATGAAGGTCGGCCTCGAACTGTTCGTCGCCGAAGGCCCCAGGATCGTGCGCGACATCGTGGCGTCGGGCAGTCGGGTGTTCCTGGATCTCAAGCTGCACGACATACCCAACACGGTGGAGCGGGCGGCTCGACGCGCGGGGGCATTGGGCGTGTGGCTGCTCACCTTGCACACCCAAGGCGGCCCCGACATGGTGGCCGCCGGCGCCCGCGGGCTGAGCGAGGGCGCCGCCGGCGCCCGCCGGGGCGCGGCCGACTCCGAAGCGGGCTCGGGCGCCGTTGTGCCGATGGCGCTCGGCGTCACGGTGCTCACTTCCGACGCCGAGGCGCTGCCCGACGCACTGGCCGAACGCGCCACGCTGGCCGAGCGCGCAGGCTGCGGCGGCGTCGTGTGCGCGGCGCCCGACCTTGCGACGGTGTCGAGTGCGGCGCCCGGACTGCTCCGTGTCGTGCCGGGCATCCGTCCGGTCGGGGCGCAACAGGCCGACCAGCGCCGAATCGCAACCCCAGCCCAGGCGCTGGCCGCAGGAGCCGACCTGCTCGTCATCGGCCGGGCGATCACCGAGGCACCCGATCCCGACGCTGCGGCAGCGGCCATCGTCGCCGAAGCGGCCGCCGTACATGCTGAGTCGAGCCCGGTCGCAGGCTGAGCCGACAGGCGAAGCCGTGGCCCGGCCAGCCCGTGAGCGGCAGCGAACACGAGCGGGAAACAAGCAGACCTGCGAGAGCACGGAATCGGGCGCGCTCGTGCGTATCGTCCCTGAGGTCGCGAAAACTACAATCGCCCTTGCGTGAGCGCCGGGGGCGGTTACAACATCTGTCCCCTCGCTTCGGTGGCCCCGCATCGAGAACGGAGATGCCCGCAATGAGCAACTCTGAGAACTGCCCGCAATGAGCAGCTCTGAGAACACAGACAGCTTTGCTTCGCCGAGCGATGGGCGAGATGCCTCCGGCGCGGCGGGTCACTTCGGCGACGCTGAAGAAGGGGGTTTGCCGACGGCGCCCCCAGCACGCAGGCGTGCCCGCAGGGCCATGTCGCCGACGACGCGTCGGCTGTTGCTGATCCTCGTCGGTGTGGTGCTGTGCGGCGCCAGCGTCACGGCGTTCATGGTGACGGCGAGCCGACTCGACGACCGAATCCAGGTGGTCGTCGCTGCGTCGCACATCGATGCCGGCCAAACCGTCGATGCGTCACATCTGACCTCGGCGCGGGCGGTCCTCGGCGACATCCCCCATGTCGAGTGGTCGTCGTCGGCGGTCGAATCGTTTGCGGGGCTGCTCGCTGCCCGCCCGATCGCAGCAGGAAGCCCGATCACCGCGGACGACATGCTCTTCCCCGATGAGGGGCCCACCGGCGGCCAGCTCGAGGTCATCGTGCCGCTCGACACCGCCTTGGCGCCCGACGGCGTCGTCGAAGGCGACGAGATCTTGCTGGTCGCTCCGGCGACGGAGGCCACCGACGACTCCCCGGCACGGCCTCGCCGAGTGCTTCGCTCGTTCCAGGTCGTCAACTTCGACGGCGAGTCGATGAGGATCTTCGCTGAGCCGGCCGAGTACCAGGCGTGGCGCAACGACCTCGCGGACGCCGGCGGCCGGTTCGAGGCCATTCCGCTGACGGTGGGCCAAGACGCCGAACAGCTCGCAGTCGAGCTCAACGCCGTGTGGTTCGAGGAGTTCCAGCAACGAGCGCCGGTGATCGTCGAGACCGCGGCGCCGGTGGATCCCGCGCCCGGCCCGGGTCAGCTCGAAGCCGTGATCGAGCTCGACTTGCGGTATGCGCCCTCGGGCATCGCGAGCGGCGACACGGTGCTCATCGTCGACCCCGGCGCCGAGCCCACGCCCGACTCCGAAGGCCGGCCCCCTGCGGTGCTGCAGTCATTGACGATCGAGCACCTCGAAGGCAACGCGCTGACGCTGTTCCTGCCGCCCGATGCGTGGGCATGGTGGCTCGGCCTGCCGAGCCGATTGGGCGCAGCGCCCCAAGCATTGCCCGTCCCCGAGGGCACCGACATCGAGCAGATGTCCCGAGATCTCGACGCAGTCTGGGCTGCCGCTTGGGGGGACCGAGTGAGTGCGGTCTTCCAAGGCAGCTTCGGCGCCGATGCCGGTTCGGACTCCGGATTCGGCTTCACGGTGCAGGACCCGGAGGAGTGATGCCCCAGGCGAATGGCGACTGCGGCACTATGCAGGCCGGCCGATGATCACGACCCTGCTCACTGCACCGCTGGCGGCGACCAGCGCCGCTTCTCTGGCGATTGCTTACGCGCGGCGGCTCAGTGCTGCCGGCGAGCGGACGCTGGTGATCGACGCCGATGCGTCCGGCTCGACGCTCGCCGGGCGGCTCGGCGAAGCCACCGGCGAGAGCTACAGCGCAGCGCGTCGCGGGCTGCCGTCGCTGATTGCCAGCCGCAGCGAACTGTCGCCGGAGTTGCTCGGCGCCCATGTCGAGTTGCTCGACTACCCGTCGGCGACGGTGCCGGTCCTGCTGGGGGCGTCGCACCCCAACGGCGGCCGCTACGGCATCGAGTGGCTTGCGGGCCGAGTCGGCGAGCTGGCAGCCGCACTCAGCTCGGCAGGCGTCCACGCCGTGATCGCAGCCACGCTGCGCACTCCGGTGCCCGAGCTCGGCATCCTGCTGCGGGCGGGGCACACCCTCCTTGTCGCTCCGGCGACACCGCTGGACCTCCTGCGAGGCGCGGCGGGCTTGCTCCGTTTCGTCGTGCCCGAAGCCGGCCACGAGACCGGTGCGCCGACGATGCTGGTGGTCGAGGGCCTTACGAAGATCGCCGGTGACCATGTGCATGCCGCTGTGGGTCTGGAGGTCGCCGGAGAGATTCCGCTGGTGAACGACAACATGCTGCTGGCGCGCAACGCCGGGCGCAGGGGCCGGGAACTGACCCGCTCGCTCGACTCGGTGATCGAGACGATGCGGGCGAGCATGCTGCGCGCAGCCGAGGCCACCCGATTCCGCGCTGACGCGTTGACGCCGAGCGAGCTGCCCGCAGAGGTCGACGAAGTGTGCGCCGCGCCGTCGGCTGGCGCACCATTGGGCGAGACCGCTGTCCGCGGCAATTCTTGAGGTCGCACATGTCGCTGCGAGACGAAATCTGGGCTGAGGTGTATCCCCAGATGCAGCTGCTTCGGCTCGAATTGTCGAGAACCGGCGAGGTGCCGCACGAAGCTTGCGCGAGGCTGCTCGACCGCGAGGTCCGGCGGCTCGAGGCAACGGCACTCGATGAGCACGGGCACAGCCTCGACGACGCCGACATCGACTGGCTGCGCGGCCAGGCCGACATGCTGCTCGGAGCGGGCCCCCTCGAGCCGTTCCTGCAGCGTGCCGACGTCGAGAACATCTACTTCTTCGGCCCGCACTTCGGCTTGCTCGGGCTCAGCGGCGGACGCAAGGAGCGCATCTCCGAGCAGGTGTTCGCCGACGAGGCGGAGATGATTCGGTTCATCGCTCACTTGGCGTCGACCCACGGGCAGACTGGCCGACGCTTCGATTCGGGCGCTCCGATGCTCGATCTGCGCCTCAGCAGCGGCGAGCGGCTCTTCGCCGCAATGGAAGTCAGCCAGGAGCCGTACCTCACGGTGCGCTGCCATCGGCACCGCCGGGTCCGTCTCGAAGACCTGGTGGAGGCCGGCTCGCTGACTGACCAGGCCGCAGACTTCCTGCGAGCTGCTGTGCGTCCGCCTGCGCCGGCCAATCTCGTGGTGGGCGGGGCCTTGGGCGCGGGCAAGACGACCATGCTGCGGGCACTGCTGGCCGAGATCGGGCCGTCGGAGATCGTGTGCACGCTGGAGCAGACCTTCGAGCTGTTCCTTCACGAGTCCCATCCCCTGACGTTCGCAGCCGAGACGCGCGAGGCGAACAACGAGGGCCTCGGCGCGGTCGAGATGCCGGAACTGTCGGTGCGCAGCCTGCGCTCGGGCGTGGATCGCGTCGTGATCGGCGAGATCCGAGGACCTGAGGCGGCGGCATTCCTCGCAGCGTGCGGCACCGGCTCGGACGGATCCATGAGCACCATCCACGCATCGACGCCCCGCCAGGCGCTCTCGCGCTTGCTGCGCTATTGCCTGGCGGGCTCGGGCGCCGACCTGCGGATGTCGCTGACCCAGGAGATTTCCGACGTCATTCATTTGGTCATCTTGATGCGCATCGACATGCGCTCGGGCTTTCGCGGGGTTCATGCGATCGCCGAGGTCGTGCCCAGCGACAGCGGCCTCGAGACGCGCGACATCTTTCGGCGCACTGATCGCCGCGGCGGGCTCGCCTATGTGGCTGCGCCGCGCAACGTCGAGCTGCTCGAGCGTCTGCGCGAGGGCGGGCTGGACATGTGCGACTGGCAGCCGGAGTCATGATGCCCGCAATCGGGCTGTCTGCAATCGGGAAGGCCGCAATCGGGAAGGCCGCGGGGTAGCAGGTGACGATCGTATTCGGCGTACTGTGCGCGGCGGGGCTGTTCGCCATCGCGGCATCGGGGAGGCTCAGCCGCCTGCACCCATTGCGCAGGGCGCGCCGTCGCCGCGCCGAGCGCGATGCGCCGCGCGTGTCGCTGCTTCGCCGGGTCCGCGCCGGCTTGCGGATCGGGCGGCTGTGGCCGTCGCAGATCGCCGCAGCGACGCTGGGCGCGCTGGCCGGCTGGCAGGCAACCGGGCTGGCCGGCTTCAGCGTGCTGCTCGGCGGCCTGGGCGTGCTGCTGCCGCCCTTCATGGCGGCGCCGTCGCGTCGCCGGCGTGAGACCCGCATCGCTCTGGCGTGGTCCGTGTGGGCTCGCCAGCTCGCTGAGCTGGCACGCGCCGGCTTGGGGCTGCCCGCCGCGGTGTCGGCAAGCGTGCCCCATGCGCCCGTGGAGATCGCTCGAAAGGTGGCTGATCTGGCTGCGACGGCGGCGACGCAAGGGCTCGGCCCGGGGCTGCGCGACCTCGCTGCCAAAGGGCCGGTCTGGGAGCCCGAGATCGCTGCGGGCCTGCAGATGGCGGCCACCTCGGGCGGCAGCGTGGCCGAGCCGTTGCTCGATCTGTGCGGGCGCATCGACGACGCGGTCGAGATGCACCGCACCCGCACCGAGGCCGTCGTCTCGCTGTGGGCCCAGACCATCGCGCTCTTGTCGCTGGCGGGGGGCGTGGTCGTGCTCATGTACCGGAACAATCCCGCGTACTTCGAGCCGTACCGAGTCGCGACGGGCCGCACGGTGCTGATCGGCATCGCTTGCGTCCTGCTGGTCTCGACGAGCGTCCTGGTGTTCAATTCGGTCGTGCGCACCAAGAACTCGGTGCTGATCCCGCCCAAGGGCCGCCGCAAGACCCCGACGCCGATCTGATGCCTTCGGTGCTGGTGATCTTGACGGCCATCGCCGCAGGCGCCGGCATGATGGCGATCCTCGTCGGGTTGGCCGGCTGGCGCTGGCCCGTCCGAGCCCCACAGCAGCCTCCGCGCTCCCGCCTCGGCGAGGGGCTCGTGAAGCGCCTTCCCGGACTGTTCGGCGGCGATGTCGCGAGCCTGCGACTGACGGGCACCACGCCGCAGCAGTTCGCCACCCAGCGATTTCTGGGTCTGTGCGTCGGCGCCGCGGGGGGGCTGATCGCCGGCACCGTGGCCGGCTGGGGCACGGCGGGGCGGATCGGGGCCGGACTGGCCGGCGGCGCCATCGCCTGGATCGTGCCCTTGCTGGGGCTTCGAGACTCCGCAATGCGCGCCCGCTCGGAGATGGACCAGACCGTGAGGCTGTGGATCGCCCTGGTCGCCCAGCAGGTCTCGGCGGGCACGACGCCCTCCCAAGCGATGCTGACAGCAGCTCGCGTGGGCCAGCGCGATTCGTGGGAGGTGCTGTACCGCCTGTTGCTGACCGCTCAGCAGGAGTCGCGCCCGGTGTGGACCGGTCTCGAGGAACTCGTAGACCGTTACGGCGTGCAGTCGCTGGCGCCGGTCGTCTCGTCGCTGGGTCTCGCCGCCCAGCGTGGCACGAGGCTGTCTGAGGCGGTGCTGGTGGCCGCGGACACGCTGTGGCGCGACGCGCTGGCCCGCGAGCGCGAGAAGGCGGCGACGCGCTCGCAGGTCATCGTGTTCCCCGCGACGGGCATCGCATTCGGGCTGGCGGCCATCTTGGTGTACCCGCCGTTCACTGCGCTGACGGGCGGCGGGCTCGGCGGGCCTTGACGCGCGCATTCGCCGGGTCCGGCGCAGTTCGTCGCGACAGCCGAGCAGGGCAGTCGACGCTGGACTGGCTGTTGATCGTCGGTGCCATCGCCGCGATTGCCGCAACCACGGCATTGGTCGCTCAACGCGTGTTCGATGAGGGCGCCGAGGTCGAGCGGCCCGAAGAGGCGCGCCGGGCGCTGCTGCTCGAAGCCGACATCCTGGCAGCGGAATACGAAGATGAGGCCAGCGACGCCCTGTGGCGGTTCTGCAACCCCAAGCAGGCAAAGTACACCGATCCCAATCCCAATTCCATTGTCAGGGACCCTGCTGAGGACGGCAGGCCCTGCGACGGGGTGCCGACGGACGACACCATGCCGTCTGACCTCGGACCGATGCAGAAGTGCAAAGAGCTCGCTGATCCCGACGGTCCGTATTCGAGCGTGGTCGAGAACGCGCAATGGGAGGAACCAGATCTAACCTTGAAACAGAGGTTCGAGCGAGAGCGGGACCGTCTAGAGTGGGAGGACCTAGAGCGGGAAGACCTAGCGTGGGAGGACAAGGGACCTTCGATGTCGCCGGTGCGTGCGCGCTGCCGGCTCACGAAACGGTGAGCAAGCTCACGCGATGAGCGGTGCGCAGCGATCCTCGGGTGCCCTGACTGTGCCCCTGCGGCTTCGACGCCCAGCCGTGGCCCATGCGGCCATGAAACTCAGCCGTGCGGCCGGTCAGCTGGGGCACACATGAAGACACGGCGTCGCATCCTGTGCGTCGGTGCATTCTTGGGGCGGCGTCCACGCCTCATCGCTGTCGTCTTGGCCTGGGCCGGCAGCTGCGAGTACTGCTGGCCCTTCGGCGACTGCGTAGACCGTGTCGAGGCGTCCCGGCCACAGCGCAGAGAGCGGGCCGTTCACGGTACCTTCGATCTGAACTCGAACCCAGCCGCTCTCCACCGCGTCGGTTGGGGCCGCGTCCCCGCCGCAGTAGGTGCTCCACACGGTGGCGATGTCGGGGCGCCACCAGCGCCATCCCTGCGTGCTCGCCGCGGCCTCCGCGACGGCTGCGTGGGCCGTTGCCGCCAGCGCGCCGCCGCCGTCGAGGTCCGGGTCGAGGCCGGTCGTGGAACGCCACGCCGCGCGCAGCCCTTCCGACGCGGCGACGGACGCCTCAGCGCGCGCGCTCGACACGATGAACGCGTGCACCAACAGCAGCAGGATGAGCACGATGAGCCCCGGCCACAGCACCACGAACGCCAGCGACTCCCCGCGCCGGTCGCTTCGGCGCCGCTGGATCGCAGCAGTGCGGCGACAGCCAAGCACCGTCGACCGGCGCGCACGCAGCATCATCGGCGCCGCGGCACGATGCGGTCTGGGCGGCACGATGCGGTCCTGCTGTCTGGTCTGTCCACTCCCAAGGCCCTTGACAGTCTCGCCCTGACCCGCCACATCGTGAACCAAGGATAGTTTCTAGCTATGGCACATCGACTGCGCGCGATGATCACGGCCGTCATGGCGACCTCGGCGCTGCGCGGCCCTGCAGGCGTTGTCGCCAGGGGGCGCGCCGCTGTCGGCCGAGGTGCGGGTGTGCGGGCCCGCAGCGGCCCCAGGCGTGGCGACCGTGGCGGGGCGGTGGTGCTGTGGTCAGCGTTGATGGTGCCGGTGGGCGTGCTGGGCGGCGTGGTGGCGCTGGCGGTGCCGCAGTGGCTGGCAGCCGATGTGTCGGCGCGCGACGCGGCGGCTGATGTCGCGGGTGTGGCGCTGGCGTTGAATGCGGGCGGCTCGGGGCCGGTGGTGTCGGTGGATGAGGCGTGCGATCCGGTGATGCTGGGCGACGACGCGAAACTTCTCGACGGTGTGGCCGAGCGCAATTCGAACTACGTGGCGGGATTGGCTTCCGGCGTCTTGGCATGGCGGCAGGCCGCGCTTGCGGAACTGGGTGCGAACCCGGAAGCCGTCGCTGCTGTATTCGATTTCTATGCCAGCGACGAGGATCTGACGGCTTGGCTGACGAAATGGGATCTGCCTGCCGACGCAAGCGCGTGGGAAGCCTTGCTGAGAGATGCGGCGGTACTCGATGACGCGGAGGTGCTTGGCGACGCCGACCCGAGCACGCTGGCAACCGTTCTGCAAACCTTCGACCCCCGCTTGAAGAAACTTGAAGATGGCAAGCTGAGCGCGCAGGAGTCGAGCAAGCGTTGGGATGAATTGAAGTCTCAGGCGAGCTTGCTGGGCACGCTGCTGGATCTCATCGGCGATGAACAGGTGGTGGGCGAAGATGCTGTTGTCCCTGTCGCCGCAGGTTCGCCCGCGCGCGAGGTGTCGGCGCGCAAGTGGCCCGGTCATCTGCCCGGTGAGAGCGACGGGAGTGGCGCGGAGTTCTCCTATGTGTGGGTCGACGACCCCAAACCGCCGTACGAGCACTGGTCGGCTCGGGCGCTGCTGGAGAATTTCTGGATCCATGAGGTCGAGCCGGCTCGCACGCTGGTGACCGCCGAGCAGGCGCATCTGTGCGTGGAGCTGATGGAAGCGGTGTACCGCGACCTGGGCTTCTCGGGCATCGACTCCGTGGGCGGCTATCACACGAATCCGCTGGGGGTGGCGATCTCGGCTGGAGCGCAGCGAGACTCGGCGGGCCGCTGGTACGTGTGCGGTAAGGACGACGCTGCTGCCGCGGTGTACGTGACATTGGCGGGGACGTGGGAGAGCGCGGGGTGGGCTGCTTCGCAGGTGTGGCCTGACGGCCGGCAGTTCAGTGCTGAGGGCGCAGCTGCGACCGATGTCAGCGAGAGCGGCGCCGACGACGGCGAGAGCGACGCAGGCGGCCAGGCGCCGTCGCAGGTGTGCCACAGCGCCGACTCCGGACTCGGGGGCGACGACCGCGTGTACGACGCCCGCGAATATGTCGCCGAACTTGCCATTGCGGATCGCTACCCCATCTCTGTGGTCGCCGCGGGCGCAGCGGACGCAGACCCCCTCAGGCAGCTGTACACCGACGGCCCAGGCGATCCGGGCGTCCCGCCCGAACGCCCCCCGGGCACGCTTGAGCTGAACGTGACCTGCCAGTCGGGCGACGAGCCGGCAAGCGCCACCGAGCCCCCCGATTCCTCCAACACCGTGAGGTGCGAGTTCGCAGCGCCGCCGACGCAGACCACAGGTGCGGTAGATGTGGCGTACACGACGATGGAGGCCGCGACCGCCACGTCGCCCGCGTCGCAGGCCGAGTCATGCACCAACACTGACGGCACGCACGACTATGTGCGCAAATCGGGGACCGCCAAGCTCGATCTCGATGCCGACCCGCAGGTCCGCACGGCGACCGTCGAGGTGAAGATCTGCCACGACACCGTCAGCGAGGGAAAGGCGCCCGAGACGCTGGCATTTCGCTGGACAGCCGAGAAAGCCGAGCCGACCCCCGCCGACATCGCGTGCGCGACCGCAGCGCCCTCAGTCCGCAGCACGGCCTGCACGTCGTCGGATCTCCAGAGCTGGAACATGGCCGCGGCGAGCATCAATGCCGACGCTGCGCCCACCCTGAGCGTGACCTGCGACGGCCCCCCCACGGAGGGCCAGGACGATCCGTTCGAGTGCGAGTTCACGCTGTCGGAAGGACTCGATCGCGATGTGCCCGTGGCTGTGACGGTCGGCGAAGGCGCCGACGACACGGCCAAGGTCGGCGCAGCGGGGCCGTGCCCCGCCAGTTCAAGCCCCTTTGACTTGTATGTCGCATCCCAGCCGGCAAAGTTCGCGGCGGCGAACTCCGCGGCAGACGACAAGCTCGCCGTCAAGATCTGCGACGTCGCAGACGACGACAACAAGACCTTCACCGTCGCGTGGACGGCGACGCTGGGCGGTGGCTGGGCCCCTCTCACCGGGAGCCGAACGTTCACCATCGGGGCGAATGTGATCTTCTCCTGCGACACATCGGTCAGCGAGCCGCCGTCGGGCCGCACACAGTCGCTCCGGTGTACGCATTCGACGAGGATCGGTTCGGGGGACAGTTCGACGCGAGCGTCCCGTGTCATGTACGTGACGCTGCCGAAGTTCCCGGCCTCTCAGCTGGCCTCCGCGCAGTCGCCTTGTACGCACAACTCGGCGGACATGCGCAAGAGTGCCGCCCATCAGGCCGTCTCGAGCAGCCAGAACGTCTGGCGGACGCTGGTGACGGTGTGCGATGACGATCTGCACGAGGGCGACGAGCAGTTCGAGTTGGCCCTCTACCGGCAGGCCGACGCCACCGCGCAGAGTCCTCAGGCACGCTGCGTCCAACAGTTCGGGGCGGGCACCACCACCGAAGCCTGCCTGGTCATGTTCGACACCTGGGACAAGCACACGGTCACGATCGTGGACACCGACCGGCCGTCCATCTCGATGTCGTGCACGCTCGCCGACGGGTCGGCTGTCCCGGCGGGCCAGCTGAGCGAGGGCGACGAGTTGGCGTGCGGGTTCTCGACGACGGTGCTCAGCGTTCATGACACGACGCTGTGGGTCTTTGTGGCCCCAGACGGGTCCGACAGCACCGCGGAGCGCGGAACGTGCGCCAACAAGAAGGACCTCGAGAGAGTGTCGTCCCCAGGGCAGATCGCAGCGATGTCACGCGATTCAGCAGCGAAGCTGCGGCTGCGGGTGTGCAGCGAAGACGGCTACGAATCGGCCACCGAGGAGTTCACGGTGAAGTGGGAGGCGAGGCAGGGCGTTGTCGTCGAAGCCGGCGAGCTCAAAGAGAGGGGCCACGTCATCGACAGCGGCACGCAGCGCTTCAGCATCGCCCCCAACGCTCCGTCGGTGACGGGGTGCGGGAATCAGGCGCTGATCGAAGGCCAACCGGCGAGGTGCAGTTTCACGCTGTCGGAGCCGGCCCAAGAACTTGTGTACGTTTCTGTGCGTGTCAATCCGCTGAGCGTCACGACAGGCAAGAGCTGCCGCGACGCGGGCGTCGATGTGCTGTACACCAAGACGAAAGAAGTCGAGATTCCCAAAGGAAGCACACAGTCCTTGACGGCGGCCATCATAGGGACATGCGCCGACAGCGACCTCGAGCCGACCGAGGCGTTCGATATGGCTTGGAACGCGACGTCCAGGGGAGGCGAGACGATCGGCACCGGCTTGGTTCGGGTGCAGCTGACCGATGCGCCTGAATTGACTGCCGCGGGGTGCGACAAGAACTCCTTCGCGTATGAGGGCGAGACGGTGCGATGCGAGATTGCGCTGGTCAACACCACCACCGAAGCGGCGACGGTGACGGTCTCGCTGACGACGGGGCCGGGCACGCCAGCCCAGGCCAAGACCCGCGAGGTCGCTGCGACCGCGGCGCTGCGCGGCGAGTGCGGCAATGCCGGCGTCGATTACGAGCAGCTCTACACGGGAACCGCCGCAGCGGTGACGGTGCCGGCGAGAGCGCTGCATCTCGTCAGCGTCGATGTGGTCGAGGTGTGCGTGGATGACGTCCACGACAACAGGGAACTGGTGGACGTGACCTGGCAGGCGCAACAGGTCGACGAGACGCCGGGAACGCCGATCGGCCGGGGCCGGCGCACACTGACCCTGATGGCCAAGCCTGCTCACAGCGGCTGCCAATCCTCGGCGCTCGAGAGCGTCGGCGAGCTCCAGTGCTTTTATGTGCTCACCTTCGGGGATACCGGCGTGCCTACGACGGTCAGCAAGACATCCCGCATTGATGCGAGGCTCGAGTCCATCAACGCTGAGGTCAAGCCGTGTGACGAGGGCGGCGATGTCGAGCCCGAACCCGACCCGGACGGCATCATCAACGAGGCAGGCGAATACCGGGCAATCATGACCGTGTACCTCTGCGACGACGACGCAGAGGAATCGCTCGAGCAGTTCTGGATTTATTTCGATGTTTCGCTCGAGGCACAGGAACAAAACATCGTACTCGGCGAGAAGCTTCGATACCGCTGCCTCGAGGGTCCGGGCTGCGACTGCGCCGTGAAAAGGGCCTGCGACCAATTGCATGGCCGCCAGAAAATCACCATCCGCGACGACGACATCGACCGGCCGACCGAACCGGGTTCGTGACGGCCACCAGGGATCACGAGCGCCCCGAGCCATGCGACAGCCCGCAGCGCTGCGTCGGCAGTGATGCCGTGACGGCGCCGAGGTGTCTGGTCCGTCCGGGGCCACGCGCCGCCAGCCGAGGTTCGGTCGGCTTGGAAGTGGTGCTCATGGCGCCGCTGCTGTCGCTGCTGGTGCTGTTCGTCGTATGGGCGGGCCGCACCGGCAACGCCGAACTGGGCATCGAGCTCGCCGCCGAGGAGGCCGCCGCTGCCGGCGTCATGGCCGCAGAGAGCTTTTGCCTGCTGGACCCCGCCAAGCCGGACGATCCGCTTCACGAGAGCGACGAGCGTCGAACATGTGTCGACGACGTGGTCGCGCAGGTGCTGGAGTCTCATCCGGCCACCTGGGCCTGCTTGGGGGGCGCTCGAGGCGCCGCAAAGCCCGCCGACGGCAGCGGCGAACCTCTCTTCGTCGATGATGCGAGCGGGGCCGTGATCGTGCGGGTGGAGTGCGACAGCGATGTCGCCGTCGCGCCCCTCCAGGGGCTGTTCCCGGTCGTGCCGCTGAGCGCAGAGGCGCTCCAGGTGCGCACAGGCTCTGTCGCCGTCACAGCAGCGAGTCCGGGCACTCCGGCCGATCCCTCCGACACGCCGGTGGTGCCGCAGGTTTCCGTCACTGCCGGCGGCGGTGTCACCGAGGGCCAGGACGCGACGTTCAGCGTGACTGCCAGTCCGGTGCCTGCCGCGTCGCTCGCGGTCAGCGTCACGGTGTCCCAGTCGGGGGACTTCGGCGTGACCACCGGTGCGTACACGTTCATGGTGGGTACGGGCGGCACGGCGAGGTTCATCGTCGCCACGGTGGGCGACGGCACCGATGAGCCTGACGGTTCGGTGACGGTGTCGCTAGACGCGCCCGCTGCCGATGCGGGCTACACGGTGTCTTCGACGAGAGGCACGGCGACGCTCGTGGTGGCCGACGATGACGGCCCGCCGCAGGTCGTGCCCCAGGTTTCCGTCACTGCCGGCGGCGGTGTCACCGAGGGCCAGGACGCGACGTTCAGCGTGACTGCCAGTCCGGTGCCTGCCGCGTCGCTCGCGGTCAGTGTCACGGTGTCCCAGTCGGGTGACTTCGGCGTGAGCACCGGCAAGCGCACGGTCACGGTCGGTACGGACGGCACCGCGGCGCTCACCGTCGCCACGGTGGGCGACAGCACTGATGAGCCTGACGGTTCGGTGACGGTGTTGTTGGACGCGCCCGGGGCCGATGCCGGTTACACGGTGTCGGCGACGCGCCGCATCGCCGCGGTCGCTGTGGCCGACGACGACGGCCCGCCGCAGGTCTCTGTCACTGCCGGCGGCGGTGTCACCGAGGGCCAGGACGCCACGTTCAGCGTGACTGCCAGTCCGGTGCCTGCTGCGTCGCTCGCGGTCAGCGTGACGGTGTCTCAGTCGGGTGATTTCGGCGTGAGCACGGGTGCGCGCACGGTCACGGTCGGTACGGGCGGTACTGCCACGCTCACCATCCCCACGGTGGGCGACGGCACAAATGAGCCTGACGGTTCGGTGACGGTGTCGTTGGATGCGCCTGGGGCAGATGCGGGTTACACGGTGTCGGCAACGAGCCGCACCGCCACGGTCGCGGTGGCCGACGACGATGTGCCAAGCATCACCCTCACTGCCGGCGTCGCAGTCACCGAGGGCCAGAACGCGACGTTCACCGTGGCTGCCAGTCCGGTTCCTGCCGCGTCGCTTGCCGTCAGCGTGACGGTGTCCCAGTCGGGCGACTTCGGCGTAAGCACCGGTGCGCGCACAGTCACCGTCGGTACGGGCGGTACTGCCACGCTCACCATCCCCACAGTGGGCGACAGCAACGACGAGCCCGACGGATCGGTCTCGGTGACGCTCGCTGCGGGCCGCGGCTACGAGGTCGGCACCGTCGGCGCAGTGACCGTGAGCGTCGCCGACGACGACGACCCACCGCCCGAGCCCGAGATTCCCAACTGCCAAGGCACAACCAAGCCGACGGTGAGCGTGGCCGATGCGACGGCCCGCCGAGGCGAGGATCTCGAGTTCGTGATCAGCTTGAGCTGCCGGTCCTCGGAAGATGTCGGGTTCATCTACGCCGTCGCTTACAACACGGACTGGGACACCGGCCCCAGACTCGACATTGCAAGCGGCGAAACCCACGCGACCGTCGCAGTGCCCACCGCAGGCGTCGGCGCCGGCACGGTCATCAGGTTCCACATCGTGTTCACCTTCGGTGCCGCGAACGTCTCAACCTCCGCCAATGCCGAAATCATCCCCTGACACCGCGCGCCAGCCACCATCCTCGGCGCTGCGCCGGGCGCCCGAACCCGACAGCGATGTACGGCGTGATTCCACTGACCGACGCTTCGGCGGTATTCTGCCGAACATGGCATCACACGAGACCCGGATTCCCGCAAGCGGCCACGACGCATCGGTGCCCGCGCCCCAGGTCGATACAGCGGCACCCGAAGCCCGACACGAGCCTGGCCCCGATCCGGTGTGTGCTGCGTCTGACTTCGCGCGACAGGCGGCGGGCGACCGCCGTTCACCTGCGGCGAAGCGGAAGGCTCGAAACGAGCGTGGCCTGACCACGCTGGAGTGGCTCCTCATCGTGGCCGCCGTGGCCGGCATCGCCGCACTAGCCGTAGTGCTCGTCCAAAACGTAGTCTCCGACGTCTCCGAACAAGTAGCCGGCAGCAACGCCCGCTTCGTAGCCGCTCAACTCGCCGGCGAACAGATCGTTGTCGAGGCCAAGCGCCCGAAAGACGATCAGCCTCGATCAGTGGAGGATTGGGGTGATTGGGAGCGTCACTACGAGACGAAGTGTGATCGACTCAGGATCACCTACGGTGACGCAGGGGTGGAGGAGGAAGATGTGGCAAACATGTTCAAAAGACCCACTGACGAGAAGCGGACTGATCCTCTTGACGACGATGATGTGCTCTCGGCTGCGATCTCCGGGGTGCCAGAGGCCGGTAAGCCCCAAGCAGTGTGCACTATCTCTGAGTAAGAGTTGCATCCACTCGTGGTCCAGCACACCCTGCCGATTCCCTGCGCGTGGCGGCGTTGTGCTTGATGGCGGCGGCAGCGTGCTGAGGCAGGGGTGCGACGGCTGGATCTGCCGCTGGTGCGCCTGAGAGGCCGCGCGGATAGGTGAGGCTGCATTCGGCGAATTTCGCGCGAGTCATCGGGAAGTCCAGCAAGGTCACAGGCCAAGGCATCGTCCCCGCCGCCAGCCAGTCGGACGTTGCCGCGACCAGCAGCCAGCGGGATGCTTCCGCAGGTCAGCTGCCAGTCAGACGTAGCCGCAGGTCAGCGCCTACCCGCTGACCCGCTTGTCTGCCGAGTGACGGTGGCAATGAACAGAGCCGTCCCTGCGGGCTCCGGCTCACCTTGCCGGTCCCCGGCGGGCGACTCGTGAGTCCTTGACTGCAGCCAGGTCGTGGTCTTGGGCGTGACGCTCGAATCTTGGATGAAGAGCCTCGCGCCTGATGAGGATTCTGCCCGGAGGTTGCAGCAGGGGCGGAAGTCGTGGCCATCGCCGTTGTGCGCAGCACCGACGACGATCTGCAGCGGTTGCTGCAGATGCGGGCGGCGAAGCGATCTCCCCCAAAAGCACTTGCGCCGTTCCTCGCGTCGCGTATTCTTGACCCATGGAGTGGGCGAGCGTGCCGCCGTTGATCACCGTCTTCGCCACGATTGCGATCGCATTCGCTGGCGGGGTGTGGGCGCTGATCAGATGGGGCTTCGGAGGAGTCACCGATCTCGTTAATGCTCGTTTCGACGCTGTGGATCAGCGATTCGAAGACCAGAACGGTCTGATCGACGCTCGTTTCGACGCTGTGGATCAGCGATTCGAGGACCAGAACGGTCTGATCGACGCTCGTTTCGATGCTGTGGATCAGCGTTTCGTGGATCAGAGCGGTCTGATGGAGGCGCGTTTCGAGCAGGTCGACGCTCGTTTTGATGCCGTGGATCAGCGGTTCGAATCGGTGGATTCGCGGTTCGACTCGGTGGATTCGCGGTTCGACTCGGTGGATTCGCGGTTCGACTCGGTGGATTCGCGCTTCGACTCGGTGGATTCGCGGTTCGACTCGGTGGATTCGCGCTTCGATGCCGTAGAAGTCAAGATCGACGCTGTCGACAAACGCGTCGACGGCGTGGATCGTCGCATCGACGAGCTGCGGGTGGATCTGCGGGCTTTGGTGAACCGGGTCGATGCGTTCCAAGCGGCCGTCGTGCACTCAGCAATCGGACCGGCGTGAGACCCACCGGCTGAGCGAGGCCACCGCAGCCCAGAAACCGGATTCTGCTGTCGTCACCAGCAGGCTCGGTTCATCGCAGCATTCCTTGGGCGTCCAAGCTGCTCACGCCGGATCCTTGCCGATGTTCCGAGCTGCGCCCCGGGCCGTCTGGGCCAGTTCTGCCTTCGGCGCGTGCCGCCGACGAAGCTTGCCCTCCGGCGCTGGATGTGGCCGCGTTGCCGCGAGGGGCGATGTCCGCAAGAAAAGCGCTTGCGCCGTTCCTCGTATCGCGTATTCTTGACCCATGGAGTGGGCGAGCGTGCCGCCGTTGATCACCGTCTTCGCCACGATTGCGATCGCATTCGCGGGCGGGGTCTGGGCGCTGATCAGATGGGGCTTCGGAGGAGTCACCGATCTCGTCAATGCTCGTTTCGACGCTGTGGATCAGCGATTCGAAGACCAGAACAGTGTGATGGAGGCGCGTTTCGAGCGGGTCGACGCTCGTTTTGATGCCGTGGATCAGCGTTTCGAACACCAGAACGGTGTGATCGACGCTCGTTTTGATGCCGTGGATGAGCGGTTCGAACACCAGAACGGTGTGATCGACGCTCGTTTTGATGCCGTGGATGAGCGGTTCGAACACCAGAACGGTGTGATCGACGCTCGTTTTGATGCCGTGGATGAGCGGTTCGAACACCAGAACGGTGTGATCGACGCTCGTTTTGATGCCGTGGATCAGCGGTTCGAATCGGTGGAATCGCGGTTCGACGCGGTGGACATCAAGATCGACGCTGTCGACAAACGCGTCGACGCCGTGGATCGCCGTATCGACGAGGTGCGGGTGGATCTGCGGGCTTTGGTGAACCGGGTCGATGCGTTCCAAGCGGCCGTCGTGCCCTCGGCAATCGGTCCGGCCTAAGGCTCAACGGCTGAGCGAGGCCACTGCATCGCACCGGTTTGTGCAAAAAGTGCGGGCGAATCCCTCAGCCAGCGGCTGCGGCCGGCCGGTCATGGCTACCCGAGCGGCACTGTGCTGTCACGGCACGGGGCCGTCGACTGCGAGTCGGTTGGCGATGATGAGCGCGGTGCCGGCACAAAGTGCGGGTGCCCATGCGATGGTGGCGCTGCTCCCGTGGCGGACGCGGGCGAGCACTGCCTGCGGCACCGAGATGACGGCCCCGAGCGCAAGCGCCCACCAAGGCCATTGCGGCCCCCACCACGCAGTGAGGATGCTGCTGGCATTGATGAGCCTGATATCGCCGTAGCCGATGGCATCGGGCTTGGCGCGATACAGAACCTCTCCAGTGATCAGCACGCCCGCCGCACCTGCGGCGACGAGCAGCAGGTGCCTCGCCTGCGCCTCGGCGAAGGCCGCCGCGGCGAGCAGGACGGCGATGAGCGCGGCCGCCGCCCAGCAAGAGCGCCGCGAGATGACTCGATGACGGATGTCGGTGACGGCGGCGTGCAGGGCTAGGAGCGCCCAGATGCCTGCCGCTGTCCAAACAGCAGTCGTGCCCACCCAGTGAGCGCCGGTCACTTCGCTCCCGGCGCGGGCGCTGAAGTGCTGCTGCGCCGATGCGGCCGGCGACGGCATCCGCGTCCAGGCCTGTCTGGGGCGACGGCGAACGCCGCATTGCTGCTGCACCGGTGAAACCGGCCGCTCTCAGCAGGGGGCCGTCGGCAAGAACCGCACACGCTGACAGTGTGCAGCCTGTCAGCGACCGCCGAGCGCGTTGCGACGGTCGATGCCGGCGAGACAGTCGGCCGAGAGCCTTCCAGCGCTCTCGGCGCGCGTCGCCGCGTGCGTCGAGAGTAGGGTTTGGCGCAATGAGTCCGCTGCCTGAACTGAGTGACGAGCAGCGTGCCGAGGCGCTGTCCAAGGCCAAGGAAGCCCGCGAGGTCCGCGCAAACGTCAAGCACCGGTTGAAGATGGGCCTGCTCACCTTCGACGAGTTGCTGGCCGAAGCAGACACTGTCGAGAACGTCGGCAAGCTCAAGGCACTCACTGCCTTGGAGTCGATGCCGGGTCTCGGCAAGGTCAAGGCCCGCCGCCTGATGGCCGAGATTGGCATCGCCGACAATCGGCGACTGCGGGGTCTCGGCGAGACGCAGCGGCGCCGTTTGAGCGAGCATTTCGCACAGGATTCCGCCTCAGGCGCGTGAAGACAGTCCCATGACCGACCCGGCGCCCGTCGGCGCTGCGAGTCCCGCCGCGCCTTGGGGCGTGACCCTCTATGTGGTGTGCGGGCCGGGCGGGGCGGGCAAGGGCACGATCGTGGCTGAGTTGGTGGCCACCGATCCCACGTTGCTGCTGAGCCGGTCCTGGACGACCCGGCCCCGTCGTGTCGGGGAGCTCGCCGAGGCCTACACCTTCGTGTCTGTCGAAGAGTTCGACGCCCGAATCGCCTCCGGGGGGTTCTTGGAGTGGGCCGACTTCTTCGAGTACCGCTATGGCACCCCGATGCCGCCGCCCGACCTCAACAAGGATCTCGTGCTCGAGATCGACGTGCAGGGCGCTGTCTCGGTGCGCGACCGCGACCCCAGCGCGCTGGTGATCATGGTGCTGCCGCCGAGCCGGGCCGAGCAGGAACGGCGAATGCGCCGGCGTGGCGACCCCGACGAAGAAGTCGCGCGCCGGCTCGCCAAAGCAGACGAGGAGCTGCCGGTCGGCTACCGGATGGCCGACCTCATCGTGGTCAACCGCGACATCTCCAGCACCGTGGGCGAAATCGCGGCGTTCGTCGATCGCACCCGCTCCCGGCCCCCGCCGGAAACCCCGGTTTGAGCGAGTGTGTCTGTGCGCTTCGACCCCGAGAGCGAAGGCGCCACACGGTCTCGGGGGAGCGAGGAGGGTGTCTCGATAGCCTGCTAACTGCGATGACTGAGTCAACCGACACCATGATCACACCCGGGCTCGAAGACCTGCTCTCCAAGGTCGACTCGAAGTTCACGCTGGTGAGCCTCGCCGCCATGCGCTCGCGGCAGATCAACTCGTATTACAACCAGCTCGACGGCGGCATCGGCTCGGTAGTGCCGCCGCAGGTGGCTTCGGTCGCCCGCAAGCCGCTCTCGATCGCATTCGAGGAAATCGACGCCGACAAGATCACCTTCGAGCGATTCGACCCTGAAGAGCGGGCACGGCTCGAAGCCGAAGCGCTCGCTGCTGCGGAGGCCGACGCGGCGATGCTCGAAGTCGTCCCCGACCCCGACGAGTAGCCAGTTCCGTGTTCGCAGGGCGCCGCGTCGTGCTCGGCGTCAGCGGCGGCATCGCCGCGTACAAGGCCGTGCTCCTGTGCCGGCTGATGATGGACGCCGGTGCACACGTCGTCCCCGTGATGACTGCCGCGGCGCAGCGCTTCGTCGGCAGGGCCACGTTCGATGCCCTGGCCAGCGAGCGAGTGCTGACGTCGATCTTCGGCGAGGACGATCCGATCCCGCACACCACGCTGGGCCAGACGGCCGATGTGATCGTCGTGGCGCCCGCCACAGCGCGCGTCATCGGCAGCTACGCCGCTGGCATCTCCGACGGCTTGCTCACCGCTGCGCTGCTTGCGACGCGAGCACCGGTCGTGGTCTGCCCAGCCATGCACACCGAGATGTGGGAGCACGATGCCGTGCAGCACAACATCGAAGTGCTGAGAGGCCGGGGAGTGCACATCGTGGTGCCCGAGGCGGGCCGTCTGGCCGGCGGCGACATCGGCACGGGCCGCCTTGCCGAGCCGGCCACGATCTTCGCTGCCGTCAGCGCGGTGCTGGCGGGGCTTCCCGAACGTGACCCCACCGATGAGGCGATGCCCGCACGCCGCGACTTCGCAGGAGTCAGCGTGACAGTCACAGCAGGCGGCACTCGCGAGGCCATCGACCCGGTTCGGTTCATCGGCAACAGGTCTTCGGGCAAGCAAGGTTACGCCATTGCCACCGCCGCCCGCGACCGCGGCGCGGAGGTCACACTGGTCACGAGCGCCCCGCTCCCGCCCCCTGAGGGAGTTCGGGAGATTCGCGTCGAGTCTGCGGCTGAGATGGAGGCCGCCACCGGCGCGCACGCCGACGCCGATGTCATCGTCATGGCTGCAGCGGTGGCCGATTTTCGACCCGCCGAGGTTGCGCCGGACAAAATCAAGAAGGGCGGCCCTGCCGGGAGCGCCGATGCCCCGACCATCGTGCTCGAGCACACCAACGACATCCTCGCCGGTCTCGGGGCCACAAAGCCGCGCGGACAGGTGCTGGTCGGCTTCGCCGCCGAGACAGCGAACGTGCTCGACAACGCCGCTGAGAAACTGGCGCGCAAGAACCTCGATGTCATGGTCGCAAACGACGTGTCGGCGGCAGGCGCCGGTTTCGCGCACGACACCAACATCGTCACCATCCTGCTGGCTGACGGAACGGCGAGCCCGCTGCCTATCTGCTCCAAGCGCGAGGTCGCCGATGCCGTGCTGGACACGGTTGCCGAGCTGCGCCGGTAGTTCTGCGATCTGCCGCGTCCAAGCGCGAGGGCGCGGCCAGCGGGTGTCTGCACGCCCTTTGCTGCGTCGCGACCTCATTCGTCTAGCCTTGCCGCGCTGCTGCCCTCAGCAGCTCCGACAGGCCGAACACGATCGAATCTGGAGCCACGGTGAGCCAGTGGACTTTCACCTCAGAATCGGTGACTGAAGGCCATCCCGACAAGATGGCCGACCAGATCTCCGACGCCATCTTGGACTCGCTGATCGCCGAGGACGAAGAGGCCAGAGTGGCAGTGGAGACGCTGGTCACGACGGGTCTGGTGGTCGTCGCAGGCGAGGTGTCCACCAAGGCATACGCCGACATCCCCCGCGTAGTGCGCGACACCATCGTCGGCATCGGCTACGACCACGGCGAACTCGGCTTCGACGGCAACACCTGCGGCGTGATGATCGCACTCGACGAGCAGTCCCCCGAGATCACCCAAGGTGTGTTCGGCGGCGACGATCAGGGTGCAGGCGATCAGGGAATGATGTTCGGCTACGCCTGCCGGGAAACCGATGCGCTCATGCCGCTGCCGATTCACGTCGCGCACCGCATGGCCGAGCAGCTCACCGAGGCCCGCCGCTCAGGCCGCATCCCGTACCTGCGCCCCGACGGCAAGACGCAGGTGAGCTTCGAATACCAAGACGGTGAGCCGGTCGCGCTCCGCACGGTTGTCGTGTCGGCGCAGCACCGGGACGGCATCGAGATCGACGCCATGATGCGCCCCGATCTGGCAGAGCACGTCATCAGGCCGACACTGCCCGCGCGATTCGCCGACGACGAATTCGAGCTGCTGGTGAACCCGTCGGGCAGCTTCGTCAGCGGCGGGCCCGTCGCCGACGCCGGACTGACCGGGCGCAAGATCATCGTCGACACCTACGGCGGCTACGCACGTCATGGCGGGGGTGCCTTCAGCGGCAAGGACCCTTCCAAGGTGGACCGGTCGGCGGCATACGGCGCCCGCTGGGCGGCGAAGAACGTCGTGGCCGCCGGCGCAGCGGACCGCTGCGAGATCCAGGTGGCGTACGCCATCGGCCGTGCCGAACCGGTCTCGCTGCTCACCGAGACGTTCGGGACGTCGGCCGTCGATCCTGACGCCATTGCCTCAGCGGTGGCCGAAGTGTTCGACCTGCGCCCCGCTGCGCTGCTGAAAGACTTGAATCTGCGCCGGCCGATCTTCCAGACCACAGCCGCATACGGCCACTTCGGCCGGGAATCCAGCGGTGGGACGTTCCCCTGGGAGCGTCTTGATCGCGTCGACGAATTGAAGTCGGCACTGGGTCTGTAGGGGGCCGCGCTGGTAGGTGCGCCCGCTGGGGAGGCGGCATGAGCCTCTGCTCCCGCGATCCGGCAGGCGAGAGATTTGCACCGCACCGCATTTCTTGGACGGCGCCATCGCCGCTTCGCCGTGCATCCGATAGGGAACCGGTCGCAACGTCGCAGAGTCTCCTACCGCCTCCCCAGCTTTGGCATTTGTGCCTAGCCGAAACTGCCCTCGGGGCCTGAGCGAAGCCGGGCAGACTGCAGCGATGGGGCAAGCGGTGCAGGTGCTGGTGGACGAACCGGCCATCGACCGCGACTTCACCTACCTCGTGCCGGACGAATTGGCCTCTGGTCGCGTGCCGGTCGAGGTCGGGACTGTCGTGCGGGTCCCCCTGGGTGGTCGTTCGATCCGCGGTTGGGTGACTGACGTCGACCCACCCAGGCCTGCGGGCGTGGAACTGCTCGCCGTGAAGCGAGTGTCGAGCATGGGGCCGCCGCCTCACGTGGTCGAGTTGGCGAGATGGGCAGCTTGGCGCTGGGCGGGCACATGGGCTCACTTCCTGCGCGCCGCCAGCGCCGACCGGGTTGTCGCTGGGTTGCCGAGCGAACCCGCACAGTGGCCGGACATCGCACCGTCGGGACCGCCAGGCGGGCCCGCAGCTCGGGGTACGCCCGAACCGTCAGGGGAGCCCAGCGTTGTCGGCACGCCCGATTGGGTGAGCGCGGCATGGGTGCCTGATCAGCGGGTGCTCACGGTGATGCGGCTGGGTCCGTGCGCCGACGAGTGGCCGCTGGTCACCGCCGCACTGCGACAGGGTCGCTCGCTCGTGCTTGTGCCCACGGTGGCCTGGGCAGCGCGGCTCGCGGGCCGCTTGCGTCACGCAGGCGTGTCGACGGCGCTGGCCCCACGAGACTGGGCGGGGGCAGCCTCGGCGCATGCTGTCGTGGGGACCCGTGCCGGGGCATGGGCGCCATGTGGCCGGCTCGATGCAGTCGTCGTGCTCGACGAGCACGACGAGGCCTACCAGTCGGAAGCCGCGCCCACCTGGAACGCCCGGGATGTGGCCGTCGAGCGGGCGCGCCGCGACGGCGCCCGCTGCCTGCTGGTGGGGCCGATGCCCTCGCCCGACGCCGTGCACATCGCCCACGCCGCAGGCGGGACTGCCGCTGCGGCAACCGGCTCTGCCCCCGCCAGCATGTTGCCGGCATCCACGAGCATCCCGACGACAACCGCAGGCGAGCTCACGACGCCGGCGTTCACCACCGCACCTCGCTCGCACGAACGCCAGGCATGGCCGCACGTGGACATCGCTGATCGCCGGCGGGATGATCCCGCGACGGGGGAGTGGTGCGGTGAAGCCCTCGCCGATCTGCTGCGCAGCGACCGCACAGTCGTGTGCGTGCTGAACAGGAAGGGCCGAGCACGACTCGCCTACTGCGCGTCGTGCGGCGATCTGGCCTGCTCGACCGAGACCGGACGCGCCCTGCGGCTGGACGGCCACCAACTCGCCGATCCCCACAGCGGCGAGGCACGCCCCGCGGTGTGCGAGGCCTGCGGCGCCACCCGATTCCGTCGCGTGCGCGTCGGCGTCAAGGGCGTCGCGGAGGAAATGGAGCGCTTGGCTCGCCGGCCGGTCGTCCAGGTCGTCGGCGAACCTGCAGCCGGCGCCGCTGACGACACGGCCCACTCATCGTCTCGGCGCGAGCACGCGGGGAGGCGCCAGGCCGAGGGGCCGGCGCTCTACATCGGCACCGAAGCGGTGCTGCACCGGGTGCCGTCGGCCGACGCCGTGGCGTTCGTGGACTTCGACCAAGAATTGACCGCGCCCCGCTACCGGGCCGGCGAGGAGGCCTTCGCGCTGCTCGTGCGCGCTGCCCGGCTGGTGGGGCCCCGCGCTGGCGGCGGCAGCATCCTCGTGCAGACCCGCCTGCCCGCCCATCCGGTCCTGACGGCGGCGGCCACAGCCGATCCGAGTGCCTGGGCGGTTGCCGAGGCTGAACGCCGTGCGATGATGCGTCAGCCTCCGGCGGCTGCATGGGCACTCGTGTCGGGCGCCGCGGCCAGCAGTTACATCGACAACCTGTCAGCGGGCCGTCTCGCGGGCATGCTCGACATTGCCGGGCCGGCCGACGGAACCTGGCGCATCCGCAGCGAAAACTGCGACACGCTGCTCGATGCGCTGGACGCCGCCGAGCGACCGACAGGGCGGCTGCGGGTGGCTGTCGACCCGATGCGGGCGTGATGGCGCCCGTATCACGGCCCGATCGGGCCGTACGAGACCGCGCCGGTAGCCTCCGAAACCCATGGGAAGCGCCTACGAGATCCGGCTGATGGGCGATCCGGTGCTGCGTCAGCGCGCCGCCGAGATCACCGACATCGACGGTCGGGTCGCGCGCATGGTCGACGACATGCTGCCGGCCATGTACGAGGCCGAGGGCATCGGTCTCGCGGCCCCGCAAGTGGGCATCCAGCGCCGCCTGTTCATCTTCGATCTCTATGAGGGCGACGGCCCCCAGACGCTCATCAACCCCGAGATCGTTGAGAGCGACGGCGAGTGGAACTACACCGAGGGCTGCCTGTCGGTTCCTGGATTGACCTTCGACATCGTTCGACCCAAGGAAGTCCACATCGTGGGCCTCGACCTCGACGGCAACGAAGTCAGCATCGAGGCCGACGAGCTGCAGGCGCGGCTGTTCCAGCATGAGCTCGACCATCTCGACGGTGTCCTGCTCGTCGATCACCTGGAGCGGGCCGAGCGCAAGCAAGCCCTGCGGGAGTGGCGCACCCAGCTCGCGCAACTGCAATCGGGCACCAACGGCCCGGCGGCAAGCGGCCCCGTCCCGCTCCTGGGCCGCAGCACTGCGGACGGCTGAAGCAGTTCGAGCCCCCCAGGTGCCATCCGTGGACAGCGAAACCTCCCAGACGCGGCACTTGCCATCGGCCCCGTCGCATCCGCGCAGTGTGTCCTTCGCGGGCACGCCCGAAGATGCCGTGCCCGCCCTGCGCGCCCTCGCCATGGCCGGATTCGAGATTCCGGTCGTGGTCACCGGCACCCCACGCCGCCGGAGCCGGCGCGGCAGCGATAGCCCAAGCCCAGTCGCGATGGCAGCAAATGAGCTCGGTCTGCCGATCAGCTATGACCCCGACGACCTCGCCGAACGCGCTGCCGACTGTGCCGTGGTTGTCGCATTCGGCCGGCTCATCAGCGCCCACCTGCTGGCGCGGTTGCCCATGCTCAACCTGCACTTCTCGCTGCTGCCGCGCTGGCGCGGCGCGGCGCCGGTGGAGCGGGCGCTGCTGGCGGGCGACGCCTTCACCGGCGTCAGTCTGATGGCGCTGGAAGCGACGCTCGACACGGGTCCCGTCTACTGGCGCCGCGAAGCGCCGATCGGCCCAGCCGACACCGCAGCAAGCCTTCGCGACCGCCTCGCGCACGAAGGTGCCGAGCGACTCGTGGCTTCCCTCACCGAAGGGCTCGGCACTCCTGGGCTCCAGCAGGGAGAACCCACCTACGCGCGCAAGCTGACTGCGGCGGACCGCGAGATCGACTGGTCGCAGCCGGCCTCCCGCATCGACCGCCAGATCCGTGTCGGCGGCGCGTGGACCACGCTCGATGGGCAGCGTTTCATCGTGCGTGCCGGCATCCCATTGGCGACGACGCAGCAGATGCCGCCGGCAACGCTGGTCGGCGACAGCGTCGCCACCGGCGACGGCCTGATACGACTGGGCGTTGTCCAGCCAGCGGGCCGCCCGGCCACCGATGCCCGAGCTTGGCTGCACGGCACCCGTCTGCCGCCGGGCACTCGGTTCACCCAGGCAGCTTCTACATAGAAACAAAAATTCTGCAAAGAAACAAAAACTCCACATAGAAACAAATAGGAAGACCAATCCAGCGATGTACGCTGGTGCCGTGTCGCAGCGTCCGCGTTACTTTCCCGACGAATCAGACACAGCAGCGCTCCGTCCGTTCACGCCGGGATTCGGACGAACGCCGCCGTTCTTGGCAGGCCGTCGTTCGCTGATCGAAGAGTTGTGCGCCGGGTTGGATGCAGGACCCGATGATCCACGTTCGATCTCTGTTCTGCTCGGCGCACGAGGCATGGGCAAGACTGTGGTGCTCAACGAGGTGGAAGATGCCGCAGCCGTCGAGCGAGGCTGGGTCACTTTGGCGGTCGCGGGCACCGACGGGGACCCGCTCGTCGAGATCCACAAAGCCGTCCTTCGCGCCCGCAGTGCTTTGGACCAGCAGGCGACATTGCCCGCGCAGAGCCGCCGTTCCACCGGAATGAAGTTCGGGGCCGCGGCGTTCGGCGCAGGCGTCGAACTCGGGGCGACCTGGGACATCGATCCCGCTGCGGCTGCACCGCCGTCCTCACGCCTTGGCGACGGCCTCCGCTATGACCTCACCGATTTGGCTTCGTCGGTGGCGGATCGCGGAGGCAGGGTGTTGGTGACACTCGACGAGATGCATGCCGTGCCTGCTGCTCACATGCGCCGGCTCGGATCGGTCCTCCAGCACGTTGTGATGCGAGAGGGTCGTGCAGTGGCGTTCGTCGGTGCCGCGCTGACCTACGTCGTCGATACCTTGCTGTCCCATCGGTCGGCGGCAACGTTCCTGAGCCGGGCGCCGCGACTGCACGTGACCCTGCTCCACGAAGACGACGTGGAACTCGGGCTGTCCGAGCCTGTCCGTCGGCATGGCGGCACGTTTGATCGCGCCGCGCTGGGTGAAGCAGCAGCGGCAGTTCGAGGCCATCCGTATCTGCTGCAACTGGTCGGCGCGCACGCATGGCAGGCAGCGGCAGGCGCTGCGGGAGCCGGCAGGCGGATCGGGCTGGGCCATGTTCGTGAAGCGGTGCGACGTGCCCGGCTCGAGCTCGACGAGCATCTGATGAGACCCTCGTGGAACGCGCTGTCCGAGACCGACCGGCGATTCGTGCTGGCCATGGCCGTCGACGACGGACCGTCTGAGGTTGCACGGCTGCGCCAGAGGCTCGGCATGTCGAGCCAGCAGGCCAATGCGTACCGGCATCGCTTGATCTTGTCGGGCATGGTGCGACCAGCCGGACGGGGACGGTTGGCATTTGCCTATCCAGAGACGAAGAACTGGCTTGCCTCGTCGGTCGCCGGTCACGAAGTGTCCTGAGAGCTCGGCTGCATGGCGCGCACGGAGCCCGACTGCCGCCCGGCACTCGCTTCGGCTGACCACGCGAGATCTACTCGCCGCCCAAACGATCGGTCTCCTAGCGTGGCCCGATGCGCATCGGCCTGATCTCCGACACCCACATTCCTGAAGCGGCGCCAAAGCTGTGGCCTGAGGCCTACGCTGCGATGGAGGGGTGTGACGCCATCCTCCATGCGGGCGACATCTACGACATCTCCGTCGTGGATCGGCTGCACGAGATCGCACCGACATGGGCGGCCCGCGGCAACGGAGATGACGGCTCGTCGGGCCGCGATGTCCAGCCAGATCATCCGCTGCTGGCGAACGCCTGGGCGCACACGTTCGGCGGCGTGCGGGTCGGGCTCACCCACCACCTGCCGGTGCCCGAGCTGTCGTTCTACAGCGTGGCGGACGCCATCGCGCGCCACTTCGGCGCCGAGGAACGGCTCGACGTGTGCGTGTACGGCGATACCCACGTACACCGCATCGACACGCTGTCAGGCGTGCTGTGCGTCAATCCCGGCTCGCCGACCTTCCCCCGCAACCTCAGCGCGCAGTTCGGCACGGTCGGCTACCTCGACATCGTCGACGGGGTCGCCACGCCGTCGCTGTGGCAGCTCACCGCCGACGGCCTCGAGCCCACCGAGTCCTGGGACCGCGTGATCTGAAGACTACGTCCGACGCACTGAAGCGATGTATCTGACCGCCGGTCACTTGGAGTGGGACTGCGTGATCTGAAGACGACATCCGGCGCCGCCTACAGTGCCGCGGGCAAACGGTTCGCCACGACACAGGGGGAGCAGCAGTGGCCGACGACTCAGCAAGCGACAAAGACGCACGGCTCGCAGCCACCGTCGAGCAGCCAGTCGACGCCGACGAGGAAATCGTCGACCCGCACCACCACCTGTGGGACTTTCCGGCCGGCACCTATCTGGTGCCTGAACTGCATGCCGACACCGGTGCAGGGCACAACGTCACCCAGACCGTCTTCGTGGAGTGTGCCGCCGGCTACTACACGAGCGGGCCGCAGCACATGCGGCCTGTGGGCGAGACGGAGTTCGTGCGTGAGCAGGCACAGATATCCGCTGAGGCCGATGGTGCGACGATCTCGGCGATCGTGAGCTTTGCCGATTTGACGCTGGGCAATGCAGTCGAAGAAGTTCTCGCAGCGCACGACGAGGCCGGAGGGGGCCTGTTCCGGGGCATCCGTCACGCCAATGCATGGGACGGCAGCGACCAGATCCGTGAGAGCCACACCAAGCCGCCGCCCGAACTGCTCGCAGATCCGGATTTCCGGGCGGGCTACGCAACGCTGGGCCGGATGGGCTTCAGCTTCGACGGCTGGATGTTCCATACCCAAGTCGCTGAGTTGGTCGATCTTGCCCATGCGGTGCCCGACACACCGGTCGTGCTCGACCACCTCGGCGGGCCGCTCGGCATCGGCCCCTACGCCGACCGGCGCGATGAGGTGCGCGCCGTGGTGCGCCCGGCGCTTGAAGCGCTGGCTCGCCACCCCCAGGTCACCGTCAAGGTCGGCGGCATCGGCATGAGCATCTACGGCGTGGGCTTCAAGCGGCTGCCCCAAGCGCCGTCGTCGGAGCACGTCGCTGCCACCTGGAGCGACGACATCCGTCACTGCATCGAGACCTTCGGTCCCGACCGGGCCATGTTCGAGAGCAACTTCCCGGTCGACAAGCAGGGCTGCTCGTACACCGTGCTGTTCAACGCCTTCCAGCGCATCTGCGACGAGGCGGGCTACACCGCCGCCGAGCGCGCCGACCTGTTCGCCGGCACGGCGCGGCGCTTCTACCGCGTGGCGCCGCCGGCGTAGCCCCTGGGCTGGGCGGGCTAGGTCAGCCCGAGCCCTTCGTGGGGGAGCGTCGCCCATTGGGTGTCGTCGTGGCCGTAGAGCAGGCGGCAGCCCTCGTCGTCGCGCAGTGACTTCAGGCGGCGCATCGAATCGAGCTGCATGTCGTGGTCGTAGCCGAACGGCGGCAGCAGCATCCGGTCGAGCACGTCCTCCCAGTAGACGCAGTCGCCCGTCAGCACCACCGGACCGCTGTCGAGTTCCACCCGCAGCGACTGGTGGCCCGCGGTGTGCCCCGGCGTGGGAATGCACGTCACCGAGCCGTCGCCGAACACATCGTGGGTCCCGTCGATGAGCAGCAGGTCGTGGCCGAGGTCGAAGTCGTCAGGCTTGTACACCTCGTACTCGATGAGCTTGGGGTGATGGCCGGATTCCCATTCGGCTCGCTGGCAGATCAGCCGGGCATTGGGCAGCAGCTCAGTGCCGCCGCAATGGTCGAAGTGCAGGTGGCTGAAGATCGCAAACGTCAGCTCATCGGGATCGACATCGACGCTGCGCAGCCGGGCCGAGACTTCGTCGTTCGCCGAGTAGTCCGCCGTGAACGACTTGGCCAGCAGCGGGTAGCGCGCCCCGACGCCTTGCTGCACTTGGGGGTGCATGCCGGTGTCGAACACCAGCGTCTGCCCGCTGGGGTGACGAACCAGCCAGCTCGGGATGGGCAGCCGCACGTTGCCGGGCGCGTCCTTGATGACCGACGCAGTGGGGGTGGACAGCCAGCCGCATTCGAGCGGGACGAGTGACAGTTGAGTCATGCGCTGTTTCTCCTGCGCGCCTTGTCAGGCGCCGATTCTGCTGCGCGCCCTTGCAGGCGCTGTGTTTTTTGCACGCCTTCTCAGGCGCCCAGGCCCGTGTCCAGGGGGCGGTGGTCGGGGAACTCGGGTTCGCGACGGTCCATCTGGGCCCGGAAGGCCTCGCCCATGTCGTCGGTGTCGAGCATCGCGGCGTTCCAGGTGGCGATGTACTCCAGGCCGTCGGCCACAGAATGGTCGCGGCTGAAGTTCATCGACTGCTTCGTGCCCCAGATCGCCATCGGGCTCTTCGCGGCAATCTGGGCCGCAATGTCGTCGACTGCTTCCATCATCGACGCGTGGTCGTCGTACACCGCATTCACAAAGCCGCGGTCGAGCGCCTCCTGCGCACCCATGCGGCGACCGGTGAACGCCAGCTCCCGCACGATGCCTTCGGGCACCAGCTTGGGCATGCGCTGGAGCGTTCCCACATCGGCGGTCATGCCGATGTTGATCTCCTGAATCGAGAAGAACGCATCCTGGGTGGCGTAGCGCAGGTCGCAGGCTGAGACCATGTCGACACCGCCGCCGACGCACGCACCCTGGACGGCGGCGATGACCGGCAGCCGGCTCTGCTCGAAGGCGTTGAAGGTCTGCTGCGCACGCAATGCGGTGTTGCGGATCAGCGCGCGTGTGCGGCTGCTGTGCCCGCCGCCGAGGCCGCCGGACGGATCCTCGAAGCCGCCGAACACCGCGAGGTCCATGCCCGAGCAGAAATGGCGGCCGATCGCTGACAGCACGACGACCCGCGCGTCGGTGCCAGACGAGATCTCGTCGGTGATCTGGGGCAGCTCCCGCCAGAACTCCAAGATCATCGAGTTGGCCTTCTCGGGGCGCTTCATGACCAAGCTGGCGACCTGGTCGCGCACCTCCACGTCGAAGCAGGTGTAGTCGGATCCGGTCATCGGCTCGTCCCTTCCGTCTCGCAAGCCCGCACAAGTCAAGCGCGTGAACGACGACGCTGCTCCCGGCGTCGGCGCTAGAGCATCACGCCGAACAGCAGCGCGGTCAGGCCGCACAGCAATGACACGCCTGCTCCCGCACCTCGTTTCGCCACGTTGTCGCCGGCGTTCTGATGCACCAGCGCGCCGACGCCGGAGATGAGCACCAGCAGCATCTTGATGCCGAGCAGCATCGACCAGCCCGAACTCGTCTCCTCGCTGGGAATGGCGAGCATCGACCACAGGCCGGTCGTGACCGCAATGCCGAATGCCGGCCATGCCACCCGCGAGAACGCCTTCGCGGCAACCTTGCCCGAGCCCGGGTAGGCACGGCTGACGATCGGCACGACGGCGCCCACCACGATCTGGCCGCCGATCCACACCGTCACCGCCAGCACATGCAGCACGACGCGGACGGTGTCGAGATCGAAGGCGACCTCACGGGTCACTTCGCTGAGGGCTGTCATGTGTGATCTCGATTCTGGGTCAGGGCTGGGGGAGTTCGGGTCGCGGGAATACCACGGATGGGGCGTGTCGCGGTGTCAGGACCGGGCTTCGAGCAGGTCGGCCATGTTGTCGGCGTAGAAGCGGTCGAGCACGTGGCCGTCGAATCCCTCGAGCGACGCGTTGAAGCGGCCCAGCGGATTGCGGCCGCCCTCGATGTGGGGGTAGTCGCTCGAGAACAGGTACAGATTCTCGTTGGAGTCGCGGATCATGGCGCCGACATCCTCGAACGGGTACGGCGTGAATGCCATCTGCCGGGTGATCTGTTGCGACGGCGCATCACCCAGCGCAGCCAGATCCGGCTCTGACCGCTTCCAGATCTCGACGACCTGATCGAGCCGGCGCAGCATCTGGGGCACCCAGCCAGCGCCGAGCTCGATGACGCCGCCGCGCAGGTTCGGGTGGCGGGCGAGAACCCCGTCGAGCACCATCACGCCGACGAAGGTCTCCGCCGCTTGATGCAGCGCAACCATGTCTTTGCCGCGCACGTTCTCGCCGCCGCCGAGCCAATCGGTCGGCACCGGGCGGCCGGTGTCCATCCATTCGGGCTTGATCTGCAGCGGATTGCCGCCGACATGGAGGACGAACGGCACGCCCGCCTCGGCCATCTGCGCCCAGACCGGATCGAGATCGGAATGTCCAGGCGACGCGCCGCCGCCGGGGCGGTGGGGGACCCACATCGCGCCGAGCCCGAGATCGAGCGCGTGGCTCATCTCCGCTGCGGCCATCTGGGGATCGTCGAGCGGCAGCAGCGCCACGCCGATCAGCCGGTCATCGCCGGCGCAGAATTCGGCCATGCCCCGGTTGTGCGCACGGGCGGCGCCATAGCGAATGTCGAGATCAGCGGTGGGATCGAACGCAACGCCGACGCTGAACGTCGCGAATACGAACTGCTGGGCGAATCCGAGCAGGTCCAGCGCCGTGGAGCGCTCGGCAGCGTTGAACGCACCCAACGCCTGGTATCCCTTCGGCCCCGCGATCAGGTCGTCGCCCAAAGCGGTGAGTTCTTCGACCGTCTCAGGCGGGTGAGCACGCTGGCGCGCCGCCAGCTCCATGTCGTCGGTGAGACGACCGCCGTTGGCGAAGTCGATGTCGGGCATGCGGTCCCTGATACCGGGATCGGCATGTGCCCGCAGGAAATCCGGTAGCTCCATCAGGTGGCTGTCGGCATCGAGATAGGTCCGGTTGCGCGCGTAGGACATGGTCGCAGACTAGTGAGCGGGCGCGGCCAGTCGCCGGGCCCGCTGGCGCTCGTAGCGATGTGACCAGCGTCACGCTCAATTGGCCCGATGGTCCGGTGGTGCCGCCCATGGGGCCTCCTGCGGATCGTGACGTTGTCGCAGTCACGCCCAAATGACCGTCGGTAGCGTGGAGCGATGGCCGGGTCGCACGCTTCACACGATCACGCCCGCAGCCCCTCAGACGGCGCGCACCAGCTTGTCGCCAAGGTGCTGACGGTCTCTGATGGGGTGATTGCAGGAACCCGTGAGGACCGCAGCGGCGAAGCGCTGGCCGCAGTACTGAGTGCCGCGGGCTACGAGGTGGCTGAGCGCCGCGTGGTAGCCGACGGCGTCGAGACGGTGGCCGATGCCCTGCGGGCCATGACGGACGGTTTCGAGGGCCTGATCGTCACCACCGGCGGCACCGGTTTCACCGAGCGCGATCTCACCCCCGAAGGCACCCGCGCAGTCATCGAACGCGAAGCCCCGGGCCTTGCCGAGGCCATGCGGCTGGTGAACCCCTTGGGCAGGCTGTCTCGGGGAATGGCGGGAATCATCGGCCGCGCAATCGTGCTGAACACCCCTGGCTCCACCAAGGGCTGCGTGGAGTGCTTCGAGGCCGTGGCGGACGTGCTGCCCCACGCATTGGCTCTGCTGGCAGGCGAACGGCTCCACTGATGGCGCCGCGACGCACTCAACGGAGACCTGCACGATCGGCGAGAGCATCGTCGCCTGCCGTCAACCCGCAACAGGCGGCGGACGCAGCGGCCAAAGCGTTCTCCCCCGGCATTCGACGGCAAGATCCGCTACAAGACGACCTCGGCCGGTCGCGCCACAATCTTGACAACGATGCGTCCCATGAGTCCGCAATGGCGCGGGCCGTTGCGTTGGGAGAGGGCGTTCGGGGCACGACCGCACCGAATCCGTGGGTCGGCGCAGTGCTGGTCACAGCCGACGGCACCGCCTTCGAGGGCGCAACCGAGCCGCCACCGGGGAGGCACGCCGAGATCGTGGCGCTTGATGCGGCGCGCGCAGCGGGCGCGGACCCCGAAGGGGCGACGCTGCACACGACGCTGGAGCCGTGCTCGCACACCGGTCGGACGGCCCCGTGCGTGGAAGCCGTGATCGAAGCCCGAGTAGCTCGAGTCTTCGTCGGCGTCACCGATCCGGACCCGCAGGTGTCGGGCCGTGGCGTCGCCGTATTGACCGACAGCGGCATTGAGGTTCATGGAGGACAGTGCGGCGACGAGGTCTCCGCTTCGCTGGGTCCTTACCTCCACCAGCGCCGCACCGGCAGGCCCTGGGTGGTGCTCAAGCTGGCTGCGACCCTCGACGGGCGCATTGGCGCGCCTGACGGCACCTCGCAGTGGATCACGTCGCCGGAAGCCCGCGCCGATGCTCATGCGTTGCGTGCCCGTTGCGATGCAGTGCTGGTGGGCGCGGGAACGGTTCGAGCCGACGATCCTCGATTGACGGTTCGGCAGTTGCCTGAAGATGATCCCCGGCGCCCGCTGCTGGCATTGCGTGACGAACGTCGCGAGCCAGCCGGTCTGCCTGTCGGTCATGCCGCGGCGGCCCGCCTCGATCCCCGCCGAATTGTCCTGGGCGAAGCACGCCGCAGGGCGAAGGTGCAACCCTGCGCTGAAGAGAGCGGGCCGCTGCCTGAGTTGCTCGAGCGCCTAGCCGCCGACGGCGTCGTCGAATTGCTGGTGGAAGGCGGGGCTCACGTAGCTGGCGAGTTTCATCGCTCCGGGCTCGTCGACGAGTACGTCATGTATCTCGCGCCTGCGCTGATGGGCGGCGATGACGGTCTGCCATTGCTGGCAGGCGCCGGCGCAGCGAGCATCGACGAGCTCTGGCGCGGCGAGGTCGCCGAAGCGTGCCCGGTCGGTCCCGATTTGCGCATCACGATGTTCCGCGCTGCGCGCTCCAGCGAGTAGCGCGCCGCTCGGACCCGGCTCGGCCTCGCTGCGGCGCCCGGGCCGAGCCCCACAGGGCGCACGACCACGCGCCTCCCCGGTACCGTTCGGCATCTGCGGGCGCCGGGCAGTGTCCGCAGGCGGCCTGCGCTGGAAGGACGCGCGATGTACACAGGACTCGTCGAAGAACTCGGCAGCTTCGCCGGCCGCGACGGCGAGCGCTACCGATTCAACGCCGACCTGGTGCTCTCCGATGCCGCCATCGACGACTCGATCTCGGTGAACGGCTGCTGCCTGACTGTCGTCGAGATGGGCGACGGCTGGTGGGAAGCAGACGTCAGCGCAGAAACCGTCAAGCGCACTGCACTGGGCTCGCTGGCACACGGCGATCCCGTGAATCTCGAGCGCTGCATGCGCTACGCCGACCGGCTCGGGGGTCACCTCGTGCAGGGCCACGTCGACGGCGTCGCGACCATCGTCCAACCTGCCCCCGACTTGCGCGTCGCCATGTCGCCAGAGGGCGGCCTGCGCCGGTACCTGGTGGAGAAGGGCTCGGTCACCCTCAACGGCATCAGCCTGACCTGCTTCGACATCACCGACGACGACGAGGGCGGATGCGAGTTCTCGGTGGCGCTCATCCCGCACACGATGGCCATGACCACCATGGGCACCGCACAGCGCGGCGACCTCGTCAACCTCGAAGTCGACGTGCTCGCCCGATACGTCGAGCGCCTGCTCGGGCACAATGGTGCCGAAACCGACGATGAGTGAGCCCGCCGTGCCCGATCGCCCAGCAGCCGACGACGCATCTGCAGCGTCGCCGTTCGCGGCCATTCCTGATGCCATCGCGGCTGTCGGCCGGGGCGAGATCGTGGTGGTGGTCGACGACGAAGACCGTGAGAACGAAGGCGACCTCATCATGGCTGCCGAGCACGCCACGCCCGAGGCCATGGCGTTCTTCGTGCGGTACACCTCGGGCGTCATCTGCGCGCCATTGATGGGGGAGCGGCTCGACGAACTGGCGCTGCCCCTCATGGTCACCGTCAACACCGAGTCGATGCGCACGGCGTACACGGTCACCGTGGACGCCTCCGAAGGCACCACGACGGGCATCTCCGCGGCCGATCGGGCCCTGACGCTCAATCGCCTCGCCGATCCCAAGTCTGTGCCGAACGACTTCAACCGCCCCGGCCACGTGCTGCCGCTGCGCTACCGCCCCGGTGGCGTGCTCAAGCGGGCCGGCCACACCGAAGCAGCCGTCGACCTCGCCCGCCTCGCCGGCTGCCATCCCGCCGGCGTGCTGTGCGAGGTGGTCAACGACAACGGCACCATGGCCCGCCTGCCGGATCTCGTCGAATTCTGCGAGCGACACGATCTGATGCTGATCTCCATCGCCGATCTCATCCGCTACCGGCGTGCCAACGAGCGACTGGTGGATCCCATCTCGGCGGCGCGCATCCCGACGATCTACGGCGAGTTCACCGCCCATGTCTTCCGGGATTTCGACGACACCGAGCACCTGGCGCTGAGTCACGGCAACGTGATGGGCGCGGGGCCGGTGCTCGTGCGGGTGCACAGCGAGTGCCTGACCGGCGACATCCTGGCCTCGATGCGCTGCGACTGCGGCGCCCAGCTGCACTTCGCGCTCGAAGCCATCGCCGAGGCAGGCGCCGGTGTGCTGGTGTACTTGCGCGGACACGAAGGCCGAGGCATCGGCATCGGCCACAAGATGGCGGCGTACTCACTGCAAGACCAAGGCCGTGACACCGTCGACGCAAATCTGGAGCTCGGCCTGCCGGTGGACAGCCGCGAGTACGGCATCGGCGCCCAGATCCTGGTCGAGCTCGGCGTGCAGAAGATGCGGCTCATGACGAACAACCCGAACAAGATCGGCGGCTTGGCCGGCTACGGGCTCGAGATCGTCGAGCGGGTGCCAACCGCACTGCCGCCCAACCTGCACAACAAGGCCTACCTGCGCACCAAGAAGATGCGCCTAGGTCACCTGATCGACGACGACATCATCGACGGCTGACTTCTCGGAGACGACTGATGCTCGGTGCTGGCCTCGGCAACAGGCGGCGCGAGCAAGGGCTGTCGTCGTTGGAGTGGCTGCTGCTGGCGGCGGCGTCTGCTGCGTTCGTGGCGACGGCGGTGGTGGTGGTGCAGTCGGTGGTGCGTGATGTCGGGATCGATGCGGGCGGTTTCAGTGCTCGTTTTCGGGCTGCGCGTATCGCGTCGGACACAGTGACGCGGGAGTGGCGGGCGCATCGTCCTGCGGGTCAGTTTGAGGCTGATGTGCTGAATCGGCGCTATGGCGAGCGTTGTGCCCGCTTGGGGATCACGTTCGCGGATACCGAGGCGTTGCCGGTGTGGAAGCCGGGTGTGGTGGCGGCGGGGGGCGGTTGGTTGGAGGTGCACAAGCTGCCGGTGTGCAGTGTGCGGAACGTCCGTGGCGAGCGTGAGCGTTTTCGTCCGTTCCGGACGATCGTCGATGGGTCCTCGTCGGGTGTGCCGGGCCGAGTTCAGATGGAGTGACGGGGGGTCAGCTTCTGCGTCTGCAGAAGGCTTGGGGCTTGCCGCTGGCGGGTGCCTTGATGTCTGCCTTGTTCAGTTCGGTGGTCGTGGGTTGTGTGGCGTCGGTGGCGCCGGTCGGCTTCTTGAAGATGGCTTCGACGTCGAGGTTGGTGTCGCTGTAGAGGATTTCGAGGCGTTCGCAGCGGGCGGTGAAGTAGAGCTCCCATCTTTGCCAGGTGTTGTAGCGGGCGTCGTCGGGCGATGCGGTGCGGGCTTCGCGGATGACGGTGTCGGCTGCGACGTTGGCTGCGGTGGCGCGTGCGCTGCTGCCGCCGAGTTGTTCGGCGGTGTCGTCGACGACGTTTTGGACGAGCACGACGGCGAGCGCGGCGAGTCCGGCGACGGCGGCGACGATGAGCAGCCATTCCAGGGTGGTGAGGCCGGCTTGGTCTCGGCTGGGGGTTCGGCGGGTCTGGCGGTGGGTGGTTGGTTTGGTCATGGGGGTGTTCCTTTGGTCGGTTTGTGGGTGGTTCATGGGATCGGTCCGGTGGCGGCGAGCCGTGTGGTGAGGACGAGCGCTGCGCCGAGCGCGAGGGCCGGTGCGCAGCGGACGCGTGCGCTTCGGCCACGGCGCAGCGCGGCGGCGAGCGCTTGGGGCCATGCGGCGATTGCTCCGGCCGTCAGTGCCCACCACGGCCACGCGGGTCCCCACCAGCTCGCCAGCAGGCTGTTGACGATGATGAGGCGGATGTCGCCGTAGCCGATGGCGTCGGGGCGGGTTCGGTAGGCGATCTCGGTGGCTGCGGTCACTGCGGCGGTGCCGGCGAGGGTGCGCAGGCCGCGGCCGGGGTCGCCGAGCGCGACGGTCGAGCATCCGAGCAGCGCGGCGATTGCGATGCCCGCGGTCCAGCAGGCTCGGCGGCTGATGATGGCGCTGCGCAGGTCTGTCCATGTTGCGTGCGCGGCGAGCAGCGACCAGATCCCGGCGGCGGCCCACACTGCGGCGGCGGCGTTCACTGGGTCTCGTTCTTGCTGTTGGGCGTGGCGGCCGAATCGTCGGGTGACGCGGCGGCGGCGTCGGGGTTGTCGGGGTTGTCGGGGTTGTCGGGTGTGTTGGGGTGCGGTTCGGGTGGGTGGGCGATCACTGCGACGTGGGCGCCGTGGCCGTGCAGTGTGCGGGTGCCGAACAGTCCGTGGGCGGGGGCTGTGGCGCCGTCGGTGAGGCAGGTGAGGTGGGTGGTGACGATCAGCACTCGTTGGGCGATGCCTGTGGCGGATTGAGCGGCGGTCACCTGCGCCGCGGTCTCGGTGACGATTCGGGTGCGTCGCGGTGCGGGCCCTGGTTCGTCGAGGCAGAGGTAGTCGAGGCCGGGCCGGGTGCCGATGACGGCTTGGGCCATGAGTTCGCGGCGCGTCGCGCTGTTGGGGTCCTCGGCGGGCTCGCCGTCGGCGGCTGTGTGTGCGCGCGGGTCGTTGCAGCACAGCGCGGCGGCGACTGCGGCTTCTTGTGCGGCGAGGCTGGTGACGAGCTCGGCGCGGGCGCTGCGTCCGGCCCACAAGATGAACAGCACCCCCAGGGCGAGCATCGGGGTCAGCGCCATCAGTTCCAGTGACGACGTCGAGCCGTGGTCGCCGCGGCCGGTTCGGCGTCGCCGTCCCGGCTCGGGTCCGGTGTCGTCGAGGCGGCGTTGTGGCCGGAGACGGGCAGGTGTCGTGACGCGCATCGGGTTGGTCAGTGGCCGAGGTCGGGCAGGTGTCGTGACGCGCATCGGGCCGCTCAGCTGCCGAACGCGGTGCGGGTGGGGAGCGATTCGGCGAACTGTCTTGCCGTGGCGCCGCCTCGGGGGTGGGCATGGAGCGGCTCGAGGTTGAGCAGGCTGCCGCAGGCCGGATCGGCAATGGCCTCCGCACCGGCGGTGACGCGAGTCGCCGCGACGGTCTCTGCAGCGATTCGCAGGCCGCGTGGCCACACCTGCGAGGCGGCCCAGTCGGCGGTCGCCCAGTCGGCCGCTAGCCCGAGATGGACGGCGTCGGTGACGAGGGTTCGGCCTCCTGGGTGGCACGGCAGACTGACCGGGTGATTGCTGTGGGAATTGGTCGCAGATGTGTATGCGCTGCTGTAGAAGCCGGTGAGCGTGTTGCCGTCGAGACCCCGTGCGGACAGGCCTGCGAGCAGGGACTCTGTGAGTGCTTCGCAGGCAGGCCGCAGTTCAGGTTCCAGCGCCGCCAGCTCGTCGTCGGGCGTGTCCCCCCGAGACGGGGCGCAGTCGGGGAAGAACCAGCCGACGTCGCCGTGGGCGCGTGCTTGGGCGTCGCGCCACACCACAGCGAGCGACGCAAGGTTGTCCGCGGCGGCATCGACCGCCGATTCGGCTGCGAGCAGTCGCGGTGCCGCAGCGGCAACCACTGCGGCGAGCACGAAGACCGGCACCATCAGCACGACCAGCAGCGTCACGGCGCCGCCGGTGTGGTCACGGCCGCGCCGTGTGCGCGGCGCCGATCGAACCCAGGCGATCATCGGCGGTTTCGGGGCGCTCGCAGCGATGAGCGCGGCGAACTGCTGCCGCTGCTGATCCTGTGGCCCCCGATCTTGGTGCTGCTGCTGATCCTCGCAGCCCACGCGTTCTTGGTCACGGGGGCGAGGGCGCAGGCTGACGCGGCGGCCTCTGCGGGTCTGCGCGCCGCATGGGAGGCGGCCGGCGACATCGGATTGGCGTACGCCGACGACGGCAGCCCGTTCGTCGGCGCCGAACCGCATCCGCGTGTTTCGGTGATGTCCGCTGCAGCGAACGATGCGGTCGCGCGGACGGCATCGGGCAGTGCCCCAGGGTGGCGATGGTGGACCCCTGGCGCGGTGACGGTGCGCAGTGATTGGTGCCACGGCGGCGCCGACGCGGGTTTGCGGCCGGGCCCGGGCGAGCCGGGCTGGCTGCGCGTGGTCGTGTCGGGCGATGTGTTCGGGCCGTTCAGCGCCCTGTGGCCAGGCCGGCTCGACCAGGTCCATGCCGCGGCGGCGGGCCCAGCCGTGCTGGTGCCGCCGTCGGCCGATTCGGCGGGCGTCGACGGCGAGCTGCTGGCGTCGGTGCCCGCCGAGCTTCCCGCGTGCTGAGCGGCGGTCATGGCGCGCGATGGCCGATCTGGCACACCCAGCGTCCGTCGGTGAGCGCCGGCGCGCCGGCGTCGTCATCAGCAGGTGCCGGCGCGGTCTCGACTGTGGGCGCCGTTATGACAGGTTCTCGGGTTGTCCCCGAATCGACTGTGATCGGCGGCGGCTCGATGTCGGCCGCGGTGGCTGGCGTGAGAGCTGGAATGTCGACCCCCACGGCCACCCAGACCCAGTCGGCGGACCCGACGACATCGGGGTAGGCAGTTTCGAGGGTCTCGCATTGCGCGGAGAGCGTGTCGAGCCGTGCTTGGGCGGCTGCCTCGCGTCCGGGATCGCCTGACGCATGCTCTAGGGCGATCAGCGCGGCGATCGCGTTGTCGGAGATGCGGGCTGCGGCGATGCCGGCGTCGATGAGCCTCGCGTCGGCGTCGGCGTCGGCGTCGGCGCTGTGGTGGGCTGAGGCCGTTTGGTCGATGAGAGCGTGGAACCCGATGGCCATGGCTGCGGCGAATCCGCCTGCGGCTGCGACGACGAGCAGCCATTCGAGGGTCACGAGGCCTGCGAGGCTGCGTTCGGGAACGCCGCGGGACTCATCGCAGAGTGCGGCGCGGCCCGCGTCGGCGGCTTGGGGGCGTGGTGTCATTGCTCAGGGGGTGGGGGTGACGGTGCCGCCGGTGAGCGACACGAACGGCGGGTAGATGAGGATCGCTGCGAGCGCGAGCGCCACAGCGGTGGCGGGCAGCACGATGATCTGGTTGCGGCGCTCGGCGGCTTCTCGTTCGCGCTGCATCGTGTCGCGCCATAGGTTGTCGGCTGCGGCCAGCACGGCGTCGGCCATGCGGGTGCCGCGGCGGGCGGCGAGCCCGAAGGCGCCGACTGCTTGGCTGAGGCTGGTCAGGCGGTAGCGCTCGACGAGTCCGGCCAGGCCGTCGGATGCGGGACGGCGATCGTTCTGGGCGCCGAGCAGGTGCCGGTGCAGCAGCCGCCACGTAGGGCGCCGGCCGGCCTGGGCGGCGATCAGCATCGCGTTGGCGGGTTCGGCGCCTGCGGCGACCTGCTGGGCCGCCAGCACGATCCACAGCCGGACGACTTGATCGAATTCGGTGCGAGCGCGTTTGGCGGCGTCTTTGACCCCTTGGCAGGGCACCAGCCATCCCGTCAGCGCGAACGCCGTCACAGCGGCGATCGCCGCCGTGGTCGTGTTCGTCCGCCATGCGGCGGCGACGGCGCCTGCGCTCAGCCCGCCGGCCAAGCCGGCGATGCGTTGGGCCAGATACTTGGGCGGGGTGACCCCGGCGAGCAGCAGATCGGCGGCTCGGTTCGGCTTGGGCTGGGGCACCAGTTCGCGGATGCGGGCGGCTGTTGTGCGCAGCGGTCTCGTGGTCGGCTGTGGCAGGAGTGCTGCGGCCGCGAGCGAGACGCCGCAGGCGAAGCCCGTCGCGCCCAGCGCTGCTTCGAGAACGGTGTTCACAGCGGATCAGGGGCGCGTCGGGTGCGCTCGGGAGCGACCAGCGCCGACGGCTCGGCGCGCACGACTGAGTGGCGCACCAGGAACGCAGTGGCGCCCAGGAGCACGAAAGCGATGAGCAGCAGCACTGCTTGGCCGGTGGGGGTGCGGTAGGGCTCGAAATAGGCGGGGTTGTTGCGGTACATCAGCACCAGCACGGCGCCGGCGAGCGCGAGCAGCGCAATGGTCTGGGTCCACAGCTGCACGACGGCTTCGGTGCGTGTGCGGTGCAAGGCGACGATGTCGCCGATGCGCCCGGCGAGGTCGCCCAGCGGCCCTGCCAGCGGCCCGCCTGATGACGCGGCGATGCGCAAGCCGGCAGCCACCTCGGGTTCCCACGCCCGCCCGAGGGCCGCGAGCTCGTCCATTGCAGCGCGCAGGCCGACCAGGCGGGCGGTCCGCGCAGCGCGGGTGACGGTGTCTGCGATCTGCGGCGGGGCGTGCTCAGTGCTGGCCGCCAGCGCATCCCCGAGCCCGGCGCCCGAGCGGGCCAGCTCGGCAAGCTGCCGTGTCCAGGTCTGCCATGCCAGTGCTTCTGCGGTCTGGCGCCGCCGCCGCGCCGGCGCCGCGACGAACGGCGGCAGCAGCGCCCCGAGGCCGCCGACGAGCACGGACATGCCCCACAGCCGCGTCGCCCACCAGCCGACGCCGATGCCGCCGGCCGTGGCGACGGCTTGGACGACCCACAGCCTCGCGAAACCGGCATGAGTCGTCGCCCGCTTGTGCTGTTGCGGCTCGCTCGGCGCCGACCCGCAGGACTCCTCGGCGAGCGGCTCTGTCGCCGAGACCGAGTCGGCGCCCCATGGCGGACGGCGCCGCAGGGCCGCCGCGGCCAGCACGGCGCCGAGCGCGAACGCCACGCCGAATCCCGCCACGCCCGCCGTCACCGCTCAGGCGTCCTGGGGCCGGGCCGTGGCGTCGGCGCCGCTGCCGGAGAGACGCTCGGCCAGCTCGGGGCTGCGGGGGCGGCCGACCGGCTCGAGCGGGCCGGTGCGATGGCGGCGCGCGTAGAGGTCGTGGGTGTCGAACCGGTCGTCGGGTGCGCCGAGCACTTCGGTGATCCGGCGGACGCCTCGGAAGCCGGTGCGGGGGTCGGCGCCCATGTGCACGACGAGGTGGATCACGTCGGCGGTTTCTTGGACCAGCGCCGACTGGGCGCCGGCCAGTCCCGACGCCATGCAGTAGCGGACGAGACGCGCGAGGGCCTGGCGGGGCGACGACGCGTGGATGGTGGCCATGGATCCGTCCGAGCCGGTGCCGCATGCCGACAGGAACGTGGCAGCTTCGGGTCCGCGCAGCTCCCCGACGATCACCCGGTCCGCGCCTGAGCGCAGCGACCGGCGGGCGAGCTCTTCCATGGTGATCTCGCCCTCGCCGTCGCTGTTGGGCTCGCGGGTCTCCGCGGCGAACGTGTAGGCGTGGGTCTCGTCGAGGAACAGCTCGAAGGTCTGCTCGAGGGTGCACACCACCTCATGAGCGCCGATCTCGCCCAGCAGCGCACGCAGCAGCGTCGTCTTTCCCGACCCCAGCGCCCCGCAGATCAGCACATTGGCCGGCGCCGGCGGGCGAACCGCCGCAGCCAGGAACTCTGCAGCCTCCGCGCTCAGCGAGCCGCCCGCCGCGAGGTCGTCGAGGCGCACCACCCGGTGGCGATGGCGCCGCACGGTGAGATACGGGGCGCCGCACACCTCCATCGCGGCGAAGATCCGCTCGCCGCTGCGCAGACGCAGGTCCAGCAGCGGCGCGGACGCATCGAAGCGCCGTCCGGTCTGCCCGTGGGTGACCGCCAGATGCGCGACGAACCCGATCATCTCCTGCGCGTCCGCGAACAGCGGCGCCGCGATCTGCTCCTGGCGGCCGCCGGTGAGGCCCAGCAGGCCGAGATGCGGCCCGAACAGCCAGATGTTCTCCACGTCGTCGCGGCGCAGCAAGCCCTCCAGCGGTCCCGCGCCCAGCAGCTCTTCGAGCCGGCTGTCGAGCCACGACGCCTCCTCGTCGCTCAGCGACTCGCCGCGGGCATCGAGCGCTTCGGCCTCTCGCTCGCGGGCGATGCGCGCCGCGATCTGCCGGCACGCCTCGTCGACCGCAGCCAGCGGCCCGGCCGCGTCCAGCCGGTAGCTCTGGACCTCGGCGTGCACTTCGCTCCAGATCGACGCTGCCAAGCTCATCCGCGCGCTCCCATCGCCGCTGCGCCCGCAGTCGCGCTGCCCACGGTCGCCGCAACCGCCGCCGCACATTCCTGCGACGCCGATCCGTTGGCGCCCCTGTGCCGCGGTGCGGCGCGCTCTGCCACGGCCCCCAGACGTTCGGCGACGTCGGCGACGCCGTCGAGCAGCACCCGGTCGCGGCCGCGAGGGCGTGCCCCCAGCAGGCAGGCCGGACGAGCCCGGCCGACGCCGCCGACCAGCGGGGCGCTCGACGCCGCAGCATCACACCAGAGGCCGCCCGGGCCTGCCCATTCGGTCCCTGCCGTGCGCAGCGTGACCTCGGGGTCGGGCGCGAATCGCAGCCAGAACGCAGCACCCACGGCGCGCAGCCCGCCCACAGGCACAGTGCCCGGCGTCACCGCCAGCACCACACGCTGCGATGCCGCGCGGATCAGCGGCTCGTATGACCGAACCGTCGGCCCCGGCATCGACACGATGACTGCCCAGCGCAGCGCCAGCCCGGCCAGTTCGGTGCAGCGGTCAGCAAGCCAGCCCGCCGCGCGACGCGCGCCGTCGGGATGGGCCGGCGCCCCCAGCAGACGCACCGAGCCATCGCCGCGAGCCGGCAGATGCCAGCTATGGCCCATGACGCTGTCGGCGCACAGCGGCGTGCGCGAAGCGATCAGCGACGGCAGGCCCCGCCGCGCGGGCGGCAGCGCCACACGGGCCGCGGCGCCGACGCGCTCACACAGTCCGGTGCCGTGCGCGTCCGCGTCCACCAACAGCACGTCTCGGCCGGCGCCGGCCCACAGCCGGGCGACCGCCACCGCCACTGCGCCGGCATCCAGCCCCGCCACGACAGGGCCCGTGCCGTCCGCGTCGCGGACTGCCAGCATCAGCCCTGCTCCCATGCTCGCCGCCACCGCTCGTCGAGCTCTTCGGCGACAGCGTCGGTGTCGGTGCCGGCCGGAACGCGCAGCACCATCGGGGCCGCGCCCAGCCGCTCGGGCAGCGAGCGCCACCACACCCACTCGGCTGGCTGCGCCCACACACCCACCACACCGTCCTGGTAGTGCTCCAGGCGCATGGCGCGCAGCACCGAGCGAGGCCGCCCTCCGTCTGCGCTGCCACGGGGCGCTCCGGGGTCGATCAGCAGCACCAGGTCGCCCTGCGCGACGCTCGAAGGGGCCAAGCTCAAGTCGACCGGCGTCAGCACTTCGAGCTCGCCCGGCGCTGCCCGGTCGCGCCATCCCGCGCCGAACGGCTGCAACGCGGCGGCCTCCTGGCTATAGGAGGCCGCCCACAGCGCGTCGAGCTCGGATGCCAACCCGGCCGAGTCGCCGCCCAGCGGCACCGGCAGCACCATCGGCACAGCGCCCAGCTCTGTAGGCAGTGCCCGCCACCACACCCACTGCGCGGGCGGCACGAACAAGCGCATCGCGGACCCGTCGAAGGCGGTGAGCTCGAGCGCGCGGATCACCGAGCGGGGCCGTCCCGGCCGTTCTCGTGACGGCGCCGCGCCGGGATCGACGAGCAGCACCATTTCGCCTTCGCGCACACCCGACGGCGCGAGGCTGGTGTCGATCTGCACCACGACCTCGAGCAGGTCCCCGAACGCGCCGACCGACGGCTCGACCAACAGATGAGCGCCCACCAGCGACCCCGCCGGCACTGCATGCGTGATGGCGAGCCCCGCCAGTGCCTCCGGCGCACCAGGAGTCCACCGCAGGTGGGGGACGTCTCCCACCAGAACCTCAGCCGCCGCCACATCGGCGACGCTGAGCACATGGCCCCGGGGCAGATCCCGGGCTGTGACCACCACAGCTATGCGCTCGTCGAACGCAGCAGCGGTCGCCCAGAACCCCGCCGCGCTGGCTGTCATCAGCGCCGCACCGGCGAGCCCCAGCAGGGCCCGCTTGGCCGCGCGCGACAGACGCCGGCGTGTCCGCGTCGGCGTAGCAGCCCCGCCAGCAACAGCCGGCTGCGACGGCGCCACGACAGCCTCAGCCATCACGCAATGCAGCCGCTGCGACGCAGCCGAAGCCGAGTCCGCGGAACTCTGGGTTGTTGACAGCGATGCTGTCGCGGGTTACCTTGCTCCGCTCATGACACGGACCCGCCGAACAACCGACCCCAATTGCGGGGGGGGGGGGGGGTCATAGAAATTCCCCGCCGCGCCGCGCGAGACGTCCGCGTCCGCGGCGCGACAGCCGGCTGGGCTGGGCCGGCCGGCTGCTGATCGCGACCCTCGCCGCGACCTCGGTGATCTCCGGCATCGGCGCGGTGCCGACCCTCGAGCGCACCGACAGCGACGGCGACGGCGCCGAGGAACTCGGCATCGAAATGAGCAGCCTCGCGGGCGCAGCGGGCGCGGCTGTGTCGTCGGGGACGCCCGGGCTGAGCTGCCCCGCCGGCATGGTGCTCGACGGGAACCTGTGCAAGACCCCGGTCACCGAGTCCGTCGAGGCGGACCGCGTCTGCGCTCAGGACGGCTACGTGCTGGTCACCGAGACCGCCGAGGGGCTGACTTCTCATAGCTGCCAGAAGACTGTACCGGCGCACTGCACAGACGGCAAGATACTGCACGAGGGCCAGTGCCAGACCCGCACCGTCGACCAGCGCGACGCGAACTGGACGTGCAGCGAAGGCACCCTCGAGACGACGTTCCTGGACCCCGGCTACGCCTACTCGTGCAAGATCGCCGTCTCCCCGCCCCAGTGCCCCGACCCCCAGAGCTACCGCACCGCGCCCAGCGTCGGCTGCTACGAGCAAGTCTCCTTCCACGAGACGCAGGACTACACATGGGCATGCAGCGCGGGCACTTTGGTGTCGACGTTCCTCGATCCCGGCTACAGCCATTCATGCAAGATCGCGCACGCGAAGCCGCAGTGCCCCGACGGGGAGACCTACCGCAACAGCCGCTGCGAGACCCAGGAGGACTACTACCGCACCCGCGGCTATGAATGGACCTGCGGCGTCGGCACCAAGGTGACGACATCGGGCGAGCACGGGACATCGTATTCGTGCAAGATCGCGCTCAGCCCGCCGACATGCCCCGACGGGGAGACCTACCGCAACAGCCGCTGCGAGACCCAGGAGGACTACTACCGCACCCGCGGCTATGAGTGGAGGTGCAGCCAGGGCGTGCGGGTGGTCACCTCGGGCGAGCACGGCACGGCCTATTCGTGCAGGATCGCGCTCAGCCCGCCGACGTGCCCGGCCGGGGAGACCTACCGCAACAATCGCTGCGAGGAACAGCACACCTATTACCGCACCCGCGGCTATGAGTGGAAGTGCAGTGTCGGCACGCGGGTGACGACGTCCGGGGAGCACGGGACGTCGTATTCGTGCAGGATCGCGCTCAGCCCGCCGACATGCCCCAACGGGGAGACCTATCGCAACAATCGCTGCGAGACCCAGCAGACCTACTACGACTCGCGGCCGTACCGGTACACGTGCCCGTCGGGCTACACGCTGAAGACAACCACGATCCCTCCGACGTGCACCAAAACCGAGACCTACCGCAAGAAGGTGTGCAGCTACGACCCGATCGCCGGCCAGCAGTGCTGGTGGGAGAACCGCACCCGCACCCTCACCAAGCCGGCGGCCCAGACGTGCCCGTCGGGCTACTCGCCCGACGGCACCGGCTGCACCGCGGACCGTGCCTCCAAGCGATGGGTCAAAACCGCCAGCGCCCCGACCAGGCACCGCTACGTGCCGGCCGTGCGATCGTGCATCGCGGACTACTCGCCTGCGGGGTCGCTGTGCCGGGCCGACAAAGCGTCGACACGATGGGTCAAAACCGCCAGCGCCCCGACCAGGCACCGCTACGTGCCCGCCGCGAAGTCGTGCATCTCGGGGTATTCAGACAACGGCGTCCAGTGCCGGGCCGACAAGGCGTCGACACGATGGGTCAAAACCGCCAGCACCCCGGCCAAGTTCCGCTATGTGCCGGCTGCGAAGTCGTGCCTGTCGGGGTATTCAGACAACGGCGTCCAGTGCCGGGCCGACAAGGCGTCGACACGATGGGTCGAGACTGGCAGCGCCCCGGCCAAGTTCCGTTATGTGCCTGCCGTGAAGTCGTGCCCGGCGGGCTGGTCCGACAGCGGCGCCCGGTGCGAGTCCGACACGGCGTCGGCGCGGTGGGATCGCACCTCGAGCGTGCCGGTCACGAGCCGCACCGCAGCGGCGGTGCGTTCTTGCGACGCGGGGTTTGCGTGGAATGCCGCTGCGGGCAAGTGCGACAAGACGACCTATTCGGACCCGACCGGGCCGCTGACCAGGCTGGTCGGCGATCCTCCGCAGGTGTCATGCCGCGACGGCTACAGCCCTGCGGGCGGCGGGCGCTGCACCCGCACCACCCTGGGCGAGCCCACCGCGGTGCCGACCGGCGCGGGCTGCATCAGCGACCTGGGCACCCTCGCAGCAGGCAGCATCTCGCGCAGCGGCACGCTGGGCGCGGGCTGCACGTCGCTGCGCCGCGGCGACGCGCAGTCCCCGCACTGGGCGCGCCGGTTCTCGCTGCGGGTCGCCGCGGCGTCGACTGCGACGTTCACGGTGTCGTCGTCGTCGGCGGACGTGTTCGTCTATGTGCTGTCAGGGTCGGGCACCGCGGTCGTCGAGGTCGCGTCCGACGACGACTCGGGCGCAGGCACCGACGCGAAGGTCGCAGACGTCGCTCTCGCCGCGGGCGTCACCTACACCGTGGAGGTCACCACCCCCACAGCCAACATCGCCGGCGCGTTCGCTCTCACTGCCGCGATCGCCGCTGTCGAGGCGCCGGTGGCGATCAGCGGCCTCGCCGACACCACCCGCTCCGGCGCAGGCACCGTCGCGGTGGCCGCCGCGTTCGCCGTGGAGCCCGCCGCCGCTGTTTGCACCGCCACAGCCGACGCAGCCGGGGTCGCCCCGAAAGTGGCCGTCGGCCCTGCCGCGCACCAGCGCACCGTCACGGTGACCGCGGCGGCGCCGTTCAGCCACACTGTCACGGTGACCTGCGACGCGCCGGGCCGCACCGCCACAAAGGCGGCTGTGACGCTCGCCGCGGTCGCGCAGCAGGTGCGCATCAGCGGCCTCGACGACAGCGTCCCCTCCAGGGCCACCACCACCGGCGGCGTCGCCTACGCCGTCGACGTGTTCACCGTCGAGCCCGCCTCAGCACGCTGCACCGGCACCGCGAACGGCCGCGGCGCGGCCGCCCCGCAGGTCAGCAGCCGCGGCGGCACCGGAACCGTGGTGGTACGCCTGTCGCCCGCCGGCGCCGCCACCGTCACGGTCACCTGCACCGCCCCCGGACACAGCCCCGGCGTCGCCCGGGCACTGTTCTCCTACAGCCCGCGTCCCCGCATCGCCAACGTCACCGCAGCATTCGCCCCCAACAGCGCCTGCACCACGACCGCACCCGACCGACACGACACCACCGACACTGATGCCGATGCCGTGCACTGGTGCACGCTCGCCCGAGGAGCAGCGCTGGTTGCGACCTTGACCGCGGTCGCCGACCACGCCACCATCGCCGCCGCATGGGACACCGACAGCGCCGTCACCGCCACGCCCGCACCGGCGGCAGCCGCCACACCGGTCATCGGCCCCGACAACACCGCCACCGGCGACTGGCACACCACCGCCACAGCCACGCTTCGCTGCACGACAGACGGCGCCGCCACCGCGACCCTCACCGCCGGCGTCCGCCCCGCCGTCGGCACCCACACCACCGCCGTCCATATCGACTGCCAGGCCCCCGTGCGGATCGACGGACTCGACGACGCCGCCGGCTACGGCAAAACAGGCGCCGCCGTGACGGTCGCGGAGGAGTTCACCGTCACCCCCGCCGACGCGCAATGCACCGCCGCCCCTGCCGGCACGGTCACCGCGCCCGACCCTGCCCTGCCCCAGCACCGGCTGCTGAGCGCCGAGGTGACCGCCGGCGCCACGGTCACGGTCACCGTTGCCTGCACCGCCGACGGCTACGCCGACAGCAGCCAGGACGTCGAGCTCGCTGTTGAGGAGGCGACGCTGAGCGTGGTGGTCAGCGCGAAGACCTGCGCTGAGGTGTCGCCTGCGCCGGCGGATGCCGATGCGGGGTATCGGTGCGTGCTGTCCGACGGGCACCGGCTGACGCTCACCGCGACCGCGGATGCCAGCGTGCGCGATGTGTCGATCGGCTGGTCCGCGGCGGCGGGGGCGACGCTGAGCCGACGCGTCACGAACGCAATCGCGGCGGTCGCGGCGCCCGGCGGGGAGCTCACCGGGACCTGGCGCCGCGTCGGCACCGCGGCGGTCGAGTGCTCTTCGGACGCGGAGGTCACGCTCACCGTGACGCTGGGGTCGGGCGCCGCTGTGGTGACCCGCACGACCGTGGTGGCCGTGGACTGCGAGCAGCAGGGCTCGATCTCGGGTTTCGAGGACGCCGCGGCGGCAGGCACAGCCACGGTGACGGCCGCTGACGGGTTCACTGTCAAGCCCGCGTCCGCGAAGTGCACAGCGGAGCCGGCGTCGGCGAAGGTGACCGCTGGGATCGGCGGCAGCCGCACGGTGTCGCTGGGCCTGTCGGCGGTGCCCGGCGAGGACGTGTCCGAGGCGGTGCGCGTGGACTGCACCCCGCCCGGCCACGCCCCGGTCACCGCCACGGCGACGTTCACGGCGGCCTACGCCGACTCCTGCGACGACCCGCTGGGAGCGCTCGCGGACGGCCTCACGGCCCGCTCGGGCACGGTCGCGAGAAACACGGCGTGCATCTCGCCTCAGCGGGTGCGCGACGGCGGCAGCGCCAAGCGGTACTGGGCGCGCCGCCACACGTTCACCCTCGGCCTTCCCGCGGTGCTGCGCGTCGACGCTGCCTCGCCGACCCGGAACGGCCTCGACGCCTACGTGCTGGTGCTCGAGGGCCATGCCCAGGACGGCACCGGAACCGTGCTGGGCCGCGACGACAACTCAGGGCTCCGCAGCGGCGCCCGCGTGGCTGGGCTGCGGCTCGAGCCGGGCGACTACACCATCGAGGTCACCACCGCCAAAAGACGCCACACCGGCGACTACCGTCTGCGGGTCCAGGCCCGCCTCGGGGTGCTCATCGACGACCTCCACGGCAGCTCCCGCATCGGGACCGGCACTGCTGTGGACCATTTCACGGTGCTGCCCCCCGACGCGGCATGCACCCCCGACACCGGCACCGTCACCGACCTCGGCGACGGGCAGCGCGCCCTCACCGCGGACCTCGCCGCTGTGGGCAGCACCACGATCACGGTCACCTGCCGCCGCGCCGGCTACCGCACCGCTGCCGCCACTGCGACGCTGACCGCTCTCGACCCCATAGACGACGTCGCCGTCAAGGCCGCTTCCGGCGGGACATGCACCGAGCACCACGGCACGCTCGATGACGGCGTCGACAGCGAATACATGTGCACCATGACCCGCGGCGAGACCATGACCCTGCAAGCCGACGCCACGAGCCCGTCCACGCGGACCGTGCTGGGCTGGGCCGCCGCCGGGGTGCGGGCAGTCCCCGACCTGGGAGACCTCGACGCGTCGGTGGTCGGCGACACGGTGACATTCACACGCACCGGCACCGCTACGGTGACCTGCACCGACCACGGCCGCATCACCATCACAGCGAGGATCGGCGTCGCCGTGCACCACACCACCGAGGTCGCCGTCACCTGCCAGCCTCCCGTGCAGATCACGAACTACACCCCGGGCATCCGCAACGGGCCCGGCCCCGTCACCGGCACCTACAACGTCACCCCGCCCAGTGCACACTGCACGGCCCGCAACGCCGGCGGCATCACAGGAACACCCACACCAGGGGGCACCGGCACCGCCCGCACCGTCACGGTGACCACCACCGCCACCGGCACGCTCGACATCGAAATCGAATGCGAAGCCGACCATCACACGACCACCACAGCCACCGCACAATTCCGGGCCGACGACCAAGCCGCGTGCAGCACCGCTCTGGGGGTGCTGTGGCATGGCTCCATCGCTCGCACGGGGACGCTGAGCACGGCGAGCTGCGTGTCGGACAAGCGGACGCCGAGCTCGGGGACGTTTCACGCGGACCGCTACACGTTCACCATGGCAACCGCAGGCTGGGTCACCATCGACATGGAGGGCACCGGGACGGGCGCGGACAAGCTCGACACCTACCTGGTGGTGCTGTACGGGCACGGCTCGGGCGGCGTCGAGCGCATCCGCGACGACGACTCAGGCGGCGACGGCGACGCCCGAGTCTCTGATGTGCTGCTCGCCGCGGGCCGCTACACGATCGAGGCAACCACCGCCTCCAACACAGCGCAGGGCGCGTACCGGCTGCGCGTCCAAGGCGACTTCGCCGTGCGCGCCCCCGACCAGCCTGTGCGCCCCCTCGTCATCGACGCCCGAGTCGGCCAGCCGATCACCCGCACCTGGGCCCACCAGCCCGCAACCGCCGCGGTGACCGTGCAATCAGTGAGCCCCGAAGGGCTCGACGCGTCAATCGTCAGCGACGACGGGCAAGCGACCCTCACCGCCAGCCCCGCCCTCGCAGGCGAATACACCGTCACCGTCGCCTACACCGCATCAGGACACACCAGCACCCAAACCACGATCATCGACGCCGACTGCCCGCCCAGACACATCGAGACCAAAACACGCACCTGCATACCCATCGCCACCGCACTCCCCACCGGCTGCACCCCAACAGCGCTACACGACGGGAGAATTTGGGGTCGGAAGTTGTGGGGGACTACGTTCGGGTCCTATAGCTCCAGCGCCTTGGAACAATGCATGTCGCTGAGCCAGGACGGGCGGGCGCTGTATCACAGTTTCTCGATTCCACGTCGGCTGCCGGTCAGCTTTCGACTGGACGCGCTCAAGCCCGACGATCCGCCCAATCACCTGGCGCCTCTCGGCGGGACTGCCTATCTGCATGAGGGCGGAGGCGCTCCCTCGATGACGCTCTGGCTCCAGATGGGAGCAGGCGACGCGTCCAGCCTGAGATTCAAGGCCACGTCGAGATCAACATCCAGCAGGACCCCGTTACTGGAACAGACACTGGGTGCGGGCGATTACATTCTCGAACTCGCTCCATCCAGCACAGTCGCAGCACACGGCCAACTTCAGCTGAGAACCACAATGCCGACGGCTGAAAGACAGCACGAAGAGGTTCAGCGCTTCGGACACACGGGTGATGTTCCCAACCAGTTGACGCTTGCCGAATTCGTGGCGACAAGGGCAGATGAGCACCTCAGTTATCCTTACCTCACATGGACTTCCGATGACTGTACTGCGGTCCGAGATGAGTGGGTTTATTGGCGTGAAGCAACGCCCGCGGATTATGCAGCCAATCAGAACACAGGCAGATGGGTGAGTATCACTCTTCCGGTGTATTGGGCATGTTGGAGGCATGACTTCAATTGGCGCAATCTTGCACGCATTGAGCATTTTGTCGACCTGCTCGTTGATTCGTGGAATAAGCAAGCGAGAGACGATTCCGACGATCAATTTGAATTGGACCTCCGCGTCATTTGCGACGAGTTTCTGCAAACAAGCCTCTGGTACAACGCCAAGAGGAAGTGTTATAGCAACGCTTGGGCGTACAGGTTCGGCGTCGCCAATCTCGCATGGGTGACACCATCACCTGATATCGGACCGCCTGAACGCATCGAATAGATACCTTCAGACATAGGACGTGTGAATGGATTACATTATCCAATTGGAGGCCATTAGATTGATCGAATATGCAACGCAAGAGCGTTCCGTGACAGCAGCGCGGTTACGGGCACTTCGGCAAATTGCGCAGAGCTGGCGACAATCCACATCCACAGATCAGCATCTGGATTATACGCCACGAACAAGACTGTCACAGACCACCAACGAAGTTCTCGGCCCGGTCACTGAACGGTATCGTTCGGCTGGGTGGAGGACCGTTAATCTGCTGGGCGGTGCAGCGCTAGTGTTGAGCGGCATCGCATGCACTTCCGCTGAGTCGGGCGACCGGCTGACCGATGTGTTAGTGAATGATGAGGTGATAGCCGAGTTGCGATATGATCCGACGGTGGTCCTTGGTTCCTCTCAATCAGAATCGGTATCGACTGTTGTGCTCAACGTCGAGGAATTTGTTTCGGAAATCGTAAGTTCCGAGGAAGGATGGCCGTCCTGGCTCTCGATCGGTGAGTCGACAATCGATTCAACTGTCGGAGAGGCTGAATACGATGCGCACATAGCGCTCGATTGGCTACATCGATACTTGCCAGCTGAAACTCAAGAAGGCAATGGCACATATGTGTGGGCATTGTACTGGACATTGGCGATGCCCCCAGCCCAAGTTCAATTGGCGATCCTTGAACGAGAGTTTGGGGTCGGAGAACTAGCTGAGCAAAACATCGCTGAGTTTCGGGCGCGCTATCCAGAGTATCTAGCGGAATTGGCAAGAGCGTGGTTAGCTGTCAACTCAGAGCACCGCCCGGGATGGCTCAGAGTCGAGTAGCCGTGAGCAGTAGCTGGAATCTCGAGGGCTGGGACGGCACCAGCAGGGTCTCGCTCACGCAGAGACGAGTAGCGGCCCGTGCGATCGATCTAGCAATTACGGGCATGTTGACACTAGTGTTGGCGTCTGCATCTGGCATGGTCTTGGCGCGAGATGACCCGGAATCATGGGGTTTGTGGACCTTTATGATCTATCCGGTGCTGTGGACCTGTTTGATGTTTGTGTCTGACGCTGTCGGGGTTGGGCTATACGGGAGCACAATGGGCAAGCGGCTTCAGGCGATACGGGTGATACGAGTCGCCAACGGCACCGTTCCAGGTTGGAGGTGCGCGCTAGGTCGCGCTTACACCGAACCGCTCGTGTTCATCGCTGTCGTCTGGGCGCCGCTGCTCCTGGTAAGAGTTGTGTGGCCGATTTTCTTTGTCAGTACATGGCTAGCCTGGGCGATATCTTGCCTGTGGTCGCTGGCGTCTATCCGTCAACTTGAAGGTCGAAGCAGCCGTGACAAGCGCGCCGGGACAGTTGTGGTCTTCACACCGCCAAGATCGCCGTAACCTGCTTGCCGCCGGTGCAGATCACGAACTACACGCCCGGCACACGCAACGGGCCCGGCCCCATCACCGGCACCTACAACGTCGCACCCGCCGCCGCGGACTGCACCGCCCGCAACGCCGGCGGCATCTCGGGAACGCCTGTGCCCGGCGGGACAGGCACCGTCCGCACCGTCGCGGTGACCGCCACCGGCACCGGCACGCTCGACATCGAAGTCGAATGCGAAGCCGACCATCACGCGACAAGCACCGCCACCGCACAGTTCCGGGCTGACGACGAAGCGGCGTGCAGCACCGAGCTGGGGGTGCTGTGGCATGGCAGCATCGCTCGCAGTGGGACGCTGAGCACGGCGAGCTGTGTCTCGGACAAGCGGACGCCGAGCTCGGGACGTTCCACGCGGACCGCTACACGTTCACCATGGCCACCGCGGGCTGGGTCACCATCGACTTGGAGGGCGCCGGGACGGGCCCCGAAAAGCTCGACACCTATCTGCTGTTGCTGTACGGGCACGGCTCGGGCGGCGTCGAGCGCAGCCGCGACGACGACTCAGGCGGCGACGGCGACGCCCGAGCCGCCGATGTGCTGCTCGCGGCAGGCCGCTACACGATCGAGGCCACCACCGCCTCCAACGCAGCAGTCGGCGCGTACCGGCTGCGCATCGGAGGCGACTTCGCTGCGCGCCCCCGACCAGCCTGTGCGCCCCCGCGCCACAGTCGGGCAGCAGATCGCCCGCACCTGGGCCCACCAGCCCGCAACCGCCAAGGTCACCGTGCAATCGGTCGCACCCGACGGGCTCGACGCGTCAATCGTCAGCGACGACGGACTGGCGACCCTCACCGCCAGCCCCGCCCGCGCAGGCGAATACACCGTCACCGTCGCCTACACCGCCAGCGGGCACACCAGCACCAAGACCACGGTCATCGACGCCGACTGCCCACCCAGACACGTCACGACCGACACACGCACCTGCACCCCACTCGCCACCGCCAACCCTGCCCGATGCTGCTTGAAAAAACTCAGGACCTGTCGCGCGAAGTCAGACGCAACACATCAGCCGATGCAGGCTTTGTCCCAGTGGCGGGTGTGGGTCGCGGTGGCGGCGAGGATCGCTGTTTGGAGAGGGCTGCGGCGGGTGGTGAATCAATCGCGGGTCAGCAGTGCTGGTGGGAGAACCGCACCCGCACCCTCACCGAGCCGGCGGCCCAGACGTGCCCGTCGGGCTTCTCGCCCGACGGCGCCGGCTGCACCGCGGACCGTGCCTCCAAGCGGTGGGTCCGCACCGCCAGCGCCCCGGCCAAGTTCCGCTATGTGCCGGCTGCGAAGTCGTGCCCTGCGGGGTATTCCGACGACGGCGCCCGCTGCGAGTCCGACACGGCGTTGACACGGTGGGACCGCACCTCCAGCGCGCCGGTCACGAGCCGCACCGCGGACGCGGTGCGTTCCTGCGACGCGGGCTTCGCGTGGAACGACACGGCCGGCAAGTGTCACAAGACGACCTATTCGGACCCGACGGCGCCGCTGACCAGGCTGGTCGGCGATCCCCCGCAGGCGTCATGCCGCGACGGCTACGACCCCGCCGCCGGCGGACGCTGCACCCGCACCACCCTCGGCGAGCCCACCGCGGTGCCCACCGGCGCGGGCTGCAACAGCGACCTGGGCACCCTCGCAGCAGGCAGCATCTCGCGCAGCGCCACGCTGGGGGCCGGCTGCACGTCGCTGCGCCGCGGCGACGCGCAGTCCCCGCACTGGGCGCGCCGGTTCTCGCTGCGGGTCGCCGCAGCGTCCACCGCCACGTTCACGGCGTCGTCGTCGGCAGCGGACACGTTCGTCTACGTGCTGACAGGGTCGGGCACCGACGTCGCCGAGATCGCATCCGACGACGACTCGGGCACAGGCACCGACGCGAAGGTCGCAGATGTCGCCTTGGCGGCCGGCACGACCTACACCGTCGAGGTCACCACCGCCGCAGCCAACACCGCCGGCGCGTTCACCCTCACCGCCGCGTTCACCGCTGTCGAGGCGCCGGTGGCGATTAGCGGCCTCGCCGACACCACCAAGGCCGGCGCCGGCACCGTCGCGGTGGCCGCCGCGTTCGCCGTGGAGCCCGCCGCCGCTGTTTGCACCGCCACAGCCGACACGCCCAGAGTCGCCCCGAAAGTGACCGTCGGCTCCGCTGCGCACCAGCGCACCGTCACCGTCACCGCGGCGGCGCCGTTCAGCCACACTGTCACGGTGACCTGCGACGCGCCGGGCCGCACCGCCACAAAGGCGGCTGTGACGCTCGCCGCGGTCGCACAGCAGGTGCGCATCAGCGGCCTCGACGACAGCGTCCCCTCCAGGGCCACCACCACCGGCGGCGTCGCCTACGCCGTCGACGTGTTCACCGTCGAGCCCGCCTCAGCACGCTGCACCGGCACCGCGAACGGCCGCGGCGCGGCCGCCCCGCAGATCAGCAGCCGCGGCGGCACCGGAACCGTGGTGGTACGCCTGTCGCCCGGCGCCGCCGCCACCGTCACGGTCACCTGCACCGCCCCCGGACACAGCCCCGGCGTCGCCCAAGCACTGTTCTCATGGGCGCCGCGACCCCAAATCGCCGCCGTCACCGCAGCATTCGCTCCCCAAGACGCCTGCACCGCAACCGCATCCGACAAAAGCGAAGACGCCGACGCGGACGTCGCTTACCGGTGCGTGCTCGCCCAAGGAGCAGCACTGGTTGCGACCCTGACCGCGGTCGCCGACCACGCCACGATCGCCGCCGCATGGGACACCGATAGCGCCGTCGCCGCCGCCCCCGCACCGGCGGCAGCCCCGGTACCGGTCATCGGCCCCGACAACGCTGCCACCGGCGACTGGCACCTCACCGCCACGGCCACGCTCGGCTGCACCGCAGACGGCACCGCCACCGCGACGGTCACCGCCGGCGTCCGCCCGGCCACCGGCACCCACACCACCGCCGTCCATATCGACTGCCAGGCCCCCGTGCGGATCGACGGCCTCGACGACGCCGCCGGCTACGCCAAGACAGGCGCCGCCGTGACGGTCGCGGAGGAGTTCACCGTCACCCCCGCCGACGCCGAGTGCGCCGCCGCCCCGGTCGGCACCGTCGCCGTGCCCGACCCCGCCCGGCCCCAGCACCGGCGACTCACAGCAGAGGTGACCGTCGGTGCCACGGTCACAGTCACCGTTGCCTGCACCGCGGACGGCTACGCCGACAGCAGCCAGGACGTCGAGCTGTCGGGGGTGGCCTCGGACTGCGATGATCCCTTGGGCAGCGTGATCCACGGCGTCACCGTGCGCGAAGGCACTGTCGCCAACGACCCCGGGTGCGTCTCGGCGGGCCGCGGCCTGAGCGGCGTGTTCTTTGCGCGTCGTCACACGTTCACCCTCGACGCTGCGGCGAGGGTCACCGTCGACGTCTCAGGCGAAGCAGGCCTCGACGCCTATGTGGTGCTGTACCGGGGCCACGACGCCGCGGCGGCAGCGGTGCTGCGCCGCGACGACAACTCGGGTCCCAGCAGCGATCCCCGCCTGCGCGGCGTGCGCCTCGCCGCGGGCGACTACACGATCGAGGCCACCACCGCCCAAGCGCAAGCAACAGGCAGCTACCGGATGTCGGTGAGCGCCGTGTACGTCTCTCCGGTGCGCATCAGCGGCCTCGCCGATGCCGCTGATGCGGGCACCGGCGCGGTGACAGTCTCAGAGCCGTTCACCGTCACACCCGCCGCAGCCGAATGCACCGCCTCGCCGCCGGCGGCTTCTGTGGCCGCGGGCAGCGGCCGGCGGCGCACCGTGTCCGCCGCGCTCGACGGGCCCGGATCGCTGAGGGTCACCGTGACGTGCACCGCGGCGCGCCGCGGCCCCGCCCAGGCCGATGTCGTGCTCACCCACGCCGGGGCGCTCACCTCCATCGCTGCACGCATCACCGCAGGCGGCGGCGAATGCACCGCAACAAGGGCGCCCCGACGAGTCGACGCCGCGTACCGGTGCACCATCGGGCGCGGAAACACCGTCACCGTCGCCGCCGACACCGCAGCCACCGGACCCACCCTCCACACCGCCTGGACCGCCACAGGCGGCATCAGCCTCGCATCGCCCGCCCAGCGCGGCGCGGTGCCGCTGTTCGCGCCCGACAACACCGTCGCCGGATGGCAGCGCACCGCGACGGCCCAGCTCGAATGCACCGCGAACGGGACCGCCACCGCCGCCGCCGCCCTGCCAGGCACCACCGCCAAGAAAACAGCACGGCTCGCCGTCACCTGCGCCGACGCCGTGCGCATCGACGGCCTCGCCGACACCGCCGACAACGGCACCGGCACCCTCACCGTCGCCCGCGGCTTCACCGTCACCCCCGCCGACGCCGCATGCACAGCCGACCCCACAACCGCCACCGTCACCGCCGGCGCCGCCAGCGCCCGCACGCTCAGCGCCCGCGTCGCCGTGCCCGGCACGCTCGATGTGACCGTCACCTGCAAAGCCGCCGGCCACGCCGACGGCGTCCGGCGGGTCGCCCTCACCGCGGCACGGCCCTGCTCAGAGCATCTGGGCACGCTCGCCACAGGCACCGTCGCACGCAGCGGCGCCATCGCCGACGACGGCTGCGTCGCCAAGGCGCGGCTGCCGCGCACCGCCACCGTGTTCTACGCCGCCCGACGCGCCCACTGGGCCAAACGGCACACCTTCACCCTCAACACGTCCGGCTGGGTCACCGTCAGCATCGACAACGCTCCCGCCAACACCGAGCCGCTCGACACCTACGCAGTGCTGCTCAAAGACGACGGCGCCAAAGGCACCGTCATCGCACGCAACGACAACCGCAGCAGACGCCGAACCGACGCCCGCCTCACCGACCTGTTCCTGCAGCCCGGCAGCTACACCATCGAAGCCACCACCAAGCAACCCCAAACCGCCGGCAACTACACGCTGCGGGTCGACGTCACCGTAACCGGACTCAAGCGGCAGTATGACGTGACCGTCGACGAGACGCTCACAATCGGGTTCGAAGCGGGCGACCGCGTGGCAAGCGTGCGGTCGATCACGCCGCCGACGCTGGAGTGGTCGACAGGGCGCACTGGAGGTCACAACTACTTGGCGGTGACAGCAGACATGGCGGGCACGCATCGGGTCGTGATGACGCTGACGAGACCGTCGTCAACAGCGGAACCGGCCCAGGTGGAGTTCAACGTCAAGGCGGCGTGCGATGACGGCCTCTCGACCAGCACCCGAAATGGTCATCTGTGCGTGCGCACCGCCGCGCAGACGCCTCCCACGAACTATCCCGAAGATCGTGTCACTGAGATTGACCGAGGCTATAAGTATCCGGTCACCTTGGGGACGCTATGGGGAGTGACGAGAGTCGCTAAAGACGCACGCGACGCCTACATGAACCCTTCGCCGGGCATCACCCGAGACTGTACTCCCACAGCCAATCGGCTCGCCGCGATCATGCTCGCGGTTCCATTGTTCGAGGTGCCCAACATCGAGAACAACACGTACCTGCGCTACCCGGCGCGATCTCCGATGGCGCTATCGCGCTGGGACCGCAGCAGCGTCTTGTACTCGAACAACAATGCGCGTCCCCCTGCGCGGGCTTTCTGGAACCCTGGCGTCGGCTTGTGGCAACTGGACGACACATGGACCGCCGCGGTGCTTGCGCTCAGTCACGCCGAGCGAGCGGAAATCCATATCGGCGGGCGGCACGTTGCCGATTACTTGGCTAGTCTGCTCTGCAAAAGGCCTGAAGGCGACATCGAGGAAGAACTTAAGAAATTCTTGGATCCACCGTGGCTGGCATGTGTCGACAAGGATAAGGTACCGCGTGAACACCGCTGCTATGAATGGTCGTACCTAAAGTTGTGGGTGAAGGCCACCGACGATTTGCACGTCACCTCATATAGCACCAAGTACCCGGGCGGCACGCTGGACTACCGGTCTGACTTCAGCACCAGCGGAGGCCTCTCAAAGCTGAAGTGTCGCTGGGGCACGAGCAGCAGATCGTTCCCATGCTGGTTCTACGACACCGAGAACGAGGAAGGCTGGATGCTGGACGAGGACCCTGCCGCGGCCACAACCGATCAGAGTCCGTTGGCAGCGCCATTCATGTCGTTCGTCGATGACAGAAACAGGTTCGCGGTGTTCCCTGAGTCGTTCCTCAATTCCCAGACGACGCTGATCAAATCGGTTCCCGTGAACAAGAATGTTCGAATGGCAGGAAACGCGACGTGGCACGCTGACCGCTACGCAGGTGCCGCGTTGCAGGTGGAGATCTGCCGAGTGGTCGCCGTCGAAGCGGGAAGCGTTTGCGATTGGGTCAGCACTATTCTCAACAGTGGCCCGCACACTTTCGCGAAGAAGCTGCGTGATGCCGGGCATTGAGCGCGCGTGTCACCGTCTCTCTCTGCTGCGTCCTCAGAGAATGCTCGGCTTTGCGACAGTTATGTGTACGCTCGCTGTCGGCTGCACTGGCGGAGAGGGAGCGGTACCCGATCCGTCTGTTCCGGTTGTTGCTTCGCACGCGACTGCAGTGATGGCGTCACCGGCTGCTTCGGACTCCGCCGCGGCCGTTGGGCCAATTGAGTACAAAACGGCGCCTCGGGCAATGCGGTCGGGGCGAGTGTCGCCGCAGACTGTTGTGGACATGGTTCCGTTCGAGGTCGCTGACTATTTCATGTCGGACGCCATTCGACGGTTGCGGTTGCCGCTGGGAGGAAGGGACCTCAGTGGCCCGTTTCTCGGTGAGCCGCTTGAGCACATTGATCTTCTGTCCGGCGTGTTCGATTTGTGCGACGACGCCGAGGCCTATGAGGCCTTCACCGGAGAAACATATCGAGAAGGTTCATTGTTTCCCAGAAACACGTATCCAGAATTGATTTCGGAGCGTGGGACGATGGGCTGCGATGGAAGCGGAACCGGGGTTGATCAGCCGCGCTGGGCGTTGCGGGCAAATGACTGGGGCGGAACCATCCGATTTGCGACCCGCGAAGATGCTCTCGCGGAACAGGAGGAACGGATTGCGCGGTACAGTAAGCGGTACGCGAATACGGTAGAAACGCCTCCTCTTGGGATACACGACGGCGTGTCAACCGATGCGCTGATCCGCTTCGCTGACGCGGATACACCGGTTGATGACGTACGGCTGCTGGAGGACTCGCTCACCGTGGTCGATGGCGTGCTGCGCGGCATGGTCCGTAACTGGTCGCGTGTGCTATGGGCATATGAGGTGACAGTGACGGCGCACGGACGCATATTTGAATGGCCGCTTTCAGTCCAGCCTGGCGAGATTGCACCATTTGAGATCGGGGCTTGGGACGGCCCGGTGGACACGCACCGCATCGGAATCGAAGTGGCCGCGCGGATGGTGCCTGAGGCGGATCTCTCGCGTGCATTCGAATTCTTCTTCGGGCGGCCCTGGTGGGGTAATGCATACGACGTGCCTTACGACTATCCGCAGCACATCCACGAGGCCCTACCGCAGGAAGGCTCCCATGAACTATACCTAGCCTACGCACAATTCGCCGAGCCTGATTCACACCCGTGGACCGCCGATCCTGGTGCGCTTGCCGGGTGGCGATCAGGCGATATCCTCGAGAGCTTGGTTACTCAAGTACGCATCGACGATTTGCGTGCGTATCTCGCACTATTTGCCTATTCATACGTTCCTGACAGCACAGAACCTTCTGAACCGGTTGTCTATGAATTGCGGCAACTAGACATCGTGGCACCCTTGAAAACGGCGCACCATGGGACTACCAGCGCGGTCGTCGACAAGTGGCCGATCTCGCGTATTGATCTCGACTGGCGAGGTGCTGTCGATCCGAGACTTCACGTCGTGTTCCATGTGCCGAATCCGCGCGACGATCCCGAGATCATCGCCGAATTGGGTGTGGATGCCAACGAACTCGCAGGTGGCGGTCTGAAGTGGGCGATCTGGATCGGAGCAGCGCGCGACAGGAGCAGGATTGAGTAGCCGCTGCAAGCGCTGTGGCTGCCACCACCGCCACGGCGCAAACTGTGGGCGGCTACCGGCTGCACCGCGACGCCACTGCATGGGTGGCGCATCTGGGGCCGCAAGGAGTCGCTGCGTCGCTATGGCTCCTACGCCGCCGACGCTCCAGGGACGTGCACTTCGTTGACTCACAGCGGCAATGCTCTGTACTACCAATTCAGCATCCCGATACGGCTGCCGGTGACCCTAGGCGTTGCAGACGCGAACGGGCACGTTTCCTCGCTGGCGCAATCAGGCGGCCGCCCGACGATCACGCTCTGGCGCTCGACCGGTCGTGGCCATCTGTCGTTCGCGGGCACAGCCCCCACAACGCTGAACAGCGCTCCGACACTCGCCGTTACCCTCGCAGCAGGCACATATGTGCTCGAGATCGCACCGTCGAGAGAAGTCTTGCATCCATCATGGACGATGCGGGTGAAATCGACGTTTCCCACAGGTCAACGGCAGTACGAAGACGTTCAACGCTTCGGAAACCTAGGTGACGTGTCTGACCAGCTGACTCTCGCTGCATTCGTCGAAGCGCGCGCCAAGAACCACGGCGACTATCCATATCTCACTTTGGCATCAGACCAATGCTCGAGTTCTCCAGACAACCGCCGATTTGGTATTGTGGATCCGGAGCGCGAACACTCTGCCGATTATCACACTGGGCTGGTTGCATACAGAGTGGTACGCGTCTACCACGCCTGCTGGCGTCATGACTTCAACTGGCGTAACTTGCCTCGAATTCAGTACCAAGTAGATCCCGCTATTCAAAGCTGGAATGATGACACGAAGAGCGAAGCAGATGTGCAATTTGGCACGGATATTAGGGCTATGTGTGACGCCACACTGACTGGCGCTGCGTGGGCAGCCGTACGAGAAACCTGTTATCGCAGGGCTGCGATCTATGAGTTCGTGGTTTCGTCGATTCCGATGGCCCCCCGACGCCCAGATCGCCGTCAAAACAGCCGCAGCTGAAGAGTTCGGGCTCACCGTCACCGCCAGATCGGCCGCAGGCGACGGCTACGGCACCGCCGCCATCGCGCTCACGCCGCGTCTGGTCCACGACCACGAGCTCACCGTGCGCGTCAGCAGCGCCAGCGCCGCAGGCCGGCTGATCAGCTTCAAGCTGACCGCCAGATGCCCCACAGCACCGCCGGTGCCCAACGGACCCACACTCACCACCAGCGCCCACAACGAAGTGCTCTGCGTCAAGACAGGCACCAGCGACCCCGCGCCGAAGGACAAGAACAGCAACGCCGTTGGCTTGTATCACGTCACTCCCGGCACGCTCAACGGCGTCCTCGAATCCGCCCGGGCTGCTATCGCAGCCCGGTCTGACCGGTTCCAGTGCGGGCTCACCCCCAACAAGCTGGCCGCGTTCATGCTCTCCATCGGATACCGGGAGGTTCAGGCGGAGTACGCGGTGCGGCCCGATCCGTCGCGCTCGCCGATGGCGCTTTCGCGCAGAGATGTCGGCAGGAATGGACGGCTGAAGAACTCTGATGGCACGTTCGCTGAGACTGTCGAGCAGTTCCATGCACGTTGGGCTGGGTATGAGACGAATCGGCAGATGCACCTGTACTCCGACGACCGACGTGAGCAGGGCCCTCCACGGGCTTTCTTCCATCCGGGGGTGGGGCTGTGGCAGCTTGACGACGCTGGCGACCCTGACGACGGCTGGGTGATGCTGAATCACGGCCAGCGGGCCAATACCGGTGCCGGGCTCAACGACTCGGCGAACGATGACTCAGGCGGGGAGGTGGTGGCGAGTCATCTCGCGGAGCGGTTCTGCGACGACCCCGGTGGGGTCGTCGCAGTCGGCGTGTTCATGAAGCAGTGGCATGCGTGCTCGCCGCTCAAGTGCATCGAGGTTTACAACAACATCTATCTCGACGGCACCGACGATCTGTACGTGACGACTGCGCACGATGCGGGCCGCTACAGTGCCGCCGGGGGTGTAAGCAGCAACGAGTGTCGTTGGAGCGATGCGCGCACCGCAACGCCGATCGTGTGCTTCGTCTACGACACCCAGCATCCGCAGGGCTGGACCGACAGTGCGATTCCCGCGACGGCGGCGAGGCCGCCCGACACCGGCGGGCTGGGCTCGAGCCCCTACGCACTGCCGTTTGTGTCGTTTACCCACGACGAGAAGCGGTTCGCGGTGTTCCCCGACAGTATCCTGGACAGCACCGAAGACGCTGTCGACACGACGCGCTACAAGGCGGTGCCCAAGACTGGGAACGCTCGAAAACTGGCGAAGACGTGGTCGACCGGCTCGTACAACGGGGCGGTTTTGGAAGTGCGCCTCTGTCGCGAACCTGACTGGGTGGTCGCAGACGGGGGCTCGTGCGGATGGGTAAGCGTCAGCGACGCCCAGTTCGCATCGCTGATGGGCCGTCCGTGATAGCGGCTGGGGCACTCACCTGCAGGGGTTGGCGGCCGGTGACGGCGGCGTGGCTGGCGGTGCTCATGATGGGGTGCAGCACGAGTTCGAGGACCCCGACGGCGAGCGATGTCTTGCCACCAGCTTCGTCTGCTGTGGCCGACGACACAGCCGGTGGAACATCGGAACCGAGCCCGCGGCTTCAAGACGCCCGCGGTTGGCGGCCCGGGCCGCGCCGCACTGCGGAGGCGGGCGGGCCGTTCAGCGAGCCCGACATGTGGCTCGGCGCGCGGACGGCGCCAGTCGGTCTGCAGCGTGCGCTCGAGCCGGGCGACCGGCCCGGACCGCTGTCGTTGAAGCTGCCCGAGTCGTCACGAAGCCAGACCGTCCCGGCCGCCATGGGCGTCACGAGCAGCGACCGCAGCCCCGAGCGGCTGGACGAAATCTGGTTCGCGCCCAGTGACGGCCCGATCGACGAGGTTCGGGTCTTGGGCCAGAGCGTCGCTGTGCGAGACGGCGTGGTGCGCGGGCTGGCGCGGAACTTGTCGCGGCGTCTGTGGGCCTACGAGTTAACCGTGTCCGCAGCAGGACACGAATTCGTGTGGCCGCTGTCGGTGCAGCCCGGAGAGATAGCGCCGTTTGAGATCCATGGGTGGGAGGACGCCCGAGACGATGAACGGATCGAGATCAGCATCGACGCTGACATGTCGTGGCACCCGGATCCGTCCCGGGCCTTCTCGTCATTTGGATCGTTGAAGACTTTGCTGGCGGGTGAGCCTGCGCGGCGACTATTGGCTGGTTCGGTGCGCGACCGCTACCCGCAGGTGACTGCCGATGTCGCACCAGACGCGGTGTCGGCAGGAGTGCTGGTGTGGGAAGGCGCCGCCTTGCGACCGCCTGCTGCATCGCATCCGAGTCTCCTCGACGAAATCGGGAGCTTGGCGGTCAGGGACCTGCGCGGCTATGGGGCGCTGTTTGACCGCGACGGCCGCGTTGTCGATGTCGCCGCGGCACCGGTGGGACGGCTGTTCTGGCCCGACGACGGAGACCCCCGCGACCCGGCCAACCTCGCCGCAACGCCGGAAGGACGGCTGTTCTGGCCCGATTACGGAGACGACTTCGAATGGCCACAAGGCACGTCGGAACCGCGCTGGGAGGCAGTGCCGAGCCTGCCCCATAGGGACATCGACCTGCCGCGTGTCCATCTGCACTTCGATGTGCACGCGCAATGGCCCGACCTGGAATGGAAGAACTGGCGGCTGCCCCCCAGCAACTGGCCTCTGCAACTGCGGGTTGAATCAGAAGACGGCGACTGGCGGCGTGAGGACATCGAAGGGGGCTTCATCTTCTGGATCGGCGCAGGGTACCCCGCTCGACAGGTGCTCGAAGAATGACGGCCTGCACCGCCGACCCGGCAACCGCCACCGTCACCGCCGGGGTTGGCGGCGCCCGCACGCTGACAGCATCGATCGCGGTGCCGGGATCGCTGAATGTGACCGTCACCTGCAAAGCCGCCGGCCACACCGACGGCGTCCGCCAGGTCGCCTCACCGCGGCGCGGCCCTGCTCAGAGCATCTGGGCACGCTCGCCACCGGCACCGTCGCACGCAGCGGCGCCATCGCCGATGACGGCTGCGTCGCCGAAGCGCGGCTGCCGCGCGCCGCGACCGTGTTCTACGCCGCCCGACGCGCCCACTGGGCCAAACGGCACACCTTCGCTCTCAACACGCCCGGCTGGGTCACCGTCAGCATCGACAACAGCCCCGCCAACACCGAGCCGCTCGACACCTACGCAGTGCTGCTCAAAGACGACAACAACAAAGGCACCGTGATTGCACGCAACGACAACCGCAGCCGCCGCCATACCGACGCCCGCCTCGCCGACGTGTTCCTGCAGCCCGGCAGCTACACCATCGAAGCCACCACCAAACAACCCCAAACCGCCGGCAGCTACGACATCACCGTCGAAGCGGTCGTGTCAGGACTCGCCGACAGCTACACCGCCACCGTCAGAACCCCCAAGACGATCACGTTCCGCTACTGGCCCCCCGACGCCCAGATCGCCGTCAAAACAGCCGCAGCAGAAGAACTGAAACCCACCGTCACCACCCGCAACGGCACCGCGACCGTCACCATCACCCCGCGTCTGGTCCACACCCACGAGGACATCACCGTGCGCGTGCGCCACCCCATCACCCCCGAACGGCCCCTCGGACCCGTCACCCTCACCGCCGAATGCCCGCCTGGCAACACACCGAGCGTCAACAACGGCGTGCTGTGCATCGCCAACAGCATCCGACAGGGCACTCCGAGAGGGAGCGCCCATCATGTGACGCCCGGCACTCTCAACGGAGTGCTCGCGTCCGCCGGGGCCGCTGCGACCGCAGCACGCGCGAAGTGCTCGACTTGCGGGATCACCGCCAACCAGCTCGCCGCGTTCATGCTTTCCATCGGGTATCACGAGCTTCGTTCGGGCGCTGCGGCGCCGGCGCCTATGTTCCCCGGCCGCTCGGACATTTATGTGCCCACGGCCAAAGTTCGCAAGAAGAACCTGTACAACTACGTCAATGACGGGGCGAATTACATCGAGACCAAGAAATCCGGCACCGGCGTATGGGACGAGCCGCGCCGCGCCTTTTTCCATCCCGGGGTGGGCTGGTGGCAGATCGACGATCGCGGCTACTGGCCCCGTCTCAATCACGGCCAGCGAGTCGACTCTGGCCTGGGTCTCAACGGAACATACGACAGCGAGATATCGGACCACGACTCGGGTGGCGAGGCTGTCGCGACCGGACTGGCGCGCAAGTACTGCAAAGACGGACTGACGTCGCTGAAGTCCTACTTGGACAACACATGGTTTGCGTGCCAGAGGGACAACACGCCCGACAGGTGCTACAAGACCTACCAGGCGATCTATGTCGTGCATGGGAGCGACAGCAACGATCTGCGTGTGACGATCGCCGAGAACACCGGCGAGTACAGCACCGACGGCGGCGTGAGCGCGCATGAATGCCGCTGGCACGGCGCAGCCGAGGATCGGTTCGGGTGCTTCTTGTTTGACACTGAGCATCCCGAGGGAAGGATAGACCTGCTCGACAAGTGGGGCTATGACACGCGGCGGAGCCCGCTTGCGGCGCCGTTCATGGCGTTCACCTATGACTCGAAGCGGCGGTTCGCGGTGTTCCCCGGTCCGGTCATGACAGCGCTCAAACAGCCGAGTCACGGCACCGACCGGGTGTTCAAGACATGGACCAAGACGGTGCCCATCGGCGTCGACGTGCGCGAAGCGGGCGCAGGCGGCTGGTCCAGCGGGAAGTCTGACCGGCTGGGCACCCCGAAAAAGACAGCGGACGATTCCGTGCTGGAGGTCGAGTTCTGCGACGACGCAGACTGGATGCTCGCTGTGGGCACTGAGCGGCAGTGCCGGTGGGTGAGCGTCGACAGTCCCGCGTTCGCGCGCTCGCTGGGTTACAGCCCGTGGCCCGGAGTCGTGCCGTGATGCGGGGCCGGCGCGGCGCGGCGCTGGGCCTGGCGCTGCTGGCCGCGGCTTGCAGTACCGCGTTGCCCTCGCAGCCCGAGGCATCCGAGCCAGTGCCGGTCCCCTCGACGGCCGGTTCGCCAAGCAGCACGGCCGGCGCAGCCAGCAGCCTGTCTGTGCTGGCAGGGGACATGGCGGTCGGGCAGGCTGCTGCGCGTTCGCGGGCGGCGCCGTCGCGTACTGCTGATGCGGTGGGGCCTTTCGGTGTGGCGGATCTGTGGATCGGGGCGGGGCCGCCGACGACGGGATTGCAGCGCTCGTTGGGGCCGGGCGATACTCCGGGGCCGCTGCTGACCCAGCCGTCGGCCAGGCCGGGGTTCTTCCGGGTGTATGACATGTGCGGGGTCACCGAGGTCAGCTACCGCGAGGGCTCCGACTTCTCGTCCGTGGTGAACCGCTATGGCTATGACACGGCGCGGCTGTTGCACCGCGGCTGTATGGAGGGACGGTTCATGGCGATTGTGGACAGCCATTGGATCGGCGTCGCCGGCGGGCCCTATTCCGAGCAGCGTTACTTCGAGCGGGGAGACCAGGCGGAGGCGTGGCTCGGTGAGCGTCGCGACGCGCACTACCAAGAAAAGACGCAAGCCGAGCGCAACGGGACAGTGCCGTCGGCAAGCCCGTACGGGTTCTATGAGAGCGTGGGGCGCAACTTCGGGTCGTGGGGGCCGTTCGGGATCGTGTTCGCGCCTACGGATGCGCCGGTGGACGAGGTGACGGTGGTAGAGGGGTCAGTGGCGGTGTCGGGCGGGGTGCTGCGGGGGCTGGTGCGGAACTGGTCGCGGCGTCTGTGGGCGTACGGGGTCGAGGTGTGCGCGGGCGGGGACTGTTTCGGGTGGCCGTTGTCGGTCCAGCCCGGGGAGTTGGCGCCGTTCGAGATCGCGGGCTGGGACGGCCCCGCAGACCCCGACCGGATCCGGATCTCTGTCGACGCGGACATGTCGTGGCACTTCGATCCGTCGCGGGCGTGGGGAAATCTCGCCGGGACACCGTCGCGGGTGCTGGTCAGCGAACTGACGGCTCGGCCGATGCGCGATTCGGTGCGCAGCCGTTATGGGCATGTGGCTGGGGATGTGCCGGTGGGCTCGGTGTCGGTCGGGGCTGTGGAACTCGATGCGCCGCTGGGTGCTCCTAAGTCGCATCTGAGCCTGCGCAGCATCGAAGAGGACATCGCCGTCGGGGACCTGCGCGGCTACGGCGCGGTGGTCGACCCCGCAGGCCGCGTCATCGACGTGGGCCCTGCGCCCGCCGTCAAGCTGACGGAGTGGGACGAGGCGACATATAGGTTCCGGGGCCACGAGGAGATCACCTCGCTGCCTCATCCGCTGGCGATGAACCATTCCGCGCCTCAACTCGTCTGCTGCGCGACGGTGCTGTTCGACATCCACCCGGTCCACGACGGCTTGGCCGCCGACGGCCACGAGATCGGCAAGCCCGGCGAGGGCTACAGCACTGACGTGCTTTTCGACGACGAGTTCATCGAGATCGGCCCCCGCAGCTACCCGCTCTATGGCGTGCTGCACGGCGCATACATCATCTGGGTCGGCGCTGCGCACCCACAGCGTGATGCGCCCCAAGGGTGACGGCCGGCATCGCCGAGCCGATTCGCTCGCGCGCTAGACGATCGGTTGCGAGGGGTGGAGGGCCCGCTGTTGTTGGGGTGAGGGTGTCCAGGCTCGGGGTGTGTATCAGCACCTCGATCCTGGAGGACCTGGGCATGAACCCGGACTTGGACACCCTCGCGACTGCACTGTATGTGTGCATCGACGACCTGTTGGCCGACAATCCTGGCTGGGCGCCGCGGCGGCCCCGGATCGGGATCGCCCCGAAGCTGTCCGACGCGGAGCTGATCGCCTAGGAGCGTGGTCGGAAAGTCGGTGGATTTCCGCGTTCGGTGTGGGGGCGCGCGGGACAATGCAGGGGTGCGCGGTTCGGCTGACGGTCAGGGTTCGTTTCTTGATGTGGATGTGATGGTGGGCGGTCTGCTGGACTCGGAGGGATTCTTGGCGACGTTGGGGCTGTGTTGCGTCTGACTTCGCGCGACAGATCCTGAGTTTTTTCAAGCAGCATCGGGCAGGGTTGGCGGTCTCAGTTCAGGAGGCCGCGGCTGATGAGTTCGCCGGACCGGAAACCGAAGAAGCTAATTACAGCAGAGCAGAAGTACGACTTGTGGGTGAGGATGCTCGTCGGCCAGGTCACCCAAGCGCCCCGCGGCCGTTGGAGGAGCGGCTGATCAAAACGTGTCAGAAGACCCCCGACCCCGCGCAGTGCGCCGTGGAGTTCCGAGTGGAGCTGCCCGCGCAGTGAGAGCTCAGTTCGCACTCGCCTCAGAGCTGCTCACCGCGCAACGCGCCCACGCCGACGTGTGGCGGTCTCGATCCACGGGGCGTTCGCAAGGCGGGGAGCCGTCGACCACCTGACCGAAGGCGAGCCCCGTACGTATCGTGCTGGCACACGAGCTGCTCGGTGCGTCACAATTTGAGGTGATTCACCCCGGGGACGTTCCAGGATGAATCAGAACAGCGCGGCGGCAGCCTGCACATCGGCCACGAGGTGGACCACCGTTGCCAGCGACGTGGTCCATCACGAGCTTGTTGGTCGGTATGGCGGGCGAGGCTGCGCAGCGATCTCGATTCCCGTCACACCGCCTGCGTAGCCTGTCGATCATGACTGAACGATTGTTTCAGGGCCTTCTTGAGGGTTCGCCTCGGGGCACCGTCGAACGGTTACGGTCGGCGGTGATGGGGGGCCGAGCCGCCGGGCCACAGCGTGAACACCTGCGTGTTGATCTTCCACGCGCCGATCCGCTCCACGGGTCCGGCGAGCCGGTGCTCATCGTCGGGCGGGCCGAAGAAGGCTTGGACCTGCTGCCTGATCGAAGCGTCCAGACCGTTGTGACATCGCCGCCGTACTGGTCGCTGCGGGACTACGAGGTCGACGACCAGATCGGTCGTGATGACGCTCTCGCTGATTACGTCAAGAGCATCGTCGTGACGTTCGACAAGATCCGGCGGGTGCTGGCCGACGACGGCACCGTCTGGCTCAACGTAGGTGACAGCTACACCTCGGGTAACCGGCGCTATCGAGCCCCTGACCGCAAGAATCGGGCGCGTGCGATGCGGGTTCGGCCGGCGACGCCCGAGGGTCTCAAGCCGAAGGATCTCATCGGAGTGCCGTGGCGCTTGGCGTTCGCGCTTCAAGATGCTGGTTGGTGGCTGCGCTCGGAGGTGATCTGGCACAAGCCGAATGCCCATCCGGAATCGGTCCGGGACCGTCCGACCAAGGCGCACGAGTCCTTGTTCTTGCTGTCGAAGAACAAGGACTACTTCTATGACGTCGATGCCGTCCGCGGACCGAACGGCCGTCGGCTGAGGACGGTTTGGGACATCAACACCGAGCCACGGCGGCGCGACGACTGTGGGGTAGAAGATCACCCTGCTGTCATGCCGTTGACGCTCGCAGCTCAGTGCATCACCATCACCAGCAGACCAGGTGACATGGTCTTGGACCCTTATGCGGGTTCCGGCACGACGCTGCTGGTGGCACGAGCACTTGATCGCAGCTGGGCCGGCATCGAGCTCAACCCGGCCTTCGTGGATCTCATCGAGCGACGACTGGCCCAATGAGCGACAGCGAGTCCCTGAGGCGCAAGATCGACGATCTCTCCCCGATGGGTGTTCGCTTCGTCGCACGCATGGTCGCTTCGCTCTTGGACCCTCCACAGGCCCAGGGGTCTGCTTCTCAGCCAACGTGGATCACGGCGGAACCTGATTGGGTCGAGTACTTCGGCCTCCTCATTTCCGCACACCACGGGCTCGCCGTGGACGCGCTCAAGGAGACTGGCTTCGAGAACGCATTTCGGGATGCCTGCGAGGCAGTTGGATGGAGCATCGATCCGCCCGCGTCGGCGACACGGCGCTTCGTCGACACCACGGTTCAGACGCCTGATGGTCGCAGAAGAAAGCTCTCCTTGAAATCGACAGCCGCTCAACGGCTGTCGAAATCGACGATTCACATCTCCAAGCTCACCGAAGCGGCGTGGATCCAGGACGTCCGATCAGCTAGGAGTCGCCGGACCCGGACGTTGGAGCTCTTCGAGGAATACTGCGCCACGGTCGATGCCATCGTGATGCTCCGAGCGTTTCGTGACGATCCGCAGTCCATTCCGTACTGCTATCAGCTCGTCGAGATACCAAGCGCGATCTTCGCGTCGTTGCAGTCGTTGCCTCTTTCGGCGTTTGAGGCAGACGGCCCGACGCTTGACTGTTCGTTCGAAGGGGAGTCTGGGGCCGCGCGCGTTTCGCTGGACAGGTCGGATGCCAAGGTGACTGTCAAGCAAATCAAGCTCTCGGCATGCGTTGTCCACGAAGAATGGGAACTCGGCGAGCGTAGGTGAATCGCCCCGGGACGTTCCTATAGATGTCAAGTGCGTGTTTTGAGGGTGGCGAGGTCGGCTCGAAGGGTGCGGTAGATCTCTCGTGCGACGAAGCGTTTGAGGCAGCGGATGGCTTCTTTTTTGGTTTTGCCTTCGCTCACGCGGCGGTTGAGGTAGCTGCGGGTTCGTTCGCAGTAGCGGAGCCGGACGACGACGATCATGTGCAGTGCCCGGTTGGCGTCGCGGTTGCCGGCGAAGTTCAGCCGGTGACGGCTGGTGCGCCCGCTCGAGGCAGGGACCGGCGCGACGCCGCACAGGTGAGCGAACGACGATTCGGAGCTGAGCCGGTCGATGTTCTGGCCGGCGGCGACGAGCAGTGTCGCTGTGTGGTGGGTGCCGCATCCCAGACGCGACAGGGTCGTGGGCGCTGCTGCGGCGACGAGCCGGTCGAGTTCGTCTTCGAGCTCGTCGGCTTCGGCGCCGAGCTGGGCGATGCGGCGCCCGAGGCTGCGCAGCGCTGTCTTGGCTGCTTGGGCGGGGTCGGCGAGCCGGTCGGGGTGGGGTCGCAGCCGTGCGCACACAGCAGCCTTGCCCCCGAGGGTGCGGCGGCAGTCGAGCTGGGCGCGCAGCTCGGCGGGGGCGGTGACGAGCAGGTCGCCGAGCTGGCACAGCGCAGCAGAGCGGGCCTTGACGGCGCTGTTGCGGGCGACGCTGAGCTGACGGATCGCCTCGACGACCCCGGTGGTGTCGGTCGCGGCTGCGGTCGCTTCGCCCGAGAGCACCTTGCGGGCAGCGGCCTCGGCGTCGATGGCGTCGTTCTTGCCGCGGCGGGCGCGAAGATGGCGATGGGGCTGGTTGACCTCGATGACCGCGCAGCCCTGCTCGCTCAGCGACCGGGCCAGGGCCGCCCCGTAGGACCCGGTGGACTCCACGCCGACCGCGGCGATCGGCCCGAACGACGCGAGCCATCGTCGAGTCGAGCAATAGCCGGCGGCCGTCGCGGGGAACGACTCGGTGCCCAGCATCCGGCCCAACGGGTCGAGCGCTGCGGCGACGTGGAAGTCGGTGTGGCAGCCGATCCCGCCGATCACCGCCTGTGGTGAGTCTGGCATCATGTTGTCCTTCATCTCGGAGCGGCTCGCGTGCCGGGACGGGACGGACATAACAGCGATGAGGCATCTGTGGGCACAGGTTCCTATGAGGTCACGTCGCTCGTCCCGGACCGGCCGCAGCTGACAAGTCCAAGAAGCGAGCCGCCGACGCCGACGAGTCCCACCCAAGGCACCCACAACACGCAGGGCCAGTTCGATAGCAAGTCAGACGCCGACGGCCCGCTCCCCGCACACATCTTCACTGTTTGATAGAGGGCGGGCTCCACCGGTGGTTGCGAGTGATCGGTCATGATGACCGGTTGTCCTGCACAGCAACCACCAGTGGAGGTGTCCAGTATGGCAGCGAGGCTGAGCGAGTTCGAGCGCGCCCGGATTGAGGTGATGAGATCGGCACATGCGCGGCTGGCACGATCAGCTCGCAGGAGCAGTCGTGCTCGGCAAACAGTGTCACGTTTGATCTCAGCGGTATTGTGTTGCACCAATCGAGTTATTGCTCCGATTGGAATTCGATCGCCGCGCCGCTCTAAACCAGCGCTCAGACGACACAATATGTTTCGCTTGCATATATTTTCTTGGGCGAATTCGATTTGCGGGGCGACATTTCTGGCTCTTCGCGCTTTTGGGATTGAGATGGCTGAGTTCGGGGCTGGCCGCAAGCCTGTAGTCGCATCAGGTGGCGTGGATGCTTACATCGTCGGCGTATGCGGCGAGGGCGCTGAGGTCGCCGGTGTCGCCGGTGAGGACGATGCCGCCTGGCTCGGCTGTGGCCACCACCAGTGCGTCGACTGCTGAGCCGCGCCCGGCGAGCGATCGCAGCACGCCGGCCCGGCGCGCCAGCGATTGGGGGACCTCTTCGACCACGATGCATGACTTGAGCAGCCGGTTCACTGCTGCGTCGGTGTGCGGCCGCCCGCTGAGCGATTCGGTCAGTACGACGGTGGGAACGAGCGGCGGCCACGGCGCAGTGCGAGCGAGTGATGTGACGAGTTGCGCGCTCTGACGTCGAGGTTCGGCCAGGCGGCTGAGTCCACCCGAATCCAAGACCAGCGAAGCCATGGAAGCCAGCGAGGATCTCAGCTCGTTGGCGCGTCGCGCAGAGGTTCCCGCGAGCGGCGTGCCTCATTTCTTCGCAGCGACTTGAGGATCTCATGCACGTGGGTATCCGCCCATTCGATGTCCTCAGCGGTGGGCGGCCCGAGTTCAGCAAAGATCTCTTGGGCGTATGCGTGGGCCTCGGCAATCTTCTCTTGACGCACGCAGTGGTCTCGCACCGCATCTTGCAGCAGGCGCGACGCTGAGAGCCCCTGCGACTTGACGACCTCATAGAGATTGTCGGACAGGTACACCTGCATCCGCGGCATACGCTCAATATACACACAGGGGCCAAGGTCGCACTCGAGTGTGATGCAGCAAGGCACTCAGGGGACGATTTTGGAGATTGGCATCTCGACGATGTCCGTCGCGCCGCGTTCGATCAGCTCGGGGATCAGCACGTTGATCGTCTGCTTCGGCGCCACCGTCTCGACGGCGTAGGCCTCGCCGCCCCACAGCTCGTTCACGGTCGGCGCTTTCATCGACGGCAGCACGTCAACCACCGCATCGAGGTGCTCGCGGGCCACATTCAGCTTCACCAGCACTTTGCCGCGTGCATCCTGAACTCCGTCGAGAAGCGTCTTGATCTGGCTCATTGCGCGCCGCTTCGCTGGATCTTCGTAGGCCGCCCTATTCGTGAAGATCTCCGCGTAGCTGGTGAGTATCTCGTCGATGATGCGCAGACCCGCAGCCCGCAGGGCCCTGCCGGTCTCGGTGGCGTCGACCACCGCGTCCACGATCTCGGGCGCCTTGGCCTCGGTAGCGCCATAGCTCAGGCGTACGTCGGCATTGACACCGCGATCGGCGAAGAAACGGCGGGTGAGTTCGGGATACTCGCTCGACACCCGCACCCCGTCTGGCAAATCAGCGAGCTCTCGGAAGTCGCTGGCATCGGGCACCGCGACCACGATGCGCACCGGCCGCGACGTGGCTTTGGAGTAACGAAGCTCGCCGAGCGAGACCACGTCACTGCTGGTCTCTTCAATCCAGTCCCGTCCGGCCACACCGAGGTCGAACAGGCCATCGGCCACGTAAGACGGGATCTCCTGAGGTCGCAGGATGCGCACGCCGTCGATACGCGGATCGTCGATCGAGGCGCGGTAGTCGACCGTCGAGCCCCTGCGAACTGGCAGGTCGGCATCGGAAAACAACTGCAGGGTCGCCTCTTCGAGCGAGCCCTTGGGGAGCACGAGCTTGAGCATGGGCGGCAACGGTACCGGCGGCACCCGGCAGGACCCCGCTGATTTTCATGGACTGAACTGCTTGGGCGGCTCAGCGGCCGCGATTACTCCGCCGCACTCTGCTGCTTGTGGATCTCCACGTAGGCCAGGCGAATCTGCTGCAGCGCCCCACGCAGCGTCTCGCCGGCGGGCAGCTGGTCAGCCAAGTTGTCCACCAGGAGTCCCAGCGCGTCGATCGGCAGTCTCGCTTCGCCCAGGTCGGGAGGTTCGCGCCGCAGATGAAGTGCCGCCAGCTCGAACAGCCCCATCATGTGGTTCTGGACGATCTCGGTCGCCGGCACCGATACGAGCTGCTCTTGGGCCTCGCGCAGCTGCGCTTGCATCTCGGCCAGCTCTTCGGGGTCGAACGGCTCGCCGGTACGCGGGTCGATGGGAAGTCCGGTCTCGGGATCGATGTCGAATGCGCCCTCGACGTCGCTGCCGCCATCGTCGGATTCGCCGGGATGGGAGAGTGGCGACTCGCTGGCGCTCTCGCGAGGAACTCGATGCTCACCTTCGGGAGTCCACAACGTGCTCATCGGCAACCTCTCCAAGTCGTTTCGCTGCGCTGGCCAGCGCCGATGCCGCAGCGCCGCCGTACCGGCCTGTGTCGGCGCGTCAACGCCACCGCCGTGCCGCCCCTAGCCAGCGCTGTTACCCTACGGCCCTTACAACTGGAACAAGCGGGGTCTGACTCCCACCGAACCGCCCGAGGGCGCGTTGCGGTACTGGGTTCGCAACGGATGCCGCGTGGACGAGGAGCGTCCTTTGGACAAGCGAGTACGGCCATAGCACGCGCAAGCGACGGTGACGCCCGGATCAACGAGGACATCAGAGTCCGCGAGGTCCGATTGGTCGCACCCGACGGTGAGCAGATCGGCATCAAGTCGGTCCCTGAGGCCCTGCAAATCGCCCGCAACTTGGACTTGGACCTCGTCGAGGTGGCGCCGAACGCCGCCCCGCCGGTCTGCCGGATCATGGATTACGGCAAGTACAAGTACGAGGCGGCACAGCGGGCCAAGGAGTCGCGACGCAAGTCGACGCACACTGGGCTGAAGGAGATGAAGTACCGGCCCAAGATCGGGACCGGCGACTTCGGCACCAAGACGTCCAAGGTCAGCAAGTTTCTCGAGGACGGCCACAAGGTCAAGGTCACCGTCATGTTCAGGGGGCGCGAAGTGTTCCATCCTGAGCTCGGCGGCCAGATTCTCGAACGGGTTGCCGAAGCGGTCGCCGACGTCGGCAAGGTCGACCAGTTCCCCCGTCTCGACGGGCGCAACATGACGATGTTGCTGAGCCCCGACCGCGCTTCCCGCCAGCGTCGCAAAGCCGCAGATCCGCCCAGCGACTGAGGGGCAGCCGGTGCGTGCGGCCTAAGGCACGGCGCCCGCTGTACCGCCCAGATCCCGCGCCGACAGCCGGTGCGGGCCACATTGATCGAGCCACCACAACCAAGGCAGCAAATCCATGCCCAAGATGAAGACCCACAGCGGCGCGAAGAAGCGCTTCAAGACCACCGGTACCGGCAAGCTCGTGCGCCGCAAGCGCAATCGCAACCACCTGCTGGAGAAGAAGTCTTCGGCGCGCAAGCGGCGACTGGCACTCGAAGGCGAAGTGTCTGCGGCCGACGCCAAGCGCATCAACCGGATGCTGGGCCGCTGAGCCCCGATCCGGCAGAACTGATCCCATCGACACGGGAGGACCAACGTGGCACGAGTCAAGCGATCCGTGGCCAGTCGCACCCGCCGCAAGGCGACGCTGGCTAAGGCGAAGGGTTACTACGGCAACAAGAGCAGGTCATTTCGGGCTGCCAACGAGCAGGTCATGCACAGCGGGCAGTACGCGTTCCGCGACCGCAGAGCCCGCAAGGGCGAGTTCCGGCGTCTGTGGATCCAGCGCATCAACGCTGCTGCACGTCAGAACGGCACCACCTACAGCCGTCTCATGCATGGGCTGGGCGTCGCCGGCATCAGCGTCGACCGCAAGAACTTGGCAGACCTCGCCGTGAGCGATCCGGCAGCGTTCGCTGCAATCGCTGAGCGAGCCGAGGCCGCCCTCACCGACGCAGCCGCCTGAGCACGCCCAGAAATCCGCCGTCCAGAGCCGCGTTGGCGCGGCTGTCGCGCTTGGTGCGCGACCGGCGTCAGCGAGATGCCTCTGGCCTGGCTGTCGTCGAGGGGCCTCGCGCAGTCGATGGCGCGTTGGCCAGCGGTGCCGTGCTGGAAGCGGTGTTTGCGCGGCCCGAGCTGGTCGGCCGCTACGCGCCCGAAGCCACTGCCGAGACGCATCCCGACGGGCGCCGACTCGGCGCGGAATACCGGGAGCGCATCGGCGCGGTCTGGTCGGTCCCCGCCGCCGAGCTCGATCCCCTCGCCGATGCCATGAATCCCCAGGGAGTGCTGGCGATCGCTCGGTTCGCCGACGCGGCGCTCGATGCGGCGGTCGGGGCGCCGCGAGTGGTGGTGCTCGAAGCGGTGCGCGACCCTGGCAATGCAGGCGCCGTCGTGCGAAGTGCAGTCGCGGTGGGCTTCGGCGCCGTGATCGCGACGGAGGGGACCACCGACTTGTGGAGCCCCAAAGCGCTGCGCGGGGCGGCAGGTCTGACATTCGGGCCCCTGGTGTGCCGGGGGCACACGACCGCCGACGTGCTCAGCGAGCTGTCGGGTGCGGGCCACGTGCGTGTACGGGCGACTCCCGACGGCGACATCGGGGTGGACGAGCTGCCCAGCGCTGACCGCATGGCGCTCGTGGTGGGCAACGAAGCTCACGGGCCATCTGCCGAAGCGATCAGCGGCACAGACGTGGCTGTTTCGATTCCGATGCAGCACCCGGTGGACTCACTCAACGTGGCCGTCGCCGCTGCCGTGCTGATGTACGCCATGAGGGCGCGCGCCTGAAAAATGCCGACCGTTCGGCGGTGCGGACTCGTACCATGCCTGCCGTGAACGGCCCAGCCACCGACGCAGACCTCGACACGCTGCTCGCCGACATCGATGCTGCCCGCAGCCAGGGGCTCGCTGCAATCGCCGCGGCGTCGAGCACCGACGAGCTGGCACAGGTCGAATCAGGGCTGTTCGGGCGCAAGTCGGCACTCGGGCCCATCAAGCAAGGTCTGGGTTCGCTCCCTGCACAGCATCGAGCAGCAGCCGGTCGAGCGCTCAACGAAGCGCAGCAGGAATTGCGCTCGGCGCACGCGGCAGCAGCCGACGAGCTGGCCGCCGTGGCACGCCATGAACAGCTGCAGCGGGAATGGCTGGACCTCACCGAGACTCCGCCGGGACCCGAGCGCGGGCACCTGCACTTGGTCACCCAGACCACTGAACGCCTCGAAGACGTGTTCGTCGGCATGGGATTCACGGTCTCCGAAGGCCCTCAAGCCGAGACCGACTGGTACAACTTCGAGGCGCTGAACCTGCCGGCCGCCCACCCCGCCCGCTCCATGTGGGACACGCTCTACCTGGACCTGGGGCAGCGCACCGAGCTCGGCGACGGCGAGGGCGGCGAGGCGTCCAACGTGCTGCTGCGCACCCACACCTCGCCTGTACAGATCCGGGTCATGGAAGCGCAGCCGCCGCCGATCTACACGATTTGCCCCGGCCGGGTATTTCGGCGTGACACCGCGGATGCCAGCCACATGCCGGTCTTCCACCAGCTCGAGGGCCTCGTGGTGGATCGAGGCATCTCCTTCGCCGATCTGGCGGGAACGCTGGAAGAGTTCACCTCTGCGTACTTCGGCAGGTCGATCTCGTCACGGCTGCGTCCCTCGTATTTCCCGTTCACTGAGCCGTCCGCGGAATTCGACATCACCTGCGTGATCTGCGAGGGCGTGGGATGCCAGACCTGCCAGCGCACCGGCTGGATCGAGCTGGGCGGCTGCGGCATGGTGCATCCCAATGTGCTCACCAACTGCGGCATCGACTTCGAGGAATGGACGGGATTCGCCTTCGGCTTCGGCATCGACCGTCTGGCGCTGATGCGTCACGGCATCGACGACCTGCGAGACATGTACTCCAACGACATCCGGTTCCTCAGCCAATTCTGATGCCGCCCCATCGACCAGTCCCTGGGGGTCAACCCCGATGAAGGTGCTGCTGAGCTGGCTGCGCGAGTTCGCGCCCATCGAGGGCGATCCCGCCGAGCTGGCCGACCACCTGAGCGACCTCGGCATGGCAGTCGAGGAGATGCGCGTCCTGCCGCCCCTCGACGGGGTCGTGGTGGCGCGGGTGGCGGGCCTGCGAGCGCATCCCGAGGCTGACCGCATCCAGCTCGTCGATGTCGAGCTGCCCGGCGCTTCGGGCGAAGGGACGCACGGCGCGCTGCAAGTGTGCTGCGGTGCGTTCAACATGTCGGTCGGCGACCTCGTGCCGCTGGCGACGGTCGGCACCACCATGCCCGGGGGACTCGAGATCGGCGAGCGTCGCATGCGCGGCCAGCTCTCCCAAGGGATGTGCTGCTCCGCAGCGGAACTCGAATTGGGCGCAGACGCCGACGGCATCCTGATCCTGCCCGGCGAATTCGAGCTCGGCGCTTCGCTCATGTCCCAGCTCGGCCTCAACGGAGATGTCCTGTACGACCTCGAGGTGAACCCGAACCGGCCCGACGCCATGTCGGTGGCCGGCGTGGCACGTGACTTGGCCGCTCGCCTCGGCATTCCCTTCCGGATTCCCGAACCAGCCATCGACGAGACCGGCGAAGACATCTCAACGGTGGCGTCAGTGGAGATCATCGACCCCGATCTCTGCGGCCGCTTCGGTGTGCGCGTCATCGGCGGCGTATCCATCGGCCCTTCGCCGCTGTGGATGCAGGCTCGGCTCACCCTGTGCGGGATGCGCCCGATCAACTCCGTAGTGGACGTGTCGAACTACGTGATGCTCGAGCTCGGGACACCCAACCACACATATGACCTGGACCTAGTGCCAGGCGGCCATCTCGGCACGCGTCGCAGCGCCGGCGGCGAGAGCGTGGTGACGCTCGACGGCGCCGAACGCGAGTTGCTCCGGGGCGACGGCGTGATCGTCGACCGTGATGACCGCCTGATCGGCATCGCAGGCGTCATGGGTGCAGCCAACACCGAGATCAGCGACGGCACCACCGACGTACTGCTGGAGCTCGCATGGTGGGACCGCCTGTCGATCACCCGCACGTCACAGCGCTTGGGCTTGCGCTCGGAGGCCTCGATGCGCTTCGAGCGCGGCACCGACCACGAGCTGGTGCCCATCGCGCTGGACCGTTTCTGCGAGCTGCTGAACCGGGTGACCCCCGGCGGGGTGTCGGTGTGCCGCGGTCGGCTCGACGGTCGGGGCGAACTGCCCGAGTCGACCCACATCCGGGTTCGCCCCGCCCGGATGAGCCACTTGTTGAGTCAGAGCTTCACCGCTTCGCAGGTACGGGCACTGCTCGAACCCATCGGGTTCGCCTGTGAGTCGGCGGCTGACGACCCGTCCGCGACCGCCGTCGATGACTCGTCTGCCGCGGGCGCATCGCACGCCGGCGACCTCGCCGAGCAGCAGCCCGCGGTTGTCGCGACCGTGCCCAGCTTCCGGCCAGACGTCGTCACCGAGACCGACGTGGCCGAGGAGGTCGCTCGCCACTACGGGTACGGGAAGCTCGGCCGCACCGTCCCGCGTTCGCCCGAGCCGGGCCGCCTGACGCCGACCCAACGTCTGCGCCGCGAGCTGCGGCGGGTGCTGGTGGGGGCCGGCTCGTCCGAAGCCATGCCCAACCCGTTCCTGGCGCCCGATGCCTTGCGCCGTGCCGGCATCGAAGGCACCGAACCCGTGCGGCTGCTGAACCCGCTCGCCACCGAGGAATCGGTGCTGCGGCCGTCGCTGCTTCCCGGCCTGCTCACCGCAGCCGCGTACAACGCCTCCCACCGCAACGACACCGTGTCGCTGTTCGAGATCGGCGTGGTGTTCGACCAGCCGGGGCCCGACGACCCGCTGCCGACAGAGACCGAGCGGTTGGGCGTCATCTGGGCTGGCGGGGAGGCTGCAGACGCCGTCCACCTGTGGGATCTCATCGTGTCGGCATTCGGCCTCGACGCCGCGCTCACGAACGAGGGCGACCTCGACGGCATGCACCCCGTGCGTGCTGCGCAGGTCATGCTGGGCGGCCACGCCGTCGGCGTCGTGGGCGAGATCGATCCGGTGGTGTGCGAGCGCCACGGTCTCGCGCAACGATGCGCCTGGCTGCAGGTCGACGTCGAGCCGCTGCTGACCGCCGCATCAACCGCTGCCGACCGGCCCTACCAACTCGTTTCGACCTACCCGTCCAGCGACATCGACTTGGCGTTCGCCGTTCCCGACGACGTCCAGGCGTCGCAGGTACGCGACACGCTGGTGGCTGCGGGCGGCGATGAACTGCGCTCTGTGGAACTCTTCGACGTCTACCGGGGCGACCAGATGACCGCCGGCACTCGATCGCTGGCATACCGCCTGCGGTTGCAAGCCGACGACCGGACGCTCACCGACGCCCAAGCAGCCGAGATCCGCCAACGCTGCATCGACGAGGTGGAAAGCACCCACGACGCCCAGCTCCGCTGAGCTGGTATCTGTGCCCCCTCAGTAGCCCAGGTCCAGATACACCGGGCCGATCAGTGGTTCGCCGGCAATCTTGTGGGCCACATTGACGGCCACTCGCTCAGCCAGCAGCACCAGACCCATCTCGGGGGTGTTGCCGATATGGGGTGTGATGAGGCAGTTCGGCAGGCGCCACAGCGGATGACTCTCGGGCAGCGGCTCGGGGTCGGTCACGTCGAGCGCGGCGCCGCCGATCTGGCCGGCCCGCAGCGCTTCCACCAGATCGTCGGTGACGATGTGGCCGCCTCGGGCCACGTTCACGACCCAGGCGTGCTCGGGCAGGGCTGCCAGTTCGGCAGCGCCGATGATCCCGGCGGTATCGGGAGTGAGCGCCAGCGCCAGCACCAGCACGTCAGTGCCCCCCAAGACATCCGCGAGTGCGGTAGGCCCGACCACTCGCGAGGCGCCGTCCATCGGCTGGGGCCGGTTGCGCAGCACCGTCACCTCGCAGTCGAACGGTGAAAGCAGGCGCAGCAGCGAGTCGGTGATGCCGCCGCCGCCCAGGATTGTCACCGAGGCGCCGAGCAGGTTGCGCCCCTGAGGTGCGCTCCATTGCCCTGCTCTCGCATAGGTGGCCATCCCCCGCATGCCGGCCAGAGCCAGCATCAGAGCGTGTTCGGCGACCGGCTCCGCGTACACGCCCTTGCCGCAGTACCACTCGATGGCGGGCCGGGCGGTCACGATGTCGACCACGGGTTCGATGCCTGCGTAGGGAAGCTGCACCCACTCGATGCCGGGATTGGCGTCGACCATTTCCGCGATCACGTGCGCCTGGGTGGGCTCGGCCCACACGAGCGCCGATGCCCCATCTGGAGCGCTCACCGTGCCCCCGCCGCGCACGACCGCCTCGACGAGCACGGGGCGCCGCCAGCAGTCGGGTTCAACGGCTACAAGCACCGTCATCGTGCATCTCCCTGTCGTGCCTTCGTCATCGTGATGCCGCGCCGCGGCGATGGTCGCCTAGCGCCCTGCGGCCATGACGCCGCCGTCGGGGAAGATGATCTCGCCGGTCACGAAGCTGGCGTCGTCGCTGCACAGATACAGGCACGCATTGGCGATGTCATTCGGTTCGCCCAGGCGGCCCAACGGCGTTTCGCGCTCACGCTCTTGCACCCACCGTTCGTTGCCCAGCACCGCACCGCTCATGGACGTCTGGATGTAGCCGGGCCCCACGGCGTTGACTCGAATGCCGTAGCGGCTGAGCTCCAGGGCGGCGCAGCGCGTCAGCATCCACACGCCGGCCTTCGACACGCAGTAGTCGGAGCTGCCCTTGAGCACGTTGGTGCCGGCGATCGAGGAGATATTGACGATCGCCCCACCGCCGTTGTCCTTCATCTTGCGAGCGACGGCTTGGTCGGTGAGCATCACGCCGGTCAAGTTGACGTCGAGCACTCGCTGCCACGATTCGAGCGACTTGTCGATGAAGTACAAGTCGCCGCGGTCAAAGCGGTCCTGTCCGGCCTGCTCCTCGATCTCCCGGCTCACGTAGCCCGAATGGGAGATGCCCGCGGCGGCCACGCATGCGTCGATGCGCCCGAAGGCATCCACCGCAGCATCGGCCATGGCGTCGTTCTGTTCCTGATCGGAGGTGTCCACCTGCACCGCCACCGCATCGCTGCCCAGCCCGTTGATCTCGGAGACGACGTTGGCCGCGCGATCGGGGTTGAGGTCGGCCACCACGATCGACGCGCCCTCGGCAGCGAAACGGAGCCCGCAGGCCCGCCCGATCCCCGACGCCCCGCCGGTGATGACGGCCACCTTGCCCGCCATGCGGCCGGCTGTACCGCCTGACGCCGCTGTGCCACTTGCTGCCATGGTTCCTCCCGCTCTCGCGCTGACACCGACCGTCCCGCCGGGTCTCCGCATCGAGGCCCTACCTGCGATGCGGTCCAGATCATGCCCTACCTGAGCACAACAGGTCGGCGAAACGGCGTTGCTCAGTCGGCGTTGCCGAACCGGGACTTCAGGCTCTCGCGCCGCCCGCGGATCAGCCGCCACGTGACCCGCTCGTGCCGGGGGGAGATTCCCATGGCCTGGCGGATGACGCGTTTGTCGATGGCGTCGGGAGACGGCGAGAAGCCGATCTCGGTAGCCATGCGGACCCCGTTGCGTGCGAAGAACGACGAGGCGATGCGCTCGAATTGGGCCAGCACCTCCATGTCGGGCTCCAGCTCGCCGGTCACCGAGCACAGGTACGCAAAGTTCTTGATGAACAGCATCAGCTCTTTGGGGATGCGCGCCCCGTTTGCCAGCAGTCCCGAGATCAGTGCCCGGAATTCTGCTGTGAACTCGTCTTCGCTCAGCTCCAGCGGATCGAAACCAGGTCGATCGAGGCGCAGGTCTGCGATGACCTGTTCGGGATTGCTGCCGGGGCCGAACGCGCCGAGGTCGATCATCCCGGAGATCTGCGACTCCAAGTCGCCGGTCAGCAGCCCGACGACGTAACGCAGGAACGCGACACGCTTGGGTCCTTCGAGCCGGCCGGTGATGCCGAAGTCGACCAGGCCGATCACCGGCGGCTGGCCCGGGGGCGTCCCTTCGGTGTCGATGAAGACGTTCCCGGCGTGGAAATCGCCGTGGAAGACGCCCGTCATGCATGCGCCGTGGAGCAGGGCATCGTTCATCTGGCGAAAGATGGCTGCCGCCTCGCCGCCGGCAAGATCGGTGGGCTGCAGCTCGCTGAGCGGGCGTCCGGCGACAGGGCTCATCACGATCACCCGCTCGGTGACTGCGTCCAGGACTGGTTCGGGAACCTGCCAGCGCCCTGTCGTCGTCGCACGCAGCGCACGATCCACCTCGAAGAGGTTCGCCACTTCGACCCGGAAGTCCAGCTCCTCGGTGATCGTCTCGGCGAACAGTTCCACCAGCGCCGGCGGGTTGGTCAGTGCAGTGATCGGTATGCGACCCACCAGCTTCGGAGCGATCCACGCCAGCACCGCAAGGTCGCGCTCGACACGCCTGCGGATGCCCGGCCGCTGCACTTTGACCATGACCCGCGTGCCGTCGGGAAGACGACCGGCGTGCACTTGGGCGATGGAGGCCGCTGCGGTCGCTTCGCTGTCGAAGTGCGAGAAGCGCTCGTCGAGTGGACCGAGTTCAGCCTCGACGACCGCACGGATCGCCGGCCACGACTCGGCGGGCACCTGGTCGCGGCACAGCCGGCATTCGGTCACGAGCGCATCGGGGAACACGCCCTCGCCCGCTGCGATGAGCTGGGCCAGCTTGATGTAGGCAGGGCCGAGCTTGGTGGCAGCCAGCCGCAGGCGCCGATAGGTCTGCTCACGTCGCTCGTCGGGACCGAGCCGCCGGTCCAGCAGGCGACCCGCGTAGACGGCCCAGCCGATGCGAGTTGCAGTGGTCACGAGTCGAAACAGCGGAGGGAATCGCGGGCGTGCGATCAGCTCAGGGACACTGGCGTGGATCGCCTGGCGCAAGGGCGCGATCTCAGCCAGGTAGCGGTCTCGCTCAGCTGAGGTGCCGAGATCGATTGGTGTGTCGTCAGGCGGCAGTGTCCCCGCGGGCACGCGGGACGACAGCGGCGGGGCGTTGAGCCGCAGGTGCATGCGCGACGGACCCCAGATCCCCAAGGAGAGCGGCTTCCATTGCACGGGTTCGCTCAGCTCGAAGCTCTCGACGCGGTCGACGAAGACACGCAGCGCCTCAGCCAGCTCCGCCCGGGCCAGGAAGGCGCCGAGGCAGTGGTGTGCGCCGCTGCCGAATGCCAGATGCGGGTGCTCGCGGGTGACTGCAGGATCGAACTCATAGGGGTCAAACCCGTCTGGCTCGGCCTCTGCGTGGCTGTCGTCGCTGGTCGTTGCCGCATGAACCGGGCATCCTCCGCTCAGGCTCGCGGCGTGCAGGCCGATCATGACCACGGTGCCAGCCGGGAACAGCAGATCGTTCACGACAACGTCGGTGGTAGCGACCCGCATCGCCGTGCGCACGGCCCCGATGTAGCGCAGCGATTCCTCCACGTACGCCGGAATGCGGTCGGGATCGGCGCGCAACGCTGCGTAGTGCTCGGGCCGGTCAGCGAGAACTGCCAGGGTGGCGCCGAGCTGGTTGCGCGTGGTGTCGGTGCCTGCAATCAGCAATGCCTCGACCATGCCGATGAGCTCGTCTTCGCTCAGCCGGTCGCCTTCGTCGGAAACGCCGATCAGCTCGCTCAGCAGGTCGTCGGCGGGTTCGAGGCGCCGACGCTCGATCAGGCCGACGACGTACGCGCCCAGCTCGGCTTGGGCGACCGCGATGTCGCCGAGCCTGCCCACCACGGCCTCGGCGTCGCCGTCGAACAGTCCGAAGATCGTCTCGGCCCACCGGCCGAATTGGCCCCAGTCGTCGTCGGTCACACCGAGCAGTCGGCAGATGACCGGCACCGGATACGGATCGCACAATTCCGAGACGACTTCGCCGCCGCCCGCCGACACCAGACCGTCAATCAGCGTCGTCGCATGGGCAGCCATGAACGGACGCAGCCGGTCTGCTGCGGCAGGTGTGAACGCACGACCGAACAGCCGTCGCAGGCGGCGGTGGTCGTCGCCTTCGACTGCCAGCACGTTCGGGCGGGCCCGCATCGCTTCGCCGCCGCGGCTGACAGGCGCGTCCCGGCGGGCTCGCGCCATGAACGCGCTGAAGTCCACCGCTGCGCGCCCGGTGCCGTCGACGCCAGTGCGGCCTGACGCGGTGCCGGCCAGCTCAGTGCCGTCGAGCATGGCGATGGCTGCGAGCATCGAGATCCACGCAGGATCACGCAGGATCGAGCGGGCCTCGTCGTAGCCGTGGACGAACAGCCCGAACGGCGTTCGAACGACCCAGTCGCCGGTGCGATCGAGTTCCCGGCTCATCGCCACCAGATCGGCGAACTCCCCGATGGCGAAGTCGGCAAATGGCACCGCCCCTTCGTCGTCGACCGAGCGCGTCGGCGTGTGCTGCGGTTCCGTTGCGGCCGCGGTGCTGCTCACGGCCCCCATCTCATCACGCCCGCCGGCAAATGCCACCGCGCATCGCGTGGGCATCGGTCGACCACCCCGACAGACTGACGCCGTGCAGCAATCCCGTCGTCTGGCCGCGGCAGTCATCGTCGCGGTGGCATTGGGAGGCTGCAGCGTCCAGGAGTCCACCCGCAGCGGCGGTCTCGTTGCGCCGACCGGCCCCGCAGTCACCGCTTCGGTGCCGGTGCCCACCGTCGTAACGGTCGCCGCAGGCAAACCCATCGCAGCCACTCTGTCAGGCACCTTCCCGCCCCCCGAGACCACGAGCGATGACGTCTTGGGCGCGTTGGAGCCGCCCGCGGAGACGTCGCGGGCCGCAGGTTCACCGCAGACTGCCGCCTCGGACACCAAGGCCACGGCCGACGACAACGAGTCGCCGCCGCAGACCGTTGCGCCGACGGCGCTGCAACCAGCCACGACTGACGTGGACTCGCTTGCCCACGTCCGGGACGTTCTGGCGACCGCAACGCCGCCTGTGGGCTTCGGCGAAGGCGTGCTGGGCGTGACCGGCTCCGCCGGCACGCGGCTGTGGCCAGTGGTCATTGCCGACACACCCCAAGCACGCCAGCGCGGTCTCATGGGAGTTGACGATTTCTCGGCGCTCGGCGGCTATGCAGCAATGGTGTTCGTCTTCGAGACGGACATCTCGGGCGCGTTCTGGATGCGCGACACGCCGCTGCCGCTGCGGATCACCTTCGTCACCGCAAGCGGCTCGGTCGTGTCGGCCATCGACATGGTTCCGTGCTTGGCGCCGACCCCTTCTGAGGAGTGCGAGCGTTATCACGCCGGCGGCCCGTATCGCATGGCGATCGAGCATCCCGTCGGCCCGGCCTTCGACATCGGTCTCGACGGCGCCACCTTCGTCGAGGTCACCATCGAGTGATGAACGAGGGCAGCCAAGCCTTCGATCTCGGACTCGCCGACGCTGAACTGGTTGAAGTGACCGTCGAGTAGCACCAGGCCATGCGATGTTGGCGCATGGCCCCCAGGCTCATCCGACCCAGAACCATGTGCCGCAGACCCACGAGACGGCAGCCGGATCGCGCTATCGCCAACTACGCTGCGATGCCGCGGCCGCCCCATGCGCTGCTGCGCTGCCGACATGATGGGAGTTGGGCCGGGACCATGCTGAGATTCGCCGAAGAAATTCTGCTCCTGCTGCTGCGAGACGACGACGGCAAGCTGATACATGTTCCTGAGCGCACGCTCGACCGGGTAATTGCCGGCTCGGTGCTCATGGATCTGGCGATGGAGAACCGGATCGACACCGATCTGGAGAAGCTCATGCTGATCGACTCGACGCCGATCGGCGACGGCCTGCTGGACCCCACGCTGGCTCACATCACCGCCCAGAGCTCAGAAAGCGACTCGCGCTACTGGGTGGAGTTCGTGGCGGCACGGGCCGAAGGCATCCGCGAGGAGGCGTTCGCCCGCCTCGTCGACAAGGGAATCCTCGAGCGCAAGGACGACCGCCACCTGTGGGTGTTCCGGTCTCGCCGCTACCCAATGGTCGACGGCAAGGCCGAGCGCGAGGTGAAGCTGCGCATCATGGGAGTGCTGTTCAGCGATGAGATCCCCAGCCCGCGTGACGTTGTGATCATTGCGCTCGCCGATGCCTGCGGGATATTCGGCGAGCTGCTGTCGAAGGCCGAGCTGGAACAAGCGACGCCGCGCATCGAGCAAGTGCGCAAGCTGGACCTGATCGGGCAAGCGATGACCCAGGCGATCCGCGACATCGAGATGTGGCTGGCCAGCTCCACGGTCAGCCGCTTCATGCTCTAGGCGTCTTCCCGCAGACAGCGGGTGCGTGTGCCCGCTTCTAGAGTCGCGACATGGCAGACAGCACGGCGGATCCCGCGCAGATACCACTGGAAGAACTCGACGCGGCGTATGCCGCGATCATGAACGAGATCGTTGCCACTGGCGTCGCGCCTCACTATGCCGAATTGGCCCGCACACTGGGCATCGAGCCGATGCGTGCCAAGGCCGTCATCACGAGGATCATCGATCTCACGCCCGGCTGGCTTCATCCAGGCACCGACTACATCGCGTCGTTCCCGCCGTTCAACAACCAGCCCACCCAATACCGGGTGAGCGTCGACGGCGAGCAGCGCTGGTTCGCCCAATGCGGCTTCGAGGCCCTGGCGTGCCGCTGGCTGTTTCCGGGCCGGACTGTCACGGTGGATGCGCCGTGTTTGCTGGGGGGCGATCCGCTGCGGATCGTGATGCGCGACGAGGAGATCACCTCGATCGAACCGCCGACCATGGTCGGCTACACCCGCAGCATGGTGGGAGGCGACGCCGCAAGCCGGCCATTCCGCTGAGCGGGCATGAACCTCTTCCGGTCGGAAGAGCACGCTCGCATCTGGGAGGAATACGACCCCCGCATGGCCCACTTGCTGCGGCCAGTGGAATGGTGGGCCCACACGTTTGCATCGCCGATGTTCCGGGCACGTGCCCGCAGCGACTTCATTTCCTGGGCGAGCGGGTCCGAGGGCGCCGCGGCGTTTGGCGAGCTGCGGGAACGGATGTCGCCGCCCCGGCCCGATGTGCGCGCTACGACAGCGGCGGCGGCGGGGCTCAGCAAGGTCGACATCAGCGCAGTCGACGGGGCTTCGCCTGATGACCGCAGCGTCGAGCACAGCCTGATGCGCACCTGGCCTGCAGCGGTGCCGACCGAGACTGCCCGACACTGGCGCAACACCGCCAGAGCGATGATCGTGGCCGTACCCGCCGACCCGCTGCCCGGTGCTGACCCACAGTTGTGGGCTGACACTCGACGGTCGGCGGTACGCGACGTCCAGGCCGCCGCCGGCTGGCTCGCGCGAGCCGACGTGGGTGCCGGCGACGTGCGGCTCACCCACCGCTTGGCACAGATGGGCTGGGGGGGCGAGGTGGACGATCAGCCCGGCTGGACGGCCATGGAGCAATCTGCGCGGGCCATCCTCAAGTGCCAATCGCTGGCCGAGCTCACCTAGCCAGCGCGAGCACCGCGTTCAGCGTGGCCTGAGCGCCCGCCGTGGCGTGGGACGGCAGGATCGACTCGGCTTCGTTGTGCGACAGGCCGTCGGCGCAGGGGATGAACAGCATCCCGGTGGGCGCGACCATGGACACGTAGCAAGCATCGTGGCCGGCACCCGACGTGATGTCGACCGGCTCGAAACCTGCCGCGACGGCGCCTTGTCGCACGGCATCCACGACGGCAGCGTCGAACACGATCGGCGGCGAGTACCAGATAGGAGCAATCTGTGGGCGAGGGAGCGACCGCCCGCTGTGTCGTCTGTCGCCGCTCGATGCAGCGCTGTGTTGCCTGACGCCGCTCGATGCGGCGCTGTGCTGCGGGCCGAACGCCGGGCCGTCGGCGAAAGCGAGCAATTCGTCGTACATGGCTTCCAGCTCGGCGGCGTCAGGATGGCGCAGATCCACCGTCAGCGAGACCGAGCCCGCCACGGTGTTGCGCGAACCGGTGCCGACCGACAGGGTGCCCACTGTGGCGCGCCCCTCTGGTGCCCGGCGCGCCGCGATCTCGTCGGCTTCGCACACCAGCCGGGCGGCGGCCACCATGGCATCGGCGCGGTGCTCCATCGGGGTGCTGCCAGCGTGCGCCGATTGGCCCTCGATCGACACGTCGTACCAGCGGATTCCCTGCACCCCGGTGACAGCGCCGAGCGTCACCCCGGCAGCCTCCAGGATCGGGCCCTGCTCGATGTGCGGCTCGATGTAGTGCCCGATCGGTCGGCGACCCTCACCGCCTGGGGCGCCGCATGGCGCGTCGCCGGCATATCCGATCCGCGCTAGCTCACCACCGAGCGTGGTGCCGTCGACTCCGGGCGCCGCCAAACCCTCGTCCAGGCTGAATGCCCCTGCATAGACGCCGGAGCCGATCATGGCCGGAGGGAATCGTGCCCCTTCCTCATTCGTCCACGACACCACTTCGACCGGGGCAGCGGTGATGAGGTCGTTGTCGTGGAGCACGCGCAGCACCTCGAGGCCCACCATCACGCCGTAGGCGCCGTCGTACTTGCCGCCGGTGGGCTGGCTGTCGAGATGGCTGCCGATCACCACTGGTGCACGCCCGGGATCGCTGCCCTCACGACGGGCGAACAAGTTGCCCATCTGGTCGACATGAACAGTGCAGCCCAGCTCACGCACCCACGCCACGAATTGGTCACGCCCCGCCCGATCCTCGTCGGTGAGCGCCACCCGGGCCACACCGCCCGCCGCGGTAGCGCCTATCTCTGCGAGGGAGTGAAGCGTTTCCCATAAACGCTCGCCGTCTACTGCGTACTCGCTGGAGTTCACCGTCGCCTACTTCGCCTGCCGTCGTGTATCTCGTTCTGTGGTCAAGAATGCCGCCTGGAGCGGCGCCATTGCGCAAGATTCGTGCAGCGCTCGTTCTGTGCGCAGAAATGCCGCCCCGCAGGGCTGCAGGATTCAGGGCAGCGTGCGGCAGTCAACGTGCGAAGACGCGTCTCAGTTGAGCGGGCGGGCCGAGGGGGGCATCGGGCTCGGCAGAGCCGTGTCGCCCGTCAGCGCCTCGTCGACCGCTGCGGCGCACGCTCGGCCCTCGGCGATCGCCCACACGATCAGGCTCTGGCCGCGGCCCATGTCGCCGCACACCCAGACCCCGTCGACGCTCGTGCGGTAGTCGTCGTCACGCGCAACGTTGGAACGCGCATCGGTCTCGACGCCGAGCTGAGCGAGCAAGCCTTCCTGTTGCGGTCCTACGAAGCCCATCGCCAGCAGCACGAGCTCGCATTCGAGCTCGAAGTCGGTGCCCTCCACCTCGGCGAACCGACCGTCGCTGAACACGGCCTCGTGCGCCCGCAGCGCCCGCACGGCACCTGAGCCGTCGTCCAGGAACTGCTCGGTATTCACCGAGTACACCCGGTCGCCGCCTTCCTCGTGAGCCGAGGAGACCCGGTAGACCATCGGATAGGTCGGCCACGGGTTGGCCGACGACCGTTCGTCGGGCGGCCGCGGCAAGATCTCGAATTGATGTACTGAGGCGGCGCCCTGACGGTGCGCGGTACCCAGGCAGTCGGCGCCGGTGTCGCCGCCGCCGATGATCACCACCCGCTTGCCTTCGGCGCTGATCGGCACATCGACCGGGTCGAGGTCGCCTTCCTGCGCCTTGTTGGCCCACGGCAGGTACTCCATTGCCTGGTGGATGCCGTCGAGCTCGCGACCCGGAATCGGCAGATCGCGCCACTGGGTTGCACCGCCTGCGAGCACGAGCGCGTCGAAGTCGGCCTGCAGGTCCGCCACCGGGATGTCGACGCCGACCTCGACGCCGGTGCGGAACTTCGTGCCCTCCGCGCTCATCTGGTCGAGACGCCGTTCGATGTGGTGCTTTTCCATCTTGAACTCGGGAATGCCATAGCGCAGCAGGCCGCCGAGCCGATCGGCGCGTTCGAACACCGTGATGTCGTGGCCTGCGCGGGTGAGCTGCTGCGCCGCAGCGAGCCCAGCCGGTCCCGAGCCCACCACGGCCACGCTGTAACCGGTGCGCGAAGCCGGCAGCTCGGGGCGCACCCAGCCCATCTCGAAGGCCTTGTCGATGATCGCGACCTCGACCTGCTTGATCGTGACCGGATCGGCGTTGATGCCGAGCACGCACGCACCCTCGCACGGCGCCGGGCACAGCCGGCCGGTGAACTCGGGGAAGTTGTTGGTTGCGTGCAGTCGCTCGATGGCGTCGCGCCAGCGGTCGCGGTACACGAGATCGTTCCAGTCAGGGATGATGTTGCCGAGCGGGCAGCCCGAGTTGCAGAACGGCACGCCGCAGTCCATGCAGCGGCTGGCCTGGGTGCGCAGGTCCTCGTCGGCGAACGGCTCGTAGACCTCCCGCCAGTCGCGCAGGCGCACCGGAACCGGGCGCCGCGTCGGCAGCTCCCGGTCGTGCCGCATGAATCCCCGGATATCACCCATGCGCAGCCGCCATTACTGCCTCGTCGGGGTCGTGGCCGAGCTCGGCGGCAGCGGCCCGGGCCTCGAGCACCCGCCGGTAGTCCTTCGGCATCACCTTGCGGAAACTGCGCACCTCGCTGTGCCAGCGACGCAGGATGCGCTGGGCCGGGGCCGAATCGGTCTCGGCGAGGTGCTGGCGCAGAACTGCTCGCACGGATTCGGCATCGGCGTCGTCGAGCTGCGGCTCCAGATCGACCATCTCGGCGTTCAGATTCCGCCAGAAGAGGTCGTCGGGGTCGTACACGAACGCCGCCCCGCCCGACATGCCTGCACCGAAGTTGCGGCCGACGCTGCCGAGCACCACCACCATGCCGCCCGTCATGTACTCGCAGGCGTGATCGCCCACTCCCTCCACGACAGCGGTCGCTCCGGAGTTGCGCACGCAGAAGCGCTCGCCAACCGTGCCGCGGATGTATGCCTCGCCGCTCGTCGCTCCGTACAGGATGACGTTGCCGGCGATGATGTTGTCCTCGGCGACGAATGCTGCGTTGATTTCTCGAGGCGGCCGCACCACGAGGCGCCCGCCCGACAACCCCTTGCCGAGGTAGTCGTTGGCGTCGCCGTACAGCCGCATCGTCAGCCCACGCGGCACGAACGCACCGAAGCTCTGCCCGGCCGACCCGATGAACGTCAGGTCGATCGTGTCATCGGCCAGGCCGTCGCCGCCATGCGCGGCGGTGACTCGGTGGCCGAGCATCGTTCCGACGGTCCGGTTCACATTGCTGATCGGTAGCTCCGCCCGCACCGATTCGCGACGCTCAAGCGCAGGTGCTGCCAATTCGATGAGCTGGCAGTCGAGGGCCCGCTCCAGGCCATGGTCTTGGCTCTGTGAGCAGTAGCGATCCTGGGGCCACGGCGTCTCGGGCTCCGCAAGGATCGGTGACAGATTCAGCCCGTGCGCCTTCCAGTGAGCCACTGCGGCGGTGGTATCGAGCCGATCCACGCGTCCAATGGCCTCCGGCAGTGATCGGAAGCCCAGCATCGCCAGGTATTCACGGACTTCCTGCGCGATGTACTCGAAGAAGTTGACGACGAACTCGGGTCGGCCACCGAAGCGTTTGCGCAGTTCACGGTTCTGGGTCGCCACGCCCACGGGACAGGTGTCGAGATGGCAGACGCGCATCATGATGCAACCCGAGACCACCAGCGGGGCCGTGGCAAAGCCGAATTCTTCGGCGCCCAGAAGTGCTGCCACGATCACGTCGCGGCCCGTCTTCAGCTGCCCGTCGGTCTGCACGACGATCCGATCTCGCAGGCCGTTCAGCAACAGCGTCTGCTGTGTCTCGGCGAGGCCCAGCTCCCACGGGGCGCCTGCGTGCTTCAGCGACGTCAGCGGCGAGGCCCCGGTACCGCCGTCGTGCCCGGAGATCAACACCACATCGGCCTTGGCCTTCGACACGCCGGCGGCGACGGTGCCCACGCCCACCTCGGCAACCAGCTTGACGTGCACGCGCGCCTGCGGGTTGGAGTTCTTGAGATCGTGGATGAGCTGCTTGAGGTCTTCGATCGAATAGATGTCGTGGTGGGGCGGCGGGCTGATGAGCCCGACGCCGGGTGTCGAGTGGCGTGTCTTGGCGATCCACGGCCAGACCTTCGGACCCGGCAGCTGGCCGCCCTCGCCCGGCTTGGCGCCCTGGGCCATCTTGATCTGCAGATCGTCGGCGTTGGTCAGGTACTCCGAGGTGACGCCGAAGCGCCCGGACGCGACCTGCTTGATTGCCGACCGCCGCAGATCTCCGTTGGGATCCGGCACATAACGCTCAGGATCCTCGCCGCCTTCGCCGGTGTTGGACTTGCCACCGATGCGGTTCATGGCGATCGCCAGCGTCTCGTGCGCTTCGGCCGAGATCGAGCCATAGCTCATCGCTCCGGTGGAGAATCGCTTCACGATCGCAGAGACCGGTTCGACCTCGTCGATCGGGATCGGCCCGCCGGGCGCCGGACGCAGCTCGAAGAGGCCGCGCAGGGTCGCCAGCTCAGTGGACTGATCGTCTACCAGCCCGGTGTACTCCTTGAAGACCTCGTAACGGCCGGCGCGGGTGGAGTGCTGCAGCTTGTAGACGGTCTCGGGGTTGAACAGGTGGTACTCGCCCTCGCGCCGCCACTGGTACTCGCCGCCCGCCCACAGATCGCGGTGGGCAGCCTCGGCGGGGTTGTCGAGGTAGGCGAACCGGTGCCGCTGCGCAACCTCGGCGGCGAGCACGTCGAGACCCACACCGCCCAGCTTCGAGGTGGTTCCCGTGAAGAACCGGTAGATGACGTCCTCCCCGAGACCCACAGATTCGAAGACCTGCGCCCCGGTGTAGCTGGCCACGGTCGAGATCCCCATTTTGGACATCACCTTGAGCACACCTTTGGTGCATGCCTTGATGTAGTTGCGGATCGCTGTGCGTTGGTCGACTTCGGTGATGACGCCTCCACGCACCATGTCGTCGATCGACTCGAAGGCGAGGTACGGGTTGACGGCGCTGGCGCCGTAGCCCAGCAGCAGGGCCATGTGGTGCACCTCGCGGGCATCCCCGCACTCGGTGACGAGGCCCACCATCGTGCGGGTCTTGTTGCGCACCAAATGGTGATGCACGGCGCCTGTCAGCAGCAGCGAGGGAATGGGCGCGTTCTGCGCGTCGCTGTAGCGGTCCGAGAGGATGATGATCTGGGAGCCGTCGGCGATGGCCTCGTCGACCTGCGCGCATACGTCGGTGAGGGCGCGCTCGAGGCCCGCACCGCCCTCAGCGACCGGGTACAGGCCGTCGACCGCGAACGGCTTGTACTGGTGCGTCATGTCGGCCGCTGTGTCGTTCGGGGCTGCGGCGCTGCTTGACGCTGCTCCATGCGGCGCTGAGGCCCCTGACGCTGCTCCTTGCGGTGCTGAGGCCCCTGGCGCCGCTCCTTGCGGTGCTGAGGCCCCTGGCGCCGCTCCATGCGGCGATGTGCCGTTCGTTTGTGATCGGGCGGCCCGCAGATCCTCGTCGATGTACAGGATTTTCGCCAGATCCTCGTTCGACAGGATCGGGGAGGGCAGCACAATCTGCCGGCACGACTCGGGACCTGGCATCAGCAGGTTGCCCTCGGGGCCGATCTTGGCCTTCGTGGAGGTGACGAGTTCTTCGCGGATGGCATCCAGCGGCGGGTTGGTGACCTGTGCGAACAGCTGGCTGAAGTAGTCGAAGAGCAGCCGCGAGCGTTTCGAGAGCACCGCGATCGGCGTGTCGGTACCCATCGAACCGATCGGTTCGGTGCCCGTACGGGCCATCGGCGCGATGAGGATTCGCAGTTCCTCGGTGGTGTAGCCGAACGTGCGCTGGCGCAGCGTCACCGAGGCGTGCTGCGGCGTCAGATTGAATCGAGGCGGCAGGTCTTCGAGATGTGCGAGCCCGTCGGCCAGCCAGTCCCCGTACGGCTTGGCATTCAGCAGGTCGCGCTTGATCTCGTCGTCGCCGACGATGCGGCCCTGTGCGGTGTCGACGAGGAACATGCGTCCTGGCTGCAGGCGCCCCTTCTGGATGATCTTCGCCTGATCGATGTCAGCCACGCCGACTTCGGACGCCATCACGACGAGACCATCGGAGGTGACCCAGTAGCGGGAGGGCCGCAAGCCGTTGCGGTCGAGCACGGCGCCCACGACGTTGCCGTCGGTGAAGGCGATGCTGGCCGGACCGTCCCACGGCTCCATCAACGAGGCATGGAATTCGTAGAAATCGTGTTTGTCCTGGGGCATACGGGCATGGTTTTCCCAGGCCTCCGGAATCATCATCAGCACGGCATGGGGCAGGCTCCGCCCGCCGAGATGGAGCAGCTCGAGCACCTCGTCGAAGCTGGCGGTGTCCGAGGCGCCGGGCGCGCACACGGGGTACGTGCGCTCCAGATCGTTGTTCCCGTCGGCATCGGTGAACAGCGGGCTCGACAGCGTGCCCTCTCGTGCCCGCATCCAGTTGCGGTTCCCCATCACCGTGTTGATCTCGCCGTTGTGGGCGAGCATGCGATACGGGTGTGCGAGGGGCCACGAGGGGAAGGTGTTGGTGCTGAAGCGCGAGTGCAGCAATGCGAGCGCCGATTCCATGCGGGGATCGACCAGGTCGGGATAGAACTCCGCGAACTGGCTGCAGGTCAGCATTCCCTTGTAGACGAGGGTGCGGCACGACAGCGACGGGAAGTACGGGGCGGGATCGATCTCGTGCTCGGTGCGCTTGCGAGCGACATAGACACGCCGTTCAAGATCCAGCCCGCGCAGGTCTGCGGGGGACGGTGCAGCCACGAGCAGCATCCGGAACACCGGCATCGGATCGGTGGCGAACTTGCCCAGCGACGACGGGTCGGTGGGAACCTCTCGCCAGCCGAGCACCTGCAGACCTTCTTCGACCATGATCGATTCGATGGCTGCGGCGGCAACGTCGGCATCGGTGCGCGGCAGGAAGGCTGTGCCGGCCGCGTAGCTGCCGGCTGGCGGGAGTTCGAAGTCGCAGACGTCGCGCAGGAAACGGTCGGGAACCTGAACAGTGATGCCGATGCCGTCGCCGACATTCGCCTCAGCCCCGGTGGCGCTGCGATGGTCGAGGTTGACCAGGCACTGCAGGGCCTGATCGACGACCGCCCGGCTCGGCACACCCGACATGTCGGCAACGAAGCCGACACCGCACGAGTCATGCTCGAACGCCGGGTCATAGAGGCCTTGTGCCGCAGGCGGCGTCGCGAATGGGCCGACGCGTACCGCAGGCCGGTCTTCGGCTCCTGGCACCACGCCCGCGGTCGCCGTGTCCGTAGTCACAGTGTCATGGATGGGCATCGGCGACGTCCCGGTGAGATGTCAGCACCGGCTTCGCCGGTGCGCATGCGAGTCGAGTTCCGGTGTCGGGACTCGGGGGCTGCAGGGACGTCGTTGGCCCTGCTGGGCAGGGAACGACGATACCCGCTCCGCGAGTGAACACTTTCCGCCACCACCTGTTAGCCGTCCACTGCTCAGACAATTCAGTGGGCAGCGCGATCTCGCGGATGTGCGTCGTTCAGTACCTTGATGATCGCTCGCGGGGAAATGAGTGTGATGTCGCCGGAGTCGGAGATCGACCGTTGGAATCGTTGGAGCGGATACTCCCGTGCCGATCTCGAGAAGGTCCAGCGCTCGACCGCGGAGCGACGTCGGCGGCTGCGGGTCTGGTCGTGGTCGGGTGCTGTCTTGATTTACCTCACGCCGTTCGGGTTCGCCTTCGCTGGTCCCGAGAGCGAGTCCTTCTCGTCGCGCTTGGTGGACGCAGCGATTCCTGATCCGTTCGCGTGGATCGTGCTGATCTTCATCTTGGGCGGTGCAGGCGCGGCAAGAAGGAGCAGCCTGACCGACGACGAGGCGCGTGCCCTCGGTGACGAGGCTGAGGAGCAGGCGCGTGAGGACCGGGAGTTCGCTAGATGGCTCTGGACGGGACGTGGGCGCGGGCCTGGCCAGAAATGAGACACGGGACGCCACGGGCCCTTTAGCATAGGTGCATAAAATTGCATAATTCCGCATAGAACTGCGGTGTGCCTGCTAGGCTGACCTGCGGTCGCTGATCGCGCATCGGATCCGCGCCAAGTGCGCACACTCCAAGAGGATGAGGACATGGCCGACTCAGCCGCACCGCACGACATAGGGAATTCTGAAGCGGTCGCTGCCCCCAAGAACAACGCTGGGGCCGCGCATGGCGCGGCGCGGATAGGGATAGTGGGCGCATCCGGCTACACGGGTGCGGAGCTGCTGCGGCTCGCAGCCGCACATCCGTCCTTCGACGTAGTCGCCGTTTCGGGAGATACCCAGGCGGGTGCCGCAGTGCGCGACCTGTATCCCAGCTTGGCGGCCGACTATGGCGACCTTCGCTACTGCGCATACGACCCGGCGATCTTCGTCGGGCTCGACGTGGTGTTCCTGGGCTTGCCGCACATGGCCAGCGCACCCGTTGTTGCCGACCTGTACAAGCGGGTCGGCTGCGTGGTCGACCTGGGCTCAGATTTCCGACTGGTCGACGCGGCCCTGTACCCGCAGTGGTACGGGGCAGAGCACCCACTACCGGAGTTGCTGGGCGAAATTCCCTACGGGCTTCCCGAACTCGGCCGCGAGGCGTTGCGCGGCGCCGCGGGAGTCGCCGTTCCCGGGTGCTATCCCACCGCAGCGGCGCTGGCCTTGGCGCCGTTCGCCCGTGGCGGGTTCATCTCGACGAGCGGGGTGGTGATCGACGCCGCGTCGGGGGTCAGCGGCGCGGGCCGGGCGCCGAAGCCCGCCACGACGTTCTCGACCGTCGACGAGGACTTCGTGGCGTATGGCTTGCTGGACCACCGCCATACGCCCGAGATCGAGCAGGCAACCGGGTGCCAGGTGCTGTTCACGCCGCACCTGGCACCGATGGTGCGCGGCATCCTGGCGACCTGCTACGCCCGACCTCGCGAGGGCATGACGACCGACGACGCACTCGGCGTGCTCGCGGACTTCTACTCCGACGAGCCGTTCGTGGTGATCCATCGCGACGCCCCGCACACCAAGGCGACACTCGGTGCGAACACGTGCCACCTGAGCGCACGAGTGGATCCCCGCACCGGTTGGCTCGTGGTGCTCAGCGCGATCGACAACCTGGTCAAGGGCGCGTCGGGCGGCGCCGTGCAGTGCGCCAACATTGCGCTCGGCCTTCCCGAGACAGCCGGTCTCCCGACCACGGGGCTGATGCCATGACGGGCGCCGACGACATCCACGCTCAGCAGGTCGAACGTGCGGAGCTGCTCGTGGAGATGCTGCCGTACATCAGCCAGTGGCGGGGCAAGGTGGTAGTCGTCAAATTCGGCGGCAACGCCATGGTCGACACGGCGTTGACCGATGGCTTCGCCGCCGACATCGTGCTCCTGCGCCAGATCGGGCTCGCACCGGTCGTCGTCCACGGTGGCGGCCCGCAGATCGGCGATCTCATGGCGCGCCTCGGCAAGACATCGGAGTTCCGCGACGGGCTGCGAGTCACCGATGCGGAGACGCTGGACATCGCACGCATGGTGCTGGTCGGCAAGGTCAACCGCGACATCGTCGGCGCAATCAACGTCCACGGACCGTTGGCTGTGGGCATTTCAGGCGAAGACGGCCGGGTCATCACCGCAACCGCCCGCAATCCCGATCTCGGTTTCGTGGGCGACGTCACCGACGTGAACACCGACCTGCTCGAGCGCCTGCTCGCCGAGGGGCTGATCCCGGTCATCTCCACCATCGGCGCGGATGCAAAGGGGCAGGCGTACAACATCAACGCAGACACCGTGGCCGGTGCCGTGGCAGCGGCTCTGGATGCTGAGAAGGTCGTCTACCTCACCGACGTCGCGGGGTTGCTCGACGATGTCGACGATCCAGGCTCGCTCGTGCGCCGCGCCACGGCCGACTCGCTCGCCGCACGTCTGGTCAGCGGGCAGATCGCGGGCGGGATGATCCCGAAGATCGAGGCCTGCATCAGCGCCGTTCGCAACGGCGTCAACAGCGCACACCTGCTCGACGGCCGCATCCCGCACGTGGTGCTCGTCGAGCTGTTCACCGACGCCGGAGTCGGCACGATGATCACTCGTGATCGGCCGCACTCGATTGTGAATTGACAGATTCGTCCACGAAGTAACCAAACGCCTCTGCGATGCGCGACCCCACAAGCACCCCCAGAACACCAGCACCACTCGACCCACCGACAGCCCAACGGGCCATCCCACAGAAAGGCCACGAGTTCATGACACAGACCACGACAGCGACAAGTGCCACCAACGGACTCTCGTCCCATGCCGCCGCCATGGGCGCCGCAGCGCTCGAGCACTGCCCGCTCATGTCCACCTACGGTCCGCCGCCGGTCCAATTCGTGCGTGGCAGCGGCTGCGAGCTGTATGACCGTGACGGCAAGCGCTACCTCGATTTTCTGGCAGGGCTGGCAGTGACGTCGTTGGGCCATTCCCACCCGGCCGTCGCCGATGCGCTCAATGAGCAGGCGCGCACGCTGCTGCACGTGTCGAATCTCTTCGGCACCGAGCCCCAGGTCGAGGTCGCCCAGACCATCGACCGGCTCCAAGGGGGCGGGGGACAGGTCTTCTTCGCCAACAGCGGCGCCGAGTCGCTCGAAGGGGCGATCAAGCTGGCGCGCAAGTACGGCGGCCGAGGTCGCCACGTCGTCGTCAGCGCGCTGCGGTCATTCCATGGGCGCACTCTGGCAACCCTGCACGCCACCGGCCAGCCCGAGAAGCACGAGACGTTCCAGCCGCTGCCCGAAGGCTTCCGCCACGTGCCCTACAACGACGCTGACGCGCTCGAGGCGGCGCTGGACCCGAGCTGCTGCGCGGTGCTGCTCGAAGTCGTTCAGGGCGAAGGCGGCGTCAACGTCGCCGACGGCGAGTACCTGCGTCGCGTCCGCGAGATCTGCGACGAGCGTGCCATGGCGTTCATTGTCGACGAGGTGCAGACCGGTTTGGCCCGCACCGGCGAGTGGTTCGCATGGCATCACCACTTCGACCCCGCCGGTGGACCGACCGGTGCTGCCAGACCCGACATCGTGACGATGGCCAAGGCACTGGGCAACGGGGTGCCGATCGGTGCAATCTGGGCGCGCCGGGAGGTCGCGGGCGCCTTCCAGCCGGGCGACCACGCGACCACCTTCGGCGGGCAGCCGCTGGCTGCGAGCGCCGCGCGTGCTGTGCTGCGCACGATGGAGGCCATCGATGCGCCGGGCCTTTCCGCAGCGCGCGGCGAAGAACTGGCGGGCAAGCTCATGGGCATCGACGGCGTTGTCGACACCCGCGGGCTGGGCTTGCTCATCGCCGCCGAACTCGACACCCCCGCCGTCGGCCGCAGCGGTCCCGAAGTGGCCGCAGCGTGCTTGGAGGCCGGTCTCGTGATCAACGGCATCACCCCGACAGCAGTGCGCTTTGCGCCGCCCCTGGTGGTGTCGAGCGAGCAGATCGACGAGGGCCTGGCGATCTTTGCGAGCGTGCTCGCCGGCGCAGGGAAACCGGGCTGATGCGTCACTTCCTCGAAGTGGACGACTTGTCGGCCGATGAGCTGCGATGGGTACTCGACGTGTCGTCGCGCCCTGTCGCTGATGCGCCCGCAGTGTTTGCCGGCTGCGGCGTTGCATTGGTGTTCGAGAAGGCCTCGAACCGCACACGCAACTCGATGGAAATGGCTGTGAAGCAGCTCGGCGGTCACCCGGTCTACATCCGGCCCGAAGAGGTGGGGATGGACGTCCGCGAGACTGCCGAGGACATCGTGCGGACGCTGGCTTGCTACCACGCACTCATCGCTGCTCGTGTCTACCGACACAGTCACCTTGAGCGCATGGCGGCCTGCGAGGTGGCACCGGTCGTGAATCTCCTGTCCGACGAAGCCCATCCGTGCCAGGCACTGGCAGACCTTCTGACCATCTCGGAATGCGTCGGGCTCGAACGCACCACGCGGGTGGCATTTGTCGGCGATGCCAACAACGTGTGGCGGTCGCTGGCCATCGGCTGCGCGCTGCTGGGAATCGAGAGCTCGCTGGCGGTACCGCCGAGCTACGCGCCCACCACCGAGACGCTCGAACGGCTTGACTCGCTGGGTGGCCGGTGCATGGTCACCGACGACCCGGCGGAGGCCGTCATGGGTGCCGATGTGGTCTGTACCGATGTGTGGACTTCGATGGGCCAAGAAGACGAACAAGCCGAGCGTCTCGCTTCGTTCGGTCCCTACCAGGTCACCGAAGAACTGATGTCTCGTGCCGCTTCCGGCGCGGTCTTCCTGCATTGCCTGCCCGCACATCGAGGCGAGGAAGTAGCAGCCGGGGTCATCGACGGCCCGGCCAGCAGAGTGTGGCAGCAGGCCGAGAATCGCATGCACGCCGCCAGAGGCCTGCTGGCATTCCTGATGGGCCCAGCGCTGCATGGAGCAGCGCCAGCCGGAACCGCGCACGGAGCGGCGTCATGACCACCAAGGCGCAGCGGCAGCATCTCATCCGCGAACTGCTGGCCGGCCACGAGATCGGCAGCCAGGCGCAGCTGGTCAGCCTGCTGGCCGAGCGCACCGTGGACGTCACCCAGGCCACGGTCTGCCGCGATCTCGACGAGATGGGCGTCGCCAAGATGCGCACTGCAGGGCGCACCGTCTACGCGGTGCCCGAGGCCGACGCGCCGGAGACGCTGCCGCCCAACACTCTGCGGCGCGTGTTCGGTGATTGGGTGCTCGATGTGCGTTTCTCGCAGAACATCGTCGTGCTGCGCACGCCGCCGGGATCAGCACACGTCGTCGCCTCGGCCATCGACCGCAGCGACTTCGAAGGCGTGGTCGGCACGGTGGCGGGCGACGACACGCTGTTCATCGTGGCCACCGAGGAACTCGGCGGCCCCGCTGTGGCCGAGCACTGCCGGGAACTGGCCGACTTGTGAGCTTGCAGGCCGATGTTCTCTGACGACACCGCTGGCGGTGACACGGCGCGCGGTGCGCGCCCGGGCGCCGCGGCCCGAACCGGCCCCACCACCCTGTGGCATGGCCGGTTCGCCGGCGCGCCCGCGGACGCCCTCGCCGCGCTCAACGACTCCCTGCCGTTCGATCAGCGCATGTTCGCCGAGGACATCACTGCGTCGCGGGCTCACGTGTCGATGCTGGCCAGCGTCGGCTTGCTGTCCGGGGACGAGCGCGACGCCATCGCGGACGCCCTCGACGAGGTCGAGCGGGAGATCGCCGAGGGCGCCATGGTCTGGGCCCTGTCCGACGAAGACATCCACACCGCCGTCGAGCGCCGGGCAACCGAGCTCTGCGCTGCCGCTGCGAAGATGCACACAGGCCGGAGTCGCAACGATCAGGTCGCGACCGATCTGCGCCTGTGGACGCGCAACGCGCTTGACGAGCTGACGCAGCTGGTGGTCGACTTGGCGTGCACGCTCGCTCGCAGAGCTCGACATGCACACGAGACGGGTCTGCGACTGCCGGGCTACACACACTTGCAGCAGGCGCAGCCGGTGGGGCTCGCTCATCACCTGGCGGCGCACGCGTGGGCACTGCTGCGAGATGTCGAACGGCTCGGCGATGCCAGGCGTCGCACCGACGTGTCGCCGCTCGGCGCCGGCGCGCTCGCAGGATCGACATTGCCGCTGGATCCCTCCCTGACCGCCGCAGCACTGGGGTTCGCGCGAATCTTCGAAAACTCCCTCGATGCCGTCAGTGATCGCGACTTCGTTGCCGACGCGCTGTACGCGCTGGCGATGACCGGTGTGCACCTGTCACGCCTCGGTGAGGAGCTGGTGCTGTGGTCGAGTGCCGAATTCGGTTTCGTGACGCTGGATGACACATTCGCCACCGGTTCGTCGATGATGCCGCAGAAGAAGAATCCTGATGTCGCCGAATTGGCGCGCGGCAAATCGGGGAGATTGATCGGCCACCTGACAGGTTTGCTGGCGACGCTGAAGGGACTGCCGCTCGCCTACAACAAGGACCTCCAGGAAGACAAAGAGCCGCTGTTCGACGCGTTCGACACGGTGCGGCTGGTGACCTTGGCGCTCGACGGTCTCATGGGGACCGTCGCGTTCAATGCAGACGCCATGGCCGCAGGCGCCGACGACCCGTTCGTGGCGGCGACCGACCTGGCCGAATGGCTCGTGGCCCGCGGCACGCCGTTCCGCGACGCGCACGAGCTCATCGCCGGACTCGTGCGTGAAGCGCTGCACGGCCCCGATCCCGCAACGCAGCCCGGTCGGCTGGCCGCTCTGGTGAGGGCGCACCCCGATCTCGGCGCCGAAGCCGCGCAGCTGCTCACGCCCGGGTCAGCACACGCCAGGCGCACGACGCCGGGCGCGGGCGGCCCCGATGCTGTCGCCATCCAGCTGGAGCGTCTCGACGCGGCACTCGAAGCTGCCGTCCCCGGCGGAGGCTGAGCCGAATGGCGAACCCGTGGCCCGAGCGGCCCGTGAGCCCAATCGCATGAGGCACGGGGAACAAGAGCGGGCAATAGTGGGTGCCGCGCCGACGAGGTTCCCGATCTGCGCGTCCTGCGGGGACGGCCGCTGATGGCGTTCGCGGCTGTGCCCCTGCCGCCGGGCTTCTATGAGCGGCCAGCAATCGAAGTCGCGCCGGATCTGGTCGGCAAGCTGCTTGTGCACGATGACGGGACGATTCGAGCGGGCCGGATCGTGGAAGTCGAGGCCTACAGCGGCAGCGGCGACCCCGCGGCGCACTCGCGCAGCGGCCCGACCGCCCGCAACGCCTCCATGTTCGGGCCGCCAGGACGGCTCTACGTGTACCTCATCTACGGCTTGCACTGGTGTGCGAACGCCGTGTGTGGGCCCGCTGGGGTGGGCGATGCGGTCCTGTTGCGCGCACTCGAGCCGGTACGCGGTGTCGAGGCCATGACGGCCCGCCGGCGCCGGTCGGGACGATCCGTCGGCTGCGCGGACTTGTGCTCCGGCCCAGCCAAGCTGACCGAGGCTCTCGGTGTCGACGGCACCCACGATGGCTGCGACCTGACGACGGGCGACGGCCTCGCCATTGTGGACGATGGCTGGCTGCCTGATGGCCTGGTGAACACGACCCGCATCGGCATCAGCCGCGGCACCGACCTGCTGTGGCGCTGGTACGTCGACGCCAGCCCGCATGTGAGCCGGCGATGAGGCTGGGCTCGGCACCGGATTCGCCGGTGCGCTTGGGCTCGGCACCGGATTCGCCGGTGCGCTTGGGCTCGGCACCGGATTCGCCGGTGCGCAGCGGGTTCGCCCGCCAGACCGACATCGACGCACTGCCTGATGATCTCGCAGCCGCAGCCACGACGGCGCGCGCATTTGTCCCTCGGGACCGCACTCAATCGGTCCACCGGCGGCGATTACTCGGCTTCGCCGCCCGTCACCCCGATGCGCTGCACCGAACGTGCGAGGTCGGGCACCTGACCGCATCTGCATGGGTGGTGAATCACGACGCAACGAGGGGGCTGGTGCTGCTGCACCGCAAGATCGGTCGCTGGCTGCAGCCGGGCGGACACGCCGATGGAGAGGGTGCCCTGGCGAGCGTCGCGCTGCGCGAGGCGACGGAGGAGACCGGCATCGACGGCCTGGAGGTCTGGACCGATCCGATCGACGTTGACGTTCACTTGTTCGTCAATCGCCGGCGCACTGAACCCGACCACCTCCACTTCGACGTGCGCTTCTTGGTCCGCGCGCCGCAGCATGCGACGCCCAGCGGCAACCACGAGTCCGAAGGCCTGAGGTGGATCTCGCGTCGTGAACTCACCGACCCTGGGCTGGGTCTCGATGTCAGCACGCGCCGGCTGGCGCAATACGGCTTCGATCTCGCCCGCACCGTCGGCCCAGGGCGCGACCAATAGTGCTGTCGTCCCGCACGGCTGCCGTGCGCGGCCAGTGCCGGAACGTACGGTGAAGCTGTGCGCGAGGTGCTGCTGGCGGTCGAGAACGTTGTCCTGCTGCTGTGCGGTTTGGTGGCGGGCTGGATAGCGGTCACCTACCTGCCGGGCCCCGTGCTGGGGGTGATCGCGATCACCGTGGTCCTGGCAGTCGGCGGCCGGATGCTGTTCAACGGGACCTTCTGGACAGCGGGAATCGGTCTGGTCATCGCTGGCGTCGCCGGCGCCGGGTTCTACATCGCCGACGCAGTGACTTCGCTGGGGGGATGAACGCACCCGCCAGCGGTAGGCGGACGAGCCTTCACAGGTAGCGTGACCAGGTGGGCTTCGGCACTGTGCTGATTGTCGCAGCGGCGTTCGCGGCGCTGATCATGGCCGGTGGAATCGTCGACATTCTGCGGCTCGGCCGAGTTCGGTTTGCGACCGCCGGCAAGCGTCGTTGGCATTGGATCCTGCTGATCATCTACAGCGGACCGCTCGGCGTCTTGCTGTATGCAGCGGCGGTCCGGCCGCAGGTCGCCCATCCGGAGCGTTACGTCGATGATCAGCAGAACGGTCTCGCGAATGGTCCCAGCAGCGCTGCGGTCGGCGGCCACGCCCGATGAGCAGCGGCGCCGATCTCGCCATCGAGGTCTCCCGACTGCACAAGCGCTACGGCGACAACGAGGCCGTGGCCGGCGTCGACCTGTCGGTCGAAACCGGAGAGATGGTGGCCTTTTTGGGTCCCAACGGCGCGGGCAAGACCACCACTGTCGAGATTCTCGAAGGTCTGCGCACCCGAACGTCGGGAGACGTGCGGGTGCTCGGTGTCGATCCTGAGCAGGCCACGCCCGCCTGGAAGGAGCGCATCGGCGTTGTGCTGCAGGGCGCCAAGCACGAGGGCGACTTCACCTCGTCGGAGATCGTGACGATGTGGTCGGCCTACTACCGGTCGCCCCGACCGACCGCTGAGGTGCTGGAACTCGTGGGGCTGTCGGAGGCCGCCGCAACCCGAACGCGCCGGTTGTCGGGCGGGCAGCAGCAGCGGCTCGCGGTAGCGCTAGCGCTCGTAGGCGACCCCGAGCTCGTATTCCTGGACGAGCCGACGACCGGTTTCGACCCTGCTGCTCGCCGCGAGGCGTGGCAGACCATCGGCGGCCTGCGGACGCTGGGCGTGACGGTGATGCTGACTACCCACTACATGGATGAGGCCGACTTTCTGGCAGACCGGATCGTGGTGATCTCGCGGGGCCGAATCGTGGCCGATGGCACTGCCGCCGAACTCGCGGCGCATGCAGCGATGCCGTCGCAGATCAGCTGGGATGCTGCAGAGTTGAGCAGTGACCGGCTGCCCCGCCAGTTGAGGGATCTGCTCGGCGCCGACGAACCCTGCGCGCCGGCAGGATCACCGGACGCCCGAGCGGTGCCGCCCGCACGGCCCACCATCGCCACACAAGACGTCGACGCCGTGGTGCGAGAGCTGCTCGCGGCAGCCGGGGGGGCCGGCACACGATTGGACTCGCTTGCAGTCCGGCCGCCGACCCTCGAGGACACCTATCTGGCGCTGACAGGAGACGAGTCCACCGCAGGCGAGTTCACCCGAGACAGTCCGTGAGGGGTCTGCACCAGCTTCGCAGCGAGGCGTCGTTCAACTTGCTGGGTTTCCGGCGCAGTCCGGCAGCCACCTTCTTCACGGTGATCCTGCCGCTCATCTTCCTGGTGATCTTCACCTCGATCTTCGGCAACGAGGTTGTCAGCTCGACCGGGGCGCGTGTCGCAACGTCGTATGTCCCCGGGATCCTGGCGCTGGCACTGGTCTCCGCGAACTTCATGAATGCGGCCATCGTCACGGTGATCCGGCGAGAGAGCGGCGTGCTCAAGGCCATGCGGGCAACGCCGCTGCCGCCATGGGTCTATGTCGGCGGGCAGGTTGCCGCGTCGCTGGTACTGACCGCGTTGATGACAGCGCTCGTGATCGGCATCGGTTGGCTCGGATACGGCGTCGGAGTCCAGTCGGGCGCGTTGCCGAGCCTGTTCATCACTCTCGTCGTGGGCGCCGCTGCGTTCTCGGCGCTGGGCCTTGCGATCACGTGCGTGTGCCCCAGCGAGCAGGCCGCGCCGGCGATCACCAACATGTGCGTGCTGCCGCTGTACTTCGTCTCCGACGTGTTCATCCCGTCGGAGGGAGCGCCGCGCTGGATGACGCTCATCGGCGACATCTTCCCCATCAAGCACCTAGCTCTCGCGCTGGGTCGCACCTTCGACCCGTTCGTCGAGGGAGTTCCATGGCCGGTAGGGCGCTGGCTGATCCTCGGCGCCTGGGGTCTGGGCGGGGCGCTGATCACCGTGCGCTACTTCCGCTGGACGCCGCGCGGCTGACTTCGGGGCAAATCGGTGACCGCCCGGCAGACTGGCCGGGTGGACGTCCTGGCGGATCTTGAGGCACGTGGTCTGATCCATCAGACGACAGACCGTCAAGTGCTCGCGCAGCGCTTGGCGAGCGGCCCGATCACGGTCTATTGCGGCTTCGATCCCACTGCCGCCAGTCTTCACGTGGGCAACCTCATGGGTCTGCTCACGCTGCGGCGGCTGCAACTGGGCGGGCACCGCCCGATTGCCCTCGCCGGGGGCGCCACCGGCATGGTCGGCGATCCCAGCGGACGCTCAACCGAGCGAAACCTGCTTGATGACGACGCGCTGGCCCACAACCTCGAAGGGATCGTTCCCCAGCTCCGGCAATTCCTCGACTTCGACGACGGCCCGTACGCGGCCAGACTGCTCGACAACCGCGCATGGACCGTCGGAGTCGGCGTCCTCGACTTCCTGCGAGACGTCGGCAAGCACGTCACGGTGCAGCAGATGGTCGGCAAGGAGTCGGTCCGCAACCGTCTCGACGAGGGCGACGGCCTGTCGTACACCGAATTCAGCTACATGCTGCTGCAGGCCTACGACTACTTATGGCTCGCGGAGAACGTCGAATGCGAGCTGCAGGTCGGCGGCTCGGACCAGTGGGGCAACATCGTGCTCGGCATCGACTTGATCCGGCGCCGGCTGGGACGTCCCGCCCATGCACTGACGTGGCCGTTGCTCGCGCGCAGCGACGGCACGAAGTACGGCAAGACCGCAGGTGGTGAGACGCTGTGGCTCAGCGCTGACACCATGAGCCCCTACCGCTTCTACCAGGCGTGGATCGGCGTGGACGATGTCGATGTCGCGA